>NC_016047.1:15000-4207222 GCF_000227465.1 Bacillus spizizenii TU-B-10
AATCATCACTTATATGCTGGGTTAACAACTCATACCACCATTCTGTCTCATACCTCGCAATCATCCCTATGTTGTACAAAATTAAATAGTGAATTGCCATTTCTGGAAGTCTCAGAAATTGTTCCCTTTGAGAAGGGATAAAATATTGGTTCTTACCCATGTCATACAACAAGCTGATTGATGTCCATGGCTTCGTGTCTTGCGGTGAAATTTCAAACAGCAGCTCGTGTTCATTTTTTCTTTCAAAAGACCATTGAAAATGATGGGACATATATTCGGCAAATCTTGAATCAGACATTTTATAATTGATCACCAAATCCTCTGGTACAGAAATCCTGTCCTTTTCCTTCTCGACTTTTGTCATAAAACGTTCTTTCTGCTGAAAATAAAAAGTATCACTTAGTTCTGGAATCGCCATTAATAATTTTTTCATGGTATACCGTTCATCTACTATATCCGATTGTCCGAATAAGTGTTTCATGAAATGTATGCATAGGCCGTTCCGTTGTATTTTCACTTCATCATCGTTAAAACAATAATTCTGTTTCTTTCGCTTTCTTGTTGTTACGCCATGTGCCAGTACTGATGTATGGCTTGGATAATGAGGATCCCGTGTTATGAGGCATGCTTTGATAAGCTGAGCCATTCCGTAAAATAAAAGAATCGGTTTGATTTCTAAAGGGGAACATGAAGCTTGTTTATAAAACGATTCGGCATGCTTTAAGAAATAAATAAACCGTTCACTGTTTTTAAAAGAGTTCTTTTTCGCATCGTCAATACCGTTTAAGGTATAAACCTTTTCTAGAAATTTCTGGGTTGATTCAACGGAATAAAATAGCGCTAAGTCTTTCCACTCATGATATGTCATATGTATTTCTTTATCCTTTCCGTTATCTAAATATTTCAACTCTTTCTCGCTTCCTTGACATGCTCTTGGCTAGTTGATAATCTACATATAATATTTTGCCGAAAAGAGGGGGATTTACTAATGTGGGAAAGTAAATTTTCAAAAGAAGGCTTAACGTTCGACGATGTGCTGCTTGTGCCAGCCAAGTCAGAGGTACTTCCGCGTGATGTGGATTTATCTGTAGAACTTACAAAAACGTTAAAGCTGAATATTCCTGTCATCAGCGCAGGTATGGACACTGTAACAGAATCAGCAATGGCAATTGCAATGGCTAGACAGGGCGGCTTGGGCATCATTCATAAAAATATGTCCATTGAACAGCAGGCTGAACAAGTTGATAAAGTAAAGCGTTCTGAGCGCGGCGTTATCACAAATCCCTTCTTTTTAACTCCTGATCACCAAGTATTTGATGCGGAGCACTTGATGGGGAAATACAGAATTTCTGGTGTTCCGATTGTAGATAACGAAGAAGACCAAAAGCTTGTCGGAATTATAACAAACCGTGATCTTCGTTTTATTTCTGACTACTCAATGAAAATAAGCGATGTCATGACGAAAGAAGAGCTTGTTACTGCACCTGTAGGAACCACTCTTGATGAAGCTGAAAAGATTTTGCAGAAACATAAAATTGAAAAGCTTCCTCTCGTTGATGACCAGAATAAATTAAAAGGTCTTATCACAATCAAAGACATTGAAAAAGTCATTGAGTTCCCGAACTCATCTAAAGACATTCACGGCCGTCTGATCGTTGGCGCGGCAGTTGGCGTAACTGGCGACACAATGACTCGCGTCAAAAAGCTTGTTGAAGCCAATGTCGATGTTATTGTTATTGATACAGCTCACGGACATTCTCAAGGCGTATTAAACACAGTAACAAAAATCCGTGAAACATATCCTGAATTAAACATTATTGCTGGGAACGTGGCAACAGCTGAAGCCACAAGAGCTCTTATCGAAGCTGGAGTAGACGTTGTCAAAGTTGGAATCGGACCTGGTTCAATTTGTACTACACGCGTTGTAGCGGGTGTCGGTGTTCCGCAAATCACAGCGATTTATGATTGTGCGACTGAAGCAAGAAAACACGGCAAGACAATCATCGCCGACGGCGGGATTAAATTCTCTGGCGATATTACTAAAGCATTGGCAGCCGGCGGACATGCTGTTATGCTCGGAAGCTTGCTTGCAGGCACGTCAGAAAGCCCTGGTGAAACTGAAATCTACCAAGGCAGAAGATTTAAAGTATACCGCGGTATGGGGTCAGTTGCTGCAATGGAAAAAGGAAGTAAAGACCGTTACTTCCAAGAAGAAAACAAAAAATTTGTTCCTGAAGGAATTGAAGGACGCACACCTTACAAAGGACCAGTTGAAGAAACAGTTTATCAGCTAGTCGGCGGTCTTCGTTCTGGTATGGGATATTGCGGATCCAAAGATCTTCACGCTTTAAGAGAAGAAGCCCAGTTCATTCGCATGACTGGCGCGGGACTTCGTGAAAGTCATCCGCATGACGTACAGATTACAAAAGAATCTCCGAACTATACAATTTCATAATAAATTGTTACAAATTAAAAACATTTGACAGGGTCTCTGACTCTGTCTATTTTTTTTATACTGATTATGATAAAATTTATACTGTTGTGCATTGAAAATGTCCTTAACGGCTTAATTATAGATGAAGAATATGAAATACGGAGGTCGTACGATTGAACATCAAGAAATGTAAACAGCTATTGATGTCATTGGTTGTGTTAACACTAGCTGTCACTTGTCTGGCTCCAATGTCAAAAGCAAAAGCAGCCAGCGATCCAATTGATATCAATGCATCTGCTGCTATTATGATCGAAGCTTCTTCAGGTAAAATTCTGTACAGTAAAAATGCAGATAAGAGACTGCCAATTGCCAGTATGACAAAAATGATGACAGAGTATCTGTTATTAGAAGCAATTGATCAGGGTAAAGTGAAATGGGATCAAACCTATACGCCTGATGACTATGTGTATGAGATTTCCCAAGATAACAGCTTATCAAACGTTCCTCTTCGGAAAGACGGGAAATACACAGTAAAAGAATTATACCAAGCTACAGCAATTTACTCTGCAAATGCTGCTGCTATTGCGATAGCAGAAGTCGTTGCGGGTTCTGAAACTAAGTTTGTTGAGAAAATGAATGCAAAAGCAAAAGAACTAGGCTTAACAGATTACAAATTTGTTAACGCAACAGGTCTTGAGAACAAAGATCTTCACGGGCATCAGCCTGAGGGGACAAGCGTAGATGAAGAAAGTGAAGTTTCTGCTAAGGACATGGCAATTCTTGCGGATCACTTGATTACTGACTATCCTGAGATTCTGGAGACTTCCAGTATCGCCAAAACGAAGTTCAGAAAAGGCACTGATGATGAAATGGACATGCCGAACTGGAACTTTATGCTGAAAGGGCTTGTCAGCGAGTATAAAAAAGCGACTGTAGACGGACTGAAAACAGGTTCTACTGACTCTGCGGGTTCATGCTTTACAGGAACAGCTGAACTCAATGGAATGCGTGTTATTACTGTTGTATTAAACGCAAAAGGCAATATACATACAGGCCGTTTCGATGAAACGAAAAAAATGTTCGATTATGCTTTCGACAATTTCTCCATGAAAGAAATTTATGCTGAAGGCGATCAAGTAAAAGGCCATAAAACAATTTCAGTTGATAAGGGTAAAGAGAAAGAAGTAGGCATTGTGACAAACAAAGCGTTCTCTCTTCCTGTCAAAAATGGCGAAGAAAAGAATTACAAAGCGAAGGTCACACTAAATAAAGAGACCTTGACTGCTCCTGTGAAAAAAGGAACCAAGGTTGGGAAACTGACTGCGGAATATACAGGCGATGAAAAGGATTACGGATTCCTTAACAGCAATCTTGCTGGCGTAGACCTTGTTACAAAAGAAAATGTAGAAAAAGCAAACTGGTTTGTTTTGACAATGCGCAGTATTGGCGGATTTTTCGCCGGCATTTGGGGAAGCATTGTTGATACGGTAACCGGCTGGTTTTAATCAAATGAAAGAGCTCTGATGTATGTTAGGGCTCTTTCGCTTAATATACTGAAAAAACCCAATTTTTAAGAAAAATTGATTTTCAAAGCGCTAAAAACCGAATAAAATAATATATATCCATATGAATTATTGGATTTCTAGGATACAATAAGGATTAGAAATTATACAATTATACCTTGATTAGGGGGACCAAGAAATGGCTCAAACAGGTACTGAACGTGTAAAACGCGGAATGGCAGAAATGCAAAAAGGCGGCGTCATCATGGACGTCATCAATGCGGAACAAGCGAAAATTGCTGAAGAGGCTGGAGCTGTAGCTGTAATGGCGCTAGAGCGTGTACCAGCTGATATTCGCGCGGCTGGAGGAGTTGCCCGTATGGCTGACCCTACAATCGTGGAAGAAGTAATGAATGCAGTATCTATCCCAGTAATGGCAAAAGCGCGTATCGGACATATTGTTGAAGCGCGTGTGCTTGAAGCTATGGGTGTTGACTATATTGATGAAAGTGAAGTTCTGACTCCGGCTGACGAAGAATTTCATTTAAATAAAAATGAATACACAGTTCCTTTCGTTTGCGGCTGCCGTGATCTTGGTGAAGCAACACGCCGTATTGCTGAAGGCGCTTCTATGCTTCGTACGAAAGGTGAGCCTGGAACAGGGAATATCGTTGAGGCTGTTCGCCATATGCGCAAAGTAAACGCTCAAGTGCGCAAAGTAGTTGCGATGAGTGAGGATGAACTCATGACAGAAGCGAAAAACTTAGGTGCTCCTTACGAACTTCTTCTTCAAATTAAAAAAGATGGCAAGCTTCCTGTCGTTAACTTTGCTGCTGGCGGCGTAGCCACTCCTGCTGATGCTGCTCTCATGATGCAGCTTGGTGCTGACGGAGTATTTGTTGGTTCTGGTATTTTCAAATCAGACAACCCTGCTAAGTTTGCGAAAGCAATTGTGGAAGCTACAACTCACTACACTGATTACAAATTGATCGCTGAGCTTTCAAAAGAGCTTGGTACTGCAATGAAAGGGATTGAAATCTCAAACTTACTTCCAGAACAGCGTATGCAAGAACGCGGCTGGTAAGAATATAGGAGCGCTGCTGACATGTTAACAATAGGAGTACTAGGACTTCAAGGAGCAGTTAGAGAGCATATCCACGCAATTGAAGCATGCGGTGCGGCTGGTCTTGTCGTTAAACGCCCTGAGCAGCTGAACGAAATTGACGGACTGATTTTACCTGGCGGTGAGAGCACGACGATGCGCCGTTTGATTGATACGTATCAATTCATGGAGCCGCTTCGTAATTTTGCTGCTCAGGGAAAACCGATGTTCGGGACATGCGCCGGATTAATTATATTAGCAAAAGAAATTGCTGGTTCAGATAATCCTCATTTAGGTCTGCTGAATGTGGTTGTTGAGCGTAATTCGTTTGGCCGGCAGGTTGACAGCTTTGAAGCTGATTTAACAATCAAAGGCCTGGACGAGCCTTTTACAGGGGTATTCATCCGCGCGCCGCATATTTTAGAAGCTGGTGAAAATGTGGAGGTTCTTTCGGAGCATAATGGTCGTATTGTAGCTGCTAAACAGGATCAATTCCTGGGCTGCTCGTTCCATCCGGAGCTGACAGAAGATCACCGAGTGACACAGCTGTTTGTTCAAATGGTTGAGGAATACAAGCAGAAAGCACTTGTATAAAACAGTTGAAAGCTGTGGAAACTTATAGTACATTATAAGCACAAATAAAGATCGAAAAGCGTTGATAGGAACTAGTAGGAAGCCTCTCTTTCTAAGAGAGCCGATGGTTGGTGCGAATCGGTGAAAGATGCTGTCTGAATCCATCCTTGAGCGAAATGCTGAAACAAGTAGGCATTTACGGGATAACCGTTATGTGTGAAAGTGGAAAACGAGTCTTTGGCTTGTTTTCAATCAGGGTGGCAACGCGAGAGCTCTCGTCCCTTTATGGGGATGAGGGCTCTTTTTATTTTCGACAAATCAATAAAAAAGGAGTGTTTCGCATGCTTGATACAAAAATGCTGAGAGCAAATTTTCAAGAAATTAAAGCAAAGCTTGTACACAAAGGCGAAGACTTAACTGATTTTGATAAGTTTGAGGCGCTGGACGATAGACGAAGAGAGCTTATCGGCAAGGTTGAAGAGTTAAAAGGAAAACGGAATGAAGTATCTCAGCAGGTTGCTGTACTGAAACGTGAGAAAAAAGACGCGGATCACATTATTAAAGAAATGCGTGAAGTCGGCGAGGAAATTAAAACACTTGATGAAGAATTAAGATCGGTGGAATCTGAGCTTGATACCATTCTTCTTTCAATCCCAAACATTCCGCATGAGTCTGTCCCTGTCGGTGAAACAGAAGACGACAACATAGAAGTGCGTAAATGGGGCGAAAAGCCTTCATTTGCTTACGAGCCGAAGCCGCACTGGGATATTGCAGATGAGCTGGGTATTCTAGATTTTGAACGTGCTGCAAAAGTAACAGGAAGCCGTTTCGTGTTCTATAAAGGTTTAGGTGCTCGTCTGGAGCGTGCGCTTTATAACTTTATGCTTGATCTTCATGTAGATGAGTATAACTATACTGAAGTGATTCCGCCTTATATGGTAAACCGCGCAAGCATGACGGGAACGGGTCAGCTTCCTAAATTCGAAGAGGATGCGTTTAAAGTCAGAGAAGAAGATTACTTCTTAATTCCGACTGCGGAAGTCCCAATTACAAACATGCATCGCGATGAAATCCTTTCAGGTGACAGTCTGCCGATTAACTATGCGGCATTCAGTGCTTGCTTCCGTTCTGAAGCTGGTTCAGCAGGGCGTGATACACGCGGATTGATCCGTCAGCACCAATTTAATAAAGTTGAGCTTGTGAAGTTTGTGAAGCCTGAAGATTCTTATGAAGAATTAGAGAAGCTTACAAACCAAGCAGAACGAGTTCTCCAGCTGCTTGAGCTCCCATATCGTGTCATGAGCATGTGTACGGGTGATCTAGGCTTTACAGCTGCGAAAAAATACGATATCGAAGTTTGGATTCCAAGCCAAGACACATATCGTGAAATTTCTTCTTGCAGCAACTTCGAAGCGTTCCAAGCAAGACGTGCGAACATTCGTTTTAGACGTGAAGCGAAAGGCAAGCCTGAGCATGTACACACACTGAACGGGTCAGGTCTGGCGGTTGGAAGAACAGTAGCCGCTATCTTAGAAAATTATCAGCAGGAAGACGGAAGCGTTGTAATTCCAGAAGTGCTTCGCCCTTATATGGGGAATAAAGAAGTAATAAAACCATAAAACTGTGAAAAGGTGTACCTGATAAGGTGCGCCTTTTTGCCTGAGTAAACACGATATTTTTATAAAAACAAAAAAGTTTTTAAAAATGCTTGACCATATAAGAACATTCATGATATAGTAAGTCTTGTCGATACGGAGGAATACCCAAGTCCGGCTGAAGGGATCGGTCTTGAAAACCGACAGGGGTGTCAAAGCCCGCGGGGGTTCGAATCCCTCTTCCTCCGCCATATTGATTTTAATTCTAATGAAACACAAGCATATATTGGAGATTGTTTTGTCCGTTGCATTCGATGCAACGGATTTTTTATTATAAAGAAAAAGTGAATCTCAGCTGAGATTCACTTTTTTTGATTTTCATGAATAACTGAAGCGATTTGATCTACAATATTTTCAATCGAGCTTTCGTCATTCAGCAGATCATAATCCTCAATACGGAGCTTTAAAACAGGGCAGGAATTAAAACCGCTTACCCAGTTTTCATAGCGTGTATGCATTTCTTCCCAATAAGACCTGCTTGTCTGAAGCTCCATTTCACGGCCTCGTTCTTCAATCCGGTTTAAAATGTTCTCCAGATCTCCTTCTAAATAGATCAATACATCTGGGTGTGGGAAATACGGTGTCATGACCATTGCTTCGAAAAGGCTTGTGTAAGTTTTATAATCAATCTTTGACATTGTCCCTTTGTCAGCATGCATTTTTGCAAAAATTCCTGTGTCTTCATAAATTGAACGATCCTGTACAAATCCTCCGCCGGCTTCAAAAATCGTTTTCTGTTCTTTGAATCGTTCAGCTAAGAAATAGATTTGCAGGTGAAAGCTCCAACGTTCAAAATCATGATAGAACTTTTCTAAGTATGGATTATGATCGACTTCCTCCAGAGAGGTTTTAAATCCAAGCCTTTTAGCCAAAGCTTTTGTTAAAGTCGATTTTCCGACACCTACTGTTCCTGCTACTGTGATAATTGAATTCTTAGGGATATGATGTTCCTTCATACGATAAGCTCCTTTACATGGGCGGCAATGCGTTCAAAGTCGCTCTTATTCAAAACGAAATCCTTTGAATCACCATCTATAGTTAGCACTGTAAGTTCAGGATCGGCTTCCTGCAACTGTTTGATGGCGACTTCATAATCTGCGATCAGCTGCTCCAAATAGCTTGTTTCAATTTTTTTCTCAAAGGGGCGTCCGCGTTTTTCAATGCGGTGTAACAATGTGGGCAGACTAGCCTTTATGTAAATGATGAAATTTGGTTTTGGCAGATCATCCGTTAGCAGGTGATAAATCTTTTTATATTTTTCCAGCTGACGCTGAGACAGGGTGCGTTCTGCAAAAATCACATTTTTATAAATGTGATAATCAGCTATCACAGGTTGTCCCTTTTTTAGAAAGTGATCGCTGGTGTCTTCAAGCTGTTTGTATCTGTGACAAAGAAAAAACATTTCAAGCTGAAAGCTCCATTCCTCTATATTGTCATAAAACTTATCAAGGTACGGGTTGTCCTCAACAATCTCACTAATCATAGGGAATCCAAACTCTTGTGAGAGCATTGTCGCGAGGGTTGTTTTTCCTGCCCCGATAGGACCTTCTATTGCAATAAAAGGGGCTGTATTCATCGGAATCCTCCTTATTTCTGAAAAACGTTCGTCAGTTACCGACCTTCATATTGTATCACAACCCTTGGGTGCCCCCATGAAAAAAAGACGTTTCCAAATTATCGAAACGTCTTTTTGACAATATTAAATTGATCAGAAAGCAGCAGCCAGTTTTGCGGGAAGGAAAGACCCAGCTTCCAATAGCTGATGCCTCTTAAATTCAGCTCTTTAATCAGATTGAATTTTGCTTGGATCGAGCGGGCATCCTCGAACCACACCTCGTGCCTTCTGTTTTCAGCATCAGTATAGCGGAAGAAAGGCGCTTGAGCTGTTTGGTCATACTGAATGGTTGCATTGTTTTGATCGGCAATGACAAGGGCTTGCTGAGGGCTTATTGCTCTTGCCGGGGTTCCCCCTGCTGTATATGGAAGCGTCCAATCATACCCATATAAATTCTGGCCCATGACAATTTTATTCGCAGGCATTTCAGTCAAAGCATATTCTATGACATCCCGAACAGGCCCAATTGGCGAAACGGCTTGAGCTGGCCCGCCGCTATAGCCCCATTCATATGTCATGAGAACAACAAAGTCGACAATTTGGCCATGGGCTCTGTAATCATGGGCTTCGTACCATCTGCCCTGCTGTGTTGCGCTTGTTTTAGGGGCAAGCGCTGTAGAAATTTCTAGGCCTTCTCGATGGAAAAGATCCCTTGCTTCGCGCAGAAATTGATTATAGGCTTCTCTATCCTGAGGCCGCAAATATTCAAAGTCAAAATGAATATCAAAGAAACCATATCTTCTGGCATTCTCGACTATTTCATTCAAAAGTCTTCTTTTTACAGCATCGTCGTTCAAAAGGATTCGGCCGAGTTCATCGCTGAATGCCTGGTTTTCTAGGTTCGTTATAATCATCATCAATGCCGTGTTTTGATTCTCTGCAATGCTTCTTAAATTCGTTAAAGGCGGTGCGACTAAGGTTCCGTCCCGCTGTGCCTGGAAACTGAATGCGCCAAGGTACGTTAAGTAGGGCGACGCTTCTCTGGCCGCCTGCTGGAGATTTTCGCTGACTTGATTTCCGCGGGGCTCCAAATAAGCATTTGATTCGATGTCTCGTTTAGGAACCGGAGGGATGTATAAGCGGAAACCAATCTGCAGTACGGTATTTAACTGGATTCGGTTAACCCTG
Source organism: Bacillus spizizenii TU-B-10 (assembly GCF_000227465.1). GTDB lineage: Bacteria > Bacillota > Bacilli > Bacillales > Bacillaceae > Bacillus > Bacillus spizizenii. The sequence continues at coordinate 25,010 of NC_016047.1, forward strand.
GCAAGCTCGGCTGCTGTTGTATTGAACCGCCGTGCGATGGATGTCAGGGTATCACCTTGTTGAACATTATAGAACTGGCCGGCTATTGGAATGACAATGGTTTGTCCGACAACAAGGCTGTTGGGATTTGGTATCTCATTCGTTTCTGTGATTTCATTTACAGTTGTTCTGTATTGTGAAGCGATAGCAGAAAGAGTGTCGCCTTGTTTCACCACATAAATTTGAATGAAAAACGCCTCCTTTCATATCGCTATCAATGTATGAAAGAAAAGCGCTGATCATGTTTATTTTTCTGTAATTTGTTTCTCCGTCGTAATTTCAGCGAGAAGAACATTCTCCATCATGGTTAAGGCAAATTCGTTGTCTGCGTCACGATTTGAGGCAATGCAGTCCTTAGGAATCGTAATGCTGTATTCCCTCATGTAAGCGTCATTAGCGGTAAACAGCACGCATATGTTACCGGCTATACCTGTTAAAATAATATGCTTCACCTGCAATTCGGTAAGGAGAGTGTGAAGGGCAGTTTCGTAAAAGGCGGAATGCTTCGGTTTGATTAAAAAATAATCAGCATCTTTCGGCGCTATTTGTCTGATGATATTCTTGCTTCTTTCATTTGTGCATTCTTGCTGAATATTTTTAATATCAGCTTGCCAAAGTCCGTAATGATCATTAATGTAAATAATCGGCCAGTCATTTTGTCTCGCATGCTCCTTTAATGATAAAATGTGAGGAACGATTTTTTCTGTTTTTTTAGCGAGGCTTTCTCCCATATCGAATTCAAAATTATTGATCATGTCTACAATGAGAAGAGCTGTGTTTGCTTTGGACAATTGACAGTCTCCTTTCCGTTTCAGTTATAGTTAATATGTAGCCTTTTTAGGCAATGAAAAAACTTTGAAAAGAGAGCTTATTCTTATGACACAAGATGAACTTTATATGAAAGAAGCAATTAAAGAAGCGAAAAAAGCTGAAGAGAAAGGTGAAGTGCCAATCGGTGCCGTGCTTGTCGTTAACGATGAAATCATAGCGCGTGCACATAATTTAAGAGAGACGGAGCAGCGGTCAATCGCTCATGCGGAAATGCTTGTGATTGATGAAGCGTGTAAGGCGCTGGGAACGTGGCGGCTGGAGGGTGCAACTCTTTATGTGACACTTGAGCCTTGTCCGATGTGTGCCGGTGCCGTTGTGCTTTCGCGAGTGGAAAAAGTGGTATTTGGTGCATTTGATCCTAAAGGCGGCTGTTCAGGTACGCTTATGAACCTTTTGCAGGAAGAGCGCTTTAACCACCAGGCTGAAGTGGTGAGCGGAGTGCTTGAGGAGGAATGCGGAGGAATGCTCAGTTCATTTTTTAGAGAACTGCGAAAAAAGAAGAAAGCCTTCAGGAAAAACTTGTCTGAGTAGTCCGGTTGCAATTTTTAGGGGGAAACGATATACTTATGTATGCATCATAATAGATGCGATATAAAATTTGATATTTATTTTGCCGTGCTAAGCGGGGAGGTAGCGGTGCCCTGTACCTGCAATCCGCTCTAGCGGGGCCGAATCCCTTCTCGAGGTTCGTTTACTTTAAGGTCTGCCTTAAGTAAGTGGTGTTGACGTTTGGGTCCTGCGCAATGGGAATTCATGAACCATGTCAGGTCCGGAAGGAAGCAGCATTAAGTGAAACCTCTCATGTGCCGCAGGGTTGCCTGGGCCGAGCTAACTGCTTAAGTAACGCTTAGGGTAGCGAATCGACAGAAGGTGCACGGTAAATCAATCATCAAATTTTCAGACTCACCTATCATTAGGTGAGTTTTTTGTTATGTAAAAAGAGCTTTTGGAATCGAAACAAGGTTCATGTATAATGGGAATGATGAATAACGGAGGAGGGCAAACCCGTGAGTTACCAAGCTTTATATCGAGTATTCAGGCCTCAGCGCTTTGAAGATGTGGTTGGACAAGAACACATTACAAAAACGCTGCAAAATGCCCTTTTGCAAAAAAAGTTTTCTCATGCCTACCTATTTTCCGGGCCAAGAGGAACGGGAAAAACCAGTGCAGCCAAAATATTTGCCAAGGCTGTCAACTGTGAACATGCTCCTGTTGATGAGCCATGCAACGAATGTGCGGCCTGTAAAGGGATAACAAACGGGTCAATATCCGATGTCATAGAAATTGACGCCGCTTCTAACAATGGTGTTGATGAGATTCGTGACATTCGCGATAAAGTGAAGTTTGCCCCGTCGGCCGTCACATATAAGGTATATATTATAGATGAGGTACATATGCTTTCTATCGGCGCCTTTAATGCATTGCTAAAAACATTAGAAGAGCCGCCCGAGCATTGTATTTTCATTTTAGCAACAACCGAACCGCACAAAATTCCTTTAACCATTATCTCCAGATGTCAGCGTTTTGATTTTAAACGAATTACATCCCAAGCGATTGTCGGACGTATGAATAAAATTGTTGATGCAGAACAGCTGCAAGTGGAAGAGGGATCGCTTGATATCATTGCGAGTGCTGCAGATGGCGGTATGAGGGATGCTTTGAGCCTTCTTGATCAGGCGGTATCATTCAGCGGTGATGTTCTGAAAGTCGAAGATGCGCTTTTGATTACGGGAGCTGTTTCTCAATTATATATAGGGAAGCTGGCACAATCCCTGCATGATAAAAACGTTTCTGACGCACTGGAAACATTAAATGAACTGCTTCAGCAAGGGAAAGATCCAGCTAAGCTGATAGAGGATATGATTTTCTATTTCAGGGACATGCTGCTATACAAAACAGCCCCTGGCTTAGAAGGAGTGCTTGAAAAAGTAAAAGTTGATGAAACGTTCCGAGGACTAAGCGAACAAATTCCGGCACAGGCCATATATGAAATGATTGATATTCTAAACAAGAGCCACCAGGAAATGAAATGGACAAATCATCCCCGTATCTTTTTTGAAGTGGCAGTGGTGAAGATTTGCCAAACGTCTCATCAATCAGCAGCTGACCTGCCGGAAGTCGATATGCTGATGAAAAAAATTCAGCAGCTCGAGCAGGAAGTGGAGCGGCTTAAAACAACGGGAATTAAAGCAGCGGCGGAAAGCCCGAAAAAAGAAACGCCGCGTGTGCCTAAGGGCGGGAAATCCAATTACAAAGCGCCAGTAGGGAGAATTCATGAAATTCTGAAGGAAGCTACGAGACCGGATCTTGACCTGCTCAGGAACAGCTGGGGCAAGCTTCTTGCTCATCTCAAACAGCAAAACAAAGTATCACATGCCGCTTTGCTGAATGACAGTGAACCTGTGGCTGCCGCCTCAGCGGCATTTGTTCTGAAATTCAAATATGAAATTCATTGTAAAATGGTTGCCGAGGATAATAACGGAGTCCGGACCAATCTTGAGCAGATTCTAGAATCGATGCTCGGAAAAAGAATGGATTTGATTGGCGTTCCTGAAGCACAATGGGGTAAAATAAGAGAAGAATTTTTAGTAGATCATCAGCAGGAAAATGAAGGATCAAATGAGCCGGCTGAAGAAGACCCGCTTATTGCAGAAGCGAAAAAGCTTGTCGGAGCGGATTTAATTGAAATACAAGACTAACAAAATGAAAGAGAGTGGATAATATGCGTGGCGGAATGGGAAATATGCAAAAAATGATGAAACAAATGCAAAAAATGCAAAAGGATATGGCCAAGGCTCAAGAAGAGCTTGCAGAACAGGTAGTTGAAGGAACTGCAGGCGGCGGTATGGTAACAGTTAAAGCAAACGGCCAAAAAGAAATTCTGGATGTCATCATTAAAGAAGATGTAGTTGACCCGGAAGATATCGAAATGCTCCAGGACTTAGTGCTTGCTGCAACGAATGAAGCTTTGAAGAAAGTTGACGAGATCACAAACGAAACAATGGGTCAATTTACAAAGGGAATGAACATGCCAGGTTTATTCTAGGGGGATAAAAGAACATGCAATATCCTGAACCAATATCAAAGCTGATTGACAGCTTTATGAAATTGCCAGGGATCGGACCGAAAACAGCGGTTCGTCTGGCTTTTTTTGTTCTAGGTATGAAAGAAGATGTGGTATTAGATTTTGCGAAAGCATTAGTAAATGCGAAACGCAACCTGACATATTGTTCAGTTTGCGGGCATATTACAGATCAGGACCCTTGCTATATATGTGAAGATACACGCAGGGATAAGTCCGTTATCTGTGTTGTGCAAGACCCTAAGGATGTTATCGCTATGGAGAAAATGAAGGAATACAACGGACAGTATCACGTTCTTCACGGCGCCATTTCTCCAATGGACGGCATCGGACCAGAGGATATTAAAATACCAGAATTGTTAAAACGATTACAGGATGATCAAGTGACAGAAGTGATTCTCGCAACTAACCCTAATATAGAAGGGGAAGCAACGGCGATGTATATATCAAGGCTCCTGAAGCCGTCTGGTATTAAGCTCTCCCGTATTGCCCACGGACTGCCCGTCGGCGGCGATTTGGAATATGCTGATGAGGTCACTCTTTCTAAAGCACTTGAAGGAAGACGTGAATTGTAAGGAGGAAAAAGCGATCCATGGGTTTTCTTCGCAAGAAAACATTGAGAAGAGAGTTTGATGAAAAACTAATTGAGCAGCTTTTTAAGCAAAAGGAAGAGTGGAACAGGCAAAAAAAGCTGGTTGAAAAAAGCTTAGAACCGTCTGCTGAAGTGTTATACGAACTGAAAGTTGCTGAAGCGAAGTATTTTTTTTACTTGAGGGAAGCGAAACAGAGAAATTTAAAAATCAGCCGGTGGAAGTAAGTGGTCTAAACTCCTGGATCTTCTCATAAGCTTGTACTAGAACAAGCAAGGGAGATGAGAAGATTCATGGAGCCTATTTTTATTATAGGGATTATTTTAGGACTGGTTATTCTTCTTTTTTTATCAGGTTCAGCTGCAAAGCCGTTAAAGTGGATTGGTATCACAGCTGTTAAATTTGTGGCGGGCGCTTTGCTGCTAGTTTGTGTAAATATGTTTGGCGGCAGCCTTGGTATTCATGTGCCGATTAATCTGGTCACAACAGCTATCAGTGGGATTTTAGGGATTCCGGGAATAGCCGCGTTAGTCGTCATTAAGCAATTTATTATTTAAATGATATTATATGTTGACTTTAATAATCTAAGGTGTTATTCTAATATACGTCGCTGATGACGAATCGCTTTTCGAAAAGAAATTGCTGAAAAAAGTTATTGACTAGAGCGGCGGTAAATGTTATGATTATAAAGTCGCTTAAAGAGCGATAGACAAAGTTCTTTGAAAACTAAACAAGACAAAACGTACCTGTTAATTCATTTTTATAAAATCGCACAGCGATGTGCGTAGTCAGTCAAACTAGGGCCTGCACGATGCAGGTCACACAGGTGTCGCCGCAGGATGCGGTGAACTTAACCTGTGATCCATTTATCGGAGAGTTTGATCCTGGCTCAGGACGAACGCTGGCGGCGTGCCTAATACATGCAAGTCGAGCGGACAGATGGGAGCTTGCTCCCTGATGTTAGCGGCGGACGGGTGAGTAACACGTGGGTAACCTGCCTGTAAGACTGGGATAACTCCGGGAAACCGGGGCTAATACCGGATGCTTGTTTGAACCACATGGTTCAAACATAAAAGGTGGCTTCGGCTACCACTTACAGATGGACCCGCGGCGCATTAGCTAGTTGGTGAGGTAATGGCTCACCAAGGCAACGATGCGTAGCCGACCTGAGAGGGTGATCGGCCACACTGGGACTGAGACACGGCCCAGACTCCTACGGGAGGCAGCAGTAGGGAATCTTCCGCAATGGACGAAAGTCTGACGGAGCAACGCCGCGTGAGTGATGAAGGTTTTCGGATCGTAAAGCTCTGTTGTTAGGGAAGAACAAGTACCGTTCGAATAGGGCGGTACCTTGACGGTACCTAACCAGAAAGCCACGGCTAACTACGTGCCAGCAGCCGCGGTAATACGTAGGTGGCAAGCGTTGTCCGGAATTATTGGGCGTAAAGGGCTCGCAGGCGGTTTCTTAAGTCTGATGTGAAAGCCCCCGGCTCAACCGGGGAGGGTCATTGGAAACTGGGGAACTTGAGTGCAGAAGAGGAGAGTGGAATTCCACGTGTAGCGGTGAAATGCGTAGAGATGTGGAGGAACACCAGTGGCGAAGGCGACTCTCTGGTCTGTAACTGACGCTGAGGAGCGAAAGCGTGGGGAGCGAACAGGATTAGATACCCTGGTAGTCCACGCCGTAAACGATGAGTGCTAAGTGTTAGGGGGTTTCCGCCCCTTAGTGCTGCAGCTAACGCATTAAGCACTCCGCCTGGGGAGTACGGTCGCAAGACTGAAACTCAAAGGAATTGACGGGGGCCCGCACAAGCGGTGGAGCATGTGGTTTAATTCGAAGCAACGCGAAGAACCTTACCAGGTCTTGACATCCTCTGACAATCCTAGAGATAGGACGTCCCCTTCGGGGGCAGAGTGACAGGTGGTGCATGGTTGTCGTCAGCTCGTGTCGTGAGATGTTGGGTTAAGTCCCGCAACGAGCGCAACCCTTGATCTTAGTTGCCAGCATTCAGTTGGGCACTCTAAGGTGACTGCCGGTGACAAACCGGAGGAAGGTGGGGATGACGTCAAATCATCATGCCCCTTATGACCTGGGCTACACACGTGCTACAATGGACAGAACAAAGGGCAGCGAAACCGCGAGGTTAAGCCAATCCCACAAATCTGTTCTCAGTTCGGATCGCAGTCTGCAACTCGACTGCGTGAAGCTGGAATCGCTAGTAATCGCGGATCAGCATGCCGCGGTGAATACGTTCCCGGGCCTTGTACACACCGCCCGTCACACCACGAGAGTTTGTAACACCCGAAGTCGGTGAGGTAACCTTTTAGGAGCCAGCCGCCGAAGGTGGGACAGATGATTGGGGTGAAGTCGTAACAAGGTAGCCGTATCGGAAGGTGCGGCTGGATCACCTCCTTTCTAAGGATATTTACGGAATATAAGACCTTGGGTCTTATAAACAGAACGTTACCTGTCTTGTTTAGTTTTGAAGGAACTTTGTTCCTTGAATAAGTTAAGATGGGCCTGTAGCTCAGCTGGTTAGAGCGCACGCCTGATAAGCGTGAGGTCGGTGGTTCGAGTCCACTCAGGCCCACCATCTTAAATAATGGGGCCTTAGCTCAGCTGGGAGAGCGCCTGCTTTGCACGCAGGAGGTCAGCGGTTCGATCCCGCTAGGCTCCACCAACGTGTTCTTTGAAAACTAGATAACAGTAGACATCACATTCAATTAGTAAGACAAGATATCACATAGTGAATCTTTTTAACGGTTAAGTTAGAAAGGGCGCACGGTGGATGCCTTGGCACTAGGAGCCGATGAAGGACGGGACGAACACCGATATGCTTCGGGGAGCTGTAAGCAAGCTTTGATCCGGAGATTTCCGAATGGGGAAACCCACCACTCGTAATGGAGTGGTATCCATATCTGAATTCATAGGATATGAGAAGGCAGACCCGGGGAACTGAAACATCTAAGTACCCGGAGGAAGAGAAAGCAAATGCGATTCCCTGAGTAGCGGCGAGCGAAACGGGATTAGCCCAAACCAAGAGGCTTGCCTCTTGGGGTTGTAGGACACTCTGTACGGAGTTACAAAAGAACGAGGTAGATGAAGAGGTCTGGAAAGGCCCGCCATAGGAGGTAACAGCCCTGTAGTCAAAACTTCGTTCTCTCCTGAGTGGATCCTGAGTACGGCGGAACACGTGAAATTCCGTCGGAATCCGGGAGGACCATCTCCCAAGGCTAAATACTCCCTAGTGACCGATAGTGAACCAGTACCGTGAGGGAAAGGTGAAAAGCACCCCGGAAGGGGAGTGAAAGAGATCCTGAAACCGTGTGCCTACAAGTAGTCAGAGCCCGTTAACGGGTGATGGCGTGCCTTTTGTAGAATGAACCGGCGAGTTACGATCCCGTGCAAGGTTAAGCAGAAGATGCGGAGCCGCAGCGAAAGCGAGTCTGAATAGGGCGCATGAGTACGTGGTCGTAGACCCGAAACCAGGTGATCTACCCATGTCCAGGGTGAAGTTCAGGTAACACTGAATGGAGGCCCGAACCCACGCACGTTGAAAAGTGCGGGGATGAGGTGTGGGTAGGGGTGAAATGCCAATCGAACCTGGAGATAGCTGGTTCTCTCCGAAATAGCTTTAGGGCTAGCCTCAAGGTAAGAGTCTTGGAGGTAGAGCACTGATTGGACTAGGGGCCCCTACCGGGTTACCGAATTCAGTCAAACTCCGAATGCCAATGACTTATCCTTGGGAGTCAGACTGCGAGTGATAAGATCCGTAGTCGAAAGGGAAACAGCCCAGACCGCCAGCTAAGGTCCCAAAGTATACGTTAAGTGGAAAAGGATGTGGAGTTGCTTAGACAACCAGGATGTTGGCTTAGAAGCAGCCACCATTTAAAGAGTGCGTAATAGCTCACTGGTCGAGTGACTCTGCGCCGAAAATGTACCGGGGCTAAACGTATCACCGAAGCTGCGGACTGTTCTTCGAACAGTGGTAGGAGAGCGTTCTAAGGGCTGTGAAGCCAGACCGGAAGGACTGGTGGAGCGCTTAGAAGTGAGAATGCCGGTATGAGTAGCGAAAGAGGGGTGAGAATCCCCTCCACCGAATGCCTAAGGTTTCCTGAGGAAGGCTCGTCCGCTCAGGGTTAGTCGGGACCTAAGCCGAGGCCGAAAGGCGTAGGCGATGGACAACAGGTTGATATTCCTGTACCACCTCCTCACCATTTGAGCAATGGGGGGACGCAGGAGGATAGGGTAAGCGCGGTATTGGATATCCGCGTCCAAGCAGTTAGGCTGGGAAATAGGCAAATCCGTTTCCCATAAGGCTGAGCTGTGATGGCGAGCGAAATTTAGTAGCGAAGTTCCTGATTCCACACTGCCAAGAAAAGCCTCTAGCGAGGTGAGAGGTGCCCGTACCGCAAACCGACACAGGTAGGCGAGGAGAGAATCCTAAGGTGATCGAGAGAACTCTCGTTAAGGAACTCGGCAAAATGACCCCGTAACTTCGGGAGAAGGGGTGCTCTGTTAGGGTGCAAGCCCGAGAGAGCCGCAGTGAATAGGCCCAGGCGACTGTTTAGCAAAAACACAGGTCTCTGCGAAGCCGTAAGGCGAAGTATAGGGGCTGACGCCTGCCCGGTGCTGGAAGGTTAAGAGGAGCGCTTAGCGTAAGCGAAGGTGCGAATTGAAGCCCCAGTAAACGGCGGCCGTAACTATAACGGTCCTAAGGTAGCGAAATTCCTTGTCGGGTAAGTTCCGACCCGCACGAAAGGCGCAACGATCTGGGCACTGTCTCAACGAGAGACTCGGTGAAATTATAGTACCTGTGAAGATGCAGGTTACCCGCGACAGGACGGAAAGACCCCGTGGAGCTTTACTGCAGCCTGATATTGAATGTTGGTACAGCTTGTACAGGATAGGTAGGAGCCTTGGAAACCGGAGCGCCAGCTTCGGTGGAGGCATCGGTGGGATACTACCCTGGCTGTATTGACCTTCTAACCCGCCGCCCTTATCGGGCGGGGAGACAGTGTCAGGTGGGCAGTTTGACTGGGGCGGTCGCCTCCTAAAAGGTAACGGAGGCGCCCAAAGGTTCCCTCAGAATGGTTGGAAATCATTCGCAGAGTGTAAAGGCACAAGGGAGCTTGACTGCGAGACCTACAAGTCGAGCAGGGACGAAAGTCGGGCTTAGTGATCCGGTGGTTCCGCATGGAAGGGCCATCGCTCAACGGATAAAAGCTACCCCGGGGATAACAGGCTTATCTCCCCCAAGAGTCCACATCGACGGGGAGGTTTGGCACCTCGATGTCGGCTCATCGCATCCTGGGGCTGTAGTCGGTCCCAAGGGTTGGGCTGTTCGCCCATTAAAGCGGTACGCGAGCTGGGTTCAGAACGTCGTGAGACAGTTCGGTCCCTATCCGTCGCGGGCGCAGGAAATTTGAGAGGAGCTGTCCTTAGTACGAGAGGACCGGGATGGACGCACCGCTGGTGTACCAGTTGTTCTGCCAAGGGCATCGCTGGGTAGCTATGTGCGGACGGGATAAGTGCTGAAAGCATCTAAGCATGAAGCCCCCCTCAAGATGAGATTTCCCATTCCGCAAGGAAGTAAGATCCCTGAAAGATGATCAGGTTGATAGGTCTGAGGTGGAAGTGTGGCGACACATGGAGCTGACAGATACTAATCGATCGAGGACTTAACCACATTTTGAATATGTCACACCTGTTATCTAGTTTTGAGAGAACACCTCTCAATTTGTTTGGTGGCGATAGCGAAGAGGTCACACCCGTTCCCATGCCGAACACGGAAGTTAAGCTCTTCAGCGCCGATGGTAGTCGGGGGTTTCCCCCTGTGAGAGTAGGACGCCGCCAAGCAAGGTAAAACCCAGCTCATTGAGCTGGGTTTTTTGTTTATTTAAGATCAATAAAATCAAACAAATACAAACACCGACAGCTTATATAGTCCATATACTGATTTCAAGTTTCAAAAAGATCTAAATAGTGTATACAATATCTGGTTTAAGGGAAGGCTAATTGTACGGAGGTGGGGACGATGGACAAAACTGTTAAACCTAATCATACATGTGTGATTTGTGATCAAGAGAAAAATAGAGGCATTCATCTTTATACGAAATTCATATGCTTAGATTGTGAGAGAAAAGTAATTTCTACATCAACTTCCGATCCTGACTATGCCTTTTACGTGAAAAAATTAAAGAGCATTCATACACCGCCATTATATTCTTAGACCTGAAAAGGTCTTTTTTTGTATTCTTTCATAAGGAATGGGTTAATAAAAAGAAGATGAAACTTGTTTAGGGATAGAACGTAGTAGATAATAATATTAAAACTGAGTATATACACAGGAGTCGATTATCTCATGCAGAGATTTCTTCACTTTTTGATATGGAGTTTAACAGGCAGTGCGACTTTTGTTTTCATAGGGATTTTGTGCTTTTTCGGTTTAAATCAGTCGCTTTTCCTATCTTTTGTTTATGGGCTCGCTTCGGGAGCATTTGTATATACAGCTGGCATTTGGAATGTGAGACGCTTATTTCTTAAAAAGCATGCACTGACAGGAAGAGAATATGCCTACATTAAGAAAAATCTCGAGGAAGCAAGGCAGAAGATCATACGCCTTCGGAAAGCTTTGTTTCAGGCAAAAAGCATTCAAATGTTTAAACAAAATGCAGAAATGCTGAGACTTGTCAGAAGGATTTATATCCTCACCAAAAAAGAGCCAAAGCGGTTTTATCAGGCTGAGCGCTTTTTTTATCAAACTCTCGATTCGGTTGTTGAATTGACAGAGAAGTATGCCTTTCTATCATCTCATCCGAAAAAAAGCAAAGAACTGTCGATGTCGTTGAGTAAGGCTCGTATCACTCTTGCTGAATTGACCAAGCGTTTAGAGGAAGATTTAACTCAAGTAATGGGTGATGAAATTGACGAACTGCAATTTGAATTAGATGCAGCAAAGCATTCATTGAAGAAATAATGGAAGAGGGTAAGAGCGATGAACCGAGATCAAAGCGACCTTCATATAGATGAATTATTGGCGGATCCTTTTGGTGATATAGAGATGCCTAGGGCGGAGACTGTAAAAGCAGAGAAGCAGCAAGTACGCCTTGTTGATGTTCTTCCCGAGGAAAACAAGGAAAAAGCAATTCAGCTCGCTGGGCAGATCGATCATAAGAATATGCAAAGTATTGTTTTATACGGTTCACAAGCTCAGTCTAAACTGCTGAATTTTTCTCATACTATGATTAATCATGTTCAAAAGAAGGATGTCGGAGAGATCGGCGAAATTCTTGGAGAACTGATGCAAAAGCTGGATCAAGTAAATCCTGATGATCTTCAGTCTAAGAAAAAGGGTTTTTTGGCACGCATGTTTGGAAGAGTATCGAATTCTCTTCAGGAGGTGCTGTCTAAATATCAAAAGACCAGCGTACAGATAGACAGAATCAGTTTGAAGCTGGAGCACTCTAAAAATGCTTTAATCAGTGACAATAAGTTGTTAGAGCAGTTATATGAAAAAAACAAAGAGTACTTCACCGCGCTGAATGTTTATATCGCTGCAGGGGAACTGAAGCTGGAGGAATTAAAAACAAAAACGATTCCTGAACTGAAGCAACAGGCCGAATCAAGTGAGCATAACCAAATGGCCGTTCAAGAAGTAAACGATTTGGTTCAATTTGCTGACCGGTTAGATAAAAGGGTGCACGATTTGCTGCTGAGCAGGCAAATCACAATCCAAAGTGCTCCACAAATCAGGCTGATTCAGAATACAAATCAAGCATTAGCTGAAAAAATCCAGTCATCCATTGTGACGGCGATTCCGCTTTGGAAAAACCAAGTAGCAATTGCACTGACGCTTTTAAGGCAGCGCAATGCAGTAGATGCACAACAAAAAGTATCTGATACAACCAACGAGCTTTTGCTGAAAAATGCGGAGCTTTTGAAAACCAATACAATTGAAACCGTGCGGGCAAATGAACGAGGTCTTGTTGATATCGATACTTTAAAGAAGGTGCAGGAAAGCTTAATCAGCACGCTTGAAGAAACGCTGACCATACAAGAAGAAGGCCGAATCAAACGCCGTCAGGCAGAAGAAGAGCTTATGATGATGGAAGGCGATCTGAAGCACAAGCTGCTTATGATGAAGGAAAGGTAGTTACCAGTAAGTCTAGCTTTAAGTTCTGTCAGAGGCACGATATAATAAAGTGTAAGAAGACACATTCAAAGGATTGTTTTAATGAACACACCTTTATATAAAGCATTGATTCAACATGCGAGAAGAAATTCTCATTCATTTCATGTTCCGGGACATCACAATGGAGATGTCTTTTTTGATGACGCTAAGTCGATATTCGATCCGCTTCTCACCATTGATGTAACTGAGCTGGCAGGACTGGACGATCTCCATCATCCTTCTGGGGTGATTAAGAAAGCTCAAGAGCTTGTCAGTCAATTATATGGATCGGCGGAAAGTTTTTTCCTGGTGAATGGTACGACTGTCGGGAATTTAGCGATGATTTTATCTGTTTGTGAACCGGGTGAAACAATTCTGGTTCAAAGAAACTGTCATAAATCTGTATTTCATGCTGTTGATTTGGCTGGTGCTGAGCCGGTTTATCTCGCACCTGACATTGATGAAGCGATGCATGTGCCTACGCATGTTCCGCTTGATACAATTAAAAAAGCCTTGGCAGCATATCCAGATGCGAAAGGCTTGGTGCTGACCAATCCGACATATTACGGACATAGTGCTGATTTAACCGAAATCATTTCAGAGGCCCATCATTACGGGATTCCTGTTTTGGTGGATGAAGCGCATGGCGCACATTTTGTTTTGGGGGAGCCTTTTCCAGTCTCAGCTTTAAAAATGGGGGCAGATGTTGTTGTTCAGTCGGCTCACAAAACGCTGCCTGCCATGACGATGGGTTCTTATTTGCATCTCAACAGCAGCTGCAGAATTGATCGGAATCGGCTGGCAGAGTATTTAAATCGATTACAAAGCAGCAGCCCGTCTTATCCGATTATGGCTTCGTTAGACATTGCCCGCGCTTATGTACAGCATATTATAGAAGAACAAAAGCTTTCTGACATTCTGCACCGCATACAATCACTTAAACAAACGTTTGATTCACTTTCAAATGCAGAAGCTGTCAAACCGGCTGATCCACGGATGATAACGGATCCGCTGAAGCTCACAATTCGCTCAAAACGGGGCCATTCGGGGTATACGCTGCAAAACATATTAGAGCGTGCCAACATATACACTGAGCTTGCTGATGAAAATCAAGTACTGCTCGTTCTTCCATTGGGAGGAAAGCGCAGAATAAACGCTGAAACGATTAAAAGCATTGATGAAGAGATTGAAAAAACGCCTCCGGATCAGATGTTTGTTTCTGTAGAATGGGGAGCGCAGCCTGTGACTGTCTTGCCTTATCAAAAAAAGGTCTTACAAACGTTCAAGAAAGAATATGTGGACTTTGATGAAGCAGCAGGCCGGCTGAATGCAGAGGATATCATCCCTTATCCTCCGGGTATCCCGATGATCATGGCGGGAGAAAGAATTACAAAAGAAAGTGTGCAAAAGCTCAGCCGCTTGATCAGCATGAAAACGCATGTTCAAGGGAATATGAAAATCAAAGAGAAACAACTACTTGTTTATATAGAAGAGGAGAAATCATGAGCGGTTTATTTATTACATTCGAAGGTCCTGAAGGTGCGGGGAAAACGACTGTTCTGCAGGAAATCAAAAACATACTGATAGCAGAGGGCCTTCAGGTTACAGCAACTCGAGAGCCAGGTGGCATAGACATTGCAGAACAAATTCGAGAGGTTATTCTGAATGAGAACAACACATTAATGGATCCAAGAACAGAAGCTCTCTTATATGCGGCTGCAAGACGCCAGCATTTAGTTGAAAAAGTAAAACCTGCTTTAGAACAGGGGCATGTTGTTCTTTGTGACAGATTCATAGACAGTTCGCTCGCGTACCAAGGATACGCAAGAGGACTTGGGATTGATGAGGTTCTGTCAATTAATGAGTTTGCCATCGGAGATATGATGCCCCATGTAACGGTGTATTTTTCAATTGATCCGGAAGAAGGCCTGAAACGTATTCACGCAAACGGCTCGCGGGAGAAAAACAGGCTCGATTTAGAAAACTTAAGCTTCCATACAAAGGTACGGGAAGGTTACCAAGAGCTGATGAAGCGATTCCCGAAAAGATTTCACTCAGTTGATGCCAGCCAATCCAAAGACCTCGTCGTTCAGGATGTCCTAAAAGTGATCAATGAAGCGTTGAAAAAAATTCAATTGTGACCTGTTTCCCAATAGTTGATATAATAATGTAAACGAGATCATTGTTGTTTCCAATCTAAAGGAGGCCTTCACAGATGAAATTGATAGTGGCAGTTGTACAAGATCAGGACAGCAACCGACTTTTGAAAACCTTAACGGATCACAACTTTAGAGTTACAAAGCTTGCAACGACGGGAGGATTTCTTAAATCAGGCAACACAACGTTTATGATTGGTGTCGAGGATATACGCGTCGATAAAGCATTGAGTCTCATTAAAGAAAACGGACAGAAACGTGACCAGATGATTGCCCCTGTATCTCCAATGGGCGGAAATGCTGATTCATATGTCCCTTATCCAGTAGAAGTTGAAGTTGGCGGAGCGACAGTATTTGTCCTTCCAGTCGATGAATTTCATCAATTTTAAGGATTTGAAACTGTGAAAATTAATAAAGATATACGTACATTTATAGATAATAAGCAGCTTCCTTCTGTGAAAACATCTGAGATCACAGCGTCGTTTAAAACATCGATGGAAAACCAAAGCAGCAAATTGAAATTTGATCAGCTTACCAGGCTGTTATCGGATATAGAAGCGTTTGGAAAAAGACTGACGAAATCCCGGAATTTTAAAGACTTAGCGAGATTTAAAGGGCTTGTGAAGCGTTTTGTCAAAGAAGCTGTAGACAGCGGCCTTTCACACGAAACGTCGAAAAGCTTTGACCTGTATGGAAACAGCAGAACGCTGGGACTTGTGAAGGAAATAGATGACAAATTGATACAGCTTACGGAAGAGATGATGGATCAGGAAAAACCGGCAATTGATTTGCTGGATCGTATTGGCGAAATAAAAGGTTTATTGATTAACCTTTACACATAGAGAGTGATACAATGGCAATATCCTGGAAGGAAATGAACGAGCTTCAGCCCAGAGTGATGAAGCTTTTATATAATAGTATTGAGAAGGACAGACTATCACACGCTTATTTGTTTGAGGGGAAAAAAGGAACAGGCAAGCTTGATGCCGCGCTGCTTCTTGCGAAAAGTTTTTTTTGCCTAGAGGACGGCGCGGAGCCTTGCGAAAACTGCCGAAACTGTAAACGGATAGAGTCAGGGAACCATCCTGATCTCCATCTTGTTCAGCCTGATGGTTTATCGATCAAAAAGGCGCAAATTCAAGCGCTGCAAGAAGAGTTTTCTAAGACAGGGCTTGAATCGCATAAAAAGCTGTATATTATTTCGCACGCAGATCAAATGACAGCAAATGCGGCAAACAGCCTGCTGAAATTTTTAGAAGAACCCAATAAAGACACAATGGCCATCCTCATCACTGAGCAGCCCCAAAGGTTATTGGACACTATCATTTCAAGATGCCAAACCCTTCCTTTTCAGCCTTTGCAGCCGAAAGCAATTGAAGACAGACTGATCGAACAGGACGTTTCGCCTCATATGGCAAGGCTTTTGGCCAACATGACCAACAATGTAGCAGAAGCAGTCGAATTAAGTCGAAATGATGAGTTTGCAGAGTCTAGAGCGAAAGTGATAAAATTGTATGAAGTCCTACACCAGCGGAAAGGACATGCTTTTTTCTTTATTCAAGATCAATGGATGCCCTTTTTCAAAGAAAAAACCCATCAAGAAATGGGTCTTGATATGCTCTTATTGATATATCGTGATGTGTTGTCCATCCAAATAGGAAATGAAGATAAATTGATTTATCAAGACTTATTCCAATCAATAAAACAGCATGCGCTACAATCAACACAACAAAGCGTTACGAATCAGATACTTGCTGTTTTAGAAGCAAAGAAACGGCTTCATTCCAATGTGAATGTACAAGGATTAATGGAGCACTTGGTGTTAATGTTGCAGGAGGGATAAGCTTGTACAATGTAATTGGAGTCCGCTTTAAGAAAGCGGGTAAAATATATTATTTTGATCCAAATGGATTTCATATAGAACAAGACAGCTGCGTAATTGTAGAAACTGTCAGAGGCGTTGAGTACGGCCAGGTCGTGATTGCGAATAAACAGGTGGATGAGCATGATGTCGTGCTGCCCCTTCGAAAAGTGATACGTGTGGCTGACGAACGCGATCTTCTCATCGTAGAAGAAAATAAACAGGAAGCTTTATCAGCATTTGACATCTGCCAAAAGAAAGTGGTTGAACATGGCTTGGATATGAAGCTGGTCGATGTCGAATTTACGTTTGACCGCAATAAAGTCATTTTTTACTTCACTGCTGACGGCCGAGTAGACTTTAGAGAGCTTGTAAAAGATTTGGCTTCTATCTTTAAAACAAGAATTGAGCTGCGCCAAATCGGAGTAAGGGATGAGGCGAAAATGCTCGGAGGAATCGGTCCTTGCGGAAGAATGCTTTGCTGTTCAACGTTCCTTGGAGATTTTGAACCCGTTTCCATTAAAATGGCCAAGGATCAGAACTTGTCTTTAAATCCTACGAAGATTTCAGGTCTTTGCGGACGTTTGATGTGCTGTCTAAAATATGAGAACGATGAGTATGAGACGGCAAAAGAACAGCTTCCGGATATTGGAGAAATGATTACGACAGCAAACGGCCCCGCAAAGGTCGTTGGACTTAATATTCTGGAACGGGTGCTTCAGGTGGAACTGATAAACCGTGAAAAAGTGATAGAATATACTTGGGAAGAGCTCTTGGAAGAGGGCGTCGTATCCGCACAAACCACAGATTAACGAGGTGTGGAACCTTGGATAAAAAAGAGTTATTTGATACAGTCATTAACTTAGAAGAACAAATTGGCTCACTGTACCGGCAGCTGGGGGATTTGAAGCAGCATATCGGTGAGATGATTGAAGAAAATCATCATTTACAGCTTGAAAACAAGCATTTGCGCAAACGGCTGGACGATACGACGCAGCAGATTGAAAAGTTCAAAGCTGATAAAAAAGAATCAAAAACACAGAAGACAGAGCAAACTGATATAGGGGAAGGATATGATAATCTGGCACGTCTGTATCAAGAAGGATTTCATATCTGCAATGTCCACTATGGAAGTGTTCGAAAAGAAGATTGTCTTTTCTGTCTGTCATTCTTAAATAAAAAATAAGGAAAAGGCTTCCGCATAAGACGGGAGCCTTTTTCAAAGGTACTGAAAGGATAAGAAGATGGTTTCATTACGTGATGATGAAAGATTAGATTATTTGCTGGCAGAGGACATGAAAATCATACAAAGTCCAACGGTGTTTGCATTTTCATTGGACGCTGTGCTTCTGTCCAAGTTTGCCTACGTTCCGATTCAAAAAGGAAAAATCGTTGATCTATGCACCGGCAATGGCATTGTGCCGCTGCTGCTCAGTACAAGATCAAAAGCAGACATTCTTGGAGTTGAAATTCAAGAAAGACTCCATGATATGGCTGTTCGCAGTGTGGAGTATAATAAGCTGCAGGATCAGATTCAGATCATACATGATGATCTGAAAAACATGCCGGAGAAGTTGGGACATAATCGATATGATGTTGTCACCTGCAATCCCCCGTATTTTAAAACACCGAAACAAACTGAACAAAACATGAATGAGCATCTCCGAATCGCCAGACATGAAATCCACTGCACACTGGAGGATGTCATTTCAGTCAGCAGCAAGCTGCTCAAGCAAGGAGGAAAGGCAGCCCTTGTTCACAGGCCGGGACGGCTTTTGGAGATTTTTGAACTGATGAAGGCTTACCAAATCGAGCCGAAGCGTGTGCAATTTGTTTATCCGAAGCAAGGGAAAGAAGCCAATACCATTTTGGTAGAGGGTATTAAAGGCGGGCGTCCGGATTTAAAAATTCTTCCTCCTCTGTTCGTTTATGACGAACAAAATGAATATACAAAAGAAATCAGGTCCATTTTATATGGAGACAAATAACCATTTCTTCTACGTCGTACAGTGCAGGGACAACAGCTGGTATGCTGGGTATACCAACGATCTGCAGAAACGGGTAAAAACACACAATGATGGAAAGGGCGCAAAGTATACAAAAGTAAGACGTCCGGTTGAATTGATTTTTGCCGAAGCTTTCACAACAAAGCGGGAAGCCATGCAGGCGGAATATTATTTCAAAAAACTGACTCGAAAGAAAAAAGAGCTTTATATAGAAGAAAAGCGGAACAGCAAGGAGGCTGTATATGTTAAGGCGCCAAATGAGCTTTAATGGAAAGTCGGACATGGGGATTCTTTATTTGGTCCCAACCCCAATTGGAAATTTAGAGGATATGACATTCCGGGCGATTGACACGCTGAAATCAGTGGATGCGATTGCTGCGGAAGATACGAGACAAACGAAAAAACTTTGTCATGTATATGAAATTGAAACACCGCTCGTTAGTTATCACGAACATAATAAAGAGAGCAGCGGCCACAAAATTATAGAATGGCTGAAGTCGGGAAAAAACATTGCTCTTGTCAGTGATGCCGGGTTGCCGACAATTTCTGACCCAGGGGCGGAAATCGTGAAGGATTTTACGGAGATAGGCGGCTATGTTGTTCCGCTGCCGGGAGCAAATGCTGCATTAACGGCTCTAATCGCTTCAGGTATTGTACCGCAGCCTTTCTTCTTTTACGGTTTTCTCAACAGACAGAAAAAAGAAAAGAAGAAGGAGCTTGAAGGTCTTAAAAAACGGAAGGAAACAATCATCTTTTATGAAGCGCCTCATAGATTGAAGGAAACTTTATCAGTGATGGCAGAGATATTAGGCGATCGGGAAATGGCTGTAACGCGCGAACTCACAAAGAAATATGAAGAGTTTATCAGAGGCACGATAACTGAGGTCATTGAATGGGCAAACGAGGATCAAATACGTGGTGAGTTTTGTCTCGTCGTAGAAGGCAGTAAAAATGAAGAATCAGATGAGGAAACACAATGGTGGGAAACCCTCACGTTGAAAGAACATGTCGAACATTACATCTCGAAAGGCGCTACTTCTAAAGAAGCTATTAAAAAAGCAGCAGTCGATCGCAATGTTCCAAAGCGTGAAGTGTACGATGCTTACCATATTCAGCAATAAAAAAAACGTTCTTGTGTCATAACAAGAACGTTTTTTGTATAAGAAATGATTATTTAAGGTTTTGAAGCTGGTTTTGGATTTCGCTGATGATTTGCTCAGCGCCTTCTTTACTAAGAACCAATTTACCGCCTGCAAGTTTAAGGTTATCATCAGAAACTTCACCAGTTACTTGGCAAGTCATGTTTGGTTTATATTTTTTAAGGATGATTTTTTCGTCATCAACATAAATTTCAAGAGCATCTTTTTCTGCGATTCCAAGAGTACGACGCAATTCGATAGGAATAACTACACGTCCTAATTCATCAACTTTACGTACAATACCAGTAGATTTCATAAACTTTCTCCTCCCAAGAGATGATTATTTGTTTAAATTATATTTTTCTTCGTCATTATTCGACAAAATCCTTACCTTCATAGCATAACAAGGTTTCCAATAATCGTCAATCATTTTGTTTGCTATTGATTGTAAGAATTAGTTCTTATAGTCAGTAATGTATCAGAAACTACTGAAATAACAGCCTTTTATAAATTTTTAATAAAGCTATTATCCTACTAAAAATCCTTTTAAATCAAGACTTTCGAACCAAGGTTTTTTATTTCATTTGATTATATACGACAAAATTCGACATGAACAGACTTTTTTTACTTTCATTAAAGATTTTTAATTTTAATTATTCTTTTTCAGGGCATACGTATATATTCTTGATCTTAAAGGCTAAGATGGTATCATAGATAAAGGATAAATATAAATAATAATCATATATGATTTGCACTTATCGCCGCTCTCGTCCTTTGGGCGGGAGCTTTTTGACATTCTGATTGGGAGGTTTCAAGATGCCGCAAGAAAACAATACATTTTACATTACAACACCGATTTATTATCCGAGCGGGAAATTACATATCGGCCATGCATATACGACAGTCGCGGGAGATGCAATGGCACGCTACAAAAGATTAAAAGGGTTCGATGTTTGCTATTTAACAGGAACGGACGAGCATGGACAAAAAATCCAGCAAAAAGCTGAACAGGAAAACATTACACCTCAGGAGTATGTGGACCGTGCAGCGGCAGATATTCAGAAACTGTGGAAGCAGCTTGAAATCTCAAACGACGACTTTATCCGTACGACAGAAAAACGGCATAAAGTTGTGATTGAAAAGGTGTTTCAAAAGCTTCTTGATAACGGGGACATCTATCTTGATGAATATGAAGGCTGGTACAGTATCCCGGATGAAACGTTCTACACGGAAACTCAGCTGGTTGATATCGAGCGAAATGAAAAGGGAGAGGTCATCGGCGGTAAAAGCCCTGACAGCGGACACCCAGTTGAATTAATCAAAGAGGAATCTTATTTCTTCCGTATGGGTAAATATGCGGATCGTCTTCTGAAATACTATGAAGAAAACCCGACATTCATTCAGCCGGAATCACGCAAAAACGAAATGATTAACAACTTTATCAAGCCTGGACTTGAGGATTTGGCTGTATCACGCACCACTTTTGACTGGGGTGTGAAGGTGCCGGAAAATCCAAAGCACGTTGTATATGTTTGGATCGACGCGCTATTTAACTATTTAACAGCACTCGGTTATGATACAGAAAATGATGAGCTTTATCAAAAATATTGGCCTGCCGATGTGCATTTAGTCGGTAAGGAGATTGTGCGATTCCATACCATTTACTGGCCAATTATGCTGATGGCTCTGGATCTGCCGCTGCCGAAGCAAGTATTTGCGCATGGCTGGCTTTTGATGAAAGACGGAAAAATGTCGAAATCAAAAGGGAACGTTGTAGATCCGGTTACATTAATTGAACGCTACGGTTTAGATGAGCTTCGCTATTACCTGCTTCGCGAAGTGCCATTCGGATCAGACGGTGTATTCACGCCGGAAGGTTTTGTTGAGCGGATTAACTATGATCTAGCGAATGATTTAGGAAACCTATTGAACCGTACGGTTGCGATGATCAATAAGTATTTTGACGGACAAATCGGTTCTTACAAGGGTGCCGTGACAGAATTTGACCAAACGCTCACTTCAGTCGCTGAAGAAACAGTAAAGGCTTACGAGAAAGCAATGGAAAACATGGAATTCTCAGTAGCTCTTTCGACATTATGGCAGCTAATCAGCCGTACCAACAAATACATTGATGAGACAGCTCCATGGGTGCTTGCCAAAGATCCGGCAAAAGAAGAAGAACTGCAATCAGTGATGTATCACCTTGCTGAATCATTGCGTATTTCAGCTGTGCTGCTTCAGCCATTCTTAACAAAGACACCAGAAAAAATGTTCGAGCAGCTGGGCATTACTGATGAAGCTTTAAAAGCTTGGGACAGCATTACAGCTTTCGGCCAGCTGAAAGATACAAAAGTACAAAAAGGCGAGCCGTTGTTCCCTCGTTTAGAGGCAGAAGAAGAAATTGCTTACATCAAAGGGAAAATGCAGGGCTCAGCGCCAGCTAAAGAAGAAACAAAAGAACAAGAGCCGCAAGAGGTTGATCGGTTACCTGAAATTACGATTGATCAATTTATGGATGTAGAACTTCGCGTGGCTGAGGTCATTCAGGCAGAGCCGGTGAAAAAAGCGGACCGTTTATTGAAGTTGCAGCTGGATCTTGGTTTTGAAAAACGCCAAGTCGTATCCGGCATTGCGAAGCATTATACGCCTGAAGAGCTTGTTGGGAAAAAACTCGTTTGTGTAACAAATTTAAAACCGGTTAAACTGAGAGGAGAGCTTTCTCAAGGTATGATCCTTGCAGGGGAAGCAGACGGCGTATTAAAAGTCGTGTCTATCGATCAGTCGTTACCAAAAGGCACAAGAATTAAATAATGATAAACAAAAGGTGTTTCACGTGTAACAATTCGTCGAACACCTTTTGTGTTTCGACAAGAAAGGAGTTTTTGACTTATGTTGTTTGACACACACGCGCATTTAAATGCAGAACAATATGATACTGATCTAGAGGAGGTTATTGAACGGGCAAAAGCTGAAAAAGTAGAACGAATTGTTGTAGTTGGTTTTGACCGTCCGACGATTACTCGTGCGATGGAAATGATTGAAGAATATGATTTTATTTATGCAGCCATTGGCTGGCATCCGGTTGACGCGATTGATATGATAGAGGAAGATTTAGCGTGGATTAAAGAGCTGTCTGCTCATGAGAAAGTGGTAGCAATAGGTGAAATGGGACTGGATTATCATTGGGATAAATCTCCTAAAGATGTTCAAAAAGAGGTGTTCAGAAAACAAATCGCCTTAGCAAAAGAGGTCAACCTTCCTATTATCATTCACAACCGTGATGCAACGGAGGATGTCGTGACAATTTTGAAAGAGGAAGGCGCAGAAGCTGTGGGTGGAATTATGCACTGCTTTACAGGAAGTGCGGAAGTGGCGAGAGAATGCATGAAAATGAATTTTTATTTATCATTTGGGGGACCGGTGACATTCAAAAATGCGAAGAAGCCGAAGGAAGTTGTGAAGGAAATCCCGAATGAACGGTTGCTGATTGAAACTGACTGCCCGTTTCTCACACCTCATCCTTTCCGCGGGAAAAGAAATGAGCCAAGCTATGTGAAATATGTGGCAGAGCAAATCGCTGAATTAAAAGGAATGACCTTTGAAGAGATTGCATCAATCACGACTGAAAATGCAAAAAGACTTTTCCGTATAAACTGACAAAAAACGCTAGCAGGTTTTGTAAGAGCTTGTCCCCTACAGCGTTTTTCTATAAAAGTTCTACATGCTTTCTTCTCCTCATAGGATAGGTTTGTCGACAAGTCTTTCTTCCGTTTCTCAGTGTAATTCAGGATAATGAAGAAGACACTGAGCTTTTTGGAGAAAGAGAGGGGAGGGTTGACAGCCTTTTAGATACTCTATATAATCTCTCCGAGGAGAAGGAGGCGTTTTTCATCACACAAAAAATGAAAAAGCTGTTTTCCGTAAAGCTTAGCAAAAGCAAAGTCATTCTGGTTGCTGCTTGTTTGCTTTTGGCAGGAAGCGGGACTGCGTACGCGGCTCATGAGCTGACAAAACAATCAGTCTCAGTTTCTATCAATGGCAAAAAGAAACATATACGCACACATGCAAAAACAGTCAGTGATCTTTTAGAGACGCTTGATATAGAGACAAGAGACGAAGACAAGATCACACCTGCTAAACAGACAAAGATAACAGCAGATCTGGACGTTGTGTATGAGGCTGCAAAACCTGTGAAGCTTACAATAAACGGGGAAGAAAAGACATTATGGTCAACAGCAAAAACGGTCGGTGCATTACTGGACGAACAAGATGTTGATGTGAAAGAACAAGATCAAATTGATCCCGCAATAGATACAGATATTTCGAAAGACATGAAGATTAACATAGAACCCGCGTTCCAAGTTACTGTGAATGATGCAGGAAAACAAAAGAAGATCTGGACGACTTCGACTACGGTCGCTGACTTTTTAAAACAGCAAAAGATGAACATAAAAGACGAAGATAAAATCAAGCCTGCGTTAGATGCAAAGCTGACGAAAGGAAAGGCTGATATTACAATTACTCGTATCGAAAAGGTCACCGATGTAGTTGAAGAGAAAATCGCGTTCGATGTGAAAAAGCAAGAAGACGCTTCTCTTGAAAAAGGGAAAGAAAAGGTCGTCCAAAAAGGAAAAGAAGGCAAGCTTAAAAAACATTTCGAAGTCGTTAAAGAAAACGGCAAAGAAGTGTCCAGAGAGCTTGTAAAAGAAGAAACAGCTGAACAAAGCAAAGATAAGGTGATTGCTGTCGGAACAAAGCAAAGCAGTCCAAAGATTGAAAAGGTCAGTGCTTCCGGTGATTCAAAAACAGTTGTGTCCCGCAGCAATGAATCAACAGGCAAAGTCATGACTGTATCATCTACGGCTTATACGGCTAGCTGCAGCGGTTGTTCAGGACATACAGCTACAGGCGTCAATTTAAAAAATAATCCGAATGCCAAAGTTATCGCCGTAGATCCAAATGTCATTCCGTTAGGCTCGAAAGTCCATGTTGAGGGCTATGGGTATGCCATTGCTGCAGATACTGGTTCAGCAATTAAAGGGAACAAAATAGACGTCTTTTTCCCGGAGAAATCATCGGCGTACCGATGGGGAAATAAAACAGTCAAAATTAAAATCTTAAATTAATATATACTTATGTATTCAGAGGGTTTTGCGCCCTCTGTTTTTTTCGTTATAATAGACAAAGTGTATTTTCTGCTTATTAGACGCTCGACATAAGAAAAAGTTTCATGAGTATACAAAAGTTTTTATTTTGTTTTGGAGGAAATAATGAAAATAAAAGAGATCATTGTGGTCGAGGGGCGTGACGATACGGCCCGCATCAAATTGGCTGTTGATGCAGACACAATTGAAACAAATGGTTCAGCCATCGATGATCAAGTGATTGACCAAATCCGTTTGGCTCAGAAGACCAGAGGCGTCATCATTTTAACGGATCCGGACTTCCCGGGAGAGAAGATCCGCAAAACCATTTCAGAGGCTGTACCCGGCTGTAAGCATGCATTTTTGCCAAAGCATCTTGCCAAACCTAAAAACAAGCGGGGAATTGGTGTGGAGCACGCATCGATTGAAAGTATTAGGGCATGTTTAGAAAACGTGCACGAAGAGATGGAAGCGAAGCCGAGTGACATTTCAGCTGAAGATTTGATTCATGCTGGGCTGATTGGCGGATCTGCGGCCAAACGCCGGCGCGAACGACTGGGTGAACTGTTGAAAATCGGTTATACAAATGGCAAACAGCTTCAAAAACGGCTGCAAATGTTTCAAATTAAAAAAAGTGATTTTATGAGTGCGCTCGATACCGTTAAGCGGGAGGAACAGAATGAATAAAGATATTGCGACACCGATTAGAACGAAAGAAATACTGAAGAAATACGGTTTTTCATTTAAAAAGAGCTTAGGACAGAATTTCTTAATTGATACGAACATTTTAGACAGAATTGTCGATCACGCGGAAGTGACGGAGAAAACAGGTGTCATAGAAATCGGCCCGGGAATCGGGGCATTGACCGAACAGATTGCCAAGCGGGCGAAAAAGGTCGTGGCATTTGAGATTGACCAACGATTATTGCCGATCCTGAAGGATACGCTGTCTCCTTACGACAATGTCACTGTCATTCATCAGGACGTATTAAAGGCGGATGTCAAATCGGTCATTGAAGAACAATTTCAAGACTGTGATGAGATCATGGTTGTAGCCAATCTTCCTTATTACGTGACAACGCCGATTATCATGAAACTGCTTGAAGAACATCTTCCGCTGAAAGGGATTGTGGTCATGCTGCAAAAAGAAGTGGCAGAGCGCATGGCGGCAGACCCTTCATCTAAGGAATACGGCTCGCTTTCAATCGCGGTGCAATTTTATACAGAAGCCAAAACGGTGATGACAGTTCCGAAAACTGTGTTTGTTCCTCAGCCTAACGTTGATTCCGCAGTCATTCGGCTGATTCTCCGCGACGGCCCGGCAGTGGACGTGGAAAACGAAGCCTTTTTCTTTCAGTTAATCAAGGCAAGCTTTGCTCAGCGCCGTAAAACGCTGCTCAATAACTTAGTCAACAACTTGCCTGAAGGAAAAGCACGAAAATCAACGATTGAGCAAGTGCTGGAAGAAACAAATATTGACGGCAAGCGCCGAGGTGAATCCCTGTCTATCGAGGAGTTCGCAGCGCTGTCTAACGGATTGTATAAAGCCCTTTTCTAAAAGGGCTTTTTGTTTTGCGCACCACATGGACTGCCGCTACATAGGCTAGAGAAGGACCTTTCATTCAATGATAAGAAAAACTTGGACTCAGCGAAAAAAGGCGCTTTCTCAAGGCTCTTTCTTTCATGATGAGGCTTAGTCTATGTGTGGAGTGAGGAACGTGCAATTTCAAATAGGGGATATGGTAGCCAGAAAATCCTATCAAATGGATGTTTTGTTTCGCATTATAGGAATAGAGCAAACAAGCAAAGGAAATTCAATCGCTATTTTGCATGGTGATGAAGTCAGGCTGATTGCTGATTCGGATTTTTCTGATCTGGTAGCAGTGAAAAAAGATGAGCAGATGATGCGGAAAAAGAAAGATGAGAGCAGAATGAATGAATCGCTCGAATTGCTCCGCCAGGATTATAAGCTGCTCAGAGAAAAGCAGGAGTACTACGCGACAAGCCAATATCAGCATCAGGAGCATTATTTTCATATGCCGGGCAAGGTGCTTCATCTGGACGGTGATGAAGCATATCTGAAAAAATGCTTGAATGTCTATAAAAAAATTGGAGTTCCGGTCTACGGCATCCATTGCCATGAAAAGAAAATGTCTGCTTCTATTGAAGAATTGCTCGACAAATATCGACCTGACATTCTGGTGATAACAGGACATGATGCGTACTCGAAGCAAAAGGGCAGCATTGATGATTTGAACGCGTACAGACATTCAAAGCACTTTGTTGAAACGGTGCAAAACGCCCGAAAAAAGACCCCTCACTTAGATCAGCTTGTTATTTTTGCGGGGGCCTGCCAATCCCATTTTGAATCACTCATAAGAGCGGGGGCAAATTTCGCGAGTTCACCATCAAGAGTCAACATTCATGCGCTTGATCCGGTATATATCGTCGCGAAAATCAGCTTTACGCCGTTTATGGAACGAATCAATGTATGGGAGGTGCTCCGAAATACGCTGACAAGAGAGAAAGGGCTTGGAGGTATTGAAACAAGAGGAGTGCTGAGAATTGGAATGCCTTATAAGTCTAATTAACAGCTGAAAACCTGTATAGGAGATCTATGCGGGTTTTTTAT
This sequence comes from Bacillus spizizenii TU-B-10, assembly GCF_000227465.1. Classification (GTDB taxonomy): domain Bacteria; phylum Bacillota; class Bacilli; order Bacillales; family Bacillaceae; genus Bacillus; species Bacillus spizizenii. The sequence goes on from NC_016047.1 coordinate 52,664, forward strand.
TTTACATAATGATACATAATTTACCGAAACTTGCGGAAAATAATTGAGGAATCATAGAATTTTGTCAAAATAATTTTATTGACAACGTCTTATTAACGTTGATATAATTTAAATTTTATTTGACAAAAATGGGCTCGTGTTGTACAATAAATATAGTGAGGTGGATGCAATGGCGAAGACGTTGTCCGATATTAAAAGATCGCTTGATGGGAATTTAGGTAAAAGGCTGACGTTAAAAGCAAACGGTGGCCGCCGAAAAACGATTGAGCGTTCGGGCATTTTAGCTGAGACGTACCCTTCTGTTTTTGTGATACAACTAGATCAAGACGAGAACTCGTTTGAAAGAGTTTCATACAGTTATGCTGATATTTTGACTGAGACTGTTGAGCTGACTTTTAATGATGACGCCGCAAGCTCAGTGGCATTTTAACGGGCAGTGAACCTTTTGTTTACTGCTTTTTGTTTTGCCCTTTTTTGGTTTCCAGTAATTTTAACGAAAGTTCCATCTGATTTAGCAAAAGATAAAACGGTCACACATTATCGTGACGTGCACGAATGGCTATCACTTCTAAAAAAGGGGTTGTTTCGTTTGGGCAGACGTCGTGGAGTTATGTCAGATGAGTTTAAATATGAGCTGGCTAAAGACCTTGGTTTTTATGACACAGTCAAAAATGGCGGCTGGGGCGAAATTCGGGCCCGCGATGCCGGTAACATGGTAAAGCGCGCCATTGAAATCGCCGAACAGCAAATGGCTCAGAACCAGAATAACCGATAAGGATGTGACCCGGGGGACGTGCCGTTCCCCGGTTTTTTGTGTTGGATATAAATACATAATTGGCTGCAATATGGATATGTTCATCCTGTACTTCAAATGTGATACAATGTTCATACTTATGTTTAGATGGAGAAGTAGGTGAAAGCTATGCGTATTTTAGAAAAAGCGCCAGCAAAGATCAATCTGTCACTTGACGTCACCCGAAAACGCCCGGATGGCTATCATGAAGTCGAAATGATCATGACGACGATTGATTTAGCGGATCGGATTGAATTGACGGAGCTGGCAGAGGATGAAGTGAGGGTTTCCTCCCACAACCGTTTTGTGCCTGATGACCAAAGAAACTTAGCTTATCAGGCTGCCAAGCTGATCAAGGACAGATACAACGTGAAAAAGGGAGTTTCCATCATGATTACGAAGGTGATTCCGGTGGCTGCCGGTCTTGCCGGCGGAAGCAGTGATGCGGCGGCAACCCTTAGAGGGCTGAACAGGCTGTGGAATTTAAATCTTTCAGCAGAAACGCTTGCTGAGCTTGGAGCGGAAATTGGCTCCGACGTTTCATTTTGTGTCTATGGCGGAACTGCACTAGCAACAGGACGCGGCGAGAAAATTAAACACATCAGCACGCCTCCGCATTGCTGGGTCATTTTAGCGAAGCCGACAATCGGTGTTTCAACTGCTGAAGTGTACAGACAGCTAAAGGTGGATGATGTAGAGCATCCCGATGTACATGGCATGATTGAGGCTATAGAGGAAAAGAGTTTTCAAAAGATGTGCAGCCGTTTAGGCAATGTGCTTGAATCTGTAACGCTTGATATGCACCCTGAAGTCGCGATGATCAAAAACCAGATGAAACGCTTTGGCGCAGATGCCGTGTTAATGAGCGGGAGCGGCCCGACAGTGTTTGGACTGGTTCAGTATGAGTCGAAGGTGCAGAGAATTTATAACGGGTTAAGAGGCTTCTGCGATCAGGTTTATGCGGTGAGAATGATCGGCGAACAGAACGCTCTTGATTAAATCCGTATGTTAAGTTATATTGATCTTAAAATATTCGGATTTTGGGGGTAAGTTCATGAAGTTTCGTCGCAGCGGCAGATTGGTGGACTTAACAAATTACTTGTTAACCCATCCGCACGAGTTAATACCGCTAACCTTTTTTTCTGAGCGGTATGAATCTGCAAAATCATCGATCAGTGAAGATTTAACAATTATTAAGCAAACCTTCGAGCAGCAGGGGATCGGTACTTTGCTTACTGTTCCCGGAGCTGCCGGAGGCGTCAAATATATTCCGAAAATGAAGCAGGCTGAAGCTGAAGAGTTTGTGCAGACACTTGGACAGTCGCTGGCAAATCCTGAGCGTATCCTTCCGGGCGGTTATGTATATTTAACGGATATCTTAGGAAAGCCATCTGTACTCTCCAAGGTAGGGAAGCTGTTTGCTTCTGTGTTTGCAGAGCGCGAAATTGATGTTGTCATGACCGTTGCCACGAAAGGCATCCCTCTGGCGTACGCAGCTGCGAGCTATCTGAATGTGCCTGTCGTCATCGTTCGCAAAGACAACAAGGTAACAGAAGGCTCCACAGTCAGCATTAATTACGTCTCAGGCTCCTCAAACCGCATTCAAACGATGTCACTTGCGAAAAGAAGCATGAAAACGGGTTCAAACGTACTCATTATTGATGACTTTATGAAAGCAGGCGGCACAATTAATGGTATGATTAACCTGTTGGATGAGTTTAACGCGAATGTGGCGGGGATCGGCGTCCTAGTTGAAGCCGAAGGAGTAGATGAACGTCTTGTTGATGAATATATGTCACTGCTTACTCTTTCAACCATCAACATGAAAGAGAAGTCCATTGAAATTCAGAATGGCAATTTTCTGCGTTTTTTTAAAGACAATCTTTTAAAGAATGGAGAGACGGAATCATGACAAAAGCAGTCCACACAAAACATGCCCCAGCGGCAATCGGGCCTTACTCACAAGGGATTATCGTAAATAATATGTTTTACAGCTCAGGGCAAATTCCTTTGACTCCTTCAGGCGAAATGGTGAACGGTGATATTAAGGAGCAGACTCATCAAGTATTCAGCAACTTAAAAGCAGTGCTGGAAGAAGCAGGTGCTTCTTTAGAAACAGTTGTAAAAGCAACTGTATTTATCGCGGATATGGAACAGTTTGCGGAAGTAAACGAAGTGTACGGACAATATTTTGACACTCACAAACCGGCGAGATCTTGTGTTGAAGTCGCGAGGCTCCCGAAGGACGCACTGGTCGAGATCGAAGTTATTGCATTGGTAAAATAATAAGAAAAAGTGATTCTGGGTGAGCTCGGAATCACTTTTTTATTTACCTTATGCCCGAAATGAAAGCTTTATGACCTAATTGTGTAACTATATCCTATTTTTTCAAAAAATATTTTAAAAACATGCAGGATTTCAAAAAAAATCGTGGAATTGATACACTAATGCTTTTATATAGGGAAAAGGTGGTGAACTACTGTGGAAGTTACTGACGTAAGATTACGCCGCGTGAATACCGATGGTCGCATGAGAGCGATTGCATCCATCACGCTGGATCACGAATTTGTTGTTCATGATATTCGTGTGATTGATGGAAACAATGGTCTTTTCGTTGCGATGCCGAGTAAACGCACCCCTGATGGAGAGTTCCGCGATATCGCTCATCCTATTAATTCAAGCACGCGAGGAAAGATTCAAGATGCCGTGTTAAATGAGTATCATCGTCTGGGTGACACTGAAGCATTAGAATTCGAAGAAGCTGGAGCTTCTTAAAAAATAACCAAAAAGCAAGGACTGCTGAAAGGGCTGACAAAAGCCTTTTGCCGGCGGTCCTTTTTTAATTCTGATTTTTCAAACTTAATTGCACTCAATAGAAAATTCTTGCACTTCATGAAGTCTCCTTGAAATCAGAAGATATTTAGGATATATTTTTCTATGGATAAAAGGGATATTGGAGGCCAATAAATGGATAAGCGGTTTGCAGTTGTTTTAGCGGCTGGACAAGGAACGAGAATGAAATCAAAGCTTTATAAAGTCCTTCATCCAGTTTGCGGTAAGCCTATGGTAGAGCACGTCGTGGACGAAGCCTTAAAGTTATCTTTATCGAAGCTTGTCACGATTGTCGGACATGGTGCGGAAGAAGTGAAAAAGCAGCTTGGTGAAAAAAGCGAGTACGCGCTTCAAGCAGAACAGCTTGGCACTGCTCATGCTGTAAAACAGGCACAGCCATTTCTTGCTGACGAAAAAGGCGTCACGATTGTCATTTGCGGAGATACGCCGCTTTTAACAGCAGAGACAATGGAACAGATGCTGAAAGAACATACACAAAGAGAAGCAAAAGCTACGATTTTAACTGCGGTTGCAGAAGATCCAACCGGATACGCCGCATTATTCGCGGCGAAAACGGAGCGGTTCAAAAAATCGTTGAGCATAAGGACGCCTCTGAAGAAGAACGTCTTGTGACTGAGATCAATACCGGTACGTATTGTTTTGATAATGAAGCGCTATTCCGGGCCATTGATCTGGTGTCTAATGATAATGCTCAAGGCGAGTACTATTTGCCGGATGTCATAGAGATTCTTAAAAACGAAGGCGAAACTGTTGCCGCTTACCAGACTGATAATTTCCAAGAAACGCTCGGAGTTAATGATAGAGTTGCTCTTTCTCAGGCAGAACAATTTATGAAAGAGCGTATTAATAAACGGCATATGCAAAATGGCGTAACGCTGATTGACCCGATGAATACGTATATTTCTCCTGACGCTGTCATCGGAAGCGATACTGTAATTTATCCCGGAACTGTGATTAAAGGTGAGGTGCAAATCGGAGAAGATACGATTATCGGACCTCATACGGAGATTATGAATAGTTCCATTGGCAGCCGTACGGTTATTAAACAATCGGTAGTCAATCACAGTAAAGTGGGGAATGATGTAAACATAGGACCTTTTGCTCACATCAGACCTGATTCTGTCATCGGGAATGAAGTGAAGATCGGAAATTTTGTTGAAATCAAAAAGACTCAATTCGGAGACCGAAGCAAGGCTTCGCATTTAAGCTATGTCGGTGATGCTGAGGTAGGCACAGATGTAAACTTGGGCTGCGGTTCAATAACTGTCAATTATGATGGAAAGAATAAATATTTGACGAAAATTGAAGATGGCGCGTTTATCGGCTGCAATTCCAACTTGGTTGCCCCTGTCACAGTCGGAGAAGGCGCTTATGTTGCAGCAGGTTCAACTGTTACGGAAGATGTACCTGGAAAAGCGCTTGCTATTGCCAGAGCGAGACAAGTAAATAAAGACGATTATGTGAAAAATATTCATAAAAAATAATCCTAAATTCGGAGGTTTATCCATGTCTAATCAATACGGAGATAAGAATTTAAAGATTTTTTCTTTGAATTCGAATCCAGAGCTTGCAAAAGAAATCGCAGATATAGTTGGAGTTCAATTAGGGAAATGTTCTGTCACAAGATTTAGTGACGGGGAAGTCCAAATTAATATCGAAGAAAGTATTCGCGGATGTGACTGTTATATCATCCAGTCTACAAGTGACCCCGTTAACGAGCATATTATGGAACTGCTGATTATGGTAGATGCGTTAAAACGCGCTTCAGCAAAAACGATTAACATTGTGATTCCTTATTACGGTTATGCACGTCAAGACAGAAAAGCAAGATCCCGTGAGCCAATCACAGCAAAACTTTTTGCTAACCTGCTTGAAACAGCCGGTGCAACTCGTGTGATTGCACTTGACCTGCATGCGCCGCAAATTCAAGGATTCTTTGATATACCGATTGACCACTTAATGGGTGTACCGATTTTAGGAGAATATTTTGAAGGCAAAAACCTTGAAGATATCGTCATTGTTTCACCAGACCACGGCGGTGTGACACGCGCCCGCAAACTGGCTGACCGACTAAAAGCACCGATTGCGATTATCGATAAACGCCGTCCGCGTCCAAATGTGGCGGAAGTCATGAATATTGTAGGTAATATCGAAGGGAAGACTGCTATCCTTATCGATGACATTATCGATACTGCAGGTACCATTACACTTGCTGCTAATGCGCTCGTTGAAAACGGAGCGAAAGAAGTATATGCATGCTGTACACACCCTGTACTATCAGGCCCAGCTGTTGAACGGATTAATAATTCAACAATTAAAGAGCTTGTTGTGACAAACAGCATCAAGCTTCCTGAAGAAAAGAAAATTGAACGGTTTAAGCAGCTTTCTGTCGGACCGCTTCTGGCTGAAGCGATTATTCGTGTTCATGAGCAGCAATCAGTCAGCTATCTGTTCAGCTAAACCGATTTTTTTGAGGTTTAAATCCTTATCGTTATGGGTATTGTTTGTAATAGGACAATAAAACGATAATAGGATGGTGCTGAATATGGCAACGTTAACGGCAAAAGAAAGAACGGACTTTACTCGTTCGTCTCTTCGGAATATCCGTACATCAGGACATGTTCCAGGTATCATATATGGGAAAGACACGGGAAACAAACCTGTATCATTAGACAGTGTGGAGCTGATCAAAACGCTGAGGGACGAAGGTAAAAATACAGTCATCACGCTTGACGTCAGCGGAGAAAAACATTCTGTCATGGTAACAGATCTGCAAACGGACCCGCTGAAAAATGAAATCACTCATGCTGACTTTCAAGTGGTCAATATGAGTGAAGACATTGAGGTGGAAGTTCCGATTCACCTGACTGGAGAAGCCATTGGAGTGAAAAACGGAGGAGTGTTGCAGCAGCCGCTATATGCACTCACTGTAAAGGCTAAACCAAAAGCCATTCCGCAAACGATTGAGGCTGATATTTCAAACCTCGATGTAAATGAAGTACTGACTATTGCGGATTTGCCTGCTGGCGGTGACTACTCCTTTAATCATGAATCAGATGAGGTCGTGGCTTCTATCCTTCCTCCACAGCAACAGGAAGCAGCTGAGATAGATGAAGAGGAATCTGCCGATGCTCAGCCTGAAGGTGAAAACAAAGAACAATAATAGCTTAAGGCGTAACCCTCCCGTGGTTACGTCTTTTGTGCTAGAATGAGAAGAATTATAGCCCGCTTATGCAGACGGGAGTTTATGTGACTAAGGGAGGATTCGCCATGCTTGTGATAGCCGGTCTCGGAAACCCGGGGAAGAACTATGAAAATACACGGCATAATGTCGGGTTTATGGTGATAGATCAGCTTGCAAAGGAATGGAATATTGAGCTGAATCAAAATAAATTTAATGGATTATACGGAACCGGATTTGTTTCCGGCAAAAAGGTTCTACTTGTTAAACCGCTTACATATATGAATTTATCAGGAGAATGTTTGCGGCCTTTAATGGACTATTATGATGTCGATAACGAAGACTTGACAGTCATTTACGATGACCTCGATCTTCCGACTGGCAAGATCCGTTTAAGAACGAAAGGAAGCGCCGGAGGGCACAATGGCATCAAATCACTGATCCAGCATCTTGGAACATCCGAGTTTGACCGCATCCGCATCGGAATCGGCAGGCCTGTAAACGGCATGAAGGTCGTTGATTATGTGTTAGGCTCCTTCACCAAGGAGGAGGCACCCGACATTGATGGAGCGATCGATAAGTCTGTGAAGGCTTGTGAAGCTTCTCTGAGCAAACCGTTTTTAGAAGTCATGAACGAATTTAACGCAAAGGTATAAAATGAATCAACAAAGTCCATACTACACCAAAATGACTTTTTCATCAGGAGGTCCCTTGTATGGCTTTGCATTATTATTGTCGTCATTGCGGAGTGAAAGTAGGCAGTCTCGAATCTTCCATGGTATCGACTGACTCACTTGGATTTCAGCACTTAACAAACGAGGAAAGAAACGATATGATTTCTTATAAAGAAAATGGAGATGTCCATGTTTCGACGATATGTGAAGATTGCCAAGAGGCGCTTGACCGAAATCCGCAGTACCACGAACATCACACATTTATTCAATAAAAAGCTTTGGTGTAGACACTAGACCAAAGCGTTTTTCTGTTCTCACAGGAAACAGAGAGGAGGGGCCATATGGACAACATTCAAACCTTTATAAAAGAAAGCGATGATTTTAAATCCATCATCAACGGTTTACACGAGGGGCTGAAGGAACAGCTGCTCGCGGGTCTGTCGGGTTCCGCGCGTTCTGTTTTTACTTCTGCCCTGGCTAATGAAACGAATAAGCCTATCTTTCTAATCACCCATAACTTATATCAAGCCCAGAAAGTAACGGATGATCTGACTTCACTTCTAGAGGATCGGTCTGTCCTTTTGTACCCCGTCAATGAACTCATTTCATCTGAAATCGCAGTCGCAAGCCCTGAATTGCGTGCGCAGCGATTAGATGTCATTAATAGATTAACGAATGGAGAAGCGCCAATTGTTGTTGCTCCGGTAGCTGCAATCAGAAGAATGCTGCCACCTGTAGAGGTCTGGAAAAACAGCCAAATGCTCATTCAAGTGGGCCATGACATCGAACCCGACCAGCTTGCATCACGGCTGGTAGAGGTAGGATATGAGCGTTCTGATATGGTTTCAGCACCTGGGGAATTCAGTATTCGCGGAGGAATCATTGACATTTACCCGCTGACTTCAGAGCATCCGGTGAGAATTGAACTTTTTGACACCGAAGTGGATTCAATCCGCAGCTTTAACTCAGATGATCAGCGGTCAATTGAGACCCTTACCTCGATCAATATCGGTCCTGCAAAGGAATTGATTATCAGACCTGAAGAAAAAGCGCGGGCGATGGAGAAAATCGATAAAGGTCTTGCCGCAAGCCTGAAAAAATTAAAGGTCGACAAGCAAAAAGAAATCCTTCATGCGAATATTTCTCACGATAAAGAACGCTTGTCTGAAGGCCAGACAGATCAGGAGCTGGTGAAGTATCTCTCATATTTCTATGAAAAGCCTGCTAGTTTACTAGATTATACACCTGAAAACACACTTCTGATTTTGGATGAAGTCAGCCGGATTCATGAGATGGAAGAGCAGCTTCAAAAAGAAGAAGCGGAGTTTATAACAAACCTTCTTGAAGAAGGGAAGATTTTGCATGACATCAGTTTGTCATTTAGCTTCCAAAAAATAGTAGCTGAGCAAAAACGGCCTCTGCTGTACTATTCTTTATTTTTGCGGCATGTACACCATACGAGTCCGCAGAATATCGTCAATGTATCAAGCAGACAAATGCAGAGTTTCCATGGCCAAATGAACGTACTTGCGGGTGAAATGGAGCGCTTTAAAAAATCCAACTTCACCGTTGTATTCTTAGGAGCAAACAAGGAACGCACACAGAGATTATCATCTGTTCTGGCTGATTATGAGATCGAAGCCGCTATGACAGACAGCAAAAAAGCGCTTGTTCAGGGACAGGTCTATATCATGGAAGGCGAGCTCCAATCGGGATTTGAGCTGCCGTTGATGAAGCTTGCTGTTATTACGGAAGAAGAACTGTTCAAAAACCGTGTGAAAAAGAAGCCTCGAAAACAGAAGCTTACCAATGCTGAGCGCATTAAGAGCTATTCCGAGCTTCAAATCGGTGATTATGTCGTTCATATTAATCACGGGATCGGAAAGTACTTAGGGATTGAAACTCTTGAAATCAATGGAATCCATAAAGACTATTTAAATATTCATTATCAGGGAAGCGACAAGCTTTACGTCCCTGTAGAACAAATTGACCAGGTGCAAAAATATGTCGGATCTGAAGGAAAAGAGCCGAAGCTGTATAAATTAGGCGGAAGCGAATGGAAACGGGTCAAGAAAAAAGTAGAGACATCCGTTCAGGATATTGCTGATGATTTAATTAAGCTGTATGCCGAAAGGGAAGCGAGCAAGGGCTATGCGTTTTCTCCTGACCATGAAATGCAGCGTGAATTCGAATCAGCGTTCCCTTATCAAGAGACTGAGGATCAGCTACGTTCCATTCATGAAATCAAAAAGGATATGGAAAGAGAACGTCCGATGGACCGCTTGCTGTGCGGAGACGTAGGTTACGGGAAAACAGAGGTTGCCATACGTGCCGCGTTTAAGGCGATCGGTGACGGAAAGCAGGTAGCTCTGCTCGTTCCGACAACGATTTTGGCACAGCAGCACTATGAAACCATTACTGAGCGCTTCCAGGACTATCCGATTAATATTGGCCTTCTCAGCAGATTCAGAACGAGAAAAGAAGCAAACGAAACGATCAAAGGATTGAAAAACGGTACTGTTGATATCGTTATCGGGACGCACCGGCTGCTATCAAAAGATGTCGTGTATAAAGACTTAGGGCTCCTTATCATTGATGAAGAGCAGCGTTTCGGTGTAACCCATAAAGAAAAGATCAAGCAGATCAAAGCCAATGTTGATGTATTAACATTAACAGCAACGCCGATTCCGCGTACGCTGCATATGTCTATGCTTGGCGTAAGGGATCTTTCAGTCATCGAGACTCCGCCGGAAAACCGCTTCCCCGTACAGACTTATGTTGTGGAATACAACGGCGCCCTTGTCAGAGAGGCGATTGAACGTGAGCTTGCACGCGGAGGACAGGTCTATTTCTTGTACAACCGGGTAGAGGATATTGAGCGGAAAGCGGATGAGATCTCAATGCTTGTCCCTGACGCGAAGGTGGCGTATGCGCACGGGAAAATGACAGAAAACGAACTAGAAACCGTTATGCTGAATTTCCTTGAAGGAGAATCAGACGTTCTCGTCAGCACAACCATTATTGAAACAGGCGTAGACATCCCGAACGTCAATACGCTGATCGTATTTGACGCAGATAAAATGGGTCTTTCTCAGCTTTATCAGCTGCGGGGACGCGTCGGCCGTTCTAACCGTGTGGCGTATGCGTACTTCACGTACCGCCGGGATAAAGTGCTGACAGAAGTGGCTGAAAAAAGGCTACAGGCTATTAAAGAGTTCACAGAGCTTGGTTCCGGTTTTAAAATTGCAATGCGTGACTTAACGATTCGCGGAGCCGGGAATCTTCTTGGTGCTCAGCAGCACGGCTTTATCGATTCGGTCGGATTTGACCTCTATTCACAAATGCTGAAGGAGGCCATTGAAGAGCGTAAAGGAGATACAGCGAAGTCGGTGCAGTTTGAAACAGAAATTGATGTCGAGCTTGATGCGTATATTCCTGAAACCTATATTCAAGATGGCAAACAGAAAATAGATATGTATAAACGCTTCAGGTCTGTGGCTACAATCGAAGAGAAGAATGAACTTCAAGACGAAATGATCGACCGGTTTGGAAACTATCCAAAAGAAGTCGAATACTTGTTTACTGTTGCGGAAATGAAGGTTTATGCGAAACATGAACGTGTTGAGCTGATTAAGCAGGATAAAGATGCGGTCAGATTGACGATTTCTGAAGAAGCAAGTGCGGAAATTGACGGTCAGAAGCTGTTTGAGCTCGGCAATAAATATGGCAGACAAATCGGACTGGGAATGGAAGGCAAAAAACTCAAAATCTCCATACAGACAAAAGGCCGCAGTGCCGATGAATGGCTCGAAACCGTGCTGGGCATGCTGAAGGGCTTAAAAGATGTGAAAAAGCAAACCATTTCATCAACGTAAATTTTGTTACTCTCTGGTGTATATTACATTTGATGTGACGGATACTAATTTCAAGCGAGGCGGAAGGTACATAAAGTAACTGCTTTAGGTCTTTCCCACATGTATAACCATCAAATGAAAGAGAGGCACCAGAGATGAAAGCAACCGGTATCGTACGTCGTATTGATGACTTAGGTCGGGTCGTAATTCCTAAAGAAATTCGCAGAACTCTGAGAATCAGGGAAGGCGATCCGCTTGAGATTTTTGTAGATCGTGACGGAGAAGTGATTTTGAAAAAGTACTCTCCGATCAGTGAGCTTGGAGACTTTGCAAAGGAGTATGCAGACGCGCTTTACGACAGTCTCGGCCATTCAGTGCTGATTTGTGACCGTGATGTATATATTGCCGTGTCGGGCAGTTCGAAAAAAGACTACTTGAACAAGTCGATCAGCGAAATGCTGGAAAGAACAATGGATCAGCGCAGTTCCGTGCTTGAGAGTGATGCAAAATCAGTACAGCTTGTTAATGGCATAGATGAGGACATGAATTCATATACTGTCGGCCCAATTGTGGCGAATGGCGATCCGATAGGCGCCGTGGTGATTTTTTCAAAGGATCAGACAATGGGCGAAGTAGAGCATAAAGCCGTTGAGACAGCAGCTGGATTTTTGGCTCGTCAAATGGAACAGTAGGTCTTATTCCTTTTATCGAAAATAGGTATGAAAAGAACAGCTCTCCTTGGGAAGCTGTTCTTTTTTCATGCATGCCCAAAAAGGATTCCAAGGGTTGGGATGTGGTATAATAACCTCGTTTTTATTTGTGCCGCGGTAATACGTGAACCGTATTGCCCCTGACGTTGGGAAGGAGCTTTTGGATGGATGATTCAATAGGCGTTAAACGGCATTGGATTTGGCAGGGGGCTTTTGTTTTAATTCTGGCAGGCGTCATCTCAAAAATACTAAGCGCCGTTTACAGAGTCCCGTTTCAAAACATTGTCGGCGATGTTGGATTTTATATATATCAGCAGGTATATCCCTTTCTTGGTATTGCGGTCATGCTGTCCACATCAGGATTTCCGGTCATTATTTCGAAACTGATGAATGATTATAGTGAAAAAAGCCATCACACCATATTAAAAATATCAGCGTTGTTTTTGTCTCTCATCGGTGTTTTATTATTTCTTTGCTTATATATGGGTGCTGTTCCAATCGCACTTTTTATGGGAGATTCACATCTCGCCGTGTTAATTCAAGTAACTGCGTTTGCATTTCTGCTGTTCCCGTTTGTCGCGTTGCTTAGAGGCGGTTTTCAAGGGCGGCAAGATATGCTCCCGTCAGCCTTATCGCAGATGACAGAGCAGTTTCTGCGGGTTGTGGTGCTCTTGGGCTTATCATTTTGGCTCGCCAAACAGGGGGCCTCGCTCTATACTGCAGGGGCGGCAGCCGCTTCCGGGTCTCTTGCCGGAAGTTTCGTTGCGTTGATGATACTCGGATTTTTTTGGTTCAAAGCGAACAGAGATAACCAAACGGATAGGCAAAATGAAAACGTCATAACAACAAAAGAATTGACGAAAAAACTGCTTTTATATTCGGTTACAATTTGTGTAAGCAGTTTGCTTCTTTTGTTTATCCAGCTTGTCGATGCTTTGAATTTATATGCTTTGCTTTCGGACGGTGAGGCAAGCGAAGAGGCGAAACGCCTAAAGGGGATTTATGATCGGGGGCAGCCCTTGCTGCAGCTCGGTTCAGTTTTCGCGGTGAGCATTGCGACGTCACTCGTTCCGTATATTTCTAAGGCCGTAAAGAACAAAGAGTTGAAGATCATGAAAGAAAAAGTCACGTCTTCTTTAAAACTATGTCTTGTGCTGGGTACAGGAGCGTCGGCTGGATTGATCTGCATTCTTGAGCCGGTCAATATCATGCTGTTTCAAAATGGCGAAGGGACAGCTGCGTTACAAGTATTCAGCTGCTCCATTTTGTTTGCATCCTTGGCAGTTACAGCAGCCGCAGTTTTGCAGGGCGCTGGATACACAGTTTTTCCTGCGATAGCGGTAGGCGCAGGTGTTGCAGTGAAATGGGTGTTAAACACCCTTTTGGTTCCCCGCTATGGGATTGAAGGTGCATCACTTGCAACAGCGGCATCCTTTGCAGCTGTCGCCGGCCTTAACTTGTATCAGCTTCGGCAAAAGGAATGGCTCGATAAAATCAGAGGCATTATGATTCCGCTCATTGGATCTGCCCTTTTGATGTCGGCTGTCTTGCTTGCGTATATGCGCCTCTGGACTTTCTTGATTCCTGCAGCAGGACGAGGAGCGGCTGTGATTGAAAGTCTTTCTGCTGTTGCTATTGGTGGCGCGGTGTTTATTTATTGTATGATGAAATTGGGAATATTTACAGATGAAGAGCTGAACAGTGTGCCTTTTGGCAGCAAGTTAAGCAAAATCATAAAAAGGAGAGAACAAAATGGCGGGTAATATTACAGTCGTCGGACTTGGTGCCGGAGACATGGACCAATTGACAATTGGTATACATAAGCTGCTGACGAAGGCAGATACGCTGTATGTCAGAACCAAGGATCACCCTTTAATTCAGGAGCTTGAAAAAGAAACGAAGAACATCCGTTTTTTTGACGATATATATGAGAAACATGACCAGTTCGATGCAGTATATGAGGAAATTGCAGATATCCTCTTTGAGGAGGCGCAGCGTGAGGACGTGGTTTATGCTGTACCGGGACACCCTTTTGTCGCAGAAAAAACAGTACAGCTGCTGACGGAGCGGCAGGAAGAGGAAAATGTTCAAGTGAAAGTTGCGGGAGGACAAAGTTTTCTTGATGCCACATTCAATGCCTTGCAAATCGACCCGATTGAAGGTTTTCAATTTGTGGATGCCGGCACGTTGTCCGCGGATGAGCTTGAGCTCAGACATCACCTGATCATTTGTCAGGTTTACGACCAAATGACCGCTTCTGAAGTCAAGCTGACATTGATGGAGAAGCTGCCTGATGATTATGAGGTTGTGATCGTGACAGCGGCTGGGAGCCGTGACGAGGAGATCCAGACAGTGCCTTTATTTGAGCTGGACCGTAATGTCGCCTTGAATAACTTAACAAGTGTGTATATTCCGCCGATTAAAGAAGAGAAGTTGCTTTATCACGAATTCTCTGCATTCCGAAGCATCATCAGAGAGCTTCGCGGGCCTAATGGATGTCCGTGGGATAAAAAGCAGACACATCAGTCATTAAAACAGTACATGATTGAAGAATGTTATGAACTTCTCGAAGCAATCGATGAAGAAGACACAGACCATATGATCGAAGAGCTTGGCGACGTTTTGCTTCAGGTCTTACTTCACGCGCAAATTGGTGAAGATGAAGGTTATTTCACAATTGATGATGTCATAAAAGGAATCAGTGAAAAAATGGTCCGAAGACATCCCCATGTGTTTAAAGATGTTAAGGTTCAGGATGAACACGATGTATTGGCAAATTGGGAAGACATAAAAAAAGCCGAAAAAAACACATCCGGAGCATCGTTATTAGACAGTGTGCCGAAAACCCTATCAGCTCTTTCGAAAGCTGCTAAACTTCAGAAAAAAGCAGCAAAGGTTGGTTTTGATTGGGAAGACGTCAGCGATATTTGGGAAAAGGTAAGCGAGGAAATGAAGGAATTTTCTTCTGAGGTTTCTGAAGATCCTCATGAACACAATCTCAAGGCCGAGTTTGGCGACATTTTGTTTGCACTTGTGAATGTAGCCCGCTTTTACAAAATAGAACCGGAGGAAGCGCTGGCCATGACCAATGACAAATTCCGGAGGCGGTTCTCGTATATTGAGGAAACAGCGAAGGAAAAGGGAATCGAGCTGGCTGATATGTCTCTTGAGGACATGGACAAACTGTGGAATGAAGCAAAAGAAACTGAGAGGAGATCGTAAATATGAGATTAGATAAATTTTTAAAAGTATCACGGCTGATCAAACGACGTACACTAGCAAAGGAAGTAGCTGACCAGGGACGCATCGCTATTAACGGAAACCAGGCCAAAGCAAGCTCTGACGTAAAACCGGGAGATGAACTAACGGTCCGCTTCGGCCAAAAGCTTGTAACGGTTCAAGTAAATGAGTTAAAAGACACGACGAAAAAAGAA
This sequence comes from Bacillus spizizenii TU-B-10, assembly GCF_000227465.1. GTDB lineage: Bacteria > Bacillota > Bacilli > Bacillales > Bacillaceae > Bacillus > Bacillus spizizenii. The sequence continues at coordinate 68,163 of NC_016047.1, forward strand.
GAAGCTGCAAACATGTATACGATCCTAAAGGAAGAAAAACTCGGCGAATAGGCTTGTTCTAAAAAAATCCCCCGCCTCATACAATGCAGTAATAATGCTAAAAGTATCGAGGATATGGGGGCTGAATAGATGAATTCATATTATGATCAAAAAGATTCTTCGTCTGTTCCGGAACAGCATGATGTGACAATGAAAGGCCGGAAGCATTTAGATATTTCTGGGGTGAAGCAAGTGGAGAGCTTTGATAACGAAGAATTCCTGCTGGAAACGGTGATGGGAATGCTCTCAGTCAGAGGCCAAAACCTTCAGATGAAAAATCTAGATGTTGAAAAAGGGATTGTTTCTATTAAAGGCAGGGTATTTGATTTAGTGTACTTAGACGAACAACAAGGGGATAAAGCTAAAGGGTTTTTTAGCAAGTTGTTTAAATGACGCTAACGACACAATTCTATACAATGCTGGCGATGTCCGGTATGGGCCTCTGGCTTGGGGCGTCGCTTGATACATACCGGCTCTTTGTCATTCGTGCCAAAACAGCCAGATGGCTATTATTTATTCATGATATTCTTTTCTGGATTGTGCAAGGGCTGCTTTTCTTTTATGTCTTGCTACATGTAAATGAGGGAGAATTCAGGCTGTATATCTTTTTAGCGGTTCTGCTGGGCGTTGCGACGTATCAGAGCCTTTGCAAACGAATCTATATAAAAATACTGAAATTCGTCATTTACCTTGTTGTTTCTGTTTATCAATTCTTCAAAAAACTCATTCAGCACGTGTTATTTCGTCCTATTGTGTTGACATGCGGAGCGGTCATCTGGCTGGCGGCGTTTTTATCAAAGAAAACATACCGCCTAATCGTTTTTCTCTCGTCGTGTCTATATAAAATAGCCATGGTTCTGTGTTTTCCGATCCGTTTTATCGCAAAACAATGTTTGAAACTTCTTCCTGTAAAAATGCGTCTAACTTTTAGACGTTATTTTGAAAAAGGTGCAGGATTTCTCAAAAAGAAGAAGAAACTATTGGTAACCATAAGAACGACCATTACACGTTTTTTGAAGAGATGAAAGGAGGACCGTCTGGTTTGAATTTTTCCAGAGAACGAACGATAACTGAAATACAAAACGACTATAAAGAACAAGTAGAACGGCAGAATCAGCTGAAGAAAAGAAGACGCAAAGGGCTGTACAGACGGTTGACTGTATTCGGTGCCCTAGTATTCCTGACGGCAATTGTGCTGGCAAGCTCTGTATGGTCCCAAACATCTTCCCTTAGCGCAAAAGAAGAAAAGAAAGAACAACTTGAAAAAGAACTGAAAAGTTTAAAGACAAAACAAGCGGATTTAAAAGAAGAAATATCCAAATTGAAGGATGAGGATTACGTCACAGAGCTTGCCAGAAGAGACTTATTCATGTCTGGAGACGGAGAAATTATCTTCAATGTGGAGAAGAAGAGCAAGTAGCCTTGTTGACACTTAAATTTTTATTTAGGTATAATTAAGCAAACGATCTTTTTATAAGCCTAAGGAGGAGCACTTTTTTTATGTCGATTGAAGTTGGCAGCAAGTTGCAAGGGAAAATAACAGGTATTACAAATTTTGGAGCATTTGTTGAATTGCCTGGAGGCTCAACCGGTCTCGTTCACATCAGTGAGGTAGCTGATAACTATGTCAAAGACATTAACGATCACTTAAAAGTCGGCGACCAAGTTGAAGTGAAAGTCATCAACGTTGAAAAAGACGGGAAAATTGGTTTATCTATTAAAAAAGCTAAAGACCGTCCGCAAGCCAGACCTAGAAATGATTTCCGTCCGAAAGAATCTTTTGAACAGAAAATGAATAAGTTTTTAAAAGACAGCGAAGATCGCTTGTCATCTTTAAAACGCAATACGGAATCAAAACGTGGAGGGCGCGGAGCAAGAAGAGGATAACTTGCTGCTTTCTATAAATAAATGAAGCATCCGTTCATCCCGACGGATGCTTTTTTTATTATCCTCACCCGCTCCAAAAGTCAGAAAATTATAACATTAAAGTTTCTGTTGACGAAAAGGACAAACCTTTGTATTATATAACTTGTGCTTAGAAGCACAAAACAATATGGCGGTGTAGCTCAGCTGGCTAGAGCGTACGGTTCATACCCGTGAGGTCGGGGGTTCGATCCCCTCCGCCGCTACCATATTTGTTTGGCCCGTTGGTCAAGCGGTTAAGACACCGCCCTTTCACGGCGGTAACACGGGTTCGAATCCCGTACGGGTCATCCTGAAAAATCGGCTTCTCTTGCAGAAGCCGATTTTTTTCATTTTTAGACAACATTCCGGAAATTCTTTTGATAAACGAATATCAAGGCAGAAACCGTCGAAGATTTCTTTGGTATTGTTACCTTCTTTTGACAAAATCCTATCTGTGCTTTCGCTATAATGACAGGCAACGAATATAACAGGTGGGAGATGAGAGAAATGGAAAAAGCAGAAAGAAGAGTGAACGGGCCAATGGCGGGACAAGCTTTGGAAAAACTCCAATCTTTTTTTAACAGGGGCACGAAGCTGGTGACTCATCATTTGCATTCACTGTTTTTCTATAAAGGATTCATTTATGTCGTCATCGGATTTTTGCTTGGACGGGCTTTCATATTATCCGAGGTGCTTCCTTTCGCACTTCCTTTCTTTGGGGCGATGCTTCTTATCAGAAGAGACAAGGCGCTTTATGCGGTGCTGGCTGTGCTTACAGGTGCGCTGACCATTTCTCCGAAGCACTCATTGCTCATACTAGCCGCATTGCTGGCATTCTTTGTATTTTCTAAAGTAGCCTCCTTCATCACCGACGATCGCGTGAAAGCACTCCCGATTGTCGTGTTCTTCTCCATGGCTGCAGCAAGAGCCGGGTTTGTTTACGCCCAAAATGGCGCGTTTACAACCTATGATTATGTGATGGCTGTCGTTGAAGCTGGACTATCCTTTATTTTAACGCTGATTTTCCTTCAGAGCCTTCCGGTTTTCACTGTAAAAAAAGTAAAACAATCATTAAAAATAGAAGAAATCATTTGCTTTATGATACTCATTGCTTCCGTTTTGACGGGGCTTGCCGGCTTGTCCTACCAAGGGATGCAGGCAGAACATATACTGGCTCGTTATGTCGTATTGAGTTTTTCCTTTATTGGCGGAGCTAGCATTGGCTGTACGGTTGGTGTCGTGACCGGTCTGATTCTTGGCTTGGCGAATATCGGAAACCTCTATCAAATGAGTCTGCTTGCTTTCTCCGGTTTATTAGGCGGTTTGCTGAAGGAAGGAAAAAAGGCAGGCGCAGCAATCGGGCTGATCGTTGGATCACTTCTTATTTCTTTATATGGTGAAGGCTCTGCTGGTCTGATGACAACGCTCTATGAGTCATTAATTGCAGTCGGCCTGTTTTTGCTTACACCTCAATCGATTACAAAGAAAGTGGCGAGATATATTCCGGGAACTGTGGAGCATCTTCAAGAGCAGCAGCAATATGCTAGGAAAATCAGAGATGTCACTGCTCAAAAGGTAGACCAGTTCTCTAATGTATTCCACGCGCTGTCTGAAAGCTTTGCAACCTTTTACCAAGCATCTGACGAACAGACAGATGATAGCGAAGTTGATTTGTTTTTAAGCAAGATCACGGAGCATTCCTGTCAGACGTGCTACAAGAAAAACAGATGCTGGGTACAGAACTTTGATAAAACATATGACTTAATGAAACAAGTTATGCTTGAAACAGAAGAAAAAGAATATGCATCAAACCGAAGGCTGAAAAAAGAGTTTCATCAGCATTGTTCTAAATCAAAGCAGGTTGAAGAGCTGATTGAGGATGAACTCGCACATCATCATGCCCATTTGACGCTTAAGCAAAAAGTGCAGGACAGCAGGCGCCTTGTTGCTGAACAGCTTTTAGGTGTTTCTGAAGTCATGGCAGACTTTTCTCGGGAAATAAAAAGAGAGCGGGAACAGCACTTTCTGCAGGAAGAGCAAATCATAGAGGCACTTCAGCATTTCGGTATCGAGATTCAGCATGTGGAGATATATAGTCTTGAACAAGGAAATATCGACATTGAAATGACCATTCCGTTCAGCGGACATGGAGAAAGTGAAAAAATCATTGCGCCTATGCTTTCTGATATTCTAGAAGAACAAATTCTTGTGAAAGCCGAACAACACTCTCCACATCCGAATGGATACAGTCATGTCGTCTTTGGATCAACTAAATCATACAGGGTGTCTACAGGTGCGGCTCACGCTGCGAAGGGCGGCGGCCTTGTCTCCGGCGACAGCTACAGCATGATGGAGCTAGGTGCCAGAAAATATGCTGCGGCAATCAGTGACGGAATGGGCAATGGCGCAAGGGCGCACTTCGAAAGCAATGAAACGATCAAGCTTCTTGAGAAAATCCTTGAATCCGGCATTGATGAAAAAATAGCAATTAAAACGATCAACAGCATACTGTCCCTAAGGACAACTGATGAGATATATTCCACGCTTGACCTATCTATTATCGATCTACAAGATGCAAGCTGTAAATTTTTGAAGGTCGGATCGACGCCTAGCTTTATCAAACGGGGCGACCAGGTAATGAAAGTTCAAGCGAGCAATCTGCCAATCGGTATTATTAATGAATTCGATGTGGAGGTTGTGAGTGAGCAGTTGAAAGCGGGTGATCTCTTGATTATGATGAGTGACGGCATATTTGAGGGCCCTAAGCATGTAGAAAATCATGATTTATGGATGAAACGCAAAATGAAAGGGTTAAAAACAAATGACCCGCAGGAGATTGCCGATTTGCTCATGGAGGAAGTCATCCGCACGAGATCCGGCCAAATTGAGGACGATATGACAGTTGTTGTCGTCCGGATTGACCACAATACACCGAAGTGGGCATCCATCCCTGTTCCGGCCATCTTTCAAAACAAACAAGAAATTTCATAACGCTTCCGTATAAATCAAATTTCTTCTGGCGAAGATGGGAATATATGAATCTGAGAATCCTCGTATTCTCCAGGAGGAATGAATGTGAATAACGGACATTTAAATCAAATTTTGCTGATAACGGATGGCTGCTCGAACCATGGGGAAGACCCGCTTGCAATGGCTGCTTTTGCTAAAGAGCAGGGGATTACGGTAAATGTCATAGGTATAATGGAAGAAAACCAAATTGACCCTGAAGCAATGAAGGAAGTCGAAGGGATTGCGCTTGCCGGAGGCGGTGTGCATCAGGTGGTTTATGCATCTCAGCTTTCACAAACCGTTCAAATGGTAACAAAAAAAGCAATGACGCAAACCTTACAAGGTGTAGTCAATCAAGAGCTGAAACAAATTCTCGGAAAGAATGTGGAAATGGAGGAGCTTTCTCCCGAAAAACGCGGCGAAGTCATGGAAGTGGTAGACGAGCTTGGAGAAACGGTGCATCTTCAGGTTTTGGTCCTTGTTGATACAAGTGCAAGTATGGCGCCTAAGCTTCCTACAGTAAAAGAGGCGCTGATTGATTTGTCTGTCAGCCTCAATTCCCGAATCGGGAATAACGAATTTGCGATGTGTATATTTCCCGGGAAAAAACAAGAGGTCGAGCTTGTGCTGAACTGGACACCAAAGCTGCAATCTCTTTCCTCACTCTTTGCAAAGCTTTCGACAGGCGGCATCACGCCGACAGGTCCGGCGATACGTGAAGCGACGCAGCAATTTGAAAAAATCCGCTCAAGAAGGAGCATGCTGGCAGATGATGAACGACGCTTTGACGAGTTTGGCATGTAACCTTAAGCCGGGTACGACAATCAAAGGCAAGTGGAACGGAAACTCTTATACATTGCGTAAACAGCTTGGAAAAGGGGCCAATGGAATTGTGTATTTGGCAGAAGCATCAGATGGACATGTTGCCTTAAAGGTGAGCGATGACAGCTTGTCTATTACTTCTGAAGTGAATGTCTTAAAATCTTTCTCAAAGGCCCAGTCCGTTACGATGGGGCCTTCTTTTTTTGATACGGATGATGCCTATATCCCCAGTGCCAATACGAAAGTTTCGTTTTATGCAATGGAATACATAAAAGGCCCGCTGCTTTTGAATTATGTAAATGATAAAGGAGCGGAATGGATACCGGTGTTGATGATTCAATTGTTATCCAGCTTATCGGTGCTTCACCAGCAAGGATGGATATTCGGCGATCTTAAACCTGATAATCTGATTGTAACCGGTCCGCCCGCAAGAATCCGCTGCATTGATGTAGGCGGCACAACAAAGGAAGGCCGTGCGATAAAAGAGTATACCGAGTTTTATGACAGAGGGTATTGGGGGTATGGAACAAGAAAAGCAGAGCCATCCTACGATCTGTTTGCAGTTGCCATGATTATGATCAACAGTGTGCATAAAAAAGAATTCAAGAAAACAAACCAGCCCAAGGAACAGCTTAGGTCTCTAATCGAAGGGCACCCTCTGCTGAAAAAGTATAAAAAAGTGCTTTTTTCAGCATTGAACGGCGATTATCAAACCGCAGATGAAATGAAGAAGGACATGCTCGACGCGGGGCAAAAAGCAGTACAGAGAAAACAAGCTGTAAAAACACCGCCGCAGCCTGTCACAAGACAAAGACAGCAAAAACTGCGCCAAGGAAAAGTAACGAAGACGCGCTATACTCCTAAACAGAAGCCTGCTAAGTCGGGGGGATTATTTGAAACAACGCTTATCGTGATCAGCGTTTTGGCGCTTTATTTCGCCTACATTATCTTCTTCTTAATCTGAATGGCACAATCTGCAAAGCCTATGCTTCTTCTTTGCTTGGAAGGATTGAAAGTGATAGGATATGAATATCTTTAAAAAACCTGCTCATTGTGAGGAGGACATTGTGAAAAGTGTCAAAGATTTTTTAAACAAACACAATCTTACGTTAAAAGGGGCGACAATCATTGTAGGCGTTTCCGGCGGTCCGGACTCAATGGCTCTTCTTCACGCACTGCATACGTTATGCGGCCGTTCAGCAAATATTATTGCAGCTCATGTCGACCATCGGTTCAGGGGCGCGGAATCTGAGGAAGACATGCGTTTTGTCCAAGCTTATTGTAAAGCTGAACAGCTCGCGTGCGAAACGGCTCAAATCAACGTAACAGCATATTCGCAGGAAAAAGGTCTCAATAAGCAGGCTGCGGCACGTGATTGCCGCTATCAGTTTTTTGAGGACATCATGTTGAAGCATCAAGCGGACTATCTGGCGCTTGCGCATCATGGTGATGACCAGGTTGAAACGATGCTTATGAGACTGGCCAAGGGTACGCTTGGAGCGGGACTTGCGGGAATGCAGCCGGTCAGACGTTTTGGGACGGGGCGGATCATCAGGCCGTTCTTAACCATTACAAAGGAAGAGATCCATCACTATTGCCGTGAAAACAGCTTGAGCTACCGGACGGATGAAAGCAACGCCAAAGATGACTACACAAGAAACAGATTCAGAAAAACAGTGCTCCCGTTTTTGAAACAGGAGTCGCCGGATGTGCATAAAAGGTTTCAGAAAGTGAGTGAGGCACTGACGGAAGATGAGCAATTCTTACAGTCATTAACGAAAGATGAAATGAATAAAGTAATCACAAGCCAGTCTAATACATCAGTTGAAATCAAATCCTCTCAATTGCTTGCCCTCCCGATGCCTTTACAAAGAAGAGGAGTTCAACTAATATTAAACTATCTTTATGAAAACGTTCCATCATCCTTTTCAGCTCATCACATTCAGCAGTTTCTCGATTGGGCGGAAAAGGGCGGTCCTTCAGGAGTATTGGACTTTCCGAAAGGGCTGAAGGTGGTCAAATCATATCAGACATGTTTGTTTACATTTGAACAATGGCAGTGCAAAAATGTTCCCTTTGAATACCAAATAAGCGGAGCTGCTGATGAAACGGCAGTGCTCCCCAATGGATTTCTGATAGAGGCAAAGCATTATGCGGATTCGCCTGAAGAACATGGGAATGCTGTTTTTATTACAAGTGAAAAAAAGGTGCGATTTCCCTTAACGATCCGGACGAGAAAAGCTGGAGACCGGATCAAACTAAAAGGGATGAACGGCTCGAAAAAGGTAAAGGATATATTTATTGATAAGAAATTGCCTCTCCGAGAAAGAGACAACTGGCCGATTGTAACGGACGCAAGCGGTGAAATTATCTGGATACCGGGCTTGAAAAAATCAATTTTTGAAGATCTTGTGATTCCAAACAGCGACCGCATTGTATTACAATATAGACAGCATGAAAAGTGTAGGGGGCAAGCAAAATCATGATGAAACATGATATCGAGAAAGTACTGATCTCAGAGGAAGAGATACAAGAGAAAGTAAAAGAGTTAGGCGCAGAATTAACGAGCGAGTATCAAGATACGTTTCCGTTGGCAATCGGTGTGTTAAAAGGAGCACTTCCTTTTATGGCGGATCTTATCAAGCATATTGATACATATTTGGAAATGGATTTCATGGATGTATCAAGCTACGGAAATTCTACGGTTTCTTCTGGAGAAGTAAAAATCATTAAAGATTTGGATACATCTGTAGAGGGCCGGGACATCTTAATTATTGAAGATATCATCGACAGTGGGTTAACCTTAAGTTATCTAGTAGAGCTCTTCCGATACCGTAAAGCAAAATCAATTAAGATTGTTACCCTTTTGGATAAACCGAGCGGAAGAAAAGCGGACATCAAAGCAGACTTTGTAGGCTTTGAAGTTCCTGACGCGTTTGTAGTGGGTTACGGACTTGATTATGCAGAGCGCTATCGCAATTTGCCTTATATCGGAGTGTTAAAACCGGCAGTTTATGAAAGCTGATCGGCAGCCTGCTTCCGAGATGGTTATTGTTTGTATTGGGATGATTTTCTATGGTACTATTGAACATAGTTGTGCTTACTGTGGGAGGAGGTAAGGAATGAATCGGGTCTTCCGTAATACCATTTTTTATTTACTTATTTTATTAGTAGTAATCGGGGTTGTGAGCTACTTCCAGACCTCAAATCCGAAAACAGAAAATATGTCGTACAGTACGTTCATCAAAAACCTGGATGACGGGAAAGTTGATAGCGTATCGGTTCAGCCTGTCAGAGGTGTTTATGAGGTAAAAGGGCAGCTGAAAAACTACGACAAAGATCAATACTTTTTGTCTCATGTTCCTGAAGGAAAGGGAGCAGACCAGATATTTAATGCTTTGAAAAAGACAGACGTAAAGGTTGAGCCCGCTCAAGAAACAAGCGGATGGGTGACATTCCTGACGACCATCATCCCGTTTGTCATTATCTTTATTCTGTTTTTCTTCCTGCTCAATCAGGCTCAAGGCGGCGGCAGCCGTGTCATGAACTTTGGTAAGAGCAAGGCGAAGTTGTATACAGAGGAAAAGAAACGCGTCAAATTTAAAGACGTTGCAGGGGCTGACGAAGAAAAGCAAGAACTCGTTGAAGTTGTTGAGTTTCTGAAAGATCCCCGCAAGTTTGCCGAGCTTGGTGCGAGAATACCAAAAGGCGTGCTTTTAGTCGGACCTCCGGGAACCGGTAAAACATTGCTGGCAAAAGCTTGTGCAGGTGAAGCCGGCGTACCTTTCTTCAGCATCAGCGGATCTGATTTCGTTGAAATGTTTGTAGGTGTCGGTGCTTCCCGTGTGCGTGACTTGTTTGAAAATGCGAAAAAGAATGCGCCTTGTTTGATCTTCATCGATGAAATTGACGCAGTCGGACGCCAGCGTGGAGCAGGTCTCGGCGGAGGACACGATGAACGTGAACAGACGCTTAACCAATTGCTTGTTGAAATGGACGGATTCAGCGCCAATGAAGGAATCATCATCATTGCTGCGACGAACCGTGCGGACATCTTGGACCCAGCCTTACTTCGTCCGGGACGTTTTGACCGTCAAATCACAGTGGACCGCCCAGATGTCATTGGCCGTGAAGCTGTATTGAAAGTCCATGCGAGAAACAAACCGCTGGATGAAACGGTTAACCTGAAATCAATTGCTATGAGAACACCAGGTTTCTCAGGCGCGGACTTAGAAAATCTATTGAATGAAGCTGCACTTGTGGCGGCTCGTCAAAACAAGAAAAAAATCGATGCGCGTGATATTGACGAAGCGACGGACCGTGTAATTGCCGGACCTGCTAAGAAGAGCCGCGTAATCTCCAAGAAAGAACGCAATATCGTGGCTTATCACGAAGGCGGACACACTGTTATCGGACTCGTTTTAGATGAGGCTGATATGGTCCATAAAGTAACGATTGTTCCTCGGGGTCAGGCTGGCGGTTATGCAGTTATGCTTCCAAGAGAAGACCGTTACTTCCAGACAAAGCCGGAGCTGCTTGATAAAATTGTCGGCCTCTTGGGCGGACGTGTAGCTGAAGAAATTATCTTCGGTGAAGTCAGCACAGGAGCGCACAATGACTTCCAGCGTGCGACGAATATTGCAAGACGAATGGTTACAGAATTCGGTATGTCAGAAAAACTGGGACCGTTGCAATTTGGACAGTCTCAGGGCGGTCAGGTATTCTTAGGCCGTGATTTCAACAACGAACAGAACTACAGTGATCAAATCGCTTACGAAATTGATCAGGAAATTCAGCGCATCATCAAAGAATGTTATGAGCGCGCGAAACAAATTCTGACTGAAAATCGTGACAAGCTTGAATTGATTGCTCAAACGCTTCTGAAAGTTGAAACGCTTGACGCTGAACAAATCAAACATCTCGTTGATCATGGAACATTGCCTGAGCGCAATTTCTCTGATGATGAAAAGAACGATGATGTGAAAGTAAACATTCTAACAAAAACAGAAGAAAAGAAAGACGATACAAAAGAGTAATTCGCTTTCTCTCTAAAAAACTGCCGGCTGACGCTGGCAGTTTTTTTATGTAAATCATGGGCTCGGCTGCGTCTTTTACAATCATCCAATTCTGGTATCGATTTGTTTACAAATGAGCCGCTGATCGTGTATGTTATTGTAGAATGTTTGTAAAAAGTAAAGTAGAGAAACTATTCAAAAGTGGTGATAGAGGTTGTTACTGGTTATCGATGTGGGGAACACCAATACTGTACTTGGTGTATATCATGATGGAAAATTAGAATATCACTGGCGTATAGAAACAAGCAGGCATAAAACAGAAGATGAGTTTGGGATGATTTTACGCTCCTTATTTGAGCATTCCGGGCTTATGTTTGAACAGATAGATGGCATTATTATTTCATCGGTAGTGCCGCCAATCATGTTTGCGTTAGAAAGAATGTGCACAAAATACTTTCATATCGAACCGCAAATTGTCGGTCCGGGTGTGAAAACGGGTTTAAATATAAAATATGACAATCCGAAAGAAGTGGGAGCAGACAGAATCGTAAATGCTGTTGCTGCGATACACTTATACGGCAATCCGTTAATTGTTGTTGATTTCGGAACTGCCACAACGTACTGCTATATTGATGAAAACAAACAATACATGGGCGGGGCGATTGCTCCTGGGATTACGATTTCGACAGAGGCGCTTTATTCGCGTGCGGCAAAGCTTCCGCGTATCGAAATCACCCGGCCTGACAATATTATCGGAAAAAACACTGTAAGCGCGATGCAATCTGGAATTTTATTTGGCTATGTCGGTCAAGTGGAAGGAATCGTCAAGCGAATGAAATGGCAGGCAAAACAGGAACCAAAGGTCATTGCGACAGGAGGCCTTGCGCCGCTCATTGCAAACGAATCAGATTGTATAGATATCGTTGATCCATTCTTAACCCTAAAAGGGCTGGAATTGATTTATGAACGAAACCGCGTAGGAAGTGTATAGGAGGTTTTGTAATGGATTATTTAGTAAAAGCACTTGCGTATGATGGAAAAGTTCGCGCTTATGCAGCGAGAACAACTGATATGGTAAATGAAGGGCAAAGACGCCATGGTACGTGGCCGACAGCATCCGCTGCACTGGGCCGTACAATGACAGCCTCACTTATGCTCGGCGCTATGCTGAAGGGCGATGATAAGCTGACGGTGAAAATCGAGGGCGGAGGTCCAATCGGAGCAATTGTAGCTGATGCCAATGCAAAAGGGGAAGTCAGAGCATACGTCTCTAACCCGCAAGTTCATTTTGATTTAAATGAACAAGGCAAGCTTGATGTCAGACGTGCAGTTGGAACTAGCGGAACGTTAAGTGTCGTAAAAGATTTAGGTTTACGCGAGTTCTTCACAGGACAAGTAGAAATTGTTTCAGGAGAATTGGGTGATGATTTCACTTACTATCTTGTGTCATCTGAGCAGGTTCCTTCATCAGTGGGCGTAGGTGTGCTCGTGAATCCTGACAATACCATTCTTGCGGCAGGAGGCTTTATTATTCAGCTGATGCCGGGAACTGATGATGAAACCATCGCAAAAATTGAACAGCGTCTATCTCAAGTAGAGCCGATTTCTAAGCTCATCCAAAAAGGGCTGACACCAGAAGAAATTTTAGAAGAAGTCCTAGGCGAGAAACCTGAGATTTTGGAAACGATGCCTGTCAGATTCCATTGCCCTTGTTCAAAAGAACGGTTCGAAACAGCCATTTTAGGATTAGGCAAAAAAGAAATTCAAGATATGATAGAAGAAGATGGACAAGCCGAAGCAGTATGCCATTTTTGTAATGAAAAGTACTTATTTACAAAAGAAGAGCTGGAAGGGCTTCGTGACCAAACCACCCGCTAAGCTCTTTAGCGGGTTTTTTAATTTGAGAAAAGGGGCTGAAAACAGGTTTGAAATCAAGAACAATCTGGACCATTATTTTAGGGGCGCTGTTGGTTTGCTGTATTGCTGTTGCATATACGCTGACGAAATCCCAGGCAGGCGCATCGCCGTCCGGTGAGTCTATTGCGACGATCGGAGGCAAAAGTGTGACAAGAGAAGAATGGCTGAAAGAAATGGAAGACCGATATGGAAAGTCGACACTTGAAGATATGATCAATGTCCGAGTCGTTGAGCAGCTAGCCAAAAAGAACAACCTCAAAGTTTCTAAAAACGAGATTGATCGTGAGTTTTTGCTGATTAAAGCGGTCAACAATTCCTTTTACGAAGACGAACATACAACTGAGAAAGAGTGGAAAGATCAAATTCGTTATAATATCCTTCTTGAAGCATTGTTAACAAGGGATATTGATATTTCAAACAAAGAACTGAAATCATTCTATAATAAAAATAAAGAACTGTATCAGTTTGATGATTCGTATCGAATTCGGCACATTGTTGTAAAAGATGAAGAAGAAGCGAGAGAAGTCCTGAAAGAACTGAAAGGCGGCTCAAGCTTTGAAGCTGTCGCGGCGGAAAGGTCTACAGACAGATATACATCACCATACGGCGGAGATTTAGGTTTTGTCACAGAAGCATCAGACAACATTCCGTCAGCATACATTGAAGAAGCAAAAACACTCAAAGAGGATGAATGGTCTGACGAACCGATAAAGGTCAGTAACGGATATGCCGTTATTCAGCTGAAAGAAAAACTAAAGGCAAGAACATTCTCGTATGATGAAGTAAAGGATCAGATCAGACGGCAAATCGCAATGGATCAGCTAGGCGATAAAGCGACAGTCAAAACACTTTGGAAAGAAGCCGATGTATCGTGGTTTTATGGGGAAAAAAGTACTAAGTGATTGACAAAAAATTTTGAAATTGATAGATTATATACATAATACCAATACAAATAGTCGGAAATTGAGGTGTCGAGAATGGTACGTGTAGCAAACTCCATTACTGAATTAATTGGGAATACGCCAATCGTGAAATTAAATCGCCTTGCAGATGAAAACAGTGCGGATGTATATCTAAAGCTTGAATACATGAACCCTGGAAGCAGTGTAAAAGACCGTATCGGTTTAGCTATGATTGAAGCCGCTGAAAAAGAAGGGAAATTAAAAGCTGGTGATACAATCATTGAACCGACAAGCGGAAATACTGGAATCGGGCTTGCGATGGTTGCTGCTGCTAAAGGGTTAAAAGCTATTTTGGTTATGCCTGATACAATGAGCATGGAACGTCGCAACCTTCTTCGCGCATACGGTGCTGAGCTTGTGCTGACTCCTGGTGCAGAAGGCATGAAAGGCGCCATTAAGAAAGCTGAAGAGCTTGCTGAGCAGCACGGATACTTTGTGCCGCAACAGTTTAATAACCCCTCTAACCCAGAAATTCACCGCCAAACAACGGGTAAAGAAATCGTTGAGCAATTCGGTGATGATCAGCTTGATGCATTTGTAGCCGGAATCGGTACAGGCGGAACGATTACAGGAGCGGGTGAAGTTCTGAAGGAAGCATACCCTTCCATCAAAATTTACGCTGTTGAACCGTCAGATTCCCCAGTGCTATCAGGAGGAAAACCAGGCCCCCATAAAATTCAGGGAATCGGAGCTGGATTTGTACCGGACATCTTAAATACTGAAGTATATGATGAAATCTTCCCCGTGAAGAATGAAGAAGCATTCGAATATGCACGCAGAGCTGCACGAGAAGAAGGAATTCTCGGAGGCATCTCATCAGGCGCGGCAATTTATGCTGCTCTTCAAGTAGCGAAAAAGCTCGGAAAAGGCAAAAAAGTATTGGCCATCATTCCAAGTAACGGCGAACGTTATCTGAGCACGCCGCTGTATCAATTCGATTAAAAAAGCCAAACTCCCGGTCCGCCGGGAGTTTTTTTATATTTGTGCATCAAATATGCCATGTCTGCGACGAATGTTATTCTTGGAAGAGAAATTCACTTTTTTCACTAACAAGATTGCTTTACAATAAAAAAACAAGCAAAAAAGAAAATAGAGGAATGATATAAATGGCACAACGCAGACCGGCAGGCAAAAAAGTACCTTTTCAAAAAGACTCATTCTTACAACAATTTGAGAAACTTGCGCAATCCAGAAAACAGCATGTACTTCTTGAAAGTGCAAGAGGCGGCAGATACAGTATAGCCGGTCTTGATCCGATTGCGACTGTAAAAGGAAAAGACGGAATTACAACAATTAAGCATAGGGATGAGATGCTGTTTAAGGAAGGTGATCCATTACGTGCCTTCCACAGCTGGTTTAAAACGCTGGAAACAGAAACAGATCACGAGCTTCCCGGATTTTCAAGGCGGGGCAATCGGGTTTCTCAGCTATGATTACGCACGTTACATTGAAAATTTTAAAATGCTCTCATTAGATGATCTGGAAACACCGGATATTTATTTTCTTGTTTTTGATGATATAGCAGTTTATGACCATCAAGATGAGTCTCTGTGGCTGATTACCCATGTTAATGGCACTGATGATTCTGCTGACGTGAAGCTATCCAAGTTGGAGCGGATGTGGCTGACTGAGCTTCCTGCTGTCCCTTCGCGAGAGATGAAGCATGAATCAGACGGTTCCTTCGCGGCACCATTTACCGAGGATGGATTCTCACAAGCTGTAGAGAAAATCAAACAATACATTGCCAGCGGAGATGTATTTCAAGTCAATCTATCAATAAGGCAGTCACAGTCGCTGTCTGTCCACCCATATCAAATTTACAAGACCCTGAGAGAAGTAAATCCTTCGCCGTATATGGCTTATTTAGAAACACCTGATTTCCAAATCATTTGCGGATCGCCTGAACTGCTTGTCAGTAAAAAGGGCAAGCTGTTAGAGACGAGACCGATTGCGGGCACCCGTTCCAGGGGAAAAACGGATGAAGAAGACGAAGCGCTCGCAAACGAATTGATCCACAATGAAAAAGAACGCGCTGAACATGTCATGCTGGTTGATCTTGAGCGAAATGATCTGGGAAGAGTATCACGGTACGGATCTGTGCGCGTGAACGAATTCATGGCGATTGAAAAATACTCGCATGTGATGCATATTGTGTCTAACGTCCAAGGTGAACTGCAAGATGGGTATGATGCCGTAGATATTATTCATGCTGTGTTTCCCGGAGGAACCATTACAGGTGCTCCCAAAGTAAGAACGATGGAAATTATAGAAGAACTTGAGCCGACACGCCGCGGGCTTTATACTGGATCTATAGGATGGTTTGGATATAATCACGATCTGCAGTTTAATATCGTCATTCGAACCATTTATGCAACCGGAGGGCAGGCATTTATGCAGTCCGGCGCAGGAGTTGTGATTGATTCCGTTCCAAAGCACGAGTACAGGGAATCATTCAAAAAAGCTTTTGCGATGCAAAAGGCGTTAGAGCTGAGCAAAGAAGAGACAAAAATTAGATGAGGTGAGCGGAGAAATGATTTTAATGATTGATAACTACGATTCATTCACGTACAACTTGGTGCAGTATTTGGGCGAGCTTGGGGAAGAACTGATTGTGAAACGCAATGACGACATCACGATCGAAGAAATCGAAGAGCTGTCTCCTGATTTTCTGATGATTTCACCAGGACCGTGCAGTCCTGATGAGGCAGGGATTAGCCTTGAAGCAATTAAACATTTTGCAGGGAAAATTCCCGTTTTTGGTGTATGCCTCGGTCATCAGTCCATCGCACAAGTATTTGGCGGGGACGTAATTAGGGCTGAACGGCTTATGCACGGGAAAACCTCGGATATTGAGCATGACGGCAAGACAATCTTCGAAGGCTTGAAAAATCCCCTTGTCGCGACTCGTTATCACTCGCTGATCGTAAAATCTGAGACGCTGCCAAGCTGTTTTACAGTAACAGCACAAACGAAAGAAGGAGAAATCATGGCCATTCGCCACAATGACCTCCCGATAGAGGGCGTGCAATTTCACCCAGAGTCTATTATGACTTCCTTTGGGAAAGAAATGCTCAGAAATTTCATTGAGACATACCGCAAGGAAGTTATTGCGTGATGATATATGTTAACGGCCGGTATATAGAGGAGAAAGATGCAGTTCTTTCTCCTTTTGACCATGGATTTTTATATGGGATCGGTGTTTTCGAAACCTTCAGGCTTTACGAAGGCTGCCCATTTTTGCTTGATTGGCATATAAAAAGGCTTGAACGCGCACTTAAGGATCTGCAAATCGAATATACTGTTTCAAAGCATGAGATCCTTGAGATGCTGGAGAAGCTGCTTCGGCTGAATAAGATCAAGGATGGCAATGCCCGTGTCAGGCTGGACATATCAGCCGGCATCAGCGATAAAGGCTTTGTTGCCCAGACTTACGATAAGCCAACTGTTTTATGCTATGTGAACCAACTGAAACCAGAAAGTCTTCCTTTGCAAAAAGAAGGAAAGGTTTTATCGATACGGAGAAACACACCAGAGGGGCCGTTCCGGTTAAAATCTCATCATTATTTAAATAATATGTATGCGAAGCGAGAAATCGGAAATGATCCGCGTGTCGAAGGGATTTTCCTAACGGAGGATGGAGCTATTGCGGAGGGCATCATATCAAATGTTTTCTGGAGAAAAGACAGCTGCATCTATACCCCATCTCTTGATACCGGTATTCTGGACGGTGTCACGAGACGTTTTGTCATGGAAAATGCGAACAAAATAGGACTGGCACTCAAAACGGGCCGATATGAGCTGGAAGCTCTTTTGACAGCTGACGAAGCGTGGATGACGAACTCGGTTCTTGAGATCATCCCTTTTACGAAAATAGAAGAAGTAAACTACGCGGGCCAAAGCGGAGGAGCAGCCTCTGCTCTTCAAGCGCTATACAAAAAAGAAATAAAGAACATGATTCATGAAAAGGGAGGAAGAGAATGGCGCAGCAAACGATAGACCAAACACAAGTAATCCACACCAAGCCCAGCGCTTTATCATATAAAGAGAAGACACTGGTGATGGGAATTTTAAACGTAACGCCTGACTCTTTCTCGGACGGCGGAAAATATGACAGCTTGGACAAGGCACTCCTGCACGCGAAAGAGATGATCGATGACGGTGCCCATATCATTGACATCGGAGGAGAATCGACAAGGCCTGGCGCTGAATATGTCTCAGAGGATGAGGAGATGTCCAGAGTGATTCCGGTAATTGAGCGGATCACAAAAGAACTGGGCGTGCCGATTTCTGTAGATACGTACAAGGCTTCTGTCGCAGATGAAGCTGTTAAAGCAGGCGCATCCATCATCAATGATATTTGGGGAGCGAAACATGATCCGAAGATGGCTTCCGTTGCAGCAGAACACAATGTTCCGATTGTTCTCATGCATAACCGCCCTGAGAGAAATTACAATGACTTATTACCGGATATGCTGTCGGACTTAATGGAGAGTGTAAAAATCGCTGTTGAGGCCGGAGTAGAGGAAAGGAACATTATCCTTGATCCAGGTATCGGTTTCGCGAAAACCTATCATGATAACTTGGCAGTGATGAACAAACTCGAGATTTTGAGCGGACTGGGGTATCCGGTTCTTCTGGCAACCTCCCGAAAAAGATTCATCGGACGTGTTCTGGATCTTCCGCCTGAGGAGCGGGCTGAGGGCACAGGTGCGACCGTGTGTCTCGGCATTCAAAAAGGCTGTGACATTGTCAGGGTCCATGACGTTAAACAAATTGCCAGAATGGCGAAAATGATGGACGCGATGCTGAATAAGGGAGGGGTGCACCATGGATAAAGTCTTTGTAGAAGGAATGGAGTTTTACGGATACCACGGTGTGTTCAAAGAAGAAAACAAGCTTGGACAGCGATTTAAAGTTGATTTAACCGCTGAGCTGGATTTAAGCAAAGCCGGACAAACAGACGACCTTGAGCAAACGATTAACTATGCTGAGCTCTATCACGTATGTAAAGATATCGTAGAAGGGGAGCCTGTGAAATTGGTGGAAACGCTGGCGGAACGTATTGCCGACAATGTGCTCAAGAAATTTCAGCCGGTGCAGCAATGTACTGTGAAAGTGATTAAGCCAGATCCGCCAATTCCCGGACACTATAAATCAGTAGCAATTGAAATCACGAGAAAAAAGTCATGAACAACATAGCTTATATCGCACTTGGATCAAACATTGGAGATAGAGAAACATATTTAAGGCAAGCAGTGGCATTGCTGCACCAGCATGATGCGGTGACAGTCACTAAAGTGTCGTCCATTTACGAAACTGACCCGGTCGGATACGAAGACCAAGATGAATTTTTGAATATGGCTGTTGAAATCAAGACGTCGCTGAACCCTTTTGAACTCCTTGAGCTGACGCAGCATATAGAAAATGAATTAGGAAGAACAAGGGAAGTAAGATGGGGACCGCGGACGGCAGACCTTGACATTTTGCTGTTTAATCGTGAAAATATTGAAACAGAGCAACTAATTGTTCCGCATCCGAGAATGTATGAGCGTTTGTTTGTCCTTGCGCCGCTTGCGGAGATTTGCCCGCAGGTTGAAAAAGAGGCAACAAGTGCGGAAACAGACCAAGAAGGTGTAAGAGTATGGAAGCAGAAATCTGGGGTAGACGAATTCGTGCATTCAGAAAGCTGAAAGGTTATACTCAAGAAGGATTTGCAAAAGCGTTAGGTATATCAGTTTCTATTCTCGGCGAAATTGAACGCGGAAACCGATTGCCGTCAGCTGCCATCATTCAAGGTGCAGCAGATGTTTTAAATATAAGCGCGGACGAATTAGCGCCGCCAGAAAAAGATAACAAATGAAGGGAGGTCAAAAATGTTTAAAATCGGTGATATTCAATTGAAAAACAGGGTTGTGCTTGCCCCTATGGCTGGTGTCTGCAACTCAGCCTTCAGATTGACTGTAAAGGAATTCGGAGCTGGATTGGTATGTGCTGAAATGGTCAGTGACAAAGCGATCCTTTACAACAATGCAAAAACCATGGGTATGCTTTACATTGATGAACGTGAAAAACCGCTCAGCCTTCAAATTTTCGGAGGGAAAAAGGAAACCCTTGTGGAAGCGGCGAAGTTTGTAGACCAAAACACAACTGCTGATATTATTGATATTAACATGGGGTGTCCTGTGCCAAAGATTACAAAATGCGATGCAGGAGCCAAATGGCTTCTCGATCCTGATAAGATTTACGAAATGGTTTCTGCAGTAGTGGATGCCGTTGATAAACCAGTTACAGTGAAAATGAGAATGGGCTGGGATGAAGACCATATTTTCGCAGTGAAAAATGCACAGGCTGTAGAACGTGCGGGCGGAAAAGCAGTTGCGCTTCACGGCCGTACGAGAGTGCAGATGTACGAAGGAACGGCAAACTGGGACATCATCAAAGAAGTAAAACAATCAGTATCGATTCCGGTTATCGGAAACGGCGATGTTAAGACGCCGCAGGATGCTAAGCGTATGCTCGATGAAACAGGAGTAGACGGTGTCATGATCGGACGCGCTGCATTGGGCAATCCGTGGATGATTTACCGTACGGTTCAGTACCTTGAAACAGGTGAATTAAAAGAAGAGCCGCAAGTACGCGAAAAAATGGCGGTATGCAAACTGCATCTTGACCGCCTGGTTGACTTAAAAGGTGAAAACGTAGCGGTAAGAGAAATGAGAAAGCACGCTGCATGGTATCTGAAAGGTGTAAGAGGCAATGCGAATGTTCGTAATGAAATCAATCATTGCGAGACAAGAGAAGAGTTTGTGCAGCTTTTAGATGCATTTACTGTTGAAGTTGAGGCAAAAGAGCTTCAAAACGCAAAAGTAGGATAATGCTCACCTCTATTTGCTGCTCACTGCCAGTTTTGCGCTGGCAGTTTTTCTGCTTTTTTCATGAAACAATATCTGTAATGGAGTGATAACAATGAGTCAAGAAGAGCATAACCATGAAGAATTGAACGACCAGTTGCAAGTCAGACGCGATAAAATGAATCAGCTGAGAGATAACGGCATCGATCCATTCGGCGCACGTTTTGAAAGAACTCATCAGTCTCAGGAAGTTATTTCAGCATATCAAGATCTAACCAAAGAAGAGTTAGAAGAAAAAGCGATTGAAGTCACAATCGCAGGCCGCATGATGACAAAACGCGGTAAAGGAAAAGCCGGTTTTGCGCATCTTCAGGACTTAGAAGGCCAAATTCAAATCTACGTAAGAAAAGACAGTGTCGGTGACGACCAATATGAAATCTTCAAGTCTTCTGATCTCGGTGATCTTATCGGTGTAACCGGAAAAGTCTTCAAAACAAATGTAGGCGAATTGTCTGTTAAAGCAACTTCTTTTGAATTGCTGACAAAAGCGCTTCGTCCGCTTCCTGACAAATACCATGGTTTGAAAGATGTTGAGCAGCGCTACCGCCAGCGCTACTTGGATCTTATCGTAAATCCAGACAGCAAACATACGTTCATCGCACGGAGCAAGATCATTCAAGCTATGAGAAGATACCTTGATGATCACGGATACTTAGAAGTAGAAACACCAACAATGCACAGCATTCCTGGGGGAGCTTCTGCACGTCCATTTATCACTCACCACAATGCGTTAGATATTCCGCTCTACATGCGTATTGCAATCGAATTGCATCTAAAACGCCTAATTGTCGGCGGTTTAGAAAAAGTATATGAAATCGGCCGTGTTTTCCGTAATGAAGGTGTCTCTACACGCCATAACCCTGAATTCACGATGATTGAGTTATATGAAGCATATGCGGACTATAAAGATATCATGAGCTTAACTGAAAACCTTGTCGCTCATATCGCCCAAGAAGTTCTTGGGACAACTACGATCCAATACGGCGAAGAACAAATCGACCTTAAACCTGAGTGGAAAAGAATCCATATGGTTGACGCGGTCAAAGAAGCGACTGGCGTTGATTTCTGGGAAGAGGTTACTGTTGAGCAGGCGCGTGAATATGCAAAAGAACATGGCGTAGAGATTAAAGATTCTATGACAGTAGGCCATATCATCAACGAATTCTTCGAACAAAAAATTGAAGAAACGCTTATTCAGCCAACGTTTATTTACGGACATCCTGTAGAAATCTCTCCTCTAGCTAAGAAAAACCCAGAGGACCCACGCTTTACAGACCGTTTTGAACTGTTTATCGTTGGCCGTGAACATGCAAACGCGTTTACAGAGCTGAATGATCCTATTGATCAAAGAGAACGCTTTGAAGCGCAATTAAAAGAGCGTGAAGCCGGTAATGATGAAGCTCATCTAATGGATGAAGACTTTGTTGAAGCTCTGGAATACGGTATGCCGCCAACAGGAGGTTTAGGCATCGGTATCGACCGTCTGGTTATGCTGCTGACGAATGCTCCTTCTATTCGCGATGTACTGTTATTCCCGCAGATGAGACAACGCTAATAAAGAAGAGCGGCATCCTTTCTCTATGAAGGGATACCGCTCTTTTTAAATTCCTAAGTATTTCTTCAAAAAAACTATTGCACTATTATTTACAAGGTGGTATATTATTATTCGTTGCCGCTAAACAAGGCGATAACGAAAAAAGAACTTCAAAAAAAGTTGTTGACTTCACTGAGTCAACGAGTTATAATAATAAAGTCGCTTGAACGAAGTGGACAAAATGATCTTTGAAAACTAAACAAGACAAAACGTACCTGTTAATTCATTTTTTACAAAATCGCACAGCGATGTGCGTAGTCAGTCAAACTACTTTATCGGAGAGTTTGATCCTGGCTCAGGACGAACGCTGGCGGCGTGCCTAATACATGCAAGTCGAGCGGACAGATGGGAGCTTGCTCCCTGATGTTAGCGGCGGACGGGTGAGTAACACGTGGGTAACCTGCCTGTAAGACTGGGATAACTCCGGGAAACCGGGGCTAATACCGGATGCTTGTTTGAACCGCATGGTTCAAACATAAAAGGTGGCTTCGGCTACCACTTACAGATGGACCCGCGGCGCATTAGCTAGTTGGTGAGGTAATGGCTCACCAAGGCAACGATGCGTAGCCGACCTGAGAGGGTGATCGGCCACACTGGGACTGAGACACGGCCCAGACTCCTACGGGAGGCAGCAGTAGGGAATCTTCCGCAATGGACGAAAGTCTGACGGAGCAACGCCGCGTGAGTGATGAAGGTTTTCGGATCGTAAAGCTCTGTTGTTAGGGAAGAACAAGTACCGTTCGAATAGGGCGGTACCTTGACGGTACCTAACCAGAAAGCCACGGCTAACTACGTGCCAGCAGCCGCGGTAATACGTAGGTGGCAAGCGTTGTCCGGAATTATTGGGCGTAAAGGGCTCGCAGGCGGTTTCTTAAGTCTGATGTGAAAGCCCCCGGCTCAACCGGGGAGGGTCATTGGAAACTGGGGAACTTGAGTGCAGAAGAGGAGAGTGGAATTCCACGTGTAGCGGTGAAATGCGTAGAGATGTGGAGGAACACCAGTGGCGAAGGCGACTCTCTGGTCTGTAACTGACGCTGAGGAGCGAAAGCGTGGGGAGCGAACAGGATTAGATACCCTGGTAGTCCACGCCGTAAACGATGAGTGCTAAGTGTTAGGGGGTTTCCGCCCCTTAGTGCTGCAGCTAACGCATTAAGCACTCCGCCTGGGGAGTACGGTCGCAAGACTGAAACTCAAAGGAATTGACGGGGGCCCGCACAAGCGGTGGAGCATGTGGTTTAATTCGAAGCAACGCGAAGAACCTTACCAGGTCTTGACATCCTCTGACAATCCTAGAGATAGGACGTCCCCTTCGGGGGCAGAGTGACAGGTGGTGCATGGTTGTCGTCAGCTCGTGTCGTGAGATGTTGGGTTAAGTCCCGCAACGAGCGCAACCCTTGATCTTAGTTGCCAGCATTCAGTTGGGCACTCTAAGGTGACTGCCGGTGACAAACCGGAGGAAGGTGGGGATGACGTCAAATCATCATGCCCCTTATGACCTGGGCTACACACGTGCTACAATGGACAGAACAAAGGGCAGCGAAACCGCGAGGTTAAGCCAATCCCACAAATCTGTTCTCAGTTCGGATCGCAGTCTGCAACTCGACTGCGTGAAGCTGGAATCGCTAGTAATCGCGGATCAGCATGCCGCGGTGAATACGTTCCCGGGCCTTGTACACACCGCCCGTCACACCACGAGAGTTTGTAACACCCGAAGTCGGTGAGGTAACCTTTTAGGAGCCAGCCGCCGAAGGTGGGACAGATGATTGGGGTGAAGTCGTAACAAGGTAGCCGTATCGGAAGGTGCGGCTGGATCACCTCCTTTCTAAGGATATTTACGGAATATAAGACCTTGGGTCTTATAAACAGAACGTTCCCTGTCTTGTTTAGTTTTGAAGGATCATTCCTTCGAAACGTGTTCTTTGAAAACTAGATAACAGTAGACATCACATTCAATTAGTAAGACAAGATATCACATAGTGATTCTTTTTAACGGTTAAGTTAGAAAGGGCGCACGGTGGATGCCTTGGCACTAGGAGCCGATGAAGGACGGGACGAACACCGATATGCTTCGGGGAGCTGTAAGCAAGCTTTGATCCGGAGATTTCCGAATGGGGAAACCCACCACTCGTAATGGAGTGGTATCCATATCTGAATTCATAGGATATGAGAAGGCAGACCCGGGGAACTGAAACATCTAAGTACCCGGAGGAAGAGAAAGCAAATGCGATTCCCTGAGTAGCGGCGAGCGAAACGGGATTAGCCCAAACCAAGAGGCTTGCCTCTTGGGGTTGTAGGACACTCTGTACGGAGTTACAAAAGAACGAGGTAGATGAAGAGGTCTGGAAAGGCCCGCCATAGAAGGTAACAGCCCTGTAGTCAAAACTTCGTTCTCTCCTGAGTGGATCCTGAGTACGGCGGAACACGTGAAATTCCGTCGGAATCCGGGAGGACCATCTCCCAAGGCTAAATACTCCCTAGTGACCGATAGTGAACCAGTACCGTGAGGGAAAGGTGAAAAGCACCCCGGAAGGGGAGTGAAAGAGATCCTGAAACCGTGTGCCTACAAGTAGTCAGAGCCCGTTAACGGGTGATGGCGTGCCTTTTGTAGAATGAACCGGCGAGTTACGATCCCGTGCAAGGTTAAGCAGAAGATGCGGAGCCGCAGCGAAAGCGAGTCTGAATAGGGCGCATGAGTACGTGGTCGTAGACCCGAAACCAGGTGATCTACCCATGTCCAGGGTGAAGTTCAGGTAACACTGAATGGAGGCCCGAACCCACGCACGTTGAAAAGTGCGGGGATGAGGTGTGGGTAGGGGTGAAATGCCAATCGAACCTGGAGATAGCTGGTTCTCTCCGAAATAGCTTTAGGGCTAGCCTCAAGGTAAGAGTCTTGGAGGTAGAGCACTGATTGGACTAGGGGCCCCTACCGGGTTACCGAATTCAGTCAAACTCCGAATGCCAATGACTTATCCTTGGGAGTCAGACTGCGAGTGATAAGATCCGTAGTCGAAAGGGAAACAGCCCAGACCGCCAGCTAAGGTCCCAAAGTATACGTTAAGTGGAAAAGGATGTGGAGTTGCTTAGACAACCAGGATGTTGGCTTAGAAGCAGCCACCATTTAAAGAGTGCGTAATAGCTCACTGGTCGAGTGACTCTGCGCCGAAAATGTACCGGGGCTAAACGTATCACCGAAGCTGCGGACTGTTCTTCGAACAGTGGTAGGAGAGCGTTCTAAGGGCTGTGAAGCCAGACCGGAAGGACTGGTGGAGCGCTTAGAAGTGAGAATGCCGGTATGAGTAGCGAAAGAGGGGTGAGAATCCCCTCCACCGAATGCCTAAGGTTTCCTGAGGAAGGCTCGTCCGCTCAGGGTTAGTCGGGACCTAAGCCGAGGCCGAAAGGCGTAGGCGATGGACAACAGGTTGATATTCCTGTACCACCTCCTCACCATTTGAGCAATGGGGGGACGCAGGAGGATAGGGTAAGCGCGGTATTGGATATCCGCGTCCAAGCAGTTAGGCTGGGAAATAGGCAAATCCGTTTCCCATAAGGCTGAGCTGTGATGGCGAGCGAAATTTAGTAGCGAAGTTCCTGATTCCACACTGCCAAGAAAAGCCTCTAGCGAGGTGAGAGGTGCCCGTACCGCAAACCGACACAGGTAGGCGAGGAGAGAATCCTAAGGTGATCGAGAGAACTCTCGTTAAGGAACTCGGCAAAATGACCCCGTAACTTCGGGAGAAGGGGTGCTCTGTTAGGGTGCAAGCCCGAGAGAGCCGCAGTGAATAGGCCCAGGCGACTGTTTAGCAAAAACACAGGTCTCTGCGAAGCCGTAAGGCGAAGTATAGGGGCTGACGCCTGCCCGGTGCTGGAAGGTTAAGAGGAGCGCTTAGCGTAAGCGAAGGTGCGAATTGAAGCCCCAGTAAACGGCGGCCGTAACTATAACGGTCCTAAGGTAGCGAAATTCCTTGTCGGGTAAGTTCCGACCCGCACGAAAGGCGCAACGATCTGGGCACTGTCTCAACGAGAGACTCGGTGAAATTATAGTACCTGTGAAGATGCAGGTTACCCGCGACAGGACGGAAAGACCCCGTGGAGCTTTACTGCAGCCTGATATTGAATGTTGGTACAGCTTGTACAGGATAGGTAGGAGCCTTGGAAACCGGAGCGCTAGCTTCGGTGGAGGCATCGGTGGGATACTACCCTGGCTGTATTGACCTTCTAACCCGCCGCCCTTATCGGGCGGGGAGACAGTGTCAGGTGGGCAGTTTGACTGGGGCGGTCGCCTCCTAAAAGGTAACGGAGGCGCCCAAAGGTTCCCTCAGAATGGTTGGAAATCATTCGCAGAGTGTAAAGGCACAAGGGAGCTTGACTGCGAGACCTACAAGTCGAGCAGGGACGAAAGTCGGGCTTAGTGATCCGGTGGTTCCGCATGGAAGGGCCATCGCTCAACGGATAAAAGCTACCCCGGGGATAACAGGCTTATCTCCCCCAAGAGTCCACATCGACGGGGAGGTTTGGCACCTCGATGTCGGCTCATCGCATCCTGGGGCTGTAGTCGGTCCCAAGGGTTGGGCTGTTCGCCCATTAAAGCGGTACGCGAGCTGGGTTCAGAACGTCGTGAGACAGTTCGGTCCCTATCCGTCGCGGGCGCAGGAAATTTGAGAGGAGCTGTCCTTAGTACGAGAGGACCGGGATGGACGCACCGCTGGTGTACCAGTTGTTCTGCCAAGGGCATCGCTGGGTAGCTATGTGCGGACGGGATAAGTGCTGAAAGCATCTAAGCATGAAGCCCCCCTCAAGATGAGATTTCCCATTCCGCAAGGAAGTAAGATCCCTGAAAGATGATCAGGTTGATAGGTCTGAGGTGGAAGTGTGGCGACACATGGAGCTGACAGATACTAATCGATCGAGGACTTAACCACATTTTGAATGATGTCACACCTGTTATCTAGTTTTGAGAGAACACTCTCAATTTGTTTGGTGGCGATAGCGAAGAGGTCACACCCGTTCCCATACCGAACACGGAAGTTAAGCTCTTCAGCGCCGATGGTAGTCGGGGGTTTCCCCCTGTGAGAGTAGGACGCCGCCAAGCAATTGCACGCTAGTGCAGTTATGGAGGATTAGCTCAGCTGGGAGAGCATCTGCCTTACAAGCAGAGGGTCGGCGGTTCGAGCCCGTCATCCTCCACCATTTTGCCGGTGTAGCTCAATTGGTAGAGCAACTGACTTGTAATCAGTAGGTTGGGGGTTCAAGTCCTCTTGCCGGCACCACTTTTATATGGTATAATACTCAAGTCTCTTGTAAGAAGAGCCATTAGCTCAGTTGGTAGAGCATCTGACTTTTAATCAGAGGGTCGAAGGTTCGAGTCCTTCATGGCTCACCATTTTACGCGGGTGTGGCGGAATTGGCAGACGCGCTAGACTTAGGATCTAGTGTCTTTATGACGTGGGGGTTCAAGTCCCTTCACCCGCATTATATAGGATAACAGTTATAAAAACTGGACATCCTGTCTGCGGAAGTAGTTCAGTGGTAGAACACCACCTTGCCAAGGTGGGGGTCGCGGGTTCGAATCCCGTCTTCCGCTCCAACCATACCATCCACGCCGGGGTGGTGGAATTGGCAGACACACAGGACTTAAAATCCTGCGGTAGGTGACTACCGTGCCGGTTCAAGTCCGGCCCTCGGCATTAAGTTTTGCGCCCGTAGCTCAATTGGATAGAGCGTTTGACTACGGATCAAAAGGTTAGGGGTTCGACTCCTCTCGGGCGCGCCATTATTCTAATAGAATAGTTAGGAAATCGGGAAGTAGCTCAGCTTGGTAGAGCACATGGTTTGGGACCATGGGGTCGCAGGTTCGAATCCTGTCTTCCCGACCATTTTCATGGGGCCTTAGCTCAGCTGGGAGAGCGCCTGCTTTGCACGCAGGAGGTCAGCGGTTCGATCCCGCTAGGCTCCACCAAAAGTTTTTTAAAAAAGTTGTTGACTTTGAAGAAGCAGCATCGTATACTAATAAAGTTGCTTTAACAAAGCGAACAAACGAAATGATCTTTGAAAACTAAACAAGACAAAACGTACCTGTTAATTCATGTTTTATAAAATCGCACAGCGATGTGCGTAGTCAGTCAAACTACTTTATCGGAGAGTTTGATCCTGGCTCAGGACGAACGCTGGCGGCGTGCCTAATACATGCAAGTCGAGCGGACAGATGGGAGCTTGCTCCCTGATGTTAGCGGCGGACGGGTGAGTAACACGTGGGTAACCTGCCTGTAAGACTGGGATAACTCCGGGAAACCGGGGCTAATACCGGATGCTTGTTTGAACCGCATGGTTCAAACATAAAAGGTGGCTTCGGCTACCACTTACAGATGGACCCGCGGCGCATTAGCTAGTTGGTGAGGTAATGGCTCACCAAGGCAACGATGCGTAGCCGACCTGAGAGGGTGATCGGCCACACTGGGACTGAGACACGGCCCAGACTCCTACGGGAGGCAGCAGTAGGGAATCTTCCGCAATGGACGAAAGTCTGACGGAGCAACGCCGCGTGAGTGATGAAGGTTTTCGGATCGTAAAGCTCTGTTGTTAGGGAAGAACAAGTAGCGTTCGAATAGGGCGGTACCTTGACGGTACCTAACCAGAAAGCCACGGCTAACTACGTGCCAGCAGCCGCGGTAATACGTAGGTGGCAAGCGTTGTCCGGAATTATTGGGCGTAAAGGGCTCGCAGGCGGTTTCTTAAGTCTGATGTGAAAGCCCCCGGCTCAACCGGGGAGGGTCATTGGAAACTGGGGAACTTGAGTGCAGAAGAGGAGAGTGGAATTCCACGTGTAGCGGTGAAATGCGTAGAGATGTGGAGGAACACCAGTGGCGAAGGCGACTCTCTGGTCTGTAACTGACGCTGAGGAGCGAAAGCGTGGGGAGCGAACAGGATTAGATACCCTGGTAGTCCACGCCGTAAACGATGAGTGCTAAGTGTTAGGGGGTTTCCGCCCCTTAGTGCTGCAGCTAACGCATTAAGCACTCCGCCTGGGGAGTACGGTCGCAAGACTGAAACTCAAAGGAATTGACGGGGGCCCGCACAAGCGGTGGAGCATGTGGTTTAATTCGAAGCAACGCGAAGAACCTTACCAGGTATTGACATCCTCTGACAATCCTAGAGATAGGACGTCCCCTTCGGGGGCAGAGTGACAGGTGGTGCATGGTTGTCGTCAGCTCGTGTCGTGAGATGTTGGGTTAAGTCCCGCAACGAGCGCAACCCTTGATCTTAGTTGCCAGCATTCAGTTGGGCACTCTAAGGTGACTGCCGGTGACAAACCGGAGGAAGGTGGGGATGACGTCAAATCATCATGCCCCTTATGACCTGGGCTACACACGTGCTACAATGGACAGAACAAAGGGCAGCGAAACCGCGAGGTTAAGCCAATCCCACAAATCTGTTCTCAGTTCGGATCGCAGTCTGCAACTCGACTGCGTGAAGCTGGAATCGCTAGTAATCGCGGATCAGCATGCCGCGGTGAATACGTTCCCGGGCCTTGTACACACCGCCCGTCACACCACGAGAGTTTGTAACACCCGAAGTCGGTGAGGTAACCTTTTAGGAGCCAGCCGCCGAAGGTGGGACAGATGATTGGGGTGAAGTCGTAACAAGGTAGCCGTATCGGAAGGTGCGGCTGGATCACCTCCTTTCTAAGGATATTTACGGAATATAAGACCTTGGGTCTTATAAACAGAACGTTCCCTGTCTTGTTTAGTTTTGAAGGATCATTCCTTCGAAACGTGTTCTTTGAAAACTAGATAACAGTAGACATCACATTCAATTAGTAAGACAAGATATCACATAGTGATTCTTTTTAACGGTTAAGTTAGAAAGGGCGCACGGTGGATGCCTTGGCACTAGGAGCCGATGAAGGACGGGACGAACACCGATATGCTTCGGGGAGCTGTAAGCAAGCTTTGATCCGGAGATTTCCGAATGGGGAAACCCACCACTCGTAATGGAGTGGTATCCATATCTGAATTCATAGGATATGAGAAGGCAGACCCGGGGAACTGAAACATCTAAGTACCCGGAGGAAGAGAAAGCAAATGCGATTCCCTGAGTAGCGGCGAGCGAAACGGGATTAGCCCAAACCAAGAGGCTTGCCTCTTGGGGTTGTAGGACACTCTGTACGGAGTTACAAAAGAACGAGGTAGATGAAGAGGTCTGGAAAGGCCCGCCATAGAAGGTAACAGCCCTGTAGTCAAAACTTCGTTCTCTCCTGAGTGGATCCTGAGTACGGCGGAACACGTGAAATTCCGTCGGAATCCGGGAGGACCATCTCCCAAGGCTAAATACTCCCTAGTGACCGATAGTGAACCAGTACCGTGAGGGAAAGGTGAAAAGCACCCCGGAAGGGGAGTGAAAGAGATCCTGAAACCGTGTGCCTACAAGTAGTCAGAGCCCGTTAACGGGTGATGGCGTGCCTTTTGTAGAATGAACCGGCGAGTTACGATCCCGTGCAAGGTTAAGCAGAAGATGCGGAGCCGCAGCGAAAGCGAGTCTGAATAGGGCGCATGAGTACGTGGTCGTAGACCCGAAACCAGGTGATCTACCCATGTCCAGGGTGAAGTTCAGGTAACACTGAATGGAGGCCCGAACCCACGCACGTTGAAAAGTGCGGGGATGAGGTGTGGGTAGGGGTGAAATGCCAATCGAACCTGGAGATAGCTGGTTCTCTCCGAAATAGCTTTAGGGCTAGCCTCAAGGTAAGAGTCTTGGAGGTAGAGCACTGATTGGACTAGGGGCCCCTACCGGGTTACCGAATTCAGTCAAACTCCGAATGCCAATGACTTATCCTTGGGAGTCAGACTGCGAGTGATAAGATCCGTAGTCGAAAGGGAAACAGCCCAGACCGCCAGCTAAGGTCCCAAAGTATACGTTAAGTGGAAAAGGATGTGGAGTTGCTTAGACAACCAGGATGTTGGCTTAGAAGCAGCCACCATTTAAAGAGTGCGTAATAGCTCACTGGTCGAGTGACTCTGCGCCGAAAATGTACCGGGGCTAAACGTATCACCGAAGCTGCGGACTGTTCTTCGAACAGTGGTAGGAGAGCGTTCTAAGGGCTGTGAAGCCAGACCGGAAGGACTGGTGGAGCGCTTAGAAGTGAGAATGCCGGTATGAGTAGCGAAAGAGGGGTGAGAATCCCCTCCACCGAATGCCTAAGGTTTCCTGAGGAAGGCTCGTCCGCTCAGGGTTAGTCGGGACCTAAGCCGAGGCCGAAAGGCGTAGGCGATGGACAACAGGTTGATATTCCTGTACCACCTCCTCACCATTTGAGCAATGGGGGGACGCAGGAGGATAGGGTAAGCGCGGTATTGGATATCCGCGTCCAAGCAGTTAGGCTGGGAAATAGGCAAATCCGTTTCCCATAAGGCTGAGCTGTGATGGCGAGCGAAATTTAGTAGCGAAGTTCCTGATTCCACACTGCCAAGAAAAGCCTCTAGCGAGGTGAGAGGTGCCCGTACCGCAAACCGACACAGGTAGGCGAGGAGAGAATCCTAAGGTGATCGAGAGAACTCTCGTTAAGGAACTCGGCAAAATGACCCCGTAACTTCGGGAGAAGGGGTGCTCTGTTAGGGTGCAAGCCCGAGAGAGCCGCAGTGAATAGGCCCAGGCGACTGTTTAGCAAAAACACAGGTCTCTGCGAAGCCGTAAGGCGAAGTATAGGGGCTGACGCCTGCCCGGTGCTGGAAGGTTAAGAGGAGCGCTTAGCGTAAGCGAAGGTGCGAATTGAAGCCCCAGTAAACGGCGGCCGTAACTATAACGGTCCTAAGGTAGCGAAATTCCTTGTCGGGTAAGTTCCGACCCGCACGAAAGGCGCAACGATCTGGGCACTGTCTCAACGAGAGACTCGGTGAAATTATAGTACCTGTGAAGATGCAGGTTACCCGCGACAGGACGGAAAGACCCCGTGGAGCTTTACTGCAGCCTGATATTGAATGTTGGTACAGCTTGTACAGGATAGGTAGGAGCCTTGGAAACCGGAGCGCTAGCTTCGGTGGAGGCATCGGTGGGATACTACCCTGGCTGTATTGACCTTCTAACCCGCCGCCCTTATCGGGCGGGGAGACAGTGTCAGGTGGGCAGTTTGACTGGGGCGGTCGCCTCCTAAAAGGTAACGGAGGCGCCCAAAGGTTCCCTCAGAATGGTTGGAAATCATTCGCAGAGTGTAAAGGCACAAGGGAGCTTGACTGCGAGACCTACAAGTCGAGCAGGGACGAAAGTCGGGCTTAGTGATCCGGTGGTTCCGCATGGAAGGGCCATCGCTCAACGGATAAAAGCTACCCCGGGGATAACAGGCTTATCTCCCCCAAGAGTCCACATCGACGGGGAGGTTTGGCACCTCGATGTCGGCTCATCGCATCCTGGGGCTGTAGTCGGTCCCAAGGGTTGGGCTGTTCGCCCATTAAAGCGGTACGCGAGCTGGGTTCAGAACGTCGTGAGACAGTTCGGTCCCTATCCGTCGCGGGCGCAGGAAATTTGAGAGGAGCTGTCCTTAGTACGAGAGGACCGGGATGGACGCACCGCTGGTGTACCAGTTGTTCTGCCAAGGGCATCGCTGGGTAGCTATGTGCGGACGGGATAAGTGCTGAAAGCATCTAAGCATGAAGCCCCCCTCAAGATGAGATTTCCCATTCCGCAAGGAAGTAAGATCCCTGAAAGATGATCAGGTTGATAGGTCTGAGGTGGAAGTGTGGCGACACATGGAGCTGACAGATACTAATCGATCGAGGACTTAACCACATTTTGAATGATGTCACACCTGTTATCTAGTTTTGAGAGAACACTCTCAATTTGTTTGGTGGCGATAGCGAAGAGGTCACACCCGTTCCCATACCGAACACGGAAGTTAAGCTCTTCAGCGCCGATGGTAGTCGGGGGTTTCCCCCTGTGAGAGTAGGACGCCGCCAAGCAATTGAAAAAAGGGCAGCTCATATGAGCTGCCCTTTTTTGTATTCTGGTTTATTAGTATCATAAAATTTCTTTTAATTGTATAATATAATAATTTTACACTGAATTTTAAATCGCCAATCAGGTTTTATGGGTCGGGAAAATGGAAATAATAAAGGATAGAGCGAGAAAGTTGAAAATTCTCGAGAAACGCCTTATAGTAAGATTAAAGTCAAATATAGTCAAAGTCAGTAAAGGAGGGGGTTGAGTGGGACATAATATTTCTGACATCATTGAACAATATTTAAAACGAGTGTTAGATCAAAATGGCAAGGAAATTTTAGAGATTAAACGAAGTGAAATTGCAGATAAATTTCAATGCGTTCCTTCCCAAATAAATTATGTCATCAACACCAGATTTACAAGCGAAAGAGGATATATTGTTGAGAGCAAACGCGGGGGCGGCGGTTACATCAGAATCATTAAAATTAAAATGAACAATGAAGTTGTCCTGATTAATAATATTATTTCTCAAATTAATACCCATTTGTCTCAAGCAGCCTCTGATGACATTATTTTAAGGCTATTAGAAGACAAGGTGATTTCAGAAAGAGAAGCAAAAATGATGATCAGCGTGATGGACCGCTCGGTTTTACACATTGACTTGCCTGAACGTGATGAATTAAGAGCGAGAATGATGAAGGCTATGCTGACTTCTTTAAAATTAAAATAAGCGGGTGAAAAGATTGATTTGTCAAGAGTGCCACGAGAGACCAGCCACTTTTCACTTTACAAAGGTTGTTAACGGAGAAAAAATAGAAGTTCATATTTGTGAACAATGTGCCAAAGAAAATAGTGATTCATACGGTATAAGTGCAAATCAAGGTTTCTCTATTCATAATTTACTTTCGGGTTTGCTGAACATGGATTCTTCATTCCAGAATGCAGGAACTCAAATGTTCAGTCACTCGGAGCAAATATCAGCTTGTCCAAAATGCGGAATGACTTTTCAGCAATTTAGAAAAATCGGCCGTTTTGGATGTTCTGAATGTTATAAAACATTTCATAGCAACATTACACCTATCTTACGTAAAGTGCACAGCGGAAACACTGTGCATGCTGGGAAAATACCGAAACGTATAGGCGGCAATCTCCATGTCAGACGGCAGATTGACATGCTGAAAAAAGAATTAGAATCCTTAATCCATCAAGAAGAATTTGAGAACGCAGCTCATGTGAGAGATCAAATTCGTTCATTAGAACAATCACTCAAAAGTAAAGATAGTGAGGAGGAACAGGGGTAATGTCGCTAAAGCATTTTATTCAGGACGCACTAAGCAGTTGGATGAAGCAGAAAGGACCTGAAAGTGACATTGTACTCAGCAGCCGCATACGTTTAGCAAGGAACTTTGAACATATAAGGTTCCCTACGCGGTATTCCAATGAAGAAGCCTCATCCATCATACAGCAATTTGAAGATCAGTTTTCAGAACAAGAAATTCCTGGAATCGGAAAATTCGTTTTGATCAGAATGAATGATGCACAGCCTTTAGAAAAGCGTGTACTTGTTGAAAAACATCTCATCAGTCCGAATCTGACAGAGTCTCCTTTTGGCGGCTGTTTGCTTTCTGAAAATGAAGAAGTAAGCGTCATGCTAAATGAAGAGGATCATATTAGAATTCAGTGTCTTTTTCCTGGATTTCAGCTTTTAGAGGCAATGAAAGCCGCAAACCAGATCGATGACTGGATTGAAGAAAAAGTTGATTATGCATTTAATGAGCAAAGAGGGTACTTAACCAGCTGTCCTACAAATGTAGGTACGGGTTTAAGGGCTTCAGTCATGATGCATCTGCCGGCACTGGTTTTAACTAGGCAAATAAATCGAATTATACCGGCAATTAATCAATTAGGCTTAGTTGTTAGAGGAATTTATGGGGAAGGCAGCGAAGCAGTAGGAAATATCTTTCAAATTTCAAATCAGATCACGCTTGGTAAGTCAGAGCAGGATATTGTGGATGACCTTAACAGTGTTGCTGCCCAGCTGATTGAACAAGAACGATCTGCCCGAGAAGCGCTTTACCAAACCTCTAAAATTGAACTTGAGGATAAGGTATATCGGTCTTATGGGGTCTTGTCCAATTGCCGGATGATAGAATCGAAAGAAACTGCAAAGTGCCTTTCAGATGTCCGGTTAGGCATAGATCTAGGCATTATTAAAGGGCTTTCAAGCAACATACTTAATGAACTAATGATTTTGACACAGCCAGGATTTTTACAGCAGTACTCGGGAGGCGCTTTGCGTCCGAACGAAAGGGACATTCGAAGAGCGGCTCTCATCAGAGAACGGCTTCACTTAGAAATGAATGGGAAAAGACAGGAGGATGAATCGATATGATGTTTGGAAGATTTACAGAACGAGCTCAAAAAGTACTGGCGCTTGCACAGGAAGAAGCACTCCGTTTAGGTCATAATAACATTGGCACTGAGCATATTTTATTAGGACTGGTACGAGAAGGAGAAGGGATTGCTGCTAAAGCTCTACAAGCGCTTGGGCTTGGTTCAGATAAAATTCAAAAAGAAGTTGAAAGTTTGATCGGTCGCGGGCAGGAAATGTCTCAAACGATTCATTACACTCCTAGAGCTAAGAAAGTCATTGAGCTTTCAATGGATGAGGCAAGAAAACTCGGGCATTCTTATGTCGGGACAGAACATATTCTTCTTGGTCTGATTCGCGAAGGTGAAGGTGTTGCTGCGAGAGTGCTGAATAACCTCGGTGTCAGCTTAAATAAAGCAAGACAGCAGGTGCTACAGCTTCTTGGAAGCAATGAAACAGGATCATCAGCGACAGGAACAAACAGCAATGCGAATACGCCTACGCTTGACAGCTTGGCAAGAGACTTAACTGCTATTGCGAAGGAAGACAGCCTTGATCCTGTAATCGGAAGAAGCAAGGAAATTCAGCGTGTGATCGAAGTGTTAAGCCGCAGAACGAAAAACAACCCTGTTCTCATTGGTGAACCAGGTGTAGGTAAAACGGCTATCGCAGAAGGTTTGGCACAGCAAATTATCAATAACGAAGTTCCTGAAATCTTGCGCGATAAACGCGTGATGACATTAGACATGGGAACAGTTGTTGCCGGCACAAAATACCGCGGTGAATTTGAGGATCGCCTGAAAAAAGTCATGGATGAAATTCGCCAGGCAGGAAACATCATTCTATTCATCGATGAGCTTCATACATTAATCGGAGCGGGCGGAGCAGAAGGTGCCATTGACGCATCTAACATTTTAAAACCTTCACTTGCTCGCGGTGAACTTCAATGTATTGGAGCGACGACTCTTGATGAGTACCGTAAATATATTGAAAAAGATGCAGCGTTGGAACGCCGTTTTCAGCCGATACAGGTTGATCAGCCGTCTGCAGATGAAAGTATTCAAATTTTAAAAGGCTTGCGTGACCGATATGAAGCTCATCACCGAGTATCAATTACAGATGATGCCATTGAAGCTGCGGTTAAGCTTTCTGACAGATATATTTCTGACCGTTTCCTTCCGGATAAAGCAATTGACTTAATCGATGAAGCGGGTTCAAAGGTGAGACTGCGCTCCTTTACAACGCCTCCTAACTTAAAGGAGCTTGAACAGAAGCTTGATGAGGTTCGTAAAGAGAAGGATGCGGCAGTGCAAAGCCAAGAGTTTGAAAAAGCAGCTTCCTTGCGTGATACTGAGCAGCGCCTGCGCGAGCAAGTAGAGGATACGAAGAAATCATGGAAAGAGAAGCAAGGGCAGGAAAACTCAGAGGTTACTGTTGATGATATTGCGATGGTTGTATCCAGCTGGACTGGGGTGCCTGTATCTAAAATCGCCCAAACTGAAACAGATAAGCTTCTCAATATGGAAAGCATTCTTCACTCCCGTGTCATTGGCCAGGATGAAGCAGTTGTAGCTGTTGCAAAAGCAGTTAGACGTGCAAGAGCAGGATTAAAAGATCCTAAACGCCCAATCGGCTCATTCATTTTCTTAGGCCCTACAGGTGTTGGTAAAACAGAGCTTGCGCGAGCACTTGCTGAATCCATTTTCGGTGATGAGGAAGCCATGATCAGAATTGATATGTCTGAATACATGGAAAAACACTCAACTTCAAGACTTGTCGGTTCACCTCCGGGATATGTGGGATACGATGAAGGCGGCCAATTAACAGAGAAAGTCAGAAGAAAACCTTACTCTGTCGTGCTTCTTGATGAGATTGAGAAAGCGCACCCTGATGTCTTCAATATCCTCCTGCAAGTTCTTGAAGACGGACGATTGACTGATTCTAAGGGACGTACAGTCGATTTCCGTAATACCATTCTGATTATGACGTCAAACGTCGGAGCAAGTGAGCTGAAACGCAATAAATATGTCGGCTTTAACGTTCAGGATGAGACGCAAAATCATAAAGACATGAAAGATAAAGTGATGGGTGAATTGAAACGTGCGTTCAGACCGGAGTTTATCAACCGGATTGATGAAATCATTGTCTTCCATTCACTTGAGAAAAAACATCTCACTGAAATCGTGTCATTGATGTCTGATCAATTAACAAAACGCCTGAAAGAACAGGATCTTTCTATCGAATTGACCGATGCTGCAAAAGCGAAAGTCGCGGAAGAGGGCGTTGACTTGGAATACGGTGCCCGTCCGTTAAGAAGAGCTATCCAAAAACATGTCGAGGACCGTTTATCTGAAGAACTCCTCCGAGGAAATATTCATAAAGGACAGCATATCGTTCTCGATGTAGAAGACGGCGAATTTGTCGTAAAAACGACTGCTAAAACGAATTAATATAGAAGACGAAAATGAGGCATACAGCATGTAAGTGTATGCCTCACTTTCATATCAAGAAATAGAGCAAGGGAGAGGTCTTACACTATATATGGCTAAAACAAAATCGAAATTCATCTGCCAATCCTGCGGTTACGAGTCTCCAAAATGGATGGGGAAATGTCCGGGCTGCGGTGCTTGGAATACTATGGTGGAAGAAATGATAAAAAAAGCGCCGGCCAATCGGAGAGCGGCTTTTTCTCATTCAGTTCAAACTGTACAGAAACCTTCACCTATTACATCAATCGAAACATCAGAAGAACCCCGGGTTAAAACTCAGCTTGGCGAGTTTAACAGGGTGCTCGGCGGGGGCGTCGTCAAAGGCTCACTCGTTTTAATCGGCGGCGATCCTGGTATCGGAAAGTCAACGTTATTACTGCAGGTTTCCGCTCAATTATCAGATTCATCGAACAGTGTGCTGTACATTTCGGGAGAAGAATCGGTAAAGCAAACGAAACTGAGAGCAGATCGTCTTGGCATTAATAGTCCGTCACTGCATGTTTTATCTGAAACCGATATGGAGTATATTTCGTCTGCTATACAAGAGATGAATCCAGCGTTTGTCGTTGTAGACTCTATTCAAACGGTTTACCAAAGTGACATTACATCGGCTCCGGGCAGTGTGTCACAGGTCAGAGAATGTACCGCTGAGCTGATGAAAATTGCAAAAACAAAAGGCATTCCGATTTTTATCGTAGGGCACGTGACGAAAGAAGGGTCTATTGCAGGGCCGAGACTGTTGGAGCATATGGTTGACACTGTTTTATATTTTGAAGGGGAACGTCACCATACTTTCCGTATTTTGCGGGCTGTAAAAAACCGTTTTGGTTCTACAAATGAAATGGGCATTTTCGAAATGCGCGAAGAGGGGCTCACTGAAGTTTTGAACCCTTCAGAAATTTTCTTGGAAGAACGCTCAGCGGGATCCGCAGGCTCAAGCATAACTGCTTCTATGGAGGGCACAAGACCGATTCTCGTTGAAATCCAGGCGCTCATCTCGCCAACAAGCTTTGGCAATCCGCGGCGTATGGCAACAGGAATAGACCATAACAGGGTTTCTCTGTTAATGGCCGTGTTAGAAAAAAGAGTTGGGCTGCTGCTGCAAAATCAGGATGCTTATTTGAAAGTGGCCGGCGGCGTAAAGCTTGATGAACCTGCAATTGATCTTGCCATTGCGATCAGCATCGCGTCCAGCTTTAAAGATACACCTCCAAATCCTGCAGATTGTTTTATAGGAGAAGTGGGATTAACCGGAGAAGTTCGGCGGGTTTCAAGAATTGAACAGCGTGTGAAAGAAGCGGCTAAGCTCGGTTTTAAACGAATGATCATACCCGCGGCAAATCTGGATGGATGGACAAAACCAAAAGGGATTGAGGTTATCGGAGTAGCAAATGTTGCAGAGGCGCTTCGTACTTCATTAGGAGGATAATAGATGGAAAAAGAGAAAAAAGGGGCGAAACAAGAGTTAGACTTGTCATCTATATTGCAGTTTGTTGCTCCGGGTACACCGCTCAGAGCAGGGATGGAAAACGTCTTGAGAGCAAATACAGGCGGTCTGATTGTTGTTGGATATAATGATAAAGTAAAAGAAGTGGTGGACGGCGGCTTTCACATAAACACGGCTTTTTCTCCGGCTCATTTATATGAGCTGGCTAAAATGGATGGAGCGATCATTTTAAGTGATTCAGGTCAAAAGATCCTCTACGCCAATACTCAGCTGATGCCAGATGCCACAATTTCTTCGTCAGAAACAGGAATGCGGCACCGTACTGCCGAAAGAGTAGCTAAGCAAACTGGCTGCCTCGTGATCGCTATTTCTGAAAGAAGAAATGTTATAACGTTATATCAGGAAAACATGAAGTATACACTAAAAGACATAGGATTTATTTTAACCAAAGCGAACCAAGCTATACAAACACTTGAAAAATATAAGACAATCCTCGACAAAACGATTAACGCACTGAATGCATTAGAGTTTGAGGAGCTTGTTACCTTCAGTGATGTCTTGTCTGTCATGCATCGTTATGAAATGGTGCTGAGAATCAAAAACGAAATCAACATGTATATCAAAGAGCTGGGGACAGAAGGACATCTGATTAAGCTGCAAGTCATTGAATTGATTACGGATATGGAAGAAGAGGCTGCTTTATTTATTAAGGATTATGTGAAAGAAAAGATTAAAGATCCGTTTGTTCTCTTGAAAGAGCTGCAGGATATGTCCAGTTATGATCTGCTGGATGATTCCATTGTGTATAAGCTGCTCGGTTATCCGGCTTCTACAAATCTTGACGATTATGTATTGCCTAGAGGATACAGGCTGTTAAATAAGATACCGCGTCTTCCGATGCCGATTGTTGAAAATGTTGTAGAAGCATTTGGAGTCCTACCAAGGATTATTGAGGCGAGTGCAGAAGAATTAGATGAAGTTGAGGGAATCGGTGAAGTACGAGCCCAAAAAATCAAAAAAGGATTAAAACGCCTGCAAGAGAAGCATTATTTAGACAGACAGCTGTGATTTCGGTTAAAACCTTATGAATACGGGTATATTAATGTTGGTTTTTGTTTATTCTGATATTCGTAGGATGCATAAAACTTTGTGAAATAAAATGTTAAAAAAGGAGGTGGGGGTATGTTAAAACGAATAGTTCAGGCGTTCTTCATTATCTTTGGCGGCGTTGTTGGTATATTTTTAATACCTGAATTGTTTGTACTGTTAAGTATACAGGACATACCTTTAATAACAAACGCATATACGTCTGCGGCAATAGGAGCAATTATCTTTTTTCTCATCAGTATATGGGGTACAGAATACGTTGTGAACTGGGTGAAGTGGATAGAGGATTCATTGTTAAAAGCGCCGGTTCCAGATTTGTTATTTGGAAGTCTTGGCCTGGTTTTTGGACTTATAATCGCTTATCTTATCGTAAATGTTATTCCTTTAGACAATATACCTTACCGCATATTCAGCACAATCATCCCTGTGTTTTTAGCGTTCTTCCTTGGTTATCTCGGTTTCCAGGTGGGCTTTAAGAAAAAGGATGAATTGATCAGCCTG
The DNA here is from genome assembly GCF_000227465.1 of Bacillus spizizenii TU-B-10. Taxonomy (GTDB): domain Bacteria; phylum Bacillota; class Bacilli; order Bacillales; family Bacillaceae; genus Bacillus; species Bacillus spizizenii. Next base: position 109,178 of record NC_016047.1, read on the forward strand.
TTTTCTATTTCCGCCAGAATGCAAAAGAAAAAAGGAACAGCCGATGAAGAACATGAGGTTCAGGACAAGAAGCTGAAAATTTTGGACACAAGTGTTATTATTGATGGGAGAATAGCAGATATTTGTCAGACTGGGTTTTTAGAGGGAGTTATCGTGATTCCGCAGTTTGTCCTTGAGGAATTGCAGCATATTGCTGATTCTTCAGATGTTTTAAAACGAAACAGAGGACGACGCGGTCTCGATATCCTGAACCGCATTCAGAAAGAATTAGACATTGAAGTTGAAATTTATGAAGGCGACTTTGAAGATATTCAGGAGGTTGACAGCAAGCTCGTCAAACTCGCTAAGCTGACATCCGGGGTCGTCGTGACGAATGATTTTAATTTAAATAAAGTATGCGAGCTTCAGAAGGTAGCAGTACTAAACATTAATGACCTTGCCAATGCGGTCAAGCCTGTTGTGCTTCCTGGCGAGGAAATGAATGTTCAGGTCATTAAGGACGGGAAAGAGCATAATCAGGGAGTTGCCTACTTGGATGACGGTACGATGATTGTTGTTGAAGAAGGACGCAATTATATCGGCAAGCATATTGATGTACTCGTTACAAGTGTGCTGCAAACAGCAGCGGGACGAATGATTTTTGCTAAGCCCAAGCTGTTGGAGAAGGCGCTGTAAAGGGAGAAAAACAATGAGTTATGATGTGGTGATTCCTGCAGCCGGACAGGGAAAACGGATGAAGGCAGGGAGAAATAAGCTGTTCATTGAGCTGAAAGGAGACCCGGTGATCATTCACACGTTAAGAGTGTTTGACAGCCACCGGCCGTGCGAAAAAATCATTTTGGTGATTAATGAGCGCGAGCGGGAGCACTTTCAGCAATTGCTGGCCGATTATCCGTTTCAAACCGCTATTGAGCTTGTGGCTGGCGGAGATGAGCGTCAGCACAGTGTTTATAAAGGGCTGAAAGCCGTGAAACAAGAAAAGATAGTCCTTGTTCACGACGGCGCCCGGCCTTTTATAAAGCATGAACAAATTGACGAACTGATCGCTGAAGCGGAACAGACAGGAGCGGCCATCCTCGCTGTCCCGGTAAAAGATACGATTAAACGCGTTCAAGATTTACAAGTCAGTGAGACGATTGAACGTTCAAGCTTGTGGGCTGTCCAAACGCCACAAGCTTTTCGTCTTTCTTTATTGATGAAGGCCCACGCTGAGGCGGAGTATAAGGGATTTTTAGGGACGGATGACGCCAGCCTCGTTGAAGAGATGGAAGGCGGTTCGGTCCGCGTTGTAGAAGGCAGCTATACAAATATTAAGCTGACGACGCCAGACGATTTAACGTCAGCTGAAGCTATCATGGAATCAGAAAGTAGGAATAATCATGTTTAGAATTGGACAAGGATTTGATGTGCATCAATTAGTGGAGGGGCGCCCTCTTATTATTGGCGGAATTGAAATCCCGTATGAAAAAGGGCTGCTCGGCCATTCTGATGCAGACGTATTGTTGCATACCGTCGCTGACGCCTGCCTCGGAGCTATTGGAGAAGGCGACATCGGCAAGCATTTTCCTGATACTGATCCCGAGTTCAAGGACGCAGATTCTTTCAAATTACTTCAGCATGTCTGGGGGATCGTGAAACAGAAGGGGTATGTTCTTGGAAACATTGACTGCACCATCATTGCACAGAAGCCAAAGATGCTGCCGTACATAGAAGATATGAGACAAAGAATCGCTGAAGGGCTTGAGGCGGACGTTTCTCAAGTAAATGTAAAAGCAACAACAACAGAAAAGCTTGGATTTACAGGCCGAGCGGAAGGAATAGCGGCTCAAGCGACAGTACTGATACAAAAAGGCTAACTTGCTTTGATGCTGGGTCTATTTGGTGGTAGAATAGATTCATACATTTTTGCCTGAGGCCATACATGACATGAAAGGAAGTATTTGAAAATGGGAAACGAAGTACGCGTCCGTTATGCACCGAGTCCAACCGGACATTTGCATATTGGAAATGCCAGAACGGCGCTTTTTAATTATTTATTTGCCCGCAATCAAGGCGGTAAGTTTATTATTCGTGTTGAGGACACTGATAAAAAGCGCAATATTGAGGGCGGAGAACAAAGCCAGCTGAATTATTTGAGATGGCTTGGTATTGACTGGGATGAGAGTGTGGATGTCGGCGGTGAGTACGGCCCATACCGTCAGTCAGAGCGTAACGATATCTATAAAGTGTACTATGAAGAGCTTCTTGAAAAAGGGCTTGCTTATAAATGTTACTGTACGGAAGAAGAGCTTGAAAAAGAGCGTGAAGAACAGATAGCCCGCGGAGAAATGCCGCGTTATTCCGGAAAACACAGAAATCTGTCTCAGGAAGAACAGGAAAAATTTATTGCTGAAGGCAGAAAGCCAAGTATTCGTTTCCGCGTGCCGGAAGGAAAAGTCATTGCCTTCAACGATATCGTAAAAGGCGAAATTTCTTTCGAATCAGATGGCATTGGCGACTTTGTTATTGTGAAAAAGGACGGAACGCCGACTTACAACTTCGCAGTAGCTATTGATGACTATTTAATGAAAATGACACACGTGCTGCGCGGTGAGGATCATATTTCTAACACACCGAAACAGATTATGATTTATCAAGCATTCGGATGGGATATTCCTCAGTTCGGACACATGACGCTGATCGTAAATGAAAGCCGTAAAAAGCTCAGCAAACGCGATGAGTCCATTATTCAATTCATCGAGCAGTATAAAGAGCTTGGCTACTTGCCGGAAGCGCTGTTCAACTTTATCGGCCTGCTTGGCTGGTCACCGGTTGGGGAAGAAGAGCTATTCACAAAAGAACAGTTTATTGACATTTTTGATGTAAACCGTTTATCTAAATCACCAGCTTTGTTTGATATGCATAAGCTAAAATGGGTTAACAATCAATACGTGAAGAAGCTGGATCTTGATCAGGTTATTGAACTGACGCTTCCGCATTTGCAAAAAGCTGGCAAAGTTGGCACTGAGCTTTCTGCTGAAGAACAAGAATGGGTTCGTAAACTGATTTCCCTGTATCATGAGCAATTAAGCTACGGTGCGGAAATTGTTGAGTTGACTGATTTGTTCTTTACGGATGAGATCGAGTATAATCAAGAAGCAAAAGCTGTTCTGGAAGAGGAACAGGTTCCTGAAGTGCTCAGCACATTCGCTGCGAAGCTTGAAGAGCTTGAGGAGTTCACTCCGGATAACATTAAAGCATCAATCAAAGCAGTGCAGAAAGAAACTGGCCATAAAGGGAAAAAACTGTTTATGCCGATCCGTGTTGCCGTAACAGGGCAAACTCACGGTCCGGAACTGCCGCAATCAATTGAATTGATCGGTAAAGAAACTGCAATTCAGCGTTTGAAAAATATCTAAATAAATGATTGTTGACAGGGAAGAGTATAAAGCTTTAGGCCTTTACAGAAAGGATCTTCATTGGCTGAGAGAGATCCATGAGCCGGGTTTTAGAAGTGCGCCCTTAAGACCTTTGAAGAACATTTTTCGAAATCAGTATTCAAAGGCGGCCGCCGCCGTTACAGGCTGAAGTTGGGAGAGCAGAAGTCTGCTTTTCAAACAGAGTGGAACCGCGCGGTTAAAGCGTCTCTGTCATGTTTTCATGCAGAGGCGCTTTTTTTATTGGGTGAAGAGGAAATCAGATAGAGAAGTGGGGGGAAGCATGTGTTTTTTAGAATGCTCAAAGAAGACATTGATACAGTGTTCGATCAAGATCCTGCAGCAAGAAGCTATTTTGAAGTGATTTTAACTTATTCCGGTTTACATGCTATATGGGCGCATCGGATTGCACATGCTTTATATAAACGAAAATTTTATTTCCTTGCACGCCTTATATCTCAGGTAAGCCGATTTTTTACCGGGATCGAAATCCACCCCGGCGCTACTATCGGGAGAAGATTTTTCATAGACCACGGTATGGGGGTTGTCATTGGGGAGACATGTGAAATCGGCAATAACGTAACCGTTTTTCAGGGGGTTACCCTCGGGGGAACGGGGAAAGAAAAGGGAAAAAGGCACCCAACGATTAAAGATGACGCATTGATAGCCACAGGTGCTAAAGTGCTCGGTTCAATTACTGTCGGTGAAGGCTCAAAGATTGGAGCTGGTTCAGTCGTGCTGCACGATGTTCCTGATTTTTCAACAGTTGTCGGCATCCCTGGACGGGTCGTTGTACAAAATGGCAAGAAAGTAAGACGCGATTTAAACCATCAGGATTTGCCCGATCCGGTTGCTGATCGCTTTAAGTCTTTGGAACACCAGATTTTAGAGCTGAAGGCAGAACTTGAAGACAGAAAAGAAAGGATCAATCAAAAATGACAATCACTCTTTATAATACATTGACTAGACAGAAGGAAACATTCGTTCCTCTTGAAGAGGGAAAAGTGAAAATGTACGTGTGCGGACCGACGGTTTACAATTACATTCACATCGGAAACGCTCGTCCGGCTATCGTATACGATACGGTTCGAAACTATCTGGAGTATAAAGGCTATGATGTGCAGTATGTCTCTAACTTTACAGACGTAGACGATAAATTAATTAAAGCGGCAAATGAACTCGGTGAGGACGTACCTACCATTTCAGAGCGTTTTATTAAAGCATACTTTGAAGATGTAGGTGCGCTCGGCTGCCGAAAAGCCGACCTTCATCCGCGAGTGATGGAAAACATGGATGCGATTATCGAATTCGTAGATCAGCTCGTGAAAAAGGGATACGCTTATGAATCAGAAGGTGACGTTTATTTCAAAACAAGAGCATTTGAAGGATACGGAAAGCTTTCTCAGCAATCTATTGATGAACTGAGATCAGGTGCACGCATCCGGGTCGGCGAGAAAAAAGAAGATGCTCTTGATTTCGCGCTGTGGAAAGCGGCGAAAGAAGGAGAAATCTCTTGGGATAGCCCTTGGGGAAAAGGCCGTCCGGGCTGGCACATTGAATGCTCAGCGATGGTGAAAAAGTATCTGGGTGACCAGATTGATATCCATGCGGGCGGACAGGATTTAACATTCCCTCACCATGAAAACGAAATTGCGCAATCTGAGGCACTGACAGGAAAAACGTTTGCGAAGTACTGGCTCCATAATGGCTATATCAATATTGATAATGAAAAAATGTCAAAATCACTGGGCAACTTTGTGCTTGTGCATGACATCATTAAACAGCATGATCCGCAGCTTTTGAGATTCTTTATGCTATCTGTTCATTATCGCCACCCGATTAACTATTCAGAAGAGCTTCTGGAGAATACGAAAAGCGCATTTAATCGTTTGAAAACAGCGTACAGCAACCTTCAGCACCGTCTGAACAGCAGTACGAATTTAACGGAAGATGACGATCAATGGCTTGAGAAAGTTGAAGAACACCGCAAAGCATTCGAAGAGGCGATGGACGATGATTTTAATACGGCGAATGCCATCTCTGTCTTGTTCGACTTAGCGAAGCATGCCAATTATTATCTTCAGAAAGATCATACGGCTGATCATGTGATTACGGCGTTTATCGGCATGTTTGACCGCATTGTATCTGTCCTCGGTTTTTCATTGGGCGAGCAGGAACTTCTCGATCAAGAGATTGAAGACTTAATCGAAAAAAGAAATGAAGCGCGCCGAAATCGCGATTTTGCACTGTCAGATCAGATCCGCGACCAGCTGAAAAGCATGAATATCATTCTTGAAGATACGGCTCAAGGCACTCGCTGGAAACGGGGAGAATAACGGATGCTTGATTTTGAAACGATAAAAGATTCAAAGCAGCTTAACGGTCTTGCGCTTGCTTATATAGGTGATGCCATTTTTGAAGTGTATGTAAGGCATCACCTGCTTAAGCAGGGTTTTACCAAACCAAATGATCTTCATAAGAAATCAAGCCGGATCGTGTCGGCAAAGTCACAGGCTGAGATCCTATTCTTTCTGCAGGATCAATCATTTTTTACGGAAGAAGAGGAAGCGGTGCTGAAAAGAGGCAGAAATGCGAAGTCGGGAACGACACCTAAAAATACAGATGTTCAGACATACCGCTATAGTACAGCATTTGAAGCGCTGCTTGGCTATCTTTTTCTAGAGAAAAAAGAGGAAAGACTTAGTCAGCTCGTTGCCGAAGCTATACAATTCGGAACGTCAGGGAGGAAAACAAATGAGTCAGCAACATGATTACGTCATAGGGAAAAATGCAGTGATCGAGACGTTAAAATCAGATCGTAAGCTGTATAAGCTGTGGATGGCGGAAAACACCGTAAAGGGACAAGCACAGCAGGTGATTGAGCTTGCGAAAAAGCAGGGAATCACGATTCAATATGTCCCGAGAAAAAAACTCGATCAAATGGTGACAGGGCAGCATCAAGGCGTAGTGGCACAGGTTGCAGCGTATGAATATGCAGAACTGGACGATTTATATAAAGCAGCCGAAGAAAGAAATGAACAGCCTTTCTTCCTCATTCTGGACGAGCTTGAAGACCCTCATAATCTCGGTTCCATTATGAGAACGGCTGATGCGGTCGGCGCCCATGGCATCGTGATTCCAAAGCGGAGAGCTGTCGGGCTGACAACAACAGTGGCTAAAGCTTCAACAGGGGCAATTGAGCACATTCCTGTAGCAAGAGTCACCAATTTGGCGCGGACGTTAGAAGAAATGAAAGAGCGGGGTATCTGGGTTGTCGGAACGGATGCATCCGCGCGTGAGGATTACCGCAACATGGACGGCAATATGCCTTTGGCTTTAGTCATTGGAAGTGAAGGAAAAGGGATGGGCCGCCTCGTTAAAGAAAAGTGTGATTTTCTCATTAAACTCCCGATGGCCGGGAAGGTAACTTCACTGAATGCATCTGTCGCGGCTGGTCTTTTGATGTATGAAGTCTACCGGAAACGAAACCCTCTGGGAGAATAAAGACCCATGGATATCCTGTTAGTAGACGGATACAACATGATTGGAGCCTGGCCGCAGCTGAAGGATTTAAAAGCGAACAGTTTTGAAGAGGCGAGAGACGTACTGATTCAGAAAATGGCGGAATATCAATCGTATACAGGAAACAGGGTTATTGTTGTTTTTGACGCACATCTCGTAAAAGGGCTTGAGAAAAAACAGACCAACCACAGAGTTGAAGTGATTTTTACGAAAGAAAATGAGACGGCTGATGAGCGGATAGAAAAGCTTGCTCAGGCTTTAAATAATATTGCGACTCAAATTCATGTTGCAACCTCTGACTATACTGAGCAGTGGGCGATTTTCGGACAGGGGGCATTGCGGAAATCGGCCCGGGAGCTTTTGAGAGAGGTAGAAGCGATTGAAAGGCGAATAGAGAGACGGGTAAGAAAAATCACTTCCGAAAAGCCGGCGGGTAAAATTGCTTTATCGGAAGAGGTTTTGAAAACGTTTGAAAAGTGGAGGCGGGGAGACTTAGATTAAGTTGACGCTTTTTTGCCCAATACTGTATAATATTTCTATCTACGTGCGCCGGGGGGATCGGAGTGAATCTACAGAACAACAAGGGAAAATTCAACAAAGAGCAGTTTTGCCAGTTGGAGGACGAGCAGGTCATTGAAAAGGTTCATGTTGGGGACAGTGATGCGTTAGATTACTTGATTACGAAGTACCGAAACTTTGTTCGGGCAAAAGCAAGATCCTATTTTTTAATAGGAGCGGACAGAGAAGATATTGTTCAGGAAGGTATGATAGGCCTCTATAAGTCTATTCGTGACTTCAAAGAGGACAAGCTTACCTCTTTCAAAGCTTTCGCAGAATTATGTATTACCCGCCAAATTATTACCGCAATAAAGACAGCTACTCGCCAGAAACACATTCCTTTGAATTCCTACGTCTCATTAGATAAACCGATTTTTGATGAAGAATCAGACCGAACGCTGCTTGATGTCATTTCAGGAGCGAAAACCTTAAACCCTGAGGAAATGATCATCAATCAGGAAGAATTTGATGACATTGAAATGAAAATGGGAGAACTATTAAGTGATTTAGAGAGAAAAGTACTCGTCTTATATCTTGACGGAAGAAGTTACCAAGAGATTTCCGATGAACTGAACCGGCATGTGAAATCGATCGACAATGCCCTTCAGCGTGTAAAACGTAAGCTGGAGAAGTACTTGGAAATTCGCGAAATCAGTTTGTAATAGGGATTTATGTTATATTGACAGTATTTTTCTGACTGTGATATGTTACTAAAGATAAGAACAAATGTCTATTTAGAAAAAGGTGTAATGACATGAGAAAAAAGATTACGCTAGCATGCAAGACATGCGGAAACCGTAATTATACGACAATGAAGAGCTCTGCATCAGCGGCTGAGCGATTAGAAGTAAAGAAATACTGCAGTACTTGCAATTCACATACAGCTCATCTTGAAACAAAATAGTTTTTGCGCTTTTAAATTGTGGAGGTCTTTTACATGCGTATTATGAGATTCTTTAAAGATGTTGGGAAAGAAATGAAAAAGGTAAGCTGGCCTAAAGGAAAAGAGTTAACGCGTTATACCATTACGGTGATTTCAACAGTTATCTTTTTTATTATCTTTTTTGCCCTCCTTGACACAGGAATTTCTCAATTAATTCGTTTAATAGTTGAATAATGATCAGCAATACGTGCTATAATAGATCATAATATCACTTGCCAAAACCCGTTCAGCGGGTTTTTTATTGTGGCTTAAAATGAAAGTTATCATAGGTTTGCCGCCTATTTTTTGAAGCGTTATGGTCATTCACTAAAAACCAAATGCGGGGAGGGAAGGACTGGAGAGTCCTGAAGAGAATGGAAAAGAATTGGTATGTTGTTCACACGTACTCTGGTTATGAGAATAAAGTAAAAGCTAACTTGGAAAAACGTGTTGAATCAATGGGGATGCAGGATAAAATTTTCCGTGTAGTCGTACCTGAAGAAGAAGAAACGGATATCAAAAACGGCAAGAAAAAAGTCGTGAAAAAGAAAGTATTCCCTGGTTATGTGCTTGTTGAAATTGTAATGACAGACGACTCTTGGTATGTTGTCCGCAACACGCCAGGCGTTACTGGATTCGTAGGATCTGCCGGCTCTGGCTCAAAACCGACGCCGCTGCTTCCGGGCGAAGCGGAAACCATTCTGAAGAGAATGGGCATGGACGAACGCAAAACGGACATTGACTTTGAACTGAAAGAGACAGTGAAAGTGATAGACGGACCTTTTGCCAACTTTACTGGATCAATTGAAGAGATTGATTATGATAAAAGCAAGGTCAAAGTTTTCGTTAATATGTTCGGCCGTGAAACGCCGGTTGAGCTGGAATTTACCCAAATCGATAAATTGTAATGTGAAAAAACTTGAAATTGCTATATATAAATGATAATATAGCAAAGGTACGTCTTGGACTTATCCAAGGCAACTAGCTTGATATTTCGTCATTCATATAAAGAATGAAACCTTGAGTGGGAGGGTTTACCCTATTACCACATCACGGACTTAAGGAGGTGTGTCTCGTGGCTAAAAAAGTAGTAAAAGTTGTAAAATTGCAAATTCCTGCTGGAAAAGCTAACCCAGCACCACCAGTTGGACCTGCACTTGGTCAAGCCGGTGTTAACATCATGGGATTCTGTAAGGAGTTTAACGCTCGTACAGCTGACCAAGCTGGTTTAATCATTCCTGTTGAAATTTCGGTTTACGAAGACCGTTCATTTACATTTATTACAAAAACTCCGCCTGCTGCAGTATTGCTTAAAAAAGCAGCTGGAATTGAGTCTGGTTCTGGTGAACCAAACCGTAATAAAGTGGCAACTGTTAAGCGCGATAAAGTACGCGAAATCGCTGAAACGAAAATGCCTGACTTAAACGCAGCAGACGTTGAAGCGGCAATGCGCATGGTTGAAGGTACTGCCCGCAGTATGGGTATTGTAATCGAGGATTAATTTGTTTCTTGTCGGGTTGCGAGTTTTAACAAGTTCGCAACCCTTATTCGTGGGAGGTTATTCCGCTATAACCACATAAGGAGGAAATTTTAAAATGGCTAAAAAAGGTAAAAAGTACGTTGAAGCTGCTAAGCTTGTAGATCGTTCAAAAGCTTACGACGTTTCTGAAGCAGTAGCTCTCGTTAAAAAAACAAACACAGCTAAATTCGACGCTACAGTTGAAGTGGCTTTCCGTCTAGGGGTTGACCCTCGTAAAAACGACCAGCAAATCCGTGGAGCAGTCGTGCTTCCAAACGGAACTGGTAAAACTCAGCGCGTTCTCGTTTTCGCAAAAGGCGAAAAAGCGAAAGAAGCTGAAGCTGCTGGTGCAGATTTCGTTGGCGATACTGACTACATCAACAAAATTCAACAAGGCTGGTTCGATTTCGATGTAATCGTAGCTACACCTGACATGATGGGTGAAGTTGGTAAAATCGGTCGTGTACTTGGACCAAAAGGTTTAATGCCAAACCCTAAAACTGGTACAGTTACTTTCGAAGTTGAAAAAGCTATCGGCGAAATCAAAGCTGGTAAAGTTGAATACCGTGTTGATAAAGCTGGAAACATTCATGTTCCTATCGGTAAAGTTTCTTTCGAGGATGAAAAACTTGTTGAGAACTTCACAACAATGTACGATACAATCCTGAAAGCTAAACCTGCTGCAGCAAAAGGCGTTTACGTGAAAAACGTTGCTGTAACTTCTACTATGGGACCTGGTGTCAAAGTAGACTCTTCAACTTTTAACGTAAAATAATATTGACACGACATCAACATTCTGATATGATTCAAAATGTTGTAAAATAGAATATCATTTATACCGTAGACAGTAGGGGCTTAACCGCTTAATGATCCTACCGAGGTGTATATTATCACAGCTATTACGTTACGTATGCTTGTATATACAGCCTCCATGTCTCATGGAGGCTTTTTATATGGAATCCGTCGTCTCAGTCGTGATCACCTAACGGTATAAGTGTTACACAAGAATCTACAGGAGGTGTAACCATGAGCAGCGCAATTGAAACAAAAAAAGTTGTTGTTGAAGAAATTGCTTCTAAACTGAAAGAAAGTAAATCAACGATCATCGTTGACTATCGCGGACTTAACGTTTCTGAAGTAACAGAACTTCGTAAACAGCTTCGCGAAGCTAACGTTGAGTTCAAAGTTTACAAAAATACGATGACTCGCCGTGCGGTTGAACAAGCTGAGCTTAATGGTTTGAATGATTTCTTAACTGGACCGAACGCGATCGCATTCAGCACTGAAGATGCTGTCGCTCCGGCTAAAGTTCTTAATGAGTTCGCTAAAAACCACGAAGCTCTTGAAATCAAAGCTGGCGTTATCGAAGGTAAAGTTTCTACTGTTGAAGAAGTGAAAGCTCTTGCTGAACTTCCATCACGCGAAGGCTTGCTTTCTATGTTGCTTAGCGTACTTCAAGCTCCAGTTCGCAACTTTGCTCTTGCTGCAAAAGCTGTGGCAGAACAAAAGGAAGAACAAGGCGCTTAATCTAATCAGTTTTTCATAAATTAAAACAAAATGGAGGAATTACAAATGGCTTTAAATATCGAAGAAATCATTGCTTCCGTTAAAGAAGCAACTGTACTTGAATTGAACGACCTAGTAAAAGCAATCGAAGAAGAATTTGGCGTAACTGCTGCTGCTCCTGTAGCTGTAGCTGGCGGAGCTGCTGCAGGCGGAGCTGCTGAAGAGCAAAGCGAATTCGACCTTATCCTTGCTGGTGCAGGTTCTCAAAAAATCAAAGTTATCAAAGTTGTACGTGAAATCACTGGTCTTGGCTTGAAAGAAGCTAAAGAACTTGTTGACAACACTCCAAAACCACTTAAAGAAGGTATTGCTAAAGAAGAAGCTGAAGAGCTTAAAGCTAAACTTGAAGAAGTTGGCGCTTCTGTAGAAGTTAAGTAATCTTCACTTACCTGTAGGGGAAGCTCGCTTTTATGAGGCGAGCTTTTTCTTTGCCATTCTTTAAGACATGACAAAAGGAGGTTCTAATAATGAGTGAGCACTATTATTCAGAAAAACCTTCAGTAAAAAGCAACAAGCAAACCTGGTCTTTTAGGCTTCGTAAGAAAGATTTCACGTTTACAAGCGACAGCGGGGTTTTTTCTAAAAAGGAAGTTGATTTCGGATCCCGTCTGCTGATTGATTCTTTTGAAGAGCCAGAAGTTGAGGGCAGCATTCTGGATGTAGGCTGCGGGTATGGCCCGATTGGTCTATCACTGGCCAGCGACTTTAAAGACCGGACCATCCACATGATTGACGTTAATGAGAGAGCTGTAGAGCTATCAAATGAAAATGCGGAACAAAACGGAATAACAAACGTTAAGATTTATCAGAGTGATATGTTTTCAAACGTTGATTCTGCCCAAACATTTGCTTCTATTCTTACAAATCCCCCAATCCGAGCCGGAAAAAAAGTTGTCCATGCTATCTTTGAGAAAAGCGCTGAACACTTAAAAGCTTCAGGTGAGTTGTGGATCGTCATACAGAAAAAGCAAGGCGCGCCTTCTGCCATTGAAAAGCTCGAGGAACTGTTCGCTGAAGTTTCTGTCGTTCAAAAAAAGAAAGGCTATTATATCATAAAAGCAAAAAAAGTTTGACTCAGTATTTTAGCTATGTTAATATTATAAAATGCCAATGTATATATTTTGCTTGATATGATGAATTGTCAATATCTATGTATAAATTATACAAGTATGGAAATGCTAATAAAATCGGTATTTGTTTTTGGATGTGGTTTTCTTAATTAGAAACCCTTTTTTCTTTTGTCTTGTAAAAGTATTTTCTTTCTATGAAAAGAAATGCTTATTACACATATAATACGCATGATTTGAGGGGTGAATCAGTTGACAGGTCAACTAGTTCAGTATGGACGACACCGCCAGCGCAGAAGCTATGCTCGCATTAGCGAAGTGTTAGAATTACCAAATCTCATTGAAATTCAAACCTCTTCTTATCAGTGGTTTCTTGATGAGGGTCTTAGAGAGATGTTTCAAGACATATCGCCAATTGAGGATTTCACTGGTAACCTCTCTCTTGAGTTCATTGATTATAGTTTAGGTGATCCTAAATATCCTGTAGAGGAATCAAAAGAACGTGATGTGACTTACTCAGCTCCGCTAAGAGTGAAGGTTCGTTTAATTAACAAAGAAACTGGAGAGGTAAAAGACCAAGATGTCTTCATGGGTGATTTCCCGATTATGACAGATACAGGTACTTTTATCATTAATGGTGCGGAACGCGTTATCGTTTCCCAGCTTGTTCGGTCTCCAAGTGTATATTTCAGTGGTAAAGTAGACAAGAACGGTAAAAAAGGTTTTACCGCAACTGTCATTCCAAACCGTGGCGCATGGTTAGAATACGAAACTGATGCGAAAGATGTTGTTTATGTCCGCATTGATCGCACACGTAAGTTGCCGGTTACGGTTCTTTTGCGTGCTCTCGGCTTCGGTTCCGATCAAGAGATTCTTGATCTCGTAGGAGAGAACGAATACCTGCGAAATACGCTTGATAAAGATAACACGGAAAACAGCGACAAAGCGCTGCTTGAAATTTACGAACGTCTCCGTCCTGGAGAGCCGCCTACAGTAGAAAATGCGAAAAGCTTGCTTGATTCTCGTTTCTTTGATCCGAAACGATACGATCTTGCCAATGTAGGACGCTATAAAATTAATAAAAAACTTCATATTAAGAATCGCCTCTTTAATCAGAGACTTGCTGAAACGCTTGTGGACCCTGAAACAGGAGAAATCCTGGCTGAAAAAGGTCAGATTCTTGATAGAAGAACACTAGATAAAGTACTGCCATACTTAGAAAACGGAATCGGTTTCAGAAAGCTGTATCCGAATGGCGGTGTTGTTGAAGATGAAGTAACTCTTCAATCGATTAAAATCTTTGCTCCGACTGATCAAGAAGGAGAACAGGTTATTAATGTAATCGGCAATGCTTACATTGAAGAAGAGATTAAAAACATTACGCCTGCTGATATTATTTCTTCCATCAGCTACTTCTTCAACTTGCTGCACGGAGTAGGCGACACAGATGATATCGATCATCTTGGAAACCGCCGTTTGCGTTCTGTAGGTGAGCTTCTCCAAAACCAATTCCGTATCGGTTTAAGCCGTATGGAGCGTGTGGTTCGTGAGAGAATGTCAATTCAAGATACGAATACAATTACACCTCAGCAGCTGATCAATATTCGTCCTGTTATTGCGTCCATTAAAGAGTTCTTTGGAAGCTCTCAGCTTTCTCAATTCATGGACCAGACGAACCCGCTTGCTGAATTAACGCATAAGCGCCGTCTGTCAGCATTAGGACCGGGCGGATTGACACGTGAGCGTGCCGGAATGGAAGTACGTGACGTTCACTACTCCCACTATGGCCGTATGTGTCCGATTGAAACACCTGAGGGTCCGAATATCGGTTTGATCAACTCACTTTCATCATATGCAAAAGTAAACCGTTTTGGCTTTATCGAAACGCCATATCGCCGCGTTGATCCTGAAACAGGGAAGGTAACGGGCAGAATCGATTACTTAACTGCTGATGAAGAGGATAACTATGTTGTCGCTCAAGCGAACGCTCGTCTTGATGACGAAGGCGCATTTATTGATGACAGCATCGTAGCCCGTTTCCGCGGGGAGAACACCGTTGTTTCCAGAAACCGTGTAGACTACATGGATGTATCGCCTAAGCAGGTTGTTTCTGCTGCGACAGCATGTATCCCGTTCCTAGAAAACGATGACTCCAACCGTGCCCTCATGGGAGCGAACATGCAGCGTCAGGCTGTGCCTTTGATGCAGCCGGAAGCGCCATTCGTTGGAACTGGTATGGAATACGTATCAGGTAAAGACTCTGGTGCCGCTGTTATTTGTAAACACCCTGGTATCGTTGAACGCGTAGAAGCGAAAAACGTATGGGTTCGCCGTTATGAAGAAGTCGACGGTCAAAAAGTAAAAGGAAACCTGGATAAATACAGCCTGCTGAAATTTGTCCGCTCTAACCAAGGTACGTGCTACAACCAGCGTCCGATCGTAAGTGTCGGCGATGAAGTGGTAAAAGGAGAAATCCTTGCTGACGGTCCTTCTATGGAGCTTGGTGAACTTGCACTTGGCCGTAACGTAATGGTCGGCTTCATGACATGGGATGGCTACAACTATGAGGATGCCATCATCATGAGTGAACGCCTTGTGAAGGATGATGTTTATACATCTATCCACATCGAAGAATATGAATCAGAAGCACGTGATACGAAACTTGGACCTGAAGAAATCACTCGCGATATTCCAAACGTCGGTGAAGATGCGCTTCGCAATCTTGATGACCGCGGAATCATCCGTATTGGGGCAGAAGTAAAAGACGGAGATCTTCTTGTTGGTAAAGTAACGCCTAAAGGCGTAACTGAACTGACTGCTGAAGAACGCCTGCTTCACGCCATCTTTGGTGAAAAAGCCCGCGAGGTTCGTGATACTTCACTTCGTGTGCCTCACGGCGGCGGTGGAATTATCCATGACGTTAAAGTCTTCAACCGTGAAGATGGAGACGAACTTCCTCCAGGTGTTAACCAGTTGGTACGCGTATATATCGTTCAGAAACGTAAGATTTCTGAAGGGGATAAAATGGCCGGTCGTCACGGTAACAAAGGTGTTATCTCTAAGATTCTTCCTGAAGAGGATATGCCTTACCTTCCTGACGGCACACCAATTGATATCATGCTTAACCCGCTGGGCGTACCATCACGTATGAACATCGGGCAGGTATTGGAGCTTCATATGGGTATGGCCGCTCGTTACCTCGGCATTCACATTGCATCTCCTGTATTTGATGGAGCGCGAGAAGAGGATGTTTGGGAAACGCTTGAAGAAGCCGGCATGTCTCGTGACGCCAAAACTGTGCTTTACGACGGACGTACTGGAGAGCCATTTGATAACCGCGTATCTGTCGGTATCATGTACATGATCAAACTGGCTCACATGGTTGACGATAAACTTCATGCACGTTCTACAGGTCCTTACTCACTTGTTACGCAGCAGCCTCTTGGCGGTAAAGCGCAATTTGGAGGGCAGCGTTTCGGTGAGATGGAGGTATGGGCACTTGAAGCTTACGGTGCGGCTTACACTCTTCAAGAAATTCTGACTGTGAAGTCTGATGACGTGGTTGGACGTGTGAAAACATACGAAGCCATCGTTAAAGGCGACAATGTTCCTGAACCGGGTGTTCCGGAATCATTCAAAGTATTAATCAAAGAACTTCAAAGCTTAGGTATGGATGTCAAAATCCTTTCTGGTGATGAAGAAGAAATAGAAATGAGAGATTTAGAAGACGAAGAAGATGCGAAACAAGCTGACGGCCTGGCATTATCAGGTGATGAAGAGCCGCAAGAAACAGCATCTGCAGACGTTGAACGAGATGTAGTAACGAAAGAATAATCTCTAGTTATAAAGGCAAGTGACATCGGTTTAATCCGAAGATAAAAAGGGAGGTAGGCCCCTTGCTAGATGTGAACAATTTTGAGTATATGAACATCGGTCTTGCTTCACCGGATAAAATCCGTTCATGGTCTTTTGGTGAAGTGAAAAAGCCTGAAACGATAAACTATCGTACGTTAAAACCTGAAAAGGACGGTCTATTCTGCGAACGCATTTTCGGACCGACTAAGGACTGGGAATGTCATTGCGGGAAGTACAAGCGAGTTCGTTATAAAGGCGTAGTTTGTGACCGCTGCGGAGTCGAAGTAACACGGGCAAAAGTCCGTCGTGAGAGAATGGGGCACATTGAACTGGCTGCCCCAGTTTCCCACATTTGGTATTTCAAAGGTATTCCAAGCCGTATGGGTCTTGTGCTGGATATGTCACCTCGTGCTTTAGAAGAAGTCATTTACTTTGCTTCTTACGTTGTAACTGATCCGGCAAACACACCGCTTGAAAAGAAACAGCTTCTGTCTGAAAAAGAATACCGTGCTTATCTTGATAAATACGGTAATAAGTTCCAAGCGTCTATGGGTGCAGAAGCGATTCATAAACTTCTTCAAGATATCGATCTTGTAAAAGAAGTTGATATGTTAAAAGAAGAGCTAAAAACTTCACAAGGACAGCGCCGTACTCGTGCGATCAAACGTCTTGAAGTTTTAGAAGCCTTCCGTAACTCAGGAAACAAGCCTTCTTGGATGATCCTTGATGTGCTTCCTGTTATTCCTCCTGAGCTTAGACCGATGGTTCAGCTAGATGGCGGACGTTTTGCGACTTCTGATTTGAATGATCTTTATCGTCGTGTCATCAACCGTAACAATCGTTTGAAACGCCTTTTGGACCTTGGTGCGCCTAGCATCATTGTTCAAAACGAAAAGCGTATGCTCCAAGAGGCTGTCGATGCTTTAATTGACAACGGCCGCCGCGGACGTCCTGTAACAGGTCCTGGTAACAGACCGTTAAAATCTCTTTCTCACATGTTGAAAGGGAAGCAAGGCCGTTTCCGTCAAAACCTTCTTGGTAAACGTGTCGATTACTCCGGACGTTCTGTAATCGTTGTTGGTCCTCATTTGAAAATGTACCAATGCGGATTACCGAAGGAAATGGCGCTTGAACTTTTCAAACCTTTCGTTATGAAGGAGCTTGTTGAAAAAGGTCTTGCTCACAACATTAAGAGTGCGAAACGTAAAATTGAGCGCGTACAGCCTGAAGTATGGGATGTACTGGAATCAGTTATTAAGGAGCATCCGGTACTTCTGAACCGTGCCCCTACACTTCACAGATTAGGTATCCAAGCGTTTGAACCAACACTTGTTGAAGGACGCGCAATCCGTCTTCACCCGCTCGTATGTACAGCTTACAACGCTGACTTTGACGGTGACCAAATGGCGGTTCACGTACCATTATCTGCTGAAGCTCAAGCTGAAGCACGCATCTTGATGCTTGCTGCTCAAAACATCTTGAACCCTAAAGATGGTAAACCGGTTGTAACACCGTCTCAGGATATGGTACTGGGTAACTATTACCTGACACTTGAGCGTGCCGGTGCTGTCGGTGAAGGTATGGTCTTCAAGAATACAGACGAAGCGCTTCTTGCTTATCAAAACGGATATGTGCATCTTCATACGAGAGTAGCTGTTGCAGCTAACTCCCTTAAGAATGTGACATTTACCGAAGAACAGCGCTCAAAATTGTTAATTACAACTGTTGGTAAGCTTGTCTTCAATGAAATTCTTCCGGAATCATTCCCTTACATGAATGAACCAACGAAGAGCAACATTGAAGAGAAAACACCTGACCGTTTCTTCTTAGAAAAAGGTGCCGATGTAAAAGCTGTCATTGAACAGCAGCCAATCAATGCACCGTTTAAAAAAGGTATTCTGGGTAAAATCATCGCGGAAATCTTTAAACGATTCCATATCACGGAAACGTCTAAAATGCTTGACCGCATGAAAAACCTAGGTTTCAAATATTCAACAAAAGCTGGTATTACAGTTGGGGTTTCTGACATCGTCGTACTCGATGATAAACAAGAAATTCTTGAGGAAGCGCAAAGCAAAGTTGATAACGTCATGAAGCAATTCCGACGTGGTCTAATCACTGAAGAAGAACGCTATGAGAGAGTTATCTCTATCTGGAGTGCTGCAAAAGACGTTATCCAAGGCAAACTGATGAAATCACTTGATGAGCTCAACCCGATCTACATGATGAGTGACTCCGGTGCCCGTGGTAACGCGTCTAACTTTACGCAGCTTGCCGGAATGCGCGGCCTGATGGCCAACCCGGCTGGACGTATCATTGAATTACCGATCAAATCAAGTTTCCGTGAAGGTCTGACAGTATTGGAGTACTTTATCTCCACTCACGGTGCGCGTAAAGGTCTTGCCGATACCGCCCTTAAAACTGCTGATTCAGGTTACCTTACACGCCGTCTCGTTGACGTTGCGCAGGATGTTATCATCCGTGAAACTGATTGCGGAACTGACCGAGGCATCCTTGCTAAGCCTCTTAAAGAAGGAACTGAAACAATTGAGCGCTTAGAAGAACGCTTAATCGGCCGTTTTGCACGAAAACAAGTGAAGCACCCTGAAACAGGTGAAGTGCTTGTAAATGAAAACGAACTGATCGATGAAGATAAAGCACTGGAGATTGTAGAAGCCGGTATTGAAGAAGTGTGGATCCGTTCTGCCTTCACATGTAATACGCCTCATGGTGTATGTAAACGATGCTATGGCCGAAATCTTGCAACTGGCTCCGATGTTGAAGTCGGTGAAGCAGTCGGTATCATTGCTGCCCAATCAATCGGTGAGCCTGGTACACAGTTAACAATGCGTACATTCCATACAGGCGGGGTTGCCGGAGACGATATCACACAGGGTCTTCCGCGTATCCAAGAGCTTTTCGAAGCGCGTAATCCGAAAGGTCAGGCAACAATTACAGAAATCGACGGTACAGTCGTTGAGATCAATGAAGTTCGTGATAAGCAACAGGAAATTGTGGTTCAAGGCGCAGTGGAAACACGTTCTTATACGGCACCTTATAACTCCCGCCTGAAAGTAGCGGAAGGAGATAAAATTACTCGAGGCCAAGTACTGACAGAAGGTTCAATCGATCCGAAAGAGCTTCTTAAAGTGACTGACCTGACTACTGTTCAAGAGTATCTTCTCCATGAGGTTCAAAAGGTTTACCGTATGCAGGGTGTTGAAATCGGTGATAAACACGTAGAAGTAATGGTTCGCCAGATGCTTCGCAAAGTCCGCGTAATTGACGCCGGTGACACTGATGTACTTCCAGGTACATTGCTTGATATTCACCAATTTACTGAAGCGAACAAAAAGGTATTGCTTGAAGGCAATCGTCCTGCTACAGGCCGTCCTGTCTTGCTCGGTATTACAAAAGCATCTCTTGAAACTGATTCATTCTTATCTGCTGCTTCCTTCCAGGAAACAACACGTGTCCTTACAGACGCAGCGATCAAAGGTAAGCGTGATGAGCTTCTTGGCTTGAAAGAGAATGTTATCATCGGTAAGCTTGTTCCAGCTGGTACAGGTATGATGCAATACCGTAAAGTAAAACCAGTTTCAAATGTTCAGCCGACTGAAGACATGGTTCCGGTTGAATAACTGATTTAATGTTGCTGAAAGACTGCCCAAACAGTCTTTCAGCAATATTTAATAAAAAATCACTCTATGAGAAGAACAAAACTAAAAAATGTCATACCTTGTTGACATTCGTCTCCTAGAATGATAATATAACCAAGGTGCTCGAAATAAACCTGTTACTTTGGAGGATATGTTTATGTCTTATGATAAAGTATCACAGGCCAAATCAATTATTATTGGTACGAAGCAAACAGTGAAAGCTCTAAAACGAGGTTCAGTAAAGGAAGTAGTCGTTGCAAAAGACGCAGATCCGATACTCACGTCAAGTGTTGTTTCACTTGCGGAAGATCAAGGTATCTCTGTCTCAATGGTTGAATCCATGAAAAAGCTCGGCAAAGCCTGCGGAATTGAGGTAGGAGCAGCCGCTGTTGCCATTATTTTATAACGTACTTTTGTTTTTGCGTAAGAATTATTCTTGTGTGAAGACATTGTTTTTTGCCTTTTGATGAACCACCTGGGTATGTGGGTTATAAAACGTAATGAAGGGAGGAAAAATTCATGCCTACAATTAATCAGCTAATTCGCAAAGGACGCGTGAGTAAAGTAGAAAACTCAAAGTCTCCTGCACTTAACAAAGGATACAACAGCTTTAAAAAAGAGCACACTAACGTATCTTCTCCACAAAAACGCGGGGTATGTACTCGTGTTGGTACAATGACACCGAAAAAACCGAACTCAGCACTTCGTAAATATGCTCGTGTTCGTTTAACTAACGGAATCGAGGTTACTGCTTACATTCCTGGTATCGGTCACAACCTGCAAGAGCACAGTGTTGTACTTATCCGTGGCGGACGTGTAAAAGACTTACCAGGGGTACGTTACCACATCGTTCGTGGTGCGCTTGACACTGCTGGAGTTGAAAACCGTGCACAAGGCCGTTCTAAATACGGTACGAAAAAGCCTAAAGCAAAATAATAAACGAAAATACGCATAATTGATGAAGGGAGGATATTCAGATGCCACGTAAAGGTCCTGTAGCAAAAAGAGACGTTTTACCTGATCCGATTTACAACTCTAAGCTTGTATCTCGTCTAATTAACAAAATGATGATCGATGGTAAAAAAGGTAAGTCTCAAACAATCCTATACAAGTCATTCGATATCATTAAAGAACGTACTGGCAATGATGCAATGGAGGTTTTCGAACAAGCATTGAAAAACATCATGCCTGTACTTGAAGTAAAAGCACGCCGTGTAGGTGGTGCGAACTACCAAGTTCCTGTAGAAGTTCGTCCTGAACGTCGTACGACTCTTGGGCTTCGCTGGTTAGTAAACTACGCTCGTCTTCGCGGAGAAAAAACGATGGAAGAGCGTTTAGCTAACGAAATCCTTGACGCAGCTAACAACACTGGTGCTGCTGTTAAGAAACGTGAAGATACTCATAAGATGGCTGAAGCAAACAAAGCATTTGCTCACTATCGTTGGTAGGATTTATATACTAAAAAACACAATTTCCCAATAAGGAAGGAGAAATTACCCAATGGCAAGAGAGTTCTCCTTAGACAAAACTCGTAATATCGGGATCATGGCTCACATTGATGCCGGTAAAACGACTACTACAGAACGTATCTTGTTCTATACTGGTCGTATCCACAAAATTGGTGAAACTCATGAAGGAGCTTCACAAATGGACTGGATGGAGCAGGAACAAGAACGTGGTATCACAATCACTTCCGCTGCGACAACTGCACAGTGGAAAGGATACCGCGTAAACATCATCGATACTCCAGGACACGTAGACTTCACAGTTGAAGTTGAACGTTCTCTTCGTGTACTTGATGGTGCTGTTGCTGTACTTGACGCGCAATCAGGCGTTGAGCCTCAAACAGAAACTGTTTGGCGTCAGGCAACAACTTACGGAGTACCGCGTATCGTTTTTGTTAACAAAATGGACAAAATCGGTGCAGACTTCCTTTACTCTGTAGGAACTTTAAGAGACCGTCTTCAAGCAAACGCTCATGCAATTCAATTGCCGATCGGTGCTGAAGACAACTTCGAAGGTATCATCGACCTTGTAGAAAACGTTGCGTATTTCTACGAAGATGACCTCGGAACTCGTTCTGATGCGAAAGAAATCCCTGAAGAGTACAAAGAGCAAGCTGAAGAGCTTCGCAACAGCCTCATTGAAGCTGTTTGTGAACTTGATGAAGAGCTTATGGATAAATACCTCGAGGGTGAAGAAATCACTATTGACGAGTTAAAAGCAGGTATCCGTAAAGGTACATTAAATGTTGAATTCTACCCTGTTCTTGTTGGTTCTGCCTTCAAAAACAAAGGTGTTCAACTAGTACTTGATGCTGTTCTTGACTACCTTCCTGCACCAACTGACGTTGCTGCAATCAAAGGTACACGTCCTGACACAAATGAAGAGATTGAGCGCCATTCTTCTGATGAAGAGCCATTCTCTGCATTAGCATTTAAAGTTATGACTGACCCTTACGTTGGTAAGTTGACGTTCTTCCGTGTGTACTCTGGAACTCTTGATTCCGGTTCATACGTGAAAAACTCTACTAAAGGCAAACGTGAGCGTGTTGGACGTATCCTTCAAATGCACGCTAACAGCCGTGAAGAAATCGCTACTGTATACGCAGGGGATATCGCAGCTGCTGTAGGTCTAAAAGATACAACAACTGGAGATACTCTTTGTGATGAGAAGGATCTTGTTATCCTTGAATCAATGGAATTCCCAGAACCAGTTATCGACGTTGCTATTGAGCCTAAATCAAAAGCTGACCAAGATAAAATGGGTATCGCTTTAGCGAAACTTGCTGAAGAAGATCCTACATTCCGTACTCAAACAAACCCAGAAACTGGCCAAACGATCATCTCTGGTATGGGTGAACTTCACCTTGATATCATTGTTGACCGTATGAAACGCGAATTTAAAGTAGAAGCCAATGTTGGTGCTCCTCAGGTTGCGTACCGTGAAACATTCCGTACCGGTGCAAAAGTTGAAGGTAAATTCGTACGTCAGTCTGGTGGACGCGGTCAGTTCGGACACGTTTGGATCGAATTCGAACCAAACGAAGAAGGCGCTGGCTTTGAATTTGAAAATGCGATTGTCGGTGGGGTAGTTCCACGTGAATACATCCCAGCTGTTCAAGCAGGTCTGGAAGATGCACTTGAAAATGGTGTACTAGCAGGCTTCCCGCTTATCGACATTAAAGCAAAACTTTTCGATGGTTCTTACCATGATGTTGACTCAAACGAAATGGCATTTAAAGTTGCTGCTTCTATGGCATTGAAAAATGCAGTCAGCAAATGTAACCCAGTTCTTCTTGAACCTATCATGAAAGTAGAAGTGGTTATTCCAGAAGAATACATGGGAGATATCATGGGTGATATTACTTCACGTCGCGGACGCGTAGAAGGTATGGAAGCACGCGGTAACGCTCAAGTTGTTCGCGCTATGGTTCCTCTTGCTGAAATGTTCGGTTACGCTACTGCCCTTCGTTCTAATACGCAAGGTCGCGGTACGTTCACTATGTTCATGGATCACTACGAAGAAGTGCCGAAGAGCGTTTCTGAAGAAATTATCAAAAAAAATAAAGGCGAATAATTGATTTTGCCTCTTAACTCAAGTATAACTACTATTGTAAGATGAGGAAGTGAAAGCTTTCTTTCACTTCCTATCACTCTATACATTACTAATT
Source organism: Bacillus spizizenii TU-B-10 (assembly GCF_000227465.1). Taxonomy (GTDB): domain Bacteria; phylum Bacillota; class Bacilli; order Bacillales; family Bacillaceae; genus Bacillus; species Bacillus spizizenii. Next base: position 132,935 of record NC_016047.1, read on the forward strand.
AAAAGCTCTTAAGGAGGATTTTAGAATGGCTAAAGAAAAATTCGACCGTTCCAAATCACATGCCAATATTGGTACAATTGGACACGTTGACCATGGTAAAACAACTTTAACTGCTGCTATCACAACAGTACTTCATAAGAAATCTGGTAAAGGTACAGCTATGGCGTACGATCAAATTGATGGTGCACCAGAAGAACGCGAGCGCGGTATCACAATCTCTACTGCACACGTTGAGTACGAAACTGAAACTCGTCACTATGCACACGTTGACTGCCCAGGACACGCTGACTATGTTAAAAACATGATCACTGGTGCTGCGCAAATGGACGGAGCTATCCTTGTAGTATCTGCTGCTGATGGCCCAATGCCACAAACTCGTGAGCACATCCTTCTTTCTAAAAACGTTGGTGTACCATACATCGTTGTATTCTTAAACAAATGCGACATGGTAGACGACGAAGAGCTTCTTGAACTAGTTGAAATGGAAGTTCGCGATCTTCTTAGCGAATACGATTTCCCTGGTGATGATGTACCAGTAATCAAAGGTTCTGCTCTTAAAGCTCTTGAAGGTGACGCTGATTACGAAGCAAAAATCTTCGAACTTATGGATGCGGTTGATGAGTACATCCCAACTCCAGAGCGTGACACTGAAAAACCATTCATGATGCCAGTTGAGGACGTATTCTCAATCACTGGTCGTGGTACAGTTGCAACTGGACGTGTAGAACGCGGACAAGTTAAAGTCGGTGACGAAGTTGAAATCATCGGTCTTCAAGAAGAAAACAAGAAAACAACTGTTACAGGTGTTGAAATGTTCCGTAAGCTTCTTGATTACGCTGAAGCTGGTGACAACATTGGTGCCCTTCTTCGTGGTGTATCTCGTGAAGAAATCCAACGTGGTCAAGTACTTGCTAAACCAGGTACAATCACTCCACACAGCAAATTCAAAGCTGAAGTTTACGTTCTTTCTAAAGAAGAGGGTGGACGTCATACTCCATTCTTCTCTAACTACCGTCCTCAGTTCTACTTCCGTACAACTGACGTAACTGGTATCATCCATCTTCCAGAAGGCGTAGAAATGGTTATGCCTGGAGATAACACTGAAATGAACGTAGAACTTATCTCTACAATCGCTATCGAAGAAGGAACTCGTTTCTCTATTCGTGAAGGCGGACGTACTGTTGGTTCAGGCGTTGTTTCTACAATCACTGAGTAATAGTATGATTATAAACGAGACCCACAGTGGGTCTCGTTTTTTGTTTGCATATCTTTTTCTTGTATAATAGGATGTATCATATTCGAGGGGCTAATTTTTTATGATTCCTGAAAAGAGATCAATCGCTATCATGAAAGAACTGAGCATTGAAAATACAAAGCAAATGCTAATGATTAATGGGTCTGATGTAAAAAATCCATTGCTGCTTTTTTTACATGGGGGGCCGGGGACGCCACAAATCGGATATGTTAGACATTATCAAAAAGACCTAGAGCAGCATTTCACGGTAGTACATTGGGATCAAAGGGGTTCCGGGCTTTCGTATTCAAAACGAATTCCTCATCACTCCATGACAATCAGTCATTTCATTAAAGACACAATTCAAGTCACTCAATGGCTCCTAGATCATTTTTCAAAAACAAAAGTATATCTTGCCGGTCATTCGTGGGGCTCACTGCTGGCACTTCAAGTACTGCAACAGCGTCCGGATTTGTTTTACGCGTATTTTGGAATCAGTCAGGTTGTTAACCCTAACTATGAAGAATCAGCTTCTTATCAATATATACGTAAAATCTCAGATGCAAAAAGAGCCGGTATAGTATTCCCTCTCATACGTTTCCTTGGCGCTCCGCCTTGGAAGAAGGATATCCAGCATTTTATCTATCGGTTCTGTGTCGAAATGAGCAGGGGAGGATTCACTCACCATCATCGTCAATCCTTTGCTGTATTATTTCAAATGCTTACCGGTAAGGAATATGGAATAAGAAATATGCACAGCTTCCTCAATGGTTTGCACTTCAGTAAAAAACATTTAACTGATGAGTTGTACCGTTTTAATGCATTTAGATCAGTTCCTTCTATTAAAGTACCGTGCTTTTTTATTTCGGGGAGACATGATTTAATTGTTCCTGCTGAAATATCGAAACAATATTATCATGAGCTTGTAGCACCTGAAAAGCGCTGGTTTCAATTTGAGAAATCCGCTCACACCCCGCATATCGAGGAGCCGTCATTATTCGCGGATACACTGAGCCGCCACGCGCTGTACCACTTATGATAGGTCCTTGATAAATGAGAAAAACACCTGTATAATAAAAAAAGTGTGCAAACCATGCATATTTTAAATAAGTCTTGCAACATGCGTCTATTTTCTGTATAATGGTGTATGTTGGTCTTTGACTGCGATGAAGTGAGAGGTTGCTGACACACCCGGCCGCTTTGCCATGGCAAAGGTGTTCAGGTTTTTCTCACGGAGAACTGTCTAACTTGATGTAGGCGAAAAGGAGGGAAAATAATGGCAAAACAAAAAATTCGTATTCGTTTGAAAGCATATGATCATAGAATCCTTGATCAATCTGCAGAGAAGATTGTTGAAACGGCAAAACGTTCTGGTGCTAGTGTATCTGGTCCGATTCCGTTACCAACTGAAAAATCAGTTTACACAATCCTTCGTGCGGTGCACAAATACAAAGATTCTCGTGAGCAATTTGAAATGCGTACACATAAACGTTTAATCGATATTGTGAACCCAACACCACAAACTGTTGATGCTCTCATGCGATTAGACTTACCATCTGGTGTCGATATCGAAATCAAACTTTAATTCTAAAATATAGAATGATCTTAATAGGAGGTGTGACGAATGACCAAAGGAATCTTAGGAAGAAAAATTGGTATGACGCAAGTATTCGCTGAAAATGGTGATCTTATTCCGGTAACTGTTATCGAGGCTGCTCCAAACGTTGTTCTTCAAAAGAAATCAACTGAAAACGACGGTTACGAAGCAATCCAGCTTGGTTTTGACGACAAGCGTGAAAAGCTTTCTAACAAACCTGAAAAAGGGCACGTTGCAAAAGCGGAAACTGCTCCTAAGCGCTTCGTTAAAGAATTACGCGGAGTGGAAATGGATGCGTATGAAGTTGGTCAGGAAGTCAAGGTTGAAATTTTCTCTGCTGGAGAAATCGTAGATGTAACAGGAGTATCTAAAGGTAAAGGTTTCCAAGGTGCAATCAAGCGCCACGGACAATCTCGCGGACCTATGTCTCACGGTTCACGCTACCACCGTCGTCCTGGTTCAATGGGACCTGTAGATCCTAACCGTGTATTCAAAGGTAAATTATTACCTGGACGTATGGGCGGAGAGCAAATCACTGTTCAAAACCTTGAAATCGTAAAAGTTGATGCAGAACGCAATCTTCTTTTGATCAAAGGTAACGTACCTGGTGCGAAGAAATCTTTAATCACTGTTAAAAGTGCTGTTAAATCTAAATAACTCTCTTAGGAAAGGAGGAAATTGATCATGCCAAAAGTAGCATTATACAACCAAAACGGTTCTACTGCTGGTGACATCGAATTAAACGCTTCTGTATTTGGTATCGAGCCAAATGAGAGTGTTGTATTCGACGCTATTCTTATGCAAAGAGCTTCCTTACGTCAAGGAACTCATAAAGTAAAAAATCGTTCTGAAGTACGCGGCGGAGGTCGTAAACCATGGCGTCAAAAAGGTACTGGACGTGCCCGTCAAGGTTCTATCCGTTCACCGCAATGGCGCGGAGGTGGTGTCGTATTCGGCCCAACACCACGCAGCTATTCTTATAAATTACCTAAAAAAGTTCGCCGCTTGGCAATCAAATCAGTATTGTCTTCTAAAGTAAACGACAACAACATCATCGTTCTTGAAGATCTTACTCTTGATACGGCTAAAACAAAAGAAATGGCAGCTATCCTTAAAGGATTATCTGTTGAGAAAAAAGCTTTAATCGTAACTGCGGATGCTAACGAAGCAGTGGCTTTATCTGCTCGCAACATTCCTGGAGTTACTGTAGTTGAAGCTAACGGAATCAACGTTTTAGACGTTGTCAACCACGAGAAGCTTCTGATTACAAAAGCAGCGGTTGAAAAAGTAGAGGAGGTGCTTGCATAATGAAAGATCCTCGTGATGTTCTAAAGCGCCCCGTCATTACTGAACGTTCTGCTGATTTAATGGCTGAAAAGAAATATACTTTTGAAGTTGATGTAAGAGCTAACAAAACAGAAGTGAAAGACGCGGTTGAAAGCATCTTTGGAGTGAAAGTTGACAAAGTCAACATCATGAACTACAAAGGTAAATCAAAACGTGTTGGACGCTACACTGGTATGACTAGCCGTCGCAGAAAAGCGATCGTAAAACTTACTGCAGACAGCAAAGAAATCGAAATTTTTGAAGCTTAATTATCTGTAAAAAGAAGGAGGGAAATTCAAAATGGCGATTAAAAAGTATAAACCGACCTCTAATGGACGTCGTGGTATGACAACTTCAGATTTTGCTGAAATCACGACTGACAAGCCGGAAAAATCCTTGCTTGCTCCCCTTCACAAAAAAGGCGGACGTAACAACCAAGGTAAACTGACTGTACGTCACCAAGGTGGCGGACATAAACGCCAATACCGTGTTATCGACTTCAAACGCGATAAAGATGGTATACCTGGACGCGTTGCTACAGTTGAATACGATCCAAACCGTTCAGCTAACATCGCTCTAATCAACTATGCAGACGGAGAAAAACGTTACATTCTTGCTCCTAAAGGAATTCAAGTGGGTACTGAAATTATGTCAGGTCCTGAAGCTGACATTAAAGTAGGTAATGCACTTCCACTTATCAACATCCCTGTTGGTACAGTTGTGCATAACATTGAATTAAAACCTGGTAAAGGCGGACAGCTTGTACGTTCAGCTGGTACATCTGCTCAGGTTCTTGGTAAAGAAGGTAAATACGTTCTTGTACGTCTTAATTCTGGAGAAGTTCGCATGATTCTTTCTGCTTGCCGTGCTTCTATCGGTCAAGTAGGTAACGAACAGCACGAACTTATCAACATCGGTAAAGCTGGACGTTCTCGCTGGAAAGGCATCCGTCCTACAGTTCGTGGTTCTGTAATGAACCCTAACGATCACCCACACGGTGGTGGTGAAGGACGTGCGCCAATCGGACGTAAATCACCAATGTCTCCATGGGGCAAACCGACTCTTGGATTCAAGACTCGTAAGAAAAAGAACAAATCCGATAAATTTATCGTACGTCGTCGTAAAAATAAATAACGGGGTTGTCTACGGTTCACTTCGGACCGTAGTGCAATCACGAAGGGAGGTTCCAAAATGGCTCGCAGCTTGAAAAAAGGACCATTTGTCGATGGACACTTGATGACAAAAATCGAGAAATTAAATGAAACAGACAAGAAACAAGTCGTAAAAACTTGGTCTCGTCGTTCTACTATTTTCCCACAGTTTATTGGTCACACAATCGCAGTCTATGACGGACGTAAACACGTGCCTGTATTCATCTCTGAAGATATGGTAGGGCATAAGTTGGGTGAATTCGCTCCAACTCGTACGTACAAAGGTCATGCTAGTGATGACAAAAAAACAAGACGCTAAGAGAGGAGGCTTTTAAATGCAAGCTAAAGCTGTTGCAAGAACAGTCCGTATTGCTCCTCGTAAAGCACGTCTAGTAATGGACCTGATTCGAGGCAAGCAAGTAGGTGAGGCAGTATCAATCTTGAACCTTACACCAAGAGCTGCTTCTCCAATTATCGAGAAAGTATTAAAATCCGCTATTGCAAATGCTGAGCATAACTATGAAATGGACGCTAACAACCTGGTTATTTCTCAAGCATTCGTTGACGAAGGCCCTACGTTAAAAAGATTCCGCCCACGTGCTATGGGACGTGCGAGCCAAATCAACAAACGTACGAGCCACATTACAATCGTTGTATCAGAAAAGAAGGAGGGATAAGTAGTGGGTCAAAAGGTAAATCCAGTCGGTCTTCGTATCGGAGTCATTCGTGATTGGGAATCTAAGTGGTACGCTGGTAAAGATTACGCTGACTTCCTGCACGAAGATTTAAAAATTCGTGAATACATTAGCAAACGCCTTTCTGACGCTTCTGTTTCTAAAGTGGAAATCGAGCGTGCAGCAAATCGCGTTAACATTACGATCCACACAGCTAAGCCTGGTATGGTTATCGGTAAAGGCGGTTCTGAAGTTGAAGCACTTCGTAAAGCCCTTAACAGCCTTACTGGCAAGCGTGTACACATTAACATTCTTGAAATCAAAAGAGCAGATCTTGATGCACAGCTAGTTGCTGACAACATCGCTCGTCAATTAGAAAACCGTGTTTCTTTCCGCCGTGCACAGAAACAACAAATCCAACGTACTATGCGCGCTGGAGCACAAGGTGTGAAAACAATGGTTTCTGGTCGTCTTGGCGGTGCAGATATCGCTCGTTCTGAATACTACAGTGAAGGAACTGTTCCATTGCACACATTACGTGCGGACATTGACTATGCAACATCTGAAGCTGACACTACTTACGGTAAGCTTGGTGTGAAAGTCTGGATCTATCGTGGAGAGGTTCTTCCTACTAAGAAGAAAACTGAGGAAGGAGGAAAATAATATGTTATTACCAAAACGCGTTAAATATCGCAGAGAGCATCGCGGAAAAATGCGTGGCCGTGCGAAAGGCGGTACTGAAGTACATTTCGGTGAATTCGGTATCCAAGCTCTTGAAGCTTCTTGGATCACTAACCGTCAAATCGAAGCTGCACGTATTGCGATGACTCGTTACATGAAACGTGGCGGTAAAGTTTGGATCAAAATTTTCCCTTCTAAACCTTACACTGCTAAACCACTTGAGGTACGTATGGGATCCGGTAAAGGGGCTCCAGAAGGTTGGGTAGCTGTTGTAAAACCGGGCAAAGTTTTATTTGAAATTTCTGGTGTATCTGAAGAGGTTGCTCGTGAAGCACTTCGTCTTGCATCTCACAAATTGCCAATTAAAACGAAGTTCGTAAAACGTGAAGAAATTGGTGGTGAATCAAATGAAAGCTAATGAAATTCGTGACCTTACCACTGCTGAAATTGAACAAAAAGTAAAGTCTCTTAAAGAAGAACTTTTCAATCTTCGCTTTCAATTAGCGACAGGACAACTTGAAAATACTGCTCGCATTCGTGAAGTGCGCAAAGCTATCGCGCGCATGAAAACTGTGATTCGTGAAAGAGAAATTGCTTCTAATAAATAATCACTGAGGGGAGGTCGTGAGCATGAGCGAACGTAACCAGCGCAAAGTTTACCAAGGCCGTGTTGTTTCTGACAAAATGGATAAAACCATCACTGTTATTGTTGAAACATACAAAAAACATACACTTTACGGTAAACGCGTAAAATACTCAAAAAAATTCAAAGCACATGATGAAAATAATCAAGCTAAAATTGGCGACATCGTAAAGATCATGGAAACTCGTCCATTGTCTGCAACTAAGCGTTTCCGTCTAGTTGAAGTTGTCGAAGAAGCTGTTATTATCTAATAAAGTTCGGAATTCTTTTTCCGAAGGGAGGTAACAAATAATGATTCAACAAGAGACTCGTTTAAAAGTAGCTGACAACTCTGGCGCACGTGAAGTACTTACTATTAAAGTTCTTGGTGGTTCTGGACGTAAAACAGCTAACATTGGTGATGTAATTGTTTGCACGGTTAAACAAGCAACACCAGGAGGCGTTGTCAAAAAAGGTGAAGTCGTAAAAGCTGTTATCGTTCGCACTAAAAGCGGAGCGCGCAGAAGTGACGGTTCATACATCAGCTTCGATGAGAATGCATGTGTTATCATCCGTGACGACAAGAGCCCACGCGGAACTCGTATCTTCGGACCAGTTGCTCGTGAATTGCGTGAAAACAACTTTATGAAAATTGTTTCTCTAGCTCCAGAAGTTATCTAATGAAATAAATGCCTTAGTCAAGGAGGTGCGATCAGGATGCATGTTAAAAAAGGCGATAAAGTAATGGTTATCTCTGGTAAAGATAAAGGCAAACAAGGAACAATCCTTGCTGCTTTCCCTAAAAAGGACCGCGTTTTAGTTGAAGGTGTGAACATGGTGAAGAAACACTCTAAACCAACTCAAGCTAACCCTCAAGGCGGTATTTCTAATCAAGAGGCGCCAATTCATGTATCAAACGTTATGCCGCTCGATCCTAAAACAGGTGAAGTGACTCGCGTAGGATACAAAGTGGAAGATGGCAAAAAAGTTCGTGTAGCAAAAAAATCTGGGCAAGTTCTAGATAAATAGTATTAAAAGGAAGGGAGGTCTATCTCATGAACCGCCTTAAAGAAAAGTACAATAAAGAAATTGCACCTGCTTTAATGACAAAGTTCAACTATGATTCTGTCATGCAAGTGCCTAAAATCGAAAAAATCGTAATCAACATGGGTGTTGGTGACGCTGTTCAAAACGCGAAAGCAATCGACAGTGCTGTTGAAGAATTAACGTTTATCGCAGGTCAAAAACCTGTCGTTACTCGTGCGAAGAAATCAATTGCTGGATTCCGTCTTCGTGAGGGAATGCCTATCGGTGCGAAAGTAACTCTTCGCGGAGAGCGCATGTATGATTTCCTTGATAAACTTATTTCTGTATCTTTACCGCGTGTACGTGACTTCCGCGGGGTTTCTAAAAAATCTTTCGACGGTCGCGGTAACTACACACTTGGTATCAAAGAACAGTTAATCTTCCCTGAAATTGACTACGATAAAGTAACAAAGGTTCGCGGAATGGACATCGTTATCGTAACAACTGCTAATACTGACGAAGAAGCTCGTGAGCTATTAACTCAAGTAGGTATGCCGTTCCAGAAATAATCAATGAAAGGGAGGCGAAATCGTGGCTAAAAAGTCTATGATTGCGAAACAACAACGTACACCAAAGTTTAAAGTACAAGAGTACACACGCTGTGAACGCTGCGGACGTCCGCATTCAGTCATTCGTAAATTTAAACTTTGCCGTATTTGTTTCCGTGAGCTTGCATATAAAGGACAAATTCCTGGCGTGAAAAAAGCCAGCTGGTAATCCCCAAGAAAGGGAAGGAGGTAATTATATAATGGTTATGACAGATCCAATTGCAGATATGCTAACTCGTATTCGCAATGCAAACATGGTACGTCATGAGAAGCTTGAAATTCCTGCTTCTAAATTGAAAAGAGAAATTGCTGAAATTTTAAAGCGTGAAGGTTTCATTCGTGACGTTGAGTTCGTAGAAGACAGCAAACAAGGTATCATCCGCGTTTTCTTGAAATACGGACAAAACAACGAGCGCGTTATCACTGGTCTTAAAAGAATCAGCAAACCTGGTTTGCGTGTTTATGCTAAATCTAATGAAGTACCTCGCGTACTTAACGGTCTTGGAATCGCGATTATTTCTACATCACAAGGTGTTTTAACGGACAAAGAAGCCCGTGCAAAACAAGCTGGTGGAGAAGTTCTAGCATACGTTTGGTAAGAAGTTTAACATGAATGGAGGTGTTTGGTATGTCTCGTGTAGGTAAGAAGTTACTTGAGATTCCTTCTGATGTTACAGTAACGTTAAATGATGACAACACTGTAGCTGTGAAAGGACCAAAAGGAGAATTAACTCGTACGTTTCACCCTGATATGGAGATTAAAGTAGAGGACAATGTGCTTACAGTCACTCGTCCTTCTGATCAAAAAGAGCACCGTGCCTTGCATGGTACTACTCGCAGTCTGCTTGGCAACATGGTTGAAGGTGTATCTAAAGGATTTGAAAGAGGTTTGGAATTAGTCGGTGTCGGTTACCGTGCGTCTAAATCCGGAAATAAACTTGTTTTAAATGTTGGATACTCTCACCCTGTTGAGATCGTTCCTGAAGAAGGCATCGAAATCGAAGTCCCTTCTCAAACTAAAGTAGTTGTAAAAGGTACAGACAAAGAACGTGTAGGAGCTATTGCTGCTAACATCCGCGCTGTCCGTTCTCCAGAGCCTTACAAAGGTAAAGGAATCCGCTACGAAGGTGAAGTTGTTCGCCGCAAAGAAGGTAAATCTGCTAAGTAAGATCGCTTAAAGTGAAGAAAGGAGTGACCTAGATGATTACGAAAACTAGCAAAAATGCTGCTCGTCTTAAAAGACACGCTCGTGTTCGCGCTAAACTTTCCGGTACTGCTGAAAGACCGCGCCTGAACGTTTTCCGTTCTAACAAGCACATTTACGCTCAAATCATCGATGATGTAAATGGTGTTACACTTGCTAGTGCATCTACTCTCGATAAAGACTTGAACGTTGAAAGCACTGGAGATTCTTCTGCTGCTACTAAAGTTGGAGAATTAGTTGCAAAACGCGCTGCTGAAAAAGGCATTTCTGACGTAGTATTTGACCGTGGCGGATACTTATACCATGGACGTGTAAAAGCTTTGGCTGATGCCGCTCGTGAAGCTGGACTTAAATTTTAATAAAAGAAGGAGGGACACATGATTATGCGTCGTATTGACCCAAGCAAATTAGAGTTAGAAGAACGCTTAGTTACGGTTAACCGCGTAGCGAAAGTTGTTAAAGGTGGTCGTCGTTTCCGCTTCGCAGCTCTAGTCGTTGTCGGTGACAAAAACGGACACGTAGGATTCGGTACTGGTAAAGCACAAGAAGTACCAGAAGCGATCCGCAAAGCTGTTGAAGATGCGAAAAAGAATTTGATTGAAGTACCAATGGTTGGAACTACAATTCCACACGAAATCATCGGACGTTTCGGTGCAGGTAACATCTTGTTAAAACCTGCTTCTGAAGGTACTGGAGTTATCGCTGGAGGCCCTGTACGTGCGGTACTTGAGCTTGCTGGTGTAGCTGATATCCTTTCTAAGTCTTTAGGTTCTAACACACCGATCAACATGATTCGTGCAACACTTCAAGGCTTAAGTGAACTTAAGCGTGCTGAAGAGGTTGCGAAGCTTCGTGGAAAATCTGTAGAAGAACTGTTAGGATAAGGAGGGAATATTAATGGCTAAATTAGAAATTACCCTCAAACGAAGTGTAATCGGTCGCCCGGAAGATCAACGCGTTACTGTCAGAACACTTGGTTTAAAGAAAACAAACCAAACTGTTGTTCATGAAGACAACGCTGCGATTCGTGGTATGATTAATAAAGTATCTCATTTAGTTTCTGTTAAAGAACAATAAAAATAATTGATCGGATAAGGAGGTGTCCTAATGAAACTTCATGAATTAAAACCTTCAGAAGGTTCACGCAAAACGCGTAATCGCGTAGGTCGTGGTATTGGTTCTGGCAACGGTAAAACAGCTGGTAAAGGTCACAAAGGTCAAAACGCTCGTTCTGGCGGCGGTGTACGCCCTGGATTCGAGGGGGGACAAATGCCTTTATTCCAACGTCTTCCTAAACGCGGTTTCACTAACATTAACCGCAAGGAATACGCTGTAGTCAACCTAGACAAATTGAACGGTTTTGCAGAAGGAACGGAAGTCACTCCTGAACTTCTTCTTGAGACTGGTGTTATTAGCAAACTTAATGCAGGAGTAAAGATTCTTGGCAACGGTAAATTAGAGAAAAAATTAACTGTAAAAGCCAATAAATTCTCTGCTTCTGCGAAAGAAGCTGTTGAAGCTGCTGGCGGTACAGCTGAGGTGATCTAACTTGTTTAAAACAATCTCCAACTTTATGCGTGTGAGTGATATCAGGAATAAAATCATATTCACTTTACTCATGCTTATCGTCTTTCGCATAGGTGCGTTTATTCCTGTGCCTTATGTTAACGCTGAAGTGTTACAGGCACAGTCTCAAATGGGTGTTTTTGATCTCCTTAATACATTTGGCGGCGGTGCGCTTTACCAATTTTCCATTTTCGCAATGGGAATTACTCCTTATATCACAGCTTCGATCATCATTCAGCTGCTTCAGATGGATGTTGTGCCGAAGTTTACCGAGTGGTCTAAGCAAGGTGAAGTTGGCCGCCGTAAATTAGCTCAGTTCACAAGGTACTTTACGATTGTGCTTGGTTTCATCCAGGCGTTAGGTATGTCTTACGGATTCAACAATCTGGCAAACGGTATGCTGATCGAAAAATCCGGTATATCGACATATCTTATCATTGCTTTAGTACTCACTGGCGGAACTGCCTTTTTAATGTGGCTTGGAGAACAAATTACGTCTCATGGAGTAGGCAACGGAATATCGATCATTATCTTCGCGGGGATTGTGGCTAGTATTCCAAAAACAATTGGACAAATATATGAGACTCAATTTGTCGGCAGCAACGATCAGTTGTTTATTCATATTGTGAAAGTCGGACTTCTTGTGATTGCGATTTTAGCAGTTATTGTTGGAGTTATTTTCATTCAGCAAGCCGTACGGAAAATTGCGATTCAATATGCTAAAGGCACAGGTCGTTCACCTGCTGGCGGAGGTCAGTCTACACACCTTCCATTGAAAGTGAACCCTGCAGGGGTTATTCCGGTAATCTTTGCGGTTGCGTTTTTGATAACGCCGCGGACGATCGCGTCATTCTTTGGAACAAACGATGTGACAAAGTGGATTCAAAACTACTTTGATAATACGCATCCGGTGGGTATGGCGATATATGTTGCGTTGATTATTGCCTTTACGTACTTTTATGCTTTTGTACAGGTCAATCCTGAACAAATGGCTGATAACCTTAAAAAACAGGGTGGCTATATCCCGGGGGTTCGTCCAGGGAAAATGACTCAAGATAGAATTACGAGCATTTTGTATCGACTTACGTTTGTGGGTTCTATATTCTTAGCCGTGATTTCCATTCTTCCTATCTTTTTCATTCAATTCGCTGGATTGCCTCAAAGTGCACAAATTGGCGGAACATCTTTGTTAATTGTTGTCGGGGTAGCCTTGGAGACAATGAAACAACTAGAAAGCCAGTTGGTGAAACGAAACTACCGTGGATTTATGAAAAACTAGAGGAAATGGATTTATCCATTCCCTCTTAATAAAGAGAGGACGGGGGAAATCCGAATGAACTTAGTCTTAATGGGGCTTCCTGGTGCCGGTAAGGGCACACAGGGCGAACGAATTGTTGAGGATTATGGGATTCCTCATATCTCAACAGGAGATATGTTCCGTGCTGCTATGAAAGAAGAAACACCACTCGGACTCGAAGCAAAATCTTATATTGATAAGGGAGAGCTCGTTCCTGATGAAGTCACAATCGGAATTGTAAAAGAAAGACTTGGCAAAGACGATTGTGAAAGAGGTTTTCTTCTGGACGGATTTCCGCGAACAGTCGCTCAAGCCGAAGCTCTTGAAGAAATTCTTGAGGAATACGGCAAGCCGATTGATTATGTCATTAACATTGAAGTCGACAAAGATGTTCTGATGGAACGTCTGACTGGACGCAGAATTTGCAGTGTTTGCGGAACAACCTATCATTTAGTCTTTAATCCGCCGAAAACGCCGGGTGTTTGTGATAAAGACGGAGGCGAACTCTATCAACGGGCAGATGATAATGAGGAAACCGTCTCTAAACGGCTTGAGGTAAACATGAAGCAAACTCAGCCTTTACTCGATTTCTATTCTGAGAAAGGTTATCTTGCAAACGTGAATGGCCAACAGGACATTCAAGACGTTTATGCAGATGTGAAGGATCTTCTTGGAGGATTAAAAAAATGATTATCTGTAAAACCCCACGTGAACTTGGTATCATGCGGGAAGCAGGGCGAATCGTGGCTTTAACTCATGAAGAGTTAAAAAAGCATATTAAACCAGGAATCTCGACAAAAGAATTGGATCAAATTGCCGAACGTTTTATTAAGAAGCAGGGTGCAATCCCATCTTTTAAGGGGTATAATGGGTTTCGCGGGAGCATTTGCGTATCAGTTAATGAAGAACTCGTTCACGGCATTCCTGGCAGCAGGGTGCTGAAGGACGGTGACATCATCAGTATTGATATCGGTGCTAAATTAAATGGTTATCATGGTGACTCTGCATGGACATATCCGGTAGGAAACATCAGCGATGATGACAAAAAACTTCTGGAAGTGACAGAGGAGTCTTTATATAAAGGCTTGCAGGAAGCAAAACCAGGTGAACGTTTGTCGAATATTTCCCACGCAATACAAACGTATGTCGAAAATGAGCAGTTTTCAGTTGTTAGGGAGTATGTCGGACATGGTGTTGGTCAAGACTTGCATGAGGACCCGCAAATTCCTCATTACGGTCCGCCCAACAAAGGACCACGGCTCAAACCTGGCATGGTTCTCGCTATTGAACCTATGGTGAACGCTGGCAGCCGCTACGTGAAAACATTGGCTGATAACTGGACGGTTGTAACGGTAGATGGGAAAAAGTGTGCTCATTTTGAACATACGATTGCGATTACGGAAACGGGTTTTGATATACTGACGAGAGTCTAGGTGATGAAATAATTCCGAAGACAGATGTTTTTCCGGCTTGATAGGGCAGAAAGTTTGGATGAACATTGGCAGGACCGAATTCATCTTGTCGTTGTCATTGGGGTTGTTGACCATCATCAATGTACTAACAGCAGACGGAGAAAAGCGTACATTACATTCTCCTAAGAAAAAGAATATCAATCATTTAACCCTTTATGATTGCGTATCTCCGGAAGTTCAGAACAGTATAAACGAAACAGGGCGTGTGACAAACTTCTTTTGAAATTTGTCAGAAAGCAAGTTACTGATTTGAAGAAGGGAGAACACTTGAATGGCGAAAGACGATGTAATTGAAGTGGAAGGTACTATAGTCGAAACACTGCCAAACGCGATGTTCAAAGTTGAACTTGAAAATGGCCACACTGTTTTGGCTCATGTATCTGGTAAAATCCGCATGCACTTCATTCGCATTTTACCTGGAGACAAAGTTACGGTAGAATTATCTCCATATGACTTAACTCGTGGCAGGATTACGTACCGTTACAAATAAAGCACTCCGGAAACTGAAGGAGGTTGGAAACACATGAAAGTGAGACCATCAGTTAAACCAATCTGCGAAAAATGTAAAGTTATTCGCAGAAAAGGAAAAGTAATGGTGATCTGTGAAAATCCAAAGCATAAACAAAAACAAGGATAATTTATAAGGAGGTGCCCAGAGAATGGCTCGTATTGCTGGTGTAGATATCCCACGTGACAAACGTGTTGTTATTTCTTTAACATACATCTTCGGAATTGGCCGCACAACGGCTCAGCAAGTTTTAAAAGAAGCTGGAGTTTCAGAAGATACTCGTGTGCGCGATCTTACTGAAGAAGAACTTGGTAAAATCCGTGATATTATTGACAAACTGAAAGTAGAAGGTGACCTTCGACGTGAAGTTTCTCTTAATATCAAACGTCTGATTGAAATCGGAAGCTACCGCGGAATCCGTCATCGCAGAGGATTACCTGTTCGCGGACAAAACTCTAAAAACAATGCGCGTACTCGTAAAGGTCCGCGTCGTACTGTAGCTAACAAGAAAAAATAAGTAAGGGAGGTTCTTAAACAATGGCTGCTGCTCGTAAATCTAACACGCGTAAACGTCGCGTGAAAAAGAATATTGAGTCTGGAATTGCTCATATTCGTTCAACTTTCAATAACACGATCGTTACGATCACTGACACTCATGGTAATGCTATTTCTTGGTCAAGTGCCGGAGCTTTAGGATTCAGAGGTTCTCGTAAATCTACTCCTTTTGCTGCGCAAATGGCTGCAGAAACAGCTGCTAAAGGTTCAATCGAACATGGTCTTAAAACTCTTGAGGTTACTGTTAAAGGCCCTGGTTCAGGTCGTGAAGCTGCAATCCGTGCGCTTCAAGCTGCTGGACTAGAAGTCACTGCTATCAGAGACGTAACTCCTGTTCCTCATAACGGATGCCGTCCACCAAAACGTCGCCGCGTGTAATTTGTTTGTATAGATTTTGTGTCCCTGTCAATAATGGGTTATGATACAGTTATTTATGAAACGAATGCACCGACTCGTTGCCTGAGCACATACGGGACTAAACAATGGGGAATTTCGGATGGAATCTCATATGATTCTATTCGAGGTTTCGACGTTTTGAAGGAGGGTTTTAAGTAATGATCGAGATTGAAAAACCAAAAATCGAAACGGTTGAAATCAGCGACGATGCCAAATTTGGTAAGTTTGTCGTAGAGCCACTTGAGCGTGGATATGGTACAACTCTGGGTAACTCCTTACGTCGTATCCTCTTATCCTCACTCCCTGGTGCCGCTGTAACATCAATCCAGATAGATGGTGTACTGCACGAATTCTCGACAATTGAAGGCGTTGTGGAAGATGTTACAACGATTATCTTACACATTAAAAAGCTTGCATTGAAAATCTACTCTGATGAAGAGAAGACGCTAGAAATTGATGTACAGGGTGAAGGAACTGTAACGGCAGCTGATATTACACACGATAGTGATGTAGAGATCTTAAATCCTGATCTTCATATCGCGACTCTTGGTGAGAATGCGAGTTTCCGAGTTCGCCTTACTGCTCAAAGAGGACGTGGGTATACGCCTGCTGACGCAAACAAGAGAGACGATCAGCCAATCGGCGTGATTCCGATCGATTCTATCTATACGCCAGTTTCTCGTGTATCTTATCAGGTAGAGAACACTCGTGTAGGCCAAGTTGCAAACTATGATAAACTTACACTTGATGTTTGGACTGATGGAAGCACTGGACCGAAAGAAGCCATTGCGCTTGGTTCAAAGATTTTAACTGAACACCTTAATATATTCGTTGGTTTAACTGACGAAGCTCAGCATGCTGAAATCATGGTTGAAAAAGAAGAAGATCAAAAAGAGAAAGTTCTTGAAATGACAATTGAAGAATTGGATCTTTCTGTTCGCTCTTACAACTGCTTAAAGCGTGCGGGTATTAACACGGTTCAAGAGCTTGCGAACAAGACGGAAGAAGATATGATGAAAGTTCGTAATCTAGGACGCAAATCACTTGAAGAAGTGAAAGCGAAACTAGAAGAACTTGGACTCGGACTTCGCAAAGACGATTGACTAGTTTCCCTTGTGAACTAGGATTTTCGTGTGTTTATTATTCAGAAACAGCATTTCAATAAAGGAGGGGACATCACATGTCATACAGAAAACTAGGACGTACGAGTGCACAGCGTAAAGCTATGCTTCGTGATCTTACAACTGATTTGATCATCAACGAAAGAATCGAAACAACTGAAACACGTGCGAAAGAACTTCGCTCTGTAGTTGAAAAAATGATCACGCTTGGCAAACGCGGTGATCTTCACGCTCGCCGTCAAGCTGCTGCATACATCCGCAACGAGGTTGCTAACGAAGAAAATAACCAAGATGCACTTCAAAAATTATTCTCTGACATTGCAACTCGTTACGAGGAGCGCCAAGGTGGATACACACGTATTATGAAGCTTGGTCCTCGCCGTGGTGACGGAGCACCAATGGCAATTATCGAATTGGTTTAATCACATATTTTTGTGTATCTAAAGAAGGGCGGGACAGTTTCTAACTGGATCTATGCCCTTTTTTTAGATACTGCAACTTTTTATATAGAGAGAAAAGCAGAGCATTAGCTGAGAGGAGGCCGGTTTTCCATGAATCAAAATCAGTTGATATCGGTAGAGGATATCGTTTTTCGATATCGGAAAGACGCAGAAAGACGAGCACTAGACGGCGTCTCCCTGCAGGTGTATGAGGGTGAATGGCTTGCAATTGTAGGTCATAACGGTTCAGGGAAATCAACACTGGCCCGGGCATTGAATGGTTTAATCCTTCCTGAATCAGGCGACATCGAGGTTGCCGGGATTCAATTGACAGAGGAATCGGTTTGGGAAGTGCGTAAAAAGATAGGTATGGTCTTTCAAAATCCGGATAACCAATTTGTCGGAACGACTGTTCGCGATGATGTGGCTTTTGGTTTAGAAAACAATGGTGTACCGCGGGAAGAAATGATTGAGAGAGTAGACTGGGCAGTAAAACAGGTGAACATGCAAGATTTTCTCGATCAAGAGCCGCACCATCTCTCCGGAGGCCAAAAGCAGAGAGTTGCGATTGCGGGTGTTATTGCCGCACGTCCTGATATTATTATCTTAGATGAAGCAACATCCATGCTTGACCCGATTGGGCGAGAAGAAGTGCTTGAAACGGTAAGACATTTAAAGGAGCAAGGCATGGCGACTGTCATTTCCATCACACATGATCTGAATGAGGCAGCAAAAGCAGACAGGATCATTGTGATGAATGGCGGTAAGAAATATGCCGAAGGGCTGCCTGAAGAGATTTTTAAATTGAATAAAGAACTTGTTCGAATTGGGCTTGATTTACCCTTCTCATTCCAGCTTAGCCAGCTTTTAAGAGAAAATGGACTGGCTTTGGAAGAAAATCATTTGACTCAGGAAGGGCTGGTGAAAGAGCTATGGACATTACAATCAAAGATGTAGAACATCGTTATCAGATGAAGACGCCGTTTGAGCGCCTTTGCACTGTATGATATCAATGCATCGATTAAAGAAGGCAGCTACGTAGCCGTTATTGGGCATACAGGCTCTGGCAAGTCCACTCTTCTTCAGCACCTGAATGGTCTTCTGAAGCCGACGAAGGGACAGATATCACTAGGCAGCACAGTCATTCAGGCAGGGGAAAAAGAATAAAGAGCTGAAAACCCTTTCGTAAAAAAGTCGGAATCGTTTTCCAATTTCCTGAGCATCAATTATTCGAAGAGACAGTTCTCAAAGATATTTCATTCGGACCGATGAACTTTGGTGTGAAAAAAGAAGATGCTGAACAAAAAGCGAGAGAGATGCTGAAGCTTGTAGGTTTATCAGAAGAGCTTTTGGACAGGTCGCCTTTTGAATTAAGCGGGGGGCAAATGCGCAGAGTTGCAATTGCCGGCGTACTTGCAATGGACCCTGAAGTGCTTGTTCTTGATGAACCGACTGCAGGATTGGACCCAAGAGGGCGAAAAGAGATTATGGACATGTTTTATGAGCTTCATCAACGGGGAAACCTGACGACGATCCTTGTGACACACAGCATGGAGGATGCGGCTGAATACGCTGATGAAATGATCGTTATGCATAAAGGAACGATACAAGCATCAGGCAGTCCGCGTGATTTGTTTTTAAAAGGTGAAGAGATGGCTGGCTGGGGGCTGGATCTTCCGGAAACGATAAAATTTCAAAGACAGCTGGAAGCTGCACTTGGCGTCAGATTTAAAGAGCCTATGCTCACAATTGAAGATGCGGCTGCTGAAATCCGTGCTCTTTTTCAGGGGGAGAAGACCTTATGATGGACAGCATGATTATCGGCAAGTATGTACCGGGCTCTTCACTTGTACATCGGCTTGATCCCAGAACAAAACTCATTACGATCTTTTTATTTGTCTGCATCGTATTTCTAGCCAATAATGTACAGACATATGCGCTTCTTGGATTATTTACTGTAGGCGTCGTTTCTTTAACAAGAGTTCCTTTCTCTTTTTTAATGAAAGGGCTAAAGCCAATCATCTGGATTGTCCTCTTTACGTTCCTTCTTCACATTTTAATGACACATGAAGGACCGGTTATTTTTCAATTAGGTGTTTTCAAAGTCTATGAGGGCGGTTTGGTCCAAGGGATATTCATTTCTCTTAGATTCGTCTATTTGATTTTAATTACAACCTTATTAACGCTGACGACAACACCGATTGAGATTACCGATGGAATGGAGCAGCTGCTGAATCCATTGAAAAAAATAAAGCTTCCTGTTCACGAGCTTGCTCTTATGATGTCAATTTCTTTGCGGTTTATTCCGACCTTGATGGAGGAGACAGATAAGATCATGAAGGCTCAGATGGCGCGAGGCGTTGATTTTACAAGCGGACCTGTCAAAGACAGAGTGAAGGCTATTGTCCCGCTTCTTGTCCCTCTCTTCGTCAGTGCATTCAAACGCGCCGAAGAGCTTGCTGTGGCAATGGAAGCCAGGGGATATCAAGGCGGAGAGGGACGTACGAAATACAGAAAGCTTGTATGGACAGGAAAAGACACTTCTGTCATTGTGAGCTTGATGATTTTGGCTGCTTTGTTATTTTTCTTAAGGACATAGAGGTGCTGTATGAGACTGAAATGCACGATTTCTTATGACGGACATTTGTTTAATGGATATCAGGTGCAGCCGGGAAAAAGAACGGTTCAGAATGAACTTGAGAAGGCTTTGGCTGTCCTGCATAAGTCGAAAGACAGAATTCCGGTCGTTTCGTCAGGAAGAACAGATAGCGGGGTTCACGCAGCCGGACAGGTGATTCATTTTGATACTCCGCTGTCTATCCCGGCGGAGAGATGGCCGTATGCTTTAAATGCACTGCTTCCGGACGATATCGCAGTCAAACAGGCAGAAATTGCGGATGATGGGTTCCATGCACGATTTAGCGCAGTCAAAAAAGAATATCGCTATTTTGTATACACGGAGAAACACCCGGACGTATTTAAACGGCATTACGCTTACCATTTTTCATATCACCTTAATGTGCAGAACATGAGAGAAGCGGCAAAGCATCTTATAGGGACACATGATTTTACGAGCTTTTGCGCGGTTAAAACAGAAGTGCAGGACAAGGTAAGAACGATTTACGAACTTGATTGGACTGAGACGGATGACGGCCTGCAAATGCGGATCACAGGCAGCGGTTTCTTATATAATATGGTCAGAATTATTGTGGGTACTTTGCTTGATGCAGGTATTGGAAAAATTTCTCCCGATGATGTGAAATCCATGCTGGCAGCGAAGGATCGCGAAGCAGCAGGGCGTACAGCACCGGGGCATGGGCTATATTTATGGAACGTTTACTATGACAACTAAACCAGGTGTATAATATTTTCTTGACAGAGTCTGCATAAAGTTATAAGATATCATATGGTATGTATTTCAACCCCACGATAAGCCCCGGAACTTATTGTGTTGTGAAATAGAACGTAATCGAAGTTTATTGAAAATGACAGATCATTTAGGAGGGAAATTCAATGCGTACAACACCTATGGCTAACGCAAGTACTATTGAACGCAAGTGGTTAGTTGTTGATGCTGCTGGCAAGACTTTAGGTCGTCTTTCTTCAGAAGTTGCAGCTATCCTTCGCGGAAAACACAAACCAACTTACACACCACACGTTGATACTGGAGATCATGTGATCATCATCAACGCTGAAAAAATCGAGTTAACTGGTAAAAAGTTAACTGACAAAATCTACTACCGTCACACTCAACATCCAGGCGGATTAAAATCAAGAACTGCTCTTGAAATGCGTACAAACTACCCTGAGAAAATGCTTGAGCTTGCTATCAAAGGCATGCTTCCAAAAGGTTCTCTAGGTCGTCAAATGTTCAAAAAATTGAACGTATACCGTGGTTCTGAGCATCCACACGAAGCACAAAAACCTGAAGTTTACGAACTTCGCGGTTAATTAAAAAGGAGGTTACCAATTTGGCACAGGTTCAATATTACGGTACTGGCCGTCGTAAAAGCTCTGTAGCGCGTGTGCGTTTAGTTCCAGGAGAAGGTCGTATCGTCGTTAATAATCGTGAAATCAGCGAACACATCCCATCTGCAGCTCTAATCGAAGATATCAAACAACCATTAACTTTGACTGAAACAGCTGGCACTTATGATGTTTTAGTAAACGTACATGGAGGCGGCTTATCTGGTCAAGCTGGAGCAATCCGTCACGGTATCGCTCGTGCTTTGCTTGAAGCAGATCCAGAATACCGTACAACTCTTAAACGTGCAGGTCTTCTGACTCGTGACGCTCGTATGAAAGAACGTAAAAAATACGGTCTTAAAGGCGCTCGTCGTGCACCTCAGTTCTCAAAACGTTAATTTTACGTTTTCAAAGCTCTCGACCTTGTGTTGGGAGCTTTTTTATATTAATAAAATGCTCATACCTCCGCATACAGTAAGATAACTAAATGAACGCTTGACGGACTAAGCAAAATGCTTGCTTATAAACGGTCTCACTGTAATAATCATGATAGCTTTCATGTCATTACTACGTTTGGAATCTGGTCAAAGTTCTTAATGGTTATGTCGTCAGTCCAGCTCATTCTAACCACTGGTCTCAACCTGTTAAATCTCCCTGCTGATTCTTCCACTGTATCATAGCCCGGAGGAACACTAGCTTTTTGCTAATGACACCATTTGACGAAATAAGTGTAAATCTGATGACGTAAATCACATATCTCCTTTGTGATTTTTTTGCGTTTTTATGAACTTTTTTCTAAATATACAAAGGGAAAGCGATAACAATCTAGAAATATTTGTTATACTCTATACATTAAAGTAAGGAGAACGATTCATGAATGCGTTAGTAGACCATAATAGCAAAGCCTGGGATCAAAAAGTAGAAACAGGCAATGAATGGACTGTTGCTGTTGAGCAGCATGTCATCGAACAAGCGAAAACAGGCAATTGGGATATAAGGGTAACACCAATGAAAGATGTACCGAGGGATTGGTTTCCCCCTGTCAACGGGCTGAAAGTACTCTGTTTAGCATCAGGTGGCGGCCAGCAAGGCCCGATTTTGGCAGCTGCAGGAGCGGATGTCACTGTATTAGATAACTCGGAAAAACAGCTGGATCAGGATAGAATGGTTGCTGAGCGCGATGATCTCAAGATACATACTGTCAAAGGAAGCATGGACGACCTCAGTCAATTTAAGGATGAATCATTTGATGTCATTGTACATCCTGTTGCCAATGTTTTTGTTGAGAACGTCCTCCCAGTCTGGAAGGAAGCGCACCGTGTGCTGAAAAGAAACGGTGTTCTAATCTCAGGCTTTGTAAATCCAGTCGTATTTCTGTTTGATGTAGAATTAGAACAGCAAGGGATTTTAAAAGTAAAACACTCCATTCCATATGCCGACTCAGAAGATCTTCCAAAGCATAAAGTGAAAAAACTGATTGAAAAAAATGAGGCTCTGGAATTCGGCCATTCCTTAGAAGACCAAATCAAGGGCCAGATTGATGCCGGTTTTATCGTCACTGGATTTTACGAAGATAAAGGCGGGTTTGTATTGGACCAATATATTCATACATATTCTGCAACAAGAAGCGTGAAAGTATGAAAAGCAGCGACCTATTAAAGGGGCTGTTTTTTTAATAATCACTAACAGAACATTTGTTCCGACCTCGTGGAAAGCTGCTACATCCTCTTCTTTTTATCGATTCGGCACCTTCATTTGGGCGAATTTCCAATCGAATTCGGGCATTGTTTCACTATCCAATCCTCAAAATAACCGGTAAAAGGAGAGTGAATTTATATGGCAGAAGTACTGTCTTTTATGGATGTGAAACGCCAAAAGGATTTTGAATTAGAAAAGAACTTGCTCAAAGAACTCTCTCTGAGACAAATTATCCAGTCTGTTAAGGACTGTTTGGAACCATTATTTCCATTTTTTCATGATGAAAGAGATATTATTACCGAAGGCTGTATTGATTTTGCGATAGAAGCTTATTTGTTAGGCGGGCGTTTTGGGATATTCGGCTATTACGGAGAATCCATGCAGAGCATCAGTGCTCGCTCTGCAAGAGAAGAAGAAGAGCTTCGTATGGAGTTTTTTGATTATCTCTATAATTGGACACACGAGCAATACACAACATTTGATAAAAATACGGTTTATGAAGCAGCACGCAAGTTCATTAAAGACTGGTGGACAGAGGGGTTTGTCCAAAGAGAAAAACAGTGTAAGCTTCGCATGCGTTAATCATATTTCCCGGCCCTGTCCCATAGTTATGTAGTAACGGACAAGCGGGAGGGGAAGGGATGAGGAAAAAGCTTAAATGGCTTGGTTTTTTGCTAGGCTTTATCGTATTACTATTTCTATTCAAGTATCAGTTCAGCAATAACGATTCTTGGAAGCCATGGAGTCTGCCCTTGAGCGGGAAAATTATTTATCTGGATCCAGGTCATGGCGGGCCTGACGGCGGAGCAGTCGGCGGAAAGCTGTTAGAGAAGGATGTAACCCTGGAAGTGGCCTTTAGAGTCAGGGATTACCTTCAGGAACAAGGAGCGCTTGTCATCATGACCAGAGAAAGTGATACCGATCTCGCTCCAGAAGGAACGAAGGGCTACAGCAGACGAAAAGCAGAAGACTTAAGGCAGCGAGTTAAATTAATAAACCATTCAGAGGCTGAACTTTATATCAGCATTCATCTCAATGCGATTCCGTCACAAAAATGGAGCGGAGCCCAAAGCTTTTATTTCGGAAAATATGCGGAAAATGAGAAAGTCGCGAAATACATTCAGGATGAGTTGAGAAGAAACCTGGAAAACACAACCCGGAAAGCAAAGCGGATTCATGGTATCTACTTAATGCAAAACGTCACCAAACCGGGGGCGCTTGTAGAAGTTGGATTTTTATCCAATCCAAATGAAGCAAGGCTGCTCGGGAAGTCGAAATACCAGGACAAGGTGGCATCTTCCATATATAAAGGCATTTTGCGATATTTCACAGAAAAAGGAGACCCTCCGGAGTAAAGAGGGTTTTCTTATGGTTCTAAGCATAAGACACCCGCCATTTATGTATGATATAATAATGCTTGTAAACGAATACACAAAAGGGTGAGGTTCGATGATAAGAGAAGATGAAGTAAGAAAACTAGTCGGTGAAATGCGCGAACCTTTTCTTCAAAGACCTCTGGGAGAATTGGATGCCGTTAAGGAAATTAAAATAAAGCCTGAAAAACAGCATGTCAGTGTAAAAGTCGCTCTTGCCAAAACCGGAACTGCAGAACAAATGCAGATTCAGCAAGAGATCGTAAACGTCTTAAAAGGGGCAGGCGCTGAGACGGTCGGCCTTCGATTTGAAGAGCTGCCTGAAGAAACGGTTGCAAAATTCCGGGCGCCGTCAGCTGAGAAAAAAACATTGTTAAATATGGATAACCCACCAGTCTTTCTTGCTGTAGCAAGCGGAAAAGGCGGCGTAGGCAAATCAACTGTGTCAGTAAACCTTGCTATTTCTCTGGCTCGACTTGGGAAAAAGGTCGGTTTAATTGATGCGGATATTTATGGCTTCAGTGTGCCGGATATGATGGGTATCACTGTGCGTCCTACTGTTGAAGGAGAGAAACTGCTTCCTGTTGAACGCTTTGGGGTAAAGGTGATGTCAATGGGCTTCTTCGTAGAAGAAAATGCTCCGGTCGTATGGAGGGGGCCAATGCTTGGCAAAATGCTAAACAACTTTTTCCACGAAGTAGAGTGGGGAGAAGTAGACTATATCGTTCTTGATCTTCCGCCTGGGACGGGGGACGTTGCTCTCGATGTACATACTATGCTTCCGAGCTGCAAAGAAGTCATTGTATCGACACCGCATCCAACAGCTGCTTTTGTCGCAGCGAGAGCGGGTTCTATGGCAATTAAAACCGATCATGAGGTCGTTGGTGTCATAGAAAACATGGCTTATTATGAAAGTGCAAAGACAGGGGAAAGAGAATATGTCTTTGGAAAAGGCGGGGGAGATAAACTAGCTGAGGAACTAAACGTGCCTTTGCTCGGCAGAATCCCGTTGAAACAGCCTGATTGGGATCAGGACCAATTTGCGCCGTCTGTTTATGATGAAAATCATCCAATCGGAGAAATTTATCAGGACATTGCAAAAAAAATAGTTGCAAAAATGTCAGTGCAAGTATAAAAAAGGTGAACCGGGATTCTAGATCCCGGCTTTCCCTTTATTCACTTTCTTTGGCAGTATCTTTTGCTGCTTTTTTTAGCTCATCTTCGAACTGTTTTTTGTAAAGCGGACTAGAAAGTGTTTCGTTAATAACCTCTTCTAAATAACTGCGGAATTCTTGGCTTTTTGCCAGTTCGCTGTACTTTTTATTCATGCCCGGATCCTGCATAACGCCCATCAGCATCTTCTGGTAATCCGGATCCTTCATCAGTTTTTTAATCACTTTTTCATGCTCTGTCTGAAGAGTTTTGGCAAAGCCTTGAGCAAAATCAGTGTCTTCAAAGATGTTTTTCCAGAATTCTTCACCTTTTTTAGAGGTAAGTGTTTTTTCTATTGTTCCTTTAATCGCATCTTGGTCAATCACCAGCGCTTCATTCATCGCATCATCGTTTAATAATTCCTTAATTGCTTTCTTTCCATCATCAGTTTTTAATATATCAACAACCATTTTTTTGGTCTGATCATAGTCCATATCCGCTGCTTGGTCTTTTGGAGCGCAAGCTGTTACAGATAATAACAAAAAACAGCTCATCAATAGCATTTTGGCTTTTGACATGCTTAAGCTCCTTTCACATACTTGTCTTACTTTTAATATGATTCATCTGTTTGGAATTATACATAACAAAATATCGCGGTTTGCGATTTTTGAGGGGATGAATAAAGAAATGAAAAGCCGTGGTTTGGTTCGTTTTTTCTTTTCTATTTTAGCTGTCGGAGCGGTTATCACGAGTATTGTGGGTTTTGCTTTAAAATGGGGAGAATATAAGGGACTGTTTCTTGCTTTTGAAGCGGGACAGATTTTCTCTGTTTTATTTTGGTTTATCGGTGTAGGCATGATTTTCAGTGTGATCAGCCAAATGGGTTTTTTCGTGTTTTTAACAGTTCACCGGTTTGCGCTTGAGATATTAAGGTCCTCGTCTTTGTGGAATTTGCTTCAGCTGTTTTTCATCCTGTTTGTTGCTTTTGATTTAATGTACGTGCGTTTTTTATTTTTTGGAGAGAGCGGAGAGTCGCTGGCTGGCTATGCGTGGTTACCGGTGTTTTTATTGATATTTGGAGTGATTACAGCTTATATAAAGCAAAAGCAGTCCTCTAAGAAAACGTTTGTGTCATCGTTGTTTTTAATGGTTGTGATTACCGCATTAGAATGGTTCCCTGCGCTAAGAGTAAATGATGAGGACTGGCTTTATTTAATGCTTTTCCCGTTAATGGCGTGTAATGCTTTCCAATTGCTGATGCTGCCGAAGTTTGCAGCAAAGTAATTACTTTACCTCTGCGGATTTGGCATCTGAATTTGCGATGAGATCACCTACGGTTACATTTTTTAATCCTTTTTCTTTAAGATGGTGGATGATATCGGGCAACGCTTCTTCTGTTTGTTTTGCCGAGTCGGAGGCGTGTAAAAGAATAATGTCTCCTCCGGAAACTTGCTTGGTCACATTGTCGATGATTTTTTCAACTCCGGGATTTGTCCAATCTTGAGAGTTCACACTGTAATGAACAACTGTATAATTGTATTGCTTTGCGACCGTTAGAACATTCTTATTGAATTGTCCGGTAGGGGGTCTTAATAGCTGTATGTTTTTGATCCCTAACTTTTCAAAGGCAGTTTGTGCACGGTTAATGTCTTTTTTTATTTCGCTGCTTTCTAAATTGGCATAGTTTTTATAGGCGTACCCCATGCTCCCAATTTGATGGCCATCCTTCACTATACGTGCCACTGTGTCAGGGTGGCGTTCGGCCCAAGAAGCGGAAAGGAAAAATGTCGCATTTTTAATCCCGTTCGCTTTCAAGGTGTCAAGAATG
Organism: Bacillus spizizenii TU-B-10; assembly: GCF_000227465.1. Classification (GTDB taxonomy): domain Bacteria; phylum Bacillota; class Bacilli; order Bacillales; family Bacillaceae; genus Bacillus; species Bacillus spizizenii. The sequence continues at coordinate 160,430 of NC_016047.1, forward strand.
GGTTCTGCTTTCTCATCCCCCCAGCTGATATCAAACGTAAGTGCGATGTCTTTTGAATCTGTTTCTCCTTTATAAATGGCTTTAGGTCCGGTGTCAGTTGAAAACACGGGAAGCGGGACAGTTCTTTGAATGTAAAAAAAGCTGGCTGCTGCAAATGCGGCGATAAGTATAATAATAAATTGTTTCACTCGTTTAATGTGCCACACATAGAAGTGATTCACTGATGAGTCCTCCTTATCTTGTCCATCATTCTTGTTTTTACATTTTATGAGCATGGCCAATTGAATATAACCGATAAAATGTCGCTTTACATTCAGCTTAAATTAGGTGTTGACCTATTGATAATATCCGTGATATATTATTATTCGTCGCTGATAAACAGCCGACGTCAACTAAAAGCTTCATTAAATACTTTGAAAAAAGTTGTTGACTTAAAAGAAGCTGAATGTTATAGTAATAAAGCTGCTTCGTTAAGCGGCAGTAATGATCTTTGAAAACTAAACAAGACAAAACGTACCTGTTAATTCATGTTTTATAAAATCGCACAGCGATGTGCGTAGTCAGTCAAACTACTTTATCGGAGAGTTTGATCCTGGCTCAGGACGAACGCTGGCGGCGTGCCTAATACATGCAAGTCGAGCGGACAGATGGGAGCTTGCTCCCTGATGTTAGCGGCGGACGGGTGAGTAACACGTGGGTAACCTGCCTGTAAGACTGGGATAACTCCGGGAAACCGGGGCTAATACCGGATGCTTGTTTGAACCGCATGGTTCAAACATAAAAGGTGGCTTCGGCTACCACTTACAGATGGACCCGCGGCGCATTAGCTAGTTGGTGAGGTAATGGCTCACCAAGGCAACGATGCGTAGCCGACCTGAGAGGGTGATCGGCCACACTGGGACTGAGACACGGCCCAGACTCCTACGGGAGGCAGCAGTAGGGAATCTTCCGCAATGGACGAAAGTCTGACGGAGCAACGCCGCGTGAGTGATGAAGGTTTTCGGATCGTAAAGCTCTGTTGTTAGGGAAGAACAAGTACCGTTCGAATAGGGCGGTACCTTGACGGTACCTAACCAGAAAGCCACGGCTAACTACGTGCCAGCAGCCGCGGTAATACGTAGGTGGCAAGCGTTGTCCGGAATTATTGGGCGTAAAGGGCTCGCAGGCGGTTTCTTAAGTCTGATGTGAAAGCCCCCGGCTCAACCGGGGAGGGTCATTGGAAACTGGGGAACTTGAGTGCAGAAGAGGAGAGTGGAATTCCACGTGTAGCGGTGAAATGCGTAGAGATGTGGAGGAACACCAGTGGCGAAGGCGACTCTCTGGTCTGTAACTGACGCTGAGGAGCGAAAGCGTGGGGAGCGAACAGGATTAGATACCCTGGTAGTCCACGCCGTAAACGATGAGTGCTAAGTGTTAGGGGGTTTCCGCCCCTTAGTGCTGCAGCTAACGCATTAAGCACTCCGCCTGGGGAGTACGGTCGCAAGACTGAAACTCAAAGGAATTGACGGGGGCCCGCACAAGCGGTGGAGCATGTGGTTTAATTCGAAGCAACGCGAAGAACCTTACCAGGTCTTGACATCCTCTGACAATCCTAGAGATAGGACGTCCCCTTCGGGGGCAGAGTGACAGGTGGTGCATGGTTGTCGTCAGCTCGTGTCGTGAGATGTTGGGTTAAGTCCCGCAACGAGCGCAACCCTTGATCTTAGTTGCCAGCATTCAGTTGGGCACTCTAAGGTGACTGCCGGTGACAAACCGGAGGAAGGTGGGGATGACGTCAAATCATCATGCCCCTTATGACCTGGGCTACACACGTGCTACAATGGACAGAACAAAGGGCAGCGAAACCGCGAGGTTAAGCCAATCCCACAAATCTGTTCTCAGTTCGGATCGCAGTCTGCAACTCGACTGCGTGAAGCTGGAATCGCTAGTAATCGCGGATCAGCATGCCGCGGTGAATACGTTCCCGGGCCTTGTACACACCGCCCGTCACACCACGAGAGTTTGTAACACCCGAAGTCGGTGAGGTAACCTTTTAGGAGCCAGCCGCCGAAGGTGGGACAGATGATTGGGGTGAAGTCGTAACAAGGTAGCCGTATCGGAAGGTGCGGCTGGATCACCTCCTTTCTAAGGATATTTATGGAATATAAGACCTTGGGTCTTATAAACAGAACGTTCCCTGTCTTGTTTAGTTTTGAAGGATCATTCCTTCGAAACGTGTTCTTTGAAAACTAGATAACAGTAGACATCACATTCAATTAGTAAGACAAGATATCACATAGTGATTCTTTTTAACGGTTAAGTTAGAAAGGGCGCACGGTGGATGCCTTGGCACTAGGAGCCGATGAAGGACGGGACGAACACCGATATGCTTCGGGGAGCTGTAAGCAAGCTTTGATCCGGAGATTTCCGAATGGGGAAACCCACCACTCGTAATGGAGTGGTATCCATATCTGAATTCATAGGATATGAGAAGGCAGACCCGGGGAACTGAAACATCTAAGTACCCGGAGGAAGAGAAAGCAAATGCGATTCCCTGAGTAGCGGCGAGCGAAACGGGATTAGCCCAAACCAAGAGGCTTGCCTCTTGGGGTTGTAGGACACTCTGTACGGAGTTACAAAAGAACGAGGTAGATGAAGAGGTCTGGAAAGGCCCGCCATAGAAGGTAACAGCCCTGTAGTCAAAACTTCGTTCTCTCCTGAGTGGATCCTGAGTACGGCGGAACACGTGAAATTCCGTCGGAATCCGGGAGGACCATCTCCCAAGGCTAAATACTCCCTAGTGACCGATAGTGAACCAGTACCGTGAGGGAAAGGTGAAAAGCACCCCGGAAGGGGAGTGAAAGAGATCCTGAAACCGTGTGCCTACAAGTAGTCAGAGCCCGTTAACGGGTGATGGCGTGCCTTTTGTAGAATGAACCGGCGAGTTACGATCCCGTGCAAGGTTAAGCAGAAGATGCGGAGCCGCAGCGAAAGCGAGTCTGAATAGGGCGCATGAGTACGTGGTCGTAGACCCGAAACCAGGTGATCTACCCATGTCCAGGGTGAAGTTCAGGTAACACTGAATGGAGGCCCGAACCCACGCACGTTGAAAAGTGCGGGGATGAGGTGTGGGTAGGGGTGAAATGCCAATCGAACCTGGAGATAGCTGGTTCTCTCCGAAATAGCTTTAGGGCTAGCCTCAAGGTAAGAGTCTTGGAGGTAGAGCACTGATTGGACTAGGGGCCCCTACCGGGTTACCGAATTCAGTCAAACTCCGAATGCCAATGACTTATCCTTGGGAGTCAGACTGCGAGTGATAAGATCCGTAGTCGAAAGGGAAACAGCCCAGACCGCCAGCTAAGGTCCCAAAGTATACGTTAAGTGGAAAAGGATGTGGAGTTGCTTAGACAACCAGGATGTTGGCTTAGAAGCAGCCACCATTTAAAGAGTGCGTAATAGCTCACTGGTCGAGTGACTCTGCGCCGAAAATGTACCGGGGCTAAACGTATCACCGAAGCTGCGGACTGTTCTTCGAACAGTGGTAGGAGAGCGTTCTAAGGGCTGTGAAGCCAGACCGGAAGGACTGGTGGAGCGCTTAGAAGTGAGAATGCCGGTATGAGTAGCGAAAGAGGGGTGAGAATCCCCTCCACCGAATGCCTAAGGTTTCCTGAGGAAGGCTCGTCCGCTCAGGGTTAGTCGGGACCTAAGCCGAGGCCGAAAGGCGTAGGCGATGGACAACAGGTTGATATTCCTGTACCACCTCCTCACCATTTGAGCAATGGGGGGACGCAGGAGGATAGGGTAAGCGCGGTATTGGATATCCGCGTCCAAGCAGTTAGGCTGGGAAATAGGCAAATCCGTTTCCCATAAGGCTGAGCTGTGATGGCGAGCGAAATTTAGTAGCGAAGTTCCTGATTCCACACTGCCAAGAAAAGCCTCTAGCGAGGTGAGAGGTGCCCGTACCGCAAACCGACACAGGTAGGCGAGGAGAGAATCCTAAGGTGATCGAGAGAACTCTCGTTAAGGAACTCGGCAAAATGACCCCGTAACTTCGGGAGAAGGGGTGCTCTGTTAGGGTGCAAGCCCGAGAGAGCCGCAGTGAATAGGCCCAGGCGACTGTTTAGCAAAAACACAGGTCTCTGCGAAGCCGTAAGGCGAAGTATAGGGGCTGACGCCTGCCCGGTGCTGGAAGGTTAAGAGGAGCGCTTAGCGTAAGCGAAGGTGCGAATTGAAGCCCCAGTAAACGGCGGCCGTAACTATAACGGTCCTAAGGTAGCGAAATTCCTTGTCGGGTAAGTTCCGACCCGCACGAAAGGCGCAACGATCTGGGCACTGTCTCAACGAGAGACTCGGTGAAATTATAGTACCTGTGAAGATGCAGGTTACCCGCGACAGGACGGAAAGACCCCGTGGAGCTTTACTGCAGCCTGATATTGAATGTTGGTACAGCTTGTACAGGATAGGTAGGAGCCTTGGAAACCGGAGCGCCAGCTTCGGTGGAGGCATCGGTGGGATACTACCCTGGCTGTATTGACCTTCTAACCCGCCGCCCTTATCGGGCGGGGAGACAGTGTCAGGTGGGCAGTTTGACTGGGGCGGTCGCCTCCTAAAAGGTAACGGAGGCGCCCAAAGGTTCCCTCAGAATGGTTGGAAATCATTCGCAGAGTGTAAAGGCACAAGGGAGCTTGACTGCGAGACCTACAAGTCGAGCAGGGACGAAAGTCGGGCTTAGTGATCCGGTGGTTCCGCATGGAAGGGCCATCGCTCAACGGATAAAAGCTACCCCGGGGATAACAGGCTTATCTCCCCCAAGAGTCCACATCGACGGGGAGGTTTGGCACCTCGATGTCGGCTCATCGCATCCTGGGGCTGTAGTCGGTCCCAAGGGTTGGGCTGTTCGCCCATTAAAGCGGTACGCGAGCTGGGTTCAGAACGTCGTGAGACAGTTCGGTCCCTATCCGTCGCGGGCGCAGGAAATTTGAGAGGAGCTGTCCTTAGTACGAGAGGACCGGGATGGACGCACCGCTGGTGTACCAGTTGTTCTGCCAAGGGCATCGCTGGGTAGCTATGTGCGGACGGGATAAGTGCTGAAAGCATCTAAGCATGAAGCCCCCCTCAAGATGAGATTTCCCATTCCGCAAGGAAGTAAGATCCCTGAAAGATGATCAGGTTGATAGGTCTGAGGTGGAAGTGTGGCGACACATGGAGCTGACAGATACTAATCGATCGAGGACTTAACCACATTTTGAATGATGTCACACCTGTTATCTAGTTTTGAGAGAACACTCTCAATTTGTTTGGTGGCGATAGCGAAGAGGTCACACCCGTTCCCATACCGAACACGGAAGTTAAGCTCTTCAGCGCCGATGGTAGTCGGGGGTTTCCCCCTGTGAGAGTAGGACGCCGCCAAGCAGATTTTTTATTTCTACCATGTTTGTTTATGAAGCTTATATTATTCCGCAGTAGCTCAGTGGTAGAGCTATCGGCTGTTAACCGATCGGTCGTAGGTTCGAATCCTACCTGCGGAGCCATTGCTTCCATAGCTCAGCAGGTAGAGCACTTCCATGGTAAGGAAGAGGTCAGCGGTTCGAGCCCGCTTGGAAGCTTATTTAAAATACGTTGATCTTATGCAGTTTCCGCGAAATATGGAACTGTTATTTTTTTTGTCTAAAATAGTTGGGTGTCATACGGGTGGCAAATTAGAGAATTTCTCTAAAATGTCCCCGTTTTTAATATATTATTGATTGCATCAGCAACTAAAATATCTGATTCACGGTTAGCGTGAGTGTAAATATTCAAAGTGGTTTGGACGTTAGCATGGCCAAGCCTCTGAGAAATAGCTTTAATGTTTAATCCAGGTACTTTCCCAATTTGATTTATTAACATCGTTGCGTGTGAGTGTCTCATATCATGAAGACGTCCTGGCTTGATATTGTGTCTCTTAGTGAATCTCTGCCACCAAGTATTAGGTGAGGTTGGATACTGGGGTTGCCCCATATCCCCACCAAATAACAAAAGCTTATCTGTTCCTCTCCACAGTTCACCCAACAGTAATTTATTCTTCTTGATCTCTCGTAGCAAAATAGCTGCTTCTTGCATAATATCAGGCGGCATCGTAACTTTTCGGAAAGAGTTACTTTTAGGATCTTTAAACCGATAACCTTTCTTCTTTGTATATTGTAAAGACTCATCAATTCTGACTTCATTAGTATCAAAAAATAAATCTGTTTCATCGATTGCTAATAGTTCACCTCTACGAAATCCTCCAGTAAAAGCAAATTTAATCATAACTCTGTTCCTCAATGGAGCGTGTTCATCTAATAGCATAAAAATTTCCTTTATTTCTTCTTCAGTATAAATTTCATATTCATTGTATTTTTGTTTTGGCCGCTTTACGTTTTCTGCAGGGTTTTCTTTTATAATTTTCCACTCAGCTGCTCTTCCTAAGATATCTCTAATGATTCGATATCTTGCATGAATGCTTGACGTTGAGACATCATTTTCCCTTTGGTATTCTTCTAGGAAATTTAATATGTGAATAGGCTGAATCTCGTCTAAGTACATGTCTCCAAAATAGGGCTGTATTTCTTTCCCCATAATATATTCATAAGTTTCACGAGTTTTATCATCGAGATGATCCAGGGCATATTTTTTCTCCCAGTCCTCTATGAACATATTGAATGTTCGTTTGTGTGGTGTGATATAAGCGCCGGCTTCAACTTCTGTTTTGAATTTATACCATTCACTCTCCAGGTAATTGCGCAGTTTTTTAGTGGTTTTTAATAAAGCTGGATCCTCTATTCTAATTGTTTTGACCTTTCTTTTTCGCTTGCTCTTCGTACCGATATCAACAACTAATCGAAATGACTTTTCGCCTCTTTTTTCAATTGTTGGCATATAAAATTTTCTCCCTTTCTTTATTCTTTTGAATCATGAATGATTGGTACTTAAAGCTGAATAACTTACGGAAGTACATATCCAATCTTTTTTCCGCAAAAGGATGTGTAACCTGAAAAAGATCAGATATGAGACTTATAGATTCCCGCTTGGTTGCCGGTAATTTGATGTTTTTCAGCATAAAGCTAGGTACAGCAAAGTGATACATAAATGCATTTGCTTGATTCTCCTGTAATTCTCTAAAGAGTGGGGGTAATTTGTATTGAACACCTACATGATTTATGTGATGGCACAGTTCATGGGAAAAGTCTTCCCACTGCTTTTTTTTAGATAATCGCGAATCAAGAATAATACAAGCCATTCCCAGCAGTTTTACTGCTACAGATGAACGGTTTTTGTAATGGACTATTATTTTTAACCTATCTGCAATTAGTTCCAAGTCCCATGTACCCGGATCAGCAATTCCAATACCTGTATATATTGTCTTGATTCGATCTTCAAGAAGTGATAATTGATACAAGATAAAGCCTCCTACTAACGTAACGCAAACCTATGTTCGGTTTTGTGTTGAAAAGAAAAGCTCCCTAAAGAGCTTAAATACTAAATTTAGTTTATATCTAATTTAATAGTCTTTTCGTTTGTTATAGTTTTATATGATTCGCTATCATAAGTATCTCCCAGAACAAGAGTCAAAGAATTTATCTCTTCTGGATCCCCGTCATATATAACTCCTATTGTGTACTCATCTTTAGCGTTCCCGTAGATATCATGTGGTCCATTCTCCATAAGGTTATTTTTATCTACTTCTATTTGTTCCTTTGTGTTTGGGATGACCATAGAAATCCCTTTCCATTTTACAAGCGCATCTCCTGTATTTTCAGCTGTAACAGTTATTTGAATGTAACTTAAAGGTTCATCAAGCTGTTTGGCGACTTTCAGTTCATACATCTGCAGAGTGTCGCTAGGAATATTTGTGCGAGTTAACACTTTTATATCGTCTATTGTCACTTTAAGAGGTGAAATATCAATATGTTTATCTGGATTCGTTATTTTATTTAATTCAACAATCTCCCCGGTATCTTCTTTGTACTTTTGACCGGGTTCAGTTAAAGAACGGTTGTTTCCTGTTTGATATGTATCTTCCTGATTTTCGCTCGCTGTGTCCTCTTTATTGTTTGCCTCGTTTGACGAATCAGAAGAGCTGCAAGCAGTTAAGTATAAACTCATCATAAACAATAAAAGTAATAAGATTCTTTTTTTGTAAAGCTGCAAGTAATTGTCCCCCTCAATATGAATACACTCTTTGATGATTTAACTTTTCTTTATCTTTCGTTTAACTTAATGAATGTTAAACAGTTTGTTTTACAGCATGCACCCATGATAAACCCTTGATATATCTATGTTTTCAGGGAGTGCAAAAAGTTTTATTTAACACTTAGGTTTCTTTTTATTAAACAAATGTTTAACAAATGTTTTACCAGAAGAAGAATTAAAGAATTAAGAATAAAGAATAGCTGCTACTGTTCATCGAACCCTTTTTTCAAAAGATAATCCAAAAGTTCTTTTGCTTGTTCTTTAGTAATTTTTCCATCACGACCAGCAATTAGGGTTTCAGGATCATTTAAAAGTTCATCTATTTGAGAGTCGTTTGAATTTCCCTTTAACAGATAGTCTGTTGTGACATCCAAGACCTCAGCTAACTTGATTATTTCTGAATCAGTAATAGGTCGAGTGCCTTTTTCTATACGGTTCATAACAGCATAATTTAGGTCTACACGGCGGGCTAATTCCCTTTGGGACCAACCTTTTCTTTCTCTTAATAAAACTATCCGATCACCTATATTCATTGTTTTCACCACTTTCTAAGTAAGACAAATGATAACATGTTTCCGTTATGGAAATAAAAAAAGTTTCTAAATCGTAAACAAAACTTGTTGACATTTCTGTTTTAGAACTGTATTATGTGGTTACAAAGTTTCTGAAACAGAAACGAAAGGAGCGAAAGATATGCAGAAACTCGATTTAGTTTTTATCAAGAATAGACGAATCGAATTAAAAATTTCTCAGCGAGATCTAGCAATAAAGCTAGGATTAAAAACTGGCTCAAGTTATTTAAAGTATGAGCAGGGTGTTTATGCATTTAAAGCAGATCAATTGCCGACCTTAGCGCAACATTTAAAATGCAAAATCACAGATTTTTTTGCTGAAAACGTTTCTGATTTAGAAACAAACAGTGCTTAGGAGGATTTCATTATGAGCAACAAACCATTAAGCCCTCAGGAAGCTGCTAGTTTACTGAGGGTTCATAAAGAAACCATTTATTCCTTGGTTAGAAATAAGGAAATTCCGCATTTCAGAATTGGAAAGAAAATATTTTTCCGACCAGAAACCCTAAATGCTTGGATAAGCCAATTAGAACAGAACAGTGTTGATGATTCTGCTTAATATCTTTTAACTAAAGTTTACCAATATACGGTTAAAAATTTGGTAGAAAAAGGAGAGGGTCAAAGTGAAATTTGGTAGAGCACCGAAAGCATTAAAAAGCGCTCGTAAAGAGGCGGAACTTACACAACAGCAATTATCTATGGACGATGAATTATTTCTTTCACGTGAATCTGTATCTCATCAGGAATGCGGCCGCCACAAAGTTCAGCCGGAGGTGGCTCAGTATTTTGCTGAGAAACATAATGATCCACGGCCTGCCCTTGAAGCTGCTTCTGATTATACAGGCTGGGGACCTTTAATCCTGGACGGGGAAACAGCCGATTTGCATAGGGTGAACCTTCTTGTTCAATCCAAAATACAAATGACAGAAGCGCTGGATGCCTTACAAAATTCAGTCGAGCATATTTCAGTTAATCCCAAAACATTGTCAGATACAAAAATGATTGAAAAATCGATTCAGGAATGTTTAGACGTCATAACAGCTTTAACTCAACTAATCGTTGTTCTCTGTAAGGAATACTCGATTTCATGGGTGAAGATGTGGGGCAAGCATAAAATGAAGCTTTTAACGAGGGGGTTAATCAAAGGTGCTTCTTGAGGACAAGGTTTTGAAAAAACACTTTAATTCAGCAAGGCGAGAACAAATTTTTATAGAGGAATACTCAAAGCTCTTGATCAAAGCTGTTGCTAACGGAGATATGAAAAAGGCGAATGAAACGGTTAATGAACTTCGCAAATCTGTAAAACAACTAGATCAGTACATAAAATCCAAGCGAGACTTCGATCGCATTGTTGAAGTTATTCCGTCAAAAGATTTTTTTGAAAAAAAGTTAGAGGGGATGATTTGAATGAAATTTGTATTATCTGCAAGCCGGTTAATGAAAGCTTCTGAGGTTGTGAATCATTGTCGGGAAGTAAAGAGGAATCCAGCACAGATTCTTCTGGTGAATGCCGAGGCGAAGAAGGCTATTGAAAATATAAAAAAGCAGCAAGCTCCTACACTCACTGCTTAAGGAAAATATAAAACGTTATGAAGGTATTATATCGCTCTTTATTGAGCACGGCAAGCTTGTTCTTGTCGTCAGGCCAGGGGGAGATCTTTTTTATCCATCCTAAACCCCCTTTATTTTACCACTATCCTCTCTCTGGTCTGACGATGCGTACAAGCATCAGAAAGGAGGATTTTCGGTGTTTTACCTGGTTATTCCGCCAAGGAAGTGCCCTAATTGCGGAAAGGTCGAAGAACGATCTTACAAAATTTATTGCAGCAAATGTGAACACAAAGTTCCTGATAGTGTTCAGGAACTACTTCAAAAAGTGAAATAAAAAAAGCTCGCTTTGCAGAGCGAGCCGTAGAAGGTGTTACAAACTTTGGTATTGATAGTGTACTGTATCACCTTCCAAAAATCAAATCTTTGGAGGTCTTTGACAAATGAATGAAGTTTTTTACACTGAGCCGTTTAGTGATCATCGTCGCGATCAAATTAATCTTACCACTGTAGGTGGATCAATTTCCTATGATCTTAAGGGGAATCCATGTTTTCACTTCCCGACAGCTGAGGCGCGAAATGAGTATCTTTCTCGCAAGTTTAAAGAGAAAGGACGTGAAGACAAATGAAAAAGGAAATTAAACTGCTCAAATTAGAACTGCGTAATTTTAAGGGGATTAAACATTTTACTCTTGATACTCAAGGCGAGAACGTCAAGGTCTTCGGTGATAATGCAACAGGAAAAACAACATTGTTTGATGCTTTTATTTGGCTCTTATTCGATAAGGACAGCCAAAACAAAAAAGATTTTCAGATTAAAACTCTAACAAAAGAAAACAAGCCTATTAGCGGACTGGATCATGAAGTCAGCGGCTTGTTTTTGATCGATGGAGCTGAATTGTCTCTGAAAAAGGTGTACTCCGAGAAGTGGACAAGAAAGCGGAGTAGTGCTGAAGCAGTATTCTCTGGACATACCACTGACTATTTTATTAACGAAGTGCCATCAAAGAAAAAAGAGTTTAATGATCGAGTCAGCTCAATTATTGCAGAAGACAAATTTAAACTCATTACTTCTCCATCATTCTTCAATGAGCAATTGAAATGGCAAGACAGACGGAAGATTCTACTTGAGATTAGCGGCGATGTAACAGCCGAGGAAGTATTCAGTAAAAACCCTTCTGTGGCTGCCCTGGAAAGCATCTTAAAGAAACGGTCGCTTGAAGAGCATAGAAAGGTGATCGCGGGAAAACAGCGTGAAATAAATAAAAGGCTCGATGCAATACCGGTAAGAATCGATGAAGTCCAGCGCACAGTCGAAGATACATCTGGTCTAGATGAACAAGAATTACATGACGAGATAAATTTTCTTCAAAAAGAAGTTGAGTCATTGGAGGAGAAACTTCGTTCAGCTCGTAATGGTGAAGCTATTTCTGAGAAGAGGAAAGTAATTCTCCAGCTGCAGAATGATCTTCAGGAAATCAAAAATGATCATCAGGAAAAAGAATACAAAAAGATCAATGAGATTAAAGAGCAGCTATACCCTGTGAAAAGCAAGATTGATGAAATTTCAATGGAGATTAAGTCGAATCAGCGGCAGTTATCACTTGAAAAAGACAATTTGGATCGATTAAATACGGAAATCGAGTCGCTGCGCCAGAGTTGGTGCGACAAGAATGAGGAGACGTTTGATCAACATCAAACTGAATGCCCTACATGCGGCCAAGAATTACCGAAAGAAAAAATTGATCAAGCCATTGAAAAATTCAATTTTCATAAAAGCCAAGCTTTAGCTGAAATCAATGAAAAAGGCAAGTCGGTTAAGAGTCAAAAAGAAAAGTCTGAGGATGCTATTCAGGAATTAGAAGCTGCAATATCTAATTTGCAGGATGCCTATAAGAGTGAAGAAGAGACTTTATTATCACTTGAAAAAGAATTAGAGGGCGCGCAAAGCAATAGATCAGATATTTCAGCGGATCCAATTTATCAAAACAAACAAGCTGAAATTGAGGCCGTTCGGAATGAAATTCAGCATTTAGAATCTTCCACAGATCAAGCCGTTCAATTGATTAAGGATGATATCAACAGTAGAAAACAAGAGATTTTGCTGCTTCAAAAAGATCAAGCGAAAATTGATCACGCAAGGCATGTTAATGATCGGGTAAGGCAGCTTGAGCAGGAACAAAAAGAGTTAGCAGAACAATATGAACAGCTACAACATCAACTCTTTTTGACTGAAGAATTTGTTCGCACTAAGGTGAATCTCCTCGAAGAGAAGATAAACAGTAAGTTTAAATATGCTCGTTTCAAGCTCTTCAAGGACCAGATCAACGGGGGACTGGAAGAGACATGTGAAACCCTTTATGAAGGTGTGCCGTATTCGTCCGGCTTAAACAATGCAGCACGTATTAACGTTGGGTTAGACATCATTAATACCCTTAATGATTACTACGGAATCACTGCTCCTATTTTCGTTGATAACTCTGAAGCGGTGACGAAATTGATCAACACAAAATCACAGATCCTCAGTCTGATTGTTTCCGAGAAAGATAAACAGCTTCGTGTCGAGTTTCAAGACGAACTAGTTCAGGAGGCAATCTAATGGGGGCCTATTACATTGTTCAACATAAAAAGGAGGATTCAAATGAGCGAACAAAATGAATTAATGACTAAGTCCGTTGAGTTTTCAGTACACGGTGAACCCGTCAAGCTTACAGGAAAAACTGTAAAGAATTTTTTGGTTCGTGGAAACTCTGATGTAACTGATCAAGAAGCGGCAATGTTTATAAATCTTTGCAAGTATCAAAAACTCAATCCATTTTTAAATGAAGCTTACCTAGTGAAATTTAAAGGATCGCCAGCTCAAATGATCGTTGGGAAAGAAGCGTTTATGAAACGCGCAGAGAACAACGAACAATTTCAAGGCTTTAAGGCTGGAATTATCGTTGAGCGTGAAGGCAAAATGGTTGATTTGGAAGGCGCAATCAAGCTTTCTAACGACAAACTAATTGGTGGATGGGCAGAAGTTTACCGTGCGGATAGACAGCAACCAATATCAGTACGTATTAGCTTAGAAGAATTTAGCAAAGGACAGTCCACGTGGAAGTCAATGCCCTTGAATATGATTCGAAAAACAGCAATAGTAAACGCCTTACGAGAAGCTTTTCCAAATAGTCTAGGCAACCTATACACAGAGGAAGAGGAGCAGGCTAATGATGACATCCTAGCTGAAGATAGAGTACGGCGTGAAGTAAATGAGAATGCAAATACAGAGATTATTGATGTAAATCCGATTCTCGAACCAGAACCAGAAACAACACAAGCAGGACAGCCTGAACCTCAGCCAATAAAAAGAGAAAGTCAAGATAAGCCTTCAATTTTTGAAAGTGGGCCAGACTTTTGATTGAAGTAACCGCTTTGTCATCTAGCAGTAAGGGAAATTGCTACCGGGTTACCGATGGCAAGACCCCGCTTCTTTTAGAATGTGGGGTCAGTTTTAAGAGGATGCAGGAGGGCTTCGAGTATAGGATGTCACAGTTTGCTGGCTGCCTGATCTCTCATGAGCATGGGGATCACTGCAAAGCAATTAAGGATGTTCTGAAAGCCGGCATTGATTGTTATATGTCTCCTGGGACGGCTGGAGCAATTGGCATTTTTCATCACAGAATAAAGCCTGTGCGCGCTAAACAGCCGTTTAAAATTGGTTCTTGGTCTATTATGCCCTTTGACGTGCAGCACGATGTGGCAGAGCCGTATGGCTTCCTGTTGGCTAATGAGGACGGTGACAAGCTTCTGTTTGCCACTGATACCTATTACATCAAATACAAGTTTCCAGGACTCACTCACATTATGGTGGAATGCAATTACTCGAATGAAATACTGAACGAAAACATCGAAAGCGGCCGTACTCCGCTATTTATGAAAAAACGACTCTTACAGTCGCACTTCAGTTTAGAAAACGTAAAAGAATTTTTGAAGGCAAATGACTTGAGCAGGGTTCAGGAAATTTGGCTGCTGCATCTTTCTGAATCAAACAGCGACGAGAAGCTTTTTAAAGAAGACATCATGAAATTGACTGGAAAGGTTGTTTATATACCATGACTGACTTAATTGCGGTTCCTTACCCTTATTGTTACGTGTCATTGGCCAAGACAGTGGCCCCAGATATGCGTAAGGACACTCTATTAATGTACGTTTCAACCTATTTTCGAAAATATGAACCCGATCTTACTCTTGTGACAATCAAAGGGTTAAAAGCTATCTGCAGAAAGAAATAGTGATGGAAAGGAGGCGGGACCCTTGGCTGGATGGGTGAGGCTATATAAGTCAATGGTCGATCATGAGATTTTTACAGATAATGTCGGCTTTAGGTTGTTCACTTTTTTAATTACCAAAGCTGCGTTTCAGGACGGTATGAAGATTAATGATTATGAGTTGAAAAAAGGCCAGTTTATCCGCTCATATTCAAAATTATGTGATGACTTAGCGATTAAAAAGGGCAGAGGTTTAACCAAATTCACAAGAGCAGCAGTAAAGGCTGCAGCTGAAAGGCTTCAGGCAAAAGGAATGATTACTGCAGAGGAAACTGAATACGGAATGCTTTGGACTGTATTAAATTATTCAAAATTCCAAGGTGCTGCTGAAGAACCTGCATATGAAAATAAGGCTAAAGAAAAGCCGAAAGCACCTCAGCCGAAGGACGAGGGCTCGACTTCTTTCCAAAAAATCGAAGAGAAATTCACTTCGAGAAAAGGCTCTCTATTTTTATCTGCTGTAGATACAGCGGCAATCAAAAGAGTCATAGAGGCAGAAATACCTATCGACGATGTTTTGAATTGGATAGATGAAATTTTTGAGCAATATAAACCTAAATATCCAGGAGACAAGATAAATTCTTTTTCTTACTGTGAACCAATTATTCGTGATAGATGGGCTGCTAAACAAAGCGAAAAACAGCCTTCTAATGTCTCAGAATTTAGGCCGCGCGGATCGGTACAAGAAAATAGCTTTGCTGCTCTTGAAGCATACGCCAAAGAGAATGGCATCGGCATTTAAGGTAGGTGATGATTACTTTGGAAAAAGCAGAAGCAATGACACTATTAAAACGGCTTGCAGCAGCCTATACACGTTTTGATTTGAGTGGAGAAGTTGGGAAAGAACGTATTGCATTGTGGATGGATCATCTTCTGAAAATGCCGTTCGAAGCGGTAAAAGCAAAGATTGATGATCATATTGCAAATAAACCATTCCCTCCCTCTATTGCAGAGGTAAATGTCAAACATCGTGAAGAAAACAGTTTTTTAGAGCAACAGAAAGAGTGGGAACAAAATGCAAAATATGGTCCTAAACACTGAAGCAGAACAAGCGGTCCTCGGTTGTATTTTAGTTGAAGGCGACCTGATAAAAGAGACATCCCTTCAACCTGAACAGTTCGGAGTGAAAAAACATAGTGTCATTTTTTCAGCTATGAAAGAAGCAGATAAATTCGGTATCCCTGTTGATATAGTTTCTGTCACAACTCAACTTGGCAACGCTATTGAAGAAGTTGGGGGGACCGGTTATTTGATGGGGCTAGCTGGAGCGATTGCAAGTACAGCCAGTTTTCTACACTATCAAACGATGATTCTTGAATCTTATAGGCTGAGAGAAATGCAGAAAGAGTGTGCTTCGTTTGTAAAAGAGCCTACAGACGAGGGCATGAATAGAATATACAAGCGGTCTTCTGAGCTTCAAGACTTTGGAATTGAAAGAAAAAGAACTAAGCAAGATGTCCTTGTAGAGATTTATAACGATATGCACGAGGAAAAAGGCGACATTACAGGTATTCCTACAGGATTGAATGACCTAAATGCTATGACTGGTGGTTGGCAGGATGGTGACCTAATTATCTTGGCAGCACGGCCTTCTATGGGGAAAACCGCTTTTTCTTTAGGACTTGGGAAAGCAAATTGTGAAAGTAATTCAGGTGTTACTGATATTTTCTCGCTTGAAATGCCAGACAAACAGTTAACACAGCGGATGTTAAGTAATATTGGCTCAATTAACGGAGCTAAATGGAAGAACCCTAAAAAGTTCTTTAGTGATAAGGATTATGAGAACGCGACAAATGCAATTGGGCAATATGAAACTTGGAATATAAATATACATGATCAACCGTCCCAAACGTTGGCGTATATAAGATCTAAAATTCGACAAACCAAAAAAGAAAACCCAGGTAAAAAGCATTTGGTTATTATCGATTATTTGCAATTAATTACACCTGTCGGGAATTTCGATAGAAAAGATTTAGAAATAGGGGCAATAACTCGAGAACTAAAAGAAATGGCATTGAGTTTTAAACTTCCAATAATTCTTTTATCGCAATTATCTCGTGCAGTTGAACAGCGTCAAGATAAACGTCCAATGATGTCTGATTTAAGGGAGTCCGGCAGCATAGAACAAGATGCTGATATCATTGCTTTCTTATATCGAGATGAATATTACAACAAGCAAAGTGAACTGAAAAATATTGTTGAAATCGACATAGCAAAACAAAGGAATGGCCCGACCGGAGTTGTTCAGGCGGCATTTATTAAGGAGTATGGACGATTTATTAATCTTGATCGCCAGATGGAAGCGAAGCTTGCTTAATAGAAAGGAGCACTTATTATGTCTTCAGATATAACGCAGCCGGTTACAGACGAACGGCGGGATTACGTAATGAATGAACTTATCAAGTATGGCCAATATGAATCGGAGGACGGAAGAGAGTTGGACGAACTATCTTTACCGGACCTGGAGTGGCTACATATTAACGTTAAATGTAAGTTTGGCCGTGAAATGTCCTTCGAGGAGGGAGATTGATGCTCGGCACGCTCCGCTCCTTAACATTTATAATCATGAACGCGGATTTAATAATGACTGAAATAGAGCAGCTGGAAGCAGCTGACGGGAGGTAACAGCATTGATTAGTTTTACGGTTTACGGTGAGCCAGTAGCCCAAGGGAGACCGAGAGCCACCACGGTTAATGGGATGACCAGGCTATACGATCCAAAAAAATCTAGAGACTTTAAGCAATATGTGAAGCTGGCCGCTTCAGATTATCGTCCAGCAAAATTGCTAGAAGGACCACTTGAATTATCTGTAAAGGTTTATAAATCCACTTTGAAAAGCTTCAGTAAGAAAAAAGCTGCAGAAGCAGAACAAGGGTTGTTGAGGCCGAGCAAAAAGCCAGATGTTGATAACTATATAAAGGGCATCAAAGACGGTTTAAATAAGGTCATCTGGCATGACGATAGCCAAATAGTAGACCTTCATGTCAGCAAGTTTTATAGCCAAAAACCAAGAATTGAAATACAAGTAAAACCACTATCACAAGAGGAGGAGCAGTTATGTCTTTTGTTAATTTCAAAGGATTAGTAAAAAGGTGAATCACCAAAAGGTATCACTGAAGTTGTTGTGGAGGTTTCATCTAATGAGGGCGAACATAGAGCGGTTTAATGGTTAATAGGCTGCGGCGTTGGTATTTGCTGTTTCGTATGGAGGATGGACGAGCAGTCCACCTCTATGAGCCTTTAAGAAAATACGAGCTGTTCCAGCGGTTTAAAAATGGATGGAGGGTTATTGGTGGCCTCAAGGAGAGAGTATCTTATAAAACGTCTTACGGAAGATTTCAGGATGGTTCCAGGACACGGACCTGACTTTTCCCAGATGACAGATGAAGAACTTGAAAAGCAATTAATATTTTTAGAATCTGCTTTTGAGATGGCTTGGGAAGAAGAGGGCGAGGAGGAAGAGGATATATAAAAAACCGCAGCACAAGGCCCCGGTTTAGTTAATCTCGACAATTAATTATAACACGGGGAGTGCTGCAAAATGAACCGACCAATTGAACTTGAAAACTTACACCAACTTTCCGTTGGAGACTTGATTGAACGAAACAAAATAAAGCTAGTTATTCTTGACGGTAAGGATGGCTGCGCATATTTAGCAGATACACCTGAGTACGGCATTACAAACGTGCATACCAGAGACAATGAATATACAAGAATCCATTTTGACTATGGATTTAAGAAGTAAAGCGGAGGGTAAACCCTCTGCTGTTATTGGGAGGAGCCAATATGAAAGATACGATTCAGAGAATCGAAAATGAATGCAGGCAGCATATGGGGCTATCCCTGGCCTCAACGGAGTGGCTGATTGAAACGGTTAAGCAACAGCTGGCCGTAATTGAGGAAAACAAACGGCAGGAAGAAATAGCTGTTAATCAGTTCAAACAGGTCCAGCAAGATATCAAGCGCCTGAGCGGGGAAAGTAGCAGATATAAAAAGGCTTTACAGCAAGTTATCAAGAATCTGCAATTCGTAATAACAGCTGCTAAAAATGAATTAGAAAGTGAGAATAGTTGATACGAATTTATGAAAAAAGTGATTCGCAGTTTAATAACCTGGCTGCTGCCTGGTCTAAAATGACTCGCTATGATAAAAGTCTGTTTAAACCGAGTTTCATTATTCTAGCATCTGATCATCAAGAGGAAGAAGTAGAGAAAATAGCTGCCGCACTCAATATAGATTTTATAGAAAAATTTTTCATCAATAATACCTTGTCGTATAGTCTGTTTAATTAAAAGAGATTAGTGTTTGATTTTTCCGTTTTTTAGTACATTATATAATTAATAGAAAAGATATATGAGGTGGGAAGTAATGACTTGGACTCAATTTTTCGTTATTCTTTTAACAGCTCTAATTACAGCAATAATGTCAAACCTTTTTAGCTTTATTAAAGAAAAAATGATTGCATCCTCTAATACATCATCCAAGTATACAGAGGAAACTCTTTCAAAACTATATGTTCCTCTATACCGATTGATAACCAAAGAAAACTATACCTTAAAAGGTTATGATGGATTAACTCCTAAAACTATTTTCGAAATGAAAAAAATAATTGACCAAAAACCAGAGTTGTGTGAACCAGGTTTAGAAAGGTTAATTGCTGAAATGTATGAGGAGGCTCTTAAATTAGATGGCCACTACGGCACTGTCCATATGAAGCAAGGAAAAAAAGTAGACGAAAATGGAGAGCTGTATATTTATATAATTAATGGATTTAATACTATCAGAAGGAACTTAGGTCTTCCTTCAGAAAGAAAAAAAAGATAAATTGCATGGACACTTTTTCTTAGCTGAAAGCTAATTATAAGTGTCCTTTCATATGTATATAGGGGGATCGGTATGACAGCAGTAGAGCAATTGTCATTTCTTCCAGAAGTGAATGAAAAGGAAGTTCGGAATATTGTCATTAAAGAACTGAAAACGTATAGATCACTAAAAATTCAAGCAGAGAATAGGAAAGAGCAAAAGGAAAAGGGGGTCATTGGTTTATTTCCGCAGCTTCGTAAAAACACCGAATATAATGAGCTGAAGGTCAAGCAGATGGATAGGGCGCTAAAGCACTGCCTTGATCAAGACGAATACAGCATCATAGAAAAGAAATATTTGTCTCCGCAAAAAGTAAAGGATCTTGAAATCATGATTGAACTGGGTATAAAAAGAGATAAGTTTTATCAGGTGAAAAGACAAGCTATTTACAATATCGCAACTGCGCTCGGAATAATCTGAGCGCTGTTTTTTTATAGAGGGTTTGAATTTGAAGGCCGTATACCAATTTTAATTAATATTGAACTTTTTTTAAAACGATTTGAACTGCATTCTGTTTTGATTTCCATATATGTCATACAAATATCAATTGCATGGCTATGTATAAAATCTCTCTGAGATAGAAATATTGACATAATGAGACGGGTATTATATTTTATTTGCATGCGCAAGCAAATAATAGAAAGTGAGGTATACTTATAATGGCAACTATTTCTACACCATTTAGCATTAAAAATCTTCAGCTAAAAAACAGGATTGTAATGGCACCAATGTGCCAATACTCCGTCGAGAAAGAAGACGGTATTCCTAACGAGTGGCATTTTGTCCACTATGTTTCACGAGCTATTGGTGGTACCGGATTAATCATTATGGAAATGACAAGTGTTACTCCGGAAGGTAGGATCACAAATGGCGATTTAGGGTTATGGTCTGATGATTCAATACCTGCATATAAACGAATCATTACCGAAATTCACAAACATGGAGCAAAGGCAGCTATACAAATTGCTCATGCTGGTCGAAAAGCAGAGGATGCTGAACAGCCTGTTGGCCCATCAGATATACCTGTAGAAGTATTACCTGAGGAGACAAAGAATGGTACTCTCAAGCCACCCAGAGCTTTGGAGACTGACGAAATCCAGACTATAATTAAGCAATTCAAAGATGCGGCAAGTCGAGCAGTTAAAGCTGGATTTGATACTATAGAATTGCATGGAGCTCATGGTTATTTGTTACATCAATTTATGTCTCCTGCCATTAATAACAGACAGGACGCTTACGGTAAGGACCTTGCTCTATTTGGAGAAGAAGTTGTTAAAGCTGTTCGGTCAGTAATACCAGAAGATATGCCTCTTATCATGAGAATGTCTGCGATTGAATATATTGATGGTGGTTATGAAATAGATCATGCAATAAAGATGGCCAAACGTTTTAGAGATGCTGGGGTAGATATGTTCCACGTATCAAGTGGAGGAGAAGGTCTTCCTGGAAAGAAAAAGCCCGGCAACTACCCTGCATACCAGGTTCCTTTTGCTCGCGCATTTAAAGAAGCTTTGCAAACTCCGGTTATAGCCGTTGGCAAATTGAGTACTCCTCAAGTCGCAGAGGCGACATTAGCAAATGGAGATGCTGATCTTGTAGCAATCGCCAGAGGTATGTTAAACGATCCTTACTGGGGATTACATGCTATAAAAGCTATCACACATAAGGTCACACCTCCAGAACAGTATAGTAGAGGTATACGATAGTTATTGTTTTTATTTTTGATAACGCAACATATTAAAACAACCAATCCAAACTGGATTGGTTGTTTTTCTTATAATTTTTATCTCTTTGGAGGAGTAAATCTTTTTGCATTACTATTATTCGGATAATCTATCCCATTAGGATAAGTTATAAGCTCAATTACCATCCCCCACGGGGTTGTGCCATAGACAAATTGATTTGCCTCGTCATTTCCCTCTATCTCATTGAGAATTTTTGTAGGTTGGGTATTTAATTGACCACCAGCTTGTTCAAACTTTGTAACAGCTTCCTTCATATTATCTACATAAACAGCAAAATGCTGAATACCCAAATCATCTGGATTACTCGGTTTTCTTTGTTCTATACCTTGATATTGGAATAGCTCCAGACTAATACTTTCTCCTATAGACACTACTCTCATGTGAACAACTTCTGAGCCTTTTTTCAATCCAAGAATTTTCTCGATTTCTTCACCGCCCATAGCTCCTTCCTCAGGTTTCTTAGAATCATAAGCTACTTTAGCGCCAAATGCTTTTTGTAGAAAATCAGTTGCTTCTTCCATATCCGGAACTGTAATACCGATGTGATCAATACCTCTAATGATATTACTCATAGTGACACACTACCTTTCTATTATATAAAGTCTAAAATAATAAATAATCTAATGAATATTTACCTGGTCCAACAATTATTATGGCGATTGCAACAAAAATAATAAGTATGTTATATTCAGCGCCATTATTGGTAATCCAATACCCGTTTCTTCCTGTTACCGTAATGATAGCTGCTACCATGGCAGCTATAATCATAATGGATGCAAGTGGTGTTAGAAGACCCAAGGCTAATAGCAAACCTCCTCCGATTTCAGACAGTGCTGCAAAGAAAGCCATTAACTTAGGAGGCTTTAATCTCATATGGCCGAAACTTTCTACAGTCTTATTCCATCCATTTCCCCCAAACCACCCTATGGTTTTTTGTAATCCATGTCCAATGAAAGTAAGTCCTAATAGGATACGGATTAGGAAAATAGCTATACTCAATACCGTCACCTCTTTCTGACTATCAACACTATAAATAGTACTTTTAAGTTAATCTAAAGTAGAGAACGGTAACTAACCAGGTCGACTCTGCACGTATTCCCACATTGCATCTGGTGATTAGTCTTAATTTCTGTACGGATCAACGATTCCTCTCCAATGCTTACTTTTTCCCCCCCTCCTTTATTTGTTTGCGCAAACAATTTTATAGAAATATATTATCCCTTCATGCATTTCTTAAACATATTTTTATGTTTGCAGCCCTTAATTCATTAAGTTATTCTAGAAAGTAAGATACTATAAATAGGAGTACACTATGAAAACTGAGAGCTTAATTGAAACTTGGTTCAATTTTTCCAAATACTACAATAGAATTACAAACGCGATTAACTATACCTTAAAAGATCAATTTGAATTAGACATAAAAGAGTTTACTTTACTCTATACTCTTTCGGAAGCCGATGAAAAAAAACTACGATTACAGGAGCTACATTCCAAAATTGATTTAAGCTTGAGTGCTTTGTCGAGAATGGTATCCAGACTTCAAAATTATAAAGATGGAGAACTTGTATCACGAATAACTTATCCGGAGGATAAAAGAAGTGCCTATATAGTCTTGTCAGAAACAGGAGAGGAATTACTTAAATCCATGTTAAAGACTATTGATGAAGCATTACACAAATCTTTATTACCAAAAGATATATCAAATATAGTGGAATTGCTCAAATAAGGAAGGGGAATTATCCCCCCTTCCTTTTGTATTGTGCAATTTGAAAGCATTCATGATTTAGAAAGAAGAATGATAGTTACAACAAAGCCTCACCGAGGAGCATTCAATTTAATGAATGCTCTTTTTTGTTTGGCGATAAAACACCGATAAATAACCGACAAAAAGCTGACAAAATGGGGGATAAAATAGGTACTTTTTTAAATCGTGTTTTGTCATACGATAGAGACAAGAAAACGAACGTGAATAACAGTCCAAAAAGGAGATACCTACGGACGCTGATCTTTTGTACATGGAAATTTGTACAGCTGATTAGTGGCCGTTTTTTTTATGGCCATACCAGGAGACGCACCTTTCCTTTATCAAGTGTGCACTCGGATGTATCGAATGACTATGAAGGTCGTTAGCTTCACAGGAGGAGCGACTGGAGTCTATGCAGTATTGCGCGCGATAGTCACGGGGAACGCAAGCGGTGAGATCCCGCTTGCAAGGAAAGTCTTAAACCGGCTCTCCATTTTCTTTGCTTACCTCCTGGGGGAAATCGGCGGGCCACAAATAAATAAAAGCGAATAGCGTAAGGCGGTGCTTATTCGGCAAGGAGAAATGAAAGATGAAGATGAGAGACGTTTTATCTGCTGACACGAAACAGCAGCTTAAAAAAGTGTTAAGTCCCTCATCAAAGGCAGAAGAACCTTTGACGAGAAGGGATTGGGAAGAAATCATGGGAACGAGACGTGACACCTTCAGACGTGTAGGCGGCCGGATCCGGAGAAAGTGAAATGATGGGAACAGCCGTCATGTATTGGGAGTATGGCTGCCGGTGCTTTGGAGAGGGATAGGAGCACAAAAACAAAATAAGGGAGGAAATCGGAATGGCTTCATTAAAGGGAGTAAGCGCCAATCCAACAAAACAGAATCACATTTTAGGAGAGGACAAGATCGTTAGAGTTGCAGTCAAAAATGACAATGACTATATTGCAGGTCCTAACCTTATTCCTCAGCGGAAAGAGAGCGGGAAGTGGAAGACTCTTAACTCGAATTCTCCAAACCCGCTTAAGCCCGATCAGAAGGATTATGATGATTGGGGCATCAAGGAGATGTTCGACAACAAAAAAGGCACATATCGCTTTAAAGTTGAAGTTGAGCGCTATGATTCCAAAGGAGATCCCGTCAAAACAGAAGGAACATTCTATACTGACGAATTTTATATTAAGTAAGCATTCTAACTTAAATTGCTAAATATTGAAAAATCGCTTCCGATATAGTTTTAGGAGGCGATTTTTTATGAGTGAAACCAAAGAAATAATTGAATTTGGTGATATCAAAGACGCAGAAATTTATTTGCAACGAGTTGAAAAGGACATACATAAAAAAAGCTTCTCTGATCAAATTGCATTTAGAGAAGAAATCAAAAAGCGTCATGATAAAAAGCAAATTCAAATGCTCTTGGGCAGGCTGGAAGATATGATCGATAATAAAAAGGCTTTAAGTCACTTTACTACAGCTTTTTTTGCAATTCTTTCTTTTATTTTGGGCGGTACTTTAAATTATGGACTTGGTCTTGCAGAAGTAAGTTTTGCTTCTACAATTATCATATTGGTTTTTTATACTGCGGTAGCGATTTGGTTTGCGCTATCATTTGGAGAATCAAGAAGACTAAAAAAATTAACCGGTTATAAAAGATTATTACAAGAGTGTTTAGAAGAAATTCCAGATAAAAGACATTTTAGAAGAAGAGTATAAACAAGCATCAGACACCTTAGTGTATAAGGTGTTTTTTTATTGGAGGCGAAACATCATGGATATTAGAACTATACCAGTAGAAAAGATTAACCCCGCTGCATACAACCCTCGTATTGATCTTCAGCCAGGCGATCCCGATTATGAAAGAATAAAAGCATCTATTGAACGGTTCGGTAATGTCGAGCCGCTTGTTTGGAACGAAAGAACAGGAAACCTTGTAGGTGGCCATCAGCGGTTCAAAATCTATATGGAGAATAACCCTTCAGAGCTTACTGTTTCGGTGGTAGATCTCGATGATAACGAGGAAAGAGCCTTAAATATTGCACTTAACAAAACAGGCGGCGATTGGGATGAGTACAAACTCGAACAAGTTTTAAGAGAGCTTGAAGAAAATAATTTTGATCTGTCCTTCACCGGCTTTTCAGAAGGCGAACTAGAAAGTATTTTAGAAGATCTGACAGAACATGCAGGGAACGGCGGGAAAGTTACCGATAATCATGAGATTGATCTTGATTATTATGAGGCGGACCAATTTGAACATACCTGTCCTAAATGCGGGTTCTCTTTTAATGAGTAGGTGTTGAACAATGAACAGTTATAGATGGTATCTGTCTGATCTCAAAAATGTTGAGCAGAACGGATTGAAGGTTTTTAGTACTTTTTCATGTGGCGGCGGTTCCTCCATGGGTTATAAGCTTGCTGGCTATAATCTCCTTGGAAACTGTGAAATTGATCCGCAAATGATGAAAATCTACAGAAAGAATCACAATCCCAAATACTCGTTTTTAATGGATATCAGGAAATTCAACAAGTTGGACGATCTGCCAGAGGAATTATTCGATTTGGATATTTTCGATGGATCTCCTCCCTGTAGCGTGTTTTCAATCTCGGGTGAAAGAGAAGAGGTATGGGGAAAAGAAAAAGCTTTTAGGGAAGGCCAGGCAAAACAATCACTGGATGATTTATTTTTTGAGTACCTGGATGCAGTAAACAGGCTTAGGCCAAAAACTTTTGTTGCTGAGAATGTAAAAGGCATGATTATTGGAAATGCAAAGGGGTACGTAAAGCTTATAATTGAAAAGGCAAAAGAAATAGGCTATGATGTACAGCTATTTGTGCTGAATGCTGCCACAATGGGGGTCCCGCAAAGAAGAGAGCGGGTCTTTTTTATTGGGCGACGAAAAGATTTAAAGTTACCACCGCTAAAGCTCCATTTTAATGAGCGCCCTATTCTGTACAAAGAAATCAGGAGCGGGCGAGGTTCCAGATTGAAGGAAAACACAAAAACGTATAAAAGATGGGTGAAGAGAAAGCCATCAGATACTGATATCGGTCAAATTACAAGAAGGCTTGAAGGTAAAGAGACCGGCTTTAATACTGTTTTGATTAAGAATAGTCTTGTACCGCCTACGTTGGCAAGCGGGTCTATATTTCTCCGATACGATGAACCCTATTATATTTCAAGACAAGATGTGATTTTGATTCAGTCATTTCCTCTCGACTATGACTTTATGGACGCTTCAGTGCAGTATGTTTGTGGTATGAGCGTGCCGCCTTTGATGATGAAGAAGATTGCGGAGCAGATTCATAAGCAATGGTTTTTATAATTGCATATTTTTAGAAAAATGATATTATTTTTCTAAAAAGGGTGGAAAGTATGACCATAGTCCCCGAGAAATTATATTGTAAGGCCTGTAAAAGAAAAACAAATCATCATATAGTTACTAATAAGCACGGTCATGAGTTAAAGTTAGTGGAAAGTTATTTAGATTATGAAGAATCAGATTTTCAATTCTATGATGAACACTCCATAGTTCAATGTAGAGGTTGTGATACTATTGCCTTTTTAAGAATTTATAACGATGAGGGAATGTTTAATTTAACAGGGCCAGATTATCATAGCGATAGAGAATACTATAGTGAATATACAGTCTATCCTGAAGAGCCAAAAAAGCAGGATACTTTAGAGCATTTATTGCAATTTAAAGAAAAGTTTGATTTCAATCATTTACCGGATCTAATAAATGAAATTAGAGATGAAACAATAAATGCTTATAAACACCGAATGAACTTATTATGTAATACAGGTATAAGAATGATAATCGAAGCGATATGTAAAGTGAATGGGATTGATAAAAGGCCAAAGATGAAAAAAGGGGTCGCAGTATTAGATAAAGAGAACAAGCCCGTAATGGTGAATTTAAACTTGTTTGAAAAAATTGAGAAACTTTATGAGGAAGACTTAATTGATGATAAGCAGAAAAAGATACTGAATCAAATTAGAGACATTGGGAATGAGACAGTTCATGAAATTGTGAGACCTACTAATAGGGAGCTCCTCCAATATATAAATATTATAGATTTTATTCTTTATCATATGTATGAATTGCCTGAATTGAATTTTGAAAAAAAGAAGAAGTCCTAAACAGGACTTCTTTTTGTATAAAAAAAGAGGGTGCTGCTAACACCCTCCCTTTCTAAACAGAGAGAAACTCCCTGTCAAAGAGCGTGATCAGACGCGGCCGCGTTGTGGGAAAATATCACGCTCTCATCTCATATTGTAATGGAGGACAGGGAGGATGGCAATAGAAAATAGAAACATATGTTCCCTTTCTGACGATGAAAAAGAAAATCTCCTTCTACTGCATAGTGCCGAGTTGTTAGAGAACATCAGTCAATCAAAAGAGAAATACCGAAAGATAATACAAGCAGGTATGGCACAGTGGGTCAAGGGACTCCAAGAAGGACGTATAAAATTGGACACTGTAGCAGACTTGAAATTGCTCATAGAGCTTGATATACAGCTTCAGAAGGATGAGGAAATTTAAAAACAAACACAAACTCAAATATGAGATTCGGAGGTGGGTGAGATGTAATGCCAAGACCACGAGATCCACGCAGAGACAAAGCTTTTCATTTGTGGGAAGAGAGCGGCGGAAGCAAGAAGTTAAAAGACATTGCTGAGGAATTAGGTGTCACAAGCAACACTGTCCGCAAATGGAAGGCAAACGATAAATGGGAAGAAAAAAAGAAAGGGAGCGCTCCTAAATCGAAAGGGAGCGCTCCTTTTCGTCAAGGTGCTCCGAAAGGTAACCAAAACGCCAAAGGGAATAAGGGAGGAAAAGCGCCGCCTGGCAATCAAAACGCCAAAGGTAATAGAGGCGGTGCAGCTCCAAAAGGAAATAAAAACTCTGTGCGAACTGGTGAGTATGAATCAATCTTATTTGATTTCATGGATGATACAGAAAAAGAGCTGTTTGGCCAGATCGAAACAGACCCGCTCTATCAAATTGATCTAACAATAAGGGAGCTGAGCCTTCGGGAGCGGCGGATGATGCAGAGAATAAGCAAAATAGAAAACGGCTTGAATGAAACGCAACGCCGCGTCCTTCAGCAATTGCGAAAGGTAAAAGACATCGTGCCGACCAAGGACCAGAAAACCGGTTTAGTGAAGCACCAGGCACTTATGAATGAGCGCCTTGTCGTTACTGAAATTGAAGAGGTATCTGAGCCGAGTGTAGATAAGATTCTTCGTTTGGAAGAAGCGATGACACGCGTCACTGATAAGCGGTTAAAAGCAATCCGCCAGAAATACGAAATGATACGATCCATGGATGAGCACGAGCTGAAGCTGCGTGGTATTTATCTTACAAATGAGACCAAACAGGCAGAACTTGAACGACTCACCGCTCGCCCGGTTGACAATTCAGTTCACATTACGATAAAGCGCAAGCGTAAGGATGAGGACAAATGATTGAAAAGGTAAAGCCAGTAAATCCGCACTTTGAGGATTTTCTTTTTGATTGGAATCAAAAGTTTCAGTTTCTAGTCGGCGGTTATGGATCCTCGAAGAGTTATCATGTGGCGCTCAAGATTGTTCTTAAATTACTGGAAGAGAAGCGGACCGTTCTTGTCGTAAGGGAAGTATACGACACGCATAGGGACTCAACCTTTTCCCTCTTTGATGAAATTATCAATGACCTTGAGATCGATCATATTGTTAGATGCGTGTCTTCACCAATGCAGATCCGCTTTCCGAACGGCGGCCGGATCATATTTAAAGGGCTGGACAAGCCGGCTAAGCTAAAATCGATCAATAACGTTTCTCTCATATGGATTGAGGAATGTTCTGAGGTGAAATATGAGGGGTTCAAGGAGCTGCTTGGACGTCTTCGTCACCCAACATTGCCGCTTCATATGATTCTTTCAACAAACCCGGTCGGAGAAGATAACTGGACATATAAGCATTTCTTCAAAGATGACCGCCAAAAACGGTTTGTGCTCGATGATAAAGAGCTATACGAAAAGCGGACTTTCGTAATTAATGACACTTATTATCACCACTCAACAGCGGACGATAATTTATTTCTTCCAGGAAGCTACGTGAAGCAGCTTGATGAAATGAAAGAATACGACCCAGACCTTTACCGAATTGCGCGGCAAGGTCATTTTGGCGTGAATGGGGTTCGTGTGTTGCCGCAATTTGAAGAGAGGCCACATGAAGAGGTTATGACAGCAATCGCTAATATTAACCGTCCGCTTAAGCGGGTAGGCATGGACTTTGGTTTTGAGGAGTCATATAACGCCGTTGTCCGGCTCGCTGTGGACCACGAAAAGAAATACCTTTATATCTATTGGGAGTATTACAAAAATGGAATGACGGACGACCAGACGGCTGAAGAACTAAGTGAATTTGCTGAGACCAAGGAGTTAATTAAAGCGGACTCAGCGGAGCCCAAAACAATCCGGTATTTTCAGCAGCAAGGATTCAATATGGTGGGCGCCCACAAATATAAAGGATCCCGCCTTCAATATACAAAGAAGATCAAGCGGTTCAAGAAAATCATTTGTTCGGATCGATGTGAGAATACGATCTATGAACTGAAGCCGCTCACCTACGCTAAAGATAAGCTGGGCCACATCATAGAAGACGAGTTCACCATAGACCCGCATACACTTTCAGCGATCTGGTACGCCCTTGATGATTACGAGGTAACCGATCTGAAAGAAGAATCAAAAGGAAGACCTAAACGGTCAAGACCACGAAGCAGAGAGAGGGGGGAAGTGAATGGGTAAATCTACAGTTAAAGCGCGAGTATTTAAAGCTGCTCCGCCTAATGAAACAACAAAGCAGATTTATGAAGATGAATTTGCGGAAATGTACGGAGAGAATATCATACCCCCGCCGTATAACCTGAAAGAGCTTAAACACATCGCAGAGTATTCGACGATCTTACAGCAGTGTGTGGATGCGTACAAGACCAATATAGTAGGCTTCGGCTTCGAGATGAAATACTCAAAGGATATCAATTCTGATGAAGTGGATTCTGCAGAAAAAACGGCAGCGGATAAAGAATGGCAGCAGCTTGAAGAATTCATCAAGTATATTCATTTTGATGAATCAGCTGAAACATTACTCGGCTTTAGCATAGAAGACCGGGAAAAGACCGGCAACGGATATATAGAAGTGATCCGAGACGGAGCCGGGAAACCGGCTGGCATTGAACATATGGCATCTGAGTATGTCCGAGTTTGCTCATTATCAGAACCTATAGAGGTCCCATACAATTATTTTGAGTCAGGTAAATTAAAGAAGATGCAGCGTCAAAAACGCTTCCGAAAATATGTGCAGATCATCAATGGGAAAAGGGTGTTTTTCAAAGAATACGGAGACCCTCGAATCTTGAATTCCGAAACAGGAGAATATGATGAAAAGACTCCTTTTGAAAAGCAGGCCAATGAGGTTGTGCATTTTAAAATAGGGAGCGGAGCATACGGGAAGCCGCGGTGGATTGGCCACATTGTCAATTTATACGGCGCGCGTAAGGCTGAAGAGTTGAATTTCATGTACTTTAAACAGGGCCGGCACGTTCCCGCTGCTATAACCATTGAAAATGGAATGCTCTCTGAAGACTCATATAAGCAGCTGCAGGACTATATGAACGGTCTTGAGGGTGTGGAAAACGCTCATAAGTTTCTTTTGCTCGAAGCGGAAGGGATAGCCAAGGGGAAAAACATTCAAGGCGATGAGGAAATCACACCAGTTAAAGTGGAAATTAAGTCATTGGCTGAAATCCTTCAGCAAGATGCGTTATTCCTGGAATATGACCAAAAAAGTAGGGACAAGCTCCGCTCTGCCTTTCGTCTGCCGCCGCTCTATACCGGGGAAGCTCAGGACTATAACAAGGCGACAGCTGACACGGCCAGAAAGATTACTGAGGAACAAGTATTTCAGCCGGAAAGAAAATTAATCACAGGTAAGCTGAACGCTTTATTCTTAAATGATCTTGAAATTCATAAGGTCGAGCTGCAGTTAAAAGGACCGGATTTCCGGGATCCTATTGAGATTGCAAAGGTTCTGACTCCTTTTATTAATGCCGGCGCAGTCTCGCCGAATGATCTGCGTGATCTTGCTGGACGTATTCTTGGTAAGACGCTTGAAGAATGGCCAGAAGAAGAGTACAGCAGGCCGATAGGGAAAAATAACGCGGCGCCCGCCTCGGATCCTTTGGCTGCGCTCTTTAAGTCAAAAAACGGCACTCCTAATGTAATCGGCATACTAAAAGATATGCGGGATGTTCTGGAGGATATGAAGCGATGAACAAAACGGATAAGCTGCTGGAAAGCTTAACTGCTTTTATTCAAAAAGCCGATGAAGATGAGAGAGAGAAGCTCGTGGAGGTCGTACCTGACTTCCCCGGCCTTTCTAAGATACCCGGCTTTGTAGAAGAATATGAAAAAGGCATTGCCAGATTGCTCAGACGCCAGCGTAAGAAGTTTTTAGATGGTCTGAATGGCTTTATACGCAAAGACTCAAAAGAGACGCTTGAAGCCCTTCTAGTGTTTTTTACGCAAAACCTATTTGCCGAGGACGACTTCGAGGAAGAATTTCAGGAGCTTACCGAGGGATTTCTGCAGCAGACTGTTGAGGAGCTCGCTGAAGTGATCATGGATTCATTGGATCCAGATGTCCCATTTGAAGCTTTATCTACCAGGGCAGCGGATTGGATCAAAGGTTGGTCTGAAAAGCTGGCCGAGATCATGAAGCTGAATACTCATGAAGCAGTGGAAAACGTACTGACAGAAGCCATTGAGAACGGTTCGTCCATACAGGACATAGAATTGACTCTCAAAGATATGCCGCAGTTTGATAGGGACCGGGCACGTACCACGGCACTAACTGAAGTGCTTGCCGCTTCCTCTGCCGCTCAGCATGAATCATATGCACAATCGCCGGCAGTAAAGAAAAAGAAATGGCGGCACAGCGGAAGTAAGAAAAACAATCCGCGTGAGAATCACATCGATCTTGACGGCACAGTCATTGGAGTAGATGAAGAATTTCAGATACCAGGTAGTAGCGAGACCTGCATGTTTCCGAGGGATCCTAAACTCTCAGCAGGCGAGCGGGTGCATTGCCATTGTGTTCTATCGCCTGTGGTAGATAACGAGATCTTAGGGTTGTCAGCTGAGGAAAAAGAAAAGATTAGAAGAGAAGCCTTAGCAAACATGGAATAAAATAGTATAATTTCCTCATTACTTTAAGGAATGAGGGAGATTTATGAGCTGGTTGGAGTTTATTTCATCAATTATTAAATCAGTTGCTTGGCCAATTATTGTTTTAGTGGCGGTTTTGGCATTAAGAAAACCAGTAAGCCAATTAATTTTGAAATTAGCAGAGTTAAAGTTGAAGTCAGTTAGGTATGGGGAGTTTGAAGCAACGTTTGAAGACAAGTTGGAAGACGCTGAATCGAATGTAAACCCTAATGGTGAAGATGATAATTCGCTTAATAATGATACTGTTTCTGCTAAAGATACAATTAACGATCAATCCTTCGCTAGTATAGCAGAAGAGAAGCCTTTTTTGGGAGTTATTCTTTCGTGGCAAGAATTGGAACATCAAATGATTGAAACTATGACTGAATTTGGTTTATATGAATCCAGTTACTCTGGTGCTGAAATGAAAAGACCACCAACGATGTCTCAATGTATTAAGGATCTAAATAAACGAGGATATTTAAGCAAAAGATTTATAAAGACTTTTTCAGACCTTCAACAATTAAGAAATATTGCTGTGCATAGTGCTCCTCATGATTATTCAATAACTTTTGAGGAGTCTGTAAGGTATAGAAAACTAATTAAAAGGTTAATAAAAGAACTTCAAGCTATCACTCCTCAAACACATGATACTTACGTACATGAGTGATAACAGCTTTTGAAAGGAGGTGAACAACATGCCAAGAGAATTGGTAAACGCAAAAATCACACATGTTTCTTACGTGGATAAGGCTGCTAATCAAAAGCAGTTCTTTTTTATGAAATCAGAAAAACAGCCGGACTTTCAAAAGGAAGTCAAGGTCATTGCAAAAGAAGCGGACGAGCAAAAACTCGTTTACGGTATCGTATATGAACCTGATACAGTGGACGCGCACGGTGATTTCATGACAGCTGCAGAAATCGAAAAAGCCGCTCATGGATTTCTGAAAGATGCCCGTGAAATTGATAAGCAGCATGACTTTCAGGGTGGCGTTGGCGCGGTGGTTGAATCCTACGTCGCACCTGCAGACTTTGAAATGAATGGGGAAACCATCAAAAAAGGATCATGGGTCCTTGTGACAAAAGCCTCCGAGGAAATATGGGAGGAAATCAAGAAAGGCGAGATCACCGGTTATTCAATGGCCGGCATCGCAGATATTGCAAAACAAGAAGAAAAGCCTGTTTCTCAAGAAAAACACGACGAGAAAGGGCTTTTTAATTTGCTCAAAAACTTTTTTACTGGCAATGCTCATCTTGCCAAGGGCGCTGTACAGGAGAAATATGATGAAGGGCGTAAACGCCGTGAATTTTGGGCGGCTCAGGATGCATTAAACTCTGCTTTGTTCAAATGGGATTATTCTGAAGGTATGGAGACAGATCCTGAAAAAATCAGAGAAGCCCTGCAAGACTTTGTGAATATCGCCCAGGAAGTGTTGATCTCAAATGACATTTTAAAAGCTATCGGATCAAAGCCTGAAGAATTGCAAAAAGCCGGCCGGAAATTCTCGGCTTCAAACTTACAAGAAATTAAAAGCGCTCATACTGCTCTCGGCAACTTGCTGAGTCAGGTGGAGACGGAAGGAGAAGAAGAAATGAACTCAGAGGATGTAGCAAAATCCATCGAAGAAGCATTAGAGCCAATTCAGAAGCGGCTCACGGAATTAGAAAAGGAAGAAGATCCTAAAAAGAAGAAAGACGAAGAAAAAACGGCTGAGGAAGAAGCTGAGAAGAAGTTGAAAAAAGCTATTACTGACGCTGTTCAACCGCTCGCTGATCGTATTGAAGCGATTGAAAAAAGCCGCGGAATTTCTAAACAAGATGAAACAAATTCCGAAACTGAAACACAAGTTAATAAATCAATCTGGTCAGGGCTTCTTTAAACCCTGACTCTTTTCATAAGGAGGAAATGAAGTGACAAACCAAGAGGCAATTAGAAAAGCAGAAATGACGCTGTCCAGCTTAAAAAGCGGCGGTTTAATGAATCCTACACAGGCAAGTGCATTTATTCGAATGGTTCAAGATACACCAACTATCCTGAAGGATTCTCGTGTTATTCAAATGGATCACGACACTCAGAAAATCGAAAAAATCGGGTTTGGCCAACGTATCTTAAGAGCAGCCCAAGAAGGAAAGGCTCTGGCTGATGATCAAAAGGCAGTACCGACAACAAGTACCGTCAACCTCAGCACAAAAGAAGTAATTGCAGAGATTGATATCACTTATGACACTCTCGAAAATAACATTGAAGGAGAAGGTCTCCAGGATACAATCATGCAAATTCTAGCGGAGCGGGCCGCTGTTGATATTGAAGAGTTGATTGTTAATGGAGATACATCTTCATCAGATCCGTTTCTGGCTCAGATAAACGGTATCCGTAAACAAGCCGCTTCCCATATTGTTGACGCGGCGGGCGAAGAACTGTCACGTCAGATATTTAAACGTGGATACAAAGCTGTTCCGCCTAAATATTTGCGTATTCCGCAGGAGTTCCGCTTCTATACTTCTCCTGGTATTGAAGTTGAGTGGAAAGATCGTGTTGCTGATCGACAAACGAGCTTAGGGGATGCAGCTGT
Source organism: Bacillus spizizenii TU-B-10 (assembly GCF_000227465.1). Taxonomy (GTDB): domain Bacteria; phylum Bacillota; class Bacilli; order Bacillales; family Bacillaceae; genus Bacillus; species Bacillus spizizenii. Next base: position 195,231 of record NC_016047.1, read on the forward strand.
TCAAGGTGGTCTTTCTTCAGCTTTTGGTGTTCCGGTCAAGGGAATTGCGAACATGCAGCCTTATACGATTGGTGAAGCGGATGTGACTACTGACGTTTCTGACATTATCCTAACCCATCCGAAGAATATCATTCTCGGCTTCTCTCGTAATATCAGAATTGAAGTAGACAAAGATATTAGAGCACGTAAATTTATCATTGTCCTGACAGCTAAGCTGGACAGCAAATTCGAAGAGGAAGATGCTGTGGCTAAAATCGTGAAAGTGAAAGAGTAGGTGAGGAGCTATGTATAAAGCTAAACTCATTAAAGGCAAGAACTATCACGTGATGGACAAAGTCTTTAAAATCGGAGAAGAACAGCCGGTTTCAAGAAAATTGTATCTTTACTTGAAGCAAAACGAAGCCTTTGAAGTAAATGAGGTGCAAGACAAGAAAAATGGCGGAGAAGAGCCGACACATTATACAGAAGATCAATTGAAAGGTATGCACAAACCGGATCATGAAACCATTATTTCTAATCTTGGTGGCAATCCGTCTCACTTCAAAAACGCAGACGAAAGAATTGCCTTCATCCTTAATCAGCAAGAAAACAGCGGGGAGTGAGCGGCGTGTTAATCACTCCTGCTGACCTTAAGAATTACACTGTTTTTGATTCTGTAAAGGATCGGTCTGATTCCCTTCTTACTCAGGACATCATAGAAGGTATAGCTGAAATAACCTATCAAGTTGGCCATGATTTTTCTGGCCCAGAATATGATCCGCTCCCTGAAACGGTTCGGCTGGCTTTATTAAAAATGGCGCAGTATTTCGCGTTAATTAATTCTGATGAGTCAATCACCAAAGGATATACAACCGAGAAGATCGGAGACTATTCATATTCTCTTGGAAACGGCAGCTCTATTCAAAAACCAGACGTCTACACACTCATTAAAGATTATGTTGTATCATCTGAGCCAAGTTTGGAAGGTACAGAAGTAAAAATGCGGATGAGGTCCATATGAGCTATCGATCTTTATTAACTCATCGATGCGATGTTTATCACCTGCAGGAGAAAGCGGAAAACAAAAAACAATCCTTTGGGGTGCCGGTTGAAGATGTTCAGCCGGCTTTTTCATATCCTGAAGTTCCAGATATAGCGGGACTGCCGTGTTACTTCACAGAAAAGAACCAATCCATTGTGCAGCAGGAACCGAACACGGCCATATATCAATCATTTCTGGTCCATTTCCCAGCTTCTGCAGATATTCGCTTGAACGACAGGGTTATTTGGGAAGGTACAGCTTATAAATTACAAAAGCCGCGCAAGATCAAGAATCATCATTGGGAAGTGACGGCAGTCCGGGAGGTGGACTACTTATGAAAATTAGGGGTCTCGATCAGTTCATACAATCATTAGACCGGGCTTCTCGAGGGGGAATGAAGAGGAAATATGAGCAGTGGCTTGAAGCAATGGGTTTTGAGTTCTTAGATACCATCCAAGATGAGATTATCAGGACAAAGACCGTGGACACCCGCCGCTTGCTCAATTCCTATCAGAAAGGTGACCAGGATAATATTTTTTCAATGATATCAGGCAGCTTAAAACTGGATGTCGGAACAAATCTGGAATACGCCTCATACGTGAATGACGGGCACTTTACAATTGATCCATCTAAAAATCAGGATCGCCGGTGGGTCCCCGGACGCTGGAAGGGTGAACGGTTCGAATATGATCCCGCCGAAAGAAGTTCTGGAATGCTGCTTAAATTCCAATGGGTGGACGGGTCCGGCTTTTGGGATAATGCTATGGCCATCTTTGAACTAATGTTTGAGAGAAGTCTTGAGCGGAAGCTGCAGCAGTGGATCGATGAAGAATTTTAAGGCGGTGCTGCCATGAATCAAGAAGTGGGCTCAATTATGGGCTACCTATACAAACTGTATCCTGTGCAAGTGTATGAAAAAGAAATACCGCAGGACTTTGTTGTCCCATCTCTTTACATTCCGCCGGCTTCCACAGTCGATGGGGTGGACACAGTATCTACGTTTCAAAAATCCTATGTTTTAAACGTGAAACTCTTTCATAAGAACGCGCAGGAGGCTCATAACGAAGCAGAAAGGATCGCGGATACACTTAGGAGTAAGAGGGGGTTAATTCCGCTCATGCGGGAATCTGGCGAAGATACGGGGGATTTTATTCGCTTATCACGTATAGAAACCCGGATCTCAGATGATTATGCGAGCATCGTTCTAAATTGGACGAGTCGCTATTGGTATGAACGAGAACAGCATCCTTCTCTTGAAAACTTTGAATTTACAAGCGGGGTGAAATGATGGCCACGAAAAAGGAAAGAACAGAAAATGCTTTTTATATTAAGGATTTGCGAGAGCACAGTCGAGAGCTCTTTGGGGTAAGGCCCGAGGTGTTTGACGGTGCTCTTTTTCATACAGAAAAAAACAGAATCACTAAATCGGAAGCGAAGAAGCTGATTGATCAGTTTCTTCAGAAGGAGGTCAAATAAATGAACGGCGGAACATTTACAGTCGGCAAGGAAAAAGAGCGTGCTGGTATTTATTTTAACTTTAAAACGACCGCAGAAGATCGGGTATCAGTAGGCGAACGCGGAACAGTTGCGCTGCCGATAGCATCCAGCTGGGGAGAGGTTAAGAAATTCATTTCTATCTCTTCAATCGAGGACTTGAATAAAAAAGTGGGATTAAACATTGATGATCCTTCATTGTTGCTTCTTCGTGAGGCAATGAAGAAGGCAAGTACAGTCTTACTTTACCGTTTGACGGAGGGGCTGCGTGCTCAAGCAGACATTAGTGAAGGCGTAAAGGCAACCGCTCTTTATGGCGGAACTAAAGGAAATGACATCATTATCAGAATTACAGAAAACGTTATTGATTCTTCAAAATTGGATGTCACAACCTATCTTGATCAGTCAGAAGTCGATAAGCAAACGGTAACTAAAGCCGAGGAACTGAAAGCAAATAAACTTGTTGAATTTACAGGCAAAGGGGATCTAACAGTTTCGATTCCCCTAACAGGAACAGCTCCGGAGGACGTCAGCGGGGACCTTCCGGCATCTTCTGGAATCCGCTTGTCAGGTGGAACAGACAAGACACCGACAAATGCTGATTACACAGCTTTCTTGGAAGCGGCTGAAACTGAATACTTTGACACAATCGCGCTGCCTGTTGAGGATAACGAGCAATTGAAAGCGACGTTTGTCGCATTCATCAAACGGCTGAGAGACAATCAAGGCTTAAAGGTTCAAGGCGTACTCTCTAATTACAAAGGCGATCACGAAGGTATTATTAATGTCACAGGCGGAGTTCTGCTTGAAGACGGAACGGAGATCACTCCGGAAAAAGCTACTGCTTGGGTTGCCGGCGCCAGCGCGGGTGCAACGTTCAATCAGTCGCTTACGTTCGTAGAATATGCGGGAGCGGTGGACGTCCTTACTCGACTGGATAACGACCAGGTAATTCAGCGGCTGGCGAACGGGGAATTCCTGTTTACTTATGATTCTCGAGACAAATCTGTTTCTGTTGAGAAGGATATTAATTCTCTCACAAGTCTTACAGCTGAGAAGAATAAGATGTTCCAGAAAAATAAAATTGTCCGAGTGTTGGATGCAATCAACAATGATCTGACATCTCAATTGAAAGCTCTGATTAAGTCACGTAAAGCGAGCGGAAGCGACGTTCCTGCTACAAATGACGGCCTTCAATTCGTGAAAACGTTGATTACTCAATACTTGAGTGTTCTTCAAGATAACGGGGGCATTACCAATTTTGATTCAGAGAATGACATCACAATTGCTCTGAATAGCGATCGTGACGGTTTCCTGATTGATCTTGCTGTGCAGCCGGTTGATGTTGCTGAGAAATTCTACTTTAACGTGGAGGTGAAGTAAGGTGGCTTTTAAAGCGCAGAATACGATATCTGGTAAAGAGGGACGCCTTTTCTTGGACGGTGAGGAACTGGCGTTTATCAAAACATTCGAAGCGAATGTGGAGAAAAATAAATCGGAAGTCAACGTTATGGGGCGCCGCATGACCGGTCATAAAACGACAGGCGCAAACGGAACAGGCACAGCGACATTTTATAAAGTCACATCCCGCTTTGTGCAGCTGATGCTAAACTATGTGAAGAAAGGTGAAGATCCTTATTTCACGCTTCAAGCAGTTCTGGATGATGCGTCTTCCGGCCGTGGAACTGAGCGTGTCACGCTGTATGATGTGAATTTTGACTCTGCGAAAATTGCAGGGCTTGACGTTGATTCTGAAGCATTGGAAGAAGAAGTGCCGTTTACCTTTGAGGACTTTGATCTTCCTGAAAAGCTGAAGGATACGTTTTAATAAATTGAATTCGTTTTGACGTCCTTAGGAATTTTGTTACTTTTTTTATCCATTTTACGTTTGATAACTGTAAAATGGAGTGGAAATAATGTATACTGAATATACATTGATTAAATCAAATTAACCACGCAACAACATTATAGAATTAACATCTAAGATTTTGCGTAAAATAAAAATACCGGAGTGCGCCAACACTCCGGTCTGTACACAAGCTGTCCTTAAGGGAGCTTGCTCGCATATTTTTCATGATAGACTTATCCCTTTAAGTTTCCAACGCTCAAGGGAGAGTCTATTTTTTGTTTTTATAAGTCAACAAGGCAACAATTAAAGAACCCAAACTAAATAATGATGATTGGAAACCAATCAATACCATTAGAGCTTGGTAAGCTTCAGTTGACATTATATCACCCCCTTTCTAACGGGGATGCAAACTTCCCTTATGGCGCTTTATGTACGATTTTCATTATACTGGTAAGCGCATCTTTTTGTAAATTCGAATCCTTGTGATTTTTAATCAAGCACATCCTTTTTGCGAATTCGAATCCTTGTGATTTTTATTCGAAGAGAATGTGCTTTTTTTATATCCAAAAAATTTAATTGTAAATAGAAGGAGCTAATTAACATGAGCGAAAAACAAAACGAAAAAGTATATGATCTTTCATTCTTTATGCCAGGACAAACAATTGAAGCGGAAGAAGTAGAAGTGCCTATTTCAAAGCGATTTGTTGACAAGCAAGGAAAGGTGATTCCGTTTGTATTCAAAGCTATTACCACAGAACGCATTGACGAGCTGGAAAAAGAAAACACCACTTACAAAAATGTAAAAGGCCGCGGCCGCGTGAAAGAGTTGGACAGCCAACGCTTCTATGCTCGTATTGCCGTTGAAACAACTGTTTACCCGAACTTTAAGTCTAAAGAGCTACGCGAAGCTTACAAAACAGAGGATCCGGTGGAAGTTGCAAAGCGTGTTCTGTCTGTCGGCGGTGAATATGCAAACTGGTTGAACAAAGCTATTGAGATCAATGGCTTTGAGGATGATCCCGAAGACCTTGAAGAAGCAGCAAAAAACTAATAGAAGGCGGGGATAAAGAGACAGTGTATCTTTATTACGCTATGCACGAGCTCAAATATTCCCCGTCAGAATTACAAGAACTATATGAGGCGCCGAGAGAATTCAAGGCACTCTTATACGGTTTGATCAGTTACAAGCTTGAGCTGTTAGAAAAGGAAGCGAAGAAGGGAGGTAATTAACTATGGCTAAACTAACAGCTACGTTTGATTTACAAGATAAGATCACCCGAAAGCTTCGAAAGATACAAGGGAATGCAGAGAGACTTCAGAGGGCCGCTAATGGCCCTCTTATTTTTGATGCTGAAGATCGAACAGAGCGGGTTATGAGACGAATTGACCGATCAGCAAGCCGCTTGACTGGGCGGGCTCGATCAATTGAAGTCGGTTTAGATGATCGGGTTTCAAATGGTTTGCGTTCTATACGCCAGCAAACAGAGGATCTTACTGAGGGTAACCATGAGGTGACGGTTTCCGTTAATGATCAAGCTACACCACGGTTTCGCTTAATTCGTGGAGGTCTCTCTGATTTGAATCGCTCGCATGCTGAACCTACTGTTTCAGTTCGTGATCGTGCTTCAAGCCAATTAGATGAGATCCGGCGCCATGTGTCTGATGTAGACAGCGAACATGCAGAGCCTACTGTTTCTATTAAGGACAAGGCTTCAGCGGTTCTGGATGCAATTGAAGCAAAGTTAGACGGTCTGAAAAACGCTGCTGTCACCCTGGCAGTTGGCGGCGGACTGTCGGCTGGTGCGATTATGGGCAGCGGGAAAAGTGCTATGTCCCAAGACGCTTATGTTTCAGCGACTTCGAAAGTCAGCAAAAAAGACGCTGCTAGAATGACAGACCAGATCTATTATGACAACAAAGCGGGAGGATCCCGGGAAGAAGTCAGCTTATCTCTGAGAACCTTGTCTCAACAGACAGGAGCATCTAAAAAAGCCCTGGCTGAATTGACAGAGTCATCTAGCAAGATCGCACAGCTCATGAATGCTGATCAGGCGGAAGTGGACCGGGCCTTCAGCTCAATGTATAACAACTTGAAAATGTCCGGGAAAGACAGCGGGGATTTAATCGCGTATGTGTACCGGAATGCCGGTGACCAGGCCGACGATTTGCTGGACACGATGAATGAATACAGTTCCACTTTTAAAGACATGAAACTCACAGGCGGCCAGATCGCTAACGCCATGATTAAAGGGACAAAAGGCGGGGCCAGAAACTTCGACAACCTTGCTGACAGTATGCGTGAATTTAACATTCGCCGTACTGAAATGTCTGATAGTCAAGTAGACGCGTTCAAATCGCTATTCGGTGCCAAAGAAACAGAGAAGATGTTCAAAGGGTTTAAAGACGGTTCTATTAGTGGTCAAGAAAGCTTATTTAAGGTTGCTGATGCCTTATCAAAAGTCAAAGACAAGACTAAGCGGGCATCTATCGCCACGGAGCTAATAGGAACGCAATATGAAGACCTGAAGCAGCCGATTTTAGATATGGCTGAAGGCATTGGGACAAGTGCAAAAACAACAGGCGAACTGGAACGCAGCTTTTCTCAGCTTCGGGATAATAACCCGATGACACCGATTAATGACGCCATGCGGGATTTTGAAAGCATATCTAAGGATATGGGAACTTCACTGCTTACCGGTTTAGGCCCAGCCTTTGACAAGATCGACTCGTTCCTAAACAGCAAGGAAGGTCAAGAAAAACTCAAAGAGATCAAAAAGGATATTACTGATCTTGGCGAGGCCATAGGTGACAAGCTGAATGTGGCCATTGAGTGGACGGTGAATCATTGGGACGATTTAAAAACAGCCTTTAAAGTTGTGATTCCTTCTTTAATTGGATTGATTGCATATTTGAAAATCCTACGGCCGCTCTTAAAAGGAATTGGAACTGTGGGAAGTGATGCAGCGGGAGTAATTCGGAAGTTGATTCCCAACCGTACTCCCGGCGGTGACCCTAATACACGAAGCGGCAGACGTAATGGAAAGGCTGCTCGTGGTTCAGGGAGAAGGGGCGGAAGTTCCGGATCTGCTTCGAGTCCAACAAGTCTACCACGGAGCGGTAGCTTAACATGTTGTTGCTGTAGCGGTATCGGCGGAAGTGACCGCAGCCGTAAAGGAAGAGGGAAAAATGCTTCTGGCCGACGTGGTAATCCAACCAGTGTGAACCCTTCTAATAGATCTATCACTGTATCATCCGAACAGCTGGAAAGACGTCGTTCAGGAAGAACCGCAGCTGATCCTGTTAGAGGCACAGGTTCAAGAGCTTCAGTAAATACTACCAGATCAGAACTCCGTGCAGCAGGCCGAGCGACGGGCGGTGCCTCGAAGTTCGGGAAAGTTTTAAGTCCGCTGAAAAGTGTCGGTAAATTTGCGAAAGGTATCCCTCTTTTGGGAACTGCATTAGCTGCAACCGACTTACTCGGGATGAACAAAGATAATGCAGGTGAGAAAGTTGGTTCTTTTGCTGGGAATCTTGGCGGAGCTGCTGCAGGAGGAGCCGCAGGTGCAGCCATTGGTTCTGTCGTCCCTGTTGTCGGCACTGCTGTCGGCGGAGTTGTCGGTAGTATTGCAGGCGGCATCGGGGGTTCAGATTTAGGATCATCCATTGGCAAATGGTTTGATGATGGCGGCGCTTCTAAAGCATGGGATGGAATTCAGGACGGTGCAGGAAACGCCGTTGATTGGATCAAGGATACTTGGTCTGATTTCTCAGATTGGTTTATGGATAACGTCTGGAACCCAGTTAGTGATTGGGCCGGAGACAAGATTGATAAGATCACCGATAAATTTGAGGATGCTAAGAAATGGCTGACTGATACTTGGAATGACGTGTCATCCTGGTTTGTGGATAACGTGTGGACACCTATTTATAACACTGCAGTTCCGATCATAAATTTAGTAGTAGGTGCCTTTTTATTTGCCTGGGATGGTATCCAAGCTCTTTGGAAGATTGTTTCAACTTGGTTCATGGATAATGTCTGGAATCCATTAGTTGACGGTGTCACTGATGCTGCTGATTGGATTTGGACAAAAATAAATGACGCTTGGACTTGGATCTCAGACACTTGGTCCACTGTCTCCACTTGGTTCATGGATAATGTCTGGAATCCTATTAGTAATACAGTTGCAACTGTTGCCGGATGGATCCAAGCACATATTGATTATGCGCGAATCTGGATCCAATTAAAATGGCTTCAGGTGGCAACTTGGTTTTATGACAATGTCTGGAACCCAATCAGTACAGCTGTTAGTAACGTAGCAAATTGGATTTGGACGAAGATCAACGAAGCATGGACTTTTATTTCAGAATTATGGTCTACAGTTTCAACTTGGTTCATGGATAATGTTTGGACGCCAGTAAGTGATGCTGTCACTAATGCAGCGAACTGGATCTGGACAAAGCTTAACGAAGCGTGGACATGGATTTCTGACAAGTGGAGTGCAGTTTCGGCTTGGTTCAGTGAAAATGTTTGGAATCCGATTGTCTCAAAAGTAGAAGATGCCAAAAAATCCATTTCGGAAAAATTTGAGTCAGCGAAAAAAGCTGTTAAAGATGCTTGGAATGGTATTTCTGAATGGTTTAGTGAAAATGTAGGGGATCCCCTTGAAAAGATAGCTGACGGAATTAAGAAGAAGTTTGAAGATACCTTCTGGTGGGTCATTAAGCTAAAAGGGTTAGCTGACGCTGGAGGGGAGATCATAGGCAATATCATAGGGAGAGGTGAAGAAGCTACTGGATTACCGACAAAGAAATCCGGTAAGTCTTCTCCTGGTAAAAATACTAGCGGTGGCAGAGGAATTGCTGATCTTGCTCAGTCTCAGCCATCAGCACCAACAAGTATTTTCCCTAAACAAAAAAGCGTTCTTGAAAGGAATGCGACGGGTGGCTATATTACGAAACCAACTATTTCTTGGATTGGCGAAGCAGGTAAGGAGTTTGTGATCCCTGTTGATAACAACAAGGGGCGCGGTAAAATGCTTCTTTCTCAGGCCGCTTCTAAACTAGGGATGAGCGTTGTTGACGATATGGCTTCTGCTTCATCTGCAGGTGGAGAAACTGCTGTTTCACCATTAGCCGGCGGAGCATCAGTCTCAACGACGGTAGCTCCTACTGTTGATACGTCGAGCCTAAATGAACAGGCGGCTTCTTTCGGCCAACAGTTCACACAAGGCTTCGATCAAGGTATTGGCGATAACATCGTTTCAATGGATGCTTGGAAACAGAAAAACGTTGGCCAACCTATGAAAAATTTGATCTCCTACTCTCCGAATTACGGAAAACAAGTGGTCAATGGTTATGCTAACGGCCAGAACAGTACGGCAACCGGAACAGATGGCTTCTTGCAGACGAAAGTCAAAACACCATTCCAGAACACTGTGAATAAATCTTCTTCATGGGGAACTGGTACGATCAAAGGGTTTGCTTCCGGTCAAAATAGTTCACAAACTGGCACTGATCAGTATGTAAATACTCATGTGAATAAGCCGTTTTTGAAGTCTAAAGAATCATCAAACGGCTGGGGAACCGGAATGATCGGGAATTTTGTTTCAGGTATGAATTCAAAGGGCAGTGAGGTCCATGAGGCAGCCAAGGAACTAGCAAAAAAAGTAGAGAAAGCTTTCCGTGAAGAGTTAGATATCCATTCACCTTCTCGTGTCATGATGAGCTTGGGGCGTTTTGCCTCTGTCGGTGTTGTAAAAGGACTGGATTCTGTCGATGTGAAAAAATACGCTGAAAAACAAGCAGGTTCACTGGAAGCTGCTTATTCCGGAATGGGTGCAGTAGGCGGAAATGTGAAACAGTGGCTTATGGCTGCAATGATGGCCACAAAAACACCATTAAGCTGGCTTCCAGGACTGATGACAATTGCTAAGTTTGAATCAGGAGGCAACCCTAACGCCATTAACCTGTGGGATAGTAACGCGAAGGCAGGCAATCCATCTCAAGGGCTCATGCAGACAGTACCGACCACTTTTAACGCACATAAAGCACCAGGCATGGATAACATTAGAAACCCGATTCACAACGCTGCTGCTGCGATCGGCTACATCAAAAGCAGATACGGCTCTATTGACAATGTACCTGGTATTAAAAGCTTGAGACGCGGTGGACCGTATGTTGGTTACGCTAACGGCGGCCTGATCACAAGAGAACAAATTGCTCGTGTGGGTGAAGGAAATAAACGTGAATGGATCATTCCGGAGGAGCGGGGCATCCGTGGCCGCTATCTTTTGGCTCAAGCAGCTAAAGCTCTCGGAATGGAAGTCACGGATCCTACACAAACAGGCCAAGCTGAATTATCATCTGGCCAGGTAACTGCTGCTACAACAGGCAGCCAACAAACAACTGTTACCGCTGCAAGAGGTAAAGAGGTCGTTATTCAGTTTAACGGCGATCAGCATTTTTACAATGATCAAGATGTGAACAGTCTGGTCTCAAAAATTAAACAGGTCCTTGTCGATGAACTTGAACAAGATATCAACATTGGAACGAAGGGAGTCGTCGCGTTTGACTAGATCTGTTTATGAATTCTGGATTTCACAAGGGAAGGACAAGCTACGGCTTCCCGTCCTTCCTGAACAAATTGATATATCCAACACAATTCAAAATGAGTCTGTAAAAGTGGCCAGTTTTGGGGAGATCACTTTTATAGATAAACCGGGAACGAAAGAGATTTCGTTCTCATCTTTTTTTCCGAAGAAACACAGCCCGCTTGCCGAATATAAAGGTTTTCCTTCTCCGGAAAATGCCATCGCTAAGATTGAGAAATGGGCGAAAGCGAAAAAACCTGTTCAGTTTCTGATTACTGGCACGAAAATCAACTTTACCTGCAGTATTGAGGATTTTTCTTATAGCGAGGGTCAAAAAGATATAGGTGACCGTGATTTTGAAATCAAACTGAAGGAATACAAAACCGCTTCCCCGCGGAAGATCAAGCAGAAGAAAAAGACGAAGAAGAAACGGCCGTCTAAATCAGCTCCTAAAACATATACGGTTAAAAAAGGCGATACACTGTGGGATCTTGCCGGTAAATTTTATGGAGACAGCACAAAGTGGCGCAAAATATGGAACGTCAATAAAAAGGCTATGATCAAACGAAGTAAACGGAATATCAGGCAGCCAGGACACTGGATCTTTCCTGGCCAAAAATTAAAGATACCGCAATAAGCAGGTGATGACATGATAGAACTTTTCGTCATTAAAGAAACGGAATGGCTTGAGCTGGTAACTGAAAGTGTTTCACTCGAAGGACAACGGTATCAGGCACCGCGGTCGATCACGGCCAGGATTATTACGAAACAGGGAACCCATTCATATTACAGCGTATCTGAAGGGGATACGGTTTTATTTAAGTGGAAAGGGAAAGAGCTGTTTCGAGGTATAGTGTTTTCGCGCAATCCGGAAGAACACGGGCTGACCTTTACGGCTTATGACATGCTGCAATATCTGGTCAAAAACAAAGATGTTTATGTTTTCTCTAATCAGCGTGCAGACGAGATCATAAAACGCTTGGCAAGAGACTTTCAGATTCCCACAACGTCTATTGCAAACACAGGTCATACAATTAAATCCCTTGTGTTCAAAGACGATACGAGCCTTTATGACATGATTCTAAAAGCCTTGAAACAAACGAAAAGCCAAACCGGAAGGAATTATCAATTATATTCGGCGAAGGGGAAGCTTGGCCTTCGTGCTTGGCCAGATCCGTCAGAAGTATGGGTGCTGGAGACGGGTGTAAACATCACCGGCTATCAATACAGCACTTCAATTAATGACACGGCCACAAAAGTAAAGCTCCGCCGGCAGAAAGACAATAAAACATACACAGCCACCGCAAGTGACAACTCAGGGATCTGTAAATATGGTGTGCTTCAGTATGTCGAAACGGTTTCTGATAACATTAACCAGGCGCAGCTTCAGGAGCGTGCGAAAGTCAAACAGGCACAGAAAAAAGGTGTTAAAAAAGAACTCAAGAGTATTCAAGCGATTGGCATTCCGGATCTTCAGAGCGGCTTGCCCGTTTATATCTCAATTCCGGAAGTCGGGGTTAAGAAAACATACTGGATCGATACAGACAAACACGAATTTAAAGGATCTACGCACACGATGACCATTGATGTTGTGGAGAAAAACTCTATTCCTGATGGTGTTTCCTCATGAGACTAAGTGAAGCGATCAAGCATTTGGCTGTCGGTGCCGTTGATTCAGAGTCGCCGGTGGATATCCTGCCGGCTGAAGTGGTTTCCGTTTCTCCTGTTGAAATTAAACTCAATGAAAATGAAAAGCTAATTATTCCGTCTGATTTGATTATTATTCCTAAGCGGCTGCAGGCTGGAGAAGATGAAGAACTAAAGATGGGTGAGAATGTGATGGTTGTCTCCTTAAAAGGCGGACAATCATTTTTTATTCTCGACAAAATATAGGGGGTGCCCGGGTTGGCCCTTTCGCCAGAAATTGAATTTGATGATATTGAAGATGGCAGCGAAGTCATAGAGACCTCGCAAACCTACAAAATAGATTTTGAAAATGGCCGTATCACAAATGAAATGATCACAGGCCTTGAAGCCATCAAGCAGTTTGTATATTTATCCCTCCATACTGAGCGATACGCCTATTCTGTTTTCAGTCATGACATTGGAAATGAGCTTCAAGACGTCCTAGCAGATAATGAAACAACAGACGCATATAAGAAAATGGAGATTCCGCGACTGATAGAGGAGGCACTGATCTATGACGATCGTGTTTCTTCTGTGTCAGATTTTGAAATAGAAAAACAAGGCGATTCGTTCCATGTTTCCTTTACAGTCGAAACTGACGAGGGAACATTAGAGATCGAGGAGGTGCTCGGTGAAGATGTTTGAAGATCAAACTTTTGAAGAAATTATGGACCGGATGCTGAACAGAATTTCAGCTGACATTGATACAAGGGAAGGAAGCGTGATTTATAACGCGTTAGCTCCTGCAGCTGCAGAATTGGCCAAGTCTTATATTTGGCTCGATACGGTGCTGGAACTTGTCTTCTCGGACACAGCACAAGGGGAATTTTTAGATCGTCGGGCTACTGAAGCCGGCATCGAGCGAACGGCTGCCACGAAAGCAGTCAGGGCAGCGGAGTTTACTGAAGGAATAACCATTCCAGTGGGTTCCCGCTTTTTTGTTGATAATCTGTATTTTCAATACACAGCTGACGGGACGTTGGAATGTGAAACAGCCGGAGAAGCGGGGAACGCGAATATTTCCGGCCAGAATCTATTGTCATTGGATACCATTCCAGGACTTCAAAAAGCAATTGTGAAAGAGATCCTGATTCCTGGACGTGAAGAAGAGGATGATGACAGTTTAAGAGCGAGATATTTTACCCGCGTACGCCGGGAAGCTGTTAGTGCAAATAAAGAGCATTATAAGCAGTGGGCGGAAGAAGTTGACGGAGTCGGTAAGGCAAAAATCTTTCCGCTTTGGAATGGGGACGGAACGGTCAAAATTGTCGTGACCAACGCCAACTTGGAACCTGCATCCGATATTTTAATATCCAAGGTCAAGAACTATATTGATCCTGAACCGGGACAAGGAGAAGGACAGGCGCCTATTGGCGCCTTTGTCACGGTGGAGAGTGCGGTTTGGAAAGAGATTGAGATATCAGCTGAGGTGCTTCCCGAGGTCAATAGCTCTATTGAGCAGGTGAAGAAAGAAATCGAATCAGGTGTATTAAACCTCTTTAAAAAGATGGCGTTCGAAGATAATGTCATCCGCTTATCGCAGATCAATAATATTGTCTATAATTCACCCTCAGTAAGTGATTATGCAGATATTAAAATAAACGGTTTGGCTGAAAATTTGGTTCTGAGTGACGTCGAAATCCCTAAATTGGGGCAGGTGAACATCATTGAGCAAACTCGATGAAATGACTGCTTACCTGCCGCCGTTCCTTACCAAGTTAAAGGAAATGGCTGAACTTCTTAAAGCGGAATCTCCAGAATTTGAAAAGCAAAATAATAGCATTTTTGATCTGACAGATCAGCTGTTTGTCACAACAGCAACCTGGGGACTTGAACGGTGGGAAAAAATATTGAACGTGCCTCGAGAGTCCGGTGATACGTACGAGATCCGCCGGCTGCGGCTGATCTCGAAAATGTCCAATATACCGCCCGCAACATATATGGCCATTGAACAGGCATTGAATCGGTTCTTGAAGAATCCGTCCGCTCAGGTCCGGCTACTTCCTGGAGAGTACCGTTTTAATGTTGATATTGATATAGATGATATGCAGCACATGAGCGAGCTCATAGAAACATTAGAAAATATGAAGCCGGCTCACTTGGCGTATACCTTGCGAGCTGCTTTAAATGAGCCACTCAAGATAAAAGATACTGTCATTCTGAATAACAGAAGGTATCGAAAAGCAAGTGAGCTGATGGTGGGTTATTCCGTCACGCTCAATAATAACGAGGTGGTTTTACCATGATTACGAAAGTTTATAGAGAGCGTACAGCTGCAGATCTTAAAAGTAGAATATCGAAAGTGCTGCTGAATGGAAATGAAACAAAGATTGTGGAAATAACCATTCAGGGCGCAGTTGTCACGGTACTTACTCATCGAGAAGAAGATATCAAACATATTAAGAGTGTTCAGGTCCTTGATGAGCAAAACAACGTGATTACGGAAAGAACAACAGATTTAGATGTAAGTAACAACAGAACGCTGGACTTTAGATTTACTTTTGAGGTGGTGTAACAAATGGCATATGAAGCAAAAACAGACTGGCTGCCGGATGATCCAATCAATGAGGATGATGTGAACCGTTGGGAGAAAGGTATTGAAGAAGCGCATAAAGGTTTAGCCGCACATAAAAATGACATGAACAACCCTCACAAGGTGACAAAGGAACAGCTGGATCTGGGGAATGTTGATAACGTACAGCAGGCGGCGAAGAAAGATTTTGATCTGCACAATCAAGATCAGGAACGGCATGTTACGAATGAAGAGCGAGCTAAATGGAATGGGGCACAGCTTTCGAAAATGACGAAAGACGATGGATCCATTCTTATTAACATCGGTCAAGGCTATGACTTTCATAGTGTTGCGATAGGGCAGAAAAAGACTTTTACTTTTTACATGTCGAGTGATGCTATTAATGCACCGCCCCAAGCGGTTCGCGGTATTTACTTGTGCTCCTCTTCGACGAGTGGAGAAGCAATGGCCATGGCCGCAGATGGAGGCTTTTGGAGAAAGTCATTAGTTAACGGAACCTGGTCAGATTGGATAAAGTACGAAACAGAAGAAGGATCAATAGAAAGATTGGCTGTTCACACGGATAATAAAGATATCCATGTTACTAAAAGTGATAAGGATAAATGGAATGCTGCTCAACTATCTAAAATTACAAATGATGTTGGAGGGGTATCTTTTGCAGTGAATGAAGGCGAAGATATGCTTCAGGCAATTATAAATAGAGGTAGGAGTATGGGGACCTTTTATGCAAATGGAAAAGCAGTAAATTCTCCTTCTACCGCCTCTACGAGAGGGTTTTATCAAATGACAAGCCAATCATCTGATGGTAAAGGCAGCTATGGTTGGGTTTATGCCATGGACTACAGAAATAATGTCTTTACGAATTATTGGGACGGTAATACTGTCGGATGGCAGGGGTGGAAGAAGATCGAAACAGAAACTGCATCACAAGAGAAAGCTGACAAGGCTCTTTCAGATGCAAAAGCCTTTGTTCAAGAAAACTTTACTAATCAAAAACTGACCGTTCTTACAGGAACAAACGCAATTCAGGACGCGAGAACAAGTGGAGAATCATATCCACTCGGCCTTACTCTTATGGATATTGGCCAAGGTAACACGACCGGGTACCCTTTGCGATATGGAATTGTGAAAAATGAAAAGTATAATAACTCCCGCTTCACACAATATTTTTACGGTACAGGCAATGAATCAGGAACCTATATTGACAGTACAGGGGTATGGGTTCGCCATTGGTGGAGTGGTTCCGGCTGGACTCCTTGGGAAAAAATATCTGGATTTGCACATACCAATGTTGGTACAACTGGAAAACAGCTTCTTATCAAAGGTGAACAGCAGAAAGTTCGTTTTAATAGAAAGATAAAAGACAGTCATAATGCTTTTGACGTCACTAATAACCGTTTTATCTGCCCCAATAGCGGTATGTTTTTAGTCAATGCAGGTTTATATATCGAGAACGTTCAAAGATATGCTAACTATGAGATGGAAATTTATCTTAACGGAAAGATTTATAAAAATATAGCGCATTACAGAAATAGTCCAGCAAATCCTTCTGATACAACACAATTCAATGTAGGGGTTTATGGAGCCGCCACTGTTCCGGCTAATGCAGGCGATTATATAGAGATTTATCTCTATGTTGGATATGACGGGGATGTTCAGCGTTATATTACTGACAACTCAGGATGGTATAACTATTTTGATATTACTGAAATGGGTGGAAGAAATTATCCGAGATTTTAGGAGGTGCATTTATGATTTTGTATGATGCAATTATGTACAAGTATCCTAATGCAGTACCGAGAAATGACTTTGAACTGCGGAACGACGGTAACGGTTCATATATTGAGAAATGGAATCTCCGGGCGCCGTTACCTACTCAGGAGGAATTGCAAGCCTGGTGGGAAGAATCGAAAAGCAATCCAGCATATGAGCCTCCTGATCAGGTAGAGTTGCTTGCACAAGAATTGTCACAAGAGAAGCTGGCCCGCAAAAAGCTTGAAGAATTAAACCAAACATTAGGAAATGCGCTGTCTGAAATAAAGCTACAGCTGCTTTCCTTACAAGGAGAGAATAACGTATGAATTATTGGGTATTGGCTTTGTATTATAACTGGGCTACCGCTGAAATGGTGAAGCAGGCAATCCATTACAAAGATTGCTCGCCCGAAGATTTACAGGAAGGAATAGAAAAAAATCTAATTACTGCAGAACAGTATAAGGAGATTACAGGAGAAGCCATTTAGGGCTTTTTTATTTTGCCTGAAAGGGGGTGGGTACGATGTAACGCCTATGATTGACCGTGTAAAGATCAACAATAGCAAGGAGGATTTTTAAATGGTGAAGTATAGTTTTCAATTTCCAACAGATGCAGCTGGTAAGCCTGGAGCAGCCAAACCATACAGAGAAGGAAACAGAGATTTTGTGGTGCCGGTGGCTGCCATTTCGGGTAATGCAGAGCTGCTGACAAACAAAGCCTTAAAAGCAACTGAAGTGTATACACAGTATGGCCAAGATCGCTTAGGTCAGGTTTTAATTTCAAAAGTAAAAGGTCATGCTTATTCTGATCGTGAAGGAACCTTATTCATCGAAGAAAGTAATGATGCGAATACGTGGACCACAGTTTCTTCATTAGTGGTAAAAGCGGGAACGCTCGGCGAGACTGAATGGATTCAATTAACCCAGCGATATTTCCGCTTCAGGTATGCAAACGGTAATCTGCAACAGTCTGAATTCTTGCTTTATCAGTCGCTTGGCGCTGGGGAAGAAGATATAAATATTAAACAAGCTGTTCCAATTACGACAGCTGCTCCGCTAACTATGCAAATAGATAAGAGCAACTTAACCGATAATGGCCGCTTAAAAGTTCAGACTGAAGGTTTGAATCTCAGCTCATTAGACACTCAAGCAAAAACAATGGATGTTGTTTTTCATGATAAAACAGAAACAGTCGGGGAAGGTAATCCATTCACTGTTGGATCATTTAAAACGTTGCTCATTGAGGTTTATGGGACAGCTGAGACAAGTGAATTAATATTCTGGGGTAAATCTTTATCTGGAACAAAACGAGCCCTGAGAGGGCAAAAAGTGGACGATGGCACGTTTGCCACTAGCACAAAAGGTAAATCAGAAGCCTGGTCTTTTGATATTACTGGTTTTAAAGAAATTGTGATGGAACTAAAATCTTTGACGAATGGAAACTTTTCAGTAAGAGGGACAGCCGTCTCATAAAGTCAGGCTGTCCTTTTATTTTGCCTCTAAGGAGGTGATAAAGAAATGGAGGAAACGAGTGTGTTTATTAACTTTGAAACGTTGGATTTAGCGAGAATTTATTTGTTTGGTGGTGTGAAGTACCTTGATTTATTGTTAGTTCTCAGCATCCTTGACGTTATAACAGGCGTAATTAAGGCGTGGAAATTCAAGAAGTTACGTAGCCGGAGTGCTTGGTTTGGTTATGTCCGAAAAATGCTTAGTTTTCTAGTGGTCATCTTGGCAAATATCGTCGATACTATTCTCAATCTGAACGGTGTTCTAACATTTGGAACCGTTCTTTTTTATATTGCAAATGAGGGGCTTTCAATTACTGAGAACCTGGCACAGATCGGCGTTAAGATTCCGGCTGCTATCACGGACCGGCTTCATGTAATTGAAGAAGACAACGAAAAAATAACTAAAAACAAAGAACAAGCTGCTGGGTAACTGGCAGCTTTTTTTATCTAAAAAAAGAATAGGAGAGGAAACATATGACAATCTCAGTTAAAAAGAATCTTGTATCAGAAGCTAAATATGCTTTGAAATGTCCAAACCCCATGACGGCGGAATACATTACCATCCATAACACGGCAAATGATGCGTCAGCCGCTAACGAGATCAGTTACATGATTGGAAACACTAGTTCCACTAGTTTTCACTTTGCCGTTGATGACAAAGAGGTTATTCAAGGACTACCGTTAAATCGCAATGCATGGCACACAGGTGACGGAACAAACGGTACCGGGAATCGTAAGTCGATTGGTGTCGAAATCTGTTATAGCGAGTCTGGAGGCGCTAAATACTACGCTGCTGAAAAGCTGGCGATCAAGTTTGTGGCACAGCTGCTTAAAGAACGCGGCTGGGGTGTTGATCGAGTTCGCAAACATCAAGACTGGAACGGGAAATATTGCCCTCACCGGATTTTGTCAGAGGGTCGATGGGATGAAGTAAAAGCCGCTATCGCTGATGAATTAAGAAAAATCGGAGGCAAAAGCTCAGTGTCTTCAGGCGGCTCTTCAGGATCCGGAACAACATATACAGTGAAAAAAGGTGATACTCTTTCTGCAATAGCAAAAGAGCACGGAGTGAGTGTGGCAAATCTTCAGAGTTGGAATAACATTAAAGACCCGAATAAAATTACAGTTGGCCAAAAGTTGAAACTAAAAGGATCTAGTTCATCCAGCAGCACTAAAACAAGCGGCCAAAAGACATCATATCCGCTTCCTTCCGGAATTATTAAAGTGACAAGTCCGATGACGAAAGGGACAAATGTCAGACAAGTTCAAAATGCTCTTGCTGCTCTTTATTTTTACCCGGATAAAGGGGCGAAAAATAACGGCATTGATGGCGTTTATGGGCCGAAAACAGCAAATGCAGTCAAACGATTCCAGTCAGTAAGTGGTCTGACGGCTGATGGCGTTTATGGACCTAAGACAAAAGCGAAAATTGAAGAGAAATTGAAATGAAAAAGGCCCTGCCTCTTTATGAGGGGGCCTTTTTGTTTTTATCTCCATCTCCAGTTTATTTCGTTATCTTCTTCGTAGATTCCTGGTAAAGAAATCCCTACTTTTTTTTGCTCATCATCGATGATAAACCAATTATCATCATCTAGTAGAGCATCATCAAACTTCTCGATTGCAGAGGGATCATCTTCATCCACCACTGCTCTAAAAAAATCTTTGAATTTTTCCATATTGTCATTAGGTTTGATTTTTCCATAAGCCCAAGGCCCTTCTATTGTTGCTCCATCTATTTCACCTAAGCATTCATTTTGATAATAAAGAAACATACTCTTCACTCCTTAGGAAACATTTTGAAGTATTCTTTTGGTATCTCACCCTTAACAAAATACTCTGTATCTCTACTAGTCCATTTTAGAGCTTTTTTCTTCCAGTTTTCTGTTTGTCTCGTGTCGTTTTTTATAAGTCTCTCAATTTGTTTTGGATTTAGGATAGCAACTCCTTTTAGTTCTCCAGAACGTATGGCTTTTCGTAGAGCTGATATATTTAATTCAATAGTATATTCCCCGTAACCTTTTGCTATCTTTTTGTTAATTGTAAAACTGGTATATGGACTATTGGATTTTCCACCTTTCCTATACCCTCCTAAAATATGTTCCGTAACAGTTACCTGACGGCCTTGATACATTCCACTTTTGTTTGCGGGGACAAGGTTCCCGGTCTCAGGTGAAATATGAGATTTACCGATACCATTTGGTCTTTTTGTTGCATAAGGGAAATCTTCTCCTCTGAATAAGTTGGAAGGTTTACCTGCGCCAGAATTTATTTTTAATACTTTACCTGCACCAATCATTCCTATCGGAGCAATTGAGGCAAGCGCGCTGTTTAAGCTGTTTTCACGTCTCTCCTCGGAAATCTTATTCCCAAACATATCGCGGCCGGTTATTGCTTCACTAAAACCATTCGCTGACGCAAGACCGTAGAGTCCTTTACTGGAGTTTTGAAGGGCAGGGAATGTCTTAGTAGTTTTATAGATATCAAGCGCTTTGTCTGCCCTATAGATGGCTTTGCTCGTTGAGTAAACAGCCTTTCCGCCTTTGGCTAATTTCCCGGCCCAGCCAACTATAGGGATGTATCCTGCCGCAGCCATTGCGCCAGCTGCCACCCGTTGCCCATCAGTTAATTTTTCACCGGTGACTGGATCGACGCCATCAGCAGCTCTCTTATAATCATAATATCCGGAGACTTCCCCCGTAAAATTACAAACGACATCCCAGGTCTTTTCATACCATGGCCTATTTGCGAGCTCTTCTTGTTCCATCGCAATTCTTCTTTGTTCCGCCTGCTGATCTTTAAAGGAAATATAGTCAGTAGTTTGTTTTTTTACATCTTCGGTCATCTTATGAATTTCACTGTCTCTATAAGCTTTTGCATTATAGTGGATAGGGGAGGCGTTTTTACCTTTTGCTGTAGCGTTCATGAGTGCTTGATAATCAGCCTGAATCATTTGTTCATTTGCTTCTGAGAGTGCATATTCAGATGTTAAATTTTCATCGACTTCATGAATTTTTTTGATGGTCTTGGTACGTTTGTTGTCGGCTGAAGAGAGTTCGTCTTTAAAAGTTTCTGTGGAGAATAAATCTAGTGGTAGTATGTCGTTGATGTCATTTAGAATGTCTTTTATTGCTTTTTTCTGTTCTGACATGATGGATTTTGATTTAGTATAAGCGTTGGCCAGCTCGTGTTCTAAAAAAGATTCTTCTATGTAGGCATCGGATAAGCTTGCGTCTTCCAGGATTCCAATAACACTCGTGAGAAATGCGATTTTCATGTCGATCAAATCAATCCACTGGTCAGCGATTCCTGCTTGATCCTCATAAAATGCCTTTATGTTATTGGCGCCTTTACCTGAAAATTCACTGTCATCAAGATCAGCCACTGATTTGAAGGCATTCTTTAATTTGACCATTTGATTCCTTGTATCTTTGTATTCCTTTGCGCGGTTTTCAGCTTCAGAAAGCAATGATTTAGCTTCAAATACCTTCATGATCATATCCTTTCTTGTTAAGCTTTGTGGTTCAATAACTAACAAAATTTTACCATAAAAAGAAAGTTAGAAATACAAAATATCCTTTTATTTGAAATGTGATCAATCAACGAAATGAGCCGAAGAAAAAGTTTGCGGTTTTTTTGCGGTTCAACACTTTTTGGAAATGTTAGAATATTACATAAAAAGAAACAAAAAGGAGGGATCCTGTGAATCCGGTTTTACCTTCCTCACATGTAGGGGTTAAGATTACCGAATGGTATAAGATGATACGTCAGTTTAGTGTTCCGGATGCTGAAATTTTAAAAGCAGAAGTTGAAAGAGAAATTAAACAAATGGAAGAGGATGAGTATTTACTAATTTATTACTCACTAATGAGCTTTCGACACCAACTTATGCTCGACTACTTAGAGCCAGAAAAAAAGTATAGAACAGCACGTCCAACCATCTCAGAATTACTTGAAAAAATTGAAGCTCCCCAAAAGAAATTAACCGGTCTCCTGAAATATTACTCACTATTCTTCCGCGGTATGTATGAATTTGATCAGCAAGAATTCGTGGAAGCTATTAACTATTACCGTAAAGCTGAAAAAGAACTTTATGCTGTTACCGATGAAATTGAACAAGCTGAATTCCATTTTAAGGTAGCAGAAGCTTATTACAACATGAAACAAACTCACGTTTCCATGCATCACATTTTGAGGGCATTAGAGATTTATGATCAGAATCCGCTGTATACTGTAAGAAAAATTCAAAGCTTGTTTGTAATCGTAGGTAACTATCTCGATTTTAAACATTATGAAAAAGGGTTAAAACATCTTGAAGAAGCCCTGAAGCTTTCTAAGGAATTAGGGCACGACAGACTAATAAGTTCTGCTTTGTATAATTTAGGTGAATGTTATCATTACATGGGACAACCAAGTAAAGCCGAAGGATATTTGAAAGAAGCAGCTGAGGTTGCAGAAAAAGCAAATTTAAGGACACTTCCTCATACGCTCCATTCGTTGGCCACAGTTTTATTCAAGCAAGAAAAGTTTAATGAAGGACAGAAGGTTTTGCAGCAAGGGATCGAAACAGCACAAAAATTTAATGATGAACTTTTCTTATCGATGAATCAGTTTCTTAATGCCCTATATATTGAGTCTGTTGATAAACAGGGTATCCTCAATATATTGAATAATCTTAATGAAAGTCACATGTTCTCATTTACGGAACACATAACGCTGCTAACTGCAGAATATTATAGAGAAGGCGGAGAATTTGAAGAATCCAGTTTTTTCTATGATAAAATGGTTGAAGCGCAGCTTCAAATTCAGCGAGGTGACTGTTTATATGAGTATTAAAAAAGGTGTTTGCGTATTTCTCTCTGCTGTTATTGTAACCACTGGTTTATTTGCGTTTACTGCAGCCCCTGAGCAATCCGGCCAGCATATTGAGGCCCATACGACTAATACTGAAATGCAAATGGCAGGAATCAGATTACAGACTTGACCTATATTAGACCCTCTCTTACATGAGAGGGTTATTCTGTTTTAACAGATGTTAGTGAGTCGAACGCGATAATATTAGTATCCCCTTTTAAATCTTTCACATGTAACTGTTGTTTAATTTCATTTATGTAATGAACATGTCCAACTACGTCCTCAATAAAGCCATTTCTATAAAAACTAATGGTTATAGCCGCATTGTCCTCCATTGCTTCATTTGTCCATTTCCATATTTTTAATTTGAGATAGGTTAAGAACTGACGCTTTCAAACGAAGCGGTTCCAGCTGATGATATTCGGGGCTTCCTGACGATAGATTTTACGCGCTAAAGACGGAATCGAACCTGAAAACATTATTTAAATGAAAAAATCCCCCGCTTTAGGGGATTTAAAGAGAAAAATCTCTTTATCTTCACTGAGGAAAAACACCGTTAGCGGTGCTTTGAGAACTCTCGAAAAATCTGTGCGACTCGAAAGAAGGCCTCCTTTGGTTCCCACGGTGGCAATGACTGTGATCGAGGGTCGTCATGGCCAAAAGTCTTGACCAGAGAGAAGGAAGCCAGGTCGTGATCCTTTGCCCCTTCGCCGAATCGTAGCGCTGGTTTGGAGAACTCGAATACAAAGACAGCATCCACATTTGCTCCATTGAGAAGTTCCAGTTGTGTTCCGATGTAGTCTGCTTGTTCTCGCTCGCTGCGTTTCGGGACCACGCCGTCCTTAAAGATTCCCGTTCCGTCTGGATTTACCCCCTGTAAAACGGTGAAGCCGCCGTCACCCAGCTTACCTGCTCCTTCGTATGTACAAGATCCGACTTCCATTATAGCGATCGGAAGGCCTTTCCGACGGTAGCGTTCTAGACCTGCGACATACTCTTCGTCTGTTTCTGCGTGTCGGTAGTAGTCGACTCCGACAATGTCGAAGATGCTCCAATCAACGTCTTCCCACACGCCGGCTGAGTAAGTCAGCTGTCCTCCGAAGACTGGGCGAACCGTTTCGACGAAGGAACGAAGTGCTTGGTTGAGGAGGACTGCCTTCTCTGCCAAAACATCTGAACTAGCAGAGGTGGATTTAAGACTCTCCAACTGCTTGCTAAGCCACATGCCGCGGTCCGCCCATGAGTTTCCTGGGAAGATGCCGTCACTAAAAATCGTCAACTCGCAGCCGATGACGAATACGATATTAACACCTTCGAGTCTCAGTCGTTCGGCCTCTTTTGCAGCCTCAGCAAGGTAGGAACGCGTCTCCTCGATCGTCGCACCCATTTTCCAAGGGTTGAAGAAGACGGTGAGCCCAGCTGCATAGGCGGTTTGTGCAGCGACCACGAGACGACTAATTTCTTCACCTTCAATGCGTATTGCATTCGCGTGCAAGTTGTGGGCGATCGTGTTGATATCGTACTTCACGAGTGAGGGGTCAAAAGGTTCGACAGATACCGCGTCTGGAGAAAATCTTAAGCCGACATCATAAACAACTCCGTAGTATTTCAAGATAAACCCGCTCCCTTCTATCTAATATAATGCTTGTAGTCGAGGTCAGACCAATACCAGTATATATCCAACCTGAAATGATGATCTGAGTATTTTTGCTTGGAGTTCTTGTCATACATTCTCTCCTTTCTGAAGAGTAATTTTAAGTAACTTTCCTTCATTCCTAATAAAATGTATTCGATTCTTGTTATTCTAATTCTTTACAAATTGTAAAGGCATCTTCGCTACTCTTGTTCAAAAGGGAATTCTACAGCAGACAAAGCAGCCTTATATATGATTTACATGAAAAATCATGGCTCAAAAAGATCAATCATTGTTCATCAAATAAATCAAGACTATATCCGAGCATTTTGTTTTAGGAGCAAGGGGTTTGCTCCTACTTATAGAGAACTAATGAATATGTTAGGGTTAACCTCACCGAGTACATTGAAAGGACTGTTAGATGCTCTGAAAAGAAATACGTAACTTGGGAAGCGGGTTCATCAAGAACATTGAAAGTGTTTAAGCAAATACTATCTTATAATAGATGGTTTATTGTCGGGTTTAATTTCAGGTGTCCGCCACCCAGGGTGGCAGAAAGGTGGCAAACACGATTATTCGCCACCTTTCTAAATTTGTCTAAACCGTATTGACATTTATCAAAACCCTGCTATAATTACCTTTGTCCTAAGAAACCGGATATAAACTTTCAAGATGCTCTTCCATGGTAAGGAAGAGGTCAGCGGTTCGAGCCCGCTTGGAAGCTTTATTAAATGTATTATTACCAAGGTTTCTCGAAAAGGAGAAAGCTTTTTTTATTGCGATATGCGGAAGTAGTTCAGTGGTAGAACACCACCTTGCCAAGGTGGGGGTCGCGGGTTCGAATCCCGTCTTCCGCTCCATTTTATCCCAACGGGATATTGTAAAATTGATTGCGCCCGTAGCTCAATTGGATAGAGCGTTTGACTACGGATCAAAAGGTTAGGGGTTCGACTCCTCTCGGGCGCGCCATTATTCTAATAGAATAGCTAGGAAATCGGGAAGTAGCTCAGCTTGGTAGAGCACATGGTTTGGGACCATGGGGTCGCAGGTTCGAATCCTGTCTTCCCGACCATTTTCATGGGGCCTTAGCTCAGCTGGGAGAGCGCCTGCTTTGCACGCAGGAGGTCAGCGGTTCGATCCCGCTAGGCTCCACCAAAAGTTTTTTAAAAAAGTTGTTGACTTTGAAGAAGCAGCATCGTATACTAATAAAGTTGCTTTAACAAAGCGAACAAACGAAATGATCTTTGAAAACTAAACAAGACAAAACGTACCTGTTAATTCATGTTTTATAAAATCGCACAGCGATGTGCGTAGTCAGTCAAACTACTTTATCGGAGAGTTTGATCCTGGCTCAGGACGAACGCTGGCGGCGTGCCTAATACATGCAAGTCGAGCGGACAGATGGGAGCTTGCTCCCTGATGTTAGCGGCGGACGGGTGAGTAACACGTGGGTAACCTGCCTGTAAGACTGGGATAACTCCGGGAAACCGGGGCTAATACCGGATGCTTGTTTGAACCGCATGGTTCAAACATAAAAGGTGGCTTTGGCTACCACTTACAGATGGACCCGCGGCGCATTAGCTAGTTGGTGAGGTAATGGCTCACCAAGGCAACGATGCGTAGCCGACCTGAGAGGGTGATCGGCCACACTGGGACTGAGACACGGCCCAGACTCCTACGGGAGGCAGCAGTAGGGAATCTTCCGCAATGGACGAAAGTCTGACGGAGCAACGCCGCGTGAGTGATGAAGGTTTTCGGATCGTAAAGCTCTGTTGTTAGGGAAGAACAAGTACCGTTCGAATAGGGCGGTACCTTGACGGTACCTAACCAGAAAGCCACGGCTAACTACGTGCCAGCAGCCGCGGTAATACGTAGGTGGCAAGCGTTGTCCGGAATTATTGGGCGTAAAGGGCTCGCAGGCGGTTTCTTAAGTCTGATGTGAAAGCCCCCGGCTCAACCGGGGAGGGTCATTGGAAACTGGGGAACTTGAGTGCAGAAGAGGAGAGTGGAATTCCACGTGTAGCGGTGAAATGCGTAGAGATGTGGAGGAACACCAGTGGCGAAGGCGACTCTCTGGTCTGTAACTGACGCTGAGGAGCGAAAGCGTGGGGAGCGAACAGGATTAGATACCCTGGTAGTCCACGCCGTAAACGATGAGTGCTAAGTGTTAGGGGGTTTCCGCCCCTTAGTGCTGCAGCTAACGCATTAAGCACTCCGCCTGGGGAGTACGGTCGCAAGACTGAAACTCAAAGGAATTGACGGGGGCCCGCACAAGCGGTGGAGCATGTGGTTTAATTCGAAGCAACGCGAAGAACCTTACCAGGTCTTGACATCCTCTGACAATCCTAGAGATAGGACGTCCCCTTCGGGGGCAGAGTGACAGGTGGTGCATGGTTGTCGTCAGCTCGTGTCGTGAGATGTTGGGTTAAGTCCCGCAACGAGCGCAACCCTTGATCTTAGTTGCCAGCATTCAGTTGGGCACTCTAAGGTGACTGCCGGTGACAAACCGGAGGAAGGTGGGGATGACGTCAAATCATCATGCCCCTTATGACCTGGGCTACACACGTGCTACAATGGACAGAACAAAGGGCAGCGAAACCGCGAGGTTAAGCCAATCCCACAAATCTGTTCTCAGTTCGGATCGCAGTCTGCAACTCGACTGCGTGAAGCTGGAATCGCTAGTAATCGCGGATCAGCATGCCGCGGTGAATACGTTCCCGGGCCTTGTACACACCGCCCGTCACACCACGAGAGTTTGTAACACCCGAAGTCGGTGAGGTAACCTTTTAGGAGCCAGCCGCCGAAGGTGGGACAGATGATTGGGGTGAAGTCGTAACAAGGTAGCCGTATCGGAAGGTGCGGCTGGATCACCTCCTTTCTAAGGATATTTACGGAATATAAGACCTTGGGTCTTATAAACAGAACGTTCCCTGTCTTGTTTAGTTTTGAAGGATCATTCCTTCGAAACGTGTTCTTTGAAAACTAGATAACAGTAGACATCACATTCAATTAGTAAGACAAGATATCACATAGTGATTCTTTTTAACGGTTAAGTTAGAAAGGGCGCACGGTGGATGCCTTGGCACTAGGAGCCGATGAAGGACGGGACGAACACCGATATGCTTCGGGGAGCTGTAAGCAAGCTTTGATCCGGAGATTTCCGAATGGGGAAACCCACCACTCGTAATGGAGTGGTATCCATATCTGAATTCATAGGATATGAGAAGGCAGACCCGGGGAACTGAAACATCTAAGTACCCGGAGGAAGAGAAAGCAAATGCGATTCCCTGAGTAGCGGCGAGCGAAACGGGATTAGCCCAAACCAAGAGGCTTGCCTCTTGGGGTTGTAGGACACTCTGTACGGAGTTACAAAAGAACGAGGTAGATGAAGAGGTCTGGAAAGGCCCGCCATAGAAGGTAACAGCCCTGTAGTCAAAACTTCGTTCTCTCCTGAGTGGATCCTGAGTACGGCGGAACACGTGAAATTCCGTCGGAATCCGGGAGGACCATCTCCCAAGGCTAAATACTCCCTAGTGACCGATAGTGAACCAGTACCGTGAGGGAAAGGTGAAAAGCACCCCGGAAGGGGAGTGAAAGAGATCCTGAAACCGTGTGCCTACAAGTAGTCAGAGCCCGTTAACGGGTGATGGCGTGCCTTTTGTAGAATGAACCGGCGAGTTACGATCCCGTGCAAGGTTAAGCAGAAGATGCGGAGCCGCAGCGAAAGCGAGTCTGAATAGGGCGCATGAGTACGTGGTCGTAGACCCGAAACCAGGTGATCTACCCATGTCCAGGGTGAAGTTCAGGTAACACTGAATGGAGGCCCGAACCCACGCACGTTGAAAAGTGCGGGGATGAGGTGTGGGTAGGGGTGAAATGCCAATCGAACCTGGAGATAGCTGGTTCTCTCCGAAATAGCTTTAGGGCTAGCCTCAAGGTAAGAGTCTTGGAGGTAGAGCACTGATTGGACTAGGGGCCCCTACCGGGTTACCGAATTCAGTCAAACTCCGAATGCCAATGACTTATCCTTGGGAGTCAGACTGCGAGTGATAAGATCCGTAGTCGAAAGGGAAACAGCCCAGACCGCCAGCTAAGGTCCCAAAGTATACGTTAAGTGGAAAAGGATGTGGAGTTGCTTAGACAACCAGGATGTTGGCTTAGAAGCAGCCACCATTTAAAGAGTGCGTAATAGCTCACTGGTCGAGTGACTCTGCGCCGAAAATGTACCGGGGCTAAACGTATCACCGAAGCTGCGGACTGTTCTTCGAACAGTGGTAGGAGAGCGTTCTAAGGGCTGTGAAGCCAGACCGGAAGGACTGGTGGAGCGCTTAGAAGTGAGAATGCCGGTATGAGTAGCGAAAGAGGGGTGAGAATCCCCTCCACCGAATGCCTAAGGTTTCCTGAGGAAGGCTCGTCCGCTCAGGGTTAGTCGGGACCTAAGCCGAGGCCGAAAGGCGTAGGCGATGGACAACAGGTTGATATTCCTGTACCACCTCCTCACCATTTGAGCAATGGGGGGACGCAGGAGGATAGGGTAAGCGCGGTATTGGATATCCGCGTCCAAGCAGTTAGGCTGGGAAATAGGCAAATCCGTTTCCCATAAGGCTGAGCTGTGATGGCGAGCGAAATTTAGTAGCGAAGTTCCTGATTCCACACTGCCAAGAAAAGCCTCTAGCGAGGTGAGAGGTGCCCGTACCGCAAACCGACACAGGTAGGCGAGGAGAGAATCCTAAGGTGATCGAGAGAACTCTCGTTAAGGAACTCGGCAAAATGACCCCGTAACTTCGGGAGAAGGGGTGCTCTGTTAGGGTGCAAGCCCGAGAGAGCCGCAGTGAATAGGCCCAGGCGACTGTTTAGCAAAAACACAGGTCTCTGCGAAGCCGTAAGGCGAAGTATAGGGGCTGACGCCTGCCCGGTGCTGGAAGGTTAAGAGGAGCGCTTAGCGTAAGCGAAGGTGCGAATTGAAGCCCCAGTAAACGGCGGCCGTAACTATAACGGTCCTAAGGTAGCGAAATTCCTTGTCGGGTAAGTTCCGACCCGCACGAAAGGCGCAACGATCTGGGCACTGTCTCAACGAGAGACTCGGTGAAATTATAGTACCTGTGAAGATGCAGGTTACCCGCGACAGGACGGAAAGACCCCGTGGAGCTTTACTGCAGCCTGATATTGAATGTTGGTACAGCTTGTACAGGATAGGTAGGAGCCTTGGAAACCGGAGCGCCAGCTTCGGTGGAGGCATCGGTGGGATACTACCCTGGCTGTATTGACCTTCTAACCCGCCGCCCTTATCGGGCGGGGAGACAGTGTCAGGTGGGCAGTTTGACTGGGGCGGTCGCCTCCTAAAAGGTAACGGAGGCGCCCAAAGGTTCCCTCAGAATGGTTGGAAATCATTCGCAGAGTGTAAAGGCACAAGGGAGCTTGACTGCGAGACCTACAAGTCGAGCAGGGACGAAAGTCGGGCTTAGTGATCCGGTGGTTCCGCATGGAAGGGCCATCGCTCAACGGATAAAAGCTACCCCGGGGATAACAGGCTTATCTCCCCCAAGAGTCCACATCGACGGGGAGGTTTGGCACCTCGATGTCGGCTCATCGCATCCTGGGGCTGTAGTCGGTCCCAAGGGTTGGGCTGTTCGCCCATTAAAGCGGTACGCGAGCTGGGTTCAGAACGTCGTGAGACAGTTCGGTCCCTATCCGTCGCGGGCGCAGGAAATTTGAGAGGAGCTGTCCTTAGTACGAGAGGACCGGGATGGACGCACCGCTGGTGTACCAGTTGTTCTGCCAAGGGCATCGCTGGGTAGCTATGTGCGGACGGGATAAGTGCTGAAAGCATCTAAGCATGAAGCCCCCCTCAAGATGAGATTTCCCATTCCGCAAGGAAGTAAGATCCCTGAAAGATGATCAGGTTGATAGGTCTGAGGTGGAAGTGTGGCGACACATGGAGCTGACAGATACTAATCGATCGAGGACTTAACCACATTTTGAATGATGTCACACCTGTTATCTAGTTTTGAGAGAACACTCTCAATTTGTTTGGTGGCGATAGCGAAGAGGTCACACCCGTTCCCATACCGAACACGGAAGTTAAGCTCTTCAGCGCCGATGGTAGTCGGGGGTTTCCCCCTGTGAGAGTAGGACGCCGCCAAGCAGATTTTTTATTTCTACCATGTTTGTTTATGAAGCTTATATTATTCCGCAGTAGCTCAGTGGTAGAGCTATCGGCTGTTAACCGATCGGTCGTAGGTTCGAATCCTACCTGCGGAGCCATTGCTTCCATAGCTCAGCAGGTAGAGCACTTCCATGGTAAGGAAGAGGTCAGCGGTTCGAGCCCGCTTGGAAGCTTATTTAAAATACGTTGATCTTATGCAGTTTCCGCGAAATATGGAACTGTTATTTTTTTTGTCTAAAATAGTTGGGTGTCATACGGGTGGCAAATTAGAGAATTTCTCTAAAATGTCCCCGTTTTTAATATATTATTGATTGCATCAGCAACTAAAATATCTGATTCACGGTTAGCGTGAGTGTAAATATTCAAAGTGGTTTGGACGTTAGCATGGCCAAGCCTCTGAGAAATAGCTTTAATGTTTAATCCAGGTACTTTCCCAATTTGATTTATTAACATCGTTGCGTGTGAGTGTCTCATATCATGAAGACGTCCTGGCTTGATATTGTGTCTCTTAGTGAATCTCTGCCACCAAGTATTAGGTGAGGTTGGATACTGGGGTTGCCCCATATCCCCACCAAATAACAAAAGCTTATCTGTTCCTCTCCACAGTTCACCCAACAGTAATTTATTCTTCTTGATCTCTCGTAGCAAAATAGCTGCTTCTTGCATAATATCAGGCGGCATCGTAACTTTTCGGAAAGAGTTACTTTTAGGATCTTTAAACCGATAACCTTTCTTCTTTGTATATTGTAAAGACTCATCAATTCTGACTTCATTAGTATCAAAAAATAAATCTGTTTCATCGATTGCTAATAGTTCACCTCTACGAAATCCTCCAGTAAAAGCAAATTTAATCATAACTCTGTTCCTCAATGGAGCGTGTTCATCTAATAGCATAAAAATTTCCTTTATTTCTTCTTCAGTATAAATTTCATATTCATTGTATTTTTGTTTTGGCCGCTTTACGTTTTCTGCAGGGTTTTCTTTTATAATTTTCCACTCAGCTGCTCTTCCTAAGATATCTCTAATGATTCGATATCTTGCATGAATGCTTGACGTTGAGACATCATTTTCCCTTTGGTATTCTTCTAGGAAATTTAATATGTGAATAGGCTGAATCTCGTCTAAGTACATGTCTCCAAAATAGGGCTGTATTTCTTTCCCCATAATATATTCATAAGTTTCACGAGTTTTATCATCGAGATGATCCAGGGCATATTTTTTCTCCCAGTCCTCTATGAACATATTGAATGTTCGTTTGTGTGGTGTGATATAAGCGCCGGCTTCAACTTCTGTTTTGAATTTATACCATTCACTCTCCAGGTAATTGCGCAGTTTTTTAGTGGTTTTTAATAAAGCTGGATCCTCTATTCTAATTGTTTTGACCTTTCTTTTTCGCTTGCTCTTCGTACCGATATCAACAACTAATCGAAATGACTTTTCGCCTCTTTTTTCAATTGTTGGCATATAAAATTTTCTCCCTTTCTTTATTCTTTTGAATCATGAATGATTGGTACTTAAAGCTGAATAACTTACGGAAGTACATATCCAATCTTTTTTCCGCAAAAGGATGTGTAACCTGAAAAAGATCAGATATGAGACTTATAGATTCCCGCTTGGTTGCCGGTAATTTGATGTTTTTCAGCATAAAGCTAGGTACAGCAAAGTGATACATAAATGCATTTGCTTGATTCTCCTGTAATTCTCTAAAGAGTGGGGGTAATTTGTATTGAACACCTACATGATTTATGTGATGGCACAGTTCATGGGAAAAGTCTTCCCACTGCTTTTTTTTAGATAATCGCGAATCAAGAATAATACAAGCCATTCCCAGCAGTTTTACTGCTACAGATGAACGGTTTTTGTAATGGACTATTATTTTTAACCTATCTGCAATTAGTTCCAAGTCCCATGTACCCGGATCAGCAATTCCAATACCTGTATATATTGTCTTGATTCGATCTTCAAGAAGTGATAATTGATACAAGATAAAGCCTCCTACTAACGTAACGCAAACCTATGTTCGGTTTTGTGTTGAAAAGAAAAGCTCCCTAAAGAGCTTAAATACTAAATTTAGTTTATATCTAATTTAATAGTCTTTTCGTTTGTTATAGTTTTATATGATTCGCTATCATAAGTATCTCCCAGAACAAGAGTCAAAGAATTTATCTCTTCTGGATCCCCGTCATATATAACTCCTATTGTGTACTCATCTTTAGCGTTCCCGTAGATATCATGTGGTCCATTCTCCATAAGGTTATTTTTATCTACTTCTATTTGTTCCTTTGTGTTTGGGATGACCATAGAAATCCCTTTCCATTTTACAAGCGCATCTCCTGTATTTTCAGCTGTAACAGTTATTTGAATGTAACTTAAAGGTTCATCAAGCTGTTTGGCGACTTTCAGTTCATACATCTGCAGAGTGTCGCTAGGAATATTTGTGCGAGTTAACACTTTTATATCGTCTATTGTCACTTTAAGAGGTGAAATATCAATATGTTTATCTGGATTCGTTATTTTATTTAATTCAACAATCTCCCCGGTATCTTCTTTGTACTTTTGACCGGGTTCAGTTAAAGAACGGTTGTTTCCTGTTTGATATGTATCTTCCTGATTTTCGCTCGCTGTGTCCTCTTTATTGTTTGCCTCGTTTGACGAATCAGAAGAGCTGCAAGCAGTTAAGTATAAACTCATCATAAACAATAAAAGTAATAAGATTCTTTTTTTGTAAAGCTGCAAGTAATTGTCCCCCTCAATATGAATACACTCTTTGATGATTTAACTTTTCTTTATCTTTCGTTTAACTTAATGAATGTTAAACAGTTTGTTTTACAGCATGCACCCATGATAAACCCTTGATATATCTATGTTTTCAGGGAGTGCAAAAAGTTTTATTTAACACTTAGGTTTCTTTTTATTAAACAAATGTTTAACAAATGTTTTACCAGAAGAAGAATTAAAGAATTAAGAATAAAGAATAGCTGCTACTGTTCATCGAACCCTTTTTTCAAAAGATAATCCAAAAGTTCTTTTGCTTGTTCTTTAGTAATTTTTCCATCACGACCAGCAATTAGGGTTTCAGGATCATTTAAAAGTTCATCTATTTGAGAGTCGTTTGAATTTCCCTTTAACAGATAGTCTGTTGTGACATCCAAGACCTCAGCTAACTTGATTATTTCTGAATCAGTAATAGGTCGAGTGCCTTTTTCTATACGGTTCATAACAGCATAATTTAGGTCTACACGGCGGGCTAATTCCCTTTGGGACCAACCTTTTCTTTCTCTTAATAAAACTATCCGATCACCTATATTCATTGTTTTCACCACTTTCTAAGTAAGACAAATGATAACATGTTTCCGTTATGGAAATAAAAAAAGTTTCTAAATCGTAAACAAAACTTGTTGACATTTCTGTTTTAGAACTGTATTATGTGGTTACAAAGTTTCTGAAACAGAAACGAAAGGAGCGAAAGATATGCAGAAACTCGATTTAGTTTTTATCAAGAATAGACGAATCGAATTAAAAATTTCTCAGCGAGATCTAGCAATAAAGCTAGGATTAAAAACTGGCTCAAGTTATTTAAAGTATGAGCAGGGTGTTTATGCATTTAAAGCAGATCAATTGCCGACCTTAGCGCAACATTTAAAATGCAAAATCACAGATTTTTTTGCTGAAAACGTTTCTGATTTAGAAACAAACAGTGCTTAGGAGGATTTCATTATGAGCAACAAACCATTAAGCCCTCAGGAAGCTGCTAGTTTACTGAGGGTTCATAAAGAAACCATTTATTCCTTGGTTAGAAATAAGGAAATTCCGCATTTCAGAATTGGAAAGAAAATATTTTTCCGACCAGAAACCCTAAATGCTTGGATAAGCCAATTAGAACAGAACAGTGTTGATGATTCTGCTTAATATCTTTTAACTAAAGTTTACCAATATACGGTTAAAAATTTGGTAGAAAAAGGAGAGGGTCAAAGTGAAATTTGGTAGAGCACCGAAAGCATTAAAAAGCGCTCGTAAAGAGGCGGAACTTACACAACAGCAATTATCTATGGACGATGAATTATTTCTTTCACGTGAATCTGTATCTCATCAGGAATGCGGCCGCCACAAAGTTCAGCCGGAGGTGGCTCAGTATTTTGCTGAGAAACATAATGATCCACGGCCTGCCCTTGAAGCTGCTTCTGATTATACAGGCTGGGGACCTTTAATCCTGGACGGGGAAACAGCCGATTTGCATAGGGTGAACCTTCTTGTTCAATCCAAAATACAAATGACAGAAGCGCTGGATGCCTTACAAAATTCAGTCGAGCATATTTCAGTTAATCCCAAAACATTGTCAGATACAAAAATGATTGAAAAATCGATTCAGGAATGTTTAGACGTCATAACAGCTTTAACTCAACTAATCGTTGTTCTCTGTAAGGAATACTCGATTTCATGGGTGAAGATGTGGGGCAAGCATAAAATGAAGCTTTTAACGAGGGGGTTAATCAAAGGTGCTTCTTGAGGACAAGGTTTTGAAAAAACACTTTAATTCAGCAAGGCGAGAACAAATTTTTATAGAGGAATACTCAAAGCTCTTGATCAAAGCTGTTGCTAACGGAGATATGAAAAAGGCGAATGAAACGGTTAATGAACTTCGCAAATCTGTAAAACAACTAGATCAGTACATAAAATCCAAGCGAGACTTCGATCGCATTGTTGAAGTTATTCCGTCAAAAGATTTTTTTGAAAAAAAGTTAGAGGGGATGATTTGAATGAAATTTGTATTATCTGCAAGCCGGTTAATGAAAGCTTCTGAGGTTGTGAATCATTGTCGGGAAGTAAAGAGGAATCCAGCACAGATTCTTCTGGTGAATGCCGAGGCGAAGAAGGCTATTGAAAATATAAAAAAGCAGCAAGCTCCTACACTCACTGCTTAAGGAAAATATAAAACGTTATGAAGGTATTATATCGCTCTTTATTGAGCACGGCAAGCTTGTTCTTGTCGTCAGGCCAGGGGGAGATCTTTTTTATCCATCCTAAACCCCCTTTATTTTACCACTATCCTCTCTCTGGTCTGACGATGCGTACAAGCATCAGAAAGGAGGATTTTCGGTGTTTTACCTGGTTATTCCGCCAAGGAAGTGCCCTAATTGCGGAAAGGTCGAAGAACGATCTTACAAAATTTATTGCAGCAAATGTGAACACAAAGTTCCTGATAGTGTTCAGGAACTACTTCAAAAAGTGAAATAAAAAAAGCTCGCTTTGCAGAGCGAGCCGTAGAAGGTGTTACAAACTTTGGTATTGATAGTGTACTGTATCACCTTCCAAAAATCAAATCTTTGGAGGTCTTTGACAAATGAATGAAGTTTTTTACACTGAGCCGTTTAGTGATCATCGTCGCGATCAAATTAATCTTACCACTGTAGGTGGATCAATTTCCTATGATCTTAAGGGGAATCCATGTTTTCACTTCCCGACAGCTGAGGCGCGAAATGAGTATCTTTCTCGCAAGTTTAAAGAGAAAGGACGTGAAGACAAATGAAAAAGGAAATTAAACTGCTCAAATTAGAACTGCGTAATTTTAAGGGGATTAAACATTTTACTCTTGATACTCAAGGCGAGAACGTCAAGGTCTTCGGTGATAATGCAACAGGAAAAACAACATTGTTTGATGCTTTTATTTGGCTCTTATTCGATAAGGACAGCCAAAACAAAAAAGATTTTCAGATTAAAACTCTAACAAAAGAAAACAAGCCTATTAGCGGACTGGATCATGAAGTCAGCGGCTTGTTTTTGATCGATGGAGCTGAATTGTCTCTGAAAAAGGTGTACTCCGAGAAGTGGACAAGAAAGCGGAGTAGTGCTGAAGCAGTATTCTCTGGACATACCACTGACTATTTTATTAACGAAGTGCCATCAAAGAAAAAAGAGTTTAATGATCGAGTCAGCTCAATTATTGCAGAAGACAAATTTAAACTCATTACTTCTCCATCATTCTTCAATGAGCAATTGAAATGGCAAGACAGACGGAAGATTCTACTTGAGATTAGCGGCGATGTAACAGCCGAGGAAGTATTCAGTAAAAACCCTTCTGTGGCTGCCCTGGAAAGCATCTTAAAGAAACGGTCGCTTGAAGAGCATAGAAAGGTGATCGCGGGAAAACAGCGTGAAATAAATAAAAGGCTCGATGCAATACCGGTAAGAATCGATGAAGTCCAGCGCACAGTCGAAGATACATCTGGTCTAGATGAACAAGAATTACATGACGAGATAAATTTTCTTCAAAAAGAAGTTGAGTCATTGGAGGAGAAACTTCGTTCAGCTCGTAATGGTGAAGCTATTTCTGAGAAGAGGAAAGTAATTCTCCAGCTGCAGAATGATCTTCAGGAAATCAAAAATGATCATCAGGAAAAAGAATACAAAAAGATCAATGAGATTAAAGAGCAGCTATACCCTGTGAAAAGCAAGATTGATGAAATTTCAATGGAGATTAAGTCGAATCAGCGGCAGTTATCACTTGAAAAAGACAATTTGGATCGATTAAATACGGAAATCGAGTCGCTGCGCCAGAGTTGGTGCGACAAGAATGAGGAGACGTTTGATCAACATCAAACTGAATGCCCTACATGCGGCCAAGAATTACCGAAAGAAAAAATTGATCAAGCCATTGAAAAATTCAATTTTCATAAAAGCCAAGCTTTAGCTGAAATCAATGAAAAAGGCAAGTCGGTTAAGAGTCAAAAAGAAAAGTCTGAGGATGCTATTCAGGAATTAGAAGCTGCAATATCTAATTTGCAGGATGCCTATAAGAGTGAAGAAGAGACTTTATTATCACTTGAAAAAGAATTAGAGGGCGCGCAAAGCAATAGATCAGATATTTCAGCGGATCCAATTTATCAAAACAAACAAGCTGAAATTGAGGCCGTTCGGAATGAAATTCAGCATTTAGAATCTTCCACAGATCAAGCCGTTCAATTGATTAAGGATGATATCAACAGTAGAAAACAAGAGATTTTGCTGCTTCAAAAAGATCAAGCGAAAATTGATCACGCAAGGCATGTTAATGATCGGGTAAGGCAGCTTGAGCAGGAACAAAAAGAGTTAGCAGAACAATATGAACAGCTACAACATCAACTCTTTTTGACTGAAGAATTTGTTCGCACTAAGGTGAATCTCCTCGAAGAGAAGATAAACAGTAAGTTTAAATATGCTCGTTTCAAGCTCTTCAAGGACCAGATCAACGGGGGACTGGAAGAGACATGTGAAACCCTTTATGAAGGTGTGCCGTATTCGTCCGGCTTAAACAATGCAGCACGTATTAACGTTGGGTTAGACATCATTAATACCCTTAATGATTACTACGGAATCACTGCTCCTATTTTCGTTGATAACTCTGAAGCGGTGACGAAATTGATCAACACAAAATCACAGATCCTCAGTCTGATTGTTTCCGAGAAAGATAAACAGCTTCGTGTCGAGTTTCAAGACGAACTAGTTCAGGAGGCAATCTAATGGGGGCCTATTACATTGTTCAACATAAAAAGGAGGATTCAAATGAGCGAACAAAATGAATTAATGACTAAGTCCGTTGAGTTTTCAGTACACGGTGAACCCGTCAAGCTTACAGGAAAAACTGTAAAGAATTTTTTGGTTCGTGGAAACTCTGATGTAACTGATCAAGAAGCGGCAATGTTTATAAATCTTTGCAAGTATCAAAAACTCAATCCATTTTTAAATGAAGCTTACCTAGTGAAATTTAAAGGATCGCCAGCTCAAATGATCGTTGGGAAAGAAGCGTTTATGAAACGCGCAGAGAACAACGAACAATTTCAAGGCTTTAAGGCTGGAATTATCGTTGAGCGTGAAGGCAAAATGGTTGATTTGGAAGGCGCAATCAAGCTTTCTAACGACAAACTAATTGGTGGATGGGCAGAAGTTTACCGTGCGGATAGACAGCAACCAATATCAGTACGTATTAGCTTAGAAGAATTTAGCAAAGGACAGTCCACGTGGAAGTCAATGCCCTTGAATATGATTCGAAAAACAGCAATAGTAAACGCCTTACGAGAAGCTTTTCCAAATAGTCTAGGCAACCTATACACAGAGGAAGAGGAGCAGGCTAATGATGACATCCTAGCTGAAGATAGAGTACGGCGTGAAGTAAATGAGAATGCAAATACAGAGATTATTGATGTAAATCCGATTCTCGAACCAGAACCAGAAACAACACAAGCAGGACAGCCTGAACCTCAGCCAATAAAAAGAGAAAGTCAAGATAAGCCTTCAATTTTTGAAAGTGGGCCAGACTTTTGATTGAAGTAACCGCTTTGTCATCTAGCAGTAAGGGAAATTGCTACCGGGTTACCGATGGCAAGACCCCGCTTCTTTTAGAATGTGGGGTCAGTTTTAAGAGGATGCAGGAGGGCTTCGAGTATAGGATGTCACAGTTTGCTGGCTGCCTGATCTCTCATGAGCATGGGGATCACTGCAAAGCAATTAAGGATGTTCTGAAAGCCGGCATTGATTGTTATATGTCTCCTGGGACGGCTGGAGCAATTGGCATTTTTCATCACAGAATAAAGCCTGTGCGCGCTAAACAGCCGTTTAAAATTGGTTCTTGGTCTATTATGCCCTTTGACGTGCAGCACGATGTGGCAGAGCCGTATGGCTTCCTGTTGGCTAATGAGGACGGTGACAAGCTTCTGTTTGCCACTGATACCTATTACATCAAATACAAGTTTCCAGGACTCACTCACATTATGGTGGAATGCAATTACTCGAATGAAATACTGAACGAAAACATCGAAAGCGGCCGTACTCCGCTATTTATGAAAAAACGACTCTTACAGTCGCACTTCAGTTTAGAAAACGTAAAAGAATTTTTGAAGGCAAATGACTTGAGCAGGGTTCAGGAAATTTGGCTGCTGCATCTTTCTGAATCAAACAGCGACGAGAAGCTTTTTAAAGAAGACATCATGAAATTGACTGGAAAGGTTGTTTATATACCATGACTGACTTAATTGCGGTTCCTTACCCTTATTGTTACGTGTCATTGGCCAAGACAGTGGCCCCAGATATGCGTAAGGACACTCTATTAATGTACGTTTCAACCTATTTTCGAAAATATGAACCCGATCTTACTCTTGTGACAATCAAAGGGTTAAAAGCTATCTGCAGAAAGAAATAGTGATGGAAAGGAGGCGGGACCCTTGGCTGGATGGGTGAGGCTATATAAGTCAATGGTCGATCATGAGATTTTTACAGATAATGTCGGCTTTAGGTTGTTCACTTTTTTAATTACCAAAGCTGCGTTTCAGGACGGTATGAAGATTAATGATTATGAGTTGAAAAAAGGCCAGTTTATCCGCTCATATTCAAAATTATGTGATGACTTAGCGATTAAAAAGGGCAGAGGTTTAACCAAATTCACAAGAGCAGCAGTAAAGGCTGCAGCTGAAAGGCTTCAGGCAAAAGGAATGATTACTGCAGAGGAAACTGAATACGGAATGCTTTGGACTGTATTAAATTATTCAAAATTCCAAGGTGCTGCTGAAGAACCTGCATATGAAAATAAGGCTAAAGAAAAGCCGAAAGCACCTCAGCCGAAGGACGAGGGCTCGACTTCTTTCCAAAAAATCGAAGAGAAATTCACTTCGAGAAAAGGCTCTCTATTTTTATCTGCTGTAGATACAGCGGCAATCAAAAGAGTCATAGAGGCAGAAATACCTATCGACGATGTTTTGAATTGGATAGATGAAATTTTTGAGCAATATAAACCTAAATATCCAGGAGACAAGATAAATTCTTTTTCTTACTGTGAACCAATTATTCGTGATAGATGGGCTGCTAAACAAAGCGAAAAACAGCCTTCTAATGTCTCAGAATTTAGGCCGCGCGGATCGGTACAAGAAAATAGCTTTGCTGCTCTTGAAGCATACGCCAAAGAGAATGGCATCGGCATTTAAGGTAGGTGATGATTACTTTGGAAAAAGCAGAAGCAATGACACTATTAAAACGGCTTGCAGCAGCCTATACACGTTTTGATTTGAGTGGAGAAGTTGGGAAAGAACGTATTGCATTGTGGATGGATCATCTTCTGAAAATGCCGTTCGAAGCGGTAAAAGCAAAGATTGATGATCATATTGCAAATAAACCATTCCCTCCCTCTATTGCAGAGGTAAATGTCAAACATCGTGAAGAAAACAGTTTTTTAGAGCAACAGAAAGAGTGGGAACAAAATGCAAAATATGGTCCTAAACACTGAAGCAGAACAAGCGGTCCTCGGTTGTATTTTAGTTGAAGGCGACCTGATAAAAGAGACATCCCTTCAACCTGAACAGTTCGGAGTGAAAAAACATAGTGTCATTTTTTCAGCTATGAAAGAAGCAGATAAATTCGGTATCCCTGTTGATATAGTTTCTGTCACAACTCAACTTGGCAACGCTATTGAAGAAGTTGGGGGGACCGGTTATTTGATGGGGCTAGCTGGAGCGATTGCAAGTACAGCCAGTTTTCTACACTATCAAACGATGATTCTTGAATCTTATAGGCTGAGAGAAATGCAGAAAGAGTGTGCTTCGTTTGTAAAAGAGCCTACAGACGAGGGCATGAATAGAATATACAAGCGGTCTTCTGAGCTTCAAGACTTTGGAATTGAAAGAAAAAGAACTAAGCAAGATGTCCTTGTAGAGATTTATAACGATATGCACGAGGAAAAAGGCGACATTACAGGTATTCCTACAGGATTGAATGACCTAAATGCTATGACTGGTGGTTGGCAGGATGGTGACCTAATTATCTTGGCAGCACGGCCTTCTATGGGGAAAACCGCTTTTTCTTTAGGACTTGGGAAAGCAAATTGTGAAAGTAATTCAGGTGTTACTGATATTTTCTCGCTTGAAATGCCAGACAAACAGTTAACACAGCGGATGTTAAGTAATATTGGCTCAATTAACGGAGCTAAATGGAAGAACCCTAAAAAGTTCTTTAGTGATAAGGATTATGAGAACGCGACAAATGCAATTGGGCAATATGAAACTTGGAATATAAATATACATGATCAACCGTCCCAAACGTTGGCGTATATAAGATCTAAAATTCGACAAACCAAAAAAGAAAACCCAGGTAAAAAGCATTTGGTTATTATCGATTATTTGCAATTAATTACACCTGTCGGGAATTTCGATAGAAAAGATTTAGAAATAGGGGCAATAACTCGAGAACTAAAAGAAATGGCATTGAGTTTTAAACTTCCAATAATTCTTTTATCGCAATTATCTCGTGCAGTTGAACAGCGTCAAGATAAACGTCCAATGATGTCTGATTTAAGGGAGTCCGGCAGCATAGAACAAGATGCTGATATCATTGCTTTCTTATATCGAGATGAATATTACAACAAGCAAAGTGAACTGAAAAATATTGTTGAAATCGACATAGCAAAACAAAGGAATGGCCCGACCGGAGTTGTTCAGGCGGCATTTATTAAGGAGTATGGACGATTTATTAATCTTGATCGCCAGATGGAAGCGAAGCTTGCTTAATAGAAAGGAGCACTTATTATGTCTTCAGATATAACGCAGCCGGTTACAGACGAACGGCGGGATTACGTAATGAATGAACTTATCAAGTATGGCCAATATGAATCGGAGGACGGAAGAGAGTTGGACGAACTATCTTTACCGGACCTGGAGTGGCTACATATTAACGTTAAATGTAAGTTTGGCCGTGAAATGTCCTTCGAGGAGGGAGATTGATGCTCGGCACGCTCCGCTCCTTAACATTTATAATCATGAACGCGGATTTAATAATGACTGAAATAGAGCAGCTGGAAGCAGCTGACGGGAGGTA
The DNA here is from genome assembly GCF_000227465.1 of Bacillus spizizenii TU-B-10. Lineage (GTDB taxonomy): Bacteria > Bacillota > Bacilli > Bacillales > Bacillaceae > Bacillus > Bacillus spizizenii. The sequence continues at coordinate 238,151 of NC_016047.1, forward strand.
ACAGCATTGATTAGTTTTACGGTTTACGGTGAGCCAGTAGCCCAAGGGAGACCGAGAGCCACCACGGTTAATGGGATGACCAGGCTATACGATCCAAAAAAATCTAGAGACTTTAAGCAATATGTGAAGCTGGCCGCTTCAGATTATCGTCCAGCAAAATTGCTAGAAGGACCACTTGAATTATCTGTAAAGGTTTATAAATCCACTTTGAAAAGCTTCAGTAAGAAAAAAGCTGCAGAAGCAGAACAAGGGTTGTTGAGGCCGAGCAAAAAGCCAGATGTTGATAACTATATAAAGGGCATCAAAGACGGTTTAAATAAGGTCATCTGGCATGACGATAGCCAAATAGTAGACCTTCATGTCAGCAAGTTTTATAGCCAAAAACCAAGAATTGAAATACAAGTAAAACCACTATCACAAGAGGAGGAGCAGTTATGTCTTTTGTTAATTTCAAAGGATTAGTAAAAAGGTGAATCACCAAAAGGTATCACTGAAGTTGTTGTGGAGGTTTCATCTAATGAGGGCGAACATAGAGCGGTTTAATGGTTAATAGGCTGCGGCGTTGGTATTTGCTGTTTCGTATGGAGGATGGACGAGCAGTCCACCTCTATGAGCCTTTAAGAAAATACGAGCTGTTCCAGCGGTTTAAAAATGGATGGAGGGTTATTGGTGGCCTCAAGGAGAGAGTATCTTATAAAACGTCTTACGGAAGATTTCAGGATGGTTCCAGGACACGGACCTGACTTTTCCCAGATGACAGATGAAGAACTTGAAAAGCAATTAATATTTTTAGAATCTGCTTTTGAGATGGCTTGGGAAGAAGAGGGCGAGGAGGAAGAGGATATATAAAAAACCGCAGCACAAGGCCCCGGTTTAGTTAATCTCGACAATTAATTATAACACGGGGAGTGCTGCAAAATGAACCGACCAATTGAACTTGAAAACTTACACCAACTTTCCGTTGGAGACTTGATTGAACGAAACAAAATAAAGCTAGTTATTCTTGACGGTAAGGATGGCTGCGCATATTTAGCAGATACACCTGAGTACGGCATTACAAACGTGCATACCAGAGACAATGAATATACAAGAATCCATTTTGACTATGGATTTAAGAAGTAAAGCGGAGGGTAAACCCTCTGCTGTTATTGGGAGGAGCCAATATGAAAGATACGATTCAGAGAATCGAAAATGAATGCAGGCAGCATATGGGGCTATCCCTGGCCTCAACGGAGTGGCTGATTGAAACGGTTAAGCAACAGCTGGCCGTAATTGAGGAAAACAAACGGCAGGAAGAAATAGCTGTTAATCAGTTCAAACAGGTCCAGCAAGATATCAAGCGCCTGAGCGGGGAAAGTAGCAGATATAAAAAGGCTTTACAGCAAGTTATCAAGAATCTGCAATTCGTAATAACAGCTGCTAAAAATGAATTAGAAAGTGAGAATAGTTGATACGAATTTATGAAAAAAGTGATTCGCAGTTTAATAACCTGGCTGCTGCCTGGTCTAAAATGACTCGCTATGATAAAAGTCTGTTTAAACCGAGTTTCATTATTCTAGCATCTGATCATCAAGAGGAAGAAGTAGAGAAAATAGCTGCCGCACTCAATATAGATTTTATAGAAAAATTTTTCATCAATAATACCTTGTCGTATAGTCTGTTTAATTAAAAGAGATTAGTGTTTGATTTTTCCGTTTTTTAGTACATTATATAATTAATAGAAAAGATATATGAGGTGGGAAGTAATGACTTGGACTCAATTTTTCGTTATTCTTTTAACAGCTCTAATTACAGCAATAATGTCAAACCTTTTTAGCTTTATTAAAGAAAAAATGATTGCATCCTCTAATACATCATCCAAGTATACAGAGGAAACTCTTTCAAAACTATATGTTCCTCTATACCGATTGATAACCAAAGAAAACTATACCTTAAAAGGTTATGATGGATTAACTCCTAAAACTATTTTCGAAATGAAAAAAATAATTGACCAAAAACCAGAGTTGTGTGAACCAGGTTTAGAAAGGTTAATTGCTGAAATGTATGAGGAGGCTCTTAAATTAGATGGCCACTACGGCACTGTCCATATGAAGCAAGGAAAAAAAGTAGACGAAAATGGAGAGCTGTATATTTATATAATTAATGGATTTAATACTATCAGAAGGAACTTAGGTCTTCCTTCAGAAAGAAAAAAAAGATAAATTGCATGGACACTTTTTCTTAGCTGAAAGCTAATTATAAGTGTCCTTTCATATGTATATAGGGGGATCGGTATGACAGCAGTAGAGCAATTGTCATTTCTTCCAGAAGTGAATGAAAAGGAAGTTCGGAATATTGTCATTAAAGAACTGAAAACGTATAGATCACTAAAAATTCAAGCAGAGAATAGGAAAGAGCAAAAGGAAAAGGGGGTCATTGGTTTATTTCCGCAGCTTCGTAAAAACACCGAATATAATGAGCTGAAGGTCAAGCAGATGGATAGGGCGCTAAAGCACTGCCTTGATCAAGACGAATACAGCATCATAGAAAAGAAATATTTGTCTCCGCAAAAAGTAAAGGATCTTGAAATCATGATTGAACTGGGTATAAAAAGAGATAAGTTTTATCAGGTGAAAAGACAAGCTATTTACAATATCGCAACTGCGCTCGGAATAATCTGAGCGCTGTTTTTTTATAGAGGGTTTGAATTTGAAGGCCGTATACCAATTTTAATTAATATTGAACTTTTTTTAAAACGATTTGAACTGCATTCTGTTTTGATTTCCATATATGTCATACAAATATCAATTGCATGGCTATGTATAAAATCTCTCTGAGATAGAAATATTGACATAATGAGACGGGTATTATATTTTATTTGCATGCGCAAGCAAATAATAGAAAGTGAGGTATACTTATAATGGCAACTATTTCTACACCATTTAGCATTAAAAATCTTCAGCTAAAAAACAGGATTGTAATGGCACCAATGTGCCAATACTCCGTCGAGAAAGAAGACGGTATTCCTAACGAGTGGCATTTTGTCCACTATGTTTCACGAGCTATTGGTGGTACCGGATTAATCATTATGGAAATGACAAGTGTTACTCCGGAAGGTAGGATCACAAATGGCGATTTAGGGTTATGGTCTGATGATTCAATACCTGCATATAAACGAATCATTACCGAAATTCACAAACATGGAGCAAAGGCAGCTATACAAATTGCTCATGCTGGTCGAAAAGCAGAGGATGCTGAACAGCCTGTTGGCCCATCAGATATACCTGTAGAAGTATTACCTGAGGAGACAAAGAATGGTACTCTCAAGCCACCCAGAGCTTTGGAGACTGACGAAATCCAGACTATAATTAAGCAATTCAAAGATGCGGCAAGTCGAGCAGTTAAAGCTGGATTTGATACTATAGAATTGCATGGAGCTCATGGTTATTTGTTACATCAATTTATGTCTCCTGCCATTAATAACAGACAGGACGCTTACGGTAAGGACCTTGCTCTATTTGGAGAAGAAGTTGTTAAAGCTGTTCGGTCAGTAATACCAGAAGATATGCCTCTTATCATGAGAATGTCTGCGATTGAATATATTGATGGTGGTTATGAAATAGATCATGCAATAAAGATGGCCAAACGTTTTAGAGATGCTGGGGTAGATATGTTCCACGTATCAAGTGGAGGAGAAGGTCTTCCTGGAAAGAAAAAGCCCGGCAACTACCCTGCATACCAGGTTCCTTTTGCTCGCGCATTTAAAGAAGCTTTGCAAACTCCGGTTATAGCCGTTGGCAAATTGAGTACTCCTCAAGTCGCAGAGGCGACATTAGCAAATGGAGATGCTGATCTTGTAGCAATCGCCAGAGGTATGTTAAACGATCCTTACTGGGGATTACATGCTATAAAAGCTATCACACATAAGGTCACACCTCCAGAACAGTATAGTAGAGGTATACGATAGTTATTGTTTTTATTTTTGATAACGCAACATATTAAAACAACCAATCCAAACTGGATTGGTTGTTTTTCTTATAATTTTTATCTCTTTGGAGGAGTAAATCTTTTTGCATTACTATTATTCGGATAATCTATCCCATTAGGATAAGTTATAAGCTCAATTACCATCCCCCACGGGGTTGTGCCATAGACAAATTGATTTGCCTCGTCATTTCCCTCTATCTCATTGAGAATTTTTGTAGGTTGGGTATTTAATTGACCACCAGCTTGTTCAAACTTTGTAACAGCTTCCTTCATATTATCTACATAAACAGCAAAATGCTGAATACCCAAATCATCTGGATTACTCGGTTTTCTTTGTTCTATACCTTGATATTGGAATAGCTCCAGACTAATACTTTCTCCTATAGACACTACTCTCATGTGAACAACTTCTGAGCCTTTTTTCAATCCAAGAATTTTCTCGATTTCTTCACCGCCCATAGCTCCTTCCTCAGGTTTCTTAGAATCATAAGCTACTTTAGCGCCAAATGCTTTTTGTAGAAAATCAGTTGCTTCTTCCATATCCGGAACTGTAATACCGATGTGATCAATACCTCTAATGATATTACTCATAGTGACACACTACCTTTCTATTATATAAAGTCTAAAATAATAAATAATCTAATGAATATTTACCTGGTCCAACAATTATTATGGCGATTGCAACAAAAATAATAAGTATGTTATATTCAGCGCCATTATTGGTAATCCAATACCCGTTTCTTCCTGTTACCGTAATGATAGCTGCTACCATGGCAGCTATAATCATAATGGATGCAAGTGGTGTTAGAAGACCCAAGGCTAATAGCAAACCTCCTCCGATTTCAGACAGTGCTGCAAAGAAAGCCATTAACTTAGGAGGCTTTAATCTCATATGGCCGAAACTTTCTACAGTCTTATTCCATCCATTTCCCCCAAACCACCCTATGGTTTTTTGTAATCCATGTCCAATGAAAGTAAGTCCTAATAGGATACGGATTAGGAAAATAGCTATACTCAATACCGTCACCTCTTTCTGACTATCAACACTATAAATAGTACTTTTAAGTTAATCTAAAGTAGAGAACGGTAACTAACCAGGTCGACTCTGCACGTATTCCCACATTGCATCTGGTGATTAGTCTTAATTTCTGTACGGATCAACGATTCCTCTCCAATGCTTACTTTTTCCCCCCCTCCTTTATTTGTTTGCGCAAACAATTTTATAGAAATATATTATCCCTTCATGCATTTCTTAAACATATTTTTATGTTTGCAGCCCTTAATTCATTAAGTTATTCTAGAAAGTAAGATACTATAAATAGGAGTACACTATGAAAACTGAGAGCTTAATTGAAACTTGGTTCAATTTTTCCAAATACTACAATAGAATTACAAACGCGATTAACTATACCTTAAAAGATCAATTTGAATTAGACATAAAAGAGTTTACTTTACTCTATACTCTTTCGGAAGCCGATGAAAAAAAACTACGATTACAGGAGCTACATTCCAAAATTGATTTAAGCTTGAGTGCTTTGTCGAGAATGGTATCCAGACTTCAAAATTATAAAGATGGAGAACTTGTATCACGAATAACTTATCCGGAGGATAAAAGAAGTGCCTATATAGTCTTGTCAGAAACAGGAGAGGAATTACTTAAATCCATGTTAAAGACTATTGATGAAGCATTACACAAATCTTTATTACCAAAAGATATATCAAATATAGTGGAATTGCTCAAATAAGGAAGGGGAATTATCCCCCCTTCCTTTTGTATTGTGCAATTTGAAAGCATTCATGATTTAGAAAGAAGAATGATAGTTACAACAAAGCCTCACCGAGGAGCATTCAATTTAATGAATGCTCTTTTTTGTTTGGCGATAAAACACCGATAAATAACCGACAAAAAGCTGACAAAATGGGGGATAAAATAGGTACTTTTTTAAATCGTGTTTTGTCATACGATAGAGACAAGAAAACGAACGTGAATAACAGTCCAAAAAGGAGATACCTACGGACGCTGATCTTTTGTACATGGAAATTTGTACAGCTGATTAGTGGCCGTTTTTTTTATGGCCATACCAGGAGACGCACCTTTCCTTTATCAAGTGTGCACTCGGATGTATCGAATGACTATGAAGGTCGTTAGCTTCACAGGAGGAGCGACTGGAGTCTATGCAGTATTGCGCGCGATAGTCACGGGGAACGCAAGCGGTGAGATCCCGCTTGCAAGGAAAGTCTTAAACCGGCTCTCCATTTTCTTTGCTTACCTCCTGGGGGAAATCGGCGGGCCACAAATAAATAAAAGCGAATAGCGTAAGGCGGTGCTTATTCGGCAAGGAGAAATGAAAGATGAAGATGAGAGACGTTTTATCTGCTGACACGAAACAGCAGCTTAAAAAAGTGTTAAGTCCCTCATCAAAGGCAGAAGAACCTTTGACGAGAAGGGATTGGGAAGAAATCATGGGAACGAGACGTGACACCTTCAGACGTGTAGGCGGCCGGATCCGGAGAAAGTGAAATGATGGGAACAGCCGTCATGTATTGGGAGTATGGCTGCCGGTGCTTTGGAGAGGGATAGGAGCACAAAAACAAAATAAGGGAGGAAATCGGAATGGCTTCATTAAAGGGAGTAAGCGCCAATCCAACAAAACAGAATCACATTTTAGGAGAGGACAAGATCGTTAGAGTTGCAGTCAAAAATGACAATGACTATATTGCAGGTCCTAACCTTATTCCTCAGCGGAAAGAGAGCGGGAAGTGGAAGACTCTTAACTCGAATTCTCCAAACCCGCTTAAGCCCGATCAGAAGGATTATGATGATTGGGGCATCAAGGAGATGTTCGACAACAAAAAAGGCACATATCGCTTTAAAGTTGAAGTTGAGCGCTATGATTCCAAAGGAGATCCCGTCAAAACAGAAGGAACATTCTATACTGACGAATTTTATATTAAGTAAGCATTCTAACTTAAATTGCTAAATATTGAAAAATCGCTTCCGATATAGTTTTAGGAGGCGATTTTTTATGAGTGAAACCAAAGAAATAATTGAATTTGGTGATATCAAAGACGCAGAAATTTATTTGCAACGAGTTGAAAAGGACATACATAAAAAAAGCTTCTCTGATCAAATTGCATTTAGAGAAGAAATCAAAAAGCGTCATGATAAAAAGCAAATTCAAATGCTCTTGGGCAGGCTGGAAGATATGATCGATAATAAAAAGGCTTTAAGTCACTTTACTACAGCTTTTTTTGCAATTCTTTCTTTTATTTTGGGCGGTACTTTAAATTATGGACTTGGTCTTGCAGAAGTAAGTTTTGCTTCTACAATTATCATATTGGTTTTTTATACTGCGGTAGCGATTTGGTTTGCGCTATCATTTGGAGAATCAAGAAGACTAAAAAAATTAACCGGTTATAAAAGATTATTACAAGAGTGTTTAGAAGAAATTCCAGATAAAAGACATTTTAGAAGAAGAGTATAAACAAGCATCAGACACCTTAGTGTATAAGGTGTTTTTTTATTGGAGGCGAAACATCATGGATATTAGAACTATACCAGTAGAAAAGATTAACCCCGCTGCATACAACCCTCGTATTGATCTTCAGCCAGGCGATCCCGATTATGAAAGAATAAAAGCATCTATTGAACGGTTCGGTAATGTCGAGCCGCTTGTTTGGAACGAAAGAACAGGAAACCTTGTAGGTGGCCATCAGCGGTTCAAAATCTATATGGAGAATAACCCTTCAGAGCTTACTGTTTCGGTGGTAGATCTCGATGATAACGAGGAAAGAGCCTTAAATATTGCACTTAACAAAACAGGCGGCGATTGGGATGAGTACAAACTCGAACAAGTTTTAAGAGAGCTTGAAGAAAATAATTTTGATCTGTCCTTCACCGGCTTTTCAGAAGGCGAACTAGAAAGTATTTTAGAAGATCTGACAGAACATGCAGGGAACGGCGGGAAAGTTACCGATAATCATGAGATTGATCTTGATTATTATGAGGCGGACCAATTTGAACATACCTGTCCTAAATGCGGGTTCTCTTTTAATGAGTAGGTGTTGAACAATGAACAGTTATAGATGGTATCTGTCTGATCTCAAAAATGTTGAGCAGAACGGATTGAAGGTTTTTAGTACTTTTTCATGTGGCGGCGGTTCCTCCATGGGTTATAAGCTTGCTGGCTATAATCTCCTTGGAAACTGTGAAATTGATCCGCAAATGATGAAAATCTACAGAAAGAATCACAATCCCAAATACTCGTTTTTAATGGATATCAGGAAATTCAACAAGTTGGACGATCTGCCAGAGGAATTATTCGATTTGGATATTTTCGATGGATCTCCTCCCTGTAGCGTGTTTTCAATCTCGGGTGAAAGAGAAGAGGTATGGGGAAAAGAAAAAGCTTTTAGGGAAGGCCAGGCAAAACAATCACTGGATGATTTATTTTTTGAGTACCTGGATGCAGTAAACAGGCTTAGGCCAAAAACTTTTGTTGCTGAGAATGTAAAAGGCATGATTATTGGAAATGCAAAGGGGTACGTAAAGCTTATAATTGAAAAGGCAAAAGAAATAGGCTATGATGTACAGCTATTTGTGCTGAATGCTGCCACAATGGGGGTCCCGCAAAGAAGAGAGCGGGTCTTTTTTATTGGGCGACGAAAAGATTTAAAGTTACCACCGCTAAAGCTCCATTTTAATGAGCGCCCTATTCTGTACAAAGAAATCAGGAGCGGGCGAGGTTCCAGATTGAAGGAAAACACAAAAACGTATAAAAGATGGGTGAAGAGAAAGCCATCAGATACTGATATCGGTCAAATTACAAGAAGGCTTGAAGGTAAAGAGACCGGCTTTAATACTGTTTTGATTAAGAATAGTCTTGTACCGCCTACGTTGGCAAGCGGGTCTATATTTCTCCGATACGATGAACCCTATTATATTTCAAGACAAGATGTGATTTTGATTCAGTCATTTCCTCTCGACTATGACTTTATGGACGCTTCAGTGCAGTATGTTTGTGGTATGAGCGTGCCGCCTTTGATGATGAAGAAGATTGCGGAGCAGATTCATAAGCAATGGTTTTTATAATTGCATATTTTTAGAAAAATGATATTATTTTTCTAAAAAGGGTGGAAAGTATGACCATAGTCCCCGAGAAATTATATTGTAAGGCCTGTAAAAGAAAAACAAATCATCATATAGTTACTAATAAGCACGGTCATGAGTTAAAGTTAGTGGAAAGTTATTTAGATTATGAAGAATCAGATTTTCAATTCTATGATGAACACTCCATAGTTCAATGTAGAGGTTGTGATACTATTGCCTTTTTAAGAATTTATAACGATGAGGGAATGTTTAATTTAACAGGGCCAGATTATCATAGCGATAGAGAATACTATAGTGAATATACAGTCTATCCTGAAGAGCCAAAAAAGCAGGATACTTTAGAGCATTTATTGCAATTTAAAGAAAAGTTTGATTTCAATCATTTACCGGATCTAATAAATGAAATTAGAGATGAAACAATAAATGCTTATAAACACCGAATGAACTTATTATGTAATACAGGTATAAGAATGATAATCGAAGCGATATGTAAAGTGAATGGGATTGATAAAAGGCCAAAGATGAAAAAAGGGGTCGCAGTATTAGATAAAGAGAACAAGCCCGTAATGGTGAATTTAAACTTGTTTGAAAAAATTGAGAAACTTTATGAGGAAGACTTAATTGATGATAAGCAGAAAAAGATACTGAATCAAATTAGAGACATTGGGAATGAGACAGTTCATGAAATTGTGAGACCTACTAATAGGGAGCTCCTCCAATATATAAATATTATAGATTTTATTCTTTATCATATGTATGAATTGCCTGAATTGAATTTTGAAAAAAAGAAGAAGTCCTAAACAGGACTTCTTTTTGTATAAAAAAAGAGGGTGCTGCTAACACCCTCCCTTTCTAAACAGAGAGAAACTCCCTGTCAAAGAGCGTGATCAGACGCGGCCGCGTTGTGGGAAAATATCACGCTCTCATCTCATATTGTAATGGAGGACAGGGAGGATGGCAATAGAAAATAGAAACATATGTTCCCTTTCTGACGATGAAAAAGAAAATCTCCTTCTACTGCATAGTGCCGAGTTGTTAGAGAACATCAGTCAATCAAAAGAGAAATACCGAAAGATAATACAAGCAGGTATGGCACAGTGGGTCAAGGGACTCCAAGAAGGACGTATAAAATTGGACACTGTAGCAGACTTGAAATTGCTCATAGAGCTTGATATACAGCTTCAGAAGGATGAGGAAATTTAAAAACAAACACAAACTCAAATATGAGATTCGGAGGTGGGTGAGATGTAATGCCAAGACCACGAGATCCACGCAGAGACAAAGCTTTTCATTTGTGGGAAGAGAGCGGCGGAAGCAAGAAGTTAAAAGACATTGCTGAGGAATTAGGTGTCACAAGCAACACTGTCCGCAAATGGAAGGCAAACGATAAATGGGAAGAAAAAAAGAAAGGGAGCGCTCCTAAATCGAAAGGGAGCGCTCCTTTTCGTCAAGGTGCTCCGAAAGGTAACCAAAACGCCAAAGGGAATAAGGGAGGAAAAGCGCCGCCTGGCAATCAAAACGCCAAAGGTAATAGAGGCGGTGCAGCTCCAAAAGGAAATAAAAACTCTGTGCGAACTGGTGAGTATGAATCAATCTTATTTGATTTCATGGATGATACAGAAAAAGAGCTGTTTGGCCAGATCGAAACAGACCCGCTCTATCAAATTGATCTAACAATAAGGGAGCTGAGCCTTCGGGAGCGGCGGATGATGCAGAGAATAAGCAAAATAGAAAACGGCTTGAATGAAACGCAACGCCGCGTCCTTCAGCAATTGCGAAAGGTAAAAGACATCGTGCCGACCAAGGACCAGAAAACCGGTTTAGTGAAGCACCAGGCACTTATGAATGAGCGCCTTGTCGTTACTGAAATTGAAGAGGTATCTGAGCCGAGTGTAGATAAGATTCTTCGTTTGGAAGAAGCGATGACACGCGTCACTGATAAGCGGTTAAAAGCAATCCGCCAGAAATACGAAATGATACGATCCATGGATGAGCACGAGCTGAAGCTGCGTGGTATTTATCTTACAAATGAGACCAAACAGGCAGAACTTGAACGACTCACCGCTCGCCCGGTTGACAATTCAGTTCACATTACGATAAAGCGCAAGCGTAAGGATGAGGACAAATGATTGAAAAGGTAAAGCCAGTAAATCCGCACTTTGAGGATTTTCTTTTTGATTGGAATCAAAAGTTTCAGTTTCTAGTCGGCGGTTATGGATCCTCGAAGAGTTATCATGTGGCGCTCAAGATTGTTCTTAAATTACTGGAAGAGAAGCGGACCGTTCTTGTCGTAAGGGAAGTATACGACACGCATAGGGACTCAACCTTTTCCCTCTTTGATGAAATTATCAATGACCTTGAGATCGATCATATTGTTAGATGCGTGTCTTCACCAATGCAGATCCGCTTTCCGAACGGCGGCCGGATCATATTTAAAGGGCTGGACAAGCCGGCTAAGCTAAAATCGATCAATAACGTTTCTCTCATATGGATTGAGGAATGTTCTGAGGTGAAATATGAGGGGTTCAAGGAGCTGCTTGGACGTCTTCGTCACCCAACATTGCCGCTTCATATGATTCTTTCAACAAACCCGGTCGGAGAAGATAACTGGACATATAAGCATTTCTTCAAAGATGACCGCCAAAAACGGTTTGTGCTCGATGATAAAGAGCTATACGAAAAGCGGACTTTCGTAATTAATGACACTTATTATCACCACTCAACAGCGGACGATAATTTATTTCTTCCAGGAAGCTACGTGAAGCAGCTTGATGAAATGAAAGAATACGACCCAGACCTTTACCGAATTGCGCGGCAAGGTCATTTTGGCGTGAATGGGGTTCGTGTGTTGCCGCAATTTGAAGAGAGGCCACATGAAGAGGTTATGACAGCAATCGCTAATATTAACCGTCCGCTTAAGCGGGTAGGCATGGACTTTGGTTTTGAGGAGTCATATAACGCCGTTGTCCGGCTCGCTGTGGACCACGAAAAGAAATACCTTTATATCTATTGGGAGTATTACAAAAATGGAATGACGGACGACCAGACGGCTGAAGAACTAAGTGAATTTGCTGAGACCAAGGAGTTAATTAAAGCGGACTCAGCGGAGCCCAAAACAATCCGGTATTTTCAGCAGCAAGGATTCAATATGGTGGGCGCCCACAAATATAAAGGATCCCGCCTTCAATATACAAAGAAGATCAAGCGGTTCAAGAAAATCATTTGTTCGGATCGATGTGAGAATACGATCTATGAACTGAAGCCGCTCACCTACGCTAAAGATAAGCTGGGCCACATCATAGAAGACGAGTTCACCATAGACCCGCATACACTTTCAGCGATCTGGTACGCCCTTGATGATTACGAGGTAACCGATCTGAAAGAAGAATCAAAAGGAAGACCTAAACGGTCAAGACCACGAAGCAGAGAGAGGGGGGAAGTGAATGGGTAAATCTACAGTTAAAGCGCGAGTATTTAAAGCTGCTCCGCCTAATGAAACAACAAAGCAGATTTATGAAGATGAATTTGCGGAAATGTACGGAGAGAATATCATACCCCCGCCGTATAACCTGAAAGAGCTTAAACACATCGCAGAGTATTCGACGATCTTACAGCAGTGTGTGGATGCGTACAAGACCAATATAGTAGGCTTCGGCTTCGAGATGAAATACTCAAAGGATATCAATTCTGATGAAGTGGATTCTGCAGAAAAAACGGCAGCGGATAAAGAATGGCAGCAGCTTGAAGAATTCATCAAGTATATTCATTTTGATGAATCAGCTGAAACATTACTCGGCTTTAGCATAGAAGACCGGGAAAAGACCGGCAACGGATATATAGAAGTGATCCGAGACGGAGCCGGGAAACCGGCTGGCATTGAACATATGGCATCTGAGTATGTCCGAGTTTGCTCATTATCAGAACCTATAGAGGTCCCATACAATTATTTTGAGTCAGGTAAATTAAAGAAGATGCAGCGTCAAAAACGCTTCCGAAAATATGTGCAGATCATCAATGGGAAAAGGGTGTTTTTCAAAGAATACGGAGACCCTCGAATCTTGAATTCCGAAACAGGAGAATATGATGAAAAGACTCCTTTTGAAAAGCAGGCCAATGAGGTTGTGCATTTTAAAATAGGGAGCGGAGCATACGGGAAGCCGCGGTGGATTGGCCACATTGTCAATTTATACGGCGCGCGTAAGGCTGAAGAGTTGAATTTCATGTACTTTAAACAGGGCCGGCACGTTCCCGCTGCTATAACCATTGAAAATGGAATGCTCTCTGAAGACTCATATAAGCAGCTGCAGGACTATATGAACGGTCTTGAGGGTGTGGAAAACGCTCATAAGTTTCTTTTGCTCGAAGCGGAAGGGATAGCCAAGGGGAAAAACATTCAAGGCGATGAGGAAATCACACCAGTTAAAGTGGAAATTAAGTCATTGGCTGAAATCCTTCAGCAAGATGCGTTATTCCTGGAATATGACCAAAAAAGTAGGGACAAGCTCCGCTCTGCCTTTCGTCTGCCGCCGCTCTATACCGGGGAAGCTCAGGACTATAACAAGGCGACAGCTGACACGGCCAGAAAGATTACTGAGGAACAAGTATTTCAGCCGGAAAGAAAATTAATCACAGGTAAGCTGAACGCTTTATTCTTAAATGATCTTGAAATTCATAAGGTCGAGCTGCAGTTAAAAGGACCGGATTTCCGGGATCCTATTGAGATTGCAAAGGTTCTGACTCCTTTTATTAATGCCGGCGCAGTCTCGCCGAATGATCTGCGTGATCTTGCTGGACGTATTCTTGGTAAGACGCTTGAAGAATGGCCAGAAGAAGAGTACAGCAGGCCGATAGGGAAAAATAACGCGGCGCCCGCCTCGGATCCTTTGGCTGCGCTCTTTAAGTCAAAAAACGGCACTCCTAATGTAATCGGCATACTAAAAGATATGCGGGATGTTCTGGAGGATATGAAGCGATGAACAAAACGGATAAGCTGCTGGAAAGCTTAACTGCTTTTATTCAAAAAGCCGATGAAGATGAGAGAGAGAAGCTCGTGGAGGTCGTACCTGACTTCCCCGGCCTTTCTAAGATACCCGGCTTTGTAGAAGAATATGAAAAAGGCATTGCCAGATTGCTCAGACGCCAGCGTAAGAAGTTTTTAGATGGTCTGAATGGCTTTATACGCAAAGACTCAAAAGAGACGCTTGAAGCCCTTCTAGTGTTTTTTACGCAAAACCTATTTGCCGAGGACGACTTCGAGGAAGAATTTCAGGAGCTTACCGAGGGATTTCTGCAGCAGACTGTTGAGGAGCTCGCTGAAGTGATCATGGATTCATTGGATCCAGATGTCCCATTTGAAGCTTTATCTACCAGGGCAGCGGATTGGATCAAAGGTTGGTCTGAAAAGCTGGCCGAGATCATGAAGCTGAATACTCATGAAGCAGTGGAAAACGTACTGACAGAAGCCATTGAGAACGGTTCGTCCATACAGGACATAGAATTGACTCTCAAAGATATGCCGCAGTTTGATAGGGACCGGGCACGTACCACGGCACTAACTGAAGTGCTTGCCGCTTCCTCTGCCGCTCAGCATGAATCATATGCACAATCGCCGGCAGTAAAGAAAAAGAAATGGCGGCACAGCGGAAGTAAGAAAAACAATCCGCGTGAGAATCACATCGATCTTGACGGCACAGTCATTGGAGTAGATGAAGAATTTCAGATACCAGGTAGTAGCGAGACCTGCATGTTTCCGAGGGATCCTAAACTCTCAGCAGGCGAGCGGGTGCATTGCCATTGTGTTCTATCGCCTGTGGTAGATAACGAGATCTTAGGGTTGTCAGCTGAGGAAAAAGAAAAGATTAGAAGAGAAGCCTTAGCAAACATGGAATAAAATAGTATAATTTCCTCATTACTTTAAGGAATGAGGGAGATTTATGAGCTGGTTGGAGTTTATTTCATCAATTATTAAATCAGTTGCTTGGCCAATTATTGTTTTAGTGGCGGTTTTGGCATTAAGAAAACCAGTAAGCCAATTAATTTTGAAATTAGCAGAGTTAAAGTTGAAGTCAGTTAGGTATGGGGAGTTTGAAGCAACGTTTGAAGACAAGTTGGAAGACGCTGAATCGAATGTAAACCCTAATGGTGAAGATGATAATTCGCTTAATAATGATACTGTTTCTGCTAAAGATACAATTAACGATCAATCCTTCGCTAGTATAGCAGAAGAGAAGCCTTTTTTGGGAGTTATTCTTTCGTGGCAAGAATTGGAACATCAAATGATTGAAACTATGACTGAATTTGGTTTATATGAATCCAGTTACTCTGGTGCTGAAATGAAAAGACCACCAACGATGTCTCAATGTATTAAGGATCTAAATAAACGAGGATATTTAAGCAAAAGATTTATAAAGACTTTTTCAGACCTTCAACAATTAAGAAATATTGCTGTGCATAGTGCTCCTCATGATTATTCAATAACTTTTGAGGAGTCTGTAAGGTATAGAAAACTAATTAAAAGGTTAATAAAAGAACTTCAAGCTATCACTCCTCAAACACATGATACTTACGTACATGAGTGATAACAGCTTTTGAAAGGAGGTGAACAACATGCCAAGAGAATTGGTAAACGCAAAAATCACACATGTTTCTTACGTGGATAAGGCTGCTAATCAAAAGCAGTTCTTTTTTATGAAATCAGAAAAACAGCCGGACTTTCAAAAGGAAGTCAAGGTCATTGCAAAAGAAGCGGACGAGCAAAAACTCGTTTACGGTATCGTATATGAACCTGATACAGTGGACGCGCACGGTGATTTCATGACAGCTGCAGAAATCGAAAAAGCCGCTCATGGATTTCTGAAAGATGCCCGTGAAATTGATAAGCAGCATGACTTTCAGGGTGGCGTTGGCGCGGTGGTTGAATCCTACGTCGCACCTGCAGACTTTGAAATGAATGGGGAAACCATCAAAAAAGGATCATGGGTCCTTGTGACAAAAGCCTCCGAGGAAATATGGGAGGAAATCAAGAAAGGCGAGATCACCGGTTATTCAATGGCCGGCATCGCAGATATTGCAAAACAAGAAGAAAAGCCTGTTTCTCAAGAAAAACACGACGAGAAAGGGCTTTTTAATTTGCTCAAAAACTTTTTTACTGGCAATGCTCATCTTGCCAAGGGCGCTGTACAGGAGAAATATGATGAAGGGCGTAAACGCCGTGAATTTTGGGCGGCTCAGGATGCATTAAACTCTGCTTTGTTCAAATGGGATTATTCTGAAGGTATGGAGACAGATCCTGAAAAAATCAGAGAAGCCCTGCAAGACTTTGTGAATATCGCCCAGGAAGTGTTGATCTCAAATGACATTTTAAAAGCTATCGGATCAAAGCCTGAAGAATTGCAAAAAGCCGGCCGGAAATTCTCGGCTTCAAACTTACAAGAAATTAAAAGCGCTCATACTGCTCTCGGCAACTTGCTGAGTCAGGTGGAGACGGAAGGAGAAGAAGAAATGAACTCAGAGGATGTAGCAAAATCCATCGAAGAAGCATTAGAGCCAATTCAGAAGCGGCTCACGGAATTAGAAAAGGAAGAAGATCCTAAAAAGAAGAAAGACGAAGAAAAAACGGCTGAGGAAGAAGCTGAGAAGAAGTTGAAAAAAGCTATTACTGACGCTGTTCAACCGCTCGCTGATCGTATTGAAGCGATTGAAAAAAGCCGCGGAATTTCTAAACAAGATGAAACAAATTCCGAAACTGAAACACAAGTTAATAAATCAATCTGGTCAGGGCTTCTTTAAACCCTGACTCTTTTCATAAGGAGGAAATGAAGTGACAAACCAAGAGGCAATTAGAAAAGCAGAAATGACGCTGTCCAGCTTAAAAAGCGGCGGTTTAATGAATCCTACACAGGCAAGTGCATTTATTCGAATGGTTCAAGATACACCAACTATCCTGAAGGATTCTCGTGTTATTCAAATGGATCACGACACTCAGAAAATCGAAAAAATCGGGTTTGGCCAACGTATCTTAAGAGCAGCCCAAGAAGGAAAGGCTCTGGCTGATGATCAAAAGGCAGTACCGACAACAAGTACCGTCAACCTCAGCACAAAAGAAGTAATTGCAGAGATTGATATCACTTATGACACTCTCGAAAATAACATTGAAGGAGAAGGTCTCCAGGATACAATCATGCAAATTCTAGCGGAGCGGGCCGCTGTTGATATTGAAGAGTTGATTGTTAATGGAGATACATCTTCATCAGATCCGTTTCTGGCTCAGATAAACGGTATCCGTAAACAAGCCGCTTCCCATATTGTTGACGCGGCGGGCGAAGAACTGTCACGTCAGATATTTAAACGTGGATACAAAGCTGTTCCGCCTAAATATTTGCGTATTCCGCAGGAGTTCCGCTTCTATACTTCTCCTGGTATTGAAGTTGAGTGGAAAGATCGTGTTGCTGATCGACAAACGAGCTTAGGGGATGCAGCTGTTCAAGGTGGTCTTTCTTCAGCTTTTGGTGTTCCGGTCAAGGGAATTGCGAACATGCAGCCTTATACGATTGGTGAAGCGGATGTGACTACTGACGTTTCTGACATTATCCTAACCCATCCGAAGAATATCATTCTCGGCTTCTCTCGTAATATCAGAATTGAAGTAGACAAAGATATTAGAGCACGTAAATTTATCATTGTCCTGACAGCTAAGCTGGACAGCAAATTCGAAGAGGAAGATGCTGTGGCTAAAATCGTGAAAGTGAAAGAGTAGGTGAGGAGCTATGTATAAAGCTAAACTCATTAAAGGCAAGAACTATCACGTGATGGACAAAGTCTTTAAAATCGGAGAAGAACAGCCGGTTTCAAGAAAATTGTATCTTTACTTGAAGCAAAACGAAGCCTTTGAAGTAAATGAGGTGCAAGACAAGAAAAATGGCGGAGAAGAGCCGACACATTATACAGAAGATCAATTGAAAGGTATGCACAAACCGGATCATGAAACCATTATTTCTAATCTTGGTGGCAATCCGTCTCACTTCAAAAACGCAGACGAAAGAATTGCCTTCATCCTTAATCAGCAAGAAAACAGCGGGGAGTGAGCGGCGTGTTAATCACTCCTGCTGACCTTAAGAATTACACTGTTTTTGATTCTGTAAAGGATCGGTCTGATTCCCTTCTTACTCAGGACATCATAGAAGGTATAGCTGAAATAACCTATCAAGTTGGCCATGATTTTTCTGGCCCAGAATATGATCCGCTCCCTGAAACGGTTCGGCTGGCTTTATTAAAAATGGCGCAGTATTTCGCGTTAATTAATTCTGATGAGTCAATCACCAAAGGATATACAACCGAGAAGATCGGAGACTATTCATATTCTCTTGGAAACGGCAGCTCTATTCAAAAACCAGACGTCTACACACTCATTAAAGATTATGTTGTATCATCTGAGCCAAGTTTGGAAGGTACAGAAGTAAAAATGCGGATGAGGTCCATATGAGCTATCGATCTTTATTAACTCATCGATGCGATGTTTATCACCTGCAGGAGAAAGCGGAAAACAAAAAACAATCCTTTGGGGTGCCGGTTGAAGATGTTCAGCCGGCTTTTTCATATCCTGAAGTTCCAGATATAGCGGGACTGCCGTGTTACTTCACAGAAAAGAACCAATCCATTGTGCAGCAGGAACCGAACACGGCCATATATCAATCATTTCTGGTCCATTTCCCAGCTTCTGCAGATATTCGCTTGAACGACAGGGTTATTTGGGAAGGTACAGCTTATAAATTACAAAAGCCGCGCAAGATCAAGAATCATCATTGGGAAGTGACGGCAGTCCGGGAGGTGGACTACTTATGAAAATTAGGGGTCTCGATCAGTTCATACAATCATTAGACCGGGCTTCTCGAGGGGGAATGAAGAGGAAATATGAGCAGTGGCTTGAAGCAATGGGTTTTGAGTTCTTAGATACCATCCAAGATGAGATTATCAGGACAAAGACCGTGGACACCCGCCGCTTGCTCAATTCCTATCAGAAAGGTGACCAGGATAATATTTTTTCAATGATATCAGGCAGCTTAAAACTGGATGTCGGAACAAATCTGGAATACGCCTCATACGTGAATGACGGGCACTTTACAATTGATCCATCTAAAAATCAGGATCGCCGGTGGGTCCCCGGACGCTGGAAGGGTGAACGGTTCGAATATGATCCCGCCGAAAGAAGTTCTGGAATGCTGCTTAAATTCCAATGGGTGGACGGGTCCGGCTTTTGGGATAATGCTATGGCCATCTTTGAACTAATGTTTGAGAGAAGTCTTGAGCGGAAGCTGCAGCAGTGGATCGATGAAGAATTTTAAGGCGGTGCTGCCATGAATCAAGAAGTGGGCTCAATTATGGGCTACCTATACAAACTGTATCCTGTGCAAGTGTATGAAAAAGAAATACCGCAGGACTTTGTTGTCCCATCTCTTTACATTCCGCCGGCTTCCACAGTCGATGGGGTGGACACAGTATCTACGTTTCAAAAATCCTATGTTTTAAACGTGAAACTCTTTCATAAGAACGCGCAGGAGGCTCATAACGAAGCAGAAAGGATCGCGGATACACTTAGGAGTAAGAGGGGGTTAATTCCGCTCATGCGGGAATCTGGCGAAGATACGGGGGATTTTATTCGCTTATCACGTATAGAAACCCGGATCTCAGATGATTATGCGAGCATCGTTCTAAATTGGACGAGTCGCTATTGGTATGAACGAGAACAGCATCCTTCTCTTGAAAACTTTGAATTTACAAGCGGGGTGAAATGATGGCCACGAAAAAGGAAAGAACAGAAAATGCTTTTTATATTAAGGATTTGCGAGAGCACAGTCGAGAGCTCTTTGGGGTAAGGCCCGAGGTGTTTGACGGTGCTCTTTTTCATACAGAAAAAAACAGAATCACTAAATCGGAAGCGAAGAAGCTGATTGATCAGTTTCTTCAGAAGGAGGTCAAATAAATGAACGGCGGAACATTTACAGTCGGCAAGGAAAAAGAGCGTGCTGGTATTTATTTTAACTTTAAAACGACCGCAGAAGATCGGGTATCAGTAGGCGAACGCGGAACAGTTGCGCTGCCGATAGCATCCAGCTGGGGAGAGGTTAAGAAATTCATTTCTATCTCTTCAATCGAGGACTTGAATAAAAAAGTGGGATTAAACATTGATGATCCTTCATTGTTGCTTCTTCGTGAGGCAATGAAGAAGGCAAGTACAGTCTTACTTTACCGTTTGACGGAGGGGCTGCGTGCTCAAGCAGACATTAGTGAAGGCGTAAAGGCAACCGCTCTTTATGGCGGAACTAAAGGAAATGACATCATTATCAGAATTACAGAAAACGTTATTGATTCTTCAAAATTGGATGTCACAACCTATCTTGATCAGTCAGAAGTCGATAAGCAAACGGTAACTAAAGCCGAGGAACTGAAAGCAAATAAACTTGTTGAATTTACAGGCAAAGGGGATCTAACAGTTTCGATTCCCCTAACAGGAACAGCTCCGGAGGACGTCAGCGGGGACCTTCCGGCATCTTCTGGAATCCGCTTGTCAGGTGGAACAGACAAGACACCGACAAATGCTGATTACACAGCTTTCTTGGAAGCGGCTGAAACTGAATACTTTGACACAATCGCGCTGCCTGTTGAGGATAACGAGCAATTGAAAGCGACGTTTGTCGCATTCATCAAACGGCTGAGAGACAATCAAGGCTTAAAGGTTCAAGGCGTACTCTCTAATTACAAAGGCGATCACGAAGGTATTATTAATGTCACAGGCGGAGTTCTGCTTGAAGACGGAACGGAGATCACTCCGGAAAAAGCTACTGCTTGGGTTGCCGGCGCCAGCGCGGGTGCAACGTTCAATCAGTCGCTTACGTTCGTAGAATATGCGGGAGCGGTGGACGTCCTTACTCGACTGGATAACGACCAGGTAATTCAGCGGCTGGCGAACGGGGAATTCCTGTTTACTTATGATTCTCGAGACAAATCTGTTTCTGTTGAGAAGGATATTAATTCTCTCACAAGTCTTACAGCTGAGAAGAATAAGATGTTCCAGAAAAATAAAATTGTCCGAGTGTTGGATGCAATCAACAATGATCTGACATCTCAATTGAAAGCTCTGATTAAGTCACGTAAAGCGAGCGGAAGCGACGTTCCTGCTACAAATGACGGCCTTCAATTCGTGAAAACGTTGATTACTCAATACTTGAGTGTTCTTCAAGATAACGGGGGCATTACCAATTTTGATTCAGAGAATGACATCACAATTGCTCTGAATAGCGATCGTGACGGTTTCCTGATTGATCTTGCTGTGCAGCCGGTTGATGTTGCTGAGAAATTCTACTTTAACGTGGAGGTGAAGTAAGGTGGCTTTTAAAGCGCAGAATACGATATCTGGTAAAGAGGGACGCCTTTTCTTGGACGGTGAGGAACTGGCGTTTATCAAAACATTCGAAGCGAATGTGGAGAAAAATAAATCGGAAGTCAACGTTATGGGGCGCCGCATGACCGGTCATAAAACGACAGGCGCAAACGGAACAGGCACAGCGACATTTTATAAAGTCACATCCCGCTTTGTGCAGCTGATGCTAAACTATGTGAAGAAAGGTGAAGATCCTTATTTCACGCTTCAAGCAGTTCTGGATGATGCGTCTTCCGGCCGTGGAACTGAGCGTGTCACGCTGTATGATGTGAATTTTGACTCTGCGAAAATTGCAGGGCTTGACGTTGATTCTGAAGCATTGGAAGAAGAAGTGCCGTTTACCTTTGAGGACTTTGATCTTCCTGAAAAGCTGAAGGATACGTTTTAATAAATTGAATTCGTTTTGACGTCCTTAGGAATTTTGTTACTTTTTTTATCCATTTTACGTTTGATAACTGTAAAATGGAGTGGAAATAATGTATACTGAATATACATTGATTAAATCAAATTAACCACGCAACAACATTATAGAATTAACATCTAAGATTTTGCGTAAAATAAAAATACCGGAGTGCGCCAACACTCCGGTCTGTACACAAGCTGTCCTTAAGGGAGCTTGCTCGCATATTTTTCATGATAGACTTATCCCTTTAAGTTTCCAACGCTCAAGGGAGAGTCTATTTTTTGTTTTTATAAGTCAACAAGGCAACAATTAAAGAACCCAAACTAAATAATGATGATTGGAAACCAATCAATACCATTAGAGCTTGGTAAGCTTCAGTTGACATTATATCACCCCCTTTCTAACGGGGATGCAAACTTCCCTTATGGCGCTTTATGTACGATTTTCATTATACTGGTAAGCGCATCTTTTTGTAAATTCGAATCCTTGTGATTTTTAATCAAGCACATCCTTTTTGCGAATTCGAATCCTTGTGATTTTTATTCGAAGAGAATGTGCTTTTTTTATATCCAAAAAATTTAATTGTAAATAGAAGGAGCTAATTAACATGAGCGAAAAACAAAACGAAAAAGTATATGATCTTTCATTCTTTATGCCAGGACAAACAATTGAAGCGGAAGAAGTAGAAGTGCCTATTTCAAAGCGATTTGTTGACAAGCAAGGAAAGGTGATTCCGTTTGTATTCAAAGCTATTACCACAGAACGCATTGACGAGCTGGAAAAAGAAAACACCACTTACAAAAATGTAAAAGGCCGCGGCCGCGTGAAAGAGTTGGACAGCCAACGCTTCTATGCTCGTATTGCCGTTGAAACAACTGTTTACCCGAACTTTAAGTCTAAAGAGCTACGCGAAGCTTACAAAACAGAGGATCCGGTGGAAGTTGCAAAGCGTGTTCTGTCTGTCGGCGGTGAATATGCAAACTGGTTGAACAAAGCTATTGAGATCAATGGCTTTGAGGATGATCCCGAAGACCTTGAAGAAGCAGCAAAAAACTAATAGAAGGCGGGGATAAAGAGACAGTGTATCTTTATTACGCTATGCACGAGCTCAAATATTCCCCGTCAGAATTACAAGAACTATATGAGGCGCCGAGAGAATTCAAGGCACTCTTATACGGTTTGATCAGTTACAAGCTTGAGCTGTTAGAAAAGGAAGCGAAGAAGGGAGGTAATTAACTATGGCTAAACTAACAGCTACGTTTGATTTACAAGATAAGATCACCCGAAAGCTTCGAAAGATACAAGGGAATGCAGAGAGACTTCAGAGGGCCGCTAATGGCCCTCTTATTTTTGATGCTGAAGATCGAACAGAGCGGGTTATGAGACGAATTGACCGATCAGCAAGCCGCTTGACTGGGCGGGCTCGATCAATTGAAGTCGGTTTAGATGATCGGGTTTCAAATGGTTTGCGTTCTATACGCCAGCAAACAGAGGATCTTACTGAGGGTAACCATGAGGTGACGGTTTCCGTTAATGATCAAGCTACACCACGGTTTCGCTTAATTCGTGGAGGTCTCTCTGATTTGAATCGCTCGCATGCTGAACCTACTGTTTCAGTTCGTGATCGTGCTTCAAGCCAATTAGATGAGATCCGGCGCCATGTGTCTGATGTAGACAGCGAACATGCAGAGCCTACTGTTTCTATTAAGGACAAGGCTTCAGCGGTTCTGGATGCAATTGAAGCAAAGTTAGACGGTCTGAAAAACGCTGCTGTCACCCTGGCAGTTGGCGGCGGACTGTCGGCTGGTGCGATTATGGGCAGCGGGAAAAGTGCTATGTCCCAAGACGCTTATGTTTCAGCGACTTCGAAAGTCAGCAAAAAAGACGCTGCTAGAATGACAGACCAGATCTATTATGACAACAAAGCGGGAGGATCCCGGGAAGAAGTCAGCTTATCTCTGAGAACCTTGTCTCAACAGACAGGAGCATCTAAAAAAGCCCTGGCTGAATTGACAGAGTCATCTAGCAAGATCGCACAGCTCATGAATGCTGATCAGGCGGAAGTGGACCGGGCCTTCAGCTCAATGTATAACAACTTGAAAATGTCCGGGAAAGACAGCGGGGATTTAATCGCGTATGTGTACCGGAATGCCGGTGACCAGGCCGACGATTTGCTGGACACGATGAATGAATACAGTTCCACTTTTAAAGACATGAAACTCACAGGCGGCCAGATCGCTAACGCCATGATTAAAGGGACAAAAGGCGGGGCCAGAAACTTCGACAACCTTGCTGACAGTATGCGTGAATTTAACATTCGCCGTACTGAAATGTCTGATAGTCAAGTAGACGCGTTCAAATCGCTATTCGGTGCCAAAGAAACAGAGAAGATGTTCAAAGGGTTTAAAGACGGTTCTATTAGTGGTCAAGAAAGCTTATTTAAGGTTGCTGATGCCTTATCAAAAGTCAAAGACAAGACTAAGCGGGCATCTATCGCCACGGAGCTAATAGGAACGCAATATGAAGACCTGAAGCAGCCGATTTTAGATATGGCTGAAGGCATTGGGACAAGTGCAAAAACAACAGGCGAACTGGAACGCAGCTTTTCTCAGCTTCGGGATAATAACCCGATGACACCGATTAATGACGCCATGCGGGATTTTGAAAGCATATCTAAGGATATGGGAACTTCACTGCTTACCGGTTTAGGCCCAGCCTTTGACAAGATCGACTCGTTCCTAAACAGCAAGGAAGGTCAAGAAAAACTCAAAGAGATCAAAAAGGATATTACTGATCTTGGCGAGGCCATAGGTGACAAGCTGAATGTGGCCATTGAGTGGACGGTGAATCATTGGGACGATTTAAAAACAGCCTTTAAAGTTGTGATTCCTTCTTTAATTGGATTGATTGCATATTTGAAAATCCTACGGCCGCTCTTAAAAGGAATTGGAACTGTGGGAAGTGATGCAGCGGGAGTAATTCGGAAGTTGATTCCCAACCGTACTCCCGGCGGTGACCCTAATACACGAAGCGGCAGACGTAATGGAAAGGCTGCTCGTGGTTCAGGGAGAAGGGGCGGAAGTTCCGGATCTGCTTCGAGTCCAACAAGTCTACCACGGAGCGGTAGCTTAACATGTTGTTGCTGTAGCGGTATCGGCGGAAGTGACCGCAGCCGTAAAGGAAGAGGGAAAAATGCTTCTGGCCGACGTGGTAATCCAACCAGTGTGAACCCTTCTAATAGATCTATCACTGTATCATCCGAACAGCTGGAAAGACGTCGTTCAGGAAGAACCGCAGCTGATCCTGTTAGAGGCACAGGTTCAAGAGCTTCAGTAAATACTACCAGATCAGAACTCCGTGCAGCAGGCCGAGCGACGGGCGGTGCCTCGAAGTTCGGGAAAGTTTTAAGTCCGCTGAAAAGTGTCGGTAAATTTGCGAAAGGTATCCCTCTTTTGGGAACTGCATTAGCTGCAACCGACTTACTCGGGATGAACAAAGATAATGCAGGTGAGAAAGTTGGTTCTTTTGCTGGGAATCTTGGCGGAGCTGCTGCAGGAGGAGCCGCAGGTGCAGCCATTGGTTCTGTCGTCCCTGTTGTCGGCACTGCTGTCGGCGGAGTTGTCGGTAGTATTGCAGGCGGCATCGGGGGTTCAGATTTAGGATCATCCATTGGCAAATGGTTTGATGATGGCGGCGCTTCTAAAGCATGGGATGGAATTCAGGACGGTGCAGGAAACGCCGTTGATTGGATCAAGGATACTTGGTCTGATTTCTCAGATTGGTTTATGGATAACGTCTGGAACCCAGTTAGTGATTGGGCCGGAGACAAGATTGATAAGATCACCGATAAATTTGAGGATGCTAAGAAATGGCTGACTGATACTTGGAATGACGTGTCATCCTGGTTTGTGGATAACGTGTGGACACCTATTTATAACACTGCAGTTCCGATCATAAATTTAGTAGTAGGTGCCTTTTTATTTGCCTGGGATGGTATCCAAGCTCTTTGGAAGATTGTTTCAACTTGGTTCATGGATAATGTCTGGAATCCATTAGTTGACGGTGTCACTGATGCTGCTGATTGGATTTGGACAAAAATAAATGACGCTTGGACTTGGATCTCAGACACTTGGTCCACTGTCTCCACTTGGTTCATGGATAATGTCTGGAATCCTATTAGTAATACAGTTGCAACTGTTGCCGGATGGATCCAAGCACATATTGATTATGCGCGAATCTGGATCCAATTAAAATGGCTTCAGGTGGCAACTTGGTTTTATGACAATGTCTGGAACCCAATCAGTACAGCTGTTAGTAACGTAGCAAATTGGATTTGGACGAAGATCAACGAAGCATGGACTTTTATTTCAGAATTATGGTCTACAGTTTCAACTTGGTTCATGGATAATGTTTGGACGCCAGTAAGTGATGCTGTCACTAATGCAGCGAACTGGATCTGGACAAAGCTTAACGAAGCGTGGACATGGATTTCTGACAAGTGGAGTGCAGTTTCGGCTTGGTTCAGTGAAAATGTTTGGAATCCGATTGTCTCAAAAGTAGAAGATGCCAAAAAATCCATTTCGGAAAAATTTGAGTCAGCGAAAAAAGCTGTTAAAGATGCTTGGAATGGTATTTCTGAATGGTTTAGTGAAAATGTAGGGGATCCCCTTGAAAAGATAGCTGACGGAATTAAGAAGAAGTTTGAAGATACCTTCTGGTGGGTCATTAAGCTAAAAGGGTTAGCTGACGCTGGAGGGGAGATCATAGGCAATATCATAGGGAGAGGTGAAGAAGCTACTGGATTACCGACAAAGAAATCCGGTAAGTCTTCTCCTGGTAAAAATACTAGCGGTGGCAGAGGAATTGCTGATCTTGCTCAGTCTCAGCCATCAGCACCAACAAGTATTTTCCCTAAACAAAAAAGCGTTCTTGAAAGGAATGCGACGGGTGGCTATATTACGAAACCAACTATTTCTTGGATTGGCGAAGCAGGTAAGGAGTTTGTGATCCCTGTTGATAACAACAAGGGGCGCGGTAAAATGCTTCTTTCTCAGGCCGCTTCTAAACTAGGGATGAGCGTTGTTGACGATATGGCTTCTGCTTCATCTGCAGGTGGAGAAACTGCTGTTTCACCATTAGCCGGCGGAGCATCAGTCTCAACGACGGTAGCTCCTACTGTTGATACGTCGAGCCTAAATGAACAGGCGGCTTCTTTCGGCCAACAGTTCACACAAGGCTTCGATCAAGGTATTGGCGATAACATCGTTTCAATGGATGCTTGGAAACAGAAAAACGTTGGCCAACCTATGAAAAATTTGATCTCCTACTCTCCGAATTACGGAAAACAAGTGGTCAATGGTTATGCTAACGGCCAGAACAGTACGGCAACCGGAACAGATGGCTTCTTGCAGACGAAAGTCAAAACACCATTCCAGAACACTGTGAATAAATCTTCTTCATGGGGAACTGGTACGATCAAAGGGTTTGCTTCCGGTCAAAATAGTTCACAAACTGGCACTGATCAGTATGTAAATACTCATGTGAATAAGCCGTTTTTGAAGTCTAAAGAATCATCAAACGGCTGGGGAACCGGAATGATCGGGAATTTTGTTTCAGGTATGAATTCAAAGGGCAGTGAGGTCCATGAGGCAGCCAAGGAACTAGCAAAAAAAGTAGAGAAAGCTTTCCGTGAAGAGTTAGATATCCATTCACCTTCTCGTGTCATGATGAGCTTGGGGCGTTTTGCCTCTGTCGGTGTTGTAAAAGGACTGGATTCTGTCGATGTGAAAAAATACGCTGAAAAACAAGCAGGTTCACTGGAAGCTGCTTATTCCGGAATGGGTGCAGTAGGCGGAAATGTGAAACAGTGGCTTATGGCTGCAATGATGGCCACAAAAACACCATTAAGCTGGCTTCCAGGACTGATGACAATTGCTAAGTTTGAATCAGGAGGCAACCCTAACGCCATTAACCTGTGGGATAGTAACGCGAAGGCAGGCAATCCATCTCAAGGGCTCATGCAGACAGTACCGACCACTTTTAACGCACATAAAGCACCAGGCATGGATAACATTAGAAACCCGATTCACAACGCTGCTGCTGCGATCGGCTACATCAAAAGCAGATACGGCTCTATTGACAATGTACCTGGTATTAAAAGCTTGAGACGCGGTGGACCGTATGTTGGTTACGCTAACGGCGGCCTGATCACAAGAGAACAAATTGCTCGTGTGGGTGAAGGAAATAAACGTGAATGGATCATTCCGGAGGAGCGGGGCATCCGTGGCCGCTATCTTTTGGCTCAAGCAGCTAAAGCTCTCGGAATGGAAGTCACGGATCCTACACAAACAGGCCAAGCTGAATTATCATCTGGCCAGGTAACTGCTGCTACAACAGGCAGCCAACAAACAACTGTTACCGCTGCAAGAGGTAAAGAGGTCGTTATTCAGTTTAACGGCGATCAGCATTTTTACAATGATCAAGATGTGAACAGTCTGGTCTCAAAAATTAAACAGGTCCTTGTCGATGAACTTGAACAAGATATCAACATTGGAACGAAGGGAGTCGTCGCGTTTGACTAGATCTGTTTATGAATTCTGGATTTCACAAGGGAAGGACAAGCTACGGCTTCCCGTCCTTCCTGAACAAATTGATATATCCAACACAATTCAAAATGAGTCTGTAAAAGTGGCCAGTTTTGGGGAGATCACTTTTATAGATAAACCGGGAACGAAAGAGATTTCGTTCTCATCTTTTTTTCCGAAGAAACACAGCCCGCTTGCCGAATATAAAGGTTTTCCTTCTCCGGAAAATGCCATCGCTAAGATTGAGAAATGGGCGAAAGCGAAAAAACCTGTTCAGTTTCTGATTACTGGCACGAAAATCAACTTTACCTGCAGTATTGAGGATTTTTCTTATAGCGAGGGTCAAAAAGATATAGGTGACCGTGATTTTGAAATCAAACTGAAGGAATACAAAACCGCTTCCCCGCGGAAGATCAAGCAGAAGAAAAAGACGAAGAAGAAACGGCCGTCTAAATCAGCTCCTAAAACATATACGGTTAAAAAAGGCGATACACTGTGGGATCTTGCCGGTAAATTTTATGGAGACAGCACAAAGTGGCGCAAAATATGGAACGTCAATAAAAAGGCTATGATCAAACGAAGTAAACGGAATATCAGGCAGCCAGGACACTGGATCTTTCCTGGCCAAAAATTAAAGATACCGCAATAAGCAGGTGATGACATGATAGAACTTTTCGTCATTAAAGAAACGGAATGGCTTGAGCTGGTAACTGAAAGTGTTTCACTCGAAGGACAACGGTATCAGGCACCGCGGTCGATCACGGCCAGGATTATTACGAAACAGGGAACCCATTCATATTACAGCGTATCTGAAGGGGATACGGTTTTATTTAAGTGGAAAGGGAAAGAGCTGTTTCGAGGTATAGTGTTTTCGCGCAATCCGGAAGAACACGGGCTGACCTTTACGGCTTATGACATGCTGCAATATCTGGTCAAAAACAAAGATGTTTATGTTTTCTCTAATCAGCGTGCAGACGAGATCATAAAACGCTTGGCAAGAGACTTTCAGATTCCCACAACGTCTATTGCAAACACAGGTCATACAATTAAATCCCTTGTGTTCAAAGACGATACGAGCCTTTATGACATGATTCTAAAAGCCTTGAAACAAACGAAAAGCCAAACCGGAAGGAATTATCAATTATATTCGGCGAAGGGGAAGCTTGGCCTTCGTGCTTGGCCAGATCCGTCAGAAGTATGGGTGCTGGAGACGGGTGTAAACATCACCGGCTATCAATACAGCACTTCAATTAATGACACGGCCACAAAAGTAAAGCTCCGCCGGCAGAAAGACAATAAAACATACACAGCCACCGCAAGTGACAACTCAGGGATCTGTAAATATGGTGTGCTTCAGTATGTCGAAACGGTTTCTGATAACATTAACCAGGCGCAGCTTCAGGAGCGTGCGAAAGTCAAACAGGCACAGAAAAAAGGTGTTAAAAAAGAACTCAAGAGTATTCAAGCGATTGGCATTCCGGATCTTCAGAGCGGCTTGCCCGTTTATATCTCAATTCCGGAAGTCGGGGTTAAGAAAACATACTGGATCGATACAGACAAACACGAATTTAAAGGATCTACGCACACGATGACCATTGATGTTGTGGAGAAAAACTCTATTCCTGATGGTGTTTCCTCATGAGACTAAGTGAAGCGATCAAGCATTTGGCTGTCGGTGCCGTTGATTCAGAGTCGCCGGTGGATATCCTGCCGGCTGAAGTGGTTTCCGTTTCTCCTGTTGAAATTAAACTCAATGAAAATGAAAAGCTAATTATTCCGTCTGATTTGATTATTATTCCTAAGCGGCTGCAGGCTGGAGAAGATGAAGAACTAAAGATGGGTGAGAATGTGATGGTTGTCTCCTTAAAAGGCGGACAATCATTTTTTATTCTCGACAAAATATAGGGGGTGCCCGGGTTGGCCCTTTCGCCAGAAATTGAATTTGATGATATTGAAGATGGCAGCGAAGTCATAGAGACCTCGCAAACCTACAAAATAGATTTTGAAAATGGCCGTATCACAAATGAAATGATCACAGGCCTTGAAGCCATCAAGCAGTTTGTATATTTATCCCTCCATACTGAGCGATACGCCTATTCTGTTTTCAGTCATGACATTGGAAATGAGCTTCAAGACGTCCTAGCAGATAATGAAACAACAGACGCATATAAGAAAATGGAGATTCCGCGACTGATAGAGGAGGCACTGATCTATGACGATCGTGTTTCTTCTGTGTCAGATTTTGAAATAGAAAAACAAGGCGATTCGTTCCATGTTTCCTTTACAGTCGAAACTGACGAGGGAACATTAGAGATCGAGGAGGTGCTCGGTGAAGATGTTTGAAGATCAAACTTTTGAAGAAATTATGGACCGGATGCTGAACAGAATTTCAGCTGACATTGATACAAGGGAAGGAAGCGTGATTTATAACGCGTTAGCTCCTGCAGCTGCAGAATTGGCCAAGTCTTATATTTGGCTCGATACGGTGCTGGAACTTGTCTTCTCGGACACAGCACAAGGGGAATTTTTAGATCGTCGGGCTACTGAAGCCGGCATCGAGCGAACGGCTGCCACGAAAGCAGTCAGGGCAGCGGAGTTTACTGAAGGAATAACCATTCCAGTGGGTTCCCGCTTTTTTGTTGATAATCTGTATTTTCAATACA
Source organism: Bacillus spizizenii TU-B-10 (assembly GCF_000227465.1). Classification (GTDB taxonomy): domain Bacteria; phylum Bacillota; class Bacilli; order Bacillales; family Bacillaceae; genus Bacillus; species Bacillus spizizenii. The sequence goes on from NC_016047.1 coordinate 269,313, forward strand.
CAGCTGACGGGACGTTGGAATGTGAAACAGCCGGAGAAGCGGGGAACGCGAATATTTCCGGCCAGAATCTATTGTCATTGGATACCATTCCAGGACTTCAAAAAGCAATTGTGAAAGAGATCCTGATTCCTGGACGTGAAGAAGAGGATGATGACAGTTTAAGAGCGAGATATTTTACCCGCGTACGCCGGGAAGCTGTTAGTGCAAATAAAGAGCATTATAAGCAGTGGGCGGAAGAAGTTGACGGAGTCGGTAAGGCAAAAATCTTTCCGCTTTGGAATGGGGACGGAACGGTCAAAATTGTCGTGACCAACGCCAACTTGGAACCTGCATCCGATATTTTAATATCCAAGGTCAAGAACTATATTGATCCTGAACCGGGACAAGGAGAAGGACAGGCGCCTATTGGCGCCTTTGTCACGGTGGAGAGTGCGGTTTGGAAAGAGATTGAGATATCAGCTGAGGTGCTTCCCGAGGTCAATAGCTCTATTGAGCAGGTGAAGAAAGAAATCGAATCAGGTGTATTAAACCTCTTTAAAAAGATGGCGTTCGAAGATAATGTCATCCGCTTATCGCAGATCAATAATATTGTCTATAATTCACCCTCAGTAAGTGATTATGCAGATATTAAAATAAACGGTTTGGCTGAAAATTTGGTTCTGAGTGACGTCGAAATCCCTAAATTGGGGCAGGTGAACATCATTGAGCAAACTCGATGAAATGACTGCTTACCTGCCGCCGTTCCTTACCAAGTTAAAGGAAATGGCTGAACTTCTTAAAGCGGAATCTCCAGAATTTGAAAAGCAAAATAATAGCATTTTTGATCTGACAGATCAGCTGTTTGTCACAACAGCAACCTGGGGACTTGAACGGTGGGAAAAAATATTGAACGTGCCTCGAGAGTCCGGTGATACGTACGAGATCCGCCGGCTGCGGCTGATCTCGAAAATGTCCAATATACCGCCCGCAACATATATGGCCATTGAACAGGCATTGAATCGGTTCTTGAAGAATCCGTCCGCTCAGGTCCGGCTACTTCCTGGAGAGTACCGTTTTAATGTTGATATTGATATAGATGATATGCAGCACATGAGCGAGCTCATAGAAACATTAGAAAATATGAAGCCGGCTCACTTGGCGTATACCTTGCGAGCTGCTTTAAATGAGCCACTCAAGATAAAAGATACTGTCATTCTGAATAACAGAAGGTATCGAAAAGCAAGTGAGCTGATGGTGGGTTATTCCGTCACGCTCAATAATAACGAGGTGGTTTTACCATGATTACGAAAGTTTATAGAGAGCGTACAGCTGCAGATCTTAAAAGTAGAATATCGAAAGTGCTGCTGAATGGAAATGAAACAAAGATTGTGGAAATAACCATTCAGGGCGCAGTTGTCACGGTACTTACTCATCGAGAAGAAGATATCAAACATATTAAGAGTGTTCAGGTCCTTGATGAGCAAAACAACGTGATTACGGAAAGAACAACAGATTTAGATGTAAGTAACAACAGAACGCTGGACTTTAGATTTACTTTTGAGGTGGTGTAACAAATGGCATATGAAGCAAAAACAGACTGGCTGCCGGATGATCCAATCAATGAGGATGATGTGAACCGTTGGGAGAAAGGTATTGAAGAAGCGCATAAAGGTTTAGCCGCACATAAAAATGACATGAACAACCCTCACAAGGTGACAAAGGAACAGCTGGATCTGGGGAATGTTGATAACGTACAGCAGGCGGCGAAGAAAGATTTTGATCTGCACAATCAAGATCAGGAACGGCATGTTACGAATGAAGAGCGAGCTAAATGGAATGGGGCACAGCTTTCGAAAATGACGAAAGACGATGGATCCATTCTTATTAACATCGGTCAAGGCTATGACTTTCATAGTGTTGCGATAGGGCAGAAAAAGACTTTTACTTTTTACATGTCGAGTGATGCTATTAATGCACCGCCCCAAGCGGTTCGCGGTATTTACTTGTGCTCCTCTTCGACGAGTGGAGAAGCAATGGCCATGGCCGCAGATGGAGGCTTTTGGAGAAAGTCATTAGTTAACGGAACCTGGTCAGATTGGATAAAGTACGAAACAGAAGAAGGATCAATAGAAAGATTGGCTGTTCACACGGATAATAAAGATATCCATGTTACTAAAAGTGATAAGGATAAATGGAATGCTGCTCAACTATCTAAAATTACAAATGATGTTGGAGGGGTATCTTTTGCAGTGAATGAAGGCGAAGATATGCTTCAGGCAATTATAAATAGAGGTAGGAGTATGGGGACCTTTTATGCAAATGGAAAAGCAGTAAATTCTCCTTCTACCGCCTCTACGAGAGGGTTTTATCAAATGACAAGCCAATCATCTGATGGTAAAGGCAGCTATGGTTGGGTTTATGCCATGGACTACAGAAATAATGTCTTTACGAATTATTGGGACGGTAATACTGTCGGATGGCAGGGGTGGAAGAAGATCGAAACAGAAACTGCATCACAAGAGAAAGCTGACAAGGCTCTTTCAGATGCAAAAGCCTTTGTTCAAGAAAACTTTACTAATCAAAAACTGACCGTTCTTACAGGAACAAACGCAATTCAGGACGCGAGAACAAGTGGAGAATCATATCCACTCGGCCTTACTCTTATGGATATTGGCCAAGGTAACACGACCGGGTACCCTTTGCGATATGGAATTGTGAAAAATGAAAAGTATAATAACTCCCGCTTCACACAATATTTTTACGGTACAGGCAATGAATCAGGAACCTATATTGACAGTACAGGGGTATGGGTTCGCCATTGGTGGAGTGGTTCCGGCTGGACTCCTTGGGAAAAAATATCTGGATTTGCACATACCAATGTTGGTACAACTGGAAAACAGCTTCTTATCAAAGGTGAACAGCAGAAAGTTCGTTTTAATAGAAAGATAAAAGACAGTCATAATGCTTTTGACGTCACTAATAACCGTTTTATCTGCCCCAATAGCGGTATGTTTTTAGTCAATGCAGGTTTATATATCGAGAACGTTCAAAGATATGCTAACTATGAGATGGAAATTTATCTTAACGGAAAGATTTATAAAAATATAGCGCATTACAGAAATAGTCCAGCAAATCCTTCTGATACAACACAATTCAATGTAGGGGTTTATGGAGCCGCCACTGTTCCGGCTAATGCAGGCGATTATATAGAGATTTATCTCTATGTTGGATATGACGGGGATGTTCAGCGTTATATTACTGACAACTCAGGATGGTATAACTATTTTGATATTACTGAAATGGGTGGAAGAAATTATCCGAGATTTTAGGAGGTGCATTTATGATTTTGTATGATGCAATTATGTACAAGTATCCTAATGCAGTACCGAGAAATGACTTTGAACTGCGGAACGACGGTAACGGTTCATATATTGAGAAATGGAATCTCCGGGCGCCGTTACCTACTCAGGAGGAATTGCAAGCCTGGTGGGAAGAATCGAAAAGCAATCCAGCATATGAGCCTCCTGATCAGGTAGAGTTGCTTGCACAAGAATTGTCACAAGAGAAGCTGGCCCGCAAAAAGCTTGAAGAATTAAACCAAACATTAGGAAATGCGCTGTCTGAAATAAAGCTACAGCTGCTTTCCTTACAAGGAGAGAATAACGTATGAATTATTGGGTATTGGCTTTGTATTATAACTGGGCTACCGCTGAAATGGTGAAGCAGGCAATCCATTACAAAGATTGCTCGCCCGAAGATTTACAGGAAGGAATAGAAAAAAATCTAATTACTGCAGAACAGTATAAGGAGATTACAGGAGAAGCCATTTAGGGCTTTTTTATTTTGCCTGAAAGGGGGTGGGTACGATGTAACGCCTATGATTGACCGTGTAAAGATCAACAATAGCAAGGAGGATTTTTAAATGGTGAAGTATAGTTTTCAATTTCCAACAGATGCAGCTGGTAAGCCTGGAGCAGCCAAACCATACAGAGAAGGAAACAGAGATTTTGTGGTGCCGGTGGCTGCCATTTCGGGTAATGCAGAGCTGCTGACAAACAAAGCCTTAAAAGCAACTGAAGTGTATACACAGTATGGCCAAGATCGCTTAGGTCAGGTTTTAATTTCAAAAGTAAAAGGTCATGCTTATTCTGATCGTGAAGGAACCTTATTCATCGAAGAAAGTAATGATGCGAATACGTGGACCACAGTTTCTTCATTAGTGGTAAAAGCGGGAACGCTCGGCGAGACTGAATGGATTCAATTAACCCAGCGATATTTCCGCTTCAGGTATGCAAACGGTAATCTGCAACAGTCTGAATTCTTGCTTTATCAGTCGCTTGGCGCTGGGGAAGAAGATATAAATATTAAACAAGCTGTTCCAATTACGACAGCTGCTCCGCTAACTATGCAAATAGATAAGAGCAACTTAACCGATAATGGCCGCTTAAAAGTTCAGACTGAAGGTTTGAATCTCAGCTCATTAGACACTCAAGCAAAAACAATGGATGTTGTTTTTCATGATAAAACAGAAACAGTCGGGGAAGGTAATCCATTCACTGTTGGATCATTTAAAACGTTGCTCATTGAGGTTTATGGGACAGCTGAGACAAGTGAATTAATATTCTGGGGTAAATCTTTATCTGGAACAAAACGAGCCCTGAGAGGGCAAAAAGTGGACGATGGCACGTTTGCCACTAGCACAAAAGGTAAATCAGAAGCCTGGTCTTTTGATATTACTGGTTTTAAAGAAATTGTGATGGAACTAAAATCTTTGACGAATGGAAACTTTTCAGTAAGAGGGACAGCCGTCTCATAAAGTCAGGCTGTCCTTTTATTTTGCCTCTAAGGAGGTGATAAAGAAATGGAGGAAACGAGTGTGTTTATTAACTTTGAAACGTTGGATTTAGCGAGAATTTATTTGTTTGGTGGTGTGAAGTACCTTGATTTATTGTTAGTTCTCAGCATCCTTGACGTTATAACAGGCGTAATTAAGGCGTGGAAATTCAAGAAGTTACGTAGCCGGAGTGCTTGGTTTGGTTATGTCCGAAAAATGCTTAGTTTTCTAGTGGTCATCTTGGCAAATATCGTCGATACTATTCTCAATCTGAACGGTGTTCTAACATTTGGAACCGTTCTTTTTTATATTGCAAATGAGGGGCTTTCAATTACTGAGAACCTGGCACAGATCGGCGTTAAGATTCCGGCTGCTATCACGGACCGGCTTCATGTAATTGAAGAAGACAACGAAAAAATAACTAAAAACAAAGAACAAGCTGCTGGGTAACTGGCAGCTTTTTTTATCTAAAAAAAGAATAGGAGAGGAAACATATGACAATCTCAGTTAAAAAGAATCTTGTATCAGAAGCTAAATATGCTTTGAAATGTCCAAACCCCATGACGGCGGAATACATTACCATCCATAACACGGCAAATGATGCGTCAGCCGCTAACGAGATCAGTTACATGATTGGAAACACTAGTTCCACTAGTTTTCACTTTGCCGTTGATGACAAAGAGGTTATTCAAGGACTACCGTTAAATCGCAATGCATGGCACACAGGTGACGGAACAAACGGTACCGGGAATCGTAAGTCGATTGGTGTCGAAATCTGTTATAGCGAGTCTGGAGGCGCTAAATACTACGCTGCTGAAAAGCTGGCGATCAAGTTTGTGGCACAGCTGCTTAAAGAACGCGGCTGGGGTGTTGATCGAGTTCGCAAACATCAAGACTGGAACGGGAAATATTGCCCTCACCGGATTTTGTCAGAGGGTCGATGGGATGAAGTAAAAGCCGCTATCGCTGATGAATTAAGAAAAATCGGAGGCAAAAGCTCAGTGTCTTCAGGCGGCTCTTCAGGATCCGGAACAACATATACAGTGAAAAAAGGTGATACTCTTTCTGCAATAGCAAAAGAGCACGGAGTGAGTGTGGCAAATCTTCAGAGTTGGAATAACATTAAAGACCCGAATAAAATTACAGTTGGCCAAAAGTTGAAACTAAAAGGATCTAGTTCATCCAGCAGCACTAAAACAAGCGGCCAAAAGACATCATATCCGCTTCCTTCCGGAATTATTAAAGTGACAAGTCCGATGACGAAAGGGACAAATGTCAGACAAGTTCAAAATGCTCTTGCTGCTCTTTATTTTTACCCGGATAAAGGGGCGAAAAATAACGGCATTGATGGCGTTTATGGGCCGAAAACAGCAAATGCAGTCAAACGATTCCAGTCAGTAAGTGGTCTGACGGCTGATGGCGTTTATGGACCTAAGACAAAAGCGAAAATTGAAGAGAAATTGAAATGAAAAAGGCCCTGCCTCTTTATGAGGGGGCCTTTTTGTTTTTATCTCCATCTCCAGTTTATTTCGTTATCTTCTTCGTAGATTCCTGGTAAAGAAATCCCTACTTTTTTTTGCTCATCATCGATGATAAACCAATTATCATCATCTAGTAGAGCATCATCAAACTTCTCGATTGCAGAGGGATCATCTTCATCCACCACTGCTCTAAAAAAATCTTTGAATTTTTCCATATTGTCATTAGGTTTGATTTTTCCATAAGCCCAAGGCCCTTCTATTGTTGCTCCATCTATTTCACCTAAGCATTCATTTTGATAATAAAGAAACATACTCTTCACTCCTTAGGAAACATTTTGAAGTATTCTTTTGGTATCTCACCCTTAACAAAATACTCTGTATCTCTACTAGTCCATTTTAGAGCTTTTTTCTTCCAGTTTTCTGTTTGTCTCGTGTCGTTTTTTATAAGTCTCTCAATTTGTTTTGGATTTAGGATAGCAACTCCTTTTAGTTCTCCAGAACGTATGGCTTTTCGTAGAGCTGATATATTTAATTCAATAGTATATTCCCCGTAACCTTTTGCTATCTTTTTGTTAATTGTAAAACTGGTATATGGACTATTGGATTTTCCACCTTTCCTATACCCTCCTAAAATATGTTCCGTAACAGTTACCTGACGGCCTTGATACATTCCACTTTTGTTTGCGGGGACAAGGTTCCCGGTCTCAGGTGAAATATGAGATTTACCGATACCATTTGGTCTTTTTGTTGCATAAGGGAAATCTTCTCCTCTGAATAAGTTGGAAGGTTTACCTGCGCCAGAATTTATTTTTAATACTTTACCTGCACCAATCATTCCTATCGGAGCAATTGAGGCAAGCGCGCTGTTTAAGCTGTTTTCACGTCTCTCCTCGGAAATCTTATTCCCAAACATATCGCGGCCGGTTATTGCTTCACTAAAACCATTCGCTGACGCAAGACCGTAGAGTCCTTTACTGGAGTTTTGAAGGGCAGGGAATGTCTTAGTAGTTTTATAGATATCAAGCGCTTTGTCTGCCCTATAGATGGCTTTGCTCGTTGAGTAAACAGCCTTTCCGCCTTTGGCTAATTTCCCGGCCCAGCCAACTATAGGGATGTATCCTGCCGCAGCCATTGCGCCAGCTGCCACCCGTTGCCCATCAGTTAATTTTTCACCGGTGACTGGATCGACGCCATCAGCAGCTCTCTTATAATCATAATATCCGGAGACTTCCCCCGTAAAATTACAAACGACATCCCAGGTCTTTTCATACCATGGCCTATTTGCGAGCTCTTCTTGTTCCATCGCAATTCTTCTTTGTTCCGCCTGCTGATCTTTAAAGGAAATATAGTCAGTAGTTTGTTTTTTTACATCTTCGGTCATCTTATGAATTTCACTGTCTCTATAAGCTTTTGCATTATAGTGGATAGGGGAGGCGTTTTTACCTTTTGCTGTAGCGTTCATGAGTGCTTGATAATCAGCCTGAATCATTTGTTCATTTGCTTCTGAGAGTGCATATTCAGATGTTAAATTTTCATCGACTTCATGAATTTTTTTGATGGTCTTGGTACGTTTGTTGTCGGCTGAAGAGAGTTCGTCTTTAAAAGTTTCTGTGGAGAATAAATCTAGTGGTAGTATGTCGTTGATGTCATTTAGAATGTCTTTTATTGCTTTTTTCTGTTCTGACATGATGGATTTTGATTTAGTATAAGCGTTGGCCAGCTCGTGTTCTAAAAAAGATTCTTCTATGTAGGCATCGGATAAGCTTGCGTCTTCCAGGATTCCAATAACACTCGTGAGAAATGCGATTTTCATGTCGATCAAATCAATCCACTGGTCAGCGATTCCTGCTTGATCCTCATAAAATGCCTTTATGTTATTGGCGCCTTTACCTGAAAATTCACTGTCATCAAGATCAGCCACTGATTTGAAGGCATTCTTTAATTTGACCATTTGATTCCTTGTATCTTTGTATTCCTTTGCGCGGTTTTCAGCTTCAGAAAGCAATGATTTAGCTTCAAATACCTTCATGATCATATCCTTTCTTGTTAAGCTTTGTGGTTCAATAACTAACAAAATTTTACCATAAAAAGAAAGTTAGAAATACAAAATATCCTTTTATTTGAAATGTGATCAATCAACGAAATGAGCCGAAGAAAAAGTTTGCGGTTTTTTTGCGGTTCAACACTTTTTGGAAATGTTAGAATATTACATAAAAAGAAACAAAAAGGAGGGATCCTGTGAATCCGGTTTTACCTTCCTCACATGTAGGGGTTAAGATTACCGAATGGTATAAGATGATACGTCAGTTTAGTGTTCCGGATGCTGAAATTTTAAAAGCAGAAGTTGAAAGAGAAATTAAACAAATGGAAGAGGATGAGTATTTACTAATTTATTACTCACTAATGAGCTTTCGACACCAACTTATGCTCGACTACTTAGAGCCAGAAAAAAAGTATAGAACAGCACGTCCAACCATCTCAGAATTACTTGAAAAAATTGAAGCTCCCCAAAAGAAATTAACCGGTCTCCTGAAATATTACTCACTATTCTTCCGCGGTATGTATGAATTTGATCAGCAAGAATTCGTGGAAGCTATTAACTATTACCGTAAAGCTGAAAAAGAACTTTATGCTGTTACCGATGAAATTGAACAAGCTGAATTCCATTTTAAGGTAGCAGAAGCTTATTACAACATGAAACAAACTCACGTTTCCATGCATCACATTTTGAGGGCATTAGAGATTTATGATCAGAATCCGCTGTATACTGTAAGAAAAATTCAAAGCTTGTTTGTAATCGTAGGTAACTATCTCGATTTTAAACATTATGAAAAAGGGTTAAAACATCTTGAAGAAGCCCTGAAGCTTTCTAAGGAATTAGGGCACGACAGACTAATAAGTTCTGCTTTGTATAATTTAGGTGAATGTTATCATTACATGGGACAACCAAGTAAAGCCGAAGGATATTTGAAAGAAGCAGCTGAGGTTGCAGAAAAAGCAAATTTAAGGACACTTCCTCATACGCTCCATTCGTTGGCCACAGTTTTATTCAAGCAAGAAAAGTTTAATGAAGGACAGAAGGTTTTGCAGCAAGGGATCGAAACAGCACAAAAATTTAATGATGAACTTTTCTTATCGATGAATCAGTTTCTTAATGCCCTATATATTGAGTCTGTTGATAAACAGGGTATCCTCAATATATTGAATAATCTTAATGAAAGTCACATGTTCTCATTTACGGAACACATAACGCTGCTAACTGCAGAATATTATAGAGAAGGCGGAGAATTTGAAGAATCCAGTTTTTTCTATGATAAAATGGTTGAAGCGCAGCTTCAAATTCAGCGAGGTGACTGTTTATATGAGTATTAAAAAAGGTGTTTGCGTATTTCTCTCTGCTGTTATTGTAACCACTGGTTTATTTGCGTTTACTGCAGCCCCTGAGCAATCCGGCCAGCATATTGAGGCCCATACGACTAATACTGAAATGCAAATGGCAGGAATCAGATTACAGACTTGACCTATATTAGACCCTCTCTTACATGAGAGGGTTATTCTGTTTTAACAGATGTTAGTGAGTCGAACGCGATAATATTAGTATCCCCTTTTAAATCTTTCACATGTAACTGTTGTTTAATTTCATTTATGTAATGAACATGTCCAACTACGTCCTCAATAAAGCCATTTCTATAAAAACTAATGGTTATAGCCGCATTGTCCTCCATTGCTTCATTTGTCCATTTCCATATTTTTAATTTGAGATAGGTTAAGAACTGACGCTTTCAAACGAAGCGGTTCCAGCTGATGATATTCGGGGCTTCCTGACGATAGATTTTACGCGCTAAAGACGGAATCGAACCTGAAAACATTATTTAAATGAAAAAATCCCCCGCTTTAGGGGATTTAAAGAGAAAAATCTCTTTATCTTCACTGAGGAAAAACACCGTTAGCGGTGCTTTGAGAACTCTCGAAAAATCTGTGCGACTCGAAAGAAGGCCTCCTTTGGTTCCCACGGTGGCAATGACTGTGATCGAGGGTCGTCATGGCCAAAAGTCTTGACCAGAGAGAAGGAAGCCAGGTCGTGATCCTTTGCCCCTTCGCCGAATCGTAGCGCTGGTTTGGAGAACTCGAATACAAAGACAGCATCCACATTTGCTCCATTGAGAAGTTCCAGTTGTGTTCCGATGTAGTCTGCTTGTTCTCGCTCGCTGCGTTTCGGGACCACGCCGTCCTTAAAGATTCCCGTTCCGTCTGGATTTACCCCCTGTAAAACGGTGAAGCCGCCGTCACCCAGCTTACCTGCTCCTTCGTATGTACAAGATCCGACTTCCATTATAGCGATCGGAAGGCCTTTCCGACGGTAGCGTTCTAGACCTGCGACATACTCTTCGTCTGTTTCTGCGTGTCGGTAGTAGTCGACTCCGACAATGTCGAAGATGCTCCAATCAACGTCTTCCCACACGCCGGCTGAGTAAGTCAGCTGTCCTCCGAAGACTGGGCGAACCGTTTCGACGAAGGAACGAAGTGCTTGGTTGAGGAGGACTGCCTTCTCTGCCAAAACATCTGAACTAGCAGAGGTGGATTTAAGACTCTCCAACTGCTTGCTAAGCCACATGCCGCGGTCCGCCCATGAGTTTCCTGGGAAGATGCCGTCACTAAAAATCGTCAACTCGCAGCCGATGACGAATACGATATTAACACCTTCGAGTCTCAGTCGTTCGGCCTCTTTTGCAGCCTCAGCAAGGTAGGAACGCGTCTCCTCGATCGTCGCACCCATTTTCCAAGGGTTGAAGAAGACGGTGAGCCCAGCTGCATAGGCGGTTTGTGCAGCGACCACGAGACGACTAATTTCTTCACCTTCAATGCGTATTGCATTCGCGTGCAAGTTGTGGGCGATCGTGTTGATATCGTACTTCACGAGTGAGGGGTCAAAAGGTTCGACAGATACCGCGTCTGGAGAAAATCTTAAGCCGACATCATAAACAACTCCGTAGTATTTCAAGATAAACCCGCTCCCTTCTATCTAATATAATGCTTGTAGTCGAGGTCAGACCAATACCAGTATATATCCAACCTGAAATGATGATCTGAGTATTTTTGCTTGGAGTTCTTGTCATACATTCTCTCCTTTCTGAAGAGTAATTTTAAGTAACTTTCCTTCATTCCTAATAAAATGTATTCGATTCTTGTTATTCTAATTCTTTACAAATTGTAAAGGCATCTTCGCTACTCTTGTTCAAAAGGGAATTCTACAGCAGACAAAGCAGCCTTATATATGATTTACATGAAAAATCATGGCTCAAAAAGATCAATCATTGTTCATCAAATAAATCAAGACTATATCCGAGCATTTTGTTTTAGGAGCAAGGGGTTTGCTCCTACTTATAGAGAACTAATGAATATGTTAGGGTTAACCTCACCGAGTACATTGAAAGGACTGTTAGATGCTCTGAAAAGAAATACGTAACTTGGGAAGCGGGTTCATCAAGAACATTGAAAGTGTTTAAGCAAATACTATCTTATAATAGATGGTTTATTGTCGGGTTTAATTTCAGGTGTCCGCCACCCAGGGTGGCAGAAAGGTGGCAAACACGATTATTCGCCACCTTTCTAAATTTGTCTAAACCGTATTGACATTTATCAAAACCCTGCTATAATTACCTTTGTCCTAAGAAACCGGATATAAACTTTCAAGATGCTCTTCCATGGTAAGGAAGAGGTCAGCGGTTCGAGCCCGCTTGGAAGCTTTATTAAATGTATTATTACCAAGGTTTCTCGAAAAGGAGAAAGCTTTTTTTATTGCGATATGCGGAAGTAGTTCAGTGGTAGAACACCACCTTGCCAAGGTGGGGGTCGCGGGTTCGAATCCCGTCTTCCGCTCCATTTTATCCCAACGGGATATTGTAAAATTGATTGCGCCCGTAGCTCAATTGGATAGAGCGTTTGACTACGGATCAAAAGGTTAGGGGTTCGACTCCTCTCGGGCGCGCCATTATTCTAATAGAATAGCTAGGAAATCGGGAAGTAGCTCAGCTTGGTAGAGCACATGGTTTGGGACCATGGGGTCGCAGGTTCGAATCCTGTCTTCCCGACCATTTTCATGGGGCCTTAGCTCAGCTGGGAGAGCGCCTGCTTTGCACGCAGGAGGTCAGCGGTTCGATCCCGCTAGGCTCCACCAAAAGTTTTTTAAAAAAGTTGTTGACTTTGAAGAAGCAGCATCGTATACTAATAAAGTTGCTTTAACAAAGCGAACAAACGAAATGATCTTTGAAAACTAAACAAGACAAAACGTACCTGTTAATTCATGTTTTATAAAATCGCACAGCGATGTGCGTAGTCAGTCAAACTACTTTATCGGAGAGTTTGATCCTGGCTCAGGACGAACGCTGGCGGCGTGCCTAATACATGCAAGTCGAGCGGACAGATGGGAGCTTGCTCCCTGATGTTAGCGGCGGACGGGTGAGTAACACGTGGGTAACCTGCCTGTAAGACTGGGATAACTCCGGGAAACCGGGGCTAATACCGGATGCTTGTTTGAACCGCATGGTTCAAACATAAAAGGTGGCTTCGGCTACCACTTACAGATGGACCCGCGGCGCATTAGCTAGTTGGTGAGGTAATGGCTCACCAAGGCAACGATGCGTAGCCGACCTGAGAGGGTGATCGGCCACACTGGGACTGAGACACGGCCCAGACTCCTACGGGAGGCAGCAGTAGGGAATCTTCCGCAATGGACGAAAGTCTGACGGAGCAACGCCGCGTGAGTGATGAAGGTTTTCGGATCGTAAAGCTCTGTTGTTAGGGAAGAACAAGTACCGTTCGAATAGGGCGGTACCTTGACGGTACCTAACCAGAAAGCCACGGCTAACTACGTGCCAGCAGCCGCGGTAATACGTAGGTGGCAAGCGTTGTCCGGAATTATTGGGCGTAAAGGGCTCGCAGGCGGTTTCTTAAGTCTGATGTGAAAGCCCCCGGCTCAACCGGGGAGGGTCATTGGAAACTGGGGAACTTGAGTGCAGAAGAGGAGAGTGGAATTCCACGTGTAGCGGTGAAATGCGTAGAGATGTGGAGGAACACCAGTGGCGAAGGCGACTCTCTGGTCTGTAACTGACGCTGAGGAGCGAAAGCGTGGGGAGCGAACAGGATTAGATACCCTGGTAGTCCACGCCGTAAACGATGAGTGCTAAGTGTTAGGGGGTTTCCGCCCCTTAGTGCTGCAGCTAACGCATTAAGCACTCCGCCTGGGGAGTACGGTCGCAAGACTGAAACTCAAAGGAATTGACGGGGGCCCGCACAAGCGGTGGAGCATGTGGTTTAATTCGAAGCAACGCGAAGAACCTTACCAGGTCTTGACATCCTCTGACAATCCTAGAGATAGGACGTCCCCTTCGGGGGCAGAGTGACAGGTGGTGCATGGTTGTCGTCAGCTCGTGTCGTGAGATGTTGGGTTAAGTCCCGCAACGAGCGCAACCCTTGATCTTAGTTGCCAGCATTCAGTTGGGCACTCTAAGGTGACTGCCGGTGACAAACCGGAGGAAGGTGGGGATGACGTCAAATCATCATGCCCCTTATGACCTGGGCTACACACGTGCTACAATGGACAGAACAAAGGGCAGCGAAACCGCGAGGTTAAGCCAATCCCACAAATCTGTTCTCAGTTCGGATCGCAGTCTGCAACTCGACTGCGTGAAGCTGGAATCGCTAGTAATCGCGGATCAGCATGCCGCGGTGAATACGTTCCCGGGCCTTGTACACACCGCCCGTCACACCACGAGAGTTTGTAACACCCGAAGTCGGTGAGGTAACCTTTTAGGAGCCAGCCGCCGAAGGTGGGACAGATGATTGGGGTGAAGTCGTAACAAGGTAGCCGTATCGGAAGGTGCGGCTGGATCACCTCCTTTCTAAGGATATTTACGGAATATAAGACCTTGGGTCTTATAAACAGAACGTTCCCTGTCTTGTTTAGTTTTGAAGGATCATTCCTTCGAAACGTGTTCTTTGAAAACTAGATAACAGTAGACATCACATTCAATTAGTAAGACAAGATATCACATAGTGATTCTTTTTAACGGTTAAGTTAGAAAGGGCGCACGGTGGATGCCTTGGCACTAGGAGCCGATGAAGGACGGGACGAACACCGATATGCTTCGGGGAGCTGTAAGCAAGCTTTGATCCGGAGATTTCCGAATGGGGAAACCCACCACTCGTAATGGAGTGGTATCCATATCTGAATTCATAGGATATGAGAAGGCAGACCCGGGGAACTGAAACATCTAAGTACCCGGAGGAAGAGAAAGCAAATGCGATTCCCTGAGTAGCGGCGAGCGAAACGGGATTAGCCCAAACCAAGAGGCTTGCCTCTTGGGGTTGTAGGACACTCTGTACGGAGTTACAAAAGAACGAGGTAGATGAAGAGGTCTGGAAAGGCCCGCCATAGAAGGTAACAGCCCTGTAGTCAAAACTTCGTTCTCTCCTGAGTGGATCCTGAGTACGGCGGAACACGTGAAATTCCGTCGGAATCCGGGAGGACCATCTCCCAAGGCTAAATACTCCCTAGTGACCGATAGTGAACCAGTACCGTGAGGGAAAGGTGAAAAGCACCCCGGAAGGGGAGTGAAAGAGATCCTGAAACCGTGTGCCTACAAGTAGTCAGAGCCCGTTAACGGGTGATGGCGTGCCTTTTGTAGAATGAACCGGCGAGTTACGATCCCGTGCAAGGTTAAGCAGAAGATGCGGAGCCGCAGCGAAAGCGAGTCTGAATAGGGCGCATGAGTACGTGGTCGTAGACCCGAAACCAGGTGATCTACCCATGTCCAGGGTGAAGTTCAGGTAACACTGAATGGAGGCCCGAACCCACGCACGTTGAAAAGTGCGGGGATGAGGTGTGGGTAGGGGTGAAATGCCAATCGAACCTGGAGATAGCTGGTTCTCTCCGAAATAGCTTTAGGGCTAGCCTCAAGGTAAGAGTCTTGGAGGTAGAGCACTGATTGGACTAGGGGCCCCTACCGGGTTACCGAATTCAGTCAAACTCCGAATGCCAATGACTTATCCTTGGGAGTCAGACTGCGAGTGATAAGATCCGTAGTCGAAAGGGAAACAGCCCAGACCGCCAGCTAAGGTCCCAAAGTATACGTTAAGTGGAAAAGGATGTGGAGTTGCTTAGACAACCAGGATGTTGGCTTAGAAGCAGCCACCATTTAAAGAGTGCGTAATAGCTCACTGGTCGAGTGACTCTGCGCCGAAAATGTACCGGGGCTAAACGTATCACCGAAGCTGCGGACTGTTCTTCGAACAGTGGTAGGAGAGCGTTCTAAGGGCTGTGAAGCCAGACCGGAAGGACTGGTGGAGCGCTTAGAAGTGAGAATGCCGGTATGAGTAGCGAAAGAGGGGTGAGAATCCCCTCCACCGAATGCCTAAGGTTTCCTGAGGAAGGCTCGTCCGCTCAGGGTTAGTCGGGACCTAAGCCGAGGCCGAAAGGCGTAGGCGATGGACAACAGGTTGATATTCCTGTACCACCTCCTCACCATTTGAGCAATGGGGGGACGCAGGAGGATAGGGTAAGCGCGGTATTGGATATCCGCGTCCAAGCAGTTAGGCTGGGAAATAGGCAAATCCGTTTCCCATAAGGCTGAGCTGTGATGGCGAGCGAAATTTAGTAGCGAAGTTCCTGATTCCACACTGCCAAGAAAAGCCTCTAGCGAGGTGAGAGGTGCCCGTACCGCAAACCGACACAGGTAGGCGAGGAGAGAATCCTAAGGTGATCGAGAGAACTCTCGTTAAGGAACTCGGCAAAATGACCCCGTAACTTCGGGAGAAGGGGTGCTCTGTTAGGGTGCAAGCCCGAGAGAGCCGCAGTGAATAGGCCCAGGCGACTGTTTAGCAAAAACACAGGTCTCTGCGAAGCCGTAAGGCGAAGTATAGGGGCTGACGCCTGCCCGGTGCTGGAAGGTTAAGAGGAGCGCTTAGCGTAAGCGAAGGTGCGAATTGAAGCCCCAGTAAACGGCGGCCGTAACTATAACGGTCCTAAGGTAGCGAAATTCCTTGTCGGGTAAGTTCCGACCCGCACGAAAGGCGCAACGATCTGGGCACTGTCTCAACGAGAGACTCGGTGAAATTATAGTACCTGTGAAGATGCAGGTTACCCGCGACAGGACGGAAAGACCCCGTGGAGCTTTACTGCAGCCTGATATTGAATGTTGGTACAGCTTGTACAGGATAGGTAGGAGCCTTGGAAACCGGAGCGCTAGCTTCGGTGGAGGCATCGGTGGGATACTACCCTGGCTGTATTGACCTTCTAACCCGCCGCCCTTATCGGGCGGGGAGACAGTGTCAGGTGGGCAGTTTGACTGGGGCGGTCGCCTCCTAAAAGGTAACGGAGGCGCCCAAAGGTTCCCTCAGAATGGTTGGAAATCATTCGCAGAGTGTAAAGGCACAAGGGAGCTTGACTGCGAGACCTACAAGTCGAGCAGGGACGAAAGTCGGGCTTAGTGATCCGGTGGTTCCGCATGGAAGGGCCATCGCTCAACGGATAAAAGCTACCCCGGGGATAACAGGCTTATCTCCCCCAAGAGTCCACATCGACGGGGAGGTTTGGCACCTCGATGTCGGCTCATCGCATCCTGGGGCTGTAGTCGGTCCCAAGGGTTGGGCTGTTCGCCCATTAAAGCGGTACGCGAGCTGGGTTCAGAACGTCGTGAGACAGTTCGGTCCCTATCCGTCGCGGGCGCAGGAAATTTGAGAGGAGCTGTCCTTAGTACGAGAGGACCGGGATGGACGCACCGCTGGTGTACCAGTTGTTCTGCCAAGGGCATCGCTGGGTAGCTATGTGCGGACGGGATAAGTGCTGAAAGCATCTAAGCATGAAGCCCCCCTCAAGATGAGATTTCCCATTCCGCAAGGAAGTAAGATCCCTGAAAGATGATCAGGTTGATAGGTCTGAGGTGGAAGTGTGGCGACACATGGAGCTGACAGATACTAATCGATCGAGGACTTAACCACATTTTGAATGATGTCACACCTGTTATCTAGTTTTGAGAGAACACTCTCAATTTGTTTGGTGGCGATAGCGAAGAGGTCACACCCGTTCCCATACCGAACACGGAAGTTAAGCTCTTCAGCGCCGATGGTAGTCGGGGGTTTCCCCCTGTGAGAGTAGGACGCCGCCAAGCAATTGAAAAAAGGGCAGCTCATATGAGCTGCCCTTTTTGTATTCTGGTTTAAAGGTAAAACCCAGCTCAATGAGCTGGGTTTTTTGTTTTATATCTGTATTGATTTGCTTTCTTCGGTATCCATTTTTTCGAGCTTCCTGCTTTTCAGGTTCTCTAATATTTTTAATACCAATACAATCCCCAGCATGATCAACATAAGAGTCGTAAATAACCAAAATGCAGTTTGTACGGGGAACTCATCTAGACTCCATCCGACTGCGATTGGCAGGATAGAACCGCCTAATCCATTGGCAGCGAGCAACATGCTTGTCGTTTGTTCTGTTTTTCCAGGATAGAATTGATTGGTGATAATTAACGCAATGGCGAACATGCCAGCCATAAATAATCCTAAGAAGAAACAAAGAACAAACCCTGCAAAAACTGTTTTACTGATTGCTAAAATACAAAGTGAGATGAGGCCGCCGATATTAATCAGCCTGAGATAACGATGATAGGTTAGTTTTTCGGAAACCGGCCCAGTCAGTAAACGCCCAATGATCATACCGATCCAATATATTGTTACCGTTATTGTTGCTAAGGAGTTAGAGATCTCCCACTTCTCCGCGAAGATGGAAGGGATAAAGTGAACAATTGATACTTCACTTCCTCCATAAAAAAAGAAGTAAGCAGCGGCTAAAGAAATAAACAGTAAGCCATGTTTTCGAAAGCTTATAGGTGCTTGTTGTTTTCCATTGCCCGAAGTGTTTGTTTGACGGATGAGCAAATCGTCTAAACTGCCAAAACTCAGTCGGCTCCAAACAAGCATCAAAAGAAATGAACTTAGTCCCAAAACAAGAAAGGCTAATGTCCATACATTATTGCTGATTAAAAAACCAGATAGCAATGGCATGAAAAGGGCTCCTAAACCGTATGCTACTTCCATCTTACTCATGGCGATTGCTTGTTTTTCTTTAATTGCTGTTAGGATAATTGTTCCTACACAAGATTCAACCAGTCCGGCTCCAAGTCCAGCCATACTGACAAGAAGAAAGAGCAACGGCCACGGAGGGAGGAAATAAATAAATAACTCGCAGCTGATCATGGCTAATCCTATAACAACTACTTTTCTTCGTCCCATTCTCTTCACAGCATAAGGCATCCCTAGTACACCGATTAAAAACCCCATAAATTGCGAAAATACTAATACTCCGCCGTTACTGTAGCTTTGGGCGTAATGGGAAAGCAATTCCGGGAGGACAGCTCCAAGTATAACGAGAGTAAAGGCGATCGATCCGTAAGATAAACATCCAATCCACAGTAAACGAGTTTTCATTCATTAATCTCCTTTGATAAAAATAGTACTCCTCTAGAATTTACATGATAGGACTGGTAGTAAAAATAAGCTATTTATGTTGTTTGTATTTAGTTTTTTTACATTAAATCCATTTATTTCTATGATAACATACGAAGTTTGAATAAAAACCCCTAATGCAAACGTTAACAAATAGTTAACAAATTTTACTATTTATCTAGTTGACATTAATTTCTAGAATTTATACGATGATTAACGAGTTTTACATATTTTATTGAATAGGGGTGTTGTTAGTGGGGACTAAAGAAATTACGAATCCAGACAGTTTGTATTACAAAGTAGATGACGTTGTAATGGAAAGAGGTGAAGGCATCTATTTGTACGATTCAGAGGGCAATGAGTATATTGATTGTGCCTCTGCTACTTTCAACTTGAATTTGGGTTATACCAATAAGGAAGTTATTGATACAGTCAAAGAACAGGCTGACCAGCTTATACATGTCACTTCTTCCTACCAAACCAATGCCGTTAATAAACTAGCTGAAAAACTTGTAGAAATCTCCCCCGACAATCTCACTAAAGTTCACCCTAAAGTCAGCAGCGGCTCTGCCGCAAATGAAGGAGCTATTAAAATGGCTCAGAATTATTCTGGAAAAACAGATGTCATTTCTTTATTCCGAAGCCACCTTGGCCAAACGTACATGATGTCTGCGTTATCCGGAAATTCATTTCGAAGAGAGCCCTTCCCCCCTCAGTTTTCTTTTGGCTTGCAGGTGCCTGACCCCTATTGCAACCGTTGTTTTTACAATCAGAAACCAGATTCATGCGGAATGCTTTGTGTAGAAAGAATTAATGATTTTATCGAATATGCAAGTAACGGAAAAATTGCTGCGATGATTATTGAACCGATCTCCGGTAACGGAGGGAATATCGTTCCGCCTAAGGAGTACTTTAAGCAATTACGAAAGCTCTGTGATGAGCATGATATCGCACTTATTTTTGATGAAATTCAAACTGGATTCGGCAGGACAGGCAAGATGTTTGCCGCTGATTACTTTGATGTGAAACCGAATATGATGACTGTCGCGAAAGGGTTGGGCGGCACGGGATTCCAGGTTGCAGCCACCCTGACAGAGGAAAAATACACGGGATTAGCCGGCCACAATCACTCATTTACTTATGGCTCGAATGTGATGGCTTCTGCAGCTGCTTGTAAGACAATCGAAATTATGCAGAGGCCGGGCTTCTTAGAAAATGTAACAATTGTCGGGAAGTACATTATGGATTCCTTAGAGCATATGAAGAAAGAATTTACATTTATTGCTGACGTCAGAGGCGTAGGTTTGATGATCGGTGTTGAAATTGTAAAAGAGAATAATGAGCCTGATGTAGAGCTGACCAATTATATTGCCAAGCGGGCTATGGATTATGGATTAATTTTACGGACTTCCCGTTACGGATTCGGAAATGTATTTAAAATCCGTCCGCCTCTCACGATTACGCTAAGTGAGGCTGAGGTGCTTTGTTTTAAACTTCGTAAGCTATTGGAGGATATCAAGTGAAAGAATATATTATAGAGCTCGGAAAATTTGTTTATGAAGAAGTGAAGGGACAGAAAGGAACACTGAAAAACCGGTTAGTTAATGGATATTCCCCCGGTGGTGATGCACAGTTTAACATTGATGCCGCCGCTGAGAACGCTGTACTGGAATATGTGAAAAGCAAAGAGGAGTCAGTCGCGTTTTATACTGAAGATGGCGGTCTGAAGATATTTGGAGACAACCCTCAATATATTTTGATCGTTGATCCGATTGATGGCACCCGTCCGGCAGCTGCGGGACTTGAAATGTCTTGTATTTCTATCGCATTAGCAGGATACAAGCCTGATGCAAAAATTAAGGATATTGAATTTGCTTTTCTGCTGGAGCTGAAAACAGGTGCCTATATGTACGCGGATGTTTATTCTGAGGGAATCTATTATGAAGGCTATCGCGGCACCCTGCCGAATCTAAGCAAAGTAAGAGACATTAAACATATGTTCTGGAGCCTTGAGTTTAATGGGCACCCCGCACACCTGATGATTAATGCGTACGGTCATTTGATTGATCAGTCAGCCAATAATGGCGGCGTATTTGTTTTCAATAGCGCTTCTTATTCTATCTCCAGAATTATTACAGGGCAGATGGATGCCTATGTGGATATCGGTAATCGTTTATTAAAGGATGATCCTGCACTGCTGAAAGATTTTCAGGATGTGGGGAATGGACAGGTTCTGCATCTGTTTCCTTATGATATTGCCGCAAGTGTGTTTTTGGCGAAAAAAGCAGGAGTTGTCATTACTGATGCGTATGGAAAGTCCTTAGATGATACACTTCTGACGGATCTTAGCTACAATAACCAGCAGTCATGCATTGCTGCGTCAACGAAGGAGCTGCATCAAAAACTGCTGGATCAAATTCGCTGGGACAGAAAGGAAGAGACATATGAAAGCGTTGGTCTGGACTCCTAATGATCGGCTTGAATTGCAAGAAGTAGAAGAACCTCAAATCAAAAAAATGAACGATGTGAAAGTTAGAATATACGGGACAGGCATCTGCGGAACGGATTTAAATGTTCTAAAAGGAAAGATGCAAGCGACTCACAATATGATCCTGGGTCACGAATCTGTTGGAGTAGTGACAGAAACGGGGCCTGAGGTTAAAAACGTTAAGCCTGGTGATCGCGTGGTAATCGATCCGACTCAGTTTTGCGGGAAGTGTTATTATTGCCGGAAAGGTTTAACTTGTTATTGTGAGACGTTTGAAGACTGGCAGCTGGGATTAGGGGCGCATGGCACTTTTGCCGATTATTACGTAGGCGAGGACCGTTTTATGTATAAAATCCCGGAGGATATGGAATGGGAACGAGCCACTTTAATTGAGCCGCTTTCCTGTGTATTAAATGTGATAGAGCGGGCTGCAATAAAACCTGACGATTCTGTATTGGTGTTAGGGTCGGGGCCGATCGGGCTGCTTGTTCAAATGATGGTGAAAAAACTATCAAGGCTGACCGTTGCGACTGAGGTTGGTGATTACCGAACTGAAGCGGCAGGCCTGATATCCGATTATGTTTATCATCCGCAGGATTTAACGGTGTACGAGGTCAGACGCATTAATCAAGGGAGAAAATTTGATGTGGTTTTTGACGCGATCGGCAATCAGCTTGATTGGGCGTATCCATTAATAGACAAGGGCGGAAGGCTTGTGCCCATGGGATTTGATGATACGTATGAGATGAAAATCAGGCCTTTTCAGCTGCTTTCTAATGGCGTAACGATCGTTGGAACCGGAGAGGCTCGCCAGATTATGGAGGATGCGGTATCATGTGCCGCGGACATGCCTCAGCTTTCTGAACTGATTACAGTGAAAGCCCCGCTTGAGAACTATGAGGCTGCCATCCATGAATTGATGGGCATAGATCCGTTGTCAAATGAGAGAAAAGATATTACTGCAGTTAAAACGATTCTTGTTTCTCATCCGGATATGATATAATGCAGCGATGGCTCAAACTAAGTTTGAGCCATTATTTTCTTCAACATTCATCTTGCGTATTTGATCAAAATTTAATATGATACTCTTTGTATAATAACTCCTTGCCTCAATACAATATACTCAACGTTTCCCCTTTTTCTCCGATCGTTTTCCTTTTCATTTTCTCCCATAAAATAAAGATAGCTCCCAATACAACAGATACGGTGCGGATTTATTTTTTAAAAAGGAGTCGTTATATTTGAATAATAGTTTTACATTAAAGCAGCAATGGTTCGGGAATATCCGAAAAGACATTCTTGCTGGCATTTTAGTTGCGTTAGCATTAATACCTGAAGCAATTGGCTTTTCTATTATAGCCGGTGTTGATCCGATGGTCGGTCTTTATGCGTCATTTTGTATAGCCATTATTATTTCTATTTTTGGCGGCAGACCGGGCATGATTTCAGCTGCGACTGGCTCAATGGCGGTCGTTATGGTGTCGCTGGTTGCTGATCATGGGCTTCAGTATTTATTTGCGGCTACGATTTTGACAGGAATTATTCAGGTGATTTTAGGTATCAGTAAAATTGCGAGATTAATGAAATTCATCCCGCGTTCTGTGATGATCGGGTTTGTGAATGCGCTGGCGATCCTTATCTTCTCTGCGCAGCTTCCTCAGTTTGAAGGTGCTTCTTGGAGCATGTATGCGATGCTTGCCGGGTCGTTGGTTATTATTTATGTGCTGCCGAGGTTTACGACTGTGGTTCCGTCTCCGCTTGTCGCGATTATTGTGATGACGATTATTGCGGTCACTTTCCATGTGGATGTGCGGACGGTCGGGGATATGGGCAATATCTCTAGTTCATTGCCTCATTTCTTGATCCCTGATGTTCCGTTTACCTTTGAAACGCTGCAAATCATTTTTCCTTATTCGATTGCTTTAGCGTTTGTTGGATTGCTGGAATCTTTGCTGACAGCACAGATTATTGATGAAATGACGGATACAGACAGTGACAAAAATAAAGAGAGCCGCGGGCAGGGAATTGCGAATATCGTGACTGGGTTCTTTGGCGGTATGGCTGGCTGCGCTATGATTGGACAATCTGTCATTAATACAAAAGCGGGCGGACGCGGACGCTTGTCAGCATTTGTTGCCGGTGCTTTTCTGATGTTTTTAATTGCGGTGTTAAGTCATGTCGTAGTGAAGATTCCGATGGCTGCGTTAGTGGCTGTTATGGTTATGGTTTCTGTCGGCACATTTGATTGGACTTCTTTAAAAGGCCTCAAAAAAGCGCCGCTCACAGACTCGATTGTCATGGTTGTGACTGTGATGACGGTTGTTGTAACGGATGATTTATCTAAAGGCGTATTCGTCGGAGTTCTCTTAAGTGCCGTGTTCTTTGTGGCAAAAATCTCTAAGCTGAAAATTGTTTCTCATGCAGAGGATCAAAAGCTGAGAACGTATCAAGTGAAGGGACAAATCTTTTTTGCGTCAGTGACTGATCTTATGAATGCATTTATTTATCAAGAGGATATTGAGCGAGTCGTGATTGACTTAACTGAGGCCCACGTATGGGATGATTCAGGAGCGGCAGCGCTTGATAAGATTGTTGCGAAGTTTAAAGAACAGGGCATTGAAGCTGAATTAAAAGGTTTAAACAATGCGAGTAAATCTCTTATGAAACAGATGGCATAGTAGAGAAGCCCAGATTAACGTGATCTGGGCTTTTTTATATAACATACGGTTGAACAGCATTGATATAATAGAGAGAACAGAATTTTTAAATAGGGGACTTGCATATGATGCTTCAGAAGCTGAACCGTATATTGGGGAGGGTGATGCCGCTTTTAACGCCAACTAGTGTGGTGCTGGGTGTGCTGCTGTCTCAGTTTTTAAATGGATATGAAAGCGCTGTGCCTTGGATCTTTGCTTTTATTACGTTTGCAGGCAGTTTGAGCGCTAACTTTCAATCTTTGAGACATGCATTGTCTCATCCTCTCCCTATGATTCTTGCATTATTTGTTCTTCATATTTTTATGCCGCTTTTTGCTTGGGGCAGCGGCCACCTTATCTTTAAAGGCGATCCTTTGACTATCACTGGCCTAACATTGGCTGTTGTGATTCCTACTGGGATTACAAGCTTGATTTGGGCAGCGATGTACAAAGGGAATGTGGGTTTGACGCTTTCGATTATTTTAGTTGATACGGTGCTGTCGCCGTTGATCGTTCCGCTGAGCCTTTCATTGCTCGCCGGCGCTCAGGTTCATATGGATGTGTGGGGAATGATGAAGGGGCTGATTGTGATGGTTGTGATTCCTTCTTTCCTGGGTATGCTGTTTAACCAGATGTCATCTCCAGAAAGAACCGCATCTGTGAGTAGTGCGCTGTCTCCTTTTTCAAAGCTTTGCCTGATGGCAGTGATTGCAATTAACAGTTCTGCGATTGCCCCTTATTTCAAAGCCGTTGATTTGAGATTCGTAGGAATAGCGGCGACGGTTTTCTTTATCGCGTTAACAGGCTATGCCGCTGCTTGGCTCATCGGAAAAATGATGAAAAGGCGCCAGGAGGAAATTGTATCTCTTATTTTTACAGGAGGCATGAGAAATATCAGTGCCGGCGCAGTTCTTGCCGTTACGTTCTTTCCGTCTCAGGTTGCCGTTCCGGTAGTGATCGGCATGCTGTTTCAGCAGATACTGGCTGCTTTGTTTGGCTATATGCTGAATCGTTTTGAATTAAAACCTGTATTGCAGAAAGCATGAAAAAACCGCTCAATTCTATGAGCGGTTTTTTCCGTATAGCCATTCGAGCGCGATGATGAACTGTTGGCAGAAGTACTTGTGGTGGTGCACCGCCCCTTTTTCAATTGAAAGACATAGCTGATCTTCAGTGAAGCCTTTTTCTTTTAAGCTTTGATGCACTTGCTTTGTATTCTGCAGCATATGTCGCTGAATGGATTGTTTTTCACGGCCTTCTTCACTGCCGACAGACATAAAAACACATGCAGTACCGGGCTCTAAAGAAGATAAATGAATGGTTTCCAGTGCGTTCTCATACCAGTAGGAGCCTGAGATAGAGCCTATTTTTCCAAAAACAGATGGATACTTTAATAAGGAAAACAATGAAATGAGGCCGCCTAATGAGGCACCTATCATTCCTCTTAATTGCGGTTCTCTGGTGACGTTCCAATTTTCTTCGATAAACGGAATGAACCGGTTTGTTATGTCAGACAGATAGTCATATCCTATGCCTCCGAAGTCCGGGAACCGATCACTGAGTGATGCAGCCGGCCAAGGGGTGTATTCATCCAGCCGGTTTTCGGATTCTATACCAATCAGTACGAGCTCAGGGAGCCTTCGCTGTTGGAATGTGCTTTCTAATAATTCGATTTGGCCGTGAAACAAAGAACTGCCATCTTGCACGTAAACAGCAGGAAATCTCCTGCTGTCTGGGCTGTAGGAAGGAGGGAGGTACAGCGTGAACTTCCTTTTGCCGGCTTTATGCTCTGAAAGAGATCCGTTCAAGCATTCTCCCCCTTTTTTTGCTTGAAAAGCAGATATAAGAAATAAGGAACACCGAGGATCGCTAATATGATGCCTGCGGGCACTTCCGCGGGCTGGAAAAACAGTTTTCCGGCAAAGTCTGCGCCTATCACAAGCAGCATGCCGATTAAACCGCTCAGTGGCAGGATGTCACGGTGTTCGACACCAGCCAGTCTCCGTGAAATATGGGGAGCGATTAAGCCGACAAACGCCATGCTGCCTGCTACGGAGACACATGCGCTGATGATTGCTACGCAAGCGACGAGCAGGATGGTTTTTTCTTTATTTGATGAAATACCCAGGCTTCTGACTGTATCTTCATCAAAACGAATGGTGTCGAGCAAGCGGGATTTTGCGATAAGAATGGGTATAAACAGCAGCATCCATGGGAGAACGGCTGTGATATACGTCCAGTTGGCAGACCAGATGCTTCCGTTTTTCCACACCATGGCCATTTGATAGTCTTGCGGGTCCATTTTTAATGATAAAAACAAAGACAGGGCGCTGAATCCTGAATTGATTGCGATTCCTACCAGAATAATTCTTCCTGAATCTAAATTGCCTCTGTGCCATGCAAATATGTATATCAGGATCGCCGCAATCAGTCCGCCTATCAATCCGAAGATCGGCATTCCCATCGCCGCAGCTATGGATGTTACTTCTTTCTGGCCTTGGAACAATAGCATAAACGCGACAATCCCGGCTCCCGCTCCTGCGTTAATTCCGAGAATTCCCGGGTCTGCAAGTCCGTTACGTGTGATGGCTTGGATGACGGCGCCTGCAATGCCAAGACCGAGTCCGATAATAGCTGCCATGACAACCCGCGGCAGTCTTAAATCGAACAGCAAAATTTCATACTGCGGATTCGGATCAATCTGAAAAAGAGTGGAGAGCAGCTCAGCCGGACGAACAGAAAATGATCCGCTCGTTAAGCTGAAATAGCTGACAACGAGAATCAAAGCGATGAACACGGCATATTTTTTAGCCATTTTGCTCCCCTCCTTTTCGTTTAATCAAATAAAGGAAGAAAGGCACGCCGATAATGGATGTCACGACTTCAATCGGTGTTTCAAACGGGTAATTGATAAATCTGCTTGCCAGATCACATAGGGTTAAAAAGACTCCGCCCAAGATGCAGGAACACGGAATCAGCCTGCTGTAATCAGAGCCGACGAGAAATCGCGTGATATGCGGAACAACCAATCCGACAAACGCAATTTTTCCGGCCAGCGCTACTGCACTGCCAGTTAAAATGATGACTGAAAGCATCGCCATGATTTTAATGGTCTTTTTCTTTTGCCCCAGACTTTTAGAAATGTCGTCGCCTAATGATACAGCGGTCACCTTTTTGCTGAGACAAATGGCCATTACAATGCCAATTAGGAAAAACGGAGCGGCTAGCTTCAGGAAATCCGGACTCATTTGGTGAAGTCTGGCGCTGTACCAGAAACTGAGATCCTGTGAAATTTGAAAATATATCGACATGGCCGCTGATAAACTGCTGAGCAGCATGCTTGTGACTGTGCCGATGATGGCAAGCTGTACGGGGGAAAACCCGTTAGGCATCATGGCGGCAAGGCTGAATACTAACACAGCTCCTAATGCTGAGCCGATAAAAGAGTAAATGATCATTTCAAACGAAGACGATTGCGGAAGCAGAACCATACAAAGCGTGATGATAAACGCGGAACCATCCGAAACGCCCATAATGGAGGGCGAAGCTAAATAATTACGCGTAATGCCTTGCATAAGCGCTCCAGAAACAGCAAGGGCTGCCCCTATGAGCAGAGCGCCGGCAGCCCTTGGAATCCGGGAATGCCATATAATTTGATGGTCTGTATTTCCCGGATCAAAATGAATAAGAGATGTAAAAACAATATCTGTGCTTAGATGCTTTGCGCCATATAGGATCGAAAGCAGCAGCGACAGTGCAATAGCAAATGGAGAAGTAATCAATATGATACGTGTCCACTGTTTTGAATACATACAAAAACCTACTCTGAATTAGTTTTGTGTCAATTTTTCAGTAGCCGCTTTCAGGAAGCGGACTTTGCTCCAAGCTGTGCCGCCTTGTGCGAGAGGATCCACTGAGTTGACGTACACATGATCTTCCTTGACTGCTTTAAGGCTTTTCCAGATTGGATTTTTCTCTAAATCTTTTAAGGCATCAGGTTTGTCTGCATTTTCATCATCAGAAAATTGGACGAAGATATGGTCCGGATTCATTTCACTCAATTTTTCTAATGAAATCAGCTCTTGAGCTTTTGCAGCTTTTACTTCGTCCGGCGCTTTAAGGCCTAAATCACCATATAGTGTGGAGTTGAAGTACACCTGTTCAGGGTAAATGTAAATGTTGCCTTGTCTGATTCTAATGACAAGCGCTTTTGAATCTTTTGCTTTTTCGTTGATTTTTGTTTTTGTTTCTTTTAGATCCTGTTCATAGTCTGCAATGATTTTTTTCGCCTTTTTCTCTTTTCCAGTCAGCTGGGCAAGCAGCATCATGTTTTCCTTCCAGTTTGAAGAGATATGAGAAACTGGGATTGTCGTGCCGGCTGTGCTGATTTTTTGCAGCGTTTTTTCCGGAAACTTTGTTGAAGCAAGGATTACATCTGGCTTCATTTCAAGAATCTTTTCAATGTTTGGCTCCATTTTTTCTCCGGTTGCTTCGGCTTTATCAGTGATGTCTTTGAACATATCAGGGAATTTGCCGGAGAATGAAATCGCGCCTTGCGGATGAACGTCAAGCAGTTTCGCGTCTTCCATTGATTCTACGCTTCCCGTAATGGCAATTTTGTCTGTCGGTACAGTTACTTCATATGTTTTATCCAGGTATTCAATTTTCTTCTTCTCAGACGCTGTGCCGCTTGCCTTGCTGGCAGTCGAATCATTTTTGCTGCCGCAAGCTGCCGCCGTCAGCGCGAGAAGCAAGATTAATAAGGTAAGAGATATCTTTTTCATCTATAAAGCCTCCTGTTCAATTGATAACTATTATCAATTGGAATTATAGAGAATGAACAGATATAACACCATGGACAAATTCCAAATTTATCATGGACAATCACCGGATAGTAAAGAAATGGTTTGCTGAACGATCCGTTCGTGCCCGCAAGCTGAGTATTCATTCCAAGGGTCAAAGGATAGAAGATAAACACGGTTATTCCGTACCGCGCTTAGGTTTTGCCACGCCTCTGTCTGTAGCAATTGCTGGTAATAAGCAATGGTTTCAGGCTCTTTAAATAGAAAAAGCATTATGCAGTCAGCTTGGTAATTTGCGATATTTTCTAACGAAATGGCTTGATCTGAAGACTTGTCTTCCATTTTTGCCGAACAAAATCCTAAATCTCCGAAGAAGACTTCACGGACGCTTCGAGTATGTGCCAGATAGAAGTTTTGCTTATGCAGCCTCAGAAAGAGAAAACGCAGCTCTTGGGTGTGCTGAAGTGTTTTTTTGGCGGCCGCCGCCTGCTGGTCATAAGCTGTGAGCCACTTTTCTGCTTCAGACTCTTCCTTTAAGAATGAGGCAGTTTGCAGAAAGTGAGTTCTCCAGCTTTCTTCTGAAGGAAGGTAAATGACTTCTGCGATGCGATTCAGGCAATTTTGTTCTTCTGGAGAAATAGAATCCATGCTGAAAATCACATCTGGTTCAGTCTGAGATAACGTGTTCAGGTTTTCTTCCCACTTTTCATTAAACCGGTATGCGCTGAGCTGGACGGGTATATCTGTCGAATAATGCTGATAGTAGTAGGACGTCCATTTTGGATGCAGCGCGGCCGCAAACGGTATGTGATTCAGAGGGATGAGATGGCCCATTGTGCCCCTTCCGTATGCAGCAATTTTTTTTCGGCGTTTTTTCATATAGCTTGTAGGTGAACAGCCTGTATGCTTTTTAAAGATTCTGCTGAAATAAAATTCATCTTGATAGCCTGTTTGGTGGGCAATTTCCTTCAATTTGCAGTTTGATCTTGCCATGAGCCGTTTTGCTCGGGTGATTCGCGTTTTTGTGATGAACTCTGTTACGCTCTGACCTGTCCATTTTTTAAAACTTTCGCTGTAGTGTTTAGCGCTGATTCCTGCCATTTGCGACAGCTGAGCAAGTGTAATTTTTGTATCGGCATGGGTTTCGATGTATTGTTTTGTTTTTTCGATTGCTGAATGTGTATCCGTCTGGTCAGATAAACTGGCAGTAAAGAGGTCATAAATCAGGCTTTGTACTTCAATCACACATTTTAGCTGAGAAAGCTGAGACGATTCATTCCATAGCACTGCAAGCTCTTGAAGCCGGACTGCAAGATTTTCTATATGTGAAATATTCACAAGCTTCAGTTTGGCTAATTCCGTTTCTGTACAAGGTGTTAAGATATCTTGCCCGGTTTCCTTGACATAGCTTTGAAGCCTGATCAGACAGGCATCTATATGACCTTCGGCTGCAGGCGTAAAGCCAAAGGTCTCGTTAGGCGGACAAACATAAAGTGTCTTTTTTTGCAGAGGGCTGATGTTTGTTCCGATTGAAATATGGCCGTTTCCTTTTAAATGAAAGATCAGCACGAATGAATCGGCTAATTGCTGCTCTGAGAAGAGATCACTTGATGTTTTTAGATATTCAATTTGTATGGGATGATAAATCACTGTATGTTGCAAGAGTAGACCACCTTTTCAGAAACATTCAATTGATAATCATTTTCAATAAAATTGTACCAAATAAATGAAAGTTTTCCTATATAAAGCGGGTGGGTTTTTGTCATGAAAAAACCCCTTACTCAGATATAAAAGTAAGGGTCTTTTGTTCGGTAAGAAAATGTTACACGTGTAACATACGATGCTTACGTCTTAATAGATAAGATATTTCTTTCTTGTTTTGCTGAATTGTTGGAGTGGTTTTTCATAGCTATCTATGATGTCTTCAATAGATGCACCGTTTTCTATTTTTGTCCTGATCCAGCCGTTGCCTGCCAGTTTATCAAATGAACCTGTTGATAGGAACTCAAAATGTTCAGGATAGAGGTCGTGTATTGTTTTAATGAGTGACAGTCCTGTTTTAACCGCTTCAAACTTTTCTCTGTCTGTCACATAGAGCTGCACACCGTGGCAAAGCGTTCCTTGATGTTTAGAAAATGTCGGCGTAAAGGAAGCTGCCCTGAATGTCACGCCCGGCAGATTGAGGCTGTTTAATGTTTCTTCAAGCTCTGTACTTTTGATAAAGGGAGCCCCAATCAATTCGAATGGCTTTGTTGTACCTCGCCCTTCGGATAGATTTGTTCCTTCAATCAGCCCGGTTGCAGGATAAACAAATGTGCTCTCCACCGTCGGCATGTTAGGTGAAGGGAGGACGAAAGGCAGTCGGGTATCGTTAAAATCCATTTTTCGTTTCCAGTGTTTCATTTTCACCACTTTCAGATCGGCATCGATGTCAAATTCCTTGTTGAACAGTAAAGCCAATTCGCCTATGGTCATTCCATGCTTTAACGGAATGGGATACAGTCCGACAAATGAGGCGTATTCAGGTTCTAAGACTGGTCCTTCAATATGACTCCCGCCTTGAGGATTCGGGCGGTCCAGCACCATAAAAGGAATGCCGTTTTCTTTAGCGGCTTCCATTGCGTATGCCATTGTATAAATGTACGTGTAGTAACGGGTCCCGACATCCTGAATGTCAAACATAAGAACATCGACATTTTTCAGCATCTCTGGAGTCGGTTTCTTCGTTTTTCCGTAAAGGCTATATACGGGAATCCCGGTTTTTTCATCAATGTAAGAGCCGACTTCGTCTCCCGCCTGAGCGTCGCCGCGGACGCCGTGTTCAGGACCGAATAAAGCTGTTAGTTTGATATCAGGGTTCTCGTAAAGAATATCGACACTGCTTTTCAGAGATGCGTTTACGCCGGTTGGATTGGTGATCAATCCGATTCGTTTTCCCTTGAGCTGTTTTTTATAATCCGGGAAAAGCGTGTCTATGCCGGTCTGGACTTTAGGTTTTTTAGCCGTTTGATTTTTAGAATCGGGTGATGCTGAGGCAGCTGTTATCGTTCCAATCATCATGAGCCCTGTGAGAAAAGCGAATGTTGTTTTTCTCATGTGTCCCTCCTTATTAGAGCGGTTTTCCCGTTTTGATATTTAATCCGTAGCCATATGGATAAAGGATGTCTCCCGGTTTCGTGACTGACGGAATGTCAACTGGAAGTGTGCCTTTAGGTTTTGCCTGGCCGAATATCGCCATAACTCCGGCGGGAATATTTGGTTGTAGATAACGGCCATTCGCGTATCCTTTAAAGCCATAGACAGCAATGAGTGCCTTAGCTTCTTCAAAATTGGCGGCATCATATGGGTTGCGAAGGCTCATTAAGACAAATGGTTTGTTGTGCTGCAGTGCGGCTTTCATCACAGCTCTCGGAAATACGGTGGCCCACTTGCTTGAATCTGATATGGTATCGTCGATGACACCGTCGTTGACGACAGGGTCATTTTTCACGACATAGGAGCCGGTAATGATATAATCAGCCTCTTTTACTTGTTTTTCATGCTCGGCATTAAATACTTGGTTGGCAAAATTCATTTTGCTGAGGGACACGGGTTTGATTTTCTTTCGCTTGACGAGATCGCGAATGGTTTGTTCAATTGAAGCAGTTTGTTCTTCGTAGGGCGCGACAATTAAGATTCGGCTGTCTTTTTTAGGCTTGAACGGCAAGGTGTGCTGTTCATTTTTTAATACCGTCACTGCTTTTTCAGCTATTTTTTTCTCCGCTTTCAGGTGACGCTTGCTTCCTACGATTTTCTGGGCTTTGGCTATTTTTTCTTTTATGCTGTCGTCGTTTCGATCTGGATACATACCGCGTTTTATTTTCAGGGAAATGATTCTTTCAACCGATTTGTTGATTTGATGTTCAGGAATGTCTCCGTTTTTCACTGCTTCTTTTAAAGCTTGAATAACACGTGCGTATTTCTGTTCTTCTTTCAGAGAAGTAACTGAGGCAGGCATTAATGCAATATCGACACCGGCTTTTATAGCCATGACTACAGCCTCTTCCTGGCCGAAATGATCTGCGATTGCTTTCATATTGAGAGCGTCAGTAATGATGACGCCATTAAAGCCCATTTCCTGACGAAGAAGACCTGTCATCACTTTTTTCGAGAGTGTAGCCGGCACCAGAATGTCCGATCCATCGAGTTTGCTTTTGTATGTGGTGTCGTCAAAGGCAGGAAATTGAACGTGTGCTGTCATCACCATATCAGCACCGTCATCGATTGCTCTTTGAAAAGGATAGAGCTCGACCTCACGAAGCCGTTCTTGGCTATGGGAAACAAGCGGCAATCCGTAATGGCTGTCAACGTCAGTGTCTCCATGTCCCGGGAAATGTTTGAGGGCAGAGGCGATATCTTGCCGCTGCAAACCCTTCATCGTATATAAACCGAGTCGTGCTGTCAGTTCTCGATTAGAGCTGAATGACCGTACGCCGATTACCGGATTATCAGGATTATTATTAATGTCCATTACAGGGCTAAAATCTGTATTAATGCCTAAGGCAGAGAGCTCCTTTCCAATAAGGGTGCCGGTCTGATAGGCATTGATTCTGCTTCTGGCTGCGCCTAGCGCCATATTCCCTGGGAAATTAGTGCCCTCCCCTAATCTCGTTACGATGCCGCCTTCCTGATCAATACTCAGCATGAGCGGGATTTTAGGGCTCGCCTTTTGGTAAGCGTCTGTCAGCTGTACAGTTTGCCTCGTTGTTTTTACATTTTCTGCAAAAAGGATGACGCCGCCGAATTGATACTTCTTGATAAGGCCGGCGACTTCCTCATTCATTTCTGTAAGGGCTTGCGGAGAGGACTCGCCTTCCTTTTGCCAATTTCTGAAATCTGGCATCAGCATCTGGCCGAGTTTTTCATCTAACGTCATGTGATTGACAATCTGCTTGGCGTCGGCTGAGCCGCTGGATGAAGCGGCTTTTGTCTGACTGGTGCCAAAAAAACATGAAAGAAAGAGAACGGCTGAAAGGATAAGCGGAAATACAGGTTTCATATAAACTTCCTCCTATCGTCGAATCATTCATTCCATCGCTTCATAGATCGCGGTAATGACGCTCCCATAACTGCCTGTTGGAAATTGATCCCCCTCAAACACATTTGGATTTTCCTCTGGATCAGCAACTGGTGAATGCTTTTTGTTTGTTAATAAGGCAATGCCTAAATTGTATGTTGGATCAATGATAGTAACTGTCCCTGTCCAGCCGGTATGTCCGTAAGCATTTTCGCTGGCATAAGGGCCAAACATCCATTCCATGCTTTTACTTCCGTTTCGACGCCAGCCAAGAGCGAATGTCGGATCTGTTGCTGAAGGTGCTGTAAATAGGTCGGTTGTTTTCTGATCAAATAAAGAAACGTTTCGGTATGATCCTTTGTTTAACATGACCTGCAGCAGAATGGCCATATCATCTGCATTTGAGAACAATCCGGCATGGCCAGACACGCCATCCATTGAGTAAAACGCTTTTTCGTCATGCACTTCTCCTTGCAGCGTGTTTGTACGGATGCTAGGGAAATGAATAACGCCGTCCCGTGTATTGCCCATACGTTCAGTAGCTGCGAACTGCTTTGGTTTAAAGCCTTTTTGCAGCGGATTGTACAAGGTATGCTTCAGCTTCAACGGCTTGTAGAGCTCTTGCTCCGCGTAGACATCAAGCGGTTTGCCTGTGAGTTTTTCGACAATACAGCCGAGGAGCATATATCCAATGTCACTGTATACGTGTTTTGTTCCTGTTTGATAATCGAGCGGAATTTTCGTTAAATATTCAATCGTTTTGTCCCGCTCCTGAGAATAGTACATCCCGGCTTTTTCCGGCGTGTAAAAGTAAAAGCTTGAGGGGAGTCCTGATTGGTGCTGGAGGACATCAATGACTCGAATCTTGTCTTTTCCTTTAATAAGGTCTCCCGGCTGATCCTTGAAATCTGGCAAATATGCAGAAACCTTTTCATGAACATCGAGTTTTCCTTGGCTGACTAAGCGCTGCAATGCAAAATTAGTTGCGTACATTTTTGTATTTGAGGCCAAGTCAAACATCGTGCGGGTTTTCATTTTTGCCGGACGGCTCAGCAGTTCTGATCCTTCGTACTTTTTACTGTAGCCGTATGCTTCTTTTTTTATGATGCGGCCATCCTTCACGACGACAAGAACGGCGCCTGGAAATCCTGCTGCAATATCCCGTTCTATCATCTGATCAACCTTCCTTAGTTTCTTCGACGAGAATTGTGCAGTTTCTGCATTTATGGTTTTCGGCTCAACCAAGTTGTCTGCTGTTTGCGCGAAGGTTTCATTTGGCGTCAATATAGATAGGGTGAAAATGGCACTGAATAAGAACAGTATCTTTGTTTTCACTGGCTTGCTCCTTTCCGTGCTTCTATCCGTTTACTATCCCTGAAACAGAAACCATTTAATCGAACTGAGAAGCCATTTCTTCTTTATATCCGAATGCATAGGTCAATAAAAAGCCGGCCGCATAGGAAATAAAGAGTCCGATAATATATAGGATGATTTGCGAAGACAGGACGAGAAAGGAAAGCGGCAGCCCGGAAACACCAATGGCAATGGTGGCTACCTGAAAATAAGCTTGAAAGGCGCCGCCGATTCCAGCACCTAAGCACGCTGTTAAAAACGGACGGCCAAGTGGCAGCGTGACTCCGAAAATAAGCGGTTCACCAATACCAAGCAGCCCCGACGGAAGCCCACCGGCGATTGCTTTCCTCAATGTTGATTTTTTTGTTTTCACAAAGATGGCAAAGGCGGCGCCTACCTGTCCCGCGCCTCCCATAGCCAAAATAGGAAGCAGAGGATCATTGCCGATTGAATTGATCAGTTCCATGTGCACAGGCGTCAAGCCTTGATGCAGTCCGGTCACGACGAGAGGTAGGAAGGTAGCGCCCAGAATAAAGCCTGCAGCGATGCCGCCGATGTCCAGGATGGACAGAAGGCCGGATGTAATAGCATCAGAAATGAAGCCGCCTAAAGGCATAAATATGACATACGTTACGATTCCGGTGATTAACAGTGAAACGGTTGGGGTGACAATGATATCAAGTGATTGAGGAATAAAACGGCGGATAAATTGTTCGGTGTAAGCAATGAATATGGCTGCGAAAAGAACTCCGATCAGACCTCCCCTGCCCGGAAGAAGCTGTTCTCCGAATAAACTGATCTTTGCGATCTCCGGATTCATAATCAAGATCCCCGCCAGAGCTCCAAGAGCGGGTGTCCCGCCAAATTCTTTCGATGCATTAATGCCGACGAGAATGCCGAGATAAGTGAACAATCCTGATCCGATGACTGTCAGGATAACAGCGGTTTGTGATTCTGCAGAGAGCCAGCCGGCTTGAATGATTGCTTTGGTAATCCCAGTGATTAAACCGGAAGCGACGAGTGCGGGAATAAGAGGGATAAAGATGCTGGCAATTTTACGCAAGAAAAGTTTAAAAGGAGTGGCGTTTTTTCGGTTTATGTCGGCTTTCTTTTTGGCCGCAGCTTCTTTGACGTCGACACCTTCTTCAGCTGAAACAAGTTTTGAGAAAGCGGCTGTGACATGGTTGACGACTCCTGTGCCGAGGATGATTTGTATGGTTTCAGCTTCGACGACCCCCAATACGCCGTCAAGCTCTCTTAAAGCCTGAGCATCTGCTTTGCTTTCATCGTAAGGCGTAATACGCAGGCGTGTCATGCAATGCGTATACGAGGAAATATTGGATTTTCCTCCGCATAGTTCAAGGATTTTCTTTGCGAGATGATCGTAGTTATTTTCTTTGCTCATCAAAACCCCTCCTCTTCCAGATGCCTTATTTTTTTCTCATAGATTGTATGGCTGCTCTCGTTTTATCGATATAGCCGGTTGTTTCTTCATACTGCTCAGCCGCCATGCCTAAAAACAAAACATCAATCATAAAAAGCTGGGCGAGGCGGGAGGAAGTGGCTGCACTTCGAATCAGGGCTTCGTTGGAGTGCGCTGTGTACAACGGGACATCAGCCAGCGCGGAGACGGATGTCTGGCTGAATTGTGTCAGACTGATCGTTGTGATGCCTTTTTCCTTAGCCATCGTGAGCAGTTCAATGATTTCCTGCGTCTCTCCCGAAAACGAAATAGCGAATACGATGTCATCCTTATCTGCATTTGCGATTAATGATGCCACAAGATGAGTGTCTGTGAACGCGGTTGCTTGTTTATGAATGCGAAGCCACTTTTGCTGGGCGTCCTTGGCGACAATGCCGGAAGCCCCGACCCCGATAAAATGCACGGTTTGAGCTTTGAGAAGCAGAGAAACCGCTCGTTCAAGCTCTTTGTAGTCCATCAGGTCTGAAGTATCCTGAATGGCTTGAATGGCATTGCCGGCCGCTTTTTCAGAAATGGAGGACAGCGGTTCGTGAGGCGCAATGTCCCGATAGCCTTGTACAGCTGGCTTTGCCAGATCGCCTGCCACTCTCATTTTTAAATCTTGAAATCCCTTTAGTCCGAGTGATTTGCAGAGCCTGATGACGGCAGCGTCACTTGAATTGGCTAAGGCACTGATTTCACTGACAGTGCTTTCTATAGCTTTGTGGGGATGAGTTAGGATGTAATCTGCAAGTTTACGCTCGGATGGAGGGAGCTTGTGCTTCATTGATTGGATGATCGCTAAACCGCCTGTTGCCATTCTTGGTCTCTCCTTATCTTGAATGGTAATTTTCGATTGCTTTGTCTATAAAACCGTTTGTTTCATCAAGCAATGTTTTAGCTTGTTCCTGATCTGTGCTTGTTTTGAGCATGACGATTGCTGTTTTGACGTGATGATTGGCTTGTTCCAGAGTGTGTCTGGCTGTGTCGTATGAAGCGTTTGTGAGGCTTTGGATAATGCTGATGGCCCGTTCTTTTAGTTTTTTGTTGCTGACATTGACGTCTACCATCAAGTTTTCGTAAACCTTGCCGATTTTGACCATGACTGCCGTGGATATCATGTTTAGAATCATTTTATGAGCAGTTGCGGCTTTCATACGTGTTGATCCTGTAATGGCCTCAGGTCCGACGACAACCTCGATGCTGTGATCCGCCTCCTTGCTGATGGCGGAATTTTCATTACAGGTAAGGGCGAAGGTGTGGGCTCCGACTTTACGGGCGTATGTTAGGGCGCCTGCGGCATAAGGTGTACGGCCGCTTGCTGCGATGGCAATGACGGTGTCGTTTGAAGTGAGTTGTATGTTTTTTAAATCTTCGGCTCCTGCTTTTTCACTGTCTTCAATGCCCTCTGCTGCCTGCAAAAATGCTTTAGGTCCGCCAGCCATGATTCCGATAACCTGATCTGGGCTTACGCTGTAGGTGGGAGGACATTCAACAGCATCCATGACACCGAGTCTGCCGCTTGTACCGGCGCCTGTGTATATAAGCCGGCCTCCATTTTGAAACGAGTCGTAGGCGCAGTCTACAGCTGTTTTGATATCGGGGAGAACCTGCTGAACGGCGGCTGCGACTTTCAAATCTTCGTTGTTGATCATTTTGAGGATACCGAGTGTGTTTGCTTTGTGGATTTCAGCTGTTTGGCTATTGCGTGATTCCGTTGTAAGACGGTGAAGGTTTAATGATTTTGACATGAGGAGGCCCCCTGTTTAAATATAATATATCTCAATATTCAGTATATTCATTTCTGTTATGATATTTCAACTATGTTTTAAAATTTTTGAAATTTTATTTCACCCAAAGACTATAAGAAGTAATGAAGGATCAGCTGCTCTCCAAGCGGTCCGATTCTTCGCCGTCCTTTATCAAGGAACCCACTTTTCATATAAAGGTGCTTTGCGCGTGTGTTGAGATGATTGACGGCCAAAATAATTTCATCGCACCATGGAAAATAACCGCTCACAAAAGAGGGAAGCTGAAGCATTGCTTTTTTTGCATAGCCTTTTCCGTGATGCACTGCGTGTAAGGACAGGGAGCTGAGCAGTAAAGCAAATGGATTGTTAGAATACGGAGCAAGCGTTTCTTTTGATGTATGTAAAATGAAAAAACCGACTGGCAAATCGTCTTTTAAGATGACAACCGGATACCGGTCCCGTATGCTCAGGGCCTGAGTCAGCACCTCTTTGGGGAGAGAGGTAAAGCGTTTGTCATCGTTTTTTAGCGTAAATGATTGGAGCTCCGGCAAATGTTCAGGCTTATAGAAGGATAAAGAAATGTCTTGAGTCATGTGGTTGCCCTCCTTACAATATGTCGTCTAACTGGTTTTCCGAAATGACATGGTAGCCCGCTCGTTTTAACAGTGCGGCGGTCACTCCGCTGCCGGCGATTTTTTGGCCGGAGAAAGTGCCGTTATAGATAAAACTGCTTCCGCACGACGGACTGTTTTCTTTTAATATGACGGCAGAGGCATTGATTTCTTTTGCGTAAGCTAATGTTTTAGCGGCGCCTTCCATATATAATTCTGTTACATCTTCTCCTGAAGCTGTCACGATTTTTGCGGTTCCATTGAGAACATCTTCGCCGGTGCCTCCGATGATTTCTGCAGGTTCACGAGGAGTTGAAAAGCCGCCGAGAAGCTCAGGACAAGCCATGACTGCTTCATTTTCATCGATGAGTTTTCTGATTTTCTCTGATGCGGCGTGAGAGCCGTTATATCTGCATTCGATGCCGCCAAGGCAAGAGCTGACTAGTATCATATTGTTTTCTCCTCTCTTGATTCGCTTGTCTCTATCATAAAAGAAATGATAAATGTTGGGAGGCTTTTTCAGTTAAAAAAGGAGTTAAAAAGTTTGAAAATAAAAAATTTAATTTTTCTCTTTACAAAGGGGGTGTAACCTGTATATAATAACTTTTGTCAGCTCGACGAGAACACAAACGGCCCGTTGGTCAAGCGGTTAAGACACCGCCCTTTCACGGCGGTAACACGGGTTCGAATCCCGTACGGGTCACCATTTGGAGGATTAGCTCAGCTGGGAGAGCATCTGCCTTACAAGCAGAGGGTCGGCGGTTCGAGCCCGTCATCCTCCACCATCTTGCCGGTGTAGCTCAATTGGTAGAGCAACTGACTTGTAATCAGTAGGTTGGGGGTTCAAGTCCTCTTGCCGGCACTCTTTTCTTACATTAATATGGAGGGGTAGCGAAGTGGCTAAACGCGGCGGACTGTAAATCCGCTCCCTCAGGGTTCGGCAGTTCGAATCTGCCCCCCTCCACCATTATTGGGCTATAGCCAAGCGGTAAGGCAACGGACTTTGACTCCGTCATGCGTTGGTTCGAATCCAGCTAGCCCAGTCACAGACACCTTTGACCAAAAGGTGTCTTTTTTTCTTTTTAAAATCATTCCAACTTCTAACTGTTCAGTCTGTATAATAATTTTAAAAATATGTTAAGGTAGTTTATTCACGAATTACCATCTACACCCTGCCAAAAATTTGATAAACTTATTTTATAAAAAAATTGAAACCTTTTGAAACGAAGCTCGTATACATACAGACCGGTGAAGGCAGAGGTTAGATAAATATGGAAATGATGATTAAAAAGAGAATTAAACAAGTCAAAAAAGGCGACCAAGATGCATTTGCGGACATCGTAGATATTTACAAGGATAAAATTTATCAGCTTTGCTACCGTATGCTTGGCAATGTGCATGAGGCAGAGGATATTGCACAGGAGGCTTTCATCAGAGCGTACGTTAATATCGACAGTTTTGATATTAACCGGAAATTTTCAACTTGGCTTTATCGAATCGCGACCAATTTGACTATTGACCGCATTCGCAAAAAGAAGCCGGATTATTACCTCGATGCAGAGGTGGCTGGTACGGAAGGCTTGACCATGTATTCACAAATCGCCGCAGATGGGGTTTTGCCTGAAGATGCAGTTGTGTCGCTGGAGCTCTCAAACACGATTCAGCAGAAAATTTTAAAGCTTCCTGACAAATACAGAACAGTTATCGTATTAAAGTATATTGACGAACTCTCATTAATTGAAATCGGCGAGATTCTGAACATTCCTGTGGGGACTGTGAAAACGCGGATTCACAGAGGCAGAGAGGCTCTCAGAAAACAATTAAGGGATCTTTAAGTGGGGTGATGAAATGAGCTGTCCTGAACAAATTGTGCAGCTTATGCATATGCATCTTGATGGAGATATCCTTCCAAAAGATGAACACGTATTAAATGAACATCTGGAGACATGCGAGAAATGCAGAAAGCATTTTTATGAGATGGAAAAATCTATAGCGCTCGTCCGGAGCACATCGCATGTCGAAGCCCCCGCGGATTTTACCGCTAATGTCATGGCAAAATTGCCTAAGGAGAAGAAAAGAGCTTCTGTGAAAAGATGGTTCAGAACCCATCCCGTTATCGCAGCTGCTGCGGTATTCATCATTTTGATGGGCGGAGGATTTTTTAACAGCTGGCATAATGACCAAAATTTCAGCGTGTCCAAGCAACCGAATCTTGTGGTGCATAACCACACTGTGATCGTGCCAGAAGGTGAGACGGTCAAAGGCGATGTGACTGTCAAAAACGGCAAGCTGATCATTAAAGGCAAAATAGACGGGGATGTAACTGTCGTAAACGGCGAAAAGTATATGGCCTCTGCTGGACAAGTCACCGGTCAGATTGAAGAAATCAATCAATTATTCGATTGGACATGGTACAAGATGAAGTCTGCGGGGAAAAGTGTAGTCAATGCATTAAATCCGAAAGGAAAAGAGTAAAGCGCGTCAGTCGCTTTGCTCTTTTTTTACGGGCTGAGAGGGCTGGCACATTTCACTTGCCAAATCGAAATGTGGTATAATGGGCTCGCTATGTAAAGTACATATGCGTAACACGTACAACACAAAATACGAAATGACTGAAATCTTGGAGGACGAGGAAATGGCTTTTGAGGATATCCCTTTTTTGCAGTACCTCGGCAATGCCGTTGATATTCTCCTTGTTTGGTATGTGATATATAAATTGATTATGGTGATACGCGGCACGAAAGCGGTTCAGCTGTTAAAAGGAATTGTAGTGATCGTGCTTGTTCGTATGGCCAGCCAATATTTGGGCCTCAGCACGCTTCAATGGCTGATGGACCAAGCGATAACATGGGGATTTTTAGCAATTATTATTATTTTTCAGCCTGAGCTGAGAAGAGCGCTTGAACAGCTTGGCCGCGGCCGCTTTTTTTCAAGGAGCGGCACGCCTGTGGAGGAAGCGCAGCAGAAAACAATTGAGGCCATCACAAAAGCAATCAATTATATGGCGAAACGCCGTATAGGCGCCCTGCTGACCATTGAGCGGGATACCGGAATGGGAGATTATATTGAGACTGGCATACCTTTGAATGCCAAAGTCAGCTCTGAGCTGTTGATCAATATTTTTATTCCAAACACTCCGCTTCATGATGGTGCAGTGATTATGAAGAATAATGAAATAGCCGCGGCCGCCTGTTATCTGCCGCTTTCAGAAAGCCCGTTTATTTCAAAAGAACTGGGGACGCGGCATAGAGCGGCTGTCGGCATCAGTGAAGTAACAGACAGTTTGACGATTATTGTGTCTGAAGAGACCGGCGGCGTCAGTGTGGCGAAGAACGGAGACCTTCACAGAGAGCTGACGGAAGAAGCGCTGAAAGAAATGCTTGAAGCCGAGTTTAAGAAAAACACCAGAGACACTTCTTCTAATCGCTGGTATTGGAGGGGCAAGAAAAATGGATAAATTCTTAAACAACCGCTGGGCTGTGAAAATTATTGCTCTGCTTTTCGCGCTCTTGCTTTATGTGGCGGTTAACAGCAATCAAGCACCGACTCCGAAAAAACCGGGTGAATCTTTCTTTCCGACATCAACAATTGATGAAGCAACACTGACCGATATTCCGGTCAAAGCGTATTATGATGATGAAAATTACGTCGTGACAGGTGTTCCGCAAACGGTTAATGTCACGATAAAAGGCTCAACAAGCGCCGTGAAAAAGGCTAGACAGACCAAGAATTTTGAAATATATGCCGACATGGAAAATTTAAAAACCGGCACACATAAGGTGGAGCTAAAGGCCAAAAACGTGTCAGACGGGCTGACAATCTCAATCAACCCGTCTGTTACGACAGTGACCATTCAAGAACGGACGACCAAAAGCTTTCCTGTAGAAGTGGAGTACTACAATAAAAGCAAGATGAAAAAAGGCTATTCTCCAGAGCAGCCGATTGTCAGTCCGAAAAATGTGCAGATTACCGGATCTAAAAATGTGATTGATAATATTTCTCTTGTAAAAGCTTCAGTGAATTTGGAAAACGCAGATGAAACGATTGAAAAGGAAGCGAAAGTGACTGTCTATGATAAAGACGGAAACGCGCTTCCTGTCGACGTAGAGCCTTCG
This sequence comes from Bacillus spizizenii TU-B-10, assembly GCF_000227465.1. Taxonomy (GTDB): domain Bacteria; phylum Bacillota; class Bacilli; order Bacillales; family Bacillaceae; genus Bacillus; species Bacillus spizizenii. Next base: position 312,439 of record NC_016047.1, read on the forward strand.
GTCATCAAGATTACCGTTCCGGTAACAAGCCCGAGTAAAAAAGTGCCCTTTAAAATTGAACGGACAGGAAGCCTTCCTGACGGTGTCAGCATAGCGAACATTGAATCAAGTCCCAGTGAGGTAACGGTTTACGGCTCACAGGATGTGTTGGATTCTCTTGAATTTATTGACGGCGTCAGCTTAGATTTAAGCAAAATTAACAAGGATTCCGATATCGAGGCAGATATTCCGCTTCCTGACGGCGTCAAAAAAATCTCGCCGTCAAAGGTGACTTTGCATATAGAAGTAGATAGTGAAGCGGATCAGAAGTTTGAGAATGTCTCTATTAAGACTGTAGGGCTGAGCAGCTCGCAAAACATTGAATTTCTAGATCCTGAATCGCAAGCGATAGACGTGACGGCTAAAGGCTCTCCCGCCAATATAAAAAAACTGGAGAAATCAGATATTGAATTGTATGTGAATGTTTCAGATTTAGATGACGGGGAGCATAGCGTGAAGCTTGAAGTCAACGGGCCTCAGAATGTAACCTGGTCCTTGGGGCAGAAAAACGCCAAAATCAAGCTGACATCTAAAAAAAGCAATACATCAACTAATGACAACAGCAGCAATACATCAGGAAACCAGGATGACACAGATAAGCAAACGAATGATCAAAAGAACAACCAGCAAGAAGATACAACGAACACTGATAAAAACAGCAATGATCAAAAACAAGACGAAAATAAAGATCAAAACCAAGATCAGGATGAGGACGAATCCACTGCGGATTCGCAATCCTCATCAGAATAAAAAAGGAGCGATTATAAAATGGGCAAGTATTTTGGAACAGACGGTGTAAGAGGTGTCGCCAATAGTGAGCTTACACCTGAGCTGGCCTTCAAAGTCGGACGCTTCGGCGGATATGTGCTGACAAAAGACAAACAACGTCCGAAAGTGTTGATAGGCCGCGATACACGCATCTCCGGTCATATGCTGGAGGGAGCCCTTGTCGCCGGACTTTTATCCATTGGCGCAGAAGTCATGCGTCTGGGTGTCATTTCTACACCTGGTGTATCTTATTTAACAAAAGCGATGGATGCAGAGGCAGGTGTCATGATTTCTGCTTCTCACAACCCAGTGCAGGATAACGGCATCAAGTTCTTCGGGGGAGACGGCTTTAAGCTTTCTGACGAACAGGAGGCTGAAATTGAGCGCCTGATGGACGAACCGGAGGATAAGCTGCCAAGGCCAGTCGGAGCCGATCTTGGGCTTGTAAACGACTATTTTGAAGGCGGGCAAAAATATCTGCAATTCTTAAAACAGACTGCTGATGAAGATTTCACAGGCATTCATGTGGCACTTGACTGCGCACATGGTGCAACGTCGTCCTTGGCGACACACCTGTTTGCTGATTTAGATGCAGATGTTTCAACAATGGGGACTTCGCCGAATGGATTAAACATTAATGACGGCGTCGGATCGACTCATCCTGAAGCGCTCAGCGCGTTTGTCAAAGAGAAAAATGCCGATCTCGGCCTTGCGTTCGACGGTGATGGCGACCGCCTGATTGCTGTCGATGAAAAAGGAAATATCGTTGACGGCGACCAAATCATGTACATATGCTCAAAACACCTGAAATCAGAAGGCCGTTTAAAGGATGATACAGTGGTTTCGACTGTAATGAGCAACCTCGGCTTCTATAAGGCGCTCGAAAAAGAAGGCATCAAAAGCGTACAGACGGCTGTCGGTGACCGTTACGTAGTAGAAGCGATGAAAAAAGACGGCTACAATGTCGGCGGTGAGCAGTCAGGACATCTTATTTTCCTTGATTACAACACGACAGGGGACGGATTATTGTCTGCTATTATGCTGATGAACACTTTGAAAGCAACAGGCAAGCCGCTGTCAGAGCTTGCAGCTGAAATGCAGAAGTTCCCGCAGCTGTTAGTCAATGTGAGAGTAACTGATAAATATAAAGTCGAAGAAAACGAAAAAGTAAAAGCTGTTATTTCTGAAGTTGAAAAAGAAATGAACGGAGACGGCCGGATTTTGGTCCGCCCTTCAGGCACTGAACCGCTAGTCCGTGTTATGGCTGAAGCGAAGACGAAAGAGCTGTGCGATGAGTATGTCAATCGCATTGTTGAAGTCGTCCGGTCAGAAATGGGATTAGAGTAACGAAGTCTATGATCAGAGAGCGAACAAGACGAGCAAGATTTACATATGATAATTGTGAGACATACGGCAAAGTTGTTTAAAAAACAATTGACCGTTTATGCCACATGCTGTAAAATCAAGCTTGTCTTGTTCTTATTTTCTCTACAGGAAAGAAGACAGGATTATTGTTTCACCTATAATTATAGCGCCCGAACTAAGCGCCCGAAAAAAGGCTTAGTTGACGAGGATGGAGGTTATCGAATTTTCGGCGGATGCCTCCCGGCTGAGTGTACAGATCACAGCCGTAAGGATTTCTTCAAACCAAGGGGGTGACTCCTTGAACAAAGAGAAATCACATGATCTTCCAAAAACATGTAGGAGGGGACGATTGAAAGTCCCCTTGAAATTGGACTTTCTTCGTCTCCTTTTACAATCTTAGGAGGAAGAAAAATATGTGTGGAATCGTAGGTTATATCGGTCAGCTTGATGCGAAGGAAATTTTACTGAAAGGGTTAGAAAAGCTTGAGTACCGCGGCTATGATTCTGCTGGTATCGCTGTTGCCAACGAACAGGGAATTCATGTGTTCAAAGAAAAAGGACGCATTGCGGATCTTCGTGAAGTTGTGGATACCAATATAGAAGCGAAAGCTGGAATTGGCCATACTCGCTGGGCAACACACGGCGAACCAAGCTATCTAAACGCTCACCCGCATCAAAGCGCACTTGGCCGCTTTACACTTGTTCATAACGGCGTGATCGAGAACTATGTTCAGCTGAAACAAGAGTATTTACAAGATGTAGAGCTCAAAAGTGACACCGATACAGAGGTAGTTGTTCAAGTAATCGAGCAATTTGTCAACGGAGGTCTTGATACAGAAGAAGCGTTCCGCAAAACACTTACACTGTTAAAAGGCTCTTATGCAATTGCTTTATTCGACAACGAAAACAGAGAAACGATTTTTGTAGCGAAAAACAAAAGCCCTCTATTAGTCGGTCTTGGAGATACATTCAACGTCGTAGCATCTGATGCGATGGCAATGCTTCAAGTAACCAACGAATACGTAGAGCTGATGGATAAAGAAATGGTCATCGTCACTGATGATCAAGTTGTCATCAAAAACCTTGATGGTGACGTGATTTCACGTGCTTCTTATATTGCTGAGCTGGATGCCAGCGATATCGAAAAAGGTACGTACCCTCACTACATGTTGAAAGAAACGGATGAGCAGCCTGTTGTGATGCGCAAAATCATCCAAACGTATCAAGACGAAAACGGCAAGCTGTCTGTGCCTGGCGATATCGCTGCCGCTGTAGCGGGAGCGGACCGCATCTATATCATTGGCTGCGGAACAAGCTACCATGCAGGACTTGTCGGTAAACAATATATTGAAATGTGGGCAAACGTGCCGGTTGAAGTGCATGTAGCGAGTGAATTCTCTTACAACATGCCGCTTCTGTCTAAGAAACCGCTCTTCATTTTCCTTTCTCAAAGCGGAGAAACAGCAGACAGCCGCGCGGTTCTTGTTCAAGTCAAAGCGCTCGGACACAAAGCACTGACAATCACAAACGTACCGGGATCAACGCTTTCTCGTGAAGCTGACTACACATTGCTGCTTCATGCAGGCCCTGAAATTGCTGTTGCGTCAACGAAAGCATACACTGCACAGATTGCGGTTCTTGCGGTTCTTGCATCTGTAGCTGCTGACAAAAACGGCATTGATATCGGATTTGACCTCGTCAAAGAACTCGGTATCGCTGCGAACGCAATGGAAGCTCTTTGTGACCAGAAAGACGAAATGGAAATGATCGCCCGTGAATACCTGACTGTATCCAGAAATGCTTTCTTCATTGGACGCGGCCTTGACTACTTCGTATGTGTCGAAGGCGCACTGAAGCTGAAAGAGATTTCTTACATCCAGGCAGAAGGTTTTGCCGGCGGCGAACTGAAGCACGGCACGATTGCCTTGATCGAACAAGGTACACCAGTATTCGCACTGGCAACGCAAGAGCACGTAAACTTAAGCATCCGCGGAAACGTCAAGGAAGTTGCCGCTCGCGGAGCAAACACTTGCATCATCTCACTGAAAGGCCTAGATGATGCGGATGACAGATTCGTACTGCCGGAAGTAAACCCAGCGCTTGCTCCGTTGGTATCTGTTGTTCCATTGCAGCTGATCGCTTACTATGCTGCACTGCATCGCGGCTGTGATGTTGATAAACCGCGTAACCTTGCGAAGAGTGTTACTGTGGAGTAAGTTGTTTAACCCCTTTGGTTATTTTAGCCAAAGGGGTTTTTATTTTAGAGGTGATTTTTTGTACGGATCTCATTTATCAAAGATGAGGACAGGCGCCTTATAATGGTGCAGCAACGAGACATTTATCAACGTCAAGATTCATAAAAATGATGTATCGTGCGTGTCTTCTTTTTTCACAAGCAAATATGTGGGTTCAGTTAAGACATCGATGCAAGAATTACCTTCTTATGTAATTTCTCTAGCTAACAAAAATGTAGTAGATCAAGAGAAACAGTATGAGAAGAGACTGGTGATTGATAAGTTCCGATAAAAAAGGTTTTAAAGGAAGTGACATCTACGGGGAGTTTGGGCAAATTGTAAGCGGTGAATATTGTCATATTAAAGATAGATCGTCAAACTCCGTATTCCAACATCAAATTATACTCTACTGAATTAGAAAATGAGTTTTTGTTGACAATGTTTAAAATTTAGCATATCTTATACTTAACTTAATAATCGGTTCAGATGTTTATTTTCGTTTGTTAAATTATTAGGTCTTTAGCATTCTTTCAACTACTCTTGACAGGATGAAAAAGTATCCTAATTTAAATGAAAGAGAAACATAAGTCGATTCGTTTGATAATCAGGCACTATATTAAAATGGAACGATGATTTCATTCTTTTAGAAGGAAGTTAAAACATAGCATAAAGTAAAATGACCAATAATAAGGTAGCTCTTCAAAAAACTTCGCAGAAGTTAGTTGAAGTGAAGCCGACAATTTTCAAGATTCAATGATCTAAAATCATCATTGAAATTTTGAAGTTGTCGGTTTTTTTGTTGGGAAAAAATAGAGATACTTAAAATTTGTATTAAATTATAGAAAAATAGGATCTGGTTTAAAGGTCTTTTGAGCAATAACGACATTTAAAAAGGGAGAATTTGAAATGTTAGTTTCACTGAATTTGTCATCATTGTTAACATTATTTTTTATTATGCTGATTGCTTCTGGGATAAGTGGATTATTGTTTTTACATCCACGCGTACCCTTGCGTTTTGTTCGCATTCATATTGGGATCTTGGCTTTACCACTTTTGGTTTCCTTGGTGATTCTTGCCAATAGGAGTGTGAATGGAAATATTGGCCCTTGGCACTTAGATTCCTTAGCTTGGTTAATGACTTTCTTTGTTTTGGCAATTGGTCTCATCATTCAGCGTTTTTCTGTACGGTACTTAATGGGTGATCGATCTTATCGCAAATATTTTACGCTTTTTACTTTCACTACAGGTGCTGCTTCACTTGCATGGTTAAGTGGTGATCTCCGCTTGATGGTTATATTTTGGGGAGCAACTCTTGCCGGTTTAACCTTACTTATAAGATTAAACAGTGCTTGGCAAGTGGCTAGTGAAGCAGCCAAGGTTTCTGGCCGATTATTTTTGTTAAGTTGGTTTTCTTTGTTTTTGGCGATAATGTGGCTTTTTTATGCCACAGGTCAATGGCAGTTATCATCGGTTTTAACAAATGAAAGTTTAGCTGAGCTGGGGGAATGGAAGAGAACAGGGATTCAGCTATTGATTGTATTAGCAGTAATCATTCCCGCAGCTCAATGGCCATTCCAGAGATGGTTAATTGAGTCTATTGTTGCTCCAACTCCTGTTTCTGCGATTATGCACGCAGGTTTAGTAAATGCAGGCGGGATTATACTAGCTCGATTTTCACCTCTATTTAATGGTGGTATAGCTTCGATTATTTTACTTCTGCTTGCTAGCATGTCTGTATTGATTGGAACTGGTATTAGTTTAGTCCAGGTTGACTATAAACGCCAGTTAGTAGGCTCCACGATTGGACAAATGGGGTTTATGCTCATTCAGTGTGCATTAGGAGCCTATATAGCAGCCATTATTCATCTTATTTTACATGGTTTATTCAAAGCTACGTTGTTTTTACAAGCTGGTTCAGCAGTAGGGCGTCATGAAGGATTGACTCGCGCTAATAAAGGAACATCCTATTTATGGATCATGGCTGGTTGGATTTTATCCTTAGCTATAGGTGTTGCTTTTTGGCTCGTTGCTCCTGGAGAAGGGTATCAATTCATTAGTGCGCTAATTTTAGGGTGGTCATTGTCCGTTTCTTGGACTCAGCTCGTAGCTTTTGGTGAGGGAAGAATTGGCCGAATTGCTGGCTTAACATTTTTAGGAGGAGCAGCCTTTGTATATTTTATCATTCATAACCTCTTCTATAAGTGGCTGCATACAACCGTTTTTCAAAGTGTTCAACCTCCAATGCCAGCTGTCATGATTGTCGTATGTCTCTTGCTATTTGGTAGTGCTTTAGGTACGTGGGTTGCTCGTCATCGTTCTTCCGTTTTTTTCGCGGTACTCTATCTTTGGTTAGTTCGATTAGGTGAAGCAAAACCAAAGTCAGTAGAGAGTCACCCAGACTACCTTAAACAATATATATCATAAGGAGCTAATCTGAGATGGGCATTACATCCGTATTAACGAAAGAAAATGTAAAAAAGAAAGATACAGATATTGATGTTCAAGAAAGTGATCTTAACGTTTTCATTGAATCTGCCAGCCGAGTGATTGCACCACTTTGGCCTATTTCTACATTTGCTGCACGTAATCCGTGGATGGGACTTGAAAACCAACCTTTTGATCAGGTTGCAAATTGGTTGAAACATACTCGTGATGTTGATATATACCCTAGTGTGTCTATGATCCGTTCAGCAAAGAATAAAGGTGAGATAGATGAAGATTTTGTAAAAATGGGGCTGCAGCGTTGGCTTGATTCACATTCCTTTAACATCCCGCGGGACGTGGCAGAGCGATTTTGTCATGCTGGATTAAAATTAGATCCACTGCCTTCCACCCTTTTATCATCACATCAGCTGGAGAAATTGGTAAATGAATGTAGTGGACTGAAGACGGATCATATCGAGAATTTTTTTATGCAACCAATAAGTTCGTATATAGAGAATCAAGACGGAGAAAGGTTAGTTAATATACTTGATCATCATGTTATCAAGTGGTGTAAATTATATCTGGATGACTCTCAAGCAGGTTGGACAATGCCTAATCGTGAGGAAGGTTTCTATCGTGCCTGGCAGCATCTCATTCAATATGATCCAGCACTTAGTAAAAAGCAGCGTAAAAGGTTAAAAGGTTGGCCACAAGAGGCGCATTTGGCTTTACAAGAAGCCTTATTCGCACTAGAAATCCCAGAATCAAAAATCCAGACTTATCTTGAAGGTCATTTACTTTCCTTACCTGGATGGGCAGGGATGATGCTTTGGCGCTCCCAACAATCGAGCCATGAACATGCACTCCTAACAGAATATTTAGCGGTTCGAATATCCATGGAGTGGGCTCTTATAAAGCCATATTTACCTTTGAATAATCAACGGTCTGAGAAAAAAATTTCGATTACTCCCCTTTTAGCAGCTTGGATTCATTGGGGGGGCCTTACATTAGAGGAATGGTCACAGATGTCGGCCAATGAACAAAACGAATATTTATCATTTGCCTATAGTTTTGATGAGAAACTTCGCAGGAAACTTTGGCTAGAAGCTTGGGAACAAACACACACAGATCGATTAAGTCAAAAGATCGTCTCGAAACAACGTGAAACCAACGGTAAAAAATCTGCATTAGCTCAATTAGCATTCTGCATCGATGTACGATCAGAACCTTTTCGTCGTCAACTAGAAAAAGAAGGCCCGTTTGAAACGATTGGTATTGCTGGTTTCTTCGGGGTGCCGATTGCAACTTGTGAACTTGGCAGTAAACATAGTCATGCCTCCTTGCCGGTCATACAAAAACCACAACATAAAATAAAAGAGTTCGTAGATGACGAGGTACTCGAAAAATACAACCAACGCAAGCAAGCAGTTCATTCCGTAAGCTATACATTTAAAACGATGAAACAAAATGTACTTACGAGCTTGCTTCTACCTGAGCTAAGTGGACCTTGGCTTAGTCTGCAAATGGTAGCACGCAGCTTTGTACCAAGAAAAACGGATCGTTTCATTCGTAATCTCCGTGAGACTTGGTTACGTAAACCTGATACAAAACTCTCGCTTCATCATGATTATGACACAGAGGCAAAAATACCTGTGGGTTTTACTGAAGAAGAAAAAGTGAACTATGCTCGGCAAGCACTAAAAATGATGGGATTAACAGAGAATTTTGCACCCTTAGTCGTGATTTGCGGGCATGGTAGTCAAAGTACCAATAATCCTTATGCTGCGGCTCTTGATTGTGGTGCCTGCGGTGGAGCGGCCGGTGGATTCAATGCAAGAGTTTTAGCTGCTTTATGTAATCTTTCAGAGGTAAGAGAAGCTCTTTTAACTGAAGGAATTAAAATCCCTGAAGATACGGTTTTTGCTGCCGCTGAACATAATACAACGGTGGATGAATTACATTGGCTTTATGTACCAGAACTTTCCGAAACTGCACAGGAAGCATTTGACCGTATCGAAGCTATTATGCCGAAAGTGAGGCATAACGTAAATGCAGAACGTCTAGCCCAATTACCGAATTTCCAATCGAAACTTAAAAATCCGAAGGCAGAGGCACACCGATTTGCGGGAGATTGGAGTGAGATACGTCCGGAATGGGGATTGGCTCGTAATGCCGCTTTTATTATCGGCCAACGTGAACTAACTAAGGATTGTGATTTGGAAGGTAGAGCCTTTCTTCATAATTATGATTGGAAGCAGGATGAAAGCGGTGAACTCCTAGCAAATATTATTGCAGGGCCTGGAACTGTGGCCCAGTGGATTAATTTACAATATTACGCATCAACGGTAGCACCTCATTATTATGGCAGCGGAAATAAAGCAACTCAAACCGTTACTGCAGGTCTCGGAGTTATGCAAGGGAATGCAAGTGACTTGTTAGCCGGACTGCCTTGGCAATCCGTCATGCAATCAGACCATGAGGCTTATCATTCTCCTCTACGTTTGTTGATCGTCATCCAAGCACCTAGAGAACATGTAGAACGATTATTAAATAAAGACTCAGTATTTCTGCAAAAAGTTCAAAATGGATGGGTTCGACTGGCTAGTGTTGATCCAGAAGGACATTGGGAAAACTGGTAACTGCTAAAATGATTTCAAATATATTTGTTACTAAATCAAAAAGAGGTGGGCAATATGAGTGTAGATAAAAATAAAAAAGTATTATTTTTGACGGACATGGAAAACGGGCTGGAGCCCATTCTACAAGAAGTGACTCATACTCCAGCAGAAAATATGTTGACGATACAAAGCTATGGTGCCGATATCTCACATCCTTACGGAGAAATCATGAGGTCTGTTATTATTGCAATTTATCAGGAAGATGTTGAGGAGGTTTTTGTTGTAGGAACAAAAGATAAGAGGACTTCCACAGGTCATGTACGAACTCAACTTGAAACAATGAAAGATAAACTACAAACATTGGATTATCTTTTTCAAAATTGCAGGCCTGAATTTTCAGGCGGTACATTCGATAAATGGCTAAATGGAAATGAAAATAGCAGTGACGCTATTGAAAAAAGTGTTGATATCATTCGTCATCATCCATTAGTGCCGTCATATGTTAAAGTTCGAGGTTTAATCGTTAATCAAAAGGATGGACAATCCTCAATTGAGGAGGTCCCTGCTATTAAAACAGCGTCAAGCGTTACCTGATCATTGCTTGTCATGATGAAATGATAGATGTGCACCCATGTATTGAAAAAAGCAGTTCTAAGGAGAATGTATGGACTCTAATTTAACTGATTTTGTAATGAAAACAATAGAGGAAATGAATCCGTTTGATCGTGAAAATATAGAATGTATGAAAAAAGTAATTAGAAAAGCAATTGATTTTTATCATTTAAAATCGTATGAAGAAGTTGAGGAAACTCATGTAGGAAGCGTTCGATTTTTGCATGTACACTCTATGATGGAAGAAAATATGTTATCCAAAATTGTAGTGGTCACAAGAAACGGTAAAACTGATTTGGATATTGAAGGTGTATATGAAGGACATGTTGTAAGAGAATATTAATGAGACGAAATAACAATAGAAGATGCCAATTTTTTTGCCAGGAGATGTTTTATATATGAAAAAGTCGAAGGGTTCTTTTGAATCAGAGATCAGTAAGTCCATTACTCAATGGGAGAAGGATTATCTTGGGCGTGGGTCTGTATCTGTTAAGACTGATATACTGCGGGATATGATCATCGTTAATTTAAAAGGAATTTTAACACCAGCTGAATATGCAGTTTGTGGATCAAAAGAGGGTATGTTATCTATCAAACAAACGCGTTCGGAGTTAGTTGAATCAGGTATAGAAGGTCTTAAGGATATTATCCTAACGATAACTGGAGAAGAAGTGAAAAGTTTTCATACTGATTTAAGCTCTCGGACAGGTGAACGAGTGATGGTATTTAAATTATGTAATGATCTAGAGAAAAATTTGGAAAAGATCTTATAATATAAAAAAGGGAAATGTTTATGAACACTACTATTCAAGCCTGATAGAGGGCTGAAACATTCTGGTTATTCATATGTTGTAATATTTTACTTTTTTAAACAAGACGGAATTTATTGTGAATTGAATATTACCTGCCGCTTCTTTTGTTTTACAGTTATGGCATCATTGATGATTTTTTATTCATAACCTAAGCGGACGTGAAGAGATATCAATTAATAATACACTGTCTTGTTATTCCTGTCGAAAGATCTAACATCCGCCTTTGTTACGAGCGGATGTTTTTTTACATCTATTTAAAATACATGAATTTGATGCTGGTGATTAGTCACTTGAACATATTAAATTCATTTAACTGAAAAACATCCTTGTCACCTGACGGGTTCCCCCAATAGTTTAATGATATGATTATGAGACCAATTTCGTAAAGCTTGATGATAAATTTAAGCGGGGAACAAAATTGATATGCTGTCTTCAGTTTCATTTCATGGAATTAGTCAGAGATAAAGCTTTAATTATGTATATCCAAAAAACGTATTGACGTATCGGAATTTAACGATATAATAATCGTATGGAACCAATTGAAGTATTCAAAGCCTTATCAAATGAATCAAGGCTGCAAATTTTGCAATGGCTGAAGGAACCTGATCGTCATTTTGCACCCCATGAAGGGATTGATATGAACACAATCGGGGTATGTGTCAGTCAAATAACAGACAAATTGAAAATGACGCAATCGACGGCTTCCCAATATCTCACCATCCTTTTAAGAGCCGGCCTTATTAAGGCGGAACGAATCGGAAAGTACACGTATTACAAAAGAGATGAAGAAGCCATTGGGAAACTTGCTGACCTTCTTAAAACAGAGATATAAAAATAAACATCAAGAGATGTTTATTTTTACACCATACATATCGACATATTGCGATGTGTTTATTTTTTGAACTAACATATCGATATTTCGTGATATGTTGTTTTACTAATGATTAAGGAGTGAATGTTTTATGTCTAACACTTGGAAAATTTATATTTTAGCCATTGTCAGTTTTTTAGTCGGAACTTCAGAGTACATCATTTCCGGAATTTTGGATCACATTGCTCATACACTCGGGATAACCTTGGCTGCCGCGGGCCAGCTCATTACAATTTTTTCACTTGTATATGCTCTTTCCACACCCGTACTTATGGCGTTGACAGCAAGTATGGATAGACGCAAATTGATGATGTATGCCCTCGGTTTGTTTGTGTTCGGCAATGTCCTGGCTTTTGTACTGCCTGGTTATGGATGGTTTATTGCAGCGCGGATCATTATGGCGATGGGAGCAGGTGTGGTTGTTGTCACCGCATTAACGATTGCCGCTAAGATTGCATCGGAAGGGAAGCAGGGCAGTGCCATCGCTACGGTCGTGATGGGATTTACCGCTTCTTTAATCATTGGTGTTCCGCTTGGAAGAATGATAGCAGTAGCATTAGGCTGGAAGTCTGTATTTGGTGCAATTGCTTTGTTGGGGTTGATCGCAATGGCCGTTATTTTCTTTACTCTTCCGCATACTGGAGGAGATAAACCTGTACCTTTGCTTCAACAGCTTGCTCTTTTCAAAAAACGGAAAGTGGCTATGGGATTATCAATCACTTTCTTCTGGCTCGGGGGATATTCTGTTGCTTATACCTATCTGTCACCGTATCTCTTGAACATCTCAGGTATAAACGGCAAGCTGCTTAGCGGTGTTTTGCTTATATTTGGAATTGCCAGTTTGGTTGGATCGAAGTTTGGGGGATATAGCACCGATAAATGGGGAGTTCCCTTTACACTCATTGGCGGGATGACATTGCATATCGTCACACTGATTCTGCTGTCATTTGTCACTCATTCCTATATCGGAGTGTTGGTGATTCTCATATTATGGTCGTTTGCCGCATGGTCCACCGGTCCGACACAGCAATTTCATCTAGCTACAATAGAACCGGAAATGTCAGGTGTTTTGCTTAGCATTAATCAGTCAATGATGCAATTCGCCATGGCGGTCGGCGCAGGAATAGGAGGGGTTTTTGTGGAAAACGTATCATTAGCCTCGATTACCTGGATTGGTGCGTTAGGGGTTATGATTGCAATTATTGCATCATTGATGATTTTTCATTCACAACCGAAACAGACGCTAAAAGATATCAATCAATAACACACTGCTTTGTTTTACTTCATAAAATTCAATGGGCTCATTTTAAAAAATCTAACATCCGCTCGTAAATACAAGCGGGTGTTTTTTACAAGCTGTTCAAAGTCCATCCATATGCCTTCCAAGGGCAGACATCGTTCTGTATGTGTCGAAGGCGCACAAAGAGATTTCTTAAGGCTTTGCTGGCGGATAGGTGAAGCACGGCACGATTTGATCGAACACTGGCAACACAAGAGCACGTAAACCTAAGCATCCGGGGAAATGGCAGAGAAGTTGCCGCTCGCGGAGCAAACACTTGCACCATCTCACTGAAAGGCCTAGACGATGCGGATGACAGATTTGTATTGCCGGAAGTAAATCCAGCACACAGCAGATGCGAGATTACATTTAAAATGGCAGCCGAGTTTCTTATAGTAGTAGGACTGATACTAACTGATAAACTAGTTAACACTAGTATATGATGTCATTATGTTCAGTTTGTTAGGCGTTTTATTAGCTCCTCACAGGAATATTTACAGTGTTTGTGGTATTTATACGTTAATTGGAAGTTAATGCGCTTACTGATATATCTTTGTGGAAAATATGCTGAGTGTCTGTTATCAAACGAGAGAGGGGCTCTTTTATGAAATCAAATGGGGATGAATTGTCGCTGTCTGTTCAGAATTTAGAGAACACAAATGAGATCACGATTGTTCAAGCGATAGGGGAGTTAAAGAAATCAGGAAAAGATGCAATACCTGTTTTGGTTGAGGCCTTAAAAGAGGAAGGCTCTTTGCGTAATATCGCTGCGGCTGTTTTAGGTGAGTTTGGGGAAGATGCGGGTGAAGCAGCGGAGGAGCTGTCATATTTATTAAAAAGTCATGCTGAAGATACAAGAATGGCTGCGGCCATTTCACTCATGAGAATTGGGAAACCTAGTCTGCCGTTTGTCATCAAAATCGCTCAAGAAAGTGAAGGGCAATCAAGCTTTTGGGCATCCTGGTGTATTGCATGGATCGATCCGTCTTGCATTGAACCGAAGATGTATGAATGCCTAAAACGCGAGCATGAACATCCTTCAGGAATGGTTGCTCCGTTTGCAGCTGAAGAGGCATTAGGAAAGCTGATTGCTTTTAAGTTGAAAGATACGGAGGATTGAAATTAGGATAGTAGGTGTTGTAGTTTTGTATCGATAAGCGGTAAAAATGAGAATGAGGAACTGTTATCTCTATTTAGTTCCCGTGAAATTAGGGGAAATGAAAGGACGATAAATTCTTATTGGAGGTTGGCAGCCTTTTCTAAGAGAAAGATATGGAGAGAATTTCGAGGCTGCCGCTTATTTTTATTCTTATTTTTCCTAAAAAAGTTTAATCTTTCACTGACAGGACAATACATTCCTTAATGAGCTCCCACCTATCAAGAGCATTTATGGTGAATTCTGATGCGATCACTACGACTAGATCTTTCTCCGGAACACAGCAAATCACATTACCGCCATCTCCTAGTGCTGAGTATGAGAAAACACCTTCCTCTTCACGCAGCCACCATAGATAGCCGTAGTTATTAGCGTTCATCACTGTTGATTCGTCAATCCATGATGCGGGAACAATCTGCTGATTGTCCCAACAGCCGCGGTTTATATACAAAAGACCAAAACGTGCCATATCCCGCGGAGTCAGCGTCAGCCCCCATCCTCCGGTTGAGTTTCCATCCGGGTCGTTCACCCACCCCCTCACATGTTTACCGAATAAATCGTCAAAGCCGAATGATTTCATTTCATAATTCGGGATTTCTTTCATGCCACTTGGTTTAAACAAGTGTTCGTTGGCAAATTCGCGGGCGTTTTTGCCTGTGCTGCGGGTGACGATGGCTGACAGCAGATGCGCGCCTGCGGTGGAGTATTTAAATGTGCCGATTGTGCCTTCTTGACCCAGCATATTCAGCGTATAGGTGATCCAATCAGGCTGCATGCACATCTTGTCGAGTGGTTCGTGCCAGTCTTCAAATGGATAGGGAGCTGTCATCGTGAGAAGGTGGCGTATGGTGATATCTTGTATTTGTTTATTAGGAGGACCCGGGACATATTCCGGGAAAAAGTCGAGTGCGTTTTGGTCGACACTTTTGATGTATCCTCCATGTATCGCAATTCCAATGAGAGCCGATAAGATACTTTTGGTTACTGATGCTACATGATGCGTATCAGTCGGTCCATAGCCATGATAATAGCGCTCATAAGCGATGTATCCATTTTTCACAACTACAATACCGTTAATATTGCTGTATCGGGACTTTATTTTAGGGTCAAGCTCAGACAGTTTTTTGGCGTCCATCCCCAAGGCTTGCGGGTCTGCAGTTGGCCAGTCGTTTCTTTTCATGACAGTTACCTCTCTTTTTTCTTTATTGGAAAATACACTTCAGTCACGATATCCTCTGGCACACCAGCTTGCTGGTGATCGGTTACATACACTTCATACGGTGATTGGGCCAAATCATAGCCTTCATCATCGACCCATTCCCTCAGCTTAGCGTATACCGAGGTCAATTCTGCATATGGGCCCTTTAAAACAGACTTTGCGCAAAGGCTGCCGTGCAGATATCTTGTCTCCCTTACCGTCTCCTCTATTGGAATCGCAAACTCTGTATCATTGCCGGCAGGGTTGTACTCAGGGCTGTGATAAATGGTCATGGGCGTACCGAGCAAGGTAAGTTTATTAACCGCAATTCTTTCATATAGCCTGCTAAAATACTTCTCATACCCTAAGGCGTAGTCATCACTGCTCATCATTTGGCGTATATAAAGGATGTTCATTGGCTGGGTTTCGGAAAGCTCTACTTCTATATCGTCAAGCCATGACATCATTGATTTGCCCATATCTGCACGCAGAATGTCTTGGTTCAATTGTGTAAGCGTATATTCATAAGCATGGATCTTTGCCTGTACTTCTTTTCTTTTTCTCTGAAGGCCGAAAATTAGTTTTTCTTCTGCCTGGTTCTCTTCTACATTGATCATGGTTTTAATTTCTTCCAGAGAAAAATGATACGACTTTAAACGGTTAATCAAGAGCATTTCCTTCAGCTGCCTGATAGAATAATATCGATATCCATTTTCAGGATTAATATCTTCGGGGTGAATGAGCCCGATTTCATCATAGTATCGCAGTGTTTTTGTTGATACTTTGCATATCTTTGAAAATTCACCGATCGATAGCAAGTGATCACCTCCATGCTCCAAATGTACACCTTTCCGTAAGGGCAAAGTCAAATGTCAAAATAAAATCTTTCCAAAGTTAATCAGAAATTTATTTTCATATCGTATCCTTTCCGTATCACGTGAAAGGAGCATCATATGAAAACATTATGGAAAGTCTTAAAAGTCTTTTTTGGCAGCTTGGCTGCTTTGGTTTTGCTTGTATCCGTCTCCGTTTTTATTTACCACCATTATCAATTAAATAAGGAAGCAGCACTGTTAAAAGGCAAAGGCACAGTAGTCGATGTTGATGGTAAAAAGATAAATGTATATGAAGAGGGAAGCGGGAAGGATACGTTTGTGTTTATGTCCGGTTCGGGGATCGCTGCGCCTGCTTATGAGATGAAAGGTTTGTACAGCAAGTTTTCAAAAGAAAATAAGATTGCTGTTGTTGATCGGGCTGGTTATGGATACAGTGATGTGTCTCATGATGACAGAGATATTGATACGGTACTGGAACAGACGAGGAAAGCGCTTATGAAAAGCGGAAATAAGCCTCCTTATATTTTAATGCCTCATTCCATATCCGGGATTGAAGCCATTTATTGGGCTCAGAAATATCCTAAGGAAATCAAGGCCATTATTGCGATGGACATTGGATTGCCCCAGCAGTATGTCACGTATAAATTGAGCAGGATCGACAGACTGAAAGTGAGAGGGTTCCACCTGTTAACCTCGATTGGTTTTCATCGGTTTATGCCTTCCGCTGTATATAATCCTGAGGTGATTCGGCAGTCGTTTTTAACTGATGAAGAAAAAGAAATCTATAAAGCCATTAACTTTAAGCAATTTTTTAATGCAGATATGGAGCATGAGCTTTTACAGTCTTATCAAAATGGCAGCAAATCTGTGAATCTGCCGGCGCCAAAAGAAACTCCCGTCTTGATTTTAGATGCGGTCTCTGACCAAAATAGAAATTCAAAGTATGCCATACAAAACCGAAAAGATTATGAAGCGTTTGCGGCTCAATTCAATACAGCCGAAATAAAGGAACTAAGAGGAACACACAGTATTTATTTATATCAGCCTGATCAAATATATAAACTTTCCATGGAGTTTATGAGAAAGGTTCGCTAGGATGAAGGGTTATCATATTTTAATCGTGGAAGATGATGTGACGATTGGTGATCTACTGCAAAAGATTTTGCAGCGTGAGGGATATCATGTGATGTGGAAAACAGATGGAGCGGATGTGCTTTCGGTGATTCAGAAGGTGGATTTGGTCATTATGGATGTGATGCTGCCGGGTGAAGACGGATATCAAATGTCTGCTAAAATCAAAAAGCTGGGGCTGCGCATTCCAGTCATTTTTCTCTCGGCCCGCAATGATATGGACAGCAAGCTCCAAGGTTTGCAGATCGGTGAGGATTATATGGTAAAGCCTTTTGACCCGCGAGAGCTGCTATTAAGAATGCAGAATATGCTTGAGCACTATTATGGCACTTTTACGCAAATCAAACATTTGTATATTGATGCGGAAACCAAAAAAGTGTTCAATGAAAGCCTGCATGATGAGGTGCTGTTTACTGCGATTGAGCGGAAAATTTTCTTTTATTTATATGAAAATAGAGACAGCACCCTGACAAAGGAACATTTCTTTGAATATCTGTGGCAGCTCGAAGACAGAAACCCGAATATCGTCAATGTGCACATTAAAAAAATCAGAGGCAAAATCAAGGATCAAGCGGGTGAGATTATTGAAAATATATACGGAGAAGGGTATCGGCTGAATACCGTTGTGAAGAAATGAAGCTAAAGACAAAATATCAGTTGTTATTGTTTACAGCCGTCATTAGTGTTCCGGTACTGTTGCTGGCGGTTAGTATTTTGATGTCGGTGATTTATGACAGCATGTTTAAACCGATGAATCATGGTATGCCTTTTCACAGGTCGTTTGCGTATCCCGCAATGATCGTTGTATTTTTGCTATCACTCTTATTGTTAGCTTTTTTATTTTCAAAGTCGATTCATTCTCTGCTGCATAAAATCAATCTGTTAAATCAAACCATTCGACACCTGGCGAGTGATCAAAAGGTGCCAGATAAAATAGAAGTGAAACGTGCTGATGAAATCGGGGAACTGATCAAGTCGTTCAATTTGTTAATTGAACGAACGACATACCGTGAACTGGAACTAAGGCAGCAGGAGGAAATTAAAAAGGAGCTTTTGCAAAAACTGCGGCATGACATTAATACACCTTTAACCGCTCTCAGGCTGCAGTTATTTTATTTGGAAAGCCAATGTCATGATCAGGCCGTATTTGAATCATTGTATCAGCAAATCCACTATATCGCGGAATTAACAAATGAATTCAACCTATATTCCGCTGAGACGTTAGAAAGTTCTTATATCATAAATGAAGAAGTGAGTCTAAACGAGCTGTTAGAAACAGCAGTTAAAAAGTGGGATTATTTATACAGTATGAATGGAATTGGGCTGCACTATAAGCCGGCAGATCAAGATGTGATATGGATGAGCAACCGGTTATGGATGCAAAGGCTGTTCGATAATATTTTTCAAAACACGTTAAAGCATTCAAAAGCTAAAAAAATGGAAGTCACGATTGAACATGGGACTGTTTCTATTTGCGATGACGGTATTGGATTTGATCGGAATGAGAACAGTGAGGGGCTTGGATTAAAGATTATTGATGATATATGCAGGCTGCTTGCGATTACTTATGAGTTGCAGACAAATGAGAATGGAACGAGGTTCTTGCTTTCAAAAGAGTGACCCCGCTGATGTTTTTCTTTCTCCTATAAACTCTATATAATAGGAAGAAAGAAATGGGGTGATCAGCGTATGTTTAAAAAAATCATTAAAACGATCAAGCACCTCTCAAGCAGCTCGAGTGATCGCTATCGCAAACACCGGCATTACAGCAGCAGCCGGCGCCGGCATTACCGAAGCTACAGCAGCAGCTCAGGCAAAAGAAGGAACTACGACCGTTATGGCGGCAGTCATCGCTACAAGCGCCGGAGCTACAGCAGCAGTTAATCTCAAAAAAGTTCTTGTTCCGTCTTGGGACAAGGGTTTTTTTTATGTGACTGATTGAATCGCGCGGTTCAGGTCTTCGCGAATCAATGCGGTGTGCTGGTACTCTTCATCGATGCCCAATAATTTTTTCAGCAGCAAGGTTACTTCTTTCGTCAGCGTTAATTCCTCCAGCCAAGTGCCGTTTTTCTTCTTTTTTCCTTTATATTGAGAGTACAGCAGGAATAACAGTGTTTCTCCGAGATCGAAGAAGTCATCCTGTTTCCTCACCTTTACTTCCTCCGTTTCTTCAGGAGTCAATTGCTTTGCAAGGCCGAAATCGATGAGGCAGAGCCTGCCGTTATTGATAATCATATTAGGCGTTCTGATGTCGCTGTGAAAAATCAGGCGTTCATGCAGGTATTCTACAATCTCAAGCAGCTGTGAAATCAGCTGTAACGCCATAAGCTCTGTAAACGGCTGTTTTCGAAAAAATAATAATTCTTCTATATTATTTCCCTCAACCAGCTGCATGACATAATAAGCCTGTCCGTCTATGATGAAATCTTCTATGAAGGCCGGGATTTGCGGGTGGTGAATACTTTTGAGCAGTTTTATTTCCTGCTGGAACCGGACTCTTTCTTTTTCCTTTTTCGCTTTTGTCGGCCGGAGCTGTTTTAAGACATAAGATGTTTGAGTATGGACATCGGTGCACAAATAAACCAAGCCATAGCCGCCCATTCCGAGGCATTCTTCGATTCTGTATTGATGATTTAGGATAACGCCGTCCTTTAGAGGGCGGTCAAAAAGTAGCTTTTTGAGCTGTTTTAATGCCATGTCTGCACTTCCCTTGGTTGTACTGATTACAGTTTATCAAAACAATTGTATTCTAGGCTAAAAATAAAAAAGAGCCGGCTCATGGAATTTGAACCAGCTCAGTATGAATTAAAACTGCTTTGTGACATCGTATTCATAATCTATTTTTGCTTTTACATTACTCATCGTCGATTTAGCAGTTGCTAATGTATTATATTTAAAACTCCATACCTTAGCGACACTGAGTTGATCTGACAATGATATATCATAAGACCCTGACGTCGAGCTATTCACAAGTGCACGGCGCCATTCGTTATTTTCACTCGTCATGATGAAGTGGCGTGTATTTCCCTGGCTTGGTGTTTGAGTGGCGGTTGTTTGGACTCTAGTTACAATGGCATCGCGCGGTATTCCAGATTGGTTTGTTAAATCAGCCTTGATCACGCTGGAGTCAGAACCTGAGGGGCTAAGGGTAGTATTTCCTTTATTTTCAGCAACGCCGCTGAATTGGAACGTTCCGCTGCCGGATTTGATTCGGTCTTCAATTGAAAGTGTGAAATACATGTTCCCGGTATAGGTGCCGCGTGACACTTTCACATAGAAGGTATCCGTCGTGTTTTGGGCGTCAGCATTGGCATAAATAAAAGAAGAGAACGTATTAGGATTAATCACTTCTGTGCCTTGTGAAACAGGTGCTCTGTTCTTATCGTAAATTTCAATTTTCATCCCTGTGTACGCGCTCTGGTGTGTACTTCTCACGTATACTTTTTCTCCCTTATAAGCTGTAAAAGTGAAATAGGCTTCATCTTGTCCGGCTTCCAGTATCGTTGTATCGATATTCTTATATTTCCAATATCCGATTGGTGCTGCGGTATCAAATGAATTGTTTCCTGTAATAGCAGTGACTCCGGCAGCTGATGCCGAATAAGTAAAGGTGAATAAGACAGCCAGCATAATAGCGAATGGAAAGAGCCATTTTTTCATCATGTAAACAACCTCCTTTTATTTCCATCATACATAATAATATTTTAAGTGTAAATAAATGTTTTTTGAGGTTAATATATACATTGGTGTTGCCGATAAAAAGAGTAAGAGAGAATTGTTCAGGAGGGAACCCAATGCGTCTGAATCGGCTATTTATCCGTACCCAGCTGATGGCACAGAACATATTCAATAGGAATGCGGCTGTTACACGCGAGAATACGTCTGAAAATACAGCAGCGGTGCTGGAAAAGGCATACAGCAGGCTTGAGTCACGATCTTCAAATGAGGGAATCAAACAGTTCAATTATTCTAAAACCAGCGTGGCGGGAAACAGCGGGACTTTCAGCAAAGTGTATCAATCTGCGAATGATCGAACAGTGATAGATACAGGGGAGGAAACAGTGATTCAATCCAAGAACCCCTATGTATCTGAGAGTGATATCAGAATCAAAATACTAAATGAAAAATACAGCAGGATGAATGCGATTAACAAAACGAAGTCTGATCCATTAGGCTATATAAAGGATAAGTATCAAAATGCAAAGTCTCCTTATTACAGAAGTGATCTGTCAGCTGCAGAAAGACAGGCTGCTTACGATAATGAAACAGAATGGCTATTCAAAGGTAAGGCCCAAAACTATAATCTGCAGGATGCCGCATTTCGCAATGTCACGTTTAATGGGGAAGTGGAGGCTGAGAATGCTAAGGTGTATCAGCGAAGCCAGGTTAACCAGCAGCTGCAAGTGCTGTTGAACCGAAACCATATTCACATTCCGCAGGGGACAGAGCTGACGTTTACGATTACGCCGATTGACTATAAGGTACAGGTGAGCGGGACAGGCGATCAGGCACTGATTGAGCAAATTGAGCAAGTGCTGCAATCTGGAGACAACAGCAAAGAGCTATTTTTACATATCATGAAAAGCCTAAGCGGTGATTCAACACAATTTTCCGAAGAGGCATATCAAAAGTATCAAGCTGCTCGTGAGATGTATGAAGTCACAGGCTATCATTTGAAGGATTTAGAAGTGATTGATGGGCGGTACGTAACGCCTGATGGACGTGACTTATTAGACGTATATAAAGAAGAGCTTGAAAAAGATCCTGTGCAAAAACAAACGGCTTCTTATGCTATATCCCACTATCGTTCAGAGCTCAGTAAAATGGCGAAAGCCGGGTATGATGCCATTCCGGATTTTATCCTATCAATTGATTACAGCAATGGATCTCTGAGAGATGTGGGGCAAAGCAAGAGCTATGGCACCGGAGATACCGATTGGCTTAAGACATTAAGGCACCAAACGGGTGTGAATGATTAGAAAGCTGTTCATTGTGAACAGCTTATTTTTTATGAGAATTTAAGGTAGAAATATGATATTCATATTTAAATCATTTCATTATATTTATATAAAATATTTTAAGCGAAGTTTTAATTAAAAACTCTGAATAATGTGTTTGCCTGAAAAAAACAATTGTATTTTCTAGAGAAATTTATTATGATGAAATAAGTAATTTTGGAGATTATATAACAATTTTAAGTTTGAATTTTCTGATTGTTATAACTGATTGGTGAGAAAGATGTGGAGGCAAGCAGGCCTGCTGTTTTCTCATTTTCGAGTATTTTGTAAGAGGGGGAAGAGGAATGGCAAATAAAGAATTAAAGAGGGGCCTGGGCGCGCGTCATATTCAGATGATCGCCTTGGGCGGTACGATCGGTGTCGGCTTGTTTATGGGCTCAGCCAGCACCATTTCATGGACTGGCCCGTCTGTCCTTCTGGCTTATGCAATATGCGGAATTTTTATCTTTTTTATTATGCGTGCGATGGGTGAAATGCTGTATGTCGAACCGAGTACGGGTTCTTTTGCGACATTCGGCCATCAATATATTCATCCGCTGGCAGGTTATATGACAGCATGGAGCAACTGGTTCCAGTGGATTATCGTCGGCATGTCAGAAATTATCGCTGTCGGTTCATATATGAAGTATTGGTTCCCGGATTTGCCTGCTTGGATACCTGGTATCGTGGCAATGGTGATTCTTGGTGCGGCGAACTTAATTTCTGTTAAGTCGTTTGGCGAGTTTGAATTTTGGTTTGCGATGATTAAAATCGTGACGATTATCTTGATGATTATTGCGGGATTCGGGATTATTTTCTTCGGGTTTGGCAACGGCGGAGATGCGATCGGCTTGTCGAACCTGTGGTCTCATGGAGGATTCTTTGCAGGCGGTTTCTCTGGATTCTTCTTTGCGCTGTCTCTCGTCATTGCGGCCTATCAAGGGGTTGAGCTGATCGGGATTACAGCCGGTGAAGCGAAGGACCCGCAAAACACGCTAAGAAGTGCGATTCAAAGTATTATCTGGCGTATTTTGATTTTCTACATTGGCGCTATTTTTGTAATCGTGACCGTGTATCCTTGGGATGAGCTCAACTCACTCGGAAGTCCGTTCGTGTCTACGTTCTCGAAAATCGGAATTACGGCAGCGGCCGGCATTATTAACTTTGTCGTCATTACTGCGGCAATGTCCGGCTGTAACAGCGGTATTTTCAGTGCAGGACGCATGCTTTATACACTGGGTGTAAATGGACAAGCACCGAAACTCTTTAAGAAGATTTCACGCAATGGTGTGCCGTTGTATGGGACAATTGCGGTGCTGATCGGTTTGGCTGTCGGTGTTGTGCTGAACTATATCGCGCCTCCGAAGATCTTTGTCTATGTATACAGTGCAAGTGTGCTGCCGGGCATGATTCCTTGGTTTATCATTTTGATCAGCCACATCGGATTCAGAAAAGCGAAGGGTGCTGCATTAGATAAACATCCATTCAAAATGCCGTTTGCACCTTTCGCAAACTATGTGACGATTGCTTTCTTGCTGATGGTTCTGGTCGGTATGTGGTTTAATGATGATACTCGTATCTCTCTGATTGTAGGCGTGATTTTCTTAGCGCTTGTGGTCATTAGTTATTATGTGTTTGGGATTGGCAAACGTACGCAGGCCAATTTGACCAAAAGCGGCCGAGCGGCTGAATAACCATAGAAAAAGAGACATTCACGGATGTCTCTTTTTTTATTTTTCGTGTATGGATTTTCCCCATTTTAGCAAGCTATAGGATAAAGATAGCAGAAGGAAAGGTGTGCATAAAATGGATGTTACACTCGGTTATTTGCGCGAATCACTTTCAAATCATCTTGAAAATGAAGTCTGCCAGCAGATTTGCAAGAAGATGCTGGCGAAGCGGTATGTGAATGAAGAGGAATTTGTAAAAGACTTAGATGACAATGAAATGTCTTTTTTGAACCATGTATTAGAAAAAGAAATTAAGTATGCGCAGAATGAACAGGATCAAAAACGGGCTAAGGAATTAAACGAGGTGTATGAATTACTGCTTTGAAAGGCGGGGAAGAAATGGGAGCAATTGAACGAAGCGGATATACATTTCAGCCGGAGTTTAGCGTCGTCCGACAAAATGGAGCCATCCATGTGTACCATCACGGAGAGTTTGTGGAAGAAATCGAATTTGAATTTAATGGGGAATATCCTGATCATGATTTGATTGAAGAGCTTGTGAATCATTATTGTTTCGAGCATGACATTTAGAGCCCTGCCTTGGGCTCCTTCATTTATGATGTGATCAGGCCATACTTTTTCAGGATATTCACTGTGATGTTTTTGGCTTTTGTACCGGAATCATCGACATTGGTGACAAAAATATACGAGCCATGCTCTGTTTTGATGAATCCGACAAACCAGCCTAATCCCATATCTGTCAGGCGGGTTCCGGTTTTTCCGTAGAGCGTGTAGTGATCTCCTTCCTCTTGAATCATCATGCGCTTGACGGTTTTCATCACCGATTTGTCAAATGGAAGCTCCTCTTTTACAAGCTTCTCCAAAAAGGCCTCTTGTTCCAGCGGAGATATTGTTAGCGAGCTTTGCAGCCAAAACTGGTCGATCCCCCCGCTGATATCCTTATTGCCGTATGACAGAGTATGAAGCCATGTTTTCATCCTTTCATCACCGATATCTCTCGCTAATGCTTGATAATACCAGATGGCGGATTCCCGCATGGCCGAGCCTAGCGTATGGTCGCGGTTCCATGATTCGAATTCGCGCTTGACCCCGTCCCACCGTTTGACATCGTATTCATCCCGAACAGCTTTTACCTGTAACCCGATTAAGGCGTTCACGACTTTAAAGGTGGACTGCGGAGTTTGTCTTTTGTTTGCCCGTTCTCTGTTGTAGACAAAGGTCTTGTCCTTTTGCACATCGTGAAGAATGAAGGTTCCGTCCGTATCCTTGAATTCGTCATCGACATTCATTTGGCCGACATTCAGATGTTTTTCATGGGCAGACGATGATGCGTGAACGGAAAAGCCGCCGATCCCTGCAATACTCAACACAAGCACAACATATATCCATTTCTTCATTTTGTTCCCCCTTTGTTTTGATCAACTACCTTTTCTCTATTTCTTTTGTTCTTCCTTTGAAAAATAAGAAAAAAGCGCTTAAATTTGGTTTTGTAAACAAATACTGTTACTGGGTTTATATTCGGAAGATAACGTGAAAATAGAGGGTAAAAAGGAAGGCAGGGTAATCATATGAATGAGCAGATTCCACATGACAAAAGTCTTGATAACAGCCTGACGCTGATGCAGGAAGGATATTTGTTTATTAAAAACAGAACAGAGCGCTATCACTCAGACCTGTTTCAGGCTCGTTTATTGGGAAAAACCTTTATTTGCATGACCGGTGCTGAGGCAGCGAAGCTGTTTTATGATACGGAGCGGTTTCAGCGGCAGAATGCTTTGCCGAAGCGGGTGCAGAAAACGCTGTTTGGCGTAAATGCGATTCAGACGATGGATGGCGACGCGCATATCCATCGGAAGCTGCTTTTTCTGTCATTAATGACACCGCCGCATCAAAAGCGTTTGGCTGAGCTGATGACAGAGGAGTGGGAAGCGGCAGTCACGAGATGGGAGAAGGCGGATCAGGTTGTGTTATTTGAGGAAGCAAAAGAAATCCTATGCAGGGTGGCGTGCTATTGGGCTGGCGTTCCGCTGAAGGAAACGGAAGTCAAAGAGAGAGCGGATGACTTCATTGATATGGTCGACGCGTTCGGTGCTGTGGGGCCGCGGCATTGGAAGGGAAGAAGAGCAAGGCCGCGTGCGGAAGAGTGGATTGAAAGAATGATTGAAGATGTTCGTGCCGGCTTGCTGAAAATACCTGCCGGAACAGCACTGCATGAAATGGCGTTTCACACACAAGAAGATGGCAACCAGCTGGATTCCCGGATGGCCGCCATTGAGCTGATTAATGTCCTGCGGCCTATCGTCGCCATTTCTTACTTTCTTGTGTTTTCAGCTTTGGCGCTTCATAAGCATCCGAAGTATAAGGAATGGCTGCGTTCTGGAAGCAACCGGGAAAGAGAAATGTTTGTGCAGGAGGTTCGCAGATATTATCCGTTCGGCCCGTTTTTAGGGGCGCTTGTTAAAAAGGATTTTGAATGGAATACCTGTGAGTTTAAGAAGGGCACGTCGGTACTGCTTGATGTTTATGGAACGAATCACGACCCTCGCTTATGGGACAACCCTGATGAATTTCGGCCTGAACGATTTGAGGAGCGGGAGGAAAATCCGTTTGATTTGATTCCTCAAGGCGGAGGTCACGCGGAGAAAGGGCATCGCTGTCCAGGGGAAGGCATTACTATTGAAGTCATGAAAGCAAGCCTGGATTTTCTCGTCAATCAGATTGAATACGACGTTCCGGAACAATCGCTGCATTACAGTCTCGCGAGAATGCCGTCATTGCCTGAAAGCGGTTTTGTGATGAGCGGAATCAGACGGAAAAGTTAAATATAAAAGCTCTCTTCCTTATCGAAGAGAGCTTTTTCATTACTTCTTTTTTTCATCGTAATATTGCACGGGATACATAGAGCCTTCGGATACCATTTTGTTGTCCTCAATATCTTGCGGGTGCGGATGTCCTGCTTTATCGACTGGGAACGTTTCCATATCCGGCTGTTTGGTCATTTTCATTTTCATGCTGTGAATGAATTCTCTAGCTTTTTGGCGATTTGACGGGTCTTTTAATAGATAAGAAGTGATGCCGACGGTTGAAACAGCGAGACCTGAAAGTAACAGTTTTTGTTTCATGGTGATACTCCTTTCTATTTTAAGAGTAGTGTTTCCTGTATCATTCCCGTTTTGGGTATGGCTAAACCTTTGCCAATTTTCTTAGGGAAGCCGTTCAGCGGCTGTGCCTGCTATTCTTTGGGCAGGTATACTGAAAGCTCTGTGGGAAAGAATAACTGTGATGAGAAAACCTTGCGCTATCACGCAAGGTTTTTTGTAGTCGATTGGTCATGTTCATCGCAAAAATGTTACACCAATGTAAACGTTTAATAGGACCATAAGGCTTATTGTTAAGTTATTGTAAATTAAGCGGATGTTTTATTTACAATCATCTGAACTTGAAACATAATCGAAGAGAGTTTGCTGAATAATGTCTAAACAGAGGTGAACATGTTGGCGATTGACATACAAACATTACTGTTCGAATTTCTCGGGGGTCTCGGTATTTTCCTGATTGGGATTAAGTTCATGGGAGACGGACTTCAGAAATCGGCTGGAGATAGATTAAGAAATATTTTAGACCGTTTTACAAGCAATCCGCTAATGGGCGTATTGGCTGGGATTATTGTGACGGTTTTGATTCAGAGCAGTTCCGGAACCACGGTTATCACCGTTGGGCTTGTCAGTGCGGGCTTTATGACGCTTCGCCAGGCCATTGGCGTCATTATGGGAGCCAATATTGGAACAACGGTTACCGCGTTTATTATCGGAATCGATATAGGGGCCTATGCGTTGCCGATTATTGCTGTCGGCGGATTTTTACTGTTTTTCTTTAAACATAAAAATGTACAAAACGCGGGTCAGATAGTGTTTGGGTTCGGGGCTCTGTTTTATGGGCTGGAGTTAATGAGCGGCGGCATGAAACCGCTCCGTTCACTTGAGGCCTTTCATGATTTAACGGTTAGTATGAGCTCCAATCCGGTTCTAGGTGTTGCCATTGGGACTTTGTTTACGGTTCTCGTGCAAAGCTCCAGCGCCACGATTGGTATCCTGCAAGGTTTATTTTCAGATGGTCTAATTGATATTAACGGTGCGCTGCCGGTGTTATTCGGTGACAATATCGGAACGACGATCACCGCGGTTCTTGCGTCTTTAGGTGCATCTGTCGCAGCGAGACGTGCTGCGGCCACTCATGTGCTGTTTAACCTTATCGGGACAACGATTTTCCTGATTTTGCTTAAACCATTCACAGCATTGATCTTATCGCTTCAGACATCGATTGGGCTTGATCCGAAGATGACGATTGCATTCGCACACGGAATCTTTAATACGACCAATACGATTATACAGCTTCCTTTTGTCGGGATATTGGCTTTGATCGTAACAAAACTGATTCCGGGCAAGGATTCAATGGTCGAATACAAGTCGCATCTTGATCCGATTTTTATCGAGCAATCCCCATCTATTGCTCTTGGACAAGCAAAAGAAGAAGTGCTGCAAATGGGGAATTTTGCGGTGCAGGGGCTGGAAGTTACAAAACAGTTTTTAGTGACAAAACAGCCAAAATACGCGGCAAATGCTTATCAGATAGAGGATGCGGTTAACAATCTTGATCGGAAAATTACCGATTATTTGATCGAGCTTTCTTCAAGTTCTCTTTCAGAGCACGAGTCTGAGGAGCATCATATGCTGATGGATACCGTCAGAGACATTGAAAGAATCGGCGACCACTTCGAAAATGTAATTGAACTGATTGAATATCAGCAGGCGCATCGTGTGGTTATCACTGAATCTGCCATGGCGGATTTAACGGAAATGATGGATTTGACGATTTCTACTGTGAAAGCGTCCATGGAAGCATTGCACCACAATGATGTGAAGATAGCTGAGCAAGTCATTGAAAAAGAAGATGAAATTGACAAAATGGAACGGAAGCTTCGCAAAAAGCATATTATCCGTCTGAATGAAGGGCTGTGCACCGGACAAGCGGGCATCGTCTTTGTCGATATGATCAGCAACCTTGAGCGTATCGGCGATCATGCGGTGAATATTGCAGAAGCTGTTATTGGTGAAAATCGATAAGAAAAAGCTGAGAATCCTAAGATTCTCAGCTTTTTTTGTAGTCTTTTTTAACGTGCTGGAAGACATCGGGGTAGTTTGTAAACACTCCTGTCACTCCCCAGTCAAGCAGGCGGCGCATATCTGCTTCTGTATTGACCGTGTAAGGATGAAGCAGGAGGCCATGGCTGCGGATCATACTGACGTTTTCTGCATTTAGCGCTTTATAATCTGGACCCGCGCCGACAGCGTATGTTTTGATTTCGTCCAGGTCAGCATCTGTCATTGACGCCATTTGTTTGGCTTCCAGCAATTGAACGGTTGGCAGGTTTGGCTGTAATTGATGGACTTTTACCAGGCTTTCTTTGCTGAACGATTGAATCATCACTTGACCGCGCTTAGCATGTTTGCCTAGTAATTTATGTTTCTGTAAAGAAGCGATCAGTTTTTCTTCCATGCCTGGGTAGGTGTCAGGCGATTTTGTTTCAATGTAGTAGTTCGCGTGTTTTCCAAAACGGTCTAATACCTCGTCTAATGTAGGAACTTTAAGGCCGGCGTACTGCGGCTTTGCTTTTTCCGGATAGGCTTTATTAAACCAAGAACCGGCGTCAAGTTTCTTAATGTCTGCGAGCGTATGGTCTTTCACCCAGCCCGTTCCGTTTGTGGTGCGGTCCAGTTTTTCATCGTGCATGACAATCAGTTTGCCGTCTTTTGTCATTTGCAGATCCAACTCAATATAATCTGCTTTCATTTTCTGAGCGGTTTCGTAAGAAAGGATCGTGTGCTCAGGCACATATCCGGAAGCCCCTCTGTGCGCGACCGTCAGGATACGGTCAGGTGACAGCAGGTTTCCTTTTGACGCTGCCGACACTGGTGTTACCATAAATGAGAGTAAGCCCAGCGACAGAAGAACCAAGGCTAGTATTCTATTTTTTCGCATGATTTCTCCTCCTTATAGATAAACAGTACCTGTCTTTCATATTAAAAAAATGATGTAAACGGCGTGTTAGAAAATGATTAATCTTTTATGTTTCTTTCTTAAACGTGCTCCGCCCGTTTTCCTGTATTCCATGTCAGAGCCAAGAAGACGATAGCAAGAATGCAGGAAGAAATCAGCATGATAAAGCCGCCGTTCCAATCAAACTGGTCAACGACAAAGCCCATAATGGCGTTTGCGAAGGCAGATCCGCCAATGTATCCGAAAAATCCGGTCAAACCGGCTGCAGTTCCTGCCGCTTTTTTCGGCGCGAGATCAATTGCTTGCAGGCCGATCAGCATAACAGGTCCGTAGATTAAGAAGCCAATGCTGATCAGGGCGATGTTGTCTACGAGCGGATGGCCCGCGGGATTCAGCCAATACACCAATACGGCAATGAATACGCCCGCCATAAACAAGACGCCTGCCGGTGCCCGGCGGCTTTTGAAGAATCGGTCACTGATCCAACCGCACAGGATCGTTCCCGGTATGCCGGCGTATTCGTAGAGAAAATACGACCAGCGCGAATCTTCAGGAGAAAAGCCTTTTGCTTCTGTTAAGTAAGTAGGCGCCCAGTCAACCACGCCGTACCGCACAAAATAAACAAATACATTGGCAAACGCGATGTACCAAAGAAATTTATTGTTCAGCACATATTGAAAAAGAATTTCTTTTGTTGTTAATTCTTTTTCCTGATTTTTAAAAGCGTGTTTTGGATAGTCATTCCGATACTCTTCAATTGGCGGGAGTCCGCAGGATTGAGGCGTATCGCGAACCAATAAAACAATCAAAAATGAAATGATAATGGCGATGATGGCAGGGAAGAAAAACACGCTTTTCCAGGTCACGAACATCGCGATGCCAAGAGTAACAAGCGGTGCAAGAATCCCGCCACCTATGTTATGGGCGACATTCCAGATCGACATTTTGGTGCCCCGTTCACTAATGGAAAACCAATGGGCCATCGTCCTTCCGCACGGCGGCCAGCCCATTCCTTGAAACCATCCGTTGATAAACATAAAGATAAACATGATGGTGACGCTCGAAGTCACCCAAGGCATTGAAACAAATAGGATATTAACAATTGCTGATAAAAATAGGCCTGTCGCGAGAAAATACCTCGGATTACAGCGGTCAGACACCATGCCCATGATGAATTTGCTGAAGCCGTATGCAATGGACACAGCGGCCAGCACCAATCCCAGTTCCGTTTTTGAAAACCCTTGTTCCTGCAGATAAGGAATGGCGAAGGCAAAGTTTTTCCGCAGCAGGTAGTAGCCTGCATAGCCAATGAAAATACCAATGAATACTTGCAGCCTGAGCCGTTTGTAAGCCGCATCCATCTTTGAATCGTCCAGTCTCTCAATGTGAGGAGCCGGTTTAAATATATTAAGCATCAAAATCATCCCCCTTTGCTGTTAGTGCTGGATGTGTGGCGTGCCTCCTTTCTGAAAAACAAAAAGAGCCAGAAAACACCCCTTGTCAAAAAGGGGTTTGATTCCTGGCTCTCCTCATCTCCATCCAAGCTATTAACTTATCATGATAGCGCTTTCTTAAATTATCATAGTCCGGGGTGAATGTAAACGGGTAATTTTCAAATTGGATCTTGAAAAAAGTGAATATTATCCTTTTCATATTGCAGTTATGTTTTTTTACGAGCCGCATAAAAATCTGGAGGGAGGCTGTTGCAGGTGGATGAATTAGATATCGCATTTGGTATTTTGCCTTTAGGGATTATATTGTTATCGGTAGCCGGGACTTGTGTTTGTAAAAACGTGTATCTGATGCCGGTGCTTAGTTTGATCATTTCGCTAGTGTTCACTTTTACTATTTTTAACGAATCATTTTTAGGGTGGGCTGTTGTCTATAGCTTGGTTTCACTGGCTTTATCCTCTATCACATTGATTGTGATCAGGAAAAGGAAAGCATCAGGAAAATAAAAAATGCCCCACTTTCCAACATATCGTTGACTAAGGCAACTATCATTGATTATAATTGGCTTAATCGACGATATAAGAAAGTGGGGATGAGTTTGAAAACCAGTGAATCAACTGTCGGATTAAAATTCAGAAAGTTCAATCGATTTTACACGAATGTCCTTGGTTTCCTTAATGAGCACATTTACGACAGCCCGTTTTCCTTAACGGAAACACGGATCTTATTTGAAATTTATAATACGCCTAATTGTACGGCAAAAGCCCTTCAGGATAAGCTAGGGCTTGATCGGGGATATGTCAGCAGGATTTTGAAGCAGTTTGAAAAAGAAGATTTGATCTATAAACAGAAGAGCAAAGATGACGCTCGCCACCACTATATTTATGTCACGGAAACGGGGAAAACGATTTATAAAAAGCTGGAGGAGAAAGCCAACGAACAAGTAGAACTGATGCTGAAGGAAATTGACCAAAAGGATCAGCACAAGCTTGCGGAGGCGATGGCAGAAATTGAGGCGATCCTTTCACAGTCGCTTTCTTCCAGAACGTCAGACATATCGATTAGAGATTATTTTCTTTCGGATGATCTTCAGCTTCTCATTGAAAAACAGAGACACTTTTATGAGGAGGCTCATGGCTGGGACGACACGTTTTTAGCTTATCTTCATGAGACATTTGATGCTGAAATCGAAAAAATATGGATTGCAGAAAGCGGAGGGAAATTTGCCGGCTCTGTCGGGTTGGTCAAACATGATGAAAAGACAGTGCAGCTCAGATGGTTTCTTGTTGATGCCGCTTTTCGAGGAAGGGGGCTCGGCACTCAATTGCTGGAGCATCTGGTTGCATACTGCCGGGACATGAGATTTGAACGCATTTTTCTTTGGACGGTGAGCACCATGGCTGAGGCCCGTCCGCTCTACGAAAAATTTGGATTCAGGGTAAGTGAAGTGAAAAAAGAAGCGCCATTATGGGGACAGCGTCTGACAGAAGAACGGTGGGATCTGGAGTTGTCATGAAAAGACTGCACTATGCTTGGATCATCGTTTCCATCACCTTTTTGATCTTATTGGCCGTTCAGGGGGTGCGCCTGTCGTTTGGTGCATTTGTGGAGCCATGGGAACGGCAGTTTTCAATGGATAGAGGCACCATCTCGCTGATTTCAACGATAAGCTTTATTGTCTACGGCATATCACAGCCTGTGATTGGGCGGCTTGTGGACAAATGGGGTGCTCGGGCTGTTTTGTCATGGAGTTCGTTACTGACAGGGGTCAGCATTTTCTTAACATGCTTTGTCACCTCGCCTTGGCAGCTGTTTCTGCTTTACGGGCTGGGCGTCTCGCTTGGAGTGGGCGGAGCATCGAATGTGGCAGCAAGTGTGTTGGTTGTCAATTGGTTTAGCAAAAAGAGGGGACTAGCCTTTGGAATCATGGAAGCAGGCTTTGGGGCTGGGCAAATGCTTCTCGTTCCCGGCTCACTCATGCTGATCCATTGGTTTAGCTGGAAGCTGACGGTGGTGGTGTTGGGCTTGCTGTTAATCGTGATTGTCTTTCCAGCTGCACTGCTGATGCTGCGGAACAATCCTTCAGAAAAGAATGCAGAGCCGATCGGCGGGCTGGCTGCTGTGGAAAAAGAAACAGCGCCTAATACAACTGCTCTTTCAGTGACCGGAATGTTTCGGATGAGGCAATTCTGGTTTTTGATTTTGCCGTTTTTGATCTGCGGATTTACGACCGTGGGGCTGATGGATACCCATTTGATTCCCTTTTCTCACGATCACGGCTTTTCAACGACAGTCACAAGTGCCGCTGTCAGTCTGCTTGCCGGCTTTAATATCGCTGGCATCTTACTGTCTGGAATTGTAGCGGACCGGTGGAGCAGCCGGAAAATCCTGTGCTTTTTATATGCGGTACGCGCGCTGTCGATCGTGATTCTGATTTACAGCCACGAGCCCTACTTGCTTTTAGCCTTTGCGATTCTGTTTGGATTAGTGGACTTCGCCACGGTAGCGCCGACTCAAATGCTCGCTACCCAGTACTTTCAAAACTACTCGATCGGCCTCATGATCGGCTGGCTGTCGCTTGCCCATCAAATCGGATCGGCACTCGGCGCGTATGTGCCTGGCGTCATCTATACTGTAACGGGTGAGTATACAATGGCTTTTTATGTGTCGATTGGAATGCTCGTGCTGGCGAGTGTGATGAATGTGTTGCTGAGGGAGCCCGCAGCGGCCACGCGTGACAGTGTGGCTGTGATAGAGAAGGGATGAGGGCAGAGATTGAGCATCTCTGATTTCGGGATTATTCAGAGATGCTTTTTTTGTATTTTTGTTCTAATACGAAGTCAATCATTCCGACAATGCGGGCGTTTTCTGATTTTTGTTTGAAGCGCTCAGAAATTTGAACTTTTCTTGAAAATGGGAAAACACCAAATACCCAGATAAGGCCAATTAACACAAAAAACATTTGTACACCCATCTCTATTAAATCATTATAATGAGAACTGAAAAAATAAATATATAACGTTATTAATGTCACTGTAAATACGATTTTGACAGTGTGTTTGAATGTGAGCTGTGGTTCAATTAAACACACTTTCATTTGGTTGAGTGTGAAAGAGTCTTGTTTCATTAGGTAAGAAAGTAAATCATTGTCGTTTTGACTGATAGGGTACAAGTCGGTTTCTATTTTTTTTGTGATCTCCTGATACTTATGTATATTACTTTTCATACAGTATCCCCCCTTTTTTAGAAGAACTCCATGAATCCCTAAAGGACTCATGGAGAAACAATATTATTTAAAAAGTGCTAAAAATGTACGGAAGAGTACTGCAGCAGCTCCCATTTCAGGGCCTACCGTTAATACTAATGCACCAATACCAGCAACAATCAAGATACCTGTACCTGCCACAACCATGTTGTTGACAATAGTATCCCAATTCGGTGAGTATACTTCCTCAGTATCTGGTAAAGTAAAGTGCTTCTGTTTTATTTTAAACGTAATCGTAGTCGTAAGTCCAGTTGTAGTACTGTCACCTACTGGAATATCAGGGGTATAGATTTTAATTTGAATGTTTAACGATTCAGCAGTTGGATTAATATAAATCTCCAAATATCCATTGCGCACTGATAAGCTAAGACTGTTTAGTAGGTTTTGATAAGAGTCGATTTGTGACGCAGTGAGAGACGTTTGTGTGTCGCCCAATAAACCTGTGATATAGGCACCTGGTTTACCATTTGTAATGGTAATCGTATTTGGTGATCCTTCACTTGGTATGGTTGCCAGTAGTGAAGTGGATAGAATGATATCCAACTCAGGTGATGTAAAAATGGTTTCTGTCGTATCAAATTCAAACATCGCGTTTGCAAGATTTGATAGATTTTCTAAAGCCGGAATGGTAGATAAAATGTCTGTCAGTGTACGCAGTCTTGCATCATATACCGGATCAGACGGCGGATTCACGTGGCTTACGCCTGAGTCTCTTCCTGAAAAGCCGTCTTTATCAATCCCGATGCTTCCAGAGCCGCTTCCGATTGTTCCTTCATAAAATTGATCAAAGGCCCAGTTGTTTGGCATCGGATAGCCGAGATTGCCGCTAAATCCAGTTGACATATTTGCCACAAAACTATATTTTGTCAGTCCTGCTTCTGAAGTACGGATACAAATGTTTCTGGGTCCGTAAACTCCAATTTCATATTTAGGTGCGGTTGAAAATGTCTGCATTTTTGTAAACGCTGACTTGATCTCTTGAAAATAAGGGATGATTTTATCGGTTACTTCATAATCGTATGCATCAAAGTCGACGGCAAAATAAATGGTCGTGCCTGACGGGAATCCTAATCTTCGAGCCGCTGAAGCAGCACTGTATGCATCTCTTGTGCCTTGGTCTTTTACAAAATAAGAAGATTCATAACCGCCGTCTTGATAAATTGGAAAGACCTTTAATCCGGCATCAAGAATAACTGCAAGTTCTTTAGATGTCAGGGCTTTTGATGTGAGGCCATTGCTTGTCCGCACATTTCCGGTCAAATATCTGCCAACCGTTTTATAACCGCTATTCCGCAGTGTTTGAGCTTTTTCTGCCGTTATAATTGTTGCAGTGTCACAAGCTGAAGCGGCGCGTGCTGTGTCTCCTGAGCTTGATAATAAAGCTTTAATGGTCGGCATATCTGCATAACCTGTTTGCGGCAGGCACATGAACTCTTGAAATGCTTTAATGGCTGAAACAACACCGACACCATATTTGCCGTCAAACTCACCAGGGTTGAATGATTTTCCGTTGCAATAAAGGGCGTACTGAACAATTAAAACAAAGCCTGTTCTTGAATCGCCGGGAGTTAAAGTAGGGCATAAACTTGTTGTGCCGTTTCCGAAAAATCCATTGGCAACACTTGTGCTCATGCCTTCTTCTTTTTGTAGGGCATAAATAAGAGCTTTGTTTGTATCGCGGCCATATAGTCCGTCACAAGGCATTAACCCGATGTAGTCATTGTAGTCCCGGTTTAAGTTTTGTTGAATCTGGCGGATTCTTGAATCGCCCCCAGACACCAGCTTAAAAGCGCTCATGTCCAATAAGGCTTTCATAATCAACGTGGTGACTATCCCATCCTGTGTTGTCAGTCCGGCAGCTTTCTGAAATTCCTTCACCGCATTTTCTGTTTTTTCATAAAAGACGCCTGTAAAACCGCCGGGATTAAAGCCTTTGCACCATAAAGCTCCCTGTAAAATAAAATTCATGTTGCTTGGTTCTGAATCTGGAGCTTGGCGTTTAAGAGGCTTAAATAAGCGCTGTGTTGTCGGCCCGAAGTTATCAGCTGGTTCTGAGATACCCAGTTCAATTTGAAGAGCCCGAGTCAGACCGTAGATCGTATCCCACCCAGTTTTCCCGCTCTCTTCTACTGGGTTATACCCATGCTTTCCGCTGTACGTTTCGTTCAGCCATTGCTGTGTGATTAAGACCATTTCATCAACCATTTTGATTCCTCCTTTATTAGATCGCGTTCATTTATAGGTGGCAAACGTAGGACAAAATAAAAAATGGATGCCGTTAAGCATCCATAGTACTTCCGTTCTCCATCAGCTTCGCTTTCGGTTTCAGCTCTGAAATGTAGAGCCCTAAAAGCGTAAGTGTACCTCCTAGAAGAGCGATCCATGTCATGTTTTCGTGCAGGATCAGGATGGAAGCTGTGATTGTGATGACCGGGACCATGTAAATATACGCGCTAGATTTTACGGCACCGAGCACACCGACTGAGTAATTCCATGTTGCGAAACACAGGGCGGAAGCACCGATGCCGAGGAAGAGCATGTTGAGTACATTTGAAGCGGATGAAAATCGGCTCAGGTCAAAATGGAAGTCGAACAAAAATAAAGGGGGAACCATAAACAACAAACCGTATAAAAACACTCTCTGTGTCAGCTCGATGATGTGATAATCGTAAGCGCTTAATTTTTTCATGAAAATCGAGTAGCCTCCGAACACGAGAGCGGCCCCGACTGCCATGATGTCTCCGAACGGATTCAGACGCAGTACGACATTGCCGTTGAACGTAATCAATAAAAGCCCGATCAGTGCTGCCCAAATCCAATGAAAAAAGTCAGCCGCAGTTTTTCGCCTTCAAGCAGAAAATGGGCCAGCACCGCAGTGATCATCGGAATAACGGATACGATCATGCCGACATTGGATGCATATGTATAGGTGAGAGCTATATTTTCTAATAGAAAGTATAAGGTTACGCCAAATAAACCTGCCCCGGCAAATAACAGCTCCTGCCGCCAATTTTTGAACGGAATTATTTTGGGGCGTACGAGAATAAGCGCAATAAAGCCCATCAAAAACCGATAAAATAATATTTCCATTGGAGTGAAGTCAGCCAGAAGAACCTTTGTCGAAATAAAGGTCGTCCCCCAAATCAGAATGGTCACAATGGCTGCGATATGCCCGGAAGTTTCTCTTTGTATGCTCATCTTTGAAGCTCCTTTTCAAAAATCTTCATGTATTGCTTCGGCGTCAGCCCCACCTGCCGTTTGAAAAACTTCGTCATATGGCTCTGATCGCTGAATCCTGTCTGAAATGCCGCATCAATTGGTCTAACCCCTTGTTCCAGGAGTTTTTTCGCTTGATTAATCCGGATTGTCTCCAGGTAGCTATTAGGCGTAATTCCTTTTTGTTTTGTAAATGAACGCAATAAATGATACTTGCTCCAGCCTGTTAGTTCACTCAAATCGTTGAGCGTAACGTTCTCGGTATAATGCTCTTCTAAAAATTCGCAAACCATTTTGACTTCGTCGGACGGTTCGGGAATGCTGCTGAGGAATGTGACGTCAGAATAATGGCGGATCAGCTCTTCAAGAAGATGAAGAAACAGCTCCTCTTTGCGCAAAGCCTGTTTTTCCTTGGATATCAAAATATGCAATTCCTGCAGGCTGGTTGTCAGCTCGTGGCGGAATAACACATGCTGGGAGAAATATGGGAGATGCCCGGCACCAGTAATCTCTTTCACCGCCTTCTCCATGACATCCGGCATCACATTGATACACCGATAATCAAGCGTCCGCCCGTCAATCTGCTCACAGCTATGCGTGTCACGGGGGTTAAAGAGGAGAAGATCACCTGGATTGATGATATATTCTTGATCCTGACAGGCCAGATACCGCTGTCCTTTTTCAATAAAGCCAATCACATAATAATCGTGAAAGTGATTCGGGAATTTTTGCATAATCCCTTTGAAACGGTAGGCTTCTATATTAAGGTGCGGATCAAGCTGCAGTGTTCGGGTTTCGTTTTGCATGGGATGCCTCCTGTCGGTGTGGTGTCTTGGGTTAAGTGTAGCATGATTTTTGGGGATTTCTTGTATGATGTTGCTGTTTGGAAAAGAGAAAGCAGACCTTTACTGGTCTGCTTTCTTTTCCA
Organism: Bacillus spizizenii TU-B-10; assembly: GCF_000227465.1. Lineage (GTDB taxonomy): Bacteria > Bacillota > Bacilli > Bacillales > Bacillaceae > Bacillus > Bacillus spizizenii. The sequence goes on from NC_016047.1 coordinate 351,388, forward strand.
TCAGTAGGGCTTGTGATGTCCATCTCAACTAATGTCAACGTAGCCATATTGCGCCGCTAATAGGCGGGCATCTGGATTCTTCCAACTCAACAGGGCTTTAAAATTTAAACTGTATTTCTATGAGAACGAATTCTGTCAACGGTTAGAAGAAAACAGGAGGTCATAAAATATTCTCTTATGTGCATTGATTTCACCTACGGCGTTATAACTCTGTATTTTAAGCATCTGGTAAAGAAGGAAATCAACACAAATTTCCAAGAAGGTTTTAATGATGAATGATTCAAATTTGTTGTGAACGCACTATGTCACGGAGGACAAGATATTAGTCGTTCACATTTGCTGCTAGCCACCAGCCGCTAGGAAACCCGATTAAATCCTTTAGAAAGTCAGTAAGTCAATTGATGCCCCTTTTCTACAAAATCACTGCCGCGTCGTAGGCATATTATCAGTAAGCGCCCGTGTCTCTAATACCTTACCCTACCTTGGCTGACAGGATGACTTTTGTTACTATGTCAATCGTCCATTTTGAATGAGCCACCGTCTTTTTCTCTTTTTCTTACTCTTCTGCTATTAAAGTCCATGAGATCATTTGTGTCAGCAATATTAATCAATTCAGCAAAATTGACTTCTAGAAGAAGTATATATTCATTCATGATTTTTGCCCTTAGAAAGAGATGAACTAGAAAAGTTCCGTATGTTTGATTACTGTTTTTCCTCTTCAACGGTTTGTCGAAAGTCCGGATAGTAACCGAGTTTTCAGTTTTCATAAGGAGTGAGTGCAGGCTGTTCGACGCACTATAAATAAAAAGTCCTGATGTAATAGATTAAGACTCGTGAAAGCCTTTATAAGCTTTTTCCAATTCTATTAGGTCTTTTGTTTATGAGAAATAAACATTTGGATTATTTTTAGAGTTTTCAGCCAGAAAGAGGTTACAAATATTAGAGATGAAAGAATTTTTTACAATTAAAATAGGTATATAGGGATAAATCTAAAAACAAATGAAAGGATGAAAGTAGGTTTCTTTTAACAAAAATTCCTTGTTTTTTACACCACATATTTTCGGGTACAATTAATCAAAATATGGAACTCATGTTCGATTTTTCTAGGAAAAGAAAGGTGATTGCATATGTATACACTTCAAGAAATTAGTAAATCTAAAAGAAAAAAACTAGTGAAGAATATCGAGAAGCACTTAAAGAACTACAATAATTACAAAGTTGCCATCCTTAATCTAAGTAAACAGCTTGAATTCATAGCTACAAATGATAATTTGGAAATCTTTAAAGAAAGCGTCGATGATGACTGTGAGTTTCAGGAATCTGTAGATAAACTCGCCAGCGAGTTACAGCATATCAAACTTGTTAAAGATTCAATCGATATTTCATTATCAGAATTAACAGAACTAGAGTACAAATTCGTTCAATACCGGTATTTCAAGAATTGGACTATCGAAAAAAGTGCGCTAGAGATCGGTTATAGTGATAAAGCCCTGTTTGTAATACGTAACCAGGTAATGGATAAATTATTGATCAGCTTAGGAAGCGTTGTTTACATGTAAAACTTGATAGGGTTGTGCGAAACCAGATTTGTACATAAAGTCTTTGAAGTTGAAGATAGAAGTATAACTAAATATAAAAAAATACTTCTACCTTTTTCTTTAAAGTAATCTATTATTACTTTTAAAAATATAGCTCGAAAACTAATAGCGATAGATTTCATAATAAAGGAGATTTGATGATGGATAAAGGGACATTTGTTAGAACGTTCGTCTTGATCATAGCACTTATAAACCAACTGCTTACAATATATAACAAGTCACCTCTTCCTCTAGACAATGAACAATTGGAACAATTCGTATCCGTGGTATTCACCACAGTAGCAGCATTGGTAGCATGGTATAAAAACAATTATGTTACAAAAAAAGGGCACTCACAAAAACAATTATTGGAGGAGAAGAATTTAACTAAAGTCAAAAAAAAATAATCATAAGATCTGAAGCTCTCCTAAATAGGGGAGCTTTTTATTTATTACCTAGAATGAGGTACAGAAAAAATACAAAACTGAGGATTTAAAGACTGGGTTTCCAAAATATTATTACTGCCCATTGGTAAGGAATACACATCATCTTTGACAGAGCCTACCAAAGAGAGTAAGTCTATTATCTATCTAAAGGTATGAACTTCATAAAATGAATGAGAAGGAACACAAAAGTCAATTAGAGCATACTGCTTTTTTAACCTGTGCCTAAGAACCCAAGGTCAAATACTTTTTAGGTTCTTTTTTTTATTTTTATAGGATTTTTAGCTTACTTAATGAGTACTCTCAAACCTCATTTTAGTTTTAAGATAATTATGTACTCTTCCTCATGGGGACAAATAAAAAATTGGAGGTTTATTATGGCAACAACATATTCTACAACTACTTATACTGTTAAATCTGGTGACAATTTGGGAAGTATTGCCCAACGCTTTGGGATGACATTGTCAGAGATCCAATCACTGAATAACATTAGCAACCCAGATAAAATTCAAGTTGGTCAAGTATTGAAAGTTTACGCTAGTAGCAATGATTCTGGTAGTGGTGGCTCCACGCGAAAAACGATGACTTATACTATTAAATCTGGTGACAATTTGGGAAGTATTGCCCAACGCTTTGGGATGACATTGTCAGAGATCCAATCACTGAATAACATTAGCAACCCAGATAAAATTCAGGTTGGTCAAGTATTGAAAGTTTACACTAGTGGAAATGATTCTGATAGTGGTGGTTCCTCACGTAAAACAACCACTTATACTGTTAAATCTGGTGACAATTTGGGAAGTATTGCCCAACGCTTTGGGATGACATTGTCAGAGATCCAATCACTGAATAACATTAGCAACCCAGATAAAATTCAAGTTGGTCAAGTATTGAAAGTTTACGCTAGTAGCAATTCTGGTAGTGGTGGTTCCACACGAAAAACGACCACTTATACTATTAAATCTGGTGACAATTTGGGAAGTATTGCCCAACGCTTTGGGATGACATTGTCAGAGATTCAATCACTGAATAACATTAGCAACCCAGATAAAATTCAGGTTGGTCAAGTATTGAAAGTTTACACTAGTGGAAATGATTCTGATAGTGGTGGTTCCACACGAAAAACAACCACTTATACTGTTAAATCTGGTGACAATTTGGGAAGTATTGCCCAACGCTTTGGGATGACATTGTCAGAGATCCAATCACTGAATAACATTAGCAACCCAGATAAAATTCAGGTTGGTCAAGTATTGAAAGTTTACACTAGTGGAAATGATTCTGATAGTGGTGGTTCCTCACGTAAAACAACCACTTATACTGTTAAATCTGGTGACAATTTGGGAAGTATTGCCCAACGCTTTGGGATGACATTGTCAGAGATCCAATCACTGAATAACATTAGCAACCCAGATAAAATTCAAGTTGGTCAAGTATTGAAAGTTTACACTAGTGGAAATGATTCTGATAGTGGTGGTTCCTCACGTAAAACAACCACTTATACTGTTAAATCTGGTGACTATTTAGGAAGTATCGCTCAACGCTTTGGGATGACATTGTCAGAGATCCAATCACTGAATAACATTAGCAACCCAGATAAAATTCAAGTTGGTCAAATATTAAAAGTTTATGATAATGGTAGCGACGATGAGACTAAAGATAATGGTTCGACTCCAGATAAAGGAGATGGTGGTAAATCTGTATCTTATGTAACCGAGAGCCAGTTAAATCAAATCGGATGGTCAAGCTCGTTTATTTCAAAAGCTATGTTGGAAGATTTGAATAGTTGCTTAGAAAGATACAACATTACAACTAGATCGAGACTTTGCCATTTTATTAGCCAGTGTAGTCATGAATCCGGAGCTGGTCGATGGAGAAAAGAATTAGCATCTGGCAGAGCGTATGAGGGACGCAAAGATTTAGGTAATACTCAACCAGGTGATGGGCCAAAATATAAAGGAGCAGGTTATATTCAATTAACAGGGCGTTATAACTACTCACGATTCTCCAATGCAATTGGTGATCCTAAAGTTATAAGTCTAGGTGTTGATTATGTAGCTGATAATTATCCATGGAGTAGTGCTGGATTTTGGTGGCATTCAAACAATATGAATGCATTGTGTGACACTAATCCATCAGTTGAAGCAGTAACACGAAGAGTTAATGGCGGTTACAATGGATTAGAAGATCGTAGAATGTATTATAACAGATGTATTAAAGTATTCTAATTAATAGTATAAAATAGGACTTAACAGAGGGGCTGTTCAATGTATTGATGAACTGCCCCTTCTTTTGAGAAATGTTTGGCATTTTGATTTCATTAGTAGCGATTCCGATTAATGAATAACCATTATGTCAATAAGTCGCTTAATTTTTTTATCGTCGCCTGTATCAACGTACACTTTTTTTGTATTTTTAATAATATTCTCAGTCACTTTCTTCATTACGCCTTGATCTAAATTATCAGAGGAATCCCAGCGTAAAGGAACATTGTATACATTAATCGTACCATCCCCATTGCCACTATAAGTTACTGATCCATCCACTAATCGAGAACCTGCTAACTGGATAACATCTTCTGGATAGCTGGCACTCTTATCATCGTTAGGATTTATTGGTTCACCAGCCGAAATATGTCGAACATTTAATTCATCTATCTTCTGGTTTGCTCCAAGTTGCAGCCAAACTCGGGCATATTCGACTTTTTCAGAAGAGTATTCTGCCAGTATATTGTCACTTTCGCCTTTTGTCTCATGTCTCCCTTCAGAGGTTTCATTCGATTCCTCCGTTGAGGATTCTTTTGAAGAATTTTTATCCGAGTCTTTTGTTACAGACTCTTTAGTAGAATTTTCATCCGCACCTTTTGTTACAGGTTCTTTTGAAGAATTTTTCTCTGAACCCTTTGTTACAGATTCTTTTGAAGAATTTTCATCTGAATCTTTTGTTACAGATTCTTTTGCTCCTGTTGACTCCGATTCATTCTTGCCTATTTGGTTGCTATCTTCAGTCTCATCATTATTTTCTTCAGATTGTAAAGTAGATTCATTATCTGAAGGATTGTTTGTTTCTTCTTTCTTACTACCCGTACATCCAACGAGCATTAAGATGAGCAGCAGTAGGATAACATTACAATAAAAAATCTTTCTAAGTTTCTTCATTATCTCAATCCTCTCCTTCAACCAACAACATACCATATAGGAAAAACATGTCAAGTATCATCAAACCTAAAAGAGTATACTTTAGGGTTTGATACTGGGTATAATGACCTAATAACCTCCATTATTAAATAAAAAATAACAATAGTCGTTAAGTTAGTTGGCTACAAATAGCCTCTAGCTGTTATTTAAATGGGTGCCTTTACCTTTCTATGTTTGATACTTATAAATCACCATTCGAGACTTTTTTCATTTAACTCTTATTGGGGTATTTTCCTTTTGGCCTACCATATCATGTTGAAGTAGCTCCATTGCCGTTTCTGTGTACCTGAAAATAAAAAATTGAGTGAAGGTTTATATGCTTAAAACTCTCTATAATGCATAGTTTGCATTTGTTTAAATCCCGCTGACAAATTTCTATCATTTAATTACTTGATTACTGCTTATTAAAACAGTCTTCTGTAATTAAGTATAAATCCTTTAAAAACGTCTGAAAGGGGATTTTTTGGTCTTTGGAAGCAACAAAAAATCTTAAGCAGGGAGTCGGATAGAACATTCATCCTTACCTCCATGTACTGCTGTGTGTGCTGACGTTCACCAATTCTAGCCGGCTTGCTTTCGAGGAGAGATAGGGCTGTCCGTGGATTGTAATCGCCGTTTTATTTGTTCGTGCTTTCGTGCTGACTGCGATAATCGGTTTTAGGCAGTATATCTTCGTTTATACTTTGCTATTCACGCAGGGCGATTAGCCAATGCTGGGCAGGCGGTTAAAGGAAATGATGTCAAGTATGTTTAAAACACATAGCAGGTCAGTTGGAAAAAGCGGAGCGCCTTTTTTGCTGGCTTCAAATGGAGGAACTGCTAACAGAATCGGGGTTTACAGGTAAAGCGCGGTTCTTCAATGCTTATGCGATTGGCGGATGATTTGCAGTAAAGGATGGAGATTCATGTTGAAGAGCATATTGTCATTATTAGCGGTTATGGACATGTTGGCTCCCTCGTTATGTTTGATGAGGTCTTTTTTGTAAGCAGATGTCGCTACGGCAATTGATGTATTAGAATCTTCAAGGGATGAGACAAAATAAGAAATTCTTATTTTGTCTTTTTTAATAAAAATTTATTTTTCAAATATTTCAGTTATAATGGTTGGGAAACAGATAGGAGGGGCAAAGATGTATCAATCAAAGAAGGTTTTGTTGTTAGGTTCAGGTGAGTTAGGAAAAGAGGTAGTGATTGAAGCCCAGCGTCTTGGGGTACAGACGGTGGCAGTTGACAGTTACGAGCATGCTCCGGCGATGCAGGTCGCGCATAACAGTTATGTCGTTGATATGCTGGACCGCGAGCAGATCAGAACCATCATTGAGAAAGAAAAGCCGGATTTGATTGTGCCTGAGGTTGAGGCGATTGCGACAGATGAATTGCTGAAGCTTGAAGAGGAAGGGTTTCACGTCATCCCGAATGCGCGTGCGGCGAAGCTGACGATGGATCGGGAAGGCATCAGACGGCTGGCGGCAGAAACGCTCGGACTTGCGACGGCTGGCTATGAATTTGCGAATACATATGATGAATTTGTACAAGCGGCAGCTCAGATTGGCTTTCCTTGTGTCGTTAAACCTTTAATGAGTTCATCTGGAAAAGGCCAAAGCGTATGCCGCTCTGAAGCGGATTTAGAGAGCTGCTGGGAGACGGCGATGGAAGGCGGACGTGTGAAAAACGGACGCGTAATCGTTGAGGAGTTTATCCCATTCGAATCAGAAATTACGCTCTTAACTGTACGTGCGGTGAATGGCACGACATTTTGCGAGCCGATCGGTCATGTGCAAAAGGACGGAGACTATATCGAATCATGGCAGCCGCATGATATGACAGTGCAGCAAATGGAAGAAGCGAAGCATATTGCGAAAGCCATTACGGATGAGCTTGGCGGATACGGTCTATTTGGCGTTGAGCTGTTCCTTACGAAAGATAAAGTGTATTTCAGTGAGGTATCTCCTCGTCCTCATGATACGGGCCTTGTCACACTGGTGACGCAAAATTTGTCAGAATTCGCGCTGCATGTCCGGGCGATTCTCGGCTTTCCGATTACAGAAATCACACAGCTTTCTCCTGGCGCCAGCCGTCCCCTCAAAGCACCGGAAGAATTAGCGGATTACACTGTTGGAGGACTGGAAAACGCACTGGAAGTTCCAAAGACACAAGTTCGCGTCTTTGGTAAACCGATAACGAAAGCCGGACGCCGTATGGCGGTTGCGCTTTCTGCGGCGGATACAGTTGAAACAGCGAGAGAGAATGCAAAGAAAGCATTGGATCAGCTATCTATAAAATAGAGTTTAAGCGGGCCTTGTGTTGGACAAGGCCTGTTTTTTTCATTCCCGATAAAAGTTTTATCATAAGAATCGGAAACGTGATTATAATGTAAAAGTCTTCCATCGGTTAGGGTGGTTGACACAAAAGGAGGGAGATGACAAAATGAAATTAGTTCCAACATTCAGAAAACGATGGTTCTCTTACTTAACGGTTTTGTGCTTGGCATTGGCAGCGGCGGTATCTTTTGGCGTACCGGCAAAAGCGGCAGAGAACCCACAAATTTCTGTATCGAATACCGGTAAAGAAGCTGATGCCACGAAAAACCAAACGTCAAAAGAAGAACAGGTTTCCGCCCCTTATGAGGGAACCGGGAAAACAAGTAAATCGCTTTACGGCCAAACGGAACTGGAAAAAAACATTCAAACCTTACAGCCTTCAAGTATCATCGGAACCGATGAACGCACCAGAATCTCCAGTACAACGTCTTTTCCTTACAGAGCAACTGTTCAACTGTCAATCAAGTATCCCAACACCTCAAGCACTTATGGATGCACCGGATTTTTAGTCAATCCGAATACAGTCGTAACGGCTGGACATTGTGTGTACAGCCAGGATCATGGATGGGCTTCGTCGATAACCGCTGCACCAGGGCGCAATGATTCCTCATATCCTTACGGAACTTATTCAGGCACGATGTTTTACTCCGTCAAAGGATGGACGGAAAGCAAAAACACCAATTATGATTACGGAGCTGTTAAATTAAACGGTTCTCCGGGAAACACGGTTGGCTGGTACGGCTATAGGACAACAAACAGCAGCAGTCCCGTGGGCCTTTCCTCGTCAGTGACAGGATACCCGTGTGACAAGGTATTTGGCACGATGTGGTCTGATACAAAGCCGATTCGCTCTGCTGAAACGTATAAGCTGACCTATACAACCGATACGTACGGCTGCCAAAGCGGCTCGCCTGTGTATCGAAACTACAGTGATACAGGGCAGACAGCTATTGCGATTCACACGAACGGGGGATCGTCATATAACTTGGGAACAAGGGTGACGAACGATGTATTCAACAATATTCAATATTGGGCAAATCAATAAATACAGCAAACTAGCTATTTTCATGTCTATTTTGTTTTTATGCGGATGCAGTTCACAGACGCATTCTGCTCAGAAAGAAACGGCTATTCCTGTCACTCTTCATGTGGAGGATGCCAAGGGGCTGCCCGTCGAAGCGGTTCAAGTGACGATTGTCAAAGCACCGGCCTCAGACCAGGAGCCGAGTACAGAGATTGGCGAGATACTCGGTAAAACAGATAAAAACGGAGACATCAAATGGGATACAGGCAAAAAAGGTGACTACTCAGTCGCATTGACGAAGGGGGAAACATCAGTAACACATCACATCTCAATAACAGAGGATAAAAAAGATAAGATCATTCCTTTAGTTTTCAAAGAATAGGCGGTTTTCCTGATTTTATGGGAAATTGCCTTTTTTTATTTTCACAGGAAGACAAGCTATATACTGGAAATTTATAATATGAGATAATAAGAAATAGGTATTTTTTCTTACGAGACAAAAGGGGCATTATCCTTTATTTTATATCAATCAAACCCGGAGGAAAAAGAAGAAGATGACACAAGATTCGATGCAGCTTGCCGCGGCTGAAAGCGGTCTTCGCTTTTACCAGGCATATGATCAAAGCCTTTCTTTGTGGCCGATTGAGTCGGAAGCATTCTATGTTTCTACTCGTTTTGGAAAAACACATATTATTGCAAGTGGGCCAAAGGATGCACCTTCGCTCATTTTGCTTCACGGGGGCCTCTTCAGCTCTGCTATGTGGTATCCGAATATCGCGGAGTGGAGCAGTCAATATCGTACATATGCGGTCGATATAATAGGAGACAAAAATAAAAGTATCCCATCAGCTGCTTTGGATACGAGAGCTGATTGCGCAGAATGGCTGAAAGACGTCTTTGATTCTCTTAGACTTGAGACGGCACACCTGGCAGGCCTTTCGCTTGGCGGATCCCATATCGTGAATTTCTTGCTCCAAGCGCCTGAAAGAGTAGAGCGGGCGGTTGTTATGAGTCCCGCTGAAGCATTTATTTCATTTCATCCGGATGTCTATAAATACGCTGCAGGGCTTACGGGATCAAGAGGAGCTAATGCATATATTAAGTGGATTACCGATAGCCGTTATGATCTGCATCCTGTGCTGCAAAGACAAATTGTAACGGGCGTGGAATGGCAGGATGAACAAAGAAGCCTGAAGCCGACAGAAAATGGCTTTCCGTACGTGTTCACAGACCGGGAATTAAAATCGATAACGGTCCCGATACTTCTGATGTTCGGTGAGTACGATGTCATGTACCATCAGCAAATGGCTTTAGAACGGGCTTCAGTATTGGTGCCGGGAATTCAGGCTGAAATCGTGAAGAACGCCGGACATCTGTTATCTCTGGAGCAGCCAGAGTACGTCAATCAACGCGTCTTGTCCTTTTTAAGCGGGGAATAATATAGTAAGAAACATGAAAAGATTGGCATTCATTGTTCAAAAGGTAACAAATGTTGTATAATAATAGAATTTGAGTGCTGCTTTTTTGGGGGCATTCTATGTTATCATGCTTAGTAGAGAAAATTTTTCCTGTAACGCTATTCGATCCATATCGTCGAATGAGATAGATGGTTTTACAATTGGAGGTTTGGTTACACTGTGAATTATATCCCCTGTATGATTACGATAGGAAACTTTACTTGCGGACTGCTGGCGATTCATTCCTTGTTATATCACAACATCCATTCAGCAGTGCTTTTCATTTTTACCGGCATGTTTCTCGATTTCTTTGACGGGATGGCGGCACGTAAGCTGAATGCCGTTTCTGATATGGGAAAAGAACTGGATTCATTTGCTGATCTGGTGACATTTGGTGTGGCTCCTTCTATGCTTGCGTACAGTGTCTCATTATACGCCCTTCCGTTTATCGGGATTTTATGCGCATTGACGTACAGCATTTGCGGAATGCTTCGCCTCTCTAAATTTAACATTGAGCAAAGCAAGCTCCCGACCTTTATCGGAATGCCGATTCCATTTGCGGGCATGTGTCTCGTGATTCTAAGCTTTGTCTATAACCCGATCCTGCTGGCAATCGGCACTTGCGGACTTTCATATTTAATGGTGAGTAAAATAAAATTCCCTCACTTTAAAAAACATGCGGCAGAAAACCTGGAGTCTGAGAGATGGAATTAGTTCAGCAGCTCATAGCGGATTACGGTTATATCGCTATTTTTTTGATGCTGGTTCTAGGGATTGTTGGACTGCCGATTCCAGATGAAGTAATGATGACCGTCGTTGGTTACTTCACGCATACTGACGTACTGAATTATGAGCTTTCGGTTTTGATCAGCTTTGTCGGGGCTTTGTTAGGTATGCTGATCAGCTACATGATCGGCAGAAAAGCCGGGCGCCCGTTTATCGACAAGTACGGCAAGTGGGTCGGATTAAAAGAAAAGAGAATGATGAAAGTAGAAAAATGGATGAATAAATACGGCCCATATTCTCTTATATTTGGTTATTTCATTCCCGGCGTCAGACATGTAACGTGTTATTTTTCGGGAATCGGCAAAATGAACTTAAAAACGTATATTACGTTTGCGGCAATCGGCGCCTTTTTATGGTGCTTTATTTTTATTACAATCGGAAGGGTTATAGGGATTATTCATGTTTAATACGGCTGTAAAGATTCTGTATCGATCATTGATAGAGCTGACGAATCATCGTCTGTCATCCTATCTGATTAAAGGATTTTGCGAGTCTAAAATCAGCAAACCGGTCATTCCACTTTTCTCAAAACATTTTCGGCTGAATTGGGATGATGTGGACGGTACGGCCGCTGATTACGGTTCGCTGTCCGAATTGTTCATTCGACAGATTAATCTGGAGCGCCGCCCGGTGTCAAAAGAGGCTCATGCGGTAGTCAGCCCTGTTGACGGGGTGGTTCAGACAGTGGGAAAAATCAACCCGAATCAAACCTTTACGGTAAAGGGAAAAGATTACTCATTCGCTGAGCTGACCGGCTGTAAAAGCGCAGACCATCAATACAACGGCGGATACTTCATCGTGCTGTATCTAAGCCCGCGGCATTATCACCGTTTCCATTCTCCGATCAGCTGCAGGTATCAAAAGCTGGCCGAGCTTGGAAATCGCTCATATCCAGTAAATCAATTAGGGTTAAAATACGGAAAAGATGTGCTGTCGAAAAATTACCGGTTTGTGTACGAGCTGAATGGCGGTACTCGAAATGTCCTGATGATTCCTGTCGGCGCGATGAATATTAATTCTATCGTACAGACGAGTACACGGGACGAGCTGGAGATCGGCGAGGAGCTTGGATACTTTTCATTCGGCTCAACCGTCATTTTGATTTTTGAAAAAGACGCGTTCCAGCCGTCCGCCAATTTAACAGAAGGCCAGGAAGTCCAAGTCGGAGAACTGATAGGTTACGAAGAATAAAAAGAGGAGCTTGCATAAACTGCAGCGCCTCTTTTTTTGAAGAAAGGTGAAACTCATGGAGAAACAAATCATCAGCTGGATCACAGATTATCAGAACACGGGAGATGAAGCCGTCCTGCGGCAAGTGCGGGAAGCGTGCTGGCCAATTGTTGAAGCGGTTCTGCAAGAAAAGGCAACAGATGAAGAGCAAGCGAGTGATTTGCGCGAGAAAGGAATCGAGCGTTTTCCGTTCATCATCAGCAAATACCAAGCGGATGTGCAGCTTCCGGTTGAAACATTTTTACGAAATACGTATCGGTTTTACTTTCATCAGGTGATGAGAGGATCCAGCTAAAGCTTCTTTCAATAGAGAAGCTTTTTTTGTTGGTGAAAAAAGGAAACTTTTTCTGTATCAATCTCGTAACTACTAGAGAACTTTGCAGAAAAGGAGAGATAGAATTGAAACGAATGATAGTGAAAACGGCTCTGCCGCTGCTGATTGTCTGTCTGGTGTTTACTTCTTTTTCAGCCTCCGCCCGAGCTGCTTCTGAAGAAAAACATTGGAATCGCTGGATTGAACGACATGCACATCCGCTGGATTCTTCCGATGCCTCAAACAAAGACCTTCGCTTTCTAAAGAAGGTGCTGAAAGGAAAACGAATCGTTCAGTTAGGAGAAACCACACACGGCGCTGGCGAAATCAATGCAACAAAGGTCCGGTTGATCAAATACCTCCACGAAGAATTGGGATACGATGTATTGGCCTTTGAGTCTGGCTTTACCGATACAAATGCATCCTACCTTAATATGGACCAACTTACCTCTAAAAGCACGATGAAAAAATCCATTTATCCCGTTTGGCACACAGAAGATGTTGTTGAGCTGTTTGCTTACATGAAAGAGCAAAAAGAGAAAGGCGATCCGCTTATCCTTACTGGTTTTGATATTCAAAGCATGAAGAATTCATTCAATGATGCTGCAACCCAATGGGTAAAAGCTGTGGACCCTGAAAAAGCAGAGCTGCTCACCCAATCAGAAAATGACTTTTCAACATTGGTGACTAACAGCAACACGTTTGATGAATTTGCGCAAAAGAAAGAAACGCTCGTGAAAAACTATCAGGAGCTGATCAAGTTCGCTGAAACACATGCTTCAGAGCTAAAAGCACACCTTCCGAAAGAGCCGAAAGCTTATGAGATGTTTATGCATTCCCTTCAGCTAAGAATTGACGTAATGGAAACGTATATGCTGGAAGAAATGAAAGAAAAACTAAAGGATTATCCCGATAATATTGAGGATTTTTCATTCTATATGAGAGACCGCATGATGGCTGAACAATTTCAGTGGGTTGCGGAAACCCTTTATCCGAAAAAGAAGATCATTGTCTGGGGCCACAATTACCATCTTCGCAAACAGAATACCAAAATGATAAAGGACTGGGTACAGCTAAACGGCCCTAACATGGGTGATTATTTGCCGGAGCGGCTGAAAGAACAAACATATACGATTGGCATTTATGCATATTCAGGCGCCAGTCTCGATAGCGATAATAAGACCGTTACGCCGGTCACAAGCCCGCCGCCGTCTGGAAGTCTTGAAGCTTTGCTGAAAGCTGCGAACCATCCAGCTGTCTTTGTTGATTTTCTCCATACAAAAAACAAGAAAGGCACTTCGTGGATGTACACCACGCGGACAGTACTCTATTGGGGGATTACGGAAGAGCAGATGATCCTGAAGGAACAATATGACGGTGTCATTTGGCTGGAGCATATCACGCCATCAGTCATTATCAAGTGAGCAGCATCCCTCCTGTTATACTACAGGAGGCAGTTCAACTTATCATTTGATAGTTTTCAGATAACTACTTTTATTAGTAAGTTAATGGAAAATACCGTTGGTTATTAATAAATCCTTGTGCCGCTTGGGTTTGTAAGAGCTTGGATATTTTTATCAGTCTGTGCGGATATGTTCATCTTTGTGGCATTTTCCTGTATGATATAGTAAGAGTGTGCATAGCAACTAACTATAATCGAACAGGGTGTTTAAATCATGGAAAAACAATACAGAGTATTACTTTACTATAAATATGTTCCGATTGAAGATCCAGAGGCGTTTAGAGAGCAGCATCTGGCTTTTTGTAAGGAGCTTGGTTTGTTAGGCCGTATCCTTGTTTCTTCTGAAGGAATTAACGGTACGGTATCAGGTACGGTTGAGCAGACTGAAAAATATATGGAAACAATGAAAGCTGACCCTCGTTTTGCGGACATGGTATTTAAAATTGATGAAGCAGAAGACCATGCGTTCAAAAAAATCTTTGTCCGTCATAAAAAAGAGCTTGTAACGCTTCGTCTTGAAGATGATGTGGATCCGAACGAAACAACAGGTCAGCATTTGAAGCCTGCAGAATTTTATGAGAAAATGCAGGATCCAAACACAATTGTAATCGACGCGCGTAATGATTACGAGTATGATCTTGGCCATTTCAGAGGAGCAGTCCGTCCTGACATCGAGGCATTCCGTGAATTGCCTGAATGGATCGAAGAACACAAAGACATGCTTGAAGGCAAACAGATTTTAACGTACTGCACAGGCGGCGTGCGTTGTGAAAAATTCTCAGGCTGGCTGGTGAAGCAAGGCTTTGAAGATGTAGCACAGCTTGACGGCGGAATCGTGACATACGGAAAAGATCCTGAGGTTCAAGGCAAGCTGTGGGACGGCCAGTGCTACGTCTTCGATGAAAGAATCAGCGTGCCTGTCAACCGTGTCGAGCATGTGATTGTCGGAAAAGACTACTTTACAGGTGAACCGTGTGAGCGTTATGTGAACTGCGCAAATCCATCTTGCAACAAAAAAATGATATGCACACCGGAAAATGAGTATAAATATATGCGCAGCTGCAGCCACGAATGCCGCACGAACCCAAGAAACCTGTATGTTTCAGAGCACAATATGACAGAAGAAGAAGTGAACGCAAGACTGGCAGCGATTGAAAAAGAAGAGCACGCTGCTGCTGAATAATCGAAAGAACACCTCGGGAATGAGGTGTTCTTTTTTTATACGCTCTCGGTTTGTCCGTTTGCAGAGGCCCATTCTTTTTCGCGGAAGGCCTTTTCCCATTTTGACACCACGATGCAGGCCATCGCATGCCCCGGTACGTTCACGCCTGTTCTCGCCATGTCCATGACACGGTCAACGCCCGCAATAATGGCGACGCCTTCAGCAGGAAGCCCTACAGCATTGGCAGTTGCCAGAAGAACAACAAGCGAGCCGGACGGAACAGCTGCAATGCCTTTACTTGTCATGACAAGCACAAGCATCATCAGCAGCTGCTGAGACAATGTCATGTCTACATGAAAGGCCTGCGCCAGAAAAATACAGGAAACCGATAAATATAAGCTGGAGCCGTCACAGTTCAGTGACAAGCCGGAGGGAACGACAAATGATACCACTCGTTTCGGGCAGCCGTATTTCTCCATTCTGTCCATCAGCTGGGGGAGAATGGTTTCGGTGCTGGTGGTGGAAAACGCGATCAAAAACAGATCCCATATCATTTTTAACACTTCGAAATACTTAATATGAAAGATGAGACCGACAAGCGGAAAGAGGACAAAGAGGATCAGGAACAGACCAAGGAATACCGTGCCAACCAGTTTAAACATAGGGAGGAGGAGTTCGATGCCATATTGGCCTACAGAGGCTGCCATCAGGGCTAACACGCCAATAGGAGCAGTCACCATAACGATTTGCGTGAGTTTGAACATAATTTGAGCGGTGGATTCAAAGAAATTCATCACTGGTTCAGAGGCTTTGCCAATGCCGGCCGCGGCGACACCAAACAAAATCGCAAAGAAAATAACGGCAAGCAAATCATTTCTGGCCATGACATCAATAATGTTTGTAGGAATAATATCGAGGATCATTTGTTTGAAATTAACAACTTTGTCTGTGTAGCCGGAAAGTTCATTGATATCTTTTTTCGCCAAATGGGAGAGGTCAAGCCCGACACCCGGTTTTAAGACATTCGCTAATACAAGTCCAAGCCCCAATACCAATGTGGTAATCACTTCAAACCAAATGATCGTCTTGATGCCGAGACTGCCCATTTTTTTCATGCTTCCGCTTCCTGCAGCTCCGATGACAATGGTAGAAAACACAATCGGCACGACAATCATTTTAATTAAACGAATAAACCCATCTCCGACAGGCCTCAGCGCCATCCCGAAATCAGGAAAAAAATGGCCGACCACTGCGCCGACAGCCAAAGCGATTAAAATTTGGAACGCGATCAATTTTTTCAAATGAATCCCCCTTTTCATGATGATAGGATGAGGCATATTCATATCATTCGTAAATCAAATGAAAACACCTTATTTCAAATTTTATTTTGATAGCGCTTTCATTATGTTGGCGAAAAAGTCCCCCGCATCAGGGGGGACTTTCTTACTTCATTTGAATGTGCTTCATATCTTCTTCAGATACATTTGTGAAAATAACCGGTGTCACAGCGGATGCGGCATGCTGCTTGATGTAATCGAGATCAAATGTAAGAAGCAGTTCGCCTTGTTTGACGGCTTGTCCGCTCGTCACATGTGCTTCAAAGCCTTCCCCGCTCAATTTGACGGTATCAATGCCGACATGAATCAGAATTTCGGTGCCTCCGGCGCTCATAAAGCCGATGGCGTGCTTCGTCGGGAAAATGGAGACGATTTCGCCGTCCGCAGGGGCGACGACTTTTCCTTCTGATGGATCAATCGCAAACCCCTCGCCCATCATTTTTTCTGAAAAGACTTGATCAGGCACGTCCGTCAGAGAGACCGTTTCTCCCTCGAGCGGATAAATAAAGGTCTCACCGGAAGCAGGCTTCTGCTGTTTATCGGTCTCTGTTTCAAGCGTGGCGGCGGTGTCGGGGACGCCTCCGGCAATGATCGTTTTGATGTCGTCTTTTAAGGCATCGGATTTTGTTCCGAATATCGCCTGGAAGTTGTTGTTGACTTCCAGCACACCTACTGCACCAAGCCGTTTTAACTCATCCTTGCTGACTTGGCTCGGCTGATGAACGGTCACACGAAGTCTTGTAATACACGCATCCAGGTTGGTGATATTTTGCTGTCCGCCCAAGGCCTGCAG
Organism: Bacillus spizizenii TU-B-10; assembly: GCF_000227465.1. Lineage (GTDB taxonomy): Bacteria > Bacillota > Bacilli > Bacillales > Bacillaceae > Bacillus > Bacillus spizizenii. Next base: position 368,490 of record NC_016047.1, read on the forward strand.
CACGTGAAAGGCAAGCTGGTCTTTTGCGACAGGAGCTTTTGCCTCAGTCTGATCGGCTTCATCTGTTTCACGGCCGGGTGTTTTCAAGTTCCATTTCAAAATTGCAAATCGGAACAAATAATAATAAATGAATGCAAACACGATCCCGACAGGAATGACAACCCAGCCGTTTGTCGACAGCCCGTAGTTCAAGACGTAGTCAATGCCGCCGCCTGAGAACGTATAGCCGTGGCGGACATGGAATAAATCACAAACGACAAAGATGACGCCGGCGAGAATAGAGTTAATTAAATAAAGCACGGGCGCAACGAACAAGAAAGAAAACTCAACCGGCTCTGTAATGCCTGTCAGCATAGATGTGAGCGCCGCAGAAATCATCACGCCGGAGATCATTTTCTTCTTTGCTGGACGCGCGGTATGGATAATGGCAAGAGCAATTGCCGGCAGACAGAAAATCATATAAGGGAAATCTCCCATCATAAAGCGCCCAGCTGTCGGGTCTCCTGCGAAAAACCTTGTCAGGTCGCCGGTTACGGTGCTGCCTGTTGTCGGGTCTGTGTATTCTCCCATCATAAAATAGAAAGGTGTATAAAAAATATGATGCAGGCCAAAAGGAATCAGCAAACGATAGATCGTTGCATAGAAGAACAGGCCGACTGTTGAATCGGCAATTAAACTGCTGGCTGCGTTAATTCCGTTTTGGATCAGCGGCCAAACAAATGAGAAAATCACGCCGATTACCAATGAACTGATGGAAGTAATAATCGGGACAAACCGTTTGCCTGAGAAAAATCCAAGGACCGGATGCAGCTCGATGGATGAAAAACGCTTATATAAATATGCGGCAAGAAGCCCGATGATGATGCCTCCGAATACCCCCATATCAATGAGGTGCTCGGCTCCTTCATAAGGAGGCTGAAGGCCGAGTAATTTTCCCATGTTGTCGAGGGTGACGGTCAAAATTAAATATCCAATGACAGCGGCAAGTCCGGCTACACCTTCGCCGCCGGCTAAACCGATCGCGACCCCCACGGCGAAAATCAGCGGCAGGTTATCGAATACAACGCCGCCGGCATCCTTTATAATAGGGATGTTCAGTAAATCCTTGTCACCGAAACGGAGCAAAAGACCGGCTGCCGGCAGGACGGCAACCGGAGTCATCAACGCGCGGCCAAGCTGCTGCAGAATTTGAAATGCCTTTTTAAACATGACAGTCTCCTTTTATTGTTTTATGAGTATGATGTATTCTTTAATTTTTGAGCTGCTTTTTGATCGGCGATAACGGTTACATGATTGTGTTTTTGAAGAATTGAGGCTGGTACATCTGTCGTGACAGGACCTTCAGCCATCTTTTGAATGGCATCTGCTTTTTCTTCGCCGCTGGCTAAAAGCACAATATGTTTGCTGAATTCCATGATGGTTTTAATGCCCATAGAAATCGCGAGTCTCGGCACCAGCACAGGATCACCGCCGAAGAATCTGGCATTTGCCTGTATCGTGCTTTCTGACAGCTTAACAACTCGTGTCCGATCCTCAAAATCAGATCCCGGTTCATTAAAACCGATGTGGCCATTGGCGCCGATGCCGAGAATTTGAGCATCAATGCCTCCCGCCTGACGAATGAGATCCTCGTATACCTTGCATTCAGCCTCGAGCTGCGGATTGTCTCCTTGCGGGATATGGATATGGCCAGGCTGCATATTAATATGCTGAAAAAGATGCTCATGCATAAAATGGTTATAACTTTGCGGATGAGATGGAGAGAGACCAGCGTATTCATCCAAATTAAATGTAGTAACCTTTGAAAAATCGATTTCACCTGCCTGATAGTCTGAAATCAGCTGCTTGTATAAGCCGACCGGCGTGCTTCCTGTTGCAAGGCCGAGAACGGCATCTTTCTTAGCCTGTACCTGTTCTTTAATAATGTTAGCGCTTAACTTACAGAGTTCTTCATAGTGCTCGGCGATCAGAATCTTCATGTGACACCCCCTCAAAGAGATAGACAAGCACCATATTTGTTATGTCAATTTATGATACTTGTCATTACGAATTTAGCACCACCGTTATCAAACTGTCAATATTAATTTCTGAAAATTTGTTATAAAAGAAGGATACAAATCTTTCATATTGGGCTGGCAAATGGTATTATGGTCTCAATCAAAAAGAACGGTTTGCATACAGAATGGGGAGAATGAAATGACAGCTTTATATTCTGTTATCAAGTTTAAAATCATTGAATTAATTAAGTCGGGCAAGTATCAGGCGAATGATCAGCTGCCGACGGAGAGCGAATTTTGCGAACAATATGATGTCAGCAGAACAACTGTGAGACTGGCCCTGCAGCAGCTTGAGCTTGAGGGATATATTAAGAGAATTCAAGGAAAAGGAACATTTGTATCGGCAGCAAAAATACAAACGCCGATTCCGCATAAGATTACGAGCTTTGCAGAACAAATGAGGGGCCTGCGTTCTGAATCAAAAGTGCTTGAGCTTGTGGTGATTCCGGCTGATCACTCCATTGCCGAGCTTTTGAAAATGAAAGAGAATGACCCTGTCAACAAGCTTGTCAGGGTCAGATACGCCGAGGGGGAGCCCTTGCAATATCATACCTCATATATTCCCTGGAAGGCTGCACCGGGGCTGGCACAGGAGGAATGCACCGGCTCGCTGTTTGAATTGTTAAGGACAAAATACAATATTGAAATCAGCAGAGGCACGGAATCAATCGAGCCAATTCTAACCGATGAAACGATCAGCGGCCACTTGTTAACCAATGTCGGAGCGCCTGCGTTTTTATCAGAATCCCTTACCTATGATAAAAATGAAGAAGTGGTGGAATATGCGCAAATTATTACGCGGGGAGACCGAACGAAATTCACCGTAGAACAGTCATATCATTCATAAAGTGATGCGTGATCAGAAAAGAATGGTGGTTCTATGTTTCTATTGATAAATGGAAAGGCGCTGTGGGGGGCTGTGATTGCTGCATTCATCCTTTCAATCGTGTTTTACCCTTTTCTTCCGGCTGAGATGCCGATTCATTATGATGGAACGAACAGTCCGGATCGGACGGTTAACAAGCTGGCGGGGACTATGATGCTGCCTGTTTTGATGGTGGTGTTTGCATGGGCGCGGAAGATCAATTGGCAGTTTGTGTTCGCAGTGTATATTTTGCTGATTTGCCATATCGTCGTCCTGTATTTAGCAGTCTAAATTCAGACAGCCGGAATGAATCTGGCTGTTTTTCTTTAATTTCAGCTTCATCTGACAATGAATGTGGTGTATAATAGCTGATGATCCTAAAGAATATTCTGAAATTTATAGGTGTGGAGCGGCGTATGATAAAAGGAGAAGCTGTATACTTTTTGCAGCTTTAAAAAGACTGAATATTTAAACAATTATATTGTGAAAGGTGTGCTGATCAGATTGAATAAGCTTATCGAACGAGAAAAAATTGCATTCCATAAGGAAAAGCCCGACCCGTCATCCTTGGAATTCGGGAAATATTTTACAGATTATATGTTTGTGATGGATTATGAAGAGGGAATAGGCTGGCACCACCCGAGAATTGCACCGTACGCGCCGCTTACACTTGATCCGTCTTCATCTGTTTTTCATTACGGCCAGGCCGTCTTTGAAGGATTAAAAGCGTACAGAACAGAAGATGGCAGAGTGCTGCTGTTCCGGCCGGATCAAAATATCAAAAGGCTGAACAGATCGTGTGAACGCATGAGTATGCCACCTTTAGATGAAGAGCTGGTGCTTGAGGCATTGACGCAATTAGTTGAGCTGGAGAAAGATTGGGTTCCAAAGGAAAAGGGAACGTCACTGTATATTCGTCCGTTTGTCATTGCCACAGAACCGAGTCTCGGTGTGAAGGCATCCAAAAGCTATACATTTATGATCGTGCTTTCTCCTGTCGGCTCCTACTATGGCGATCAGCTGAAGCCGGTTAGAATCTACGTCGAAGATGAGTACGTGCGGGCGGTGAACGGCGGAGTCGGAAGTGCAAAAACGTCCGGAAATTACGCGGCCAGCCTTCAGGCGCAGCGGAAAGCGAATGAGCTGGGCTATGACCAGGTGCTGTGGCTGGACGCCATTGAAAAGAAATACGTGGAAGAAGTAGGGAGCATGAACATCTTTTTCGTCATTAACGGTGAAGCTGTCACACCGGCTTTAAGCGGAAGTATTTTAAGCGGAGTTACACGTGCGTCTGCGATTGAACTGATTCGCAGCTGGGGCATTCCGGTACGAGAAGAGAGAGTTTCAATTGATGAGATTTATGCGGCTTCTGCACGCGGGGAATTGACAGAGGTCTTCGGCACGGGCACGGCAGCAGTCGTTACGCCTGTCGGTGAACTCAATATTCATGGAAAAATGGTGATTGTAGGCGACGGGCAAATCGGGGATATCTCGAAAAAGCTGTATGAAACGATAACAAATATTCAGCTTGGTAAAGTAAAAGGGCCGTTCAACTGGACGGTGGAAGTTTGAAGATCGAAAAAGAACCTGCTCGGAGGCAGGTTCTTTTTATTTTGAATGAGTGATATCAGCAGTCGGCTGGCTTTTGCGGTTTTTCGCATAATACACTGCATAACAGATGGCCATAAACGGAATGCCGCAATACAGTGCGATTCTTTGATTCGGATCAAAGGCTATGCCGATGACGGAAGCCAGGCATAACAGGAACGCGGCAATCGGCACGAACGGATACAAAGGGGTCCGGTATGTCAAATCGGCGACCTTGTTTCCCGCTTCGACATAACGTTTTCTGAACATGAATTGAGAAGCGGCGATTCCCATCCACACGACAACGACAGCAAAACCGGAAATCGACACGAGCACAACGTATACAGTGTCTGGCGCGATTACGCTGGATAGCAATGACAGAATGCCGCCGATCATACTGAATACCAGCGCGTTAAACGGGGTTCCTTTTGACGTCAGCTTTGCAAATGTCGGATGAAGCGTTTTTTCTTTTGATAAAGACCACAGCATCCGGGAAGAAGCGTAAAGACCGGAATTAGCAGCTGACAGGATCGCTGTTAGGATGACAAAGTTCATGATATCGGCTGCATACGGGACACCGACTCTGTCAAAGACAGCGACAAACGGGCTTTTGATAACGCCTGCATCTTGAATCGGAATCAGCCCTGACAGCACAAAAATCGTTCCGACAAAAAAGAGTGAAAGACGCCAGACCGTTGTTTTAATCGCTTTTGGTATCGTCTTGTCGGGATCAACGCTTTCTCCGGCTGCGATTCCGATCAGTTCAGTTCCCGAGAAGGCAAAATTGACGGACAGCATTGTCATCAAAATCGGGACAAATCCATTTGGAAAGAGCCCGCCTTCCGCTGTGAAGTTGGACAGCATCGGAGCGGCTTCTCCGCCTTGAATCGGGATGATGCCGAACATGGCAGAGCCGCCTAAAAGAATAAACAATATAATGGCTAATACTTTAATGCTGGAAAACCAAAATTCTGATTCAGCGAAAAACTTGACTGAAAATGCGTTCAGCAAGAAAATGAACAGCGCGAAGATGGCACTCCACATCCAAACAGACGTATGGGGGAACCAGCGCTGCATTAACAGGCCGGCTGCAGTGAATTCTGATCCCAATGCCACGGTCCATGTCAGCCAGTACAGCCAAGCGACCGTAAACCCTGTGCCCGGACCTATGTATTTGGCTGCATAGGTGTGAAAGGCGCCCGTGACAGGCATGGCCACTGACAGCTCACCGAGGCACAGCATGACCAAATAGACGATTCCGGCGCCGACTAAGTAAGCGAGTATCGTTCCCGCCGGGCCTGCCTGCTGAATGGTATAGCCAGAGCTTAAAAACAGCCCGGTTCCGATGACACCCCCTAAGGAAAGCATAAAGAGGTGCCGGCTTTTCATACTTCTCTGAAAGTTTGTCTCATTCTTGTTGTGAGCAGATTTCATCTTTTTCCAACTTTCTATCGGCAATTTATTTCCTTCCTAATAAAAAATCTCATGTCAGCGAGTGACACGAGACTCCGGCGAACCGGCTTTTAGATAGAATATACAAACAATTCCGATAAGTCAAGTTGTTTTTAAAGAGCGCGCCCAAGCCGCAATTTCTTTGATATCTTCAGGTTTTGTCCGACAGCAGCCGCCAATCAGCTTCGCGCCTTTTTCATGCCACATGCGGGCGCTTTGTCCGTAAGGTTCTGCGCATGCTGCGCCGTTCCACGTTTTTGTCTCCGGATCATATTGCTCGCCAGAATTCGGGTAGGCGATGATCGGTTTTGATGTGTGCTTTTTTAACTCTTCTATTAAAGAAGGGATATGCTGAAGCGGTGTGCAGTTGATACCGAGCGCTGCAATTTGGCGGTGCTCATCGAGCCATGACGCGCAGCCAGCGGCAGGTGTTCCGTCACTGATATGCAGGCCGTCTTTGGCACTGAAGCTGATCCACGCATACGTTTCAGGAAATTCCTTCAACAGCCGCACAATCGCTTTTGCTTCGGTCAGACACGGAATCGTCTCGCATGCCAAAACATCAGCTCCGGCTTCGATCAGCGCTTTCATGCGGGGGCGATGAAATTCAACAAGTTCATCCTCTGAGATTCCGTAGTGACCGCGATACTCAGACCCGTCTGCAAGATATGCGCCATAAGGGCCTATAGAAGCCGCAATGATTGGTTTTGGCCGATTCAGACGGTTCTCTTCAAGTGCCCAAAATTCATCACGTGCTTCAGCTGCGATGCTGACGGACATCTCGATGAGCCGGCGTGCTTTCGCTTCGCTCAGCCCGCGTGCGGCAAAGCCTTCAAACGTAGACTGGTAGCTGGCGGTGATCGCACAGTCAGCGCCTGCCGCGAAATAATCAGTATGAACTTGTTTAATCAGGTCTGGCTCTTCCATCAGGATTTTTGCCGACCAAAGACTGTCGTTCAAATCACAGCCCTTGCGTTCCAGCTCGGTCGCCATGGCGCCGTCTAGCACAATAAGCGGGTATGTATCTAGTATGTGTTGGATAGGATTCATAGAATGTACCGATGCCTTCTTTCAGATTTTTTTGAAAAAGATATGAAAATCGTAATGGAGGCTTACGTGTTTGTCAATAAACGCAAAAGGGAAAGGTGCTCAGCCCGTATGTCTGAACACCCTTTTTTTACGATATTTGTTTGTTGTGTGTGTCAGTCTGTGTCTCAGAAAGCGGCCAGCATTCAATGCCATTGTGGTTTTTGAGCACACTTTTATAAAAAACCGGATCTTTGCCTGCTTTTTTCTGGCGTGTATAGTCTTGCAGTGCCGCAAAAACGACCTTTGATAATAAGAAAATCGCAATTAAATTCACGACGACCATCAAGCCCATGAACAAATCAGCCAGATCCCAGACGAGCTGGACTTTGGCAACACAGCCAAACACAATCATAGCCAGTACGCCGATACGGTAGATAAAAATTAGTTTTTTGCTTTTGTTCAAAAAGCCGATATTGGTTTCGCCATAGTAATAGTTTCCGATTAAAGCACAGAATCCGAATAACAAAATCAGAATAGCGAGAAAGCCTGATGCCCACGATCCGACATGGGAGCTGAGAGAGGCTTGTGTCAACGCGATTCCGCTTAGTCCCGGAGTATGGTAGGCATCCGAAAACAGGATGATAAAGGCGGTGCTTGTACAAATGACTAGTGTATCTGACAGCACACCAAGCGCTTGAATCAGTCCCTGTTTGACAGGATGGCTTGTCGTTGCGGTGGCAGCGGCATTCGGTGCGCTTCCCATTCCTGCTTCGTTTGAAAAGATTCCACGTCTGACACCCTGCATTAACGCTGCACCCAAAGCGCCGCCGGCGGCCTGGTCAACACCAAATGCATTTTTCACGATAAGTGCAATCACGTCCGGCAGCTGCGTAATGTTGGTGAAAATCACGAAAAACGCAACTCCGATATACAGGACAGCCAATACGACGACAATGGATTCAGCCAGCTTCGCAATGCGCTTTACACCGCCGAAAATAATCGTGCCGAACACAGCAATTAAAATGAGTCCCAGAGTCAGGCGGTTTGTACCGAACGCATTTTCAAAGGCGAGACTGACTGTATTTGATTGGACCGAGTTAAAGACAATACCGAACGACAAGGTAATTAACACAGCGAAAAGCGCGCCCATCCACCTTTTGTTCAGCCCTTTTTCCATATAATAAGCCGGCCCGCCGCGGAAGCCGTTTGCATCTTTTACTTTATAAATCTGTGCCAGTGTGCTTTCCACAAAGCTTGATGCTGATCCGATAATGGCGATAATCCACATCCAGAAGATTGCACCTGGCCCGCCGAGTGCAATGGCGATGGCAATGCCCGTAATATTTCCCGTTCCGACACGGGCCGCCATGCTGATGCAAAAGGCTTGAAACGGAGAAATGGTGTTTTTCGACCGGGAAGCAGCACCTTCTCTTAACACTCTCACCATTTCTTTCAGCATGCGAACCTGTAAAAATTTAAGCCTGAACGTAAAATAAATTCCCAGAGAAAGGAGCAATACAATTAATAGCTTTGACCATAAAAGATCATTTGCGATACCGACGATATGTTCCAGGATTTGCTGCATACAATCACCTCTTTTTTATGTTTAAAAAATGCTGAGCTCCCACTCCTGCGCCATATGCTTCAGCAGCATACCACCAGTGAGGCTGTTGCCGTATTCGTCAATGGCAGGCCCGTAAATGCCGATACCGCATCCAGATTGAAAAGGCTGTTCTCTTCTGGCACTTGGAGGAACGAGAGCCATGATGCCGCCGGAGACGCCGCTTTTGGCCGGCACGCCGACAAACGCCGCATATTTGCCTGAAGCGTTGTACATGCCGCACGTCAGCATTAACGCCTTGGCCAACTTTGCCACGTCCTTTGGAATCACTTGCTGACGGCGAATCGGATGATAGCCGTCATGGGCAAGGATCATGCCGATCAATGCAATGTCTTCAGTGGTGCTCTCCATAGCGCATTGCTTCAAGTACACCTCAAGTGTTTCTTCTACTTCAGCTTCTAAAAAGTTTGTTTCTTTTAAATAGTAGGCCAGCGCTCTGTTGCGGTGGGCGGTTTCCCATTCAGAACGGAACACTTCCTCATGAATTCGCGGCCGTTTTCCTATCAAGGTTTCCATCACCGAGTAAAGAAACTCGAGCTTTTCGTATGCCGATTCTCCGGGAAGAATCGAAGCGATGGTGAGGGCACCCGCGTTGATCATAGGGTTAAACGGCTTTCCCGGCTTGTTGATTTCGAGCCGAATGATTGAATTAAAGGCGTCACCTGTCGGCTCGACATCTACACGGTCCAGCACATAGGGAATGCCGCGGCTCATGCAGGCGGCGATAAAGCTGATCACTTTTGAAATGCTTTGCAGGGTAAAAGGGACGTTCCAATCGCCGGCATGTATCATCGTTCCGTCAGGCTCCAATATACAAATGCCAAGCTGTGAGTCATTGACTTTTCCTAAAGCGGGGATATAGTTTGCACTTTGTCCATTGGCGGCAAAGGGGCGATAGTGCTCCACCCAATCATGCAGTTGAGACGCCGGATCTATTTCTATTTGGGGCTCTTTTATCAATTCTTTCATCAAATTCCTCCTCACTGTTTTTCTTCTTTAAGGACTGAGGTTTATCAAAACGAAGGCTGAAGGGGCATTAAACGCTTTCATAAAAGCGGAAGGTATATTTACTGTATAATGGCGACTACAGAATCATACAAAATACGACAAAAACATTTTGAAAATAAGCCGTAAGATTTATAAAAACCTCATGTTCTGGGTCAAAAGAAATTTGCAGGTTTTCTGCCATTTCCCCAAAATAGAAGCGAGGATGTGATCATCATAAAACTGGAACGTTTCTTTGAAAAAGACGGATATATACTGGCTCTCATGCTGATTACGGTGCCGCTGGCCGGTGAACTGAAATTTTATCCCCTCAATGAAGAATTCCGGGTCAGCTTTGGCGCACCGGTTTTTTTCTTCTTTTTATCGTTGCTGCGGCATGTGCCCGCTGTGCTGCCGGGTTTTCTGACTGGAGCGGCTGTTTTCGTCTTTCGCGTCTTGCTGGAATTATGGGGCGGGGGACACAGTGGACTGACTCCGATTCTGTATGACCAAGCGTCTGGCTTTTTCTTTTATATGACTTACGACTGTCTGTTTTCCGTATTAAAGGCTAATCGTTTCCGCGAGCGGCCGGTTATGCTCGGTTTTATCGGCTTTATGATTGAAATTGTGTCAGATTGTGTCGAGCTGGCTGTGCAGTTTCTCATTTTTCATACGGTTGTCACGCCTGAGAAAATCACGGATATCGCAGTGATTGCGATTTCTCACACATTTATCGTCATGAGCTTTTATACTGTGCTGAAGCTGTATGAAACGCAGTCTAGAGAAAAACAGACAAGACAACAGCATGAGCACATGCTGATGATCGTTTCCAATTTATATGAAGAAACGGTGCATTTAAAAAAGACATTGAAAACGACAGAGAAAGTGACGAACGATTCGTATCAGCTCTATCGGGAAGTGAAGGGCGAGGATGATCAGCTCAGCGGAAGAATCCTGAGGCTGGCCGGAGAAATTCATGAAGTGAAAAAGGACAACCAGCGGATATTCGCAGGGCTTTCAAAACTGATTTCTAATGAGAGCTTAAGAGATTATATGAGGGCTTCTGATTTGCTGCAGCTTGTGATTCGAATGAATGAAAAGTACGCTGAAGCACTGGAAAAGCAGATTGATTTTCACTGCTCGATAGAGGGAGAACATGACGAATATCACGTATTTATCGTGCTTTCGATCATTAATAATCTAACGGCAAATGCGGTAGAGGCCATGGGAGAAGAGGGGATGATCAGCCTGAGGCTCCGTAGGCCAAATGAGAGTATGGTAGAATTCCAGGTGGAAGACAATGGTCCCGGTATTTCTGAAAAAATAGGAGACATAGTGTTTGACCCGGGCTTTACTTCAAAATATGACGAATTTGGCACGCCTTCTACGGGAATCGGACTTTCCTACGTGAAGGAAATAGTGACTGAACTAGATGGGGATATTACGTTTGATAATCAGCAGCGGGGAGTGGTGTTTGCCATCAGGCTGCCTGTCCGGCATTTGATTCAGAAAGGATGAACCGAAAGCTATGCGTTTTTTTATCGCTGATGATGACCGTGCAGTACGGTCAATTTTAAGGCAGATCATTGAAGATGAGGATCTCGGGGAAGCTGTTGGTGAAGCGGACGACGGGAGCCAGGTAGAAGGGCATTTGCTGCATTTCAAGCAGATTGATATTTTATTAATCGATCTGTTAATGCCCGGAAGAGACGGCATTGAGACGATTCGCCAGCTCCAGCATACGTACTCCGGCAAAATCGTGATGATCTCTCAAGTGGAAGCGAAGGAAATGGTCGGGGAAGCGTACTCGCTCGGCATCGAATATTTTATCCATAAGCCAATTAACCGCATTGAAATTGTCACGGTCCTTCAAAAGGTGAAGGAGCGGATCGAGCTTGAGCAATCGATTGGGGCTATTCAGCACTCTCTAAGCCGGCTTGTCAATCGAACTGAACAGAAAGCGCGTCCTCAGCAGCAAAGTGACAGCGGCTTAAAAGAAGCAGGAACATTCCTGTTGTCTGAGCTGGGCATGATGGGGGAAGGCGGCGCACATGATCTCATGGCGGTGCTACAGTATTTAGCAGAACATGAGCAATCTGAGCCGTACGAAAAACATATCCCTTCGCTCAAACAGATCTTCACCCAAGTAGCGGAACGGAAGCTGGGGGCAGGGGCATCCGAAACGGAAGTCAATCGAGAAATGAAAGCCTCGGAGCAGCGCATCCGCAGAGCGATTATCCATTCACTGCACCATTTTGCTTCATTGGGCACAACTGATTTTTCTAATCCGAAATTTGAAACCTATGCATCGAAATTCTTTGATTTTCCGGTTGTCAGCCTGAAAATGAAAGAACTCCAATCCAAGGATGCAAAACCTCTCGCCCCTGCAAGAGTAAATATGAAAAAATTCATCCACGTGTTCTTTTTGGAAGCGAAGCTTTTGCACGAGACGATGAAACAAAGAAGGATGTAACCCAAAACAGCCGGCTGTTCCGGCTGTTTTTTTGTTGTGCCGGAACCACGGCGGGACAGCGATTTCCTGTTTTTTTATAAAATATCAGAAAATAAAGTTATTGACTTATTGTTTATTTGTCTTACAATTAAACAAAAGGATGGAGGGAAGGAGCGGATGTGAAACCAAAAAACAATAAAAGCGCTTTCAGTCAGGGGCTGTATACACAAATAACAGGAGGTTATGTTGATGAGCCGTATTAGAAAAGCACCCGCTGGAATTTTAGGTTTTCCGGTTGCACCTTTTAACACACAAGGAAAACTGGAGGAAGAAGCTCTTTTTCAAAATATCGAGTTTTTGCTGGAAGAAGGCTTGGAAGCGATTTTTATCGCTTGCGGGTCTGGTGAATTTCAATCTCTCAGCCAGAAAGAATACGAGCAAATGGTGGAAGTCGCAATCTCTGCAGCCGGAGGAAAGGTGCCGGTTTACACGGGGGTGGGCGGCAACCTCAGCACAGCGCTTGAATGGGCGCAGCTGTCGGAGAAAAAAGGCGCCGACGGCTACTTGATCCTGCCTCCGTATTTGGTGCATGGCGAACAGGAGGGGCTGTATCAGTATGCGAAAACGATTATTGAAAGCACCGATCTGAATGCGATTCTGTATCAGCGCGATAATGCCGTTCTCTCTGTTGAACAGATCAAGCGGCTGACCGAGTTTGAACAGCTTGTCGGTGTGAAGGACGGGGTGGGGAATATGGATTTGAATATTAACCTCGTCTATACGCTCGGCGACCGTTTAGGATGGCTTAACGGAATGCCGATGGCTGAAGTGACGATGCCGGCTTACCTGCCGATCGGGTTTCACTCCTATTCTTCAGCGATTTCAAATTATATCCCGCATATTTCCCGGATGTTCTATGATGCATTGAAGAACGGAGATGACGAGCTGGTGAAGGAGCTCTATCAGCATGTGATTCTTCCGATCAACGACATTCGCAAACAACGAAAAGGATATGCCGTATCTTTGATTAAAGCGGGCATGGAGATCATGGGATTGAATGTGAGAAACACAGCCAGACCGCCTGTCGGCCCAGTTGAAAAAGATCATTATCAGCAATTGGAAGCGATTTTGAAGCAGGCGGCAGACCGTTTTCCGAAAAAAGCCGCGACGGTTTGATGAACAGAAAAAATATGAAAGGGGCAATGGGCATGTCTGTGATCACGGAACAAAACACGTATCTCAACTTTATTAATGGAGAGTGGGTTAAGTCTCAATCAGGCGATATGGTCAAGGTCGAAAACCCTGCGGATGTGAATGATATTGTCGGCTATGTACAGAATTCAACAGCTGATGATGTGGAACGGGCAGTCGCCGCCGCCAATGAAGCCAAAACGGCTTGGAGAAAGCTGACGGGTGCCGAGCGGGGCCAATACTTATACAAAACGGCGGATATTATGGAGCAGCGCTTGGAGGAAATCGCCGCCTGCGCGACGCGTGAGATGGGAAAAACACTGCCGGAAGCGAAAGGGGAAACAGCTCGCGGAATTGCGATTCTGCGCTATTACGCCGGAGAGGGCATGCGCAAAACGGGTGACGTCATTCCATCTACTGACAAAGATGCGCTCATGTTCACCACCCGTGTTCCGCTCGGTGTGGTTGGCGTGATTTCTCCGTGGAATTTCCCGGTGGCGATTCCGATTTGGAAAATGGCCCCGGCATTGGTGTACGGCAATACCGTTGTCATCAAACCGGCGACTGAAACAGCCGTTACATGCGCGAAGATCATTGCCTGCTTTGAAGAAGCGGGGCTCCCGGCAGGAGTCATCAATTTGGTGACAGGCCCGGGTTCTGTTGTCGGGCAGGGACTTGCTGAGCATGAAGGTGTAAACGCCATTACGTTTACCGGTTCAAATCAAGTCGGGAAAATCATTGGGCAAGCCGCTTTAGCGAGAGGAGCCAAATATCAGCTGGAAATGGGCGGAAAAAATCCAGTCATCGTAGCTGATGACGCTGACCTTGAAGCTGCAGCAGAGGCTGTTATTACGGGTGCCTTCCGTTCAACCGGCCAGAAGTGCACTGCGACAAGCCGCGTCATCGTGCAAAGTGGAATTTACGACCGTTTTAAAGAAAAACTGCTCCAGCGCACAAAGGATATTAAGATCGGAGATAGCTTAAAAGAGGATGTCTGGATGGGGCCAATTGCCAGCAAGAATCAGCTGGATAACTGCCTGTCGTACATTGAGAAAGGCAAACAGGAGGGCGCTTCCCTTTTGATTGGAGGAGAAAAGCTGGAGGACGGAAAGTATCAAAACGGCTATTATGTTCAGCCTGCCATTTTTGACAATGTGACATCTGAGATGACGATTGCCCAAGAAGAAATTTTCGGTCCGGTGATCGCCCTGATCAAGGTTGACTCGATGGAGGAGGCACTGGACATCGCCAATGATGTGAAGTTCGGCTTAAGCGCATCCATTTTCACGCAAAACATCGGCCGAATGCTTTCATTCGTTGATGAAATTGACGCCGGGCTTGTCCGGATTAACGCGGAAAGCGCGGGTGTTGAGCTTCAGGCGCCTTTTGGCGGCATGAAGCAGTCGAGCTCGCACTCCCGCGAACAGGGTGAGGCAGCGAAAGACTTTTTCACGGCGATCAAAACCGTTTTTGTGAAGCCGTAATGATGCTGGAAAGAGGCGGACGTCTCTTTCCCAGCTTTATCACAACCAGCATATGATTCTCTACTTTGAAAAGGAGAAGATACTATGAAAAAAGACTATGCGAATGTTTCGCCGGCGGACAAAAAAACGTCTGTGCGCTGGTTCATCGTGTTTATGCTGTTTCTTGTGACCTCTATTAACTACGCGGATCGGGCGACGCTTTCCATCACCGGAGATTCCGTCCAGCATGATTTGGGATTGGACTCGGTCGCCATGGGATATGTCTTTTCTGCTTTTGGCTGGGCCTATGTCATCGGGCAGCTTCCGGGCGGCTGGCTGCTGGACCGGTTTGGTTCAAAGACTGTCATTGCGTTAAGCATCTTTTTCTGGTCGTTTTTTACGCTGCTGCAAGGGGCGATTGGTTTTTTCTCCGCCGGCACAGCGATTATCCTGCTGTTTGCACTGCGTTTTCTGGTCGGCTTGTCCGAAGCGCCTTCATTTCCCGGAAACGGCAGAGTTGTTGCCTCATGGTTCCCAAGCTCCGAGCGCGGGACAGCTTCAGCCTTTTTTAATTCAGCTCAATACTTCGCAATCGTCATTTTTTCTCCTTTAATGGGCTGGCTCACCCACTCTTTCGGCTGGCATTCTGTCTTTGTTGTCATGGGTGCCGCGGGTATTCTTCTGGCTGTTATCTGGCTGAAAACGGTGTATGAACCGAAAAAACATCCAAAGGTCAATGAAGCCGAGCTTGCGTACATCGAACAGGGCGGCGGGCTGATTTCCATGGATGACAACAAAAGCAAGAAAGAAACAGAATCGAACTGGCCGTATATCAAGCAGCTGTTAACGAACCGCATGCTGATTGGCGTGTACATCGCGCAATATTGCATTACGACTCTCACCTATTTCTTTCTCACATGGTTTCCGGTATATTTGGTTCAGGCCCGCGGCATGTCTATTCTTGAAGCTGGGTTTGTCGCTTCTCTTCCGGCGCTGTGCGGATTTGCCGGCGGCGTGCTTGGGGGCATTGTGTCAGACATTTTACTCAAAAAAGGCCGTTCGCTGACCTTTGCAAGAAAAGCGCCGATCATTGTCGGCATGCTGCTGTCTTGCAGTATGATCATCTGCAACTACACGGATTCAGCGTGGCTCGTCGTTGTCATTATGTCACTTGCGTTTTTCGGAAAAGGCTTCGGCGCATTGGGATGGGCTGTCGTGTCGGACACGTCTCCGAAAGAGTGTGCAGGGTTAAGCGGCGGTTTGTTCAACACGTTCGGAAATATTGCCTCGATTACAACACCGATTATTATCGGCTACATCGTGAATGCCACAGGATCTTTTAATGGCGCGCTCGTGTTTGTCGGCGCTAACGCGGTTGCGGCGATCCTTAGCTATTTGCTGCTGGTCGGGCCGATCAAACGGGTCGTGTTAAAGAAACAAGAGCAGGACCCTGATCAATCACTGCCTGTCTAACATTTATGAAAGCGCTTTATAAGAGGAGGAAAATAGATGAGTTCACCAATACAAGAGCAGGTTCAAAAAGAAAAGAGATCGAATATTCCCTCAATTTGTGAGATGAAGGTGATCCCTGTTGCGGGACATGACAGCATGCTGCTGAATCTGAGCGGCGCGCATAGCCCATTTTTCACCCGGAATATCGTGATCTTAACTGACAGCAGCGGAAATCAGGGTGTCGGCGAGGTGCCTGGCGGAGAACAGATACGCCGCACACTCGAGCTGGCAGAGCCGCTTGTTGTCGGAAAATCCATTGGTGCGTACCAGTCGATATTGCAAACGGTCAGAAAGCAGTTTGCCGATCAGGACAGGGGAGGACGCGGCATACAGACGTTTGACTTGCGCACCACGGTACATGCCGTCACAGCGCTGGAAGCGGCTTTGTTAGATTTGCTTGGAAAGTTTCTTCAGGAACCGGTCGCGGCTTTGCTTGGCGAAGGGAAGCAGCGTGATGAAGTGAAAATGCTCGGCTACCTCTTTTACATCGGCGATCGAAAGCAGACGACCCTGCCGTATCAAAGCGATGAGCAGTCAGATTGTGGGTGGTTCCGTCTCCGCCATGAGGAAGCACTGACCCCAGAGGCCATTGTACGTCTTGCTGAATCCGCGCAGGAGCGCTACGGCTTTCAGGATTTTAAGCTGAAAGGCGGGGTGCTGCGGGGAGAGGATGAAATCGAAGCTGTCACCGCATTAGCGAAACGTTTTCCGGAGGCAAGGATCACTCTTGATCCGAACGGGGCATGGTCATTAGAGGAAGCTATTGCATTATGCAAAGGTAAGCATGATGTGCTCGCGTATGCGGAAGATCCGTGCGGGGATGAGAACGGCTACTCCGCCCGAGAAGTAATGGCTGAATTCCGCCGCGCGACAGGCCTTCCAACTGCGACAAATATGATTGCGACCGACTGGCGGGAAATGGGTCACGCGATCCAGCTTCATGCGGTGGATATTCCGCTGGCTGATCCTCATTTCTGGACGATGCAGGGTTCGGTGCGGGTTGCGCAAATGTGCCATGATTGGGGTTTGACATGGGGCTCCCACTCCAACAACCACTTTGATATCTCCCTTGCGATGTTTACCCATGTGGCAGCAGCGGCTCCGGGACGCATCACGGCGATTGATACCCATTGGATCTGGCAGGACGGGCAGCGTTTAACGAAACAGCCTTTTGAGATTTCTGAGGGTTGTGTCAAGGTGCCGAATAAGCCCGGTCTTGGTATTGACATTGATATGGAACAAGTGGAAAAAGCCCATGAACTCTATCGAAAAATGAATTTAGGCGCGCGGAATGATGCGGTCCCTATGCAGTTTCTGATCAGCAACTGGGAGTTCGACCGGAAACGCCCGTGTCTTGTGAGATAAGTTTGATTGTAAATATTGTCATATCAACTATTTTGTCTTACAATTGAACAACTGAAGGGAGAGTTGTTCGTGTACGAAGGTTTAGAAGATCTGAAAGTCGATACAGTCAATCGGAAAACATTAGCCAAGCAGGTCATTGAACGGATTGTCCATTTATTGTCGAGCGGACAGTTAAAGGCCGGAGACAAATTGCCGACAGAAATGGAACTGATGGACATTTTGCATGTCAGCAGGCCGGTGCTTCGGGAGGCGCTGAGTTCACTTGAAACACTAGGCGTCATTACGAGAAAAACCCGCGGCGGCACGTATTTCAACGATAAAATCGGCATGCAGCCATTTTCCGTCATGCTTGCCTTGGCCACTGATAATCTTCCGGCTATCATTGAAGCGCGGATGGCGTTAGAACTCGGACTTGTGACGATTGCCGCGGAAAAAATCAATGAGGATGAGCTTCAGCGTTTGCAGAAGACAATCGACGACATCGCCAACAGCACTGACAATCTTTATGGTGAAGCAGATAAAGAATTCCATCGAATTATTGCGTTAAGTGCCAATAATCCCGTTGTCGAAGGGATGATTCAATCCCTGCTGATCACCCATGCGAAAATTGACAGCCAGATTCCGTACAGGGAGAGGGATATAACGGTCGAATATCATAAAAAAATCTACGACGCTCTTGCCAAAAGAGACCCTTACAAAGCGCATTACCACATGTATGAGCATCTGAAATTTGTCCGTGACAAAATTCTGAAGGGCATGGATGAGAAATAATTGTAGAGAAGCCGCAGTTGAACCGAAAGAGCTGCGGTTTTTTTGAACCGATTTAGAAAACGCTTACTATGATATGAGGAGTGATTTTTATATGGCGATGAACCTCAGGCAAAACCAAGCGCCCCTTTACATCAAAGTGAATGAAAAAGATAACACGGCGATTATTGTTAATGACGGAGGACTGCCAAAGGGCACTGTTTTTTCATGCGGGCTCGTACTTAAAGAGGATGTCCCTCAAGGCCATAAGGTGGCCTTAACCGACCTGAATCAAGGAGATGAAATCGTGCGTTACGGGGAGGTGATCGGATTTGCCGATGAGACGATCAAACGCGGGAGCTGGATAAGGGAAGCCCTCCTAAGAATGCCCGCTCCTCCGGCTTTAGACGATCTTCCTCTCGCAAACAGAGTGCCCAAATCGCTGCCGCCTCTTGAAGGCTACACGTTTGAAGGGTATCGAAATGCGGACGGTAGTGCGGGGACGAAAAATATCCTCGGTATCACCACAAGTGTTCAATGTGTCGTTGGCGTTTTGGATTATGCAGTCAAACGGATAAAAGAAGAGCTGCTGCCGAAATATCCAAATGTCGATGATGTTGTACCGCTGCATCATCAATATGGATGCGGTGTGGCGATCAATGCGCCGGATGCCATCATTCCGATTCGCACGATTCAAAATCTGGCGAAGCATCCGAACTTTGGCGGAGAAGTGATGGTGATCGGATTAGGATGTGAAAAGCTCCTCCCGACAAGAATTGCCTCTGAGAATCAGGATGACATTCTATCACTTCAGGATCACCAAGGTTTTGCGGCAATGATTCAATCCATTTTGGAAATGGCGGAGGAACGGTTAATCAGGTTGAACAGCAGAACCCGTGTGACCTGCCCTGTTTCTGATCTTGTCATTGGTCTGCAATGCGGCGGCAGTGATGCGTTTTCAGGCGTGACGGCAAACCCTGCGGTGGGGTATGCAGCTGATTTATTGGTTCGCGCAGGTGCGACGGTTTTATTTTCTGAAGTGACAGAGGTGCGGGATGCGATTCATTTATTAACGCCGCGGGCTGTGAGTGAAGAGGTCGGACATTCGCTGATCGAAGAGATGAAGTGGTATGACAGCTATCTCCGGCGGGGGGAAGCGGACCGAAGCGCGAACCCGTCACCAGGCAATAAAAAAGGCGGGTTATCCAATGTGGTGGAAAAAGCGTTAGGCTCGGTAGCGAAATCAGGCACAAGCCCCATCTCCGGCGTGCTCGGCCCAGGTGAAAAGGCGGAGCAAAAAGGCCTGCTGTTCGCGGCGACACCGGCAAGCGATTTCGTGTGCGGTACCCTTCAGCTGGCGGCAGGCATGAATCTGCAGGTTTTTACGACAGGAAGGGGAACACCGTACGGCCTGGCCGCTGCCCCGGTGCTGAAAGTATCGACACGGCATTCATTATCAGAGCATTGGGCGGATTTAATCGATATTAATGCCGGGCGAATCGCGACAGGTGAGGCAAGTATTGAAGACGTAGGCTGGGAGATATTCAGGACGATTTTGGATGTGGCAAGCGGCCGCAAACAAACGTGGGCGGACCGTTGGGGCCTTCATAATGATTTGTGCTTGTTTAATCCTGCCCCAGTGACTTGATTTATTGTTCTAGCAGATTGAAATTGGAATATGATGTAAAATGATAATCAGCATCAAAGAACGGAGGGGTTCCGACATGGCATTCATTAGATTCCGATTGACACGAATTCAATAGTGAGCGACTCTCGCCTGAGTGCAGAGAATCGGGATGAATCTGCCTATGTATGAGCCCTTATATTGTCAAAAAAAGAGGGAGGCGATGCTGCCCTCTTTTTTGTGCCTTCAAAACATCCCTTCACTCTACGACAGGCAGAGTATGAGAAAGGGGAAAAGAGATGACAAACCAGAACGAGAAAAAGCTTATCACTGAAATTGTCGGACTCGCACGTAACCAAGGTTTGGCGGTTCACTCCGAAAACGCGCAATTGAATGAGACTGGAATGGATTTTCAAGTTGTATTTGCCGAGGACGATACAGGTATGTCATGGGTGCTGCGAAAACCGCGGCGAAGTGATGTTGTGGATAGAGCAGCTTCAGAAGGCAGAACGCTTGCCTTTCTCCGCGCGAATCTTACAGCTGATGTGCCGGATTGGAACATTCACACACCGGAATTGATCGCTTACCCAATGTTGGAAGGAACGCCAGCCGCTGGGATTGATTTGGAACAGAAACAGTATGTATGGAATATGAATCATCAGCCGCCATCAGACGGCTTTGTTCATACACTTGCCGAGATACTGGCAGAATTACATGGCATGGATCAAACATCTGCCGGCCAATCCGGAATAGAAGTGATTATGCCAGAGAATTTCAGGAAAATGACAGCTGAATCGATGGTTGATGTAAAGAATAAGCTAGGCGTATCTAAGCAGCTGTGGGAAAGATGGCAAACGTGGATAAATGATGATGCATACTGGCCGGGTTTCTCCGCGCTGATACACGGCGATCTCCACCCGCCGCATATTTTGATTGGCCAAAACGAACATGTAACAGGTCTTCTGGATTGGACAGAAGCCAAAGTCGCCGATCCCGCAAAAGATTTTATCTTTTTTCAAATGCTGTTCGGGGAAGAGGAAACCGCCCGTTTGCTTGAATACTATGATCGAGCAGGCGGCCGCATATGGGCGAAAATGCAGGAACACATCTCAGAGATGCAGGCGGCATACCCGCTGGAAGTTGCCAAGTTTGCTCTGCAGACACAGCAGGAGGGGCACATCAAAATGGCGCTGGAAGCACTTGGCGTAAAATCGGATTAAGAATTGACTTCTTTAAATGAACCGAGTATTATAATTTTTACTAACAAAAGAACGGATCAACAATCGTGAGGAAGAGTAAGTACGCAGCAGTGTGGAGGTTCAGAGAGTCGGTGGCAGGTGTGAACCGGCCCTCCCCTGATGCCGAATGGGCTTCTGAATTGCTTTGCTGAACGGATAGTAGGCGAAGCCGGGATTCTCTCCCCGTTACCAAGAGAGGAGTATCGAAACGGATGTTTTCTGTACTGAGAGTGAACAGCTGTATAGCTGTTAATAAAGGTGGTACCGCGAGACCCTCGTCCTTTGTATAGGACGGGGGTTTTTTGTGTTTCTTAAAGGAGGTGACGGCCAATGGATGATGGCTGGTGGTGCATAACAGATCAATAGGAAAGGAGAATTCAAATGGTCATAGCAACTGATGATTTAGAGGTCGCGTGTCCTGAATGTGATAGAACAGGAGAAAGCGAAGGGAAACCTTGTCCCGCATGCGGCGGGAAGGGTGTTATTCTGACTGCTCAAGGAAATACGCTTCTGCATTTTATACAAAAGCATTTGAACAAGTAAAGGAGAAAAGCTGAGCTGAGATGAGAGTAGAAGAGCAGAGTAAGATTCACAAAGCCGCAGCAGGTACGGTTTTTTTGCTGATCGGAACGGCCTGTTTTGCGTCTAAATCGATTTGGATTAAATGGGGATATGAAATGGGTGCTGAGCCAGACGCGGTATTGTTATACAGGCAGCTGTTTGCTGTTCCGCTGTTTTGGCTGATTTTTTGGTTATACCGTCCTCCAATGCCAGACGGTATGAAAAAAGGAGACCGATGGAGAGCGTGTGTCGCGGGAGTGTTTTGTTTTTTTCTGTCTCCCTTGCTTGATTTTATCGGGCTGAACCATGTATCCGCAATGGTTGAACGTATATTGCTGATGAGCTATCCGTTGTTTGTATTCGGATTCACCGCGTGTCGTGACCGGAAAATGGGTTCAATTCAGGACCTTTTCGCAGTGCTGGCGGTCATGTTCGGTCTTTTCCTTGCGCTGGGCGGCTGGAATGCTGAGCTTTTTCAGACGAATAGGATTGGAGCTGTATTTATTTTGTTGTCCTCGGCCGTCTATGCTGGTTTTCTTGTCCTTTCTGGGCATCTCGTCCATCAAATCGGCGGCATCCGTCTCAATGCATATGGGATGACAGCAGCCGGAGCGGCCATGATGCTTTACACAGGCATAAAGGCGGCGGTCGGCATGAATACGCCAATGGCAGCATATTCGCTTGATGTGTACGGTTTGTTTGTGTTAATCGCAGTCGTCTCCACTGTGATTCCATTTGTGCTGATGCTTGAGGGCATAAAACGGATCGGGGCACTGCGAGCCGCCGCCATTTCAATGGCAGGGCCTGTCCTGACGATTTTCTTTGGAGCTTTATTTCTCGGCGAGCGGCTCCAGCTTATTCAAGCCATTGGATGTGCCGCCGTATTCATTGTCATAACGGGCATGGAATATAGAAAACTGAAATTAGGAAAAAATGAATAATTTTTGTAAAACACACACGTTTTTCAATTACAATAAGTGTAATCACGTGTGTGTTTTTTGATTTTACAAAGGTTAGGTGAGAAGATGCAGCGCATATTGCTTGTGGAGGACGACCATTCAATCAGTGAAATGGTGGATCATTATTTAGCAAAAGAAGGCTTTGAGATGGTGCATGCTTTCGACGGAGAAGAAGGTATCCGGCTGTTTAAGCAGGATTCATACGATTTGATTCTCCTTGATATCATGCTCCCGAAGCTGAACGGCATGGATTTTCTGAAAATCATCCGGGAACAAAGCAATATTCCGGTTTTGATGATTTCAGCAAAAGACGGGGATGTGGACAAGGCATTGGGACTGGGGTTTGGGGCGGATGATTATATCGCCAAACCGTTTTCAATGATTGAGCTGACAGCCAGGGTAAAAGCCGCGATACGACGGGCGACGCAATATTCGGCGGAGGAACCGGCTGAGAATAAGGTGGTCCGGATTCATCAGCTTACGATAGATATAGACAATGTCTCGGTTATGAAAAACGGAGAACCGCTTCAGCTGACGTCAACAGAATGGCAGCTGCTATGCCTATTTGCGGCAAATCCTAAAAAAGTGTTTACGAAAGAACAAATCTACCGTTCCGTGTGGAATGAAGAGTACTTTGGCGATCAAAACATCATTAACGTACATATGCGGCGGCTTAGAGAAAAGATTGAAGATGATCCCTCTTCACCTCAATATATTAAAACGTTATGGGGCATCGGTTATAAATTAGGAGAGTTTTAGAATGGCAGTGTTATGGATCGCTGTCATCGTTCTGGTGTGTCTGAATGTGATTCAATTCATGATGAAAAAGAAGCGGGACAGGAATCTGGCATACACGGCAGAACAGCTTGGCGCCATGCTCAATCGGGATTCGGCAGGGCAAATTTTGCTTCATACAGACAATCAGGCACTCAAAGACTTGCTTGTCAACATCAATCTACTCGTTGAGAATCGTCAGCAGCTCAGCGCCCAGTTTGCCAAAACAGAGCAATCCATGAAGCGGATGCTGACCAATATGTCGCACGATCTTAAAACGCCGTTAACGGTCATTCTCGGTTATATCGAAACCATTCAAAGTGACCCGGACATGCCGGACGAAGAGTGGGAAAGATTGCTGGGGAAGCTCCGCCAGAAAACAAATGAACTCATTCAGATGATCAACTCCTTTTTTGATTTGGCCAAATTAGAATCTGAAGATAAAGACATTCCAATCGCTAAAATACATATGAACGACATATGCAAACGAAATATCCTGCACTATTATGACGCTGTTCAGTCAAAAGGCTTTCAAGCTGCCATCGATATCCCGGATACGCCGGTGTATGCGCAGGCGAATGAAGAGGCACTGGACAGAATCCTGCAAAACCTATTATCCAATGCGATTCAATATGGCGCGGCCGGCAAGTTTATCGGCATGACGCTGTCCTATGATGAGACGAACATTGCCGTCACTGTATGGGATCGGGGAAAAGGGATCAGTGAGACCGATCAGCAGCGTGTGTTTGAGAGGCTGTACACACTTGAAGAATCAAGAAATAAAGCATTTCAAGGAAGCGGTCTCGGTTTAACCATCACGAAACGGCTTACAGAAAAAATGGGAGGCGCCATCTCCGTTCAAAGCAAACCGTACGAACGGACTGCATTTACGATTACATTGAAACGAATGACATATTAACAAACGTAAGAGTTTCTTAAGATTTGAGAAATAAAAATGACAGGGCTCGCCGCTACAATAGGAAACAGGAAAAGAGAGGGAAGGAGAAACAAAGTTGGCTTATATCGTACAAACAAACGGACTGACCAAAACGTATCAGGGCAAAGAAGTTGTCTCCAATGTCAGCATGCATATTAAAAAAGGCGAAATTTATGGCTTTCTCGGCCCAAACGGAGCGGGTAAAACAACCATTATGAAAATGCTGACGAGCCTTGTCAAACCGACAAGCGGTGAAATCAGCATCCTAGGGAACAAGCTCACCCACACGTCATACGAGGTGCTGGGGAACATTGGCAGCATGATTGAATATCCGATTTTTTATGAAAACCTGTCAGCTGCAGAAAATTTAGATCTGCATTGTGAATACATGGGATACCACAATAAAAAAGCCATTCAAGAAGTGCTGGATATGGTGAATTTAAAACAAATCGACAAGAAGCCCGTCAAAACATTTTCGCTCGGGATGAAGCAGCGCCTTGGGATTGCGCGTGCGATCCTCACGAAGCCTGATCTGCTTATTTTGGATGAGCCGGTGAATGGTCTTGACCCTATCGGCATCAAAAAGATCAGGCAATTGTTTCAAGTGCTGAGCAAAGAGTACGGTATGACGCTGCTGATCTCAAGCCACTTGCTGAGTGAAATCGAACAAATTGCGGACACGATTGGCGTCATTCGGGACGGCAGGCTGCTTGAAGAAGTGTCAATGGAAGATGTAAGAGGCCAGAACACTGAATACATCGAGCTTGTCACACCGAATCAGACAAGGGCCTGCTTTGTGCTGGAGAAGGAACTGCATGTAACTAACTTTAAAATCTTAAATGAGAAAACGATTCGAATTTACGAGGCTGAAGTCTCTCAGTCTGCCATATCCAAAGCGTTGATTTTGAATGATGTAGACATTGAATCAATGAACAAAAAGTATACGTCCCTGGAGGATTATTTTATCAACTTGATCAACGGCAATAGCATCGGTGCGTAAAGGAGGAGAGACACGTTGATGAATTTGATCAGAATCGAATTAAGAAAAATGAAGATGGGCTGGTATGTCAGAGGTGCCCTCATTGCCAACTTGATCATCATGGGCTTTTTGTGGCTGATCTGCTATTCCGAAAAAGCCGAAAGCGGGGTTTCGTTCCAAAGCACGGAGGAAGCGTTTCTCATCATAGGCACTTTCGTCAGAGCGGTATTTATCGTTTTTGGCGCAGTGCTGATCGCAAAACTGGTGATTTCGGAATATAAAAACAAAACCATTCTTGTGATGTTCACGTACCCAATCAGCCGGAAAAAGCTGCTCACTGCTAAGCTCATGATCGCGGGCGGACTGACGTTTATCACGATTTTACTATCAAATATATTCATAGCCGCCGGTTTCTTTTGGCTGAACTCGATCTACCATTTCATACCGGGAGAGCTTACTTCCGAGATCATTTCTCAGCAGGCCATAAAAATGGCGGTTTTCGCTTTTGGCGCCGCTGGAACCAGTTTAGTTCCCATCTTTTTTGGGATGCGTAAACACTCGGTTCCGGCAACCATCATTTCGTCTGTAGTGATTGTTATGCTCATCAGTTCAACAAGCCCGGGTTTCTCCATTTCGTCTGTTGTTTATATCCCATTATCTTTGGCGGCTTTCGGTTTAGTTTTTTCCTATATGGCGATCAGGAACGCAGACAAGCAGGATGCGTAAACAAAGGCGCCCATTATTCATAAAAGGCCGATGCTGCCAGCACCGGCCTTTCTACTATGAATCTGTTCTTGTTTCAAGATAATGCTTCTTGCCAATCTCTTTGCTCATCATATAGAAGTGGAAGCAATATTCACCGATTGCCATGGCGATCGCGCCGAATAAAGCCGCCAATGCTACTTCACCGCCAGTCATCCCCATAGAAAGCGGCATGCCCATCAGCCAAATGACGAGAAAGGCCAGACCGAAATCAGCTAAAGTCGCAATCATATTATTCCATCTCGGCAATACATAAAGATCGCCCAGCAAATAAGAAATAACTCCTAACACAATCGTCATTAAGAGCGTATCACCAAACGTGAAACCAAAGCCCAGACCAAGCACTAGATACAACACAATAATCGTCATAATACCTTTAATCGCGAGCGCTTTCACATGTGTCATTCCAAAGTACCTCCTTCTGTGATTCGATTTGTTATGTATGATTCCTCAAATGCAGAAAGTTAAACCTTATATTGTGTTTTTACAGTCCATGTAAAGGGAGTGAATCGTTTGTATGAAAGGAAAGGTGTTCACAGTGATGCTGCTATTTATGCTTTGCGGAGGCGGCTGCAAACCTGTTGAAGAACCAGCATCATCTGCTCAATCGCCTGCTTCATCTGATTCTGCAAAAAACAAAGCTTACGACATTCATGAGGGTTTTATTGACGCTGAGCGTATATTCGGAACCGAATTGTTTCAAAACATGTCAGATAAAGACGGATTAACGGATAATCTGCTGATCTCCCCATATAGCTTGCAGCAAATGCTGATAATGACTGCAAATGGAGCGGAGGGAGATACATTAAAAGAAATCAAAGCTGCTTTATATTTGTCGGGCCTTCGTGACAGCATGATAAATGAGTCATCGCTCGCGCTCATGAAAAGGTTTGAATCTTTGTCTGAAGGTGATCTGCTGACTGCCAATGCTGTATGGACAAGGCTTGAGGCAAAGCCTGGCTTTAAACAAACGATTAAACAATTCTTCTCAGGCAGTGTCTTTAAAATGGATGCCAATATTCAGACCGCAAAGAACTTGATCAATCAGTGGACGGCTCACCAAACGAAAGGGCATATTGACGACATCGCAGATCATCTTTCGCCGGAAGCTGTTTCCCTTTTGGTAAACACCGTCTATTTTCAAGAAAAGTGGGCGCTGCCGTTTGACCAGCATGTGACCGATGAGGAGCATTTTTTTCTGCCTGACGGCTCGGCCAAAAAACTGCTGATGATGAAGCAGACTGCACGCCTTGCTTATTTAGAAAATGAATTGTTCCAAGCAGTCAAGCTTCCATATGAAGATCAACAACTTTCTTTTACTTTATTTCTGCCGAAGAAAAAGCAGGCTTCTTTCATGTCTCTTTTTACAAATCAAAACATAAAAGCATGGGACAGCGCATTTCAGCCAAAAACAGTGAAGCTGAGCATGCCCCGTTTTACACTGAAAGGGCAGTATAACGTAAAACGCGCTCTTTACGATATGGGGATGAAACCCTTCTTTTCCGATGCTGACTTTTCCAGAATGTTTACTGAAGGCCGAGGTGTTTCAATCGATGATGTAAATCACCACACATTTATCAAGGTGGATGAATCAGGAACCGAGGCTGCGGCTGCCTCGTCAGCGGAAATCGTTGAGTCCGCTCTCGCGCCAGACGCTACCTTGACGGCCGACCGCCCATTTTTCTTTGTCATCACAGATGAACAAACAAAGAGCCTTTTGTTTTTAGGTTTTGTCGCAAATCCGAATGAATAAATTTAAAAACTTCTCCTGTCCCTCCGTCATCACTTTTGAAGTCATGAAATATGATGAAAGGAGATCAAGGGGGAGGTGACGTGATGGCGGTCGTAAAAGCAACGAGTGCGGATGTCGATTTGATGGCAAGGCTGCTCAGAGCGGAAGCGGAAGGCGAAGGCAAGCAGGGGATGCTGCTTGTCGGCAACGTAGGAATTAATCGGCTGCGGGCGAATTGCTCAGATTTTAAAGGCCTCCGCACCATCAGGCAGATGATTTATCAGCCGCACGCGTTTGAGGCTGTGACTCATGGATATTTTTATCAAAGGGCGCGAGATAGCGAGCGTGCCCTTGCACGCCGGTCGATTAATGGTGAAAGGCGCTGGCCTGCAAAATTTAGTTTGTGGTACTTCAGGCCGGAGGGAGACTGTCCATCCCAGTGGTATAACCAGCCGTTTGTGGCCAGATACAAGTCACACTGTTTTTATCAGCCGACGGCTGAAACGTGTGAAAATGTATATAACACATTTTAGAGACAGGACGCCGTTCAAATTGAACGGTGTTTTTCTTTGAAAAGAGATGCAATGAAAAATATTCCTGTGAGATAATCTTAGAAAAAAGAGCTGACGGAGATGACAGAATGGCAACAATCGACCTACAAAAGAAAAGCGTAAAGATCGTACTGGAGAAAAAGCAATTAACGAAGGTGACGGCTCGTGTCGGCCTGGTGCTTGATATTACGGGTTCAATGAGAACGCTCTACAAAAACGGAACGGTTCAAAACGTGGTGGAGCGGATTTTGGTTGTGGCTGATCAATTTGATGACAACGGCTTGCTGGATATATGGGTGTATGATAACGAATTCTCCCGATTAAAGCCAGTCTCTGAAAAAGATTTTTCGGGCTATGTCGATCGTGAAATTTTGAATAATGACCGCTTGCATAAATTCGGTAGAAATGATGAGCCGCCGGTCATGAAAGACGTGCTGCGTAAATATATTGTGGAGGAACCGAGCTCATATCCCGCTTTCGTCGTTTTTATCAATGACGGAGGCTGTAAAAAGTCGATCAAACCGATCATTGAAGCTTCCTCTGATAAGCCTGTGTTTTGGCAGTTTGTCGGCGTTGGAAACGGAAACTTCGATTTTCTCAATAAACTGGATACGTTAGAAGGACGTGCTGTTGATAACACGAGCTTCCTGCATATCGAAGAGATTGACCGCATTTCTGATGATGAGCTTTATGACGCTCTGCTAACTGAATTTCCATTTTGGCTAAAAGAAGCGAAGGAAAAAGGGATTGTAAGAGAACAAGAGCCTCCTGCTGAAAAGCCGAAAAAGAAGGGCTTTTTCAGCAGATTATTTTCGAAATAACTGATACGGCACTGAGTCATTCTGCGAAATGGCTCGGTGTTTTTGTTTTTTTAAGATCGTGTGAAGAAAAATAGTCCGAATGGGCGGCTTGCAAACGACAGGATATGCAGAAAACGCGCCATTTAGCCAGCTTTCGGCACGTTTCAGCGTCAGGCTTGTGAGTGAAGACCTGTTTCTGATGTTCAGCGCTTACAATCGGTTCACACTTCTTCACAGCCATTTAACAATGATTTTCTATAATGGAGGCGATCAATGAGAAGAGAGGGGATCTTGAATGGCATACGACAGTCGTTTTGATGAATGGGTACAGAAACTGAAAGAGGAAAGCTTTCAAAACAATACGTTTGACCGCCGCAAATTTATTCAAGGAGCGGGGAAGATTGCAGGACTTTCTCTTGGACTGACCATTGCTCAGTCAGTTGGTGCATTTGAAGTAAATGCCGCGCCTAAGTTCTCGAGCTATCCGTTTACGTTAGGGGTTGCGTCTGGAGATCCGCTTTCTGACAGTGTCGTGCTGTGGACGCGCTTGGCACCAGATCCGCTGAACGGCGGGGGAATGCCGAATCAGGCGGTGCCTGTCAAATGGGAAGTCGCAAAGGATGAGCATTTCCGCAAGATTGTGAGAAAGGGCACTGAAATGGCCAAACCTAATCTCGCTCACTCAGTTCACGTGGAAGCGGACGGGCTTGAGCCGAACAAAGTGTACTATTACCGTTTCAAAACCGGACATGAACTAAGCCCTGTCGGAAAAACAAAAACGCTGCCTGCCCCTGGCGCCAATGTGCCGCAAATGACCTTTGCATTCGCTTCCTGCCAGCAATATGAGCATGGATATTATACGGCCTACAAACATATGGCGAAGGAAAAGCTTGATCTTGTCTTCCATCTCGGTGATTACATATATGAATACGGTCCAAATGAATATGTATCAAAAACAGGCAATGTCCGCACGCACAACAGCGCAGAAATCATTACGCTGCAAGACTATCGGAACCGACATGCCCAATACCGTTCTGACGCCAATCTAAAAGCTGCACATGCGGCGTTCCCTTGGGTTGTGACGTGGGATGACCATGAAGTCGAAAACAACTATGCCAATAAAATACCGGAAAAAGGACAATCGATTGAAGCATTTGTACTCCGCCGCGCGGCTGCTTACCAGGCGTACTATGAACATATGCCGCTCCGCATCTCCTCTCTGCCGAATGGTCCGGATATGCAGCTGTACCGGCACTTTACGTATGGGAACCTGGCGTCCTTCAATGTCCTTGATACACGCCAGTACAGGGACGACCAAGCCAATAACGACGGCAATAAGCCACCTTCTGATGAATCGCGCAATCCAAATCGGACCCTGTTAGGAAAAGAACAGGAACAGTGGCTTTTCAGCAATTTGAGCAACTCGACAGCCCACTGGAATGTGCTGGCACAGCAGATTTTCTTTGCGAAGTGGAATTTCGGGACAAGCGCA
Organism: Bacillus spizizenii TU-B-10; assembly: GCF_000227465.1. Classification (GTDB taxonomy): domain Bacteria; phylum Bacillota; class Bacilli; order Bacillales; family Bacillaceae; genus Bacillus; species Bacillus spizizenii. The sequence goes on from NC_016047.1 coordinate 399,224, forward strand.
AGCCCGATCTACAGCATGGATTCGTGGGACGGCTACCCTGCTCAGCGCGAACGGGTTGTCAATTTCATTAAAAGTAAAAATCTGAATAACGTTGTCGTGCTGACAGGAGATGTACACGCAAGCTGGGCATCGAATTTGCATGTCGACTTTGAGAAGACAAGTTCAAAAATTTTCGGGGCTGAATTTGTCGGCACCTCGATCACATCCGGAGGAAACGGCGCGGATAAGCGGGCGGATACAGACCAAATTTTAAAGGAAAATCCGCATATCAAGTTCTTTAACGATTATCGCGGATATGTCCGCTGTACAGTGACGCCTCACCAGTGGAAAGCCGATTACCGGGTGATGCCGTTTGTGACAGAGCCGGGCGCAGCCATTTCAACACGGGCTTCATTCGTTTACCAAAAGGACCAAACTGGACTGAGAAAGGTATCATCCACAACGATCCAAGGCGGGGTGAAGCAATCCGATGAGGTCGAAGAGGATCGTTTCTTTGCACACAACAAAGCCCACGAAAAACAAATGATTAAGAAACGGGCAAAAATCACGAATTAAGGAGTGAAAAAACATGTTTTCAAACATTGGTATACCGGGCTTGATTCTGATCTTTGTCATTGCCCTCATTATTTTTGGCCCTTCAAAGCTGCCGGAAATCGGGCGTGCCGCCGGACGGACCCTGCTTGAATTTAAAAGCGCCACAAAATCACTAGTGTCTGGTGATGAAAAAGAAGAAAAATCAGCTGAGCTGACAGCGGTAAAGCAGGACAAAAACGCGGGCTGAGTGCTGATGAGGCAGACACCGGGTCTGCCTCTTTTTTATGAAAGGGAGGGCTTTTTTGAATGGATAAAAAAGAAACCCATTTGATCGGGCATTTAGAAGAGCTTCGCCGCCGGATTATCGTGACTCTCGCGGCATTTCTTCTATTTCTCATCACGGCTTTTTTGTTCGTGCAGGACATTTATGACTGGCTGATCAGGGATTTGGACGGAAAGCTGGCTGTGCTTGGCCCGAGTGAAATCCTCTGGGTGTATATGATGCTTGCCGGCATTTGTGCCATTGCGGCTTCCATCCCTGTTGCCGCGTACCAGCTGTGGCGTTTCGTTGCCCCGGCGCTCACGAAAACGGAGCGCAAGGTGACGCTCATGTACATACCCGGGTTATTTGCATTGTTTTTGGCGGGCATCTCTTTCGGATACTTTGTCTTGTTTCCGATCGTGCTCAGCTTTTTGACTCATTTGTCTTCCGGCCATTTTGAAACAATGTTTACGGCTGACCGATATTTCAGGTTTATGGTGAATTTGAGCCTGCCGTTTGGCTTTCTGTTTGAAATGCCTTTAGTGGTGATGTTTTTAACAAGGCTGGGTGTCCTAAATCCCTATCGGCTGGCCAAAGCGAGAAAGCTGTCCTATTTTTTGCTGATCGTCGTGTCTGTATTGATTACACCGCCTGATTTCATTTCTGATTTTCTCGTCATGATCCCGCTGCTTGTCCTGTTTGAAGTAAGTGTCACCCTATCGGCGTTTGTCTACAAAAAGAGACTGACAAGCGAAACGGCGGCCGCTTAGTGCAGCGTACCGCCCGGTGACTTCAAATCCTCATCATATTGTGCGGCCGTAACAGCGGCGATTCTCAATGCTCGGACAATCGTGTCCAGGCTGAGGCTCGGCGCTGTTTTGTCGATTGTTTGCTCTGGAATGAAAGGGATATGAATAAACCCGCCGCGAATGTGCGGGGATGTCCGGCTAATGTGATCCATTAACCCGTAGAACAAATAGTTGCATACAAATGTACCCGCTGTATAAGAAACCGCAGCTGGAATCCCGTTTTCCTTCATCTTCGCAGTCATTCGTTTCACGGGAAGTCCCGTCCAGTAAGCGGCGGGCCCTCTTGGAGAAATCTCTTCATCAATCGGCTGATGTCCTTCATTATCGGGGATGCGCGCGTCTGCAAGATTGATTGCCACCCGTTCCGGGGTGATCTGCATCCGCCCTCCGGCTTGGCCGACACAGATCACGATATCCGGCTGATGCTTCTGAATGGCTTTCCGCAGTGTGTCCAGAGCGGTTCTAAAGACAGTGGGAATTTGTTCTGCTGTGATGATTGCTTCATCCGTCTCTAAGCCATTCAGCTGTTTCGCCGCTTCCCATGACGGATTGACGGTTTCTTTGTCAAAAGGGTCAAAGCCTGTGATCAGCACTTTTTTTCTCATCTTCCCATCTCCTTTTTACTTTTATTCTATTGTATATTTTTGGGTTTTTCATCAAAATAATGAAAAGGAGTGAATCACAATGGAGCATTTGCCGCAGAAGTATCGCCAGCTGTTCCCAACCGTGCAGACACATACGATGCTTGCCAGCTGTTCTCAGAGCGCGTTGGCAGAGCCTGTATCAAGGGCGATCAAAGACTATCATGACAGCCTGCTGCATATGGGGACGAACTGGAATGAAGCAATCGAAAAAACAGAGAGTGCGAGAAATGAGTTTGCAAAGCTGATAGGGGCTGAACCGGATGAAATTGCGATTGTGCCGTCAGTTTCTGATGCGCTGGTTTCCGCAGCATCGTCCTTATCTGTTTTTGGAAAGAAGCATGTTGTGTATACAGAGATGGATTTTCCGTCGGTATCTCATGTTTGGCAGGCACAATCCGATTATACCGTATCCGTCATTCCATCAATAGACGGTGAGCTGCCGCTCGAACAATATGAAACATATATTATGGATGAAACAGTGCTGACATGTGTTCCGCACGTTCACTATCGTGACGGCTTTGTTCAGGATGTAAAAGCAATCGCTGAGATTACTCAGAGAAAGGGTTCTTTGTTATTTGTGGATGCTTATCAATCAGCGGGGCACATTCCCATTGATGTAAAAGCGTGGGGTGTTGATATGCTGGCGGCAGGCACCCGAAAGTATTTGCTTGGCATACCGGGAATGGCGTTTCTTTATGTGAGAAAGGAGCTGGCGGATGCACTGAAGCCGAAAACATCAGCTTGGTTCGGCTGGGAGAGCGGGTTTGAAGCGGCTTATGCGAAAGGCGCGCGGCGATTTCAAACAGGCACTCCTGCTTTTATCAGCGTATACGCAGCGGCAGCGGCTTTATCACTGCTGAATCATATCGGGGTTTCTCATATCCGGGATCATGTGAAAACGATCTGTGCCGATGCATGTCAATATGCTGCTGAAAAAGGCCTGCAGCTGGCGGCGGCACCATCGGGAGAGCAGCCGGGCATGGTTGCGATCCGGGATGAGCGGGCATTGGAAACAGCGGCGCTGCTGAAGAAGAAAAAAGTGATTTGCGCGCCGCGGGACGCTGTCATCCGCCTCGCTCCTCATTTTTATAACACGAAGGATGAATTGCGTCATGCGATTGATGAAATCGCGGCAAAAACGATCCACATGTAAACATAAAAAAGCCCCTGATTTGAAGATCAGGGGCTTTTCATATTAATGATCGACTTTAACACGCTTCAAAAAGAACGCGCCAATTAGTCCGATAACAGCAACAATCATTGCAAACACAAACGCGTGCTGCACGCCCGCTGTCAAAGCCTGCGGGATGACTGCCGGATCGGCAGGGTTTTTGACTGTGCTCATATAATCGTGCTGGCCTGCAGCCATAATGCTGACCGCAACCGCTGTTCCGATAGCGCCCGCCATTTGCTGCAGCGTGTTCATGATGGCGGTGCCGTCTGGATAAAACTCGCGAGGCAGCTGGTTTAAACCATTTGTCTGCGCAGGCATCATAATCATAGAGATCCCGATCATCAAGCAGGTATGCAGGATGATAATCAGCACAGCCGTAGAAGTGGTCGTGATGTTTGAGAAGAGCCAAAGGACAACAGTAACAATCACAAATCCCGGAATAACAAGCCATTTCGGTCCGTATTTGTCGAACAGACGGCCTGTAACGGGGGACATAAATCCGTTTAAAATGCCGCCCGGCAAGAGAATAAGACCAGAAGCAAATGCCGTCAGGACTAAGCCGCCTTGCAGATACATCGGCAGAAGCAGCATAGATGACAGGATGACCATCATGCAAATGAACACCATAATAACACCCAAAATAAACATCGGGTATTTGAACGCACGTAGGTTCATCATCGGCTGCTTCATCGTCAGCTGGCGGATTGAAAATAGGATAAGACCGACAACCCCGACAATCAGTGAGACGATCACAGTCGGACTGGACCATCCGCCGGAGCCTTCACCCGCGTTGCTGAATCCGAACACAATGCCGCCAAAGCCAATCGTCGACAGAATGATAGATAATACATCGATTTTCGGTTTTGTAATGTCAGATACATTTTGCATGTATGCCATACCGAAAACAAGTGCCAGCACAAGGAACGGAAGAGAGATCCAGAAAATCCAGTGCCAGTTGAGATGCTCCAGTACCAACCCGGAGAATGTCGGGCCGATGGCGGGCGCGAACATAATGACAAGCCCGATCGTTCCCATCGCCGCGCCCCGTTTATGAGGCGGGAAAATCACCAAGATCGTGTTAAACATCAGAGGCAGTAAAAGACCCGTTCCGAGTGCTTGAACGACCCTCGCTGCTAATAAAAACGGGAAGCTCGGCGCAAGCGCCGCAATCAAGGTGCCTAAAATTGAAAAGATAAGTGACACGGTAAAAAGCTGTCTTGTTGTGAACCACTGCAATAGCAGTCCTGATACAGGAACAAGGATACCGAGCACAAGCAGGTAGCCCGTCGTTAACCATTGAACGGTTGCTGCTGTAATGTTCAATTCCTTCATAAGATCGGTTAAAGCGATATTCAGCGCTGTTTCACTGAACATGCCGATAAAACCGGCCAACAGCAAGGAAATCATAATCGGCATCACTTTGTATTGCTGAGATGCTTTAGCTGCTGTTTCCAAAAATCATTTCCCCTCTCTATTCGAACGTAAGTATGTCTTATTTTTATCTCTTCAGCAGGTCAGGAATGCAGTTGGAGATATGAAGGAGCGGTGTGCTGTTTTTTGCCGTCAAAGATAAAAGAATACCGCCTTCAATCATGGCGTTAATCACAGTGCTGACTTCCTTAGCATGGCTCTCGCTGCAGCCTGCAAGCCGCAGTTTTTCCTCATACACAGAGGCCCACTCTTTGTAGGCTTCATGGCAGGCTTCCCGCAACGGTTCGCTTTCCAATGACGTCTCAGCCGCAAGCAAGCCGACAGGCAAGCCTTCAATGTCTTCCGTACATGAAAATTGGCAGGAGAGCTCCTTCAAAAAGGCTTGAATGCCTTCCGCTGGATCGGTACAGGCTTCCATGCAGTCCGTGATTTTCTGCCGGATATATTCCTTCATCTCATTCACCGCTTCGATCGCCAGCTGTTCTTTACCGCCGGGAAAGTGGTAATAAAGAGAGCCTTTAGGCGCGCCGCTTTCCTTAATAATCTGGTTCAGCCCCGTGCCGTAATATCCCTGCAGCTGAAATAGCCTGGTTGCAGCTGAAAGGATTTTCTCACGGGAATCTCCATAACTCATAACATTCCCACCTTACTGAATTGCAATCAAAATATAGTGACTGGTCTATTATCTTGATTCGACCATCAATTGTCAAGAAAAATTCGTTGTATGAAAAGACAAAAAAAAGTATATTACAACGAAAAAAGCCGAGAGAAAAGCTGACGCACATTTTGACTGAATAAATAAAATGTTCGATCATTAGACATCATAAGGATGTAAGGAGAGAAACAGATGAAAAAACAAAGACTGCTCGTACTCACTCTTTTTACCGCACTATTATTTCTTGCCTTTACCGGATGCTCACAATCTCCTGAAACAAAAGAATCCTCGATAGAAAAGTCGCAGACACAAAAAGTCTCTTCGGCTTCCGTCTCTGAAAAAAATGATCTGCCAAACATTAAAATTTTAGCGACAGGAGGCACGATTGCAGGGGCCGATAAATCGAAAACCTCAACCACTGAATATAAAGCAGGTGTCGTCGGCGTTGAATCACTGATCGAGGCAGTTCCGGAGATGAAGGACATTGCGAACGTCAGCGGCGAGCAGATTGTCAACGTTGGCAGCACAAACATTGATAATAAAATATTGCTGAAGCTGGCGAAACGCATAAACAAATTGCTCGCTTCAGATGATGTAGACGGAATCGTCGTGACCCATGGAACCGACACATTGGAAGAAACAGCTTATTTTTTGAACCTCACTGTGAAAAGCGATAAGCCGGTAGTTGTCGTCGGTTCTATGAGACCGTCCACAGCCATCAGCGCTGATGGGCCGTCTAACCTGTACAATGCAGTTAAAGTGGCAAGCGCACCTGGGGCAAAAGGAAAAGGAGCGCTCGTCGTTCTTAACGACCGCATTGCATCAGCCCGCTATGTTACCAAAACAAACACAACCGCAACGGATACATTTAAATCAGAAGAAATGGGATACGTCGGAACGATTGCTGATGATATTTATTTTAATAATGAAATCACCCTCAAGCATACGAAGGATACAGAATTCTCAGTTTCTCATCTTAATCAGCTGCCGCAAGTAGACATTATCTACGGGTACCAAAATGACGGAGGCTACCTGTTTGACGCGGCTGTGAAAGCCGGAGCAAAAGGGATTGTCTACGCTGGTTCAGGAAACGGGTCTTTATCTGACGCAGCCGAAAAAGGAGCGGTCAGCGCAGCTAAAAAAGGCGTCACTGTGGTGCGCTCAACCCGTACGGGAAATGGTGTCGTGACACCAAACCAAGACTATGCGGAAAAAGATTTGCTGGCATCGAACTCTTTAAACCCCCAAAAAGCACGGATATTGCTGATGCTTGCGCTCACCAAAACAGACAATCCTCAAAAAATCCAAGCTTATTTCAATGAGTATTAAAGAAAAGAAGGCGAAAAGGCCTTCTTTTTTTAGGTATTTCAGGCTCAAAAGACAGCAAAATTTCCTCTGAACCTTAAAATCTCTTTAAAAATAAGCCAAAATTACCCTTTACTTAATTAATTTGGTAACGTAATATAATTGAAGAATTTGTTACAAAAAAAGGAGGATATTATGAAATTTGTAAAAAGTAAGTTCATTGCACTTGTAACAATTTTGTTGCTGTCAGTCACATCGCTGTTTGCGATGCAGCCGTCAGCAAAAGCTGCTGAACACAATCCAGTTGTTATGGTTCACGGTATTGGAGGAGCGTCATACAATTTTGCGGGAATTAAGAGCTATCTCGTATCTCAGGGCTGGTCGCGGGACAAGCTGTATGCAGTTGATTTTTGGGACAAGACAGGCACGAATTATAACAATGGCCCGGTATTATCACGATTTGTGCAAAAGGTTTTAGATGAAACAGGTGCGAAAAAAGTGGACATTGTCGCTCACAGCATGGGTGGCGCGAACACACTTTACTACATAAAAAATCTGGACGGCGGAAATAAAATTGAAAACGTCGTAACGCTTGGCGGAGCGAACCGTTTGGTGACAAGCAAGGCGCTTCCAGGAACAGATCCAAATCAAAAGATTTTATACACATCCGTTTACAGCAGTGCCGATATGATTGTCATGAATTATTTATCAAGATTAGACGGTGCTAAAAACGTTCAAATTCATGGTGTTGGGCACATCGGTTTATTGATGAACAGCCAAGTCAACAGCCTGATTAAAGAAGGACTGAACGGCGGAGGCCAAAATACGAACTAACGAGAAACATAACCTTGAAGAATTCTATTCTTCAAGGTTATTCTGCTTTCAGCACAATTGTTTTCGCAGCCATATCATGAACGGCTTGTTTTTTCTTCGTAAATGCGGCTGTCAAATAGATCAAACGAGAGAACACGTGCACCCACGCTATCATGTAACGGACAATGGCCTGTGGGAGGGATATTTTTTCGTATGTTTCGTCTCTCACGATTTGCAGCCCGATGATTTTTTTGCCCAGTGTACCTCTCCAATTTGTCAGTGGCATCAGCAAAGGATACACAAGCAGCATCAATATGGCCACAATAATGACGCCGGCGGACCCGTCACCCAACGTAAATCCGGCTGCGAAAATCACTGCTGCGGCAATGATCACATCAAGTACTAGAGCGCAAGCGCGCAGCATAAAACCAGCTAGTTCCAACATATACACTCCTTAAAATTTTAGATAAATACCTAATGATTGTAAAAAAGAAGGGCCTTAAGTGGGAATAGGTTATAAGCCTTAAATCACAAAAGTTGGTGAAAATGTCATAGGTAAATTGGCATAATCAGCCAGCTTATCATATTACCAAATTCTTTTTTAGCCCGAAACCAAGCCCTCAGAAGTTATTTTTGTTAAAATAGAAAAGTTACAACAGAATTCGGAGGGTTTATTGTGGGAAAAGTGAAACGAAATGCCCCTTGCCCATGCGGCAGCGGCAAGAAATATAAAAAATGCTGCGGAAGCAAAGTTGTCGACTTCCCGACAGAACTAGCGGCAAAAGAAGCAAAACAAATTCAGGAAGACTTAGTGGAGTATGCCTTCACAGTACATAGAGAAAGCATTTCAGGCTTTATCAACCAGCATGATTTTCTTTCTGCTATGGACAGACAGACGAAAGACATCAGCGTATTTAACTTAGGGATCTGGGGAATCTTCTTCCATCCGCTTGCTGGTGAAAAGACAATCTTCGAAGAGTACCTTCAGAAAAAAGGCGATTCGATCACTCGTCCGAAAACGCGTGAGATCGTTGAATCATGGAAGAGCATGACGCCTGCTTTATTGTTGCTGCAAGACCTGAAGGAAGGTGTCATTCACTTTGAGGATGTCATTACGACAAAACAATTCGAAGTGGAAATGGACGCCAACAATCAAGACCTCCCGCCAGTGGGAAGCCTGATTCTCGGATATCCAATCCACGAAGCAGAAAAAGCAGAATTCTTCATGCAGTTCACGATCTTCCCGGTGAAGAGAACGGAAGCGCTGATCAGCAAAGTGAAGAAATATGCGGATGCCGCTGTGAAGAATGGCAAAACGCCGGAAGACTTCATGAAGCAGGAATTCAACAACGTTCTGTTCGCGCTGTTAGCGGAGAAAGATGAAGAGCCGCAAGCAGAGGCAGCGGAAGAAAGCAGTATTGAGTGGGCAAACGACATGGAGAAAGAAACAGCTGCGGCTATCGAAGAAGGCATGAGCGGAGATGAGTATCCGACTGAATTGATTCCGGCTGTCATTGACATCTGGAAAACATTCTGTGAGAAAAAATCACCTGTCATCAGAAAGCCGGAAGCTTTTGCGGCGGCAGTTGAATATTATGTGAATGCGATTTCTCTTAACGGCGCGTCCGTTTCTCAAGCCAAACTGGCGAAAAAATACGGCGTAAGCGCATCAACGATTTCCAGCCGTTACAAAGAAATTGAAAGCACGCTGCAAGACGAAGCAGATCGTTTTGCACAAGCACTATCCTCATAATGAAAAAAACCTTGAAAAGCCGGGCTTTTCAAGGTTTTTTTATTTCTGAAATGGAATTTTGATTTCTAACCGGAAGACGGGGTCGCGGTAGGTAAAATCCAGCCTCCCAAAAGCGCTCTTCACCAGTTTTTGAATAATATACGTGCCCATGCCTTCATGAGCGCCGCTTTTTGTTGAACGGCCAAACGATTGATACAGTGTATCGAGCACTTTTGGGTCCATGCCGGGCGTGCTGTTTTCACAAATCAGCACATAAAGCCCGCTGCGCAGCGAAGTTTCCAGCTTAATCTCCGCTTTTTCTCGGGCCTCAGCCGCGCTGTCGAGCGCATTTTCTAATATGTTGCCGACCAAGCTGACCTGATCAGCGGGTGAAAACGGAAGTGAAGAAAGCGGTGTATGCATATGCAGCGAAACCTTCACACCTGAAGTATGTGCTTTTTCAAGAAAATCATAAAGCACTCCTGCAACGTACGCATTCTCTCCCTTCAAAAAACGGTCATATTGACTGTACTGATCCGCCCAGTTTTGAATATATGCTTGTGTATCTGCCTTTGACTGTGCTGAATGGATCGCTGTTATATGCTTCATTGTATCGTGATTCCGGCTTCTAACGTCCATCAGCATTCGATTGGCGTGCTGTTCAGCTTGAGCCAGCTTATCAATTTGATCAGAGAGCCTTGCCTGCAAGGCAGACTGTCCGATACGGAGCCGTTCACACGCTGCAAATATCAAGATCGCAAACAATGCCGGCAGTATGTCAGAGCCAACCAGCACCGCCGCCGCTGATATCACTTGAATCACGGCAATCCATGTACAAAGCTGGAGGGAACAGCGGTCCCACACCCGCTTCGTTTTCCATAGGTACAGCCCTGCTGCTGCCGCGCCTAAAGCAGCGGCCAGCAAAGAGACAGCTGTACTGTGCCAAAGAGCAGCAGCCCCCTGATAAAATATGAAACTAAATAAAAACAGACAAAGACATTGAAAAAGGGTAATCACGTTCCGAACTCCTCAAAAATAGTAGTTTTGAAAAAAATCAAGCTGCTGCTTGGTGATCATCGCTTTTTTAGGCGTTCCCTCAAAGGAAACCGTAAACGAATGCTTTGTATAAGCGGAAAAATGCTTTATGTAATGAATGTTGATAATAAAGGAACGGTGCGAACGGAGAAAATCCTTCTCAGGCAGGTCGCCTTTAATATCATTTAATGTTTGATACGTCTGCACCTCTTCGTCGGTTGTCACAATCGTCGTCGAACGTCCCGTCCGTTCTGCGAAAATGATATCCTTCTTTTGCAGCACGTGCATTTCAGATTTTTGCTTAATCAATATCCGCCCATTCAAACTCGTTTCCGTTTTCTTTTTCAAATAACGGTCGAAGGAAGCGTTCAGCCGGTCGGCATGGTACGGCTTCATAATATAATCATGGACATTCAGGTCAAAGGCGTGAACGGCATATCCGCCGTTGCCGGTGACGAAAATCACGTCCACATCAAGCGAATGGGATCTGATCAAATCAGCAAGCTCGTAACCAGACATATGAGGCATCTCGATATCGGCAAGCAGCAGATCAATGTCACCGTTCTTCACCCGGCTGTAGGCTTCCTCCGCTGAATCGGTGGAAAAGACAATTTCGACATCCTGCATTCTGGACACGATCGCTTCCAATTTCTCTAAATCTACTCGATAATCATCGACAAGTCCGACTTTTACCATTATCATTCCCCTAGTTACATAGAATCATCTTTATTCTATCCCATTTCGCGACATAAAAAGAACTCTTCGCGACAACTTTATCCAACAAATCCAGCATTTCGTATATAGTCATTACTAGAAATAACGAAAAGGGAGATTATGACATGATTACACTGACCGATTGCAGCCGCAGGTTTCATGATAAGAAAAAAGTAGTCAAAGCGGTGCGAGATGTAAGCTTAACAATTCAAAAAGGAGAAGTCGTCGGCATTCTCGGAGAAAATGGTGCCGGCAAAACCACGATGCTTAGAATGATTGCTGCCTTGCTTGAACCGTCAGAGGGCGCAATCAGAGTTGCCGGCTTTGACACGGTCAAGCAGCCGGCTGAGGTCAAAAAAAGAATCGGTGTCTTATTCGGAGGAGAAACCGGGCTTTACGACAGGATGACCGCTAAAGAAAATCTGCAATATTTCGGCCGGCTGTATGGGCTAAACCGCCACGAGATCAAAGCAAGAATAGAAGATTTATCGAAACGGTTCGGAATGCGCGATTATATGAACCGGAGAGTGGGCGGGTTTTCGAAAGGCATGAGGCAGAAAGTCGCCATTGCCAGAGCGCTGATTCACGATCCGGACATCATTTTATTTGATGAGCCGACAACTGGGCTTGATATTACGTCAAGCAACATCTTCCGCGAATTCATCCAGCAGCTGAAAAGAGAACAAAAAACGATTCTTTTCTCCAGCCACATTATGGAGGAAGTGCAGGCGCTCTGTGACAGTGTCATCATGATTCACAGCGGAGAGGTGATTTACCGAGGGGCGCTTGAATCACTATACGAGAGCGAGCGCAGTGAGGATTTGAATTACATCTTTATGTCTAAGCTTGTCAGGGGGATTTCTTAAATGCTGAGCCATATTTATAAAAAAGAAATGATCGACGCTTTGCGAGACAGAAAAACGATATTACTCACAATCTTAGTGCCGATGATTATGATGCTTGGGCTTGTATTCTTTTATGAAAGCATGCTGTCCGACAAAGGGGAGCAGTACACGCTGGCAGTCGGCCATTCGCTGCCGCCCGCACTGGAAAGCAAGCTTAATGGGATTGACGAAATCAGCGTAAAAACATTTGCAAAGCCTGAAGAGGCAGTTGATGAAGGAAAAGCAGATGCCTATCTGAACGTCCCGAAAGAGTTCGACTCATATGTCAACAGCATGACACCTTTTAAGGTTGATGTTTACGGCAATTCAATCGATCAAGGGTCGTCAAATGCCATGCAGCTTGTGCAGTCTGCCTTAGATCAGTACAAAAATAAAATTGTGCAGGAACGTTTAACAAATAAGCACATTGATCAATCGGTAATCCAGCCGTTTACGATTCAGCAAAAGGAAGCGGCTGAGGAGAAAGGGGCCTCCGCTATTATGCTTTCTGCCATTCTGCCCATGCTGATTCTGACATCCATTGTTTCCGGCGCAATGCCGATTGCTCTTGATATCATGGCCGGGGAAAAGGACCGGAAATCAATCGAGGCGCTGCTGTTGACGCCAGTCAGCAGAAACAAAGTGCTGGTCGGCAAGTGGCTTGCGGTTTCTACTTTTGGAGTTGCTTCGGGTGTATTGGCTTTGGTGTTTTTGATTTTGTCCACCGTGTTATTTACCGAGAATTTAAAAACGGCCTTCCAGCTGGGAGATCATATGTGGAGTGTAATCGGCGCTTCAGCCTTAATCATCGTGCTTTCTGCATTGCTGATCTCTGCGATGGAGCTTTTCATCAGCATTATTTCCAGCTCGGTAAAAGAAGCGCAAAGTTATATGTCTTTCATCGTCTTTCTGCCTATGCTCCCGATGTTTTTCATCCTCAGCAAGGCACCGAATCAATTTGACTTGTCGTACTTTCTCATCCCGTTTTTGAACCTGCATGCGTTATTTAAACAGCTTTTATTCGGGATGGTTGAGCCGGCTGCCATTTTGTACACGTCAGGAACCATCGCCGTGCTCATCGCCATTTTCTTTTTACTGGCCAGAGCCTGTTTTTTGAAAGACAAATGGGTCCTGCCAAAATAAACTTGCAAAAGGAGAAATACACTTTCTCCTTTTTGTATATCCTGAAAAAAGAAGGAAAATAGAAAAAGGATATCTAATACAGAAAGTGACCCTGCACTATTTTTCATCAAAATTGGTTTCAAAGGAGAAGGAACAATGGATCAAACACGTACACTTGGCAAGACGAAGCTGCAGGTGAAGCGGATCGGGTTCGGCGCGAATGCGGTCGGCGGGCATAATCTATTTCCGAATCTGAATGATGAAACAGGGAAAGATTTGGTGCGGACGGCATTGGATGGCGGCGTGAACTTTATTGATACCGCCTTTATATACGGACTGGGGCGTTCTGAGGAATTAATCGGCGAAGTTGTGCAAGAACGAGGCGTGCGGAATGAGCTCATTATTGCCACCAAAGGGGCTCATAAAGAAGTGAACGGCAGCATTGAATTAGACAACAGCCGGGAGTTTCTTCGCGGCGAGGTGGAAAAGAGCCTGAAGCGGCTGAAAACAGATTACATTGATTTGTATTATGTTCATTTCCCGGATGGGAAAACGCCTCTCGCTGAAGTGGCGGGCACACTGAAGGAGCTGAAGGATGAGGGTAAAATCAAAGCGATCGGCGCTTCGAACCTCGATTATCAGCAATTGCAGGAATTTAATGCCGACGGTTATTTGGAGGTCTTCCAAGCTGAATACTCTCTCATTCAGCGTGATGCCGAGAAGGAGCTGCTTCCGTACTGTGAAAAACACGGCATTTCCTTTATTCCTTATTTTCCGCTCGCGTCCGGGCTGCTGACAGGAAAATTCACGAAAGACACGGCCTTTGATGACTTCAGAAAGGATAAGCCGCAATTTCAGGGAGAAGCGTTTATTCACAATCTCAAAAAAGTAGATAAGCTGAAAGCGGTAGCGGAGGAAAAACAAGCGGAGACGGCACATGTCGCCTTGGCGTGGCTGTTAACAAGACCGGCGATAGACGCTATCATTCCAGGCGCTAAACGTCCTGAACAATTGAAAGATAACCTGAAAACCTTGAACATTGAATTAACCGAAGATGAAGTGAACTTCATCAGCGGAATCTTCACATAAAAAAGGAAATAGCTTGGAGGCTATTTCCTTTTGGTGTTTTATTCTTTGATGAATGCTTCGACTAATTCTGCTGCTCTGTAATCGTCCATATCAAGCTGCCATTGGTCGATGTCATTTTTCTTCATTTTCACTTCAACCGTTTTTTCAGATGAAGCTGGTCCGAGCTTCTTGAATTCTTCAGGATAGACTTGAAGCGCATATTTCACAGCATCCTCATAGCTGGCGCCAGAATTTTTGCTGTAGTAGTCTTTCACTCTGTCTTCGATTCGGTCTGAGAGTGAAGATGCATCTACCGGTTTAATTGTGGCTTCAACAATTGCTTCGTCTTTTGAGATCGAAGTTGTTTTCGCCTGGATGGAAGAGTTTTTGCTTAATCCCTCTTTAATGCCGTTCACGATATTATCAAGCGCTTTGCTGTCGGCATATGTGCTGGAAAGGCCCGAAGCTGAGAGATAGCCGTCTTTCGCTGATTCGTTGAAATCACTTACAATTTTATTTTTGTTGTCCCCGGTGATTTTTTCGAAATCAGCGTTGTCTTTACCGAAAAGAAGGACATCAACATAAGCTGATAATGCTTTTGCAGAGTCTTGGAGCTGGTCTGCTGTCGCAAGGATCTTTTTGTCTTTTCCGTCAATTTTGAAAGTAACTGATTTTGGCTTTTTATCACCGTAAGATTCCGGCGTATAGTTAAGCTCGTATTTCTCGCCTTTATCTACAACATAGAAGAGGCTACCTTCAACCGATTTGTCAGCGTTAATCGTGCTGCTGCGCAGCTTTTCGTTATAATCCTCGGGATCTGTGTCAGACATCTTAGTATCATCTTGATACAAAGTGAAATCCATACTGTCTACATTCAGCGGTTCTTTTCCTGTGTTTTTCACAGCGACATTGACTTTTAACACAAGCTGGTCATCTGAAGTGGATTTATCATATTTGGACGGCAGTGTATAAGAGACATCCTTGATTTTGACTTGAGCTATATCTGAGCTTTTTTCTGTTTCTGAATTTTTCTTCTCCGCGCTTGTTTTGCTTCCGGAACAAGCAGCTGTAAACATCATCAGCAGAAGAATTAGGAAAACAGCGTACGTTTTTTTCTGAAACATTCATTTTTCCTCCTCAAATGGTTTAGGAAAGGGGAGTCTTTTGTCTTTGAGAAATAGATCTTTTTGAATGGATTAGCATCATATAACCAAAAAAATCAGTTCTTTTCTCACGGTTTTCACCGGATTTTCTGGAAACTCCGCCCTTCTTTGTCATGAATGGACCTATAAAAAGTTACAACGGATTTAATTTTAAGATTATTAGCTTTTATATTGAATAGGTTCATCATACTATTTTTGGTGAAAAATGTTCTGGAAAAACTGGTAAACTCAGAAATTTGTGTATTTTAGACTACTACTTTTTGATTAGTTGAAGGGGACATAAGAACGATGAAAGGGGCCACCTTGGTGAAGAAAAAGGAACTGAAACAAAAAGCACTGGAAATCGGCCGGGTGCCGACACACTTAAAACTGGAAATTGAAGATTATGGCGATGATGAGAAAAGCGCACATTTTATTTGGACAGATCCTCAGGATGAACACATCGGCATTATCGTGGAACTTGGGCCGGATGGACAGCTGAAATCTCTTTCCCGAGATATTGAGCCTGAAAGCGGAGAAAGGCTGTCTGAGGAGAAATTAGAGGATATCATGCGCCAATTTGTAGAGACTCATTTTCCCGGGGCGCTGTCTGTCTTTGTGCGTGAAGAAAATGACCGTACATACGACGATAAAGTGAGATTTTCATATGTTCAAATAGAAGCCGGGCTTCCTCTTCCCATGAGCGGATTTATGGCTGAAGTTTCCTTATCAGGTGAGATCATTTACTTTCGCTATTACGGCAAAGCGGGCAGCATCATTAAGCCAATGAGGGTCGCGGATTATGAAGAGGCATTTGCCTTCATCAAGAAGGACGTGGAGTTCAACCTTTTGTTTGAGGTTCTCCATCGTTCTGTTTACAAAAACGGGGACGATCAGCCGCACTTGGTGTATGAGCCTGAATGTAGGGCTGTTACCGTGCCTGCCGATTTAGTGAAAGAAGAACAAGCATTTGATGATGACGATGACAGGGAGCCGGAAAGCTTTCCTCTCCCTTTATTCGAAGGGATTCACGAAAAGGCTGATCTTGGCAGTATGATCGGAATCGAAAAAGGGTTTGTCAAGGAGCGGGAAACGGATTTGGGAGACGGGAGAATAAGGACCGTTTGGCGGAATCCGGCTGATCCCGTGTATCAGCCGGCGGATAAAAGCATGGACAGCTGGTTTAGAGGACGGGTTCATCAAGTGCTGAAAACCATTCATAACAAAGAAACCGGAAAACTCGAAGGCGTCATGTCATTTATGGAGAAAAAAGAGCCGTTGACAGTAACTGAGGCAGAGTGCGAAAAAATTGCGCTTCGTTTTCTGTTTGCTTTATTCCCGAATGCCGATCAATATTTTAAGATCAAATATGATGAACCCGATGAAGAAGAAAACGCAGTCGCTGGTTTTACATTTGAAGCTCATTGTCACGGGGTTCCGCTCCGGTTTGGGCAGATCAGAATCTGCGTCAGCCGCCAGACAGGGCACATTACCGTTTATATGGCACCGGATATTGACCCGAAGGAGCTGGAAGCCATTCATCCCGTTCCGGCCATTTCAGCAGAACAAGCCAAGTCTATCTTTTGGCAGCATTTTAAAGTTGAGCTTGGTTGGGAGAGAGAATACCGCGATGATGAAGAACAGAGCTACCGGCTCGTATATAAGCCGGTGTATCCGCGTTTTATCGAAGCCCATACAGGAGAGCCCGTTTTCAGTTCATGGTAAGATAGCCAAAAGTCACACAAATGCCGCGGATATATAAGGTGAGATGTGATGAAAGTAACAGGAAGAATATCAGAAAACAACGACAATAATAGAAAAGGACCTTTCTTCACTTTAAATGAAGAAAGGTCTTTTTATATAATAAACAGGATTCTCTTTGTCGTAGACTCTTTGAAAGGATGACTTCATTGGTTAATAAACAGCTGAAAAAGAAGGCGCAAGAGATCGGGAATGTACCTCCGCATTATGAGCTTGAGATAGAAGATTACGACCAAAAGCAAAAGAAGAAGGGGCAGGCATACTTCATCTGGAAGGACCCTGAAGATCCGGAAAAGCACATTACAGTTGAACTCCGACATGACGGTGCTTTGCTCACCTTTTCAACAACCGTCCGCTCCGAGACAGACAAAAAACTTCCAGATGCCGAGTTGAAGCTGATGGCTCTTCAGTTTGCTGCTGCCAATCATCCCGGCACATTTATGAAATTTCACTTTCAAGGTAAGGAAGAACGGGGACAGCATATCCGTTTTATCTATACCAAAATGGAACTGGGGCTTCCGCTTTCCAATTCAGGCTTTTTAATTGATATGACACGCAGCGGACAGATTGTCCATTTCTTATATTACGGAGAAGGGCATAAAGCCGAAGTTCCAAAGGAATTTGTAGCAAAAGAGAGGGTTGTGTCCCATTACTTAAATACAATGTCTTTGCAGCTGATGTACGATGTCATTGATGGCGAACAGGCACCCAGGCTTGTATATGAACCGATTTTGCCGGGATACAGCTACCCCGCGGATGTAGACGAAATCGTGCCTGACCAGCATATCGCAGATGAAAGAATAGAAAACGGGGCGCCCCTGCCGCCGCTTCAAAACACGAAAGAAATCAATATATATGCCATGCTGGGCCTCACCTCTGATATGCAGAAAGTCAGTGAAAAGGACTTTGGAGAAGAAATAGGAAGCACGTGGCGAAAAGGCACTGCGCCGGAGCGTAAAGATTTAAGCATTGGAAGTTATTTTGAAACGAGAAATAAAAACACAATCAAAATGAAGACGGATAAAAAAACCGGAAAATTAAAAGCAGCGCTTTCTTTTATGGACCAGCGGAACAACCGCCAATGCTCAACGGAAGAATGCCAAAGGATAGCGCTTCAATTTTTGTATGCCCTCTATCCGAGAGCAGCTGAGTTTTTCAGAGCGAATCCCGTCCGAATTGATGAAAGAGGGAGGGTCCGCAATCATTTTTCTGTCTGGTATAAAGGAGTGCCGCTGCGGTTCGGCGCTGCCCGCATCATTGTCAATCCGGAAACGGGAATGATTGACGCTTTTATGGCGCCGGATATTGATCCAGAACGATTGGAAACAATCAATCACAGGCCGGATGTTTCAGCTGAAGAAGCGAAAGAAACGTTTTTGGCCGCATTTGATGTGAAGCTGGAGTGGCAGCCTGATTTTACAGCAGGCAGCGATCAGCATTACAAACTTGTCTATAAGCCGGTTTATCCTTCCTATATTGATGCGCACATAAGGAAAAAGAAAAGGCTGTGAGGGTGTCTAGTCAGGAATCATCTCCAAGTGGGGGTAGTCCTTGAATCGTTTCCAGTCCCCGCCCCACTCAAAGCCGAGTTTCTTAGCGATCTCGACAACCTCCAGCCAATCTGATTTTCCGTTTTGATTGCCGTCATATTCCATATCCCATATGATGCTGCCATCCTTTTTTTGAAGGGCGAAATCAATAGCTAAACCATAGTTATGATACGATTCCCCTCCTCTTGCATAGGTGACAATATTCCCTTTTTTTGTACGTCCCTGTTTATATAATTCGTCTTGTTCCTTAAAGGACCGGAATCCTTCTGTAATGACGACGGTAATGCCTTTATTCGCTGCTGCGGCCTTGAGGGCATCGGCATTCTGCTTCACAACCGGATGAAGATCCGAAGGGACAGGCATATCCTGCAGGGCATTTTGAGAATGCCATTCGTGCCGTATATAACTAAAACACAGATCAAGAAGAAACAGAATACATAAGATAACAGATGTTTTTGCGGATAATTTCATATCGGTCTCACTTTCTCATGATGTGCTAAATGTTAACGCTTATACGATTGACTCTCTCTAAAAGCGAACAGCTATGATAAAATATAACATAAATAGTAGCAGGAGGAAGGAGGCAGACCGATGAGAGCAAAGATTCCATCTGAGGAAGTGGCAGTAAAACTAAACGAATGGTACAAGCTCATTCGCGCATTTGAAGCAGATCAAGCAGAAGCGTTAAAGCAGGAGATCGAATACGATTTAGAAGACATGGAAGAAAATCAGGACTTGCTTTTATATTTTTCTTTGATGGAATTCCGTCATCGTATCATGCTTGATAAGCTGATGCCGGTGAAAGACAGCGACACCAAGCCTCCGTTCTCAGATATGCTGAACGAAATTGAAAGCAATCAGCAAAAACTCACAGGCTTATTGGAATACTACTTTTATTATTTCAGAGGGATGTACGAATTTAAGCAGAAAAATTTCATATTAGCGATTGACCATTATAAACATGCCGAGGAAAAGCTCGAGTATGTCGAGGATGAGATCGAAAAAGCTGAGTTTCTTTTTAAGGTTGCAGAAGTGTATTATCACATCAAACAAACGTATTTTTCAATGAATTATGCGAGCCAGGCGCTTGATATCTATACGAAATATGAATTGTACGGGCGCCGCCGCGTGCAGTGTGAATTTATCATCGCCGGAAACTTGACCGATGTTTATCATCATGAAAAAGCGCTGACACACTTGTGCAGCGCCTTAGATCATGCCAGGCAGCTTGAAGAAGCGTACATGATCGCCGCTGCCCATTATAATGTCGGACACTGTAAGTACAGTCTGGGCGATTACAGTGAAGCGGAGGGCTATTTCAAAACAGCCGCCGCCATTTTTGAGGAGCACAATTTTCAGCAGGCCGTTCAAGCCGTTTTTTCACTGACCCATATCTACTGTAAAGAGGGAAAATACGACAAAGCGGCAGAGACGTATGGCCGCGGGGTAAAGAGCGCCGCTGAATGGGAAGATGACATGTATTTGACGAAATTCCGCCTCATTCATGAGCTGTATCTTGGAAGCGGCGACCGGAGTGTGCTTAAAGAATGCTTTGATCTGCTGGAATCCCGCCAGCTTCTTGCAGATGCTGAGGATCTGTTGCATGATACAGCGGAACGTTTCAATCAGCAGGAACGTTACGAGTCCGCCGCTTTCTTTTACCGCAGGCTGATGAATATTAAAAAGAAGCTTGCTGAGCAGCGTTTTCAATAGGTGGTGGCAGAGAACATAATCGGTTCTCTGCTTTTTTTTATGCTGTTTTCAACCCGAAAAAATAGGGTATTTTCCACTGCATAATGGAAAATCAGAGGAGGATATCGTTTATGTATAAAGATTTAACCGGAAAAACAGCGATTGTGACAGGTTCTTCAAAAGGAATCGGGAAAGCCATTGCGGAACGATTTGGACAGGAGAAAATGAATGTTGTTGTGAATTACCACAGCGATCCATCTGGAGCCGATGAAACTGTGGACATCATTAAGCGTAACGGAGGGAAAGCTGTCGCAGTTGAGGCGGATGTGTCCAAAGAAGCAGGGATTCAGGCGCTCTTGGACACCGCTTTAGAGCATTTTGGCACGCTCGATGTCATGGTGAACAACTCCGGCTTTAACGGCACGGAAGCCATGCCGCATGAGATGAGTCTAGAAGATTGGCAGAGAGTCATTGATGTCAACGTCACCGGAACCTTTATGGGAGCCAAAGCAGCGCTTAACCACATGATGAAAAACAACATCAAAGGCAATGTGCTGAATATCTCTAGCGTTCACCAGCAGATCCCGCGCCCCGTCAACGTCCAGTATTCCACGTCCAAAGGCGGCATCAAGATGATGACAGAAACGCTGGCGCTCAACTATGCGGATAAGGGAATCCGTGTCAACGCGATAGCGCCCGGCACCATTGCAACAGAATCAAATGTTGATACGAAAAAGGAAGAGAACAAACAAAAACAATTGAAGAAAATCCCGATGAAAGCTTTCGGAAAGCCGGAAGAAGTGGCAGCAGCAGCGGCTTGGCTCGTATCTGAGGAAGCGAGCTATGTGACCGGCACAACACTATTCATCGACGGCGGAATGACACTTTATCCATCTCAGCTTGAATAGAACACTAAACAGGGGGATTGCGGGATGAAAACAGACTGGTGGAAGGATGCGGTGGTGTATCAAATTTATCCGAGAAGCTTTCAGGACAGCAATGGAGATGGAATGGGAGACCTGCGGGGGATCATTTCCCGCCTTGATTACATAAAGGAGCTCGGGGCAGATGTGATTTGGATTTGCCCGATTTATCCTTCTCCGAATGTTGATTACGGCTATGATGTGACGGACCATAAGATGATTATGGATTCATACGGAACGATGGATGATTTTCACGAGCTGCTTGACGAGGTGCATCAGCGCGGATTAAAGCTGGTGATGGATTTTGTGTTAAATCACACCTCGGTCGAACATCCGTGGTTTAAAGAAGCGGAGCTGGACAAAAACAGCAAATACCGCAGCTATTACTTTTGGCGCCCCGGCACAAAGAACGGCCCTCCGACGGACTGGGTGTCTGACTACGGATGCCCGGTCTGGCAATACGAGGAGCACACGGGAGAATATTATCTCCACATGAATGCCGTCAAACAAGCTGATTTAAATTGGGAACATCCTGAGGTGCGCCAAGCAGTGTTTGACATGATGAGGTTTTGGCTCGATAAAGGGGTAGACGGCTTGCGCATTGATCAGCTCCATCTCATTTCTAAGAAAGAATATCTTCCTTCGTATGAGGACTATATCAATCAGCAGGCAGAGCCGAAGCCTTTCCAGCCAAATGGCGAACGAATTCATGACTATTTAAAAGAAATGACAGATGAAGTATTTTCCCGGTACGATGTGATGTCTGTCGGAGAGGTTGGCTCTGTTACACCGGAGGAAGGGCTAAAGTATACGGGAACCGATAAGCATGAGCTGAATATGATTTTTCACTTTCAGCATATGGAGCTTGACCAGCAGCCGGGAAAAGAACATTGGGATGTAAAGCCCCTTGAGCTTTCTGATTTAAAATCGGTTTTGACATCATGGCAAAAGCAGCTGGAACATCAAGGGTGGAATACATTGTATTGGTGTAACCACGACCAGCCCCGGATTGTGTCCAGGTTCGGAGACGATGGGGAATACCGCAAAGCATCTGCGAAAATGCTGGCCACCGTTCTTTATCTCATGAAGGGAACGCCATATATTTATCAGGGAGAAGAAATCGGGATGACAAACGCGCCGTTTACCCGGATTGAGGACTACAAAGATATCCAAACGATCAATATGTATCATAAACGGGTATTTGAAAAAGGCTATGATCCAGAAGACGTGATGAGATCGATCTTAGCCAAAAGCCGGGATCATGCCCGGACGCCGATGCAGTGGAGCAACGGCAAAAATGCCGGATTTACTGACGGCACGCCTTGGTTGAAGGTCAACCCGAACTTCACGGCCATCAATGTGGAAGAGGCACAGACAGACCCTGATTCGATCCTAACCTATTATAAAAAGCTGATCAGCCTGAGAAAGCAGTACGCTGATCTCATCAAAGGAAGCTATGAACTTTTGCTTCCGGATGATCCGCAGCTGTTTGTGTACGTGAGAGAAAATGGTAAACAACAGCTTTTGTCGGTGAATAACTTTTCAAAAGAGCAAGCTGTTTTCAGGTGGCCTAAGAACTGTGGCAAGGCTCAGGCATCCCTGCTTCTCAGCAATTATAAAAACAACGGTGACCTTGCTGATGAAATGGTGTTTCAGCCTTATGAGAGCAGGGTGTATCTTCTGGACAATTCAATCAAATGACTCAGCCCGGCATTTTCAGCCGGGTTTTTAAGTACATATATTCGCGCCATAGACGGGAAGAATAACATCAAAATGAAAATTACTCTTGCAAAACGTAATGACTTCGGTTTATTATGATATAGGATTACAAAATCGTTATCATTTTGATTTAAAGTTACTGAAAAAGAGGGGATATAAGATATGTTTAAAAAATGGAGCGGCTTGTTTGTGATTGCAGCATGCTTTTTATTGGTTGCAGCATGCGGCAACTCATCAACAAAAGGGTCGGCGGACTCAAAGAGTGATAAACTGCATGTTGTCACAACGTTCTACCCGATGTATGAATTTACAAAACAAATTGTAAAAGACAAAGGCGATGTGGATCTGTTAATCCCATCTTCCGTTGAACCGCATGATTGGGAACCGACGCCGAAAGACATTGCCAACATTCAGGATGCTGATTTGTTCGTTTATAATAGTGAATACATGGAGACGTGGGTTCCGTCAACTGAAAAAAGCATGGGCCAAGGGCATGCCGTTTTCGTCAATGCGAGCAAAGGCATTGATTTAATGAAAGGCTCTGAAGAAGAACATGAGGAGCACGGAGAGCACGAGGAGCATGAGCATGGGGAGCATGAGCACAGCCATGAAATGGACCCTCACGTATGGCTCAGCCCTGTTCTGGCGCAAAAGGAAGTTAAAAATATAACGGCCCAAATCGTAAAGCAGGACCCGGATAATAAAGAATACTACGAGAAAAATAGTGCAGAATATATTGCAAAACTGCAGGATCTTGATAAACTATATCGTACAACCGTAAAAAAAGCGGCGAAGAAAGAATTCATCACGCAGCATACAGCTTTTGGCTATTTGGCAAAAGAATACGGCCTGACTCAGGTTCCGATTGCAGGGATTTCTCCTAACCAAGAGCCAAGCGCAGCCGACTTGGCAAAGCTGAAAACATATGCCAAAGAACATAACGTAAAAGTGATTTACTTTGAAGAAATTGCATCCTCAAAGGTCGCAGAAACGCTTGCCAATGAAATCGGCGCGAAGACAGAAGTGCTCGATACACTGGAAGGCTTAAGCAAAGAAGAACAAGATAAAGGCTTAGGGTATATCGACATTATGAAACAAAACCTCGATGCCCTGAAAGATTCACTATTGGATAAATCATAAGATAGTGTGCGCCGGAGGGTGCACACTATTTCTTTGTGAGAAAGGAAGATTGACATGAATCTCGTCTCATTGAAAGATATCGTTTTCGGCTATTCCCACACGCCTGTGTTGGATAAAGTATCACTTGATATTGAAAGCGGTGAGTTTGTCGGCATCACAGGACCAAACGGGGCCTCTAAATCGACGCTCATGAAAGTAATGCTCGGCATGCTGAAACCGTGGGAAGGCACGGTGACGATCAGTAAAAGGAATACAGAAGGAAAACGCCTGACGATAGGGTACGTTCCGCAGCAAATTTCTTCATTTAATGCCGGCTTTCCGAGCACGGTGCTGGAGCT
Source organism: Bacillus spizizenii TU-B-10 (assembly GCF_000227465.1). GTDB lineage: Bacteria > Bacillota > Bacilli > Bacillales > Bacillaceae > Bacillus > Bacillus spizizenii. The sequence continues at coordinate 423,671 of NC_016047.1, forward strand.
TGTTCAGTCAGGCCGCTACACAAAAGGGAAATGGTTTAAACGTTTAAATGAAGAAGATCATCTTGAAGTGGAAAAAGCGCTGAAAATGGTGGAAATGTGGGAGCTCCGCTACCGGAAAATCGGCGATTTATCAGGCGGACAGAAGCAGAAAATCTGTATCGCCAGAATGCTTGCCAGCAACCCGGATCTCTTAATGCTGGACGAACCGACAACAGCCGTTGACCACGACAGCAGAAAAGGATTTTACGAATTTATGCATCACCTCGTGAAAAATCACAACCGAACAGTTGTGATGGTCACTCATGAACAAAATGAAGTACAGCAATTTTTAGATAAAGTGATTCGATTAGAGAGAGGAGAAAAAGGCGGATGGAAATGTTTGACTTGGAATTCATGCGACGAGCTTTTCTAGCAGGCGGCATGATTGCCATCATGGCTCCGATACTAGGAGTGTATCTCGTTCTCAGAAGACAGGCCTTAATGGCTGACACACTTTCACATATTTCATTGTCAGGTGTTGCCATCGGCTTTTTCCTCAGCACCAATATTACCGCGGCGAGCATAGTCGTCGTGACCGTCGGCGCAATTGGGATTGAATACATGCGGCGGGCATATCGGACGTATTCAGAGGTGTCCATTGCCATCTTAATGGCGGCTGGTTTGTCCTTCGCGATGTTTTTAATCAGCTTTTCAAAAGGCACCGCCAATATGAGCATCGATCAATACCTTTTTGGATCGCTCGTGACAGTAAATCAGCAGCAGGTGTATATTATTGGCATCATTACATTGCTGATCCTGCTTTACTTTATCGTACTGAAAAGACCGCTCTACCTGCTGACGTTTGATGAAGCAACAGCAAAAACATCAGGAATCAATACAAACTTCCTGTCGATGTCCTTCAGTATCGTCACAGGCCTTGCGATCTCAGTTATTATCCCGATCATCGGAGTTCTTCTTGTATCAGCCCTGCTCGTATTGCCGGCAGCATTCGCTATCAGAATTGCAAAAGTTTTAACATGGTATTTATTACAGCCATACTCATTTCGTTATTCAGCGTATTTATGGGGCTGACATCGTCCTATCAGCTCGGAACGCCGCCAGGGCCGTCCATTACCCTGCTTTTGATCGTTCTGCTTTTGATCGGATTTGCAGTTCAGGGAGTTTGGACATTTATCAAAAAAGAAGCCCTGCGTAAAAAAGGGCGCCGGTAACATGAAAAGCAGTTTTCCATAGGGAAAACTGCTTTTTTTATAGAAACATCCCGGCAAGACGCTCATATGATTCCTTTTTCGCCTCAAAATCAAACACATTGCATAGAACCATGATTTCATTTGTTTCATAGCGGTCTGTCAGCTCTAAAAGCTGCTGTTTGACAGTGTTTGGAGAACCGATCACCATCCGCTTTCTGTTCTCTTCTATAAGTTTTTTATCGGACTCTGTGTAGGGATGCGCTTTTGCCTCCTCGATGCTCGGCACTCGGCTGTCCAAGCCTTTTCCGACACGAAGAAGCCATAAATCCTGGCTTAGGGCGAGCTCTTCTGCCTCTTCATCTGTTTTTGCGCAAATGACAAAAATCGTAAACAGTGCCGTCGCAGACGAGAAATGAGCTGATGGCCGAAAGCTTTCCCGGTAAACGCGAAATGCATTTTCTCCTCGCTCAGGATTAATGAAATGCCCAAATACATATCCAATGCCCTGATGCGCCGCGCGTCTTGCGCTGTTTTCACCGAGACCGAGCACCCATAGCTCCGGTACAGTGTCAATTAGGGGCGCCGCTTTGATTCCGGCATACGGATGCCCGGGAGGAAGCGAATCTGTGAGAAAATAAGAGACATCCTGCAGCTGTCTGTTAAATTCGGTTAAGCTCTTTTTTACCCCGTCTGTTAGCGCAAGACGGGTTTTTGTCGTGCCGCCGGGAGAACGCCCGACGCCGAGGTCAATCCGGTTCGGATACAGTGCTTCAAGCTGGCGAAAGGTTTCTGCTACCTTAAACGGGCTGTACTGGGGCAGCAGCACACCGCCTGACCCGACACGAATCGTGCTCGTGTGTGCTGCGATGTGAGCGATCATGATTTCAGGCGCTGTGCTTGCCAGTCCTTTCGTGCTGTGATGTTCGGCAAACCAATAACGCTTATATCCCCACTGTTCGCTTAATTGGGCAAGCTCAACCGAATGCTGAAGAGTTGCCACAGGGCTTTCTCCTTTAGAAACAGGTGCCTGGTCAAGTATGCTTAAATGAATCAAAAGGCCGCTTCCTTTCTGTCTGTTTTTAGAATGTGACACAAGAATAGGCAAAATGACTCGCTCACGTCAAATGGTTTGTTTAAGATGCGTACTTCATAGCATTTGCAAAACATATATCAAATATGGAAGTTTTTTTTCGAGGATTTTCGTCAATTATTCTTAACTTTTACGAAACTTTGATATAATAACAAACGTATATATTAATAATTTACGGCTTATTTTCCTTGTGAGCGTAAAAATAAATGTGACTATCTTCACATTTCGATGAGTAGGAGTGAATCGTGTGGCAATTTCTTTAGAAAAAGGTCAGCGAATTGATTTAACAAAAGGAAAAGCCGGTCTGTCAAAATTGATGGTCGGTCTCGGCTGGGACCCGGTGTCCTCAGGCGGAGGATTCTTCAGCAAACTGCTTGGCGGAGGCGGTCCGAATATAGACTGTGACGCTTCAGTGCTGATGCTGGAAAACGGAAAATTCACCGATAAGAAAAATATAATTTATTTCGGCAACCTGAAAAGCCGCTGCGGCAGTGTAAAGCACACAGGCGACAACCTGACAGGCGATGGTGCGGGCGATGACGAGCAAATTATGATAGATTTGGGAAAAGTGCCTGCAAACATCGATAAGCTTGTATTTGTTGTAAATATTTATGATTGTGTCAGAAGAAAACAAGATTTCGGCATGATTCAAAATGCGTTTATCCGTGTAGTCGATCAATCTAATCATGAAGAAATGCTCAAATACAATTTGAGAGACAATTATGCAGGCAGAACAAGCCTGATTACAGCAGAAATCTACCGCAGCGGCAGCGAGTGGAAGTTTGCGGCGATTGGTGAAGGCACAAACGATACGAGATTAGAAGATATTATCAGCCGGTACGTATAAAAGAAAAGGAGTGGATGAAACATGGCAATTTCATTGGCAAAAGGACAAAAGGTAGATTTAACAAAAACAAATCCGGGTCTTTCAAAGGTTGTTGTCGGTTTAGGCTGGGATACGAATAAGTATGACGGCGGGCACGACTTTGACCTTGACTCAAGTGTGTTTCTGTTAGACGCAGCAGGCAAATGCGCGTCTCCAAACGATTTTATTTTCTACAACCAGCTTGAAGGCGGCAACGGTTCAGTCGTTCATTCAGGCGATAACCTGACTGGTGCTGGCGAAGGCGACGATGAGAATGTCAAAGTGAATCTCAGCGCAGTGCCTGCCAATATTGATAAAATCTCATTTGTTATCACCATTCACGACGCTGAAGCACGCAGCCAAAACTTCGGACAAGTATCAAACGCGTTCGTGCGCATCGTAAATGAAGAAACAAATGAAGAGCTCATCCGTTACGACCTTGCCGAAGATTTCTCTATTGAAACGGCAATTATTGCAGGGGAGCTTTACAGACATAACGGCGAGTGGAAATTCTCAGCTATCGGCTCAGGCTACCAAGGCGGCCTTGCCCGCATCGCAACGGACTACGGTTTACAAGTCGGTTAAGACAAATACGAAGAGCAGAAAGGAGAGAGGCAGTATGGCCATTCAATTATCAAAAGGACAGCGCATTGATTTAACGAAAACAAATCCGGGACTCGCAAAAGCGGTGATCGGCTTAGGCTGGGATACAAACAAGTACTCCGGCGGACACGATTTTGACCTGGATGCTTCAGCCTTTTTAGTTGATGCGCATGATAACTGCGTGAATGATCTCGATTTCGTCTTCTATAATAACCTTGAACATCCGAGCGGCGGTGTCATCCATACGGGTGACAACCGCACGGGTGAGGGTGACGGAGATGATGAGCAGATTATCGTTGATTTCTCAAAGATCCCTGCTCACATTGAGAAAATCGGCATCACAGTGACCATTCACGACGCTGAAGCACGCAGCCAAAACTTTGGACAAGTTTCCAATGCGTTTGTGCGTGTTGTGGACGAAGAGACGCAGAATGAGCTTCTTCGCTTCGACTTGGGAGAAGATTTCTCCATTGAAACAGCTGTTGTCGTTTGTGAGCTTTACAGACACGGCGGCGAATGGAAATTCAATGCGATCGGCAGCGGTTTTTCCGGCGGGCTGGCTGCATTGTGCCGGAACTACGGTTTGCAAGTGTAAGCGAGTGACAAATAGAGAAGTCACCGTTTCAAATTAATAGGAGGAAAAAACTTGGACTTTTTACATCATATCATGTCTACGTATGCTTCATTTTTCGATTGGAAAATGTGGGGGGAAGTGCTTTCTGATCCTGTTTCATGGGGTCTGATCGGTTCCCTTGTTGTTCTGGAAGGCCTTTTATCGGCCGATAACGCGCTTGTTCTTGCGGTGATGGTCAAACACCTGCCGGAAAAACAGCGGAAAAAAGCGTTAACGTATGGTTTGTTTGGAGCTTATATTTTTAGGTTTATTTTCATCGGGCTCGGTATGCTCCTCATTAAGTTTTGGTGGATCAAGGTGCTTGGCGCGCTTTACTTGGCTTGGCTCGTCATTAAGCACTTCTGGATTGGCGAAAAAGAAGAGGACACAGACGGCATGAAGAAAAATTCTTGGATGGTCCGCACGTTCGGTATCTTCTGGGCGACTGTTATTTCAGTTGAATTAATGGATCTTGCCTTCTCTGTGGACAGCATCCTTGCCGCATTTGCGGTATCTGAAAAAGTATGGGTGCTTCTGATCGGCGGTATGCTTGGTATTCTAATGATGCGTACAGTGGCAAAAGTATTCCTTGTGCTGATTGATAAAATTCCTGAGCTGGAAAACACAGCATTCGTGTTAATCGGAATTATCGCTCTGAAAATGGCAGCGAGCGCTTTCCATTACGAAATGCCGCACTCTGTATTCTTCATTATCATTATTGCTGCATTTGCGGTAACATTCATCATTCACTATATCAACAAACAAAAGCAGGTGCGCGAACAAACAGCCGCTTCAAAAGAAGAATAAAACAAAACAAGGAGGGAGGTTCAATGTCCTTCCTTTTTTGTTACAGAAATATCGTGCAATGACAAACCGGAAAGGAGGATATGATGAGACAAGAAGAACTAACCATTCATAAAGCACTTCCGGCTGATGGGAATTGGAAAGACCTGCTGTTTCAGCCATTGCCCGAGCGGGACCACTATGAAACAGAACAAGGCATTTCTTTTTCTCGTCTTGCCGGGCAGATATTAGGCACGCCTATTGATGAAACGGACTACTATAACGAGCTGTATGAGCTGTCTATAAACGATCGCATTACCATTCTGAGTGAAACGCTTGATAAAACAATCAAGCCGGAGACTTTTCAAAAGCTCCAGCATATTCATTCCATCAATCAGAAAGAAAAAGGGCTGTCAGTCAGCCGCTTTGTTGCCTTTCTGGATGGGGAAAAACTGATTGCGAAGCACTCGAATCCCTTGATGCACCGCCATTTAAGAAAAGCGCTGATGACGCTTTTACATACCTTTGCAGATAATCATGAGCAGGGGCTGAATCATCCTGATTTTCGCAGAGTGCTGCTTGATGTCTCGAAGTTTTCGTTGAATCACCTGAATCCTTGGCTGGAAAAAACCGATATAGAGCGGGAGATGCCAAAGGTAGTTTGGTATGGAGACGCGACGAAAAGCCAGCTCTATTTCTTATATTATCTCATGTTAGTCGGCTGCGATGTTCTGCTGTTCCATCCGGCGGGAAACGATCAGCTGGCGCTTGTCGATCCGAAGCAGGAGCTCAGTTTTACGGAAAAGCTTCCGGATGTTTCGGAGCTTCAGCCGTTTCCGAAAGAAAAACCGGACCGGAAATCAACAGTCGCCTACCGCTCAACAAAGGAATTTGAACATGTGCTGAATCACGAGGAATCCATGCTGTACAAGCCATGGCAGTTCAGAGATCACACACCGGTGTCTGTTACGCTCAAAACAACCTATGATGAATTGTTTTTAATCACGAAAGAGCGCGCCTTTATTCGCCCGAATTTCAAAGCTGATAAACATTCCATCGAGATTCCCAATGTATTCGCCAAAATTATGGGCGTGTCAAAAGACAATAAAGAATATTGGAACAGGCTTCATACATTAGCAGATTATCAGGAAACAGAAATGGTAAGAAGCTTTCCGTTTACAGAAGAAATAAAATCGAACTATCAATTTCATTACAGCCACGCGCTTGACCACGAAGGGAACATTGATCCGGACAAGCTGATGGCAAGCAATGTGTGGCAGTACAAGCAGCTTCCGGCGGGCGTTCAGACTGCCATTGCCAAAACGATTTCGAGAATGTGCAGGCACCCGCGGCTTAAGGCTTTGCATCAGGAACAAGTCAAGGATGTTCAAATCTACTTGTTTAAACAAACAACAAATCTGCCTGCTAATCTGCTGAAATTGATTCAAATGTTCGACTATGCGCAAACGGTTCCGAAACTCGTTTTATATCATACAGAAATGAGCGGCGGACTCACGCGTTCGGATGCTGCTTCCCTGCTGTTCCTGAATGAAATCGGAATCGACATCATCATTTATAACCCTCCCGGCCATCAAGATATTGAGCAGTTTATTGAAGAGGATCAGTATGATATCCACTGGCTGGACGACATGGTGTTTCAGCAGGACTATAAGGAGCCTTCGATTGTCAGAAGGCTGTTCAGAACGATTACCCAAAAGTAAGGAGAGAAGAAAAGCATGACAACAGAAAATCAAAACCCGCTTGTTCTCGATAAAAACGAAGAAATATCCCAGCAAAAAGCTGACGATATCCGTCTCCAGCTCCGTCAGGAACCAGAGGTAAAGCGGCTTGCGCAACAAATTGACGTCAAAAACCAAATGGAGCTGCTTGAGTACGGCAAGGAGCCGGCCGTTGAAATTTCCAAGTTCTCTGACCGCATCTTGGGGATGATGAAAACAACAAGCGTGACAGACTCCGGCACAATGCTGACTCAGCTTGGGAAAATCATGGACCGCTTCGATAAAAATGATTTTGATGAGCCAAAGGGATTGATGGCGAAAATTTTCAAACGCGGCGGCAGCATGATTGAAAAAATCTTTAAAAAGTATCAGACGCTTGGCGGAGAGATTGAAAAAATCAATGTTGAGATTTCGAAATACAAAGATGAGATGACGAAGACGAACTACACGCTCGATGAAATGTATGAAAACAACATCAAATATTATATGGAGCTTGAAAAATACGTCGTTGCCGGACAAATGAAGCTGGAAGAGATGCAGTCGATCCTTCCTTCATATGAAGAAAAAGCGGCAAGCGGAAATCAGCTGGCGCAAATGCAGCTCGATACACTGCGCAACGGCATTCAGGCGCTTGAGGAACGGGTGTATGATCTGGATATGGCGCGGATGGTGGCTCTTCAAACGGCACCTCAAATCCGTCTCTTGCAGCGCGGAAATGCAAAGCTGATCGGGAAAATCAACTCCGCGTTCATCATCACCATTCCGATTTTCAAAAACGGCATTATTCAGGCCGTTACCGTGAAACGCCAAAAGCTTGTGGCTGATTCCATGAGCGAGCTTGACCGCCGGACAAATGAGATGCTGAGACGAAATGCTGAAAATATCTCGAGCCAAAGTGTTGAAATTGCCAGAATGGCCGGCAGACCAAGCATAGATATTGAAACGATCGAATCGTCTTGGAATACGATCGTAAGCGGCATGCAGGAAACAAAACAAATCGAAGAAGAAAACAAACGCCTCCGTGAAGACGGCGCAAGACGAATTGCCCAGCTGCAGGAAAATATTAAAAAAGCAGCATTGCAGCAATAAAAAACCCCCGCTTAGCGGGGGTTTTTCTTTTACATCATTTAGTTAATGACAATGTGTAAAGACAGGTGTAAACTTAAACGGTAATCATTTTGCATATCAGAGGTGTTGGCAATGGGAAAACAACAGCCTATATCCCAGCGAAAACTGCTGGGTGTCGCCGGTTTGGGGTGGCTGTTTGATGCAATGGATGTCGGAATATTATCGTTTATTATCGCCGCGCTCCATGTGGAGTGGAATCTGTCGCCCGAAGAAATGAAATGGATCGGAAGCGTCAATTCCATCGGCATGGCTGTGGGTGCGTTTTTGTTTGGTCTGCTGGCTGATCGAATCGGCCGCAAAAAAGTGTTTATCATTACCCTTTTGTGCTTTTCGATCGGAAGCGGCATTTCCGCTTTTGTGACGAGCTTATCGGCATTCCTCATTCTGCGTTTCGTCATCGGGATGGGACTTGGCGGCGAGCTTCCAGTCGCTTCAACACTTGTTTCGGAAGCGGTTGTGCCTGAAAAGCGGGGCAGAGTGATTGTGCTTTTAGAAAGCTTTTGGGCTGTAGGCTGGCTCGTAGCGGCACTGATTTCTTACTTTGTGATACCGAACTTCGGCTGGCAGGCTGCCCTGCTGTTAACTGCGCTGACTGCTTTTTACGCTTTGTACTTGCGGACGAGTCTGCCTGATTCGCCGAAATATGAGTCGCTTTCTGCCAAAAAGAAATCGGTGTGGGAGAATGTAAAAAGCGTCTGGGCAAGACAGTATATACGGCCGACAGTCATGCTATCGATCGTTTGGTTCTGCGTGGTGTTTTCTTATTATGGCATGTTCCTATGGCTGCCGAGTGTCATGCTGCTGAAAGGCTTCAGTATGATTCAAAGCTTTGAGTATGTCCTGCTGATGACACTTGCTCAGCTTCCGGGCTATTTTTCTGCTGCGTGGCTGATCGAAAAAGCCGGCCGAAAGTGGATACTCGTCATTTACCTGATAGGTACAGCAGGAAGCGCCTATTTCTTCGGAACGGCGGATTCCTTAGGCCTTCTGCTTACGGCTGGAATGCTGTTATCGTTTTTCAATCTTGGCGCGTGGGGTGTTCTGTATGCCTATACACCGGAGCAATACCCGACAGCGATTCGCGCAACAGGTTCAGGAACGACAGCAGCGTTTGGAAGAATCGGCGGCATCTTCGGGCCGCTGCTCGTCGGAACGCTCGCAGCCCGTCATATTTCGTTTTCGGTCATCTTCTCGATCTTTTGCATTGCAATCTTACTCGCGGTTGTTTGTATATTGATTATGGGAAAAGAAACGAAACAAACTGAACTTGAATAGGAAAAGCACCTCTTGAATGAGGTGCTTCTTTTACATTTGTGCTCGGGCTGTAGATCGGCGTTTCCCGGTTTTACTGATTGTCTGGTAGAGCGCCATGGACAGTATGAACAGAATGGCAGTAAATCCTGTGACGGCTCCGAAATGCTGTGAGTTTTGATATAAAAAGCCTGCAACACATGTGCCGACAGTGGTTCCTGCATACATAGCGGCATTGGAAAGGGAAGTGATGGTTCCTCGCGCGATATGAAACAGATATGTATAGAGAAAACAAAACCCTTTGTTAGAGGGTTTCCAAAAAGCCAGGCAGGTATGTTTGAAATGTGTCTTCACACAGGCTGACATATTTTGTCCGTGAATCTTTCCGGGTTGCCGTCAACCCCGCTTCACGCAGCGTTTTAAAATGATAAGATGCTGTGGTTTTGACAATATTGCACTTTTCACCTACTTCACCGCAGCTGAGTTCTTTTCCGCTGTAATAAAGCGTACGAATAATAGCAAGCCTCGATTCATCAGACAGTGCTTTAAAAATTTGGGCTCTGATTTGATCATCCAATTGTTTCATAGTCATGAAACTATAATACATAATAGGAGTTGGTATAGCAACTTATTTTTCCAGTAAAGGAGCAGCAAGTCATAAGAGAAAGAAGGATTTCAGTATTAGTAAAAGCGTTTTCATCTAAAGGAGGGATAAATATTACCCGTAAAATACAACCATAAAGGAGGATTACAGAGCATTTAGAAGCATAAATAAGGTCATGTGTTCACATGGATGTTTATAAAGAAATGGTATAGAATAAAAGAGTATATGCTGTTTGTGTGGAATGTTACATAAGTGTTACGGTAATAAGGATTGTTTAATATGGAGGGAAAATATGAGTGTAGATGAGAAACCAATTAAGATAAAAGTCGAAAAAGTATCTAAAATTTTTGGGAAACAAACAAAGAAAGCAGTTCAAATGCTTGCCAACGGAAAGACAAAAAAAGAGATCCTGAAAGCGACCGGATCAACCGTTGGGGTAAATCAAGCAGATTTTGATGTATATGATGGTGAGATATTTGTCATCATGGGTCTATCAGGGAGCGGTAAATCAACTTTAGTACGGCTGTTAAACCGGCTTATTGAACCGACTGCCGGAAATATTTACATTGATGGTGACATGATAACAAATATGTCTAAAGACCAGCTCCGGGAAGTCCGCCGGAAGAAAATCAGCATGGTCTTCCAAAAGTTCGCTCTGTTCCCGCACAGAACGATACTTGAAAACACAGAATACGGGCTGGAGCTTCAAGGTGTAGACAAACAAGAGCGTCAGCAAAAAGCGCTTGAGTCCCTTAAGCTTGTCGGCCTTGAAGGATTTGAACAGCAATATCCTGACCAGCTTTCCGGCGGGATGCAGCAGCGTGTCGGCCTTGCCCGCGCGTTGACGAATAACCCGGACATCCTTCTCATGGACGAAGCGTTCAGTGCGCTCGATCCTTTGATTCGGAAAGATATGCAGGATGAGCTTCTTGATCTTCACGAAAATGTCGGAAAAACGATTATCTTCATTACGCATGACCTTGACGAAGCATTGCGCATCGGTGACAGAATCGCCTTGATGAAGGATGGTAACATCGTTCAGATCGGCACACCGGAGGAAATCCTTATGAGTCCATCTAACGAATATGTTGAGAAATTCGTTGAGGATGTTGATTTATCTAAAGTCCTCACAGCAGGACACATTATGAAACGCGCTGAAACAGTGCGGATTGATAAAGGGCCTCGTGTGGCATTAACATTGATGAAAAACCTAGGGATTTCGTCTATTTACGCAGTCGATAAGCAAAAGCAATTGTTAGGTGTCATCCACGCGGCTGATGCGAAAAAAGCGGCTGAGTCTGATTTGTCACTTCAAGATATCTTAAATACAGAATTCACGACTGTACCAGAGAATACGTATCTGACAGAGATTTTTGACGTTGTTTCTGATGCGAATATTCCAATTGCGGTTGTAGATGAGAAGCAGAGAATGAAAGGGATTGTCGTAAAAGGCGCGCTGATTGGCGCACTTGCCGGCAATAACGATTACATTAATGTTGAAGTCACTGATGAACAAACACAAGATCCTTCTGTACAGGAGGTGAAGTAAGATGGATAGACTGCCTAGAATACCTTTAGCAGATATCATTGACCGTTTTGTTGACTGGATTACAATAACGTTTGGCGGATTCTTCGACGGAATCGCAAACGGATTGGCCGCTTTTGTAAATGGAATTGTCAGCGGACTTGGATTTATCCCATCTATTTTGTTAACGATTATTTTTGCCGCACTTGCGTGGTGGATCAGTACGAGGGGAATTGCGTTATTTACATTGGTTGGATTCCTCCTGATCGATTATTTAGGATATTGGGACCCAATGCTGCAAACATTGGCGCTTGTTTTGACATCTGTGATTATTTCGATTGTGGTCGGGGTTCCGATCGGAATTTGGGCGTCCCAGAAAGAAACGGTTCGCCGTATTGTAACGCCTATTCTTGATTTAATGCAGACAATGCCTGCTTTCGTATATCTATTGCCGGCGATTTTCTTCTTCAACATCGGTGTTGTGCCGGGTGTTGTTGCATCTGTTATCTTCGCGATGCCGCCGACAATCCGCATGACTGTTCTCGGTATTAAACAAGTGCCGGCGGATCTGATTGAAGCGACTGAAGCGTTCGGTTCTACAACAGCTCAGCGTTTGTTTAAAGTTCAGCTTCCGCTTGCGACAAAAACCATTCTGGCCGGAATCAACCAAAGCATCATGCTTGCGTTATCAATGGTTGTTATCGCCGCAATGGTCGGTGCACCGGGACTTGGTTCTGAAGTATACAGCGCCGTTACACAGCTGAAAACCGGGGTCGGCGTAGAGGCTGGTATCGCCATCGTTATCGTTGCCATTACGCTGGACCGTATTACTCAAAATATTAAAGTGAAGAAGAAAAGCAGGGGGAATGCCTGATGCTTAAAAAAATCATCGGTATCGGTGTTTCCGCCATGCTGGCGCTCTCACTTGCGGCTTGCGGTTCAGAAAGCGATGAAAATGCAACCGCGGCTGAACAGGTGAATAAGACCATCATCGGGATTGACCCCGGTTCAGGGATTATGGCCCTGACCGACAAAGCGATGAAGGATTATGACTTGAATGACTGGACGTTGATTTCGGCGTCAAGCGCCGCGATGACTGCAACGCTTAAAAAGTCATACGACCGTAAGAAACCGATTATCATTACAGGATGGACACCGCACTGGATGTTCTCCAGATATAAGCTGAAATATCTTGATGATCCGAAACAATCTTATGGCAGCGCAGAGGAAATCCATACGATCACACGCAAAGGCTTCAGCAAAGAACAGCCGAATGCCGCTAAGCTTCTGAGCCAGTTTAAATGGACGCAAGACGACATGGGCGAAGTCATGATCAAGGTGGAAGAAGGCGAGAAACCTGCCAAAGCCGCTACTGAGTATGTGAAGAAACACAAAGATCAGATTGCGGAGTGGACGAAAGGCGTTCAAAAGGTGAAGGGAGACAAAATCAACCTTGCCTATGTGGCGTGGGACAGTGAGATTGCAAGTACAAACGTGGTTGGCAAAGTCTTAGAAGACTTGGGCTATGACGTGACGTATACTCAGGTAGAAGCTGGTCCGATGTGGACCGCGATTGCGACGGGAAGCGCGGATGCATCCCTTTCCGCATGGCTGCCGAATACCCATAAAGCATACGCCGCAAAATACAAAGGCAAATATGACGATATAGGCGCCAGTATGACTGGCGTGAAGATGGGTCTTGTTGTGCCTCAATATATGAAAAACGTCAACTCAATTGAAGATTTGAAGAAGTAATGAAGAAAGCAGCCTGTAGCCAGGCTGCTTTCTTGTGTTAAGAAGCATTAGCAGAAGCTAGTGCTTCCGCCTTTTGAAAGGTTTTTAATACGGCGTTTGCCAAAATGTGAATGCCATTGAACATCGCGTTTCTGTCAAAGGTCATGTGGGGATGATGGAGTCCTGGCTGTAGTCCGCATCCCAGTCCAAGCATAGTTGTTTTGAGGTTCGGCACTTTTACGGCGTAAAAATGAAAATCCTCACCGCCAGTTGTGACAAGCGGTTCATCAAGCTGCTCAGCCCCGATGATTTCTGTAATGGCTTCTGCCATGATCGCTTCAGCTTCTTTGTTTTGTGTTGCCGCAGGAAGGCTGTGCTCCTTTTGCAGCTCGATCTTCGCGCCGAATGCCGCGGCAGCCGCTTCACAGGCTCTTTCTGTTTCGGCGATTAACGTCTCCATGGCTTCATTGGTCTGAGCGCGCAAATCAAGGCTGAACGACGCTTTTCCCGGAATGATGTTAGAGCTTTCTCCGCCGGCTTGAAGTTTTGTCATTTTGACGGTATGCGGGATTTGCGGGTCAATATGAATGAGTCCGAGCTTATGTACGAGAAATGCCGCAATTTCAATGCTGTTTTTCCCGAGATGCGGGCGGGCGCCATGGGCTTCCTCTCCGATTATCGTTCCCTCAATATGCTGGCTTGATCCGTGCAGAATAGATGGGGCACAACGCCCGTTCTGTGTCTCCTGAATCGGACGGACGTGAACGCCGTACAAATAGTTGACATCGTCAAGCACGCCTTCTTCTATCATTTTCAAGGCGCCGCCGCCTTTTTCCTCAGCCGGCTGAAAGATAAAACGGATCGTGCCCTTCGGAAGCTCGGGCTGTTTTTTCAGCAGCATTAACGTGCCCAGCGCCATTGTCATATGTGAATCGTGTCCGCAGGAATGGTTGGCGCAGAATGTGCCGTTGACCTCCTGCCATAGCGCATCAATGTCAGCGCGAACGGCTACAACCGGCGAGCCCGATCCGATCTCGCCGACAACCCCGGTGCAGTCTGAAAAAGTGCGCGTCCGGCATCCTAAATCCTCAAGCTTTTGTTTGAGAAATGCAGTTGTCTCATATTCCTTCCAGCTGACTTCAGGGTTCGCGTGCAGATGTTCGAAGATATCTATAACAGTTTGTTTCATGTCTTCGGAAAGTTTTTGCATGGGAAGAAGTACCTCCTTCTATTAAAATGAATTTTACCTTCTTTACTTCATTTATATTGAAACAGGAAGATAGGCTGTATATAATATAGCACATATTGCTACTTTTCAGAATAATGAATATTTTCAAACAGAGGGGATGGATCGAAATATGAGTATGCCAGCAGCCGAAACACAGTCTAAGAAAAAACGAACGACATTTAAAATGCCTGACGCCTATGTCCTCTTATTTATTATTGCTTTCATTTGCGCCATTGCCTCATATATTGTGCCGGCGGGTGAATTTGACCGCGTGACAAAGGGGGATGTCACCACTGCTGTTCCGGGAAGCTATCATTCTATTGAACAGTCTCCGGTCAGCCTGATCAGCTTTTTTACGTCTCTTCAGGATGGAATGGTCGGATCAGCACCAATCATCTTTCTGATTTTATTCACAGGCGGCACCATTGCCATTTTAGAAAAAACGGGTGCCATCAACGGCCTGATTTACAACGTCATCAGCAAATTCCGCACAAAGCAATTATTATTTATTTGTATTGTGGGCGCGTTGTTCTCCATTCTCGGAACAACCGGAATTGTCGTGAATTCAGTAATCGGATTTATCCCCATCGGCCTCATTGTCGCACGATCCTTAAAATGGGACGCGGTCGCGGGCGCCGCTGTTATTTACATCGGCTGCTACGCTGGATTTAACTCTACTATTTTATCACCGTCCCCGCTCGGTTTATCGCAATCAATCGCGGAGCTGCCGCTCTTTTCGGGGATCGGCCTGCGAGTTGTGATATACATATGCTTTTTGCTGTCTTCTATTATTTATATCTATTTGTATACGAGAAAATTAAAAAAATCAAAAGATGCCAGTGTGTTAGGAACAGATTGGTTCCCTGCGGCAGGAATGGGCGAAGCCGGTAAAGAAGAAGATCAGTCAGTGCTGTTTACTGTTCGCCATAAGCTCATTTTGGCTGTAGCGGGACTGTCGCTGATTGGATTTTTATACGGCGCTTTAAAGCTGGGCTGGTCTGATTCCCAAATGGCTGCTACGTTTATTTTTATTTCTGTCCTTGCCGGTTTAATAGGCGGGCTTGCGGCAAACGATATTGCCAAAACCTTCATTACGGGCTGCCAAAGCCTCGTGTACGGGGCACTGATTGTCGGGATGGCACGAAGCATTTCCGTCATTCTTGAAAATGGCAAGCTCCTCGATACAGTCGTCAATGCTTTGGCTTCGCTTTTGGATGGATTCAGCCCGATTGCCGGCGCGATCGGCATGTATATCGCCAGTGCGCTGCTTCATTTTCTCATCTCTTCAGGGTCTGGGGAAGCCGTTGTATTTATTCCAATCCTGGCGCCGCTCGCTGATTTGATGGGAATTACGAGACAGGTTGCGGTGGAAGCGGTTATGCTTGGAGAAGGAGTCGTCAACTGTGTGAACCCGACATCCGGCGTTCTCATGGCGGTGCTTGCCGCCAGCGGCATTCCGTACGTCAAGTGGCTTCGGTTTATGGTGCCGCTTGCTCTGATTTGGTTCTTGATCGGACTTGTATTTATTGTGATCGGTGTCATGATCAATTGGGGGCCGTTTTAACGATTGCTGCCCGCCGGCTTGTACGGCGGGCTTTTAAGTTATCCATTGCAGAAGCGCAGGCTGTTATTGTAACATGTAAGCCATAAGCCATTCGTAAAAGTGCGGGAGGAAGGTCATGAATAATCTGCGTAATAGACTTTCAGGCGTGAATGGGGAAAATAAGAGAGTAAAAAAAGAACAAAAAATCTGGTCGGAGATTGGGATGATAGCGGGAGCTTTTGCGTTGCTTGATGTGATCATCCGCGGCATTATGTTTGAATTTCCGTTTGAAGAATGGGCTGCAAGCCTTGTGTTTTTGTTCATCATTATCTTATATTACTGCATCAGGGCAGCAGCATGTGGAATGCTCATGCCGAGAATAGACACCGAAGAAGAACTGCAAAAACGGGTGAAGCAGCAGCGAATAGAATCAATTGCGGTCGCCTTTGCGGTAGTGGTGCTTACGATGTACGACAGGGGGATTCCCCATACATTCTTCGCTTGGCTGAAAATGATCCTTCTTTTTATCGTCTGCGGCGGCGTTCTGTTCCTGCTTCGGTACGTGATTGTGAAGCTGGCTTACAGAAGAGCGGTAAAAGAAGAAGTAAAGAAGAAATCATCTTGATAGATGGTTTCTTTTTTTGTTTAGTGAGGGAAAACGCTCACAGTTCCGTTCAGCTTTTTCTATAGGAATATTGATTTGAATTCACTCTATCAAGTTGTTTTGATAGAGTGATTGTGATAATTTAACATGTAAGCGTTAACAAAATTCTCCAGTCTTCACATTAGTTTGAAAGGAGGAAGCGGAAGAATAAAGTAAGAGGGATTTTTGACTCCGCAGTAAGTCTTCAAAAATCAAATAAGGAGTGTCAAGAATGTTTGAAAAACGATTCAAAACCTCTTTACTGCCGTTATTCGCTGGTTTTTTATTGCTGTTTCATTTGGTTCTGGGAGGACCGGCGGCTGCGAATGCTGAAACACAGAACACATCGAATGAGCTGACAGCGCCATCGATCAAAAGCGGGACCATTCTTCATGCTTGGAATTGGTCGTTCAATACGTTAAAACATAATATGAAGGATATTCATGATGCAGGATATACAGCGATTCAGACGTCTCCGATTAACCAAGTAAAGGAAGGGAACCAAGGAAATAAAAGCATGTCGAACTGGTACTGGTTGTATCAGCCGACATCATATCAAATTGGCAACCGTTACTTAGGTACTGAACAAGAATTTAAAGAAATGTGCGCAGCCGCTGAAGAATATGGCGTGAAGGTCATTGTTGACGCGGTTATCAATCATACCACCAGTGACTATGCCGCGATTTCCAATGAGATTAAGAGTATTCCAAATTGGACACATGGAAACACACAAATTAAAAACTGGTCCGATCGATGGGATGTCACGCAGAATTCATTGCTGGGGCTATATGATTGGAATACACAAAATACACAAGTACAGTCCTATCTGAAACGTTTCTTAGAAAGAGCATTGAATGACGGCGCAGACGGATTTCGATATGATGCGGCCAAACATATAGAGCTTCCGGATGACGGGAATTACGGCAGTCAATTTTGGCCGAATATCACAAATACATCTGCGGAGTTCCAATACGGAGAAATCCTGCAAGATAGTGCCTCCAGAGATGCTGCATATGCGAATTATATGAATGTGACAGCATCTAATTATGGACATTCCATAAGGTCCGCGTTAAAGAATCGCAATCTTAGCGTGTCGAATATCTCCCATTATGCATCAGAGGTGTCTGCCGACAAGTTAGTCACATGGGTGGAATCGCATGATACGTATGCCAATGATGAGGAAGAGTCTACATGGATGAGCGATGACGATATTCGCTTAGGCTGGGCAGTGATTGCTTCTCGCTCAGGCAGTACGCCTCTCTTCTTTTCCAGACCTGAGGGCGGCGGAAATGGTGTCAGATTCCCGGGGAAAAGCCAAATAGGCGATCGTGGGAGTGCTTTATTTGAAGATCAGGCTATCACTGCGGTCAATAGATTTCACAATGTGATGGATGGACAGCCTGAGGAACTCTCGAATCCGAATGGAAACAACCAGATATTCATGAATCAGCGTGGCTCGCACGGCGTTGTGCTGGCAAATGCAGGTTCATCTTCTGTCACCATCAATACGTCAACGAAATTACCTGATGGCAGGTATGATAATAAAGCTGGGAACGGTTCATTTCAAGTAACAGACGGCAAATTGACAGGCACGATCAATGCCAGATCTGTGGCTGTTCTTTATTCTGATGATATTGCAAATGCGCCTCATGTCTTCCTTGAGAATGTCAAAACAGGTGTAACACATTCTTTCAACGATCAACTGACGATCACTCTGCGTGCAGATGCGAATACAACAAAAGCCGTTTATCAAATAAATAATGGGCAAGAGACAGTGTTTAAGGATGGAGACCAATTAACGATCGGAAAAGGAGATCCGTTTGGCACAACATACACCATCACGTTAACAGGAACGAACAGTGATGGTGTAACGAGGACCCAGGAATACAGCTTTGTAAAAAGAGAGCCTTCTGCGGCCAAAACCATTGGCTATCAAAATCCAAATCATTGGGGCCAAGTAAATGCTTATATCTATAAACATGATGGGGGCCGGGCATTAGAATTGACCGGATCCTGGCCGGGAAAAGCAATGATTAAGAATGCAGATGGAATTTACACGCTGACGCTGCCTGCGGATACGGATACAACGAACGCCAAAGTGATTTTTAATAATGGCAGCGCCCAAGTGCCCGGACAGAACCAGCCTGGCTTTGATTACGTGCAAAATGGCTTATATAACGACTCTGGCTTAAGCGGTTCTCTTCCTCATTGAGGGCAAGGTTAGACGGGACTTACCGGTAGAAACCATCCTTGATGGTTTCTTTTTTTGTTCATAAATCAGACAAAACTTTTCTCTTGCAATAGTTTGTGAAATGTTGCACAATATAAATGTGAAATACTTCACAAACAAACATCAAAGAAAAACATACCCTGGAAGGATGATTAATGATGAACAAACATGTAAATAAAGTAGCTTTAATCGGAGCGGGTTTTGTTGGAAGCAGTTATGCATTTGCGTTAATAAACCAAGGGATCACAGATGAGCTTGTGGTCATTGATTTAAATAAAGAAAAAGCAATGGGCGATGTGATGGACTTAAACCACGGAAAGGCGTTTGCGCCGCAACCGGTCAAAACATCTTACGGAACATATGAAGACTGCAAGGATGCTGATATTGTCTGCATCTGCGCCGGAGCAAACCAAAAACCTGGAGAGACACGCCTTGAATTAGTAGAAAAGAACTTAAAGATTTTCAAAGGTATCGTCAGTGAAGTCATGGCGAGCGGATTTGACGGCATTTTCTTAATCGCGACAAATCCGGTTGATATTCTGACTTACGCTACATGGAAATTCAGCGGCCTGCCAAAAGAGCGGGTGATCGGAAGCGGCACAACATTAGATTCTGCGAGATTCCGTTACATGCTGAGCGAATACTTTGGCGCAGCGCCTCAAAATGTGCACGCGCATATTATCGGAGAGCACGGCGACACAGAGCTTCCTGTCTGGAGCCACGCGAATGTCGGTGGTGTGCCGGTCAGTGAACTCGTTGAGAAAAACGATGCGTATAAACAAGAGGAGCTTGACCAGATCGTAGATGACGTGAAAAACGCCGCTTACCATATCATTGAGAAAAAAGGTGCGACTTATTATGGTGTTGCGATGAGCCTTGCCCGCATTACAAAAGCCATTCTTCATAATGAAAACAGCATTTTAACTGTCAGCACATATTTAGACGGACAATACGGCGCAGACGACGTGTACATCGGCGTTCCGGCTGTCGTAAACCGCGGAGGTATTGCAGGCATCACTGAGCTGAACTTAAATGAGAAAGAAAAAGAACAGTTCCTTCACAGCGCAGGTGTCCTTAAAAACATTTTAAAACCTCATTTTGCAGAACAAAAGGTCAACTAATCGCAACTATAGAGTAAAGGGCTGATTGTCAATGTGGGAGCAGTTGTATGATCCGTTTGGAAACGAGTATGTGAGCGCACTTGTGGCGCTCACTCCGATTCTCTTTTTTCTCTTGGCTTTAACTGTTTTTAAAATGAAAGGCATTCTTGCGGCATTTCTTACCTTAGCCGTCAGTTTCTTCGTCTCCGTTTTGGCATTTCATATGCCGGTTGAAAAAGCAATTTCTTCTGTTTTGCTAGGAATCGGGAGCGGACTGTGGCCGATTGGCTACATCGTTCTGATGGCGGTGTGGCTGTATAAAATCGCAGTGAAAACCGGGAAATTTACCATTATTCGTTCCAGCATTGCCGGCATTTCGCCTGACCAACGATTACAGCTATTATTAATAGGTTTTTGTTTTAACGCGTTTTTAGAAGGCGCGGCCGGTTTTGGTGTTCCGATTGCGATTAGTGCGGCGCTGCTCGTCGAACTTGGTTTTAAACCGTTAAAAGCGGCGGCTCTCTGCTTGATTGCGAACGCAGCCTCTGGAGCCTTTGGGGCGATCGGGATTCCTGTAATCACAGGGGCGCAGATTGGTGATTTGTCTGCTCTTGAGCTGTCACGGACATTGATGTGGACATTGCCGATGATCTCATTTTTGATTCCGTTTCTGCTTGTATTCCTATTAGACCGAATGAAAGGAATCAAACAGACATGGCCTGCCCTGTTGGTTGTGAGCGGTGTGTATACAGCGGTTCAGACACTGACAATGGCGGTGCTCGGACCGGAATTAGCAAACATTTTGGCGGCCTTATTCAGTATGGGCGGGCTTGCGCTCTTCCTCCGCAAATGGCAGCCGAAAGAGATTTACCGGGAGGAAGGAGCCGGCGAGACTGGTGAGAAAAAAGCATACAGTGCCGCAGACATTGCAAAAGCGTGGTCTCCTTTCTACATTTTAACTGCAGCGATCACAATCTGGAGCCTTCCTGCCTTCAAAGCGCTTTTCCAAGAAGGCGGATTGTTATATCAAACAACGCTCCTATTGAAAATGCCTTTCCTGCATCAGCAAATTATGAAAATGCCGCCGATTGCGCCATCTGCCATGCCGTTAGATGCAGTCTTTAAAGTCGACCTGCTGTCAGCGACTGGTACAGCGATTTTAGCGGCGGTCATCGTGACAGGGCTGTTCAGCAAAAATTTCTCTTATCGGGATGCCTTTGCTTCCTTGAAGGAGACAGGAAAAGAGCTGTGGGTGCCGATTATGACGATCTGCTTCGTGATGGGATTTGCCAATCTGGCCAACTTCGCAGGGCTCAGCTCTTCAATTGGATTAGCACTGGCGAAAACAGGAGACTTGTTCCCGTTTGTCAGTCCCGTTCTCGGCTGGATCGGCGTGTTCATTACCGGTTCAGTTGTCAGCAATAACGCTTTATTCGGACATTTACAGGTTGTCACCGGAGCGCAGATCGGTGCGGGATCTGATTTGCTGTTAGCTGCAAATACGGCGGGCGGGGTGATGGCAAAACTTGTTTCTCCTCAGTCCATCGCCATCGCTGCCGCAGCGGTTGGCCAGATAGGCAAGGAATCTAAACTGTTTAAACGAACAGTGGCGTATAGCCTGATTCTGTTATTAATCATTTGTATATGGACGTTTATTCTTGCAAGATTAGGATTGTAATAGAAAAAGCAGTACATGCCAGCCATGTACTGCTTTTTTCTATTAATTTGCTTTCTTCGCCATTTCTGCTGTTGTTTTCACTCTGGCTTTTCCCATAAACAAAACGGTAACCGCCGCGAGGACAATTGGAATCAAAGCGAGCAAAAAGACATATGTGATGCTTGATGACATCGCGTCAATAATGCGATTCAGGATTGCCTCAGGAATCTGGGAACGTGTTCCTGCTTGAAAAATCTCCTGCGGGTCGCCGATATTTTGCGCAGCGCCTGAGCCTGCTGAGCCTTTCATGCCGCTGAAGGCGTCGCTCAGCTTGTTCGTGAATACGTTTGTTTGCACCGTTCCGAAAATGGTGACGCCCAGGGTCATGCCGAATGACCGCAAAAATGAATTTGTAGAGTTGGCCGTTCCCCGAAAACGAGGTTCAAGATCATTCATCGATGCCGCCGGCAGCAGGGAGAAGTTAAAGCCTACGCCAAATCCTGAAATCATCATAAAGACTGTCAGCCATACCCGTGCTGTGTCAGGCGTCATATTAGAAAGAAGCAGCATGCCGATAAAGAAAGCGATAACAGATATCAGCATCAAATTGCGGAAGCTTGCCTTCGTTTGGAAGATCCCGCCGATCATGCTTCCGATGACTGACCCAATCATCATCGGCGTCAAAATGAAGCCCGCGCTTGTCGCTGAGCTGCCGTATACTGCCTGAACGAAAATCGGAATAAATACCGCTAAAATAATGAATGTTCCGCCATACAGGAAAGCGAGAATCTGTGCTGTGGCAAACAGCCTGTTTTTAAACATCCAGAAAGAAATAATCGGTTCTTCCGCTTTTCTCTCCACAATAAAAAAGGCAATGAAGAAAACGGCGAATACAATAAACAGGCCAATGATCTGAATGGAATTCCAATCGTAAGTTTTGCCGCCAAGCTCAAGAGCGAACATCAGGCATACAATTGATACGACTAAAGTAATCGCGCCGCCCCAGTCAATCTTCTGCTTTCTGTGCTCCAAAGATTCTTTGTAGTAGCGAATAATGAAAAACAATGACAATGCGCCGATCGGTACATTGATGTAAAACACCCAGTGCCAGCTGATTGAATCTGTAATGATCGCGCCTAACAGCGGCCCAAGAACACTGGATAATCCGAATACAGCACCGAACATGCCGGACATTTTTCCGCGTTTTTCCGGCGGAAACAAATCAAAGATAATGGTAAAGGCAATCGGCAGAAGCGCGCCGCCTCCAATCCCTTGAATGGCCCGGTAGATGATCAGCTGATTCATCGTCTGTGCAATTCCGCATAAAGCCGACCCGATTAAGAAAAAAATAAGTCCAAACAGGAAAAAACGTTTTCGGCCGTACATATCGGAAAGCTTGCCGTAAATCGGCATTCCAGCCATGACCGCCACCATATAAGACGCCGTCACCCAAGCAAATTTATCGAAGCTTCCAAGATCCGCTACGATGCTGCCCATCGCGGTGGCAACAATCGTATTGTCCATCGCCGACATCAAGATGCCCAGCAGGAGACCGAGGACCACAAATTTGGTGGAAGCCTGTTTTGCTGATGTTGTGTCCATTTGTTCTACCTCCTCTTACTTTTCTATGTAAGTTCTGATATCATGATAATAGTTTGATTATTAAATATCTCGATTATCAAGATAAATTCGATTTTATAGGGAGGACTGTCAGTTGTCAACAAGAAATTCCAGAAGTGAGTTGGAAAAGACTGCCGTTCAGCTTTTTCGGAAATTGGGCACAAGAACGGTTCTGTTTCATCAGGCAGCCGCTCAAGCTCTCGGTCTGTTTCCCACCGATTTAAAATCAGCTGACATCTTAAATGAAGCAGGGCCGATGACTGCCGGAGAGCTGGGGAAAAAGACGGGCCTCAGCACAGGTTCGGTCACGGCGCTTGTTGACCGGCTAGAAAAAGCGGGGTATGTGGCTCGTGAAAAGGATCCGAACGACCGCAGAAGAGTCATAATCGTCCCATTGACCGCTTCAAAGAAACATGTCAAGGGTTTGTTCCGTTCTCTGTCAGAGTCGACGATGGATTTGTGCCGTGAGTATACAGAAGAAGAACTAGAACTCATTTTCAGTTTCGTAGGCAAAGCCGCCGATATTGTGGAGGAAGAACTTAAACGTCTGAAACAGTAAGCGAATTTTGTGCATAGCTTGGCCCGTTCCCGAATAAATTGTACAAGTTACGTAAGAGAAGGGAGTACGGGCCGGTGAACATTTTTTTGAGCTATATTGTGCTGGGACTGTCCTTGTCTGCGCCTGTGGGACCAGTGAATGCGGCGCAAATAGACAAAGGAATTAAAAACGGTTTTTGGCATGCGTGGATTTTTGGTTTAGGCGCCATGACAGCGGACGGACTGTACATGCTTTTTATCTATTTCGGGCTTTCACAGTTTTTGACCGCTCCATTTGTGAAAACGTTTTTGTGGCTCTTCGGCTTTTTTGTTCTGACCTATACCGGAATTGAAACGCTGAAAAATGTCAGAGAACCGATGGATGTGCGAAGCTCGCGAGGAAAAGTGTCATATAGGAAAACATTCGCTTCGGGTTTTCTCATTTCACTGTCAAATCCATTGAGCATCCTTTTTTGGCTCGGAATTTATGGGAGCATACTTGCGAAAACAGCAGAGGCCTACAATATGAATCAGCTTCTGATCTATAGCTCCGGCATCATGATCGGCATTTTAATCTGGGATTTTTGCATGGCGATCACAGCCAGCATGTTCAGAAATCTGCTTCATGAAAAGCTGTTGAGAGGATTGACCGGAATCGCTGGTGTATCCCTCCTTATATTTGGCTTTTACTTCGGTTATCAAGGCATCAGACAGTTATTGGGCTGATTCATGAAGGACAGTCACCTGCCGTCTCCAGTTTTAATATAGTATCCAGATGATACTGGAGGTGGATCAATGGTGAATGGGATTTACACCAAAAGTTTTCTGGAACGTAATCAAGCTGAACTCCCTGAATGGCAAAGAATCGCTTTTGAGCTTTTGGCAGAAACTGTGGCGGATGACGCGGATACGTTTCCGTGCATTCCCGGACGCCAGGCGTTTCTGACAGATCAGCTTCGCATTACTTTTGCTGGAGATCCGCGGGAAAACCGTACAGCGGAGGAACTGGCACCACTGCTTGCGGAGTACGGCAAGATATCGCGGGACACGGGAAAGTACGCATCCCTCGTTGTGTTGTTTGATACACCGGAAGATTTGGCTGAGCACTATTCGATTGAAGCGTATGAAGAGCTGTTTTGGAGCTTTTTAAATAGACTGAGTCACCAGGACGAAAAAGAGTGGCCGGAAGACATTCCGGCCGATCCCGAGCATTATAAATGGGAGTTTTGTTTTGACGGCGAGCCGTACTTTATTTTGTGCGCTACACCGGGGCACGAAGCGAGAAGAAGCCGGAGCTTTCCCTATTTTATGATCACGTTTCAGCCAAGATGGGTGTTTGAAGAGTTAAATGGATCAACCGCTTTTGGCCGCAACATGAGCAGGCTGATCCGATCCCGTTTAAAGGCCTACGATCAAGCTCCGGTTCACCCGCAATTAGGCTGGTACGGAGGAAAGAATAATCGCGAATGGAAACAGTATTTCCTCCGTGACGACGAAAAACAGGTATCGAAGTGCCCGTTTTCTTATTTAAAGAACATGTTCAACAAAATGAAATAAATCACGAGCTGGCAGGGCGGTCTTTATGTCCCTGCTTTTTTTGATAGATCATCGTAACGATGGCAATGATCACGAGAAAACCTATGCTTACAAAAAAACCGGGCCGGCTTGATTTTTCAAACAGTGTGCCGGACACAGCCGCAGCAATCAGAATCATCGCTAAATAAATTTGCGTTTTCCCCATTCCCTCGGGATCAGTCAGCTTTTTGCTGGAGAACAGGATAAACAGCCAAGTGTATAAAAGCATTAGCCCCGCTGCTGTCGTCATGTGCTCATAAATGTTTTTGGGCAGCACTAAAGACAGAATGATGGATAGAACAAGCCCCGCAAACGTCAGTCCTAGCGCCGGCCAGCATATTTTTTTGCCTTCCTTTAAAGTAAAGCATTTCGGCGCGTCTCCGTCATCAGCCATCGTACATAGCAATGTCGTAACCGCAAACAGGGAAGCGACGAGGGTCGAGAACCCGGCAATAATGAAAATCCCGTTAAAAATATCGAGGATGATCTTAAGGTTATATCCTTTTAACGACGTAATGAACGGGCTGTCCTGCTCAGTAAACATGTCTAATGGAACCAGCAGCAAGGCCAGTCCGATCGAAATAATATAAATAATCGCCAGCGTCGCCAGCATTAGTTTCCCTGATTTAGACGCTTCCTCTGGTTTTTTTAAGTGAACCGCCATCAGCCCCATGACCTCAATTCCGCCAAAGGCGTAAAACGCGTAGATTAAACCTGTCCAAAGCCCCATGGCGCCATATGGGAAAAACTCACTCGTCTTATTTGGAACCTGTACATCGTGCTTTCCGCCAGACAGGATACCGCATAATGCCAGGATGGCAATCACAATAAACATAAAAATAGCGGCTGTTTTGATGACTGCCAGTACGTTTTCAGTCTTCTCAAAAACAGACAGTCCGGTGAAAATAATCAGTAGCCCAAGTACCGCGTAGATTGAAGCAAACACCCATAACGGCACTTGAGGAAACCAGTGCTTCGTAAATAGCGAAATGGCTGTCAGCTGGCTTCCGGTAATCAGCATTTCTGATGACCAGTACACCCAGCCGTTGCTGAAGCCGGCCCATCTGCCAAACGCTTTTCGCGCATATGCACAAAACGAGCCTTTTTCGGGCTGTTTTGCCGATAGCTTGGCAAGCTGCTCGAATACAAAATACGTGCCGATCGCCCCGATCAGAAATGACAGCAGAACGGAAAAACCGCTTTTCACTATTGCAATGCTGGAACCGAGAAAAAATCCTGTTCCGATCGTGCATCCTATACCGATTAATGATAGCTGCCACCAGGCCAAATTTCCTTTTTGCTGGTCTTTTTTTGTTTGACTCATAATCATTTCAACCCCTTTTATCTAAGGTTAGATTGCGACCCGCCCGAAGCTTATATACATCGGATTTTTGCCTCTTTTTACATGGGGAAGGCGGAGAACGCTCATACTAATGAAAAAAGGAGCGAAGCAATGACACAGCAATATATCGTGGAGCCGAAAAAAGGGCTTGGGCTGAAGCTGAAAAAGGGGCAGATTTTAAAGGTGGTTGATGTAGAAGGGCAGCAAGTTGCTGATTTTGTTGCGTACCATGCCAAGGATTTTTATGAGCATCTTGATCAGGGAGCAACGATTGATGCCAATCATTCCATTCATGTGAAAGTCAACGATCATATCTACTCGAATCTATACAAACCGATGCTGACGCTGATTGAAGATACGGTCGGCAAGCATGATTTGCTGCTTCCCGCCTGCCGTCCTGATATGAACAGACTCTTATATGGGAAGCAAAAGGATGAGTTTCAGGATACGTGCTATGACAATATGAACCGTGCGCTTGAGCAATTTGGCGTACCGAAGCCTCACATGCATTACCCGTTTGCGATTTTTATGAATACTGTCCTTGATGAGAAAGGGAACCTGTCTGTAGAAACGCCGCTTTCGAATGCCGGGGATTATGTAAGGCTGCGGGCGGAAATGGATTTGGTTGTCGCGTTTTCTTCCTGCCCGATAGAAAAAGGTAAGTGCAATGGCGATAGCGTAACGTCTATACGGGTGGAAGTCAGCTGATCTCTCTTGTTCACTGTGAATCAAGACCTGTGCTATATTTAATAGGGATACATAATTGTCATGATTCATTTTCATTAAATTGGGGAAATGATCAAATAAGAAACAGCGAATTGTACAGGAGGAATGATTGGGATGAGCATGCAGGAAAAGATTATGCGTGAATTACATGTGAAGCCCTCAATTGATCCAAAGCAAGAAATTGAGGACCGAATCAATTTTTTAAAACAATATCTGAAAAAAACCGGCGCTAAAGGCTTTGTGTTAGGAATCAGCGGTGGACAGGATTCAACTCTCGCGGGGCGCCTGGCCCAGCTTGCGGTGGAAAGTATTCGTGAGGAGGGCGGAGACGCTCAATTTATCGCGGTCCGTCTTCCGCATGGTACACAGCAGGATGAAGACGATGCCCAGCTTGCTTTGAAGTTCATTAAGCCGGATAAATCATGGAAGTTCGACATTAAGTCCACAGTCAGCGCGTTTTCTGATCAGTATCAGCAGGAAACCGGTGATCAGCTGACTGACTTTAATAAAGGAAATGTAAAAGCGAGAACAAGAATGATCGCTCAATACGCGATCGGCGGCCAAGAAGGCCTTCTTGTCATCGGTACGGACCATGCCGCTGAGGCTGTGACTGGTTTCTTTACGAAGTATGGTGACGGCGGAGCGGACCTCCTGCCGCTGACTGGATTGACGAAGCGTCAAGGAAAAAGCCTGCTGAAAGAGCTGGGTGCATCGGAACGCTTATACTTAAAAGAACCAACTGCCGATCTGCTCGACGAAAAACCGCAGCAGGCGGATGAAACAGAGCTAGGCATTTCTTACGAGGAAATTGACGATTATCTCGAAGGAAAAGAAGTATCAGCGAAAGTGTCAGAAGCGCTGGAAAATCGCTACAGCATAACTGAGCATAAACGTCAGGTTCCGGCGTCTATGTTTGATGACTGGTGGAAATAGGATAAAGAAAGCCCGCTCTCGGAGCGGGCTTTTCAGCGTGTCGGCAATCCTCGCATTCGTTGTCAGTCCTGCGCGTTGGTGCTCACGGGTTAAGAAAGGAACGGCGGCTAATCGCTCAGGCGTCCTGCCTAAACGCCGCCATCATCACATCCTGTGAAAGTCTGCCCCAATGCTCGTCCTTCCTAGACTTCAAGGGTTTTCAATCACGCTGAAAAAAGATGATAAAATCCTAAAACGTAAACCGTTTTAGGATTTTATCATGTGCGGGATCTTTATTTGATGCGGATATGATTCAGCTTTACCATCAATCTGTCGGTGAACCTTCGGAGGCTGCCTCTCGTATCAGGGGCTAATGTAAGATTGGCTCTTGCGGCAATGGTTTCTGCCGCATCCTGAATTGACATGTTGTCTGTTTGGAGGTGATCCGCAAAGATTGGTGATGCCAATCCTTCAATGCAGCGGTCGATTTGTTTGGCGGCCCATGAATTTTTTCCTTCTGCTCTTGTTCGCAGCCGTTTTAACACGGTTTCTTTTGAAGCCATTAGTGTAAAGTGGTGAACTGTCCTGCCATCATGTCTAAGCCTGCCGATGATCTCATAAAAGTATTCAGGATGTACAATCGTCATAGGCACAATGATGATGCCGCGGTATGTATCGGTCAGGGAGGCCAGCAAGCTGTAATTGAACGCCCGCCATAAGGGGTAGCTTTGAAAATCGTCCTCCGCGATCTCCGGCGGTATCATGGAGCGCAGTGCAAAACCCATTTTCTCAGGATCATACACGTAAGATGGTTTCAGCCTTCTGCTCAGTTCGAAAGCTGTTTGTGTTTTTCCGGAACCAAAAGCCCCGTTTATCCATATGATCAATCGACATTTCTCCCTTCTTATTTATCATACAAAAAAAGACCCTTCGATCGAAGAGTCAGCGGGAAAAACAATCAAGGCAGGAGATTGAAAGGTTTTAGTGCTTTTTTGCGTCGAAGTATTAAAATATATGCGGAAATGTTGTACAATGAATGTTATTCAGGCAAAAACGTTTGAACAACCAAGAGCAGGCTATCCCGGGTAAAGCTTGAACGGAAAAGGACGGGCAAGCCGGTATCTATATAAATATTCGTAAAATAAGCATATAATGAATATAAAAATTTCATTCCTTAGGAGGATTTCGCCGAAGATGAACGCTAAACGAGCCATCCCAGTAAGAGAAAGAAATATCGTCCTGATCGGATTCATGGGTGTAGGAAAAACGACAATCGGCCAATTGGTCGCTAAAAAATTATATAGAGATTTTATCGATATTGACCAAGAGATCGAAAAGGATTTCAACATGTCAATCCCTGAGATGTTTGAGGAAAAGGGAGAAGACTTTTTCCGGAAAACGGAGAAGGAATATATTTTAGACATCTGCCGTCATAAACGATTCAAAATCGTCTCTCTGGGCGGCGGGTCTTTTAAACAAGAGGAAATCAGAAAGTGCTGTCTGGAAAACTGTCTCGTGCTCCATCTGGACCTGTCATGGGAGAACTGGAAGCAGCGAGCGGACTTATTAATCGAGAGCCGCCCTGTGCTGCATAACCGTTCAATGGATGAAATGGAACAGCTGTTTAACGAAAGAAAAGTCATTTACGACAAACACAATTCAAAAGTTGCAACAGACAACCTTTCTCCGGAAGAGGTTGCTGATTACATTGTAGAGACATTAAAAATCGGCTGGGATCTTTATCAGCCAATGTAAAAGCCGTGCCGTGCGCACGGCTTTTTTTATCGTTTTATGCCCTGTATCAAAATCGCTTTTAAACAAAAGGAGCCGGGCTGTCCGTTTTGATTCAATTTGATGTGGAACATGTCACGCGCTTCGTCTGATGCGTCATTCAGATGGGCGGTGATTTGCTTTTCCCGGTCGGCGGGAGTTCCGCCCCGTTTGATCCAGCTTTCGTATTGAATCGGCAAATTCCACTTTTGGATTTCTTGGTACTCAAGCTGATTAGTAGTGAACATCGACTGCCATTCTGATAATGAGCTTTCCCGGACATGGGAAGGGTCTCGAAGCTGGTTCAAATGATTAACAAACTCATCAAGAACGGGATCTTCAGGCGCGTAATGATCGACTAAGAGAAAACGTCCGTCCTTTTTCAGCACGCGTGCAACTTCGCTGACGGCTTTGCGGACATCTGAAAAATGGTGGGCCGCGTATCGGCAGGTGACGATATCAAATGAATCGTCGGGGAAGGGGAGTGACTCTGCCGTTCCTTGCTGAAAGCGTACGCTTCCCGCTCCTTTGTCTTGCGCAAAGGAGGAGGCAACCTCTACCATCTCTTTCGTCGCATCAACACCGATGCACTCCTGTACATATGGGGAAAATGCCAGCGCTGTATGGCCAGCACCCGCTCCGATATCCAGCACCCGCTGCTCAGCCCGGCATTCCGCCGTTTTGATCATGAACCCTAAATCTTCCCCCTCGGCAAATACCTTCTCATCCCGGTACATCTCGGCGTTTTTAGAAAACGGTGTTTCATTTCTCATGTGAACCAGCTCCTTTTTTTTGTAAATGATGATATGGATTATGTTAGCAATTTCTGTTATGATTCGTCCAAGATATAAAAATGATAAAAACGATAGGTTCAACCTATGGAGGCTGAAATGGATATTAAAGTGATGGAATATGCAGCGGAAATCGCCCGGCGCCAAAGCTTTACAAAGGCGGCAGAGCATCTTCATATCGCTCAGCCATCTCTTAGCCAGCAAATCAAAAAGCTTGAGGCTGAGCTGGGTCTTACCCTTTTTCACAGAACCCACGGCTCTGTTACGCTGACACCCCACGGCCGGCGTTTCATTGAAAAAGCCGAGGACATCATTCGTTCAAAAGATGACTTGCTCCGGGAGATGCAGGAGCGGTCGCAAGGACTGGGGCACAAGCTTTCCATTGGGATTCCTGCTGTAACAGGAAGATATCTCTTTCCGCCTCTGCTAAAGCAGTTTTTGGCGCGTTATCCTCATGTGGAGGTTCAGCTTGTTGAAAAAGATCCGGTTTCTTTAGAGGAGATGACGGCAAAGGGAGAGGTTGACCTTTCTGTCTTATCCTTGCCGATCGAGGATGAACGGCTCTCCATTACACACTTGCTCACGGAACCGATTGTTCTCGCAGTGCCGAAGGAAAAACAAAGGTGGATGCCGCCGGAAATGGCCGCGCTGATTGAGAAAGCGCTGGAAGGTGAGAAGGGCCGCCAGCCGTGCGTGCCGCTTGAAATGGTAAGGCACGTGCCGTTTATTCTGTTAAAAGAAGGTTTCGGATTTCGCAGGACAGTTCTCGATCTCTGTGCGGAAAGCGGCTTTAAGCCGAATACTGCCTTTAAAACGAGCCATATTGAAACCGCCCAATCTCTTGTGGCCAACGGCTTAGGTGTGACAATGGCGCCGAATATGGTCAGAAGGGATAAAGATCCGGGTGTGATCTATTTATCCATTCAATCCGCGCCATCACGAACCCTCGTCTTTGTGTTTTTAAAGAACCGCTATGTCAGTCTGACAGCCCAGGCCTTTATGGAACTGAGCCGGGAAAGTCTTAAACAAACGTTTGATGAAGGCTGTCTGGAAAACAAAAGTGAAAATATTTAGAAAACAAATCCGAAACGTGGTAGTATAGGAATACAAACTAAATCTTATAAAACAAAGGGGAATAATCGGAAATGCAACTATTCGATCTGCCGCTCGACCAATTGCAAACGTATAAGCCTGAAAAAACAACACCGAACGATTTTTCTGAGTTTTGGAAATCGTCTTTGGACGAACTTGCGAAAGTCCAAGCAGCACCTGATTTACAGCCGGTTGATTATCCTGCTGATGGAGTTAAGGTGTACCGCCTCACATATAAAAGCTTCGGAAACGCCCGCATTGCCGGATGGTACGCAGTGCCTGACAAGGAAGGCCCGCATCCAGCGATCGTCAAATATCATGGCTACAACGCTAGCTATGACGGTGAGATTCATGAAATGGTAAACTGGGCGCTCCACGGTTACGCCGCATTCGGCATGCTTGTCCGCGGCCAGCAGAGCAGCGAGGATACGACTATTTCTCCGCATGGTCATGCTTTGGGCTGGATGACGAAAGGAATCCTTGATAAAGATACATACTATTACCGGGGCGTTTATTTGGACGCTGTCCGCGCGCTTGAAGTCATAAGCAGCTTTGACGAAGTTGACGAAGCAAGAATCGGTGTGACAGGCGGAAGCCAAGGAGGCGGCTTAACCATTGCCGCAGCAGCTCTGTCAGACATTCCGAAAGCCGCGGTTGCCGATTATCCTTATTTAAGCAACTTTGAACGGGCCATTGATGTGGCGCTTGAACAGCCGTACCTTGAAATCAATTCCTTCTTTAGAAGAAATGGCAGCCCGGAAACGGAAGAGAAGGCGATGAAGACACTTTCATATTTCGATATTATGAATCTCGCTGACCGAGTGAAGGTCCCTGTTCTGATGTCGATCGGTCTGATTGACAAGGTCACGCCGCCGTCCACCGTGTTTGCCGCATACAACCACTTGGAGACAGAGAAAGAGCTCAAGGTGTACCGCTACTTCGGGCATGAGTATATCCCTGCCTTTCAAACAGAAAAACTTGCTTTCTTTAAGCAGCATCTTAAAGGCTGATAAACGTGAAAAGCCGCCGCACAACATCAGGCGGTTTTTTTTCTGCAAACTGCCGGAATGAGAACAGACTGGAGACGAATAGATATGAAACAGAGGATCATTGATGAATTAAAACGAATCGAGCAGTCATACGGAGTCAAAATCGTATATGCCGTTGAGTCAGGAAGCCGCGCATGGGGATTCCCGTCGCAGGACAGTGATTACGATGTCCGCTTTATTTATGTGCCGAAAAAGGAATGGTATTTTTCAATTGAGCAGGAGCGTGATGTCATTGAGGAACCGATTCACGATTTGCTGGATATCAGCGGCTGGGAGCTGAGAAAGACGCTGCGCCTCTTCAAAAAGTCAAACCCGCCGCTCCTTGAATGGCTGTCCTCAGACATTGTGTACTACGAAGCATTTACGACTGCAGAGCAGTTAAGAAAACTGCGGACGGAGGCATTTAAGCCTGAAGCAAGCGTGTATCACTATATCAATATGGCGAGAAGGAACGTCAAAGATTACCTTCAAGGGCAAGAGGTCAAAATCAAAAAGTATTTCTACGTGCTTCGGCCTATTTTGGCTTGCAAATGGATTGAAGAGCACGGAACGATTCCGCCAATGGATTTTACTGTTTTGATGAATGAACTTGTGACTGACCCTGAGCTGAAGGCAGAAATGGAAACCTTGCTTGAACGGAAAAGAAGAGGCGAAGAGCTTGATCTCGAAGCAAGAATTCAAGTCATTCACGAATTCATTGAAACGGAAATCGAAAGAATCATGGAAGCAGCAAAAACGCTGAAAGCAAAACAAAAGGATATGACACCTGAATTGAATCGTTTGCTTTTGAATACGGTTGAAGAAGTGTGGAAGGATGGAGGAAGCTGATGTTTTTTGTCGCTTCCTTTTCTCCTTTGTTCGACAGAATTCCCCGACTTTCTAACTATCTGATTGTGGCAAACCCACAAAAATAATCAGAATCTTTGTATTTTGAGAATATTGTGAACGTCGGTTTTGTCCATTTACAATAAACTCATACAAATACTTCTTAGATTGCGGGGTGTTGAGGTTGGAAGTGATCACAAGAGATTTTTTCTTATTTTTATCCAAAAGCGGCTTTCTCAATAAAATGGCAAAGAACTGGGGAAGCAGAGTAGCAGCGGGTAAAATTATTGGCGGGAATGATTTTAACAGTTCAATCCCGACCATTCGACAGCTGAACAGCCAAGGTTTGTCAGTTACTGTCGATCATTTAGGCGAGTTTGTGAACAGCGCCGAGGTCGCACGGGAGCGTACGGAAGAGTGCATTCAAACCATTGCAACCATTGCGGATCAGCAGCTGAACTCACACGTTTCTTTAAAAATGACGTCTTTAGGTCTGGATATAGATATGGATCTGGTGTATGAAAATATGACGAAAATCCTTCAGACGGCCGAGAAGCATAAAATCATGGTCACCATTGACATGGAAGATGAAGTCAGATGCCAGAAAACGCTTGATATTTTCAAAGATTTCAGAAGGAAATACGAGTATGTAAGCACAGTGCTGCAAGCCTATCTGTACCGGACGGAAAAAGATATTGACGATTTGGATTCTTTAAACCCGTTCCTTCGCCTTGTAAAAGGAGCTTATAAAGAATCAGAAAAAGTAGCTTACCCGGAGAAAAGCGATGTCGATGAAAATTACAAAAAAATCATCCGAAAGCAGCTCTTAAACGGTCACTATACAGCGATTGCCACACATGACGACAAAATGATCGACTATACAAAGCAGCTTGCCAAGGAAAATGGCATTGCCAATGACAAGTTTGAATTTCAGATGCTGTACGGCATGCGGTCGCAAACCCAGCTCAACCTCGTAAAAGAAGGTTATAACATGAGAGTCTACCTGCCATACGGCGAAGATTGGTACGGCTACTTTATGAGACGCCTTGCAGAACGTCCGTCAAACATTGCATTTGCTTTCAAAGGAATGACAAAGAAGTAAAAAAGGAGAGATTATCATGACAACACCTTACAAACACGAACCATTCACAAATTTCCAAGATCAAAACAACGTGGAAGCGTTTAAAAAAGCGCTTGCGACGGTAAGCGAATATTTAGGAAAAGACTATCCGCTAGTCATTAACGGCGAGAGAGTGGAAACAGAAGCGAAAATCGTTTCGATCAACCCGGCTGATAAAGAAGAAGTCGTCGGCCGAGTGTCAAAGCTTCTCAAGAGCACGCTGAGCAAGCGATTGAAGCGGCTGCGAAGGCATTCGAAGAGTGGAGATACACGTCTCCGGAAGAAAGAGCGGCTGTCCTGTTCCGCGCTGCTGCCAAAGTCCGCAGAAGAAAACATGAATTCTCCGCTTTGCTTGTAAAAGAAGCAGGAAAGCCTTGGAACGAGGCAGATGCTGATACAGCTGAAGCGATTGACTTCATGGAGTATTATGCGCGCCAAATGATCGAACTGGCAAAAGGCAAACC
Source organism: Bacillus spizizenii TU-B-10 (assembly GCF_000227465.1). Lineage (GTDB taxonomy): Bacteria > Bacillota > Bacilli > Bacillales > Bacillaceae > Bacillus > Bacillus spizizenii. The sequence goes on from NC_016047.1 coordinate 459,020, forward strand.
GGTCAACAGCCGTGAAGGCGAGAAAAACCAATATGTGTACACACCAACTGGTGTAACAGTTGTTATTCCGCCTTGGAACTTCTTGTTTGCGATCATGGCAGGAACAACAGTGGCGCCGATCGTTACTGGAAACACAGTAGTTCTAAAACCTGCGAGTGCTACACCTGTCATTGCTGCAAAATTCGTTGAGGTCCTTGAAGAGTCCGGATTGCCAAAAGGCGTAGTCAACTTTGTTCCAGGCAGCGGAGCGGAAGTCGGTGACTACCTTGTTGACCATCCAAAAACAAGCCTTATCACATTTACGGGATCAAGAGAAGTGGGTACGAGAATTTTCGAACGCGCGGCGAAGGTTCAGCCAGGCCAGCAGCACTTAAAGCGTGTTATCGCTGAAATGGGCGGTAAGGATACGGTTGTTGTCGATGAGGATGCGGACATTGAATTGGCAGCTCAATCCATCTTTACATCAGCGTTCGGCTTTGCGGGACAAAAATGTTCTGCAGGTTCACGTGCAGTAGTCCATGAAAAAGTGTATGATCAGGTATTGAAGCGTGTCATTGAAATTACAGAATCTAAAGTAACAGCAAAACCTGACAGTGCGGATGTTTATATGGGACCTGTCATTGACCAAGGTTCTTATGATAAAATTATGAGCTATATCGAGATCGGAAAACAGGAAGGGCGTTTAGTAAGCGGCGGCACTGGTGACGATTCGAAAGGATACTTCATCAAACCGACGATCTTCGCTGACCTTGATCCGAAAGCAAGACTCATGCAGGAAGAAATTTTCGGACCTGTCGTTGCATTTTCTAAAGTGTCAAACTTTGATGAAGCTTTAGAAGTCGCAAACAATACTGAATACGGTTTGACAGGCGCAGTTATCACAAACAACCGCAAGCACATTGAGCGTGCGAAACAGGAATTCCATGTCGGAAATCTGTACTTCAACCGCAACTGTACAGGCGCTATCGTCGGGTACCATCCGTTTGGCGGCTTCAAAATGTCCGGAACGGATTCAAAAGCAGGCGGACCGGATTACTTGGCACTGCACATGCAGGCTAAAACAATCAGTGAAATGTTCTAAAGCGGGACTAAATGGGCATCCTCCCTGCGGGGATGTCCATTTCATCCATATACCATAAAAAAGAGGAGGAAGTGCCATAGAAAACACACAGCTGATTATTTCGATTTGTATTTATATGGCGGGGATGCTGCTGATCGGCTACTTTGCTTACAAGCGTACGTCGAATCTGACGGATTACATGCTTGGAGGACGCTCTTTGGGTCCGGCGGTAACCGCTCTCAGTGCCGGTGCTGCCGATATGAGCGGCTGGCTGCTGATGGGGCTCCCGGGTGCCATGTTTTCAACAGGTCTGAGCGGTATTTGGATTGTGTTCGGACTTTGCCTTGGAGCATGGGCGAACTGGCTCTACGTTGCGCCTCGGCTGAGAACCTACACTGAACAAGCGGGGAATTCCATCACAATTCCCGGGTTCCTTGAGAATCGCTTCGGAGACCATTCGAAGCTGCTGAGACTGTTTTCAGGGATTGTGATTTTAGTCTTCTTCACATTTTATGTTTCGTCTGGAATGGTATCCGGCGGCGTTTTATTCAACAGTATTTTGGGGATGGAATATCATACAGGCTTGTGGGTTGTGACTGGTGTTGTTGTGGTATATACCCTGTTTGGCGGCTTTTTGGCAGTCAGCTGGACAGATTTTGTTCAGGGGATCATTATGTTTGCCGCACTCATCCTTGTTCCGATCGTTACGTTTTTCCACACGGGAGGAGCAAGTGAAACAGTTACTGAAATCCGCTCTGTTGATCCAGATATGTTTAATATTTTCAAAGGAACAAGCGTCCTTGGCATTATTTCTTTGTTTGCCTGGGGTTTGGGATACTTTGGACAGCCGCATATCATTGTGCGTTTTATGGCGATAACGTCTGTCAAAGAGATCAAAAGAGCGCGCAGAATCGGAATGGGCTGGATGATTTTGTCGGCAGTTGGCGCTGTGCTGACCGGTTTGGGCGGAATCGCTTATTACCATCAGAATGGCATGACACTGAAGGACCCTGAGACGATTTTTATTCAATTAGGGAATATTTTGTTCCATCCGATTATCACAGGTTTTCTGATTTCAGCTATTTTGGCCGCGATTATGAGTACAATTTCTTCCCAGCTGCTTGTAACATCAAGCTCTCTGGTAGAAGATTTGTATAAGTCGATGTTCAGACGCTCAGCTTCTGATAAAGAGCTGGTGTTTTTGGGCCGTATGGCTGTGCTTGTGATTTCTGTCATCGCATTATTCCTTGCTTGGGAGAAAAATAATACAATCCTTGGATTGGTAAGCTACGCTTGGGCGGGCTTCGGTGCATCATTCGGGCCGGTCGTACTGCTCAGTCTGTTTTGGAAACGAATGACCAAATGGGGGGCACTCGCCGGCATGATTGTGGGAGCAGCAACTGTAATCATTTGGGCGAATGCCGGTCTTTCGGACTTTCTGTATGAAATCATACCTGGTTTTGCTGCGAGTCTATTATCTGTCTTTATCGTCAGTGTATTGACGCAGGCTCCGTCACAAGCTGTCGAAGACCAGTTTAAAGACTACCAAGACACAATGTCACAATAAAGATCGAAAGGAGGAGGAAGGGGCTGTCCCTTTTTCCTCTTTTCTCCTTTTAAACGGCCGTTTTTTTCTTTTGGAAACAAACGTATTTTTTTCTATACAAAAAGCCCCCGTATGGATATGATTAAAGTAAAAAAAGTATAGGAGAAAAAGGTATGGAAGAGCTTTTAGAGAGAGTTTTTTCATTTTCAGATGTTGATAAGCTGATTGACTTTATCAGTTATGAACTGCAAAAACCAGTCATACTGGAAAGCGCGGATTTCTTTTTGTTAGCCTATAATTCTTACTATATTAACCATTTTGATTCTGCCAACCAGCAGACTATTTTTTCGAAAAAATGTCCTGTTCAGATTTTTGAGAGGTTTTTGAAGGACGGAATCATTGAAAAACTGAAAACCGAACCTGAGCCTTTTCGCGTCAATAAAATTGAAAGCATTGGGTTAAACCAAAGGGTAGTCGTGAGTGCGAAGCACAAAGGGGAAGTCATGGGCTACATCTGGGTTCAGGAGCTGGACCAAAATCTGACGGAAGAAGAACTCGACTTTTTGTATGAGACCTCTTTCCATGTCGGGAAAATCATTTATAAAACGAACAAGCTGAAACAGGAAAAGGAAGAAAAAGCAGAAGATCTCATCAAACGGGCGATCTATCAGCAATTTACCACTGAGAAGGAACTCAGACGGGAAGCCGAAAGAATCAACACCGTGCTGCCTTCCATGTTTTCAGTTGTCATCCTGCACGCCGCGAATGGGGATGGGGAAGCGGTTGAGGATTTAAAGGAAAATATCAGGTCGTACCTGAATTTACGGGATAAAGTCAGTCATGTCTTAACGATCGAATCAAATATTGTCATCGTCGTAGCGAGTTTTTCCCAAAAAAGCTCCGTCTCCTCGGCAGCTTCAGAATTTATTAATAAGCTGTTAACACATTTTCACTTTCAGAAAATACCTACCCCTATTTATATCGGTATCGGAAACGAATATGATCACCTTTTAAAACTCGGCAAGAGCTATACAGAAGCACTTGAAGTCATCAAAGCCGCAGAAATCACCGGCAATCAGGAAAACATTCCATATGAATATGCCAAACTCGGCATTTACCGCTATTTAGAAAGCATTGAACAGAAAAATGAATTTTTAGAATATGAGAATAAGGATTTGGCTTTATTAAAAGCGAAAGACCAAGAAAGCAGCACCGAGCTGCTTAAAACCTTGGAAATCTATCTCCTCAACAACTGCAAAACAAAACCAGCAGCAGAACAGCTGTTTATTCACCAAAATACATTGAATTACCGCATCAAACAGATTACTGAAATGACGTCGATCGATTTAAGCGATTTCAGGACACGATGCCAGCTTTATCTTGATTTGATGCTGATGAAAAAGAAATAAAAAAGAAACCAGTACTTGTACTGGTTTCGTCTTCACTTAAAATCCTCTGTAAACATACGGATCATCAGGTTTTTTAATGGTGTTCCAGTCAGTCACTTTCACAACAGGGAGAGTTGATTTGAATGGCTGATAATATTCAGAGGCCAGAGTGCCTTTTATATGAATCCATTCATCATCCTTGATGTTCATGTCCTTCGGAAACTCCACAAGCATCCCGTACACACCGGAATCAGCGATACAGTGAATGATGCCAAACCTCAACACGAACAGCTGATTTTTGTTAATCGCGTTTCCTTTGTAAGCAAATCCATGAAATTCAATCGTCCGTCCGAGAAATTCACCCGGATAGTTATAAATGGTTTCCATTCCTTTTAGGAAATCATCATCGGTCAGAGAAATCTCTTTCTTGCTGGAATACTTATTAAACAGCTGTTTCATTTGTTTGTCATAGCTGTCTTGCGCATAATAAAGGCTGGCATCAGGCCGCAAATACTGTGTTTGGGAGTAATGATCTCCGCTTTCCATCGCCTTAAACGAGAACCCTTTTGTTTTGACAATGGATGAGTCAAGCGTCGCAATCGGAAAGAAGATGCCCGACACCAAAGGAAAAAGAAAAACAAGATAAATCAAATAACGCTGATAAAATGGCTTGTTTTGTTCATGATCATGCTCGTGATCATGGCCGCACCCGCAATCATGATCATGGTGATGCCCGCCTTTTTCTGGCGACTTGATAAATACATATGCTTGAACGGCTGTCAGAATGGCCAGCAGGAAGATCGCAATAAAGGAAAGATAGGAATATTTCATATTGATATATTTTGTTAGATTTCCTGAGGCATGCAGATGGAAAAAGAAAAACGTAAATCCCATCAGCACCAATAGACGAAACATCCAATCACCCCTTTACCAGTAGTGATCCCGCTAAGACAATTACGACAATGTACGTAATCAGCAGGAAAACAAATCGTTTTTTGAAGGCCGCAAGCATCATCAATAGGTTTTTAATGTCCACCATCGCACCAAAGACGAGAAAGGCGATTAACGATCCTAATGAAAATGTGCTGCTGAAGGAAGACGCGATGAACGCATCAACTTCTGAACAAAGCGACAAGACAAACGCTAGACCCATCATCACGAGGGAAGAGGATACATCATTCTGCCCAATCGCAAGCAGAGTGGATGTTTTGACGTACGTCTGCATAGCGGCTGCGATAAAGGCGCCGATGATTAAGTATTTCCCCACGGAGAAAAATTCATCAATGGCATGACGCAAGGTCCCTCCCAGCTTTTGAAGCAGGCTATGGTGATGATGATGGTGATGTCCGGGTTCATCAGGCTTTAACAGCTGGTTATCCTTAAATTGATAGGATAAGATGATCCCAATGATCACCGAAACGGCGAGCGCCAGTCCGCCCCGGTAAAAGACAACGCTCCATCTATTCCCGAACGCAATAAAAGTAGAAAATAAAACGATAGGATTAATGATAGGCGCTGTCAGCATGAAAGCAACGCCCGCATGCAAAGGAACCCCCTTTAACAGGAGACGCCTCGTAATCGGGATAATGCCGCATTCACAGGCAGGAAATAAAACCCCGGCCAGCGCACCGAATAAAACGGCGAGAAAGCGGTTCTTCGGCATGATCCTCGCAATCATTTCTTCAGAAACAAACATTTGAATGATTCCGGAAAGTATGACGCCAATCAGAATAAACGGAATGGCTTCTATTAAAATGCTGATAAAAATAGAATTCAGCTGAAGAAAAGATGATTGTGCTGTCACAATAAAACCTCCGCTCATGGTAAGCTGCCTCTCTTATGATACCAGAAAAAAAGGCACTGCTTGTTTGACGGAGGAGGGGGAAGGATCGTTTCACTTTGTTTAGGATTCCAAAAAGCCGAGTATGACTCTATCTGTTTCAGCAGCTTCTTTCCCGAGCCAAATCAGGTGCCCCCATGAGTGAAGCAAACAGAGAACAGCGTCAGGAATATGTTCTTTTGCATAATGTGCATGTGACTTGTCGATAAACCCATCATAAACACTTTGCATAATCAGTACGGGGCATGAGATGGCCTGCAGCTCTTTTGAAGAGATAGCGGCTGTTTGTGACAAGTCAAGCAGAAATCCTTCACCTGAGCGCTGCCGGCTGTTCATTTTCCGAAATGCTTCTATGTCTTTTTCATCCATCAGGGACTTGATCCGCTGAAACGAAAGTGTGCTGAATTGCGGGCTCATGGCTTGAAACATGAAACGCGGGAAGGCGTTATTCAGATGAGAAACCAGCTTCCATATCCACTTTTCCACCGGCGGGCGGAAGAGGATTCTCCCCATTTTATATTCAGTATCTTTGGGGGTGAGCCATTCCTTGGTGACCGCGGATTGCAGGGTTAGAGTGTTTACCCTTTCCGGATAATGTGAGGCAAAGCATATGCCGCTCGGCCCTCCTGCTGAGATGGCCACCACATGGACACTGTCGATTTGTAAATGATCTAATAACTTCACATAGAAACGGCAGGCGTCGGCAAGACTTTTTCCAATCTCTTTTGACGTTCGTCCATAGCCGGGCCTTGAAGGCGTGATAATGGAATACCCATGCTCAATCAGCGCCGTGTACCCGAATTCCTCGTAACAATTTGAATGCCCGCCATGCATGACAAAAATGGGGGCTCCCTTGCCTGTTACAGAATATTCTAGTGTATGTCCTTCGATAGTGATCATTTCGACTCGTCTTTTCATCTGTTTCTCCCATTTGTTTTCTGCCTATTATAGAGTTTTCAACAATTTACCACAAGGAGAAGAAATGAATAAACAAAGGCTCGGGAAATATGATATACTTTGTATTGATATTCATTCTCAATTAAAGTGGTTTTGATATAGATGTGAACGGAGGCAGGACGGATGGCTGAGAATCAAGAGATATATGACGTTACGATTATAGGCGGGGGGCCGATCGGGCTGTTTACGGCTTTTTACTGCGGGATGCGGGAGCTGAAAACGAAAGTAATCGAATTTTTGCCACGGCTCGGAGGGAAGGTGTCTTTATTCTTCCTAAGAAAATCATTCGCGATATTGGCGGAATACCGGGGATTGCGGGAAAACAGCTGATCGAGCAGCTGAAGGAGCAGGCGGCGACGTTTGATCCTGACATCGTGCTGAATCAGCGAGTGACCGGATTTGAACGCTTGGAAGACGGCACCATTGTGCTGACAGGTTCTGAAGGAGAAAAGCATTATACACGTACCGTGATTTTAGCTGTCGGCATGGGAACGCTTGAGGTCAATGAGTTTGACAGTGAGGATGCGACCCGGTATGCGGGCAAAAACCTTCATTATGGAGTGGAGAAGCTTGATGCGTTTAAAGGGAAGCGGGTCGTGATATCAGGCGGCGGTGATACTGCGGTCGATTGGGCCAATGAGCTGGAACCGATTGCGGCGTCTGTGACTGTCGTTCACCGGCGCGAGGAATTCGGTGGAATGGAAAGCAGCGTGACGAAGATGAAGCAATCATCGGTGCGGGTGCTCACTCCTTATCGTCTGGGGCAGCTGAGCGGCGATGAAGAGCGCATCCAGAGTGTGACTGTTTGTCATACTGCGTCTGGCCAGAGGGAAGACATAGAGGTTGACGAGCTGATCATTAATCATGGGTTCAAAATTGATCTCGGACCGATGAAGGAGTGGGGGCTTGAGATTGAAGAAGGCAGGGTGAAAGCTGACAGACATATGCGGACGAATCTTCCGGGTGTGTTTGTGGCGGGTGACGCGGCTTTTTATGAAAGTAAACTGAGATTGATTGCCGGCGGCTTTACGGAAGGGCCGACAGCGGTCAACAGCGCAAAGGCTTATTTGGACCCTAAGGCCGAAAATATGGCGATGTATTCAACCCATCACAAAAAATTGGTGCATAAATAAAACAGCCCTTAAAGAGGGCTGCCGCAATCAGCTATGAAGAAGCTTTTTTTCCGCCTGTTGATTTTGAATAAAAGCCAACAATTCATCCTGCTTTTGGACCGCTGTGAATCCATAAGCGCCGGCAACTGAGTCATCGCCTATGCAGACGATGGGAGGTCGGCTTGCTGCGGGTTCCGGCGAAATGCCAATTTGTTCGCCTGTGCTGATCAATTGCTGAACGGACGGTTTGCTCGGGCATACAATCATGTGCAGCGGAGATTCACTGATGGTTCGCTGAATCATGTGGGTGAACCGATCATCTATGACGTTTTCATGGGTGATATAAAACGAACAGGAGTCATGCTTCTGCATGTTTTCCACTGTATGCCGGCTCCCGACAACAAGACGTTTTTCTGAATCAGGCTGAATGGCGGAGACGAGAAAACCCCGTTTTTCAACCTCCGTCTTTGCTTGCTCAGATGCTGCACTCAGTCGGGCTGTCAGCTGGCGGATGTCGATTTTCTTGGAAGCCAGCGCTTGGAAAAATTCACAAACTGCATGGCGCGATGTGAAAAAAATGTCTTCAAAGGTGCCGATCTTTCGAAGAATCTCTTCATTGACAGGCATGCTCTCAGTCCGCCATTTCGGCCATTCGATGACATCAGCACCGGAGGCACGCAGCTTGTCTGCAAGCGGATCTTCATCTTCGCCATGAGTGACAACCATCAAGTGCTGGCCGATGAGTGGTTTGCTTTCAAACCAGCTGTGTGTTTGAAAATTGACGATATCTCCGATGACGATAATCGCAGGGTTTGTGATCTGGTGTTCCTGTACTTTTTGCTGAATGTTCTCTAGCGATCCTTTCACACTCCGCTGGCGGCCCCACGTACCCCATTGGACCACAATGACAGGGACAGAAGGCGATTTTCCGTATGCGATGAGCTGCTGGCAAATATAAGATAAATTCTTGACGCCCATGTAAAAGACTAGGGTTTGAACGCTTCGGGCAAGCCCTTCCCAGTCGAGATTCGGCGTGCCTTTTAATGATGTATCATGCGCAGTAATCATGGCAAAAGACGATGCGAAATCCCGATGCGTAACGGGGATGCCCGCATATAGCGGCGCTGCAATTCCGGAAGTGATCCCCGGCACCATTTCATAACGGATGCCGTGCTCATGGAGAGCATCTGCTTCCTCGCCGACTCTGCCGAATACACTTGGATCTCCGCCTTTTAAACGGACGACGGTTAACCCCTTTGATGCTTTTTCAACCAGCAGGGCATTGATTTCTCTTTGTTTCATAAAATGGCGGTCTGGCAGTTTTCCACAATAAATAAACTGGCAGTCCGGTGATGCGAATTCGAGGAGCTTCGGGTTGGCGAGCCGGTCATATAAAATAACATCTGCTTCCTCCAGCGCCTGTTTTCCTTTGATGGTGAGCAGTCCTGGATCTCCGGGGCCCGCTCCCACGAAATATACGATTCCGTTCTTCATGATCATGTCATCCTTCCGTCACTGTAAAAAATGAAGGATCACTTAAAAGTGATCCGGTCTTTTGATCAATATACGAGATAAACATGTTCTCCCTCGATCAGCGTTTCGTATGTTTTGACGCATCCGTGATCTGGTTCTTGGACGATTCCGTCTTCTAAGGAGATTTTCCAATCGTGCATCGGGCAGAAAACATATTCTCCGCTGACGATCCCTTCTGCCAGGACGCCGCCCTTATGCGGACAGCGGTTTTCGATGGCGCGGATGCTTCCGTTTGAAAGCTTGAAAACTGCGAGCTCCTTATCTTCAATATACACTGTTTTGCCTAATTGTTCAGGCAATTCTTCAATTTTTCCGATACATACTTTTGTTACGTCTTTGTTTACCATGTCCATTCCTCCTTAATGTTTGTTTTTGTCATTACGATGTGGTTACGACATTTTCAAATAACTCTTTAGAGGTTTGTTTATTATCCAAAAAGCCCTTCCACGGATCCTTGTGGACAGAGAGTGTTTCATTCATTCGGTCGTTCAGCTCCTGCCGTTTTTCCGGATCATTTAACACGGATTGGACATGGGATAAACCGACGCGCTCAAGCCAAGCGGAAGTACGCTCCAGATAGTTCGCGGTTTCCCGGTAATATTGCAGGTAAGCGCCTGCGTATTCTAAGACTTCTTCATTTGTTTTCACCTTCATCAGCAAATCACCGGCACGTAAATGAGTTCCGCCGTTTCCGCCGACATAAAGCTCCCAGCCTCCGTCAATGCCGACAACGCCAAGGTCCTTAATGCCGGATTCCGCACAGTTCCGCGGGCAGGCAGACACGGCCATTTTCACTTTATGAGGCGTGTTCAGCCCTTCGAATTTTTTCTCAAGCGCAATGCCCAGTGCCATGGAGTCTTGGGTGCCGAAGCGGCAGAATTGCTCGCCTACGCATGTTTTTACTGTGCGCAGTGTCTTTCCGTACGCGTAGCCTGACGGCATATCAAGATCTTCCCATACCTTCGGAAGGTCTTCTTTTTTCACGCCGATGAGATCAATTCGCTGACCGCCAGTCATTTTAACGAGCGGGATCTCATATTTGTCGACGACATCTGCGATCTTGCGCAAATCTGTGGAGTTGGTCACGCCTCCGTACATCCGAGGCACGACTGAATATGTTCCGTCTTTTTGAATATTGGCGTGCATTCGTTCGTTAACAAAGCGGGATGTCCGGTCATCCTCGTATTTGGTTGGATTGATCATGCCTAAGTAGTAGTTCAGGGCCGGCCGGCATTTTGAACAGCCTTCTGGCGTTTTCCAGCCGAGCACGTTCATGATTTCTCTTGTATGTGACAGCCCTTTGGCTTTGATTTCTTCTACGACTTCATCTCTCGACAATGTGGTACAGCCGCAAATCGCTTCTTTTTGCGCTGAAGCATCAAAGTCTGATCCGAGCGTATGCTGGAGGATTTCTTCTACGAGCGGCTTACAGCCTCCGCATGAGCGGGATGCACCGGTGCATGCTTTGATCTCGTCTGTTGACGAGCAGCCTTTTTCCTGTATGGCTTGAATAATCACACCTTTTGACACGCCGTTACAGCCGCAGATGATTTCATCGTCGCTCATCGCTGCGGTAATGCTTGTGCCTGCTTCTTGGTTGAGAGGCTGTAAGATTGATATTTTAGAGGTTTCAGTGATATCGGCTTCTTTTTGAATCATAGAAAACAGGCGATTGCCCTCGCTGCTGTCGCCGAATAAAACAGCACCGACAATTTGATTGCCTCTCAGGACGATTTTTTTATAGATGCCGTCCTGTTCATCGAAAACCTTAATTGCTTTTTTCTCATCTGATTCGTTAAAGTCACCGGCAGAGAAGACCTCGACGCCTGATACTTTTAACTGAGTGGAGAGAACGGAGCCTTCATACGGTTTTGTTTCGATGCCGCAAATATGCTTCGCCAGCACTTTTGCCTGTTCATAGAGCGGCGCCACGAGCCCGTATGCGATTCCGCGGTGCTCAGCGCATTCGCCGACCGCATAAATGTGCGGGATTTCAGTTTGCATATAATCGTTGACAATGATTCCTCGGTTGACCGAAATGCCGCTTTCTGCGCCAAGCTGTGTATTCGGGCGGATGCCGACAGCCATGACGACTAAATCAGCTTCAATACTTGTTCCGTCTTTGAAGCGGACGCCTTCGACGCGGTCATCACCGACAATTTCTTCGGTTTGCTTTTCAAGTAAAAAGGTCATTCCTTGTTTTTCTAACTCGTTTTGCAGCAGGCGTCCTGCCGTTGCATCAAGCTGGCGTTCCATCAGGAATGGGGCGAGGTGGATGACGGACACGTCCATGCCGAGATTCAACAGTCCGCGTGCGGCTTCCAAACCAAGCAGGCCTCCGCCGATGACGGCTGCTTTTTTATATTGTTTTGACGCGGCAAGCATCGTGTCTGTATCTTTTATGTCCCGGAAAGCTGTGACGCCTTTTTTGTCTGCGCCCGGAATCGGAAGGATAAAAGGGACAGAGCCTGTCGCCAGGATCAATTCGTCGTAAGGCTGGATTCTGTCTGCATCTGTGATGATGGTTTTGTTTTCCGTGTCCACTTTGATAACTGTTTCATTTGTATATAATTGAATATGGTTTTCTTCGTACCAGTCCCAATCGTTTAACGTAATATCTTTAATATCTGTATCGCCTTGAAGCACTTTTGACAAAAGGATTCGGTTGTAGTTGGGATGCGGTTCGGCACCGAAAATTGTGATCTGAAACTCGTCTTTTGCAACACTCAGTATCTCTTCAATGGCCCTTACCCCGGCCATTCCATTTCCAACAAGAACTAGCTGTTTTTTTCCCATCAGATGATCCGCTCCTTATCAATGTTTTTTCCAGCGTAGCACAGCAAAAAGGAATATTTAAGATACATGTTATAAAATGTAACAAAATATACGAAAAGTTCTAAAAATTTTATGAAAAATTTAAATAGGTCTGATTCGGACGGCGCATACCTTAAAACCGGGCATTTTGCAGGCTGGATCTAAGGCTTCGCCGATTAAATCATTCACATTTTGAGCATCTGCCCAGTGGATAGGAACAAAAACGGTGTCTTTTCTGATTTGTTCTGATAATTTGCTGCGGACGGTGATGCTTCCCCGCGGCGATTCTATTTTTACGAGAACACGGTCTTCAATATGGAAGGACGCCGCTGTTTGCGGGTGGATTTCCATAAAAGATTCAAAGTGTCTCGCGGTAAGGGCGGCGCTTTTTCTCGTTTGGACGCCTGTTAAGTAATGAGACATGACTCGGCCTGTCGTTAAATACAGCGGATAATCGGCTGTCGGCTTCTCTTTTGGAACAGCCGGTTCGTTTGGGATCACACTTAATGCTGCTTTTTGATCCGGATGTGCAAATGAGTCTGTAAACAAGCGCTCGGTTCCGGGATGATCAGGTTCTGGACACGGCCAGTGAATGCCGCCTTCATGTCTGAGCCTGTCGTATGTGATGCCTGAATAATCAGCAATCCCGCCTCGGCTTGCTTCTCTCAATTCATTAAAAATATCCTCTGCTGACGTGTAAGAAAAATAACGGCCCTTCCCGAGAGCGGATGCGATCTCACAAATGATCTGCCAATCATGCTTTGCCTCACCGGGACACGGCCTGCTTGCTTCTCTTAATGTCACGCGGCCTTCGACATTTGTCATGGTGCCCTCATCTTCTAAATAAGAGGAGGCGGGCAAAATCACATCAGCGTATTTCGCAGTCTCAGAAATAAACAAATCGATCGCGACAAAGAATGTCAGTTTCCTCAGAGCTTTTTTCACGAGATTTGCATTTGGGCTGGAGACAGCGGGATTTGAGCACATGAGGAACAGCCCTTTGATGTCACCGTCATTGATTTTTTCCATCATTTCATAAGCTGAGACACCTTTTCGCGGCAAATCATCCTGATGGATTCCCCACACTTTCGCAATATGCGACCGATGTTCTTCATTTTCAATAGAACGGTAGCCCGGGAGCTGATCGGCTTTTTGGCCGTGCTCTCTGGCGCCTTGCCCGTTGCCTTGTCCGGTGATCGCCCCATAGCCCGAATAAGGTTTGCCGATTTTTCCTGTGATGAGCACCATGTTTAAGAAGCCTTTCACAGCCGCTGTTCCATCGGTTTGCTGTTCAATCCCGCGGGCTGTAAACAGCATGCCGGATGTTTCCTTGGCAAACTTCACAGCGGCTTTTCGCATGTGCGCCAGCGGAACACTCGTCTGTTCGGAGATATCATTCAAGCTCAACGCGTCAGTATGCTGTTTCAACTCTGCGAATCCATTTGTTCGTGATCGAATGAAATCTTCGTTTACGAGCTGTTCGTCGATCATGATTTTGACGAGAGCGTTGGCAAGGGCGGCGTCTGTGCCGGGTTTGATTTTCAGATGAAGATCGGCGATTTTCGTTGTCGCTGTTTCGCGCGGATCAATGGCAATGATGTAAGCACCGTTTTCTTTCGCTTTTTCAAAATACGGCATAATTGTAGGCTGGCATTCAGCAATATTGGTGCCGGCCAGAATGATCACACGGGTGTGGGGAATGTCTGATAAGGGATTCGTTAAGCCTCTGTCCGCGCCGAATGTTTGGTTGGCTGCGGTTGCTGCGGCGGACATACAAAGTCTCCCGTTGTAGTCGATGTATTTTGTCTGTAAGCCCACCCGCGCGAATTTCCCTAACAAATACGCCTCTTCATTCGTAATCGAGGCGCTTCCGTATACAGCCATGGCGTCATGGCCGTATTCTTGTTGAATCATAGTCACTTGGTCTTTGATATGCTTCAGTGCTTCTTCCCAGGAAACAGGCATAAATTCACCGTTTTTCTTCAGCAGCGGCCGGGTGATGCGGGAGGAGTTCAGGGCATGCTGGTGAGCGTTCATACCCTTCATGCATAATCGGCCCTGTGTCGTAGGATTATCAATCCCGATCGCTGTGTACTTTTTGCGTGTGACGATGGTTTGTTCCACGAGCTGCATTTTGCACTGCATGCTGCAAAACGGGCATTGGGTGTCATACGTTTTTTCTGATTGGATGTCTTGCTGTTTATCACGGAAATATCTAAGCAGTCGTTCAGTCAAAATGCCTCATCCTTTCTTATGTGCGCCAGCCTGTACAGGCGGGTTTTGAATCAGTGACAGGTCTGTTTGGAGGCTTTCCAGCAGCTGTGTCTTAAGGTCCTCTTCAAATAGCACTTCTCTGATATGCACGATCCCGAGACGGTCCATCCACTGATGAACGGCTTCTAAGTAATGAGCCGTTTCACGGTAATACTGGATCAGTCCTTTGATCATGCTGGCAGTGCTGTCTGCGTTGTCAGTAACGCAAAACAGAGCTCCGGAACGGGCATGAGTTCCCCGGACGCCGCCGATGTAAATGTCCCAGCCAGCTTGCGTTCGAATCGCGCCGACATCTTGTATGGCGGCATCGGTGCAGTCTGTTTCACATGATAAGCTGATAGAAATATAAGCGGGCATGGAAAGCATCTCAAGATGTCTCTCGATCTGGGCTGCCAGCTGTTGAATCGATCGGTTTTGTCCGCATGTACATGCTTTGACACTTTGCAGCGTGCGGTGGTGTTCGTTTGAGCGTACGGGCATTTTCAGGTCTTTTTTGATGTTTGGGAGATCCGCGGGTTTGATCCCGGAAAGCTTCAGTCTTTGGCCGTGAGTGATGGATACGTCGGAGATGCTGTACGCCTCGATGATATTGGCGATGTTTCTTAGCTGCTCCGCGTTCGTTCGCCCGCCGTACATTTGCGGAATCAGGATGTATGTATCTTCGGCAGCTGATTCAGGCTGAACAAAACCGGGATAAAGCATTTCCAGGTAGTATTGAATCGCCGGAACACATTTGCGGCATCCATTATTCGTTTTCCAGCCAAGCTGGCTCATCGCTTCTCCCGGATTAGTGAATGGCCTGCGCTGAAGCTCGGCAATGATGTCGTCTTCTGTAAAATCAGTACAGCCGCAAAACGAAGGAGTGACGGCGGGCTCTGTATATTCGCTGCTGGTCATGTGCCTCAAAAGGTCTTTAACGAGCGGCTTGCATCCTCCGCAGGAACCGGATGCTTTGGTGCAGTGCTTGACTTCCTCAACAGTTGTTAGGCCTTTCGTGTGCACCGCTTCTTCAATCGCGCCTTTCGTCACTGAGTTGCATTGGCAAATCGTTTCACTGGAAGACATGGAATCAAATAAAGTGCCGGTATTCTCGGGTTCGATGATCTGTTTTTTGACAATGGAGATGTCTCTTTGTTTGAGCAGGCTGTCGAGAAACCGCTGCTTGTCACGTGTATCTCCGAATAAAATAACACCGGCCAGTTTGTCATCCTCAAAGAGTGCTTTTTTATAAATGCCTGTTTGTTCATCGTAGATTTTAATACTCGTCGTGCGTTCATCTTCGTGAACCTTTCCAGCTGACCACACATCAATTCCAGCTATTTTTAAAGCTGCAGATGGTGCTGACCCTTGATACCCCTCACATGGAGCACCGCAAATATGTTTGGCGAGAGCTTTTCCCTGTTCATAAAGCGGGGCTGCCAAACCATACAACGTTCCGTTATGCTCGGCGCATTCGCCGACGGCATACACATTCGGTTCACTCGTCTGCATGTAGTCATTCACGATGATCCCGCGGTTCACTGCGATTCCGGCTGACACAGCCAATTGAATATTCGGCCTCACGCCAGCCGCCATCACAATCAAGTCAGCTTTCAATGAAGAGCCGTCTTTAAAACAGATGCCGTCTGCCCGCGAGGTGCCAGAAATGGATACGGTGTCTTTTTCCAAAAGAAAGGTTAAGCCTTTCCGTTCCAGCTCTGTCTGCAGCAGCCTCGACGCCGTTTGATCCAGCTGTTTTTGCATAATGCCGGCAGAGTGATGAATGACGCTGACATCCATGCCGAGATGCTGTAAACCGACTGCTGCTTCCAGTCCTAATAAGCCGGCTCCGATCACCGCTGCCTTTTGATAGTGTTTGGCCATGCTCATCAACGCTTGGCAGTCTTCTATTGTTCGAAATCCGTAGACGCCTTCTTTGTCCGCCCCGGGGATGGGGAGAATATGAGGGGAGGAGCCTGTTGCCACTATTAATTTGTCATAAGAATGGGTGCGTTTCCGGTCCGTGATAACCCGCTGCTGAACTGTATCAATGTGAACAACCGTTTCGCCTGTGTAAAGCGTAATCCCGTGCTTGTCGTACCAATCCTTGTTGTTCAGTGTAATGTCATCGAGTGACGCCTCACCCTGCAATACAGAGGATAAGAGAATGCGATTATAGTTGGGATGCGGTTCGCTTCCGAAAATGACAATTTCGAACATTTGGCGATTCAGCTTTAAAACTTCTTCAATACAGTGGATTCCGGCCATGCCGTTCCCTGCTAACACCAATCTTTGTTTCTTCATGTGCCAGACCTCCTTTGATTCTCCTATTAAAAATTATGTCACAATGCATTGTTAACGCATTAAACGTGTCACAAAAACTTACACATGTCTTTTCCAGAAAAAAATGGTCATATATTCTTGATTCAGAAAATTTAAAATAATTAAGGGTCAAGAAAGGGGAATCTTATGAAGCTGTCGGAACTGAAAACTAGCGGTCATCCACTCACTTTGCTCTGTTCCTTTTTATACTTTGATGTGAGTTTTATGATATGGGTTATGCTTGGGGCGCTGGGTGTTTATATTTCTCAGGATTTTGGCCTGTCCCCATTTGAGAAAGGGCTTATCGTGGCTGTGCCGATTTTATCAGGATCTGTGTTTCGTATCATTTTAGGTGTTTTAACGGACAGAATCGGACCGAAAAAAACGGCAATGATCGGGATGCTGGTGACAATGATTCCGCTGCTGTGGGGGACATTTGGCGGCCGCTCGCTGCCTGAGCTGTATGCCATCGGGATTCTGCTTGGCGTGGCGGGGGCAAGCTTTGCCGTTGCTCTGCCTATGGCAAGCCGATGGTATCCGCCTCATTTGCAGGGGCTTGCGATGGGGATCGCCGGCGCGGGGAACAGCGGCACTTTGTTTGCAACCCTGTTTGGCCCGCGTCTTGCAGAGCAATTCGGCTGGCACATTGTTATGGGAATTGCGCTTATTCCTTTGCTGATCGTCTTTATTCTTTTTGTGTCCATGGCAAAGGATTCTCCTGCACAGCCGGCGCCGCAGCCGCTCAAAAGCTATCTGCATGTGTTCGGGCAAAAGGAAACATGGTTTTTCTGCCTGCTGTACAGTGTCACATTCGGGGGATTTGTCGGGCTATCAAGCTTTTTATCTATTTTCTTTGTCGATCAATACCAGCTGTCAAAAATTCACGCGGGCGATTTCGTTACATTATGTGTGGCGGCGGGAAGCTTTTTCCGGCCTGTCGGGGGCTGGATTTCAGATCGTGTCGGCGGCACAAAAGTGCTTTCTGTATTGTTTGTCATCGTGGCCCTGTGTATGGCTGGGGTCAGCAGCCTGCCGTCTCTCTCAATGGTCATCGTTCTTTTGTTTGTCGGAATGATGGGGCTCGGAATGGGCAACGGAGCCGTATTCCAGCTCGTACCGCAGCGCTTCCGCAAAGAAATCGGCATGGTGACAGGAATTGTCGGTGCGGCCGGCGGCATAGGAGGGTTTTTCCTGCCGAACATCTTAGGATCGTTAAAACAGATGACAGGCACATATGCTATCGGTTTTATCACGTTTTCCTGTATCGCGCTGCTGGCGTTTGCGCTCGTGCTTGCCGCAGGCTATTACTGGAGAAAAAGCTGGAGCGCGGAAAGCAGCCCCGCTGATATTTAGGTTTTGACGGACACGCATTTGTGCGTGTCTTTTTTATTTTCTCTTGATTTTAATCAGTGAACCCATCAAAATAAATAGTAATTATTACGGTTTGTTAATGAGAGGAGTTTTCTGATTGAATCAACACATGCCGCTTCCGGGAAAACCGGAACGTCTTCAATACTTTGGGTCGGTCAGTCCGATAAAAGGCGAGAAACCTGTAGAAAAAGAAAAAATGAAGGATCTGCAAAATATCAGGAAGGATTATTTTTTTGACATTCAGCATGTAGGTGTCGCTAATGTGTCCCATCCGGTCACAATCACTTCTGCCATGACGCCTGCTGAGCAAACAACGACTGCGAACTTTACAATGACTTGTGATTTGCGGAGGAATCAGAAGGGGATTAATATGAGCCGGTTAACAGAGCTGCTCCAAATCTATCATCAAAACGGCTGGATTCTCTCATTTTCCTCTCTACAGCAATTTACGAAAGAGCTTGCAGAAAACATGGACCAGTCATCAGCTTCAGTCGAAGTGCGGTTTCCATGGTTTTTCGAACGGAAAAGTCCGAAGCTTGAGAAAGCGGGTTTGATGCATGCTGACATATTGATGTCTGTCACCTATCGCGAAGATCAGCCGTTTGAACAGCGTGCCGGCATCTCAGCGAAAGTAACGACACTATGCCCTTGCTCCAAGGAAATCAGTGAATACAGCGCTCATAATCAGAGGGGGACGGTCAGCATTTGGGCTGATATTCATCCGGCAGTATCGCTTCCAAGCGATTTTAAAGCTGATTTGCTTGACGCCGCAGAATCAAATGCTTCTGCGAGACTGCATCCGGTTCTTAAGCGCCCGGATGAAAAAGCCGTGACGGAAACAGCATATGAAAATCCAAGATTTGTTGAGGATCTCGCCCGGCTGATTGCCGCGGATTTGTATGAGCTTGAATGGGTGTCAGCCTTTGAGATTGAATGCCGCAATGAAGAATCAATCCATCTCCACGATGCCTATGCGAAGCTGCGTTTTTCGAAACAGGAGGATAGAATATGAAACTCTTATTATTATTTGTTGCTGTTCTTGTGCCGGCCAGCCTGCTGTCAGCCTGCTCTGATCATGCGGAAGAACACGCAAGCGCTGATACAAAGAAAACGGCAGAGCACGTAACGTCCGACCAAAAGACAGAAAAAACTAGCATCGATTGGACCAAACCATCAGGCGGTGAATACCCGAATATCAAGCAGAAACATGTCTGGATTGATGTGGACGTGAAAGAACAGAAGGCTTACATCAAAGAAGGAAGTAAAACCTTATATACAATGATTGTCTCGTCAGGACTGGATCAAACAAAAGATGGCGCTACGCCAAAGGGCACCTTTTATATAGAGCCTGAACGAGGAGAATGGTTTTTCTCCGAAGGATATCAGGAAGGTGCGGAATACTGGGTCTCATGGAAAAACCATGGCGAATTTCTATTTCACAGTGTGCCGATGACAAAGGATAAAAAAGTCATCGAAAAAGAAGCAAAAAAACTAGGGGTGAAGGCATCTCATGGATGTATCAGGCTGGCCATCCCAGATGCGAAATGGATATATGAAAACATCCCTGAACATACAAAAGTTGTGATCGGCTGAATGGAAAGCGGTTGACAAAAAGGAAAAAAAGCCATACGATTTAAATCGTAATAATTACGTTTTGCAGAGAGGAGATTCTCCCATGTATAAATGGCTGATCATTGGCGGCGGCATCCAAGGCACAACCTTGGCTGTGCATCTGGTGAAAAGCGGAAGGGCATCGATTGAGGATCTTGCTGTCATTGATCCCCATGAACGGCCTCTTGAATGCTGGAAACGAAACACAAGCCGCATTCAGATGAAATACTTGCGCTCTCCATCGGTTCATCATGTAGACACAGAGCCGTTCAGCTTGCAAACGTATGCGGATAAAAGCCAATGGCCGGAAGTATTCTTTGGAAGATATAAGAGGCCCTCGCTGTCGCTCTTCAATCAGCACTGCGAGACTGTGCTGGATGAGATACATATTGATCAAGCATGGAAAACAGGCATGGTGACAAATTTGAGAAGGAAAAACGGGTTGTGGGAAGCGGAGACAGATACCGCTGGAACTCTCACGGGGGAACGAGTGGTTTTAGCCATGAGTTTTTCTCATCAGCCTTCTTGGCCGGAGTGGACAAAACCATATCAGAATGACGGCATTTATCATGTGTTTGACAGAGAGGTGCACGATGTAAGCAATGAAAGTGTGCAAATGGCAGTTGTGGGCGGAGGGATAACGGCGGCTCATTACGCCATAAAGCTCGCAGATGACGGCCATGATGTGACGATGCTGGTGAGGCATCCGTTCCGGATCTATGACTTCGATAGTGATCCAGGATGGCTTGGTCCGAAATATATGAAAGCATTCAGTAAAACGTCTGACTATCAAAAGCGAAGGCAATGGATTACAAGCGCCAGACATCGTGGCTCTTTTCCAAAGGACATTTCAAGAACACTTGCTGTCTATAAGGAGGAGGGCAGAATAAAAGTCATTCAGGATGACATTGATTTTTGCCAAAAAACAGATGACGGCAAGATACAGATACACTGTAAAACCAGCGAATCGCGATACGAATACGAGCGTGTCGCATTGGCAACAGGTTTTACCTCGGACATCAGCCGGTTCGATTGGGTACAGAGAGCAGCGCAAGCGGAGCAATTGCCTTATGCAGGCTGCGGTTTTCCGATTGTTGGCAAGGATTTGCAATGGGGAAAAGGCTTATATGTGATGGGAGCCTTTGCTGAATTAGAAATCGGGCCGACAGCGAGAAATATTTCCGGAGCACGAAAAGCTGCTTACACCATTGCCTATACGGCGAAGCATACGAATTAAATCGTAATGATTCTATTTTATAAGGGAGGACATTAGTATGAAAAAAATTCCGGTTACCGTACTGAGCGGTTATCTTGGCGCTGGAAAAACAACATTGCTGAACAGCATTCTGCAAAATCGTGAAGGCTTAAAAATAGCGGTCATCGTCAACGATATGAGTGAGGTGAACATTGACGCAGGCTTGGTTAAGCAGGAAGGAGGCCTTTCCAGAACAGATGAAAAGCTTGTGGAAATGTCAAACGGCTGCATTTGCTGTACGCTTCGCGAAGACTTATTAATTGAAGTCGAGAAGCTGGCAAAAGACGGGCGGTTTGATTATATCGTGATTGAATCGACAGGAATTAGTGAACCGATCCCGGTGGCTCAGACTTTTTCTTATATCGATGAAGAGATGGGGATCGACCTTACAAAATTCTGTCAGCTGGATACGATGGTGACAGTGGTTGATGCCAACCGTTTTTGGCATGATTATCAGTCAGGCGATAGCCTTCTGGATCGCAAAGAAGCGCTGGGGGAAGAGGATGAAAGAGACATTGCCGACCTCTTGATCGATCAAATAGAGTTTTGTGATGTTCTGATCTTGAATAAATGTGACCTGGTCAGCGAGCAAGAGCTCGAACAGCTTGAAAAAGTGCTTCGCACACTGCAGCCAAGAGCCAAATTCATTCGTTCCGTCAAAGGAAATGTAAAACCGCAGGAGATTTTGCATACAGGGTTATTTAACTTCGAGGAAGCGAGCGGGTCAGCCGGCTGGATTCAAGAGCTGACAGCAGGCCATGCGGAACACACCCCGGAAACAGAAGAATACGGCATCTCTTCATTTGTGTATAAAAGACGTTTGCCGTTTCATTCTACACGGTTTTATCGCTGGATGGATCAAATGCCAAAGAACGTGGTTCGTGCCAAAGGAATCGTCTGGTGCGCCTCGCATAACAATCTCGCTTTGCTGATGTCGCAAGCAGGACCGTCGGTTACGCTTGAGCCAGTATCGTATTGGGTGGCGGCGTTGCCAAAGCTTGAGCAGGAGCAAGTCAAACAGCAGGAGCCAGAAATTTTGGAGGACTGGGATCCGGAATTCGGCGACCGCTTGACGCAGCTTGTGTTTATCGGAACAGATTTGGATGAAGAAGCGATCACGAAAGAGCTTGATCAATGCCTGCTGACTGAGTACGAATTTGATTCCGACTGGTCGCTGTTTGAGGACCCGTTCAAGTGGAAGCTGAATCAATAGAAAAAAGCCGTCTCCTGAGGAGCGGCTTTTTTAATAAAACGTTTGTTTAAACATAATGAGCGTATTTTTTCTCAAGGATATTCTGAAAAGCTGCCGCTGCTGAGCAGATGGCCCAATAAATGAGAGCGGTCAAAATATACATGGTCATGTAATCAAACTCTCTGCCGCCGATGATTTTCGCATGCTGGAGCAATTCCGGCACTGTAATCATTGCAGCGAGAGAGGACGCTTTGATTAAGTCGAGCAATACATTAGCAAGCGGAGGCAGCGCAATACGGATCGATTGCGGCAAAATGATACCCCTCATCGTCTGCCAATAGGAAAGGCCGAGAGAGGATGCGGCTTCCCACTGTCCTTTTTCAACGGATGAAATGGCTGAACGGTTAATTTCTGCAATGTAGGCGGCGCTGTTAAGACTAAAGCCAATTAAAGCGGCTGTGACAGCGGAAAATTCAATGCCGATATAAGGAAATCCGAAATAAAGGATAAACAAGATCACTAAAATCGGAACGCCTCGCATAAATGAGATATAGAGCTTCGCCGGCCACCTTAACAAGGCAAGCTGAGACATTCTGGCGAGTGATATGAACAGGCCGATCACCGTTCCCGCAAACATGCTCACAAAAGAGATGAGCAGCGTATATCCAATGCCTTTTATGACATAAGGGAACGATTCAATGGCCAGCTTTGTGTTGAAAATATATTCCCACTGAATGCTATTTATCATGGCGTCCGATTACAAATCAACGTCCTGAACGTCGACATCCAGTTTCTTTGATACATCTGCTTTATTGAAGAATTGTTTCGACAGCTTTGTCAAAGTGCCATCCTTGCTCATTTCTTTCAATGTTTCGTTCATCTTTTTCTGAAGTGCTGCATTGCTTTTTTTCATGACAAGCGCCTGTTTGTTCGGCATGTACTTGATGTCAGGATGGATCGTAATGTTAAGATCCGGGAATGCTGCGAGCGCAAGTGTCTGCAGGTAATAGTCGTTTAAAATGACATCAGTGCGTCCGTTGGCGACATCTTTTAAATACTGTTCATTGGTCGCATTATCATAAATCACTTCTTGAGCGCCGTATTTTCTCGCTACATCCATGTAGACTGTCGTAGCTGCGCCAGCGGCTTTCTTCCCTTCTAAATCCTTAAGCGTTTTAATCCCTGATAAATCGTCTTTTCGGACGATTGCCGTGCCGTATGAATATTTATATGGAGTGGAAAACGCGAACTTCTTCTCGCGGTCCTTCGTCACATCGATGTCATTTGCGGCTGCGTCAACCTGGCCGCTGTTCACCGCTGTCAGCATTCCGTCAATGCCCATCTCCTTGAACTCAACCTTCAGACCCAGGCGTTTTGCCGCTTCACGAACGACTTCAACCTCATAGCCCGTCAGCTTATCGGAACCAGAATCGGTATCGTGATAAGAAGTGGGATAAAGCGTGCCTGATGTAGCGACAACAATTTTCCCTTTGTCTTTGATCTGCTCCCAGCCTGTATCCTTGGAATCGGCTTCATTTTTGCCGGAACAGGCTGCCAATATAAGAAAGAAAGCCATTGTGAAACTGAATATAACGGCTTTGGATTGCATGAATGATTTCACCTATGTTTCCCCCAATCTGTTAATCAACTAAAAAGATAGCACTGAACATAAGGGGTTGCAATATGTTGATGACGTTTTCAAAAAGTTCGAATTGTGTATACAAAAGCGTGTGAGCGTTTAAAAGCGGCTATACAGGGAACCAGTGACAATAAAGGAGTTGTCCAAGGATGAAAGCACTGACATATCAAGGAAAAGAGCATGTTGAGCTGATCCCAGATCCAGGATGCCATTACACCAGTGGGCCGGGCACTCGTTATTCATCTAATGCCAATGCTGTATGAAATGGTCAAGAAGCATGAAATCGATCTTTTGCATAAATTAAGTCTTGCTGATGGCCCTAAGGCATATGATATATTCGATAAGAAAGAAGATGGAAACATCAAAGTCATATTGAAGACATATGGGGGAGTCAAATGAATATTTACAAACCAGCCGGATTCTGGATCAGACTAGGAGCTTCATTGCTGGATTACATTATTGTCTCGGTGCCTCTTTTGCTGATCTATTGGCTGATTACAGGAAAAGACCCGAACGACAGCATGTTCATCAGTCTGATTGTTCTGCTGTACTCTATTTTGTTGCCGGTGTTTTGGAACGGCTACCTTATCGGAAAAAGAATCTGCGGTATCAGAATCGTAAAAAAAGACGGATCACAGGTCAGCCTGTTAACGATGTTTTTGCGGGTTATTGTTGCGGGTCTGGTTTACGGCATAACTTTCGGACTCGGCTTGATCGCCAGCCTGATTCTGATCGGTGTCCGAGAAGACAAACGGACACTGCATGATTTAATCGCGGGAACGTATGTCACTTACGCGCCCCCGGGTGAAGAAGAACTTTATACTGATGAACAGATCAGAAAGAGCGAATAATGGTTCGCTCTTTTTCTTTTGCATGTATAAAAAATGCAATGCAGCAAAACATATGAAAAATAGGATTGGAGGAATAAATTGGATGAAACGGATAAAAATCAATATCATCACAATGTTCATAACCGCAGCTGTCATTTCTCTGACCGGCACAGCTGAAGCCGCTGAAAAACAGCAGCAGCCTCCCGCAAATGTCACACTGACAGATCAGCAAAAGAAAGAAATTGAACAGCTGGAAGCAGACATATTAAAAAAGCGCAAAGACGTAATCTCAAAGTATGTGCAATACGGTGTCCTGCCTAAAGAAAGAGGAGAACACATCAAAAATCACATGGACAAACACTTTGAAATGATGAAACAAAACGGCTTTGTTCCAAAGCCCCATCCTCATCAGCATAAATTTGAAAAAAGACATTAAGACGGTAAGCATCCAATGGGAATTGGGTGCTTTTTTATTGTGAAAAAGTTCCTGTAATAAATGAGTAAAGTTTTAGAAAATAATGTCGCAGTAGTCAGTTATATCGTATAATAAGATATAAAGGGGTGTGTATGATGGAAATGAATTTCATAGCTAAACTAAATCAGCAATGGACAGATATTTATTATTTATTACATTACAAACATAAAGATAATATTTCTCACCAGGCAATACGGCTCATGCAGCATATTGAAAAGCAAGGTGAAGCAACAATAGGGGCTTTGGCTGAATACTTGTCTGTCTCTCACAATACTGCGTCAGAGCATACTAAACGTTTAATTCAAAAGGGATTAGTAGCTAAACGGCGAAGTCAGCAAGATGAACGTAAGGTTTTAGTTTTCTTAACGCAAGAAGGAAGAGCTGTTCTTGAACAGCACACGCAGCTAGATAAAGAAAAATTAAAAGAAATAATTAAACGAATGAGCACTTCAGAAAAGGAATTACTTGAACAGGCCTTTGAACTTTTAAGTAAGGAAGCTAAACAATGGCCGTTTTAAGCAAAGTGATCATCTCAGCGTTGATTATCGGTTTTGTTACTGAAATATCAAAAAGGCATCCGACCTATGGGGGGATTATTGCCGCTTTACCCTTGGTCAGCTTATTAAGCCTTTTTTGGATGCAAATACAGGGTGAAAAAACAGCTCAATTAAGTCAATTTGCATCAGGTGTGCTTACAGGAATCCCTGCTACAGTTTGTTTACTTGCTATTTTGGCGTTTTTGCTGAAAATTCATGTGCCGTTCTGGTTAGCATTATGCGTTGGAATACTAGGATGGGTTGTATTTTTATGGATGCAGAAGATTTTTCTCAATATATTATGTAACTGAGTGATAGAAAGGAGATACTATGTTTTTAAAAAAGGTTACTCTTCTTCGAGATAAGATTGCGGACTTTAACAGATTTCCTTTTTCTATCCCGGCTATCAATCAATTAAATGAAATTTTATTTACTAGCCAAGTGACTTTTTTTGTAGGAGAAAATGGATCTGGCAAATCTACTTTGCTTGAAGCAATAGCAAATAAGTGTGAATTCAATCCAGCGGGCGGAAGCCGAAATAATGTCTATGAATTACAGGAGTCAGATTCTCATTTAGGTGATTACATACGTTTATCTTGGCTGCCAAAGGTAACAAATGGCTTCTTTTTAAGAGCTGAATCGTTTTATCATCTTTCTCTTCATCTGGATGAGATGGAATTAGAAGCTCCGCAGCCATACCGTTCTTATGGAGGGAGGCCGCTGCACAAGCAATCACATGGAGAGTCCTTTATGTCTCTATTCTGTCATCGTTTTAAAGAAAAAGCGATTTATCTTTTAGATGAGCCAGAAGCGGCCCTTTCTCCAGCTAGGCAGCTGGCTTTTTTGAGAGTAATACATGATTTGGTGAAGGGCGGAAATGTCCAGATGATCATTGCGACTCACTCCCCGATCCTGCTGGGCTATCCTAATGCTAATATTTTAAGCTTTGATGGTGGAAGAATACATCCTACAGAATATGAGAATACAGAACATGTTCAATTAACACGATATTTTCTTGGACAAAGAGAAAAAATATTGGCTGAGCTGTTCCGCGATTAATATCGAGTTGATATGAAACGCGTTTCATAACCTATGATAGGTTTATCAAATATTTCAGGAGTGATAAACACTATGATCCACCAGCATCCAGAATCTTTTCCGAAACATTTTTTGTGGGGCTCTGCTTCAGCAGCGTACCAGATTGAAGGCGCTTGGAACGAAGATGGCAAAGGTCCTTCTGTATGGGACGTATTTACGAAAATACCGGGCAAAACGTTTAAAGGGACCAATGGCGATATTGCGGTTGACCATTATCACCGTTTTAAAGAAGATGTCGCTTTGATGGCTGAGATGGGCTTAAAAGCGTATCGATTTTCCGTCAGCTGGCCGCGGATTTTTCCAAAAGGAAAAGGGGAGATCAATGAAGCAGGCCTAGCTTTTTACGATAACCTGATTGACGAGTTGCTTTCTCATAACATCGAGCCGGTTCTGACTTTATATCATTGGGATTTGCCTCAGGCGCTTATGGACGAGTACAGCGGTTTTGAATCAAGAAATATCATAGAGGATTTTAATAACTACTGTGTTACTCTTTATAAACGTTTTGGAGACAGAGTGAAATATTGGGTTACGTTAAACGAACAGAACTACAATTTTAATCACGGCTTTATTACAGCCATGCACCCGCCTGGAGTGAAAGACAGAAAACGATTTTACGAAGCAAACCATATTGCGTTTCTGGCTAATGCGAAAGCCATTGAATCTTTTAGAGAATATGTGCCTGATGGCAAAATCGGTCCAAGCTTTGCTTATTCTCCGGCTTACCCTTTATCCAGCCATCCAGAGGATATACTGGCATTTGAAAACGCTGAAGAATTTATGAACAATTGGTGGCTGGACATGTATTGCTGGGGAACCTACCCGCAAATTCCTTTCCGCTATTTAGAAAAACAAGGCTGGGCGCCGACAATCGAAGCAGGAGATGTGGAGCTGCTTGCCAAAGGAAAGCCTGATTTTGTAGGTGTCAATTATTATCAGACCATCACCTACGAACGAAATCCGCTTAATGGTGTGTCGGAAGGGAAAATGAATACGACAGGCCAAAAGGGGACCAACCAGGAAACAGGGATACCCGGAGTGTTTAAAACGAAAAAAAATCCGCACCTGACAACGAGCAACTGGGATTGGACAATTGACCCAATCGGATTGCGTATCGGTCTTCGCCGAATTACAAGCCGCTATCAGCTTCCAGTGTTTATCACAGAGAATGGTTTGGGTGAATTTGATAAAGTTGAGGATGGCACTGTACAGGATGATTATCGAATTGATTATTTGCATTCGCATCTTGAGCAATGCAGACAGGCCATCAGCGACGGTGTCGATTTGATCGGCTATTGCAGCTGGTCGTTTACTGATCTATTAAGCTGGCTGAATGGCTACCAAAAAAGATACGGATTCGTTTATGTTCATCGCGATGAAGAAAATACACATGATTTAAAACGCTTGAAGAAAAAAAGCTTTTATTGGTATCAGGATGTAATCAAGACGAACGGAGAAAGTTTATAAAGAGTCCCTGAGAGTCTTCTCTCAGGGCTTTTTCATTACACAGAAACAGCATCAATAATATAAGTGTCGGCGTGCAGATCTGACATCTCAGCCGGCACAGTCCAGCATGTCAATTGATATTCTCCTTTAGGAAGATCAAAGGACAGCCTTTTAGACATAATGCTTTCAATTTCAATTCCGTTTTCTGTGACATGAAAAGGAACAGTCACTTTCTTTTCGTAGGAGTTTACAGTTTCTGAACTGTTCAGGCGCAAAAGAATAAAGGCCTTTGTATTTCTCTGTGCCTCAAACGAAATCGCTCCGTCCGCCGCCGCAAATCCTTTTTCGATCGCTTCGTCAGTCCAATCCATAACAGGAGGTGCAGAATCCTTTTGAAATACAGTAAATTGATGATATGAAATCGACAGTTCTTGAGGTTTCCATGA
Organism: Bacillus spizizenii TU-B-10; assembly: GCF_000227465.1. Lineage (GTDB taxonomy): Bacteria > Bacillota > Bacilli > Bacillales > Bacillaceae > Bacillus > Bacillus spizizenii. Next base: position 487,744 of record NC_016047.1, read on the forward strand.
CTTGATCAATGTGCTGTTCCTCCTCTATTGTTTACTGAATCGTGAATAAAACCTTTGTGCCGTCTGGATAATCGGTAAGCTGATGCCCAACCCAAGAGCCTGCACCGCGGTTGTCAGCAGGAGAAATGTATTCTACAGAAGCTCCCTCACCGCCTTCTTTGCACATGGCCATTGGCCATTCATCTCTGTCATACCCCGTTTTTGGCGGTACGTCTTTTAATGATTGCTCGCGGCGTTCCTCAGCTCCGTCTCTGTCGATGGTGCACACATCTGAGTGCCCCTCATTTATCGCATCCTTAATATGTTTGGCCGTTTCGGGATAACGGTCAGAAGGGAGGGCGATCGTTTCGTCATATTCTTTCGTTTGAGACGTTTTTTGATCAGCTGAGAAAAAGTCTCCCTTTATCAGGCCGACAGCTGCAGCTGCTATGACCACGATGACGAGAAGTATTGTTTTTAAGATGTCCATCGTGATGTTCACCTCCCGCTTTAAGCAACTTTAAAACTGCTCCAAGAGTAATCCAGAAAGCGTTTGGTGTAAAGGTTAAAATTTTTAGTTTTACAATCAGTTTATTGCTGAAAACGTAATTTTAGCAGGTCGAAATATTTGTTTTCAGTAAAATACCGTTGCCAATTTACATTAATGATAGTAAGTCATCGGCCGTTTTTGGGTTGATCAATCATTTTAAATTGGCTTATGATACCGGTAAGCTCCTCAGCTAATTGAGATAGCGTTTCAGAAGCTGCAGTTATCTCTTCCATTGCAGCAAATTGTTCTTCTGTTAATGCAGCCGCCTGCCGAGTATTTTCTGTAGAATCTTTAATACCAGCCGTATTGGCTGCAAAGGATTCGTTTATGTTATGTGCACTGGCTGAAATGTTTGATACAGATGCTGATAGATCACTGATCTCAGCGCTGATTTCGCCTGTTGCAGCTGCAATTTCCTTAAATGCATCTCTCGTGCGCTGGATCATGGTGACACCTTCTGCAGCCTCTGTTTTCACATGCTCAACAGATCTTGCAGATTGGTTCATATCATTTTGGATTTCTGTGATCAGTTTTGAAATCTGCCCCGCAGACTGTTGAGACTCTTCCGCTAATTTACGTACTTCATCGGCAACAACAGCAAAACCTTTGCCATGTTCACCGGCTCTGGCAGCTTCAATCGCTGCATTCAGCGCAAGCAGGTTTGTCTGATCGGCAATTTGGGTGATGACGGATAAAATTTGCTCAATTTGTTTAGAGCGGCTGTCCAGCTGATGTATGATTTCTCCGCTTTTCTGGATCGAATCGTGAATCGCATCCATTTGTGCCTGTACATTAGAAATTTCCTTTTGTCCAATGGCGGCTTTTGATTGCGCAAGCTGCCCTTTGTCAGCAATAGCAGCAGTATTTGAAGAAATATCCCGGATGTCTGCTGAAGCTTGTTTTAATGAACTTTCACTGTTTTCAATTCGCGTGATCTGATCCTGGGCTCCATTTGCAATCTGCTGTACAGCTTCTGTAATCTTTTCTGAAGCTTGATTTGTTTCCTCTGCTCCGGCTGAGAGCTGCTGAGAGGCAGACGCAAGCTGAAGGGCTGATTGCTGTACGGTTTGGATGGTATCGTTCAGTTTCATTCTCATCTTATTGTAATAGACGCTCAGTTCTGATAGCTCGTCACCGGATTTGTCTGACACCTCTATTGTCATATCTCCGTTTCCGGCACTTTCAAAGGCGCATTTTAAAGCGTTCAGCCGCTTATTGATTCTTCTTGTGAAAAGCAGGACAAGGATGACTGATACAATAATGACGATAACAAGAACGATAGCGAATTGAGTGAAAAGTGATTGCGTAAGTGATGCTAAAATGCTTTGATTGGCTCCGGTATACAGCATGCCGATGATGTTTCCGTTTTGATCTTTTAAAGGCATGTATGCCGTCTGATAAGAAGAGCCCGCCACGTCTGCTTGCCCGTTGAATGGTTTTCCGTTCTTTAAAACAGCGTCAGTAACTTCAGAAGAAGCCTGAGTGCCAACAGCTCTTTCGCCATTTTTCATGACATTGGTTGCTACACGAGTATCTCCTTGGAAAATGGTAACGGTATCACCTGTTTTTTCGCCAAGCAGATCAACGATATCTTCATTTCCGTTGATTTGTGTTTGGCCTTTATAAAGCTTATTGTTTTTTACCTGCCATTCCCCTGAAATGACATCATCAATATAAGCACTGCTTAGAGCCAGATCGCCTTTCGCTTTTTCAGTCGCCATTTGTTTCATGCTGTCTGTAATTTCCTTAAGCATCAAAGTGCCAACTGACAGTGAAAACAAAAGAATAATCACGAAAACCAGGCAGAGAATTTTTGTTCCTAGCTTAAGCTTTAGTTGTTTTATCACCATAATTCCTCCTTTTTATGATTTGTAGGTCATATTACTTATCGGGTTTTTGAGTTTAAAGTTTGATTTTAGAAATAATAAAACCGGCCTGATCTCCAGGCCGGTTGTGTGACGCTATTCAAGGTTTGCGTGGTGGGTGAACATGGTATCAGAATCGAGCCCTTGTTTCTCCATGAGTTTTAAAATTACTGCATCATAGAACAGCAGCAAAGTTTGCTCAAATAATGACCCCATTGGCTGTATGGTTTTATAGCTTCCATTTGACTGGTCTTTAGGAGAACCGGGCATTTTGACGATGAGATCGGCTTGTTTTCCGATGCTTGATTCTGGATTGATGGTTAAAGCGGCAACAACCCCGTGTAAGCTTTTTGCTTTTGCTGCTGTATGGATCAGGCTCTTTGTCTCGCCTGATCCTGAGCCGATGATGACGAGATCTCCTTCGCTGAGCGGCGGAGTGAGAATCTCACCGACAATATGAGCGTTGAAGCCCATGTGCATCAATCGCATCGCGAAGGATTTTGCCATCAGGCCAGAACGCCCCGCACCCGCAGTGAAAATTTGATTGGATGAAAGAATGTGATCGGCAAGCTGATCAGCTTCTTCATCAGAAATATAAGCCGCTGAACGGTGTAACTCATTGAGAATTTCCGTTACGTATTCAGTCGTTTTCATAACGTTATCCTTGGGCAATAAGCTGTTTCATTTTTGAAGCCGTTTCTGCTTTATCGGCTGCGCTTGTAATTCCGCCCCCAACAATGACAAGGTCAGGCTTTTGTTTGATCACTTCAGGAAGTGTATCAAGTTTGATGCCCCCCGCAATTGCGGTTTTTGCGTTTTTTACGGTATTTTTGATTGTCGTTAATTCTTCGAAAGAGTTTTTGCCCTCTGCTTGAAGATCATATCCAGTGTGGACGCAGATGTAGTCAACACCGAGTGCGTCAATTTCTTTCGCACGGGATTCAATATCTTTTACGTTAATCATATCAACTAAGATTTTCTTCTTCTGTTTTTTGGCTTCTTCTACTGCGCCTTTAATCGTTGCGTCGTCTGTAGCGCCTAAAACGGTGATGATGTCAGCGCCCGCTTCCGACGCTTTCATGATTTCGTATCCGCCGGCATCCATGATTTTCAGGTCTGCTAGAACCTTCAATTGCGGAAATGTTTCTTTTATTTCTTTAACGGCTCTGAGGCCTTCATTAATGACAACCGGTGTTCCGATCTCAACCACGTCGATATATTGTTCCACTTCTTTGACGAGCTCGATGGCTTCCGGGATGTTTACGAGGTCTAATGCTAGCTGTAATTCCATTGTTGATCCACTCCCTTTTTCGAATTATTTTTCATTCTATAGGTTCCCTCTTTTGATGAGAAGTAGGCACTTTGAAGTCAACTAGTTACTTGGAGGATACTGTGAGGAGAGGCAATCAGATTTCTTTCGCTTGGTTTTATGAGTGAGTATAATAAAAAGGAGTCTGCAAAAAAGTAAGTAAGTGATGATACGTATTTAACATACAAAAAGTATACTAAGGGGGGATTTCTTTTGAGCCGGATGGACGACAAAAGGTTTAATTGTGAGAAGGAATTAACGCTTGCAGTGATCGGCGGTAAATGGAAAATGCTCATTTTGTGGCATTTAGGAAAAGAAGGCACAAAACGGTTCAATGAATTAAAAACTTTGATTCCTGATATAACGCAGAAGATCCTCGTGAACCAGCTGAGAGAGCTTGAACAGGATATGATTGTTCACAGAGAAGTGTATCCGGTTGTCCCGCCGAAGGTTGAATATTCCTTGACCCCGCAAGGAGAAAGCCTCATGCCTATTCTTGATGCCATGTATGAGTGGGGGAAAGGCTATATGGAATTGATTGATATTGACAGAAATGTCATAAAGGAATCGTTGTAAGGCGCTCTTCGCAAGGGTGTCTTTTTTTTGCTTGTTTTTCGGTTTTTGCGCGGTAAATAGATGTCATGTAAAGATTGTAAATGGCTTCAACAATAAAGAGGATTAACTAGGTTGGACTGATTTGAAAATTTTTATTTTTCTGTAAATAATGTTTAGTGGAAATTATTGCGGCATCCCGCAAAAATATCCCAGTAAATAAACTGGAATCTTTCGGTATCCCGCATGAAACTTTTCACCCATTTTTCGGTGATAAAAACATTTTTTTCATTTAAAGTGAACGGTAGCAAGGTAAAAAATATTGAAAACAATGAATAAATAGCCAAATTTGTTTCCTGTTGGGATGAGGGATCTTGCGGTCTTTATCCGCTTATGTTAAACGCCGCAATGATGATGGTAGCCCGTTTTGATAGCGGCAATCTGTTTTTTTTATTTGGATGCACTGGTTTTTAAGTGTAGTACTTTGGGCTTTTTTGGCTTTTAGTTCATAAGGATTAAAAGTTTTATGGATAAGAAAGGGAAAACACGCTGCACATGTTCACTGCTTATTGAAGATTAGGGGAGGTATGACAATATGGAAATAACTTTTTATCCTTTAACGGATGCACAAAAACGAATTTGGTATACAGAAAAATTTTATCCTCACACTAGTATTTCGAATCTTGCGGGGATTGGTAAGCTGGTTTCAACTGATAAGGTTGACTGGGTGCTTGTTGAGCAGGCGATTCAAGAGTTTATCCGCAGAAATGACGCCATGCGCCTTCGTTTGCGGCTCGATGAAAACGGGGAGCCTGTTCAATATATAAGCGAGTATCGGCCTGTTGATATAAAACATACTGACACCACTGAAGATCCGAATGCGATTGAGTCTATTTCACAATGGAGCCGGGAGGAAACGAAAAAACCTTTACCGCTGTACGATTGTGACTTATTCCGTTTTTCCATATTCACCATAAAGGAAAATGAAGTGTGGTTTTACGCAAATGTTCATCACGTGATTTCTGATGGAATCTCTATGAATATTCTCGGAAATGCGATTATGCACATTTATTTAGAATTAGCCGGCGGCTCAGAAACAAAAGAAGGAATCTCGCATTCATTTATCGATCATGTTTTATCTGAACAGGACTATGCTCAATCGAAGCGGTTTGAAAAGGATAAGGCGTTTTGGAACAAGCAATTCGAATCGGTGCCTGAACTTGTTTCCCTGAAACGAAATACTTCCGCAGGAGGAAGTTTAGATGCTGAGAGGTTCTCTAAGGATGTGCCTGAAGCGCTTCATCAGCAGATCCTATCGTTTTGTGAGGCGAACAAGGTCAGTGTTCTTTCAGTGTTTCAATCGGTGCTTGCTGCCTATTTGTACAGAATCAGTGGCCAGAATGATGTCGTGACGGGAACCTTTATGGGCAACCGGACAAATGCGAAAGAGAAGCAGATGTTTGGCATGTTTGTTTCGACAGTGCCGCTTCGTACAAACGTAGACGGCGGCCAGTCGTTTTTAGATTTTGTCAAAGACCGGATGAAGGATCTCATGAAGACGCTTCGTCACCAAAAGTATCCGTATAACCTCCTGATCAACGATTTACGTGAAACAAAGAGCTCTCTGACCAAGCTGTTTACGGTTTCTCTTGAATATCAGGTGATGCAGTGGCAGAAAGAAGAGGATCTTGCCTTTTTGACTGAGCCGATTTTCAGCGGCAGCGGATTAAATGATGTCTCGATTCATGTAAAGGATCGATGGGATACTGGAAAACTCACCATTGATTTTGATTACCGAACTGATTTATTTTCACGTGAAGAAATCAAAATTGTTTGTGAACGCATGATTACGATGCTGGAGAACGCGTTATCGCATCCAGATGATGCAATTGATGAATTGACGCTGATTGCTGAAGCGGAGAAAGAGAAGCTGCTTGCGAGGGCCGGCGGTGAATCTGTCAGCTATCGTAAGGATATGACGATTCCAGAGCTGTTCCAAGAACAGGCTGAGCAACTTTCTGATTATCCAGCGGTTGTATTTGAAGATCGCACATTGTCCTATCAAACGTTACATGAACAATCTGCACGCATCGCCAATGTGCTGAAACAGAAAGGAGTTGGCCCGGACAGTCCTGTCGCGGTTCTAATCGAACGCTCTGAACGGATGATTACGTCTATCATGGGGATTTTAAAAGCCGGCGGGGCATATGTGCCGATTGATCCCGCTTTTCCGGCGGAGCGCATTCAATATATTTTAGAGGACTGCGGTGCGGACTTCATCCTGACTGAATCGAAGGTTGCGGCTCCTGCAGCCGATGCGGAACTGATTGATTTTGATCAGGCGATTGCGGAAGGTGCAGACGAAAGCCTGAATGCAGGTGTGAACGCACGGAACCTTGCCTACATTATTTACACATCGGGAACAACCGGGCGTCCGAAAGGTGTTATGATCGAGCATCGCCAGGTTCAACACTTGGTTGAATCTTTGCAGCAGACGATTTATCAAAGCAGCAGCCAAACACTGCGGATGGCATTGCTTGCGCCGTTCCACTTTGATGCGTCAGTGAAGCAGATTTTCGCGTCGCTTCTTTTGGGACAAACCCTTTATATCGTACCTAAGAAAACAGTGACAAACGGATCTGCCCTTGCTGCATATTATCGCAGGCACAGCATTGAAGCGACGGACGGAACACCTGCCCATCTGCAAATGCTGATCGCGGCGGGCGATTTTGAAGGCCTTAAGCTGAAGCATATGCTGATCGGAGGAGAGGGCCTATCATCTGTTGTTGCGGACAAGCTGCTGAAGCTGTTTAAAGAAGCAGGCACAGCACCGCGTTTGACCAATGTATACGGGCCGACTGAAACGTGTGTTGACGCGTCCGTTCATCCGGTTATCCCAGAGAGTGCCGTTCAATCAGCATATGTGCCAATCGGGAAAGCGCTGGGGAATAACCGCTTATATATTTTGGATCAAAAAGGCAGGCTGCAGCCGGAAGGCGTGGCTGGCGAGCTTTATATCGCAGGTGACGGTGTTGGCCGAGGCTATTTACATTTGCCTGAATTGACGGCTGAGAAGTTTTTACAAGATCCATTTGTGCCAAGCGATCGCATGTACCGGACCGGAGACGTGGTGCGCTGGCTGCCAGATGGAACAATCGAATATTTAGGCAGAGAGGATGACCAGGTCAAAGTCCGCGGATACCGGATTGAGCTTGGAGAAATTGAAGCCGTGATTCAGCAGGCGCCAGACGTTATGAAAGCCGTTGTTTTGGCACGTCCTGATGAACAGGGAAATCTTGAGGTTTGCGCATATGTTGTGCAGAAGACTGGCAGTGAATTTACTCCGGCCAGCCTGCGGGAGCATGCGGCCAGACAGCTTCCTGACTATATGGTGCCGGCTTACTTCACAGAAGTGACCGAAATTCCGCTCACGCCAAGCGGTAAAGTGGACCGCCGCAAGCTGTTTGCATTAGAAGTGAAGGCGGTCAGCGGAACGGCCTATACCGCGCCGCGCAATGATACGGAAAAAGCAATCGCAGCCATTTGGCAGGACGTGCTGAATGTTGAGAAGGCGGGGATCTTTGACAATTTCTTTGAAACGGGCGGACACTCATTGAAGGCCATGACGCTTTTAACAAAGATTCATAAGGAAACAGGCGCTGACATTCCGCTTCAATACTTGTTTGAGCATCCGACGATTGCGGCTCTTGCGGAGGAAGCCAAACACAGAGAAATCCGGGAATTTGCAGCGATTGAACCTGCTGAAAAACAGGAGCATTACCCGCTTTCCTTAGCACAGCAGCGAACATATATCGTCAGCCAGTTCGAGGATGCGGGTGTTGGGTACAACATGCCAGCGGCAGCGATTTTGGAAGGGCCTTTAGAGATTCAAAAGCTGGAGCACGCATTTCAAGGGTTAATCCGCCGCCACGAGTCTTTGAGAACGTCATTTATTCTTGAAAACAGTACGCCGAGACAGAAAATTCATGACAGCGTCGATTTCAACATCGAGATGATTGAAAGAGGCGGCCGCTCAGATGAGGCAATTATGACTTCATTCGTCCGGAGATTTGATTTGGCGAAAGCACCGCTGTTCAGAATCGGCTTGATGGAGCTTGAAGAGAACCGTCATATGCTTCTGTTTGACATGCATCATTTGATTTCTGACGGTGTGTCCATCGGCATTATTTTGGAGGAGTTAGCACGGATATACAAAGGCGAACAGCTTCCTGAGCTTCGTCTTCAATATAAGGATTACGCTGTGTGGCAAAGCGGCCAGGCTGCTGAAGGGTACCAGAAGGACCGGGCGTATTGGAAGGAAGCCTTTGCGGGTGAGCTTCCGGTGCTTCAGCTTCTGTCCGATTACCCGAGACCGCCTGTTCAAAGTTTTGATGGAGATCGGGTATCAATCAAGCTGGATGCGGGATTAAAGGATCGTTTAAATCGTTTGGCTGAACAAAATGGCGCCACGCTGTATATGGTGATGCTGTCCGCTTACTATACGCTTTTGTCAAAGTATACGGGACAGGATGACATCATTGTCGGCACACCGTCTGCGGGCAGAAACCACTCCGATACAGAGGGTATTGTCGGGATGTTCGTCAATACGCTCGCGATTCGCAGTGAAGTGAAGCAGGACGAGACGTTTACCCATTTGATCACCCGTGTCCGCAAACAGGTGCTGGATGCCTTTTCTCATCAGGACTATCCGTTTGAGTGGCTTGTTGAAGATTTGAACATTCCGCGTGATGTAAGCAGACATCCGCTGTTTGACACGATGTTTAGTCTTCAAAATGCGACAGAGGGTATTCCGGCTGTCGGCGATCTGTCCGTGTCTGTTCATGAGACCAACTTCAAGATTGCCAAATTTGATTTAACGATACAGGCGAGAGAGACCGATGTAGGCATTGAACTTGATTTGGACTACAGCACGAAGCTGTTTAAACAAAGCACGGCTGACAGGCTGCTCAACCATTTTGCGTGTTTGCTTGAAGATGCTGCGGCTGAGCCTGAAAAACAGATTTCTGAGTACAAGCTTCTTTCTGAAGAGGAGGCTGCATCGCAAATTCAGCAGTTTAACCCGGGCAGAACTCCTTATCCGAAAGATAAAACGATTGTTCAGCTGTTTGAAGAGCAAGCGGCGAAAACGCCAGACCATCCGGCACTTCAATATGAAGGCAAATCACTTACCTATCGAGAGCTGAATGAACGGGCCAATCGTTTAGCGCGCGGCATTCTTTCTCTCGGGGCAGGCGAAGGCAGAACAGCGGCAGTCTTGTGCGAGCGGTCAATGGACATGATTGTGTCGATCCTCGCAGTTTTAAAAGCTGGCTCGGCTTATGTTCCGATTGATCCGGAACATCCGACTCAGCGGATGCAGCATTTCTTCCGTGACAGCGGAGCAAAGGTGCTTCTCACGCAGAAAAAATTAAAGGCCTTAGCAGAAAAAGCAGAATTCGACGGCATTATCGTGCTTGCAGATGAGGAAGAAAGCTATCATGCCGATGCGCAAAATCTCGCACTGCCTCTTCATTCAGCGGCGATGGCCAACCTGACGTATACTTCCGGAACGACAGGAACACCAAAGGGAAATATCGTGACACATGCCAATATTCTGCGCACGGTGAAGGAAACGAATTATCTCAACATTACAGAACAGGATACGATTCTCGGACTTTCCAATTACGTGTTTGACGCGTTTATGTTTGATATGTTCGGTTCTTTGTTAAACGGTGCCAAGCTTGTACTGATACCGAAAGAAACAGTTTTGGATATGGCTCGCCTGTCTCGCGTTATTGAGCGGGAGAACATCAGCATTCTTATGATTACAACTGCTTTGTTCCACCTGCTTGTGGACTTGAATCCGGCGTGCTTGTCAACGCTGCGCAAGATTATGTTCGGTGGGGAGCGGGCTTCGGTCGAGCATGTAAGAAAAGCTTTGCAAATTGTCGGAAAAGGCAAGCTCCTTCACATGTATGGGCCGTCTGAAAGCACGGTTTTCGCGACGTATCATCCGGTTGATGAGTTGGAGGAGGACACACTGTCTGTTCCGATTGGAAAACCGGTCAGCAATACGGAAGTATACATCCTTGACCGGGCGGGACACGTGCAGCCTGCCGGGATCGCCGGGGAGCTTTGCGTTAGCGGCGAAGGACTCGTGAAAGGCTATTACAACCGTCCAGAACTGACTGAGGAGAAGTTCGTTCCGCATCCGTTTACGTCCGGCGAACGCATGTATAAAACGGGTGACCTCGCCAGATGGCTGCCGAGTGGCGATATCGAATTTATCGGGCGGATCGACCATCAGGTGAAAATCCGCGGACAGCGCATCGAGCTTGGAGAAATCGAACATCAGCTGCAAACCCATGACCGCGTGCAGGAGACTGTTGTGCTTGCTGTTGATCAAGGAGCGGGAGACAAGCTGCTCTGCGCGTACTTTGTCGGAGAGGGAGAAATCTCATCTCAAGAGCTGAGAGAACATGCGGCAAAGGACCTGCCCGCTTATATGGTTCCTGCGGTGTTTATCCAAATGGACGAGCTGCCGCTGACCGGGAACGGAAAAATCGACCGGAGAGCGCTGCCGCTTCCTGATGCCAGCGTCTCAAGAGGTGTTTCATATGTTGCGCCTCGCAATGAAACGGAACAAAAACTCGCAGACATTTGGGCGCAGGTGCTTCAGGTTCAACAGGTCGGCGTTTATGACCACTTCTTTGACATCGGCGGACATTCATTAGCAGGGATGAAGATGCTTGCCTTAGTTCATCAGGAACTGGGTGTTGAGCTGTCACTCAAAGATCTCTTCCAGTCACCTACGGTTGAGGGCCTAGCACAGGTAATTGCCTCTGCTGAAAAAGGGACAGCCATCAGCATCAGCCCGGCTAAGAAACAAGATTCGTATCCTGTTTCCTCACCGCAAAAACGGATGTACGTGCTCCAGCAGCTTGAAGGAGCGCAAACGAGCTATAACATGCCGGCGGTTCTGCGCCTGACAGGTGAGCTTGATGTTGAAAGGCTTAACAGCGTCATGCAGCAGTTAATGCAGCGCCATGAAGCCTTTAGAACCACGTTTGAAATAAAAGATGGAGAAACGGTGCAGCGGATCTGGGAAGAAGCTGATTGTGAGATGGCATATTTCGAAGCCGCAGAAGAAGAGACAGAGCGGATCGTTTCTGAGTTTATCAGGCCTTTCAAAATTGATCGGCTCCCGCTGTTCAGAATGGGTCTGATCAAGCATTCAGACACTGAGCATGTGCTGCTGTTCGATATGCATCATATTATTTCTGATGGTGCGTCTGTCGGTGTGCTGATTGAGGAACTTTCGAAGCTGTACGACGGAGAAACCCTTGAGCCGCTCCGCATTCAATATAAGGATTATGCCGTGTGGCAGCAGCAGTTCATTCAGTCTGAGCTTTACAAGAAACAAGAGGAGCATTGGCTGAAGGAGCTGGACGGAGAGTTGCCGGTGCTGACGCTACCGACTGACTATAGCCGGCCTGCGGTTCAAACATTTGAGGGAGACCGCATTGCATTTTCATTAGAAGCAGGAAAAGCTGATGCTCTGCGCAGACTAGCAAAAGAAACGGATTCAACACTGTACATGGTGCTTCTGGCTTCATACAGTGCGTTTTTATCAAAACTGAGCGGACAACACGATATCATCGTCGGTTCACCGGTAGCCGGACGATCCCAAGCTGACGTCAGCCGCGTCATCGGAATGTTCGTCAATACGTTGGCGCTGCGAACGTATCCGAAAGGTGAAAAGACGTTTGCTGACTATCTTAGCGAAGTGAAAGAAACCGCGCTCAATGCTTTTGAAGCGCAGGATTATCCGCTTGAGGACCTGATCGGAAACGTACAGGTTCAGCGTGACACGAGCAGAAATCCGTTATTCGACGCAGTATTTTCGATGCAAAATGCGAATATCAAGGATCTAACGATGAAAGGGATTCAGCTGGAGCCGCATCCGTTTGAACGGAAAACGGCCAAGTTTGACATCACACTGACGGCTGACGAAACGGACGGAGGGCTTACGTTCGTACTTGAATACAATACAGCGCTGTTTAAACCTGAAACAATCGAACGATGGAAGCAATACTGGATGCAGCTTCTAGATGCAGTCACCGGCAATCCGAACCAGCCGCTTTCCAGCCTATCACTTGTCACTGAAACAGAAAAACAAACGCTTCTAGACGCATGGAAGGGCAAAACGCTGCCTGTGCCGACAGACAAAACCGTTCATCAGCTAATCGAAGAGACTGCCCAGCACCACAAAGACCGCCCGGCTGTTACATATAACGGCCAGTCGTGGACGTACGGGGAGCTGAATGCGAAGGCGAATCGTCTTGCCCGGATTCTGATCGACTGCGGTATCAGCCCGGATGAGCGCGTCGGCGTTCTCACGAAGCCGTCGCTGGAAATGTCCGCCGCGGTGCTCGGCGTCTTAAAGGCGGGAGCGGCGTTTGTGCCGATTGATCCTGCCTATCCGGATCAGCGGATTGACTATATTTTACAAGACAGCGGTGCGAAGCTTCTCTTGAAACAGGAAGGCATCGCAGTGCCGGACAGCTATACGGGAGAGGTCATTCTTCTTGATGGCAACCGTACGATTCTGAGCCTGCCGCTTGATGAAAACGATGAGGAAAATCCAGAGACGGATACAAACGCGGAGAACCTGGCGTACATGATTTACACGTCTGGAACGACCGGACAGCCGAAGGGTGTCATGGTTGAGCACCATGCGCTTGTGAACCTGTGTTTCTGGCACCACGACGCGTTCAGCATGACAGCGGAGGACCGCAGTGCGAAGTACGCGGGCTTCGGATTCGACGCCTCCATTTGGGAGATGTTCCCGACCTGGACAATCGGCGCCGAGCTTCACGTCATAGATGAAGCCATCCGGCTTGATATCGTTCGCCTGAACGACTATTTCGAAACGAACGGCGTAACGATCACCTTCCTGCCGACACAGCTTGCGGAACAGTTCATGGAGCTTGAGAACACATCACTCCGCGTATTGCTGACAGGCGGAGACAAACTGAAGCGTGCCGTGAAACAGCCGTACACGCTCATTAACAACTACGGGCCGACTGAAAATACGGTCGTTGCCACAAGTACAGAGATCAATCCGGAGGAAGGCTCGCTTTCCATCGGGCAGGCAATCGCCAATACGAGAGTGTACATTCTTGGCGAGGGCAATCAGGTACAGCCGGAAGGCGTAGCCGGAGAGCTTTGCGTGGCGGGACGCGGATTGGCGCGAGGCTATCTGAATAAAGAAGACGAAACCGCGAAGCGGTTTGTCGCTGATCCGTTTGTGCCGGGTGAACGCATGTACCGCACCGGCGATTTGGTGAAATGGGTGAACGGCGGCATCGAATACATCGGCCGGATCGACCAGCAGGTCAAGGTCCGCGGCTACCGGATCGAGCTCTCAGAAATCGAAGTCCAGCTCGCCCAGCTTTCTGAGGTGCAGGATGCGGCGGTAACAGCTGTCAAAGATAAAGGCGGCAATACAGCGATCGCGGCGTACGTCACACCGGAAACAGCTGACATAGAAGCATTAAAGTCTTCGTTGAAAGAAACCCTGCCGGACTACATGATTCCGGCGTTCTGGGTGACGCTGAACGAGCTTCCAGTTACGGCAAACGGAAAGGTTGACCGCAAAGCCTTGCCTGAGCCGGACATCGAAGCGGGAAGCGGAGAATACAAAGCGCCGACAACGGATATGGAAGAGCTGCTTGCCGGCATCTGGCAGGACGTGCTCGGCATTTCGGAGATCGGTGTCAGCGACAATTTCTTCTCACTCGGCGGAGATTCCATCAAAGGAATCCAAATGGCGAGCCGCTTGAACCAGCACGGCTGGAAGCTGGAGATGAAAGATCTCTTCCAGCACCCGACGATCGAGGAGCTGACCCAATACGTGGAGCGTGCCGAAGGCAAACAGGCAGACCAAGGGCCTGTGGAGGGCGAAGTCATTCTGACGCCGATTCAGCGCTGGTTCTTTGAAAAGAACTTCACGAACAAGCACCACTGGAACCAATCAGTGATGCTTCACGCCGCGAAGGGCTTTGATCCTGAACGGGTGGAGAAAACATTGCAGGCACTGATCGAGCACCATGACGCGCTCCGCATGGTTTATCGTGAGGGAACGAAAGAGGTCGTTCAATACAACAGAGGACTTGAAGCTGCTTCAGCTCAATTGGAGATCATCCAAATCGAGGGCCAAGCAAAAGATCATGAAGACCGCATAGAGAGAGAAGCGGAACGGCTGCAGAGCAGCATCGACTTGCAGGAAGGCGGCTTGTTAAAAGCAGGCTTGTTCCAAGCGGAAGACGGAGACCATTTGCTTCTTGCCATTCACCACTTAGTGGTTGACGGCGTGTCGTGGCGGATTTTACTGGAGGATTTCGCCGCGGTATATACACAGCTTGAGCAAAGCAATGAACCGGTTCTCCCGCAGAAAACACATTCATTTGCGGAGTATGCAGAGAGATTACAAGACTTCGCGAATTCCAAAGCCTTTTTGAAAGAAAAAGAGTATTGGAGACAGCTTGAAGAACAAACTGTCGCGGCGAAGCTTCCGAAGGATCGCGAATCTGGTGATCAGCGAATGAAACATACAAAGACAATCGAATTTTCGCTGACTGCTGAAGAAACAGAACAGCTCACCACAAAGGTGCATGAGGCATATCACACAGAAATGAATGATATTTTACTGACAGCATTCGGATTGGCGATGAAGGAGTGGACAGGTCAGGATCAAGTAAGTGTTCATTTAGAGGGGCATGGACGTGAAGAAATCATAGAAGACCTGACCATTTCCCGGACAGTCGGCTGGTTTACGAGTATGTACCCGATGGTGCTCGATATGAAGCATACGGATGATCTGGGCTACCAGCTGAAGCAAATGAAAGAAGATATCAGACATGTACCGAATAAGGGAGTCGGGTACGGCATTCTCCGCTATTTGACGGCGCCGGAACATAAAGAAGATGTGGCGTTCTCGATTCAGCCGGATGTCAGCTTTAACTACTTAGGACAGTTCGATGACATGTCGGATGCAGGCTTGTTCAAGAGATCAGAGCTGCCGTCAGGACAGTCGTTAAGCCCGGAAACAGAAAAACCGAATGCGCTCGATGTTGTCGGATACATTGAAAACGGAAAACTGACGATGTCAATGGCCTATCATTCTCTTGAATTTCATGAAAAAACGATAAAGACATTCAGCGACAGCTTTAAAGCCCATCTTCTCAGAATCATTGAACATTGCCTATCTCAAGATGGAACGGAACTGACGCCGAGTGACCTTGGCGACGACGATTTGACGCTGGATGAACTGGATAAATTAATGGAAATTTTCTAATAGAGGTGGCATATGAGCAAAAAATCGATTCAAAAGGTGTACGCACTGACACCGATGCAGGAGGGAATGCTGTATCATGCGATGCTTGATCCGCATTCATCCTCGTATTTTACACAATTAGAGCTTGGAATTCACGGTGCTTTTGATCTTGAAATCTTTGAGAAAAGCGTCAATGAACTGATTCGGTCATACGATATTCTCCGTACGGTATTTGTGCATCAGCAGCTGCAAAAACCGCGTCAGGTCGTGTTAGCGGAACGCAAAACAAAGGTGCACTATGAAGATATTAGTCATGCGGACCAAAACCGCCAGAAAGAGCATATTGAGCGTTATAAACAAGACGTGCAGCGCCAAGGTTTTAACCTGGCAAAAGACATGCTGTTCAAGGTGGCGGTTTTCCGTCTTGATGCAGATCAGCTGTATCTTGTCTGGAGTAATCATCATATTATGATGGACGGCTGGAGCATGGGCGTACTCATGAAAAGCCTGTTCCAAAATTACGAAGCGCTCAGAGCAGGCCGAACACCGGCAAACGGTCAGGGAAAGCCTTATTCCGACTACATCAAGTGGCTTGGAAAACAGGACAATGAAGAAGCGGAGAGCTACTGGAGCGAACGCTTGGCTGGTTTTGAACAGCCGAGCGTGCTCCCGGGCCGCCTGCTTGAGAAAAAAGACGAATACGTTAACAAAGAATATTCATTTACATGGGACGAAAAACTGGTTGCCCGCATTCAGCAAACCGCAAACCGCCATCAAGTGACAGGACCTAACCTGTTTCAGGCCGTTTGGGGCATTGTTCTCAGCAAATACAACTTTACGAATGACGTTGTCTTCGGCACGGTCGTATCAGGCCGGCCATCTGAAATCAACGGGATTGAAACGATGGCAGGACTGTTTATCAACACCATTCCGGTGCGGGTAAAAGTTGATCGTGATGCTGCTTTCGCTGATATTTTCTCAGCTGTTCAGCAGCATGCAGTTGAGGCGGAGCGCTACGATTACGTGCCGCTCTATGAGATTCAAAAACGCTCAGCTCTTGATGGCAATCTCTTGAACCATCTGGTCGCGTTTGAAAATTATCCGCTTGACCAAGAGCTTGAAAACGGCAGCATGGAAGACCGCCTCGGATTTTCTATCAAGGTAGAAAGCGCATTTGAGCAAACGAGCTTCGATTTCAATCTGATTGTGTATCCAGGCAAAACGTGGACTGTCAAAATCAAATATAACGGTGCCGCCTTTGATTCTGCTTTTATCGAACGGGCAGCGGAGCACCTTACCCGCATGATGGAAGCGGCTGTCGATCAGCCGGACGCTTTTGTCCGTGAGTACGGGCTTGTGGGAGACGAAGAGCAGCGACAAATTGTCGAGGTGTTTAACCAGACGAAAGCCGAATTTCCAGAAGGAATGGCCGTTCATCAAGTGTTTGAAGAGCAAGCGCAGCGAACACCGGCAAGCACTGCCGTCGTATATGAAGGAGCCGAGCTGACATACCGTCAGCTGAATACAGCGGCAAACCGTCTGGCGAGAAAGCTTGTCGAACAAGGTCTTCAAAAAGGGGAAACAGCCGCGATTATGAACGACCGCTCAGCAGAAACCGTTGTCGGCATGCTGGCTGTTTTAAAAACAGGCGCCGCCTATGTGCCGCTTGATCCCGCACTTCCTGTGGATCGTCTTCGTTTCATGGCGGAGGACAGCTCGATTCGGATGGTATTGGCCGGAAAGTCTTATACAGAGCAGGCGCATCAGCTGCAAGTGCCGGTTCTTACACTGGACATCGGCTTTGAAGAGTGCGAAGCTGCTGACAATCTCAATCTGCCTTCCGCACCGTCTGATTTGGGATACATCATGTATACATCTGGTTCGACGGGCAAACCGAAAGGCGTCATGATTGAACATAAAAGTATTCTTCGTCTCGTCAAAAATGCCGGTTACGTTCCTGTTCATGAGGAGGACCGCATGGCGCAAACGGGAGCTGTCAGCTTTGATGCCGGCACGTTTGAGGTATTCGGCGCACTGCTGAATGGCGCAGCGCTTTATCCGGTCAAAAAAGAGACGCTGCTTGATGCAAAACAATTTGCGGCATTCCTGCGTGAGCAGAGAATCACGACCATGTGGCTGACATCACCTTTATTCAACCAGCTTGCTGCAAAGGATGCCGGCATGTTCGGCACACTCCGCCATTTAATCATCGGCGGAGATGCGCTCGTGCCGCATATTGTCAGCAAAGTGAAGCAGGCATCGCCGTCGCTTTCGTTGTGGAACGGATACGGCCCGACAGAAAACACGACATTTTCAACAAGTTTTCTGATCGACCGTGAGTTTAGCGGCTCTATTCCAATCGGGAAGCCTATCGGAAATTCGACTGCCTACATCATGGATGAGCAGCAGCGTCTGCAGCCAATTGGCGCGCCTGGCGAGCTGTGCGTCGGAGGAATCGGGGTAGCGCGAGGATATGTCAATCTTCCTGAGCTGACGGAGAAGCAATTTCTTGAAGATCCGTTCAGACCGGATGAAAGGATTTATCGCACTGGCGACTTGGCGAGATGGCTGCCGGACGGCAATATCGAATTTTTAGGAAGAATCGACAATCAAGTGAAGGTGCGCGGCTTCCGAATTGAGCTTGGCGAAATTGAAACAAAACTGAACATGGCAGAGCATGTGACAGAGGCTGCGGTGATCATCCGCAAGAACAAAGCAGATGAAAATGAAATTTGCGCGTACTTTACGGCGGACCGTGAAGTGTCTGTGAGCTGGCTAAGAAAAACGCTGTCTCAGTCTTTGCCTGACTATATGGTTCCTGCCCATTTGATTCAGATGGACAGCCTGCCGCTCACGCCAAACGGAAAAATCAACAAAAAAGAACTGCCTGCGCCTCAATCAGAAGCCGTGCAGCCGGAGTACGCAGCACCAGAAACAGAGAGTGAAAAGAAATTAGCGGAGATCTGGGAAGGGATACTCGGCGTCAAAGCAGGCGTTACCGATAACTTCTTTATGATCGGCGGTCATTCTTTGAAAGCGATGATGATGACGGCGAAAATCCAGGAGCATTTTCATAAGGAAGTACCGATTAAAGTGCTCTTTGAAAAGCCGACCATTCAAGAACTGGCGCTGTATTTGGACGAGAATGAAAGCAAGGAGGAGCAGACGTTTGAACCGATCAGGCAAGCACCTTATCAGCAGCATTATCCTGTATCCCCGGCCCAGCGGAGAATGTATATCCTCAATCAGCTTGGACAAGCAAACACAAGCTACAATGTCCCCGCTGTACTTTTGCTGGAGGGAGAAGTAGATAAAGACCGGCTTGAAAAAGCGATTCAGCAATTAATCAACCGGCACGAAATCCTTCGTACATCGTTTGACATGATCGACGGAGAAGTTATACAAACCGTTCATAAAAACATATCGTTCCAGCTGGAGGCTGCCAAGGGACGGGAAGAAGACGCGGAGGAAATGATCAAAGCGTTCATTCAGCCGTTTGAATTAAACCGCGCGCCGCTCGTCCGTTCGAAGCTTGTCCAGCTTGAAGAAGAACGCCACCTGCTGCTGATTGATATGCACCATATCATTACTGACGGCAGTTCAACAGGCATTCTGATCGGTGATCTCGCCAAAATGTATCAAGGCGCTGATCTTGAGCAGCCGCAAATTCACTATAAAGATTACGCTGTTTGGCATAAAGAACATGCTGATCATCAAAAGGATGAGGCATACTGGCTCGATACCTTTAAAGGGGAGCTGCCGATTCTTGATCTTCCGACGGATTTCGAGCGGCCTGCTGAACGGAGCTTTGCTGGAGAGCGCGTGATGTTTGGGCTTGATAAACAGATGTCGGCTCAAATCAAGTCACTCTTGGCAGAAACGGATACGACAATGTATATGTTTTTGCTGGCGGCGTTCAATGTACTCCTTTCTAAGTACGCGTCACAGGACGATATCATTGTCGGCTCGCCGACTGCGGGAAGAACACATCCTGATCTGCAAGGTGTGCCGGGGATGTTTGTCAACACGGTCGCACTAAGAACGGCGCCTGCGGGAGATAAAACCTTTGCGCAATTCCTTGAAGAAGTCAAAACAGCAAGCCTTCAAGCATTCGAGCACCAGAGCTATCCCCTTGAGGAGCTGATTGAAAAGCTTCCGCTTACAAGGGATACAAGCCGAAGTCCGCTGTTCAGCGTGATGTTCAATATGCAGAACATGGAGATTCCATCATTGAGATTAGGAGATTTGAAGATTTCTTCATACT
The DNA here is from genome assembly GCF_000227465.1 of Bacillus spizizenii TU-B-10. Taxonomy (GTDB): domain Bacteria; phylum Bacillota; class Bacilli; order Bacillales; family Bacillaceae; genus Bacillus; species Bacillus spizizenii. The sequence continues at coordinate 507,601 of NC_016047.1, forward strand.
CCATGCTTCATCACGTGGCGAAATTTGATCTCTCCTTGGAAGCGGTCGAGCGAGAAGAGGATATCGGCCTGAGCTTTGACTATGCGACTGCCCTGTTTAAGGACGAGACGATTCGGCGCTGGAGCAGCCACTTTGTCAATATCATCAAAGCGGCCGCAGCTAATCCGAACGTTCGGCTGTCTGATGTAGACCTGCTTTCCCCAGCAGAAACGGCTGCTTTGCTTGAAGAAAGACATATGACTCAAATTACTGAAGCAACCTTTGCAGCTCTTTTCGAAGAACAGGCCCAGCAAACACCTGATCATTCTGCGGTGAGGTCTGGGGGAAATCTGCTGACCTATCGCGAGCTTGATGAACAGGCGAACCAGCTGGCGCATCATCTTCGTGCGCAAGGGGCAGGAAGTGAAGACATCGTCGCAATTGTCATGGATCGGTCAGCTGAGGTTATGGTATCGATTCTTGGTGTCATGAAAGCGGGGGCGGCTTTCCTGCCGATTGATCCTGATACGCCTGAGGAACGAATCCGTTATTCATTAGAGGACAGCGGTGCAAGAATTGCGGTCGTGAACGAAAGAAACATGACGGCCATTGGGCAATATGAAGGGACAATCATCAACCTTGATGATGCAAAATGGAGAAATGAGAGTAAGGAGCGCCCCTCTCCGATCTCCGGATCTCGCAATCTTGCATACGTCATTTATACGTCCGGTACGACCGGGAAGCCGAAGGGCGTGCAGATCGAGCATCGCAATCTGACAAACTATGTTTCTTGGTTTAGTGAAGAGGCGGGCCTGAAGGAAACCGATAAAACTGTATTGCTTTCGTCTTACGCATTCGACCTAGGCTATACGAGCATGTTCCCTGTGCTTCTGGCAGGGGGCGAGCTCCACATCGTGCCGAAGGAAACCTATACGGCGCCGGATGAAATGGGGCGTTATATCAAGGAACACGGGATCACATATATCAAACTGACACCGTCTCTGTTCCATACGGTGGTGAACACGGCCAGCTTTACAAAAGGGCCAAACTTTGAATCCTTGCGCTTGATCGTCTTGGGAGGAGAAAAAATCATCCCGAATGATGTTCTGGCCTTCCGCAAGATGTATGGACATACCGAATTTATCAATCATTACGGCCCGACTGAAGCAACAATCGGCGCCATCGCCGGACGGGTTAATCTGTCTGAACCGGATGCATTCGCGCAACGCCCGACAATCGGGCAGCCGATTGCGAATGCCGGTGCGCTTGTCTTAAATGAGGCGTTAAAGCTTGTGCCTCCGGGGACGAGCGGCCAGCTCTATATCACGGGACAGGGGCTTGCTAGAGGATATCTCAACAGGCCTCAGCTGACAGCCGAGAGATTTGTTGAAAATCCATATTCGCCGGGCAGTCTCATGTACAAAACCGGTGATGTCGTACGGAGACTTTCTAACGGTACGCTTGAATTTATCGGCCGGGCTGATGATCAGGTGAAAATCCGCGGCTATCGCATTGAGCCGAAAGAAATTGAAACGGTCATGCTCAGCCTCAGCGGAATTCAAGAAGCGGTTGTACTAGCAGTTTCCGAGGGCGGGCTTCAAGAGCTTTGTGCGTATTATACGGCGGATCAAGCCATTGAAAAAGCAGTGCTCCGCAACCAGCTTTCACAAACACTGCCGTCTCATATGATTCCTGCTTTCTTTGTGCAGGTGGACGCCATTCCGCTGACGGCAAACGGGAAAACCGACAGAAACGCATTGCCGAAGCCGAACACGGAACAATCCGGACGCAGGACCTCAGCCGCACCGGAAACAGAGCTTGAAGAGAGCCTATGCCGCATTTGGAAGAAAACGCTTGGCATAGAAGCGATCGGCATCGACGACAATTTCTTTGATTTAGGCGGCCATTCATTAAAAGGGATGATGCTCATTGCCAACATTCAGGCTGAATTGGAGAAAACCGTACCGCTTAAAGCGCTGTTCGAGCAGCCGACTGTTCGCCAGCTTGCGGCTTGCATGGAGGTATCGTCAGTTTCAGGCGGCCATCACGTGCTCAAACCGGCTGACAAACAGGAGATGTACCCACTGTCATCCGCGCAGAAACGGATGTATGTACTGAATCAGCTTGACCGGCAGACGATCAGCTACAATATGCCATCTGTTCTTCTGATGGAAGGCGAGCTTGATATTTCACGTCTGCGCGACTCACTCAATCAGCTTGTAAACCGCCACGAGCCATTGCGGACATCATTTATGGAAGCAAACGGTGAGCCTGTTCAGCGCATTATTGAGAAGGCGGCGATTGATCTTCATGTGTTTGAAGCGAAAGAAGATGAAGCGGAACAAAAGATCAAGGACTTTATCCGGCCATTCGACTTAAACGGCGCACCGCTCATTCGAGCAGCATTGCTTCGCATAGAAGCGAAAAAACATTTGCTGCTTTTAGATATGCATCACATCATCGCAGACGGGGTATCAAGAGGCATTTTTGTAAAAGAATTGGCGCTGCTTTACAAAGGAGAGCAGCTTCCAGAGCCGGCGCTTCATTATAAGGATTTCGCCGTTTGGCAAAATGAAGCTGAGCAAAAGGAACGGATGAAGGAGCATGAGGCGTACTGGCTCTCGGTTCTTTCAGGCGAGCTGCCGGAGCTTGATCTTCCGCTCGATTACGCCCGTCCGCCTGTGCAAAGCTTTAAAGGGGACACGGTCCGTTTCCGTACGGGAAGCGAGACGGCAAAGGCGGTAGAAAAACTGCTCGCAGAAACCGGAACGACCTTGCACATGGTGCTTCACGCTGTTTTCCACGTCTTTTTAAGCAAAATTTCCGGACAGCGGGATATCGTCATCGGCTCCGTTACTGCCGGCCGGATGAATGCTGATGTCCAAGACATGCCGGGAATGTTCGTCAATACGCTTGCCTTAAGAATGGAAGCGGAAGAACAGCAAACATTTGCAGAGCTCTTGGAGCAAGCGAAGCAGACGAACCTGTCAGCGCTGGAGCATCAGGAATATCCGTTTGAGGACTTAGTCAATCAGCTTGATCTCCCTCGGGATATGAGCCGAAATCCATTGTTTAACGTGATGGTGACGACAGAAAATCCTGATAAAGAACAGCTTACATTGCAGAATCTAAGCATTTCACCTTACGAGTCCCATCAGGGAACGTCTAAGTTTGATCTGACATTAGGCGGATTCACTGATGAAAACGGCATCGGTCTGCAGCTCGAATATGCGACTGATCTGTTCTCAAAAGAAACGGCTGAGAAATGGAGCGAATACGTTCTGCGTTTACTAAAAGCTGTCGCGGAAAATCCGAACCAGCCGCTTTCCAGCCTGTCACTCGTCACTGAACCAGAAAAACAAACGCTTCTCGAGGCATGGACGGGCAAAACGCTGCCTGTGCCGACAGACAAAACCGTTCATCAGCTATTCGAAGAGACTGCCCAGCGCCACAAAGACCGCCCGGCTGTTACATATAACGGCCAGTCGTGGACGTACGGCGAGCTGAATGCGAAGGCGAACCGTCTTGCCCGGATTCTGATCGACTGCGGTATCAGCCCGGATGAGCGCGTCGGCGTTCTCACGAAGCCGTCGCTGGAAATGTCCGCCGCGGTGCTCGGCGTCTTAAAGGCGGGAGCGGCGCTTGTACCGATTGATCCTGACTATCCGGATCAGCGGATTGACTATATTTTACAAGACAGCGGTGCGAAGCTTCTCTTGAAACAGGAAGGCATCGCAGTGCCGGACAGCTATACGGGAGAGGTCATTCTTCTTGATGGCAACCGTACGATTCTGAGCCTGCCGCTTGATGAAAACGATGAGGAAAATCCAGAGACGGATACAAACGCCGAGAACCTGGCGTACATGATTTACACGTCTGGAACGACCGGACAGCCGAAGGGTGTCATGGTCGAGCACCATGCGCTTGTGAACCTGTGCTTCTGGCACCACGACGCGTTCAGCATGACAGCGGAGGACCGCAGTGCGAAGTACGCGGGCTTCGGATTCGACGCCTCCATTTGGGAGATGTTCCCGACCTGGACGATCGGCGCCGAGCTTCACGTCATAGATGAAGCCATCCGACTTGATATCGTTCGCCTGAACGACTATTTCGAAACGAACGGCGTAACGATCACCTTCCTGCCGACACAGCTGGCGGAACAGTTCATGGAGCTTGAGAACACATCACTCCGCGTATTGCTGACAGGCGGAGACAAACTGAAGCGTGCCGTGAAACAGCCGTACACGCTCGTTAACAACTACGGGCCGACTGAAAATACGGTCGTTGCCACAAGTACAGAGATCAATCCGGAGGAAGGCTCGCTTTCCATCGGGCAGGCGATCGCCAATACGAGAGTGTACATTCTTGGCGAGGGCAATCAGGTACAGCCGGAAGGTGTAGCCGGAGAGCTTTGCGTGGCGGGACGCGGATTGGCGCGAGGCTATCTGAATAAAGAAGACGAAACCGCGAAGCGGTTTGTCGCTGATCCGTTTGTGCCGGGTGAACGCATGTACCGCACCGGCGATTTGGTGAAATGGGTGAACGGCGGCATCGAATACATCGGCCGGATCGACCAGCAGGTCAAGGTCCGCGGCTACCGGATCGAGCTCTCAGAAATCGAAGTCCAGCTCGCCCAGCTTTCTGAGGTGCAGGATGCGGCGGTAACAGCTGTCAAAGATAAAGGCGGCAATACAGCGATCGCGGCGTACGTCACACCGGAAACAGCTGACATAGAAGCATTAAAGTCTTCGTTGAAAGAAACCCTGCCGTACTACATGATTCCGGCGTTCTGGGTGACGCTGAACGAGCTTCCAGTTACGGCAAATGGAAAGGTTGACCGCAAAGCCTTGCCTGAGCCGGACATCGAAGCGGGAAGCGGAGAATACAAAGCGCCGACAACGGATATGGAAGAGCTGCTTGCCGGCATCTGGCAGGACGTGCTCGGCATTTCGGAGATCGGTGTCAGCGACAATTTCTTCTCACTCGGCGGAGATTCCATCAAAGGAATCCAAATGGCGAGCCGCTTGAACCAGCACGGCTGGAAGCTGGAAATGAAAGATCTCTTCCAGCATCCGACGATCGAGGAGCTGACCCAATACGTGGAGCGTGCCGAAGGCAAACAGGCAGACCAAGGGCCTGTGGAGGGCGAAGTCATTCTGACGCCGATTCAGCGCTGGTTCTTTGAAAAGAACTTCACGAACAAGCACCACTGGAACCAATCAGTGATGCTTCACGCCGCGAAGGGCTTTGATCCTGAACGGGTGGAGAAAACGTTGCAGGCGCTGATCGAACATCATGACGCGCTCCGTATGGTCTACCGTGAGGAAGACGGAGAGATCATTCAAGCATACAAACCAATCGGCGAAAGCAAGGTCAGCTTCGAAATCGTGGATCTGTACGGCACTGATGAAGAGATGCTGAAAAGCCAGATCAAGATTCTTGCGGAAAGGCTGCAAAGCAGTCTCGATCTGCAAAACGGACCGCTTCTGAAGGCGGAGCAATACCGTACGGAAGCTGGCGATCACCTGCTCATCGCTGTACACCATCTCGTGGTCGACGGCGTATCATGGCGGATTTTGCTTGAAGATTTTGCTTCAGGCTACGTGCAGGCTGAAAAGGAAGGGAGCGTTGTCTTCCCGCAAAAAACAAATTCCTTCAAGGATTGGGCGGAAGAACTGGCGGCATTCAGCCAATCAGCAGAACTTTTACAGCAGGCTGAATACTGGTCGCAAATTGACGCTGAACAGGTTTCTCCTGTGCCGAAGGACTACGAAACAGAGCAGCGGATCGTCAAGCATACATCATCTGTAATTTGTGAATTAACGGAAGAGGACACTAAACATCTCTTAACGGATGTTCATCAGCCATATGGAACCGAGATCAATGATATTCTTCTCAGCGCGCTCGGTTTAACGATGAAAGAATGGACAGACGGTGCCAAAATCGGCATTAACCTGGAGGGACACGGACGGGAGGACATCATCCCGAATGTGAATATCTCCAGAACGGTCGGCTGGTTTACGGCACAATATCCTGTTGTGCTCGACATGTCTGAAGCAGATGCCTCAGCCGTGATCAAAACAGTCAAAGAAAACCTGCGCCGCATTCCGGACAAAGGTGTTGGCTACGGCATTCTCCGTTATGTCACAGAAACAGCGGAAACAAAGGGCTTCACGCCAGAGATCAGCTTCAACTATTTAGGCCAATTCGACAGTGAGGTAAAAACCGACTTCTTTGAGCCGTCCGCTTTCGATATGGGGCGCCAAGTAAGCGAGGAATCAGAAGCACTGTACGCTTTAAGCTTCAGCGGCATGGTCAGAAACAGCCGGTTTGTGCTTTCTTGCTCCTACAATGAGAAGGAGTTTGAAAGAGCTACAGTCGAGGAGCAAATGGAACGGTTTAAAGAAAATCTTCTGATGCTGATCCGCCATTGTACGGAAAAAGAAGAGAAGGAATTCACGCCAAGCGACTTCAGTGCTGAAGACCTTGGAATGGACGAGATGGGCGATATCTTTGACATGCTTGAGGAGAATTTAAAATAAAACGCAAGGGAATTACAGAAGGCGGGAGCGAAGCATATGAGTCAATTTAGCAAGGATCAGGTTCAAGATATGTATTACCTATCGCCGATGCAGGAAGGGATGCTGTTTCATACCATCCTGAATCCCGGCCAGAGCTTTTACCTTGAACAAATCACGATGAAAGTAAAAGGCAGCTTGAATATCAAATGTCTTGAAGAAGGCATGAATGTGATCATGGACCGGTACGATGTATTTCGTACCGTGTTCATTCACGAAAAAGTAAAAAGACCTGTCCAAGTCGTATTGAAAAAACGGCAGTTTCATATAGAAGAAATCGATTTGACACACTTAACGGACAGCGAGCAAACAGCCAAAATCAATAAATACAAAGAACAGGATAAGATCAAGGGTTTTGATTTGACGCGGGATATTCCCATGCGGGCAGCCATTTTCAAAAAAGCTGAAGAAAGCTTTGAATGGGTGTGGAGCTACCACCACATTATTTTGGACGGCTGGTGCTTCGGCATCGTCGTGCAGGATCTGTTCAAGGTATACAATGCCCTGCGTGAACAAAAGCCGTACAGTTTGCCGCCTGTCAAACCGTATAAAGACTATATCAAGTGGCTTGAAAAGCAGGATAAACAAGCATCACTGCGTTACTGGCGAGAGTACTTAGAGGATTTTGAAGGACAGACGACGTTCGCGGAGCAAAGAAAGAAACAAACAGACGGCTACGAGCCGAAAGAACTGCTCTTCTCACTGCCGGAGGCGGAAACAAAGGCCTTTACCGAGCTTGCTAAATCGCAGCATACCACTTTGAGTACAGCACTTCAGGCAGTCTGGAGCGTATTGATCAGCCGTTATCAGCAGTCTGATGATTTGACCTTCGGCACAGTCGTTTCTGGGCGTCCCGCGGAAATCAAAGGTGTTGAACATATGGTCGGGCTGTTTATCAACGTTGTCCCAAGACGTGTGAAACTGTCTGAGGATATCACATTTAACGGTTTGCTCAAGCAGCTGCAGGAGCAATCGCTTCAGTCTGAGCCGCATCAATATGTGCCGCTCTATGACATCCAAACACAGGCCGATCAGCCAAAACTGATTGACCATATCATTGTCTTTGAAAATTATCCGCTACAGGATGCAAAAAATGAAGAAAACAGTGAAAACGGCTTTGATATGGAGGATGTACATGTTTTTGAGAAGTCGAATTATGATCTTAACCTGATGGCTTCCCCGGGGGATGAGATGCTGATTAAGCTAGCCTATAACGAGAATGTGTTTGATGAGGCGTTTATCCTGCGCCTGAAATCTCAGCTTCTCACATCGATTCAGCAGCTTATCGAAAAGCCGGATCAGCCTGTCAGCACGATCAATCTCGTTGACGACAAGGAGAGAGCGTTTCTGCTTACTGGCTTAAACCCGCCGGCTCAAACTCATGAGGCAAAGCCTCTGACGGAGTGGTTCAAGGAAGCGGTGAACGTCAATCCGGATGCACCGGCGCTTGCGTATTCCGGCCAGACGCTTTCCTATCGCGAATTAGATGAGGAAGCAAACCGCCTTGCACGCCGATTGCAAAAGCAAGGCGTGGGCAAAGGCTCCGTTGTAGCGTTGTACACGAAGCGTTCACTTGAACTGGTGATCGGCATTCTCGGCGTATTAAAGGCAGGAGCGGCTTATCTGCCGGTTGATCCAAAGCTGCCTGAGGACCGAATTTCATATATGCTGACTGACAGTGCGGCAGCCTGTCTGCTGACACATCAGGAGATGAAAGAAAAAGCGGCTCAGCTGCCGTATACAGGAACAACGCTCTTCATCGATGATCAAACACGATTTGCAGAACAGGAAAGCGACCCAGCAATCGCGATTGAACCCGATGATCCGGCATATATCATGTACACGTCCGGCACAACCGGAGAGCCGAAGGGCAATATCACCACTCATGCCAATATTCAAGGATTGGTCAAGCACGTAGACTACATGGCATTTTCTGAAAAAGATACGTTCTTATCTGTTTCGAATTATGCCTTTGACGCGTTTACCTTTGATTTCTACGCTTCAATATTAAATGCGGCAAGGCTCATTATCGCAGATGAACATACGCTGCTTGATACAGAACGGCTCACAGATTTGATCCAGCAGGAGAATGTCAATGTCATGTTTGCGACAACTGCTCTATTTAATCTTCTCATAGATGCGGGAGAGGATTGGATGAGAGGGCTTCGCTGCGTGTTATTTGGCGGAGAGCGTGCGTCTGTGCCTCACGTCAGAAAAGCGCTGCGAATCATGGGGCCGGGCAAGCTGATTAACTGCTACGGGCCGACTGAGGGAACGGTGTTTGCGACCGCTCACATCGTGCATGATATACCGGATTCCATCTCCTCATTGCCGATCGGAAAGCCGATCAGCAATGCCAGTGTTTATATTCTCAACGAGCAAAACCAGCTCCAGCCATTCGGGGCGGTCGGTGAACTGTGCATCAGCGGAATGGGCGTATCTAAAGGGTATGTAAACCGTCATGACCTGACGAAGCAAAAGTTTATCACGAACCCTTTCAAACCGGGAGAAATGCTTTACCGCACAGGGGACTTAGCACGCTGGCTGCCGGACGGAACGATTGAATATGCTGGCCGGATTGACGACCAGGTCAAAATACGCGGACACCGGATTGAGCTTGAAGAAATCGAAAAGCAGCTGCAGGAATATCCAGGTGTGAAAGATGCGGTCGTGGTGGCAGATCGCCATGAGTCTGGCGATGCATCAATCAACGCCTACCTCGTGAGCCGGACGCAGCTTTCAGCTGAAGGTGTAAAGGCGCACCTGAAAAAACAGCTTCCTGCTTACATGGTGCCGCAAACTTTTACTTTCTTGGACGAGCTTCCTTTAACGACAAACGGGAAGGTCAATAAACGTCTGCTGCCAAAACCGGATCAGGATCAGCTGGCGGAAGAATGGATCGGGCCACGAGATGAGACGGAAGAAACGATCGCACAAATCTGGTCTGAGGTTCTTGGCAGACAGCAGGTCGGCATTCATGATGATTTCTTTGTGCTTGGTGGGCACTCCTTGAAGGCAATGACCGCCGCTTCCCGCATCAAGAAAGAGCTCGGGATTGATCTCCCGGTAAAGGTTTTGTTTGAAGCGCCGACGATCGCCAGTATTTCAGCGTATTTGAAAAACGGGGGCTCAGATGGATTGCAGGATGTAACAATAATGAATCCCGATCAGGATCAGATCATTTTCGCATTCCCGCCGGTCTTGGGCTATGGCCTTATGTACCAAAATCTGTCCAGCCGCCTGCCGTCATACAAGCTGTACGCCTTTGATTTTATTGAGGAGGAAGACCGGCTTGACCGCTATGCGGATTTGATTCAGAAGCTTCAGCCGGAAGGGCCTTTGACACTGTTCGGGTATTCAGCGGGGTGCAGCCTGGCGTTTGAAGCTGCCAAAAGGCTTGAGGAACAAGGACGCATTGTTCAGCGGATCATCATGGTGGATTCCTATAAAAAACAAGGTGTCAGTGATCTGGACGGACGCACGGTTGAGAGTGATGTTGAAGCGTTGATGAATGTCAACCGGGACAATGAAGCGCTCAACAGCGAAGCCGTCAAACAAGGCCTCAAGCAAAAAACACACGCTTTCTACTCTTACTACGTCAACCTGATCAGCACAGGCCAGGTGAAAGCGGATATTGATCTGCTGACTTCTGGCGCTGATTTTGACATGCCGGAATGGCTTACATCGTGGGAAGAGGCAACAACAGGTGCTTATCGTGTGAAAAGAGGCTTCGGAACACACGCTGAAATGCTGCAGGGCGAAACTTTAGATAGGAATGCAGGGATTTTGCTCGAATTTCTTAATACACAAACCATAACGGTTTCCTAAATGAAGTGTGAAAGGAGGAGACGGCCAATGAGCCAACTCTTCAAATCATTTGATGCGTCGGAACAAACGCAGCTCATCTGTTTTCCATTTGCCGGCGGCTACTCGGCATCGTTTCGCCCTCTCCATGCTTTTTTGCAAGGGGAATGTGAGATGCTTGCTGCCGAGCCGCCGGGACACGGAACGAATCAAACGTCAGCTATTGAGGATCTCGAAGAGCTGACCGATTTGTACAAACAAGAATTGAACCTTCGTCCTGATCGGCCGTTTGTGCTGTTTGGACACAGTATGGGCGGAATGATCACCTTCAGGCTGGCGCAAAAGCTGGAGCGGGAAGGCATCTTTCCGCAGGCGGTTATCATTTCTGCGATACAGCCGCCGCATATTCAGCGGAAGAAAGTGTCCCATCTGCCTGATGATCAGTTTCTCGATCATATTATCAAATTAGGAGGGATGCCTGCGGAGCTTGTGGAAAATAAGGAGGTCATGTCCTTTTTCTTGCCTTCCTTCAGATCAGATTACCGGGCCCTTGAACAATTTGAGCTTCACGATCTGAGCCCGATCCAATCACCTGTTCATGTCTTTAACGGGCTTGATGATGAAAAATGCATACGGGATGCGGAAGGCTGGAAGAAGTGGGCGAAAGACATCACATTTCATGAATTTGACGGCGGGCACATGTTTCTGCTGTCACATACGGAAGAAGTGGCAGAACGGATTTTTGCGATATTGAATCAGCATCCGATCATTCAATCGTGATCAAAAGCGGACAGCGCTGGCTGTTCCGCTTTTTTGTATGGAATGTCAATTTTTACATGATATAATAGTCGCAATACTCAAATAAAGGCAGGTCGAAACATGCACGCGTCTCCCAAGATGAAATGGTTTGTATTGCTGTTTACGTTTGTTTTCGCCATCGGAATGAACTCATTCAGAAATTCCTTTCAATTTTTTATGCTGCCGATGGCGGATACCTTCCATGCCGATAGGTCGCTGATCTCGGTTTCAGTCAGCATTTTTATGATTACAACGGGCATCGTTCAGTTTTTTGTCGGTTTTTTTATTGACCGGTTCAGCGTCAGAAAAATTATGGCGCTCGGAGCTGTTTGTATCAGCGCAAGCTTTTTGGTGCTTCCGTATTCACCGAATGTTCATGTGTTTTCTGCCATTTACGGAGTGCTCGGCGGAATTGGCTATTCGTGTGCAGTCGGCGTGACGACCCAGTATTTCATCAGCCGCTGGTTTGACACACACAAAGGCCTGGCGCTCGCTATTTTGACCAATGCCAACTCAGCGGGCCTGCTGTTGCTCTCGCCCATTTGGGCCGCGGCTCCGTATCATGCCGGCTGGCAAAACACCTATACCCTATTGGGCATCGTCATGGCGGCAGTTCTGCTGCCGCTCCTTGCCTTCGGGATGAAACACCCGCCACATGTGCAAGCGCCGTCAGTGAAAAAATCTTATGACTGGCGGGGATTTTGGAACGTGGTAAAGCAGTCTCGTCTTATTCATATCCTTTACTTCGGCGTGTTTACATGCGGATTTACAATGGGAATCATTGATGCTCATCTCGTTCCGATGCTGAAGGATGCACATGTCTCTCATGTCAACGGAATGATGGCCGCGTTCGGGGCGTTTATTATCATTGGCGGATTACTGGCAGGCTGGCTGTCAGATCTCCTCGGCAGCAGAAGCATGATGTTATCCATCTTATTTTTCATTCGGCTGCTCAGCCTGATTTGCCTGCTCATTCCCATTCTCGGAATCCATCACAGCGAACTTTGGTACTTCAGTTTTATCCTGTTATTCGGGCTCAGTTACACAGGTGTGATCCCGCTGACGGCGGCGTCTATTTCAGAAAGCTATCAAACAGGATTGATCGGCTCGCTGTTAGGCATCAATTTCTTTATTCATCAGATCGCCGGGGCTCTCAGCGTGTATGCTGGCGGGTTGTTTTTTGACATGACCCATGATTATCTGCTGATTGTTGTTGTGTGCATCGTGTTTGTAGGTGTATCGGCTGGAATGGAGCTGGTGCCGTTTTTAGATAAACAGAAGGCAAAAGAAACGCATCAATCAATATAAAAGGATCAGCACTGTCAGCGCTGATCCTTTTTGAATTTTACTTTTTTTGTTTCGGTATGATTAAGGATAATTCCTCGGAATCTGTTCATCTCCTCTTTGGAATGAAAAAAATGTTTTGGTATCGCAATATATTGGCTGCTGGATGTATTGATCCGGAAAATATTCTTATATTCGAAAACAGCCGTGATTTCATTCCAATTAAAAATAAGGTCATACTTTTTAGAACATATACGGATTCCTTCTTGATTGAGGGTATACGTTCTTTTGGATTTGATCCGTTCGTTCTTCTTGTATGCTCTGAAAAACTTTACATATAGAAGAAGGAGGAGCAGCAGTGTAAACAAAACAGACATCACGATAATGAAAATACTATTCATAAACAAGTTAAGCGCTTCGCTGCCATAAACAATACGGGGCCATCCGTTAATGAAATGAACTGCAGCAAAAATGGCGCAAAACAATATAAAGTAAAAGAATGAGATTTTTCCGAGTTGATAAAAAAAGATTTCTCTTACGTCTTTAAAAGTAATCTCTCCTGGAAGATTAATACTTTCACTAGCATATTGAGTCATACGGTAACCTTACACCTCAAACCATGTTTTTCCTACCAGTCTAGCATAATTTCTCATTTTTTTGCAGGGGCCCTATGGCGATTTGTCTTTTTCTGCAGATTGGTATTGCTCCCCAGCACGCCAATAATAATACAAACCGCTCCGGCAAGATGATACCAGGCCAGGCTTTCGTTTAGAATCACCACTCCTGCAATCATCGTCACGATGGTAGACATATGATTAAAAGCGCTCATTTTAAACGCCTCAATCCGCGATAGCGTATAGTTGGACAAAAACGAAGTGACGAGTGAAGACAGCACGCCCAAATATACAATCGCGAGAACAAAATCGGGCTCCCGGAATGGCTGAACATAAGTGCCGACAGTTCCAGCCGCTCCGTGGCGCACAAGGGCGATGGCGTTGAAGGCGACAAAGCCGATCGCTGACATGATGTAAGTGAGCTCGGTCAGCTTGAACCGCTGCGTCATTTTTCTGGCAGCGGTATTGTACATCGCGGAGGACAAAGCGGACAGCAGGATCAGCAGAGATCCTTTTAAGCTGGCTGATTCCACGTCAACGCCTTTCATCACAAAAATAAACATGACGCCGGCAACGGATAAAACCGTAAAGCCCTTCTGCGTCCATGTCGAGCGTTCCTTTAAAACATAGGCGGCAAGGACCATCGTGAAAATCGGAATCGCTGCCTGAATAATCCCCGCTTCAGAGGAGGAGGAGTACACAAGGCCGAATGCCTGAAAGCTGAAAAACAATGCCGGATACAGCAGGGCGAGCGGCAAAATGGCAATGACGTCCTTTACACGGATTGATAGCTTTACCCAGCCGAATAAGACCGGTACAGTGGCAGCGGCAAACGCAATGGTGAACCGGTGTGCCAGAATATCAAACGGTTCAGCTGTTTGCAGTGCGATTTTTACGAATAGAAAGGATAAACCGATAATGAACGAATATAAGATAGCCGCCATATAAGCGGATGCTTGCTGATTTTTAACCATAATGGGAGGTGCTCCTTTATCTGAATTGCAGCGCCGGTCGCTTTATTTTATTGTATGGCTGTGACCAGAACGGTACAATGAGAAAAACAATGAACTGTACCGGTACAAAACAGGGGGAGAAGCATGGAGAAATATATGAGTCTTTTAACGAGGATAGAGGAGATGATGCAAAGCAGCGCCTATCAAGAAGGAGACAGGCTCCCGTCCATCCGTCAGCTGTCCGCCCGCTGCCAAGTCAGCAAAAGCACAGTGATCCGCGCGCTGCAGGAGCTGGAAAAGCGCCACCTCATCTACTCGGTTCCGAAAAGCGGCTATTATATTGTGAAAAAGACGGGAAAATCAAAAAGCGGGCAGCCGGGCCCCATCGACTTTGCCACTTCTGCACCGGACCCCGAGGTGTTTCCATATCTTGATTTTCAGCACTGCATCAACAAAGCGATTGATACATACAAAAATGATTTGTTTATTTATGGAACGCCAAAGGGGCTTCCATCACTCATCCGCGTACTCCGAAAGCTGCTGGCCAATCAGCAGGTATTTGCGGATGAACGGCATATTTTCATCACATCAGGTGTTCAGCAGGCGTTGTCCCTGCTTTGTGCAATGCCGTTTCCAAATGGGAAAGAGAAGATCGCCATTGAACAGCCGGGCTATCATTTGATGATTGAACAGCTTGAGACGCTTGGGATTCCTGCTATCGGAGTGAGAAGAACAGAAGAGGGGCTAGATATAGCCGAGGTCGAGCGGCTGTTTCAGACAGAATCGATCAAATTTTTTTATACGATGCCGCGCTTCCATAACCCGCTTGGCTGCTCTTTGTCAGAGCGAGATAAACAAGAGCTTGTGAGACTGGCAGAAATGTATGATGTCTATCTCGTTGAGGATGATTATCTCGGTGATTTGGAGGAAAATAAAAAGGCAGATCCGCTGTACGCATATGATCTGTCCTCGCATGTCATTTATTTGAAAAGCTTCTCGAAAATGATGTTCCCCGGCCTTCGCGTGGGGGCCGCTGTTTTGCCGGATGCGCTGGCTGACACGTTTCACACGTACAAAAAGCTGAACGACATCGACTGCTCGATGATTTCTCAAGCAGCGTTGGAGATTTATCTGAAAAGCGGCATGTACGGCAGGCATAAGGAGAAGATCCGCGCTTCCTATAAGGAACGGTCACTGAGGCTTCATCAAGCCATCCAAACACATAGGCAGCTTGGAAGCGGCCGCTTTACGTTCTCCAGCGGGCAGGCACCCTGCATGCACACCCATCTGGTGCTTCCTCGGGATCTGCCAGCCTCAAGGGTGATTCAAAGGCTGAAAAAACAAGGGGTTCTCCTTGAGGCGATAGACCGTCATTATTTATCAGATTATCCGAAAGAAAATCTATTAAAAATCAGTATTTCCAATGTGAAAACGGAAGATATTGAGCATGGCGTCAAGCTGCTGATGAGCCACTTATAAAAGCGCTTCGTACGAGACCATTGTGATATCCTCGGGGAAATCGTGGTGCGCGGCGCACACAGCCATTTTGTAGGCGGGATCCACCTCATAGGTTTTGATATAGCACGGTGTATGGCTGTCCGGAAGCTCAATGGATACTTGCCCGTCCTGGTGCAGGCGCACTGAAAAGGAATCAAGCGGAAGCGATAAGCCTTTGCCTTCCTGTTTGATAAAGCTTTCTTTCATTGACCATAGATGATAAAAATAGTCTGTCTGCTCGTCCTTATTTTTTGCCAAAAGGTCGCTGTACTCTGTTTTTGAAAAGAAGCGTTTGGCGATCTCAAGGCTGATCGGTTTCATTTTTTCAATATCGATGCCAATCGGCTGTGAATCAAACGCACAAACGACCCAGCGGCCAGAGTGAGAAATGTTGAAATGGGCGTTAGGAAGATCAGGGATGCAGGGCTTCCCGTATTCCTGCGCGCCGAAGCGGATGTCGGCTTTGTCCAGCTGATACTGTCCGCTGATGACTGAGCGAACGAGCACATCTCCCAGCAGGGTGCGGTGAGCATCTTCTTTATGATAAAATCTCCGGCATTTCTCCCGTTTTTCAGGCGATATGAAAGACATTAACCGTTCAGTCTCTTCCTGTGAAAGCGGGCGGTCCATATACATTCCGTAAATCTTCATTCTAGATCCTCCGTCTGCAAAAGATTGTCAAAACCATCCTATCATACTTCAACAAGACTCATATAGAGGAGAAAATAAAAAAA
This sequence comes from Bacillus spizizenii TU-B-10, assembly GCF_000227465.1. Classification (GTDB taxonomy): domain Bacteria; phylum Bacillota; class Bacilli; order Bacillales; family Bacillaceae; genus Bacillus; species Bacillus spizizenii. The sequence continues at coordinate 523,842 of NC_016047.1, forward strand.
CAAAGCCGAGGCGGCTTTGTTTTAGTGTATAGGCGGAGATGCTTTCACAGCGGCTGTCCGCCTTGCCACAGCATAATTCAGCAGCTGGATTGACTGGGGCAATGAAAAGCGCAAAATGAGTCCGGTGAGGATGGCGGTCAAAATAGTGCCAAAACCGATCGGGCCGCCCATGCCCCATGCCGCAAATAAAATTGTTATTTCCATGCCGTTCCGCACCCATTGCACATTCCAGCCGGTTTTTTCTGTAATCAGCATCATCAGTGAATCACGCGGCCCCGCGCCAAGGCCTGCTGATACATAAACACCGACGCCGTAGCCGATCAGGAGCACACCGAGAGAGAAGACGATGACGGAGCCCGTGTAGGTCGAGGGGGCAGGCAGAATGAAATTGAAAAAATCTATAAATATACCAATGAGCACCATATTCAGGATCGCCCCAATTTTTGGCCAAGCCCTCGTAAACAATGACGTTAATCCGACGATGAGCGCTCCAATAATGATGGACCACTGGCCGACGGTAAGCCCGAAGTGCTGAAACAGGCTGTAATGAAATGCATCCCACGGACTAATGCCGAGTGCTTTTCCTTCTATCGTCAGGGATACACCAAAAGCCAAAATGATCAAACCGGCAAAATAAAATGTCCAGCGCAGAACAAGTTCTTGCTTCACGTGAGGTCCCTTCTTTCGTAAAAATCAGTCGATTGTCATTGTAGCACATCTGACAGAAGGGCGGAATAGGCGAAAGGGGCTCAACAAAAAAACAGGGCGCCTGTGGCAGCCCTGTTTTGGTTTAAATATTTATTGCCTTTTCTGCTACTTGAAATGAGTCTGACTCGTTAGCGTATGATCCTGCATTTAATAAACCAGCAAAAAGGAAACCAATCAAAGCGGTGCTGATAATAAGTTCTTTCATTATAGCGACTCCGTAACTTTTAGTATTTGAGTTTGGGCATTTATAGTCCTCTTTAAGAAATTCCTTCCTTCGGTAAATTTCCTGTTTCAAAATGAAAGTCACCTATTTTTTCTGTTAATTCTGCATATTCAGACCATAGACGTTTCTTTTCCAAATATTTAAGGCTGCGCTCCACTTCTTTCTCATTATACTCTTCATAAATTGAATAAATGATTGTTAATTTTGCTTTATATTCTTCTTCATTACAATGCAAGGCTAGTTTTAATGCTTTTTCATAAAATAAATGTGCTTCATCCAGTTTAGAAGATTGATAAAGCACATTTGCCATCATATATAATGTCCTAATACTATTAGCTGTGTTCATGTGATCTTTCATTTCTAATGCTCTTCTGAAAAAATACTCAGCATCTGTAAGATTTCCACCTCTTGTTGATACCAGTCCTAAGTTATGGTGGATTACCCCGATAATCCTATTTGCTTGTTTTCCTTTCAAATGTTCAGCCTTGTGTAAAGCTTCTCGATAATAATGGATTGCCTCTACATATTCTTTTTGATCAAATTCATACATTCCACGGAAAAATAATGAATAATATTTAAGAAGACCAGTAAGCCTTTTTTGGTGGTTTTCAATTTTCTCAAGCAGTTCTGAGATGCTTGGTCGCTCATATTTTTTCTCTGGCGGTTCTAAGGAGTCTAACATCAATTGGTGACCGAAAACACATAAGAGAATAATAGAGAAGTAAATCTTGATCCTCTTCCATTGCCTTTATTTCTAGCTCAACCTCTGCCTTTAAAACTTCGGCATCAGGTACACTAAATTGACGAATCATCTTATACCATTCGTTAATTTTAACGCCTACGTGTGATGATGGTACTGCTGACCCCATATCATTTGCAATATGATGCTTGTCCGCAAAAAAACCGCAAACTTCTAGGAGTTATTACTAGATCTTATAAAAGAAAAAACCCAAAACGGCATTCGTTTTGGGTTTTTTTAAGATTTTACAGCGGGTTCAAAATCCGGTTCAAGAACCGCTGCGTCCGTTCTTCCTTTGGTGCGGAGAAAATTTGCTCCGGCGGTCCCTGTTCCACGATGACGCCGCCGTCGATGAAGATGACTTCATCCGCCACATCCTGGGCGAATTTGATTTCGTGAGTTACGACGACCATGGTCCAGCCTTCGTTGGCCAAATCCTTGATAACCTTCAGCACCTCTCCGACAAGCTCGGGATCAAGCGCTGAGGTCGGTTCGTCAAACAGCATGAGCTCAGGCTGAATCGCCAATGCACGGGCGATGCCGACGCGCTGCTGCTGGCCGCCGGAGAGCTGGAACGGATATAAATCCATTTTGTCCTTCAATCCGACTTTTTCAAGAAGCTGAATCGCTTCTTTTCTGACTTCCTCTTTGTTCCGTTTTTGCACCTGAACAGGACCCTCCATCACGTTTTCAAGGGCTGTGCGGTGCGGGAACAGGTGATACGCCTGGAATACCATTCCGGATTTCCGGCGCAGCTTTAGGATATCTGCCTGTTTCACTTTTTTGGAGAAATCGATGGAGAAATCATCAAATGCAAGCTCCCCGCGATTCGGAATCTCCAGCGCGTTCAGGCAGCGGAGCAGCGTCGTTTTCCCTGAACCTGAAGGCCCAAGTATGGCGATGACTTTCCCTTTTTCAATCTTCATATCTATCTTTTTTAAAATTTCATTTTCACCGAATGATTTGTTTAATCCTTTAACGGTAAGCATACTCGGAACCTCCTTATTTGGCCACGTAGCGGTCAAGACGCCGTTCGATGACATGCTGGACGAGTGAAAGCAGGAAGCAGATAATCCAATAAATAAAGGCTGCTTCAATATAGATCACTAAAATCTGATCAAGATTCCGCGCGCCGATTTCCTGAGCTTTTCTGAACAGCTCAGCGACCAAAATCTGAGAGGCAAGGGATGTATCTTTGATCAGGCTGATAAAGGTATTGGATAATGGCGGGATCGACACACGAAACGCCTGCGGCAAAATGACGCGGAACAGCGTTTTCTGATGTGTCATGCCAATTGTGTAGCCGGCTTCCCATTGCCCTTTCGGCACGGATAAAATAGATGCCCGAATGATTTCAGATGCATAGGCGCCGACGTTTAATGAAAAGGCGATAACTGCGCTTGGAAATGGATCTAATGTGATGTTAAAGGCCGGGAACAGATAGAAAATGATGAACAATTGAACGAGAAGAGGAGTGCCCCGTATCGCGGATACGTATATGCTGAACACCCATCTCAAAGGTCTCACTTTCGACATTCTGGCAAGCGCCGTAATCAGCGCCAGTATCATTCCGAATATAAAGGAAAGAATGGTAAGGGGAATCGTATAGTAGATTCCCCCTGAAAGTATCGGCCAGAATGACTGCTGCACCAGATCCCACGGGATCGCCGTGCCAAGCGTCAATGCCGGCAGATTATTTAGAAACATCTTCGTCGAACCATTTTTTAGAAATTTTAGAAAGAGTCCCGTCCTCTTTCATTTCTTTTAAAGCTTTGTTGACTTGATCAACAACCTCGCCGCTTCCTTTGCGGAACGTGAAGTACGTTTCCTGAGGATCGCCTGTTTCAAACGCGATTTTCACGTTTTTGTTGCCTGATGTTTTTAAGTAGTTCAATACGGCAAGCTTATCGTTGTATGTCATATCGACGCGGCCTTGCTGGATCAATTGAAGGGATTGTGCCAAGCCTTCAACACCTTCTACTTTCGCGCCGGCATCTGTAGCTAATTTGTTGTAGTTGCTTGTCAGTGATTGAGCTGATGTTTTTCCTTTTACATCTGCTTCGGACTTAATATCGTTGTTGTCTTTTTTCGTCACGACAACGGCTCTTGATGTTGTGTATTTATCTGAGAAATCATATTTGTCTTCACGATCTGTTTTTCCGACTTGGTTGGCAATGACGTCAAACCGTTTGGAATTCAGGCCGGCAAACATGCTGTCCCATTGCGTTTCCTTAAAGTCGACTTTCAGTCCCAGGCGTTTTGCGACTTCTGTGATGACTTCCACATCATAGCCAGTCAGCTTGTCAGTGTCTTTGTCGTGGTAAGTGAACGGTTCATATGTTCCTTCCGTACCGACTGTCAGCACACCTTTTTTCTTAATAGAAGCCCAAAGATCGCCATCTTTGGCGTTATCTTTTGACTGATTGTCATTTCCTGCTCCGCAAGCTGCGAGAACGGCAATGCTTACGACCATGAATAAAGCCAATAATGCTTTTTTCATCTTATTCCCCACTTTTCTGGTTGATTTTATTGAAATAAAAAATTAGCTTACAAATCTAAAGGATAACTTTTTTTTAGTATGAGTCAAGTATTTGGTTTTCATAAGGCAAAATCTTTTAAAACAAATCCAAAAATTGCTGTACCGGTTTTGGCAAATAACTGTCTGTTCTCCACATGACTGCTGGTGTCATAATGAAGGGATTGTTTTCGATATGGACGGTGTGAACGTGGTTTCTCATATGGACGGGAATCATCGTGACGGGCAGAATGGACGCGCCGAATCCGGATGAGACGAGACTGAGCAAAGTTGCGGAATCGTGGCATTCGCAAACAATGCGCGGCTCCAGATTCAAACGATGAAATTCATTCATGACCTGATTATAGACGCCTTTTCCGTTGACAGGCCGCAGCAGAATCAGCGGAAAGGAAGGAATGTCCTCCATTTTAATGGTGTCACCGCACGGATACCCGGCTTCTTCTGAAAGCACGAGCACACATGGAATGTCATCAAGCTGTTTGAATTGAACTGTATCGCTTTTGATCAGTGTCGTCGTGACCGCAGCATCGATTTGACGGCTTTCCAGCAGCTCTAACAGTGTCGCAGGCTCATTCTCCCAAATATTAAAGGTGAGGTGCGGGTATCTCTCTTTGATCTGTGTTACTTTTTCAAGCATCAGAGCCGCGCAATAAATCGTTGAACCCACTGCCAGCGTGCCGGCTACCTCCTCCTTCAGCTCTTGTACCTCGATGACGGCATCCTCAAACCTATGCAGAATCTCCTTGGCTCTTTTCAGAAAAACAGTTCCTTCATATGTAAGCGTCATTTGTTTTTTCTTATTCCGGTCAAACAGAACAACACCTAGCTCATCCTCCAGCTGTTTCAGCTGCCTGCTTAAAGGCGGCTGCGCCATGTGGAGTTTTTTGGCGGCGGACGTGATTTTCTGTTCTTGGGCAATGGTAATGAAATATCGAAGCTGGCGAATGTCCAAAAGAAAGTGCCTCCTAACTATACCTTTTAGGTATTAAATATAGATTTAACAGATATTTTTCATATGGATATATCAGGAGTATGATGGAAATGAAAGCAGAATTCAAGCGTAAAGGAGGGGGCAAAGTGAAACTCGTTGTCGGAATGACAGGGGCAACAGGGGCTATTTTCGGGGTCAGGCTGCTGGAGTGGCTGAAGGCGGCCGAAGTAGAAACCCATCTCGTCGTGTCTCCTTGGGCTAACGTCACGATCAAACACGAAACAGGCTATACCTTAAAAGAAGTAGAACAACTTGCCACATACACGTATTCGCATAAGGACCAGGCGGCAGCCATTTCAAGCGGGTCGTTTGATACCGATGGCATGATTGTTGCGCCATGCAGCATGAAATCTCTCGCAAGCATTCGCACCGGGATGGCGGATAATCTGCTGACGCGTGCGGCGGATGTCATGCTCAAGGAGAGAAAAAAACTCGTCCTCTTAACGAGAGAGACGCCTTTGAACCAGATTCATCTCGAAAATATGCTAGCGCTTACGAAAATGGGTACCATCATTCTTCCTCCGATGCCGGCATTTTATAATCAGCCGAGCAGCTTAGAGGAAATGGTTGACCATATTGTATTCAGAACGTTGGACCAATTCGGCATTCGCCTTCCTGAAGCGAAACGCTGGAATGGGATTGAAAAACAAAAAGGAGGAGCTTGATCATGGCTTATCAAGATTTCAGAGAATTTCTCGCTGCCCTTGAAAAAGAAGGACAGCTGCTAACAGTGAATGAAGAGGTAAAGCCGGAGCCGGATATAGGGGCTGCAGCACGCGCAGCCAGCAATCTTGGCGATAAAAGCCCCGCGCTCTTATTTAATAACATTTATGGCTATCACAACGCGCAAATTGCGATGAATGTGATCGGCTCCTGGCCGAACCATGCAATGATGCTGGGCATGCCGAAAGACACGCCGGTGAAAGAACAGTTTTTTGAATTTGCGAAACGTTATGACCAGTTTCCGATGCCAGTCAAACGTGAGGAATCAGCGCCGTTTCATGAAAATGAAATCACAGAAGATATCAATTTGTTCGATATACTGCCTCTTTTCAGAATTAACCAAGGAGACGGCGGTTACTATCTAGACAAAGCATGTGTCATTTCCCGCGATCTTGAAGATCCTGAGAATTTCGGCAAACAAAACGTCGGGATTTACAGAATGCAGGTCAAAGGAAAAGACCGCCTTGGCATTCAGCCTGTGCCGCAGCACGATATTGCGATCCATCTGCGTCAAGCTGAAGAACGCGGCATCAATCTTCCGGTCACCATTGCGCTCGGCTGTGAGCCGGTCATAACAACGGCGGCATCGACTCCGCTTCTTTATGATCAATCAGAATACGAAATGGCAGGCGCAATTCAAGGTGAACCATATCGCATCGTGAAATCTAAGCTGTCTGATCTTGATGTTCCATGGGGCGCTGAAGTAGTGCTTGAAGGTGAAATCATTGCCGGAGAGCGTGAATATGAAGGCCCGTTCGGTGAGTTCACAGGCCATTATTCCGGCGGACGCAGCATGCCGATTATTAAAATTAAACGAGTGTATCATAGAAACAATCCGATTTTTGAACATTTATACTTAGGCATGCCTTGGACAGAATGCGATTACATGATTGGCATTAACACTTGTGTGCCGCTTTATCAGCAGTTAAAAGAAGCGTATCCGAATGAAATTGTGGCTGTGAACGCCATGTACACACACGGTTTGATCGCGATTGTTTCCACAAAAACACGCTATGGCGGATTTGCGAAAGCAGTCGGCATGCGCGCGCTCACAACACCGCACGGACTCGGCTACTGCAAAATGGTCATTGTCGTTGACGAGGATGTCGATCCATTCAATCTGCCGCAGGTCATGTGGGCGCTTTCGACCAAAATGCATCCGAAGCACGATGCGGTCATCATTCCAGACTTATCTGTCCTGCCGCTTGACCCGGGATCTAATCCATCAGGAATCACTCACAAAATGATTCTTGACGCCACTACACCGGTTGCGCCGGAAACAAGAGGCCATTATTCACAGCCGCTTGATTCACCATTAACAACGAAAGAATGGGAACAAAAACTAATGGACTTAATGAATAAATAAGAAAAGGATGATCGAAATGCATATATGTCCTCGTTGCGATTCGAAAAAGGGAGAAGTCATGAGCAAATCGCCTGTAGAAGGCGCATGGGAAGTTTATCAGTGTCAAACATGTTTTTTCACATGGAGATCCTGTGAGCCGGAAAGTATTACAAATCCGGCGAAATACAATCCAGCGTTTAAAATTGATCCGAAGGAAACAGAAACAGCAATTGAAGTTCCGGCTGTGCCGGAACGAAAGGCTTGATCAGCGTGAACTGTATGTCAGACCGCCTCTTTGAGCTGCTTGACGGGAATCGCTTGAATGAGAAGCAGCATGAGGCTTTCGTTCTGCAAACGGTAGCGGAGGACGGCTGGCCGCACGCCGCTATGATCAGCGCGGGAGAAATCATCGCTCTGAGCCGAACAGATATCCGAATCGCTCTGTGGAAAAACACAGCGACTGCAGCCAACATCCTTCGCACAGGAAAAGCGCAGTTCACGGCATGGTGGAAGGGAGCCGCTCATTATGTGAAGCTGCAATGCGAGCCTTTGCCGCCTCTGAAAGAAGCCGAATATGACAGAGACCGTTTTGCCTGCCGCATCGTTTCAATGAAGGAGGATGTGGCGAAATATGCTGGTTTGACTTCTGGTGTCCGTATCCAGCTTCACAGCCCTGAAGAGGTGCTGAACAGATGGGAAAAGACGCTTGAGGAATTAAAACGGTAATATCGAAAGCCTGACGCCATGCGTCAGGCTTTTATTTTATATAATGAAAACAAAGGGGGCGTGAGAAATGGAACGTACGGGAATCTGTCACTCAGACGGTTTTGATTTATCTTATCGAATCGAGGGAGAGGGCGCACCCATTCTTGTGATCGGAAGTGCGGTTTACTACCCGCGTCTTTTTTCCTCAGATATCAAACAGAAATATCAATGGATATTTGCTGATCACAGAGGATTTGCCAAGCCAAAGCGGGAATTGCGGACAGAAGATCTGAGGCTTGAAGCCGTTTTGGCCGATATTGAAAGGCTGAGAACGTCTCTTCAGCTTGAGGATGTGGTCATCTTGGGTCATTCTGGACACGCATTTATGGCTTTAGAATATGCCAGGACATATCCTGAACATGTCCGGAAGGTTGCGCTTTTCAACACTGCACCTGATAACAGTGAAGCAAGACAGCGAAAAAGTGAATCGTTTTTCATGGAGACAGCCAGTCTTGAGAGAAAAAAACGCTTTGAAAAAGATATCGTGAATTTGCCGCTGGACATCAAAAAAGATCCCGAGAGACGCTTTGTGCACATGTGTATTCGCGCTGAAGCGAAAAGCTTTTATCAAGAGCGGCCGCATGCTGCTGCTTTATGGGACGGTGTTTTCACGAATATGCCGATTATTGATGAATTATGGGGGCATACATTTGCCCAGCTTGATCTTATTCAGAGGTTAGCTGATGTTCAAGTGCCGGTTTACATCGGCTTAGGAAGATATGATTATCTAGTTGCGCCTGTTACACTCTGGGATGCTGTTGCCGGTTTATATCCCCATGTGGAGAAGGTTATTTTTGAGAAGAGCGGCCATCAGCCGATGCTGGAAGAACCGCAAGCCTTTGATCAAAGCTTCAGCAAATGGATGGACAAATAAAAAAACAGCCCGCAGATCAAAATCCGCGGGCTGTTTCTTATTATAAGACCCCTTTCATCGCGCGTTTGATAATCGGCGAAAGCAGCAGGAGAATGCCGCCAAGTACGATAGATATCAAACCGATGGTACCGAAGTAGGTTGTTTCAGGAATTTTATCAAATAATCCGGCTACTTGGGCATTGATCGCTTGGGCTGCTGCGTTAGTCAGAAACCACATACTCATTGTCTGTGCAGAGAATGCAGCTGGCGCCAGTTTCGTTGTTACGGATAAACCGACTGGAGACAGACACAGCTCTCCAAGCACGACAAGCAGGAAGCTGAGAACGAGCCAAAGCGGGCTTACGAGTGCTTCTTTTCCTTGCATTGCAGGGAAAACCATAATGATAAATGACAAGCCAGCTAGAATAATTCCGATTGAGAATTTCACTGGCGTGGACGGCTGGCGTTTGCCAAGCTTCATCCATAGCCACGCAAAAATTGGCGCAAAAATGACAACAAACAATGGATTTAATGATTGGAACCAAGATGACTGAAGTTCTAATCCACCCAATGAAAGCCTTATGCGTTCATCAGCGTAAACCGCAAGAATGGTCGCTCCCTGTTCCTGAATGGCCCAGAACATGACAGCACCGATAAACAAAGGGATGTAAGCGGCAAGACGAGATTTTTCTGTTTTGTCCGCTTTTTTGCTTGTAAACATGATGATGAAATAAACAATAGGAATCAAAATACCGAGAATACTTACAAGGTTGATGAAACCATTGATCGTCAGCATGCCTGTTTGTACAGAGAAAATCACTGCGATTGCCACAATGATAACACCGATTCCAGTACCAATCGCAGATTTTTTAGACAGCGGATTCGGCACATTTGAGCCTGCAAGCCCGAGGTTATTCTTTCTTGTCAGAGCAAATACGATAAGTCCGAGAAGCATTCCAACAGCGGCAGCTCCGAAGCCGAGATGATAGTTGTACTTCTGTCCGAGTGTTCCGACAATTAACGGCGCAAGTAAACCGCCAAGGTTAATCCCCATGTAGAAAATACTAAAACCTGAGTCGCGGCGCGGGTCTTCTTTCGTGTAAAGATCTCCAACCACGCTTGAAACGTTTGGTTTTAATAAGCCTGTTCCGATAATGATAAGCACCATGCTGATATAGAATGCTGTCGCGCTGCCCGGATAGGCGAGTGCAATGTGGCCGAACATAATGAATATGCCGCCGTAAAACACGGTGTTTGCGGTTCCGAATACCCGGTCAGCAAGCCATCCGCCAATAATAGTGGACATGTATACGAGAGATCCGTAAATCGACATAATGGCAACTGCTGTGCCTTTGTCAAAGCCAAGCCCTCCGTTTACCGTCTCTGTATACAGATAGTAAAGCAAGATTGCTCTCATACCATAGTAAGAGAAACGCTCCCAAAATTCGGTGAAAAATAGTGTAAATAGTCCTCGCGGGTGACCAAAGAACCCTTTTTGCGGGACGCTTTTAATGATACTTTCGTTATCAATCGAAGCCATGTCAGCCAAACCCTTTCTTAAAAAAGTGTATTATAAAAATCATATTCTTATATAATACTTGTGTCAATATAATTTATACTCATTTCAAATAGTTCCATAATGGAAAAATTATAAATGTATAAAAATAGTGATTTCATCCTAATTATTAAGTCCTTTTTTGTAAGGTTTGCTTACAAAACTATTCCTTTATATTTTTTTAATAAAATTTTAGAGAAATGTACAAGCGGATCGGGCCTTTGTGAGTATCATGATAGTAATCATAGAGAAGGAGGCTCGCAATTGGCTGAATTCATATTAAATGCGGCGGATTTCGGTATCTCAGGAGATGGTAAAACGGATTCAACAGAACTGATTAATCAATGCCTCAGTACGGCTGTTTCGAAAGGATATCATACTGTCTGGTTTCCAAAGGGAACATATTTAGTAGACGGAACGCTTGGAGGAGATCCCAATCAGAAGTTTCGAAATGCCGGGATTATTGTTCCCGGCAACCTTGAGATTGTGATGGACCCCGAGTGTATCATCAAAGTGATCCCGAACAGTTCGTGGGGTTATTCCGCATTTTATGTAGGCAAGCAAGAGAATATAACCATTTCCGGGGGACAACTTATCGGTGAACGCGATGAGCATACGTATGCGTCCGCAGGAATAAGATCAACCCATGAATGGGGCTTTGGCATTTGCATTGAAGGATGCTCGAATGTTGTCATTGATGATGTCAAAATTTCTGATTTTACCGGGGACGGGATCATTGTCAGTCCGAGGGGATTAAAGACAAATCATGATTATCGAACGTCAGAGCAAATTATCATCCGCCGCTGTGAGGTTCGGCGGTCGAGAAGAAATAATATTTCCATTACCGGATGTGATATGGTCACGGTGGAGGACTGCGTGATTGCAGATGCCGGAACGGGGAATGGAACAGCACCGAGATTCGGAATAGACATAGAAGGATATGGAGAAGGTGATATTGATTATGAAGAACCGATCAATGTATCCATTCGCAATAACCATTTTATCGGGAACGTTTCAAGTTCTGTTACCAATTTTAACGGGTACGGCATTTCAATAGAAGGAAACCACTCAGACAATACGATCAGTTATGGGTATGGAACGCAAACGGTAATTAAAGGAAATATTCTCAGACGGGCGGGAGGCGCTGCTGCTGCGCCTAGAGTTGGGATTACCGGACTCGGTGTGTCACAAGGAAAAGAGAGCAGTGATGCGGTCATCGCAGGCAATCTCATTACCGGGTTTTCAACCGGGATTGATGTCAGGGGAAAGAGCGTTCTTGTCACGAACAATAAAATCAGCAACTTTGAAAACACAGGGATATTGGTTTATCAGTCTTCCGACGTAAAGGTAGATGGCAACCAGATTCAAAACGGACTGTCTGAAACAAGGCGCAGTACCGGCCTTCGCGCAGTGCTGTCAGATGATAGCGCATTTCTGAATAACTGCCTCATTCAAGTCATTGACGGCGTGAACATTTCCGGAGGCGATATGATCATTAAAGATAATGTGCTGAGAAAATTCAGCCGGGGGATCTGGATCGCTCAAGGAAACGCGGTGATTGAAGGAAATACACTGAATCCTGACGCGTTTGAAGCAGCCCCAGAATCATATGCTGTTTCTGTTACAAACAATGCTAGCGCTATCATCAAAAACAACACATGTAAAGAGTTTAAAAATTACCCGATTTACTGTTCCACAAGTGCGAAAACCTCAATTATCGGCAACCATTTCGAGAGATCTCCGCTTTTGGTTACCATCTATATCAACGCCGGTGTGCATGAAATTTTTGATAACACCATTTCAGTCAACAGAACAGCCGGAAATCCGATTGTCATTTATATCAACGGTTCTGCAGGCTCTATCATCTCTGGAAACACCATCAATAACCTCTCCGCAGGCACGGCGACAGCTATTCAAACAAACACCTCAACCAATTCCAAAATCATCGGCAATCGAATCTTCAAAGGAACCATCAACAGACATAGCAGCGATACAGCAGACGGCAATATTATCGCTTGAAAAAAAGCGCCCCGCTTTAGGGGTTCTTTTTTTTCGATTTATAGATCACGTACATTTCTCTCACTAATATGAAAACAAAAAATAAAAGTACGACCCATTCTGCAAACGTCGTCATCTTAAAGCTGGACACATTGTTATAAATGGCTTTTGTCAAACTGAAACCTTGAAGCATGTCCATAAAAACAGAAATGGTTAATAAACAAATCAGTATGACCCCTGTCACGCCTAATATCTTCATGCTTCATCACCCTCCACTTTTAGTGTCTATCTTTATCGGAGAAGTTATACCGCAGCCATCAGCATGCATAATCTGAACTCCAAAAGGAAGAATATGAGAAAATAACTAGGAAAGGTATTTTGTGTATGCCTTTATTTTCTAAGCAAAAGGAAAAGACCGATTCGAAAGATAAACAGAAAACAGAAGAAAAGAATCAGGATCAGCAGCAAGAAAATGAAAGACCGGTTCTCGTTTCCGCAAGTTTGGCAAAAAATATAGCGGAAACGAAGAAGGAGGTCGGAAGCAGCTCGGACGTCATCATTCGCGAGATTAAAATTGGGGAGCAGGATCGTATCCATCTAGCTGTTATTTATATTGCAGGGCTGGTCGATAATAACACGATCCATGAATCGTTAATCGAGCCTTTGGTACAGGATGAGTCTATCCAAAACCCTCATCCGATCCAGCAGATTCTTGAAAAAACGCTCCCGTTAGGCGGAGTGAAAGCGGAAAAGAGCTGGGACAAGCTTTTTTCTGAATTAATGCTCGGCAATGCGCTCGTTTTTGCTGATGGCTATGATGAAGCACTTATCTGCAGCACTCAAGGGGGCGAGCAGCGCTCCATTCAAGAGCCGAGCACCCAGGTGTCCTTCCGCGGCCCGCGCCAAGGATTTACAGAGTCTCTTCAAACTAATATTTCCATGATCCGCCGATACATCAAAAATCCGAATGTATGGGTAGAGAAAATGAAAATCGGGTCTGTAACCCACACGGATGTCGCGCTCATGTACATTCATGGCATTTGTGATGAAAAGGTGCTGAAGGAAGTGAGGCAGCGCCTGAAAAAAATCGACATAGACAGTATTTTAGAATCCGGATATATCGAGCAGCTGATTGAAGATGAAACCTTTACGACGTTTCCGACCATGTATCATACAGAACGCCCTGATGTTGTAGCGGGAAATCTGTTAGAAGGAAGATTTGCGATCGTTGTGGACGGAACACCGTTTGTGCTTATTGCCCCGGCCTTATTTGTTCAATTCTTTCAGTCTGTTGAAGATTACTATTCGCGTTTTGACATTGCGACAAGCATACGGGTTCTGCGGGTTTTAGTCTTTTTTATTTCACTCGTGGCTCCGGCTGTTTACGTGGCAGCCACGACGTTTCACCAGGAAATGATCCCGACGCAGCTGTTAGTCGTCATTGCAGCCCAGCGGGAAATTGTCCCGTTTCCAGCTGTCGTCGAAGCACTTACGATGGAGGTTGCTTTTGAGATTCTCAGAGAAGCCGGTGTCAGGCTGCCGCGTGTCGTCGGCTCGGCAGTATCGATCGTAGGTGCGCTTGTTATCGGACAGGCTGCTGTACAGGCTGGTATCGTCTCTCCGGCCATGGTCATTATCGTTGCGGTCACCGCGATTGCCAGCTTCGCGACACCGGCTTTCGCCATGGCGATTTCAGCCCGTCTCATTCGATTTATCTTTATTATTGCGTCCTCTATTATGGGGTTTTACGGGCTGATTTTAGGCATTATTATGATGTTTGTCCATTTATGCAGCCTGCGCTCATTCGGTGTTCCTTATATGTCGCCGCTCGCTCCTTTTTCATCTCAAGGGGTAAAGGACACATTGTTCAGGGTGCCATGGTGGGCTGATGAAAAAAGGCCGGAATCAATCAGCAAGCAAGATAAGGTGCGGCAGGGGGATGATCAACGCCCAGAGCCTGACGGTTCACGCGGAATGGTGAACAAAGATTTGGAAGAAGGGGATCAGAATGGTACGTAAACGTGTATTAACCGTCCTCATGCTTTTGAGCGTGATTGTGCTGCCCGGCTGCTGGGATAAGCGGGAACTGACGGACCTTGCGATTATCTCGGCGATTGGCATCGATCGGACGAACGAAGGCAACTACGTGCTACATTTTCAAATTATCAATCCCGGAAATGTTGCCGGCGGGCTTCAGGGAGGCGGTGCTGGAGACAGGCCGCCTGTATCCGTTTATTCAATTGAAGGCGACAACATGACGGAAGCGCTCAGAAAAGCCTCCATGAAAGTATCCCGGCGGCTTTACTTTGCCCATACCAATCTCGTTGCGATCAGTGAAAAGCTGGCGAGAGAGGAAGGCTTGGATTTTGTGTTAGATAATCTTGATCGCGACACAGAATTCAGGACAACGGCCACAGTTGTCATCGCTCATAAAACGAAAGCGGAAAACATCGTGAAAATCCTGACGCCGATTGATAAAATCCCGTCAAATAAAGTCAATAAAACACTCGATTTCACGGAGGCGCAATACGGACGGGTGGTCAAAACCAATATTCAGGACGTCCTGAAACAACTTGCCACCAACACAAGAGCACCGGTTATCCCGGGATATATGATGATTGGCGACGAAAAAAAAGGAATCAGCATGGAAAACACGCAGGCGACAGATCCGAAAGCCATTCTTCAGGCAGACGGTTTGGCGGTTTTTAATAAGTCAGGCCATTTAAAGTATTGGATCGAGGATAAAGAAAGCGTTGGAGCTGTCTGGCTTATGAACAAGGTTCAGCATACGTTTATTAATGCTGATTGGGACAAGACAAAGGACGCGGTCAGCTTACAGGTCACTCATCAAACCACAAAGCTCGTACCTGAGATGCGGAACGGACGTCCGCACATCCACGTGCGTGTGGCGGTTGAAGGAATTATAGATGCTGTCAAATACCCTTTCCAATTGTCTGATCCAAAGGTACTGTCTGCCATTGAAAAAGCTCTCAACAAAGAGTTGGAAAAGGAAATCACCAACACTGTGAAAATGGTCAAGAAGAATAAAATTGACTTTATCGGATTTGGTGACACGATATACAGAAAGTATCCGAAGCAGTGGGAAAAAATGAAAGACACTTGGGATAAAGAGTATTTGCCCGAACTGCCAGTCGATGTGAAGGCAGAGACGTATATCAGAAGAACGGGATTGCGCAACAATCCAATCCAACACCAGCTTGAAGATGAATAGGTCTGGAGAAAGGGGACATGCCAGGTGGAAAAAGCCAAAATCAGCATAAGACAGCTGTTTGTCATGGTTATTATTTTTGAGCTGGGCAGCTCCTTATTGATTACACCGGGTTCAATGGCGGGCAGGGATGCTTGGATAGCGGTTCTATTGGGCTGTGCGGCCGGTTTGTTTCTTTACTATTTGTATCAAGGCATTTATCAATGTTACCCCGAATCTTCACCGAAAGAATATATGGATGATATGCTCGGAACCAAGCTGAGCTGGCTGTTTTCATTTCTGTATATCCTGTACTTTGCCTATATTGCAGCACGGGTGCTGCGGGATTTTGGGGAAATGCTGTTGACGTTTGCTTATCATGATACACCGATTCTGATTGTGAACGCTTTATTAATGATTGTTAGCATATATGCCGTCAGAAAAGGAATTGAAGTGCTCGCACGTGCGGCTGAGCTTCTTTTCGGAGCCATGTATTTACTGGGCGCTCTCGGCCTTGTGCTGATTATTGTCTCGGGTTCCATAGATACGCAGAATTTAAAACCGGTTTTAGAAGACGGCATTGTTCCTGTCATTCACTCTGTTTTCACACAGACCATGTACGTTCCGTTTGGTGAAGTTGTTTTATTTGTGATGATATTCCCTAATCTTAATGACCGAAAAGATGTAAAGAAAGTGGGAATGGCTGCCATAGCCATCAGCGGATTGGTTGTGGCGCTTACCGTGGCGATTAATATTAGCGTGCTTGATGTTGATCTTACACTCAGATCCCAGTTTCCGCTTTTAAGTACGATTCAGACGATTAAGGTTGAAGAATTTCTAGACCGTCTCGATGTCTTTTTTATGCTGGCGCTGATCATCGGCGGTTTCTTCAAGGTCAGCCTCTACTTATACGCAGTGGTGGTGGGCGCGTCCACGCTCTTTAAGGAAAAGAACCCTTCTCAATTGGCATATCCGATGGGACTGGGTATCTTAATCCTTTCCATTACCATCGCGACTAATTTTTCGGAGCATCTGAACGAAGGCCTGAAGGTGGTGCCGCTGTATATTCATTTGCCCTTTCAGCTTTTATTTCCGCTTTTCTTGTTTATAATAGCCGTTTGGAAAAAGAAGCGAAGAGAGAAATCAAAGGGATCAGAAAAAAAGAAACAATAAAAAGAGCGGGGGGATGCAGCCACCGCTCTTTTTATGTTCACTTCTATATAAAAGGGGGATATAGGTTGCGCCCCTGTCTGCACTGGCAGAGGCGCGCTTTTGTTATACGACTGCGACGTTTTCCTTCACAGTAAAGCTTCCTCTTGAAAGCCTGATGTTGATGTCTGATACTTTTGCAATTTGCTCATCGTGCGTTACCATGATGACGCATTTATTTTCCTTGTGCGCCAGATCTTGAAAGAGCCGCACGATTTCTTTTGATGTATCCTCATCAAGGTTTCCAGTCGGTTCATCAGCTACGATGAGATCCGTGTCACAGCAGAAAGCTCTTGTAATCGATACCCGCTGCTGCTGTCCGCCGCTTAATGTCAGCACTTTTTGACGAGCTTGTTTTTCACTGATGCCAACCTTCTGCAGCATTTCCAGCGCATACGCTTCTTTGTTCTTTTCTTTAGAACCTGTGATTTCCATGGCGGTTGTGACGTTCTGCAGAGCCGTCATATATGGAAGCAGGTTGTACGCCTGAAAGACAATTGATACATATTGATTTCTGAAATTTGTTAAGCCGATTTTGGAAACCGCTTTTCCATCGTAAAGGATCGTTCCTTCTTTTGGTGCGTCAAGTCCGCCTGCCAGAGACAGGAAAGTGGTTTTCCCTGTCCCTGATGTGCCGACAATTGTATAGAATTTTCCTTTTTGAAAGCTGATGTTGATATCCTGAAACAATGGCTGGCTTTTGTCTTTATACCAGTAGCCGACTTGTTGAAATTCTAATAAGCTCATAGGTTTCGCCTCTTTCTATTCTTGTTTTGTCAATATCGTTTTCGGATGGAGCCGCAGTACTGAAATAGACGGCAGCAATGTTGCAATGATGGCGATTAAGATGCCGATTCCGCCAAGAACAAGCATGTCGTTCATAGAAACCGCGACGTTCAGTGAATCGATAACGTTCGCGTTTGCTGAGCTGTGGCCGAACATTCCGCCGCCCATGCCGCCACCGCCGCCAGGCATTTGTCCGTTTGCGGTTTGCGTTGAATCAGTTGATGAACTGATCTGCTGGGATAAAAGCTGATTGCCGAGCTGGTTCGCGACTAGATTTCCCGTTACCGATGCAAGGCCGATTGCGATAACGGCCACGATCAGAATCTCAGTTAAGAACTGTCCGATCAATTTCCAGCGTTTTTCACCGATGGCCATTAACACGCCCATCTCATATTTGCGCTCTCTGATTGACATCATGACAATCAGGCCGAGAATGACAGCGCCTGCCACTGATACAAGATATACGACGTTTTTAGAGAAAGAAGCTACATTTTCAATCGGGCCGACCATTTGCTGGTAAAGCTGATCGTTTGTATTCAGTGTGTACGTATCGAAGTCAATTGATGTTTTCTTCGCTGCTTTTACGAAACTGTCCATATTTTTCGCATCGTCCATATAGTAAACAGCTGAGTCAATCGTATTTTTATAGTCGTCACCTTTCAGCGCTGCTGTTGCTGTGTAAGGCGTGTAAAGCTTGTTGTAAGGATTTAAGAAAGAGAAATTTTGGGCTTGGTCGTCGCCTGAAGACGTTGTTTTATAGATACCGACAATCTTCAGCTTCACTGTTGTATCTTCGTCTGTTGCTGATTCAATTGTGATCGAATCTCCAATGCTTACATCATTTTCTTCCGCTAATGTTTCGTTAATCACTGTTACCTTTTTGCCGACATCAGATTTTGTAATTGCGCGTCCGTCAGTGATTTTTGAATCTCCGTCAGAGAAATCATCGACTAACGCTGTGCTGATGACACCTTCAATCGAAAGATCGGCTTGAACCATTTGCGGTCCGCCTTGTCCGCCGCCTTGGCTGTTTTTAGCATTTGAGCTTGAACTGCTTGAGCTGGAATCACTTGAACTAGAGCTTGAGCTTTCAATCGCATCAAAGTTTCCCGCGTTGGCTGAAGCTGATGTGATGTAGTTGTAGCTCTTCACATGATCAAGTGCAGCAAGCTTGTTTGCATCAGACACTGTGATCGGTGTTGATTCGAAGCTGCGTTTTTCTCCGCTGTCCTGCTGTTTTTCCATTTGCTTTTGGCGGTCAACTTGAAGCGTTACGCTTCCGCCGAGCTCCTGTCTGGCCAGTTCGCTTGATTTTTGTGCTGCGGACTGGATGGTGAGGCCTGACAGAACAAAGACACATATGACTGTAAACACAAATAATTGCAATAACGTTTTTCCCTTTTTAGCCTTCATATTCCAAAAGGCCCGTTTGATAAAGTTCATTTATGTTCCTCCGTATAGGTATTTTTATTGATAAGACCGCCTGTGGGGCGAACCCGCTTGTTGATAAATTAATAGTAGTCCAAAGGTATGAAAAAACTATGAACAATCTATTTCTAGTCGATGAAATAAAAACTAACAATTGTGAAACACAAAACCTTCTGTATAAAATGGTGCTAATATATAAAAAAGCGTCAAAACAACCGGAGGATATAATGAAAATATTAATGATAGAAGATAATGTTAGTGTATGTACGATGACGGAGATGTTCTTTTTTAAGGAAGGTTTTGAAGCGGAATTCGTTCATGACGGATTAGAGGGATACCAGCGTTTTACGGAGGAAAGTTGGGATCTGATCATTTTGGATATCATGCTTCCATCCATGGACGGCGTGACCATCTGCAGAAAAATAAGAGAGACAAGCACGGTGCCGATTATCATGCTGACTGCCAAAGACACTGAATCAGATCAGGTCATCGGTTTTGAGATGGGAGCGGACGATTATGTCACAAAGCCGTTCAGTCCGCTGACATTGGTTGCCCGCATCAAAGCCGTCATCAGAAGATACCAGGCGACAGGCAAGGCGGTCATTGATGAAGATATGATCGAATCGGAATGCTTTACAATTAATAAGAAGACGAGAGAAGTATTTTTAAACGGAGAGCCTGTAGAAAACCTCACGCCGAAGGAATTCGATCTGCTTTATTACCTTGTCCAAAACCCGCGGCAGGTGTTCTCCAGAGAACAGCTGCTTGAGCAGGTATGGGGCTATCAGTTCTACGGAGATGAACGAACGGTTGACGTTCATATTAAACGGCTGCGGAAAAAGCTTGCCAGCGAAGACAAGTCTTTCCTATACACTGTGTGGGGAGTAGGGTATAAATTTGATGAAGATTAAATATTTATATCAGCTGCTGCTGAGCCATATCAGCATTTTGATTTTAGCGTTTGTCATTATCATTTCTCTGTTTTCCCACTTTGTAAAAGAGTTTGCCTATCAAAACAAAGTAGAGGAATTAACGTCATATGCGGTGCAGATCGCAAACGAATTCCAAGCCGGCCAGGTTGACATGCGCAGACTGTATCCGTATCAGGATATTTTAAGCACAAGAAAGACACAGTTTATCATCTTTAATGAAGAGCAGCAGCCTTATTTTCTTCCTGAAGGCTTTCACCATCAACCAAGGGAAAAGCTGAAGAAATCAGAATGGAATAAGCTGAAAAAAGGGCAGACTGTCATGATCAGGGCAGATGGCCGTTTTGATGATGAAGTGTCCCTTGTGGCGCAGCCTATATTTGTTCAGAACGAATTTAAAGGCGCCGTTCTACTGATTTCTCCGATCAGCGGCGTTGAACAGATGGTCAATCAAGTCAACCTCTATATGTTTTACGCTGTGATCAGCACGCTCGTCATTACCATTCTCGTCAGCTGGCTTCTGTCCAAATTCCATGTCAAACGGATCCAAAAGCTGAGAGAAGCGACGGATAAAGTGGCTTCCGGCGATTATGACATCCACTTGGAAAACAGCTACGGGGACGAAATTGGCGTGCTGGCGTCTGACTTTAATATCATGGCGAAAAAATTAAAGCAATCAAGGGATGAAATCGATCGCCTTGAGAAGCGGAGAAGGCAGTTTATCGCAGACGTATCACATGAATTAAAAACACCGCTGACGACGATCAACGGTTTGGTTGAAGGGCTGAACAGCCATACGATTCCTGAGGATAAGAAGGATAAATGCTTCTCGCTTATCAGTGAGGAAACGAAGCGCATGCTGCGGCTCGTAAAAGAAAATCTGGATTATGAAAAAATCAGATCCCAGCAAATTACCTTGAATAAGCTTGATGTTCCGCTGATCGAGGTTTTTGAAATCGTGAAAGAGCACTTGGAGCAGCAGGCGGAAGAAAAACAAAACAAGCTGATGATCCAGGTAGAGGATCACGTCATCGTTCATGCCGATTACGACCGATTCATTCAAATCCTCGTCAACATTACGAAAAACAGCATCCAATTTACGCAAAACGGTGACATTTGGCTGCGCGGAATAGAAGGATATAAAGAGACGATTATCGAAATCGAAGATACGGGAATCGGCATTTCAAAAGAGGATATTGAGCATATTTGGGAGCGGTTCTACAAAGCTGATATTTCAAGAACGAACACGGCATACGGGGAATACGGACTCGGTCTCTCCATCGTTAAGCAGCTCGTTGAAATGCATCAGGGCACAGTAGAAATCAAGAGTGAAAAAGGAAAAGGCACAAAATTCATCATCCGCCTTCCTTTAACGGCAAAACAGAAATAATATACAGGGCGGCGGCATCTCAAATGCATCCGCCTTTTTTTGCATACCGCTTCGGTTTATTGCGTGCTCCCGAAACAAAGATTGCGTGTTTTTCGGGTTGGGACGGTCTGTAAACATGATAAAATATGACATAAACAGTTTTTGATGGGAGAGGGTGAAGGAATGAAGAGCGGGGTAATTCCTTCTTCAGCGGTCGGTCAAAAAATTAACGAGTGGTACAAATATATCCGCACATTCAGCGTACCGGATGCCGAAGTGTTAAAAGCTGAAATCCAGCAGGAACTGAAACACATGCAGCACGATTCCAACTTGCTGCTTTATTATTCACTAATGGAATTCCGCCACCAGCTTATGCTTGATTATCTAGAGCCGTTAGAGAAATTAAATATCGAAGACCAGCCGAGCCTGTCTGAATTATCAAGAAACATTGACAGCAACCAGGCAGATCTCAAAGGGCTGCTTGACTATTATGTGAATTTTTTCCGCGGAATGTATGAGTTTGATAAGCGGGAATTTATTTCTGCCATTACATATTATAAACAGGCGGAGAAAAAGCTTTCCTTTGTCGCAGACCATATTGAACGGGCTGAATTCTATTTTAAAATCGCGGAAGCCTATTATTATATGAAGCAAACGTACTTTTCACTGATCAATATAAAAAACGCCTATGAAATTTACGTGGAGCAGGAAACCTATAATGTGAGAATCATTCAGTGCCATTTCGTGTTCGGGGTCAACCTGATGGATGAAAGGAATTTCGAACAAGCCGCACGCCATTTCAAATTGGCGCTCGATATGGCCGAAGCAGAACAAAAAGCCCAGCTGGTCGGAAGAGCATATTACAACCTTGGATTATGCTATTACAATCAAGACCTTCTTGACCCTGCTATTGACTACTTTGAAAAAGCGGTCTCCACGTTTGAAAGCAGCAGGATCATCAATTCGCTGCCGCAAGCATATTTTTTAATCACCCTGATTTATTATAAGCGGGGAAAACATGATAAAGCTTCGGCATATCACAAGCGGGGCTATGAATATGCTAAAGAAACAGACGATGCAGACTACGCGATAAAATTCGAGTTTTTACAATCCCTATATCAGGATCAGCCCAATGAAGAAGGAATCGAACGATGTTTCCAATACTTAAAAAATAAAAATATGTACGCTGATATAGAGGATTTAGCCCTAGAAGTAGCAAAATATTACTATGAACAGAAATGGTTTAAACTGTCTGCTTCCTACTTTCTACAAGTTGAAGAGGCAAGAAAACAAATACAAAGGAGTGAAGGTTTGTATGAAATTGAAATCTAAGTTGTTTGTTATTTGTTTGGCCGCAGCCGCGATTTTTACAGCGGCTGGCGTTTCTGCTAATGCGGAAGCACTCGACTTTCATGTGACGGAAAGAGGAATGACGTAAGAAACAACACCCCTTCTCATCGTGAGAAGGGGTGTTTCTTTTTTAAAACATCGCCGCAAGATGTAGACCTTACGGCGCTCGCAGAGACGGTCAGCAGCTTAGAAGCCGCCAAAAAACGCAGTCCCTACGATAATTAAAAGAATAAACAATACAACGATCAAAGCGAAAGAATTGCCGTAACCGCCGCAGTTAGAATATCCTGACATAAGGCTTCACCTCCCTATGAAGGATACTATAAGGTATGCAGAAACGATCAGCTTGGCAGGGATAAGAGTGGACAAGAGAAAAAATGAACAATTCGGCTATGATTCAGATCGTATCAAAAATAGCGGACGCTTGCGCCCGCTATTTTTGTATATTAAGAGATCAGCACGCCAGCGAAAAATTCCTGGTATAACGCTTGAACGGCTTTTCTTTCTTCGGCTTCTTTCACGCCGAACATCATGCTTACCTCAGAAGAGCCCTGGTTGATCATTTCAATATTCACCTTTGCCTCTGATAATGCTTTGGCCGCTCTTGCCGTTGTGCCGACATTGTGGCGCATCGCTTCTCCTACAACCATAATCAGTGCGAGGTGATGCTCGACAATCACTTCGTCGGCGTGCAGATCCTCTTGAATCCGTTTAATGACGCTGCGTTCAGTGGCGGTATCCATTTGACCCTCCCGAAAGATGATGGTCATGTCATCAATTCCCGATGGAACATGCTCATACGTTAAACCGTGTTCCTCCAGGATTTGAAGGGCCCTGCGGCCAAAACCGATTTCTCTGTTCATGAGATACTTGCTGATATAAATGCTGCAAAAACCGGTATCGCTGGCAATGCCGACGACAGGCCCGTTTGTGTTACTCCGCTTGCTGACGACGCGGGTGCCTTCGGCTGAGGGGTTGTTCGTATTTTTGATCTGAACAGGAATCCCCGCTCTGAATGCCGGAATGAGCGCTTCATCATGAAACACTGAAAAGCCCGCGTAGGAAAGCTCTCGCATCTCTCTGTATGTCAGCTCGCTGATTTCTTTTGGATTCTCAACGTAGGAAGGATTGACAGAGTACACTGCGTCCACGTCCGTAAAGTTTTCGTATAAATCCGCTTGAAGCCCGTTGGCAAGAATCGAGCCGGTAATATCAGAACCGCTCCGTGAGAATGTGATCACATCGCCAGCCTCGCTGAATCCGAAAAAACCGGGAAAAATGATGAGACCGTCACGTTCCCGAAGACGATAGAGGTTTTGATAGGATTCAGGAAGTACTTGCGCGTTGCCGGGTTCATTTGTCACAAAAAGGCCGGCATCCTTCGGGTTGACATATTCCGCTTTGACGCCTTTATGGCGGAAATAGGCGGCGATCAGCTTGGCGTTATTATCCTCCCCGCTGGCTTTAACTGCGTCAAGATACTGCTCGGGATTGCTTTTATCTCCTTCTAAAAGCGTAAACAGATCATCGCGGATTTTTTCGATAATGCTTTGCTCTAGCTGAAGCTCATTTGCGATGAGGGCATACCGTTCCACAACAGCTTCCGCCAGTTCAGGGGCGCTGCCTGATGCCAAATATTGTTCTGCACATGCGATTAAGAGATCAGTCACTTTCGTATCCTCAGCATAGCGTTTTCCCGGAGCTGAAACGACAACAGCTTTCCGTGCCGGGTCTGAGGTTACGATGTGAAACACCTTTTCAAGCTGGGCGCCTGAAGCGAGTGAGCTGCCTCCGAATTTAACGACCTTCATGTTTACATCTCCTAATGTTTAAAATTTTCACACAAATTTAGTAATTATTATCTCTCTTTCAGTCCTGTAAATCAAGAGGGAATTTCTTTCTGTCGTGAACATTTGTATTTTCCACAAGGAATAATGTCAGGTGTGTTGACCGTATACATGCGTTCTGAAGATAAATATGGTAAACAACCTAACGATTTGGGATGGAAAATGATTAGAATGATTAGTAAAATTAAATACATGACTAGGTTAATATTTTGAAAGAATATTGACTAACACTAGAAAAATGGTAATATGTAAATGATAATGATAATCAATTACTATATGGCCATATTGTTTTGAGTCCTTGCGGAGTAGGAGATACGTTCTTTTTGCTGTAAGGATGTAAGGAGGCAGCATGAAGTTACGTTACTTATTTATTCTACTTATCATATTAGCAGTCACATCTGTATTTATCGGCGTAGAAGATCTGTCGCCGCTTGATCTCTTCGATTTAAGCAAACAAGAGGCGTCAACGCTGTTTGCAAGCCGTTTGCCGCGATTGATCAGCATTGTCATCGCGGGATTAAGCATGAGCATCTGCGGTTTGATTATGCAGCAGATCAGCAGAAATAAATTCGTGTCACCGACGACGGCGGGCACGATGGATTGGGCTCGGCTCGGCATTTTAATTTCCTTGCTGCTGTTCACATCCACCAGTCCTTTAATGAAAATGCTGGTCGCGTTCGTCTTTGCCCTTGCAGGAAATTTTCTGTTTATGAAAATCCTTGAAAGAATCAAGTTTAACGACACCATCTTTATTCCGCTTGTCGGTTTAATGCTCGGGAATATCGTCAGTTCAATCGCGACATTTATCGCATATAAATATGACTTGATCCAGAATGTGTCATCATGGCTCCAAGGAGACTTCTCTTTAGTGGTAAAAGGAAGATACGAGCTTCTTTATCTGAGTATTCCGCTCGTTATCATTGCCTATGTGTATGCGGATAAATTCACATTGGCCGGTATGGGAGAAAGCTTTTCTGTCAACCTCGGCCTGAAGTACAAACGGGTTGTGAACATCGGGCTCATTATCGTGTCCCTGATCACGTCTCTTGTCATTTTGACTGTCGGTATGTTGCCGTTTCTCGGTTTAATCATCCCGAATATTGTCTCGATTTACAGAGGAGACAATCTGAAGAACAGCCTGCCGCACACGGCGCTATTGGGAGCGGTTTTTGTGCTCTTTTGCGATATACTGGGCAGAATCATTATCTTCCCTTACGAAATCTCGATTGGCCTGATGGTCGGAATCATCGGCAGCGGCATTTTCCTGTTTATGCTGTTAAGGAGAAAAGCGTATGCGTAACCAGATGAAAATTGCGTTGCTCGTTGTTTTAGCCATCGTATGTATTGGCTTGTTTCTGTTTTATGACTTAGGCAATTGGGATTACACCTTGCCGAGAAGAATCAAAAAGGTCGCTGCCATTGCGCTGACTGGGGGAGCGATTGCGTTTTCGACCATGATCTTTCAAACGATTACGAACAACCGCATCCTGACGCCGGGCATCTTGGGCCTTGATTCTCTCTACATGCTGATTCAGACCGGCATTATCTTTCTGTTCGGTTCTGCGAATATTGTCATCATGAATAAAAACATCAACTTTATCATCTCTGTTCTGCTGATGATACTGTTTTCCCTTGTTCTGTATCAGATCATGTTCAAGGGAGAGGGGAGAAATATCTTTTTCCTTCTGCTCATCGGAATCGTGTTTGGCACGTTGTTCAGCAGCCTGTCTTCCTTTATGCAGATGCTGATTGATCCGAATGAGTTCCAAGTTGTGCAGGACAAGATGTTTGCCAGCTTTAACAACATCAATACGGATTTGTTATGGCTCGCGTTCATCATCTTCCTGCTGACAGGCGCTTATGTCTGGCGTTTTACAAAGTTTTTCGACGTGCTTTCTCTCGGACGCGAGCACGCCGTGAATTTGGGCATCGACTACGACAAAGTGGTGAAGCAGATGCTGATCGTGGTTGCGATCCTTGTTTCTGTTTCGACTGCGCTAGTCGGGCCGATTATGTTCTTAGGCCTTCTTGTCGTCAACTTGGCGAGAGAATTCCTGAAAACGTATAAGCATTCATACTTAATCGCAGGCTCCGTTTTCATCAGCATCATTGCGCTGGTCGGAGGGCAGTTTGTGGTTGAGAAAGTGTTTACCTTCTCAACGACGCTGAGCGTCATTATTAATTTTGCCGGCGGGATTTATTTTATCTACTTGCTGTTAAAGGAGAATAAATCATGGTAGAGGTCAAAAATGTAAGCAAACAATATGGCGGGAAAGTGGTCCTTGAAGAGACGTCAGTCACGATTCCAAAAGGCAAAATTACCTCGTTTATCGGTCCTAACGGCGCCGGCAAAAGCACGCTGCTGTCTATTATGAGCCGCCTGATCAAAAAGGATTCCGGCGAGATTTTCATAGACGGACAAGAGATTGGAGCCTGCGACAGCAAAGAGCTTGCCAAAAAAATGAGCATTTTAAAGCAGGCGAACCAAATCAATATCAGGCTCACCATCAAAGACCTCGTCAGCTTCGGCAGATTTCCGTACTCACAGGGCCGGCTGACAGAGGAAGACTGGGTTCATATCAACCAGGCGCTAGGCTACATGAAGCTTGAAGACATTCAGGACAAATACCTGGATCAGCTGAGCGGCGGACAGTGCCAAAGGGCGTTTATCGCAATGGTCATTGCCCAAGACACAGATTATATCTTTCTGGATGAGCCGCTGAACAATCTGGATATGAAACATTCAGTTGAAATTATGAAATTGCTGAAACGATTGGTAGAGGAGCTTGGAAAAACGATCGTGATCGTCATTCACGATATCAATTTTGCTTCTGTCTATTCGGACCATATCGTAGCTTTGAAAAACGGCCGAATCGTAAAAGAGGGGCCGCCTGAAGACATGATAGAAACCTCTGTGCTTGAGGAAATCTATGATATGACTATCCCGATTCAGACGATTGATAATCAAAGAATAGGTGTTTATTTTTCTTAATATATAGAAGAGGTGAAGAGCATGAAAAAGTTCGCATTACTATTCATCGCTTTGGTGACGGCAGTTGTCATTTCTGCATGTGGAAACCAAAGCACAAGCAGCAGCAAAGGTTCTGATTCAAAGAATGAACAAATCACAGTGAAACACCAGCTGGATAAAAACGGCACAAAAGTACCAAAGAACCCTAAAAAAGTTGTTGTATTTGATTTTGGAAGCTTAGACACGTTAGATAAACTCGGTCTTGATGATAAAGTCGCAGGCTTGCCGAAACAAGCCCTTCCAAAGTATCTGTCTAAATTCAAGGATGACAAATATGCTGATGTAGGAAGCTTAAAAGAACCAGACTTCGAAAAAGTGGCGGATTTAGACCCTGATCTGATCATTATTTCAGGAAGACAATCTGAGTCTTACAAAGAATTCTCTGAAATTGCACCGACGATTTACCTTGGCGTAGACACAGCGAAATACATGGAATCATTTAAATCAGACGCAGAAACCATCGGTAAGATCTTTGATAAAGAAGACGAAGTGAAAGATGAACTCGCAACAATTGATCATTCAATTGCGGATCTTAAGAAAAAAGCTGAAAAGCTTAACAAAAACGGTCTTGTCATTATGGCGAACGACGGAAAAATCAGCGCGTTCGGTTCTAAATCAAGATACGGCCTGATCCATGACGTATTCGGCGTAACACCGGCTGATAAAAACATCAAAGCGTCTACTCACGGACAAAGTGTTTCTTACGAGTACATTTCAAAAACAAACCCGGATTACCTGTTTGTCATTGACCGCGGTACAGCGATCGGTGAAACATCATCTACTAAACAAGTCGTTGAAAATGATTATGTGAAAAACGTAAACGCAGTGAAAAATGATCATGTCGTCTACCTTGATTCTGCTACTTGGTACTTATCAGGAGGCGGACTTGAGTCTATGACGCAAATGATTAAAGAAGTGAAAGACGGTTTAGAGAAGTAAACAAAAAAGAGCCTCCGCTTAAAAGCGGGGCTCTTTTTTTATGGATCAGCGTGCAGGCTGCTGTTCGGCAGGGCGCTGAGGTTTCTTTAATGTAAAGGATAGAAGGAAGCCGGCAAGCGCAATGCAGGCTGCCACGATAAATGCGGCGTTCATGCCGTGCAGGGCGGCATGCTTCACATTTGTCGTGCCTGCGTGAGCCGCCTGGTTGCTCATGACGGATACCAATAGTGCAGTTCCGATTGAGCCGCCGACTTGGCGAATCGTATTGTTCATCGCTGTTCCGTGCGGGATCAGGTGGCGCGGCAGCGCGTTGATTCCGGCTGTCGTCACCGGCATCATGATCATAGCGGTACCTAAGAGACGAACGGTGTATAAAACGACAATCCAAGCGAGTGACGTATGGTCAGTCAGCTGCATAAACGGCAGTGATGTCAGGAAGATGATACAGAAACCTGCAATCGCGAGGCCTCTTCCGCCGACACGGTCAAAAATTCTTCCGATAATCGGTGACATGAAGCCCATCACAATGGCTCCTGGAAGAAGCATAAGACCTGTATCAAAGGCTGTAACGTCTCTGACGGTTTGTGTATAAAGCGGCAGGATGGTTTCCGTACCGATCAATAAGGCAAAGACAAGTGTTCCCAGCAGGGTTGTTAAGCTGAAGACACCAAATGTAAATACGCGGAATTCCAGCATCGGTTTTTCAAGCTTCATTTGTCTTGTGATGAACAGGAGCAATGCGATGACACCCACCAGCAATGAAATCAAGACGGTTGAACTGGTCCAGCCGTAAGAGCCGACGCTTGAGAAGCCGTACAGAAGGCCGCCGAATCCAAATGTCGAAAGGATCACTGATAAAATATCAATCTTAGTTTTTCTTAAAGTCGTCACGTTCTTCATCAGGATGCTGGCAAGAATTAAATCAATCACAGCAAACGGAAGAATGATATAAAACAATGATCTCCAAGAGAAAGCTTCGACTGCCCATCCGGAAAGAGTCGGTCCGATCGCAGGCGCGAACGAGATGACCAATCCGACCATACCCATAGCCTGGCCGCGCTTTTCAATCGGAAAGATCGTCAGGAATACGGTCTGCATGAGCGGCATCATAATGCCGGCCCCGGCCGCTTGAATGATACGTGCTGTAAGCAGAACCGGGAAGTTCGGCGCGAATGCCCCGACAATTGTTCCGGCAGTGAAAATGCTCATTGCTGTGATAAGCAGCGTCCTGCTCGTGAATTTCTCAATTAAAAACGCGGTAATCGGAATTAAAATCCCGTTGGTTAACATAAATGAAGTTGTCAGCCATTGCGCTTGGTTGGCATCTACATTGAAATCCCTCATAATATGGGGAAGTGCAGTAATTAACAGCGTTTGATTCAAAATCGCGACAAACGCCCCGGCTAATAAAATGCCGACAATGACAGAACGGTTAAAAGGTTTTGGTTCGATACTTTTGTCCAATACATATCCCTTCTTTTCTTTAAGTAATTAACAGTGTTTTTAACATCGAAACGGGCTGTGTTAAAACACCGGTTTGTTCCAGATAGCCAATCAGTGATTTGAGCAAAAAAGCGCGGGGTTCTTCCTTCTTCGCTTCTTCCTCCAGCATGGCGGCTGCGGATGTCAGTTCATCTACGTCAAAGTCTGCGGCGGGCAGGGAAGAGATGCCATTATGTAATTCCTTCAGGCTTTCCGACAATAGGGCTGATTTATCCTTTGGCTTGTAGGAGGATGCTGAATGAATGTAAAGCTCGATGGCTTCGGGCGGAAGGAGAGACTGCCGGGTTTCCTTGTTTTTGACAATCTGATTGAGGGTGCTGATGATAAACTCTGCGATCGGGTCAAGCTCAAGCGGTTTTTCCTCTATTTTGATCAGCATTAAAAACTCACGCATCATGCCGTGAAGAATGATGACCAGATCCCACACAAACGGAAGAATGCTTTCTCCATACGCCTGGATCAGCGAATCACGGTGCCAGCAAATAATCGTTGACCTGGTCTGATGGATATGCTGTTTAACCCGGTTATTATGAAGCTTGGGATTTCCGTAGGTCAGCATATTGAAAAACTGCTGATTCCGCCTGAAGCCTTCCAGCTCCATTTTGACCTTTTGCGTCAAACGCTCCTCCGGTGTCAGGGCGGTATTCTCCTGAAGTCTTGAGGCCGCGGCCACCATTTGTTTCTGGTTAAATGACAGCAGCTCCAAAAGCAGATCTTCCTTAGATTGAAACAGCTTATATATCGAAGCTTTTGACATCTTACATTCTTCTGCGATCGCCTGCATGGAAACCGACATAAAATCCTTTTCCGAAAAAAGCTTTCGCGCAGCTAACAAGATATCTGTTTTTTTATCAAGCATCTCATGGCTTCCTTCTTTCTTGAACATTAGAAAACCCATTGGTTCACAGAAAACCAATGAGTAACAATGAAAAAATTTTACCAAATAAACTAAATAGAAGTCAATGGATTTTAACCGGACAATCGAAAGGCCTGCCGGAAAATCCGACAGGCCGGGTGAGGCTTATTTTTCAACTTTAAATCCTTGTTTCTCAAGCATTTCACGGATGTGCGGATAGTACAGCCGCTCATAATAGGAAGCGATGCCTTGTGACCAATTTCTTGTTTCTTTACCGTTTGTCCGCTTATTCATATATTCAGACATTTGCTCATCATATGCCTGAATGTGAGAAGTCAGCTCATCTTGATTCAAATATGTTTCCTGATGATTGACTGCTTCCTTCGGAAGGCGCGGTTTTTTCGCTGAACGGTCAGCTGGATGGCCGATGACAAGGCCGGATACAGGGAACACGTATTTCGGAAGCTCAAGCAGTTCGATCAGCTCTTGAGGGTTTCCGCGAACCGCACCGATCGGAACCGTGCCAAATCCAAGTGATTCAGCCGCTGCTGTCGCTGTGCCGAGGGCGATACCAGCGTCTACAGCACCGACAAGAACAGACTCTAAGCCATTTGTGATCTCCATTTTGAAATCATTCAGATCTTCAAGCGCGATTTTGGCGCGGTTGAAGTCTGCGCAGAACAGCAAGAAAACAGGAGCCTGGTCAATCCAAGGCTGTCCGCCTGCCAGCTCGGAGATTTTCTTTTTGCGCTCTTTATCCTGTACTGTGATCACAGTCACTTGCTGCCCGTTGATAGAAGTTGGGGCAGATTGCACCGCTTGAATGATTTGGTCTAATTGTTCCTGAGCTACAGGTTCATCTGTATAGCTGCGAATCGAGCGGTGGTCTGTTAATGATTTGATGACTTCATTCATATGGGACACCCTTTCCTTACTCGCTAAGCTCTGTGCGGACAACATCAAGAGGAGCGCTCAGCAGTTCTTTTCCTTTTGCTACAAATCCTTGGAAATGCGCGGTTTCATTGTGGAATTTCATCGCCGCTTCATCTTTCCATTGTTCGAGCATTACAAATGTATTTTCTTCGCCTACTTTTTCAAATAGGTCATATTGCGCGTTGCCTTCCTCAGCTCTTGAATGCTGAACAAGCGATTGCGCCTCGCTCAAAAATTCCTCGCGTTTTTCTGGTTTTACTTTGATGTAAGCTTGTAATACGATCATGTCAATCTCCTCCATCGTTATGCTGAATTTATTGTTCGAATTTCATCGAACTAACTGTAACATGTAATCAAAATGAGGTAAAGGAAAAACCCTTAAATAGTAAAATTGTCATTCTAATTGTTGTGTGATACATTTGTGTCATGAACATTCCAAACCATCCAGAAACAGAAACGTTGCAGCTGACAAAGGTCCTTCACGCACTGAGTGATCCGCTTCGTTTAGAGCTCGTAAAGCAATTAGCTGGAGCGAAAGAAAAAACGTGCGGCACCTGTGCGGATGTACAGGTTGCCAAATCGACCTTGTCACATCATTTTAAAGTATTGAGAGAATCAGGCATCGCTCAAGTTCGTATAGAAGGAAAGCGCCGGTATTATTCGCTTCGCGCTGAAGACCTCGAAAAGGCATTTCCGGGCCTGCTTGAAGCCGTGCTGAATGTGGACCAGGACCGCTGGTGAATCAATCCCCTGTACCGGGGATTTTTTTATGTCCGTAAACAGCACGGGAAAGCCTCTCGACACCCTCCTGAATGTCTTCTTCCTTAAGCCGGGCGAATCCGATAATGAGAGCGGGCCTGCCTGTTTGCCTTCTTTTTTCCTTCAAATCAAACCGGCTCATTCCGAAGATTTCAAGCTGCTGGCCGGCGGCATGTGCCAGGATGTCTTGTTCGGTGCGGCTGGTTTCAAATTCGGTAACAAAATGCAGTCCCGCATTTGCCCCCTTTACGGTAACCTCTCCGCTGAACTCTGTTTCTAAAGCGGCGATCAGGCGCTCTCTCTTTTCTTTATAATGCTGCTTCATTTTTTTTATATGCTTCTGATATTCTCCGGACTCGATAAATTCATGCAGGGTGAGCTGCGCAAGAGACGAGCATGTCTGCAAATCATAGCCTCGCTGTTTGTATGTCCTCAATAGCTCAGGCGGCAAAACCATATAGCTGATCCGCAAGCCAGGGAGAAGGGACTTTGAAAAGGTGCCCATATAGATGACATTTTGAAAACGGTCAAGGCTTTGCAACGCTGGAATACTGTCTACATCATATGTAAATTCACTATCATAATCGTCTTCAATAATATAGCGGTGCGGCTTTTCGGCTGCCCAGTTCAGCAGCTGAATTCTTCTGGATACAGGCATAATCGTTCCGGCCGGAAATTGATGCGACGGAGTCGTCACCAGTACATCA
This sequence comes from Bacillus spizizenii TU-B-10, assembly GCF_000227465.1. Lineage (GTDB taxonomy): Bacteria > Bacillota > Bacilli > Bacillales > Bacillaceae > Bacillus > Bacillus spizizenii. Next base: position 557,132 of record NC_016047.1, read on the forward strand.
GGCTGCTGTCTGCTGATTTCAACAATCGACATGCCTTTTTCATCCAGCATGATGGTCTTCACCTTTTTTCCGGCATTTTTTAAAAGCTGGTACATGCGCCTGTAACCGGGTTCCTCCATCGCATACACCGCCTCCTTAGGCAAAAGCTCAGTCAATAGCTGCATAAGCACCTGTGTGCCTGCCCCTATGACGATTTGTTCCGGCCGGCATTTTACGCCCCGCGTCAGGGAAATGAGCCTGGTAATGGCCGCGCGCACCCCATAGATCCCTTGTGGATGCGACATATCGCCAAGTGTTCGATATGAGCGTGAGGCCGCTTTTTGCTCGCAGCGAAACCAGCTTTTGATCGGAAAATGGTCTGTATCGACACTCATGTGTGAAAACGAAATCCAATTGCTTTGATCGATGTGAACCTCTTTCAGGTCATCCGCCAATGAAAATGGGGGGTGCTCCTCGGCAGAAAACATGTCGAGCTTCTCCACGAAAAACCCTTTTCGCTCAATGGCGTACAAATATCCCTCAGCCAGAAGCTGCTGATAGGCTGAATTCACTGAGTTTACGCTGACCTTCAGCTTCTCAGCCAGCTCTCTCTTGGAGGGAACCTTCGAGTGTGGCAGCAGATTGCGGCTGAGAATTTCTTTTTTCAACTTTTGATAAATTTGCTGATAGATATAATCGGCTTGTTCTGAGCGATCGAGTGTGATTGTGATGTCCATTTGCAGTTTCTCCTTCTGGTACCATCAAAAAGTTATAATTGGTACTTTTCATCATACCAAAGAGAAGTCAGAATGGTAAGAAAATAGCGACAGGGGGACATACACATGAGTCAAACAACAGCAAGCATCACGACTGCCCAGTGGCAGCAAAAACGGGATCAATTCGTGTCCAAAGGTGTGAGCAACGGCAATCGCAGTCTGGCGGTAAAAGGAGTAGGGGCTGAGCTGTACGATTTGGATGGCCGGAGATTTATTGATTTTGCAGGCGCCATCGGAACGTTAAATGTCGGACACTCGCATCCGAAGGTCGTTAAGGCTGTGAAGCGGCAGGCGGAGGAGCTGATTCACCCGGGTTTCAATGTCATGATGTACCCGTCTTATATCGAATTAGCGGAAAAACTGTGCGGCATTGCACCGGGCGGCCATGAGAAAAAAGCGATCTTTCTGAACTCAGGAGCGGAAGCGGTCGAAAACGCTGTAAAAATTGCCAGAAAGTATACAAAGCGCCAAGGGGTTGTCTCGTTTACACGCGGGTTTCATGGGCGCACGAATATGACGATGAGCATGACGAGCAAGGTAAAACCTTATAAATTCGGCTTCGGACCTTTTGCGTCAGAGGTTTATCAAGCACCATTCCCCTATTATTATCAGAAGCCGGCCGGCATGAGTGATGAAAGCTATGATGACATGATCATCCAAGCGTTCAATGATTTCTTCATCGCATCAGTCGCGCCGGAAACGGTCGCATGTGTCGTGATGGAGCCTGTACAGGGAGAAGGCGGCTTTATTATTCCTTCGAAACGATTTGTGCAGCATGTCGCATCTTTTTGCAAAGAACACGGCATTGTTTTTGTGGCTGATGAAATTCAAACGGGTTTTGCCAGAACAGGCACCTATTTCGCAATTGAACATTTTGATGTTGTTCCTGATCTGATCACGATTTCTAAATCACTTGCAGCGGGATTGCCGTTAAGCGGTGTGATCGGCCGTGCGGAAATGCTTGATGCAGCAGCGCCAGGGGAGCTGGGCGGCACGTATGCCGGCAGCCCGCTCGGGTGCGCGGCGGCTTTGGCTGTCTTGGATATTATTGAAGAAGAAGGGCTGAATGAGCGTTCTGAAAAAATTGGCAAAACGATTGAAAACAAGGCGTATGAGTGGAAACAAGAATTCCCGTTCATCGGTGACATCCGCAGACTCGGAGCAATGGCCGCAATCGAAATCGTCAAGGATCCTGACACGCGTGAGCCTGATAAAGCGAAAGCGGCAGCAATCGCGTCGTATGCGAATCAAAACGGATTGCTTTTGCTGACTGCGGGAATTAATGGCAATATCATCCGCTTTCTGACGCCGCTCGTCATCTCAGACAGCCTTCTGAATGAAGGACTCAGCATCTTGGAGGCGGGCCTGCGAGCTTAATTATTGGAAAGAAAACGGCTGGGTCTGCTATCATTTTAAGTAATCATGAAAAGAAAGGAATGTTCAATATGCCAGATCAATTAACGGTCTACAACCCGGCTACGGGCGAGGAGATCAAAACGATTCCTCAGCAATCAGCCAAAGAAGTAGAAGAAGCCATTGAACGTTCACATCAAGCGTTTAAAACGTGGTCTAAAACATCAGCGAACGAAAGAGCGTCTCTTTTGAAAAAATGGTATGAGCTGATTGTTGAACATAAAGAAGAACTTGCAGATTTAATTACAAAGGAAAACGGAAAACCGTATCAGGAAGCGGTCGGCGAGGTCCTGTACGGCGCAGGCTATATCGAATGGTTTGCAGAGGAAGCGAAGCGTGTGTACGGAAGAACTGTGCCTGCTCCGACAACCGGTAAACGAATTGTCGTCACACGCCAGCCAGTCGGCCCTGTTGCTGCCATCACGCCTTGGAATTTCCCGAATGCGATGATTACACGCAAAGCGGCACCTGCTCTTGCTGCCGGCTGTACGTTTATCATCAAGCCGGCGCCGGACACACCGCTGTCTGCCTATGAGCTTGCGCGCCTCGCATATGAAGCGGGCATTCCGAAGGACGTTCTTCAGGTAGTCATCGGCGATGGAGAAGAAATTGGAAATGTGTTCACAGGCAGTCCGAAAATCCGCAAAATCACGTTCACAGGATCAACGCCGGTAGGGAAAATCCTCATGAAAAATAGTGCGGACACCGTGAAACATGTTTCCATGGAGCTCGGCGGACATGCCCCGCTGATCGTGGATGAAGATGCAAATATAGACCTTGCCGTTGAACAGGCGATGGTGTCTAAATACCGAAACGCGGGCCAAACATGCGTATGTGCGAACCGCCTGATCGTCCATGAATCCATCAAAGATGAATTTGCGGCGAAACTGAGCGAGCAAGTGTCTAAGCTAAAAGTCGGAAATGGACTTGAAGAAGGCGTCAATGTCGGCCCGATTATCAACAAAAGAGGCTTCGAAAAAATTGTCAGCCAAATTGATGATGCGGTTGAAAAAGGTGCGAAAGTTCTCGCTGGGGGCACGTATGACCGAAACGATGACAAAGGCTGCTACTTCGTCAACCCGACAGTACTCGCAGATGTCGATACGTCCATGAATATCATGCATGAGGAAACATTCGGCCCGGTTGCACCGATCGTCACGTTTTCTGATATTGATGAAGCGATTCAGCTTGCCAACGATACACCGTACGGCCTGGCTGCTTACTTCTTCACAGAAAACTACCGCCGCGGCATCTATATTTCCGAAAACCTTGAGTACGGGATTATCGGCTGGAATGACGGCGGACCATCAGCGGTTCAAGCGCCATTCGGCGGAATGAAAGAAAGCGGCATCGGCCGCGAAGGCGGTTCGGAAGGCATCGAGCCTTATCTTGAAACAAAATATATGTCCATCGGTTTGTAAAAGAATGCAAGCTCCTGAGAGTTGCCGGATCTTCCGGCAGCTCTTTTTGCTGTTCCGGCGAATAAACCCAGCCATTCCAGACAAAATAACAGCAAATACATTTTGAAAGAAGGTTCCCCAACAATGGATTTATTATTGGCTCTTCTCCCGGCTTTGTTTTGGGGGAGCATTGTTCTCTTCAATGTGAAATTAGGCGGCGGGCCGTACAGCCAGACACTGGGAACGACGATCGGGGCGCTCATTGTTTCTATCGTTATTTACTTTTTTGTTCAGCCCGTTCTGTCACTGCGGATTTTTATTGTTGGAATCGTATCCGGCTTATTTTGGTCACTTGGGCAGGCCAACCAGCTGAAAAGCATTGAATTGATGGGTGTATCTAAAACAATGCCGATTTCCACAGGAATGCAGCTCGTTTCCACATCGTTGTTCGGTGTGATCGTGTTCCGCGAATGGTCAACACCGATTGCGATTACGCTTGGCATTCTCGCTCTGATCTTTATCATTGTGGGAATCATTCTCACATCTTTGGAAGATAAGAAGGATAAAACAGAGGGCGAGCCAAGCAACTTGAAAAAGGGCATTTTGATTCTCCTTGTCTCGACTCTTGGTTATTTGGTTTATGTCGTCGTGGCTAGATTGTTCAATGTGTCCGGCTGGTCCGCGCTGCTGCCACAGGCGATTGGCATGGTGGTTGGGGGGTTAGTTTTAACCTATAGACACAAACCCTTTAACAAATATGCGATCAGAAATATTCTCCCAGGATTAATCTGGGCAGGCGGAAATATGTTTTTGTTTATTTCTCAGCCGAGAGTCGGTGTCGCAACAAGCTTTTCTCTCTCTCAAATGGGAATTGTCATTTCAACGCTCGGCGGCATTTTCATCCTGCGTGAAAAGAAAACAAAACGCCAGCTTATTGCGATTGCCATAGGGATTGCACTGATTATTGCGGCCGCTGTATTTTTAGGAATCGCCAAAACGAATTCATAACAATTGAGGAGGATGTATATGTATCCAGATTTAAAAGGAAAAGTCGTCGCCATTACAGGCGCTGCATCAGGTCTTGGGAAAGCCATGGCCCTTCGCTTCGGCAAGGAGCAGGCAAAAGTGGTTATCAACTATTATAGTGATAAACAGGATCCAAACGAGGTAAAAGAAGAGGTCATCAAGGCGGGCGGTGAAGCAGTTATCGTCCAAGGAGATGTCACGAAAGAGGAAGATGTAAAAAATATTGTGCAAACTGCCATTAAAGAGTTCGGCACACTCGATATTATGATTAATAATGCGGGACTTGAAAATCCTGTGCCATCTCACGAAATGCCGTTGAAGGATTGGGATAAAGTCATCAGCACGAACTTAACGGGCGCCTTTTTAGGAAGCCGTGAAGCGATTAAATATTTCGTAGAAAATGATATCAAGGGAAATGTCATCAACATGTCCAGTGTGCACGAAGTGATTCCTTGGCCGTTATTTGTCCACTATGCGGCAAGTAAAGGCGGGATAAAGTTGATGACAGAAACATTGGCGTTGGAATACGCGCCGAAGGGCATTCGCGTCAATAATATTGGGCCAGGTGCGATCAACACGCCAATCAATGCTGAAAAATTCGCTGACCCTAAACAGAAAGCTGATGTAGAAAGCATGATTCCAATGGGATATATCGGCGAACCGGAGGAGGTCGCCGCAGTAGCAGCCTGGCTTGCTTCGAAGGAAGCCAGCTACGTCACAGGCATCACGTTATTCGCGGACGGCGGTATGACACAATATCCTTCATTCCAAGCAGGACGCGGTTAAACAAAAAAAGCGACCCAGACATGACATCTGGATCGCTTTTTTATTACGCACGCTTTTTCTTTACAAGCGCTGCTATAGATAAAATAATGGCTGCCGCAGACAGCACAATCGCTGTGATGTCCAGAGCAGAAGAGCCCGATTCTTTGGAATCGTCCTCTGTTTTCGTAGCACCGTGCTCATCTGTCACTTGCTTTGCAGCGGTGATGTTTGTAATGGAATGAGGCGTATCCGCATCCTCGTCACCTGTCCACTCGACAATGCTGCCGTCTTTGTAATATTGGTATGCGTCCCAAGCTGCTTCCTCCGCTTTGTCAGGGTTTTTGGCAACAAAGGTAAACCGCTGGAACTGTCCTTCCTGAATGCCGCCGTCAGTCGCTTCCCACGTCACGGACACTGATTTGTCGTCGTGTTTCTGGGTGGATACCTTCCAGCCCGGAATTGGCTCGTATTGCTGGAATTCAACATCCTTCGGCATTTTGAGGACAACCTTTGTTGTCGGCTGATTTTTCTCAGAAGGAACCTTCATCGTATAAGTTTCCCAAGAGCCTGCAGCGGATTCAGCAGGCTTTACCGTAACGTGCGCACTGGCAGGGGCCGTAAAGAATAAGAGAGAGCCAACGATAGCCGGACATAGTGTGAATGCAATTTTCTTCAACAATTCAAACACTCCTTTAATGGGTCTTTGTAAACATGATATTGATTTCGTTAAAGTCTCCGGTCAGCCCGTGGACTTTGATCTTCCAGTTTCCCTTTTCATTAATGGATAGGTTTTCATCCTGAAAGACGCCTTTTGTTTTCTCTTTTAATTGAAACGTGCTTTTGTTTTCTCTGCCTGACAGGCCTGTTTTATAAATGGTTAACGTGATTTGCTGGATGTTTTTCACCGGTTCGCCGTTATGGTCAGTGACCCGCAGCTCAAATTCGTTTTTCCCTGGTTGGTTCGGGCTGATGCTGAGAGACACGCTTTGTCCGTTCTCAATCGCTTTCGTTTGGAAGAACGGTTCCGGCGCCGGCTCAGGCGGGCTTGGCAGGCTTGTAAACACGGCCGCTGTGATCAATACAGCGATGCCGATTGCCCATTCCATTTTGAGCGTTCGGCTGATTCCTGTGCGGCGCTGCTTTCTGGTGAGCAGAAAATGAAGCGCGCCTAAGACCAGCATCAACACAAACAGTCCGCTTTTTACTATAAGAGCTTGGCCGTACGCTGTATGGAACAGCGAATCCATTGATCGAATGATGAAAAATCCATTGAGCAAGCCTGAAAACAAAATGACGCCGACTGCAGTAAGCGCCCATGGGGAGAACCGGCTTACCGTTTCCCATGCGAGCGTTTTGTCAGGCTGCCTCCATTCTTTTGCGAGCAGCAAAACGAGTGCTGCTATTCCGCCAACCCAGATGGAAGCGGAAGATAAATGAAGGAAATCCATCAAAATGCCGACCGCTTTTTCTTCAACGACAGCAGCATGTCCGGTAAACGCTTTGGCAAGCAGGAGGCCGAAAAAGAAAATGAGCGGCGCTGTCCAATAGCCAAAGGACGAAAAGCGTTTTTTGCGTATCACAGGGATCGCAGACAGTGCAAGCAGCACGTACAACAGGGCCTGTATGATCCAAATGGTGCCGCCTGCTGTCTCAAACAGAGTTTCTCTGATGTAGCCCGGCTGGAAGGCGCTGCCCCAGCCGCCGCCCGCGTTCGCTTTTGTCTGAATGGGAAGCTGAAGCAAAAGCACCAGCCCCAATGCAGTGATCGAGACGATCAGGATACGTCTCGTCCGTTTGGCGAGTTGTTCTGGATCTCCTTTATACCAGAAGAGATGGAAGAAAACCGTCCCGATAAACAGAGATAAGGCTGTATACAGAATCGCGCGGTCTGCGGCTGTTGCCGGATTCAGCGCTGAACCGGCGGCTTTTTGGCTGCTGAATCCGCCGTCCGCTTTCCCGATGCTGAACGGAATGACGCCGGAAACCGGATGCCCGTCCGCGGACACGGCATTCCATTCCGCTCTGTACACATCATGCGGCAGATTCTTTTTCAGCTTCACTGTCATGATGTGATGATTATCTTTTTTGATTTCAGTCTTATCTGTATCCACCCGATCGCCGTTTGAATTATAGACTTTAATGTAATGAAATCCTTCTTCAACCGGTTCATTAAATTCGATTTCCACCTGTGAAGGGGCGCTTTTTAATTCGCTGTTTTCACCAGGTGAAGATTTGACAATATAGGCGTGAGCAAAGCTTGTTTTCGGCAGGAAAACAAGAAAAAGCAGAAGGATGATCCACCATCTGTTTCGCTTCATCACTCAGACACCACCTTCCGCTGTATATGTTGTGTTATTTCTTGGTGCAGGTGCAGCGTTTTTTTCTGTCTTGAAGCATGTCTTCCAGCGCCTGGTCGAAGGTGCGGACGGCTCCGCCGAATCCTTTTCGAAACCGTTCGGCATGGTCGAGTGTCGCAAACGGAATCGCCTGAGGCTGGCAGCAGTGCAGGTTTAGTTCAGCATTTACGACGAAATAAGCCGAACCGGCACTGACTGTTGTGTGTAACAGAAAATCTCTGCAAATCAAGTGTGAAACCTCTTCCGTTTTATCTGCGTACCGCAAAAACGCACAATGTGCGCAGCATAGCTGTTCAATGTCTTGGTTTACCGTAATCAGCTGAACCGAATGGGCTTGATTGACCGGCTTCAGACAATAGCTGCACATATGATCCGCTTGAGGTGTTCGGGCTGGGAGCGTGATGCCGCCGGCTGTTTTAATGACCTGATTTGACTGAACAAGCTGATTGACATCTCTGTATACTGTCATTTCTGAAACACCGAACCTTGCGCTGATATCAGAAATTCTGAGCGCGCCTTCTTCTTTCAGCCACTTCAGGATGTGTTGCTGTCTATTAATCGGAAGCATTCATACATCCCCTCCAAATAAGATCTATTTAAGCGTAGAGGATTTTAGAGACAGAGACAAGTAAGCTGATGATAAAAAATGTGAAAATGTGTTGAACAGCAACAAAACGAAACAGAAGGGACTCTGGTATAATAGACATATGGAATGGAAAGTGAGGAATACCCTATGAAAGAAACACGATGCCCGAACTGCGGCAAAACTTTGACAGGCGACATGGTCAGATCATCAAATGTGCCTTGTCAATTTCGCTGCGGACACTGCCGGGAACGGCTTCATGAATATAAAGTATCAGCTCCGATTATGCTGGTGTCATTAGCAGTCATCGTGCTGCTCATTTATCTTTTGCTGCTTCTCCGCAATGCGGCAGGCACAATGCTGCCGGCCGTACAGCACGTGCCGATGGCTGTTTTTGCGCTTGTGTGTGCCTATCCCGTTTTCATTGTGAGTGAGCGGATGATCGCCAAGTACGTGATTCAAAACGGAAACATTATTTATAGAGGAAAGAGAAAAGGCTCCTGATATCAGGGGTCTTTTTATTTTTAAAAAATTGTCACACCCTTGTGCCAAAGTCCTCTTTACTTTCAATTGTATAGGGACTGTAAGCGTTTTAACATAGAGTCAAAGGGAAGCATAATTCTCTGAACATCTTTTTATATCTTACAGCGACAAACAAAACAGGGAGGGTTTATATATGCAGCAAGAACAGCAGCAAGGCGGCATGAAAGTGAAAGTGCAGCGCTTCGGCAGTTATTTGAGCGGAATGATCATGCCGAATATCGGCGCGTTTATCGCGTGGGGCATCATTACAGCGCTGTTTATTCCGGCGGGATGGTTTCCGAATGAACAGCTGAATACACTTGTCAGCCCGATGATCACATATTTACTGCCGCTTTTGATAGCGTATACAGGCGGAAAAATGATTTACGACCACCGCGGCGGAGTCGTCGGGGCAACAGCGGCAATCGGGGTGATTGTCGGGTCGGATATTCCAATGTTTTTAGGTGCAATGATCATGGGGCCGCTTGGCGGATACCTCATTAAACAGACGGATAAATTGTTCAAGGATAAAGTCAAACAAGGCTTTGAAATGCTCATCAACAACTTTACGGCAGGGATTGTCGGCGCGGCTTTAACGATTCTCGCGTTTTACGCCATCGGCCCAGTTGTCCTGACGTTAAACAAATTGCTGGCGGCCGGTGTGGAAGTTATTGTACACGCTAATTTACTGCCTGTAGCCAGCGTTTTTGTGGAACCGGCGAAAGTGTTGTTCCTAAACAACGCCATTAACCATGGAATCTTAAGCCCGATCGGAATCGAGCAGGCAGCCCAAACGGGAAAATCAATTCTGTTTTTAGTAGAAGCCAACCCTGGACCGGGACTCGGCATTTTGCTGGCGTACATGTTCTTTGGTAAAGGTTCTTCAAAATCAACGGCTCCCGGAGCGGCGATCATTCATTTCTTCGGCGGGATTCACGAGATTTACTTCCCGTACATTTTGATGAAACCGGCCCTGATTCTGGCAGCTATTGCCGGCGGAGCAAGCGGACTCTTAACGTTCACGATCTTTAATGCCGGACTTGTCGCAGCATCGTCACCGGGAAGCATTATCGCATTGATGGCGATGACGCCAAGAGGCGGCTACTTCGGCGTATTGGCGGGTGTATTGGTCGCTGCGGCTGTTTCGTTCATCGTATCAGCAGTGATCCTGAAATCTTCAAAAGCAAGCGAAGAAGACCTCGCTGCCGCAACTGAAAAAATGCAGTCCATGAAGGGGAAGAAAAGCCAAGCAGCCGCAGCTTTAGAAGCGGAACAAACCAAAGCTGAGGAAGCATCTGAGCTGTCTCCTGAAAGCGTAAATAAAATTATCTTTGCATGTGATGCGGGAATGGGATCGAGCGCCATGGGAGCATCCATCTTAAGAAACAAAGTGAAAAAAGCAGAGCTTGACATCAGTGTGACCAATACGGCCATTAACAATCTGCCAAGCGATGCTGACATTGTCATCACCCACAAAGATTTAACAGATCGCGCAAAAGCAAAGCTGCCGAACGCGACGCACATATCAGTGGATAACTTCTTAAACAGCCCGAAATATGACGAGCTGATTGAAAAGCTTAAAAAGTAATCTCATAGAAAGAGAGTGATACTCATGCAAGTACTCGCAAAGGAAAATATTAAACTCAACCAAACGGTATCTTCAAAAGAAGAAGCCATCAAAATGGCGGGCCAGACGCTGATTGACAACGGCTATGTGACAGAGGATTACATTAGCAAAATGTTTGAAAGGGAAGAAACGTCTTCTACGTTTATGGGGAATTTCATTGCCATTCCACACGGCACCGAAGAAGCGAAAAGCGAGGTGCTTCACTCAGGAATCTCAATTATACAGATTCCTGATGGTGTCGAGTACGGAGAAGGCAACACGGCAAAAGTGGTATTCGGCATTGCGGGCAAAAATAATGAGCATTTAGACATTTTGTCTAACATCGCCATCATTTGTTCAGAAGAAGAAAATATTGAACGCCTAATCTCTGCTAAAAGCGAAGAAGATTTGATCGCCATTTTCAACGAGGTGAACTGACATGATCGCCTTACATTTCGGTGCGGGAAATATCGGGAGGGGGTTTATCGGCGCACTGCTTCACCACTCCGGCTATGATGTGGTGTTTGCGGATGTGAACGATACGATGGTCAGCCTCCTCAATGAAAAACGGGAATACACAGTGGAGCTGGCAGAAGAGGGGCATTCATCAGAGGTAATCGGTCCGGTCAGTGCCATCAATAGCGGCAGTCAGCTGGAGGAGCTGTATCGGCTGATCAATGAGGCGGCGCTCATCACAACAGCAGTTGGCCCGAACGTGCTGAAGCTGATTGCTCCGTCTATCGCAGAAGGGTTAAGACGAAGAGACGCTTCAAACACACTGAATATCATTGCCTGCGAAAATATGATTGGCGGGAGCAGCTTCCTGAAGAAAGAGATATACAGCCATTTAACAGAAGCTGAGCAGGAGTCCGTCAGTGAAACGGTCGGTTTTCCGAATTCCGCCGTTGACCGGATCGTGCCGATTCAGCATCATGAAGATCCGCTCAAAGTATCGGTTGAACCATTTTTTGAATGGGTCATTGATGAATCAGGCTTTAAAGGAAAAACACCAGTCATAAACGGCGCGCTATTTGTTAATGATCTGACGCCGTACATCGAAAGAAAGTTGTTTACAGTCAACACCGGACACGCGGTGACAGCGTATGTCGGCTATCAACGCGGACTCAAAACGGTCAAAGAAGCAATCGATCATCCGGAAATCCGCCGTGTCGTTCATTCGGCGCTGCTTGAAACCGGTGACTATCTCGTCAAAACGTATGGCTTTAAGCAAACCGAACACGAACAATATATCAAAAAAATCATCGGACGCTTTGAAAATCCATTCATTACGGACGATGTAACCCGCGTGGCGAGATCACCTCTCAGAAAACTGGGAGAGAATGATAGACTCGTAGGCCCGGCAAAGAAAATAAAAGAGCCGAACGCACTGGCGGAAGGGATTGCCGCAGCATTGCGCTTCGATTTCACCGGTGACCCTGAAGCGGTTGAACTGCAAGCGCTGATCGAAGAAAAAGGATACAGCGGCGTGCTTCAAGAGGTGTGCGGCATTCAGTCCCATGAACCGCTGCACGCCATTGTTTTAAAGAAACTCAATCAATAACCGACCACCCGTGACACAATGTCACGGGCTTTTTTTACCATCTCGCAATCTAGTATAATAGAAAACGCTTACGACAACAGGGGAAGGAGAATGACGATGAAACAATTTGAGATTGCGGCAATACCGGGAGACGGAGTAGGAAGAGAGGTTGTAGCGGCTGCTGAGAAAGTGCTTCATACAGCGGCTGAGGTGCACGGAGGTTTGTCATTCTCATTCACGGCTTTTCCATGGAGCTGTGATTATTACATGGAGCACGGCGAAATGATGCCTGAAGACGGAATACATACGCTTACTCAATTCGAAGCGGTTTTCTTGGGGGCGGTCGGAAATCCGAAGCTGGTCCCCGATCATATTTCGTTATGGGGGCTGCTGCTGAAAATCCGGAGGGAGCTTGAGCTCTCCATTAATATGAGACCCGCCAAACAAATGGCGGGTATTACGTCGCCGCTTCTGCATCCAAATGATTTTGACCTCGTGGTGATTCGCGAGAACAGTGAAGGTGAATACAGTGAAGTCGGCGGACGCATTCACAGAGGCGATGATGAAATCGCCATTCAGAATGCCGTATTTACGAGAAAAGCAACAGAGCGTGTCATGCGCTTTGCCTTCGAATTGGCGAAAAAACGGCGCGGCCATGTGACAAGTGCGACAAAGTCTAATGGCATTTATCACGCGATGCCGTTTTGGGATGAGGTCTTTCAGCAGACTGCCGCTGATTATAGCGGAATCGAAACGTCATCCCAGCATATTGATGCGTTGGCCGCTTTTTTTGTAACGCGTCCGGAAACGTTTGACGTCATTGTGGCGAGCAACCTGTTCGGTGATATTTTAACCGACATCAGCTCAAGCCTGATGGGAAGTATCGGTATTGCGCCGTCTGCGAACATCAACCCGTCCGGCAAATATCCGTCCATGTTCGAACCGGTTCACGGCTCAGCTCCCGACATTGCCGGCCAGAGCCTTGCCAATCCAATCGGCCAGATTTGGACAGCAAAGCTGATGCTTGACCATTTCGGAGAGGAAGAACTGGGAGCAAAGATCCTGGATGTGATGGAGCAAGTAACAGCTGACGGCATCAAAACACGCGACATTGGCGGACAAAGCACAACGGCTGAGGTTACGGACGAAATCTGTGCGCGTTTAAGAAAACTTTGATGAAACAGGGCGGGGCAGTTTTTCTGCCTCGTTTTTTATGATGGAAAGCGTTTTGAAGAAGAGTGCCCTGTCAAAATAAACCGACTCAGGATTGGCAAAGCCATGAAGAGCATCGAATTGATAAATCTCCAAATCGGGATGCTGTTTTTCCCTCAGTTTTTTGATAAGAACCGCAACATCAAACGACGGTTCATATGGAGGGAAAAACAATAGGACCGGGCAGGCTGGCACGTGATGAAGAGAATCGCGTATCCGGGAACCGTAATAACAAACAGCTCCGCTCACCTCAGGCATACTGCTGCATTTCCATGCGATCGTCGCGCCCGCACTGAATCCAATCACAAAGATGCGCCGTCCCGCGTTTTGCCTGATCACGTTCTGAATGATGCTTTCTCCTGTTTTCAGCCGTTCATGTTTTGTAAACTGTTCGTATGCTGTTTTTTCCTCTTGCAGTGAGTAGACTTCACCATCTCCGAGCAGGTTGGGCGTTATCACATCATATCCAGCCATTTTGATCAGCCGGCCCATCTTTTTCATATGGATGTTTACACCGTATATTTCGTGTGCGAGAATGATGAGCGGTTTTTGGGACATAACAGGCTCCTTTTGCGTTTTTTCCATTATATCCTATCGTTGAGCTGTAGGCTGATATATAATAGTCAAAAAAGGAGAAAAAGAATGAATTCATTATCTTTGCCTCACCGCTATCCGTTTTTGTTTATTGATGGCGTGACGGAAAGCGAGCCCGGCAAACATGCGGCCGCATATAAACTGATCAGTGAGAACGACTGGTTTATCACTGACACGCAAACAGAAATACCGTTTTCACTAGTGATTGAAGCACTTGCGCAAACAGCGGCTTTTACAGGGATTACAGATGAGAACAGCTTGGGGTTATTGTCTTCTGTGAAGAAAGCGGAAAAGCTGGGCGCGGCCGTGCCCGGTGACCGGCTTGATCTTTTGTTTGAAGTCACGCGCAATCGGCGCGGGTTTGTGTTTGGACATGCCGAGGCGTCAGTAGGCGGGCAGCCTGTTGCTGAAGCTGAAATCGGCATTTATATTGAAAAATGAAAAAAACCTTCACAACGATTTGTGAGGGGTTCTATTATTTCGTATCGTAATCCCGTTCGCTCTGTGAGTCATCTCTTTGCTGGCGTTTGTGTTTTTCATCATTCATATTTTCCTTCAGCTCTTCATTCGGAATCGGATCGGTTAAGTCGTTGTGTTCGGGGTTTTCATTTGGCCGGTTTTGCTGTTTTCTTTCTGTCATGTTTAATCACCTCACCGTTTGTTTTCCTCTTATCAGCGCACCTCAAACATGTGAAATCGCTTTTTTGTTCCGCTGGGTATAATGTATTAGAATAGAAGGAAGAACAACTAAAAGGCAAAGAGAGGTACATATATGTCTATTCAAAGAGAAGATGTAGATATCAAGCTGATCGCAATTGATATGGATGGAACGCTGCTTAATGACGAGCAGCTGATCTCGGATGAAAACCGTAAAGCCATTCGTGAAGCCGAGGATAAGGGCGTGTACGTGGTGATCAGCACGGGCCGGACACTGATGACGTGCCGGGAGCTGGCGGAATCGCTGAAGCTGTCATCCTTTTTAATCACGGCAAATGGCAGCGAAATATGGGATTCGAATTTTAATTTGGTGGAACGCAAGCTGCTCCATACAGATCATATTCAAATGATGTGGGATTTGCGGAATAAGCACAACACCAATTTCTGGGCTTCTACGGTGAATAAGGTATGGAGAGGCGAGTTCCCGGAAAATATTACGGACCATGAATGGCTCAAATTCGGCTTTGACATTGAGGATGACGACATCCGAAACGAAGTGCTGGAGGAGCTGAGAAAAAACAAAGAGCTCGAAATCACAAATTCAAGCCCGACAAACATTGAAGTCAACGCGCTTGGCATCAACAAAGCCGCAGCGCTTGCGAAGGTTTCTGAAAAACTCGGCTTTACGATGGAGAATGTGATGGCGATGGGTGACAGCCTTAATGACATCGCGATGATCAAAGAAGCGGGTCTGGGCGTCGCGATGGGCAATGCGCAAGACACCGTGAAAGAAACGGCTGATTGGATCACGGATACAAATATTGAGGATGGTGTCGCTAAGGCGATTCGCCATTGGGTACTATAAAAAAAGGGAGTCCTAAGATGGACTCTCTTTTTTTAGTTTGGCAGGTTTTCTTGTGGGACCATGGTAGGTTTTCTGACAAAAGTATTTCACAAACTGATATGATTGAATTATAATGAACCAAAGTTCAAAAATTCGGAATAGTCGTTCCGAATTTCGGAACAATAAATACATAAAGCATATCGTATGCTTTGGCAGGAGGGATTCTGTGTTTCAGATTGATTTGAACTGTGATTTAGGAGAAAGTTTCGGAGCCTATACGATAGGCCTTGACCAAGATATTTTAGAGTATGTCACATCAGCGAACATCGCATGCGGATTTCATGCAGGAGATCCCGGTGTCATGCGGAAAACCGTCGCGCTTGCGGCAGAAAAAGGCGTGAAAATCGGCGCACATCCGGGCTTGCCGGATTTACTCGGCTTTGGGCGCCGCAATATGGCGATTTCTCCTGAGGAAGCGTATGATCTCGTCGTCTATCAAATTGGCGCGCTCTCTGGTTTTCTAAAAGCAGAGGGACTTCACATGCAGCACGTCAAGCCGCATGGCGCTTTATATAATATGGCGGCAGTCGATCAAAAGCTGTCGGACGCTATCGCGAAAGCTGTCTATAAGGTTGATCCTGGCCTGATTCTTTTCGGTCTTGCTGAGAGCGAGCTCGTAAAAGCGGGAGAACGGATCGGACTTCAGACGGCAAATGAAGTGTTCGCCGATAGAACATACCAAGCGGACGGCACGCTGAC
The DNA here is from genome assembly GCF_000227465.1 of Bacillus spizizenii TU-B-10. Classification (GTDB taxonomy): domain Bacteria; phylum Bacillota; class Bacilli; order Bacillales; family Bacillaceae; genus Bacillus; species Bacillus spizizenii. The sequence goes on from NC_016047.1 coordinate 573,165, forward strand.
ACCGCGCTCCCAGCCGGACGCACTCATTGAAAGTGATGATGCCGCTGTCACCCAGGTGATCAAAATGGTGAAAGAAGGGGCGGTCAAATCTCAGCAAGGGCATGATGTGTCATTAAAAGCAGATACCGTTTGCATCCATGGAGATGGAGCCCACGCGCTGACATTTGCGCAAAAAATCAGAAAAGAGCTCAAAGCGGCAGGAATTGAAGTGACAGCTATTTCAGCACAGAAGTCAACATAAAGGAGGAACAATAGATGGGGCAACAGAAAAAAACAGCAGAAAAAAAAGCGGGCAGCTGGTCATTGCTGATGGGTGCTGCCTTTTTAATGGCCACTTCGGCGATCGGCCCAGGTTTCCTGACACAAACCGCAACATTCACAAACACACTCGCGGCAAGCTTCGGTTTTGTCATCTTAATCTCTATTATTTTAGATATTTTCGCCCAAACCAATGTTTGGCGCATTATCGCTGTGTCTGGAAAACGCGGTCAGGAAATTGCGAATATGGTGCTTCCGGGACTGGGGTATTTCATCGCCATTCTCGTCGTGCTTGGCGGACTAGCTTTTAATATCGGGAATATCGGAGGTGCCGGTCTCGGACTCCAAGTGCTGTTCGGCATTACACCAGAAACAGGCGCTTTGATCAGTGCTGTCGTTGCCATTTTCATCTTTTTAATCAAAGAAGCAGGAAAAGCGATGGACCGCTTTACGCAAATTGCGGGCTTTGCCATGATCATCTTAACGCTGTACGTCGCAATCACGTCTGCACCGCCAGTCGGACAGGCTGTGGCAAACACCTTTGCCCCTGAACAAATCAGTATATTCGCAATTGTAACACTAGTCGGCGGGACAGTTGGCGGATACATCACGTTTGCTGGGGGACACCGCTTACTGGATGCTGGCATTAAAGGAAAGGAAGCGATTCCGCAGGTGACAAAAAGCTCGGTTGCCGGAATTTTAATTACATCTGTTATGCGAATTGCCCTTTTCTTAGCTGTGCTCGGCGTTGTTTCAAAAGGCCTGCATATTGACGAAAGCAACCCGGCGGCCTCAGTGTTCCAGCTGGCAGCGGGAAATGTCGGTTATAAAATTTTCGGATTGATCATGTGGTCTGCGGCCATTACCTCTGTTATCGGGGCAGCTTATACGTCTGTTTCGTTCTTTAAAACCTTTTCTCCGAAAATTGAAAGGAATTCACGCGGCATTATTATCGGCTTTATCGTGATTTCTACGTTAGCTTTTGTCACAATCGGACAGCCTGCGAAAATTCTCGTGCTTGTCGGATCACTAAATGGCTTAATTCTGCCGATTGCGCTAGGAACGCTGCTTATTGCCGCATATAAGAAAAAGATTATTGGTGATTATAAGCATCCGCTTTGGCTGACCGTTTCAGGTGCACTTGTTGTGGTCGTAATGGCGATTATGGGAGTCTACACGTTATTTACACAACTTCCTCAATTGTGGAGCTGATAAAGGTGGAGCAATTAAACAAAATGGCGCCGAAGGATGTGCGCGCCTTGATACGAGAGGGAAAAATAACCGGGCCGACTGCAGGAATGTCCGGCGGCTATGCCCAAGCGAATCTTGTGATTTTGAAGAAAGACCTTGCGTTTGACTTCCTGCTGTTTTGCCAGCGGAATCAAAAACCCTGTCCTGTGCTGGATGTGACAGAAGCGGGTTCGCCAGTGCCATCGCTGGTCGCGCCGGATGCTGATATCAGAACGGACTTTCCAAAATACCGTATTTACAGGCAGGGTATCTTGACGGAAGAAGTATCTGATATTACGCCATACTGGGAGGATGACTTTGTCGGCTTTCTGATCGGATGCAGTTTCTCTTTTGAACAGGCGCTGATCAATAATGGAATAGCTGTCCGGCATATTGATGAGGGGACAAACGTCCCGATGTATCAAACGAATATCGATTGTGTTCCGGCAGGAGCGTTTCAAGGACAGATAGTTGTCAGCATGAGACCCGTTCCAGAACGGCTGGCTGTACGCGCTGCACAAGTGACCTCACGTTTTCCGGCTGTGCACGGAGGACCGATCCATATCGGCAATCCGGGAGCAATCGGCATTCGCGATCTGGACAAGCCGGATTTCGGAGATGCCGTTTCCATTCGTGAAGGCGAGGTTCCTGTTTTTTGGGCGTGCGGGGTGACACCACAAGCCGTGGCTATGAATGTAAAACCTGAAATGGTCATCACACATGCGCCGGGGCACATGCTCATCACAGATATTCGAGACGAGTCGCTTGCGGTGCTGTAACCTCTCGTCCTCCAAATGAACGAGAAATAAAAAGAGGTGAGAAAGATGACTGAACGATTTCAAATCGAGCAGCTCGGTGATTCTGCAATGATGATCCGATTTGGAGAAGAAATAAACGAGCAGGTTAACGGCCTTGTCCATGCCGCGGCCGCTTACATAGAAGAACAGCCATTTCCGGGATTCATTGAATGCATCCCGGCTTTTACAAGTCTGACGGTATTTTATGATATGTATGAAGTGTACAAGCATTTGCCTCAAGGCATAAGCTCACCTTTTGAGAAGGTCAAGCGCGATGTCAAAGAACGGCTGAAGGAAATAGCCACAGACTATGAGAACAACCGCCGCATTGTAGAAATTCCCGTCTGCTATGGCGGTGAATTCGGGCCAGATTTAGAAGAGGTGGCGAAGATCAATCAGCTGTCACAGGAGGAAGTCATCGCCATTCATACAAACGGCGAATATGTGGTGTATATGCTTGGCTTTGCACCTGGTTTTCCTTTTTTAGGCGGGATGTCCAAACGTATTGCCGCTCCAAGGAAATCTTCGCCAAGGCCGTCGATTCCCGCCGGTTCAGTTGGAATTGCGGGAATGCAAACAGGTGTGTATCCGATTTCAACGCCGGGCGGCTGGCAGCTGATCGGCAAAACGCCGTTGGCTCTGTTCCGGCCGCAGGAAAACCCACCTACGTTATTGAGGGCGGGAGATATTGTTAAATTCGTACGCATCTCAGAGGATGACTATCACGCCTATAAGGAGGAGTCCAATTGAGCATGAAAGTGGTAAAGCCCGGACTGCTCACAACGGTTCAGGATATAGGCAGAACGGGGTATCAAAAATACGGCGTTCTGGCAAGCGGAGCCATGGACACGGTTTCGCTGCGCATTGCCAATCTGCTGATCGGCAACAGCGAAAATGAAGCCGGTCTTGAAATTACGCTGATGGGGCCCGGTCCGTCGTTTTATTTTTCAAAAACGACGTTGATTGCGGTGACAGGGGCGGACTTCACTTTGCGTATTAATGACGAAGAAGCACCTTTGTGGAAGCCTCTGCTCGTCAAGGAAAACAGCACGGTCAGCTTTGGTCCCTGCAAACTCGGCAGCCGTGCGTATTTAGCAACAGCCGGCGGCTTCGATGTGCCTGCCGTCATGGAAAGCAAAAGCACGTACGTCAGAGCAGGGATCGGCGGACTTCATGGCAGAGCGCTTCAAAAGGAAGATGAACTATCCATTGGGGAGACGTCATCTCTCTCGCAAACCATTCTTTCCCGATTAAGCCCGCAGCTTGGAAAGCAGGGATTTGCAGCGCCGAAATGGTCGGTCAGCCGCGGGAGGTTTCTGCCATTGAAAAAGAATCCTGTCATTCGGGTGCTGGAAGGAAAACAATTCGGCTTTTTTACAGAAAAATCGAAAACGTGTTTTTATGAAGAAACATTTCGTGTCACGCCACAGTCCGACCGTATGGGCTACAGGCTCAAAGGAGAACCGCTCGAACTGAAGGCACCGCTAGAGATGGTGTCAGAAGCGGTTTCGTTTGGAACAGTTCAGGTGCCGCCTGACGGCAACCCGATTATCCTGCTTGCAGACCGGCAAACGACCGGCGGCTATCCGAGGATCGCGCATATCATATCCGCTGATCTTCCGATTGTCTCCCAAATCATGCCGGGCGAGCACGTCCAGTTTGAGCCTGTATCCCTTCAGGAAGCGGAAGCGCTTGCGATTGAACGGGAACAGCATATAAAAGAACTGAAAACGAGAATGAAGATGGAATGGCTGACATAACAAAGGAGATGAATGATGCAGAATAAAAACAAAACCGTAGTCAAATCTATGGCTCTGCTTAATTTGTTTTTGCATGAACCAAGTCTTACCTTAAGTGAACTGGTATCGCTGTCAGGTATGCCGAAAACCTCTGTTCACCGGATGGTCAGCTCTTTGGAGGAAATGGGGTTCCTCAATCGGGATTTGTCCGGCGCTTATTCGCTGGGACTGGTATTTTTGGAATTCGGACAGCTCGTTGCTGACAGGCTGGATATTAGAAAAATAGCGAAACCGGTGATGGAAGAGCTGTGCCGGGAAGTGGATGAGGCCGTGCAATTGATCATGAGGGACGGCAATGAAGCGATATACGTTGAGAAAATAGAAGGGACACAGACTGTGCGGCTGTACACGGCGATCGGCAGGCGTTCTCCTCTGTACGCTGGAGCGTGCGCCAGAAGCATTTTGTCCTTTCTTCCCTGTGAAGAAATCGAAACATACATCAAACAAACGGAGCTCATTTCAATTGGCTCCGGCACGATTACCGATCCCGAAAAATTGCTGCAGGAGATTGATGCCTCTATACAAAATGGCTATACCGTCAGCTATTCAGAGCTCGAAAACTATACAGCGGCCATCGGCGCCCCGATCTTTAACCATAAGCGTCAGGTGGCAGCCGGCATCAGCATTGCAGGCTTTGAAGCGAGATTTACAGAAGACAGGCTGCCTTATTTAACAGAAAAGGTGAAGGATGCCGCTTTACAGATTTCCAGAAAAATAGGGTATTCATAAGTAGCCGATCTTTTCTCCACTGCGTACATTAACGTATCGACGTTCAGGAGTGGAGGAAAGAACATGGTGCTTCAATATATAGCACTGGGGGATTCTTTGACGACGGGGAGAGGCTCCGGGCTGTTTTCTCCCGGCTTCGTCCAACGTTTCGGAGACATGATGGAAGCCGACTTGAAAACAAAAACGGCAATATCCATCTTTGCCAAATCAGGCTTAAATACAGAAGAAATTCTGGGGCTCCTGTCATATCCCTATGTGCAAAAATGCATTCAAGATGCTGGCATGATAACCATTACAGGGTGCGGAAACGATCTCATCAATTCGGTCTTAGCCTACCAAACGTCTAAGGATGAAACGATTTTCAGCCGTGTATCCGCCCATTGCCATGAGAATTTTGAAAAGATGATTGCCAAAATCGCTGAGATCAAAGGAGAAAACCCGTCCCCGTACGCCATCCGTGTGTTCAACTTATACAATCCGTTTCCCGAAATTGATATCGCTGGCAAATGGATCACATCCTTTAATTCACATTTAGAAACACTTGCATCAGCACCCCATGTCAAAATCGCGGATGCCTACAGCATCTTCAAAGGCAAAGAACAGGAATATCTGTCCTTTGACGGTGTCCATCCGAACAGCAAAGGCTATCAAGCGATGGCTGAAGCAGTTCACAAGTTAGGCTATAAAGAATTGTCAGTTTCATAGAAAACGCGCCTTATGACAGGGCGCGTTTTTTATGTGTGAATGAAATATTAAAAGAAACTTAAAATTCTCTGTCTTCTGTTCTACAGACAAAAAAAGTGCGCTAGAATAATGGAGGACGTAGGCAAAAATAGCCATAACGTTCAATATTTCGTATATAAGGAAGGATGGTCCTTTTGTTTCGGATTTTTAAAATGTCTTTTGCGGTTATCATTATTGTACTGGCGCTTATTGCTTTTAAATATACGGAACACACCTCTGTTATCCAATCGGTCATGCTCGTCTTTCTTGGCGCCGTTATGTTTATGCAGGGGCTTGAAGAGCGCAAAAAAGAAAACGACGGCTCAGGCGCTTTCAATATTTATACCGCCGTTTTCGTATGGTCTGTCTCTCTCATCGGTTTTACACTTCATATTATATAAATCTATTACACATCCTGAAAATGCTCGACCGTCGGGAACGGGGTATAGAACCGATGAAGCAAGGCTTTCCACTCTTGATACTCTGAAGAACCGCGAAAGCCTTCCGTATGGTCCTCAAGTGTTTCCCACTCCACAAGCAGCAGATATTTATGTGTTTCTTCCATGCATTTTGATAACGAGTGAGTGATATAGCCCTTCATGCCAGAAATAATCGGCGCCGCTTGCCGGAACGCCTCCTCAAACTCTTGTTCAAGCCCTTCTTTAATGTGAAGCATTGCTGCCTCTCTGACCATGTCATCCCTTCTTTCCTTCTTTTCAAATAGTCTACAGCAAATGACAGGAGATTTCTGCAAAATCGAAGAACCTTTTCCTTCATTTTCAAAAAAATCTTGCACGCACCAATTCATTTAAGAGAAAATAATAAGTGGAAGGCAGGGGAAAGTCATGTTAAAAAAGTGTATTCTACTAGTATTTCTATGCGTCGGATTGATTGGGTTAATCGGATGCTCCAAGACAGATTCACCAGAGGATCGCATGGAAGCATTCGTGAAACAGTGGAACAGTCAGCAATTCGATGACATGTATCAAAGCCTGACTAAAGATGTCAAAAAAGAAATCTCCAAAAAAGATTTCGTCAACAGGTATAAAACCATCTATGAGCAGGCAGGCGTAAAACATCTGAAAGTCACTGCGGGAGAAGTGGATGAAGACGATAAAGACAACAAGACGATGAAGCACATCCCGTATAAAGTCAGCATGGATACAAATGCGGGCAAGGTCAGCTTCAAAAATACCGCTGTGCTGAAATTAGAAAAAACAGATGACGAGGAGTCATGGAATATAGATTGGGACCCATCGTTTATTTTCAAGCAGCTGGCTGATGACAAAACGGTACAAATTATGAGCATTGAACCAAAACGCGGCCAAATCTACGATAAAAACGGGAAAGGCTTAGCCATCAATACAGATGTTCCAGAAATCGGAATTGTTCCCGGAGAGCTTGGCGACAAAAAAGAAAAAGTCATAAAAGAGCTCGCGAAAAAACTTGATTTGACTGAAGACGATATCAAGAAAAAGCTGGATCAAGGCTGGGTGAAGGACGATTCGTTTGTGCCGGTCAAAAAGGTCAAGCCGGACCAGCAAAAATTAGTGTCTGAGGCGACGTCATTACAAGGTGTAACAAGAACGAATGTCAGCTCCCGCTATTATCCGTATGGTGAAAAGACAGCCCATTTGACAGGCTATGTCCGCGCCATCACTGCGGAAGAACTGAAGAAAAAGAAAGACGGAATGTACAGCGATACGTCTAACATCGGCATCGCCGGACTTGAAAATGTGTATGAAGACAAGCTAAGAGGCACAACCGGATGGAAAATCTACGTGCCGCAAACTGGAGAAGTCATCGCTGAAAAGAAAGCGAAGGACGGCGAGGATCTTCATCTTACAATTGATATCAAAACGCAAACGAAGTTGTATGATGAACTGAAGGATGACAGCGGGACGGCAGTCGCGCTGCAGCCGAAGACAGGCGAAACACTCGCACTTGTCAGCGCGCCTTCTTACGATCCAAACGGATTTATTTTCGGCTGGAGCGATAAGGAATGGAAAAAACTAAACAAAGATAAAAACAATCCATTTTCAGCGAAATTCAACAAAACATACGCACCGGGTTCTACAATTAAACCGATTGCGGCTGCCATCGGGATCAAAAACGGCACCCTAAAAGCGGATGAGAAGAAAACAATCAAAGGAAAAGAGTGGCAAAAAGATTCGAGCTGGGGCGGCTATTCAGTGACACGTGTGTCAGAGAGCCTTCAGCAAGTTGATCTTGAAAATGCCCTCATTACGTCAGACAATATTTATTTTGCACAGAACGCGCTTGATATGGGAGCGGACACCTTCACAAAAGGCTTGAAAACGTTCGGCTTCTCAGAGGATATTCCATATGAATTCCCGATCCAGCAATCGTCTATCGCAAATGACAAGCTCGATTCAGACATTTTGCTTGCTGATACGGGGTACGGACAAGGGCAAATGCAAATGTCTCCGCTTCACTTGGCGGCTGCTTACACGCCATTTGTCGACAACGGAGATCTTGTCAAACCGACGCTAATCAAAAAAGATTCGCAAACAGCTGATGTTTGGCACAAGCAAGTTGTCACGAAGGAAGGAGCGGCAGACATTACAAAAGGACTGAAGGGCGTTGTGGAAGACGAGCGTGGATCAGCGTATCAGCCTGTCGTGAAAGGAATCACCGTTGCCGGAAAAACAGGAACAGCCGAGCTGAAAACATCTAAAGATGATAAAGACGGCGCTGAAAATGGCTGGTTCGTCGGCTACGATTATAAAAACAAAGACCTGCTTGTCGCCATGATGATCCAAAATGTGCAGGACCGCGGTGGCAGCCACTATGTTGTTGAGAAAGCGAAAAAGCAATTTCAATCGAATTAAAATGCCTTTTTGACAGGAGCGAAAGGAAAAAGGGGATCTGAGGCCGAATGAACTAATAAGGGGCAAAACCCGGTTTATACAAAGAAAAGAGGGATTTTGCATGCAGCGTATTCAATTGGCGGAGGATCTTCAATTTTCAAGAGTCGTACACGGGCTTTGGCGGCTGAATGAATGGAACTATTCAGATGCCGAGCTGCTCAGCCTCATTGAATGGTGTATCGATCACGGCATCACAACCTTTGATCATGCGGATATTTACGGAGGCTATACGTGCGAAAAACTGTTTGGAAATGCCCTTGCCCTTTCGCCCGGATTAAGGGAAAACATAGAGCTGGTCACAAAATGCGGCATTGTTCTTGAATCACCTGAACGTCCCGCACACAAATCGCATCATTATAACACAAGCAAATCACATATTTTGGCATCTGTTGAGCAATCCCTTTTAAACCTTAGAACGGATTATATCGACGTACTGCTGATTCACAGACCTGACCCGCTCATGGATCCGGAGGGAGTAGCAGAGGCGTTTCAGGCGCTAAAATGCTCCGGCAAGGTCAGGCACTTCGGCGTTTCAAATTTTAAAGATCACCAGTATCGCATGCTGGAATCGTATTTGCCTGAGAAGCTCGTGACCAACCAAATTGAGCTTTCTGCATATGAATTAGAAAATGTTCTGGACGGCACTTTGAACTTGTGCCAAGAAAAACGGATTTCGCCGATGGCTTGGTCACCGCTGGCAGGCGGCAAAGTTTTCACTGGTGACACGGAAAAAGACCGCCGTGTCCGCTCGGCGCTCGAATCTGTTCAGGCGGAAATCGGCGCCGCTTCATTGGACGAGGTGATGTACGCATGGCTGTTCACGCATCCGGCCGGCATCATGCCGATTGTCGGAAGCGGAAAACGCGAGCGGATTTCCGCCGCAGTAAACGCTTTGGCATACAAGCTTGACCATGATCAGTGGTTCCGTATTTTTACAGCCGTACAGGGTTACGATATTCCTTAACAAAAAGCACCAGCTTAGCAGCTGGTGCTTTTTCAATATTGTCACACCGCTTAGTGCCAAATTACCATTTATAAGTGATTGAAACTCACTTGAAAGCGTTTTATATTATAAAGAAAACCTCTCTTTTTCCTCTCCTGTATCTCCTTGCGACTTCATCCGCACATCATGACTGTCTAGGAGGCCTTTTTTATGTATATGACTGCCAGAGAACAAAAGCTTTTAAAGCACTTGTTATTACAAAATCGATATGTAACCGTAACTGAGCTTGCTGAGCTGATGGAAGTCAGCACGAGAACCATTCACAGGGAGCTCAAATCAATTAAGCCGCTGATGGAAACTGTCGGGCTTACGCTCGATAAGCAGCCTGGAAAAGGGCTGAAGGCAGTGGGAAGTCCCGAAGATAAACAAAAGCTGCTTACCGATTTATCATATGAACAGCATGAATATAGCGCGGACGAACGGAAACTGCTTATTCTCTGTTCGTTATTAGAGTCTCAGGAACCCGTCAAGCTGTACACGCTAGCTCATGACCTGCAGGTGACGAATGCCACGGTCAGTTATGACTTAGACGAGCTGGAGAAATGGATTTCTCCCTTCGGATTGACACTGATCCGTAAAAGAGGTTTTGGCATCCAACTCATAGGACCGGAGAATGCAAAACGTAAAATTGTCGGCAACCTGATTGTGAATCGCCTCGACATCCAAATGTTTTTGGAAGCGGTTGAATTAAACATCAAAGGTAAAGCTGATTCTTCAGAGTCAGAGAAAATGTTTGGTGTAGTCAGCAAAGGCGAGCTGTTAAAAATGGAGCGTATCCTATTTCAGCTGAAAGAAGAAATCGCCTTTTCATTGTCCGACAGCTCTTATATAGCGCTCGTCGTCCATCTGACGTTTGCGATCGAACGGATCAAGCTTGGGGAAACCATCACCATGGAGGAAAATGAGCTTGAGGAACTGAAAAATGCGAAAGAATACAGCTCCGCTCTTGAAATCGCTGGCGAGCTTGAACGTGCCTTCGGCGTGACGATTCCAGAAGCGGAGGTCGGCTATATTACAATCCACCTTCGAAGCGCCAATCGAAAATACAAAACAGAATACAAAGCACAGGAAATCGAACTGGAAACAGCCCTTCAAACAAAGCGGCTCATTGCTTTTATTTCAGACAAAATCAGAATGGATCTCACGAAAAACTACTCTTTATATGAAGGGTTGATCGCCCATTTGGAGCCGGCCGTCAGCCGCATAAAAGAGAATATCGAGATATATAATCCGATGAAGGAACAGATCAAGCGCGATTATTTTCTGCTTTATATGGCGATCGAAGAAGGCGTGGAAAAGTATTTTCCGGGTATGTCCTTTTCTGATGATGAGATCGCTTTTATCGTCCTTCACTTCGGGTCTGCCCTTGAAATCAAAAAAGAAGAAGCAAAAGTGAAAGCGCTTGTCGTTTGCTCGAGCGGGATCGGCTCTTCGAAAATGCTTGCTTCCAGACTGAAGAAAGAACTGCCGGAAATTCAATCGTTTGATATGTCATCTTTGATCGAGCTGAAGGGCAAGGACGTCCAAGCCTATGATATGATCGTTTCCACCGTTCCGATTCCTTACGAAAACATTGATTACATTATGGTCAGCCCGCTTTTAAACGAGGAAGATGCAAACCAGGTGAAACAGTATATCAAGCGGAAAATTCCGCTCATTCTTGAGAAAAACAGAAGCCCGAAGGAAGAGGTGCAGCAAGCTGACGTACCTGACATGCTGAAAGCGGCGGAAAGCATGGGGCGGTATATGGCCGTCATTCAAGATGTTCTGCGCCACTTTACACTTACTCACCTCAAAACAAACCCGGATCATAGTATGCTCTTGTTAGAGCTTTTTCAACAGCTGAAGAAGGATGGCTTGATCCGTGATCCGAAAAAAGCGGCGGTTTGCCTGGCGGAGCGGGAGAAACAAGGGGGATTGGGAATCCCGGGGACGAACATGGCACTTTATCATCTCAAAAATGATGAAATCGTCCTGCCTTTTTTCAAAATGTATGATCTGAGCACCTCTTATGAAGTGAATGGCATGGACGGAAATACCCTCAGCATGACACGCATCCTTGTGATGATGGCGCCTAGCTCATTATCTGCTGAAGGATCGGAGATTTTAAGCGCGATCAGCTCCGCTATTATCGAGAGCAGAGAGAGTATGGCGGGGTTTCAGGGAGAGGGAGAACAAGAACTGTATCAGCGGTTAAACCGCATATTTTTCACATGGATGAAGGGAAAAAACATACTGTAATCCGGCATGGCACACGTCAAAAAATTGGCGTGTGTTTTTATGTGGATAGGGTACAAAATAAGAAAAAGTGGGACTATTTTATCATTCAGTAATGGAATAATTCCAAAATGAAATAGTTTTACAAGTTATCTTTTTTGGGTTAAAATGGGTGAGGTAAGGAAGAAAATCTAACAAATAATTGAAGATTCAAGAGAATATAGGAGATGACGATATGGAAACATTACAGCATCTGATTCTGCATGACATGCCGGATAGCGAAGAAATAGAAGCTGTAAAAAGCGGAGCTCATACACTGACATATAAAGGTTACCGCAAACGGATTAATCAGCTGGCGAATGCCCTGCTGCAAAAAGGAATTCAAAAAGGCGACCGTATTGCATTGCTTTGCAAAAACGGTCATCCCGCATCAACTGTTATGTTTGCTGCGCTTGAAATAGGTGCTGTTGTCGTACCTGTCAGCTGGCAGCTGAAACCATATGAAATGACAGGTATTTTAAAAGCAAGTGAACCAAAAGCGATGTTTTATGGAGCGGAGTTTAAAGAGACACTGGACGAAGTTCTTCCTGAACTGTCTTCACTGTCTTTAACAATGGAAACAGGGACAGCTTACGAAACATCTGCTGAATTTGAAGCTCTGTTTGCTGGTCCTGATCATTTGCCCGAAACTGAAATGGTTTCCCCTGATGATACAGCGCTTCTGATGTTTACGTCTGGAACAACGGGAAACCCGAAAAGATGCATGATCACACATGGCGGCATATACAGATACGTAACAAGATCCAACAGCTCAACAACACGCATGAAGAGCCTTCGTTTTCTCGCGTGCCACCCGATTTACCATACGAGTGCGCTCATTTGCATCATGCTTGGAACCTTTGCAGGCACAACCTTCATTTTTACAAAGGACCAAGATCCTGTTCATATGCTGAAGGTCATTGAAGAAGAAAAAATTCAGAGTGTGATGGCTCTTCCTGTGTTTTACACGTATTTGCTTGAAGCGTGGGAAACGCACCAAACCGACTTATCTTCGCTTGTGATTTTAATGACAGGCGGAACAAAAGTGCCGAGCAGCCTGATCCGCCGCTATCTTGATATCGGCATTCCGCTCGCGCACGGGTATGGAAGCACTGAGGCTTGGGGAATCAGCACATGGACGCCTGATATGGGAATGGATAAAGCGGCCTCTGCAGGAAAGCCTGTGGCAGGTGTTAAAGTCAAAGTGGAAGATCCTCAGACGGGAGAAGAACTCCCTCAAGGAGAAATCGGCGAAATCGTTGTTCACACCCCATTTTTATTTAAAGGCTATGAAGACAATCCAGAAGCGACAGCGAAAGTGCTGCAAAACGGCTGGTTTAGAACTGGAGATTCAGGCTATGTAGATGAAGATGGCTTTATTTTCATCACTGGACGCTACAAGGATGTCATTATTTACGGAGGCGATAACGTCTATCCGGATCAGGTTGAAGAAGTCATCCAGCAGATTCCGGGAATCCTTGAAACAGCGGTGGTCGGTATTCCTGACCCTCTGTACGGGGAAAAGCCGAAAGCTTTTATCGTGACAAACGGCGGCCAGCGTATAACGGAAGAGGATGTCATCGCATTTTGTAAAGAACGCCTTTCCGCTTACAAAATACCTGAAGTCGAGTTCGTTAAAGAACTGCCTAAAAATAACCTCGGCAAGGTGAAAAAAGACGTCTTGCGCAAGCAGGCCGTACATTCGTAAAAAGAGAAGCCCGCCACTTTATGTGGCGGGCTTCTTTGCAGTTGCACAGACAGAAAGCTCAGGCTTCATGTTTTTAAATTGCAACTCAATGTCTTGGAAGCCGGCCGCTTTAAAGTCAGCAATCATCTGTTTTCCAAATGATTTGGTTTTCTCGGGACTGGCATCCGCTTCCCGCGGCTGCATCGTAATCGCTGCTTTTCCGCCGGGCTTTAGCGCCCGAAATATCTGTTTCATGCCTTTTGTTTGGTCATTCCAAATGGTGTAGTTGTTAACGGAAATCACTTTATCATAAAACGAGGCATTAAGAGGAAATGTCTCGACACTTCCTTGTATCAGTCGCACCTCCTTCGTTTTTACTCTGCGGGCGGCCAGCTTCAGCATGGCCTCTGACACATCAATCCCATCAAGACGGATGTCCTTTTCACGATTCAGCATCTGCTGCATGCAGTATCCCGGCCCAAACCCCACTTCTAAAATGCTGTCCCCGCGTGTGATCCCCAGCTGATCTATTGTCCACTGATTCAGTGTCTGATTTTCAGCAGCCATGATGTACCCGGCAATCATGCCGATTACGCCCTTTGGCCTGCTGAATTTTTTAGAAAGCATGTTAATCATTCAGCAACCCCCTTTGCAAGTTATTTCCTCCTTGCGTTTCATGTGAAACATTTTTCTGATAAAGCAATGTGAAGGTGCCAATCCATGTTTATCCAACGAACGTGTGAGGTACACAACAAATAGACATGAAAACAAAGGAGGAGAATCATCATGGCCAATTATCCAAAAGAACTGCCGGCCCAAACCCAAAATCGCCAACCGGGAATTGAAAGCGAAATGAATCCAAGTCCGGTGTATGAGTATGAGGATTATAAAGGAGCGGACAAATTAAAAGGAAAAGTAGCGCTCATTACGGGCGGCGACAGCGGGATCGGACGCGCGGTATCCGTTGCTTACGCAAAGGAAGGCGCTGACATCGCCATTGTGTATAAGGATGAGCATGGGGACGCCGAAGAGACGAAGAAGCGTGTAGAACAAGAAGGCGTAAAATGCCTGCTGATCGCTGGTGACGTAGGTGAAGAGGAATTCTGCAATGAAGCGGTTGAAAAAACGGTCAAGGAACTAGGCGGCCTTGACATCCTTGTAAATAATGCCGGTGAACAGCATCCGAAGGAAAGCATCAAAGATATTACAAGCGAACAGCTTCACCGCACATTCAAAACAAACTTTTATTCTCAATTTTATTTGACTAAAAAAGCAATTGATTACCTGAAACCGGGCAGCGCGATTATCAACACGACATCTATCAACCCGTATCGCGGGAACCCGACGCTGATTGATTATACAGCGACAAAAGGCGCAATCAATGCCTTTACCAGAACAATGGCGCAGGCGCTTGTGAAAGACGGCATCCGCGTAAACGCAGTCGCGCCAGGACCAATCTGGACACCATTAATCCCGTCTACGTTCTCTGAAGATAAAGTTGCTCAATTTGGGCAAAATACGCCGATGGGCCGTCCGGGTCAGCCTGTTGAGCACGTCGGCTGTTATGTGCTGCTGGCTTCAGATGAGTCATCTTACATGACAGGCCAGACGCTGCATGTCAACGGCGGAGACTTTGTAACGACGTAAGAGGGAGTGAGACATATGGACATCACGAAAGAGGAAGTAAACGGCTATTATCAAAAAGCCGGTATTGTATTAACGGATGAGGAAGTAGACCAAATCCAGCTGATGGACTACGGCTTAGGAAAAGAAAGAAAAGTCGGGCTCCAGCTCTTTGTCTACGTCAATACGGACCGTTATTGCTCAAAGGAACTGGTGCTGTTTCCGGGACAGACTTGCCCGGAACACCGCCATCCGCCGGTCGACGGCCAGGAAGGCAAGCAGGAGACATTCCGTTGCCGCTACGGAAAAGTGTATCTTTACGTAGAAGGAGAAAAAACGCAGCTTCCAAAGGTTCTCCCTCCGCAGGAGGATAGAGAACACTATACGGTCTGGCACGAAATTGAACTTGAACCGGGCGGACAATATACCATTCCGCCAAACACAAAGCATTGGTTCCAGGCCGGGGAGGAAGGTGCCGTGGTGACGGAAATGTCTTCGACGAGCACAGATCAACATGATATCTTTACCGATCCAAGAATACAAGGATGAGGCGTAACAGCCCATCCTTTTTTGTGTTGAAAAAAAGGGAATCATCGTTATAATGGGTAAAAAAGGAAAGAGGGCGAGGGAATGTTCACCTGCAAGGTAAATGAGCACATCACCATTCGATTATTGGAGCCAAAGGATGCGGAGCGGCTGGCCGAACTCATTATCCAAAATCAGCAGCGGCTCGGCCAGTGGCTGTTTTTTGCGGAAAATCCAAGCAGTGCTGAAACGTACAGAGAAACGATCATTCCAGATTGGCGGCGGGAGTATGCCGACCTGAACAGCATCGAAGCGGGGCTCCTTTTTGACGGCAGCCTATGCGGCATGATCGGTCTGCATAACCTTGATCAAGTGAATCGAAAAGGGGAAATCGGATACTGGATTGCCAAAGAATATGAGGGCAAAGGCATCGTTACCGCCGCCTGCCGAACACTCATCACGTACGCTTTTGAAGAGCTTGGACTGAATCGCGTTGCTCTCTGTGCTGCTGTAGGGAATCAGAAAAGCAGAGCGGTCCCGGAGCGGCTCGGCTTTCAAGAGGAAGGAAAGGCACGGGACGGCTTATTCGTTAATGGCAGGTATCATGACCTTGTCTATTACAGCTTGCTGAAGCGTGAATGGAAAGGATCAAAATAAAGCGCGCATTTTTTTGTTTAAATCTTCCCCGGATGTGGAAAAGTAACAGCGGAGACGTTAAAAAGGAGTGATTCAAGATGAATCAGCAAGACATTAAACAAAAAGTGCTGGATGTTCTAGATCACCATAAAGTAGGCTCGCTCGCAACGGTTCAAAAAGGCAAGCCGCATTCCCGCTACATGACTTTTTTCCATGACGGGCTGACGATCTACACACCGACAAGCAAGGAAACTCATAAAGCGGATGAAATTGAGAACAACCCCAATGTCCACATTTTATTAGGCTATGATTGTGAAGGCTTTGGCGACGCGTATGTTGAGGTTTCCGGGAAAGCCAAAATCAACAATTCGGCAGAACTGAAGGACAAAATATGGAGTTCCAAATTAGAGCGCTGGTTTGACGGTAAGGATGATCCGAATCTGGTGATTCTTGAAATTGAACCGGAGGATATCAGATTAATGAATGCCGGAGAGAAAACACCGGTCTCACTCGAACTATAAAAAATTTGTGTTTTCAGGGGCGATATGTTATCATGAATAGCTAGTAAGAAAAATAAGCAAATAAAAAAGAAAGTAAACTTCTTTTTTCTGTTTTGAGAGAGAAGCTTACCGCTTCCCAAGCAGCATAACCAGCTGCCCTTATTCTTTTCCTTCATAACAAATCGCCCCTAACGATGAGATGGAAAAAAGACTTTTTTGTTTTACAATTCACACCGGCGCGGCTTCGGAGCCGCAGTGACGATTGAGAGGTAGGGCTTTCGTTGTCTTGTGTTCAAGAAATTTCCATGGTGTTTACTTTCCAGAATGATTCTTCGGAACAATGCTTTATGAATCTAACCCGCCCGACTTGGCGGATGATATAATCTTTATTTGCGTATAGAAAAGAATAAGACAAACCGCTCGGCGTACGCCGGCGGTTTTTTATTGTTAAAAAACACATCGCACTGAAACCTCTTTGTCTTCTTTCGAGTCTTATCTCTAGGATGAAATTGGAGGAAGAATAACGTGCATGTCATGACAACACAAGTACTTTTTATTTTCTGTTTTTTATTACTGATTCACTCGATAGAAACCTTAGCTTACGCCACAAGGCTTTCCGGGGCCCGCGTGGGATTTATTGCGTCCGCGCTTTCCCTTTTTAATGTCATGGTCATCGTGTCCAGAATGTCGAACATGGTGCAGCAGCCCTTTACCGGACATTTAATTGATGATGCGGGAAAAAACGCACTGGCGATTGTAGGCGAACAGTTCCGCTTCTTGATTTTCGGATCGACAGTCGGCACCATCCTGGGCATTATCCTGCTTCCGTCTTTTGTCGCTCTTTTTTCACGGGCGATTATTCACTTGGCGAGCGGCGGCGGCTCCGTTTTTCAAGTGTTTCGAAAGGGGTTCTCAAAACAAGGATTCAAAAATGCCCTTTCCTATTTGCGTCTGCCGTCTCTTTCATATGTAAAGGGATTTCACATCCGCTTGATTCCGAAGCGTTTGTTTGTCATCAATATGCTGATCACATCGATTTATACGATTGGCGTGCTTTCAGCTTTGTACGCAGGCCTTCTGGCGCCGGAGCGCAGCACGACAGCCGTCATGGCATCGGGCTTGATCAACGGAATTGCGACGATGCTGCTGGCGATTTTTGTTGATCCTAAGGTATCCGTTCTTGCCGATGATGTGGCAAAAGGAAAACGAAGCTATACGTATTTAAAATGGACCTCTGTCACAATGGTCACATCAAGGGTGGCAGGCACTCTTCTCGCCCAGCTGATGTTTATTCCGGGCGCCTACTATATCGCGTGGCTGACAAAGTGGTTTTGATAAGAAAGGCTGGATCATAAAGATCCAGCCTTTTTCGCGCTTACTTATTTATATTTCCGTAATCCGCGGTCGTACAAAAAGTTTCCGAATGGGACAAAAGCGGCGATGAAGCCGGCGGCTGACCATTTCAGCGACCATTTGACAGAGAAGGTTGCATACGCCAAGACAAGCAAATACAAAATGAACAACCCGCCGTGAACCGAACCGACAATTGTCACCGCCAGCGGAAGGCCTGCCCAATATTTAAGCGGCATGGCGATGAACAGCAGGATTAAGAGTGACATTCCTTCAATAAAACCCATCGTGCGAAGTCTTCCGATCGGCGTTTGCAGCATAAATCGCCCTCCTTGTGGACACGTTTTCATTCTATACTATAAACAATCCGGAGGGCGCATATGACAGCTTTCAGAAAATGTTCGGAAAACATTCATTTTTAAATACTATTTCTAGGGGACTGTACTTGTCATTTACAAAAATACCCGAGATAATGTGTACAAAATCATAAAAGAAGGATGTTGAAATGAAACTTGACCAGATTGATCTGAATATCATTGAGGAGCTGAAGAAGGACAGCCGTTTGTCAATGAGGGAATTAGGCAGGAAAATTAAGCTGTCGCCGCCATCTGTGACAGAACGGGTGAGGCAGCTTGAATCGTTCGGGATCATTAAGCAATACACGCTGGAGGTCGATCAGAAAAAGCTGGGGCTTCCCGTTTCATGCATTGTGGAAGCAACCGTCAAAAACGCGGATTACGAGAGGTTCAAAAGCTATATTCAAACATTGCCGAATATCGAATTTTGCTACCGGATTGCGGGTGCAGCCTGCTATATGCTGAAAATCAACGCTGAAAGCCTCGAAGCGATAGAAGATTTCATTAACAAAACATCGCCCTACGCGCAAACCGTCACTCACATTATTTTCTCAGAAATTGACACGAAAAACGGGTGCAGTTAGAGAGTGCTTGTTCAAGTCTGTTATAATAAAAGGATGAGCGTGAAAGAAAGAGAAGTGATCAAGCATGTCAAAAACAGTTGTATTAGCTGAAAAACCTTCAGTCGGCCGGGATTTGGCCCGGGTGCTGAAGTGCCATAAAAAAGGAAACGGTTATCTCGAAGGCGATCAATATATTGTTACATGGGCTTTGGGCCATTTGGTGACACTTGCTGATCCGGAAGGCTACGGAAAAGAATTTCAATCATGGCGGCTGGAGGATCTGCCGATTATCCCAGAACCATTAAAGCTTGTTGTGATTAAGAAAACCGGAAAACAGTTCAATGCGGTCAAATCGCAGCTTACCCGTAAAGACGTCAATCAGATTGTCATCGCGACTGATGCAGGCCGGGAAGGGGAGCTTGTTGCGCGCTGGATCATTGAAAAAGCAAATGTCCGTAAGCCGATCAAGCGGCTGTGGATTTCATCTGTGACAGATAAAGCGATCAAAGAAGGCTTTCAAAAGCTGCGCAGCGGCAAAGAATATGAAAACCTGTATCATTCTGCCGTCGCCAGAGCGGAAGCGGATTGGATTGTGGGGATTAACGCGACCCGTGCCCTCACCACAAAATTCAATGCCCAGCTATCATGCGGCCGTGTACAGACCCCGACGCTTGCTATGATTGCAAAGCGGGAGGCGGACATTCAAGCGTTTACGCCGGTTCCATATTACGGCATCCGCGCGGCGGTCGATGGCATGACGCTGACGTGGCAGGATAAAAAATCAAAACAGACGAGAACGTTCAATCAAGACGTAACTAGCCGTTTGCTAAAAGACCTCGAAGGAAAACAAGCGGTCATTGCTGAGCTGAAAAAAACAGCGAAAAAAAGCTTTGCACCTGCGCTTTATGATTTAACGGAGCTTCAGCGTGACGCCCACAAGCGCTTCGGATTTTCAGCCAAAGAAACGCTTTCTGTGCTGCAGAAGCTGTATGAGCAGCATAAGCTCGTCACATATCCGCGGACGGACTCAAGATTTTTATCCAGTGACATCGTCCCGACGTTAAAAGACCGTCTGGAAGGCATGGAAGTAAAACCGTATGCCCAATATGTCAGCCAAATTAAAAAACGCGGCATCAAATCTCATAAAGGCTACGTCAATGATGCGAAGGTATCAGACCACCACGCGATTATCCCGACCGAAGAGCCGCTCGTTCTCAGCAGTCTGAGTGATAAAGAACGGAAGCTGTATGACCTGATTGCGAAACGTTTCCTTGCTGTATTAATGCCGGCATTTGAATATGAGGAAACAAAGGTCATCGCTGAAATCGGCGGAGAAACCTTTACGGCGAAAGGCAAAACCGTGCAGTCACAAGGGTGGAAAGCCGTTTATGACATGGCGGATGAGGATGATGAGCAGGAGGATGACAGAGATCAGACACTCCCTGCCCTTCAAAAAGGCGATGCTCTTACCGTCCGCATGTTAACTGAAACAAACGGCCAAACGAAGCCGCCTGCCCGCTTTAACGAAGGGACCCTGCTGTCAGCGATGGAAAACCCAAGCGCCTTTATGCAGGGAGAAGAAAAAGGCCTCGTCAAAACGCTTGGAGAAACAGGCGGCCTCGGCACAGTGGCAACACGTGCCGACATTATTGAAAAACTGTTCAACAGCTTTTTAATAGAGAAAAAAGACAAAGATATTTTTATCACTTCTAAAGGAAAACAGCTCCTGCAGCTTGTTCCGGAGGATCTGAAATCACCGGCCTTAACGGCAGAATGGGAGCAAAAGCTGTCTGCGATCGCCGCCGGCAAATTAAAATCATCTGTCTTTATTAAAGACATGAAGGCTTATGCTAACCAAACGGTAAAAGAAATCAAAAACAGCAGCCAAACCTTCAGACACGACAACGTCACGGGAACGGCATGTCCGGAATGCGGCAAAATGATGCTGAAGGTAAACGGCAAACGCGGCACGATGCTCGTGTGCCAAGACCGTGAATGCGGAAGCAGAAAAACGATTGCCCGAAAAACAAACGCGCGCTGCCCGAACTGCCATAAAAAAATGGAGCTTCGCGGCCAAGGCGAGGGCCAGACCTTCGCGTGTGTCTGCGGGCACCGTGAGAAGCTTTCCGTATTTGAAAAACGAAAAAACAAAGACAAAGGGCGCGCTTCCAAACGGGACGTTTCCTCTTATATGAAAAAACAAAATAATAAAGAAGAGCCGATTAACAACGCGCTGGCAGAACAGCTGAAGAAACTCGGTTTGGATAAATAATAGAAAAACCTGTGCATATCGCACAGGTTTTTCTATTGGACTTAGGTCCCGTTTTTTTATTGATCAAAAAGGGAAAAAAAAGCTAGCAATCTGCATTTTTTTCTTTTATAGTAAATGTACTTTGTAACATGGCAGTCATATTTTCGTCTATATATATTTGTGAGCGTCTGAATCGTTTCGGGCGACAAAGGGGGATTTGCCTGTGAGGCATCTGTTAATCGCTGTCATCTTATTCTTCTTATCTATCGGACTTTCCGCAGGGTGTGTTGAAGCTGGAAACAAGACCCAAAATCAGTCAACAGCAGAAATGAACACCAGCCAGCTCCAGCCGGCAGAGTATTTCATCTATCACAATCTAATGAATGACCAAGGGTTAATCAAAACCGATTTTTCAGACCAGCCTTCGTATCTATCAGAATCTCTTGGCCTGTGGATGGAGTTTTTGGTCAGCAAAAATGATGCCCCGCATTTCCAGGAGCAATATCAGCATCTGACGGATTCATTTCTGCTGAGCAATCACTTGGTAACGTGGAAGATTCAAAACGGCCAAGCGAGCGGGACGAATGCGCTGATAGATGATATGAGAATTATGCTGTCTCTTGACCAAGCTGCCGCAAAATGGGGCCGCAGCGACTACGCGCAAACGGCCCGGGATATCGGCACGGCTTTGAAGACATACAATATGAACAACGGATTATTTACAGACTTTTACGACTCACAGGCCGCTTCAAAGGATGTGACGATTTCATACGTCATGCCTGATGCATTAGCTGTCTTAAAGAAGAATGGAATCATAGACGAAGAAACGGAACAGCGGAATGCCAATGTTCTCTATTCAGCTCCTTTAAAAAATGGCTTTTTGCCGAAAACATACAGCTCTGTCACGAAGGAATACACGTATGATAGTGAAATCAACCTGATTGATCAGCTGTACGCTGCTTGGCATTTGCCGGAAGGGAATGAAAATGCCGCTGTTTTAGCGGACTGGATCAAGCAGGAATTTCAGACAAACGGAAAGCTGTACGGACGATATTCGGCAGATACGAAGGAGCCTGCCGTCAAATATGAGTCGCCATCCGTATACGCATTAGCCGTATTATTTTTAACGAAACAGCATGAAGACAGCTCTGTCATCAAAGCCATATATGACAGAATGAGTGACTTTGAAATTCATGATCCGGTGAAATCGTATTATGGAGGCTATATGAGCGGCACTCAGACGCATTCTTTTGACAATCTGCTGCCGCTGTTAGCCGAAAGGAAGCTTTTTAATGAAAATATCATTCAATGAATCACAAAAATTATTTACTTATTTTTCAGGGCTCATTGCAGCCCTGTCTCTGTTTATTTATTATGTGTCAGTCCAGCAATCGGAAGGGGCTCTGATCATTTGCATTACGTTTGTCGTCATCGCCGCAGGCATCTGGTTCGGCCCGATTTACGCGCTGGCAGTGACCTTAATCGTACTCTTTGTTCTCGGTACCTTAATGATGTTTTTCCAGACTGGACAGGCTGCGCTGTTTCCGGCTGAGGAAGGGCTGCGAATGCTTGTCGTGTGGGGAATTGCGCTTTTGCTGTTTTCTTTTATATCAGGAAGAATCCACGATATTGCAGTAGGGCTTCGGCGATCAGTTACACGGCTTCAATCCGAAATCAAAAGCTTTGTCGCTGTGGACAGAGTGACCGGATTTGATAACAAGCAGAGGATGAAGCTGGAACTTTCAGAGGAAATCAAACGGGCGGAGCGCTACGGCAATTCTTTCGTGTTTTTGCTGCTGCATATGCATTATTTCAAAGAGTTTAAGTCTTTGTACGGTGAAAAAGAAACAGACCGTCTCTTCCAATATGTCAGTCAGCAAATCAGGTCAAGCGTCAGGGAAACGGATAAGAAATTCCGCCCCTCTGACGAGCGTATCGGGATCGTGCTGACGCACACGCCAGCTGAACATATGCCGGCCGTCCTGACAAAGCTGAAAAAACAATTAGACACGTATCAGCTGGAAAATGGAAAGTATGTGTCGCTCACGTTCCACGTCTGCTACTTGCCTTACCGTAAAGATATCAAAACAGCTGATCAATTTTTAGAAGAACTGGAAAACGAGATGATGATGAATGAACTATAAAGGAATCACGCTGCTCTGCGTCACAATGCTTCTGCTTTCGGCTATTGCATCTTTTCCCGTTTCTGGACAAGCGAAAGAGCCGGATGCCGGCATCCTCATCATCTATTCAACCTTGGACGGCAAAGAGTCGTCTCAAGTCAAAATGCTCGATTTGCTTGCGGGCCACTTTACATCCCATGTGACCGTCAAAAAAGATTCAGACGTGGAAGCGTCGGATTTCAAAGGCAAAGGCCATGTGATTTATTACGGCCAAACGAAAAGAAAGCTCAGCAAAAAATTAGTGTCTCTTATCAGCAACGTAAAAAAAACTGTTGTCGCCATCGGCTATAACGCTGGCCAAATCAGCCAATTTTCCGGGCTTTCATTAGCCCGCAAAGAAAATGTGTACCAGGTCCACAGCAGGTCGGAAAAGGCCGAGGTATCTCTGGAGAGCGGGCTTAACGTGCTGAGCGTATCAGGCCTGAAAGGAAAGGCGCTTTATACCTTCAAAGCCGGTGACGGCAAAACGCATTCTTTTATATGGAAAACAAAAAAAGACAATGTGTACATTGGATTAACGAATTTGTTGAATGACAATTTGATCGTGGCGAAACAGCTCAGAGAAGTTTTCGGTGAGAAGGCGGGGGCGACGTTATTGTATTTGCGTCTCGAGGATATCAGCCCGATGTCTGATGAAAAATTGCTGCTTCAAGCCGGTACATATCTGCATAAGAGGCATGTTCCTTTTATCCTGGCAGTGATTCCCGTTTACTTGAATCCGGAAACAGGCGACAAAGTGTATTTGTCTGATAAACCGAAGATGGTCCAGGTGCTGAAAAAGCTGCAAAGCATGGGCGGCAGTATCATTGTTCACGGCTATACACACGCCTATCGCTACAGTGAAACAGGAGAGGGCTTTGAATTTTGGGATGCAAAGGCGGATCAGCCGATTACATCTGGAAATGCCGAAGACACCCCATCCATTTTGGAAAAAGAGCAGGACTTTCCGAACGAACACGCCTATAACAGCTATCTAAAACCATTTCGTGAAAAGGAAGAAACGTATACAAAGCAAAAATTGACGCGCGCTATTGAGGATTTGACATCATCGGGTCTCTACCCGCTTGCATTTGAAGCCCCGCATTACACGATGTCCGAATATGGCTATCAGATCGCCTCGCAGTATTTTACAAGCATATTCGGCCAGGTTCAGCTCAGCAGCACAACGTGGAAAACATCCGGTGCACCCCCGTTTGTGAGTGCTTCTTCGATGTTGCACGGCATGACGCTGTATCCGGAAACGATCGGCTTTGTCGATACATCTAAGCAAAACCCGCTCGGCGATATGGAGGAGCACATCTCCCAGATGATTGATTTTGAAGGTGGAGTAGCCGGAGGATTTTATCACCCGTATCTCGGGATGAAATATCTGCCGGAGCTGGTTGATCAAATGGAACGCATTCCAGACAGTGAATGGCTTGATTTAAAGAAAACGAAACAAACCGTCAAAACAGACAAAGTGGAAATCCATACAAGTGGTGACGGAACGATTCAGGTGAAAAACGGCGTAAGCGCCATTGACGAGTTTTTCGATCATCATCGGCAAACCCCTCTGGAAAAGGCGTTATGGATTCTCTCCGCAATCGTGCTCTTATTTGTCGTCATGTTTGTCAGTTATACGTTTTACTTGAGAGCCACATTGAAAAAACGAATTTTTAAGGAGAGAAGAAGCCTTGGGTAATACGCTGTTCTTTATCTCGCTAAGTTTAATATGGGTTATGCTTCTCTACCACATGTTTCTCATGCAGGGCGGATTTCGCCACTATATGACCTTCGAACGGGACATCCCGAAGTGGAGAGAAAACATGAAGGAGCTGCCAAAGGTTAGTGTTCTCATCCCGGCGCATAACGAAGAGGTTGTGATTCGGCAGACGCTGAAGGCGATGGTCAACCTTTATTATCCGAAGGACCGTCTGGAGATTATCGTCGTTAATGACAATTCATCAGACCGGACGGGTGATATCGTCAATGAATTTTCCGAGAAATACGATTTCATCAAAATGGTGATTACGAAGCCGCCAAACGCAGGAAAAGGCAAATCCTCTGCACTTAACTCTGGTTTTGCCGAATCGAACGGCGATGTGATCTGTGTATATGACGCCGACAACACGCCTGAGAAAATGGCCGTGTACTACCTTGTGCTCGGCCTGATGAATGACGAAAAGGCAGGCGCCGTGGTTGGGAAATTCCGCGTCATCAATGCGGCAAAGACGCTGCTGACGAAGTTTATTAATATCGAAACGATCTGTTTTCAATGGATGGCCCAGGGAGGCAGATGGAAGTGGTTCAAAATCGCCACTATCCCAGGCACCAACTTCGCGATCCGCAGAAGCATTATCGAAAAGCTCGGGGGCTGGGATGACAAAGCGCTTGCTGAGGATACCGAGCTGACGATCCGGGTGTATAACCTTGGCTACCACATCCGCTTTTTCCCTGCCGCCATCACTTGGGAGCAGGAGCCGGAAACGTGGAAGGTGTGGTGGCGCCAGCGCACCAGATGGGCGCGCGGCAATCAATATGTTGTGCTGAAATTTTTGGCGCAGTTTTTCAAGCTGAAACGAAAACGGATTATCTTTGATTTGTTTTATTTTTTCTTTACGTACTTTCTGTTTTTCTTTGGCGTGATCATGTCAAATACGATATTTGTAGTGAATCTGTTTTATGATTTGCATTTGTCGGTCGGTTTTTTGGCAATGATTCTCTGGATTTTGGCGTTCTTCTTATTTATGACAGAGGTCATGATTACGTTGAGCATTGAAAAAACAGAAATGAACAGGCAAAACTTTTTTATCGTATTTCTCATGTACTTTACATACTCGCAGGCATGGATTGTGCTGGTCATCTATTCTTTATTCGTAGAAATCAAGCACCGTTTATTCAAGCAGGAGGTCAAATGGTACAAAACAGAACGATACAATCAACATAAAAGCGGGTGACCTTTTTGAAACAAATAATGATTTTTCTCACAAGCTTCATGCTCATGGCGATGGCCGGACAAACGGCTTTTGCCAAAGAGGTGGAGGTCAGCGGTTCGCTCCTCGGAAAAAGCAGCCAAGAACAAGCCAAACAGCAGGTGCTGACAAGCGACCTGATTACACTGTACGGATCAAAAGACAGCGCGGAGCTGACGTATCAGATCCCGGCAGGCGCATCTTCCGGCAACCAGCAATTGGTGATTGAATACGAGGCATCAAATCTTTTAATTTCTCCATCATCGTTAACGGCTGTCATTGACGATGAACCGGTCAAAACGTTAAAGCTTGATGGTGATTACAAACGGAAAACAGTAAAGCTAAACCTGAATAAAAGCCAGTCTGCCCAAGGCTATCACAACGTATCGCTGAAATTTTACGGCGTGATGAAAGAGGGCGTTTGCGTCAGACAGGATACGTCCGGCAACTGGATCAAAATTTATCCGGACAGCCGCCTGACGCTGGCGGACAGCAGTGAAGCGAAGGGAACGTCGCTGGATCATTATCCATATCCTTTCGCCCAATCGGGAAATACAGCGGAAGAAACCGCCATCGTCATTCCGGATGACCCAAGTTCGGCCGAAATCGAAGCTGCAGCTAAAACAGAAGGCTATTTGAAAACGGCGGACAGCAGTGTCAGCATTTCGTATGTTACGGAATCTGAACTGAAGAAAATAGACAAGCCGACGATTTTCATCGGCGTGGACAAGCATTGGAACGGCAAGGTGAAAAAGCTGATGAAACAAGCCGGCTTACAGGCAAAAGGAGACAAGCTCCTGCTTGCGGAGCGGGTGCTGAAAGCAGAGGGCAAGCAGCAGCCGGTTCTGTTTGCGGAAGCGTCATCCGATGATGTGCTCACTGAAAAAATCAGTGTCATCACGGATCAGACTTATACAGGCCAGCTCAGCGGCGACACACTCTCAATCAGCAAGCTGAAGCAGGCAGAAAAAAAAGAAAGCAATAAGCTGACTCTCGAGAATTTTGGAGCGGGTGATATCACAATTGGAGCTGACAAAACTTCTTCTGCACATTACTTTTATCCAGCTTCGGCGGTTTTAGACCAAAACCAATCAGCAAAGCTGTCGCTCAAGCTGAAGAAGTCCGAAACAATTCAAGCCTTAACGGCGGAAAACGAATCGGTTTCTCAGGCGGCAGAACTGAAGATCATGATCAATGGCCAGCCGCACTCGGTCCGGCTTGATGATTTAGGAAAAGAAGATAAAAACGGATTCTATCATGTCATGGTAAAAGTGGACCCTAAACTGCTGCAAAAAAACCGCTACATTGATATTCAGTTCGTTACGACTGGGCTAAAGGAAAACAATCCTTGCAACACCACTGATGAAGAAAAGTGGGTCTTTATCGATAAAAGCAGTACATTGTCTTACGCCATCAAAGATATGTCTCCGTCAGCGGATTTCCAAGAGTGGCCGCTTCCTTACGCTGGAAATCAGGAACAAACAACGCTAATCGTTCTTCCTGACACCGTAAGCCAATCGAAGCTTGCGGAACTTTCTCTCGTAACGGAGTCCTTCGGCAGTGAAGCGCAGCACACATATACGGTGAAAAAATCATCTGATGTAACAGCAAATGATGCCAAAGGGCGGAACCTCATTTTCATAGGGGGTATCGATCAATTTTCTCTTCTGAAGGAGAAATCATCAGATCTGCTTGTTCCGCAAACAAAGAACGGCTCGTTTGATGTATCAGGTTTTGAGATGCTGAATGAGACAACAAAACGAGTGGCATTTACTCAAGCGTCTCTTTGGGATACACGCTACACAATGGCTGTCTTTGCACCATCAAAAGGAACTGGCACGGCTGTCACGAAAGAGATCATCAGTTATCTGAATAGTACCGATGACTCGGCAACCGTCGTTAACGAAACCACCAGCCAGCAGGTGTTTACAAACCACCAGCAGCTTAAATCTGAAACTAACAGTTCCAGCGCAGAGCAATCATCACAGGATAATAGCCAGAAATGGCTGTATATTGGCGTGCTGGCACTTATTATGGTGATTGCGGCAGTGTTCATTTGGGTTGCCGTAAGACGAAGAAAAAGAAAGACAGATACAGAATAAAACAGAGGCAATCTAGCCTCTGTTTTATTATTTTTGGTATGTAAATTCCAGTTGTGGAACCTATCATTTTATTTTTTCCGCCCGGCCAATAAGCCTCTTTACAACGTGCAGGAACGGGAGTATGATCTCTTTTAGAAAACAAATCGCTTAATCTGAAATCAGAGCGGGGGACCCATTAGAACGGCTTTTTTGCCGTTGGGGTGAATCCTTTTTAGGTAGGGCAAACTCTCATATGCCCGAATCCGTCAGCTAACCTCGTAAGCGTTCGTGAGAGGAGATGAATGAAACCTGTGTTCGATGTGATGGCACAGGGGCATCCGTTTGCCTCTGTGTTTTTTGCTGTTCATTTTTAGAATGCAAATCGCATACAGAGACATCATAGCAGAAAGGACTATTACAAAATGTGAGAGCTAGATGCTGATGTTTTTATTGTTTTAATTGAAAAATGAGAAATTAAAAGGGGAAGACATCGATGTATCATTCAATCAAACGTTTTTTGATTGGGAAACCACTAAAATCTCAAGCAGCTGGAGAGCAAAAACTGACGAAATTAAAAGCCTTAGCGATGCTTTCCTCAGATGCGCTTTCATCTGTCGCATACGGCACAGAACAAATTTTAATCATTTTGGCAACAATCAGTGCTGCTGCATTTTGGTACTCCATTCCGATTGCGATTGGCGTCCTCATATTGCTGCTCGCACTGATTCTTTCATACAGGCAAATTATTTACGCTTACCCGCAGGGCGGCGGAGCGTATGTTGTGTCGAAAGAAAACCTCGGTGAAAAGCCGGGATTGATCGCAGGCGGTTCACTGCTTGTCGATTATATTTTAACGGTAGCGGTAAGTATTTCCGCAGGAACGGACGCTATCACGTCGGCCTTTCCTGTATTGCATGATTATCATGTGCCGATTGCTGTTTTACTTGTTTTAGTCATTATGATTTTGAACCTGCGCGGGCTTTCGGAATCAGCATCGATTCTTGCCTATCCGGTTTATCTGTTTGTGGTGGCACTTTTGGTTTTGATAGCAGTCGGGTTGTTTAAACTCATGACAGGGCAAATAGACCAGCCAGTCCATCATACACCGCTCGGTACACCTGTAGCCGGCATTACGCTGTTTTTGCTGCTCAAGGCTTTTTCTTCGGGCTGCTCGGCTTTGACCGGGGTTGAGGCCATTTCTAACGCGATTCCTGCTTTCAAAAACCCGCCTGCGCGAAACGCGGCTAGAACTCTTGCAATGATGGGCATTTTGCTGGCGATTCTGTTTTCTGGGATCACGGTGCTCGCATACGGCTATGGAACGGCGCCGAAGCCCGATGAAACGGTGGTTTCACAAATTGCGTCTGAAACCTTCGGGCGGAATGTGTTCTACTATGTGATCCAAGGTGTCACATCACTTATTTTGGTCCTTGCGGCAAATACGGGATTTTCAGCCTTCCCGCAGCTTGCCTTCAACCTGGCGAGAGACCAGTACATGCCGCGTATGTTTACAGTCAGAGGCGACCGCTTAGGCTTCTCAAATGGGATTATCTTTTTAGGCGTTGCTTCGATTGTGCTCATCCTGCTATTCGGAGGACAGACAGAGCATTTAATCCCGTTATATGCTGTGGGCGTATTTATTCCATTTACGCTTTCGCAAACCGGCATGTGCATCAAATGGATTAAGCAAAAACCAAAAGGGTGGATCGGAAAAATGCTGATCAACTCCTGCGGCGCTTTGATTTCGTTTATGGTTCTGTCGGTCCTGTTTGTGACGAAGTTTAATGTTGTATGGCCTGTGTTAATCTTTATGCCTATCGTCGTTTTACTGTTTTTTGCGATTAAAAATCACTACACAGCTGTCGGTGAACAGCTTCGCATCGTAGACAAAGAGCCAGAAGAAATCAAAGGCACGGTTGTGATTGTGCCTGTAGCTGGTGTCACCACCGTCGTGCAAAAATCGATTCACTATGCGAAATCACTGTCCGATCAGGTGATCGCAGTTCACGTGTCATTTGACAGAGAACAGGAAAAGAAATTCGAAAAACGCTGGGAAGAGCTCAATAACGGAGTGCGTCTCGTTACGCTTCACTCCTCGTACAGAAGCCTTGTCCATCCGTTTGATAAGTTTTTGGAAACAGTTGAGGCAAAAGCGAAGAAGGAGCAGTTTTCCGTCATGGTGCTGTTTCCGCAATTTATTACGAAAAAACGCTGGCACACCATCCTTCACAACCAATCGGCTTTCCTCCTCAGAGTCCGGCTGTTCTGGAAAAAGGACATAATGGTTGCCACGCTGCCGTATCATTTTAAAAAGTAAAGCTCTAGGACCAAGGGAATCACCTTGGTCTTTTTTTTGCGGGAAAAGGAGAAATGCAATGTATACACAAGGTGCATTTGTGATCGTGTTGAACAACAATCAGCAGATTCTGCTGGTTAAACGAAAGGATGTCCCTTTATGGGATCTGCCGGGCGGCACGATCGATCCCGGGGAAACGGCTGAGGCAGCGGCAGTTCGGGAGGTATTGGAAGAAACGGGATACAGCGCAGTGCTTTCTGCGAAAATAGGTGTCTATC
The DNA here is from genome assembly GCF_000227465.1 of Bacillus spizizenii TU-B-10. Classification (GTDB taxonomy): domain Bacteria; phylum Bacillota; class Bacilli; order Bacillales; family Bacillaceae; genus Bacillus; species Bacillus spizizenii. Next base: position 604,131 of record NC_016047.1, read on the forward strand.
AAAGGCCAAAGTTTCAAGATGAGCAGCATGTATTTGCCGGACACATAACAGGCGGACAAGCGATAGCGAACGGGATGGAGACAGCGGAATTGAAGTGGTTTTCTCCGCAACGTTTGCCGCTTTTTATGGTGCCGAACCGAAAAAGGCAAATCAAAGATTTCGTGAATGGCGCTCTAGATATAACCATCACCCTCTAGGACAGAGGCATGCTTGCGGTGATCGACCTGTTGAAAAGAAGACTGGGCAAGTGATAAAGGTCTCCGGGTTTTAAAGTGTTTCTCCTGTGGTATTGAAAAAAGGAAAAAGGAGGATACGGCATGGCACACAAAACTGCAGGACAAGCAATGACAGAACTGCTTGAACAATGGGGAGTTGATCATGTTTACGGCATCCCTGGAGACAGTATAAATGAGTTTATCGAGGAATTAAGACATGAAAGAAATCAATTGAAATTCATTCAAACCCGCCATGAAGAGGTAGCAGCGCTGGCGGCCGCGGCTGAGGCAAAACTCACCGGCAAGATCGGCGTCTGCCTGTCAATCGCAGGGCCGGGTGCAGTGCACTTATTAAACGGTTTATATGATGCAAAAGCGGACGGCGCCCCTGTGCTGGCAATTGCAGGACAGGTTTCATCAGGCGAAGTCGGACGGGATTATTTTCAGGAGATCAAGCTTGAGCAAATGTTTGAAGACGTGGCTGTGTTCAATAGAGAGGTACATAGTGCGGAATCACTGCCGGATCTCTTGAATCAGGCGATCCGCACCGCCTACAGCAAAAAAGGCGTTGCGGTATTAAGCGTGTCTGATGATTTGTTTGCGGAGAAAATCAAACATGAGCCCGTGTACACCTCACCAGTGTATATTGAAGGGAACCTTGAACCGAAAAAAGAACAGCTTGTCACTTGCGCGCAATATATAAATAACGCCAAGAAGCCGATTATCTTGGCGGGGCAGGGAATGAAAAAGGCGAAACGGGAGCTTCAGGAGTTTGCGGACAAAGCTGCAGCCCCGATCGTTGTCACGCTCCCGGCAAAAGGCGTCGTCCCCGATAAGCACCCGCATTTTCTCGGCAACCTCGGGCAGATCGGCACAAAGCCGGCCTACGAGGCAATGGAGGAATGTGATTTATTAATTATGCTCGGAACTTCATTCCCGTACCGCGATTATTTGCCTGATGACACGCTGGCGATCCAGCTCGATTCAGACCCGGCGAAAATCGGAAAACGCTATCCGGTGACAGCGGGACTTGTCTGTGATTCGACTCTCGGCCTGCGTGAGTTAACGGAGTATATTGAACGGAAGGAAGACAGAAGATTCCTGAATGCCTGCACGGAACATATGCAGCATTGGTGGAACGAAATCGAAAAAGATGAGGCCGAGGCGGAAACACCGCTCAAACCCCAGCAGGTCGTGGCACGTCTTCAGGAAGCGGCAGCCGATGATGCGGTGCTCTCTGTAGATGTCGGCACTGTGACAGTCTGGATGGCGCGGCATTTCAAAATGAACGCGAACCAGGATTTCATCGTTTCCAGCTGGCTTGCGACAATGGGCTGCGGCCTGCCGGGAGCAATCGCAGCAAGCTTGTCCGAACCGGAGCGCCAGGCCATCGCCGTCTGTGGTGACGGGGGCTTTTCCATGGTCATGCAGGATCTCCCGACCGCCGTCAAATACAAGCTCCCAATCACCGTCGTCATTTTAAACAATGAAAACCTCGGTATGATCGAGTACGAGCAGCAGGTCAAAGGCAATATCGACTATGTCACAAAGCTTCAAAATGTCGACTATGCCGCATTTGCAGAAAGCTGCGGAGCAAAGGGCATCAAGGTGACCAAAGCGGAAGAGCTTGCACCCGCTTTCCACGAGGCGTTACATGCTGACCAACCGGTCGTTGTGGATGTCATGATTGGAAACGAACCGCCGCTGCCTGGCAAAATCACCTACGGGCAGGCGAAAGGCTTTAGCAAATACATGCTGAAAAACTTCTTCGAAAACCAAAAATTTGAAATGCCGTCACTGAAGAAAAGTTTAAAGCGGTTATTCTAAAAAAAAACAGGGGCCTTTTGAGGCCCTTGTTTTTATGTATTGGAAACAAATGTATTTTTTAGTTATCATAACATTACATTGCAAATAAAGGAGGAAAGTATGTTTGAATCCATAAAATTAGTGGTGTACTTATTAGGATCAACAGGAATGATTTATGCAGCCTGTCATGATTTTCGCCATGCTCAAAACGGACAAAAGGACAAATGCATCTTCTTTCAAAGCAAAAAGATCAGCGCATTTGTCCTTTTATGTTTCGTATGTTTATTCTTTTCAAATCTTGCAGAGTTCTCTTCTTTATAAGTTTATTTCTCTTTTTTCTTAAGCCCGAAAAAGAAAGGAAAAGCAGAACCAACCAAGAAGGTGCCGAATAAAAACATTCCGCCGATAAACACGTGAAAATTCGTGTGTCCGGCCGTAAACGCGGTGATCAAGGAAATGATACTGAGCACGATCATGGCAATGCCAGGCGCGACTCTCATTTTTCCTTTGGATTTATAGGCAACAACAGAACATAAAATTCCGATTACAATAGGAACAATCCACAAATAAAACAGAATAAATACTGACATCATCAAAACTCCGATTTTTTCTTCTATCATAACAAATTTCTGTCAAAAAGGGTATCAATGAGCTTTTGCGAAAAATCAAAACCGGCTTAGCAGCCGGTTTTTTTAACGAAACGTATCAACAATTAAAAATACATTCAAAGCAACGATCAATACAGCAATCAGCCAAGAAACCACTGTGACCCATTTGGCGTTGATCAGTGACCCCATAATCCGTTTATTGCTTGTAAACATAATAAGCGGGATTAAGGCAAAGGCGATGCCGAAGGACAGCACGACCTGGCTCAGTACGAGAGCGGTTGTCGGATTGACGCCTGATGCGATGATCAAGATCGGCGGAATAATCGTGATAAACCGCCGTACATACAGCGGGATGCGATAGTTGATAAATCCCTGCATGATCACGTCGCCTGAAAGTGTGCCGACTGACGAACTGGATAGTCCGGCAACGAGCAGCCCGATTCCGAATAAAGCCGCTGACACAGGGCTGACAAGATGTCCGAATTGTTGATATGCGACATCGAGATCCTCGACAAACAGGCCGTTTTTGAAGAATAATGCAGCAGCCACAATCAGCATACTTGCATTAATAGCTCCTGCAATCAGCATCGCTATTAAAATATCAATAAATTCAAATCTGAAGATTTTTTTCCGTTCAGTATCAGTTTTGCCAACAACCCGCCGCTGTGTAAGGGCAGAGTGTAAATAAATGGCGTGCGGCATAACGGTTGCGCCGAGAATACCCGCTGCAAGAAGCACACTGTCAGTGCCATGAAACGCCGGGACAAAAAGGCCCTTCATCACTGACGCGGCATCAGGCTTTGCGAAAAAGGTCTGCAACGCAAAGGCGATCACCACTACAAATAGCATACCGGCAATGCCGGCTTCAAGTGAGCGATAACCGCGGCGCTGAAGCTCCAATATCGCGAAAGAACCGATCGCCGCTATAATAGACGCTTCAAGCATCGGGATGCCAAACAGCAAATACAGTCCCAGAGCCGCCCCGATAAATTCCGCCAGATCAGTTGCGATAATGACCAGCTCGCCCTGAATCCATAATCCAATGGAGACGGGTTTTGGAAATTCTTCGCGGGCAACCTCAGGCAGATTTTTGCCTGTGGCAATACCGAGTTTGGCGGATAGTGATTGGATTAAAAGCGCCATGATATTCGAAAATAAAATCACCCATAGCAACATATATCCGTATTTAGAACCCGCCGATATATTCGTTGCGAAATTGCCGGGATCAATATAGGCGATGGCTGCTATAAATGCTGGGCCCAGAAAAGGAAGCAGCCCTCTGAATCCTCTGATTTTCCCGTCAAGCGCATCTTGGACTGCTTTGGAACGGGGAGATTGTGCTGTGATGTCCTTGTTCATCATGTCTCACCTGAATTCTGATTGTTTTTGCCGAACAACAAAGAGTTTCCTTAAGGCAAATTATTTTATCTACATCATATGACCATCCCGGTTTATTGTCAACCGAAAATGTTCAAAGTACATTCATAAATTTTTCCCTGTTATGTAACATGATATGTAGGGATTCGGATAAGGTCCCATATAAAAAGACATCGTTTCAGTTCGAAACGATGCCTCCTGTATGAAATGAGTCTAGGCTTCCTTACGCAGCCCGCGGAATACGAGGCCCAGCAAGAACACGAAGATGGCAGCCCCGATGATGGCTGGGAAAATAGCAAAGCCAGCGAGGCTCGGTCCCCAAGTGCCAAGGAGTCCGTGTCCGATCCAAGCACCGATCAGCCCGGCAATCATAGAACCGAAAATTCCTCCCGGCATCCGGTTTCCTACGATGGCGCTTCCGATTAATCCGATTACGATCGCAACAACTAATGAAACCAAAAAGCTAATCATAATACTCACCTCTCATAAATGATTTATCAATCAATAACCGCTTATGCCAAACCTGAAACACCGAAAAGCATATCGCTTTATGATTCTGCTTTAATTTTTCTCTGCACGCTGCCGTCAGCCAAATGAACAATCACCTCAGTGCCTTTATGTGCTGCAATTTCCTTTGCCCGTTCAATCGCATCTTTCTTTGTATCTTTGATCTCAGAGACACGTTTGGCACCCTCGGCTTTGACCGCCCAGCCGTTTTTATGCTTGATGACATGCTCAGCTTTATCCATAAGCTCTGGGCCGTTGCCACTGCTTGAATCTTCATCGCGTTCTGTCTCATCATCATGCTTGAGGAAATCATCAATTTCTTCTTTAGAGGCGTTTTCCGCCCATTCCTTTGCTTTGCTTGTCGCAATCGGAATCGCGCGTCCGTCCTCATAGCCCTCATCAATCATCGCATTCGCAATTTCAATTGCTTTTTTCTGTACCGGCTTCTCAAGATTTCTTAATGAAGCGGGATAATCCTTCATCGACCAAGGCATGTCCATCACTCCTTTTCCTTTTATAAAAATGGTACCCGCAGGTGAAAAATAAAAACGTTTTCGAGAAAATGAAGGTATACTATATAGTAGAAAAAACGGAAGGGAAGTGCGAGTTGGGTGACACCTGAACTTAAAGAAGACTTACATCAGCAATTAAAAGAAATAGAAAAATGGGAAAAAGATCAGCAAAAAGTCTGGTTTTGGGAAAAGCTCAGCCGTCTCCCGTTTCAGCTGCTGGACAAGCTGACGCCGGAATTCATTCAGAAAAAGATCGGCAAGCTTTTGGATGAGGTCGGCAGCTTTGTTCAAACAGGAGGACAGTATCTGACATCGGAAAAACAGATTATCAAAACGTTTCAAAAGAAGCTGCCGGAGCAAACCTTTGAGTCTTTGGAGGACGTCCGAAAAGCGCCTCTGCCTGTCATGGATGAAATTGCGGAAGGAATGGGCAAAAACAGAATCAACACGGCAACCGTACAAGGCGCGACAACGGGTGTGGGCGGTGTGTTTACGCTGGCGGCAGACATTCCGGCCGTGCTTGGTCTGTCGTTAAAAACGCTGCAGGATATCGCTGTTGCTTACGGCTATGACCCAAAGGAGAAAAAAGAGCGTGTCTTCATCGTAAAATGTTTGCAGCTGACATCGGCTGATGTTGTCGGCAAAAAATCGATTTTGCAAGAATTAAAAGACTATGATCAAGATCGTACATATAAGAATGTCGCTTCTCAAATCCAAGGCTGGCGTGAAGTCGTATTAGGATATCGCGACACGTTTGGCTGGAAAAAGCTTTTTCAACTAGTGCCGGTCGCGGGAATGGTCTTTGGCGCGGCAGCCAATCGCTCAACATTAAACGACATTACCGAAACGGGCATGATGCTGTATAAAAAGAGGCGCATTCTTGAGCGGCTGAAAGAAACAGAACAAGAGATGGAATAGAAGAAAGCAGACGGACAACGCGCTCCGCCTGCTTTTTTTAGTGGAAACACACCCAATGTGCTTTGTTTGTTTAAAAGAATTGATAGCGGGAAAACAACAACCAACACCAATTAAAGGAGGAATTCAAAATGGCAGACGATAACAAAATGAGCAGAGAAGAAGCAGGTAGAAAAGGCGGAGAAACAACAAGCAAAAACCATGATAAAGAATTCTATCAAGAGATTGGCAAAAAAGGCGGAGAAGCCACTAGCGAAAACCATGACAAAGAATTCTATCAAGAAATCGGCGAAAAAGGCGGAGAAGCCACTAGCCAAAACCATGACAAAGAGTTCTACCAAGAAATCGGCGAAAAAGGCGGAGAAGCCACTAGCGAAAATCATGACAAAGAATTCTATCAAGAAATCGGCCGTAAAGGCGGAGAGGCAACAAGCAAAAATCACGATAAAGAATTCTATCAAGAAATTGGCTCAAAAGGCGGAAACGCCCGCAACAACGACTAATCAAAAGCATAAAGGCAGACAACCTGTAGATAAAAAGCGATCCGGCACATCAGCTGGATCGCTTTTTTATTTTAGGAATTTTCTCAATTTATGCCGGTATTACGATACAATAAGTGAAAAAAGGGGTTTTCGCTAATGTCCGAGATGCAAAATTTGCTCGCCATCGCCAATGAAGTCAAAGAAAAATACGCCAATTTTCCAATCTCAGAGGTCAACGACCACTGTGTGCGCCTCGCTGTGTTTACAGGAGAATATGACTGGCACCATCACCCCGACTCAGATGAATTATTCATTGTTCTTGAAGGTGAACTGCTGATCGATTTTAAGGACAAAGAAACCGCGGTACTCAAAGCAAATGACAGCCTGCTGATCCCAAAAGGAACGATTCACCGCACGCGCTCTTACGTCAGAACGGTGAATCTCTGTGTCGAGCATACACAAGCGAAAACAGTCATCATATAGGAATTGCCATGCTAATCAAAAGGATTGTATGTGAAGTAGACGCTGCAAACACTGAAGCATTTTCAAAAGCGCAGTCACAGTGGGGAGCATTATCACATGTAAGTGGCTTCATCAAACAGGCCGGCGGCTGGCGGAAAACAGCAGATGGGCTGTTCACCGCAGAAATCATCAGCGTTTGGGAGAACAGAGCTGCCTATGATCATTTTATGGAGAACGAACATGACAGCATATACGAGGAAAATGAACAGAAGGCAATGATTCTTTCGATAGAAGTGAAGCTGTACGAAGAGGGTGAACCGTTCATTCACGATCTGTTACATAACTCTGACATCCGGCACGAACCAGACTGGACGGTTCTGAAGGCATAATGAAAGCCCAAAACATCATGTTTTGGGCTTGTGTCTTTACTCGCGTCCCGGAAGCGTATCATGAACAAAAGGCGGTGCTGGTTTTAATTCCGGTTTTTCTCCAAAAGCTTTAGCTTCTTTCACATATTCAAAGGCTTCTCCATCCGGCGCTTTTTCGTTCAGCCAGGTTTGTTCGGCGCTTTCCTCGCCTTCAGAGAAATTGATAAGCTGATGCGAGAACTCTTGTTTTTCAAGTGCTTTCGGGAAGGTCCCCGGCACAATCGGGCCTTCTTGTGCTTCTAATTCTTTAATAGCGGCGAGCCATTGGTTTTGGTGCATCGTGTCACGCGCCAGCAGGAAGCTGAGCATATCTTTAACGCCTTTGTCATCCGTCATTTCAAACAGGCGTGCAACCTGCAGACGGCCTTGTGATTCCGCATTCAGATTGGCGCGGAAGTCTGCCAGCAGGTTTCCGCTTGCTACGATATAGCCGCCGCTCCAAGGTACGCCTGTACTGCTTTCCGGCATGGCGCCAAGTCCTGATACAATTGCATGGTGAGGGTTCATGCCGCCCAGGATGGAGCCGATGACCGGATCTTCAGCGGCTTTTTCCTGCTGATCAAGCGGGGCATCCTCAAGAAGTCTCGCAATCATCGTAGCGATCATTTCAACATGCCCGAGTTCCTCAGTTGCCGTATCCATCAGCAAATCCTTGTATTTTTCATTTCCTCTTGTATTCCAGCCTTGAAATAAGTATTGCATGGCAACAGAAATTTCTCCGAATTGCCCGCCTAAAATTTCTTGCATTTTTTTAGCGAATAATGGATCTGGACGATCTGGTTTAGCAGGATGCTGCAGCTTTTTCGTATGCTTAAACATGTTTCCATCTCCTTTTTTCGTTTATCTCTATTTATATTTCCGATCAATTGAAAGATAAACGAAAAACAGCGTATCGAGATGGGGATTACGAATCCTCTCGCAGCTCTAAAAGCTCCTGTATCAGCTTCCGGCCGAAGATGGGCTCGTACTGCCGGTAAACAGGATCAAGGCGCTTCATCCATTCTTTTTTCTCTTTATCTGACAGCTCGTAGATTTTAATAGATGAATGTTTTTGGATTTCTTCCAGCTGCTCCTTGTTCATTTCTTCGGCATACGTTTCGTTCCACTCCGTCGTTTCCTTCATCGCTTCAGTCAAAATGCGCCTTGTTTCCGATGTTTGCGCGTTCCAGAAATGCTCATCAGTCATGACAGCGTAACCGAGATAACCGTGGCTGCTTATTGTCAAATAGTCCTGAACATTATAAAATTTTTTAGAATAGATGTTTGAGATTGTATTTTCTTCGCCATCGACTACATTGTTTTCTAACAGCTGAAAGGTAGAATTGAAGGATTCCTGATGAGGTGTTGCGCCAAGCAGCTTGAACTGATCCTCTATCACATCGCTTTGCATAATGCGGAGATCTTGTCCTTTTAAATCATCCGGGTCTTTGACCGGTCCTTGATTTGTCGTGATTTGCTTAAAGCCGTTTGTCCAATAGGCGAGTCCTTTTAATTGATTTTTCTTTAGAGAATCAAACAGCTGTGTGCCGATGCTGCCGTTCAGCCCTTTTTTGACAGCATCGTAATTTGTAAATGCATACGGAAGATCCAGCACGCCCCATTCAGGCGAGAGCATGCCGAGCTTCGATGTGGAGGGGGCGATAAATTGAACGTCGCCGTTTTGCAATGCTTCAATTTCTTCGATGTCCGAATACAGGCTACCATTCGGGAACACTTCAATTTTTATTTTTCCGCCTGATTTTTCGTTCACCAGCTCGGCGAATTTATTGGCGGCCAGCCCTTTCGGCGTATTTTCGGCAACCACATGGCTGAATTTAAACACGATTTGATCCTGTAAGCCTTCCTGGTCGTCATCATAAACAATCTCTTCACTGCCGGTATGATCATGGAATCCGATAAATAAAGCGGTTGCAATTCCGGCGATCATCAGTGCGAGACATGCAAGGAAACTCTTCATGAAAACCCCTCCCCTTCATTAAGGATAGTGGGGACAATGCCATTCGTAAAGACCTGAAAGGAGAAGCTGATGAACAAAAAGAAGCTCTCAATCCGTTGGAAAATCACGATCTTATCCTATATACTCGTCATTTTCTCCTTTTTGATCGGCGGCATTGTGCTCATTGGCAATATCCAGCATACAGAGGAGCGGGAGCTGAAAAAACGTTTGATGAATACGGCCCGGACGGTGTCAGAGATGACAGAAGTGAAAGAGGCCTTGGCGAGAAACAAACAAACAGAAGCGGTTCGCCATGCGGTTGAAGAAATCAGGATGATTAATGAAGCAGACTATATTGTCGTCATGGATATGAATCACATCCGATATACGCATCCTGTCAGCACAAGCATCGGCAAGAAATCTGAGGGTGCAGACGAGGAGGCGGCGTTTGCGGAGCACATTTATTTCTCAGAAGCAAAGGGTGAGATCGGCACGGCGGTCCGGGCTTTTTATCCGGTGAAGGATCATGATCTGAACCAGATTGGCGTGGTGCTTGTCGGGAAAACACTGCCGGGGATCGCAGACATCCTGCTTCATTTAAAGCGAGATATTACATTCATCGTTGTGCTGACACTAGGCTTCGGCCTTGCAGGGTCCTTTCTGCTGGCGCGCCATATCAAAAAACAAATGTTTCAGCTTGAGCCACATGAGATTGTCCGAATGTATGAAGAACGGACAGCGACGTTTCACTCAATGAATGAAGGCGTAATTGCCATTGACAATCGGCTCATCATTACAATTTTCAATGAAAAAGCGAAACAGATCTTTGAGGTGCAGGGGAATTTGGTCGGGAAGGTGATTTGGGACGTTCTCAAGGATTCGCGCCTGCCCGAAATCGTGGAGCGGAACAAAGCGGTTTATAATGAAGAAATTCGCGTCAGCGGAAAGGTCATCATGAGCAGCAGAATTCCGATTGTCATGAAGAAAAAAGTCATCGGCGCCGTCGCTATTTTTCAGGACAGAACGGAAGCCGCCAAGATGGCAGAGGAATTGACGGGCGTCAAAAACTTTGTGGAGGCGCTCCGCGTTCAAAACCATGAGCATATGAATAAGCTGCATACAATCGCCGGCCTCATCCAGCTGGGGAAATCTGAAAAAGCCTTGCAGCTTGCATTCCAGGCATCAACTGAGCAGGAAAATGTGACTGAATTTCTGCACCGCTCGATTCAAAATGACGCCGCGGCGGGCCTTCTATTAAGTAAAATCAGAAGAGGAAGGGAGCTCGGCATTGCTGTTCATATTGATGAAAACAGCAGCCTTCAGCAATTTCCCGAGCATGTTGATCAGCATGATATCGTCGTGCTTTTGGGGAATCTGATTGAAAATGCCTTCGGTTCATTTGAAACCGTTCAATCTGATGATAAACGAATTGACATCAGCATCGAACAAACGGATGATATCCTTGCTATTTTAATAGAAGATAACGGGTGCGGGATTGAACCGACACACATGCCGCACCTTTACGACAAAGGATTTACGGTCAATAAAACAGGCGGCACAGGCTATGGCCTGTATTTAGTAAAACAAATCACAGACAAAGGATCGGGCACGATAGAAGTTGATTCACACGCGGGACAGGGAACATCTTTTTCTATCGTTTTTCCAATGAAGGGGGAGGAAGCACAGCATGACTCGTAAGGAATGGAAGGTTCTGCTCATTGAAGACGATCCGATGGTTCAAGAGGTAAACAAGGATTTCATCACAACTGTCAAGGGCTTTACTGTCTGTGCAACAGCGGGAAACGGAGAAGAAGGCATTAAGCTGATTAAAGAAAAACAGCCCGACCTCGTCATTCTCGATGTGTACATGCCGAAAAAAGACGGAATCAAAACCTTGCAGGAGATCAGAAAGCAAAAACTTGAAGTGGATGTCATCGTCGTCTCCGCTGCAAAAGACAAAGAAACGATCTCTCTTATGCTACAAAATGGAGCGGCTGACTATATCTTAAAACCGTTTAAGCTTGAGCGAATGAGACAGGCACTTGAAAAGTACAAGCAATATAAACAAAAAATAGAAGCGAGCGATACGCTGTCCCAGGAACAGCTCGATGCGATCCTGAATATTCCGCAGCAGGCCGTACAGGATTTGCCGAAAGGGCTGAATCATTTCACGATGAATGAAGTTACTGCTTTTTTGAAACAGCAAACTGCATCTCTTTCTGCGGAAGAGGTCGCCAAGGCGCTCGGCATCGCCAGAGTGACAGCTAGACGATACCTTGATTATCTTGAAAAAACCGGAACCATTAAATTGGACGTTCAATACGGCGGAGTCGGCAGGCCCGTCAACCGCTACGTGTTTAAAGGATAAATTTGAGACCAAAAAGACCAAAATGTCCGTTATGATCATAAACTTCCCCAGACTGTATGAAAACGCTATCATTCTAGTAAGAAAGACACAAAGGTGAATAGGACAGGGGGAATGCAGGATATGAAACTGTTTAAAAATTTAACAGTTCAGGTCATAACTGCGGTCATCATTGGGGTCATTGTCGGACTGGTCTGGCCGGATGTCGGCAAAGAAATGAAGCCGCTTGGCGATACATTTATCAACGCTGTTAAAATGGTGATCGCCCCAATCATTTTCTTCACAATCGTTCTCGGGATTGCAAAAATGGGCGATATGAAGAAGGTTGGAAAAGTAGGGGGAAAAGCGTTTATTTATTTCGAGGTTGTCACTACCCTCGCACTCATTATCGGTTTATTTGTCGTCAATATCATGAAGCCGGGCGCGGGTCTTGATTACAGCAAGCTTGAAAAGGGAGATGTATCACAATACACGCAAAATGGCGGTCAGGGAATCGACTGGATTGAATTTATCACACACATTGTTCCGTCCAACATGGTTGATGCCTTCGCAAAAGGGGACATTTTGCAGGTCTTATTCTTTTCTATTCTTTTCGGAGTCGGTCTTGCAGCATTAGGTGAAAAGGGGAAAAGCGTGATTGATTTCTTCGACAAGATTTCTCACGTCTTTTTCAAAATCATCGGCTACATCATGCGTGCCGCGCCAATCGGGGCATTCGGGGCGATGGCGTATACGATCGGGCATTTCGGTCTCGATTCCATCAAGCCTCTGGCAAGCTTAATGATGTCTGTTTATATTACGATGTTCCTGTTCGTGTTTGTTGCTTTAAATCTCATCTGCAAGCTTTACGGATTCAGCCTGTGGAATTACCTGCGCTTCATTAAAGATGAGCTTCTGATCGTGCTTGGCACAAGCTCTTCAGAATCGGTGCTTCCGCGAATGATGGATAAAATGGAGCGCTACGGCTGTTCGAAATCGGTTGTCGGGCTTGTTATTCCGACGGGCTATTCATTTAACCTTGACGGCACATCCATTTATTTATCAATGGCGACGGTTTTTCTGGCACAGGTGTTTGGAGTAGACCTCAGCATCGGCCAGCAAATTACAATTATCCTCGTTCTGATGCTGACATCGAAGGGAGCAGCCGGTGTGACGGGAAGCGGATTTATCGTCCTTGCCTCAACACTGTCAGCGCTTCAGGTCATTCCGCTGGAGGGTCTTGCACTCCTGCTTGGGGTCGATCGTTTTATGAGTGAAGGAAGAGCGATTGTGAACCTGATCGGAAACGGAATAGCCACGATTATTGTTGCAAAAAGCGAAAATGAATTCGATGAAGCAAAAAGCATAGAGGCTGTTGAAGGCATGAAAAAAATGAAAACAGCAGTCTGAAAAAAAGAACGGCCCATCCATGGGGCCGTTTTTTTAATTGTTTAAGAATAATTAAGGTGAGGACAGAGACCTCAGCATTTTTTTGTTATATAATTTACAAATGGATACTATATTGAATGAAGGACGTTTGTCCTAACAGGAGTGTATAAATGGCCGCTTTAGTTAAATTTTTTCAGCACCCGGGAGTAAGGCGTTTTTCCGTCTTTGTCGTGTTAACTGGTGTGTTATACCTATTTAAGAGCATGATCAACTTAATATTGCTGACTTTCATTTTCACATTTCTTATGGATCGTTTGGAGCTTGTCGTACGGCAGTTTTTAAGCCAGTTCTTCCATGTGAGCCAGCGGGTGGTCATTACGTTTCTTTACATGTTGCTGGCTGTGCTGCTTACAGTCGGGGGGTTTGTATTTTATCCTGTCGTCGCGGCGCAGATTCAGCAGCTGGTAAAGCAGATTAAACATATTGCGTATCACCCGGACACCATCCCTTTCTTTGATGAGATCACCAGTGTTTTCGGAGATATTAATGTCAGTTCATATGTCAAAGAGGGTTTCAATGTGGTGTATACGTATCTGGCAGATATCAGCACATTCGGCTTGCAGATCGTAATGGCGCTCATTCTCAGCATGTTTTTCTTATTTGAGAAAAAACGGCTTTCTGAATTCATGGCTAAATTTAAAACGAGCAAACTGGCGGTCTTTTATGAGGAAATTGCTTTTTTCGGAAGCAAATTTGCAAGAACGTTCGGCAAGGTGCTTGAGGCTCAATTCATCATTGCGCTCGTCAACTGTATTCTGACGTTTATCGCGCTTTGGATTATGCATTTCCCGCAGCTGTTTGGGCTTTCTATTATGGTGTTCTTCCTTGGATTGATCCCTGTAGCAGGCGTCGTCATTTCTCTGATCCCGCTCAGTATTATCGCTTACAGCACTGGCGGCGGAATGTATGTGCTCTACATTGTGCTTGTCATATTCGCCATACATGCGATCGAAACGTATTTCTTAAATCCGAAGCTGATGTCTGCGAAAACGGAGCTGCCGATCTTTTTCACCTTCACAGTACTCATTTTCTCTGAGCACTTTTTCGGTATTTGGGGTCTAATTATCGGGATTCCGATCTTTGTGTTTCTCCTAGATATTCTTGATGTCACCAACAAGGAAGAAGGACCCAAAAGATTCCAAGAGAAAAGTAACAAAAAATAGTTTACAAAATTGGATCTTTTCTGTATAAATAAACTAAATCATACAATAGTAAGCCACACGCTTAATCCTTTTATAAGGAGTGGGGGACCCAATCTTTTGGGGTTAATTTTTCATCTGAAAAACGGACATCTCTTCGTCCGAACCCGTCAGCTAACCTCATCAGCGTGAAGAGAGAGTCCTGTGGTTTGAAGTTACAGCCAAAGCCCACGGGAGTCTCTCGCGGGCTTTTTTTCAAAAAAGGGAGGAATGCGGATGAAACTGGCTACAAAGATAATCATTGCATTGGTGCTAGGTGCGGTGACGGGGATTATTCTTAACGTAACATCACCTGAATTATTTGAAAATTTAAATAAGTTTGTATTCGGGCCGCTGGGCACCATCTTTTTAAACCTCATTAAAATGCTTGTCGTTCCGATTGTCTTTTTCTCATTGACACTCGGAGTAGCCGGGCTGGGCGATCCTAAGAAGCTTGGCAGAATCGGTGTAAAGGCGATTTCTTATTTTCTCGTCACGACAGCAGTGGCGATTACCATTGCCATCATTTTAGCTCTTGTCATCAAACCGGGAGAGTTTGGAACGTATGATACATCGTCTGCCGAATTCACTGCTGAAAAAGCGCCAAGTATTGCGGACACCCTGTTAAACATTATTCCGACCAACCCTGTGCAAGCGATGACGGAAGGAAATATGCTGCAAATTATCGCTTTTGCCATTTTTGTCGGGCTTGGGATTACAATGCTTGGGAAAAAAGCGGATATGCTTCTCAAAGTTGTTGAACAAGGAAATGAATTGATGATGTACCTGGTGAATCTTGTAATGAAGTTCGCTCCGTATGGTACATTCGGTCTGATTGCGACAGCTATCGGAAGCCAAGGGTTCAGCGCAATGAAAGCGATGGGCTTGTACATGATTGTGGTAACCCTTGCATTACTGATACATGCAGTCGTTACCTACGGATCTACGGTTGCGCTTATAGCCAGAAGAAATCCGATTACGTTCTTTAAAAATTTCTCAGAGGTTATGGTCGTTGCATTCAGTACTTCCAGCAGCAATGCGACCCTGCCTGTATCCATGGATGTGGCCCAGAAAAAATTAAAAGTGCCTGAGCCGATCAGCAGCTTCGTCCAGCCGCTCGGTGCTACAATTAATATGGACGGAACAGCCATCATGCAAGGGGTAGCCACTGTCTTCATTGCGCAGGTATTCGGGCATGATCTGACATTCACTCAGCTGCTGATGGTGATACTGACGGCAGTGTTAGCAAGTGTCGGTACCGCGGGTGTTCCTGGAGTCGGCTTGATTATGCTCGCCATGGTGCTTCAATCTGTCGGCCTGCCTGTCGAGGGAATCGGATTAATTCTTGGAATTGACCGTCTGCTTGATATGCTCCGTACAGTGGTGAACACAACAGGAGACGCGGCCTGCGCCGTCATTATTACAGAAACAGAAAAGAACAAACAGCCTGAGCAAACGCCGACTCTATCGGTTTAACCAAACATTTGGAAGCAACAAATGCTATAATACAAACAGTGCCTAATTTTTGGGCACTGTTTATTTTTTGTCGAAAAAGGAGGAAGGCTTTATGGCTGAGCCGATTTTACATATTGAAGGCCTCGATAAAAAGATTGGGTCTAAACAGATTTTAAAACAGATCAGCATGGACGTCATGGAGGGCGAAATCATCGGCCTGCTCGGTCCTAATGGTTCCGGAAAAACAACACTCATCCGTATCATCGTCGGGTTATTAAAACAAAACAGCGGAAGTGTGACAATCAGCGGATTTCAGCATGATACAGAGTTTGAAAAAGCGATGGAAGCGGTTGGAGCGATCGTCGAAAATCCTGAGTTCTATCCGTACTTGACAGGATGGGAAAACCTCAAGCACTTTTCGAATATGCACAAAAAAATAACGGATGAACGGCTTGATGAAGTAGTGGAACGTGTAGGGCTGACATCAGCAATTCATGATAAGGTGAAAACCTATTCCCTTGGCATGCGCCAGCGTCTTGGTATTGCACAGGCGATTCTTCACCGGCCGAAGCTTCTTATTTTAGATGAACCGACAAACGGTCTTGATCCCGCCGGCATGAAGGATTTTCGCGATCATATTAAGGAGCTCGCAGAAAAGGAAGGAACAGCAGTCCTGTTCGCCACTCACTTATTGCGTGAGGTTGAAGATCTGTGTGACCGTGTCATCATCATTCAAAAAGGCGAGATCAAAGCGGAAGTCAGCTTACATGGAACAGATCAAAAAACAGAAAAAGCGATCATTGAAGTGCAGCCGGAAGAAAAAGCGCTCAATTGGCTGGCAGGCAATCAATATCAAGCAGAGCGGCAAGACGGGGCGATTGTTGTTGAGGTAGCAAAAGAAAACATTCCGGAGCTGAATCGTTCACTTGTCGGACAAGACCTGAATGTCTTTTCCATTACGCCTTATACGCAACCACTTGAAGATGAATTCATAAAAGCGACAACTGTTCATCAAGAGGAGGGAGAAGAGCTTGTCTAAATTAATTTGGAATGAACATATGAAACTTTTTAATCGGAAGGTCACGTTGGTATCTCTTATCCTGATGGCGGTCTTTCAATTTTTCATGGCCTTGATCATTAAACGGATTGTCATCAGTGCCGGAACGGATGAAAACTTCATCGGCTATTTATCGTATACACCGAGTCTGAACATCCTGCTGCAGGCTTTAACGATCGTGATTGCAGCGACAATAGTTTCGATGGAATTTGATAAAAAGACGATCAAATTTTTGCTCATCCGTCCTGTTAAACGCCAAAAGGTTTTTTGGTCAAAATTAATCACAGTCGTAATGGTCAGCTTTTATTTGTATCTGGCATACTACATTTTGGCATTATTATTCGGTCTCGTCTTTTTCGGCACATCCGTGAGCGCGGAATCAAAGACATTGCTGATCAACACCTTAGCGCTGATCGGCTCAAACTGGCTTGAAGCCGTAATGATGGGATTATTCGGGCTGCTTTGTTCTTCACTGTTCCGCAACAGCGCGGTAGCAGTTGTTGTTTCTTTTGTCGTTTTATACGGAGCGAGTACACTTGTCCAGCTCATGAAGCTCTTTGAAAACAAATGGGGCAGCTTTTTGCTTTTTGCCAATACTGACTTTACGCAATACAGAAGCGGAGCAACAGCGTTGTTTTCCGGCATGACACCATTATTTTCAGCAGGGATTATCATCATACATGCCATATTCTTCATCGCCGTTGGCTGGTGGTGCTTCTGTAAACGGGATGTCCGGGTGTAAAGGCAAGGAATGACATTTTTGTGAAAAAGCTCACGTAAATCAATATCATTTGATATTTTGGTTTATACTAAAGGTACTGACGGAGGTGTCTCGATTGAGGAACTTTATTACCGCTTTACCGATTGTATTGCTGCTTGGATTCTCATTTGTGTCATTCATGTTTCAGTTTGAACATCTTGTTTATTTCAGACTCGCGCTTGGGTTGTTCTCTCTCGTGGGGCTGTACATGATATATAAAATGAAGACGGGCGTCCGTTATTTTATCATCTATCTGTATGCCAGCTGGATTGTGCTTGCGGCAGTGACTGCTTTTGAAGAGCCAATCTTCTCGAGCTTTTTCTTTGGCGGCCTGGTGATGACAATGGGTTACCTGACATATATGCTGATTTATCTCGGCATGAAACAAGACCGGGATGCAAATCCTGTGTAAGCGCGCTGTTCCCTTGGGGGAACGGCGTGTTTTTCTATACCGGACAAAAGGTTAACAGTTGCGGAATAATGGCAGGAAATCTATAATACATATTAAATTTATCGGAATTAAAACTTGGGGGGCTGCCGGATGTCATTATTTATACAAAACGATCAACAGCGGCAATGGATGGAGAAAATCGGACGGATTGCGGATGAATTTCAGCAAACAGCAGCTGAAGATGATGAACAAGGACGTTTTCCTGTAGAAAAAATACAAAAACTGCGTGATGCTGGGTATACGGCATTAACATTGCCGGCATCTCATGGAGGAGGAGGCATTTCTGTTTACGATATGCTCCTGTTTCAAGAAAGGCTGGCACGGGGAGATGCTCCGGCAGCACTGAGCATCGGCTGGCATTTGAGCGTAATTGGAGAGCTTGGAGAAGGCAATAGCTGGGATAAAGACGTGTTTGCGTATATTGCAAAGGAAGTTCAAAACGGAGCCGTCATCAACAGGGCGGCGACAGAAGCGAAAACCGGAAGCCCGACAAGAGGAGGGCGTCCCGGTACAAACGCCGTCAAAAAGGATGGCAAATGGGCAGTAAACGGAAGAAAAACCTTTACGACGATGTCACAAGCACTGGATTATTTTTTAGTGACGGCATGGATTGAGGAAAAACAAACAACAGGCGTGTTTCTCGTTCATAAAGATGATCCCGGTTTGTCGATTGAAGAAACGTGGGATATGATCGCGATGCGGGCGACTGGAAGCCATGACCTTGTACTGAATGAGGTAACGCTTGATGAGGAGAAACTGGTGGAATTGCTTCAAGGACCTCGGGGAGCTAAGCCGAATGGCTGGCTGCTTCACATCCCGGCGATTTATCTTGGCATTGCTCAAGCGGCGCGAGACTATGCGGTGCAATTTGCATCTGAGTATTCTCCAAACAGTTTGAAGGGACCGATCAAGAATGTTCCGGCCGTACAGCAAAGAACAGGCGAAATGGAGCTTGAACTGCTCAATGCCAGACATTTTCTTTTCCATATCGCTCAATTATATGACGATCCGGAGCGCCGCCCTCACTTGAGAAGCGAGCTCGGTGCGGCGAAACATATCGTCACAAATGCTGCGCTGTCTATCGTCGATAAAGCGATGAGAATTGTCGGAGCCAAAAGCCTTGAACGAACCAACCCGCTTCAGCGCTATTACCGTGATGTGCGCGCCGGTCTCCATAACCCGCCGATGGATGACGCGGTGATCCAAAAGCTGGCTACGGAAGCGTTTGAGTCATGAAAAAAAGAGCCATCCCGGCTCTTTTTATGTATTGTTTTGCTCTTGCAGATTTTTTTGATGCTTGCGGTCGATCCTGTCATAAATGACGTTCATCAGCTTTGGATTGCCCATAATCGCCTCTTTGTTTTCCTGGATCAGCTGTTGGTAAGTTTTTACTTTACGCTTCGGCATGCTCCGGTGCCCTCCTGACATGTTTGTATTCACTTTCTAACTCCGTTAGCGACAATTCATACAAATGACGCTTTGACTTTTTGTATATACCATTCTGTATTAACAGATGAATGAGCTGTTTTTTTCTGATTTCTGCAGACTGAGGTGTCATTATGTCACCAACCTCCAATCAAACGATATTGATAATCATTATCAATTAACCCCAGTATACAATGTCCACAATAGCCTGTAAAGGTGAAAACAGTCCTATTCTTTCGCAAATTGGCAAACATTCAACAGATCGACAAAAAGTTTCCCGGGCAATAATTTGCTGTCGAAATGTCCCTCTTATGAATGTTGCCGCTCTATTTTTTATGTTTTGAACCATACTATGTAATAGAATGGAGGCTGGTATTCATGGAGCGGACAGAAAATCTGAAAAAAGGAGAAAAAGGAGCGCTCCTCAATATTTTGGCATATGTCATCCTTGCTGTTTTGAAGCTTGTAATCGGGATTTTATATCATTCCGAAGCGCTGAGAGCAGACGGATTAAATAATGGAACAGATATTGTTGCGTCAGTAGCTGTGCTGATTGGATTGCGTATTTCCCAAAGGCCGGCTGACAGCGATCATCCATATGGCCATTATCGGGCTGAAACGATTTCGTCTCTTGTTGCGTCTTTTATTATGATGGTTGTCGGCATTGAGGTGTTAATCGGCGGAGGAAGAGCGATTGCGGGCGGAACAACGGAAACGCCAAGTCTTATCGCTGCATGGACGGCGTTAGGCAGTGCTGTGTTTATGTATGGCATCTATTTATATAACAAAAGGCTGGCAGCGTCCATTAAAAGCTCTGCCCTGATGGCAGCGGCAAAGGACAGTAGGTCAGACGCTTTTGTAAGTGTCGGAGCATTTATCGGTGTGATGTCATCCCAGCTGCAGCTGCCGTGGATCGATCCGGTAACGGCTTTTATCATCGGTATCATCATCTGCAAGACGGCATGGGACATCTTTAAAGACGCTTCACATTCTTTAACAGACGGTTTTCATTTAAAAGATCTTGAGCCTTATAAACAGACCGTCGGCAGGATCGAGAATGTACATCGTCTAAAAGATGTGAAAGCGAGGTATCTAGGAAGCACAGTTCATATCGAAATGGTCATTACGGTTGATCCGAAGCTTACAGTAGAAGAAGGCCATGGAGTGGCGGATGAAGTAGAAGACAAAATAAAACATGAACACGATGTGACTCATGTTCATGTTCATGTAGAGCCTGACGACATAAAATAAGGCTGTTTAACGAATTAGCTTATATGTTCAGATAAAAATTCAGTCACTTCTTCAGGCGTTTTGGCATTGGCGCTGTGAAGGTGAGCTGTTTTTTCACCGTTTTTGAAGATAAGCAAGCTAGGAATACCCATTACTTGGTATTTTTCAGCCAGTTCAGGAAGCTCGTCCTTATTCAGCTCATACCAATCGTTTTGATTGTACTCTTCCAAAATATCGCCGATGAACATATTCATGCGCGTGCAGTCTGGGCACCAATCAGCATAAAACTTTACGATAATTTCTTTATCAGATTGAATCAGTTCGTTAAATTGTTCGTTTGTCGTGATTTTTTTCATATGTCACATCTCCTTTTCAATGCCATTTTAATATAAAATAAAAAGGAATTACATACAAATGCATTCAACATCAGCATGCCCAAAAATAATTAGATCATTTTCTTGTGAAAGTGATAAGATAGTAAAGATGAATTGTAGTGGGGGGAGTATCCATTGAAAACAAGTCTAGGATTAGTGTACGGAGGAAAGTCGGCAGAACATAATGTTTCCCTGCAGACAGCTCTGGCTGTAATCAAAGCGCTAAATACTGAGAAGTTTGATATACATCCGATTTATATAACAGAAAAAGGCGAATGGGTAAAAGGCGCCCGTTTAACTGAGCCTGTTTCAAACGTGAAAATGCTTCAATTTGAGCAAGGAGGCAGTGCGTTTTCTCCAGCTGCCCTAAACCAGGAGATGTTTCCGCAGGAAGCGTCACAGCAAAATGAAGCCATCGACGTCGTATTCCCGCTCCTCCACGGACCGAACGGAGAAGACGGTACGATCCAAGGAATGCTCGAACTGTTGAATGTTCCTTATGTCGGCAACGGTGTGCTTGCTTCCTCAGCTGGCATGGATAAAGTTGTCATGAAACATTTATTCGCGCAAGCCGGCCTTGCTCAGGCTAAATACGCTGCTTTCCTTAAGAAAGACTGGACTCGTTCTCCGGAAGAAAGCTGTGAGCAGGTCGAACAGGAATTAGGCTATCCTTGCTTCGTAAAACCGGCGAACCTTGGCTCAAGTGTCGGAATCAGCAAATGCCGAAACCGTGAAGAACTGCAAAAAGCGTTTGAGCTTGCTTTCCAATATGATCGCAAAGTTGTCGTTGAAGAAGGAATTAACGGCCGCGAGATCGAGATCGGTGTTCTTGGAAATGACGATCCTAAATGCTCTGTTGTGGGAGAAATCGCACCGAAGACAGATTTCTACGATTACAAAGCGAAATATGAGGATGGAGATACTGATCTGATGATTCCGGCAATTGTGACCGATGAGGAATACGCAACAATCAGTGATATGGCGATCAAGGCGTTTAAAGCGATCGATGGGTCAGGACTCGTCAGAGCGGACTTTTTCCTGACAGCTGACGGCGAAGTTCTGATCAATGAAGTCAACACAATGCCTGGCTTTACACCTTTCAGCATGTTTCCGCTCCTCTGGAAAGAGGCTGGAGTGGAATACGCTGACCTGATTGAACAGCTTGTGGAGCTTGCAAAAGAACGCCATGCTGAAAAACAATTGATTAAGCATACATTTTAATAATAAACATGGACACTGCCGGTCAGAGGGCAGTGTCTTTTCCCGTATATACAAAAGAAAGAGAGGGACCTCACTTGATTAAACGAACAGTAAAGAACATTGCGGAGATGGTCAAAGGCACACTGACAAATCCGCAATATGAACAAACAGTCATTCATGGAGTGGCAACTGATACAAGAAAACTGGAACAACAGCAGCTTTTCATCCCGCTGAAAGGGGAACATTTCAACGGCCACACTTTTGTGCCGCAGGCTTTTGAAGCCGGTGTAGCGGCCGTTCTTTGGGATCGGTCAGAACCAAACCCGCCCGAGAATCAAGCCGTGATCTTAGTGGACGACACCCTTTCCGCTCTTCAGCAGCTTGCAAAAGCTTATTTGCAGGAGCTTGGCACCCGTGTCATCGGGGTAACTGGAAGCAATGGCAAAACGACAACGAAAGATATGATTCACGCCGTCCTGGGAACCCGATACCGTGTCCACAAAACAGGAGGAAACTTCAATAATCACATCGGTCTGCCGCTGACGGTTTTAGCCATGCCTGAAGATACGGAGATCGCTGTATTGGAGATGGGAATGAGCGCCAAAGGAGAAATTGATCTTCTGTCCCGCCTGGCAAACCCGGATGCTGCAGTAATTACGAATATCGGCGAATCCCACATGCAAGACCTTGGCTCAAGAGAAGGTATCGCGGAGGCGAAGCTTGAAATCATTAATGGGCTAAAAGAAGACGGGGTGCTGATTTATATCGGAGACGAACCGCTCCTTCAAAATGCATACAGCTGCCAGACGAAAACGTACGGTACGGGAGCGCATAATGATTATCTGCTTCAGGATGTCAGCCAGAGCGAGGAAGGAACCCATTTTACAATCAAAGGGATGGAAAAAACGTTTTTTATTCCGATACTTGGCAAGCACAATGTCATGAACGCCATGGCTGCGATTGCTGCAGGGGCTTATTTCGGCATCACGCCTGAGGATGCGGCAAAAGGACTGAGCGGTCTAAAGGTAACTGGCATGAGACTTGAACTCATCAAAACAGACAGCGGCATTTCGATAATCAATGACGCTTATAATGCCAGTCCGACTTCCATGAAGGCTGCGATTCTATTGACAGAAAGTCTTGAAGGCTACGGGAAAAAAATGCTCGTGCTCGGCGATATGCTTGAACTCGGCGATCTTGAAGAAACATTCCATAAAGAGTGCGGCGCTGTGATCAGCCCTGAGAAAATTGACCGCGTCTTTACGTACGGAAAACTGGGAGCTTTTATCGCGGAAGGCGCACTGAAACACTTTGAGAAAGAACGCGTCAGCCATTACACTGAGAAAAAAGATCTCCTCCAAGCTGTGAAGGAAAACGCGTCAAAAGGAGATTTAATTTTATTCAAAGCGTCCAGAGGTATGAAGCTTGAAGAAATCGTTAAAGATTTAATAGAGAGCCCGCTTTCGTAAAAAAATCTTGCGGAAAAACCGCATATTGCATCATAAAATAACATGATGTGCAAACACTAATGTATGCCGGACGGAAATTATGTATATCTGGCCGGCTGCGGCTATGATACAATATATATAGGTTATTTCGCGATACGAACATATTCGCCCGGACTTTTCATCCGCTGACCCGAAGTTCTCCGCCGGATACAGGGGAGCGGATGGAGAAGCAGCCGGCATATTCGAGAAGCCGATCTGCTTCTCATCTTATTGAAAAACAACTAGTGTAATGGTAAGATAAAACTTAAAGTAATTCGGGCTTTGTATACGGATGGATCCTGTCCTTTTTGTCTAAAGGGCAGTTTTATAAGTGGTAAATCACGACATTACTGAAACAGCAATTAGAAGGAGTTTGAATAATTTGACTATAACGTTTCAAGATTTTAATTTAAGTTCTGATCTCATGAAAGCAATTAATCGTATGGGATTTGAAGAAGCAACACCGATTCAGGCACAAACGATACCGCTCGGACTTTCAAATAAAGACGTCATTGGACAAGCGCAAACAGGTACAGGTAAAACAGCTGCGTTTGGTATACCCCTTGTTGAAAAAATTAACCCCGAGTCTCCTAATATTCAAGCAATCGTAATCGCGCCAACCCGTGAATTAGCCATTCAAGTATCTGAAGAATTATATAAAATCGGACAAGATAAACGTGCGAAGGTTCTTCCTATTTACGGCGGACAGGATATTGGACGGCAAATCCGGGCGTTAAAGAAGAATCCGAATATTATTGTCGGAACACCTGGACGTCTTCTTGACCACATCAACCGCCGCACAATTCGTTTAAACAATGTAAACACTGTTGTAATGGATGAAGCGGATGAAATGCTGAACATGGGATTCATTGACGACATTGAATCTATTCTTTCAAACGTGCCGAGCGAGCATCAGACACTTCTGTTCTCTGCTACAATGCCAGCGCCGATCAAACGCATTGCAGAGCGTTTTATGACTGAGCCGGAACACGTAAAAGTAAAAGCAAAAGAAATGACGGTTTCTAACATTCAGCAGTTCTATTTGGAAGTGCAAGAACGCAAAAAATTCGATACACTGACTCGCCTTCTTGACATTCAGTCTCCTGAGCTTGCGATCGTATTCGGACGTACAAAACGCCGTGTCGATGAGCTGGCTGAAGCCCTGAACCTTCGCGGATATGCGGCTGAAGGAATTCACGGTGACTTAACGCAGGCAAAACGTATGGTTGCGCTTCGTAAATTTAAAGAAGGTGCAATCGAAGTTCTTGTTGCAACTGATGTTGCCGCTCGCGGACTTGATATCTCAGGCGTCACACACGTGTACAACTTCGACGTGCCTCAAGATCCTGAAAGCTATGTTCACCGTATCGGAAGAACTGGCCGTGCAGGAAAAACAGGTATGGCGATGACGTTTATTACACCGCGTGAGAAAAGCATGCTTCGCGCAATTGAACAAACAACAAAACGCAAAATGGACCGCATGAAGGAGCCTACACTTGATGAAGCGTTAGAAGGCCAGCAGCAGGTTACTGTTGAACGTCTTCGCACGGCAATCAGTGAAAACAACCTAAACTTCTACATGACAGCGGCAGCTGAGCTGCTTGAAGATCATGATGCAGTAACAGTGGTTGCGGCTGCTATCAAAATGTCTACAAAAGAGCCGGACAACACACCAGTTCGCTTAACAGACGAAGCGCCGATGGTCAGCAAACGCTACAAGAACCAGCGCACTTCTAAACGCAGAGACGGACAAGGCGGCGGCTACCGCGGCGGAAAAGGGAAAAACAACAACCGTTCTTCCTATGACAAAAAGCGTTCAAACGATCGCCGTTCTTCAGGTGACAGACGCCAGAAAAAATCTTACTAATTCTATCGATTGAAAGCCCAAAACATGACGTTTTGGGCTTTTTTATGTTCGCGATTGGCTATTCAGCAAACTTTCAGCTGACGGATGCCATTTTTCTCTGTATGCTTAAGAATGAAACCTTTCTGTATAAGAGACGTATAAGTAACGACGAAAAATCGGGAGGTAGGTATTTTGAGAGACCAGCCAAAAAACCAAATCAGTCCAGACGGATTAAAGGTTTGGCGACTTCAAGAGATCATCATATCCGCTGTTTGCTTGCTTATCGTCATAGCAGTTGCGGTATTAAGCTATTATTTTCATTGGCCGTACTGGATCAGCGGCGGGCTCGGCGCTGCTTGGCTGCTAGGTTCGGTTGTGACGGTCTTTATCATTCCAAAGATCCGTCATAAAGTGTGGCGCTATGAAGTCCATGAACATGAAATAGATATTCAGTCAGGTATTTTTGTGGTGACGCGTGTGATTGTCCCGATGGTCAGAGTTCAGCACGTCGATACGTCACAAGGTCCGTTATTGAAAAAATACAACCTGGCAACCGTAAAAATTTCCACGGCCGCGACCGTTCACTCGATCCCCGCTTTGGCGATGGAGGAAGCGGATCGGCTGAGAGACTCCATTTCCCGTCTGGCAAGGGTGACTGACGATGATGTCTGAACCGAAACGCCTGCACCCGGCGGCAGTCATTTTGAATTTATGCCATACCATTATTCAAACGATAAAAAATATCATTCTGCCATTCTTTTTTGTGTATATCGTCAATTCGAACAATACTGTCCGTTTTTACGGAGCCATTGCGCTCGGTGTGCTGTTCATCTGGCTTATAGCCGCAAGCATCATCAAATGGAGAAGGTTTACCTATCGAATTGAAGATGATGAATTCAGAATCGAAGAAGGCTTGTTTGTTACGAAAAAGCGATACATATCGATCGATCGGATTCAAACGATGAATACGAGCGCGGGCGTGGTCCAGCAAATCTTTAAGCTTGTGAAGCTGCAAATTGAAACGGCAGGCGGAGGCAAGGAGGCGGAAGCCGTTCTTTCTGCTATTTCTGTTGAAGAAGCCGAACGCATCAAGGAAGCCGTCTTTAAGAAAAAAGCGCAAAGGCACGAAAGCGAACAAGAGGAAGAATGGCTTGAAGCTGAGCAGGAGTTCATTCCGGCCGTTGAGCCGCAAGAGCACTATCGGATGAACGTGAAAGAGTTGCTCATGGCCGCTTCTACATCTGGGGGAATCGGAGTGATTATCTCCGCTGTATTTGCGCTTTTTACCCAGCTTGACGAAGTGCTGCCGATGGATTGGTTTTTTGATAAATTTTCCTTCCTTCAGCACGCGAGCATCGGCATTTATGCGGTACTCATTTTTATTGGTTTATTTATCGCCTGGGTGTTCAGCATCGCCGGTATGATGTTTAAATACGCGAACTTTCAAATCATAAAAAAAGAGCAGGAATTGGTGATTTCAAGGGGAATTATTGAAAAACATCAAGTCACGATCCCGCTTCGAAAAATACAAGCCATTAAAATAAAAGAAAACATCATCCGCCAGCTTTTCGGCTTTGTGACGGTGTCCATCGTCAGCGCGGGCGGAGGCGACCGGGAAAAAGAAGAGGGCGCTTTGACCATTCTTTTTCCGATGATTCATAAAAAAAAGCTTCCGCACATGCTCCGGACATTTACGCCGGAATATACGCTGGAAGAAAACGTCCGCCGCCTGCCGCGGCGCGCGTTGAAACGATATCTGTTCCGTTCCGTCATTTTTTCACTCTTTTTGATTATCCCATTATGTATCTTTTTTCAGCCATGGGGCTATCTGTCGATCATCCTGCTGCCGATTGAATTGATCTTCGGCTACCTCGCATTTAAGGATACAGCATGGACGATTAACGAGGACCGGCTTCAGCTGACCTCAAGATTTATCGGCAGAACCACCGCGATTGTGTTGAATAGGCGAATGCAGGTTTGCAAGTTCAGCCAATCCTATTTTCAAAAGAAAGGCCGCCTGTATACCATTTCTACCTCGGTAAAATCATCAAGCCATATGGAAGAATTAACGGTGAGGGATGTAGGTGAAGAGGATGCAGACTTCATTTTAAATTGGTATTCATATGAAAAAGCGGACGGTTAATACCGCCGCTCTTTTTTTTGCACACATAAAAACGAGAGAAGAAACCCGCCGCAAAGTCCAAACAGATGGGCCATCATGTTAATATTGGAGTTGATAAACGACATGAGAACGGCAAATGCGAGCAGTGTGAGAATCATTTTGGAATGCTCTTGCCCGATCAGTTCTTTGCGAAAAAGAACCATAAACAGGTACACGCCGAACAGCCCGAAAATCGCGCCGGAAGCCCCAACATGCACGTAATCAAGCGGCTCTGTAACATATGTGCCGATATTGCCGATGATGCCGGAGCCAGCGTACACAAGAAGGAAACGCGCTTTTCCCAGCATGCGTTCCAAAGCCGGGGCAAATAAAAAGATGGACATGGAATTGAACAGCAGATGGGTAAAACCGGCGTGCAGCAAAACGGGAGTGATCAGCCGCCACCATTCACCGTTTGCGACGCCTAAATTATAGCCTGTGACCGCATCTCTCCATAACACGACTGAATGGACAGGAAGTGAAAAAAACAGCCAGAGAACAGCTTGCAAGGCCAATATAAAGGTGACAATGGGATAAAGCCTGATAAACGTTTGAAAATTTTCGGTCCGTATAAACATTCCGAGCCCCTTTTCTTCATTTTGGTATTTCTATAGTAACACGTTTATGAGACAAACCTTTCAAATAGTACGTACGCAAAGGAGGTTATCACACATGATTTACGGCATTGGACTAGACATCACAGAGCTTAAACGGATCGCTTCTATGGCTGGACGTCAAAAAAGATTTGCTGGAAGGATTTTAACTCGAAGCGAGCTTGACCAATATCATGAGCTTTCAGAGAAAAGAAAAATCGAATTTCTCGCGGGCAGATTTGCGGCAAAAGAAGCATTCTCGAAAGCATATGGCACTGGTATAGGGAAGCAGCTCAGTTTTCAGGACATTGAAATTAAGAAAGACCAAAATGGCAAGCCTTACATCATTTGTGCGAAGTTGAGTCAGGCCGCCGTTCACGTATCGATCACTCATACAAAGGAATACGCAGCCGCGCAGGTTGTCATTGAAAGGTTGTCAAGCTAGTCTGCATATTAGGGAAACCCCGCTCATATATTTGATAGTGCATTAAGGGAGACAAGTTGTTTGAGGCTTTTATGGTACGCATCCGTTCTGCCTAACGTGTACCGAGCGTACCGTTAAAGTCAAACAAGCGATTTCTTCCTTTTACATCAATTGAGAAAAAGGGGTTGAAAAAGGTGAGAAAAAGCTTTGTTTTGCTTTTAACGGGACTGCTTGCTGTCCTTATTCTTTCTGCCTGCGGGCAAAAAACGCAGCAAGATATTGTGACCGGTTTAGATGAAAAGGCGAAAGAATACACCTCGTACAAAGCAAAAGCAAAAATGACCATCGAGACAGGGAGTGAGCCTCAAGTATACAATGTGGAAATCTGGCACAAAAAGCCGTCTCTGTACAGGGTTTATTTAGAAAATCCGAAAAAGGACCAAAATCAAGTCATTTTACGAAACGAAAACGGAGTATTTGTTCTCACGCCGTCTTTAAATAAGAGCTTCAGGTTTCAAAGCGACTGGCCGAACAACAGCAGCCAGGTCTACTTGTTTGAATCGCTCGTAAAGGATGTTCAAAACGATTCGGATGCCGTTTTTACTGCCAAAGAAAAGAAATACGTATTCGAAACAAAAACGAACTATCAGCATAACAAAATGCTGCCAACGCAAGAAATCACGTTTAACAAAAAAGATATGAGCCCGTCATCTGTCAAAGTCATGGATACAGACCGCAAAGTCATGGTGAAAGTAGAATTCAGCAGCTTTGAATTTAATAAACAATTCGACAAAGAATCATTTGACGAAAAGAAAAATATGACTCTTTCCCAAATGGATGTCGCCACAAGCGCGAAGCCATCCGATACGTTCGCGGTAAAAACGCCGCTAGAACTGCCGCTAGGCGTAAAGCTGCTTGAAGAAAAAGATATTTCTACTGAAGACGGGAAGCGGATCATCATGACCTACGGAGGAGAAAAGTCATTTACCTTAATTCAGGAAAAAGCCCAGATTGCCAAAGCTTCTTCTTCAGTTACGATGAACGGCGAACCGGTAAATCTCGGCTACACGATCGGCGCCTTGTCGGATGCATCATTATCATGGACCTATGACGGTGTAGATTACCTTCTCTCCTCTAAAGATCTTTCTAAAGAGGAAATGGTGACAGTCGCGAAAAGCATGCAGGGACAATCATCTAAATAACCGCCGAAGGCCAAACATGATTTGGCCTTTTTTTCGTTAGGCATCGTTTCCCTTTGTCCTTTAATTTTAGTATGATATGTAAATGATATTGAATAAAAGCTAGGAAGTGTCATAATGAGCACAAAACCTTTTTACAGAGATACGTGGGCGGAAATCGACTTGTCCGCGATAAAAGAAAATGTCAGCAATATGAAAGAACATATCGGCGAACATGTCCATCTGATGGCAGTTGTAAAAGCGAACGCATACGGGCATGGTGACGCGGAAACAGCGAAGGCGGCTCTTGACGCAGGTGCTTCATGCTTGGCTGTGGCCATTCTGGATGAAGCGATTTCGCTGCGCAAGAAGGGCTTGAAGGCGCCTATATTGGTACTCGGCGCGGTTCCCCCGGAGTATGCGGAAATCGCAGCTGAATATGACCTGACATTAACAGGTTATTCTGTTGAATGGCTTCAGGAAGCCGCCCGCCACATGAAAAAAGGTTCTCTTCATTTTCATTTGAAGGTCGATACGGGGATGAACAGGCTGGGCGTAAAAACAGAAGAAGAAGTACATCACGTGATGGCGATTCTTGACCGCAACCCCCGTTTAAAATGCAAAGGGGTATTTACCCATTTTGCGACAGCGGATGAAAAAGAAAGAGGCTATTTTTTTAAGCAGTTTGAGCGCTTTAAAGAACTGATTGCTCCGCTCCCGCTAAAGAAAATGATGGTGCACTGCGCGAACAGCGCCGCCGGCCTTCGCCTGAAAAAAGGCTTTTTTAACGCGGTCAGATTCGGCATCGGCATGTACGGCCTCCGTCCGTCAGCCGACATTACGGATGAAATACCGTTTGAGCTGCGCCCTGCATTCACCCTGCATTCGACGCTGTCTCATGTCAAATTGATCAGAAAAGGCGAGAGCGTCAGCTATGGAGCGGAATACACAGCGGAAAAAGACACATGGATCGGGACGGTGCCTGTCGGCTATGCGGACGGCTGGCTTCGAAAATTGAAAGGAACCGAAATTCTTGTGAAGGGAAAGCGGCTGAAAATAGCGGGCCGAATCTGCATGGACCAATTTATGGTGGAGCTGGATCAAGAATATCCGCCAGGCACAAAAGTCACATTAATAGGCCGGCAAGGGGATGAATACATTTCCATGGATGAGATTGCAGGCAGGCTCGAAACCATCAACTACGAGGTGTCTTGTACAATTAGTTCCCGTGTTCCCCGTATGTTTTTGGAAAATGGGAGTATAATGGAAGTAAGAAATCCTTTATTGCAGGAAAATACAAGCAAATAGCTCATCTCAATGGAGAATTCATAAAACAGCTTTGCTTGCAGAGTGAATAATGGTATCATTATCACTGGATGGATAAAAGAGTCGTATCCGTAAGTTTGGTGGAGGTGTATGTTTTTTGTCTGAATCCAGCGCAAGAACCGAAATGAAAATCAGCTTGCCCGAAAACCTAGTAGCTGAATTGGATGGTGTAGCGATGCGGGAGAAACGAAGCAGAAACGAACTGATATCACAAGCAGTGAGAGCGTATGTCAGCGAACGAACAACTCGTCACAACCGTGATTTGATGAGACGCGGCTATATGGAAATGGCGAAAATCAACCTGAATATTTCTTCTGAGGCTCACTTTGCGGAGTGCGAGGCTGAAACGACAGTTGAGCGCTTAGTCAGCGGAGGATAATCATTTGATTGTGAAACGCGGCGATGTTTATTTTGCTGATTTATCTCCTGTTGTTGGCTCAGAGCAAGGCGGGGTGCGCCCGGTTTTAGTGATCCAAAATGACATCGGAAATCGCTTCAGCCCAACTGCTATTGTTGCAGCCATAACAGCACAAATACAGAAAGCGAAATTACCAACCCACGTCGAAATCGATGCAAAACGCTACGGTTTTGAAAGAGATTCCGTTATTTTGCTGGAGCAAATTCGGACGATTGACAAGCAAAGGTTAACGGATAAGATTACTCATCTGGATGATGAAATGATGGATAAGGTTGATGAAGCCTTACAAATCAGTTTGGCACTCATTGATTTTTAGACATATGTGCAGGTTGCTCAAATAGAGCAACTTTTTTTGTTTTCAAAAAACATAAACGATATAATAGTGAAATAACGTAAAAAAATATGTTGTTTTTTATTGGGAGGTAAGCGAATTTGATGTCGAATCAGACTGTATACCAGTTCATTGCCGAGAATCAAAATGAACTGCTCCAACTGTGGACTGACACACTAAAAGAATTAAGCGAACAAGAATCATATCAGCTGACTGACCAAGTGTATGAAAATATATCTAAAGAGTATATCGACATTCTTCTCTCATCTGTTAAGGATGACAGCGCTGCTGAAAGCCAAATTAGCGAACTGGCGCTTAGAGCCGTCCAAATAGGGCTTTCTTTGAAGTTTTTGGCTACGGCGCTGGCTGAATTCTGGAAGCGTCTCTACACGAAAATGAACGATAAGAGATTGCCAGATCAAGAGAGTACGGAATTAATCTGGCAGATCGACCGCTTTTTCAGTCCGATTAATACAGAAATCTTTAACCAATACTCAATCTCATGGGAGAAAACAGTATCCCTGCAAAAAATCGCGCTGCAGGAGTTATCAGCTCCGCTCATTCCGGTGTTTGAAAACATTACCGTGATGCCGCTTGTCGGAACAATTGATACCGAACGTGCTAAACGAATTATGGAAAATCTTCTTAACGGCGTCGTCAAACATCGGTCTCAAGTCGTGTTAATCGATATTACGGGCGTGCCGGTCGTTGATACGATGGTTGCCCATCATATTATTCAAGCGTCTGAAGCGGTAAGGCTTGTCGGAGCGAAATGCCTGCTCGCCGGAATCCGTCCGGAAATTGCTCAGACCATCGTTAACCTGGGGATCGATTTATCCCAAGTTATAACTAAGAATACCCTGCAAAAAGGAATTCAAACGGCTTTGGAAATGACAGATCGAAAAATTGTTTCATTGGGGGAATAACATTTTGAGACATCCGAAAATCCCGATCTTGAAACTGTATAATTGCTTATTAGTGTCCATTCAATGGGAACTCGATGACCAAACTGCATTAACCTTTCAAGAAGACTTATTAAATAAAATATACGAAACAGGCGCTAACGGAGTTGTCATTGACCTGACATCTGTGGACATGATTGATTCCTTTATCGCTAAAGTGCTGGGCGACGTGATCACGATGTCTAAACTAATGGGCGCAAAAGTGGTTTTAACGGGAATTCAGCCTGCTGTGGCAGTTACGCTGATTGAACTCGGAATCGCACTTGAGGAAATTGAAACCGCGCTCGACTTAGAGCAGGGGCTTGAGACATTGAAGCGGGAATTGGGGGAATAGCGAATGAACGACCAATCCTGTGTAAAGATCATGACAGAATGGGATATTGTGGCCGCCAGACAACTGGGACGAAACGTTGCAAAAGAACTGGGTTTCGGCACGGTAGACCAGGCTAGAATTACAACGGCTATTTCAGAATTAGCCAGGAACATTTATTTATATGCCGGTAAAGGCCAGATTGGAATTGAACAGGTCTCTGACAGAGGAAAAAAGGGCCTGAAAATCATAGCGGAAGACCAAGGACCGGGAATTCCTGATATCCGCAAGGTCATGGAAGACGGATTTTCAACGTCTGGCGGACTCGGGGCGGGACTTCCCGGCGTGAAAAGGCTGATGGATGAATTCAGTTTAAATTCCGTAGCGGGGGAAGGAACAGAGATACAAGCCATTAAATGGCTTCGGTAGGAGGTAAGAAAGTGGATTTTAGGGAGGTTATTGAGCAGCGGTATCATCAGCTGCTTAGTCGATATATAGCCGAATTAACAGAAACATCTTTATATCAAGCCCAAAAATTCAGCCGAAAAACAATCGAGCATCAAATTCCTCCGGAAGAAATCATCAGCATTCACCGAAAAGTGCTGAAGGAGCTGTATCCGAGTCTCCCGGAAGATGTTTTTCATTCGCTGGATTTTTTAATAGAAGTCATGATTGGATATGGAATGGCTTATCAGGAGCATCAAACCCTCAGGGGGATACAGCAGGAAATCAAATCAGAAATTGAAATCGCGGCAAATGTCCAGCAGACGCTGCTCGGAACAAAGATTCCGCAGGAAGAAGCGCTGGATATCGGCGCCATCAGTGTGCCCGCTAAACAGATGAGCGGTGATTATTACCACTTTGTCAAAGACAAGGATTCCATTAATATCGCAATCGCGGATGTGATCGGAAAAGGCATTCCGGCGGCTCTTTGTATGTCCATGATCAAATATGCGATGGACTCTTTGCCGGAAACGGGCATTCATCCTTCTCAGGTGCTGAAAAATTTAAACCGGGTTGTTGAACAAAACGTTGATGCCAGTATGTTTATAACGATGTTTTATGCAAATTACAATATGGACAAACATCAATTTACATATGCTTCAGCGGGACATGAACCGGGATTCTATTATTCTCAAAAAGACAACACCTTTTACGATTTAGAGGCTAAAGGACTCGTTCTCGGCATCTCACAGGATTATGACTACAAACAATTCGATCAGCATCTTGATAAGGGCGATATGATTGTTTTATTTTCTGACGGCGTCACAGAATGCAGAACGGAAAACGGTTTCTTGGAGCGCCCTGATCTGCAAAAGCTTATTGAGGAACATATGTGTTCCTCCGCGCAGGAAATGGTCAAAAACATTTATGACAGCCTCCTCAAATTGCAGGACTTTCAGCTTCATGATGATTTTACGTTAATTGTTTTGCGAAGAAAGGTTTAGCATCAGCCAGCCGGGGGTATAAGACAATTAGTGATTTGAAGGAAAATTTGAGGTGATACGAATGAATATAAATGTTGATGTGAAGCAAAACGAGAATGATATACAAGTAAACATTGCAGGAGAAATAGATGTATATTCAGCTCCGGTGCTCAGAGAGAAGCTCGTTCCTCTGGCAGAACAAGGCGCTGATTTAAGAATTTGCCTGAAAGATGTCAGCTACATGGACAGTACCGGACTCGGCGTTTTTGTAGGCATCTTTAAAACAGTCAAAAAACAAGGTGGTTCGCTGAAACTTGAAAATCTTTCTGAGCGGCTGATCCGTCTGTTTGACATTACAGGCTTGAAGGACATCATTGATATTTCTGCAAAGTCAGAAGGTGGAGTGCAATGAAGAATAACGCAGATTACATCGAAATGAAAGTGCCGGCCCAACCTGAATATGTAGGGATTATAAGGCTGACACTGTCAGGCGTCGCGAGCAGAATGGGCTATACGTACGATGAAATTGAAGATCTGAAAATCGCAGTCAGTGAAGCGTGTACAAATGCAGTTCAGCACGCTTACAAAGAAGATAAAAATGGGGAAGTGTCAATCCGATTCGGTGTGTTCGAAGACCGTTTAGAGGTCATTGTGGCGGATGAAGGAGACAGCTTTGATTTCGATCAAAAGCAGCAGGATCTAGGGCCGTACACACCTTCGCACACAGTTGATCAATTATCAGAAGGAGGGCTCGGTCTATATTTAATGGAAACGCTCATGGATGAAGTCAGAGTGCAAAACCACTCCGGCGTCACCGTAGCGATGACAAAGTATTTAAATGGGGAGCGAGTTGATCATGACACAACCATCAAAAACTACGAAACTAACTAAGGATGAAGTCGATCGGCTCATAAGCGATTACCAAACGAATCAAGATGAACAGGCGCAAGAAACGCTTGTGCAGGTGTATACAAATCTTGTTGATATGCTTGCGAAAAAATATTCAAAAGGCAAAAGTTTTCACGAGGATCTCCGTCAGGTCGGCATGATCGGGCTTCTCGGCGCGATTAAGCGATACGATCCTGTCGTCGGCAAATCGTTTGAAGCTTTTGCCATTCCGACAATCATCGGTGAAATTAAACGTTTCCTCAGAGATAAAACGTGGAGCGTTCATGTGCCAAGACGGATTAAAGAACTGGGTCCACGAATCAAAATGGCGGTTGATCAGCTGACGACTGAAACACAAAGGTCACCGAAAGTAGAAGAGATTGCCGAATTCCTCGATGTTTCAGAAGAAGAGGTTCTTGAAACGATGGAAATGGGCAAAAGCTATCAAGCCTTATCCGTTGACCACAGCATTGAAGCGGATGCGGACGGAAGCACCGTCACGATTCTTGATATCGTCGGATCACAGGAGGACGGATATGAGCGGGTCAACCAGCAAATGATGCTGCAAAGCGTGCTTCACGTCCTTTCTGACCGTGAAAAACAAATCATAGACCTTACGTATATTCAAAACAAAAGCCAAAAAGAAACTGGGGACATTCTCGGTATATCTCAAATGCACGTCTCGCGTCTGCAGCGCAAAGCTGTGAAGAAGCTCAGAGAGGCCTTGATTGAAGATCCCTCGATGGAGTTAATGTAATGATCCAGGTTGAAGAAAACGAGCATATTCAAACTCTTGTATACCAACTGAATAAAGAAGGAAAATCGATTTGCGGCGACAGCTTTTTTATGAAAGCTGATGATAAGGAGTTAATTTGTGCGGTAGCTGACGGACTTGGAAGCGGATCGCTTGCCAACGAATCTTCTGCAGCCATCAAAGACTTAGTGGAAAACTATGCAAATGAAGATGTACAAAGCATTATCGAACGCTGTAATCAGGCGATGAAAAACAAAAGAGGCGCTACAGCATCTATTTTGAAAATCAATTTTGAACAAAGGCAGTTTACGTACTGCTCTGTCGGAAACGTACGTTTTATTCTGCATTCCCCCTCTGGTGAAAGCTTTTATCCTCTGCCGATTTCAGGCTATTTATCAGGCAAGCCGCAAAAATACAAAACGCACACAGCCACCTATGAAAAGGGTTCAAGGTTCATTATACATACAGATGGACTCAACGTGCCCGATATCCGCTCCCATTTGAAAAAAGGCCAATCGGTAGAAGAAATATCAAATTCGCTGAAAATGTATACGACATCGAGAAAAGATGATCTGACCTATATTCTTGGACAGCTGTCCTAAGAGATCAAAAAAAAGAAGCTGGACATCCGGCTTCTTTTTTTGCGCGATGTGTGTTTGAAAACAGCCAGAAATCTTCTTTTGAAAAATGAATAAAGACGTGCAGCACAGCTGTCTTTTTTTATGTGTTTTTTTCGGTTTTTGATACACTAGAGAAAGAACGACAAAATTGGAGGCTTTGGTTACATGGAAACGTCAGCCCTTTTAAAACAGCAAATTGCGAAAGAAATAGGTTTGTCACAAAAATACGTTGAAAGTGTCATCCGCCTGCTTGAGGACGGCAACACAGTCCCGTTTATCGCCCGGTACCGAAAAGAGCAGACGGGGTCAATGGATGAGGTTCAGATTCAGACGATTTCTGAACGCTGGCAATACATACAAAACCTGAATCAGCGAAAAGAAGAAGTCATCAGGCTCATTGCAGAGCAGGATAAATTAACAGATGACTTAAAGCGAAAAATTGAGCAATCGGTGAAGCTTCAGGAAGTGGAAGACCTTTACCGCCCGTATAAACAAAAACGCAAAACAAAGGCGACAGTCGCCAAAAGCAAAGGCCTCGAGCCGCTTGCTGACTATATCCTGACACTTCCGCGAGATAACCGTCTGGCACACACCGCAGATCAATACATCAGCGAAGAAAAAGAAGTGTTCACACGGGAAGAAGCGATTGAAGGCGCCAAGCATATTATTGCGGAACAAATCTCAGACGAGCCGAGTTTCAGAAAGTGGATTCGCCAGGAAACCTTTAAAAGAGGAAGCATTAAGTCTGCAGCCGGAAAATCGGCAGACACAGACGAGAAAAATGTGTATGAAATGTATTACGAGTATGAAGAGCCAATTGCAAAAGTCGTTCCGCACAGGGTGCTGGCGATGAACCGCGGCGAAAAAGAAGACATTTTAAAGGTATCTATCGAACCGCCTGCGGATCACATTAAGGCATATTTAGAAAAACAGATCATCAAAAACCGCTCAACGTCCGTAAAAGAGGTTTTGCAGGAAACGATTGAAGACAGCTATAAAAGGCTGATCCAGCCGGCAATAGAGCGTGAAATCAGAAAAGAGCTGTCAGAAAAAGCGGATGAACAGGCAATTCACATTTTTTCTGAGAACTTGAGAAAGCTTCTTCTGCAGCCGCCGATGAAAGGCAAAACCGTTCTCGGTGTTGACCCAGCGTTCCGAACTGGCTGTAAGCTTGCTGTATCAGATGAGACCGGAAAAGTCTTGAAAATTGATGTCATCTATCCGCATGCGCCGGTCAACAAAACAAAAGAAGCCCATGAAAAAGTGAAAAAGATTCTTGAGCAGTATCAAGTCGAGATGGTGGCGATCGGAAACGGCACGGCATCAAGAGAAACAGAGCAATTCATCGTCAATGTACTGAAGGACATGCCGCGGAAAATTTATTATGTGATCGTTAATGAAGCGGGAGCAAGCGTATATTCGGCTTCTGAGCTTGCCAGAGAAGAATTCCCTGAGCTTCAGGTTGAAGAGCGCAGTGCCGTATCTATTGCGCGAAGACTTCAAGATCCGCTGGCAGAACTCGTGAAAATCGATCCGAAATCTGTTGGTGTCGGACAGTACCAGCATGATGTCAGCCAAAAACGCTTAAATGAATCTCTGCGGTTCGTCGTCGAAACTGTTGTTAACCAGGTGGGAGTAAACGTCAACACAGCATCCGCCGCGCTGCTTCAATATGTAGCGGGATTATCGAAGTCTGTCGCAGGCAACGTTGTCAAAAAACGTGAGGAAATCGGTAAGTTTTCGAATCGAAAAGAACTGAAGGACATCCCGAGACTCGGTGCGAAAACCTATGAGCAATGTATCGGTTTCTTAAGAGTGCAGGAAGGGACAGAGCCTTTGGACCGAACAGGCATCCACCCGGAAAGCTATAAAGAAACAAAAGCACTATTGAAAAAGCTCGGCCTTTCAACAGAACAAATCGGCACGGCGGAATTGAAGGATAAAATCAATCAGCTGGCGCTTTCTGAAACGGCACAAGAGCTGGGAATCGGAGAAATCACCCTGAAAGATATTTGTGAACAGCTGACAAGGCCGGAACGCGATCCTCGCGATGAGGTGCCTAAGCCTTTGCTGAAAACAGACGTCCTTCAGCTGGAAGATTTGAAAGAGGGAATGGAGCTGCAGGGCACCGTGCGCAATGTAGTGGACTTCGGAGCGTTTGTTGATATCGGAGTCAAACAAGACGGGCTTGTGCATATCTCAAAACTCAGCAATCAATTCGTCAAGCATCCTCTTGATGTCGTATCCGTCGGCGATATTGTAACGGTTTGGGTTGACGGCGTAGATGTACAAAAAGGCAGAGTATCGCTGTCTATGGTAAAATAAAAGCACTGCTTACGAGCAGTGTTTTTTCCTATAGAAATACCAGCATTGATTCAGCAGTTTAATTTGGTAATTATCTTTTTCAAGGAACGCTTTTTGCATCTGTTTTTTAAGCCAATTTGGCATAGGCTCATTCCTCCTCAGCTTTTATCATATGAGGGACGGTGATTACCATATTGTATGCGAACGGTGAATTGTCCCGTTCAATGTTTTTTAAGTGAGGTGCACCATGGATAACAAAGAGCTTCAAAAGCTGACAGAGGATATTTCCGAAACGTATTTTAACAAGCCGTTCCGCCATCAGGCGCTTTTTAATGACAGGCTTAAAACCACGGGCGGAAGGTACCTGTTAACCTCCCATAACATTGAATTGAACAGAAAATATCTGATTGAACATGGCAGGGAGGAACTAATCGGCATCATCAAGCACGAGCTCTGCCATTATCATCTTCACCTTGAAGGAAAGGGGTACAAGCACAGAGACAGAGATTTTCGAGTGTTGCTGCAGCAGGTCAACGCGCCAAGGTTCTGTACACCCCTTAAGAAAAAAACAGAAAACAAAAAAACTTATATGTATATCTGTACGGCGTGCGGCCAACAGTATATAAAGAAGCGTGCCATGAATCCTGACAGATACAGATGCGGAAAATGCCGCGGAAAAATAAAAAGAATTTTTTCGTAAAAAAGGTTGACGGATATGGCAAGCCTATGTTACATTATAAAAGTCGTCACGAGAGATAAATAAAAACATTTACCTCTTGACACTGAAAATCAAGGCTGATATAATAAGTCTTGTCTCATTATTCCACAGTAGCTCAGTGGTAGAGCTATCGGCTGTTAACCGATCGGTCGCAGGTTCGAATCCTGCCTGTGGAGCCATATTGGAGAAGTACTCAAGTGGCTGAAGAGGCGCCCCTGCTAAGGGTGTAGGTCGCGTAAGCGGCGCGAGGGTTCAAATCCCTCCTTCTCCGCCATAAGATTTCGATATAAGTTCTCAACCATCGGCCCGTTGGTCAAGCGGTTAAGACACCGCCCTTTCACGGCGGTAACACGGGTTCGAATCCCGTACGGGTCATTCCATTTTCGTTGGGCTATAGCCAAGCGGTAAGGCAACGGACTTTGACTCCGTCATGCGTTGGTTCGAATCCAGCTAGCCCAGCCATTTTTATTTTTTGAAATCTAATAGTAAGAGCCATTAGCTCAGTTGGTAGAGCATCTGACTTTTAATCAGAGGGTCGAAGGTTCGAGTCCTTCATGGCTCACCATTTGTCTTTTTGCGGGTGTGGCGGAATTGGCAGACGCGCTAGACTTAGGATCTAGTGTCTTACGACGTGGGGGTTCGAGTCCCTTCACCCGCACTTTATTTACAAAGTGCACGCAAATTGGTTTTACTAGGTTAAGAGCCTACTAAACCAGCACAAATACAATTTCATGATCACGCGGTCGTGGCGGAATGGCAGACGCGCTAGGTTGAGGGCCTAGTGGGTGAATAACCCGTGGAGGTTCAAGTCCTCTCGGCCGCATCAATGATACCAAGGGTTTTGACGTCCTTGTTTTTTTGAGTTTTCGAGGAAATTATGTTTTGTGACCAAAAGTGTCGACTAACTTAAAGTAAGTTATTTATTTACAGTTCATATGATTGTCAGATAAATGACGTTAAATGTTGAAATGCCTGACTTAGTTGTTGAAAAAATAAGGTGTGAAAAAGCCGATCATCCTCAAAAGGACAGTCGGCTTTTTCTTCATGAAAATACGAAAAGAAAGTTCTTTAAAATATTGAGTTTATCTAAAAAATTGTTTTGTGGGACTATACATGTTCGTTCTGAGTAAAATCGATATCAAGCTCAATATAACTGATAAAAATCCTACTAACACGACGTATTGTGTACCTAATTGTGATATAAATAATCCACCTACAGCTGTACCAATTGTTGTTCCTACATTAGCAGATGTTACAAATAATCCATTTGCGAAATCAGGAGCTTCTGGTGCAGCAGACGTAATCCAATATTGATTTATATTATTTCCTATACCAGCTACTATTCCCCAAACTAAAGTAATGACAGCCATTGGTAAAGTAAATTGTCCTATTAAAAATAATATGATGTATACAATTCCTAATACAAATGGGTAAGAAACAACAGTCTTGATGGTATCTTTAGTAAGTAACTTACCTGCAATAATATTCCCAATGATGTTTGCCACACCGAATATGACTAATATGAAACTAATTGTATTAGGAGACATATTCGTAACTGTTTTCAGATACTCAGCAAGATAACTATAAACCCCAAATATTGCTGAATTTATTAAAATGACTGTAACAATGGAAAGCCAAGTAATTGTTTTTTTTAATACACTTACCTGTTTGCCGTAAGAAAGTTTTTCTTTTACAGGCATAGAAGGAAAAAATACTAATGTAGCAATGAATGTTAGAGCATTCACAATTGCAAAGAATAACATTGCGATATGAAGCGAAACTGTACTAGCAAGAAAACTTGCGATTGGTACACCAAGTACCATACCTGCAGAAACGCCCATAAGTACCTTGGCAACAGCTTTTGGAGCTTCTTCCTTGTCAACTGAGTTAGCAGCTATTGTAAAAGCCGCTGAAAAATAAATGGGGTGAAAAATGGCTGGAATTACACGAGCAATGATAGCTATCGTAAAGTTTGTTGCAAACAGAGAGACAATGTTACCCAGAACAAAAATACCAAGTACAAGTAACATTACCTTCTTGCGATTGATCCCCGAAAATAATAACGGCATAGTAGGACCGCAAATAGCAACAGTAAGTGCAAAGAGACTTACCAGCCACCCGGCCTTAGATACACTAATATGAAAATAATCAGCAATAGAGGGTAATATCCCTATAACCCCCATTTCAGTATTGATAATGCCGAAAGTTCCTACGGTGAGTATTAATATTAATAAATTATTTCGTTTAACCAAAATAACAACTCCAATCTTTATTGATGGATCAACAAGCAATAGTAAAAAATGCCCCAAACCATATAGGGGCATTTTTTTATTATAGAATTTAAAGTAACTGGCATGCAGGGCTAATAATCCTTAATCGCCAACATTCATTAGATAACTTGTTTGGTTGGACGAATCAAAATTTCACTTACTGCAACGGTTTCAGGCGTACTGATCGCATAAGCTACTGCATCTGCAATATCGCTTGGTTTAAGAGAAAAACCTTCTCCTGTATCCATAAGATCCTTTACCCATTCGCGGTTTTTAGGATCATTAATTGTTGTATAAAGTTCAGTACTGACAGCACCCGGTGAAACAATAGTTGACCGAATATTATTTTCCCTTTCCTCCTGACGCAATCCCTCCATAATCGCTCTAACCGCAAACTTAGTCCCGCAGTATACAGCTGAATCTGGATAAACAACATGTCCAGCTACGGAATCAGTTGCAATAATGTGACCGGACTGTTGTTGTTTCATAATAGGTAATGCAGCAGCAATTCCATTTAAAACACCCATAATGTTAATATCCAACATTTGACGCCATTCATCAAAGCGAGTTTCTGAAAGTGGAGCAGTTGGCATGATTCCAGCGTTATTGTACATTACATCTATACGGCCATATTTTTTAACTGCCAAATCTACAACTGCTTGAACATCTTCTTTATTCGTTACATCTGCAACAGCATATGAAATTTCCGCGTTGGGTAACGTTTCAACAAGAGCTTTCAAACGATCTTCACGACGAGCAGCTATAACTAGTTTTGCTCCTTCTTGTGCAAGTTTCTTAGTAGTTGCTTCGCCAATCCCACTTGATGCACCTATAATAATCACAACTTTACCTTGAATATTTGACATATTGCATAACACCCTTCTTTGAAACATTTCTTTATATTGTGTCCAAGATTTCTTTCATTTAAATGAACATCGATCGAATAACGAACATTTGTTTATTATTAATTAGATATGTGATACATACAATGATTAAATGAATACAATTTGTTGATTATTCAACAAGTCAACAAATATTGTTGATTATTTTAGAAAAAGCTAAGTATTTGTATAACCTGCATATCAGTGTCTTTAGTTTAAGAAGATAGAGTTTTACTGTACATAATCATTTTTTATTAAACTATCTTTGATCATTTCGATAGCCTGAACCTCGTCAGCTCCAATAGCCTTTAAATATATTTCGGTTCCAGGTTTAATTTCCAAGTCCATAATGTCCATTATAGACTTAGGTGAGTGTTTTAGATTGATTCTTTTCCCACGGCATTCAAGAAAGATATCTGATGCAAATGGATGAGCTAAACTTACTAACAGGATTGCTGGTCTCGCAAATCCTGTTTCCTTATTGACAATAAACTGTTTTTTAATCATTCTTCACCTCATAACATTATTATTGACAAAAGGAATTTTAGAGAAATAAAACTCATTTTATAAAATTACTTTGTTTTAAAAAATGAGAATCCAGGAAGATTTGCTTTATTATAATTGTTTCGTTTGAAGTACCATTGGTACGCA
Source organism: Bacillus spizizenii TU-B-10 (assembly GCF_000227465.1). Taxonomy (GTDB): domain Bacteria; phylum Bacillota; class Bacilli; order Bacillales; family Bacillaceae; genus Bacillus; species Bacillus spizizenii. Next base: position 647,851 of record NC_016047.1, read on the forward strand.
AAGCTCTCTGCAATTTTCAATCCGACTATTTTTTCTTCAGGTTTTTTTTGAAGAAGGACTCGAGCTTGTCAAAAGGGATTAGATTCACTCGGTCATACAGATCCACGTGACCTGCACCCGGAACAATGTAGATTTCTTTCGGTTTGCCCGCCAGCTTGTAGGCTTCTTCACTAAACTCTCTGGAATGAGCGTTTTCACCTGTGATGAAAAGCATTGGACGAGGAGAAATCGTCTGTATATCTTCGAATGGGTAAAAATTCATGAATTTGACGTTGCTGGTGAGCGTCGGGTGCGTTGTGAGTTCTGGCGACGATCCTTTAGGCGTGTATTCACCTCTTGGAGTGCGGTAGAAGTCATAAAACTCTCGCTCAATGGCAGTAGATTTTTCATTCAGTTCATGTACTGTCCCACTGGTGTATTTGGTTTTGCCGCCTGTGAACTCCGCATAGCGTTGCTCCGCTGCCTCTTCGAGAATCTTCTTTCTCTGCTCGAGAGTCTGCGAGTGTTTAAGCCCGTTACGGTTAGCAGCACCCATGTCGTACATACTGACTGTCGCAACGGCTTTCATGCGCGGGTCGATCTTGGCTGCGCTGATGGCAAAGCTCCCGCTGCCACAAATCCCTAGAACACCAATCCGCTCCTTGTCAACAAACGGCCGGGTGCCTAGGAAATCCACCGCAGCACTGAAATCCTCGGCATAGATATCCGGCGAAACAGCGTTGCGAGGCTGACCTTCACTCTCTCCCCAGAAAGACAAATCCAAGGACAACGTAACGAATCCCTTTTCAGCCATTTTTTGCGCATACAGATTTGAACTTTGTTCTTTTACTGCGCCCATAGGATGCCCGACAATGATCGCGGGATTTTTGGTGTTCTGATTCAAACCTTTAGGAATAAAAAGATTCCCTGCAACTTTCATGTTGTATTGATTTTTAAACGAAACATTCTTTTTGTTTACCTTGTTGCTTTTGTAAAAGTTGTCTGCTCCATTGGACAGATCCGGCTTGTATCCAACGGTGGTCTTGGATACAGTGTCAACGCTAGCCTTTGATGCAACGTCAGCACTAGTCTTTGATGCAAAGGTCACCGCGGATAAAAGCAAGCCCAATGATATCCCTGTGAGTACAAGCGTGATAGTAAACTTTTTTTTCAATTTTACATAACACCCTTTCTTACTTTTGTTTTAAAAATAATTCTCTTGTAATTAAATGGTGTATATTGACTTTGTTGAAAGCATCGTTGATTGATTAATCAACATTTGTTTATAATTATAAATAGATCCACGATGCTCTCAATGGTTAAATGAAAGCAATTCGTTGATTAATCAACACTTCAACCTAAATTGTTGATGATCTTAAGAAAGTGTGGTGACCAGCTATGTCCAAAGTGGATAGAAGAATAACCAAAAGTCAAGAAGCGATTAAGAGTGCTCTGATTGAGCTGATGAGTGAAAAAAGTTTTGATCACATTACAATTAAGGATATTGCTGACAGAGCAAATGTTAATCGAGGAACCATTTATCTTCATTACTTAGATAAATTTGATCTATTAGATAAGATTATGGAAGAACATATAAACAATATGGGGGATTTTTGCGAGTCAGCTACTGAAATGGATTGGATTGAATCGACTGTTCACTGCATGGAATATCTTGAGAGTAATTATTTATTCTTTTCGACGATGTTGGCCAGTGAGGGAGCTCGATATTTTCGCAGTCAGTTCCTTAAGTTTAATATCGAAGAGTTTAAGAAAGATGTAGATATAACGAAAGGCAAAAATTATGGCCAAAGTGAAGATGTCATTGTTGAATTTGTTGCAAATGCTTACGTGGGAGTAGTGGAATGGTGGCTAAAAAATGAAATGCCTTATCCACCTCGTGCTATGGCAGAAAAAGTGGGAGAGTTGTTAGAGAGGATTATATAATCACTACTATCAAAATTTCATATCATCAATGAACCAAGGGGTTATTCAAGAAAATTATTTACAGCAGTATAACCGTATCCTTCATGGTTGTCCCAAAGGATAACAGGATATTCGCCATCTACCATTTTATTTGTATCAAGACAATAAGAGTATTCATCTATATACTCAATAACAACTAGACCTGGTATAAGTTTGTAAAACGTTCTGTATTCTTTTGTTTGCTCTACAACTTCAGCTCCATGAGAGTCATAACCGAGTATCATAGTCCGAACGTGCCTCCTGAACCATACTCAGTTAAAACCACTTATAACTGTCTGGAAGGGTTACTCTGAGAACTTCTTCTATCTCTTTAATTTGTTTATCAATGACTTCTCCAGTAAGAATTGAATATTTTTTATTCTCATCAAAGAATTTTTTCACTTTAGAGTAATTCACATTTAGCCTCACGTACATTTAATTTTGGTTTGCAATTCATCGATCTTATTAAGTTCGTACTCATAATCACAGTTTTCTTCTCAAAAAAGTTCATAGGAGTAGTATTTATTTTCATATGCCTATTTTAATAGACATGCCACCAAGTTCATGTCATGGGAAAGAGATAGGCAATATACATCAGCCTACCTCAGCGATTTTAAAGAATACCATACCCTCTATTATTTATTTTCTTCTCTTTTAGCTCTCCAGGTGATGTATCCAATACATGAAAGTGCAACAATAATAGGAATAGTAATAAAGGAACCAATAAAAGGATAAGCCGCAAGGCATAATAGACAAGCAATAACAGCTAGCAACTTGCCGAAGGCATTTGTAATCAGCCGAACTCCTGCTGCTGTACCAAATATATAGGTGGCTATCGCTAATGAATTAGGAATAAACACTAACTGGTCTAATCCAATATGAAAAATACAACTAAATAGTAAGCCAATCCCTGCAATTGATCCTACTAATAGTACAGCACGGCTAGGGGTTGAATATTTTTGATTCAGGTTATCCAGCCATGAGGGAGCAAGACGTTTATGAGATAAGGAATAACCTAATCGGCTCATACTTGCCACAAACGCATTGTTAGTTCCTAAACATATGATAAAGGCAAGTATTGCTGTTGTCCAAGCACCATTTACTCCTGCCACTTTTTCAACAACATGTGCTATTGAAGCATTATTCATAGCACTATCAACGGTTTGTTCCCCAGTTGAATAAGAGTTTGTGCCAATGACAGCCAAAGCAATGCCTATGTATAATACACCAATTATAATAATGGCCCACCATGTTGATCGCATGATGTTTTGTTTTCTTGGGCTTTTAAATTCAGGTGCCAGACTAGATATTGCTTCCCACCCAAAGAATGACCAAAAAATGAGCATTGCGGATTGGCCGATTGGCATGATGCTGTGTTTTGTGATGTGTGGTGTTATGCTCTCATGGTCAATTGCTGGAAATGCTAAAACTGATGTACCTAATAATATCAATAAAGTAAGTCCGGCTAATACCAATTGAATTTTTCCACTTGTTTGTAGACCTACATAGTTTCCGATTACAGCGATTGAGAGTAATATGCTTGCAATAATATATGAGTGAAAATATGGTAAATTAAATGCAAAAGCTATGTAAGTTCCACCCGTTAATGAAACTATAATCTGTCCTACACTTCCTGCAATGAAAAAAAACCATCCACAAATAGCACCTGCATAATGCCCAAAAGCTTTATCCGTAAAAGTTAATATTCCACCTGAGCTAGGGAAATCAATTGAAAGGAATGCAAATGTGCAAGCTAATGGAATACTTAGCAGTATCATAATCATCCATGAAACTAATGCGTTTGAACCCGCAATACCTGCTGTCATTCCAGGTAATATTAAAATTCCTGATCCTAAAACTGCTCCCACATATAGAGCGGTGCCTTGTGAAACTGATATAGTTTGCTTCAATGGCTGAGTCAAAGATATTCTCTCCTTACATTTCTGAACTTATTTTTATTATAGAAGGTTATTCTCTTTGTTTATATAAACTAATGAATGTTTTATTCTCTTATGCTTTACGATATGTATGAAAAACAATAGAATTATATACAATTATGAAAAGGAGAGATGGAAATGGATGAAATAGACCGGAAATTATTAGAACTGCTTCAAGAGGATGCACGAATAACAATTATTGAATTATCGAAAAAACTGAATTTAAGTCGTCCGAGTGTAAACGAACGATTACGTCGTTTGCAGGAAAACGGTGTTATTCAGGGGTTTACCGCGCGTGTTTCAGCTGAGGCTATTGGAAAAGGTACAATTGTGATTATACAAATAGGAAATTTAAAAATAGAGTGTCGTCGATTTGAGGAATTGATCAAGGAAGAAACGGATATTCTAGAATGCCATAGAGTTACAGGAACGAATAGTTACTTTCTAAAGGCAGCAGTAGCTACGATGAAGGATTTAGAAGCCTTAGTAGACCGCCTAGTTCCTTATGGGCAATTAAATACATCTGTCGTACTGTCATCGCCTATTCTTTCTCGCCCTCTGCTGCCTGTCACTGATAGATAAAAAAACTTTGTGTATGTCCCTAAGTCTGGCACTCTAAGAGACTGGTATTAATTGAATGAAAAGCATTCCCTTATTTTACACGGAAGAGTTTAAAATTCTTAATCAATAAGATGAAAAAGTTAGGACGGATATTTATTGTTTTGACTCACTATTTTTTAACCATTATTGATATAAACGTATAGAAATGATGGCAAATAAGATAAGGAGTGTAATGAAAATAAGCTTTCATAATCAATGATATGGATTTACTATCTTGAGGGCCTAGTGGGTGAATAACCCGTGCGAGCTTCAAGTCCTCTCGGCCGCATCATTATACCAAGGGTTTTGACGCCTTTGGTATTTTTTGTGTTTTAATTTTTATGTACTGTCCACAAACTGCCCAATTAATTACCTAAAGTAAGTCATCTAACTCATCAGCTTTTGCCTTTTATTTATAAGTGCCCAAAGAGCCAATTAAGATCTTAACAGAGTTTCCTAAATGTTCTATAATTGTTATGCTATCCTCTTCCTGATAAATGAAAAATTAGACATATGATAGTTTAAAGTTACTTCAAGATCAGAGTTTTTACAAAAGAATCAAATAGACTACCTAGTTTATTTTAAAGTTCTTGCTGTTGAACATTAAAATAGAGACACATGAATAGTTCCAAATTCTTTACTGTTCGTTCTCAAATTGTTATACTTGGTGTACGTTAGATCTAACAGTTTTGTTTCTCTGTCCAAATGAGAATGATCGTTCTTTAATTGGTATAGAATATATTGAGGGAGGGATGAATGGTTTAAAGTTGTTGTACTCTAGTGCATCAAATATTCACAATCTTTCTCAGAAATAAGAGGTAATACGTTCTAAGGTGGGATTACATGGCTAGAATTAAAGAATTTGATGAAAAAAAAGCATTAAGAAAAGCAATGGACCTTTTCTGGGAACAGGGTTATGAAAAAACATCCATGCAAGACTTGGTGGACCACATGGGCGTTCACCGCAGAAGTATCTATGACACATTTGGCGACAAACATACTTTATTTATGCGAGCCTTAAGTCACTATGTAGAAGTAATGGAAGTAAGAATGAAGAATGAAGTGAAGACAGAATTAACGGTTAAGCAGGCTATACGAAAATTATTTGAAATGGCTATTTATCCAAAAGAAAATCAGCCAAAAGGATGTTTAGCTGTTAATGCAGCAGTTGAATTATCCTTAATAGATGAAGAAGTAGCTAAGAGAATTACAGAGATTTTTATAAATACAGAAGCCTTATTATTTGATCTGCTAAAACATGGTCAAGAACAAGGAGAAATTCCTAAACACTATGATATCAGAGGGCTTTCTCAATTCATTCATAATTCACTCGTAGGGGTACGAGTATTAGCAAAAACGACAAATGATAAGCAAAAATTAGAAAATATTATTGATTTGACTTTGTGGACTCTAGACTGAATCTATTTTGTTATATGGAACAACTACTTAAAAAAATTTGTTTTCGAGGAGAGAATAATATGAAGTACACAGTTATTACAGGAGCAAGCTCAGGTATAGGATATGAGACAGCATTAGCGTTTGCTGCTCGCGGCAAAAACTTAATTATTGTAGCTAGAAGATTAGATAAATTAGAAGAGCTTAAATCAGCCATTCAGAATATCAATCCTGATTTGGATGTTATTATTCGTACAAGTGACTTATCTGTCACAGATCAGGCATATACACTGTATGACAATTTAAAGGAATATCAAATTGAGACTTGGATTAATAATGCTGGGCTTGGTGAATCCTCTTCTGTCACAGATCAAAATTTAGATAAAGTGGAAACCATGTTACGTGTCAATGTAGAATCCTTAACGATTCTTTCTACACTATTTGTACGTGATTATTCTGATGTAGAGGGAACTCAGTTAATTAACGTATCATCAGCACTTGGATATGCAATTTCTGTTGGCAGTATTACTTATTCTGCATCTAAATACTTTGTTAGTGCATTCACAGAAGGGCTTGCAAAAGAACTGGAACTCAAAGGTGCGAAGATGAAGGTGAAAGTTTTAGCACCAGCAATGACGGAAACAGAATTTATGAAAAATGCAACTGATACGAAAGAATTTGATTATAAAGCAAATATCCCGATGTACCACACAGTTGAGCAAGTGGCGAGTTTTATGATGGAGCTTTATGATAGCAATAAAGTAGTAGGGGTCGTAGACGAAAACTATGAACATCAATTAGTAAATCAAATTTATCCGATACTAGAGGCATAATAATTTAAGTTATTAAAGCTATATAACATACTTAATACAATAATCCTTGGCGGATTAAAAACATTTATTTTCATTATCGGTTCTGAAAAAATTTTAACCAATTGAGAATGATCGTTCTAAAAAAGATCACTAGTGCTGAATAAATACGAAATTGAGTAATTCTTTATGATTTAGGGTGGTGGGTTTATCGAAGTCAGACTTTGATTAAATAAGATTCCCCTCCATCTAAAAGATTAAGATAGAGGATGCTGATAAAAAATGAAAACACTCATGAAAGCAGCTCAGATCACCAAGTACTCAAAGAATCTCTATGCCCAAATCAATGACATTCCAATTCCAGAAATCGATGACAATGAAGTCTTGGTAAAGGTCAAAGCTGCGGCGGTTAATCCACTCGAAATGTTGATTATGTCAGGTAGCGTGCAACTGATTCAAGATTATGAATTCCCTCTAACGCTTGGTAATGAATTGACAGGTGTTATCGAAAAAGTCGGGAAAAATGTGACAGACTTTCACGTAGGAGATGCCATCTATACACGTCTCCCGCTAGAAAAAATTGGTGCCTTTGCGGATTATGCCGCAATTGACGCTGCCGGAATTGCACCCATGCCAAAAAACTTGTCCTTCGTGGAAGCCGCTGCTGCACCACTGGCTGGACTCACAGCATATCAAGGTCTACATGAAGAACTTGAGGCGCAGTCTGGTAAATCTGTTTTCATTCCAGGTGCATCAGGCAGCTTTGGTCAAATGGCTGTTCCAATCGCAAAGGCAATGGGCCTAAATGTCATAGCTAGTGGCAACTCAGAAGCGCGCGAACGCACTTTGGAAATGGGTGCCGATCAATATTTGGATTATTCAACAGAAAACTATGTTGACTTGTTGTCTAATGTGGATTACGTGATTGATACACTGGGTCCTAAAGAGTTTGACAGTGAATTGAGTATCATCAAACCGGGCGGAAGATTGCTCTCTCTCCGTACAGGGCCAAATAAATGTTTCGGGAGAGACCGAAATTTCCCATTATGGAAACGAGTGCTATTTTCCCTTGCTGGTGCAAAGTATGACCGCAAAGCCAAGAAACAAAACGTGGAATATCATTTTATCTTCGTTCGTTCTGACGGCGCACAACTTAAAGAGATTACTAAAATCATCGAAGAAAACAACATTGTTCCAGCAATTCATCCAACACTATTTACCATAGACAACGTAAATGAAGCGCTAGAACTAGTCGCAAATGGACGACTAAAAGGGAAAGTGATCATTCATTTTTAAGGGGAACATGATGAAAGCAGTTAAAAAGTGGAGATCATTTATGTATAGATTTTGAAAAGGCAATAAGTGTTCCAGACAGCGAGTTCTGCTCAATTAGAAATGGAACAAGGTAAAAAACTAGATCAGGTCATGTGCAAAATTTGAGTTAGCCGGTGTCCTGTATCAGTAATTATGAAACATGCAGTACTAGCCCTTACAATTATGTATTATAAAAAAATGTGGGTTTCAAATTGAGATAGGCGTTACTCTAACAGACGTGCTACCATCTGTCTGGCAATGAAAAGTACTACTTTATTTTACACGAAAGAGATTAAAATTCTTAATCAATAAGATAAAAAAGTTAGGATGGACATTTATTATTTTTTGCTCACCATTTTTTAACCATAATTGATATAACGTATAGAAATGATAGTAAGTGAATATAAGGAGTATAATGAAAATAAGCTTTCATAACCAGTGATATGGATTTACTATGTTAAGGGTCTAGTAGGTGAATAACCGTGTAGGAAAAGTCCTCTCGGCCGCATCCCAATAATACCAAGGGTTTAACCACCTTTGGTATTATTTTTTTATGCGGAAAATACGGCTATGGAAGAATACTTACTCACCAACTCACCAGTTACTTAAAGTAAGTTATCCAAACGTCGGCAGTTTCCTTCTGTTTATTAGGAAAAGATGTCCGTAAGTATTCATTGTATAAAGAAACAGAACTATGTCCTAAAAATAAGGGTGATACATATTATACATGGCTAATATGCATTACCCATTTCTTTTTTGTTCAACAATCGCGCCCGATTGTTGAAGAACATAAGCTAATACAACTGACTCTAAAGTGCTCCATTCTTTATTCAAACAACTCATCCACAATATGTTTGAAAATCTCGTAAGATTGAATTTCCTTGCTCAATTCGTAAATATTAGACAACACAATTAATTCATCTACTTGATACATCTGTTGGAATTCAATTAGTTCGTGACGAATTGTTTCTGGATCACCCATGATTGTATACCCCAGTCGACTATGGAGAATTTCTAATTCAAACTGTGATAACGATTCTAGGAAGTTTTCAGTGGGTGGAATAAGCTTACTTAAATTATTTGTGTAAATATCAATATACACCTGCAAATGACTTGCAGAAATAAAAGATGCCTCTTCCATAGATTCTGCTGCAATCACATTAATGCAAGCGATCACATAAGGTTCTTGTAAATAAGAAGACGGTTGGAAATTTTCTCGATAAATAGAGAGCGCTTCTTCCATCGCATGGGGTGAAAATTGAGCGCCAAATGCATAGGGTAAACCAAGCTTTGCAGCAATTTCCGCTGAATCCGTTGAGGATCCTAACACAAAAACAGGCACATGCGTTCCAATACCCGGATAAGCGCGAACCTCTCCCTGCACACTCTTATCCCCGACAAAACGCAAAATATCATTTACTTCTCTTTCAAAGAAAAACACTCCATTATGGTTGGAACGACGAATCACATCGGCCGTTTTTTGATCCGTTCCGGGTGCGCGTCCTAATGCCAAATCTACCCGATTTGGATATAATGTTTCAAGTGTTCCAAATTGCTCCGCTACGATTAATGGGGAATGATTTGGCAACATAATACCCCCTGAACCTACGCGAATGTCTTTTGTATTTGCTAATATATGTTGTACAATTGATACGGTTGCTGCACTTGCATAAGCGTCGTGATTATGATGCTCTGCAAACCAAATCCGTTTATAGCCCATATTATCTACAGCTTTAGCTAATGACACTGCAGAATCAATCCCTTGTTTCATTGTTTCTCCTTGTCTTAATGGAGCAACTGACAAAACAGATATATCAAATTTTTTCATAATTTCACCTCTAAAAATAATGAACTTATACAACATCAATGGAAAAACATTTTAAATAAATGTCTCATTTAAAATGGTGTACATTCCTCTTTTGATTTGTATGCAAATAAATATATACTTTCTCAATCGATCAATACATAGGGAAAGTAAAGTGATTTCACCATTTCACTTTATTTTTAAAGTTTTAAGCAAACATAAAAAAATTGTACAGCGAACAAACTATGTAAAATACATCTTATTTTTTCAGAAAGGATACAAGAAAATGATTGATGAAACAGATAAAAAAATACTCGATGAGCTGTCTAAAAATAGTCGCCTTACAATGAAAAAATTAGGGGAAAAAGTACATCTCACTGCACCAGCAACCGCATCAAGAGTAGTAAAGTTATTAGACAATGGCATAATAAAAGGATGTAGTATTGAAGTGAATCAAGTGAAATTAGGCTTCTCTATACATGCTTTTCTTAATATTTATATCGAAAAAATCCATCATCAACCTTATTTAGCTTTTATAGAAACACAAGGTAACTATGTCATAAACAATTATAAAGTTAGTGGAGACGGTTGCTATTTGCTTGAATGTAAATTCCCCTCAAACGAGGTATTAGATCAATTTTTAAATGACTTAAACAAACATGCAAACTATAAAGTGTCGATTGTTATTGGTAAATAGTTAACTTTATAAAACGGAGATGTGTGGTCATATAACACGATATATATCTGCTCTAAAAAAGCCCTAGTTTGGATATGAAATTTACCAAGCTAGGGCTTTTTTTATACATATGGAACTGCAGCTGCTGGCTATGTTAAATGTACTCTCTCCCAGATCTTCATTGTAATTTGGCTATTATGACATACTTTCTCTATCATTTTTTATCTGTATTTGAACGTTAATTCCTTTCGAAAATAAAGTCAAAGAGTTAAAACACTTTTTTTTATCTATGTATTTGAACACTGCTGATATTATACACTTAACTCTGTTCGAACTTAGACAAATAAAAAAAAGAAAGTGAGTTGTAAATATGAATATTACACAAATTCGAAATGCAACAATTGTTGTAAAATACGCAAATAAAAAATTTTTAATAGATCCTATGTTAGCAGAGAAAGGTACGTACGCTACTTTCCCTGAAACGATCAGACAAGATCTATTTAATCCTTTGGTGAGTTTGCCAACATCAATTGATAACATTCTGGATGGCGTAGATGCAGTAATTGTTACTCATCTACATCTAGATCACTTTGATGATGTGGCAAAAAACGTATTGCCAAAAAACATCAAAATGTTTGTTCAAAATGAAGCAGATGCAAAAGAAGTAAAAGCAAGTGGTTTCAAAAATGTAGAAGTACTGCAACAAGACACTGTTTTTGAAGGGATCCAATTAGTAAAAACAAAAGGTGAACATGGCAGAGGAGAAGAGTTATTAAACTTAATGGGTGATGTTTGTGGATTAGTATTCAAGCACCCAAGTGAAAAAGTTTTATATGTAGCTGGGGATACAGTTTGGTATGATGCTATCGAAGACGAGATTCATACACATCAACCAGAAATCATTGTGGTTAATGGTGGAGACAATAAAAGATTAGATTTAGGTTCACTCATCATGGGAAAAGAAGACATCTATGAAGTTCACAAGGCTGCTCCTCATGCTAAGATTATATCTGTTCATATGGAAGCTGTTAACCATTGGACACTATCTAGAGAAGAATTAAAAAACTTTAGTAAAGAAAAAGGATTCTCAAGTAATATTTTAGTTCCAGAAGATGGCGAGTCTTACACATTTTAATATGAACACCAACAAATAAATAGAAGAAGCTCATAATTATAAAAACTAATCATGAGCTTCTTCTAATAATGAATATATTAAATTTTAAATATATCGAAAATCCTAAATATACGGAAAAACAAAAATGGAATGTTCCAATGATGACAAAAAACTTGAAAAGCAACAAAGATGTGTCGTTAGGAGGTAGAATTCATGGTAATGACAAAAAAAGATACAAATATATCAAAACAGCAGCCTGTTTGGTTACAAGGTTATATTGATTCACCAGAAAAACAAAACCAACTTTATAAAAAAACATTAAAAATCTTGATTTTTTCACAAATTTTTGGGGGAGCAGGACTTGGTGCTGGGATAACAGTTGGGGCGCTTCTTGCACAAGATATGATAGGATCGGAAAATGTAGCAGGAATTCCAACTGCCCTCTTTACTTTTGGATCTGCCGTAGCTGCCTTACTTATAGGAGCATCCTCACAACGTTTTGGTCGTAGAGCCGGACTTGCAGGTGGTTTCCTTATAGGTGGATTAGGTGCTATAGGTGTTATAATTGCGGCTTTAATCAACAGCGTTGCCCTATTATTTGTTTCCCTTCTTATTTATGGAGCAGGTATGGCTTCTAACCTTCAAGTTCGGTATGCTGGGACAGACCTTGCTAATGAGAAACAACGGGGAACTGCTGCAAGTATGGCCTTGGTTTCTACTACTTTAGGTGCTGTAGTAGGCCCTAACTTAGTTAATACAATGGGAGAATTTGCAGATTCAATTGGTGTTCCCAATTTAGCTGGTCCGTTTATCATGTCAGGAGCAGCTTTTATAATTGCTGGATTTATTCTCTTCATTTTTCTTCGTCCAGATCCGCTGTTTGTATCTACAGCTATTGCGAATGCTGAGAAAAAAGACGATAAAGTACAAATAGGAGGAAGTCTAAAAGATCCTGCCATAAACAAAAAAGGAATAATGGTAGGAGCTGTCATTATGGTTTTAGCTCAACTAATTATGACAGCTATTATGACTATGACACCAGTTCACATGGGACATCATGGTCATGGTTTGAGCGAAGTGGGATTAGTTATAGGGCTCCATATTGCAGCGATGTACCTTCCTTCACCATTGACTGGTTTATTAGTAGATAAGTTTGGTCGCACTACTATGGCTATTGCTTCAGGTGCTACACTTCTTGCCGCTGGATTGGTGGCAGCTATTGCACCGGCAGACTCATTATTATTACTAATCCTAGCACTAGTATTACTAGGAGTAGGTTGGAACTTTGGTTTACTAACGGGAACTGCCCTCATTATAGATTCAACACATCCATCTGTACGTGCAAAAACACAAGGAACATTTGATGTCTTAGTAGCACTATCAGGAGCAGCGGGTGGAGCCTTGTCAGGAATGGTTGTTGCACATTCTAGCTATACAATACTATCAATTTCTGGAGCCGTTTTATCATTGCTACTTATTCCTGTAGTTATTTGGTATTTTAGAGGGATTCAGGAGAAAGCATAAGCTTAAATAATTTGCTATACATTTAAAGAACCTAAGTAGACATTACTTTAAGGTGGCAACGGAAAAACCTCCTTTTTTATTTATTATAGTAAGTTGACATGGCATTAGTGGCATGTGTATAACTACACAATTATTTAGTTGTTCGTTTACAATCTAAAAATAGTGCCCATTTTGTGCCCAGAATTCGTGAAAAATGATGAAAATAGGTATAAATAAAATAAACAGATGCTTTGAATAAAAGCTTTTGTAAACCACGATATGTTTTTACTAGGTTGAGGGCCTGGTGGGTGAATAACCCATGGAGGTTCAAGTCCTCTCGGCCGCATCAATGATACCAAGGGTTGTAGACCCCTGGTATTTTTTTATGCTTATTTTTAAATTGTCTATTGCCCAGTTACCTAAAGGTAATCAACTATTTATCAGCCGTTTCCTTTTGTTTGGATGATATTATGAAGAAGCAAAAGGTAAAGATATTAAGTAAGAGGAGTAAACCATGTGTTTGCTCCTCTTTTTTTCTCTCTATAAAATGATTGTCCTGTGAATTCAATGCGCTTTTTAACGATTTAGTCAGTTTAGCTTTATTTTTGTGATTATAAACGATAGTTTTTACCTATCATTTCTATATAAATAATTGAATTGTATTATAAGTAAAGCTGACCTATACTTTTATTGAAAATTGACTTTGCTTAGAAAGCATCAAGGTATAAGGCAATTGTTAAATGCTAATTCCGAAAAAAACCACGGAGGTATTTCATGAAAAATTTTAATGTTGCTATTCCAACTCCATTTCATAATGATGAGAGTTTATATTTAGAAGGTTTTAATGACATTCTGGACTACTTGACAGAAAATGAGATAGATTCTGTACTTGTATCTGCTACAACTGGTGAACAAAATTCAATGAGCATCGAAGAACGAATCCAGATTATTAATTATTTTAATCAAAAAAAATTCAAAAATGTTGAACTTATGTTTGGTGTGTCAGCAACAAGAACCAAAGATGCAATAAAACTAATTAAGGAGCTTGAGGATTCTGTCTTTGACGCAATTCTAATTCAGTTCCCACCTTATATTCAACCAACTCAAAAACAGGCCATTAGCTATATTAATGAGTTGCTGCAACACACAACTAAAAATGTAGTGCTTTATAATAATCCTTTTAAAACAGGATTTGAGCTAAGTGCTGAATCATTTGAAACTCTTATCAATCAAAAACATTCAAATCTTGTAGGACTTAAAGAAGAGAGCGATGCCAAACGTCATTCAAGTACAAACTTACCGGATGACTTTGTGATGTTCGCTGGTGGTGATATCAATCTTCCGGAAAAAATACTTAATGGTTGTAATGGGCTGTCTAGTATGGTTGGGAATGTATATCCAAAGGAGATTAAACAACTATTTAATCAATTAATTTTGAATAAACCAGTTGATCTTAGGAAATTAAACGATTTAATTATTGAAGTTACAAGCGGTCAAGCAATAATGAATATAAAGAATCACTATAACTCTTTGGGAATAAAAGTAGGGCCATGTCGTTCCCCAATTAATTGATTATAAGAGTGATTTAGTATTTATATACTTACAAACCAGTAACGATTTCACTGCTTGTAATCTTATTACATTGATGAAACACAAGTGCAGTTGAAGCAGTAAACATATTGCAACTTAAGGTGTCATTGGGTTATACGGAGGGTCAATATTGATCATGGGTAATTCACAATTAACAAATTACGTAGGACAATCGCGGTTGGATTTAAAGCCTAGGATAGGATGGCTTATTTTAGGTATCATCCTAATTGGCGCAAACCTTAGAGCCTCACTAACATCAGTTGGTCAGCTAGTAGCTGCAATTCGTGATGACTTGGGGATTTCTAATACACTAGCAGGAGTCATAACCACAATACCTTTACTTGCTTTTGCATTTTTATCCCCTTTTGCTTCCAATTTAGCTCGGCGTTTTGGTATGGAGTTAACCTTATTAATTTCTTTAGTGATATTAACAATTGGGATTGGAGTACGTTCTTTTGTTGGAAAAGAAACATTATTTATAGGAACTGTTTTAATCGGATCATCTATTGCCATTTGCAATGTTTTATTACCCGGTCTTATCAAATATAACTTTATGAAGAAAATAGGTATGATGACAGGACTTTATGCAGTATCTATGAATTTATTTGGAGCTGTTGGCTCTGGTATAAGTATTCCCATTTCGTCATCTTTGGGTTTGGGGTGGTCAGGAGCCCTTGGATGTTGGGGACTTTTATCTCTGCTCACCATTTTCATTTGGCTACCACAACTGCAATATCAACAAAAGTCTGGTCAGGTTGAAAAAACTAGGGAGGAAGTTAAAGCAATAAGCTTATGGCGTTCAGAGCTAGCTTGGAATGTTACGTTATTTATGGGGTTTCAATCTTTCATTTTCTACACAGTGATTACATGGATACCTGAAATTCTTGAAGAGAAAGGGTTAAACACTCATGAAGCTGGCTGGACGTTGTCTTTAATGCAACTTGCTATGCTTCCTGTAACATTTCTCGTTTCTATTTTAGCTGGACGTTTAAAAAGCCAGCGGTTATTAGTAGCTGTATCTGCTTCTCTACTAATTTTTGGGTTTGCTGCTATCATATATGGGGATAAACTCCTTATGCCTTTATGGATGATCATAATTGGAATCGGAATTGGATTTGCATTTAGTTTAGCTATGATGTTCTTTAGTCTGCGTACTCAAAATGCTAACGAGGCAGCTGAACTTTCAGGTATGGCTCAATCTTTAGGTTATCTTCTATCTGCTATAGGGCCTGTTTTATTTGGATGGTTACACGACATTACACATAATTGGACTGTTTCTTTACTTATGTTAGTTTTTACTTCAGTTATTGTTTTGATCTCGGGTATAGGGGCAGCGAAAAACGAATATGTACCCATCAAGGGATCGAGTTTAAAGTCACTATAATAGAGACAGACTAAAAAAAGTAGAACAGGTGCATAATTGTACACTCTTATGCCCCTTTTCAAACTGTATCTATTCATTTCCTAAAGGAGGCACTAGATGGAATTAAAACAACTTGAATATTTCTATGCAGTATGCCAAGAACTTCATTTTACAAGAGCAGCTGAAAAAGTAGGAATTTCTCAGCCTTCTTTAAGTCAACAAATTAGATTATTGGAACATGAAATTGGCACTCCTTTATTCGATCGTATTGGTAAAAAAACAGCACTTACTGAATCAGGAAAGCTTCTCTTAAAGTATACTCGCAAAATTTTTTATGAGGTAGAACAGGCTAAAACCTCAATAGATGAATTGAATGGGCTTCAAAGAGGGACAATTTTGGTTGGAACTTTGTTGACAGTCGAGGATTACCTTATCACGCCTACTTTACTGAATTTTCACCAAAAATACCCTGGTGTGAAGATATCCGTTTTTGGGCTGCGCACTGGGGACATTCACAAACAACTCATAGAAAATAAGTTGGATTTGGGGATTGTATTCTTACCTATGAAAGGCGATGAATTAGAATCAATTTCTTTATCCACAGAGGAAATGGCTTTTGCAGTGCCTAAAGGTCACCCGTTAGAGAATCAGGAAATGTTAGATGTAGAGGTGCTAAAGACAACACCCTCGATTTTACTCCCTCAACAGTATTTTATTAGGAAACTTATAGATGAAGCTTGTAAAGACTTAGGGTTCTTTCCTAAGCCGATTTTTGAAATTACAACCATGCAATCTTTAATTAATATGGTTATTAAAGGGGTAGGAGTAACAATACTTCCTAAACCTTATTTAGAGTACCTTAATCATCCTAATATAAGAATCATTCCAATTTTAAAATCTAATCTTTCTCGTGAAATTGGAGTTGTTTATAGAAAAGATAAATATTTGAGTACTGCAACTCATGCTTTTATTAGTGCTCTTAAAGAAACTGTATTTCATTCAAATTAACTAGTGGAGACCTTGATTTGTTTTGAATACAGGACAAACTAACTCAGATCAACAAATGGCGATTGGAGGGGTATCATGAATAGACAAATTATTCATTTAGCTGTTGGAAAACCTAAGGAATATGATTGGAATAATAGAAAAGAAATGTCCGCGATAGGTAAGTCTACTGTATCATCTATTGAGCTGAAAAAATCCGGTTTCGTTGGTGATGATGTTGCTAACCACAAGTTCCACGGTGGTGTTGATCGAGCAGTATGTTTATACCCATTTGAGCATTATTCTTATTGGGAACGAATGTTTAATAAAAAAATGACTCCGCCTATTTTTGGAGAAAATATTACTGCAACAGGCATGTTGGAAGAACAGGTTTGTATAGGTGATGTGTATAGAATAGGTAGTACCATCATTCAGGTAACACAAGGAAGAGTGCCATGTGCAACTATATCGAAATACAATGAAGAGAGAGATTTTCTGAAGAAAGTGGTTGAAACATGTCTAACCGGTTATTTTTTTCGGGTGCTAAAAGAAGGGACGATTGAGTCTAGTTCAGAAATAGAGCTTGTTGAAAAGGACCCATGTGAAATATCTGTACTTTCTGCCACACAAGTTCTTTTTCATCAAAAAGAGGATAAAAAATCAATTGAAGAAATATTGAAAATCGATGCTCTCGCAGAGGATTGGCGGAAAAGGTTTTTAAAACTGTTATGAGTTCCTAGCATGGAGTTGTTCAAAAAATTTGATTCGTTGAAATTTAGTTATTGAAATTTTCGTAGATGGAATGTGGAATTTTGGAGTTGAACTATATGTTTGGAATTCATGATCTTTTTTTGTTTGTATTGTCATCATTTGTTTTTATAGCTGCTCCTGGCATAGACGCTGTGTTTGTATTAAGCAGAAGTATCTCAAATGGCAGAGCAAGTGGTTTTGCTGCATCTGCTGGAATTGCTACCGGTGCTTTTGTTCACACAATACTTGCTACTGTTGGATTATCTATTATCTTAGCTAAGTCGGTTGTTCTGTTTACTGCTATAAAACTTGTGGGAGGGCTATATTTAATCTACATTGGAATGAAAGCACTTCTTAAGAAAAATGACGGAATAACTTTAAAGGATGCAGCTAACGAGACGCTTAAAAAACATTATATCCAGGGGGTTATTACAAACATCGCTAACCCTAAAAACATTCTGTTCTATTTATCATTTTTGCCTCAGTTTGCATCAACATCAGGGTCGACTGTGTCATTGTCATTTCTTATTTTAGGGAGCATCTTCGCCGTAATAGCCTTATTGTGGTACATCTTAGTCACGTACTTTTCAACTATGGCCACAAAAACACTTAAAGACAACAAGAAATTCAATAATATCCTCAATAAAGTTTCTGGAACAGTATTTATTGCTCTTGGCTGTAAGTTGATGGTTAGTCAAAAATAATTTTTAAGGAGTAGACATAAATGTCTACTCCTTAAAGCAGCCGTCCAAGTATATGTCATATCGTCACCTTAGTTCAAAAATATAAAACTAATATTAGGGAGTATAGGGGAGAGAATAATGTGGAAATAATCGCAACTATTTTAGTAGGGATCGTAGCATTAGAACATTTATTCATTATGATCCTTGAAATGTTTTTTATTGATTCAAAGGCGGCAAAACGCGCGTTCAAATTGCCAAGGCATTTAGAAGGAGATCGAAACGTAGCCGTTATGTTTGCAAACCAAGGTTTATATAATGGATTTCTAGCTGCTGGTCTCATTTGGGGACTTATACTTGGGCTCAATCCAATTGGCTATATGGTTCAATTATTTTTCGTAATTTGTGTGGTAGTAGCAGCCATTTTCGGAGGTTTCACATCAAATAAATCAATTATTGTGAAACAAGGACTTCCAGCTATTTTAGCACTAGTTACCCTTTTATCTGTGATGTAGATCCCAAGCATTTTAATAACAAGAGCCCTTTTTTGAAAAAAGTATAGAACATGTAAGCATTGAGTTGTCAATTATGATGTTCCTTAATTGGCAACTTTTTTATGAAATCAAATGAGTATGTATTGATTATTCTAAGGCCAAGTGGGTGAATAACCCGTGGAGGTTCAAGTCCTCTCGGCCGCATCCCAATAATACCCAGGGTTTAATCACCTTTGGTATTATTTTTTTGCGGAAAATACGGCAACAAATGTACCACATTGTCGAGTCACTAAAAAAGTGCTGACCTCTGCACAAAACCGTTGCGCGAGTCTGCACTTTTATTCTGCAAGATACACTGTCCCTTATTATCGATTATATGGGGAGTTTATTTAATCCGTTCCTAGCCGCGCTGACACTTGGCTTTTAGAAGCTTTTTTTAAGTGGCTAAAACCGACAAATTTTTTGCCTTCTTCATCCCATAGGCGGAACTTTAACGACTTAAGACTTGTTGCCAGTGTAATGGTCGGAACGTTTTGCAATGGTTCAGTGTTGTTATGCGCTTTTTCAAGCTTATAGTTTGGGACTCTCGGGCTTAAATGATGAACATGATGGAAACCGATATTTCCTGTTAGCCATTGCATAACTTTTGGTAGCTTATAAAAAGAACTCCCTTCAACTGCTGCTTTTACATATTCCCAATGCTCATCTTCTTCAAAATAAGAATCCTCAAACGTGTGCTGAATATAAAACATCCAAATTCCGAGAGATCCTGATATCATAAAAATGGGCACCTGAACCAGCAGGAAGTTTTGCCAGCCAATAACCCAACATAAAAGTGCTGCCAAAGTGACGATCCCCAGGTTCGTTACATACGTATTCATCCGTTCTTTGCGTTTTGCCCCTTTACGATTAAAACGATTGGTAATCCCGAAGACGTAAATCGGCCCAATCATAAACATAACAAACGGATTTCTGTACAAACGGTACATGATTTTTGTCTTAGTTGAGGCTTTCTTATATTCTTCAACGGTAAGTACCCAAATATCGCCTGTACCGCGTTTGTCCAGGTTGCTGCTTGTCGCATGATGGACAGAATGGTCGTGTGACCAATGATCAAAAGGGTGCAGAGTCAGAATTCCTGTTATTGTTCCAAGGATTCGATTCGCCTTTCTGTTCTTAAAAAAGGAATAGTGGCAGCAATCATGAAAGATGATAAAGGTTCTTACTAAAAAACCTGCCGCAACGACAGAAATCGCTAATGTAAGGAAATAAGAAATCGACAAACTCTTATATGCCAAACACCATAGCAGGAAAAATGGTACCAATGTGTTAATGATTTGACAAATACTTTTTTGTAAATCGGACTTTTCATAAGGTGTAACCAGTTTTCTCAAAGTCCTTAGGTTTTGTTCTTTCATTTTTAAAAGTTTCCCCTTCCCTGATGATCTTCTAAGTGTAGAAAACGTTTTATAGCCTTTGAAGGCCCAACGTCATACACCACATATATGATAAGTATTCTTCCCCTCTATCTGTGAAATTATTGGAAATGATAAACTGATTTCCAGTTCAATTACATCTTTATTAGCAGAGCCAGCCGGGATACAAATGGTGTATGAAGATTATACCCGGCTCTTTATCGGGCCAAACTCGCTCACTGCTCCCCTATGGGAATCGATTTATTTAGACCGTGAACATTGATTGTTTGAGGTGAAAAGGTTTTGGAAAGTGATAATGAAGTAATGAGGATATCCATGAGTGACTGTTTGGAAACATCTGCAGTAACAAAGTTTTACGAGTGAACAGCCCTGCCTTTAAAAGATTATCTTGTACTTGAACAAGAAACAGCTGAGCTTTTTGACAATCATTAATGAAGTACTATTAAGCAAAGAAAAAGGTTTGAAGACACTCGTGATTCATTTTCACAGTGTTTTCAAACCATAGTTATTAATAGGCCTCTTATTCGCACTGGCATCCATATGTTTAACAAATAATGCCATGAATAAAACGACAATATTAATTTGCAGTTATTTCCGTTTCGTGTTATGATAAAGAAGAATTATTTTTGTTCGGTGTAAAGGATAGTATGAATATTGACTTTTCGTCTTGATGATACTTTGGGCAAGGATAGTATACACTGTGTGGTTACACACTAGGAGGCAACAAAAATGGAACAAGGTACAGTGAAATGGTTTAATGCAGAAAAAGGTTTTGGCTTCATCGAACGTGAAAACGGAGACGATGTATTCGTACACTTCTCTGCAATCCAAAGTGACGGATTCAAATCTTTAGACGAAGGTCAAAAAGTAACGTTTGACGTTGAGCAAGGTGCTCGTGGAGCTCAAGCTGCTAACGTTCAAAAAGCTTAATCTTCAATCGTTTATACAAACAGGCTCTTTCTATAGGGCCTGTTTTTTTATGTTCTCTTAATAATTCTCAATAAAAAACCCTACTCAACGTTCGAGTAGGGAGATGCTACAAGGTAATAGAAAAAGATTTAAAACTTCAAAGGTTTGTTTACAGTATAACATACTGGATTGACAATATGCGGAATGTATATAAATTAATTACTTTTCTTTTCGAATGCAACTGCATTTTATTCATTCTTTTTTCACTAATCTGCCCGTTAATTTAACTACAAGATTAAATGAATCATAAAAATGATTTCTAGTTCTAGAACTTCGTCATTTTTTTATTGTGGGCCATATATTTAAATGTTAACAACCCGTGTATCTCTTTTATGAAAAGAAGATAAACAATTACTATTCACTTTCGCAGTGGATATAAGAAATTCTTAAAGATAGAGTGGAAATTGAATGTTTTATCTACAAGAAATAATCACTTAGAGATACCTAAAACAATGAAAGCCCTACCTCTCTTCCATCCTTACGGCTCCTTGTCCGTGCCAGTGTGAATCAGGATTACAAACATCAAGTGACTATTTCATCGAGTTTTTTTGATCAAACTTCAAATGTTGTAGAAAAAATGTAAATAATAAAAATGGATTAGATTGTAGGAATAACAAAAGAGGTTAATGTTTTATAAGTAAGTTGAAGAAGTTGAACGTTTTTGAAATGGCTTTACTTTTTATCGTGATATTATCGAAAAATTCGGGATTTTCATGCGATACATTCTCTATAATTAACCTTAACAAAAACTTTTTATTTGTTTTTCAGTGATTCCTTTAATTACTTCCAGTTCACTAATCAAAAATTCATATGCATTATCCAACATTTTTTTTTCGCTTGCATTAAGTGCTTTTTCTTTCTTCATACGCAGTAAATCACGTACAACTTCAGCGCCTTCTTGTATTTCACCCGTTTTTATTTTGTTCGTGTTTACTATATACCTTTGCTTCCATGGCAGTAACCTATCTGATTCTCCATGCTGAAAAATGTGTATAATGTGTTTTAATGCACGTATATCAGTAACTGGTCGGATACTTGAGCTCAATATTTTACGCGTTGGAATCATAACTTGCATATTACTAATCGTCATTTTTATAACATAATACTGTTGTTTTTTCCCTAAGATTTCTTTTTCTTCTATAGCTTCAATTATACCTGCTCCGTGCATTGGATAAACAATGTTATCGCCAATTTGAAACATATCATCCACCTCCATGTATGGTAACCTTCTTAAGATTACCATATATGGAGGTGGAATATCAAACTTTTAATAATAACATGATCATTTTTTCGTTGTCAACAACTTTTTTAGAAAATCAGATCAAGCAAAAAGAATAGGGAACGTGTCGGATTCCCAATAAAGGAAAGGGCAATGGTCCGTGTATATCCTGAAACCCGACTAATTAATATCAATCAGTTTTTCATTGAAAATGAGTTATTAAATCTCCTTTTAGGTATCTTTTTTGTAAGGGATTTCTGTATTGCTGTTAAATTCAATATCTTTACATGAGCAGCAGGTTTCCCTTTCATTGGCTTATTATTTTCTTGTCTTAATTTTAGAGGCGTGATAAAATACCGATTAACCAAACATCCTATGTTTGATAAGTGCTTTACAGGAGGATAAACACATGCTTCAGAAAACAAACCGGCAGACGCTGGTTGAGCAAGTCGCTCTACAAATGGAAAGTTTGATCGAATCAGGCAAGTGGGGTGTCGGGATGCGCATTCCGGCCGAGCCGGAGTTGATGAACGAGTTGAATGTTAGCCGCAATACATTAAGGGAAGCAATTCGGGCATTGATACATGCAGGACTCTTGAAGACGAAACAAGGTGACGGAACTTATGTCTGCTCTTCAAGTGCTTTGGGAGTCGTGTTGAAAAAACGCATTTCGCGTACCGATACGTTGCAAACATTAGAAGTTCGGTATGCTCTCGAACGTGAGGGGGCCCATCTTGCTGCACAACGCAGAACCGACGACGAGGCCCGCGAACTTCTTCTCCAACTGGAACGCTGCGAGGCAGCGGCAGAACTCGGTAACATTGATGACTTTGTAACGGCGGATATCCGTCTACATCAAAGCATTGTCAAGGCGTCGCATAATGAAATACTGATCGAAATATACAACCATATCGCTGAAGCGTTACAAGATTCGATTACAAGCCTGACTAGTTTTGAAGTCGATACGGATTTTTTGGAAATGCACCGACAACTGGTCGAAGCGATTGTCGGTCAGGACGCAGATCGTGCCGTGGAAGCAGTTCATCGTTATATCCAGGAATCGAAGGATGTTATCGCTGTTGAAGAGGGGGAGCGGTCATGAGCGTACAAAGTGATACCAAACCAACTGGGTTAAAGCGTTCGCTCTCATTGAGTTGGCCGATCATCATAGGCATCGTCCTTATATCATTGACGATGCGGTCACCGCTAACGTCGGTAGGCCCACTGGTAGGATCGATTCGCGAGTCCCTTGGATTATCGCATACCGCGGCAGGCTTGCTCACGACATTGCCGTTGCTTGCTTTCTCGCTTCTTTCCCCCTTCGCGCCTATCTTGGCGCGCCGCTTCGGGATGGAACGGATCATACTTTATGCATTGGTTCTTCTCATGGCAGGTATTGCTGTCCGCTCGCTGACCGCAACAGTTCCTTTATTTGCAGGCACCGTTTTGCTTGGGCTCGCGATTGCGGTGTGCAACGTGCTAATTCCAGGTCTTGTTAAACGGGATTTTTCTCATAATGTCGGTCTTATGACAGGGCTGTATTCAGTGTCGATGAATTTATGCGGTGCGATAGCCTCCGGTGTAAGTGTCCCGCTCGCCCGCAATCTCGGTTTTGGCTGGAATGGCGCACTTGGAATCTGGGGCCTGCTCGCTCTGGTAGCCGCACTATTCTGGTTTCCTAAAGTGCGGGCGAGTCACGCGTCAGCCATGATAACTACTAGCGGTACGTCGACGCGGCGAAATCTGTGGCGTTCACCGCTGGCATGGATGATTACACTTTTTATGGGATTGCAGTCTCTGCTTTTCTATGTTTTGATCGCTTGGTTACCTGAAATCATGGCAAGCCGGGGCTTGAGTGAAGACAGCGCTGGTTGGATGCTATCGCTATTTCAATTCGCTTCGCTTCCCGTATCATTCATCGTACCGATCGTTGCGGGACGCATGAAGAATCAGCGTTTATTGGTTGTCATGATGACTGTCCTGTTTTTTGTTTCATTGGGTGGCCTTTATTTCGGCGATAATGCACTGATTTTGTTATGGACAATTTTACTCGGGTTTGCTGGGGGATGTGCGTTCAGTTTGGCTATGATCTTTTTAAGCTTGCGGACGAAAGATGCCTCCGATGCGGCTTCTTTGTCCGGTATGTCGCAATCTGTTGGATATTTGCTGGCTGCAACAGGACCGACATTGTTTGGTTTGCTCCATGATGTCACGGCAAGCTGGAACTTCCCAATATTACTGTTGCTTATGGTCAGCATTCTGCTGTTCATATTCGGCCTGGGTGCGTCAAAAAATCACACGGTATAAAAGGGGCTTTGCTTCAGTAAAGCTCTTAAGAACCCATGAATTTCCTGGTGGGGACAACCCCGTGGAAATTCAAGTCCTCTTAGCCGTATCAATGAAACCAAGGGTTATAGATCCTTGGTTTTTTTATGTTTCTTTGGACGAATGAAATAACTAGGAGTGAACATCACAAGTTAAGGGGAATCGATAAAAAGTGGAAAATAATGAGTTGTTTATCTATACTAAAGAATAAAAAGGAATTGGATGTTTATTTTTGAAAACATTTACTCTTTTTTGTTCAAGACATGGTCTGAACAGGAATAAACAACAATGTATAACATCGTTGCAACCGTAAGTTGACAAAGTGCATTTGCTGGAAGATAGAACGGGGAGCGTTGTTTTCATAAAATGTAGTCATCAAAGCAAAGGAGTTCTAAACTATGACATTTGGTGAGAAACTTTTTAAGTTACGAAAAGAAAAAGGACTGTCTCAGGAAGCTTTAGCTGAAAAAGTAAACACGACAAGGCAGGCGATTAGCAAATGGGAAAATGGGCAAGGGTTTCCTGAAACCGAGAAACTTTTAATGATTGGAAACATTTTTGAAGTGTCAATTGATTATTTGTTAAAAGATTCTGTTGAGCCGCATCGTGACAATAAAGAAGGATATTATGTAAGCAGGGAAATGGCAGATGGCTTTTTATTGCATGAACGCAAAGTTTCCAAATATGTTTCTTTCGGACTGAGCCTGCTTATTTTATCCACTGTCCCTTATTTGGTTTTTAAACAAGAACCAGCCATCTATACACTCCTTATCATGATCATAGCTGTACTCGGCATTGGGGCTATTGTGACAGGATTGATTACGGTAGAAGATAAATACAAGGTACTCAAGAAAGAAGCTCTGATTTTTGACCAAAATCATCATAAAGAACTGACAGTAAAATATAAAGATATGAAAAGACGGTATGCTGCTGTCATGGTTGCTGGTGTTTGTTCAATTGTAGCAGGCGGAATTCCTTTTTTTCTGGAAAGAAAACATATAGTCTCAGGTTTCAATGCCTACTATCCGGTTTGTGTGGTTTTGATCGCTATTGGTGCGTACATTTTAATTCGCACCTTGCCAATAATCGAAGCTTATCAAATCATGGCTAAAAATGAAGAGTATATAAATAGATTCGGTTTTAAGCTAAGTAAGAAAGTGAGAAAAAGAGTGGATGATTTCTAATAATAGGTGCTAACCAATTTTATTCAGGAAAATCGTGATTAAAAAGAGCCTAAAAAGGTTCTTTTTTCATTATAGAGGAGAAAAAAAGATAGGAAGCTTACAGACAGATATTCTGACCTAGGTTCATAGGAGATCACCTGATATTTTCATTATCCGTGGAAATGAAGAGCCATCAAATGATTAGTATCATATGAGCATTGAGGCGAGATGAAACATAAAAAAGGGGAGATGATAAATGAAGATCAGCCGAATTCTAAGTGGTATCTCAATATTTACTCACTTTGAAGATGCAGACAGCGCTTTTCAAAATTGCCGCAGATCGAGTTGGTGCATAAAGAGGAAGGGATTAGCCCCTTCCTTAAAGGCCCTTCAATTCCTCTTACTTCATCGTAAAATATATTACTTTTTTGAAACCGGTATCCAAATTTCACTTTTAAAAGATGGCGATGTTACATCCTTATGCTCGTTCCACAGTATGTCTGGACCTTCTATTTGTTCATAATTTGATGATGGAAACCATTCGGAATAAATGCGTCCCCATACGTCTTGCAGTGTATTCGGAAATGGTCCGATTGCTTCGAATACAGCCCACGTTGAGGCAGGAACTTCAAGCCGTGATAAGTTATTTGGACACTGTTTCGTTGTGGCTGCGCCAATATAGTGATCAAGCTCTCCATTCTCCTCCATCCGACCTTCAGAAAAATTCGTGGATGCACTAATGAGTCCTGATGGTGCTACATTAGAAAGCTCTTTTAGTTTATTTATTGCTTTTTCATCTAAACTTTCCCACATAGATGCAATTTCCGGATTAATCCCATTGAAAATAATAGGAACTCTTTTTTTAATGCCAACGATGCGAAATGCCTCTTTTTCTTCAATACGGTAATTCATTTCATTTCCTCCTTTGATTGATAGCTGGAAGGTCATTCGTGGATAGGCTTTAAGGGAATGGCCATTAAGTCTGGCTTTTGATGGGTTTATGCCATGTAAATTCTGGAATGCCCGCGCAAAAGAATCTGGTGAGTTATAACCGTATTTTATTGCAATGTCAATCACTTTTACATTGCTGTCTTTCAGTTCAAAAGCTGCAAGAGTAAGACGTCTGCGACGAATATATTCCGATAATGAAATACCTGCAAGGAAGGAAAACATCCTTTTAAAATGATATTCAGAGCAGAAAGCAAGCTTTGCTACTTCTTTAAAATCAATATCATTTGTGAGGTTTTCTTCAATATACTTTAATGCTCTATTCATCCTTTTAAGCGAATCCATTTATTTGACCTCCTTTAACAAAAGAATAACAGGAGTGAAATGTATCTACCCGACATTCCGTGCACCGTTTTGCAGGATAACTCATATGAAATAAAGTAAGTTCTTCACCTGTATTTGTACAGGTTTTTTAAACATTCTATAAAGACATGTGCATACTGCAACAATTATTCAGTTGTTTATTTTGAAATTTCTTTTGCTCCTATTGATCTAGCAGTGATGTAAGTTCTAAATTGCCTAATTTCCATTAAATTGTTATATTGTTAGATAAAGGTTCCAATACTTAATTTGGCGAAAAGAGAGTGAGGTTGTCAAGAGGCAATGTAAACGAATTGATATTGCTTGGATAATGAAAATAAGCGAAAAATACAGAATTCACTAGAAGAATTAATGAAAAATAGAATTGCATTCATATTCTGCAGTGAATAACATAAAATGGTTATGGAAATTGAAAAAAAGCAGGATACCCGTTTTTAGTACATTTAAAAAAGGAGTTATAACGTTGTTAAAAAGGTTTTCTTTAGTTTTTCTTACACTGATTATGTCTATCATTGTTTTACTAGTAGCTGGTAAAGATTCACCTGGAGATCATGTCATTTCATTTGATGAGCCTATTATTTTAATGATCTCATTTGGGATCGTTATATTTTTATTCATCCCTCCTTTAGCCATGTCCTTTTTTGGTAACTTGGTTGTAAGAATAATTTCAGGAGTATATCAATGTGTTATCGTTTTAACTTTTCTGGGACTCATTCCAATTGGATTTCTTATTCCCAATGGCTTTTTGACAATTCTTGTTTCTATTGCAGGAACTTTAGTCAGTATAGCTAGTGTTGCAGTAACCTTATGCGTTGGCAAGAATAAAAAAGGTACATAATAATAGAATTGTTATTTTTCAGATTGACAGTGAAGTAATAAAACAAGGTGAGAAGGCTATATTGGCCTTCTTTTTTTATATTGTGGACATCGATATAACCCTTGATGACTGCTGTTGCTGTTTGGATATAGATACTCGGCAAGCAAGTCTACCCGGGCATATCTTATAAGATGTCCGTCATATGAATCCCTGTGTTTTTTGTTGTTGCATCATCTCCACTTTAAGCTTAATCTATTGACTAATAAGAGAAGGAACCTATAGAAGAATAAAATAAATACCCAGATGTCAAAAATAAAATTGACTGGGCTTCATTAGTGTCAATTCATGTAAATGAACGACGAACCATTAAGCCTTCATTAAAAATGCCTGGAAAGAGGGGAATTCCTTCATGACAAATAACAGAACGAATCCTAAGGTTGATGAATTTTTAAGTAAAGCGAAAAAGTGGAAGGAAGAATATGAGAAGTTGAGAGCTATCGTTCTTGACTGTGAGCTGACTGAAGAATTTAAGTGGAAGCATCCTTGCTACACGCTTAATAATAAGAACATCGTTTTAATACATGGATTTAAAGAATATTGTGCGCTTCTGTTTCACAAAGGTGCCTTGTTACAGGATGCCCATGGGATTCTCATCCAACAAACGGAGAATGTACAGGCGGCACGCCAGATTCGGTTTACCAATGTTCAGGAAATTGATGAAATGGAAACGATCTTGAAAGCCTATATTCATGAGGCCATTGAAGTTGAAAAAGCCGGGTTGGAAGTGGATTTAAAAAAGAATACAGAATATAAAATTCCTGAAGAACTTCAAAATAAATTCGATGAAATCCCTGCCTTGAAAACAGCTTTTGAAGCATTGACGCCAGGACGGCAAAGAGCATATATTCTTCATTTTTCTCAAGCCAAACAATCCAAAACCCGAGAGTCAAGGGTTGAAAAATATGTGCAAAAAATTCTCGATGGAAAGGGATTAAAGGATTAGTAATTTTCCGTAACTCTAAGTATTACTAGTTACTCGAACTGCTTCGGATTCCTAAAAACAAAAAAGATTCGAAAGAAGCAATAATTAGTGTGTGGCATTGAAAAAATAGATACGCTGAAATGTCGAGGAATGTGTAAAAAAACCTTAATTAAAAGTTAATCAAGGCCCAAATATCAATAAATTAAGTTATATGCGTTATCTTTTCATCCGTAATATATTGTATTTAAATAAAAGCGTTATGCCTAAGTTCATTAGAAAATGTACAACAAAAGGTACTAAAATATTGTTCGTGTCAAAATATATCCACCCGAAAGTCAAACTTGGGATGCTTATATTTATGAGCATCATAGGCTTTTGAAAGTATTGGATATGAAAACCTAAGAAAATTAGAGTGGCAGTTATAATTGCAATCCATTGGTTCTCTATGAATATAAAAAGCAAATTTTGAATAGTTCCCCTGAACAAAAGTTCTTCAAATAACGCACCTGCAAACATAAAGGCAACAATACTTAACAGTGAATAATTTTGATAGCTCTTGTTTGTATCGTCAATATATTTGGAGGGAATGGAAAGCGATAAAATTACACCAAACAAAAGCAGAGCAAATGAAGCAATAAATACATGCAGTATCATTCTGATTGGTTTATCGAATGACAGGAAATTTTGAATCGTGAGCACATCATAAACCACTAGCATAAAAATGATAGCCACGCAAATGAATGTAAAAGAAGAGAATACGAAAACAGCGTCTTTTGGATTGAAATCCTTTTTTATTTTCTTGGTTTCGTCTTTTATATTTTCCATGCTTACCTTCTTTTCTGTATTTTTAGATGAATGAAAAACACTTTATATCTCTATTTTGTAGAAGGCACTCGCCGAAAAACAGTGCCCGTTTCGTGCCCCCTGCCTCTTTCTAGGAAGGAGACATTCAAAAGTTAGTTAGTTGCCGATTGCTTTTTGAGTTTCATGAGACTTCCAATAGATGTTGATGCTATAAAAGCTCCAGCAAAACTAATACACTGAGGGTAATCAAATTTTGCTTCTGGCAAAAGAATACCAGTAATAAATAAAGTAATACCAACTAAAATTCCAGTAACTCTAATTTTCATGATGTAATGCCTCCTGCAAGTAGATAGGAAGAATTATACATTATGTTGCTGGATACCGCATCTCAAAAAGGTTGAATAAGGCCCGAGCAAACAAATAATGGAACACGTTTTTTACTGTGATGTTGCTCAAAAGAATTATAGTTTGCTGTTATAGATAACGTGAATGTAATAGTTCAACCACGTTTAAGATCTAAGAGGCTGAATATGGAGTCAGAGTTTGAAGGAATTAGCTACTATATGTAGAAGAAAAACAAGCATATTGTTATATGCTTGTTTTTCTTAAGACATCATTCACTTACTACTAAGATGTTATTTTTTGATTAATATTGTATGCTACTAGACATACAGCGCTATAAAATAATAATGCAACACCTAGTAATAATACGATCCAGTGAAAAGGCTCTGATAATTTTAGGGTAAGACTCATCACATTTAGAATGCTTCCAACTGATAGGATAGCTAATAGAATCGGTAGATTTTTCAGCAAGTGATCACACTCCAAACTTTGTTCAATAGTAATGCATCATACTTTTTTCCTTATTATCCATTATTTATAAAAGGGGATTCAGGTGAAAAAGCGCGGTGTCTGCTGTAAACAAACGATTACTGACTAATGAATAACCATAATGTCAATGAGTCGCTTGATTTTTTCATTGTCACCTGGATCAACGTACACTTTTTTTATATTTTTAATGATATTCTCAGTCACTTCCCGCATCACGCCTTGATCGAGATCCTCAGCGGAATCCCAGCGTAAAGGGACATTGTATACATGAATCGTGCCATCTCCATTTCCATGATAAGTGACTGATCCATCCACTAATCGAGAACCAGCTAACTGGATCACATCTTCTGGATAGCTCGCACTTGTATCATCATTAGGATTAATCAGTTCGCCAGCTGAAATGTGTCGAACATTCAATTCATCTATCTCTTGATTGGGTCCAAGCTGGAGCCAAACTCGGGCATATTCGATTTTTTCAGAAGAGTATGCCGCCAATACATTGCCTTCTTTACCTTCCTCTTCGTTTTTTACTTCTTTTGATGAAGTTTCATTTGATTCATCCGCTGCGGTTTCTTTTGAAGGATGTTCATTTGAAGCCTTTGTTACGGATTCTTCTGATTCTGTTGTTGGCTCCGATTCATCTTTGTCTATTTTGGTGCTATCTTCAGTCCCATTATGATTTTCATCAGATTGTGCAGCAGCATCATGATTTGAAGATTGTTTTGATACTTCGTTCTTACTGCCCGTACATCCAACAAGCAATAAGGCGAGAAGCAACAGGGTAACATTACTATAAAATACCTTTCTAAGTTTCTTCATTCTTTCATTCCTCTCCATCAACTCGGTTTCAGCTTTATATAAAAGTTTATGTATCTAAATATTACCATGTAATAGATATGATCGTTTTGAAATTTGTTTAAAAAAATGGAGAGATTAGATATGAAACGTCTGTTATTCTTTCGGCATCCAACAATCCCAAGGGTATAACTGCCCTTGGGGTTATTTTCTTATGCAGAAAGATGCCCGGCGGCATTCATTATAAAGGCAACCGAACTGCGTCCTAAACGTTCTTTAATTGAGGTAAGCCTTTAAATAATAAACGATCATAAAATATGTTTTTGCTTACCAATCAATTCGTTCTCTGTCTCTGAAGAATTCCCCGTTAGGTCCATCTGGCCCAGTCGTCGCTAACCAAAGGATAGACTCGGCAGCTTCCTTAGGCGTTCTCGGAGCAGATGGCCCACCCATATCTGTACTTACCCATCCCGGATCGACCGCGTTTATTTTGATATCGCCCTTGATTTCTGCAGCGGCCAATCGTGTCAATCCATTTAGTGCAAGTTTGGATAACTTATAAGCCCCGACTCCTTGGTCAGACATTTCGCTCACAGCTCCATATTCTGAAGAAACATTAATAATTCTCCCGTAGCCCTGTTTTTCCATGAGAGGAATAAAGGACCGCATGACATGATAAGCGCCGAAGAAATTAATTGCCATCGTTTTCTCTAGGATGGAAGGGTCCATATACAATAATTTTTCATTCTTATCTAAATACACACCTGCATTATTGATTAACACATCTAATCTTCCATATTGCTCATTTACTGTAATCACAGCTTGCCGGATGCTTTCTTGATCTTCTACATCAATCGGCACAAATGAAACATCAAGACCTGAAGCCCTAAGTTTTTGTGCCGCTTCAGGACCTAACACTGGATCTCGGCTTGCCAGAATGACCTTAAACCCATTCACACCTAATTGCTTGGCCAGTTCATATCCAATTCCGCGATTTCCGCCGGTGACAAGTACAACTTGTTTGTCCTGTGACATATATAAATCCCCCATTCTTGCTTGTGATCATTTTTTGGTTTCTCTGTTTCTGGTTGAATCATAACCAGAAGAAAAATGAAATCGTGATCTGGAAAGCTGTTTTGTCGAACGATAAAAGCTACCTTAGCCAACATTATGACCATCGATCATTGTGTGTCTGGTTTTGATATGAAGAACCGTCTGCGGCTGTACCAAAAACAAAACAGACGCTGGGCTATATTTGATATGATGGCATGAATTGAACATTGATTACTGTATATAATCGTTTTTTATTAAATGCTCTTTCATTTTTTGAATAGCCTTCGCTTCGTCGGCTCCATGAGCGTATATATATATTTCGGTTCCGGGTTTAATTCCTAAATCCATAATGTCCATGATGGATTTTGGTGCTTGTTTGAGGTTGACAGTTTTCCCTTGATGTTCGAGAAAAATATCAGATGTAAACCGATGAGCCAAACTGACTAATAGGGTAGCTGGTCTCGCAAATCCTGTTTCATTAATGATCGTAAATTGTCTTTTAATCATTCTTCACCTCATAAGATATTTTTGATACAAGTCTGCTTCTTGACGGATTTATCGTTGGGTTGCGGGTCAAATTTGAATTTAGATAAGCGGACTCATTCCATCATTTTCTCTGTATTTTGACATAACGCCCTTTCTTTGTGTTTACAAAATAATTCTCTTGTCACTAAAATGGACATTGACTTCATCCAAAAAAACATGATTCATTAATCAACATTTGTTTATTATTGTAAATAGAAACATGGTGCGTACAATGGTTAAATTCAAGCGATTTGTTGATTATTCAACATTCCACTCTAAATTGTTGATTATCTTAAGAAAGTTAGGTGAAAAGCTATGTCCAAAGTGGATAGAAGAATAACCAAAAGTCAAGAGGCTATTAAAAGGGCTCTGATTGAGCTGATGACTGAAAAAAGTTTTGATCATATTACGATCAAGGAAATTTCCGACAGGGCAAATGTGAACCGGGGAACTATCTATCTTCATTACTTAGATAAATTTGATCTATTAGAAAAGATTATG
The DNA here is from genome assembly GCF_000227465.1 of Bacillus spizizenii TU-B-10. Taxonomy (GTDB): domain Bacteria; phylum Bacillota; class Bacilli; order Bacillales; family Bacillaceae; genus Bacillus; species Bacillus spizizenii. The sequence continues at coordinate 681,554 of NC_016047.1, forward strand.
GAAGAGCATATCAACAATATGGGGAATTTTTGTGAATCGGCAACTGAAATGGACTGGATTGGATCGACCGTACACTGCATGGAATACCTTGAGAGTAATTATTTATTCTTTTCCACGATGTTAGCCAGTGAAGGAGCTCGATATTTTCGCAGTCAGTTCCTTAAGTTTAATATCGAAGAGTTCAAGAAAGATGTCGATATAACGAAAGGAAAAAATCATGGCCAAAGTGAAGATGTCATTGTTGAATTTGTTGCAAATGCTTACGTAGGAGTAGTGGAATGGTGGTTAAAAAACGAAATGCCTTATCCGCCGCATGTCATGGCAGAAAAAGTGGGAGAATTGTTAGAGAGGATTGTATAATGGCAATAGATGGTGGGGCATTAATGCCACGAAGAATGATTACGAGCAAGAGTTGCGCTTTTACGATCTCAACGGGAATACAGATGAAAAAAAGACCAAGCCATTGCTTGATCCAGTTGATATATTTCTCTCACTAGCGAAGGAATGCCAAGCTGATGATGAAGAATATCGTGCACATCTGATATGATCTTTGTTCAATGGTTTTACTCTTCAATACGCAATAAAATCATAAGAGAAAATGCAACGAATTTCCCAATTTGCAGGGACATCAGTAAATCGAGTTTCTTGATGCTTGGCTTCAAGTATAAAATAAACAGCTACAAGGCAGTCCCTACAGCCATATTCGCTTAAATTAGCATTTTGAAATCTTGGAAAGCATCATAGTTTTTCTTCTCAGATCTCTCCTTAAAGCAGTAACATTTAAAATGAATATGATTCGCCATCATCAGGCACTAACACACGAGAGGAGATTCCGTTTTCATGAATAAAGGATTTTAATTCTTCTCTTGATAATCCCCAATGGTTGACAGCCTCCATGTGGCTCACGATGATTTTTGCTTTTGCAGCAGCCTTATACGTTTCATAGATATCTTCTTTACCCATGACGAGAGAACCGCCTTCAAAGAATTGATTATCTCCGCCGTTCACTACAATGATGTCTGGCTGATGTGTATCAATCTCTTCTTGAACCGCATCATACCAGACTGTATCTCCGGCTACATATAACGTTTTTTCACTTTGGTGCTTGAACACAACGCCGCATACAAGTCCTGCAAGTTTCAAAATTTCTCCTCTTCCGTGTTCGCCTTTGGTTTTGATTAATTGAATGCCTTCAAAGACTGTATCCTTTGTTAAAACTTCGACGTTTTTGAATCCGGCATTTCGTATTTCTTTTGCATCGTCTTCATTTTGGGAGAACAACTTGATATCTTTTGGCAATAACTCTTTAGCTGCCTCATCCCAATGATCATCATGTAAATGAGTTACAATGACAGCATCAATATGGTGAATAATATTGTCGACAGAAGTTGGCAATTCAACCAAAGGGTTGTTTTGATCCTGTCTTGGCGCATTTGGGAATGGAGGGTAAGCACCTTTCTCAGCTAACATTGGATCTATTAAAAACGTTTTGCCTGCATATTCGACAACAAGTGTAGCATTACGAATTTGTTGAATGTTCATGTATAAAACTCCTTTTCTTTAATGTGTGATGTATAGTTTACATACAGCCGCTGAATAAATACATGGAACTAATCAAGTCTTTCTGTCGATTGACTTGATTTTTGAAAGTATGTATTTTATTTTGTATAAATTGTCACTAAAGTAGAATCAGGGTAATTTAAAGCACGGATAAGAAAACGAATTTTTAAAGTAATGTGCAGGACTGCACCTTTTTAGAGAGAGGATGAACAGGAGGATTTTATTCTTAACGAATATTGAAGGGATTTGATTTCATGTTGGATCACACAGACGTGCAAATATTAGAAGAGTTATCTAAAAATAGCCGTATTACGATGAAAGAATTAGGAGAAAAAGTTCATTTAACAGGGCAAGCAGCAGCCTCGAGGGTTGCAAAATTAGAAGACAACGGTGTGATTGAGGGATATACAATTAAAGTGAACCAAGTGAAATTAGGGTGTTATATACATGCTTTGCTTAATATCTATACAAAAAGCACCCATCATCAGCCATATCTGTCATTTATCAAAACACAAGAGAAATTTGTAATCAATAATTATAAAATTAGCGGCGATGGCTGTTATCTGCTTGAATGCAGATTTCCGTCTAATGAAATGTTAGATCAATTTTTAGTAGTATTAAACAAGCATGTCAATTATAAATTATCGATTGTGATTAACAAGTAGAGAGACCTTTTACTGTATTGAGGGCTAGTGGACAATTAACCCATGAGGTTCAAGTCCTCTCGGCCGCATGAAAAATACCAAGGGCTGCGGCCCTTGGTATTTTTCATACCTTCATTTGTTTTTACTCATCGGCCTTTTTTAAAATGGCCTGCCTTACTTTGCAAATCGCCGAGCAGCAGCCACGCACATGATAACGGCGATATTCACTGCCACGAGCGCCCAGCCCACTTTCTCGTGCAGAATCACTGAGGCAAGCAGCAGTCCAAAGAAAGGCTGGAGAAGCTGCAGCTGACCAACCGCCGCAATTCCGCCTTGGGCGAGACCTCGATACCAGAACACGAAGCCGATCAGCATGCTGAATAAGGACACATAGGCAAGACTGAGCAGCGCAGGAACGCCGATGCCTGACCATGAGTCCGGTGTAAAAAAGAACGACAAAGGCAGCATAAGAGGAAGCGACAGAACGAGTGCCCAAGAGATCACCTGCCAATTCCCCAGACGCCGTGAAAGCCTAGCACCTTCTGCATAACCAAGACCGCATACGACGATAGAAGCCAGCATGTACGCGTCGCCGAGCGGGGATGATCCTCCCCCTTGGATCAGAGCGAACCCTGCTACTAGTAAGCTGCCAGCAGCTGAGAAAATCCAGAAGACTGGGCGGGGGCGTTCGCCTCCGCGCAGTACACCGAAAATCGCCGTCGCGAGCGGAAGAAGCCCAACGAAGACAATGGCATGTGCGGATGTGACATACTGAAGTGCTAAGGCTGTCAGCAACGGGAAACCGATTACTACGCCGAATGCTACCACCAATAGTGAAATGATGTCTCTTTTGGCAGGATGCTGCTGCCGGAAGATGAGTAGGAGACATCCAGCCAATACACCAGCTATCGCAGCGCGGCATACGGTGAGGAACAATGGGTTGAAGTCCGTCACCGCCAAGCGGGTTGCAGGCAGCGAGCCGCTGAAAATGAGTACGCCTATAAAACCATTTATCCAGCCATTTGTTGTTTTGTTCATGACAATCACTCCAAATATGTTTCTTTCATTCACTATTGATCTGAATTTTCTTAACAAACAAGGTATCTAAGGATTACAATGACTATAAACTGGAATTGACCTTTTATAAACAGCCAGTTTTCATAAAAAAATGCATACCAGTTAGGAGAACAATGTGTAAATGGATATCACGCCTTTTTTGAATAGAAATCTGGATATTCCGCTTTATCAGCAGCTTTATCGCTATTTCAAAGAAAACATGCATCAGGGGCGTATTCAAAAAGGAATGAAGCTCCCTTCCAAAAGACTCCTGGCGAGTCAGCTTTCCATCAGTCAAACGACTGTAGAACGTGCCTATGAACAGCTTGCTGCTGAGGGCTATATCATAAGCAAGCCCAGAAGCGGATGGTTTGCTGATTATCATGATTCTGATTTTGCCTATCGTAAAATGCCAAGCGCATCACCAAGTGAAGAAAAAGCCCAAGAACATAAACAATGGATTGATTTTCACTATGGAAATGTAGATTCTTCTTACTTCCCTTTTTCTGCATGGCGAAGAAGCATGGTCAATAGTTTAGACCAATATGGCCACGAGCTTTATCGGCCGGGACATGTTTTAGGAGAGTTTGAGCTAAGAACACTCATTGCAGAGTACCTGTATCAATCACGCGGTGTTCATTGTGCCCCTGAACAAGTCATCATAGGTGCCGGGAACCCTATTCTTCTGCAAATCTTGTGCCAGGTTTTTGAGCCGAATATTTTCATAGGATATGAGGATCCAGGTTATCCAAGAGCACGCAAGATTTTTGAAGCCAATCGTATGAATATTCTTCCTATACCAGTTGATAATGAAGGAATCTGTATACAGAAGATCAAAGAGCAGCAGCCAAACCTTATATATGTCACGCCTTCTCACCAATTTACGCTGGGAACCATTATGACGATTAACAGAAGAATTGAACTGCTCAAATGGGCGGCTGAAAATCAATCTTTTATCATAGAGGATGATTATGATGGGGAATTTAGATACACAGGACAGCCGGTTCCTTCCTTACAAGGGCTAGACCAGCATAACCGTGTCATTTATATGGGCACTTTTTCCAAGTCTCTTCTTCCCTCGCTGCGCATCAGCTATATGATTCTTCCTTCGCCTCTTTTAAAAAAAGGCCATGAAATCACGTCATTATATAAGCAAACGGTATCCTGCCACAGTCAGCTCACGCTAGCTGACTTTATAAAAAATGGAGAGTGGCAAAAACACATCAACAGAATGAGAAAGCTTTACCGTAAAAAAAGAGCCATTTTACTTGAAACTGTGCAAAGAGAATTAGGGGAGCATGTCAGAATTCGCGGAGAAAGCTCTGGACTTCGCATCTTACTTGACGTTTATTTGCCATTTAGTGAAAAAGAGTTAATTGAGAAGGCAAAGGAACATGGAGTAAAAATTTATCCTGTATCTCTTTCCTATAAAGACCATCCTCCTACAAAAACGGTCTCACTTGGATTTGCAGGGGTTTCTGAATTCAACATACAGGAAGGCATAAAAAAACTGAAAGCTGCCTGGAAGATATGAGGGTGCTTTCAGTTTAGATTATAAAATAAAATACTCTGATATTCGAAAGGATAGCGGTTTCTCTGGTTGTGAAATATTGTCTCATGCAATTGATCCATCTTTCTCTTTTTTATGGCGAATAAATACTTCTTTTACTATACAAATTATAACCTTACGTCTTCATGAAACGCTTTGGAGGATAGGGAGATGAAAAAAATTCCGGAACGATTTTTTTATTAACTGTTTTGGCAGTGCTAAAATAAACAAGTACATAATTGACAAAATAGAGGTGTAAGGATGAAATTAGATGAGTTTACAATTGGTCAGGTATTCAAAACGAAATCACTAAAAGTAACAAAAGATGATATTATGCGGTTTGCGGGTGAATTTGATCCTCAGTATATGCATTTAGATGAAGAAAAAGCGAATAAAGGCAGATTTAATGGAATTATCGCTTCCGGAATACAAACGCTGGGCATTTCTTTTAAACTTTGGATTGAAGAAGGTTTCTATGGAGACGATGTGATTGCCGGAACAGAAATGAATAACATTAAATTTATAAAACCCGTATATCCTGATGATGAACTGCACACAATTGTTGAGGTTCTTGATAAGCAGCCAAAGAGAAATGAATTGGGAATACTCACTGTATTGTTATCTACTTATAATCAAAAAGAAGAAAAAGTATTTGAAGGTGAGTTATCTGTATTGATGAAACAATAACTCAGAAAGCCCGTTTTTCGCGGGCTCGAGTGAAGCAGATGGGTGAAAGATTTTAGCGAGTTTCTTTTGAAAAATAAGAGGTTAAAACATCATAAACAATAGGCAAAGAAGTAAACCCTTCATTTTCTAGAAAATGACCCCCGTGCTGGACTTCGTATAACGCAGCGTCAATTTGTTGTGCCAGATCCTTGCTCCATGAAAATGGAACAATTTGGTCGTCCTTAGAAGCAATGACAGCACGGTGCTTCGCGGACTCGATGATTTTTTGATGATCAAACGATCCCTGTGTAAATTCATCTAATATCTTTAAAGTGGGCAATGATTTGGCAAAGCCGGAAACAAGTATGATTCCGCCAAGTTGTTTTCGTAATTGAATATGTTCCAAAAATCTCAAAATGGCGGGGCACCCTAAGCTGTGCGCAACCAAATACGTATTTTCATGTAAAGTGTGTTGATAAAAAGAGAGTGTATCCAGCCGATCCTCAAGTCTTGGCTGGAGCGGATTAGGCATGTTTAAAATGTCTGCTTGGACCCCATCTGCGAGCAGACGTTTTTTCAGCCAAGGGAACCAATGATTTGTTGAGGAGGCTCTGTAGCCAGGAATGATATAGACTTGTTTTGTCATTTTTTCCTCCTAACGAAGTATTTTCATTCAGTATAAAATTCCCCTCATTGGGAAACAAGTACGCACTTTTTTGTAAGTAGCTTTTACATATGAGGCATTCCTTGTGCTATTCCCCACTTACACATTTCATCTATGAGGGGATACAAAGATAGCCTCTGTCAGATAACGAATACTCTACTTTCAGTGGGATTTGAGAAACCTCAGACCGATGAATAAGGCCGTCAGTTTGCAATTCCTTAAGTTGTGCGCTTAACATTTTATGCGTGATGAAAGGCATAGCCCTTTTCAGCTCGCCGTATCTCATCGTTTTTTCACACCCTAACTCATAGAGAATTCTCATTTTCCATTTGCCCCCTATTAGAGATAAGGTGTATTCAAATGGGGCTTGTTTACTGCGGCACAGGCTATTCATTGTAATCAAACCTCCTTTTTTAAGTATCATATCAGAATAAATTAGGATTTTCGGTGTTGAAGTTTGAGGGCGGTTCACGATCTGAACTGAAAGGGCCGCTTGCTCAACAGGCGGCACTGCACATATGTTCTAAGTCAAAGAGGGGTTACACCTTACTGTTAATTAATTTATTTAAAAAAACGCATGTTTTTAGCTGAAAATATCTCTTATGGTATATTTAAATATAACGAAATATTTGAGAAATGAGGAATGGTATGAATAGAATCGAAAAACATAAGAAATTTAAAGTGAAAAAGATACTGCAAGTCATCATGGTCATTATTGGAGGAATCATAGCGGCATATGGATTAGAAACAGTTTTGATTCCGAACAGTGTCTCTGATGGAGGGGTGACAGGCCTCAGCATTGTTGGTTCACAGCTATTCAATTTGCCGCTGGGGATTCTTATTGCTGTCATTAACATTCCGTTTGTTTGGTTAGGATATAAGCAAATTGGGAAAAGCTTTGCGTTATTATCAATTATCGGAATCATATCACTCGCTGCGGGGACAAGTTTTTTCCACCACACACCCGCTATTATAGAGGGAGATACCTTGTTAATCACCGTTGTTGGCGGGATTATCCTTGGATTCGGAATGGGGTTGGCGCTGCGTAATGGCGGCGCATTAGATGGGATTGATATGCTTGCTGTGCTGCTATCCCGAAAACTGCCATTTGGAACGAGCGATCTCATTTTATTCTTAAACCTTTTTGTGTTTATTTTTGTTTCCACTGTATTTGGCTTGAAAGGGGCATTGCTTTCAGTCATTGCTTACTACATTGCATCGAAAGTCATTCATGTCGTTGAGGAAGGCTTAAGCGGTTCTAAAATGTTTCAAATTATTACAACCCAACCTGAATTGATGGTAGAGACCATACGTGATCAATTAGGCCGAAGCGCCACATATAAAGAAGCTTACGGGGGTTTTTCCCACGAGAAATTTAAAGAAATCACATGTGTCATCAACCGCTTAGAAGAAACCAAACTAAAGGAAATTATTAATGATATTGATAAAACTGCCTTTGTTACCGTATATGACGTAGCTGAAGTGAAGGGCAGCAATTTTAGAAAGCTTAATAATCATTAGAAAAAAGAATGACCTTTTTAACGATAGCCCTCTTTGCCACCATACGTTTAGACATGCCGCCAGTGATATAACCAAAAACGCTTTATTGAGGTCTTGCGGATGAATAATCGGTGAGGGTCTCAATCATAGAAATACCAAGGGTTTTAACGCCCTTGGTATTTTTTGCATTTTGCTGAATTTAGATTTCTTCTTCAGCTTTACGTGTTGTTTCAATTTTATTGATTCTGTCTCTGTACTTTTCTCCCCAGTCTTTCATGTGCAGGATAACAGGTTCTAACGTTCTTCCAAACTCGGTTAAAGAGTATTCCACTTTTGGAGGGACCTGTTTATAAACCTCGCGGTGAATCACGCCATCCCGCTCCAATTCCCTTAATTGTAGAGTAAGCATGCGTTGGGTAATTTTAGGATATAATCTTCGGAATTCATTAAACCTCTTTTTACCGTCAATGAGATGATAAAGGAGAATGCCTTTCCACTTACCCCCGATGATATCTAATGTTGTCTCCACGGGGCATCCTTCAAAGTCATCCGAAGAATAATCAATACCAAGTTTTCTATTTCTCAAGCTGTTCACTCCTAATAGTATACTTTTTGATACTATATACAATCAATGTGCGTACTTTTTATATCTTAATATACATCATATAATGATTCACATCAAAGGAAAGAAAGGAATGGATGATATGAAAACATTAGTACTCGTTGTACATCCGAACTTCGAATCCTCTCGTATAAATAAAAAGTGGAAAGAAGCGGTTTTAAGTGAACCGGATGTAACTGTTCATGATCTCTATGAAAAATATCGCAATCAACCGATTGATGTGGAATTTGAACAACAGCAGCTTCTTGCCCATGACCGTATTGTTTTTCAGTTTCCGTTATATTGGTACAGCAGTCCCCAGCTGTTAAAACAGTGGTTTGATGAAGTGTTTACTTTTGGCTGGGCTCATGGCCCTGGCGGAACGAAATTGAATGAAAAAGAGTGGGTGACTGCCATGTCCATCGGTTCACCTGAACATTCTTATCAAGCCGGCGGATATAACTTATTTTCAATAAGCGAACTGACAAAGCCGTTCCAAGCATCTGCCAATTTAGTAGGCATGACTTATCTGCCTTCCTTTGCTGAATATCGCGCTAATCGAATCAGTGACCAAGAAATCGCCGAAAGTGCGAATCGCTATGTAAAGCATATAACAAATATAGAATTAAACCCTAAGGTTCGCCTGCAAAGGTATTTAAAGCAACTGGAGAGTGTTGATTTAAAATCATGATGTAATGTGTGAAAAATTATCGGAAATCCTGTTCTCATCAGACAGGATTTTTTCTTGTTTTGCAAACTGCCTTAGTTTATACATAAGGGAAATGAATGAAAGAGGCTATATGCAGCTTTTATAATGACGAAAGGTATGCAAAGTGAGGATTCTCATCATGAGATGTGACATTAAGCAAATCAATTTTATTTAATGTTTCAAATATAAGTTATTGTTTATATAAACAATAACTTATATAATGTCGGAGTGATATAAATAATGAATTGGCTCATTTATAATGATTTAATTATATTGTTTTGGAAGGAGGAGTTCATTTGGCTGTTGATACAAAAATAGGAGTTGCCACGATGACCCGCTGTTTAAAAACACTTAGTGATCAAACAAGGCTTATGATGATGAAATTATTTCTTGAAAAAGAATATTGTGTCTGTCAATTGGTTGATATGTTTGAAATGAGTCAGCCTGCTATAAGCCAGCATTTGCGAAAATTAAAAAATGCAGGATTTGTAAATGAGGATAGAAGAGGGCAATGGCGCTATTATTCAATAAATAGATCATGTCCTGAGTTTGATACATTGCAATTTGTTTTACTTCAAATCGATCAGGAGGACAAATTGTTAAAGCAGATCAAACAAAAGGAAACTCAAACGTGTTGCCAGTAAGGAGGCATTAGATTGACTTCAGTGATTTTGGCGTTATTGATATTTTTAGTAACTTTGGTTTTGGTCATATGGCAACCGAGAAACTTGTCTATTGGGTGGTCAGCCTGTGGAGGAGCTGTTTTAGCTCTAATAGCCGGAGTTGTCAATTTTCATGATGTATTAACTGTGACAGGGATTGTGTGGAACGCGACATTGGCATTTGTGGCAATTATTATTATATCGTTAATCCTTGATAATATCGGTTTCTTTGAATGGGCAGCGCTTCATATGGCTAAGGCTGCAAAAGGAAACGGTGTGCGGATGTTCATATATGTATCTATATTAGGAGCTATCGTCGCCGCATTATTTGCAAATGACGGTGCGGCTCTTATAATGACACCAATTGTATTAGCGATGGTCAGAGCATTACATTTCAATGAAAAATTAGTTTTTCCTTTTATCATAGCCAGCGGGTTTATTGCAGATACGACTTCGCTTCCATTAGTAGTGAGCAATTTGGTCAACATCGTTTCAGCAGACTATTTTCATATTACGTTTATTGATTATGCATCCAGAATGATTGTCCCCAACTTGTTTTCGCTACTGGCGAGTATCATTGTACTTTACCTTTTCTTTAGAAAAAGCATACCCAAACGTTATGATCTGACTGAGGTTAAAAAACCTGAAGAAGCCATAAAAGATCAAAACATGTTCAAGCTATCATGGTATATCTTGGGGCTGCTGATAGTTGGATATTTTGCCAGTGAATTTTTCTCTATTCCTGTATCAGTTGTAGCAGGTATCATTGCAATCTTTTTCTTAGTTGCTGCGCAAAAGAGCCCAGCCGTTCAAACAAAGAAAGTACTGAAAGGAGCGCCGTGGGCTATCGTGTTCTTTTCAATTGGCATGTACGTTGTTGTGTACGGTGTCCGTAATGCTGGATTGACAGATGTCCTTTCAGATGTAATTCAAGCCGTCGCTGATCAAGGGATGTTCGCAGGTACAATTGGAATGGGCTTTATCGCGGCGATTCTTTCTTCCATTATGAATAACTTGCCGACTGTCATGATTGATGCACTGGCTATTGCCGGCACAGATACGCATGGAATGATGAGAGAAGCGCTCATATATGCAAATGTCATTGGTTCAGATTTAGGACCTAAAATAACGCCGATTGGTTCCTTGGCGACATTATTATGGCTTCATGTCCTTTCACAAAAAGGTGTGAAGATTTCCTGGGGCACGTATTTTAAAACAGGAATCATTTTGACAGTCCCAACATTATTTATTACACTTGTCGGCCTGTATCTTTGGCTGATGATCATCCATTCATGTTTCTAAAAGGAGAAGATAAACATGTCAAAGAAAACAATCTACTTTTTATGCACCGGAAACTCTTGCCGCAGTCAAATGGCTGAAGGGTGGGGGAAAAAATACCTTGGTGATAAGTGGAACGTGTACAGCGCAGGAATCGAGGCTCATGGATTAAACCCTAATGCTGTCAAAGCAATGAAAGAAGCGGGGATTGATATTTCCAATCAAACTTCAGATAAAATTGATCCGAACATTTTAAACAATGCTGATTTAGTTATTACTCTCTGTGGTGATGCAGCTGACAAGTGCCCAATGACGCCGCCGAATGTAAAACGCGAGCACTGGGGATTTGATGATCCGGCAAAAGCACAAGGAACAGACGAAGAAAAATGGGCATTTTTCCAAAGAGTGCGTGATGAAATTGGAGACCGCTTAAAACAGTTTGCTGAAACTGGGGAATAATTAATAGATATACTCAGCTTTTTCTTTGGTTTATATAAGTTCAATGTGTTGTTCAACAGGTGTCTGCGGGCTAATGCAGACACCTGTTTTTTTGGTTTAACTTATCTGTGATCCGTGAGCTGTCCGCTTAAAAAGGGAAGTTATTTAGCTTGTGACAGAGGAAAATTGATTTTGTTAACAGAATCATGAAGGAGACGCTGTTTTTAAAGGAGTTGTCAGTTTGCAGGAATTAACAAAAGAAAAATATAACGGCTTAAAAACATTGTTTGATGAAACATTTTGCCCAACATTTGTCTATTCAATATTAGAACAAACCATTCCGGGAGTTGTTTATGTAGATGACCAAACATTCCCTAGATCGTTTTTAATAGGGACTGAATCAGGAATTTATTTTATTGCAGGAAACCAAGGGAATCGAGCTTTTAATGAGTTCATTGCAGGATATTATGAAGAGCAAGCGAGATCCACAAAACGATTTACCTTGTTTTCTTCTAACGATACATGGGATAGAGTAATGAACACAATACTGAAAGACGATTTGAATCAAATGAAAAGAGTGGCATTTTCTTATCAGCAAAAACCTTCTAAAACAGATATGGTTCCAAAGGGGCTTGAACTGAAAAGAATAGATGAAGACGTCATTTCAAACAGCACAGAATTTAACAGAGCTTATTATGAGGAGTATTGGGATTCTGTCTCACATTTTTCATCAAAAGGCTTTGGGTTTGCCGTATTACATGGCAATCATGTTGTAAGTGAGTGTACCTCTATATTTTTAGGACATAATCGTGCGGAAATGGATATCTATACACTTGAAGAATATAGAGGTATGGGTTTAGCTTATTGCGTAGCAAGCGAATTTATAGAATTTTGTCTGAAGAACGGGATTATTCCTAGCTGGGATTGTGATGTTTGCAACAATGCGTCCATTACATTGGCAGCTAAATTAGGCTTTAAGCCAGTAAGCGAATACTCTATTTTTTATTCCGGGAAATCGTAAAACATTGATCTAAAAAAGAGAGAAGAGATAAGAACTCTTCTCAATATCTGAATAAGCGGTTTTATGAATACATTTATTTTAAGATTCTAGATTTAATTGCAGGCGAAGTTTTTTCGATAAGTCCTTTCTCGTTTCATCAGTTACAACATGATACCATAAGTGATCTATTTTTTTATCCTCACCTTTTATTTCGATCTGTTTCACATGTTGAACGGCTTCTTTATAAGAACGTTGAATATCGATCATTTTATCAAGTGTTAAGTTTGTTTGAATATTTTTTTCTAAGGCAGTCAAAATTCCTTGATAGTTTTTTAGTGATTTTAATTGTGCGCCTTCGTGAATAATTTCATTAATAATTTCACGCTGCCGCTGCTGGCGCCCAAAATCACCGCGGGGATCTTCTTTTCTCATCCGTGCATATGTAAGAGCAACCTTTCCATCAAGGTGCTGTTCCCCTTTTGGTATATGCACTCCTTCAAGGGTGAAAGGGAAATCATTATGCACTGTTATTCCGCCAATGGCATCTACAATATCTTTAAAACCTTCCATATTTACTTTGATATAGTAATTGATTGGAATGTTTAAAAATTGTTCGACGGTTTGAACGGTACCTTCAATTCCCTCATAAGTATATGCTGAGTTCATTTTAATATTGGTATTCTTTGATCGCATAAATACCCTGGTATCACGCGGTATACTGACCATTGTCGATGTTTTCGTCTCTGGATTTACCGTCAGAACGATCATCGAATCAGGGCGTCCCTTATCACCGGGACGCTCATCTATTCCCAGCAAAAGAATGGATATAGGGTCATGCCCGATATCAGCATCTTGTTGCTTGGAATCTTTATCTAGAGGCTCATACATATGATTGACTGATTTTGCTACGTTGCGGTAAATACTGTAGCAAGTCAGGCCTCCAATGGTTAACAAGAGGGCTAGAATAAACAATATAATACTATGCATTTTCAGTTTCCTTCTCCCGATTTTCACTATCATAATCCTTTCTAAACAATTGGTAGATTCTAATACAAATTGTTATGCACTGTATCTTATGCTTCGTATCTCAGATATTTTTGGAATGAAATTGTGGTATACAGGTTAACGGTTCTCTTATAAATAATTCCTTTATCTCCGTGATATTTTTTAGTTCATATAAGATACTTTAGACTTTTACTTCAATTGAATCTGAATTGTACCGGCTTTATTGAATCATGGATTGCTTTCATGTCGTAGCCGCTTTCGCGGAAATATTTTAATAATTCTTCTAGATATGCCGCAGTAGTCGGTTTTTCATGCATTAATACAACAAGCGGCTCTTTCCCTACAAGATTGTTTACTTGTTGAATTGTATTTTTTACAAATTCGCCGTGAGTGTATTTCCAGTCTTCTGAATCAACTGTCCAATCCCATAGATTAAAATGATCACGCTTAACAACTTCTCTAAATGGGCCTGTAATGTAAGGCTTTGACCCGTAAGGTGCTCGTATCAAATGTGTGTTGACTTTGGTTGTATCTTTGATATAGTTCAGCGTATCGTTCATTTCTGTCGCAAAGCTTTCAGGGGATTTATAGATTTCGGAAACCTGATGCGTCACGCCGTGAGACCCAACAGAGTGACCGCTTTCTACCATTTTTCTCACAAGAGCAGGATTTCGCTCGATATTAGGTTTTAACATGAAAAACGTTCCTTTAGCATTGTATTTATGGAGCAAATCCATAATTTTCTCTGATGCAGCAGGGTTTGGTCCGTCATCAAATGTTAAATAGACCACCTTTCCGATTTCAGGTGATGTTTTTTGTTCCTCCTTTTTCTGTGCTGTATTTTTGTTCTTATCTTTGTGCATTTGCTCAGAAGTAGCGGCACTTTCTTTTATTGGTTCCTGCTTTGGACCAGCAAGTGCTTTCCAAGAAATGCATAATAAAGTGACACCTAGAATAATCAATATCCCAAAACCTATTTTGCCTATTTGATTTAATTTACGGTCCCTTCTTGGTGAATTTGACACTTTTTCCAACTCCTCAATTGTAAATATCAAAACTAGTCACATAGATAAGAATGAAACTTTGGAAACAAAGTTTGATAGTAATGATGCTCTTTTACTATAAATAGAAGATATCGCAGAAGTTTGATCAACTTGTAAACAAAATGTCAAAAAAAGCAGGAATACTGCAGCGGGACTTTTTCATTCTTTTGCTGACACAATAAAAAAACCTTATTTCCGTATTCAACAGAAATAAGGTTTAAAATCATAGATTATTTAAATGTAATGATATAAGAGTGAGCGTCAAAAAATCGCACTGATGAATTTTCTATTGAGGCATACTGATTCTGGTTAAAAACGAGCAGGTTGCTGCCATCAGGACTCCAATATATTTCTGATGGATTGGGGCCATGGTATATTGGTTCTGCGTACAGGATATTTTTCCCTTGCAGTTTTCCTGCATACGTATTGTCCTTATTAGATAAAGAGTAAGCGATTTTCTTTCGGTCGTTTGAGATCTTGAAAACAGCTACATTTTCGAGCAGGACAGAAAGCTCATTGTTTCTGAGATCGTATTCGTATAAGGTTTCTCCGGTACCTAAAAATACAAATTTGTCATTGTTTAACCAAACAGGCCCGTCATAGCTATTCTGCCGCTTGTTCTGAATGGTGATGCCATCACCGCTAATGGTCCCCGTCATAATGCGATATTGTTGCCCGTGTAACATCGTAAACAGCAAACTGCGTCCATTATCAGAAATTGCCGCTGCTGTAGGCGACTCTTTGTCATCAAGATTCTTCAATGGATACGTTTTGAGAGTTCCAGAATCTATATGAAATACATTGACCGCAGTCTGGCCATTTTTCGCAGGATCAATGACAAGATAACAAATGTATTTGCTATTATTTGACCATGAAACATCTTGTACATAGGCATCCTTGCTAGGAAAGCTGGCTATTTCCTTTTTGTTTCTGTTCGTCAATGACATCAGATTTAATGTTGTCTTATCCGATGACATCGTTAATCCGACGATACTTTTCCCGTCGGGAGACATCTTTAGGTTAGCAGTATTGCTTTCGATGCTCTTCAGGGTTTCAGGTTTTTCAAAGGGGAAGGGAAGACGCTGAAGATGATGCGCTTCACGTTCAGTTGAGTCATTTCCTTTGAAAAAACCAACTATAGCGTTCGATGAAGACCATCCAAGCAACTGGTCAGCTTTGGGGAGGCGATATATCTTCTTCACTTGAAAGGAGCCGGACTTCTGATCATCCTCACTCTGATTTTCTTCCTTGTTTGGAATGATAATGGTTTCCGATCTTTTTCCCATATTATAACTGGATACAAAAATCACGAAAATCAGTAGAATTCCTAATAAAATAATAAACTGTTTGTTCTTCATGATCATTTCTCAACCTTCATGTAAGCTAGTTCAATCGTGATTATAGTGTGGTTTTCTTTGTAGAACATCTTGATTGTTCCCTGATGTTCCTCAACAATTGTTTTCACTATGCTTAAACCCAAGCCTAAACTTCCTTCTTCCGTGACCTTTTGGTTAATCGAATAAAAAGGCTGAAACACTTTAGTGTATTGGGTGTCATCATATGGATCACTTGGATTCTTGAATATAAAAAGAACCTGATCTCCAACAGCTTTAGCCTTAATCATGATTTTTGAATTCGATAAACTGTATTTGATTGCATTGTCCAGAAGATTAATAAAAAGTTGGCGCAGTCTATTCGTTTGGCCATACACATAGAGGTCTTCGTCCATTTCACAGATGATCTTTTTGTTATATCGTTCTGCACGAAATTTCATAGATTCGCATACATCTTTCAAAATTGTTCCTGCATCGATCCTATCGGAATGACGATTTTTAGATGTTTCTCGAGATACCTCAAGAAGTTTTATGACCAAATTGTGCAGACGCCGGCTTTCTTCAACAATATGATTCATTCCTTTATTAAAAAACTTCGGATCTGATTCCCCTTTTTCTTTTATGATTTCCGCATAGCCTTGAATAGAAGTCAAAGGTGTTTTCAGCTCATGGGTCATATTGTCAAAAAAACGTTTTTCCTGCTCGTTAAGTTCCTTCAACCGATCCCGATCTTTTTCGATGGTTGAAATTTGATCTCGAATTCTGGTAATCATATCATTGAAATTAATAGTAAGCTGGCCAATTTCATCTTTTCTAGGAAAGTGGATATCCACATCCAGCTTTCCTTTTTTGACTTCTGAGGTAGCCTCTGTCAGCTTGACGATTGGTATCGTGATATGTCTGGAAAGTATATAAGAGAAAAGGAACGCCGCCACAAATATCGCAAGGGCGATATAAAAAATAATATTTAAAATCTCTCCACTTTGTTTGTAAAGCAGATTAAAATCTTTAGAAAAGCGTAATATGCCAACTTTTGCACCATCAATGACAACTGGATAAGAGAAAAATACCTGTGCTTTATTTCGATCATAGGTGATGTGATAAGCATTTTTTCCGTTAATCGCTTTTTCTAGGTCCTCATCAATACCTTGCGAAAACACCGTTTTATTAGAAGAAGACAACAAATTGCCATCCACGCTATAAACACCTACATTGCTTCCGGTTGAATGAGTTAAACTTTCCACTATTTCATCAGCCATATCGTCGAAGTATAGTTCATTGTTTTTATAATGATTGATTAAAAACGCTTGGTTGATATACACAATACTGTTTTTTTTCAACTCTATTAAATCTGAGGTCACAATTTTTTCATTACTTGACCTAATGACGCTCTTGACCGTTTGATTGAGCACAAGGAAAGAGAGAGAGAAAATCAGAAAAAACCCAATAATGAATTTACCCTTGATGGTCCGTAACACTCTCTACTCCTCCTGCTTCTCACATTTATATCCGATGCCAAATACTGTTTTAATCAAGTCACTTGCATTCAGTTTTTTACGGAGTCTTTGAATATGAGTATCTACCGTACGTGTATCCCCGGCAAAATCATATCCCCAGATAAATTCCAACAGCTCTGAACGTGTGAAAATTTTCCCCCGATGGTCAATCAACGTCTTAAGCAGATCGAATTCTTTAGGAGTCAAATCAACAATGATCCCGTCTTTTTTTACTATTCTTTCGTCTGGGATGATCACAATATTTTTAAACTGAATAGGTTCCTCATTAGACGTTCCTCGATCATGAACGTGGTTAGCTTGTTCAAGACGCCTAAGTATCGTACGAATTCTAGCAATAACCTCGCGTAAGTCAAATGGCTTTGTAATATAATCATCGGCCCCAAATTCCAACCCAAGTACTTTATCGGTGATGTCTGACTTTGCGGTGATCATAAGGATAGGGATATTATAGCGATGGGTCACTATTTTACAGATATCCAATCCGCTGCAATCTGGCAGCATCCAATCGAGCAGCAGAAGATCGGGTTTGAATTGATCTAGCTGTTTCAATCCTAAAGCGCCGTTAGCCTCAGTACACGTTTGAAAACCTTCCTGCGCAAGCCCGTATGAAAGTAGATCAGCTATTGCTTCGTCATCTTCAATAATAAGTATTTTAGTTTTATCCATCATTTCATTCATTCCCTATTTCATGATTATATTGAATATATCTATCCTGGAGTGTACATTATCAATTCATTATAGCATCCTTTAATATAGATTATTAATAACTTCAGATCATACTATAATTGGATATTTTCACCATATTCGCATAATGGGGGGGGTTGGATTAGAGCATTAGGGAGATACAATTCTATTTGATACTTAAGAAGAAGATACCAAACCATATTGGTATCTTCTCTTTATTTGTGTCTAAGAGCGTTTCCATACCAATTCATTTTGTTTTGTCTTAAATAGGTGAAACACACCCCGCCGACTGTCACCACTCCGCCTAGCAGAGAAATGAATGCGGGTATTTCACCTATCCACAACCAAGAAATAAGCAAGGCTAAAGCTGGTGTTGCATAAAGCGAAAGGGTTGCTTCTGATGAGCCGACGAGTGAAGTGACATATGCAAGGGCAAAGTAAGGCACGATTGTTGGCAGCAAACCTAAATAAACAATAGACAATGTTGAGTTCATGGAAGCGTTCATCATCTCTCCGCCTAAGCCTGGCAGAAATATAAGCATAGGTATTGTTCCACCCCAAATTGAAAATGTAACGAATCGGATAAAGCCATATTTTTTTATATAGCGGGGTTGAAAAACGAAATAAATACTCTCCGAAAAAGCGGCCAGCAGGATGAACAAAATACCTTTCATTGAATAGGTATAGTCTCCAGACCCAAATGCAATCAATGACACACCCAATAAACTGATCATAGAGCCAATCCATTTCGTAAATCCAAAACGCTCTCTAAAAAACAGGCGGGATAACATGGCAGAAAAGATCGGTGCTGTGGTGACGAGTAAGCTTGCAACTCCAGCACTAACTGTTTTTTCACCGATATTCAGCAAAATGTGATAGAGTGCAAAACCTAAAAACCCTAACAGAAAAATGGCAGGAATGTCTTTCATGTCAGGCAATCGCATCTGAGTCAAAACAGCAAAAAGCAATAATGCCATAGAGCCGATTAACAAACGAAATAAAGCAAGGTGTTCTGGTGTGTACCCTTCCAGACCTGCGCGAATTCCCGGAAAAGCTGATGCCCACAAACCGATCATCAGACTGTTAGATATGATCATTTGAACTGTTTTCTTTCGCATATTTCTCACTCCTCTTTACAAAAACCAACCAGTTATTTAATGTGTTTCTATACTAATAAAGATTTGGTGATATGACTTCAACCAGTTAAACGAATTTTGACCCAACCAATTTAGTTGTAAGGAGACTGCTTTCATGAGCTTTCCAGAAGAAAAAAAGACGAAAAAGCTTCCTAAGTACAGACAAATCGTTCATTTTATTAAGGAGAAAATAGGAAATGGAGAGTGGCCGATTGGAAGCCAGATTCCAAGCCAGCGCACGCTTGCAAAAGACTTTCAGGTAAATCGAAGCACAGTGATTACGGCCTTAGAGGAATTAATGGCAGATGGGTTAATAGAAGGCAGAATGGGGAAAGGCACAGTTGTTATCAACAATACATGGACACTATTAGCTAAGAATTCTGCTCCTAATTGGGATCAATATGTAACCTCTGGAATTCAGCAGCCTAGCCAAAAAATCGTACAGGAGATAAACCAATCAGAATCAAATATGGATCTTATACAGCTCAGTAAAGGCGAACTTTCAACTGAGATTTTTCCTTTAACTGCTATGAAAGAGATGATGGGCAAGGTATCTCAAAACATGGAAGCATTCGGATATGAGGAACCAAAAGGATATTTTCCGTTGAGAGAGGCATTAAGCAACTATTTAAGAACCTTTGGCATCAATGCCTCATCTTCTTCCATTCTAATTGTTTCGGGAGCATTGCAAGCCCTGCAGCTGATATCGATGGGGCTTTTGCAAAGAGGATCAACCGTTTATCTTGATCAGCCATCTTACCTTTATTCATTACACGTATTTCAATCAGCTGGCATGAAACTGACCGGGCTTCCTATGGATAATGAGGGACTTTTGCCGGGAAATCTTCATATCACAAGAGGGGAACGGGGAAGGGCTATATTATATACAAATCCTTGTTTTCATAATCCGACCGGTATTTTAATGTCGCAAAAGCGGCGGGAAGAAATCATTGCAGCTAGTGAGAATACACAGCTTCCCATTATTGAAGATGACATTTATCGCGAGTTATGGATAGATGAAATTCCGCCCTATCCTATTAAAACAATAGATAAAAATGGGCATGTGCTATACATAGGCAGTTTATCGAAAACATTGAGTCCGGGCTTGAGGATTGGATGGATAGTCGGACCAGAACCGGTGATTGAACGTTTATCTGACATTAAAATGCAAACAGATTACGGATCCAGTTCATTATCCCAGAGAGTAGCGGCGGAGTGGTTTACATCCGGCCAATACCAGCAGCATTTAGAAAAGGTTAGACAGCAATTAAAGGTGAGAAGAGAATTGGCCTTGAGTGCATTAGAAACCCATTTGAAGGATGTTGCGACATGGAACATGCCAAAGGGAGGGTTCTTTGTCTGGATAAAAATATTGCCTTCAATATCAATGAAATTACTTTATACTAAAGCTTTATCAAAAGGGATTCTTCTCAATCTCGGCAGTATCTATGCTCAGGAAAAAGGGAATTATGTTCGCTTATCATATGCTTATGCATCCCTTGAAGACCTTCAAAAGGGGATTTATGAGTTGGGTTTAATGATAAAAGAATTGGCAAGTAAGTAACTTTTATATCCTTAAATGGATGTTTCACTAAAAAAGAGACCAAGCCTAATGATCGCTTGATCTGATAATAACAAGGGTTACTAGAATAGATCAAATCATGGCTCGGTCTTAAAAAGGATCATGTTTCTGAACGAAAGGTCTTTCCTATTTCTCTGCCTAAACCAAAATAATGTCTAAAATTATAGATCAGCGGACTCCATTTTGAAGGATTGATATGGTTTTCGTTCAATATGATACTCTCCTCGGCGTGAAAATGTAGTGCCTGTGTCTCTACAATCGCAAATGATGGCTCATATTCTGGGAACCGAATATGTTTGACTTCGGCTTCAATGTGAATAGGGCATTCTTTAATGCGTGTTGGTGAAACTGTTTTTGATTGTAAAGGTGTTAAGCCTGCTGACTCGTATTTTTCTTTTTTATATGTAAACCCGAGCTCTTTCTTCAAAGGGGGTATATTCTTTTTTCCGCTATAAGACGAAATTCTTTCAACGTTTTCCCATAATTCCGGGCCAGGCAAGTTTATGACACATTCTTTGTGTCTTTCCAAATTTTCAATGGCTTTTCCTCCTAGTCCAACTCCAAGGACAATATAGTTTCCGAGAGCCCAAGAAGAAGACATAGGACTGATATTAGTGGTTCCATCTTCATTCAATGTGGTAAGAAGAAATGTAGAGGTACCATAATACATGATGTTTGGTTTGATTTCTTTAAAATGAAGAGTATCTTGTTTTTCAATGTCCAACGTTTATTCCTCCTTGTCATCCTTACATTCATATTGTAAAGGTTTAACATTTCAACTATCATCGAAATATGAATGTAAGGAGGAAAATCATGAATCCTAATATCGCAAAAATCTCATCGTTGCTATCTGATCCCTCGCGTTCTTCCATTCTTCTCACCCTAATGGATGGAAGGATACACCCTGCGGGAGAGCTTGCATATCTCGCGAACATTAAACCTCAAACCGCAAGTTTTCACCTGAAAAAATTGCTTGAAGAAAAGCTGATCAGTGTAGAGAAGCATGGAAGACATCGGTATTACAGATTGTCTAACTCTGATACTGCAAACATGATTGAGCAATTGCTTCGTATGGCGCCTAAAGCCAAAGTCACATCTTTAAAAGATTCAAAAGAGAAAAGTGACTTGCATTTCGCCCGAACCTGTTATGATCATCTGGCAGGTTATGTGGGTGTGCAAATGACACATTCACTAGTTGAGCAGGGAATATTAAAAAAAGTCGATTTAAACTTTGAGGTGACTTCAGAGGGTTCTTTGTTCTTTTCGAAGTTAGGCATCAATGAAGAGCACCAACGACATAAGAGGAGAGCATTTGCCCGCTGCTGTTTGGATTGGAGTGAGCGGCAGCATCATATTGCAGGGGCGTTAGGAAACGCCTTATTGGTGCGCATGTTAGAAGAAGAATGGATCGTTCGTATGCCGAAAACGAGAGCGGTTAGGATGACACAAAGCGGGAAAACCGCATTTGAGAAATACTTCAAAGTGAATATTTAGGGAACTTTTTAATAAGAGAATGAGAAAGAAGGAGTAAGATTCGTTAAAATCTTACTCCTTCTCATTATCTCGAAGTTGCTTGATTACCCATTGCAATAGAGATGCGATTCCAACTGTTTATTTGATTGATGATGAGAACAAGGTCAACATATTGTTTTTCATCGTAATGTTCTCGCACTCGATGATACAGCTCATCAGGAACCCTTTTAGAGGGAATGAGCGTGATGTGTTCAGATAGTTCGAGCGCTGCTTTCTCTTCAGGTGAATAAAAATCACATTCATTCCAAGCATGTAAACAGTAAATTCGCTGTTCAGTTTCGCCCATTTTGCGGGCATCAGAAGTATGCATATCTAAGCAGAAAGCACAGCCGTTTATTTGAGAAACTCTGATTTTAATTAGCTCTCTCGTCGTTCGGTTAATTGAAGATTGTTTCGTGTATTTCTCCATATCCATCATCATCTTCATACCTTCAGGTGCAACATCATAGTAGGACACTCTTTGACTCATAAGGCAAGACTCCTTTCCTTAAGATACATAAATTGTATCCCGACATTGACCATTTTACCAATGTGCAGTTTGTATGGCGTCTATTTCATTATCTTTTGGCAAGAAGCTGCTTTGAATAAAAGTAAGGATAGCCCACAATGATGAGTGGAGCTGCTAATGCAAGGAGTATCCATGAGCCTGAGTGACTGTCTCTAATGACTCCAATGAATATACAAGTACCGATGAGAAAATATAATAAAGCGCCTAAAAACCAATACATATTCATTCCTCTTTTTCTTTACACGTGTTCTTTGATTGAGCATTTTTGTTTCTATGCTTGTCTGTTTTTTGGTTCACATTGCTTAATCGATCAGGGCACTGATTTTTTAACACTTTCTCAGTTCGGATTCCTTTTCTTTTTAATGATAAAATTGTGAGATCAATCGATTTCAATGATGATCATTCCTTCAATGAATAGTGAGTTCCTCATTATTTTAACTGTAAATTTGGAAAGATAAAACGTACATAAAGGCAGAACGCTTATGTACGTTTGGGCAATGGTCACATGTCAGGAACTCTAGTTATTCACTGTATCTTGGTATTGTTGTGTTCCTGCTCTTCCTATAAAATGAGTGGATAAAAGTATGAGTTGCACGTTCAAATAAATGGTGTGCCGCTGTCATTAGGATCGGTTCGGTAAACAGTTAAAGGAAGTGGATGAGGTTTGTTTAGAAGGAATCCTTTCAAAGAAAAATACCACTCACATGATAGGCGGGCATTAAATATGCTTGCACTCAGAGTTCCAGGACTGGCTTTTATTCTCATGATCTATATAGCCTCTATCGTGCTGCAATTTATTATTGGGAGCTGGTCCATTTTATTGCTTCATGTGTTTACAGTATTGACCGCCATTTTTGCTTTGCTGCATTGGCATTCATATCGCTGGGTTAAAAAAAGGGTCATTCTATATTTTGTGCTGCAAGGTTTGATCACTTTTACACTGGCTAATGTCATGACTGGCTTCTTAGTGCTGATCATCATTGGCCTTTATGCATTTTTGATTGGACAGATTGCAGGAATGGCAGACAGAAGAAAGACGTTCCTCATCCTTTATTTATTGCTTCTGCTGTCAATCAATGTACCACATCAGATTCACAAAGGTGAATATTTGCATTTTCTTGTCATTGCCGTACCTATTATGAGCGTGATTATTACTTATGCCGCTACATTATTTGCCCAAGTCGATGAAAAGATAAAAGCGCAGCTGACTCTTGAAAGGCTGGAGCTTGCCCATCAGCAGGTAGAACAGCTGACACTGCAAAACGAGAGACAGCGTATGGCCCGGGACTTACATGATACGCTTGCTCAAGGGCTGGTTAGTTTAAACATGCAGCTGGATGCGATTCATGTTCATCTCGCCAAAGACAACACAGAGAGAGCAAAAGAAATCGTTCAACAATCTATGAATAGAGTGAAAAGCACATTAGCTGATGCACGTTCAGCGATTGACGATCTGCGCAGCAAATCAGAAGAAATCGGTTTTTTAAAAGAAAGAATTACCTCTTTAATGGATCATTTTCAGGAGTCAACAGGCACGGCTTGTTTTGTAGACTACAGGTTACATCAGGTGTTAGACGTTCGTACAGCTGAAAACTGCTATTACATCATTGGAGAATGCATAACGAATGCAGCAAAGCATGCCGAAGCAGAAACGATCTGGGTATCCATTTGGGATGATGAAAAAGGGAGACTGCATCTAACTGTCAAGGACAATGGCAAAGGATTTAATGTTGAGAAGGGAAAGAAAAAGAGAGGACATTATGGGCTTCTTGGTATACAAGAACGCGTCAGAGCAATGAATGGCCAATTCAATATAAAGAGTACAAAATCTATAGGAACACACATCGAGATTAACGTACCAATTCAGGGAGAGATGCAGGATGAATAAGGTTTTAGTCGTTGATGACCATCTTGTCGTGAGGGAAGGTCTGAAGCTTTTAATTGAAACGAATGATCACTACACCATCATAGGAGAGGCGGAAAATGGCAAAGCAGCAGTCCGCCTTGCAGATGAATTAAAACCGGATATCATTCTCATGGATTTGTATATGCCTGAGATGAGCGGGTTAGAAGCCATTAAACAAATAAAAGAAAAACACGACATCCCCATCATTATTTTGACTACGTATAATGAAGATCACTTAATGATCGAAGGAATTGAATTAGGGGCGAAAGGATATCTATTGAAGGATACGAGTTCAGAAACCCTCTTTCATACAATGGATGCAGCAATAAGAGGAAACGTGCTATTGCAGCCTGATATCTTAAAACGTCTGCAAGAAGTCCAATTGGAGCGGATGAAGAAGCAGAGCAGTGATACGCAGCTGACAGAAAAGGAAGTCATTGTTCTAAAAGCCATTGCTAAAGGTCTTAAAAGCAAAGCGATTGCCTTTGATTTGGGTGTCTCTGAGAGAACTGTAAAGTCTAGATTAACGTCCATTTACAATAAATTAGGCGCGAATTCAAGAACTGAGGCAGTGACGATTGCCATGCAAAGAGGCATTCTGACATTAGACGAATAACATCATATATTTGAAATTTGCCCAAACGTACATGCCCGAATGTACGTTTTTTTTATTTCAATGTCAACTACAATGAGAAAGCAAAGAATGTTATCAAGCAATGTGCTGAAAGGAGATTATCATGTCTAGAATGTTATATAAATTAGGAGGATGGGTTGCTCGCAATCGCATAAAAGTAATATGTGCGTGGATCGTTGTGTTAGTTGCTTCGGTAGGCCTTGCAATCACGTTAAAACCAAGTTTTTCTGAGGATATGTCCATACCTGACACACCTTCGGAAAAAGCGATGGATATCATTCAAAAAGAATTTCCTCACGGTCCTGATAAAGGGAGCATACGGGTGATTTTCGGAGCTGAAGATGGAGAGAAACTTACTGCAGAGTCAGCCAAAAAAGCAATCGAAAATACGTTCAAGGAAATCAATAAAGATGATTCTGTTGACTCGATTGCAAGTCCTTTTGTTACAGGAACAATCGCGAAAGATGGCACCGTTGCCTATGCTGATATCAAGTATAAATCTTCAGCAGATGATATAAAAGATTACTCTATCAAACACTTAAAAGACAGTTTGAAATTGGCTGATGACGAGGGATTACAAACTGAGCTAAGCGGAGATGTACCAGGAGCCGAGATGGAGATAGGTGGAGTGTCTGAAATTGTCGGCATTATTTT
Organism: Bacillus spizizenii TU-B-10; assembly: GCF_000227465.1. GTDB lineage: Bacteria > Bacillota > Bacilli > Bacillales > Bacillaceae > Bacillus > Bacillus spizizenii. The sequence continues at coordinate 707,417 of NC_016047.1, forward strand.
GGCCTTTGTCGTTTTAGCCATTACATTCGGCTCCTTATTAATAGCAGGTTTGCCGATTTTAACTGCACTGATTGGATTAGGTGTAAGTATTGGACTTGTTTTGATTGGGACACAAGTATTTGATATTGCTTCCGTTAGTCTTTCATTAGCCGGAATGATTGGCCTTGCTGTTGGGATTGATTATGCTTTATTTATTTTTACGAAGCACCGCCAGTTTTTAGGCGAAGGTATACAAAAAAATGAATCAATCGCGAGAGCTACAGGAACAGCTGCGAGTGCAGTTGTTTTTGCCGGACTTACTGTTATCGTCGCACTTTGCGGATTGACTGTCGTTGACATTCCTTTTATGTCTGCAATGGGGCTGACAGCAGGGCTTAGTGTATTGTTAGCTGTCCTCGCTTCAATCACGCTTGTGCCTGCCGTCTTGTCGATAGCGGGGAAACGGATGGTTCCGAAATCAAACAAGAAAAAAGAAAAACAAAGCGCTGAAACAAATGTCTGGGGACGCTTTGTCACAAAAAATCCTATCATGCTAAGTGTATGCAGCATTCTCATTTTGCTTGTTATTAGTATCCCATCTATGCATTTGGAGCTGGGCTTGCCTGATGCAGGGATGAAAGCGAAGGATAATCCAGATCGTCGGGCTTATGACTTGCTTGCCGACGGTTTTGGAGAAGGATTTAATGGTCAATTAACAATCGTAGCGGATGCCACAAGTGTAACAGAAAATAAGGCGGAAGCCTTCGCAGATGCAGTGAAAGAAATAAAGGAACTAGACCATGTAGCGAGTGTCACGCCTGCAATGCCTAATAAAGAAGGGAACTTTGCCATCATTACGGTAGTTCCTACAACAGGTCCAAATGATGCAGCAACGAAGGATTTGGTAAAGGATGTACGCAGCTTATCAGATAAAAATAGGGTAGATTTGCTCGTTACTGGATCGACTGCAGTGAATATTGATATTTCAGATCGCCTTAATGATGCGATACCGGTGTTTGCTGTACTCATTGTTGGTTTTGCGTTTGTATTGCTGACAATCGTATTCCGTTCGTTGCTTGTGCCTCTTGTTGCTGTTGCGGGTTTCATATTGACGATGACAGCCACTCTTGGAATCTGTGTATTTGTTTTACAAGACGGGAATCTCATCGACTTTTTCAAAATACCTGAAAAAGGGCCGATACTCGCGTTCTTGCCGATTTTATCTATTGGGATACTGTTTGGATTAGCCATGGATTATCAAGTATTCCTTGTAAGCAGAATGCGTGAAGAATATGTGAAAACAAAGAATCCAGTACAAGCGATTCAAGCTGGATTAAAACACAGCGGTCCTGTTGTCACCGCAGCCGGCCTGATCATGATATTCGTTTTTGCTGGATTTATCTTTGCTGGTGAAGCTTCTATTAAAGCCAACGGATTGGCTCTTTCCTTTGGTGTGCTCTTTGATGCATTTATTGTACGAATGACACTGATTCCAAGTGTCATGAAGCTGATGGGGAATGCAGCCTGGTATTTGCCAAAATGGCTAGACAAGATTATTCCGAATGTGGACATAGAAGGGCATCAACTCACGAAGGAAATACAGCCAGAAATAGATCATGAACAAAAGAAACAAATCATGTAATAGAAAAAGCAGATCTTTTATGATCTGCTTTTTTTGCTTAACATTTATTCCCTGATCATGCTGTAGGCGATTTTATAGCCTTTCAATGTGGTAGTATTTAGAAGATGAAGCCGGCAGTTAAAAAGATGTTCAGATATTTTAAAAACAACAATTATTCAATTTTTATAGCGAGTAATGGCTTAATAGAGTATCAAAAAGCAATTGCGAGTTTTTATCAATGGACAGGTGGGTAAATGAAACATTTAGTATTCAACAAATACATATTCTTAATAAAAGTGATTTCGTTAATACTATTCTGCAAAAATACGTCATTCAACATGCAGCAGTTGTCGGAGACCGTCTATCTGACATATAAATGCGGCTAAAGATAATGGTTTGCTGGCAATCGGATGCCATTTTGATTTTGCAAAGGAAGAGGCCCAAGCTGACTTTGTCATACATGATTAATTGAGCTGGAAACATTATTGCCTGAGCTGAAATAGAGGATGCTAAGCGATAAGGCACCAGTGAATTTGCTGGTTTTGGAAAATAATCATTTATAGCCATTCATAGGGATTACAAACAAACATACCAAACGGTTTGATATGTTTTTGGGTTACAGCATTCATTTTAATAACTAATTACACTTACCGGTCCAAACTAGCCTAGATAATGTTATTCTTAACTATCTAATGATTCTGTTGAAGAAAGCATAACACTCATATATGGTTCTCTATTTTAATATACAAAGAATCATTGTCATCCTTACAATGATCTTGTTTTTTGTATGGATTTTGTATGGTACATTAAATATGTTGCTCAAAGGTGTGAATCAAAAAGGAGATCAAAAATGGGCTGTATTTCGTTCGGCCTTCCGATATACGATTCCGATTTAGGCAGGATTTTTATTTTTGGGGATTGCTTATGGAATCTTTATGCATTACTTAGGAATTCATGCAATCTATCCGAGCATCATGAGTTTCATCATTTTTACGGGATCAATGGAGTTTGTAGCCGCTCATTTTTTGCGAGGCGGTTTTGCAGAATTAAAGCTTGGGAGTCTAATTCATATGGTTCATGCACATGAAAAAAATCCTGTCTCGGCGACAATCCAGTTTTTTAACCGGCTAAACCAGTTGATCAGAACATCGCCCATGCGACAGAGATCAAACGCAGCAATCGCCCTGGATTCTATTGAATCGACATCTTACATGGCCAAAGTGAGATAACAGCCATGGATGCAATGTCTAATCGAAAGGATTATTATGTTATTTGAACTTGATAAAAATATGTAAGACTGACACAAGCTTATTATTTTAGAATCAACGCCGTGCCAATGCAAATAGCAGCTGCAATGTTTGCTGGTCATTTAAAAAAGTATTTACGGTAATCGGAGGATTTATCATGTCAAAGAAAGTTTCTTCTTCCTATATCATCATTATAGGATTAATGCTATTTGCATTGTTTTTTGGAGCAGGAAATCTCATTTTCCCGCCTATGCTTGGTCAAATGGCTGGAACAAATGTATGGATCGCCAATGCTGGCTTCTTAGTGACAGGAGTTGGCTTGCCATTGCTGGCAATGACAGCATTTGTTTTTTCAGGTAAACATAATCTACAATCGTTAGCCAGCCGTGTGCATCCAGTGTTTGGAATTGTGTTTACGACGATTCTCTATCTGGCAATCGGGCCTTTTTTCGCAATCCCGAGATCCGGGAACGTATCGTTTGAAATTGGAGTAAAACCTTTTTTATCAGATGATGCAGGCCCTGTTTCATTGATCATATTTACAATATTATTTTTCACAGTTGCATGTCTGTTATCACTCAACCCTACAAAAATTATTGATGTAGTCGGAAAATTTTTAACGCCAATTAAATTGACATTTATCGGATTGCTTGTAGTGGTAGCTGTTGTCCATCCAATCGGAACAATTCAAGCACCATCAAAAGGGTATACATCACATGTGTTTTTTAAAGGCTTTCAGGAAGGGTACCTGACTCTGGATGCCCTTGTAGCGTTTGTTTTTGGAATCATCATCGTGAATGCAATTAAAGAACAAGGTGCTGCCACCAAAAAACAGCTGGTGATCATTTGTGCAAAAGCAACTGCGATTGCTGCGACACTCCTAGCCCTTATCTATACGGCCCTTTCATATATGGGAGCCTCCAGCGTTGAAAAGCTGGGGCTTTTAGAAAATGGAGCCGAGGTTTTGGCTAAGGTTTCATCCTATTATTTTGGATCCTATGGTTCCATCATATTGGGCTTAATGATTACAGTAGCATGTCTGACAACAAGTGTCGGACTGATCACAGCGTGCTCTTCCTTTTTTCATGAATTATTTCCGAACATTTCGTATAAAAAAATAGCTGTAATGTTAGCAGTGTTTAGTACGCTTGTCTCAAATATAGGGTTAACTCAGCTCATTAAGGTGTCCATGCCTGTCTTAATGACGATGTATCCAATCGCGATTTCCTTAATCTTTTTAACGTTTTTGCATTCTGTATTTAAAGGGAAGGCTGAAGTGTATCAGGGCAGTTTACTGTTCACGTTTATCATTAGCCTATTTGACGGTTTGAATGAAGCTGGGATAAAAATTGAAGTCGTAAATCGCATTTTCACTCAGATTCTTCCTATGTACAGCATAGGGCTGGGATGGCTCATTCCAGCTATTATAGGGGGAATAGGCGGCTATATACTGAGTATGTTTCGAACAAAAAGATCATGATAAGCGCATTTATAAAACGAATAAAGGATTAATAGCGCTACTCATCTTCATAAATATTTTGATTTCCCTGGTCAGGGTACTAAAGAGTTGAACAATTACTCAGATCTGCAGGTGGAATAAAGCTCTTGTCCGCCTGCTTAATTGGGGGGAAGAAGATGGCTGATCAAAGAGAAGCTTTGTGTATGAGATTAGCAGAAATAGATAAACATGAAATATCGATACTTCGTGAGTTCCAGTTAGAACGGGAGAAGATCTTTTCAAGCTTAAGAGCATTAGAACGGTCTAGTAAAGAAAAGAAGCTCCCATCTCAAGTCGCGCTCGAACAAACAGCAAATGATGTAAAGACATATCGTGTAACATCAAAACCAATCCAACAGAAAAAAAGAAGACAGGGCAGAGCTGAATCAAAAGCCTCTCGTGAAGCAGCATTACACATATTAAAGCAGCAGGATAAGCCAATGAGCAGTATTGAGCTGAAAAGAAAGATTGAAAAGGAAACCGGTGTGCACATCTCTAATATGACATCATTTATGAATACTTTAATGAAAATGCACCCAGAGGTGAAAAAACCTTATAGAGGACAATATAGAATGATTTAATTCTTGCGTGGTATTCGGTTTCTGATTTCCAAAGGCTGAGCTTCATATTGTCTGATGCATAACAAGGTATCCTTGCTATTACGAATGTAGAACGGGGACTAAGGTAGTGGCAGGGAATGTCATTTTCACATGATACCAAGGGTTGTGAATACCTTGGTATTTTTTTTGTGCGTGTGTTGTGAAGTGAGCTGAGCTGCTGTCCGAAAACTGCCGCCTAGTCATTAGGGTTGGTTCATGTAGAAAAATAGAGCCCGATTAGAGAGACTTTATTATTGGAAAATATCCATACGGATACAATTCACTTCCTTATGAACCACTCACCATCTGTTTCACTGATAAAACATGGCGGCATTAGTGAATTCCGCTTTACTATCTGGAACACCCCCTTCCTTGAAGCCTGTGTTTGAAGCTCGACACTAAAAACGCAATCCAAATACATGAATCACGTAAATGACAATAGGCGGGATCAACAGGGACGGGAGCAGATTCAGCGTTTTAAACTTCTTAATTCCCAGAATGCTTAACCCTGAGCTGAGGATGAGTATGCCTCCTACAATTGTGATTTCGTTGATAAGGTCTGTATTGATTGCGCTCTCCATTACTTTAGCAAATAAATAGATGGAGCCCTGCCAGACAAATAATACAATGGCAGCCGCTGCGATTCCAAAACCAAAAGTCGAAGCAAGCACAATGGAGGTAATGCCATCTAACATCCCGTTTGTCAGGAGATACGTATAATTTTTATTTAGAGCCGCTTCAACAGGGCCCAATATTGACAGAGAACCTATACAAAATAATAAGATCGCAGTTGATAAACCCTCCGCTAAATTGCTTTTAGAGAATTTATTCACCAGCTTGTTGAATCGTAATTCCAGATTGATGCTTTGGCCAAGCAAACCTCCAAGGGCCAAACTCACGATAAAAAGAATGGGGTATTTACTATCAGGCAAATGCTGTGTAATCGCGTTGATCCCCAGCGCGACTGCAGCGAATCCCATTGCCTGCATCAGGATATCCTGGTATTCATCTTTAATGCCTTTTTTGAATAACCCGCCAATTATACTTCCTGCAATGATCATCACTGTGTTAAAAATGGTCCCAAACATAAGCTTTCTCCTCCAATAATGATTCCTGCATAAAAAATAAACCCTCAAGTTAGTAGAGAGTCAAGGGAGATTAAAAACATATTCATGAAATTTATTTGATGGGCAGCAGGATTTCAGTCACATAATTGTCTAGATTATTTGTAATCCCATAATCAATGAGTGTGATTTCGATTGAGTCTCCCGCTATCTCATAATGATGTTCGTTCATATATGCCAGTAACTGTTTGTAATATGGTTCGGCTTCTGGATGTGACCCTTTAAACCTGATTTGCAGATAGTCTCTTGGAGGAAAAATGATTTCGGATGAAGTTTCTTCATTTTCATCTTCAAGAATCATGAATATGCTGGAATATTTGTCGAACTGATTTGCTATTACATTTGCTGCTGAAATAGATAAACCGATCTTGCCTATAAATATATCCTCGTTCACATTCAGATGAGTTCTCAATTTGGCTAATGAATGTTCGATATCATGGCCGAGAATATACTCATGCTGTAAATAAGCCACACGTAATGCGGGAAGTTTGATTTTTGTAATGTGATGTAACGGCGTGTGGACGGCATCTTCTATTTGCATGATGCGGCGGGAGATCTTTTTTTCTATGCGTTCCAATTCTCTTTTTTTGCGATCAATTTCAGTTTGCTGGCTTTTCAGTAAATGAATCAGAGTGTTTGTATTTTGAGAATTATAAAAATCAAGAAGTTTATTGATTGGCAGGCCTAAAGCTCTCAAATACTTGATGGTATCCAACCGCTCGAACTGTTGGGTAGAATAAAATCTATAGTTCGTATGCTCGTCTTTATATTCCGGTTTCAAAAGACCAATTTCATCATAGTACCTAAGCGCAGAGACTTTCACATTGAATAGCTTTGAAACTTCTCCAATCGAAAAAAATTCCTTCATTTTAACAACCTTTCTGTTCATATGATTTATACATTCACATTATATAGTAAGGCGCGATAATGTCCGAACAAATTGACATTATCGAGGATAAAAAACATTTTTGAACAAACGGCATAAAGAAAAAGCTCCTTTTAAAAAGGAGCTTTTTCATTCTTCAAAATAAGGATTCACATGGATGAGCACTTCTTCAACATCTGGAAACTGTCTTTTGATTTCATTTCGGATTTCGCGGGCAATATCGTGTCCCTGTTTAATCGTCAAATCATGATCCAAAGATAGACGGACATCAAGCAATTTATAGTGGCCATGTTCTCTCGCGCGGATTCTATCGATTCGCTTTACTTGATCACATTGAAAAATAACAGCTTTATATTCCTCTATCAGCTCGGGAGCAACACTTTTCTCCATAAGAACATCAACAGACGGCCTGATTAATTCCATTGAAATCTTAAAAATAAGGTAAGCCACGATTGCACTGGCAATTGCATCGGCGTACAACAGATAGGACCATCCGCGGGTGTTTCCGACAATCGCCAATAGGACGCCGATAAAAGCGGCAAGAGAGGCAACGATATCGCCTTTATGATCGTATGCAATCGCTATAATCGCTTTGCTGTTCCATTTTTCCCCCTGCTTTATGGAATAACGATATAGGATCTCCTTAGCCACGTACGAAATCAGAGCTGCAAACAATGCGCTGTATTGTGGAACGCTTGGCCCTTCAACAAAGGACAGAATCGCTTCTATTAGGATATAAACGGATACGACCACTAAGATAATTCCTACAATCGCCTCACTAATGACTTCAGCTTTTCCATGCCCAAAAGGATGGTCTTGATCAGGCGGTTTATTGGAAATGCCGATCACTGCCAGGACAGCAATCGAAGCAACGACATCCGCTGCGGAATGGATTCCGTCTGCAAAAACAGCTTCACTATCGCCTATCAGCCCAAAAAAGACCTTTCCTGCCATTAAGATCAGATTGGCTATCAATGCAATCAAAGCAACCTTTTTGCTTATTTGTTCTCTTTCACTTGCCATTTTTTCCTCCTATAAAACTGCACAAAAAAATAGGAGTGCTTTTTATTCGCTCTCCGTATCCTTTCTTGTGTAATCACTTTGCTTATCATACCAATTCCATTTCGAGTGGGTCTATAGCAACGTTGTTTCCTGTTTACTAATAAATAAGGTGAAAGAAAAAAAGTTGGAGCCGGGCTAAAAGATCACACAGCAAACAAATAGGTTCTTATGTAACAAGCGGTGATGGTCAACTAAAATTCTGCTTCAGTGAAAAATTTCCACTTCATTTTTAAAAACCTGTTGACATTAGAATATCCGTGTTTTATTATTATCTCATATTCAAGATATTTTAATTCAAGATAAATTGCCAACGATCAAGCGTAAACCTGCGTGTTGCTGAATAATGTAGAGAATCTCAATCATTGTAAGTTCTTTTGAATTTCTGCAAGGTGATTTTTTATAAAGTAATATCTCGAATTCGAGATAAAAGGGGTGTATCGTAAATGACTGAATTTTCACAGCTAGTCAAAGAAAGAAGATCTGCAAGCAACTTCCTTCCAGATCATCCAATCACGAAAGATGAACTTAATGAGATGTTTGAATTGGTTGCATTGGCTCCATCGGCTTTTAATTTGCAGCATACAAAATATGTGACGGTTCTAGACCCGGATGTAAAAGAAAAGCTGAAACAGGCCGCAAACGGACAATATAAAGTGTTTAGCTCATCTGCGGTTCTTTTGGTATTAGGGGATAAGCAGGCATATCAGCAAGCGGCTGACATCTATGAAGGATTAAAGGTGTTAGGGATATTAAATAAGCAAGAGTATGATTACATGGTTCAAGACACCGTTTCGTTTTATGAAAACAGGGGAGAACAATTTAAGAGAGATGAGGCGATAAGGAATGCTTCACTTTCAGCGATGATGTTTATGCTGAGCGCTAAGGAAAAAGGCTGGGATACCTGCCCTATGATCGGCTTTGATGCGGAAGCCGTGAAACAGATTTTGAATATAGATGATCAATTTGAGGTTGTCATGATGATTACAATTGGGAAAGAAAAAACAGAGAGCAGAAGGCCGCGCGGCTATCGGAAGCCTGTAAATGAGTTTGTCGAGTATATCTAAATGAACGTTTAAAGGAGCGGATAAAAATGGCTAAAAAAACGATGGGAATCCATCATATTACAGCAATTGTCGGTCACCCTCAAGAAAACGCAGATTTCTACGCAGGAGTCCTGGGGCTTCGATTGGTCAAGCAAACGGTCAATTTTGATGATCCAGGCACGTATCATCTTTATTTTGGAAATGAAGGCGGGAAGCCGGGAACAATCATCACCTTCTTTCCGTGGGCGGGAGCCCGCCGAGGCATCATTGGAGATGGGCAAGTTGGCGTGACTTCTTATGTGGTGCCGAAGGGAGCTTTGGCTTTTTGGGAAAAGAGACTTGAAAAGTTCAACGTTCCATACACCAAAATCGAGCGTTTTGGAGAACAATATGTAGAATTTGATGATCCGCACGGCCTGCATGTAGAAATCGTGGAAAGAGAAGAAGGAGAAGCCAATACGTGGACGTTCGGAGATGTAACACCTGATGTTGCCATTAAAGGCTTTGGCGGTGCAACCCTGTTATCAGCGCAGCCTGATAAAACCGCTGAGCTATTAGAAAACATCATGGGGCTGGAACGAGTCGGCATGGAAGGAGACTTCGTTCGTTATCGTTCTGCCGGTGATATCGGAAATGTGATTGACCTTAAATTAACGCCTATTGGCCGCGGGCAAATGGGAGTCGGCACGGTGCATCACATCGCTTGGCGTGCTAGCGATGACGAAGATCAATTAGATTGGCAAAGATATATTGCTTCTCACGGATACGGTGTGACTCCTGTTCGGGATAGAAACTATTTTAATGCGATTTACTTCAGAGAACATGGGGAAATTCTGTTTGAAATCGCAACTGATCCGCCGGGCTTTGCACATGATGAATCACCAGAAACAATGGGTGGGAAATTGATGCTGCCTGTGCAGTATGAACCGCATCGAACACAAATTGAACAAGGGCTGCTGCCGTTTGAAGTGAGAGAGTTGGATGGATTTTAATGAATGCTGACGCATGATGAAAATAAAAGGCATATATTCAACAGATGATTGCTGGACGGTACTGGCGGCAAAGAATCAGACTGGTGCCTTTCAGCATATCATGTTACATGAAAAATAAGGAGAGATAAAAATGGAAGATGCAGGACTATTGCTTATTCGTATTATGATTGGTGTGGTGTTTCTGTTTTATGGATCACAAAAATTATTCGGCTGGTTTGGCGGATACGGGATTAAAGGAACCGGACAATGGTTCGAGTCAATTGGGGTTAAACCAGGTAACGTCGCGGCCGCTTTATCAGGTCTTGGGGAATTAGTAAGCGGAATTCTATTTATTTTAGGTGTGTTCCTCCCGCTTGGAGCTGCTATCATCACGATCATTATGTTAGGTGCTATCGTAAAAGTCCATGGAGCGAAAGGATTTGCGAATGGCGCCGGCGGTTTTGAATATAACGTGGTGCTGATTGCAGTCTCCATCGGGGTTGCACTCATCGGTTCAGGGGCTTACGCTTTGCATTTTTAATACGAAAGTATCTAAGAACAGTTACCGGCATGCGGTAACTGTTCTTTTGTTTTGCGATTTTCGGGCAAACTTGCAGGTACCCTGCAAAGCAAAAAAGCGGATATAATAAATATAAATGTGTATAGTGAATGATACGTATCGATGAGCTTGGTCATGAAAGACAGACCAATTTGAAGGAGTAAATGGATGAAAGAGATGACAGAATTACATTCATTAGATGCTATAGAGAATTTTATTAAACAGCATCAATTCAGTTTTATCTATATATCAAGGCCCGGCTGTACAGTATGTCACGCTGTTCTGCCGCAGCTCAGAATAGTCTTGGATCAGTTTCCAAATATCACATTGGGGCATATCAATGCTGACGATGTAGAAGAGGTCGCCGGCAGATTTTCAGTCTTCACCGTCCCTGTGCTTCTTTTGTTCATCGATGGGACTGAGTTTCTGAGAGAAGCCCGTTTTGTTCATTTTGAACAGCTCGAAGAAAGGCTGAAAAGGGTTTATCGGTTATATGAAGATGAATAAAGCTTTACGCTTTCCAAATGAAAAGGAGCTTTCTGAAATTGGGCTGGAGCAAATGAATCAATATGTTCTGCATTATAGAATGAGGATCAATCATGGGATATAAGTGATTGATCCATCAGCATATCAGTATTCCTCACTTCATCATATTTTCAGCAGCCATCCTGTGGAATATCTTGGGCTTGCATAGAAACATCACATCAAATCCAGCAAAATCATTTCTAAACAAACCAATAAGTGAAGCAAAAAAAGGGTGTTACAAGGTGTAGCATCCTTTTTGATTTTTTAGAAACAGTAATATTCAAATGACCATTCGACACTTTGTATACAATTAGCATCCATAGTGTAGGAAAGGGGCTTTATGAATGAAGAGCAAAGATGTTAAGAAAGAAGGGCATCATCGTGGGGATCGTCACAGGGGCAGAGGCGGTTCACAGCATCATGGACCAAAAACTTTTCGCCGCGGCAGGGCCATTGCCTTTTTAGAGATGATGCATTTGAAGCGCGCGACTATTAAGCAGCAGTTAGAACAGCCGGAATTCCAATCTATCCAGCAAATGCTTGTCGGCGAATTAAAAGCCATTGATATGGTGATCAACGAATTTATCCAGTTATTTGAAATACATGAAAGTGAAGCAAAGGATGTATCCGGAAAAGGTGAAGATACAGAGGCATCTTCAGAAAATGGAGAGAAAGGAAAGGAACCGAATGAAACAAATGAACAGTTATATTGATTCGTGTTTTCTAATGAAGATGATCTTTTGGAAGAAGTGGTTTCGTCCATCAAAGAAAATGGTATGCCTTCTATATCTGTATCTCCTTCTGCTGGAAAGCTGCACACCATGCTTGTGTCCATTTCAGGCGCCAAACATGTTCTGGAGATTGGGGCACTCGGGGGGGGGATAGCGGAATTTGCCTTGCCAGAGGATTCGGGAAAGAAGGAACCTTAACCTCTCTTGAATTAAAGAAGGAATATGCCGAGTTAGCGCACAGCAATCTAACAAAAGCCGCCTTTGGCGGTCAAGTCACATATATGACAGGTGCTGCGTTGCAAAGCCTTGAACAATTGGTCAAAAGTGATAAGCGATTTGATTTTTTCTTTATCGATGCTGACAAAGGGAATTATGAACAGTACTTGACACATTGCATTGAGCTTGCAAAGCCAGGTGCTGTCATTGTTGCAGATAATGTGCTTGCAGGTGGCAGTGTGGCAGATCAAAAAGGCTGCACCCCGGCGCCATACAGAAGTCATGAGGACATTCAATAAAACAGTGGCTCAGCATCCTCAGCTGGAATCCCTGCTGATCCCAATCGGCGACGGAATGACTGTTTCAAAAGTAAAGAAATAAACGAAAAACACCTGAGTGATTTCCTGACAAAAGGTGAGATACAAAAGCTGGAGAGGCACTTTCATCAAAATGTTTAAGAATTGGCTAAAAGCTTTTGGATAAGCTCTTGAAGTGAGTTTATCACTTGTTGACTCGAATATTGACTATTGGTGGAGCTTGTTTGACTAAAAAGGTTATATTGAAAAACAATTCCCTTATTCGATCCACCAACACCGGATTCTGATTTAGACATCGTTAGCGGACTGATAGAAAATGCGCCGCCAGTATTCGAGACGCTGTTTCCAGAAATCGAATGAATATTTGGATGTTTGTCCATTATATTTCTCCTCTCTCTGTATGAACTGCTTATTAGTTTACTCAGCGTGAGGATCGATTGGTTAAACGAAACGGTAAAAAATAACGTGAAAAAATCGAAAAGACGTCCAAAACAGGCGTCTTTTAATGCGGCTTATGAGGACTTGGTTTTACATTCTCATTGATTTTATCTATTCTAACCCTAACTGGCCGTTTGCTTCTAATGTCGCTTTTTTGACATCCGGTAGGTACTCTCTGAAGTCTCAGTTGCATTTCAAGCTGATCAGCTGTAAGCCTCATTTTTTTAAGTTTTCTGTATGTACATGTCTATTATCAATAACGATTCTCGCTTTTCCAGTTAGCCTTCACTTGAAGCCATTACATAAAGAGAGCAATCGTAAAGATTGCAGCTGCGATCAGTGTTTTGATGAGGTTGTGTTCGATGATGGGCTGAACGATAATCGTTCCGATAGAAATCCCGACATTCTCAGCAAGATGACATCAGATATAATGAGAACAAAATCTTCCCAAGTAAAGTTCATACTACCACTTGACCAGTTTAATTTAGATTTCTTTGAAATCCGAAAGGGTGGTCATTCATTCGTATAAGAATACCGGGCGGGTTCATTTGAGGATCATATTCACAGTCTCTCAACCATGACTGATTGTTGATTAGATGGTATAAATGTATCTTATTAAAGCCCTTTATCAAACGCGATGGTTTCGACTTGTCTTGGGTACGAAATGTGAAGAAGCCCGTTTAACAGCTGAAGCTGCAATAAATGGGATTCGGTGGCTTCAGGAAGATGAATCGTGCGCTCAATTTCGCCGTAATACCGTTCACGCAGCACCTCCATTTCGGCGGGAAAAACAGGCGTGATCGTTCCTTTGATCAGCAGCTGGGTTTTAGATATTAAGCGGATCGTTAATTCCTCTTCATACACACCGGGCATTTCCACAATGATAAAATTATTCTCTTCATCTTGATAAAAGTCATAAACGAACGTATAAGTATCGGAATCAAAAAATTGTTCTGGGGCTTTATGCTTGAGCACATTTGTCCAAAAATCACTTTGCTTATATTCATTCGTAATCTCAAGCCATTTTCGTATTTTTTCGATATCCATATGACGTTCTCCTTATATTTGATTTGCAATTGGTGCAGAAAAATTTCCGATTTTGTCTTGGTCACTGACGTCAGTATCAAGATTTCCAGTGTTTAAAAGCGAAGAAGAAGGCGAAAAATCCCCTAAAGAAAAGTTTGCTCCAAAATACTTGCTGTTCGCTGTATGACTGTTATGCAAAGTTGGACCGATATCCACATTCCCGTTTTGCGTAACTCCATTAACCTTAATATTCGCGATATTAATTTGATATGGCATAAACGATACCCCTTTAATCTAAGATTGGCGGCGGTACAATCGGAGGTGTATTAACATTGGATGTAGCAGAGCTGCCGATAGATGTCTGGTCATTAACATCAGGATCATTTAAGAAGTTTTCCATTACGGATTCTGTAGGTGATGTATCACCGAAAGAAGAGTTGATCCCTTGAGATTTATTATTGGCGGTATGGCTGTTATGCGCGGCTTCGCCTATTGTAATTGAACCATTGCCTGAAATGCTGTTGATCTTCAAATAATATAGATTGATTACTGTAGTCGGCATCCCATCACACCCTTCCATCATTCTGTACAGTACAGTATGCGCCGCTGCATCCAATTGTTCCTTGTATTGGGGATTCAATAAGCAGAAGAGAATGAGGCGGCCTGTATTAATGATATGAGGATAAAACGGGCGGCCAAGTCTGGATAAAAATGAAATTTATTGACATAAAATCCAATGGCATGAAATAATACTCACAAATAACATTACTTTTGAGTATCTTTTTGTGGAGGATGATCCTAGTTGAAAAGCAAAAAAGGACGTAAAGGGGAAGAAAGCCGGAAACGATTACTTAACGCTGCTGCTAATGAATTTGCGATTTGGGGATTTCATGAAACGAAAGTAAGTGAAATTGTGAAAAGAGCGGGACTGACGCAGCCTTCCTTTTATCTGTACTTTCAAAGCAAAGAAGCGATCTTTGAGGAGTTAATCAACGATTTTCACTCTCGTGTCAGAAAGCTGACAGAGTCACTCCTCCTAGAAAACGGATTACACACGGAGGATGTGTCAAAACGGGTGCTGTCTGCTGTGGAAACTGTTTTTCAATGTCTGGCTGAGGACAAGGATGTAACCAAGATCGGCTTTTTTCTCAACCCAGAGGCGAAACAAATGAAAAAAGACTTGGCGATGGCTTTGAAAGAAAACCTAGAAGCAGAACAGCGGCTTGGCTATTTTCACTCCGAGCTGGACATGGAAACGGTCGCTGAGTGTTTGATCGGCATGATCGAACATTTAACGGATTCCTTTTTGTTAACCGGAATAAAAGATCCGGCAAGCCTCGCCGCAGAGGTTGTAAATCTTTTAATATACGGGATGCTCCCAAAAGGGAGTGACGTAAGGTGATATCTATGATTATGAAAGTCAGTTTGGCAGCTTTTATGCTCGCGGGAGGCATCATAAAGGTGTTCCGCGTTCCCTTTCAAGTTGAGCATTGGCGGCATTATCAATATCCATTATGGTTTCTGACTGTTACTGGTATTCTTGAAATAGCCGGGGCACTTGCTATGACAGCGGGAATTTGGAATCGGTATGCAGCATTTGGAGCAGGCGTCCTGTTTGTCGTTCTCATGGCGGGAGCGGTTCATGCGCACATTGTTCGAGCGCATCAATCGCTTCTCATGACGATACCCGCAGCGATCTGTTTGATTATTTCGATCATGATCATTATTAGAGAGTTCACGTAAGCTTTTCTCTTATATTTCCACAGTCTTTTATTTTGGTTTGCAGGAAATCTATTTCTCTTATCGAATGATAGAGAGTCAGAGGCTTAAACCAGCTTATTTTTTATTTGTACGCAGTGATTGTCCGGCATTGGCTGGACTTTTTTCATAAGGAGGAAACAGGATGACGTTAACCTTGGAAGAGATGACTGTAGAAGAGTTCGAAGCATTTCGCGGGATGTCCGTGCAAAATTATGCGAAACAAAACATAAAATCGGGAACTTGGACAGAAAAGGAGGCGTTCGAAAAATCGGAGCAGGCATATGAAAACATGATTCCGGAGGGACGAAACAGCAGCAATCATTATTTTTGGAACATCACAAATGAACAAGGAGAAAGGATGGGGTGGCTCTGGCTGTATGCTGATCCGTTTCATCCGCAAAAGGAAGCGTTTATCTATTCCTTTGGATTGTATGAAGCCTTTCGCGGAAAAGGGCTGGCTCAATTGGCGCTTCAAACGCTGGATGAAAGAGCAAGAGAGCTTGGTGCGGAAAGACTTGCTCTTCATGTGTTTGCGCACAACGAGACAGCCGTCTATCTTTATCAGAAGATGGGATATGCCATGACCAATATACGTATGCGGAAACCGCTGTGCTGATAAAAGCTGCTTACTTAAGCGGTTTACCAAACACAATATGCCAATGTAGATGTTTAGAGTCCTGGTAAGCTCCTAAGTTGGTGATCACACGGCATGCGCCTTTTTCTTCCGTCACCATGGAAGCGACCTTTTGAATGACTCCCATTAATTCAAGAAGCAAGCCATGGTCGTGCTCTTCCAGGGTGATCAATGAGGAGATAAGGCTTTGTATGATAGTATGCCAATACGTTATCTGTCTCTAGTACCTTATTCACTTTCGTTTTGCCGCTAAAAACCTCATCACAGTAAAAGTCTTCAGTCATATGATCCATCCTCACTTTGTTTGTTTCATTTAATAATCTTCTGCATTTCTTCATCACCTCCCTTCTATTGTGGGAAATTTCCATTTGAATGATCAAGGGCCGCACACCCTTGATATTTTTTTGCCTATGAACATGAATTATCGCAGGCTTGATCGACGGCTAAAGGAGAGGCCTGCTGTTAAAAACAGCAAAAAAAGATTGACCTGTAAAATGTAAGGGGTTACAATTGAAAACAATTAGGAAAGACTTTCCCTGTTTTTAAATTAGTATTATAAATATTTTAGGAATTACTTTTATTTTCTAATGATATATAGGGAAAGACTTTCTTTATTTTCGCAGAATGGGAGTGGTAATCATGGGAAATGTACAGGTTGGGCTACTAGGTGCGGGACGGATGGGAGCTTTTCATGGAGAAAGTATTGCGTTCCGCGTGAAAGGGGCAGATTTGTATGCGGTTGCAGATCCGGTTCCGGGTAATGCAGAAGCACTAGCAAAAAAGCTCGGCTCAAATATTAAAGCGTTTACAGATCCGTTAGACATGCTGGAGCACCCGGATATTGATGCGGTCATTATTGCTTCGCCGGCAAGGACGCATGCCGCAAACATTATTGCAGCGGCAAAGAAGGGGAAAGCTGTATTTTGTGAGAAACCGATGGCTGTCACGCTGGAAGAAGCGGATGAAGTCATCAGGGTAGTGAATGAAGAGTCTGTTCCGCTTCAGATCGGTTTTAACAGACGTTTCGCTAAAGGCTTTCGCAGTGCGTATGAGGAAATCCGCGCAGGAAAAATCGGCACGCCTCAGTTAATGCGTTCCATCACAAGAGACCCGGCACTCGGTGATCCGACACCAATTCCTCAATGGACGATCTTCTTAGAGACGCTGATTCATGACTTTGATACGTTACTCTACCTCAATCCAAATGCGAAGCCGATTGAAGTCTATGCCGCTGCTGATGCGCTAGTCAGACCTGATTTTAAAGACAAAGGTTTTTTGGATACTGCAGTTGTCACGATCAAATTTGATAACGGAGCGATCGCAACGGCGGAAGCGAACTTCCAAGCCGTTTATGGATATGATGTCCGCGGAGAAGTGTTCGGTTCTGAAGGCATGCTGACCATCGGAGATATCCGCCATACAAACATGACAAGGTATAACAAAGACGGAGTCAGCTACAACACAATTCGCTACGACCAGGATTTATTATTTGATGCTTATGTTGATGAATTGCAATCGTTTGTTGATGCCGTTCGAAATAATAATCCAACCTCAGTAACAGGTGAAGATGCGCGTGCAGCACTTGCCATTGCCGCAGCTTGTATAGAATCTTGCAAAATGAAGCAGCCTGTCACATTAAAAGACGGAGTGCCGCAAACGGTTTGAGTTTTTCATAGAAGAAGCGCCTTTTTAAAAAGAAATTCCTGTCGGCATTCGTTTATACTAGAGAGGATCTATTTTATAAAGGTGGCCTTCTTAATGAAAACAACCATTTATGATGTTGCGAAGGAAGCAAACGTTTCAATCTCTACAGTTTCAAAGGTTCTTAATCATACAGGCAATATAAGTGAAAAAACGAAAAAAAGAATTTGGAAAGTGATTGAGGAGCTTCAATATCAGCCAAGTGTTGTGACTTCAACGAGAAAAATGATGAAGACCATCGGGCTGCTCATTCCTGACATCGCTAATCCATTTATGGCCGAGCTGGCCAGAGCTGTGGAGGACAGCGGCCGTAAAAAGGACTTTAGTGTCATCATATGCAGTACGGACAACAATTCACTGAGAGAAGAAGAATATATCACCATGCTGAAGCAAAAACATGTAGACGGCATTATTGTGGCGACGGGTCTCAAGAACAGTCAGGCGATACGTGAACTGATTGAAAGCGACATGCCTGTTGTCATGCTATCGAGAGATATACCGCATCTGCCTGTAGACACTGTAGTGGCGGATGATTTTAAAGGGGGATATGAGGCAGCCGTCCATTTAGCCCAATTAGGGCATACAAATATAGCTGTCATAGCAGAAAAGATTAACAATACATCAATTAAAAATCGTGTCATCGGCTTTAAAGAAGGACTGCAGGTTTCAGGAATCCAAATCGATGAATCAGCCATTCTGGACTGTCCGTATGACTTGTCAGCCAGTAAAGACATCAGTTTAAAGCTGCTTCATCAGAAACATAGGCCGACGGCTGTCTTTGTGACGACTGAGTTGCTTGGTTTAGGGGTTTTGCAGGCTGCAAGGCAGCTTCACATTTCTATTCCTTCATCTCTTTCACTGGTTGGGTTTGATAACAGCATCCTGGCAAAGATCAGTGATCCTCAGTTAACGACAATCGCACAGCCGACTGAAGAAATGGGAGAAAAGGCAATTGAACTGCTGATAGACGGCATGGCTCATTCAAAGCAAAAGAAAGCGGTACAGCGGGTGATGCTGTCTCCTTCATTAATCGTGCGGGATTCAACGGCCTCACTGTTATAACCCTTTTGGCATTGGGGGATCTTTCTCTAAAACGGAGGAATCTCCCTTGCTTAAACGTCAAATACTATAAGTTGGAGGTTTCTTGATGACATCCAAAAAGGCCTATATCAGTCTTATTTACTTTTTCGGGGCATTAGGAGGTTTGCTGTTCGGGTACGATACAGGTGTAATATCCGGCGCTCTGCTGTTTATAAGGGAAGACATGGAGCTGACTCCATTTTTAGAAGGATTAGTTGTCAGTGGAGTGCTGATTGGCGCTTTAGTTGGCGCAGCCTTTTGCGGAAGATTTTCCGATCGTTATGGCAGGAAAAAAACCATCATCTGGCTGGGTGTGCTTTTTACAATTGGAGCCATTGGAACAGGCCTGGCTCATAATATCGGAATATTATTACTATTCAGAATAGAACTGGGCATAGCGGTTGGAGGAGCCTCGGCAATTGTTCCTTTGTATTTGTCAGAAATGGCACCTGCCGCAATCAGAGGCAGAATCGCTTCATTGAATACACTGATGAATTCTTTCGGGATTCTCATGGCTTATATTGTGAACTTTGTTTTTTCATCTTCCGGCAGGTGGGATCTGATGCTCCTATTAGCAGTGATTCCCTCCTTCATTCTCATGGCCGGCATGTTTTTTATGCCTGAAAGCCCGCGATGGGTGTTGCAGAAAAGAAGTGAGGATGAAGCACGCCATATTTTGCTCCTGACGAGAGATCCGAAAACAATCGATGCTGAGATTCGCAGTATGAAAGAGATCAAGACGGAAGAGCGTGTTTCAATATCAATATTATTATCGCCGGCAATCAGGCCGATCTTATTTATCGGTATTGGGGTCGCCATCTTTCAGCAAGTGATAGGCACGAATACGATTATTTATTATACACCGACGATCTTAGAAAATGCGGGGTTCGGCGCTTCCAGTGCCATTGCAGGAACCATTGGCATCGGCATTATCAATGTCTTATTTACGATCCTCGGCTTGCTGCTGATTGATATGATAGGCCGAAGAAACCTCATGCTGATTGGCAATGTCGGAATGTCTTTGGCACTTGGTATTTTGGGGGTCAGTACGCTTTTCTTTCATGCACCCGGGTGGCTGCTGTTATCCTGCTTATGCTTGTTTATGGTAGCGTATTCAGCGAGCTGGGGAATGGTCGTTTGGGTTGTGCTGGCTGAAATTTTCCCGTTACACATCAGGGGGACGGCATTGGGGATCGCAAGTACTTGTCTGTGGCTGGCAAATATTGCGGTGTCGCTGTCCTTCCCGCTGCTTTTAGATCTGATTGGTACAGGTATTTTATTTCTCATGTACGGTGCCATTGGCGTCCTTGCCTTTCTCTTTGTCTATAAATTTGTGCCGGAGACAAAAGGCAAATCATTGGAACAGATTGAAGGAGAAATCATGTCAAAGAATACAGCTTCATCTTTCTAAAAGGGGGATTTCAATATGGGAAGAGAATATGGGTTATGCTTATGGACTTTCGGCAGCATTCCATTTGAACAAAAATGCCGGCTGGCTGCAGAAATCGGAGTAGACGGAGTTGAGGTCGAGGGGGATATTTCTCTGAATCCGAAAGAGCTTGCCGAAACACTGGCTGCTCATCATGTAAAGGTTTTATCGGTAACGCCAAGGAATGTGGATATTTCAAGCACGAATGAAGAGGTTCGGTCAAAGGCTGTACAATATTTCTTGGACTTACTGGACTGGGCTGTGGATTTAGGCGCTCCCCGTATCTGTCTTCACGGTGATGTCGGCAAAGTGAGAGGGAGCGGTGATGATGAGAGGGATTGGAGTTTATTGGTCGAAAGCTCTAAAAAGATTATGGCTAAAGCGGAGGAATTACAAATTCAGGTGGTATTCGAAGTATTGAACCGGTACGAAAATCATCAAGTGGTCACTGGCGAAGAAGCTCTACAATTCATACGTGATGTCGGCAGTTCCAAACTCGATGTTCTTCTCGATGCGTATCATATGAACATAGAAGAGGCTGATCCTGTGAAGGCCATTGAAATGACAGGGCAGAAACTCGGAGTCTATCACGTGGCTGATTCAAATCGCCAGGCCATCGGAAACGGCCATGCCAATCTGAAAGAGCAAATCGAAGCACTCCATTCTATCGGTTATAAAGGCCCGATTATTATGGAGATGGTGGCAGCCGGTCCTGACCCTTTTACTCCGGTAAAAGGAAATAGCTATCTGGAAGTGGTGACGGGGTACTTTAAGTCATCTCTAGAGACATTAAGGTCATGGGAAGGTTTGAAAATATAAAGAAAAAGGACAACATGTGTTGTTCTTTTTTTTTGTCAATATTCTATGGAGCTCCTCGCCTGTAACGACTAACCAAACTTATTTTCCTCCATTTAAATGAATCTGACTAATGTCAGTTTTTCAATTGAAAACCATTTAATAACAAATGATTATCATAAGTTTTTTATAAATTAACAGTTTACAATCTGACTAAGGTCAGGTAAAGTGAGTGTGACCAAATAAATCGATGAACAAAAAAGGAGAAGAAATCTGATGGAGGTACAAGTAGAAAAAATACATACTGCAAAAATGTGGTCCTTATCATTTATTTTTGTCACACTTTCAAATGCCTTTTTATTTATGGTGTTTGAAATGTTATTGCCGACATTGCCATTGTTTGTAACTGCTATCGGAGGAGGGGCAAAGCAAGTCGGATTGGTTACAGGTATTTTTATGATATCTGCCATTGCCATACGTCCTTTTGCAGGGGTTTTGGCAAAACGATTTAATAAAAAATATTTACTTATATTTGGAATTGTTATCAGTGCCTGCTCAACCGGTGCATATTATTTGGCGTCAGATGTGAGCGTCCTATTGCTCATTCGCTTAATACATGGTGCCGGTTTTGGATTAGCAACTACTTATTTTGCCACGATTGCCGCGGAAATTATTCCGAAGGAGCGCCGAGGTGAGGGGATTGGATATTTTGGGGTAGGCGAAACGATTGCAGTTTCGGTTGGACCTATGATTGGTATCGCAGCACTGGAGCTTTATGATTTTGAGAGGCTTTTTCTAGGCGGGATGTCCATTCTTTTACTGGCTGTGCTTATGGCTGCACTTGTGCGGAGGCGGCCTGAAGCAAAAGATACGGCTGAAAAGGGAATGGTAAAGGTAAAGGTGTTAGAAAGACGTGTGCTGTTTCCTTCGTTTCTTATTTTATTAGTAGGCATTGCTGCATCTGGGATCATGTCCTTCTTTTCACTCTATGCGATCGAAAAGGGTTTCCGAAGTGTCGGAATGTTCTTCTTTCTGATTGCGGCAGCCAGTTTTTTTATACGTCTTATCTCCGGGAAAGTATTTGACCGATTCGGAGCGGCAGCCATCCTTATTCCCGCATCAATATCTTCAATAGCAGGCCTTTCAATATTATATATTGCCCAAACCAATGCAATGTTTTTTACTGCGGCAATATGTTACGGTTTTGGGTTCGGCTCAATATTTCCGGCTATCCAGACATGGTGTATCAATCTTGTAGAAGAGCATGAACATGAGGATGCTATGGGGACATTCTTTAATTTTTTTGATATGGGTATTGGCGGAGGCTCGTTGTTATTAGGTGTGGTGGCAACGATCTATTCTTATCAGGAGCTTTATATCGCTTCCGTTTTGGTGTACCTGCTGTTTCTTTTATTATATATTTTATTTATCTGTTCCAAGAGAAAACGGAGAAATAATGTAGGGAGGGCAGAACAGTGACCCGTGAGAATATAAAACGTACAGCCGTTCGCCAATTTAATGAACTTGGCTACGAGGGAGTCAAAATGGCACATATTGCAAAAGAATTGGGAATTCGGAAACAATCTCTGTCCTACCATTTCTCGACAAAGAAGGATCTGCTGATGGAAGTATACCCCGAGATTGTTGAAGAAGAAGTAGCGTTTATCAATGATTTTTTTGAATCCCGAAAGCATTTGCCAGCCAAGAATCTTATATATGATTTTTTAAAAGAAACGCAGGTGCGCTTTCATGCTATGCCCAATGTAGCCTTTTTGCAGGCGATGTCGTTTAAGGCTCCTGCTGAAGTAAGTGACTTTATTTCAGCCCAGTACCTGATGTTTCTGCATGCTTTGAAAAGCCGGGTTGCACTTGTTTTTAAAGAATCGGACATCACCTGTCCGCCCGAGAAGTGTGCGATAGCCTTCATCACTCTTTTTGACGGTCTGAACATTCAGCTGGTATACGAGAATAAACAATCATTTGAGCGATCTTTAGAGATTTCCTTCGATATTTTTTGGCGAGGGCTGAAGGCGAAAACTTGAAAAATACCAAGGGCGAACAGCCCTTGGTATCCCTTACACGCTACTGATCCAGCTCTTTCATTCGTTTCGTAAGCTCATTGAAAGCCTGATCAAGCTCCTCGTACTCTTTATCATTCGGCGTCATAAAACTGAGCTTTCCCAGCACTTCTTGTCTTTCTGTTTCAAGCTTTAAACGAAGCTCTTCCCGGTCATTTCTTTCTGATGGAACGTCACTCAATTGCTTTTCGATGCCATTGTCCGAGATGACGAGTTTACTGTTTGTTGTTTTTTCGAGAAAGTATCGGTCATGTGAAACCGCCAGCAATGTGCCGCTATAGTGTGACAGTGTTTCTTCCAGTTGTTCGCGTGACGGCAGGTCGAGATGGTTTGTCGGCTCATCTAAAATCAGCACGTCTTTCTCCTCCAGAATATATGCCATCAGCTTGACCTTTACACGTTCACCCATACTCATATGCTTGATTGGCTCAGTCCATTGGGAAGCAGTAAAACCTAAGTGCCTCATCAGACTTTGAACGTGCCCTCTTGCTTTGTATGTTTCATTCTCAAATAACTCTTCCGGTGTTTGTTCTAAAGGTAAATCAAACACCTCCTGCGTTAAATAGCCGATATTTGCGGACGGTGACACCCACACACTTCCCTCAGCGGTTTCCTGTCCCAGAATGATTTTCAGTAATGTTGTTTTTCCGCTGCCATTGGGGCCTATGATCGCAACCTTTTCGCCGTGCTGAATTGTAAAATGTGCGTTTTTAAACAGGGTTCTTTCGCCAAAAGCCTTCGTTACATGCTGAACTTCTAAAAAACGTTTTCCTGTTTTTTTGGTTGTATCAATTGAAAAGCGGACAGTATATTTCGGCTCAACGGGTTCCGCCTTTACTTTTTCCAGTTCTTGTTCAAGCCGCTTCTGCTTAGATTTAACCTGGGCATCCGTACGCTTCGCTTTTACACGGTGATATTCTTTAAACCCTTCCTTTTTCGTCGATTGGGCGTGGGCTTTTTCCGACCATGAAGCAAGCTCATTCATTTGTGCTTCAATCCGTTCAACCATTTTTTGCTGCTTTTCATATTCACGCTGCTGGGCGAGTCTTTTCTTTTCTCGGTACTTCATATACCCAGAGTAATTTCCTTTGAATTCAATCAGGGTTTGAGCTTCAAGCGACCATATTTTTGTTGCAGCTTCGTCTAAAAAATAACGATCATGGGAAACAAGAATCACAGTGCCTCTATAACTTTTCAGCTGTTGAATGAGAAATTGCAAGCTTTCTTTATCAAGGTGGTTTGTCGGTTCATCTAATAGTAAAAGATCTGCATCCTCTGATAGTCCTTTCGCCAGCCGTGCTTTCAGTTTTTCACCGCCGCTTAACTGTTGGAAATCCCGGACGGGCACACGCCATTTCTCCAGTAATTTCTTTTCGGCAGGCGTCTGATCCGCAAAGCAATACGACGCGGTTTCCTGTTCAACCAACGTCATTTTTAACTCCTGCCGAAGGATTTGTCCCTGTGCAGGAGTTAAGTCATTGTGTATGAGGTGCAGCAGCGTAGATTTCCCAGCGCCATTTTTGCCGATAATCCCAATGATATCTCCCTGCTGAATACTGGCATTTACGTTTTTAAAAACAGTCATATCCTTCACTTCATAGCTGACATTTGTTAATGTTACGATCTCTTTCATTCATATCCCTCGCTTTAAAGGGAGAATAAAAAAATCCTCCCAAATGTGTTGGAAGGATTAGCCGCGCCGTTGCATGATCAAATAAGCTATTATTCATAAATAGCAATGTCGTATATATAGAAAATGGGCAGACTAATCCTATTTTTTCTGATTTGAAATATTGATTTCAAACGGTAAAAATAAGATTAGTTAATCATTGTCCACCCATCATCCCTTCTTGTTTTGATTACACGCACTATAGCATAACTTCAAATTCAAAAGCAAAGGTCATTTGTCATTTCTTTTCATTAAAAAACTCCTGCTCTCATTTCTGAGGCAGGAGCTGCGAATCTTATTGATGCTTCGCTTTTCTCACTTTATAAATCACAATCAGCAAAATAAACCAAACCGGCGTGACAAATAAGGAAACACGAGTATCCTGAGCCAATGCCAGCACAACTAGGATAAACGCCAGGAACGCAAGAATCAGGTAATTTGTAAACGGATAAAGCGGAAGCTTAAACTTGTTTGTTTTTGCTAATTCAGGTCTTGTTTTACGGTATTTCATATGGCAGATGACCGTAATACCCCAAATATAGATAAAGCAGACGGTTGAAATGCTTGTGATCAGGGTGAATACGCCTTCTGGCATGATGTAGTTTAACGTAACACCGATTAAAATCACGATAGCTGAAAAGAATAACGCATTTCTAGGTACTTTACGCGGAGTCAGTTTCGCCATTGATTCAGGCGCATTATGATCTTTCGCAAGGGAATAGACCATACGGCTTGTACTGAATACAGCGCTATTGCATGCTGAAGCAGCGGATGTCAATACAACAAAGTTGATAATGCTTGCTGCCCCGACGATGCCAACCGCGACAAACACCTGTACGAATGGGCTCTCGCTGGGATTGATGACATTCCAAGGATAGATACTCATAATCACGAGAAGAGCACCGATATAGAAAAGCAACACCCGGACAGGGATATTGTTGATCGCCTTAGGGATTACTTTTTCAGGGTTTTCTGTTTCACCGGCTGTCAGTCCGACCAGCTCAATGCCGACAAAGGCAAACACAACCATCTGGAACGATAGGATAAACCCGTGCATGCCATTCGGGAACATACCTCCGTGGCTCCAGAGATTTGTGAAACTGGAGACCCCAGTGCTTGTGGAAAAACCTTTAAATATCATCACAAGGCCAATGACGATCAGTGCCAAAATGGCAATGACTTTAATTAACGCAAACCAAAATTCTAATTCTCCAAAAAGCTTGACGGTTGCCAGGTTCATTATCAGTAATATGATCAGAGCGATTAAGCCGGGCACCCATTGCGGCACACCCGGGAGCCAATATTGAGTGTAGAGCCCGACGGCTGTCAGATCAGCCATTGCAATCGAAATCCAGCAGAACCAATAGGTCCAGCCGGTGATAAAGGCTGCCATATCGCCTAAATAGTCTTGTACAAAATCAACAAAAGAGTGATAGTTCAAATTCGATAACAGCAATTCACCCAGAGATCTCATAATTAAAAAGCAAATGATCCCTGTGATCATGTAAGCAAATAGAATCGACGGTCCGGCAAAATGAATCGATTTTCCTGAGCCGAGAAATAAGCCCGTTCCAATGGCCCCGCCGATGGCGATGAGCTGGATGTGCCTGTTTTTCAAGCCTCTCTCCAATTTTTGCTGATTTATATTGTCTTTCGTCATGTCGTCTGTCACTTTGTGTGTTCCTCCATTGAAAATTGTTTGTTGAGTCAGCAATATATTTTTAATGATTATTATAACACTAAAATTTCTATCTTTTTTACTATACAGGAAATATGAATAGAAATTTTAATGTTTTTGAACGACATCATAAAAAGCGGCTCACTTAGGAGCCGCTTTCTTTTATGCCATTTCTGTTTTTTTCATATACAGGTAGAGCCCATAATCTGTCGGAGCGGATGGGTAGCCTGTCTGCCGCAGCATTGCTGTGATATTGCCGCGGTGGTAAGTCCCGTGATTGACAACGTGGGGAACCAGCTCAGAAACAGTCGTTTTCATGATTCCGCCTGAGGGGTTTTGAATCTGAAGGGGCTTATTGAGCTGTTCTTTTTGCTGTAAAAATAATGTATAGCGCTCGGATAACGTCAGAAACAGGGCTTCCATTTCCTCCATTTCTTTTGCCTCTGTCTGTTCTTTGAGCTGTTCAGCTAATGCCAAAGCATCGGTCATGCTTTGGCCGGAAAACACTTCAATCCAGCCGAGATCAGAAAGATAAACATGAGACAACACATGGGATATCGACGGAAACACGCTTTGAATTTCTTGGCGATATACTTCTTTTGGAAGCTCTTTTAATCGGTTGAATATTTGCTGATTGGCCCAGACGTTATATTCATACAATTGTAATGAAAAATCTGACATGTTAAATTTCCCCTTTCGTGTTTCTAACGTCTATTATACACGAACAAGCGTTCTTGGTAAGGTGTTCGTAAATAAAATATGTTGACAGATATAGTTTAGGGGAATAAACTAATTGGCATTGATCATAAAGTTTAGAGGGGTAAACTATAATGAGGAGGGGAAGATGTTGAATGAACAAAAGCTATGTCAGGCCATAAACCTGTTTGTGGAAGTATTACTTGAAGGGACAGAGTTTGTGCATCATGAAATCAATCAGGATGTCTTCAAGCATATCTCAAGGGAACAGGCAGACCTGTTAAAAATTTTAAAAGTCAAGGGCCCAACCTCTCCTGGCAGCCTAGCCATGTATCAAAATGTACATAAAAGCGCGATTTCTAACAGACTGAAAAAGCTGCTCGATAAGGGATTGGTTGAATGGGATGACTGTCCAGCGAAAAGTGATAAGCGCTCTAAGCTTATTAACATCACAACCAGCGGTGAAACCATATTGGAAGAATTAGATTCTGCCATTTTTAACGCTCTCAAAGAGCTGATCGATGATATAGATGAGAAACACTTAAATTCTATCATAGAGATATTCACCATTCTAAAGAGCAAATTTAAAGGAGGAGATTCTGCAGAATGAGAGCAATCATCAAATTCAAGTGGGCAATTGCAGCGGTTATATTAGTACTTACCGTCGTTTTGAGTTTGTTTTCTCCGAACTTAACGGAGCTGGCCAATCAAAAGGGGCAGGCCCAGCTTCCTGCAGATGCTGTTTCAGAAAGAGCAAATGCCATTTTAAAACAAGCGGGAGAAGACAATAATTCGATCAGTATAGTCTTTACATTAGACCACGCTTTGAAGGAAGAAACAGAGGATCAGCTCCGGACAATGATCGATAAAGTCAAAAAGATCGACGGTGTAGAAGAAGTAACGTCTCCTCTGACAGCGGAAAAAGAAGTCAAAGACCAATTGATTTCAAAAGACAAGAAAACGGTTCTCATTCCTGTCACGATTACAGGTTCTGATAAAAAAGCGGAAAAAATCGCGGATGACATTTATACAATCGTTCCTGATGATGTGACGGCATATATTACGGGAGCCTCTCTTATCAATCAGGATTTCGCTCACAGCTCAGAGGAAGGGCTCAAGAAAACGGAAGTGATCACAGTCTGCTTGATCATTGGTTTACTGCTGATCGTGTTCCGATCTGTTGTGACGCCGTTTATCCCGATTGTGGTTGTCGGTTTCTCTTATCTGATCAGTCAATCCATACTGGGCATCCTTGTGTACAATGTTGATTTTCCTATCTCGACGTTTACGCAAACCTTCTTAGTCGCCATTCTGTTCGGGATCGGAACAGATTACTGCATTCTTCTTCTGACCCGATTCCGTGAAGAGTTAGCAAACGGGCATGACAAAAAAGAAGCGGCGCTTATCGCTTACCGTACAGGGGGAAAAACCTTATTTATCAGCGGATTTGCGGTATTGATCGGATTTTCCGCCTTAGGATTTGCGAAGTTTGCGATTTTCCAATCCGCAGTGGGAGTCGCAGTTGGAGTCGGAATTCTAATGATCATCCTCTACACATTGCTGCCATTATTTATGGTAACGCTGGGTGAAAAATTATTTTGGCCTTCTAAGAAAGTGCTGTCGCACAGTGACAACAAATTATGGGCGTTTCTCGGCAGATATTCCGTTGTGCGTCCGTTTCTGTTTATTGTCATCACGGTGATTATCACGCTTCCGTTCATTTTGACCTATGATGACCAGATTTCATTTGATTCGACTGCGGAAATCAGCAGCGATTATAAATCAGTAAAAGCTCTCGAGGCCATCAAGGATGGATTCGGTGAAGGGAAAGCGTTCCCGATCAATGTTGTCGTGAAAGGAGACAAGGATCTCACAACAGCTGATACAATCCCTTATCTCGGAAATATCAGCAAAGCGATCGAGAAAGTCGAGCATGTTGACTCTGTCATGACCATCACGCAGCCGACTGGTGAAAAAATCAAAGATTTATATATTGATAAACAGCTAGGCACGGTTTCAGACGGACTGGATAAGACGGTAAAAGGAATCACCGATGTCCAAAGCGGTTTAACGGATATAGAAAACGGGTTGAATCAAATGGCGGGGCAAACCGGCTCAGCCTCAAATAGCAGGTCCGGCGGTTCACTGGGTGATGCGGCAGACGGATTGGGCAAAATCAATCAGCAGCTGCAGCTCGTGAGCAAACAGATTTCCCAAACCGGCAATACTGCGCAGACCGTGCAGCAGCTTACGGCAATCAGCGGACAGCTTGGACAGATTCAAACCGGACTTGAACAAGCGAACCAGCAGCTCTCAGGCCAGCAGGCAGAAGCTGGAACGCTGACAGAAAGCCTGAAGAAGCTTGCCGGGGGCGTGAAGAGTGCTAATGATGGCCTGACGAAAATCTCTGACGGCATTACAGCTTCCAGTGATATGTTAGAGGACATGAGCAAAAGCTCAACCGTAAGGAATACAGGCATATTCATTCCTGATCAAGTAATGAAGGATAAAGACTTTAAGAAGTCAATTGACCAATATTCCTTTGCAGACGGCAAAGGCGTGCAATTAAGCGTCGTCCTGGACTCAAATCCTTATTCAGAACAAGCCATTGCAACAATAAACCAAATCAAAAAAGCTGTAGCAAACGAAGTTGACGGCACTCCTCTCGAGGATGCACAGATCGTATACGGCGGGGTCACGAGTGTGAATGCAGACTTAAAAGAGCTGTCTACAACGGACTTCTCCAGAACAATGGTGATCATGATTATTGGCCTGTTTATCGTGTTAACGATTTTGTTCCGTTCAATGATCATGCCGATTTATATGATCGCGTCACTGCTGCTGACGTACTATACGTCGATATCCATAACAGAATTAATTTTTGTAAACGGCTTAGGAAACGCCGGCGTCAGCTGGGCAGTACCGTTCTTCAGCTTTGTCATCTTGATCGCGTTAGGCGTAGATTATTCGATCTTCCTGCTGGACCGATTTAAGGAAGAGGTGCACCTTGGCATTGCGCAAGGTGTCGTCAGATCAATGAGCAAAATGGGATCCGTCATTATTACAGCGGCCATTATTTTGGCCGGAACGTTCGCAGCGATGATGCCTTCAGGCGTCAATACGCTGATGCAGGTGGCAAGTGTCATTATTATCGGGCTGCTGCTTTACGGCCTTGTCATTCTTCCGCTCTTCATTCCGGCAATCATCATGACCTTTGGCGAAGGCAACTGGTGGCCGTTTGGCAGGAAGAAAATCAAAGAATAACAGAGAGAAGAGTGATGAATGATCATCACTCTTTTTTTTTATGACTAAACGACAAAATAAATATCAAGGATTAACTTCAGACGTGTTAACCAAAAAATAGGTCAGACGATTGAACGGCGGCTGTATTTAAAATAAAGAGCCCGGAACATATTCCTGGGCTCTTTGTTTTATTTCCATTCTGCAATTGTATCAATCGGCAGACGGTAGGAAGCATAGCCTTCGTCTGCTGCTTTTCCGATAGAAAGAAGCATGACCGGTACATAACGTTCTTTATCTAATCCGAACGTTTCCGCGATGTTTTCTTTATCGTATCCGCCGATCGGGTTTGTATCGTAGCCGTGTGCACGTGCAGTCAGCATCAGCTGCATGGAAACAAGACCTCCGTCAATCAGGATCGTTTCGCGGTTCACCTGTGCCGGAAGCTTTTCAAAATGAGCGGTCAGCGCGGCGATTTGTCTGTCTTTGACCTCCTGCGGCATGTAACCGAGTTCCACGGCTTTTGAATAGATTTCTTCTAAGTAGTCTGCATTGTTCATGTCTGCAAATACAGCAATGACGGCAGATGATGTTGTGACTTGAGTTTGGTTAAAGCTTGCAAGCGGTGCGAGCTTTTCTTTTCCTTCCGGGCTGTCAATGACGAGAAAACGCCATGGCTGCGCGTTGACAGAAGATGGAGCAGTTGTTGCTTCTTCTAAGATTTCTGTCATTTCTTCTTTGCTGATTTTCACTGTCGGATCATAGTTGCGAATAGAACGGCGGCCTTTCATAATCTCCATAAAATCGTTTGTTTTGATCATGTTGATACACTCCTCTTATGCTTCAATATTGTCTATGTTGTTCCGCATACGCGCCAGCACGTCAATGAGCAGGCGGCGCTCGTCTGCACTTACATTTGCGAGCATTTCCTTCATGAAACGCTCCTTTTCTTTCTTCGAAGACTCGATTCGCTCTCTTCCTTGGTCTGTTAACCGAACAAGGGTGATGCGGTTGTCTTCAGGCTTGCGCCGTCTTGATACCATGCCTTTGGCTTCCAGCTGTTTCAGGTGTCTAGTAACGGCGGCGCTATCAATATTTACTTTCTTTTGAAGGTCGCTTTGACTGATCTCATCTGCATGATAAAGCAATGTCAGCAATTCCAAACGAGATTGGCTGATGCCCGTGCATGCCTCGAACTTCACGCCAATCACCTTGTTCACGCCTTGCAGCTGATATAAAACCTCGGCTTCCTCTGAACAAAATGACGCCAAAACCCATCCCTTCCTTCTTGTCAAAACTATTAATTGATATATCAATGATTGACTCGTCAACTAATATACAACGATTGATTTCATCTTGCAAGCCATTTGCATATTCGAAAAACCTCCCAGCGTATTTAACTGGGAGGTTGTTAGTCATCCTTGCGGCTCCGGATAGTACATCAGCAGAAAAAAACTGGCCGTTTCTTCAGATGAATTGATGTAGCTGTGCGGGGTTGCCCCTGTAAACTGCAAGGCGTCTCCAGAGGAGAGCATATGCTCCTGACCCTGCAGAATGACTGTTAATTCGCCTTCTTTAATTAAAATATATTCTTCTCCTAAATGTGTTTTTGCTTCATGTATACATCCAGGTTTCAGATCAACAACGTAAATTTCAAACTTTGTTTCAGGATTGTAGGGGAAAAAAGGATAGACGCTGTAGTTTTCTTCATTATCTGTAACAGGTTCGATATCCTGCAGATTGATTTTTCTAACTTTCGGCTTGTCTTCTTTCAGAAATACAGAAAAGGATACTTGAAGCCCGTTTGCGATCTTCCATAGCGTGGTGACAGTCGGGGTTGATTTCCCTTTTTCGATTTGTCCGAGCATCGCTTTACTGACACCCGTTAATTCAGAAACTTGATCAAGAGTCAGGTTCCTATTTTTTCTAAGCTTGACTAGATTCATTGCGATAATGGCTTGGATATCATCCATACATGTATCTCCTTACGTCAATATTCGCTTTATTATAACATATGGAAGTCTGTTATCACATTTTGTTGTCAGTTATAACATACGTGTGTATAATATGTTAGACGAGGAGGAGAACAGAATGATATCTGAAAAAGAAATGACTCATGCAAAAACTGACGAGCCAACATTCCTGCAGGGGTTTCAAGATTGTGTTCCGACGCTGGTCGGTTACATTAGTGTAGGCTTAGCTCTCGGAATCGTGGGGGTTGCGTCGCATTTAAGCGTGATGGAAATTGTGTTCATGTCAGGATTGGTTTTTGCAGGCGGCGCCCAATTCATTATGTGTGCATTGTTAGCGGCGAACAGCCCGATGTCCGCCATTATTCTGACTACGTTTATCGTGAATTTACGGAATTTTCTATTAAGTGCCGCGCTCGCTCCTCATTTTTCAAAGTATTCACTGGCGAAAAATGTAGGAATCGGCATGATGGTCACAGATGAATCGTTTGGTGTCGCTTCAAATAAGATTGTCAAAAACGAGCCGATTAACGATCGCTGGATGTTCGGTTTAAATCTTACAGCATATGCGTGCTGGGTGCTGTCTTGTGCGGCGGGTGCTGTTTTTGGCAAGTGGATTACCCATCCGGAATCGTTCGGACTAGATTTTGCGGTGACGGCTATGTTTTTAGCGCTGCTGGTTCTTCAACTAGAACATGTTGTGTCGGCGAAGCTTAAACATTATGTATCTCTCATTATCTATATGGTGATTGCCATGGTTGTGTTTTCTTTCTTTATGCCGTCTCATCTTGCGGTCATCATATCAACGTTCATCGTAGCCACAATCGGGGTGGTGACGGATAAATGAGTATCAATACATACATCTTGATGGTGATTATCGGCTGTGCGCTGGTCACAATGATTCCCCGCATCATTCCCTTTTTAGTTGTTCGGAATATTACTTTGCCGGAGCCCGTGCTCAAGTGGCTTTCCTATGTGCCGGTGTGTATATTGACAGCGCTTGTCGTAAAGGATTGTATGATTCAGTCTAATGATTCTCTTCAATTGAATTGGCCCGCAGCCGTCATCTTGATCCCGACTCTCTTGATTGCGATGAAAACAAAAAGTTTATCCATTACTGTGATCAGCGGTGTTCTTCTTATGGCGGGTTTGCGATTATGGGTATAGTACAACAGGAGCGGAACTCACTAGATCAGGGCAGAAGACCCTGATCTTTTTGTGTCTTTCGTTCAAGCTTTAAAGCTGCTTTCACAGGCTGAAAGTTATGATACAATATACAAATGTTTTACAGCTCCAATCCACCGCTGGAGTTGACATCGATTTTATATAAGGGACTAGGTTGAAGGGAAGGTTT
Organism: Bacillus spizizenii TU-B-10; assembly: GCF_000227465.1. GTDB lineage: Bacteria > Bacillota > Bacilli > Bacillales > Bacillaceae > Bacillus > Bacillus spizizenii. Next base: position 741,344 of record NC_016047.1, read on the forward strand.
GATAACATGCTGCACAATCCAACTGGAAAAGAACGCTTGGCATTGGCGTTTCTGCTCGGCATGCTTGCTATATTGGGCCCGCTTAATATAGATATGTATTTGCCAAGTTTTCCTGAAATCGCGGATGATTTATCAGCAAGTGCTTCACTTGTACAGTTAAGTTTAACAGCCTGTCTGGTCGGGCTTACGATCGGCCAGCTGATTGTCGGGCCGGTCAGTGACGCGCAGGGAAGACGGAAACCGCTATTAATCTGTATTTTTTTATTTGCATTATCTTCTCTGTTTTGTGCGCTGTCGCCCAATATTACAACATTAGTGGCTGCGCGTTTTTTACAGGGATTTACCGCTTCCGCAGGGCTTGTGCTGTCTCGCGCAATTGTCCGCGATGTGTTTACCGGAAGAGAGCTTTCTAAATTTTTCTCGCTGTTAATGGTCATTACAGCCGTTGCGCCAATGGTTGCGCCAATGACAGGCGGTGCCATTTTACTTTTGCCGTTCGCAACGTGGCATACGATCTTTCACGTGCTAACGATCATCGGATTTTTACTTGTTCTTCTGATTGCATTGAGGTTAAAAGAAACGCTGCCGCCAGAAAAACGGATTCCAAGCTCAATCGGAACATCTGTTAAAACGATGGGCAGCCTGCTGAAGGATCGATCCTTTATGGGGTACGCGTTAACGGTCGGGTTTATTCATGGGGGAAGCTTTGCATATGTGTCCGGTACGCCTTTTGTATACCAGGATATCTATGGAGTGTCGCCTCAGGTGTTTAGTATTCTTTTCGGCATTAACGGCCTGGCAATTATATCGGGCAGCTTTATTATCGGGCGCTTTGGCGGAATCATTCATGAAAAGAGCTTGCTTCGCATGGCGGTCATTACGGCTATGATTGCGACTGCTGTGCTTTTGACCATGACCATGATTCACGGCCCTCTCGCTACATTAGTCATATCTATTTTCATTTACATGATTACGATCGGCATGGTTCTGACCAGCACGTTTACGCTTGCCATGGAGAGGCAGGGGCACCGTGCCGGAAGTGCAAGTGCGCTGCTCGGAATGCTCCCGCTGCTCCTCGGTTCGATCGTGTCGCCGCTTGTAGGCATTAACGAGACGACAGCCATTCCGATGGGAGCGATCATGTTTGTGACAGCGGTCATCGGCGCACTGGCGTTTTTTGGATTAACGAAAGAACGAGCAGAGCAAAACTCATAAAAAAACCTGACATGAGGGACTGACCCCATAAGATGAGACAAATAAAAACACCTTCAAGTTTGAAAACGGATGATTGTTATCCGAAATTAGACTTGGAGGTGTTTTTTCTATGAGGACAAGAGTGAGTTATCCGGTTGAAGTGAAACAGCAGGCTGTAGAAATGAGATTGGCAGGCGTGCCTATGAAAGAGATCATGCAGAAATTGAATATTAAGTATAAGACACAGGTTCAGACATGGGTTAGATGGCATAAGGCTGGGGATATACATCGATTCGAACAGCCTGTTGGAAAGCAATACACTTACGGAAAAGGTCCAGAGTATTCTTCCGAATTAGAGAAACTGCTGGCAGAGAACCGTTATCTGAGACAACAGAATGAAGTTTTAAAAAAGTACAACGAATTGGAAAGGAAGTTGATAGCGAAACGTCAGTCGAACTTGTAGAAGTATTGCACAGCACAATGACCGTGCAGGATATCTGTATTCATTTAGGTATCTCTCGAGCGTCCTATTATCGTTGGAAGAAGAATCTGACGAAAGATTATCCCAAGCGCCATTTGGAAAAACAAATCGGCACGTTGTGCCGAGAGCACAGGTATCGATATGGATATCGAAAAATCACAGCCATACTAAAAAAGAGAATGCGTATTAACCATAAAACGGTTCAACGTATTATGCAGAAAAATCAATGGCAGTGCAAGGTTAAGGTGAAAAAGCGCAAGAAGAATGGGCAGCCATATGCCGTGGTCGATAATATATTGGATCGGAACTTTAAATCTGATCGCCCTCTTGAAAAACTAGTAACGGACATCACATATTTGCCTTATGGACAGAAACAATTGTACCTTTCCAGTATATTAGATTTATACAATGGAGAAGTGATTGCTTTTACGATTGGCGATAAGCAGGACACAGACTTTGTCTTAGACACACTTGATCAGCTGCCAACACTGCCTGAGAACTGCGTGTTACATAGTGACCAAGGTTCTGTGTATACATCTTACGAGTATCAAAAAGCTGTTAACACAAAAGGCATTACCATGAGCATGTCCCGCAAAGGGACGCCCGCTGATAATGCCTCCATCGAATCGTTTCATTCCTCACTAAAGTCTGAAACGTTCTATCTTAACAGCATTGATCGAACTACGACCGCCATCGTAGAACGCACTGTCATAGAATACATTCACTATTATAACAATATTCGTATTCAAACGAAACTAAACAACCAATCACCGATAAACTATCGGCAATTGGCTGTTTAAAAGGTGTTTTGATCCCTGTCTCAAAAACGGGGGTCAGTCCCTGACGTCAGGTTTCTTTATTTTATTTAGAATAACAACAGCAGGCCCGCAATCGCAGGAGTCAAGAAGATGGCTGATTTTAAGACCACCTTTGGCATGAGGTTGGTGAATTTCGCGCCTACATAGGCACCGCACATTGTGCCGACAAGAACCTTGATCAGCAATACATAATCGACAAATCCTTCTGTGATATATCCGATGCCTCCTCCTATAGCGAGAGGGATGATCACAAGCATAGTCGTTCCGACAGAATGGCGGATGGACAGGTTCAGCATAATCATTAAACCGATTTGAATAAAAGGCGCCGACCCGATGCCGAATGTGCCGGAAAGAACGCCTGCTACAATTCCTAAGATGACCGCTCTCGTATACGTTGAAAGAGAGCTTTGATTCACTTGAGCCTTCTCTTTTAAAAGAAATAATCTGATTAAAATGAGAATCGCTGATAAAAATAACATTCCCGCCGTCAAATAATGAAGCAAATCAGCCGGAATGAAAGATGTCAGCTTGGCGCCGAAAAATGAGCCAACCGCAGCAAAGCATCCGACTATTAAGCCGATTTTCATTTGAATGTTGCCCTCGCGATAATGGCTGTATGCCCCTGATAAGCTTGTAAAAGCCATGCCAGCGAGAGAAGTGCCTAAAGCCGTATGAATCGGGATATGGAAAAGAAGCGTTAAAAGAGCAATGACAAAGCCTGCTCCTCCGGCACCAATAAAGCCTAAAATAATTCCGAGAAGAAACATAACAAGAATAATGAGCATATTTTTTCCTCCATTGAAAAGATCTAAAAAAGTAATAGTGCGCTATTCTGGCGGAGGTATAGTGTCCTATTGACGAAGAAAAACATGACAGTTTTTCGGTTGCCAGTAGTCCGTCGACCGTCGTTCAGCAAACATATCGTACCTCAAATTCTGAGATCTGACAAGGCAGTTTGTTGCTTCCCATTACCATCTGTTATATGATTTTGATAAAGAAAAGCCCCTGAATATATTCAAAAGAGGTATTATATATGGACGATTTTAAATTAGACAAACCGACTCCTTACTACCTGCAATTTTATAACCAGCTGAAAAAAATGATCTTCAACGGGACTTTTAAGCCGGGGGAACGGATAAATGAAACACAGCTGGCGAAAAGCTTTGGCGTCAGCCGCTCTCCGATAAGAGAGGCCATGCGGCTGCTTGAGAAAGACGGTTTGTTAAAAGCAGATGACCGAAATGGATTTTCTATCACGTCGTTAACGGCAAAAGATGTAGATGAGATTTATAAAATCAGAATTCCGCTGGAGCAGCTGGCAGTCGAGTTAGTCATAGACGAAGCGGATGAGAAAGAGCTTGTCATGCTTGAAAAACAGCTTGAAGAAACAGAAAAAGCCATTCACAACGGAATGGAAGATACGGAAATCATCCATTTAAACCAAAAGTTTCATGAGCTGCTTGTTGATTTTAGCCATAACAGACATTTGAAAAATTTGCTTGAGCATGTAAATGATCTGATTCACTTTTGCAGAATCCTTAATTATACTGGCGACCACCGTGCAGAAACGATACTGAGTGAGCACCGCAACATATTGGAAGAAGTGAAAAAGAAAAACAAGGAAGCAGCCAAACAGTATGTGATGGCTCATTTCAATCATGACTGTGAGCATTTGAAGCGAGTGCTTGAAGAAGGAAAAGAGAATTGATTTGCGTGATACAGTACCAAGGGGAGCTGCTCCTTGGTTTTTTTGTTTTCACAAACATATAAAAGGGCTCCCGTTAATAACATTTTATGATGGATTTATTAACGAATAATGGGGGTTAAACATGTTTATCCATATCGTCCGGCCTGGTGATTCTTTGTTTTCCATAGGCAGAAGTTACGGTGCTTCTGTTGATCAAATCCGGGGTGTGAATGGGTTAGACGAAACGAATATCGTGCCGGGGCAGGCTCTTCTTATCCCTCTTTATGTATATACAGTCCAGCCGGGAGACACGCTGACCGCCATTGCGGCAAAAGCGTTTGTTCCCTTAGAGCGACTGCGGGCCGCAAACCCTGGCATCAGTCCAAATGCATTACAAGCGGGAGCGAAAATAACGATTCCTTCTATCTCAAATTACATTGCGGGAACGTTAAGTTTTTACGTCCTCCGAAACCCTGACCTCGATCGGGAATTAATCAATGATTATGCACCATACTCGTCTTCGATTTCAATTTTCGAATACCATATTGCACCTAACGGCGACATTGCAAACCAACTGAATGATGCGGCCGCTATTGAGACAACATGGCAAAGACGAGTGACGCCGCTTGCCACCATAACAAACCTTACATCAGAAGGCTTCAGTACAGAACTCGTTCACCAAGTCTTGAACAATCCGACAGCAAGAACCAATCTAGTTAACAATATTTATTACTTAGTCTCCACAAGGGGATATGGCGGTGTCACAATCGATTTTGAACAGGTGAGCGCCGCGGATCGTGATCTTTTCACTGGTTTTTTACGTCAGCTGAGAGATCGTCTTCAGGCGGGAGGGTATGTGCTGACGATAGCTGTTCCGGCAAAAACAAGCGATAATATCCCATGGTTGAGAGGCTACGATTACGGAGGAATAGGAGCGGTTGTCAATTATATGTTTATCATGGCTTATGATTGGCATCATGCCGGAAGTGAGCCGGGCCCTGTAGCACCGATTACTGAGATCAGGAGAACCATTGAGTTTGCGATTGCGCAGGTGCCGAGCAGAAAAATCATTATCGGAGTTCCGCTCTACGGGTACGACTGGATCATCCCGTACCAGCCGGGTACAGTTGCTTCAGCTATTTCAAATCAAAACGCAATCAAAACAGCGATGAGGTACCAAACCCCGATACAATATTCAGCAGAATATCAATCACCGTTTTTCCGGTACAGTGATCAGCAGGGGCGAACGCATGAGGTATGGTTTGAAGATGTCAGGAGCATGAGCCGGAAGATGCAGATCGTCCGCGAATACCGGTTGCAGGCTATAGGCGCTTGGCAGTTAACCTTGGGCTTCACGCCAGGCCCATGGCTTCTGCGGAAATTTTTTACGATCAGAAAGGTATAAAAAAAGGCACCAGGGCTCGGTGTCTTTTTTTGCTTCAGTCTAGAGGAGCAGAATAGTTCAATCATTTGTCCCTTGCGTGGGATTACGTCTCCATTTTACGATTAGTAGTAGTCTGATCAAACAAAGATTCAGAATACGATGTGAGAGGGAGTTGTCTAAATGAAGACAGTATTGATTTTAAATTTTCCTGCGGAAGGCCATGTGAATCCTACCTTAGGCATCACAAAAGCGTTTTCTGATAAGGGATATGACGTCCATTATATTTCCACTGAAAAATACAAAAAACGATTAGAAGCGGCGGGAGCAACTGTCCATCTTCACCGGGATCTGCTGCGAACAACACCTATTCATGTCGGTTCGCCCAATGGCATTCTTGAATTCTTGAAAATCCATATCAAAACCTCGCTGGATATTTTACAAATTGTGAAAGACTTATCTAAGAGCATTCAATTTGATTTTGTGTATTATGATAAATTCGGCGCGGGGGAATTGGTGAGGGATTACTTAGATATTCCAGGGGTTGCTTCATCAGCGTCCTTCCTGTTTGGCGAAGAGCATCTGAAAATCCTGCCGCTGCATCCTGACTCTGGAGCCCCGCTTGAGTTGGATCAAGAGTGCGAAGACCTTTTGGCAAAAATGAAAGAAACGTACGGTGTTGCCCCGAAAAACCTGGTTCAATTCATGAACAATAAAGGGGAATTGAATGTAGTGTATACAAGCCGTTATTTTCAGCCTGAAAGCGATCGTTTCGGGGATGAATGTCTGTTTATCGGCCCCAGCTTTCCAAAGAGAGCGGAAAAATCAGATTTCCCGATTGAACAGTTAAAAGATGAAAAGGTCATTTATATTTCAATGGGGACTGTTCTGGACAATACGGAGGAATTTTTCAACCTTTGTATTGATGCATTTTCTGGCTTTAACGGAAAAGTCGTCATCGCTGCCGGAGAAAAAGCGGACCTGACCAAATTAAAGAAGGCGCCGGAAAACTTTATCATCGCCCCATATGTCCCTCAGCTGGAAGTGCTGGAGCATGCCGATGTGTTCATTACACACGGCGGAATGAACAGCGTAAATGAAGGCATTCATTTCAATGTGCCTCTGGTTGTCATGCCTCATGACAAGGATCAGCCGATGGTGGCGCAGCGTCTCTCTGAACTCCATGCAGGCTATGTCATTTCTAAAGATGAAGTCGATGTACAAAAATTAAAACAGGGCGTAGATGAGGTTTTGCATCACGATCAATATACGGAAGGTATTAAAAAAATCAATCAAAGCTTCCAAGAGTCTATGAATATGGATGAAGTGATGGAGCGGATTGATGAATTCATTCGTCAAAAAAACAAATAAGCAAAGAACTCCCGTATCTGGTACGGGAGTTCTTCATTTAAAACTTGATTTTGATTTTTTGAGCATCACTGATTTTCTTATGGTTGTGGTCAAAGACGTCACTTGTTGTGATTTCGATCCACTTGATCTCTTTTTCTTTCTTCTTATCATCAGCATCTTCGTCATGTGCATGGCCGCTTGATGCGTTCACAATAAAGCCGAGATTTCCGGACTTTTCGGCTCCGCCTTCCAATTCGCCATTTAACTCTTCAAGATAAATGTCTTTGTTCCAATCAAAGGTTTCCCCTGTATTTGTTTTCATCAAGGCAATCGGCGCAACATTTACTTTCTTAGAAGATGTGTTCTTAATGTCAACGAAGACCTTAACGAAATCAAACTCTTCATCATGTGTTAACACATGAAAATAATCAATCATGCTGTAATCCGGACGCAAATGGATCAGCTTCATTTCTTTTACTGTTAACTCCACGTCGCCAATCTGATAGGTTTGATTCACTTGCTTGATATCCTTTAAAACAGCTTTTCCCTTGTCATCAGAAAACGTTTGGCCAACCTTCAGCAATGACCGGTCATCAGTTACTTGGGAATTAGGCTGATACTCATCTATACTGTCTTTTTGAGATGATGTGCTTTGCGGTGTGGCTTTTACCGCTTGCTCTCCGCCCGCACTTTGTTTTTCTGTATTGGCGTTCGATGAGCAGCCCGCAAGCACGATGGCAAAAACAAAAATTGAAAGAATTCTTTTCATGATGATTCCTCCATTAAAAAGAGAGCCCGTTACTTCATACAAGCAACGGGACACCTTGTATTCTTTTACTTATCGTTAATCTTAATGTTGTATTGTAAAGCCTTGAAGACATTTTTAGCGATTTGTGTATTATCGATTTGGCCGGCAAATGTCTCACTAGACGGTCCGTACGCATAGACGGGAACATCTTCACCAGTATGTCCGCCTGTCGTCCATCCAGTGTGAGAGCGTTTATTGAAAATCTCCTCGATCGCATTATCGATTTCAAGCACTTCTTTCGATTTTGCGGCTTTTTTAACAGATTGGATTTCTGATTCAGTTAAAGCCAATTTCTTTTGGTCAATATACGTTTTTAATGTTTTTTCAACATCTGCGCCGTCAGCGATTTTTTCTGCCATAAAGTCAGGTGTGCGTTTTGCGGCTTTAATTGGTTCACTGAACCAGTTGTAGATGCCGTCTGCACCGATGGAGTATCCGCCGGTCGAGTGGTCAGCCGTTGCCACAACCAATGTGTGCTTGTCCTTTTTGGCGAAATCAAGAGCCGCCTTATAAGCTTGTTCGAAGTCCTCCATTTCACTCATGGCGCCGACGATATCATTGTCATGCCCCGCCCAGTCAATCTGGCTGCCTTCCACCATGAGGAAGAATCCGTCTTTATCCCTGCTTAATTTTTTAATCGCTGTGTTTGTCATATCTTTTAATGAAGGAATGTCCTTCGTGCGGTCAATCTTTTTAGGCAGGCCGCCGTCAGCGAATAGGCCGAGAACTTGGCTGTCTTTATTTTTCAGCATGTCCTTGCGGTTATCCACATAGCTGTATCCCGCTTTTTTGAATTCCTTGATCAAATTGCGGTCCTTCCGGTCAAAGTTGCTTTTTCCTCCGCCTAGAAGGACATCAATTTTGTGCTTGCCGTTGACCATTTCATCAAAATAATCATCGGCAATCGAGTTCATATTTTTTCGGCTGTGATCGTGTGAACCGAAAGAGGCCGGAGTGGCGTGTGTAATTTCTGAAGTGGCCACAAGTCCTGTTGATTTTCCTTTCTCTTTCGCGGCTTCAAGTACTGTTTTGGCTTCTGAACCATCGTTATCCACAGCAATCGCATTGTTATATGTTTTGATCCCGGCTGACATAGCCGTTGCTGCAGATGCAGAATCTGTTACGTTTTGTTCTGGATCTTCAGGATAAGTCGTCTGCTGGCCGACAAGGTATTGATCAAAAGCGGTAGGCTCTACAAACTTTGTCTTTTTATTATCTTTTAAATAGCGATGAGCAGACGTATAGGACACACCCATACCATCACCAATCAGAACGATAACATTCTTAATTTCGTCTTGATTCCCCTTTTTCTTTTCCTGGGCGCTGGCTTCAGGCACACTGCCGCTGGCTAAGCTGCTGAACGCAATAGATGATAAAACCGCGATAGGCAGTAATTTCTTCGGGAATTTTTTCAACTGGATAACCTCCTAAAAATAGATGAATCTCAATGACAACCCCATTATATTTTTAAACTGTTAAGCTAGTGTTAATCGATTTTAAAGATTGGATTTACAAGAATAAGAGGATGACGGAAAATTGAGGAAAAGGGAGTGGGTTAAGTGAAGATGATTTGTGAATCAGGCCGGCTGAGTGATTATGTTTGTGAGTCGAAAGAAGTTGATTATTCCCATCCCATGATAAAGGAGAAGGCAGCTGAACTTTTTCATTCATCTCAAACAGAAATGGACAAAGCGAAAATTGCTTTTGAGTTCGTAAGGGATGAAATATCACATTCATGGGATATTCAAAGCAAACGAGTTACTTGTCATGCTTCAGATGTTCTGAGATTCAAAGAGGGGATTTGCTATGCCAAATCAAATCTTTTCGCTGCCTTACTGCGCGGAGAAGGAATTCCAACAGGATTCTGTTATCAAAGATTAATGCTGTTCGATACGCCGGACAAAGGTTATTGCATTCATGCTTTAAACGCTGTATATCTTTCTTCTGTTAGAAAATGGGTAAGGCTGGATGCCCGAGGGAATAAGGAGGGGGTCAATGCACAATTTTCGATTCATAAAGAGAGACTGGCTTTTCAGGTCAATGAGAGAATGGGTGAACAAGATAAGCCGATGATTTATACAAGTCCCCATTCAAAAACAGTAGCTGTATTAAATGGACATACAGATGCTTTAAAGATGTATCTATATCATTTACCGGATGATTTGTAAGCAGAAAGCAGGGATCTCTATGAGAATCCCTGCTTTTAATCAAATAAGGTCTTTTCATTAAGGGTAAACTGACTTGCGGAATAATGATTACCTTGCTTCCATTTCACTTCAATCGTAATATCATGGCCTTCAAGCTCATGTTCATCTATTCGCTCTAAAAAAGAAACGGACTCCTCTTTTGCGCTTCCATCGCGAGAAGTGCCGCCGGAATAATCTCGTATGGGGATTTCTGTATCAGAGCTCAGTAGAACCTCATCATCTTTTTTTACAATCAGTGATTCCACATAAGTGCTGTCTGCTTTATCTGTATCACCGATCCAATAAAGATTGCCGCTGTATTCATTCGGTGCATCTTCATTTTTTGTGAAAACAGCTTCCCAATTCCGATCTTTGCTTTCTCCCTGCCAGTTCGGATACTCCAATCGCACATAATGAATCAGCTGATAGGAAAAAAAGATCAAGCAGAAAGCCAATAATAGGGAAGCCGTGAAAATAAGAGGATATTTATAATGACTGGACATAAAAAACTCCTATTCGTTTAATCAATTACCTTTGAAAAAAGAATTTTATCCCGAATCAAAATGCCGTTTTCAGCTTTCTCGGGAATCTCCGGCTTGAGTCGCCTCGCTTCTTCAACTGCATTCGGAAACAATGCGGCGAATTGATAGCCTCTCTTTTGATAAAACGCCATCGCATGTACATTATCATTCGTTGTGATAAGCCTTGCATGTTTAGCCGTCTCTTCAACCTGCTGTAGGAAAGCTGTGCCGATTCCTTTCTTTTCAATGATACTATCTAATGAAATGATTTCACAATCTTTTCCATGTATCACGTATGTAATATAACCGATGATTTCGCCACCCTCATCTACAGCGGCATAGCCATCTAATTCATCACATCGAAAAATGCCGCTGGAAATCACCATCTCGGGTGACTCTCAATGCTTGGCAAAAAAATCGGTTATCGTATGTTTCGACAACTCACTGCTTGAGATAATCCTCATCCTCCTTTTAGAAAATGTGTAATATCATATATAACAATAACTAAAAAGATGTTGAGGTGACGGCATGGAAATCAACGATGTCATTTATGGGCAGCACCATATAGACAAGGTGCTGGAAGAGCTTATCAAGAGCGCGCCGGTACAAAGATTAAAAGGAATCTACCAAGGCGGAGCAAGCTTTTTAGTCAATCGAAAGTGGGATGTGACCCGGTATGAGCACTCTATCGGCGTGATGCTCCTCATCAAAAAGCTGGGAGGAACGATAGAAGAGCAGATAGCAGGCCTGCTTCACGACGTATCACACACGGCTTTTTCCCATGTAATCGATGTTGTCTTTGAAAATGAAGCGGAAGACTACCATGAAAATATCTTTCAACAAGTCATTGTTCACTCTGAGATTCCGGGAATTTTAGAAAAACACGGTTATGATGCTGAAGAACTTTTATCAGACGATACGAGATGGACATTGCTGGAACAGCCCGCACCAGAGCTCTGTGCCGATCGGACAGACTATACGCTGCGGGACATGTACCGATATGGGCACATTAGTCTGAGCGAAGCACAAACCTTTTTGGATCACCTCATTGTGAGAAACGGAAGGATGTTTCCGGATGGAATCGAAGCTGCCGAATGGTTTGTCCGGGTGTATTACATGGAGGTGATAGATTTCTTTTTGAATCCCGTGAATGTATATGGGTATGAATATTTAGCACAAACGTTGAAGGCTGCGTTACAGCATAATGTCATATCCGCAGAAGATCTGCTGAAAACGGATCAAGAGGTACTCGACATCTTGCACGCATCAAAAAATAAAGAAGTACTGAGCTTGCTTAAACATATTCATCCCCGCATCCAAGTAAAAGAAGATAACATTCAGTACGATTTCCATCAAAAGAAGAAAATGCGCCTCATCGATCCATCCATTTTTCATCATGACGAATGGGTCAAAGCATCAGCTGTATCCGAAAACGTCAGAAAAATGGGAGAGGCCGCTTATCAAAAAGCAAAAAAAGGTGTGTATATAAAAGTGTTACATCACTAATTGCCGCGTAACAGCGGCTTTTTTCATGTTTGACTATGCCAACCAAGGGGAATAGGACAAACTGTGGGAACGTTTTATGAGAATATCAGCGTATTTACATACCATTCGGGGGTATAGTATTATCGAAGAGCATGTTTGCTTGCAGATATGCGATTTTATTGTCTGCGGGCAAAAATCACAGTAAAAAATGAACCAAAGGAGAATGAACATGAAAATTACTAAAAAAGCACTGGGAATTCTGATGTTATCTCTTATTTTTGTTTTATCAGCTTGCGGCAATAACAATAGCACAAAAGAAAACACTCATGAAAATCATTCAGATTCGTCATCACATGAAGAAATGGAGCATTCCGGATCAGCTGACGTACCAGAGGGATTACAGGAATCTAAACATCCGAAATATAAAGTAGGAAGCCAAGTGGTCATCAATGCATCTCATATGAAAGGCATGAAAGGTGCCGAGGCTACAGTGACAGGAGCCTATGACACAACGGCGTATGTTGTCTCTTACACTCCGACAAACGGAGGGCAGCGCGTAGATCATCATAAATGGGTAATCCAAGAAGAAATCAAAGACGCGGGAGATAAAACATTAAACCCTGGAGATCAGGTGATTTTAGAGGCTTCTCATATGAAAGGCATGAAGGGAGCAACAGCCGAGATCGACTCCTCCGAAAAAACAACCGTATACATGGTTGACTATACATCGACAACGAGCGGTGGAAAAGTGAAAAACCACAAATGGGTGACCGAAGACGAGCTTTCAGCTAAATAATAAAAAATCCTCCTTTTACAAGGAGGATTTTTTAACTGTCTGAACAGGTCTTGTTAACGAAATTAAGGCAAACAGGACAGCGATAATGACAATCGATCCGCCGCACCATGCCGTTGAGACAACAGTACCCGTCTGATCCAAAACAACACCGCCAATGGCTGAGCCAAGGGCAATTCCGACTTGGAGGGCAGATGTATTAAAGCTTTGCTGAATGTCAGACGAATCTGGTGCAATTTCAATTAAATAGCTTTGTTGAGCCGGGGCGAGGCTCCAGCTCAGAAGACCCCAAATCACCATGACAGGCAAAAAGAAAATCATAGACGCTGTAGACAGCGGCAGTAAGAACATAATGATGGCAAAGGAACCGGTCACCAGCAAAATGCTCTTAAAGGAACCAAGCCGGTCAGAAAGCGCTCCTCCGAAAGGGCCTCCGCATACAGCAGATATCCCGAAAAGGAAATAACAAATGCTGACCCAGAAAGAGCTCAGGTGAAGAGTCTCTTCTAAAAACGGCGCAAAGTAAGCGTATAGCGTGTAGTGGCCAGCTAATGTAAACATCGTGACGAGGTGTGAACTCGCGATTTTCAGATTGCCAATCGTCTTGAGTTGTTCCCGGAAAGGAATCATTTTCTCCGCCGGTATTCGTTCAAAGAAGATTGAAATAATCAGCATGGAGACCAGTGCCAACAGGCCGATGCCAAGGAACAAAATGCGCCATCCGAAGGAGTTGCTGATTAAGATTCCGAGCGGCACGCCTAATGCGATAGCGGAGCTGAATCCCATAAAAATAATTCCGATTGCGCGGGCTCTGTATTCAGGCGCTACAATTTTCGGGGCAATCGTTAAAGAGAGCACAACAATCAGCCCTGTACTCATTGCTGCCAATACCCTAGATACCATCAGTGTTGCAAAATTAGGGCTGAAATAGGCGACAAGATTGCTTAGGAAGAAAACAAATAAGGCAATTAAATATAAACGCTTCCGCTCAATCTTCGCAGTCAATGCCAAAAGCAGCGGCCCTGACACTGCATATCCCAGCGCAAACACACTGATCAGCTGCCCGGCTGAGACAATGGAAATGTCTAAATCATTTGCGATCTGAGGAAGAATTCCTCCCACAATTAACTCAACCAATCCGACTGCAATCGTAGAAGCTGCAAGTAGGAAAACTTTAAAATTCATAACAAACTCCTTTACTTAAAAGTTTTGACAAATAAAAAAATCCTGATTACAAAAAATGTCATAAACAATTTTTGTAATCAGGATTTTACGGTTCCTGGTAGACACCCTCAAACCATATTATTGAGGTTATACAAGTGATAATAGCTATTTAATTGATTCGTTTCTGTTGATGAGTGTATCACATTATGAATGAATCTTCCATAGAAAAATTTACAAATCGATGAACCGGACAAGTAAATGATTATATTTATTTTTTAAAAGTATAGACATTTAAAAAATAATGACTATAATAAAAATTGTAAGCGTTTTAATCACAAGGGGGGATAGCAGTTGAAAAAAATATTACTGGCGTGCAGTTCAGGAATGTCTACCAGTTTATTGGTGACAAAAATGAAGGAATACGCACAATCCATCGGAGAGGAAGCGGAGATTTGGGCAGTCGGCCAAGATAAGGCGAAAGAAGATATGAGAAAAGCAGATGCCGTTTTGATCGGCCCGCAAATGAGCTTTCTGAAAAGCGAACTCCAAAAAGAGGCGGATCAATACAACATTCGGGTTGAAGTCATTGACATGATGGCCTACGGAATGGCAGATGGCAAAAAAGCGTATGAGCAAGCATTGTCCTTAATGGAGAATCAATAATGGAACAGATGAAAATCACGAATTTAACTGACGAACAAATCAGTTTTCAGCTTATCCTGCACAGCGGCAATGCCCGAAGCTCCATCATACAATCTCTGCGCACCTATAAGGAAGGGAACAAGGAGGAGGCGGATGCCCTCATTGCCAAGGCTGAGCAGGATTTATCCGCAGCCCATGACATTCACTTTCAAATGATACAGAAAGAATCCGGCGGGGAAGAGGCGGCTTTCTCCTTGCTGCTCATGCATGCGGAGGATCATCTGATGTCAACATTAACCATGAAAGAATTAGTGAAAGAACTGCTTGATCTCTTTAAAACAAAGAATCTATAAAAAAAATCGGGGTGGATAGGGTGTTCGAGAAAATCAGCCAATTCCTTGTTCCAATTGCAGGGAGGTTAAACAATAACCGCTATTTGCAAGTGCTGCGTGATGCATTCATGCTGGCTTTTCCGCTTACGATATTCGGTTCCATTTTTGTGGTGTTAACGAACCTGCCGTTCTTAAACAAAATCATGAATGCTTCAATGCTTACATCGTTTCAGTCTCATTTCGGCATTGCGTCCACAGCGACTATGGGCATTATGTCTGTCTTCGTCGTATTCGGGATAGGCTACTACCTGTCAAAAAGCTATCAGGTTGAAGCTGTATTTGGCGGCGCGATCGCTTTGGTATCCTTTTTGCTCTTAACGCCATTTATCGTTCAGCCGGAAACAGGAGATGCCATTACAGGGGTTATCCCGGTCGACCGTCTCGGTGCAAAAGGGATGTTTCTTGGCATGATTACGGCATTTCTTTCAGGTGAAATCTACAGAAGAATTGTTCAAAAAAACCTGACGATCAAAATGCCTGCCGGTGTTCCGCCTGCTGTAGCAAAATCATTTGCCGCACTTATTCCGGCTTTTATTACATTGACAGTGTTTTTGCTGATTAACGTTCTGGTGACACAGCTTTTTAAAACAAATATGCACGACGTTATTTATCATGCGATTCAGGCGCCGCTTGTCGGACTTGGAAGCGGTATCATCCCGACGCTGATTGCCGTGTTTTTCATTCAAATCCTTTGGTTTTTCGGACTGCACGGACAGATTATTATCAACTCCGTGATGGACCCGATTTGGAATACACTGCAAGTAGAAAACCTTTCTGCTTACACGGCGGGAAAAGAAATCCCTCATATTATTTCAAAACCGTTTATGGAGATTTATACAGTAGGGATGGGCGGAACCGGGATGACGCTTGCGATTGTGTTTACCATTCTCATATTCATGAAAAGCAGGCAGATGAAGCAAGTATCGAAACTCGGCCTCGCCCCCGGTATTTTTAACGTAAACGAACCGATTATCTTCGGGCTTCCGATTGTCATGAACCCGATCATTATTGTGCCTTGGGTGTTGGCGCCGATGGTTGTTACGCTCGTCACCTATCTGGCCATGTCAGCGGGGCTCGTTCCGCCTCCGACTGGTGTAACGGTGCCGTGGACGGTTCCATTATTCATTAATGGCATCATGGCGACGAACTCGATCATGGGGGGCGTGATGCAGCTTGTCAATCTGCTGATTGTCTTCGTGATATGGTTTCCGTTCCTGAAAGCAATGGATAAATTAAATCTGGCAAAAGAAAAGGAACAGGCTGTGCAGGAAACAGCTGCCCAGCAAAATGATAATAGTATCAAAATGTGACATAAGGGGAGAGAGACTTGGCACAAACAGAACAATATCGTTTTCCGAAAGATTTTTGGTGGGGCTCGTCCGCTTCAGCAACACAAACGGAGGGTGCCGCCGATAGAGACGGAAAAGGGCAGAATATATGGGATTATTGGTTTGAAAAAGAACCGCATCGTTTTTTTGATCATGTCGGGCCTGCAGCTACATCTCGATTTTACGACAACTATAAAGAAGATATCAGGCTGATGAAGGAGCTTGGCCACAACTCGTTCCGAATGTCGATTTCCTGGTCGCGTTTAATACCGGACGGAATAGGCGAGATCAATGTCAAAGCCGTGGATTTTTATAGTAGTGTCATTGATGAGTTGATCGTGAACGGAATAGAACCTTTTGTCAATTTGTTTCATTTTGATATGCCGATGGAACTTCAAAAAAACGGCGGCTGGGTAAACAGAGAAACGGTTGCCGCTTATGAAAACTATGCGAAAACAAGCTTTCGTTTATTTGGCGATCGGGTGAAAAAATGGTTTACGCATAATGAACCGATCGTCCCAGTAGAAGGCGGATACTTATATGATTTTCATTATCCAAACAAGGTTGATTTTAAAGAAGCCGTCCAGGTCGGATTTCACACAATGCTATCAAGTGCCCGAGCCATTCAGGCTTACAGGGAGATGAAGCAGGACGGAAAAATCGGCATCATCTTAAATTTGACCCCTTCATACCCAAGAAGCAGCCATCCGGCGGATGTAAGAGCAGGGGAAATAGCAGACGCGTTTTTTAACAGATCCTTTTTAGACCCTTCTGTCAAAGGGGAATTCCCAAAAGAGCTGGTTGAGATTTTAAAGAGCGAAGGCTTTTTGCCCTGCTATAAGAAAGAAGATCTTGAGGTCATCAAACACAATACGGTTGATCTGTTGGGTGTGAATTATTATCAGCCGAGACGTGTAAAGGCAAAAGAACATCTTCCGAATCCCGACGCTCCTTTTTTGCCCGACAGGTATTTTGATCCTTACGTCATGCCGGGCCGCAAAATGAATCCTCATCGCGGCTGGGAGATTTACGAAAAAGGCGTTTATGATATTTTGATCAATTTAAAAGAAAACTACGGGAACATCGAGTGCTTTATTTCTGAAAACGGGATGGGAGTTGAAGGCGAGGAACGCTTCAGGGATGAACAAGGCATTATTCAAGATGATTACCGGATTGAATTTATGAAAGAGCACCTCAAATGGATTCACCGTGCCATACAGGAAGGATCAAATGTAAAAGGCTATCACTTATGGACGTTCATGGACAACTGGTCTTGGACAAATGCCTATAAAAACCGATACGGGTTTGTGTCAGTCAACCTCGAGAAAGACGGGGAAAGGACCGTCAAAAAGAGCGGAAAATGGTTCAAAAAGGTTGCTGAGCAACACGGTTTCTAGATTTCCCAAAGATCCAGATCTTCCGGCAATCATCATGACGAATAGAGATCACGAACAGCCGCAACATTGATGAAATAGGGAAAAGAACTTATGATATCCGTAAAAGCTTATGTGATATCATACTCTAACAGCTGCCGGAGGATACCAATGAATAAATACGAAATCATTGCAAATGAAATGAGAGATAGAATCAAAAATAACGTATATCCGATTGATCAGCCCATTCCTGATGAAGTATCTCTTGCAAAAGAATTTAACTCAAGCCGCATGACGATGAAGAGGGCCTTGGATAATTTAGTTGCCGAGGGTCTGCTGTTTAGAAAACGGGGCCATGGCACGTTTATTATTCAATCAGCGATACAGGATGACCATGTCCATGTAGTCAGCAACGAGATTCTGGGATTGACTAACTTGTTGAAAGATAAGGAAATTAAAAGCAAGGTCATTCAGTTTGAAGTGCAATTTCCAACAGAGGAAGTGGCTGCCCATTTGTCCATCGATCAGAAGACACCCGTTTATTATCTCGTTCGGCTTCGGATTGTAGAGGGAGAGCCCTATGTCTTGGAAAAAACATATATGCCGACTCATTTAATACCGGGCATTAATGATGATGTTCTTCATGATTCGATCTACAACCACATCACAAACGAGCTGCAGCTCAAAATCGCCGGAACGCATCGGAAAATCAGAGCTTGCAAATCTGATCATATTGACCAGCAGCATTTGGGCTGCAAACAGGATGATCCAATTCTTGAAGTTGAACATGTGGGCTTCTTAGACAACGGCATTCCATTTGAGTATTCCTTTTCACGTCATCGGCATGACAAGTTTGTTGTTACTTCTGTAAACATACGGCGCTGATTGCGGAGACAACAAGGAGGCCATCTGCATGCTTGGCGGTATTGAAGCAGGCGGCACAAAGTTTGTTTGTGCTGTCGGTAAAGAAGATGGAACGATCATTGACCGGATAGAGTTCCCCACAACGATGCCGGATGAAACGATAGAGAAAGTGATTCGATATTTTCGCCAATTTTCTTTACAGGCTATCGGCATCGGCTCCTTTGGTCCCGTTAATAACGATAAAACCAGTAAAACATACGGAACCATTACGGCCACACCGAAAGCGGGCTGGAGACACTATCCCTTTTTGCAAACCGTTAAGAATGAAATGAAAATCCCAGTCGGTTTTAGTACGGATGTCAATGCTGCGGCGCTGGGTGAATTCCTTTTTGGTGAAGCGAGGGATCTCAACAGCTGCCTGTATATAACGATTGGCACTGGCATTGGTGCGGGCGCAATTGTAGAGGGCCGGCTCCTTCAGGGGCTGTCACACCCAGAGATGGGCCATATTTATATCCGGAGGCACCCGGATGATGTATACCAAGGAAAGTGCCCGTATCATAAGGATTGCTTTGAAGGTCTGGCTTCCGGTCCTGCCATAGAAGCGCGCTGGGGAAAAAAAGCTGCTGATTTATCAGAAATAACTCGAGTCTGGGAACTGGAAGGGTACTATATTGCCCAAGCGCTGGCTCAGTATATTTTGATCCTTGCACCTAAAAAAATTATTCTTGGCGGCGGCGTCATGAATCAGAAACAAGTGTTTCCTTATATTTATCAATATGTGCCGAAAATTATGAACAGCTACCTAGATTTTTCTGAATTATCAGATAGTATAAGAGATTATATTGTACCTCCACGTTTAGGCAGTAACGCCGGAATCATCGGCACGCTTGTTTTAGCGCATCAGGCTTTACAAGCAGAGCAAGCTTCCGGGGAGGTGCGGTCATGAAGCACCCTTTATTTTTGGAGCCTGTCTTTAAAAAGAGAATATGGGGAGGAACAAAGCTTCGGGATGCCTTCGGCTACGCGATACCCTCAGAAAAAACAGGTGAGTGCTGGGCCGTTTCTGCACATGCCCATGGCTCGTCGGCTGTTCAAAACGGCCCGCTGGCAGGAAAGACACTTGATCAAGTATGGCAGGATCATCCGGAGGTTTTCGGTTTTCCAGATGGAAAGGTGTTTCCGCTGCTGGTAAAGCTGCTGGATGCCAATATGGATCTCTCCGTGCAGGTACATCCTGATGATGATTATGCGATACTGCACGAAAACGGCGATCTCGGAAAAACGGAGTGCTGGTATATTATTGATTGCAAAAAAGACGCAGAACTGATTTTAGGCCATCACGCAAGCACAATGGAAGATTTTAAACGGCGAATGGAAAGTGGCGATTGGAACGGGCTGCTGAGGCGAATCAAAATCAACCCCGGAGATTTCTTTTATGTGCCAAGCGGTACGCTCCATGCCTTATGTGAGGGAACCCTTGTCCTTGAAATCCAGCAAAACTCTGATACAACGTATCGCGTATACGATTATGACCGCTGTAATGACCAGGGCCAAAAAAGAACTCTTCATATAGAAAAAGCCCTGGAAGTCATAACGATACCGCATATCGATAAAGTGCATACACCGAAAGTGAAAGAAGTTGGTAACGCGGTGATCACTGTTTATGTACAATCGGATTATTTCTCAGTTTACAAATGGAGGATTAGCGGCCGAGCTGTTTTTCCTTCTCATCAAACCTATTTGCTGGGGAGTGTTCTGAGCGGATCAGGACGAATCGTAAATAATGGTATTCAGTATGAGTACAATGCAGGCTCACACTTTATTTTGCCTGCGCAATTTGGCGAGTTTTCAATAGAAGGAACGTGTGAGTTGATGATATCTCATCCTTAATGAATGGGGGAATTGCATTTGTTTAAGAAACATACGATCTCTTTGCTCATTTTATTTTTACTTGCGTCTTGTATTACGGCAAAACCAATTGAAGCTCATACTGTGTCGCCTGTAAATCCTAATGCACAGCAGACAACAAAAGCAGTGATGAACTGGCTGGCTCATCTGCCGAATCGAACAGAAAACAAAGTCCTTTCCGGAGCGTTTGGAGGGTACAGTCATGACACATTCTCTATGGCTGAAGCTGATAGAATCCGAAGCACTGCCGGACAATCACCTGCTATTTACGGCTGTGATTATGCAAGAGGGTGGCTTGAAACTGCAAATATTGAAGATTCGATTGATGTAAGCTGCAACAGCGATTTACTTTCGTATTGGAAAAGCGGAGGAATCCCGCAAATCAGTTTGCACCTGGCGAATCCGGCTTTTCAGTCAGGGCATTTTAAAACACCGATCACAAACGATCAGTATAAAAACATATTAGATTCATCAACAGCGGAAGGGAAGCGGCTGAATGCTATGCTCAGCAAAATTGCTGACGGACTTCAAGAACTGGAGAACCAAGGTGTGCCTGTTCTGTTCAGGCCGCTGCATGAAATGAACGGTGAATGGTTTTGGTGGGGACTTACATCATATAATCAAAAGGATAATGAAAGAATCTCCCTATATAAACAGCTCTACAAGAAAATCTATCATTATATGACCGACACAAGAGGACTTGATCATTTGCTTTGGGTTTATTCTCCCGACGCCAATCGAGATTTTAAAACCGATTTTTACCCGGGGGCGTCTTACGTGGATATTGTCGGATTAGATGCATATTTTCAAGATGCCTATTCGATTAACGGATACGATCAGCTAATAGCGCTTAACAAACCATTTGCCTTTACAGAAGTCGGCCCGCAAAATGCAAACGGCAGCTTCGATTACAGCCTGTTGATCAATGCAATAAAACAAAAATATCCTAACACCATTTACTTTCTGGCATGGAATGATGAGTGGAGCCCAGCTGCAAACAAGGGTGCATCAGGTCTATATAACCACAGCTGGACACTCAATAAGGGAGAGATATGGAATGGTGATTCTTTAACGCCTATCGTTGAATGAATTCGAAGCAGAAGGTGCTCAAGAAATTTCTTGAGCACCTTCATACCTGATTAGGCATTCATATCGCCTAACCCAGGACTGTGTTCATTCGGCATTTCCGGAAGCACTGGTACAGGGAACCCTGCCGGAGGCTCTATTACTTGTAACTCTCCGCCATTTCTGCTCGGAGATGTTCCTTGAAAGATGTCGCCGATTCTTGTCTCATCCAATCTGAAATTAAACTGTGCATTGTGGTAGCCTAATTCAACATACTTTCTGCACTCAGGATATTTATTAATGTCGTAATTCGGCACGGGTAAGAGCTTCGCCCACTCAACACCCAATGTCTCGAGCGCTTTCGCAAACGCATTCTGGTGAGCATTGTCACGTACAATCAGAAAAGCAAGAGTCTCCCGAAACGTCTGGTTAGAACTCATTTCATAAATTCTTGTTTTTTGCAGCACGCCTGTTGACTCAAGAAGCAAGTTATCCAGCAGGTCTGTAATTAAGTTTCCATGGTTATACACCCATGACCCATTCCACGGATTGCCTCCTGCATCAACAGGAAGGGAACTTTGCGCCCCAATAATATAATGATGAGGATTAGCATGTTTAATCGCTTCATCAAGTGGTGCCTGATCTGCACCTTGACTGCCGACACCTGCACCGCCTGATTCATCTAATAAAGCATTAATTGTGTTTTGCACCAGTTCAACGTGGGCAATTTCCTCTAAAAAAATGCCACGGAGCAGATCGCGGTACTGTTTCTGTTTTCCTCTGAAATTAGAGCTTTGGAAAAAATACTGCATCATCGTACGCATTTCACCGTAATGTCCGCCTAATATTTCCTGCAGGACCTTAGCAGCTGCCGGGTCTGGCTTGTCCGGCTTAATGATATTTATCAGCACTTCTTTGTAGTAATACATAGCACACCTCATTTCTTTTCTAGTGATTGATTTCTTATATACTTTGTAAAAGGAGATAAAATATACGTATCACTAAGCTCGTAAAAGAATCTGAAAAAAATATAGATAAAGTGTTGACTGCAGAAATTGCACATGGTATATTATTAAACGTCGCTGATGAACAGCACGAAACAAAACGAAAACAAAAAAGTTTTCCTAAGGTGTTTACAAGTTTTTAAAAATGTGTATAATAAGAAAAGTCGAGTTAAAAAAAGATTCGATCTTCGAAAAAACATTTTAAAAAACCTCTTGACTTCAACATCAAATGATAGTATGATAGTTAAGTCGCTTAATAAGCGCCCGTAGCTCAATTGGATAGAGCGTTTGACTACGGATCAAAAGGTTAGGGGTTCGACTCCTCTCGGGCGCGCCAATATAAAGTACCACGCGGGTGTAGTTTAGTGGTAAAACCTCAGCCTTCCAAGCTGATGTCGTGAGTTCGATTCTCATCACCCGCTCCATTATTGAATGATCTTTGAAAACTAAACAAGACAAAACGTACCTGTTAATTCATTTTTTATAAAATCGCACAGCGATGTGCGTAGTCAGTCAAACTAAGGCCTGCACGACGCAGGTCACACAGGTGTCACCGCAGGATGCGGTGGACTTAACCTGTGATCCATTTATCGGAGAGTTTGATCCTGGCTCAGGACGAACGCTGGCGGCGTGCCTAATACATGCAAGTCGAGCGGACAGATGGGAGCTTGCTCCCTGATGTTAGCGGCGGACGGGTGAGTAACACGTGGGTAACCTGCCTGTAAGACTGGGATAACTCCGGGAAACCGGGGCTAATACCGGATGCTTGTTTGAACCGCATGGTTCAAACATAAAAGGTGGCTTCGGCTACCACTTACAGATGGACCCGCGGCGCATTAGCTAGTTGGTGAGGTAATGGCTCACCAAGGCAACGATGCGTAGCCGACCTGAGAGGGTGATCGGCCACACTGGGACTGAGACACGGCCCAGACTCCTACGGGAGGCAGCAGTAGGGAATCTTCCGCAATGGACGAAAGTCTGACGGAGCAACGCCGCGTGAGTGATGAAGGTTTTCGGATCGTAAAGCTCTGTTGTTAGGGAAGAACAAGTACCGTTCGAATAGGGCGGTACCTTGACGGTACCTAACCAGAAAGCCACGGCTAACTACGTGCCAGCAGCCGCGGTAATACGTAGGTGGCAAGCGTTGTCCGGAATTATTGGGCGTAAAGGGCTCGCAGGCGGTTTCTTAAGTCTGATGTGAAAGCCCCCGGCTCAACCGGGGAGGGTCATTGGAAACTGGGGAACTTGAGTGCAGAAGAGGAGAGTGGAATTCCACGTGTAGCGGTGAAATGCGTAGAGATGTGGAGGAACACCAGTGGCGAAGGCGACTCTCTGGTCTGTAACTGACGCTGAGGAGCGAAAGCGTGGGGAGCGAACAGGATTAGATACCCTGGTAGTCCACGCCGTAAACGATGAGTGCTAAGTGTTAGGGGGTTTCCGCCCCTTAGTGCTGCAGCTAACGCATTAAGCACTCCGCCTGGGGAGTACGGTCGCAAGACTGAAACTCAAAGGAATTGACGGGGGCCCGCACAAGCGGTGGAGCATGTGGTTTAATTCGAAGCAACGCGAAGAACCTTACCAGGTCTTGACATCCTCTGACAATCCTAGAGATAGGACGTCCCCTTCGGGGGCAGAGTGACAGGTGGTGCATGGTTGTCGTCAGCTCGTGTCGTGAGATGTTGGGTTAAGTCCCGCAACGAGCGCAACCCTTGATCTTAGTTGCCAGCATTCAGTTGGGCACTCTAAGGTGACTGCCGGTGACAAACCGGAGGAAGGTGGGGATGACGTCAAATCATCATGCCCCTTATGACCTGGGCTACACACGTGCTACAATGGACAGAACAAAGGGCAGCGAAACCGCGAGGTTAAGCCAATCCCACAAATCTGTTCTCAGTTCGGATCGCAGTCTGCAACTCGACTGCGTGAAGCTGGAATCGCTAGTAATCGCGGATCAGCATGCCGCGGTGAATACGTTCCCGGGCCTTGTACACACCGCCCGTCACACCACGAGAGTTTGTAACACCCGAAGTCGGTGAGGTAACCTTTTAGGAGCCAGCCGCCGAAGGTGGGACAGATGATTGGGGTGAAGTCGTAACAAGGTAGCCGTATCGGAAGGTGCGGCTGGATCACCTCCTTTCTAAGGATATTTATGGAATATAAGACCTTGGGTCTTATAAACAGAACGTTCCCTGTCTTGTTTAGTTTTGAAGGATCATTCCTTCGAAACGTGTTCTTTGAAAACTAGATAACAGTAGACATCACATTCAATTAGTAAGACAAGATATCACATAGTGATTCTTTTTAACGGTTAAGTTAGAAAGGGCGCACGGTGGATGCCTTGGCACTAGGAGCCGATGAAGGACGGGACGAACACCGATATGCTTCGGGGAGCTGTAAGCAAGCTTTGATCCGGAGATTTCCGAATGGGGAAACCCACCACTCGTAATGGAGTGGTATCCATATCTGAATTCATAGGATATGAGAAGGCAGACCCGGGGAACTGAAACATCTAAGTACCCGGAGGAAGAGAAAGCAAATGCGATTCCCTGAGTAGCGGCGAGCGAAACGGGATTAGCCCAAACCAAGAGGCTTGCCTCTTGGGGTTGTAGGACACTCTGTACGGAGTTACAAAAGAACGAGGTAGATGAAGAGGTCTGGAAAGGCCCGCCATAGAAGGTAACAGCCCTGTAGTCAAAACTTCGTTCTCTCCTGAGTGGATCCTGAGTACGGCGGAACACGTGAAATTCCGTCGGAATCCGGGAGGACCATCTCCCAAGGCTAAATACTCCCTAGTGACCGATAGTGAACCAGTACCGTGAGGGAAAGGTGAAAAGCACCCCGGAAGGGGAGTGAAAGAGATCCTGAAACCGTGTGCCTACAAGTAGTCAGAGCCCGTTAACGGGTGATGGCGTGCCTTTTGTAGAATGAACCGGCGAGTTACGATCCCGTGCAAGGTTAAGCAGAAGATGCGGAGCCGCAGCGAAAGCGAGTCTGAATAGGGCGCATGAGTACGTGGTCGTAGACCCGAAACCAGGTGATCTACCCATGTCCAGGGTGAAGTTCAGGTAACACTGAATGGAGGCCCGAACCCACGCACGTTGAAAAGTGCGGGGATGAGGTGTGGGTAGGGGTGAAATGCCAATCGAACCTGGAGATAGCTGGTTCTCTCCGAAATAGCTTTAGGGCTAGCCTCAAGGTAAGAGTCTTGGAGGTAGAGCACTGATTGGACTAGGGGCCCCTACCGGGTTACCGAATTCAGTCAAACTCCGAATGCCAATGACTTATCCTTGGGAGTCAGACTGCGAGTGATAAGATCCGTAGTCGAAAGGGAAACAGCCCAGACCGCCAGCTAAGGTCCCAAAGTATACGTTAAGTGGAAAAGGATGTGGAGTTGCTTAGACAACCAGGATGTTGGCTTAGAAGCAGCCACCATTTAAAGAGTGCGTAATAGCTCACTGGTCGAGTGACTCTGCGCCGAAAATGTACCGGGGCTAAACGTATCACCGAAGCTGCGGACTGTTCTTCGAACAGTGGTAGGAGAGCGTTCTAAGGGCTGTGAAGCCAGACCGGAAGGACTGGTGGAGCGCTTAGAAGTGAGAATGCCGGTATGAGTAGCGAAAGAGGGGTGAGAATCCCCTCCACCGAATGCCTAAGGTTTCCTGAGGAAGGCTCGTCCGCTCAGGGTTAGTCGGGACCTAAGCCGAGGCCGAAAGGCGTAGGCGATGGACAACAGGTTGATATTCCTGTACCACCTCCTCACCATTTGAGCAATGGGGGGACGCAGGAGGATAGGGTAAGCGCGGTATTGGATATCCGCGTCCAAGCAGTTAGGCTGGGAAATAGGCAAATCCGTTTCCCATAAGGCTGAGCTGTGATGGCGAGCGAAATTTAGTAGCGAAGTTCCTGATTCCACACTGCCAAGAAAAGCCTCTAGCGAGGTGAGAGGTGCCCGTACCGCAAACCGACACAGGTAGGCGAGGAGAGAATCCTAAGGTGATCGAGAGAACTCTCGTTAAGGAACTCGGCAAAATGACCCCGTAACTTCGGGAGAAGGGGTGCTCTGTTAGGGTGCAAGCCCGAGAGAGCCGCAGTGAATAGGCCCAGGCGACTGTTTAGCAAAAACACAGGTCTCTGCGAAGCCGTAAGGCGAAGTATAGGGGCTGACGCCTGCCCGGTGCTGGAAGGTTAAGAGGAGCGCTTAGCGTAAGCGAAGGTGCGAATTGAAGCCCCAGTAAACGGCGGCCGTAACTATAACGGTCCTAAGGTAGCGAAATTCCTTGTCGGGTAAGTTCCGACCCGCACGAAAGGCGCAACGATCTGGGCACTGTCTCAACGAGAGACTCGGTGAAATTATAGTACCTGTGAAGATGCAGGTTACCCGCGACAGGACGGAAAGACCCCGTGGAGCTTTACTGCAGCCTGATATTGAATGTTGGTACAGCTTGTACAGGATAGGTAGGAGCCTTGGAAACCGGAGCGCTAGCTTCGGTGGAGGCATCGGTGGGATACTACCCTGGCTGTATTGACCTTCTAACCCGCCGCCCTTATCGGGCGGGGAGACAGTGTCAGGTGGGCAGTTTGACTGGGGCGGTCGCCTCCTAAAAGGTAACGGAGGCGCCCAAAGGTTCCCTCAGAATGGTTGGAAATCATTCGCAGAGTGTAAAGGCACAAGGGAGCTTGACTGCGAGACCTACAAGTCGAGCAGGGACGAAAGTCGGGCTTAGTGATCCGGTGGTTCCGCATGGAAGGGCCATCGCTCAACGGATAAAAGCTACCCCGGGGATAACAGGCTTATCTCCCCCAAGAGTCCACATCGACGGGGAGGTTTGGCACCTCGATGTCGGCTCATCGCATCCTGGGGCTGTAGTCGGTCCCAAGGGTTGGGCTGTTCGCCCATTAAAGCGGTACGCGAGCTGGGTTCAGAACGTCGTGAGACAGTTCGGTCCCTATCCGTCGCGGGCGCAGGAAATTTGAGAGGAGCTGTCCTTAGTACGAGAGGACCGGGATGGACGCACCGCTGGTGTACCAGTTGTTCTGCCAAGGGCATCGCTGGGTAGCTATGTGCGGACGGGATAAGTGCTGAAAGCATCTAAGCATGAAGCCCCCCTCAAGATGAGATTTCCCATTCCGCAAGGAAGTAAGATCCCTGAAAGATGATCAGGTTGATAGGTCTGAGGTGGAAGTGTGGCGACACATGGAGCTGACAGATACTAATCGATCGAGGACTTAACCACATTTTGAATGATGTCACACCTGTTATCTAGTTTTGAGAGAACACTCTCAATTTGTTTGGTGGCGATAGCGAAGAGGTCACACCCGTTCCCATACCGAACACGGAAGTTAAGCTCTTCAGCGCCGATGGTAGTCGGGGGTTTCCCCCTGTGAGAGTAGGACGCCGCCAAGCTTTTATCTTAAATTATTATCATCGCGGGGTGGAGCAGTTCGGTAGCTCGTCGGGCTCATAACCCGAAGGTCGCAGGTTCAAATCCTGCCCCCGCAACCAAATATATAAATGATATAAGAAGTGCCCGAAGGGTGCAGCCAAAATCATTTTATACAAATATGGTCCGGTAGTTCAGTTGGTTAGAATGCCTGCCTGTCACGCAGGAGGTCGCGGGTTCGAGTCCCGTCCGGACCGCCATTATTGTAAACGAAACGATCATGTTTTCGTTTTTTTTTGTGTTTTCTTTTATTGTATCTTTCTGCTTGGTGTGATAACCAAGCTTTCTTTATATCGGCAATATCTTGGATATTCCAGCAAAATTCGATACACTAGGAAGAGTACATATAGGCATAAGCAGGTTGAAAGGAGGTTTTGGTTCATGGATGAATTTGATTTGATACATAGCATTACTCCGCGGACCATTCACCATTCTTCCGTTGATGTAGGAATAGGTGATGATGCAGCACTCTACACTGCGAAACACGGCGTTCAGGAAATTGTTTGTATGGATACTATGGTAGAAGATGTGCACTTTAAATTACACTATTCCTCACCTGAAGATATCGGGTATAAGGCGTTAGCCGTTAATATAAGTGATATTGCCGCGATGGGAGGCATTCCTAAATTTTATTTGGTATCACTTGCGGTACCTGCAAAATGGACGGAATCTGAAATCAAGGCAATGTATGAAGGAATGAATGAACTGGCGAAACTATATCATATGGATCTGATTGGCGGCGATACAGTCTCTACCTCTGATAAATTAGTCGTAACTGTCACTGTGATCGGTGAAGTAGAAAAGGGACGAGCTTGTTTGCGCAGCTTGGCAAGACCGAATGATATTGTGTTTGTAACTGGGGAAATTGGTTCATCTGCAGCAGGACTTTCTTTATTATTAGAGGAGAATAATCCTCAAAATTTATTTTTGGATACGGATTACTTTATCAACAGGCATAAACGGCCTCAGCCAAGAGTAAGCGTCGGGAGATTATGCTCGAGTATTAAGCGGGCAGCTTTAAATGATATCAGTGACGGATTAGCTAGTGAACTGAATGAGATTGCAGAAGCCAGCTGTGTTTCAATTGAAATTGATGAAAGCATCCTCCCGATCCATTCTGACTTGCCTAAGCTTCATTCTAACTGGAAAGAATGGGCTTTGTTTGGCGGAGAGGATTTTGAGCTGACTGGGACGGTTTCAAAGGAGGAATGGGAAGTGTTGAAGCAGGAGTGCAAAATTCGTCAACTGCCCATTACAAAGATTGGCCATGTCAGGGAAAAAACAGAATCCAACGTGATCCTAAAAACAGAAAAAACAACAATGGCCTTAGAGAAAAAAGGATATAATCATTTTAAATAAGACGGGTGACTCGTGTGAAGCAATTAAAGTGGAGAACTGTAAATCCTGAAGAAACAAAAGCGATAGCAAAACTTACGGCATCGTTTGCTAAGCCGGGAGACGTCCTGACATTAGAGGGCGATTTAGGTGCCGGAAAAACGACTTTCACGAAAGGTTTTGCGGAAGGACTTGGCATTACACGTGTTGTAAACAGTCCGACTTTTACAATTATAAAAGAATATAATGATGGCTCACTTCCTCTTTATCATATGGATGTGTATAGAATGGAAGACGAAAGCGAAGATTTGGGACTTGATGAATATTTTCACGGACAAGGTGTCTGTCTCGTTGAATGGGCCCATTTAATTGAAGAACAGCTTCCGCAGGAGCGACTGCAAATTGTCATCAAAAGAGTTGGTGATGATGAGCGGGAAATTACCTTTACTGCTGTCGGGAATCGGTATGAAATGCTTTGTGAGGAGATAAGTAGACATGACAATATTAGCAATTGATACATCAAATTATACGTTAGGCATTGCACTGCTTCGAGAAGATACCGTCATAGCAGAATACATTACATATTTAAAAAAGAACCATTCTGTAAGAGCGATGCCTGCTGTTCATTCATTGCTGAACGAATGTGATATGACACCGCAGGATCTATCTAAAATTGTTGTTGCCAAAGGCCCTGGTTCATACACAGGAGTAAGAATAGGTGTGACGCTCGCCAAAACACTTGCCTGGTCTTTACATATTCCGATTTCTGCTGTATCAAGCCTTGAGGCGCTTGCGGCAAATGGCCGGCATTTTGACGGTCTGATCAGTCCTATCTTTGATGCAAGACGGGGACAGGTGTATACAGGTCTGTATGAATACAAAAACGGGCTTTTGGAACAAGTGGTTCCTGATCAAAATGTGATGCTGGCCGAATGGCTGGAGATGCTAAAAGAAAAGGATCGCCCTGTTTTGTTTTTAGGTCATGATACTTCTATTCACAAGCAGATGATAGAGGATGTGCTTGGGACAAAAGGGATTGTTGGAGCTGCTGCTCAGCATAACCCGCGTCCTTCAGAATTGGCTTTTTTAGGGGCGGAAAAAGAAGAAGCTGATGTTCACGGGCTTGTCCCGGATTACTTGCGGCTGGCAGAAGCTGAAGCGAAATGGATTGAAAGTCAAAAGTAGGGTGATAGGATGAAAACAAAAGCAGCTGTCAGAAACATGCGGCTTGATGATATTGATCACGTATACGAAATCGAAACATCCTCTTTTACGTCTCCTTGGACGAAGGATTCGTTTTATCATGAGCTGATGGAAAATCCGTATGCTCATTATCTTGTGATTGAAAAGGACGGCCATGTTGCTGGGTATTGCGGGATTTGGATCGTGATGGACGACGCCCAAATTACAAATATAGCTATAAAACCCGAGTATCGCGGCCAGTCTTTAGGAGAAACGCTTTTTCGCTCAGCGATTGAACTGTGCAAAGAAAAAGACGCAAGACGGCTTTCGCTTGAAGTGAGGGTTTCTAATCATCCTGCTCAAGGCTTATATAAGAAGTTCGGGATGCAGCCCGGCGGAATAAGAAAGAACTATTATACTGATAACGGGGAAGATGCGTTAATTATGTGGGTGACGATAAATGAGTGAGCAAAAAGAGATTTACGTATTAGGAATTGAAACAAGCTGTGATGAAACAGCGGCAGCTATCGTAAAAAACGGGAAAGAAATCATATCAAACGTAGTAGCCTCTCAAATTGAAAGCCATAAGCGCTTTGGAGGCGTTGTTCCGGAAATTGCTTCCAGACATCATGTTGAGCAAATCACTTTGGTCATAGAAGAGGCTTTTCGTAAAGCTGGCATGACGTATAGTGATATTGATGCGATTGCAGTCACTGAAGGTCCGGGACTGGTGGGAGCGCTTCTTATCGGAGTGAACGCTGCTAAAGCATTGAGCTTTGCGCATAACATTCCGTTAGTTGGCGTCCATCATATAGCCGGTCATATATACGCGAACCGTCTTGTAGAAGAGATTGTGTTCCCGGCACTGGCGTTGGTCGTTTCAGGAGGCCATACGGAATTGGTTTATATGAAGGAGCACGGATCATTTGAAGTCATTGGAGAAACTCTCGATGATGCAGCAGGAGAAGCCTACGATAAAGTGGCGCGAACGATGGGACTGCCGTATCCGGGTGGACCGCAAATTGACAAGCTTGCTGAAAAAGGGAATGACAATATTCCGCTTCCTCGCGCATGGCTCGAAGAAGGCTCTTACAATTTCAGTTTCAGCGGGTTGAAGTCTGCGGTGATCAATACGCTTCATAATGCGTCTCAAAAAGGACAGGAGATTGCTCCGGAAGATTTGTCTGCCAGTTTCCAAAATAGTGTAATAGATGTCTTGGTAACAAAAACGGCGCGTGCGGCAAAGGAATATGGTGTCAAACAAGTCCTTTTAGCTGGAGGAGTAGCTGCAAATAGAGGCCTCAGAGCTGCATTAGAAAAGGAATTTGCCCAGCATGAGGGGATTACGCTTGTCATTCCTCCGTTAGCATTATGTACAGATAATGCTGCGATGATCGCTGCAGCTGGTACAATTGCTTTTGAGAAGGGAATTCGCGGTGCATATGATATGAATGGCCAGCCTGGCCTTGAATTGACTTCTTATCAAAGTCTCACGACCTAACGGAGTGAGGCTTTTTATCTGTTATTAACAGATAATTCTCAATTTATCCACATATCTGTTAGTAATTATGAAGATATCGATGGATAAAGGGCTGAAGACACTGTTAATAAAGTGGATAAATTCAGAATATTTTGTGGATAATGTGTATAAAGCGTTTACTTTGTTTGTTTATAAGGTTATTTTCTGTGGATAAAAAAGCACCTCTAAAAAGAGGTGCTTGACTTTTTTAATCTTCTTCTGTGGATAGTTCTTCCCATTCAGACAAAAGAGTTTCCAGCTCCTGATTGAGTTTCTCGTTGTCTGCATGGATGGCTTGTACCTTTTCATGGTCTTGATAGACTTCCGGATCACATAGCAATTCATCGTTATGACTAATGTTTTCTTCAATAGTTTGAACAGTGGTTTCAATTTCTTCAATCCGGCGGAGCCGTTGGCGCTCTTTCTTTTTCCATTCTTTTTCTTCCTCGTAAGAACGTTTGGAGTCAGACTTTACCGCAGCAGGCGTTTTTTCTATTTCCTCTTGCTGATTCATTTTCTCCAATTCAAGCTGCTCTGTTTTTTTCTCCGTATAATAATCGTAATCTCCCAGATACTCTTCTATATGATTTGAAGAAAGCTCCAATACTCTTGTGGCGATTCTGTTAATAAAATATCTGTCATGAGAGACAAATAACAGTGTGCCTGGATAATCAATCAGCGCGTTTTCAAGAACTTCTTTGCTGTCTAAGTCCAGATGGTTCGTCGGTTCATCAAGGATGAGAAAATTAGCTTTTTGAAGCATCAGCTTAGCAAGGGCCAATCTTGCTTTCTCACCCCCGCTCAGTGAATGGACGGGTTTCAGTACATCATCTCCGGAGAATAAGAAATTGCCGAGACAAGTTCGGATTTCTTTCTCCGGAAGACCAGGGTACTCATCCCACAGCTCATCAAGGACGCGTTTAGAGGAAGTCAGTTCAGCCTGCTCCTGATCATAGTAGCCGACACTGACATTCGAGCCGTATGAGATTGTTCCTTGATCTGGCTTTAGGGTGTCCATTAATGTTTTCAGCAATGTCGATTTACCGATTCCGTTAGGACCGACAAGAGCGGCGCTTTCTCCTCTTGTGAGCATGAACGACACTTCTGTTAAAAGCGGCGGCTGGTTTTCATAGCTGATTGTGAGATCCTGAACGCGCAGGACTTCATTTCCGCTCTGTTTTGTAATATCAAAATGAAAGTTTGCGGATTTTTCATCGCCGAGCGGTTTTGACATGACTTCCATTCGCTCCAGCTGCTTTCGGCGGCTTTGCGCTCTTTTTGTGGTAGAAGCTCTCGCAAGATTTCGGTCTACGAAGTCTTGAAGCTTTGCGATTTCATCCTGCTGCTTTTCATACACTTTAAGATCTTTTTCATACTGCGCGGCTTTTTGGTCGAGATAAGCGCTGTAGTTGCCGTGATATTTTTTGCTTTCAGCTCTTGATACCTCGTATACTTGGTTTACTACTTTGTCCAAAAAGTAGCGGTCATGCGAAACGATGAGAATGGCGCCTGAATAGCCTTGCAAATAATGTTCAAGCCAGGTTAGCGTATCAATATCGAGATGGTTTGTCGGCTCATCGAGAATGAGCAAATCAGGCTGTGTTAACAGAAGCTTACCAAGGGCCAGCCTTGTTTTCTGCCCCCCGCTGAGGCTTTGCACCTGTGTTGAATCGTCAAAATGGCTGAAACCAAGTCCGTGAAGCACAGATCTGACATCCGCTTCATATTGATATCCGCCTTTATCTTTGAATTCCTGCTGAAGCCGGTCATAGGTTTTCATGATGCTTTCCAATTCACCAGGATCAGCTGCCGCCATTTTTTCTTCGATAGCCCGCATTTCCTTTTCCATTGCTTTTAAGTGGTCAAAAACAGTCAGCAGTTCTTCTTTTATGGTAAGCTTAGAATCCAAGCCCGTATGCTGGGCAAGATATCCCATTGTAATATCTTTCGGTTTAATGAGTTCGCCCTTTTCATACGAAAGCTGGCCTGCGATAATTTTAAGCAGCGTGGATTTTCCCGCGCCATTTCTTCCTACAATGGCGACGCGATCACGATTTCTGACTTCCAGCTTTATATTGTTTAAAATAGTATCAGCACCAAATGATTTGGATAGCTGATTAACTTGTAAGATCATCATATTATTTCACCTCTGCTATAATAAGTTAAGTGTAGCTTATGAACCAGAAGTCAGCAAACAATACATTGGCTGAATAAGACATAGAGAAGAAAATAGTGTATGATCTGTTTAAGGAGAGTTTTAATATGAATGGATTTTCTCATTTTAATGAACAGGGCAGAGCCCAGATGGTGGACATCAGCGAAAAATCTTCGACTGTCCGTACTGCGGCGGCTGTTTCAAGCGTACACATGAAAAATGAAGTGTACGAGAAAATACAAAGTCATGATATCGGTAAAGGAGATGTACTGGCTGTTGCGCAGGTGGCAGGCATTATGGCCGCAAAGCAAACGTCGAATATCATTCCGATGTGCCATCCGCTTTCACTGAGCGGGGTAGATATATCGTTTGACTGGAAAATAAAAGAAGCAGAAGTTATACTTCATATAAAAGCACAGGTCAAAACGAAAGGGAGTACAGGTGTGGAAATGGAAGCGCTCACTTCTGCATCGGTGTGCGCTCTTACCGTTTACGATATGTGCAAGGCCCTTGATAAGGGAATGGTCATCGGCCCTACTTTCTTGCTGGAGAAGACAGGCGGGAAAAACGGTGACTTTAAAAGAGAACTATCCGAGTATAATGTGGAGGACCAAAAATGAATAAGGATCAATCAAAAATTCCGCAGGCGACGGCAAAACGGCTGCCGCTTTACTATCGCTTTTTAAAGAATCTGCATGCGTCAGGAAAACAGCGTGTATCATCCGCTGAACTCAGTGATGCCGTAAAGGTTGATTCTGCCACGATTCGCAGGGATTTTTCCTATTTTGGAGCTCTTGGCAAAAAAGGATATGGATATAATGTGGATTATTTGCTGTCATTTTTCCGAAAAACGCTTGATCAGGATGAGATGACAGACGTCATCTTGATTGGTGTGGGGAACTTGGGAACGGCATTTCTTCACTATAATTTCACAAAAAATAATAACACAAAAATTTCTATGGCTTTTGATATAAATGAGAGTAAAATAGGAACTGAGGTAGGCGGCGTGCCTGTCTATAACCTTGACGACCTTGAACAACACGTAAAAAATGAATCAGTTGCCATTCTTACAGTGCCAGCAGTTGCCGCTCAATCCATTACAGACAGATTGGTCGCGTTAGGAATCAAGGGAATCCTTAATTTTACGCCGGCCCGTTTGAATGTGCCGGAACACATTCGAATTCATCATATAGATTTAGCTGTAGAGCTTCAGTCACTGGTTTATTTCTTGAAGCATTATTCAGTTTTAGAGGAAATCGAATAGAGGGAAAGGAGGAGCCCAAATATGCCGATCGGTCCTGGAAGCCTTGCTGTTATCGCAATCGTTGCTCTGATCATCTTCGGTCCCAAAAAGCTGCCTGAACTGGGGAAAGCTGCTGGAGACACACTTC
Organism: Bacillus spizizenii TU-B-10; assembly: GCF_000227465.1. Lineage (GTDB taxonomy): Bacteria > Bacillota > Bacilli > Bacillales > Bacillaceae > Bacillus > Bacillus spizizenii. The sequence continues at coordinate 776,814 of NC_016047.1, forward strand.
GTGAATTCAAAAATGCTACTAAAGGATTAACGAGTGATGACGAGGAAAAAAAGAAAGAAGATCAGTAAGTTAGGATGACACGAATGAAAGTGAATCAAATGTCGCTGCTGGAGCATATTGCTGAGCTTCGAAAACGATTGCTGGTTGTGGCGCTGGCATTTGTCGTTTTCTTTATCGCAGGATTTTTTTTAGCGAAGCCCATGATTGTTTATTTGCAAAAAACGGATGAAGCGAAGGAGCTTACGCTTAATGCGTTTAATCTGACAGACCCGCTTTTTGTGTTTATGCAGTTCGCGTTTATCATCGGGATTGTCCTAACCTCGCCGATTATTCTTTATCAGCTTTGGGCTTTTGTGAGTCCAGGCCTCTATGAGAAAGAGCGCAAAGTAACGCTCAGCTACATTCCGATCTCTATTTTGCTGTTTTTAGCGGGCTTATCTTTTTCATATTATATTTTATTTCCTTTTGTTGTTGATTTTATGAAGCGGATCTCTCAGGATTTGAATGTCAATCAGGTGATCGGAATTAATGAATATTTTCATTTTCTTTTGCAGCTGACGATTCCGTTTGGACTGCTGTTCCAAATGCCGGTCATCCTCATGTTTTTGACCAGGCTTGGAATTGTGACACCGATGTTCTTAGCGAAAATCAGAAAGTATGCGTATTTTACGCTGCTTGTGATCGCTGCCCTGATTACTCCGCCTGAGCTTTTGTCTCATATGATGGTTACTGTTCCGCTGTTGATTTTATATGAAATCAGTATTCTTATATCGAAGGCTGCCTATCGGAAAGCGCAGAAAAGCAGTGCTGCCGATCAGGACGTGTCTTCCGGACAATAATAAAAAATCCATTTCTCATGAGAGAAATGGATTTTCTTTATTTCTGGTTCTTTTTAATTTTAAATGAAAAGGCGAACATCTTAAAAGAAATGCTGATGTTGTAAGCGGCGAACACCATCAGCAGGATGGAGTAAAATGACCACATGCTGCCTGGCGAGCTTGCGGCAAGATAAGTAAAGATGCACCCTACGGCAAAGTAGATCATTCCCCAAACTACCGGGTTTCTCATAAAAATAATCCTCCAATAATCAATTGCATTTGTGTGCTCTGCTGTTCAAGGTAGTTCTGAACAGGCTCAAGCTGCATGATGACGACAAATGTATTCATCATGACATGGGCGAAAATCGGCACCCATATCCGTTTTGTTCTCGCATATAAAAATGCAAAGGTAAAACCCATTGCTGTATAAAGAAGAAGATGCTTCAAATCAGCGTGAACAATACCGAAAATAACCGAGCTGATCAGTCCGGCAAAGAAGAAATTCGTTTTTTCGTACAGTGTGCCGAAAATGATTTTTCTGAAGATGATTTCTTCTAATATAGGCCCGACGACAGAAGAAACCATAATCATGAGCGGGACTGCCTGAATGACATCTAGAATAGCTTGTGTATTTTCTGATTCTCTTCCGATGCCGAATACATAATATTCAATAGAGCCTGCTATTCCTTGAGAGAAAAGGGCAATGAAAAAACCGGCTATCGCCCAAAGGATAGAAAGTCCGACGGAGTCTTTCCGGCCGTTTCGAAGCGTTGTTTTCGGGACAGTTCGTAGAATAAGCAGAACGACTACGAGACAGGCGATAAAGCTGATAACGGACCATAATCCTTGTGCATGCAACATATTCTCCTTGGTAGGCTGTCCTCCGGCATAACCGAATTTAAATAACAAGGGAATCCCGATTAATGCGGAAAACTGCATGATGATATATGTCAAAATAATAAACCAATACTGTTTTCTCAAATGGTATGTACTCCTTTGTTAAATGGGTTTCGTTCATCTACAGCTATTGTAACATAATCGGAACGGGGGTGAAAAAGCTAAGGGATAAGGGAGCTGAAAAGAATCATGTAAGCGTGAAAAAATTTTTATCTTATCACTTGAAATTGGAAGGGAGATTCTTTATTATAAGAATTGTGTTAGCACTCTTTAGTGTCGAGTGCTAAAATTACATATTCATACTATTGAGGAGGTTATTACATTGTTAAAGCCATTAGGTGATCGCGTTGTCATTGAACTCGTAGAATCTGAAGAAAAAACTGCCAGCGGAATTGTGTTGCCGGATTCTGCAAAAGAAAAACCGCAAGAAGGCAAAATCGTGGCAGCTGGTTCAGGTCGCGTGTTAGAAAGCGGAGAGCGCGTTGCTTTAGAAGTAAAAGAGGGCGACCGCATTATCTTCTCAAAATACGCAGGTACTGAAGTGAAATACGAAGGTACTGAATACTTAATCTTACGTGAAAGCGACATTTTAGCTGTTATCGGCTAATTCTTAAATAAACAATACTTAAAACATTTGAGGAGGTCTTGTAAACATGGCAAAAGAAATTAAGTTTAGTGAAGAAGCTCGCCGCGCAATGCTTCGTGGTGTCGATGCACTTGCTGATGCTGTTAAAGTAACTTTAGGACCAAAAGGACGCAACGTGGTTCTAGAGAAAAAATTCGGTTCTCCGTTAATCACAAATGACGGTGTAACAATCGCAAAAGAAATCGAACTCGAAGATGCGTTTGAAAACATGGGTGCTAAGCTTGTTGCTGAAGTAGCCAGCAAAACAAATGACGTTGCCGGTGACGGTACAACAACTGCGACAGTTCTTGCGCAAGCAATGATCCGTGAAGGCCTTAAAAACGTAACAGCAGGCGCTAACCCTGTAGGCGTGCGTAAAGGTATGGAAAAAGCTGTAGCGGTTGCGATCGAAAACTTAAAAGAAATTTCTAAGCCAATCGAAGGCAAAGAGTCTATCGCTCAGGTTGCTGCGATCTCTGCTGCTGATGAGGAAGTCGGAAGCCTTATCGCTGAAGCAATGGAGCGCGTAGGAAACGACGGCGTTATCACAATCGAAGAGTCTAAAGGCTTCACAACTGAGCTTGAAGTTGTGGAAGGTATGCAATTCGACCGCGGATATGCGTCACCTTACATGGTAACTGACTCTGATAAGATGGAAGCGGTTCTTGACAATCCTTACATCTTAATCACAGACAAAAAAATCACAAACATTCAAGAAATCCTTCCTGTGCTTGAGCAGGTTGTTCAGCAAGGCAAACCATTGCTTCTGATCGCTGAGGATGTTGAAGGCGAAGCACTTGCAACACTTGTTGTGAACAAACTTCGCGGCACATTCAACGCAGTGGCTGTTAAAGCTCCTGGCTTCGGTGACCGCCGTAAAGCAATGCTTGAAGACATCGCTGTCCTTACTGGCGGAGAAGTCATCACAGAAGATCTTGGCCTTGACCTGAAATCTACTCAAATCACACAATTGGGACGCGCTTCTAAAGTTGTCGTTACAAAAGAAAACACAACAATCGTTGAAGGCGCTGGCGAAACAGACAAAATTTCTGCCCGCGTGACTCAAATCCGCGCTCAAGTGGAAGAAACAACTTCTGAGTTCGACAGAGAAAAATTACAAGAGCGTCTTGCGAAACTTGCTGGCGGCGTAGCTGTCATCAAAGTCGGCGCTGCGACTGAAACTGAGTTGAAAGAGCGTAAACTTCGCATCGAAGACGCCTTGAACTCAACTCGCGCAGCTGTTGAAGAAGGCATCGTATCCGGTGGTGGTACAGCGCTTGTCAACGTATATAACAAAGTGGCTGCAGTTGAAGCTGAAGGCGATGCTCAAACAGGTATCAACATCGTGCTTCGCGCACTTGAAGAGCCAATCCGTCAAATCGCGCACAACGCTGGTCTTGAAGGATCTGTCATCGTTGAACGCCTCAAAAACGAAGAAATCGGCGTAGGCTTCAACGCTGCAACTGGCGAATGGGTAAACATGATCGAAAAAGGTATCGTTGACCCAACAAAAGTTACACGCTCAGCTCTTCAAAACGCTGCGTCTGTAGCTGCAATGTTCTTAACAACAGAAGCCGTTGTCGCTGACAAGCCAGAAGAAAACGCTGGCGGCGCAGGAATGCCTGATATGGGCGGCATGGGCGGTATGGGTGGAATGATGTAATTTTGCTTACTGTATTCCACTAAATACGGTTACAAACCCTTGCATACTCTTTAATTGACCACGGGGAATGTGAGGATAAAACTTTCTTAAATAAGGGTCTAAATTAAAGGTTTCCCACGAGTTCTTTGAACTTTTGGGAAACCTCTTTTTGTCACATTCAAATAAATATTTCTTGTTGTATCTTCATCCCTGTGCCTTAATCGCTCCATTATTTGTAGAAACCCACTAGCTAACTTACTAGCTAATAGAGAGGTTTGAAGTATAGAGTAATTAACGGGGAGTAAGTTAAGTATGATTTTCTATTAATTAAAGTATAAAATTAAACGGATCTATAGTATTGTTAGTTTTCAGGTGTTAACAACTTATATTTTTACCCGTTATAGGTAAGGTTTTTATATCTGACAGATGCATAAGGTTTATTTAAATTTTTGGAGTTATACTCTTGTTTTTTTGATTTTAAATGAATGTCGTATTATTCTAGTTCTATTTAATTAGTGAATTAGTTTAAGAGATGTATAATTTATATTTTGAATAAATTTCACTTTCTTTTATTTTCCTTTTTCCTCTAATGTAGAAAGTCATTCATAAGTAAATTCTTCAAATGTATGCTACCTAGATTATTTTATTCTTAAAGACAGCAGTAGCAACTTCAATTTCTCTTTTAATTCGAAAAATCCCCTTTTTGGTATTCGCTCATGTTATTTTGAATTTATAGAAACTTTGTTTATTTCTGCTTAATTTATAAAATTTTCCTGAAAACATGATATAATGTCTATATATTATAGTATATAATTCATGGAGGAAAATATGGCCAAACTTTATTATGCGAAAGTTAATATAAATTCTAATATTTTTGATGTTTATGCTAAAAAAATCACTATTCAAGATATAATGAAAATGGTTTTTGATGCACTTGATGATAAAAGAGAATATAATAAAAAGGAAGTTAATACGTTCCTTGATGATCAGGGTGACACAAAAACAGTAGAGCGGGAAGAAATATACAACTTTTCAGAATTGAATAAAGTAGAGGATATTAATGAAAAATATATTACTGGTCGACTTGTTAAAAGGACGCCCACATTTGGAGAAGAATTTGACAGAGTATCACGGACTTCCAAAAAGGTAGTTCATAAGAATAATTCCATTAGTACTCTATTCTACTTTGATTTAGAAACAGAGATTGTAACTTTTTATTCTCGTCAAAAGTTAGGTTATAATCAGTTTATGGAAGCTTTTGAAAGCCTGTTAGATATTTATTTGGATAAAATCGGATTTAAGGTAATGTTAATTAAAGATCCATTCTCGATACAGGAACGGATGAAAATGTTACATAAAGTTAATAGAATAAAATCGACTATAATTCCTCCTAATGTAAATGAAGAAGAAATAAGGGCACTTCTAGAGAGGAAGTCGCAAGGAATGAAACATGCAAATATAACAAGAGAAACAAGAATTCTTGAAAGTCATAAGAAGAATGAAAAAGGTATAGATTTAAATTCAACAGAAGTAAAGGAAACATTAGAACTTAATGAAGCTTATAGTGCATATGGATACAGTAAATTAGAGGTGGATGGTGAAACAAAAGATGGTACCAGTCTAGTTTACGATTCTGATGAAAATTCTCCATATCAAACAACAATTCCAGATAGTAAAAAGGAAAATCTAGAAGGCTTCATTGAATACGTGAAGAAAGGTATCACTGCTTTATTAGCTAAGCGAACAATCGATAATCTAAAAAAATGAAGCTAAAGATTCAGAATGTCAAGGAAAATAAGTACAATGACTAATTATATGTTAGGGTGATGATATGGAAGCTAATGATTTCCCTAAAAGCTATACTTTTAAGGCTTTGTATAAAGAATTAGGGAAACCTAAACATATATTTAATTTTAAAAAGTTTGAAGGATACTTTTCCGTTATCTGTTCAGTAATATTAGTGATAATATGTTATAAATTTATTAACACTAATACTGAAAATAATATGGATTATATTGTTTCTACATTCCAGAATATGATTTTATATGCTATTGCCGGAATGCTAACAATGTTAGGCTTTGTGGTGAGTGGATTGGCGATAATTTCCGGAACAATAGGATATAAAGTTACTCATCAGATGGTACTTGAAAACAATTTTAAAACACTATTATCTATCTTATTTAGTTTTTACTATATTGGTTTTATTATTGGTATCTTAATTGTAAGTTATGTTTTTTGTTATTTTATCATGGGTATCAACATTCAATTTAATATGCCAGCATTCCTTTTATTGGTGTTTCTTTTATCTTATGGACTTTTCTTCACAATACTTTATGCAGTATCATTACTCGGAACTTGTATTAGCATGTTTACTATAAATTATTTTTACTCTAATACAAATGAAACCACAAATGAAGAAGTTGTTGAAGAAACTGCTATCAAAAATGATTTAAATATTATACTAAGTGATATAAGGTTCAATACAATATTAAATACTTTATTAAGCAAAAAGGTTGTAACAGAAGATGAATTCATTGATGGATTGAGCAAACGTATCAATGAGGATTGTCCGGAAGAATATAAAGTAGAAGTTAGAAGATTATTTAGAGAGTTTTATAAATTGGATAGGGATATTTAAACTTCTTTACTTTTATATCAACATTCAATTTGATTATTAGAGAAATGACTAAATTGTTAATATTTATAAAGAAGTTATTAGAATGACTAGTTTATAGAAACTTTGCCCCTAAAAATTTATAGCAGAGGGCCTTAATCAGTTATTCAACTAATAAGGCCTTTTTTGTTTATAAAAAGAGAAGGTGTGAGAGCGTTTGTTCCTAGATTGACCTTACACTTACAATACTACAATGTGATGTCACCATTTCCTTCAAGCATCATATCCAGTTCTTCCACCTCTCCCCGAATCCCAATCGCAGGCTCCCACGAATCAATCAAACGAATCGCCTTCTGATTAGCTTCCATCGCTTTCGTTTTCTCTCTTTTACGGTACAACAACTGTGCCATCCCATAATAATAATAGATCAACTCAACCTGATTCGCGTTATGTTTGTCATAGAGCATTTGCTCAAAGGCTCCTTCCGCTTTCTCAAATTGACCACATTTCACGTAAGCGACACCCAGATTGAAATAGGCTTCTATCGTTTTTTCGCCGCCGTACGTGGAGCTGATTTCATTTGCCGCTTCGTATAATTGAATGGCTTCTTCCTCATGGCCTCTCGCGAAGCTTAAGTCACCGCGAACCAGTAGAACCCTGTGTTGAATCGTAGGAGAAATCGGTTGATCTTCGATTTCGTTTAAAATGGTTTCTGCTTTTTCCTGTTGTCCGGCTTTTAAAAACAGTCTTGATTGCAGTGCGAGTCCCCAAACCTTTAGATCGTGAACGTCGTGCTCTGCCGCGTCTGATTGTTCCAGTATCTTTAAGCCAGCTTCAATTTGCTGTAAGGCCCCGTCTAAATCATTGACTTCCATCAGTGCCCAGCCAGCTGTGTCGATTCGGAAGTACGCTTCTCGTGTGTGTTTGCCTAATAGATGGGCGGCGTCGGCTGCTTTGCTTCCGTATTCGATTCGCAGAGGCAGGTTGATTCTGCTTAGAAAATGGCTGATACGGGTGATGAGTTCGATTAGGATTTCTTTTTGTCCGGTTTCGCTCGACCATTTGATGACCTTTAAGATGTTTGGCCATTCTTGTTTCATTTGATCTAAATTTCGTCCCAACAAATAGCTCCAATAGATGGAGTTTGGCTGTTCCCGCTTTAATTGGGTTGCGGCATAATCAATATAATAGTGCGCCCACCGGCTGCGGGCTTCTTTTTCATATTCGTGCTGTTCGGACAAGTGCTGTTCTCCGTAAGCGACAACGGTTTGATGCGCTAAGTACTGTGTTCTTCCTTCGCTTCGTTCCGGCTGAATCAGAGCAAAAGATCGCATTTGTTCAATTGCGTAATGAAAACGGCGAGCGTCTAATCCGGCCGCTGCCGCCAGGCTTTTTTCATCTGGCGGCTTGCTGAAAAAGCAAAGCGTCTGCCATAGCTTTCGCGTATCTTCGTTGCATCTGTCCCATGTGCGGCCAAAGAGGAACTCAAACAATTCCAGCAGAGAGTACCCCGCTTTTCCGAGCTCGTGAATCAGCTGCTGGGCGGGAATGTCATCGTCTGACATATAGGCGAGGCTGAGTGCCATGGCTTTCGGGTTTCCGGCAGTCGCTGAAATGAATTCGTACTTCAGTTCAGACGATAGATGTAACAGCTGCTCCAGCTTTTCCCGCTTATATGGGAGGTTGCATGTTTGTAAGCAGCGGTGCACTTCTTGCTGGAAAAATTCCAAGGCATCTGTTTGGTCAAGGCCGCTCAGCTGGATGGCTGCCATTTCTCCGAAGCTTTCCCGATAGGTTTGCTTTACGTTTTCCCGAGCTGTGAGGAGAACTTTCACGCCTTGCGGAAGGCTGGTGATAAATTCGTGAATCTCACGTTCTGCGGTATCGATGCTGTCAACAATCAGTAGTACTGGTTTTTCTCTAGTGTAATTGGCTAACGCATTGCGGACGACGAATCGTTTTTCATTGATTGATTTATCGATTTGTTCAGCGCGTCCGAGCTGATAGGCGATCGTATTTAAAAAATCGCTAAAGCTTAAGCCTTTCCAATCGGCGCTAACCCAGATGATGCTGTTGAATGCCGGCCAATCTGAAGTATCGTCGACACAGGAATAGGCGGCTTCAAGAGCGATTGTGGTTTTACCCATGCCGGCCCAGCCGGTGATTAAACAGACTGGTGACGGAGAAAGCATCCATTGCCGTATCGCTTCCATATCAAAGCTGCGACCGATGAAGTTTCCGGACCAGCGTGATGGTAAGTTATGCGTGATAGGCTGTTCTGAAAGCGCATTCGTTTCTTGGCCGGGGATATCATGAAACAGCCGCTTTACCGCTTTTTCAATATCGTTATCACTCGGTGCCCCGAATGACCCGTCTTTTCTCAGCGTCTTCGCTTTTTTCAAACAAGACGCTGCCCATACAGGCAACGGGGGTTTGATCACTGGAATGGTGGTGGTTTCCAGCAGGTTGGTCAACCACTCGATATCCAAGTCGGTCTTTTCGAGAATGATCCAGATCATTCCGAACAGTTTTCCGTCGTCGATTCTCCCGGGAATATAGTTTGCCCCCATCTGTCCGATCCAGCTTTTGATCGTGTTAGAGGAAACCCCCAGCTGGAGTGCGATTTTATCTATATAAGACTGTCCTGTTTTTTCGTTCTTTTTCCTTCTGACTTTATAATCAGGATGAAGTTTTAGCGTTTTGACGCCAGGTGCCAGCAGTTGTGCAAATTGTTTTCGGTTTTCAAGTTCAGCCATAAGCCTGCACCTCCTATTAGTACTATTTTATCAATCCAGCGTTTTTTGTATATGAGAAAATAGTAAAGTACAGTGCGGCTGTCCTTTTATACAGCAGGAAAGGCTGTTGAACGTGTTGCAAAGCAGATAAAATGGGGGCAGTAACAGAGAAAACAAAAATGTATGCACTTACATTTTATTTTCTAAAGAAAGGAATTTGCCAAATGACTCACACAGTACCTCAGAACATGAAAGCGGCTGTTATGCACAACACAAGAGAGATCAAAATTGAAACATTGCCTGTCCCTGACATCAATCATGATGAAGTGTTGATTAAAGTGATGGCTGTCGGAATTTGCGGATCGGATCTGCATTACTATACAAATGGCAGAATAGGCAACTATGTTGTGGAAAAACCATTTATCCTTGGCCATGAATGTGCGGGAGAAATTGCTGCTGTCGGATCAGCTGTCGATCAATTCAAGGTGGGAGACCGTGTCGCTGTAGAGCCGGGCGTCACGTGCGGACGCTGTGAGGCGTGCAAGGAAGGGCGCTATAATCTTTGTCCGGATGTGCAGTTTTTGGCTACACCGCCGGTAGATGGCGCGTTTGTCCAATATATCAAAATGCGGCAGGACTTTGTTTTTTTGATCCCCGATTCACTTTCCTATGAAGATGCTGCTTTGATCGAGCCGTTTTCTGTCGGCATTCATGCAGCGGCGAGAACGAAGCTACAGCCCGGATCAACAATTGCGATTATGGGGATGGGCCCTGTTGGGTTAATGGCTGTTGCGGCAGCTAAAGCATTTGGGGCAGGCACAATTATCGTGACCGACTTAGAGCAGCTGCGGTTAGAAGCCGCGAAAAAAATGGGAGCGACTCATGTCATCAATATCCGTGAACAGGACGCGCTTGAAGAAATTAAAACGATCACGAATGATAGAGGCGTTGATGTTGCTTGGGAAACAGCGGGGAATCCAGCGGCATTGCAATCTGCACTTGCTTCTGTGCGCCGGGGCGGGAAACTGGCGATTGTCGGTTTGCCTTCACAGAACGAGATTCCGCTCAATGTGCCGTTTATTGCGGATAATGAGATTGATATTTACGGGATCTTCCGTTATGCCAATACGTATCCAAAGGGAATCGAATTTCTCGCTTCAGGCATTGTGGACACGAAGCATCTAGTAACGGACCAATATTCGCTGGAGCAGACGCAAGAGGCGATGGAGCGGGCGCTACAATTTAAGAATGAATGTTTAAAAGTGATGGTGTATCCAAATCGCTGAGTGAACAGGGAGGATCTTTGTATTCTCCCTCTTGTTTACTGGAAATGAAAACGGATTCTTGGGGTGGGAAATGATGATTGAAACAGAAAAAGCAACGACATTGAAGGCGAAGCATCACGGTCTGTCCTGGTTTGAGCGAATCGGATATGGATTCGGCGATATGTCATATAATATTGTCTTTCAGTTTGTAAACGCATACTTATTATTCTATTATACAGACGTCGGCGGCATTCAGCCTGCGGTGATCGCAACGTTGTTTCTTGTTGTGCGGGTGCTGGATGCTATTTTTGACCCGATCATGGGATTGATTTTAGACAAAACGAACACAAGATGGGGAAAGGCAAGGCCATATCTGTTGTGGGTGGCATTTCCTTTTGCGCTTTTTACGGTTTTATGTTTCACGACGCCTCATTTCGGTGAGACGGGGAATATGGTATATGCGTACATCACCTATATTCTGCTGGGGATGTCCTTTAGTATGCAAACCATTCCGGTGAACAGCTTAACGGGGCGGATGACGAATTCTGTGGAGGAACGAACGGTTCTGACAACAACACGGATGATTTTGGTGTATATCGGCATCCTTTTATCTATTTCCTGTGCGACACCGCTTGCAACTGCTATCGGAGGAGAGGATCAGGCGTTTGGATTTCAGATGACAGCGCTCATCTATGCGGCGGTCAGCATCGTTTTGAATCTATTTAGTTTCTTTACTGTACGGGAGCGGATTCATCCTAAAAAGAGAAAAAAACAAGGGATCAAAAAGACGTTATCCGTTTTAATCCGAAACAAACCTTTGCTTATGTTAGTTTCATCATTTTTGGCTTTTGCGATCGGGTTTAATATTAAGCTCAGTACGATGGTGTACTATTTTACGTATAACGTAAATCATAAGGAATTTGTGTTTTTGGGAACTGTTTTATTTTTTGGAGCAGCGCTGATCAGCAATTTGTTTATTCCTTACTTTTCTGAGAAGTGGGGCAGAAAACAAGTTATGATGATCACGGCAGCTCTATCGCTTATTTCTTATGCCGGCCTGCATTTTACGCCGTATTCTTCTATTACACTCATTTTCATTTGGCTTTTCGCTTCGGGATTTTTCACAACGCCTTTAAATACGCTTGCTTGGGGAATGGTTGCGGATTGTGTCGATTATGCGGAATGGAAAACCGGAGTTCGCGCGGATGGTGTGGTGATTTCCAGCATGAGCTTTATTAATAAGCTGGGTGTTGCGTTAGCCGGGTCATTTTCGGCCATTTATTTAGGAATCGCCGGATATGTGGCGAATGCAGATCAGACAGTTACGTCATTGAATGCGATTAAAAATATGAATGCTTTGATTCCGGGATTTTTCATTTTGCTATCTATTATTCTCATCGCCTTCTATCCTTTAACGGAAAAAAGATATAAGCACATCATCTCTGAGCTAGAGCAAAGATCTGTAAGGTAAATATATGTAAAATTTTTAATATTCAATGTAAACGGTTGTATTTATGGCAGAAAGTAATATACTGAGACTGTAATCTAGACTTTATAAATGAGTGTGATAATATGCGTAGTCATTCTGTAGTTTGTATTGGAGAATTGTTAATTGATTTCTTTTGTACCGATGTTGACGTTGATTTAATGGAAGGGCGCCATTTCTTAAAAAGTGCCGGCGGTGCACCGGCGAATGTGTCAGCAGCCATTGCCAAGCTGGGCGGACAAGCTGCTTTCAGCGGAAAAGTGGGCAAGGATCCGTTTGGGTATTTTCTAAAGCAAACATTGGACGCTGTACACGTCGATACCTCTATGCTGGTCATGGATGAGAAAGCGCCTACAACGCTTGCTTTTGTTTCATTAAAACAAAATGGAGAGCGTGACTTTGTTTTTAATAGAGGCGCGGACGCTTTGTTTACTCTGGAGGACATTGACCAGGAAAAACTAAACGAAGCGAAAATTCTTCATTTCGGCTCTGCAACGGCACTGTTATCAGATCCGTTTTGCTCAGCCTATTTACGGCTTATGTCGATTGCGAAAGACAATGGACAGTTTATTTCGTTCGACCCTAACTATCGTGAAGATTTATGGAAGGGAAGGGTTTCAGAGTTTGTTAGTATCGCAAAAAAAGCGATTGCTGTAAGCGATTTTGTGAAAGTCAGTGACGAGGAGCTTGAGATTATCAGCGGTGTGAAGGATCATGAAAAGGGCGTTGCGATCCTTCATGAGATCGGAGCGAAAATGGTTGCTGTGACACTTGGGAAAAGCGGAACTCTTCTTTCGAATGGAAAAGATCATGAAATCATTCCAAGCATTCCGGTTACATCAATTGACTCAACAGGGGCGGGAGATGCTTTTGCCGGTGCGGCTTTATATCAATTGGCAAACTCGGATCACATTCAATCTGTAGATGCTGATTTTGCGAAGCTGCGTGAGATTGTGTCATTTGCCAATAAGGTGGGAGCTCTTGTGTGCACTAAAATTGGAGCGATTGATGCACTGCCCAGCATGGAAGAGATTGAAGTTTCTCTATAAAGATGAGGATGTTTCTTGAAAGTCTCTGGACTTTTGGGAGGCATCCTTTTTTATATTTATTTTTTTATTTTGCAGGTAAAAAGTTATGTATTTTTCTGTTTAAATGTCATTTTTTATTAAAAAAATGAAACTTTTAACGATAATAAATAGTATATGTAATAAAGGGTTTAACGAAATAGCTTCTAGGAGGAACGATATGATGAGTATAATTGGAAGATTCAAAGATATTATGTCCGCGAATATCAATGCTTTATTAGACAAGGCTGAAAATCCAGAGAAAATGGTAGATCAGTATTTAAGAAACATGAATAGCGATTTGGCTAAGGTTAAGGCAGAAACAGCAGCTGTTATGGCTGAGGAGCAGAGAGCAAAAAGAGAATGTCACGAGTGCCAGGCAGACATGGAAAAGATGGAAAGCTATGCAATGAAGGCACTGCAAGCGGGGAATGAGGGCGATGCGAGAAAATTCCTTGAAAGAAAAACATCTTTGGAATCAAAGCTTTCTGAGCTGCAGATGGCGAATCAAATTGCTGCAACCAATGCCGCACAGATGAGAAAAATGCATGACAAACTGGTTTCTGACATTGGAGAGCTGGAAGCACGCAAAAATATGATCAAGGCGAAGTGGGCAGTAGCGAAAACGCAAGAAAGAATGAACAAGCTTGGCGCTTCTGTTTCGAGTACAAGCCAATCAATGTCTGCATTCGGCAGAATGGAGGACAAAGTAAATAAGGCGCTTGATCAGGCCAATGCAATGGCTGAACTGAACAGTGCTCCGCAGGATGATATTGCTGATCTGACTGCAAAATATGACACTGCCGGCTCAAGTCAGGTTGATGATGAACTTGCGGCGTTAAAAGCGAAAATGATGCTGGATAAATAATACATAGGAGGCCGCAGCTTTCGGCTGCGGCACCATTTATCATAAGATTTGAGAGGGAACGGTAATGATAATATCTTATAAGTGTCCGAACTGCGGCAGTGATATGGCATTTGACAGTGAATCCGGCTCGTTATCCTGCGGCAGCTGCGGAAGACAGGACAATATTGAAAGCCTCCCGAAAGAAAACATTGCGGCGCGGTTTTCTGAAGATGAGGCAAAAGAATATCAATGTGAAAACTGCGGTGCCGTTTTGATCACGGAAGCTGAAACGACAGCGACGACTTGCAGCTTCTGCGGAGGTGCTGCAATACTTGCCGAGCGTTTATCAGGACATTTGGCACCGGCTAAGGTCATTCCATTTACAATCAGTAAACAAGAAGCGGAGCAGGCATTTCGAAAGTGGTGCAAAAAAGGCCTTCTGACACCAAGAGGATTCATGTCGGCCGATCGTATTAAAAGCATCACCGGCATGTATATTCCGTTTTGGATGTTTGATTTAAATAGTGAAGTACAGGTGAGGGCGAACTGTACCAGAGTCCATCAGTATGAAGAAGGGGATTATATTTGCACAGAAACAGAACATTTTGAAGCGTTTCGTGATATCAATCTCGATTATTTGAAAATCCCTGTCGATGCCTCTGAAAAAATGAATGATGAATTAATGGACAAATTGGAGCCTTATTCATACGATCAGCTGAAGGACTTTCAAACGGCATATTTGGCCGGTTATATTGCGGAAAAATACAATTATACCGATGAGGAGCTTTTTCCTAGGGCAAAAGAGAAAATCAGCAGTTATATAGATTCATACATACATTCTACTTTTTCCGGTTATACGTCGGTCAATGTGAGGGACAAACATATTCACACGAAAAATGTGAACAGCTTTTATGTTTTGCTTCCTGTTTGGATGGTCAGTTACGATTATGAAAGAGCAGAGCATATCTTTGCGATGAACGGCCAAACAGGAAAGGTTGTTGGAAAGCCGCCGATCAGTTCAGGAAAAGTGGCGGCATGGTTTAGCGGAATAGCAGGCGGGACATTTCTTGCATTGAAGCTCGTCTCATTGATGATGGGAGGCGGATTTTGATGCGCGGATTTTTAGGAAAAGCGATTCTTGTTGTGCTGGCTGTCTTCATGGTGATGCCGGTATTGGGGATCGAAGCGGCGAGAGCTTCTGAATCACAGCAGCATGTATATGATCAAGCCCATCTATTATCAAAAGCGGAAATCGGAAAACTTGAATCTCTCTCGGCAGAGCTGGGTGCAAAGAGGGACACTGACTTCATCATTATTACGACAAAAAGCACAAACGGTGAAGATATTGCCGATTATACCGGCGATTTTTATGATCGTTACGGGAAAGGCAGCACAGCCATTTTAACGATTGATATGGCAAACAAAGAAGTATTCATCGCGGGCTTCAAAAAAGCTGAACAGTATTTGGACAACAGCAGGCTAAACAGCATCAGAAATACGATTTCATCTGATTTATCAAATGAAGATTATTTCAAAGCTTTTAAGACCTATATTCAGCTTTCTTATAAAGATATGGGCATAAAACCGGGAGTCAATCCCGACAGCGTGTTCTTTACATGGTGGTTTCAGCTGGTAGCTGCCATCGCAGTCGGGGGAATCGCGGTTTCAATCATGCTTTATCATGCGGGCGGCAAAGTAACGGTTAATGGGAATACATATATGGATCATCGTACGTCTGATGTGATTGATCAATACGACACTTATATCAGAACGACTGTAACTAGAGAAAGAAAACCATCAAATGATAAAGACAGCGGCGGCGATGGCGGTGTTACGAAAGGCGGCACGTCATACAGCGGAAGCCGCGGCAGTTTCTAGTGGAAAAAAGTAGAGAAAGGAAGAGTTATGATGTCGTTTTTCAGAAACCAATTAGCAAATGTAGTAGAGTGGGAAGAATTTAGAGATGATATGATTTTTTATAAATGGAACAATCGTGAAATCAAAAAAGGGAGTCGTTTAATCATTCGTCCCGGACAGGATGCTGTCTTCTTGAACAATGGGCGAGTTGAAGGGATTTTTCAAGATGATGGCGATTATGATATTGAATCAGAAATTATTCCATTCCTTTCAACGTTGAAGGGCTTTAAGTTTGGGTTCAACAGCGGCATGCGCGCCGAGGTGCTGTTTGTCAATACGAAGGAATTTACCGTAAGATGGGGAACAAAGCAGGCGATCAATATTCCGGCAGCGGGAATGCCTGGCGGGATGCCAATTCGCGCAAACGGCACATTTCATTTCAAGGTGCAGGACTATATCAGCCTGATTGATAAAATCGCTGGCGTGAAGGATCAATACTTTGTAGAGGATATTAAAATCCGGATCACTTCTATTCTGGATCAGCTTCTTATGAAGTGGATCACAAGAGAAGGGAAAGATATGTTTAATCTCCAAGCCAACGCATTTGACATTGCGAAGGGGATTCAAGACGACTTAGATATGCAATTAATCAGCGACGGAATGACGATTACCGGTTTTCAAATCATGAGCTTTAACTACCCTCAAGAAGTTCAAGATATGATTACGAAGAACGCTTCCTACGGTATGGTTGGGGATGTAAACAAATACCAGCAAATATCAATGACGGATGGAATGGCATCCGGAAAGATGAGCGGAGGCGGAGCGGCTTCTGATATGGCTGGAATGATGATGGGAATGAATATGGCCAATCAGATGATGAATCAAATGAATCAAAATCAGCAGGTACAGTCATCAGGTTCACAGTCATCTGGCAACGGAAGCAAACCGAATTTCTGTCCGAACTGCGGAACAAAAACCGGTGAAGCCAATTTTTGCCCGAATTGCGGCCAGAAGCTTGTATAAACATCATGCAGTGAAAAGTCCGGAGTGATCAGACACTCGGGACTTTTTTACGCGTTGTCTATTGTCTGTTCCTGAACAGGCCATTTTCTGGCACCCGCTTGGACAATTCCCAGCAGCAATTGACGACGTTCCTTTAAAGAATTGACGGCAGTTTGAAATGTTTGCTTCGATAAAGCTGGTATGCCTGATTGTTGAAGTTTTGAGATGTCTGGTTCCGGCGGCGCTTGTTCAGCTGGATGGATATAGGCAGTATGAACGGTATCCAAGTAGTTTTTGATACTTGAGCGCGTTTCTTTGATGTGAAGCTGATTCGGCTGATATTGTTCAGGAATGCCGTATTTCAAAATGGTTAATGCCTCATCCAATACAGTGACAGCTATAATGGATGATTCCTGGCGCTGCGTGCTATGGTAAAAATGAAGGATAGGGAAGGCGTTATGCTGAGCGGTCAGCTTTCCCAGCTCTGATGAGATAGCGATAAGAAGAAAATCAATCTCGTGAAAATCTTTGCCGTTCCATGCATTCTGGACAATTTCTGTTCCATCACGCCCCAGACTCAATACACTTTGGGCAAATGAGCGCTTTTGATTAACAGCACTCAAGACGGAAATCAAATATGTGACAGAGAATGTGATGGTAAGCAGGCCTTGAGCCGTTTCAATAACCGTGACAAGCTTCCATAGGTCTCCGTTCGGTGCGAGGTCGCCATTTCCTAATGTAAACATGACATAACCGGAAAAATAAATTCGATCTGACCAGGATGCCGGTTCTTTAGATTGAGTTTCCACGAGTGAATGGGGGTCACTTGAGAAAATCAAAAACCACCCGCCCCAAAATAAAACGATCCATATCACTAACGTCAGGCATAACAGCAGAGGACCTGCTATGCTTAGAACCTTTGCATGGTCTCCGCTGATTTTACGGCAGCTTTTCCACAGCCATGCAGACAGACATCTTGTGATCGGGCCTGCACCGCTCTCTAACCATAATGTGGTCCATAAAAAATCAATCATCCCCGCTGTCAACAATAAAAGGCCTGCAATGATATAAACCTCATTCAATTTTGTTGCCTCCCCTAAGCCAGCCATCTTTTATTTTCTTTTCTATTTCCTTTTATCTTGAGTCTGAAACAATTGATCGAATGTTTGATAAGAGAGTCATTGCAGAGAAGATAAATAGGAGAAGTTACTCAACACTTAACCATTTTGTTTATAGTAGCAGATGAACAGAAACTCACAGAGATTTTGACTTGTTTTACGCAATTTCATGAAGAAAAAAGTTCATTTTCCCCTTGAATTGGTGATTTTTCTTTTATTGAGTAAAAAATTTTCAGAAATTTATATTGACTGAAAGCGTTTTTATAATTATGATGATATCAGATGTAACAAAAATGTCACTATGATATCACTATAATAGAACTATCAAATGACTATGAAGTAACAAATCACAAAGTATATGTGCAAGAAGTACTCACTGTTCTTTTAGCGAAAAAAATGAAATCGCTTTCAAGGGAGCTGACATGCTAAGAGGAAGGGAAGGTTATGAGGCCATTGGAGAAAAACATGATGAACTTTTTTCTGAAGCCTGCTTACGAAATGTGAGGAAGGCAGAAGCCCTAGAATAAGTTTTTGAAATACGTATTGATCGATTTTGAAAAAGACTGGGGGAAACAGTATGAATAAACAAGGCAATCAAATGTCATTTTTACGTACAATTATTTTAGTCTCGACTTTCGGCGGGCTCTTATTCGGTTATGATACCGGAGTGCTCAATGGAGCTTTGCCGTATATGGGAGAGCCGGACCAGCTTAACCTCAATGCCCTCACAGAGGGGCTCGTCACCAGTTCACTCCTTTTTGGAGCTGCGCTCGGTGCTGTGTTTGGCGGAAGGATGTCTGATTTTAACGGACGCCGCAAAAATATTTTGTTTCTCGCTGTTATATTTTTTATTTCAACGATCGGATGTACGTTTGCTCCAAATGTAACGATCATGATTATCTCCCGTTTTGTGCTCGGCATTGCGGTCGGGGGTGCATCAGTTACGGTTCCTGCTTATTTAGCGGAGATGTCTCCTGTGGAAAGCAGGGGGCGGATGGTGACGCAGAATGAATTGATGATTGTATCAGGACAGCTTTTGGCCTTTGTTTTTAATGCAATCCTTGGAACAACAATGGGAGACAACTCCCATGTGTGGAGATATATGCTGGTCATTGCGTCACTTCCAGCCCTATTCCTGTTTTTCGGCATGATCAGAATGCCTGAGAGTCCTCGCTGGCTCGTTTCTAAAGGTAGAAAAGAAGATGCTTTGCGTGTATTGAAAAAAATCAGGGATGAAAAGCGGGCGGCATCTGAGCTGCAAGAAATTGAATTCGCTTTCAAAAAAGAGGATCAGCTTGAAAAAGCGACGTTTAAAGATCTTTCGGTCCCATGGGTGCGCCGCATTGTGTTCATTGGGTTAGGGATTGCGATTGTACAGCAAATTACAGGTGTAAACTCGATTATGTATTATGGAACTGAAATTTTAAGAGATTCTGGTTTTCAAACGGAAGCCGCTTTAATCGGAAATATCGCCAATGGCGTGATTTCGGTATTGGCAACGTTCGTTGGAATCTGGCTGCTTGGTAAAGTAGGCCGCCGGCCGATGCTGATGACAGGCTTGATCGGTACGACAACGGCATTATTGCTGATCGGGATATTTTCACTTGTACTTGAAGGATCACCGGCTCTTCCATATGTGGTTCTTTCATTAACGGTTACATTCCTTGCTTTTCAGCAGGGTGCAATTTCACCAGTGACGTGGCTGATGCTTTCTGAAATTTTCCCGCTTCGCCTTCGCGGTCTGGGAATGGGTGTCACGGTATTCTGTCTGTGGATGGTGAATTTTGCAGTCAGTTTCACTTTCCCGATATTGCTGGCCGCCATCGGGCTGTCCACAACGTTCTTTATCTTCGTTGTATTAGGAATTTGCTCTGTACTGTTTGTGAAGAAGTTTTTACCGGAAACGAAAGGACTTTCGCTTGAACAGCTGGAGGAAAACTTCCGCGCTTATGATCGCGGCGAGGCGAAAAAAGATTCCAGCGCAGAAGTGATTGGATAAGATAAAAAAAGAATCCGCATACAGACGCGGATTCTTTTTGGTTTCAAATTAGTTAGGTCTGACAAGGATTTTGACTTGGTTTTTCTCTTTGATAAGAGCCCCGAAGCCTTCCTCAATCAAATCGTCTAATACGATTTTTTTCGTTACGAGTTTGTCCGCTGAGAAATAGCCTTCTTTCATTAATGACAATACAGCAGGGAATACGTCACGGTACCCGATGATTCCTTTCACTGTACGTTCTTTGATTACGATGTCGTTAGGGTGAATTTCAGCGCCTTTTTCCCAAATGCTGACGATGACTGTTTCACCGGCAATTGTAGTAGATTGGATCGCTTGCCGTAATACCACTGGAACGCCTGTGACTTCGAATGCTACGTCAACACCGCCTCCTGTACGTTCTGCAATCTCAGCGACTACATCGTCTGTTTTGGACGGATCAACGATGATCGCTCCAAGCTCCTCAGCTTTTTGCTGGCGTTCAGGTGAAAGCTCGACAGCATAAATATCAGTCGCACCGGCAGCTTTCAGCGCTTCAATCACCAGAAGTCCGATCGGGCCGCAGCCGAATACAGCCGCTTTGTCGCCGGCTTTGAGTTTGCTTGAGCGGACAGCATATAGAGCGACCGCAGAAGGTTCAACGAGCGCGCCTTGTTCATATGATAATTCATCAGGAAGTTTGAACAACAGTTCTTCATCTACAGAGACGTATTCAGAGAAACCGCCGCCTCCGCCGGCTAAGCCGAGGAATCCCATTTGTTCATCAAGGTTGTAGGCGCCCTGGTGGCCGTGTGTGGCAAAAATCGGTTCGACTACGACGCGGTCTCCAATTTTATAATTTTCAACGCCTTCTCCGACTTCAACAACTTCACCGGAGAATTCATGGCCCATTGTGACAGGTGCTGTTTCATTCGTTAATGGATGCGGTTTGTCAACCGGAATAAAGATCGGGCCGCCCAGATACTCGTGTAAATCACTGCCGCAGATGCCGCACCATTTGACTTTGATCTTTACTTTTCCCGGCTCCGTTTTTGGCTCTTCAATATTTTCAATACGGATATCCTTTTGGTTATGCCATCTTGCTGCCTTCATGGATTACCACTCCTATATCTTTTGATATGAGTAACATTCCGCACTGATCAATATGAACTGTTCACAAAATCGCCATTTTTAAAACCAAAAAAGAAATGAAATTTTTATATAATATAATTTATGTTTTTTTGAAAAAAGAAACTTTGAAGAAAAAAGAGTCTCGCACACTCTTTTTTCTTTAATATGAGAGAGTATGAGTCGTATACATAACTATGAATTTGGTTTGAACAATACGGTAATGGTTCGTTCATATTGAATGCGTTAACTACTCTATCAACAATTATAACGCTAACACTGCAATTATAATAGGATAATCTTCCATGGTTTATTTTAGCAGAGATAATTTTTCTGACTTTGTAACATTACTGTAAGGATATTGAAATAAAAAATCCCTGTTTCATCGTGTATAATTTTTCCTAGAAGTTAACAAACAGGGGGACGAAATGTTGAAGAAAGTCATTTTAGCCGCTTTTATCTTAGTAGGAAGTACTTTGGGAGCTTTCAGTTTTTCATCAGATGCCAGTGCGAAACATGTGAACGGAAATATTACTTGGTATAATGGAGTCGGGAAAAAAGGCTCTTCAGGTAAAAAACTTGGACATTGGGATTGTGCGACCAAGATCGGATTTGATGTTCCTAAAAACGGGACAAAAATCAGAGCTTATGCAAAAGCGAAGCCTAAAAAGGTAATTACGGTTTACAAAAATGATGTTGGCAGAATGCCTAATGCAGTACTGGATGTAAGCCCTAAAGCGTTTAAAGCGCTTGGATACCCATTAAGCAAAGGAAAAGTAGCGGGACATTACAGCTATTAATCTACATATATAATCTGTAAAGCAAGAAGCCACATTCTTGCTTTTTCTATTGGTGGAGATAAAAGATGAAAAAAAGAATCATATTATTGTTAACTGTCGTGATAGCAGCCGCTGTAGCGGGTTTTGCGTTTTATGCTGCAAAGGATAAAGGCCATGAGAGCACTGCTGGTGTTTCAGTACATGCGGAAAGCGGTGATAAACTGCTTGTTTCGATTACGAATACCGATCTGCAGACGAAGTATTATGAAAATGATAAGGTGATCCATGAGGAGAAGCTGACCAGCTATCCGGCATTTGCTTTGGATCAAAAGCAGCAAGTGCTCTATTATACGGGCAATAATGACCAAAATGAAATGAGGCTTTTTAAGCTGGATCTAAAGTCTAATAAAAAGACGATGCTTTATAAAGGCGCTGAGAGTGCGGACAGTTTGTTTTTGTCAAAAGACGGTTCAACCATCTATTTCCGCTTAGGAAAAGCGGACGAAAGCAATTTCCGGATTGCAGCTTTTGATCTGAAAACGAAGAAGTACAAAAACCTTTATCCTGCCGCTAATGATCAAGATGACACCGTCAGCAGCTTCTTTTATAACCAAAAAACAGATTCATTTGCATTGCTGCATTATTCTGTAGGAGAAGATTACAAGAAAACAGATGAAGCGAACGAAAAGGGAATCGATCCTGAACCGACAACGATTCATTTTGCGGCAGGCCATCAAAACAAATTTGATGAGCTGAAGAGCCTTGACCAGTTTATCAGCGATATTGCTGTTTCTGATGATGATAAACGGATTTTGTTTACATCATATACGCAGAAAGGCACGGAGCAAACCGCATCTATTAAGTTACTGAATGCGGATACGAAAAAATATGAAACCATCATTTCAAATCAAAAATCATTCAAGCTGTTAATTGACGCACAACCGCAGTTCTCTAAGGATGGAAAGAACATTTATTTTCTTGCCGAAGCCGAGGGGGCTAAAAAACTGAAGGATGAAACAGGGCGTGAAGCCAAGGTGCGGACGATTTATTCCTATAACTTTGAAAATAAGACGTTCAAAAAAGTATGGGAAAATCCAAACGGCATCATCAACAGCTTTTCTGTCATCAACTAATAAAAACCACTCGGCATGGGCTGAGTGGTTTTTTAATGGACGAGGTGCAGGGCTAATGATCCGAGCCATGTAAAGAGATGGATCAGAGGTATCGACAAAAACAGAAGTTCAACATAAGCGTTGATTGCAAGGTTCAGCTTTTTGAACCTAGCTCTTTTTTTCAAGTCTTTTTGCTGCTGGTTTGCGATCACGTTATCACCTCTTCAATATCCATATAATACCACACGAACAGACAAAAAGCCCTAAACATTTACAGTTTGGGCTTCTTTCAAATTTACGGACTCTTGCAATGAGAGGCTTTTATTCTGGATATAGAATTTGCGTCTCCGTTCGAGGATTGTTTGCTTGCAGGAGACTGCACTTGTTATAGGGAAGAGCTAGCTTGTTTTCGTTTGACTGTTGTTTTGGAGATTTACTAATGAACGGATGCCGTCGATCATTTTGCTTCCGCACAAAGGGCATGATGGCGAGTCACTGCTGGCAAAGTTTTTTCTGGTCCAGCCGTTGCAGTCTTCTTTTGTGCATTCCCATGTACTCACATCTTCTTTAGGCAGCGGTTCTTGATTACGTTTGTTATAGTAAGACATAAAGTCACTTCTTCCCTCATGTATTTTACTGCACATTTCTTATTGTCTCATACTTTTCCTCAATCTCCTAATTCCTTTTTCTTTATGGTTTTCCAATCAGACCATCTAAAAAGGAGAGGAGTGTACTGTTAAAAGCGTCGGACTCTTCTAAAAACGGGCAATGGCTGCTTTTAGAAAAGGTGACGAGCGTCGAGTTTGGAATATTGCTGCGCAAGTGTTCCCCAGCTGCTGTCGAGAAAAATTTCCGGTCTTCTCCGAAGCACAGCAATGTCGGCACATTGATGTTTTGAAGGGTGCCGCGGTAATCAGCAGCCGTTTGGTTAAATAAAATCGTGCTTGAAATGGCAGCCGGCTGTTTGAGGATTTCTGCCAGCATCCATTCTGTTTCTGTCTCGGCAGGCGGTTCTGCGAACATATTATGGATAAAACTCTCGTAGAATGGCAGCGGGTCAGTCTGAATGGCGTGCATCGCCGTTTTTAAGCCGTCAAAATCAAACGGGCCGTGTTCCCAGCCCTTCCACTGATAGTCGGAAGCGGATTGATCGATGATTACAGCTGCTTGTATGTTATCATTCCCAAATTGATTGAGATAATCCCATACGACGAAAGCGCCCATTGACCAGCCGGCAAGAACGGCATGATCGAGCTCCATTACTTTTAGAAATTCCCTTACGTCACGGGCATATTGAGAAATGGTGTGTCCGTGAAGCACTTTGTCAGATTCGCCGTGTCCTCTAAGGTCGAGACGAATACACTGATAATTGGCAGAAAGTGCTGAAAATTGTTTGTGGAAAAATTGTCCGCTCATCAGCACGCCGTGTATAAACAGGATCGGTGTACCACTCCCGTGCGTTTCATAATATAAGCGTGTCTGATCTTCTAATGTGATGTATGGCATGTTTTCCCTCCTTCTCTAGTTTCCGTCATGAGAATGACTGGCTGCTGTTGAGCTGATGATAGCAGCTGTCGCGGCTGCCTGCTGGGCTTGAATGACCGTTTCGATTGCGGTGTATAGTCCTGATTCCATCAGCAGATTTTTCTCCATATGCTCACTGAGATATAGGCTGACAGCAATTTTGAAATTCATTTCCTTTTGCCATTTAAATGCTTTTTCTTGGTTTAATTCGTGAGTGATGCCCAAAACGGTTTTGATATTTGGCTCTTCCAGAAATGTGAGAAGGGCAAGATCTGGATAATGGTAATCCTTTGGCTTTTTGAAAGAATCAGTGATGGATTGATATATATGTTTGCATTGGGAAACAAGCGTTTCAGGGTCTTTTTCACTTTGCAAGGCCAGAATATGGCTGACCTGGTGTAAGTACTGTCCTTTTTTAAACCCGTTGGCCGCCAGCAGCTGAAAGCATGTTTCCGCCTTGTTTACCGCCTGCAAACCTTTTCCGTTTTCGCCAAGAAGTACGGCAAGCGGAATATTCTGAGTTGAAGTGAGGAAATAATGATTTTTCTTCATCTGCTGATAAACAGATAGCCCCATGTTCATCTGTTCTCTTTTGTTTGTCGTTTCAGATTTGCCGGTGAGCAAGATCAGAGCGGAAAGGTACGTGAACATATCCCGCTTATATCCAAGCTTCACCATTTCATTGTATACATCGATGAAAGTATGAAACGTTTGTTTTGCCTCATGCTGAAAATGAATGTCCAGCATAGAAGCTACAGTAAAGCGGTGGTGCGAATTGAGTGTTGAGAAGCTGCTGATGTTTGATTTGATATAGCTGCTCAAATCATAAAAGCGCTGAAAGTCAAACTCTCTTTTATTCACAATATATGCAGAAGAAATGAGCATTAATATCTGATCGTGTGCAACTTTCCATTTTAATTTTGATTTTAATTCGGCATAAATGGAAATGTATTGTTTTGTTTTTTCATTTAGGTCGTTTGTCAGCATAAAAAGCAGCTCCTTTTTGCTGTTTTTATGTTATACGAAAAATGGGGCTATAAGTTTCATATAGAAAAAACTTGCCTGCGAGAGGCAAGTTTGTCGGGTTATTTACGGGGATCTGTTATATCCATCGGTCTCATCATGTCATAGTCTTCATGCTCAAGAATATGGCAGTGCCATACGTATCGTCCGCTGTACGGCCCGAATGTCGCCGCGATTCTCAGGACTTCACCTGCATGTGCTTGAATGGTGTCTTTCCAGCCCTTTTCACTTGGCGGCGGCGGGACAGCCGGGCCGGTGTAGGACAATTCCCCTCTTTCTTGATAACGCGCGATATCAAACGGACGCCGGTCTAACACACGGAAGGAGACCAAATGCAGGTGGATCGGATGTGTTCCGCGTGTCGGATTGACGATGGACCATATTTCAGTTGTGCCAGCTTTTGGTGCTTCTGTGACAGGATCGTGCCAGCGTTTGTTATTGAGAAGAAGGACGGGTCTGCCGTATTCGTCTTGGGTGCCTGCCAGTTTCAGTGTTCTGATGTTGTGTATTCTTTCATTCTGCACGGAAGGGTATGAGGCGAGGTACTTTGGCTTTCTGCTTTCGTCTTTTTGTGCCAACGGTTTTGTGACTCTGAATTGCATGATATTCGCATCTGTTTCTGGATTAACGTCACCTCCGCAGCCCTCGCTGTTTGCCAAGATGATTGATTGGCCTTCATAGGCTGTGAAGTCAATGATGATATCGTAACGTTCAGCGGGCGCAAGACTGAAAGAGTTCAGTTTTACAGAGCGCGGCAGGAGCCCTCCGTCTGAACCAATCTGAATAAACTCCCCGCCATTATCGAGTGACAGGTTATAGGTTCTCGTATTGGAGGCGTTGATGACGCGAAAGCGGTATTTCCTAGGTTCGACCTCCAAGTATGGCCATACCTTCCCGTTGACGAGTATGGTTTCTCCGCAAAAAGCCGGAACAATTGAAGGGTTAGGCAGTGACGGGGAAGGGTTTTCCGGCCCGCTTGGATAAAACAAAGAACCGTCCTCGTTGATCGTGCGGTCTGTGATCAGAAGCGGCACGTCGTATTCACCGGAAGGCAGCTTTAAGCGTTTTTCCTTTGGATCGTGAATAATATAAGCGCCAACAAGTCCGGCATAGACATTCAGCCTGGTGAGCGCCATGGCGTGATCGTGATACCACAAAATAGCACCGCGCTGCTGATTCGGATAATGATAAACCTCTCGTTTAAAGTAAGGGCCTGTTTGTTCAAAGTCTTTGGAAAACCAGGCCTCTGGATACCCGTCACTATCATCTGGCGTGACGCCTCCGTGTAAATGAACAACAGTCTTTACTTCTGGCTCTTCATGCTGGCTGTCACTGTGATGAATCGTGTGATCGATCGGAAGGAAATGCTCTGACGGAAGGTTATTCATCCATTTCACATACACGTTTTCGTTTCTTTTGGCCTCAATGGTAGGCCCGGGAAATAGGCCGTTGTAGCCCCACAGGTGGGTCGGGGGGAGATCGCGGTGAAGCTGATGGGCGCATTCCTCCATGGTGACTTCATAGTATGTTTTTTCTTTTGATTGCTGCACTGGCTTTAGTGTATCTGGGATTGGGAGAGCATCCACAAATTTTTCAAGTGTCATTTTCATCTGTCCTTATTTAAATTTTCCAAATTGGTATTATAGTTAATGATCATAAGGACGTGATGGTTACAAAAAAATCTGCGTGCCGCTGCCTTCCCTAAGAAGAAATAACAAAATCCTAAACGGCAGGTCGTTTAGGATTTGATCAGCATTTAAGGCAGGATGTCGGGCTGCTGTGTGACTGGCTTGGCTGCCGCTTTCTCGCTCACCTTCCGTTTTCTGAGCACCAGATAAGAAATCAGAACGATTCCCGTGATAACGCCTGTCAGCAGCAGCTCGTCTCTCATGGAATGAATAAACGCCATAGATACTAAAATTCCGCAGATGGCTATGATGGTTAAGTAGGTTAGGAAAGGGAAGAGCCACATTTTGATTTTCAATGCTTCAGGATTTGTTTTTTCGAGTTTTTTTCGCATTCTTAGCTGGGAAACAGCGATGACAAGATAGACGAGTAAAGCAATTGCGCCTGATGAGTTGACTAAGAATAAAAAGACGGTGTCCGGTGAAAAGTAGTTCATTACAACCGCGATATATGAGAAAAATGTTCCGGCGACAATGGCTTGTACAGGAACGCCTTTTTTGCTCAATTTCATAAAACGGCGCGGCGCTTCGTTTCTTTCTGCAAGCGAATACAGCATTCTGGATGTGGTGTACAAACCCGAATTCAGGCAAGAGAGTACTGCTGTGAGGACGATAAAGTTCATAATCTGTGCGGCTGCCGGCACTCCAATATGCTCAAGTACAGCGACGAAAGGGCTTTCTAAAATATTTGCTGAATTCCAAGGCAAAAGCGCCACAACAACGGCGATAGAGCCAACGTAAAAGACGATGATGCGCCATACAACGGATCGGGTCGCTTTTGTCACGGATTCGATCGGGTTGGATGTTTCTCCCGCTGCAATGGCAACAATTTCTGTTCCCATAAAAGAGAAGATGACAACGACAATGCCGAGCAATACGGAGCTGATGC
This sequence comes from Bacillus spizizenii TU-B-10, assembly GCF_000227465.1. Lineage (GTDB taxonomy): Bacteria > Bacillota > Bacilli > Bacillales > Bacillaceae > Bacillus > Bacillus spizizenii. The sequence continues at coordinate 804,899 of NC_016047.1, forward strand.
CTTCCGGGAAAAATCCGCCTTTGCCTGTAATATTGGATAAACCCACTGGTTCACTGCCAGGCGCAAAGCCAAAAATAAAGGCAAAACCAACGATTAGAAACGCGATGATGGTAACAACTTTAATGAGGGAGAACCAATATTCGAACTCACCGAAAGACTTAACGGAGTAGACGTTAGTCAGGGTGAGCACGATCGTCAAGATCAAACTTGTCAGCCATAGCGGAATATCATGGAACCAGTATTGAATAATGCCAGCACCGGCAATGGCTTCGATTGCGATGACAATCACCCAGAAAAACCAATACAGCCAGCCGATTGTAAATCCTGCCCACGGCCCGATGGCATCATGAGCGTATTGAGAAAACGATCCGCTCGTCGGGTTTACGGCAGACATCTCACCGAGCATTCTCATGATAAAAATGACCAATAAACCGGCTAACGCGTAAGAAATAATGGCACCGGGTCCGGTCGAGTGAATCACTGAACCGCTGCCTACAAATAGGCCGGCTCCAATCACGCCGGCGATCGAAATCATTGTCATATGGCGGGTCTTTAATTCTTTTTTTAATCCTGATTGAGACTGGTTCATAAGTTGCCTCCTTTAAGAATGAAGTCATTACTGAATATTATGATAATTGAAACTCTATCATAAATATACAGTTTGTCGAAAATTCGTGTAAGAAAATATAACAGTTTATTTCAAATTTGTAGGGTTTTACTTACAAGTGTTTTCAGCAGATATGCTTGGAATAAAAGAAAAAATGTTTCTGTCATGATTCATTTTGTAGGCTGTTATAATTTCCTAATATACAGCAGATCACGAGATGTTTTGGTGTCATTGAATTTGAAGGTCTTTTTAGAGGAGAAAATAAATTGGTTTAGAGAAAAAATGTTCTATCGTCACTATTTTCCTGTGGCGGGTGAATCATGTTTCTGTAGACCCACTGCGGTTCAGCTTTGTATCATAATAATAGGAAAACGCGAGCGGAGAGGAGGTTTTGTATGGAGAGATATAACGAACTGAAAAAAGGAGAAACCGGGGCGCTGGTCAGTATTGCCGCGTACCTTGTTCTGTCCGCGATTAAGCTGATCATCGGTTATCTCTTTCATTCGGAAGCACTTACGGCAGACGGATTAAATAACACAACTGACATTATTGCTTCTGTTGCTGTGCTGATCGGCCTGCGCATCTCTCAAAAACCTCCTGACGAAGATCATCCATACGGCCACTTTCGGGCGGAAACGATTGCATCACTTATCGCATCTTTTATTATGATGGTTGTCGGACTGCAGGTGCTGTTCAGCGCCGGGGAATCTATTTTTTCTGCTAAACAAGAGACGCCGGATATGATTGCGGCTTGGACGGCAGCGGGCGGGGCAGCCCTGATACTTGCAGTCTACCAGTACAATAGAAGGCTGGCCAAAAAGGTGAAGAGCCAGGCGCTCCTTGCCGCGGCTGCTGATAATAAATCAGATGCGTTTGTCAGTATCGGTACGTTTATCGGAATTGTGGCTGCGCAATTTCACCTTGCTTGGATCGATACGGTCACGGCGTTTGTGATCGGTCTTCTCATTTGCAAAACGGCATGGGATATTTTTAAAGAATCATCTCACTCTTTGACAGATGGCTTCGACGTAAAGGACATTTCAGCTTATAAACAGACGATCGAAAAGATCTCGGGTGTAAGTCGTTTAAAAGACATTAAAGCGAGATACTTGGGCAGTACAGTCTACGTTGATGTGGTGATTGAGGTATCAGCAGATTTAAATATTACGGAAAGCCACGATATTGCCAATGAAATTGAGCGGAGAATGAAGGAGGAGCATGCGATTGATTATTCGCATGTTCATATGGAGCCTTTAGAACACAAGTAATTGAGCTTCCTGTCACAGGAAGCTTTTTTGTGTGATTTGTCCTGCTTTATTGGAAACAATTTGCTAGAATCGTTTTTTTATACAGATCGCTTTTTGTGGTAAAGTTAGGTTACAATATGAAGAATTTTGTAGATGACTAGGAGGAAAAGAATGGCATACCAAGAAGACCTGCATCCTTTGCTGGGGAAAGCAGTTGAACATATTAATAGAGTAATGGTTGGAAAACGAGACATCGCCATACTCAGCTTAGCAGCCATTCTTGCCAAAGGGCATGTGCTGCTTGAGGATGTACCCGGAGTCGGAAAAACGATGATGGTCCGCGCGCTGGCAAAGTCAATCGGCGCCGATTTCAAAAGAATCCAATTCACTCCGGATTTGCTGCCATCTGATGTAACAGGCGTATCCATCTATAATGCAAAAACGATGGAATTTGAATACCGTCCCGGCCCGATTATGGGAAATATCGTGCTGGCCGATGAAATCAACCGCACCTCTCCGAAGACACAGTCTGCTTTGCTTGAAGCGATGGAAGAGGGAAACGTAACGGTAGATGGCCATACGATGCCGCTTGCCGCTCCGTTTTTTGTAATGGCAACGCAAAACCCGGTCGAATATGAAGGGACCTATCCTTTGCCGGAAGCCCAGCTTGACCGTTTTTTATTCAAACTTCGCATGGGTTATCCGTCCTTTAAGGAAGAGTTGGACGTGTTATCTCTTCAGGAAAACAGCCATCCGATTGAGACGCTCGAGCCGGTTATAACAAAAGAAGACTTCATCCGTTTGCAGCGGGAAGTGCAAAATGTCCGCGCCGATGACAGCATAAAAGAATATATTGTTGAAATCGTGCAGAAAACGAGACAGCATGCTTCTGTTCAATTAGGCGTCAGTCCGCGTGGATCAATTGCTCTCATGAAAGCGGCCCAAGCATACGCGCTGCTACATCATCGCGACTATGTCATTCCGGATGATATTCAATATTTGGCTCCTTTTACGCTTCCACACCGGATGCTGCTGCAGCCTGAGGCGAAGTTTGATGGGATTGGGGCAGAAACGATTGTACGGGAGATCATGTCAGCTGTGAAGGTACCGGTTCAAAGGTCGTCGATCCACTGATGAAGAAGAAATTGCAATGGTTCGTATATGGGTGGAAGCTGATTGTATTAACGTTATTGACGGCTGCTGTTTTTTCTTACGCGATGTTTCAGGGCGGCTTTGTCAGCTGGTTTTTGTTTTACGCGTTTCTCCCTTTTGTCGTGTATGCCGGGCTGCTGGCGTTATATCCGCTCCGCTCTTTTCAGGCTTCACGGCAAATGGCCAAAACACAATTACATGCGGGGGACAGGCTGGGCGTGTCGGTTACGCTGAGAAGGAAGCTGCCGTTTCCCATGATGTATATGGTGATTGAAGATTGCCTGCCAGAAGGAATCGAGTCATTGAACCGAGACGAAGCCGTGGCCAAACGGCTCGTTTTTCCTTGGTTTAAACGGAGTATGACGATGTCGTATGAATTAGCTCGGGTACCGCGCGGAGAGCATCATTTTCATGCTGTCAGAGTGCGAACTGGGGATGTCCTCGGCTTGATTGAAAAAACAGCTTTTTATGAGCTGGAAGACACCCTATTTGTTTATCCATCCTTTCAGCGTCTTTCTTATCAGGTGAATGAGAAGCATCAGGAAGACGGTGTAAGCGGTTCTTCCCCTGTTCATCAGCACCATTCCGCAGTCGCAGCAAGTGTACGGAATTATCAGCCGGGAGACCGGTTTGCTGCATTAGACTGGAAAACTTCTGCACGGCGGAGCCAGCTGATGACGAAGGAATTTGAACCGTCTCGAAGCAAAAACCTATTTCTTCTGATGGACCGTTCTTCCTCTGAAGCATTCGAAGAGGTCGTTTCTGTGACAGCTTCAATTCTTCATTCTGTCTTAAAAAACGGCGTGGGGGCAGGCTTGGCCTCGGTCGGAAAGGAAAAAACGATTTTTCCAATTCAGGAGGGGGAGCATCATTTTAACCACATGCTTCGGCATTTAGCCGTCGCTCATTGTGATGCGGCTGACCCGGTAAGTCGATATGTACGGGAGGAGCTGGGGAAGCCATCTGTTCGCCAGGCTGACAAAGTGGTCGTCACGGGGCAGTTCACGGAAGATTTGCTGAACATCGCAGAAACCAGGGGAGGCCGGGTTACAGTGATACTGGCAAAAGAGAAAGATGCTGAACTTTCCCAAGCTGAAAATGTCATGATCGAACGGATGATGAAACGTCAAATCAGAGTTCAGGTCATGAGAGGCGGACGAGTTTCGCGTGTTGTTTAGAAAGAGAGGTGACGGGTGCACATGCCGCACGATGATCAGAAGGGAAGCCGTTTGAGCTTGCTGTTATTTTATTTTCTGGCGTTTTTATTGCTGTGGGAGTGGCTCAGGCCGCTTGACAGTTTTACAGATACGAAACATACGGGCTTTTTTAGTGTCTTTATCGGTTTGACGTTTCTGCTGACTTTTTTCAGGATGAGGTGGTTTGTCACCGTTCCTTTTTGTGTCATATTTACGTTGATCTCGATACACATCCTGTTTTATCAAGGTTCTATATTTGACTTGAGCTGGGTCAGCTCTTTTTTACAGGATATCTATTTGAATATTACGTTGATTCAATCAGGGCAATGGAATGACATGATTCCTTCGTTTCGGACCCTGCTGTTTTTTGTGCTGCTGTGGCTGTTGGTCTATCTCCTTCATTATTGGGTGATTTACCAGAGAAGAATTTTGTTTTTCTTTATCATGACAGTTGCGTATATTACGATTCTTGATACCTTTACGCCATATGATGCCACTTTTGCCGTCATCCGTATCGTGCTGATCGGCTTCTTTATGCTGGGCCTTTTATACTTAGACCGCATCAAGCTGATGGAAAGAATTACACTGCCAAAAACATCTGTCCTGAAATGGTTTCTTCCTTTATCTGTAATGGTTTTTTCTGCGGTGGGATTCGGACTTGCCGCTCCGAAATCAGAACCGGCTTGGCCCGATCCGGTACCTTTTCTCAAAAAAATCACGAATCAAGATCATGTGCCGGCTGGAGAAAGCAAAATCGGCTACGGGAACCATGATGAATCACTCGGCGGCCCGTTTCAGCAGGATGATACACCTGTTTTTACATGGCAGGGAAAAGAGCGTACGTATTTCCGTGTGGAAACGAAGGATACGTATACAGGAAAAGGCTGGATTGAAACAGACACAGGCATGTCCTATCAGCTTAGCGGAGGAAAAGTAGAAAATCTATGGTTTGACCATAAGGTTGCGACAGAGCGCAACACCGTCCGTGTAAAAGTCGATGAGCACTACGGGTATAACCATGTGATGTACCCGATCGGTGCAAAAACCATTCAGCCAAAGCGGGCTGTCTCACTTGAAATGAACGGGAACACGGAACAAATTTCTCCGATCAGTGAACAAGCCGGCGAGATCAGAAATATGGGGAGCTATAAAGTAACGTACAATTCCCCGGTCTACAAGCTGGATGAGCTGAGAAAGGTAAAAGTGAGAAACAACAGTGAGGAATACAGATTCAGCGACCGCTATATGCAGCTGCCGGATTCACTGCCTGAGCGGGTAAGAACCCTTGCGATCAAGCTGACTCAGGATCAAGATAATATGTTTGATAAGGTGAAAGCGGTCGAGGACTACTTAGGATCAAATGAGTTCACATATGAAACCGAAAACGTGTCCATCCCTAAGAATGATGAGGATTATGTCGATCAATTTCTGTTTGAATCAAAGATGGGCTACTGTGATAACTTTTCTTCCGCTATGGTGGTGCTACTGCGTTCGGCCGGCATTCCGGCCCGCTGGATAAAGGGTTATACGTCCGGTGAATATAAAGAAGCAGGAAACAAAAACGGCAGCATTTACGAAGTGACAAATAACAATGCCCATTCCTGGGTAGAGGTGTATTTCCCGGAACAGGGCTGGGTCACATTTGAGCCGACTAAAGGATTTACAAATCCGGCTGAGTTTACTTCCTCTGTCACAAAGGATTCTGGCAGCGAAAGCAGCAGCTCGCGGGAGAAAACAAAAGAGGAGCAGAAAGAAGAGAAAAAACAGCCGGAAAAAGAGGAAAAACAAAAGGAAAAACGGGAGCCAACTGGTTCTAAAAAGCCGTCCGCTTCACATACAAATGCCGGTGCGGGCTGGTATTTAGGACTTGCAGTTCTCGCAGTTCTCCTGGTGACAGCGGTATTGCTGTATGTTTTCCGTTCGTTATGGATTCCTGTTTTCATTGTGAGAAAATTGAAGCGGCGCAGCGATCAGTACGTGTTTTTTGAGGCGTATGGCGCGCTGCTGAAACAGCTGAAGAGAAGAGGACTGCCGAAACGAGACAGTGAAACGCTGCGTGATTATGCAAAACGAATCGATGGAAAATATGACTCAGAAGACATGTCAAAGCTGACATTACGCTATGAACGGGCGCTTTACAGAAATGAAGATTCGGCAGCACTTTGGAATGAATCCAGAGAGTTATGGGAAAATTTAATTAAAAGAAGATGGTCTTGACCGCTTATCAACGTGTTGTTAGAATTAGTGAATATTATCGGAGTCTGGAAGCGAGTTGCCTGACTCCGACAAAACGGCCTTGCCAAAGAGGGCGGAGCGAGCTTCATATCTGTCCTCGTTTTTTTCTGTGTCAAAAAACTTAGAGGAGATTAGGTGACAACCATGACAAAGTTAGTGAATGAAATGATTCTTGTCCTTGATTTCGGCAGTCAGTATAACCAGCTGATTACACGCCGTATCCGTGAATTCGGTGTATACAGCGAGCTGCATCCCCATACATTGACGGCTGAAGAAATTAAAGAAATGAATCCAAAAGGAATTATTTTATCCGGCGGTCCAAACAGTGTGTATGATGAAAACTCTTTCCGCTGTGACGAGAAAATCTTCGAGCTTGATATTCCTGTTTTGGGAATTTGCTACGGCATGCAGCTGATGACTCATTACCTTGGCGGTAAAGTTGAAGCGGCAAGCCAGCGTGAATACGGAAAAGCAAACATCCACATCGAAGGCACACCTGATTTGTTCAAAGATCTTCCGAACGAACAAGTGGTTTGGATGAGCCATGGCGATTTGGTTGTAGAAGTTCCTGAAGGCTTCACTGTTGACGCGACAAGCCATCACTGCCCGAATTCAGCGATGAGCAAAGCCGACAAAAGATGGTACGGCGTTCAATTCCACCCGGAAGTGCGCCACTCTGAATACGGCAATGACCTTCTGAAAAACTTTGTATTCGGCGTTTGCGATTGTGAAGGCAAATGGTCAATGGAGAACTTTATCGAAATCGAAATGCAAAAAATCCGTGAAACGGTCGGGGACAAACAGGTTCTTTGCGCGCTAAGCGGCGGCGTTGATTCCTCTGTTGTTGCTGTTTTGATTCATAAAGCGATCGGCGACCAGCTGACTTGTATCTTTGTAGACCATGGTCTTCTCCGTAAAGGCGAGGCTGAAGGTGTTATGAAAACATTCAGCGAAGGCTTTAACATGAACGTGATTAAAGTAGACGCGAAAGACAGATTCTTAAATAAACTAAAAGGCGTTTCTGACCCTGAGCAAAAACGCAAAATCATCGGTAATGAATTCATTTACGTGTTCGATGATGAAGCGGACAAGCTCAAAGGCATCGACTACCTTGCACAAGGAACGCTTTACACAGATATCATCGAGAGCGGTACTGCAACGGCGCAAACGATCAAATCTCACCACAATGTCGGCGGGCTTCCTGAAGACATGCAGTTTGAACTGATCGAGCCGTTAAACACGCTCTTCAAAGACGAAGTGCGCGCGCTTGGCACAGAGCTCGGCATTCCGGATGAAATCGTATGGCGCCAGCCTTTCCCAGGACCGGGCCTCGGAATCCGCGTTCTTGGTGAAGTAACAGAAGAAAAACTGGAAATCGTTCGCGAATCAGATGCGATTTTGCGTGAAGAAGTAGCAAATCACGGGTTAGAGCGTGATATCTGGCAATACTTCACTGTTCTTCCTGACATCCGCAGCGTTGGTGTTATGGGTGATGCAAGAACATATGATTACACAATCGGAATTCGCGCCGTTACATCAATCGACGGCATGACATCTGACTGGGCGCGTATCCCGTGGGATGTGCTAGAAGTCATTTCTACACGTATCGTAAACGAAGTGAAGCACATTAACCGCGTGGTGTACGATATTACAAGTAAGCCGCCTGCGACGATTGAGTGGGAATAATAATCAATTAACGGAAACCATCTTTTTGGCGATTTTGCCAAGAAGATGGTTTTTTCTGTTTATTACGAACAAAATCGAATTTCATCCGACTATTGTTCGTTTATTTATATTGTCATTTCAAATTGAAGTTGGTACAATAGACACAGAAATCAAATAAGATGAATTCGTATAATCGCGGGGATATGGCTCGCAAGTCTCTACCAAGCTACCGTAAATGGCTTGACTACGTAAACATTTCTTTCGTTTGATATAAATAAAACACGTTTATTTATTCAAACTGAAATCCGTCTGTAGTCAAGCGTCCCAAAATGTATTGGGGCGTTTTTTATTTGGCGTTTTCAGGACAGAATAAATAGCAAAGAGTGAAGGGAGTCAAATAGCTTGAAAACGTTTTTTCAGTTTGATGAGCTGGGCACCAGCTATCGCAATGAAATCATTGGCGGATTAACGACTTTTTTATCTATGGCATATATTCTGTTCGTCAATCCGATTACACTTGCTTTGGAGAGCGTGAAAGATTTTCCGGAGGCGCTGAGAATTGACCAAGGTGCGGTCTTTACAGCAACAGCGCTGGCGTCTGCAGCAGGCTGTATTTTAATGGGATTGATAGCGAGATATCCGATCGCCATTGCGCCCGGTATGGGGCTCAACGCGTTTTTTGCGTTTTCTGTCGTCCTTGGCATGGGCATTTCCTGGCAGGCAGCTTTGTCTGGTGTTTTTATTTCAGGTCTTATTTTTGTTGCTCTTTCTTTAACAGGTTTTCGTGAGAAGATCATCAACGCCATCCCGCCTGAGCTGAAATTGGCAGTCGGCGCGGGTATCGGCCTGTTTATTACATTTGTTGGATTACAAGGTTCAGGAATCATTACTGCAAACCCTTCTACCCTCGTCACCATCGGAAACATTCACAGCGGTCCTGTGTTGTTAACGATTTTCGGTGTGATTGTAACGGTTATTTTAATGGTGCTTCGCGTTAACGCGGGCGTGTTTATCGGGATGCTGTTAACAGCAGTTGCCGGCATGATTTTTGGTTTGGTTCCAGTACCGTCTCAAATCGTCGGAAGTGTGCCGAGCCTTGCGCCGACTTTCGGACAAGCTTGGATTCACCTGCCGGATATTTTCTCCGTACAAATGCTGATCGTCATTTTAACTTTCTTATTTGTCGGATTTTTTGATACAGCGGGTACACTTGTTGCTGTGGCAACTCAAGCTGGTTTAATGAAGGAAAACAAATTGCCGCGTGCGGGCCGTGCGCTTTTAGCTGATTCATCTTCCATTGTAATCGGTGCCGTGCTTGGTACGTCTACCACAACTTCTTACGTTGAATCAAGCTCAGGTGTCGCTGCGGGCGCCCGTTCAGGATTTGCGGCAATTGTAACAGGTATTCTCTTTTTACTGGCTACGTTTTTCTCGCCGCTTTTATCAGTCGTTACATCAAATGTAACAGCGCCGGCGCTTATTATTGTTGGTGCATTGATGGTGGCGCCGCTTGGCAAAATCGCTTGGGATAAGTTCGAGGTGGCCGTTCCCGCTTTCCTTACCATGATCATGATGCCGTTAACGTACAGCATTGCGACCGGGATTGCTATCGGATTTATTTTCTATCCGATTACAATGGTGTGCAAAGGAAAAGCCAAAGAGGTTCATCCGATCATGTACGGACTGTTTGCCGTATTTATCCTGTACTTTATCTTCTTAAAATAAGGAATGAAAACCAGCTGCCAAGGCGGCTGGTTTTTTTGTTGCAAAAGGTAAAACCATTTCATACGATATACCGTCATGTAGATGTGCCGCCATGCTTTACTTAAATGGAAATGACTTGACTGTTCAGGAAGGCTTCGGTACCTTATATAAGTGTTTTATTTTCTTGCTGAATGGTATTCCGCCGTATTTTTTTGATAGGAGTTGCTGACATGACGGAAGAAAGAAAAGAAACGTTTGAAGAAGAAGTTAACCAGAGTGAAAGAATAGATGCAGATGAAGAACCGCTATCGAGAATGTCCAGAAATGCCAGCAGGCAAAGCAAGCAGAAGCAAAAACAAAAGCAGAAACCGCACCAGGAACGCGGTGTATCAACTGCTAAAGACAAGCTTGCGTCTGTATGGGCAGCCATCAACAGATATTGCGGTTTTGCGTTCTCGATTTTGAAATCACCGGCGAAAACCGTCGTAGCGGATGGTTTTTCTCATTATAAGTATGGTTTGATTTCAATGCTTATATTCAGTATGATCTTTTCAATCGGGAACTGGTTTCAGTTAAAGGCGAGCTGGAATCGGCCGCTCGGTTTCGGAGAACGCCATCACGCTTTTTATGACGGATTTTTAGTCGTTCTTGTGTATTTGCTTCTCTTTTTCGCGGTAATGGTCTTAGCCGTATGGGCCGTCTCCCGCTATATGATGAAGCAGAAGGTGACGTTCAGGGAAGCGGCTGCCGGTTTGGGTTCATTGCTTGTACCAGTGATTGCTGTTTCAATCCTTTGGCTGATCTTTGCGATCGTGAATATCCCGATGCTGACAGTTCTGTTTACAGTGCTGATATTGTTTTCGATCTTTTTTATGATGGCGCTGTATGTGCAGCGTCTGTATCAGGCGGCACAGGATGCACCGATTGACTATATCTATTGTGTATTTGCTGTGGTTGCGATAGCGCTGCTGTTTGCGGCAGTGACTTGGCCGTTGATTTCTGAATATTTTACGGCGTCGCTGATTCCGCTTTAATGAAAAAACCGGCTAATCCAAGCCGGTTTTTTATGTCACACTTTTTACAAATATATCTAAAAAACATAGTTGATTTGTAGGATTAATCCATGTATGATAGGGAAAATGCTGTAAACGTCCAGCGCACAAACCTTTATGTTTAAGGAGGATGATGGACATGGCTGATTTACTTCGCCGAGCGATTAATCAAAAGAAACAATTTTTAAAAACCAAATTACTGCTCTCGGAATTTTATCAGGGAAGAGGGGAACAGCTGGCTCATTATACGCTGAGTGAGCTTGAGAAAGAATACAAGTCCCTTCTGAAAATGAAAAAAGAGATCTGACAATATATGAGAAGAGGTGAGTCTGCTGAAAAGCGGGCTTTTTTATTTTGATTTTGAAAAGGTGAGAAAGAGGGTAAACTACTACTGTTCACTCTCATAAAGCGTGTCGAAATATTTTCCTTAGGTTCATGGCCTCAGCTCATTGTAAACGACTCATTTCTCTAGTAGAATATGAATGCTTTATGCAAGATGAAGAGTAGGGGGATGAAATAAAATGATGCAAACCATCTTATCAAATGGGTTAGCCATGGTTCTCATAATTCTCATTATTAATATTGTCTATGTGTCATTTTTTACGATAAGAATGATTTTAACGCTGAAAGGCCAGCGTTATTTAGCGGCCGGCATCAGTACGATTGAAATACTGGTTTATGTGACAGGGCTGAGTCTAGTGCTCGATAACTTAGACCAGATTCAAAATGTGATCGCGTACGCGCTCGGTTACGGTCTTGGCGTGATTGTCGGCATGAAAATAGAAGAAAAATTGGCGCTTGGCTATATTATGGTCAATGTGATTACGAAGGAGCTCGATCTTGATCTTCCGAGGCAGCTCCGTGAAAAAGGCTACGGCGTGACAAACTGGGTGGCCGGCGGGCTTGAAGGTGACCGCACCGCCCTTCAGATTCTGACGCCGAGAAGATATGAACTTCAGCTATATGATACGATTAAAACACTTGATTCAAAAGCTTTTATTATTGCGTATGAACCAAAAACAATCCATGGCGGCTTCTGGGTCAAAGCGGTGAAGAAGAGGAGAATTAAAGAATAATGGCAAAGCCGAAGAAGAAAAAGTTTGAAGTAACAGAGCAGCAAACGATTGATGCGGTGCTTCAGCAAATGAAAGAAGAAGGATATCTGCCTGTAAGGCGAATGGAAGAGCCTATTTTTATGGAGAAAAAGGAAAATGGGACAATTCAGATCGTTCCGTGCGGGAAAAAAATCGTATTTGAAGGGAAATTGATCTAAAACACGAACATTAGTTGAATGAATTTTTGTATCGTTCGATAATATCGTTGACATTATCCATGTCCGTTGTTAAGATAAACATGAAATCAAAACACGACCTCATATAATCTTGGGAATATGGCCCATAAGTTTCTACCCGGCGACCGTAAATTGCCGGACTATGCAGGAAAGTGATCGATAAAACTGACATGGATATATCGCAGAAGCGAACGACTGACGATACATGTACCATGCCCGGTTTGTATTGCTTCCTCATAAGTGCAATGCAGAGCGGGTATTTTTTATTTTCTGAAAACAAAAGCATTAGAAGGTGGGAACAGAATGCAGCCGCTAGTAGGAATCATCATGGGAAGCACTTCCGATTGGGAGACAATGAAAAACGCATGCGACATACTTGACGAACTCAATGTTCCGTACGAAAAAAAGGTCGTTTCCGCTCACCGGACGCCTGATTTCATGTTTGAATACGCTGAAACTGCCAGAGAAAGAGGCATCAAGGTGATTATCGCCGGTGCCGGAGGAGCGGCCCATCTTCCAGGGATGACGGCGGCGAAAACAACTCTGCCGGTCATTGGAGTACCGGTTCAGTCCAAGGCGCTGAACGGGCTGGATTCACTTCTTTCTATCGTGCAAATGCCTGGAGGCGTGCCTGTTGCGACAACAGCCATCGGCAAAGCAGGCGCTGTGAACGCAGGCCTGTTAGCGGCGCAAATTTTGTCAGCTTTTGACGAAGACCTTGCCCGTAAGCTGGATGAGAGAAGAGAAAATACAAAACAGACGGTGTTAGAAAGCAGTGATCAGCTTGTCTAAACAAATCATCTATCCGGGAGCTGTAATCGGCATTATCGGCGGCGGCCAGCTTGGGAAAATGATGGCTGTGTCCGCCAAACAAATGGGGTATAAAGTCGCGGTCATTGATCCAGTGAAAGATTCGCCGTGCGGACAGGTTGCGGATATCGAAATTACCGCTCATTACAATGACCGTGAAGCGATTCGAAAATTGGCTGAAATCAGCGATATCATCACGTATGAGTTTGAAAACATCGACTATGATGCGCTGCATTGGCTAACAGGTCATGCGTATCTCCCGCAAGGAAGTGAGCTGCTGCTCATTACCCAAAACCGTGAAACGGAGAAAAAAGCAATTCAAGCCGCGGGCTGTGAAGTCGCGCCGTACAGCATCGTCAAAACAAAGGATGAACTGAAACAGGCGGTACAGGAGCTTGGGCTTCCAGCAGTCCTGAAAACATGCCGCGGCGGATACGACGGTAAAGGCCAAGTTGTAATCAAGGAAGAGGCGCAAATTGAGCAGGCTGCAGCTCTTTTAGAACACGGAACCTGCATTCTCGAAAGCTGGGTTTCTTTTAAAATGGAACTGTCGGTGATCGTCGTCAGATCGGTAAACGGCGAAATTGCAACATTTCCGGCAGCTGAAAACATTCACCACAACAATATTCTTTTCCAAAGCATCGTGCCTGCACGGGTGGAGGAAGGGATTCAGAAGAAGGCTGCTGATTTAGCCGTTAAGCTTGCAGACGAGCTTAACCTTGTCGGACCGCTTGCTGTTGAGACGTTCCTGACAGAAGACGGAGAGCTTTTGGTCAATGAACTGGCGCCAAGACCGCACAATTCAGGGCATTATACGCTGGACCTTTGCGAGACAAGCCAGTTTGAACAGCATATCAGAGCAGTATGCGGCCTTCCGCTCGGGAAAACAGATTTGCTGAAGCCGGGCATGATGGTGAATCTTCTCGGCGATGAAGTGAAGCTTGTGGAGGAAGAGCCGGAGCTTTTAAAAGAAGCAAAGCTATATATATACGGAAAACATGAAATCAAAAAAGGCCGCAAAATGGGGCATATTACATTTATGAAGCAGCCTGAAGACCATTGGATTCAGGAGATCACAAATAAATGGATGAATAGAGACGGAGGACAAGCAGAATGATCGAACGTTATTCAAGACCTGAAATGTCCGCGATTTGGACGGATGAAAACAGATTTCAAGCATGGCTGGAGGTAGAGATTCTTGCCTGTGAAGCGTGGGCGGAGCTGGGCGTCATTCCGAAAGAAGACGTAAAGGTCATGCGCGAGAACGCGTCATTTGACATCAACCGCATTTTAGAAATCGAACAGGACACGCGCCATGACGTTGTCGCTTTTACACGCGCCGTTTCCGAATCACTGGGTGAAGAAAGAAAATGGGTGCACTACGGCTTAACGTCAACTGACGTTGTTGATACTGCTCTTTCTTACTTATTAAAACAGGCAAACGATATTCTGCTCAAGGACCTTGAGAGATTTGTTGACATTATAAAAGAAAAAGCGAAAGAACATAAATACACAGTCATGATGGGGCGCACACACGGCGTACACGCTGAGCCTACAACATTCGGCTTAAAACTTGCGCTTTGGCATGAGGAAATGAAACGGAATCTTGAGCGTTTCAAACAAGCGAAAGAAGGCATCGAGGTTGGGAAGATTTCCGGCGCTGTCGGCACATATGCGAACATTGACCCGTTTGTTGAGCAATATGTATGTGAGAAGCTCGGATTGAAAGCAGCACCGATTTCAACTCAAACCCTTCAGCGTGACCGCCATGCTGACTATATGGCGACACTTGCTTTGATCGCGACAAGCATCGAGAAATTCGCAGTGGAAATCCGCGGACTGCAAAAGAGTGAAACACGCGAAGTTGAGGAATTTTTCGCGAAAGGGCAAAAGGGTTCATCTGCGATGCCGCACAAACGCAATCCGATCGGCTCTGAAAACATGACAGGCATGGCACGCGTGATCCGCGGCTACATGATGACGGCTTACGAAAATGTTCCATTATGGCATGAGCGCGATATTTCTCATTCTTCAGCAGAACGGATTATTCTTCCGGATGCGACAATCGCTCTGAACTACATGCTGAACCGCTTCTCTAACATCGTGAAGAACTTAACGGTCTTCCCGGAAAACATGAAGCGCAACATGGACCGCACACTCGGCCTTATCTACTCTCAGCGCGTGCTGCTTGCCTTGATTGACACAGGCCTGACTCGTGAAGAAGCCTATGATACAGTACAGCCAAAAGCAATGGAAGCGTGGGAAAAACAAGTGCCGTTCCGTGAACTTGTGGAAGCGGAAGAGAAAATCACGTCCCGTCTTTCTCCAGAAAAAATTGCTGACTGCTTTGATTACAACTACCATCTGAAAAATGTTGATCTGATCTTTGAACGTTTAGGTTTAGCATAGAAGAAGCTTTTAGGCGGCTTCTTCTATGCCGTCTTAGTTTGAAAATTCCCAACATTCGGGTTAGGAGGCCTTCCGTGAATATTGTGAAGAATGAACTTTTATATGAAGGAAAAGCAAAAAAGATCTACAAAACCGATGACGAAAACACGCTGTACGTCGTGTATAAAGACTCCGCCACTGCTTTTAACGGCGAGAAAAAAGCAGAAATCAGCGGAAAAGGGCGCTTAAATAACGAGATTTCAAGCTTAATTTTCAAACACCTTCATGCTAAAGGCATTAACAACCACTTTATCGAGCGTATTTCGGAAACAGAGCAGCTCATTAAAAAGGTAACGATTGTGCCGCTTGAAGTCGTAGTCAGAAATGTGGTAGCAGGAAGCATGTCCAAACGTCTCGGCATTCCAGAAGGCACAGAGCTTGAACAGCCGATTATCGAGTTTTACTACAAGGATGATGCGCTGGGTGATCCGCTTATCACAGAAGATCATATTTGGCTCTTAAAAGCAGCAACTCCTGAGCAGGTAGAAACCATTAAGTCCATTACAAAAACAGTAAATGAAGAGCTTCAAGCCATTTTCGACGATTGTCATGTCAGATTAATAGATTTCAAGCTTGAATTCGGTTTAGATGCAGACGGGCAAGTGCTTTTGGCGGATGAAATTTCACCTGACACATGCCGCTTGTGGGACAAAGACACGAACGAAAAGCTGGACAAAGATTTATTCAGACGCAATCTGGGAAGCTTAACCGACGCATACGAAGAGATTTTCAAAAGACTGGGAGGCATTCATCATGTATAAAGTAAAAGTTTATGTCAGCTTAAAAGAAAGTGTACTAGATCCACAAGGGAGCGCTGTCCAGCATGCCTTGCACAGTATGACTTATAACGAAGTTCAAGATGTGCGCATCGGAAAATACATGGAGCTTACCATTGAAAAATCTGACCGTGATCTTGACGTCCTGGTAAGAGAAATGTGCGAAAAACTTCTTGCGAATACAGTGATTGAAGATTACAGATACGAGGTTGAGGAGGTAGTCGCACAGTGAAATTTGCGGTGATTGTGTTACCCGGCTCCAACTGTGATATCGATATGTATCATGCTGTAAAGGATGAGCTCGGCCATGAAGTGGAATACGTCTGGCATGAGGAAACAAGCCTTGACGGCTTCGACGGCGTGTTAATTCCGGGAGGATTTTCTTACGGCGATTACTTGAGATGCGGCGCTATCGCCCGATTTGCGAATATTATGCCAGCTGTCAAACAGGCGGCCGCTGAAGGAAAACCTGTTCTTGGCGTCTGCAACGGATTCCAGATTTTACAGGAGCTTGGCCTTCTGCCAGGCGCAATGAGACGCAACAAAGATTTGAAGTTCATTTGCCGTCCGGTTGAATTAATTGTACAAAACGATGAAACATTATTCACATCTTCCTACGAAAAGGGCCAATCGATTACAATCCCGGTTGCCCACGGTGAAGGAAATTTCTACTGTGATGACGAAACGCTTGCTTCATTGAAAGAAAACAATCAAATTGCTTTCACATACGGCTCCAATATTAATGGAAGTGTCAGCGACATTGCCGGTGTCGTGAATGAGAAAGGCAACGTATTAGGCATGATGCCTCACCCTGAGCGCGCGGTCGATGAACTGCTTGGAAGCGCCGACGGTCTTAAATTGTTTCAGTCTATCGTGAAAAATTGGAGGGAAACTCATGTCACTACTGCTTGAACCAAGTAAAGAACAAATAAAAGAAGAGAAAATGTATCAGCAAATGGGTGTCAGTGATGATGAGTTTGCATTGATTGAATCCATTCTTGGCAGATTGCCGAACTACACAGAAATCGGAATTTTTTCTGTCATGTGGTCAGAGCATTGCAGCTACAAAAACTCAAAGCCGATTCTGCGTAAATTCCCGACAAGCGGAGAGCGTGTGCTGCAAGGTCCGGGGGAAGGCGCCGGAATCGTTGATATCGGTGACAACCAAGCGGTTGTGTTCAAAATTGAATCACATAACCACCCATCAGCTCTCGAACCTTACCAAGGCGCTGCGACTGGCGTAGGCGGCATTATCCGTGACGTTTTCTCAATGGGTGCCCGTCCAATCGCTGTATTGAACTCTCTTCGATTTGGTGAACTGACTTCACCGCGCGTGAAGTACTTGTTTGAAGAAGTAGTAGCGGGTATCGCCGGATACGGCAACTGTATCGGCATCCCGACAGTCGGCGGAGAAGTGCAGTTTGACAGCAGCTATGAAGGTAATCCGCTCGTCAACGCAATGTGCGTCGGTTTAATCAACCATGAAGACATCAAAAAAGGCCAGGCGAAGGGTGTCGGCAACACAGTAATGTACGTAGGAGCGAAAACGGGGCGTGACGGGATCCACGGCGCTACGTTTGCATCTGAAGAAATGTCTGATTCGTCTGAAGAAAAGCGCTCTGCTGTTCAAGTCGGCGATCCGTTTATGGAGAAGCTTTTGCTTGAAGCATGTCTGGAAGTCATCCAATGTGATGCGTTAGTCGGCATTCAGGATATGGGAGCTGCCGGTTTAACAAGCTCAAGTGCGGAAATGGCAAGTAAAGCCGGTTCTGGTATTGAGATGAATCTTGACCTGATCCCTCAGCGTGAAACAGGCATGACTGCGTATGAAATGATGCTTTCTGAATCACAGGAACGGATGCTTTTGGTCATCGAGCGCGGACGTGAGCAGGAAATTATCGATATTTTTGACAAGTACGAACTTGAAGCGGTTTCTGTCGGACGTGTAACAGATGATAAAATGCTTCGCCTCACACACAAAGGTAAGGTTGTATGTGAGCTGCCTGTTGATGCCTTGGCAGAAGAAGCTCCGGTTTACCACAAGCCTTCTCAAGAGCCTGCTTACTACCGCGAGTTTTTAGAGACAGACGTTCCGGCTCCCCAAATTGGTGATGCGAATGAAACGCTGAAGGCCCTCCTCCAGCAGCCGACGATTGCAAGCAAAGAGTGGGTTTACGATCAGTATGACTACATGGTGCGGACGAATACCGTTGTCGCTCCTGGGTCTGATGCGGGTGTTCTCAGAATCCGCGGAACGAAAAAGGCGCTGGCGATGACGACAGACTGTAACGCGCGTTATCTCTATCTCGATCCTGAAGTCGGCGGGAAAATTGCTGTCGCTGAAGCGGCGCGCAACATCATTTGCTCAGGCGCAGAACCGCTTGCAGTCACAGATAACCTTAACTTTGGAAACCCGGAGAAACCGGAAATCTTCTGGCAGATCGAAAAAGCGGCTGACGGCATCAGCGAGGCGTGCCGTGTTCTCAGCACACCGGTTATCGGCGGAAACGTATCGCTTTATAACGAATCAAACGGCACGGCGATCTACCCGACACCTGTTATCGGCATGGTCGGCTTAATTGAAGATACAAAACACATTACAACACAGCATTTCAAACAAGCGGGAGATCTCGTATACGTGATTGGCGAAACAAAACCTGAGTTTGCCGGAAGCGAGCTGCAAAAAATGACAGAAGGCAGTATTTACGGAAAAGCACCGCAAATCGATCTTGATGTAGAACTGTCACGCCAAAGAGCATTGCTTGATGCGATTAAAAAAGGCTTTGTTCAATCTGCGCATGATGTGTCTGAAGGCGGCTTAGGCGTAGCGATTGCAGAAAGTGTCATGACGACGGAAAATCTTGGCGCGAACGTGACTGTTGAAGGGGAAGCAGCATTATTATTCTCTGAATCTCAATCCCGCTTCGTCGTTTCAGTGAAAAAAGAACATCAAGCAGCATTTGAAGCAGCTGTGAAAGATGCAGTTCATATCGGTGAGGTAACAGCTGATGGTCTTCTGGCGATTCAAAACCAAGACGGACAACAATTGATTCATGCGCAAACGAAAGAGCTTGAGCGCGCATGGAAAGGAGCTATCCCATGCTTGCTGAAATCAAAGGCTTAAATGAAGAGTGCGGCGTATTTGGGATTTGGGGACATGAAGAAGCCCCGCAAATCACGTATTACGGACTCCACAGCCTCCAGCACCGAGGACAGGAGGGTGCGGGCATTGTAGCGACTGACGGTGAAAAGCTGACGGCGCACAAAGGCCAAGGGCTGATCACTGAAGTGTTTCAAAATGGTGAGCTTAGCAAAGTAAAGGGAAAAGGCGCAATCGGGCACGTTCGGTATGCGACGGCTGGAGGCGGCGGATACGAAAATGTACAGCCGCTCCTCTTCCGTTCCCAAAACAATGGCAGCTTGGCGCTTGCTCATAACGGAAACCTTGTCAACGCCACTCAGCTGAAGCAGCAGCTCGAAAATCAAGGGAGCATTTTTCAAACCTCTTCGGACACAGAGGTTTTGGCTCACCTGATCAAAAGAAGCGGCCACTTCACGCTGAAGGATCAAATTAAAAACTCGCTTTCCATGCTGAAAGGTGCATACGCATTCCTGATCATGACCGAAACAGAAATGATCGTCGCGCTTGACCCAAACGGGCTTAGACCGCTATCCATCGGCATGCTGGGCGACGCTTATGTGGTCGCATCAGAAACATGCGCATTTGATGTCGTCGGCGCAACGTATCTTCGTGAGGTAGAACCGGGAGAAATGCTAATCATCAATGATGAAGGCATGAAATCAGAGCGATTCTCTATGAATATCAACCGGTCCATTTGCAGCATGGAGTACATTTATTTCTCAAGACCTGACAGTAACATTGACGGCATTAACGTGCACAGTGCGCGTAAAAACCTTGGGAAAATGCTGGCTCAGGAATCCGCAGTTGAAGCTGACGTCGTAACAGGGGTTCCGGATTCCAGTATTTCTGCGGCGATCGGGTATGCAGAAGCAACAGGCATCCCGTACGAGCTGGGCTTAATCAAAAACCGCTATGTCGGCAGAACGTTTATTCAGCCGTCCCAGGCTCTGCGCGAGCAAGGCGTCAGAATGAAGCTATCAGCGGTGCGCGGGGTTGTGGAAGGCAAACGCGTCGTTATGGTAGATGACTCTATCGTGCGAGGAACAACAAGCCGCCGGATTGTCACGATGCTCAGAGAAGCGGGTGCAACAGAGGTGCATGTGAAAATCAGTTCACCGCCGATCGCTCATCCGTGCTTTTACGGCATTGATACGTCCACCCATGAAGAACTGATCGCATCTTCCCATTCTGTTGAAGAAATCCGTCAGGAAATCGGGGCGGACACCCTCTCATTTTTGAGTGTGGAAGGGCTGCTGAAAGGCATCGGCAGAAAATACGATGACTCTAATTGCGGACAGTGTCTCGCTTGCTTTACAGGAAAATATCCGACTGAAATTTACCAGGATACAGTGCTTCCTCATGTAAAAGAAGCAGTATTAACCAAATAAAACTTGAAAATGACATAAAGGCAGCGCAGTTCGGCTGCCTTTCTCTTTCTGCCCTCGTTCGGGGAGATATTTTGAAAAGCGCCTTAAAGGAGTGAATAGGATGTCTGAAGCATATAAAAACGCAGGAGTTGACATCGAAGCCGGATATGAAGCTGTAAAACGAATGAAAAAACATGTGGAGCGCACAAAACGGCTTGGCGTTATGGGCAGCCTCGGCGGTTTTGGCGGCATGTTTGACCTGTCTGAGCTTTCTTATCAAAAACCTGTTTTAATTTCGGGAACGGACGGTGTCGGCACCAAATTAAAGCTCGCTTTTTCCATGGATAAGCATGACACGATTGGGGTTGACGCTGTTGCGATGTGTGTCAATGATGTGCTGGCACAAGGCGCAGAGCCGTTGTTTTTCCTCGATTATTTAGCGGTCGGCAAAGCGGACCCTATGAAAATTGAGCAGATCGTACAAGGTGTAGCGAACGGCTGTGAGCAATCAGGTTCAGCCTTAGTCGGCGGCGAAACGGCTGAAATGCCGGGACTCTATACAGCCGATGAATACGATATTGCCGGTTTCTCAGTCGGAGTGGTAGAAAAGGACGAAATCGTGACTGGAGAAAACATCAAAGAGGGCCATCTTTTGATCGGCCTTAGCTCCAGCGGCCTTCACAGCAACGGATTTTCCCTTGTGAGAAAAGTGCTTCTGGATGATGCGGAGCTGGATCTTGATACAACATACGAACCGTTTGACCGCCCGCTTGGCGAGGAACTGCTTGAACCGACAAGAATTTATGTGAAGCCTGTGCTTGCCGCGGTGAAAAGCGGAAAAGTCGACGGCATGGCACACGTGACAGGCGGAGGATTCATCGAAAATATCCCTCGTATGCTTCCGGAAGGCTTAAGTGCGGAAATCGATCACGGCTCATGGCCGATTCCGCCGATTTTCTCTTTCCTGCAAGAGTACGGCAAGCTGAAGGAAGAAGACATGTTCAACGTCTTTAATATGGGCATCGGCTTTGTTTTGGCAGTCAAAGAAGAGCATCTGACAGATGTGATCGGAACGCTTGAAAGCCAAGGCGAAAAAGCCTATTTGATCGGGCGTGTGAAACAAGGCGAAGGCGTCACATTCGGCGGTGCGGCACTTTCATGAAAAAGTTTGCGGTATTTGCATCAGGAAACGGTTCAAACTTCGAAGCCATCGTCACGCGTTTGAAAGAGGAGAACTGGGATGCGTCCGTATCGCTCCTCGTTTGCGACAAACCGCAGGCGACAGTCATCGAACGGGCGGAAACATTTGAAATTCCATCCTTTGCATTTGAGCCCAAGTCTTATGAAAACAAGGCCGCATTTGAACGGGCCATTATCGAACAGCTTCATCTTCACAACGTTGAATTGATTGTTCTTGCCGGTTATATGAGGCTGATAGGTGATACGCTGCTTCAGGCATACGGAGGAAAAATCATTAACATTCACCCGTCACTTCTTCCGGCGTTCCCTGGGATCGACGCAGTCGGACAGGCGTACCGCGCGGGTGTGAAGGTGGCCGGAATCACCGTGCATTATGTCGATGAAGGAATGGATACAGGCCCGATCATCGCTCAAAAGGCAATCGAAATTGACGAACATGAGACATTGGAAACAATTGAACAGCGGATTCACAAGCTTGAGCATAAATGGTATCCGAGTGTAATTAAACAGCTATTAGGATTAAATAACAGAGGTGAAAAGGCATGACCATTAAACGTGCATTAATCAGTGTTTCAGATAAAACAAATCTCGTTCCTTTCGTAAAAGAATTAACAGAGCTTGGCGTTGAAGTGATTTCAACAGGCGGAACGAAAAAGCTTCTTCAAGAAAACGGTGTGAATGTCATCGGAATTTCTGAAGTGACAGGCTTTCCTGAAATTATGGACGGACGGCTCAAAACACTTCATCCGAATATTCACGGCGGTCTTCTAGCAGTTCGCGGCAATGAAGAGCATATGGCGCAGATCAATGAACACGGGATTCAGCCGATTGACCTCGTTGTCGTCAACCTCTATCCATTTAAAGAAACGATTTCTAAAGAAGATGTCACATATGAAGAAGCGATCGAAAATATCGACATCGGCGGACCGGGCATGCTGCGTGCGGCATCAAAAAACCATCAGGACGTGACGGTTATCGTTGATCCAGCGGATTACAACCCAGTGCTGAATCAAATCAAAGAAGAAGGCGGCGTATCCCTTCAGAAAAAACGCGAGCTGGCGGCAAAAGTATTCCGTCATACTGCGGCATATGATGCACTGATCGCTGACTATCTGACAAACGTTGTCGGTGAAAAAGAACCAGAACAATTCACTGTAACATTTGAGAAAAAACAATCGCTTCGCTACGGAGAAAACCCGCATCAGGAAGCAACATTCTATCAAACAGCACTTCCTGTTAAAGGCTCCATTGCGCAAGCGGAACAGCTCCACGGCAAAGAGCTTTCTTATAACAACATTAAAGATGCGGATGCGGCAGTTCAAATCGTCCGTGAATTCACTGAGCCTGCTGCGGTTGCCGTGAAGCATATGAATCCGTGCGGCGTTGGAACAGGGGAAACAATCTCAGAAGCGTTTGACAGAGCGTTTGAAGCGGATAAAACATCTATCTTCGGCGGCATTATCGCGCTGAACCGTGAAGTGGACAAGGCAACT
Source organism: Bacillus spizizenii TU-B-10 (assembly GCF_000227465.1). Taxonomy (GTDB): domain Bacteria; phylum Bacillota; class Bacilli; order Bacillales; family Bacillaceae; genus Bacillus; species Bacillus spizizenii. Next base: position 828,284 of record NC_016047.1, read on the forward strand.
GCCGAAGCGCTCCACAACATTTTCTTAGAAATCATCATTGCGCCTTCATTCAGCCAAGAAGCGCTTGATATCCTGACTGCGAAGAAAAATCTTCGTCTGCTGACACTTGATGTGACAGCTGCCGTTCAAAAAGAAAAACAGTTGACATCCGTTCAAGGCGGTCTGCTGATTCAAGATTTAGATATGCATGGCTTCGATGATGCTGAGATCAGCATTCCGACAAAAAGAGAACCGAACGAGCAAGAGTGGGAAGACTTGAAGCTTGCTTGGAAAGTCGTAAAGCATGTGAAATCAAATGCGATCGTTCTTGTGAAAGACAACATGACAGTCGGCGTAGGAGCAGGCCAAATGAACCGCGTCGGATCAGCGAAAATCGCCATTGAGCAAGCAGGTGAAAAAGCGAAAGGCAGCGCACTTGGATCTGATGCATTTTTCCCAATGCCGGATACTGTTGAAGAAGCGGCAAAAGCAGGCGTTACGGCTATCATTCAGCCGGGGGGATCTGTACGTGATGAGGATTCCATCAAAAAAGCGGATGAGTACGGCATTGCCATGGTATTCACCGGCATCAGACACTTCAAACATTAAGGGGATGAAAACGACGTGAATGTATTAATTATCGGTAAAGGCGGAAGAGAGCATACGCTGGCATGGAAGGTGGCGCAAAGCAGCCTCGTCGAGAACGTATTTGCCGCTCCTGGAAATGACGGCATGGCAGCTTCCGCACAGCTTGTAAACATTGAGGAAAGCGACCACGCCGGGCTTGTCTCGTTTGCAAAAGAAAATCAGGTCGGCCTGACCATTGTCGGCCCTGAGGTTCCTTTAATTGAAGGTCTGGTGGATGAATTCGAAAAAGCGGGTCTGCGCGTGTTCGGCCCGTCAAAAGCCGCGGCGATCATCGAAGGAAGCAAACAGTTCGCTAAGGATTTAATGAAGAAATACGACATACCGACCGCAGAATACGACACGTTTACATCCTTTGAAGAGGCGAAGGCATATGTGCAGGAAAAAGGCGCTCCGATTGTCATAAAAGCAGATGGACTTGCGGCTGGAAAAGGCGTTACAGTTGCCATGACAGAGGAAGAAGCGATTGCATGTCTGCATGATTTTCTTGAGGATGAGAAGTTCGGTGATGCGAGCGCGTCCGTTGTTATTGAAGAATTTCTGTCCGGTGAAGAGTTTTCTCTAATGGCATTCGTCAAAGGAGAAAAGGTGTATCCAATGGTGATTGCCCAGGATCACAAGCGGGCGTTTGACGGAGACAAAGGCCCCAATACGGGCGGAATGGGCGCTTACTCTCCAGTTCCGCAAATTTCGGAAGAAATGATCCGCCATGCTGTAGAAACCATCGTCAAGCCCGCTGCAAAAGCAATGGTGCAAGAAGGCCGTTCCTTCACTGGCGTTTTGTACGCGGGATTGATGCTTACTGAAAACGGCTCGAAGGTCATCGAATTTAATGCCCGTTTCGGCGATCCGGAAACACAGGTCGTGCTTCCGCGCATGGAATCTGATCTGGTACAGGTGCTTCTTGATCTTTTGGATGATAAGGAAGTTGACTTAAGATGGAAGGATACCGCGGCTGTAAGTGTTGTGCTTGCTTCAGAAGGGTACCCGGAAAGCTATGCAAAAGGCACGCCGATCGGCAGCCTTGCAGCGGAAACTGAGCAGGTTGTGGTCTTCCATGCCGGAACGAAAGCAGAAGATGGAGAGTTCGTCACAAACGGGGGCCGCGTCGCCAATGTGACGGCTTTTGATGAAACGTTTGAAGCGGCGAGAGACCGAGTGTATAAAGCCGTTGATGAGATCATCAAGCCCGGACTCTTTTTCAGAAAAGACATTGGGGCACGCGCTTTAAAGGCTGCTCAAAAATAAAATGATGAAAACCCGCAGATTGAGCTGCGGGTTTTTTATTATACAAAAGCGGGGTGGTGAGCGGAAGAAGAAAGTACAACCAGCGTGGTCGGTTTTCCGTGCGCCATCGAGGCATCAATAAAATCTTCAAGCGTATGTACCGATTCTGTCACCACTTTTGTTACATAGCTGTACATCCCTGTAATGCGGTGATTTTCTGCCACATCAGGATGCGCTTTTGCAAAGGCGGCGTAGTGCTTGCAGCTTTTCGGCTCCATTAGGATAAAAGCCGTAACATGCTTGTTTAGTTTTTCGTAACAGATATTCGCGCTATAGCCGGTAATCACTCCTTTGTCTTCCAGCTTCCTGACACGTTCCGCCGCGCTTGGCGAGCTGAGGCCGACGAGCTTTCCCAGCTCAACCATCGTTAATCTGCCATTTCGCTGCAAATGCGAGAGAATGTGAAGATCTGTATCGTCCATTTGTCTGGCTCCTTTACATGTTTAAGCGAATTCGTGAAAATTCCTTTTATCATAAGGTAATGCTGTTGATTTAACTTAATTGTAGCATATGGATGCCGTCTTATTTTTCTTATAATAAAGCCATCAACGGGAGAGGAGGAATCATGTTGCCAGAATTGCAGCGTTCGATCACTTGGATACAAGGGACGGCACTAACGATTGGGGCCGTTTTAGGCTGCGGGATATTAATCCTGCCGTCTGTCACTGCTGACGCAGCCGGTCCAGCTTCTTTATTTGTTTGGGTGTTCATGTCTTTCTTATCTTTTCTTCTTGTCGGCACACTGGCCCGGCTTGTGAAAATAGCACCCAGCGCGGGAGGAATTACGGCTTACGTGCAGCTGGCTTTTCAGAAAAAAGTCGGAGCGGTTTTGGGCTGGATCATGTTAGGGTCCGTTCCAATCGGCGTTCCCGTCATCGCTTTGACTGGCGCGCATTACGTCAGTTACGTTACAGAGGCTTCGGATTGGCAGATTACTTTGATTGCATGCTGTATGCTGGCTGTCTCTATTTTGCTTCATATGAGAGGCATTCAACTATCTGCGAACATCAGTACACTCGTCATTTGTGTCATCGTGTTTCTGCTTGTCACTTCTGTTGCCGTGTCACTGCCTCACGTTAAAGCAGCAGAATTCGAACCGTTTCTTCCGCATGGCTGGTCTGCCGCGGGATCTGTTTCAGTTATGATTTTTTTCTCTTTTGTAGGCTGGGAAATGATTACCCCATTGGCTGAGGAATTTCATCATCCTGAAAAAGATGTTCCAATCAGCTTGTTCTTGGGAGCGGCTTGTGTGGCAGGGCTGTATATCATGCTGTCATTTGTGACGGTGGGGACTCATTCATATGGAGAGAATGGAGAAATCGCATCGCTGGCCATGCTCATCTCAAAAGGAGCCGGGGAAAGCGGAGTATATGTAACGGTATGCTTAGCACTGTTTATCACATTCTCCACCATTCATGCCAATATTGCGGGTTTTTCCAGAATGGTGTACGCCTTGGCGAGAGAGGGGCACATTCCTGTATATTTCGGGAAACTCAGTGAGGCAAAACATACGCCTATCCGTGTATTAACAGCGCTTGCCGCAGTGTTTGGCTTAGTGCTTGGGGCATATGGCTTGTTTCAAATCGATTTGACAACTCTGTTAAAAGGGCCGAGTGCGGCATTCATCGCATCTTACATATGTACAATGGCGGCAGCCATGAAGCTGCTGAGCTGGCGAGATTCAGGCTGGTGGATGGCATTCGGGGCGTTTGCGGCGTGCGCAGTGATTTACTCTTTCAGCGGCTGGGCACTCCTTTATCCGGCAGCACTGGCAGCTGCAGGCTACCTCTATATGAAGACAAAGGAATGCCGTGAGAAAAAGCTTGATCACGTTTCGTGAGCAAGCTTTTTTGTTTATCTGTTTTGATGCTCCTGTTCGTTATTGCCGGAAGCGCTGTTTTGAACCATGTAGGTCACAGGGCAGAAGCGCAAAATTCCCGAACCTGCTTTCAAGGCCCCCATAAAGATGTAAAAGAGGTGCATTCTGCACCAAGGCTTTTTTGTAAACTTTGCGCTGGCGGCTGACATAATCGTCAGTCCGCAGGCGATTCTGAAGACGGCATTAACGAGACTGATGTTTGGTTTCATGGAAATCCGCTCCTTTTCACTTAAAAAAATTTTTTAATTGAACCTTCAAAAATTTGTAACGTTTTAACCGTGCGTGATGAGGAAGGATGTGATAACATGAGTCTAATACATGTAAAGGAGAGTATGTGAATGTCCGAACGCACCTTTAACTGGAAAAACAAAGACATCAGGGCACAGGTTGATGTTGTAGACTCAAAGCTGCTTCCAACGCTCCTTTTACGGAATGCTCTCGTCTTAAATCCATATGTAAAACAATGGCTGAAAAAAAACATTTGGATTTATCAGGACCGCATTGTTTATGTGGGTCATGAACTTCCGAATAGAGCCGAAGAAATTCATACGATTGATTGTGAAGGAAAATACATTGTGCCAGGGTATATCGAACCGCACGCACATCCTTTTCAAATATATAATCCCCAAACGCTGGCGGAATATGTGTCTCAATACGGAACAACGACATTTGTGAATGATAACTTATTTTTGCTTTTACAAAGCGGAAAAAAGAAAGCGCTTACCATTTTAAATGAACTCAAAAAGCAGCCTGTTCAATATTTTTGGTGGTCACGCTATGACCTCCAGACCGAGGTTCTGAATGAGGATCACGTTCTTCCGTTTGATGTCAGAAAGCAGTGGATTGAACATCCGGATGTGATTCAAGGCGGAGAAATGACCGGATGGCCTCGTTTGGTAGATGGTGATGATTTAATGCTTCACTGCATGCAAGCTACAAAGAAGCAGAGGAAACGCATTGAAGGGCATTTTCCCGGCGCTTCAGATAAAACGCTTACAAAAATGAAGCTGTTCGGAGCGGATTGTGATCATGAAGCGATGACAGGTGATGAAGTGATGAGAAGGCTGGAACTAGGCTACTATGTTTCTCTTCGGAACTCTTCCATTCGCCCTGATGTAAGAAAAATCTTGCAGGAGCTGCATGAGAAGGGTTTCCGCTATTATGACCATTTCTTTTACACGACAGACGGCGCGACGCCGAATTTCTATAAAGGCGGCATGACAAACGAACTGATCCGCATCGCGTTAGAAGAAGGAGTTCCGGCAATCGATGCCTACAATATGGCATCATTTAATATCGCAAAGTATTACCAAATGGATGATTATTTAGGAGTGGTCGGACCGGGAAGACTGGCATCGCTAAATATACTTGAAGATCCGTTAAACCCGAATCCCGTGACCGTTCTGTCAAAAGGGACCATCCTTCGTGAAGACGGCTGTGATTTGAAGGCGTTTACAAAGACGGGTTGGAGCAAAGGCGGTCTTGTCCCGCTTGAGCTTTCATATGATATGACGATGGATGATTTGCAGTTTTCCATGCCGATGGGCGTGAAAATGCGGAATGCGGTCATTATGGAGCCGTATATGATTGAGATCGACAATTCGATGGAACAGCTCTCATTTGACCATGATGAAAGTTATTTGACGATGCTTGACAGACATGGGAAATGGCGCGTCAATACGATGATAAAAGGCTTTGCCTCAAGCGTGCAGGGATTTGTGAGCTCCTTTACGACGACAGGCGATATTGTCGCGATCGGAAAAAATAAAGCGGATATGCTGCTCGCTTTCGCCCGCATGAAAGAGATCGGGGGAGGAATCGTCCTTGCGGAAAACGGGAACATTCTGCATGAAATTCCGCTTGCGCTGTGCGGCTGCGCCTCTTCGGAAGCGTATGAAGACGTGCTGGAGAAGGAACAAAAGCTGAGAGATCTTTTGACTGAAAGAGGCTACGAGTATTGTGATCCCGTCTATACGCTGCTCTTTTTGCAAAGTACGCACCTTCCGTATATACGCATTACGCCGAGAGGAATCTTCGACGTCATGAAAAAAACTGTACTCTTTCCATCGATAATGCGTTAAAATATAAAAGAGCGGGGAGCCGACATATGAAAAAATGGATGACAGGTTGCGTGCTGTGTTTCGTGTTTTTTCTGCTGGTATCCTGCCAGCAGAAGGATGCTGTCCCGGATGCTGAAAAGAAGCTGAAAGCTCCTTTGACGGGACTGGAGACTGAACAGAAGGTGACTGAACGCCGGCCTGTTGCTGTTGTGGTGAACAATCACCCGAAGGCGAGGCCGCAATCAGGACTGTCTAAAGCCGACATTGTCATAGAAGCGCTGGCCGAAGGGCAAATTACAAGATTTCTGGCCATTTTCCAAAGCCAGATGCCTGAAACTGTCGGACCTGTGCGAAGCGCGCGGGAATATTTCGTCACTCTCAGCAATGGCTTTGACAGCATATTTGTTCATCACGGCTGGAGTCCCGGCGCCAAAGAGCAGCTGGAATCCGGAGCTGCCGATTATATTAACGGATTGGATTTTGACGGAAGCTTATTTTGGAGAGCTGATTTTAGCAAACCGCCCCACAATTCCTACACGTCTTATGATTACATAAAAAAGGCGGCGGAACAAAAGGGATATGAGCTGAAGCGGGAAACAGATCCGCTGCTGTTTCAAACATCAGAAGCAAAACCTGCAAATGAATCTTACAATGTTCGGGTAGATTATGGAACAAAGAACGTTACAAATCTTGTCGAATACAAATATGATAAAAAAGCTGAAGCTTATACAAGAAGCTCTGATGGTGTCATAACGACAGACCGGGAAACCGGAAAGCCGGTTGCAATGCAAAATATTTTCATTGTTGAAGCCAGCCATCATACTATTGATCAAGATGGAAGGCGGGACATCGACCTGGAATCAGGGGGCAAAGGTCTGTTGTTTCAGCACGGAAACGTTATTGAAACAGACTGGAAACAAGTAAACGGTAGAATTGTGCCGGTAAAAGACGGCAAATGGCTGCCGTTTGTGCCAGGAAAGACTTGGATTAATATCGTGCCTGATCTCGATGCGGCTTCCATTAGTAAAGGAGAAGGTGTGTAACGATGCAAATCGATAAATTACGCGGCAAAGAGCTGGACCAGTTATTCAACTCGATCTTATCGCTGAAAGACCTGGAGGAATGTTACCGGTTCTTCGATGATCTTTGCACAATTAACGAAATTCAATCGCTGGCTCAGCGTCTTGAAGTGGCGCGCATGCTTCGCGAAGGAAACACGTATCATAAGATTGAAACAGAAACAGGTGCTTCCACGGCTACGATTTCCCGTGTGAAACGCTGCTTAAATTACGGAAATGACGCTTATGAAATGGCGCTTGACCGTGTGAAGGAAACTGAAACTGAGTCTTCTTCTAAATGACAGAGAACCGCCCTGCCGTTCGGCATGGGCGGTTTCTTTATGAAACAAATTGGTGGATCAGTTTGTCGATGTCGACGATGCTGCCATCCTCTTTTCGATAGACAACATGCTCCTTGGAAAAGCGGACCGGCGAATTGATGCCCGCTGCGGCTGCAAGGTTAAACAGCCCCTCGCGCAGCGAAATGACGTAATTGCAGACACGATGCTGTTTTTCCTCAACGCTCAGTGCTTTTTGCAGTTTTGGATCTGTTGTCGCTACACCTGCCGGACAAGTGTTGGTGTGGCAGACGAGAGCGCGGATGCAGCCGACTGAAAACATCATGCCCCGTGCAATGTTGACAAAGTCAGCGCCGAGGGCTAAAGCGACCGCGATTTTGTCAGGAGTCAGGAGTTTCCCGGAAGCAAAGATTTTCAGCTGGCCGCGCAAGCCATATTGTCTAAGGAGCGTATCAACAATAGGCAGCGCTGTCATAATCGGTAGGCCGACTGTGTCAGCGAGCTCATAAAAGGAAGCGCCGGTACCGCCTTCGCTCCCGTCGATCGTGATAAAGTCTGGATGCTGTCCGCTTTTCTGCATATGGGAGAAAAGCTCGTGCAATTCGTCAGGATGGCCTGCAACAATTTTGATTCCGACTGGCTTTTGCCCGACATCTCTAAGTTTCTCAATAAAGTCGAGCATTTCGGGAGCGCTTGAAAATTCATAAAAGCGGTTCGGGCTGTCAATCGATTTCCCCGGTTCGACATTCCGAATGTCTGCCACTTCTTCTGATACCTTGGCGCCATCCACATGGCCACCGCGGGTTTTCGCTCCTTGCGCCAGCTTCAGTTCAAAGGCTTTAATTTGGTCAAGCCTGCTTTTTCTTTTAAACTCCTCCCATGAAAATTCTCCGTTTCTTTTGCGCACGCCAAAAAGCCCCGGTCCGATTTGGCAAATGATATCGGCATTGCCCTTTAAGTGATACTCAGATAATCCTCCTTCACCGGTATTCATCCATGTGCCGCCTGCCTGATGAAGCCCTTTTGAGAGCGCCGTAATCGCCCGTTCTCCAAGGGAACCGTAGCTCATGGCAGACTGGCCGACTAATCCCTTCACATAAAAAGGCTTCTCGCATGTATGCTCACCGATCACCTGCACATCATCAGGGTGGAGAAAATACGGATCAGCCTTAATATGTTCGGCGTGTTCCTTGCGTTTGAATAGATTGTCAGCATCGATTTTATAGATTTGGGTTTCGATTTTAGGCGTTTGGTTTACATGCATTTCTTCTTTTTGTTTCGGAAAAAGAGCGTTACGGATATAAAAACCCGGTTTATCAAAATCTCTTACAGATCCAAAGCCCATCATTCTGCTTTTGTATTTGCCCGAGATGACGGTTTGTTCATATTCCTTTCGGGAAAAGGGCTGCTCCTCATTGTCATTGCTGTATAAATACTGCCTGAGCTCCGGACCGATTTTTTCAAAGATATATCGAAACCTTCCGATGACGGGATAGTTGCGGAGAATCGAATGCTCCTCCTGTTTTTCATCCTTTATGTAGATCCATACAAACAAAACGATGGGGATGGCAATAATCCCGATAATAAATGCGATGAGTGCAATAATGATGGATTCCATCTGTCACCCTCCCTTTTTATGTATCCATTTCCACAGTTGAACACTTTCCAAACAATAACAAAAGGGAATCTTTTGCCCAGACCTTGAAGCTATTGAAGGCTTTCTGGAGCTCTCTTTTTTATGGAAAAAGAATCAAAATACCTTTTTCAGTGAATAACGAGATTAACGGCTTTTTCCGTTTTTCCGCGCTAGGTGAATTTGTTATAATGTTTAAATGGTAACAAACGAATGGAGGAACGTATGACGTGTACGATGTAACGGAGTGGAAGCATGTCTTTAAACTCGATCCAAATAAAGATTTGCCTGATGAACAGCTGGAGATTCTTTGTGAATCAGGAACGGATGCGGTCATTATCGGAGGAAGCGATGGTGTGACAGAGGACAATGTCCTGCGGATGATGTCTAAGGTGAGACGGTTTTTGGTGCCGTGTGTCCTTGAGGTGTCAGCGATAGAAGCAATCGTTCCCGGCTTTGACTTATATTTTATTCCGAGCGTATTAAACAGCAAAAACACAGACTGGATTGTCGGAATGCACCAGAAAGCCATGAAGGAATACGGAGAACTGATGTCTATGGAAGAAATCGTGGCGGAAGGCTACTGCATCGCTAATCCTGATTGCAAAGCGGCGGCACTGACTGAAGCGGATGCTGATCTCAGTATTGACGATATTGTCGCCTATGCGCGTGTGTCTGAACTGTTGCGTCTTCCAATTTTTTATTTGGAATACAGCGGCGTGCTTGGAGACATAGAAGCAGTGAAGAAAACGAAGGCTGTATTGGAAACGTCCACCTTGTTTTACGGCGGCGGCATCAAGGATGCGGAAACGGCAAAGCAGTATGCTGAGCATGCTGACGTGATTGTGGTTGGCAATGCGGTGTATGAAGATTTTGACCGGGCTTTGAAAACAGTAGCGGCTGTGAAAGGCGAGTAGTAAATTGTACGGATTTGGTTTATGATAGAACATATGTTTTGTATAGGCGGGTGAACAAATTTTGAATTATATTAGCAATCAATTATTAAGCGGATTAAACCCCGTTCAGCAGGAAGCTGTCAAAACAACGGACGGGCCTCTCTTGCTGATGGCGGGAGCGGGAAGCGGAAAGACGCGTGTCCTGACACACAGAATCGCTTATTTAATGGCGGAAAAGCATGTGGCGCCGTGGAACATTCTGGCGATCACATTTACAAATAAAGCAGCACGCGAAATGAAAGAACGTGTGGAAAGCATTCTCGGACCGGGCGCGGACGATATCTGGATTTCCACATTCCACAGCATGTGCGTGCGGATCTTGCGCAGAGATATCGACCGGATCGGGATCAACCGCAATTTCTCCATCCTTGATACGGCAGACCAGCTTTCAGTCATCAAGGGGATTTTGAAGGAGCGCAATCTTGATCCGAAGAAGTTTGACCCAAGAAGCATTCTCGGCACAATCAGCAGTGCGAAAAACGAATTGACCGAACCGGAAGAATTCTCTAAAGTTGCAGGCGGCTACTATGATCAGGTCGTCAGCGATGTATACACTGATTATCAGAAGAAACTGCTGAAAAATCAATCGCTTGATTTCGACGACTTGATTATGACGACCATTAAATTGTTTGACCGTGTACCGGAAGTGCTTGAATTTTATCAGCGCAAATTCCAGTACATCCACGTCGATGAGTATCAAGATACGAACAGAGCCCAATACATGCTTGTTAAGCAGCTTGCAGAGCGTTTCCAGAACCTTTGCGTTGTCGGGGACTCTGATCAGTCGATCTACAGATGGCGCGGCGCGGATATCGCCAACATCCTTTCTTTTGAAAAGGATTACCCGAACGCCAGCGTGATTTTGCTTGAACAAAATTACCGTTCAACGAAACGGATATTGCGTGCGGCTAACGAGGTCATCAAAAACAACTCAAACCGCAAACCGAAAAATTTGTGGACGGAAAACGATGAAGGCATCAAAATTTCTTATTACCGCGGAGATAATGAGTTCGGCGAAGGACAGTTTGTGGCCGGTAAGATTCATCAGCTTCACAGCTCAGGCAAGCGGAAGCTGTCGGATATCGCCATTTTGTACCGGACAAACGCGCAGTCCCGTGTGATTGAGGAAACGCTTCTCAAAGCAGGCTTGAACTATAACATTGTCGGCGGCACAAAGTTCTATGACAGAAAAGAAATTAAAGACATTCTCGCGTACCTGCGTCTCGTATCCAATCCAGATGACGATATCAGTTTCACGCGCATTGTCAATGTGCCGAAACGCGGAGTCGGTGCGACATCACTTGAAAAAATCGCTTCGTATGCGGCGATGAACGGCTTATCATTCTTCCAAGCCATTCAGCAGGTTGATTTTATCGGCGTTAGCGCCAAGGCAGCTAACGCGCTTGACAGCTTCAGGCAGATGATTGAAAACCTGACCAATATGCAGGATTACTTATCCATTACAGAGCTGACAGAAGAAATTCTTGATAAGACGGAATACAGAGAAATGCTGAAGGCTGAGAAATCAATCGAAGCCCAAAGCCGTTTAGAAAACATCGACGAGTTCCTGTCTGTTACGAAAAACTTTGAACAGAAAAGCGAAGATAAGACACTTGTTGCGTTTCTGACAGACTTGGCGCTGATTGCAGATATTGATCAGCTCGACCAGAAAGAGGAAGAGTCAGGCGGCAAGGATGCAATCACCCTGATGACACTGCACGCAGCAAAAGGACTGGAGTTTCCGGTTGTTTTCTTGATGGGGCTTGAAGAAGGCGTCTTCCCGCATAGCCGTTCATTAATGGAGGAAGCGGAAATGGAAGAAGAACGCCGCCTTGCTTACGTTGGGATTACAAGGGCGGAGCAGGAGCTTTATCTGACCAATGCCAAAATGCGCACCTTGTTTGGCCGAACAAATATGAACCCGGAATCTCGCTTTATTGCTGAAATACCGGATGATTTATTGGAAAACCTAAATGAGAAAAAAGAAACGAGAGCGCCGTCTGCGAGAAAAATGCAGCCGAGACGCGGCCCTGTTTCACGTCCGGTATCCTACGCCAGCAAAACAGGCGGCGACACCTTAAACTGGGCAGTGGGAGATAAGGCCGGCCATAAAAAATGGGGAACAGGAACTGTCGTCAGCGTGAAAGGCGAAGGAGAAGGGACGGAGCTCGATATTGCCTTCCCAAGCCCAGTCGGCGTGAAACGCCTGTTAGCAGCATTTGCTCCTATTGAAAAGCAGTAATTGAAGAGGAAAGGAAGAAGCAGATGGACAAAGAAACAGCGAAGCAGCGGGCAGACGAACTGCGCCGCACCATCAACAAGTATAGCTATGAATATTACACCTTAGATGAACCGAGCGTCCCTGATGCTGAATACGACAGATTGATGCAGGAGCTGATTGCGATCGAGGAGGAGCATCCAGACCTCAGAACACCTGACTCTCCTACGCAGCGTGTCGGCGGATCTGTGCTTGAAGCGTTTCAGAAAGTCACACACGGCACGCCGATGCTCAGTCTGGGCAACGCCTTTAATGCCGATGATCTTCGTGATTTCGACCGCCGGGTGCGCCAGGCCGTCGGCGACGATGTGGCGTATAATGTGGAGCTGAAAATAGACGGTCTTGCTGTTTCTCTCCGTTATGAAGACGGCTATTTTGTCAGAGGAGCCACAAGAGGTGACGGAACGACGGGAGAGGATATTACGGAGAATCTGAAGACGATCCGCAATATTCCGCTCAAAATGAAACGTGATCTGTCGATCGAAGTGCGCGGCGAGGCGTATATGCCGAAGCGTTCGTTTGAAGCGCTCAATGAGGAACGGATCAAAAACGAAGAAGAACCGTTCGCCAATCCGCGAAATGCCGCCGCGGGATCACTCAGACAGCTCGATCCGAAAATTGCAGCGAAACGAAACCTCGATATCTTCGTCTACAGTATAGCGGAGCTTGACGAGATGGGTGTGGAGACGCAAAGCCAGGGGCTTGATTTTCTCGACGAAATCGGATTTAAAACAAACCAGGAACGAAAAAAATGCGACAGCATAGAAGAAGTTATTGCACTGATCGATGAGTTTCAGGCTAAGCGCGCTGACCTCCCGTATGAAATTGACGGCATCGTGATTAAAGTTGATTCTCTTGATCAGCAGGAGGAGCTCGGTTTTACGGCGAAAAGCCCGCGCTGGGCCATCGCCTATAAATTTCCTGCTGAAGAGGTCGTGACAAAGCTTCTCGACATCGAATTAAATGTCGGCAGAACGGGTGTAATTACGCCGACCGCCATTCTTGAGCCGGTAAAAGTTGCCGGCACAACGGTCTCAAGAGCATCCCTTCATAACGAAGATTTAATTAAAGAGAAGGATATTCGGATATTAGATAAGGTCGTCATTAAAAAAGCGGGCGATATCATTCCGGAAGTCGTGAACGTCCTTGTTGAACAGCGCACAGGAGAAGAAAAGGAATTCAGCATGCCGACGGAATGTCCTGAATGCGGGAGCGAACTCGTCCGCATCGAAGGAGAAGTGGCGCTTCGCTGCATTAATCCTGAATGTCCGGCACAAATCCGGGAAGGGCTGATCCATTTCGTTTCCCGCAATGCCATGAACATTGACGGGCTTGGCGAACGAGTTATCACACAGCTGTTTGATGAGAACCTTGTCCGCAATGTGGCGGATTTGTATAAGCTGACGAAGGAACAGGTCATCCAGCTCGAACGCATGGGCGAAAAATCCACTGAAAACCTGATTAGCTCCATCCAAAAATCAAAAGAGAACTCGTTAGAGCGCTTGCTATTCGGACTCGGCATCCGCTTTATCGGTTCAAAGGCCGCAAAGACGCTTGCCATGCATTTTGAAAGCTTGGAGAACCTGAAAAAAGCTTCAAAAGAGGAGCTTCTCGCAATCGATGAAATCGGTGAAAAAATGGCTGATGCGGTCATCACTTATTTTCATAAAGAAGAAATGCTTGATCTCTTGAATGAACTTCAGGAGCTGGGCGTAAACACACTTTACAAAGGCCCGAAAAAAGTAAAAGCAGAGGACAGCGATTCTTACTTTGCCGGTAAAACAATTGTTCTGACAGGAAAGCTGGAAGAACTGTCAAGAAACGATGCCAAAGCGCAAATCGAAGCGCTAGGCGGCAAGCTGACTGGAAGCGTCAGCAAAAACACAGACTTGGTCATCGCCGGAGAAGCGGCGGGAAGCAAGCTGACAAAAGCACAAGAGCTGAACATTGAAGTGTGGAATGAAGAACAGTTAATGGGAGAGCTAAAGAAATAAGAGGAGTGTTTTCTATTGAAAAAGACGTTGGCAATGGCGGCAACGGCGGCAGTGTTAATGCTGTCTGCCTGTTCGTCAGGTTTTGGGGGGGATAAGGAGGAAGAGATCACGCAAAAGACGGCGAAATCGTCAGAAAAAGCGATTGTCCCGAAATATAATATCTCTGACTCCTATTACAAAATGGTGCTGCCGTTTAAGGCAGGAAAAGCGCGCGGCTTAACAACGGAACAGCTGAATACAAGACTGGACATTGATGAGTTTGAAACAGGGCTGATGCGTCTTGCCCAAGATTCTTTCTCGACTGACGATTATCTGTTCCAAGAAGGACAATATTTAGATGAAGATACAGTATTAAGCTGGCTGGCACGGAAAAAAACAGGCTCTGATCTGAAAAAAGCCCAAAAAGAAGATAAAAACTTCAAAAATGAAGGCTTGAACCCAGCGCTTCCGAACTCCGGTTCAACAGAAGAAAAGAACGAAAACAGCCCGGTTTATTTAGCATCCATGCTGGAGCACGATTATTTAGTCAGAAAAGACAAGAATTCCATCCAGCTTGGCGGCGTGATGATCGGGCTGGCATTAAACTCCGTGTATTACTATCGTGAAAAAACAGGCGACCCTCAAAAAGAAGTGGAGATTAAGGACAGCACGCTTCGCGAGCAGGGAGAAAAAATCGCACAAGAGGTCATTAACCGCCTCCGTAAAAAAGATAACCTGAAGAATGTGCCGATCACAGTCGCGCTCTATAAGCAGGCTTCAAAAACATCGATTGTGCCGGGGAACTTCATCGCCAAAACAGAAGTCAAAGCTGGCTCCACGGATATCTCAAACTGGGATGACATAAACGAAAAATATGTATTTTATCCGGCGGATACAACGACAGCAGAAAAATACCCGGATGACACCGAGGTCTTTAAGCGGTTCAAAAACGCAATTGAAGAATATTTCCCGAACTACACAGGCGTTGTAGGTACAGCGTTATATGAAAATGATGAAATGTCGAAAATGAAGATTGACATTCCAATGCAATTCTACGGAAAAAGTGAAGTTGTCGCGTTTACCCAGTTTTTAACGGGTGAAGTGATGGATTACTACTCCAAGAGCTCAGTTGATGTCGAAGTCAATATCACATCCTCAGACGGACAGGAAGCGGTCATTATCCGCAATGCCGGAGATAAAGAGCCGACTGTTCACATTTATGACTGATAAACAAAGCAGAACCCTTGTGCCAATATGGCGCAAGGGTTTTTTTATGTTACAATTAGCAGGAAAAGGAAAAAAGATGCATTTTCGCTACTGCCGAAACACAAATTAGGGGGAGGTATGTTGATGCTGGAACTCGTGTGAAAACAATCAATATCAAATCAATAGCAAAGAAAGGGAGTTAGACGTGCATAAAGAAATCAAAAACATATTTCATGAAGATCAGGTTTTGGCAGAGGCTGCGATGAAATACGGTTTCTCAAACAGTCAGGTACGTTTTCTGGCTGATGCGGAAAACTATGTATATGAATTTATGAAAGACAATCAATCTTATATTTTAAAGATCACCCATACGATTCGGAGATCTTCTGATTATATTATGGGAGAAATGGAATGGCTTCGTCACCTTGCGGAAGGCGGGCTATCAGTTGCCAAACCGCTGCCGTCGCTGGGCGGAAAAGACGTTGAAGAAGTGCCAGACGGAAACGGCGGTTCATTTTTACTAAGAGTGTATGAGAAAGCGCCAGGGCAAAAAGTAGATGAATCGGACTGGAATGAAACGCTATTTTATGAGCTTGGCAGATACACAGGCGAGATGCACAGCCTGACAAAAAGCTATAAACTGAGCAATTCCGCTTTTAAAAGGCAGGAATGGGATGAAGAGGAGCAATTAAAGCTGAGAAAGTATGTGCCTGGAGAACAGACAAAAGTGTTTCAGCAAGCCGATTCTCTGATGAATGAACTGCGGCGGCTGCCGAAAAGCCGGGACAGCTACGGTTTGGTGCACGCGGATCTGCATCATGGCAATTTTCATTGGGATCATGGCAAAATCACAGCATTTGATTTTGATGATATCGGCTATAATTGGTTCATTAACGATATCAGCATTCTCCTCTACAATGTGCTGTGGTACCCGGTTGTGCCATATGAAGATAAAGCTGCGTTTACAGAAGAATTTATGACGCATTTCATGAAAGGGTACTGGGAGAAAAATGAACTTGATCCTGCATGGCTGGAAAGGATACCTGATTTCCTCCGCCTCCGCCATATGCTGATTTATGGACTGCTACATCAGATGTTTGACCTTAACGCAATAGGAGAAGAGGAAAAAGAAATGCTCGCCGGCTTCAGAAGAGATATAGAGAATGGCACACCGATCACAGCATTTGATTTTTCCGCACTGATGTAGATAGAAAAAAGCCAATGGGATTCTGTCCCATTGGCTTTTATAATGTATCACACTTTACGCCGACTACGCCTTCAATGTCTTTAATGTCATAGTAGACATCGGTCGTGTACCTGTTTTTATGGACGCGGACCTTCACTTCCATAATCGGAAATTCCTTTTCGCCCAGATCGTCGATCCGGACGGAGTGTGTTTTGATATCTCTTCTTTTCATTTCTTTTAAAATCTCTGTCATTTTGTCTTTATCAGAAAGCGACATTCTGATACGGATGTCTTTTTCCTGAAGGCGGTCTGGACCGATTTTTCTGACCACCCATGGGAGAAATTCCACGCTGATCAGGATGAACAGAAGACTGGCAAACGCTTCTTTATAAAATCCGGCTCCCGTTGCCAGCCCGAGCCCTGCTGCCCCCCAGATCATAGCTGATGTCGTCAGGCCGGAAATGACATCGTTGCTTTTCCGCAAGATGACACCGGCTCCGATAAACCCGACGCCGGAGATGATTTGTGCTGGCAGACGCAGCGGATCCATCATGATGCGGTAGTATTTAGGGAAATGATATGCCGCATTAATACTGACGATCGTCAGCATGCATGAGCTGACGGCGATAACGATACAGGTTTTTAATCCGAGCGGCTTATTTTTTAATTCGCGCTCAAGCCCGATGACCATGCCTATCAAAGTGGCAATGCCCAGTTTTAATAATATATCAGGATCAATATACCAGCTCAACAGCAACTTCCCCCTTCTCTAAGGTGTTTTTAAATAAATATGATTTTCTCACAGTATTTATAGCAAAACAAGAGCACAAAAGCCACCAAGCAGTGCTTGATGGCTTATTGCTTACTTTTTGCGTTTTAACAGCTTTTCCATGACACCGAATAAACGGTAAGAGGCTTTTGCAGGACGTTTTGTGATCAAGCTTCCGATAATACCCGCAATCATACTCAGGAAAAATCCTGGAATCATTTCATAGATGCCTGTAGAGTCAGCTAAACCAGTTGTAATCCAAATTAATACTGTCGCAGCTCCCACAACCATGGCTGAAAGGGCGCCCCATTCAGTCATCCGTTTCCAATACAGGCTCAGTAAAATGGCAGGCCCAAAAGCAGAACCGAATCCGGCCCACGCATAACCAACCAAATCAAGAATCGTGCTGCTTGGATTCAAGGACATGAGAATCGCAATGACCGCGATAATCAATACTGACAGCCGGCCGGTCATGACCAATTCTTTATCTGATGCTTCACGTCTGAAAAATGTCCGGTATAAATCTTCTGTCATTGCGCTCGCTGTTACCAGAAGCTGAGAAGAGATCGAACTCATAATCGCTGCTAAAATAGCAGACAGCAAAAATCCCGTAATTAATGGATGGAACAATATTTTAGAAAAAATAATGAAAATCGTTTCAGGATCACTTACAGCAACTCCGAATTTATGTGCGTAAGCCACACCGACTAAACCCGTTACGGTTGAACCAAGAATGGAGATAATCATCCAGCTCATACCGATTCTGCGCGCAGGTTTTAAATCCTTGATATGCTTAATCGCCATAAAACGGACGATGATATGAGGCTGGCCATAGTAGCCTAAGCCCCAGGCCAAATAAGAAATAATGCTAATGACGCTCGCGCCTTTAAAAATATCCAATAGCTTTGGGTCTACAGCTGTAATCTCATGTAAAGCAGGAGAAACGCCGCCCAGCTGGGTAAAAGCAACGATCGGCACAAGCACTAGTGCTGCAAACATGATCGCACCCTGTACAAAGTCAGTCAGACTGACAGCAAGGAAACCGCCAAACAGTGTATATAACACGACAACGCCTGCAGTCAGCAGGAGTCCAAGTGTATAATCGGCTCCAAAAGCAGATTCAAATAATCTTCCGCCTGATACCATACCTGAAGAAGTATACAGTGTGAAAAAGATCATAATGATTAAAGCTGATACAATTTTCAGCACTGACGAAGAATGCTGGAATCGTTTATCAAAGAAATCGGGAATCGTAATCGCGTCATCCGCCGCTTCCGTATACGCTCTAAGACGCGGAGCCAAAAGAAGATAGTTCGAATACGCGCCGATTGTCAAACCGAGTGCAAGCCATAGTGTCGACAAGCCTGTCGCAAACATTGCTCCTGGAATTCCCATCAGCATCCATCCGCTCATATCCGCCGCTCCGGCAGACAAAGCTGTGACAAACGGTCCGAGACCTCTTCCTCCAAGCATGTAATCGTTGATATCAGTTGTTTTCTTAAACGAGTACCAGCCGATTAACAGCATGGCAGTAAAATAAATTCCTAACGATATAATAATTTCAATACTCACATTTTACCCTCTCTTCATTTCTAATAATGTTGCATCACCTCTCAAATTGATGGTGCCAGTTAAGCAGCCTGGCGCAAGTGCAAACCCTAAAGTCATTCATTTGCAGGTGCACTTGTTAACTTAACCTAACAAAGTATTCCCGGCCATTCAAGCGATGAAACCTGAATCACCAGCTGAAAATACTATTGCAAACCTAGAAGGGAATAAAGAATGAAGCGTTTTCAAAAAATAATAAAAGTAAAAATATTCAGAAAAGTATTTCGTTTCTCCTTTGCCTCTTTTTAGTATAAAATATATAGGGTATTGTCTCGAAAACACAGGCCTGTCCCAAGGTGTTTTGTTGCTTTAGAGGGCTTGTTTTTGATATGATCAGTATTATATGACTTAACGGAGAAATATGTGGAGGTGGATCATATGTCACGAATTTCAATAGAAGAAGTAAAGCACGTTGCGCACCTTGCAAGACTTGCGATTACTGAAGAAGAAGCAAAAATGTTCACTGAACAGCTTGACAGCATCATTTCATTTGCCGAGGAGCTTAATGAGGTCAACACAGACAATGTGGAGCCTACAACTCACGTGCTGAAAATGAAAAATGTCATGAGAGAAGATGAAGCGGGTAAAGGTCTTCCGGTTGAGGACGTTATGAAAAATGCGCCTGACCATAAAGACGGCTATATTCGTGTGCCATCAATTTTGGACTAAAGGAGGGACACAAGAATGTCATTATTTGATCATAAAATCACAGAATTAAAACAGCTCATACATAAAAAAGAGATTAAGATTTCTGATCTGGTTGACGAATCTTATAAACGCATCCAAGCGGTTGATGATAAGGTACAAGCCTTTTTGGCATTAGATGAAGAAAGAGCGCGCGCGTACGCGAAGGAGCTTGACGAGGCGGTTGACGGCCGTTCTGAGCACGGTCTTCTTTTTGGTATGCCGATCGGCGTAAAAGATAATATCGTAACAAAAGGGCTGCGCACAACATGCTCCAGCAAAATTCTCGAAAACTTCGATCCGATCTACGATGCTACTGTTGTTCAGCGCCTTCAAGACGCTGAAGCGGTCACAATCGGAAAATTGAACATGGACGAATTCGCCATGGGGTCATCTACCGAAAACTCAGCTTACAAGCTGACGAAAAACCCTTGGAACTTAGATACAGTTCCCGGCGGTTCAAGCGGCGGTTCAGCGGCTGCGGTTGCTGCGGGAGAAGTTCCGTTTTCTCTTGGATCTGACACAGGCGGTTCCATCCGTCAGCCTGCATCTTTCTGCGGCGTAGTCGGATTAAAGCCTACATACGGACGTGTATCCCGTTACGGGCTCGTCGCATTTGCGTCTTCATTAGACCAAATCGGGCCGATTACTCGTACGGTTGAGGACAACGCATTCTTGCTTCAAGCGATTTCCGGCGTAGACAAAATGGACTCCACGAGTGCAAATGTGGACGTGCCTGATTTTCTTTCTTCATTAACTGGCGATATCAAAGGACTGAAAATCGCCGTTCCGAAAGAATACCTTGGTGAAGGTGTCGGCAAAGAAGCGAGAGAATCTGTACTTGCCGCGTTGAAAGTTCTTGAAGGCCTCGGCGCTACATGGGAAGAAGTGTCTCTTCCGCACAGCAAATACGCGCTTGCGACATATTACCTGCTGTCATCTTCTGAAGCGTCAGCCAACCTTGCACGCTTTGACGGCATCCGCTACGGCTACCGTACAGACAACGCGGACAACCTGATCGACCTTTACAAGCAAACGCGCGCTGAAGGTTTCGGAAATGAAGTCAAACGCCGCATCATGCTCGGAACGTTCGCTTTAAGCTCAGGCTACTACGATGCGTACTACAAAAAAGCGCAAAAAGTGCGTACCTTGATTAAGAAAGACTTCGAAGACGTATTTGAGAAATATGATGTTATTGTCGGACCGACGACACCGACACCAGCATTTAAAATCGGTGAAAATACGAAAGATCCGCTTACAATGTACGCAAACGATATCTTAACGATTCCGGTCAACCTTGCCGGCGTACCGGGAATCAGTGTGCCATGCGGATTAGCAGACGGACTTCCGCTCGGCCTGCAAATCATCGGAAAACACTTTGATGAAAGCACTGTATACCGTGTTGCTCATGCTTTTGAACAAGCGACAGACCATCATAAAGCAAAACCTGAACTGTAAGGGGTGAAAAAAATTGAACTTTGAAACGGTAATTGGACTTGAAGTCCACGTCGAGTTAAAAACAAAATCAAAAATTTTCTCAAGCTCTCCAACGCCATTCGGCGCGGAGGCGAATACGCAGACAAGCGTCATTGACCTCGGATACCCGGGCGTCCTGCCTGTTCTGAACAAAGAAGCCGTTGAATTTGCAATGAAAGCCGCTATGGCACTCAACTGTGAGATCGCAACGGATACGAAGTTTGACCGCAAAAACTATTTTTATCCGGACAACCCAAAAGCGTATCAGATTTCTCAATTTGATAAGCCAATCGGCGAAAACGGCTGGATCGAAATTGAAGTCGGCGGAAAAACAAAACGCATCGGCATCACACGCCTTCACCTTGAAGAAGATGCCGGAAAACTGACGCATACAGGCGACGGCTATTCTCTTGTTGACTTCAACCGCCAGGGAACGCCGCTTGTTGAGATCGTATCAGAGCCGGATATCCGCACGCCGGAAGAAGCGTACGCGTATCTTGAAAAGCTGAAGTCCATCATCCAATATACTGGCGTTTCTGACTGTAAAATGGAAGAAGGCTCACTTCGCTGTGACGCCAATATCTCTCTTCGTCCGATCGGCCAAGAGGAATTCGGCACAAAAACAGAATTGAAAAACTTGAACTCCTTTGCGTTTGTTCAAAAAGGTCTTGAACACGAAGAAAAACGCCAGGAGCAGGTTCTTCTCTCCGGCGGCGTCATCCAGCAGGAAACACGCCGTTACGACGAAGCAACGAAGAAAACCATTCTCATGCGTGTCAAAGAGGGATCTGACGACTACCGTTACTTCCCAGAGCCAGACCTTGTCGAGCTCTACATTGATGACGAATGGAAGGAACGCGTAAAAGCAAGCATTCCTGAACTTCCGGATGAGCGCCGCAAGCGTTATATCGAAGAGCTTGGATTGCCTGCATATGACGCGATGGTTCTGACGCTGACAAAAGAAATGGCTGATTTCTTCGAAGAAACCGTTCAAAAAGGCGCTGAAGCCAAACAAGCGTCCAACTGGCTGATGGGTGAAGTGTCAGCCTATCTGAATGCTGAGCAAAAAGAGCTTGCTGACGTTGCGCTGACACCTGAAGGCCTTGCCGGCATGATCAAATTGATTGAAAAAGGAACCATTTCTTCTAAGATCGCGAAGAAAGTGTTTAAGGAATTGATTGAAAAAGGCGGCGACGCTGAGAAGATTGTGAAAGAGAAAGGCCTCGTTCAGATTTCTGACGAAGGCGTGCTTCTGAAGCTTGTCACAGAGGCGCTTGACAACAATCCTCAATCAATCGAAGACTTTAAAAACGGGAAAGACCGTGCGATCGGATTCCTTGTCGGCCAGATTATGAAAGCGTCCAAAGGACAAGCCAACCCGCCGATGGTTAACAAAATCCTGCTTGAAGAAATTAAAAAACGCTAATAAAAAAAGCAGCCCGCAGAGGCTGCTTTTTTTATGGTCAAATCGAGATGAAAACAGAGATCAGAGTCCGAAGCTTTTCAATTTCTTTGTCGGTGGTTCCGGTTAAATTGGACAGCATGCCTTTAATAATCGGCTTGCGCGGTTTATCCTGAGACAGTTCTTCCTCGATGACCTCCAGCGATACAGTGATATCCTCGGGAAGCGTGCTGTTTTCTTTCACTTTCTGAATGTCCTCAAGGAGCTGGTCTTTCCCCGCAGGCATCGGTCTGAAAATGTCTTTTGGCACAATTGGATTGAGGGTTGAACGGTTCAGTCCCTGTACGAGGTCATCCAGTCTCTCGATGATAAAGGCTGAGATTTCTTCTGCATTGATATTGAGCTCTCCGTTAAATACCATCACATTCATATAGGAATGCACAATGCCTCTTGCCATGATGGAGAGGTCCGCTACGTACCGCTCGATTCCTTCGCCATAAGACGTCAGCAAGGCGTTCCGGTACAGTTTATCCGTTTCCGCGGTTATGTTGTAAAAGTATTGCTTGATTTCTTGATTCTCCGGAATGATATTTTCATTAAGCAAAAGAACGATAAAATCTTTATGATCGCGAAAATCCTCAAACTGAGCGCCAATTTGTTTTTTTAGCACTTCCTTAGGCGGTTTTCCGGCGAGATCCTCTTCTATATTTTTCATTTTTTTCATAGACATACCGATGTAATATTCACAGGCAGATAACAGCAGCGCTTCTTTCGATTTAAAGTGCAAATAAAAAGCGCCCTTCGAGATACCGCATTCACTAGCGATTTCCTGGATCGTCGTAGCTGCAAATCCTTTTTTCGCAAATAAATGAATGCTGGTTTTTATGATTCTCTCTTTTTTTTCATTCATGACGTGCTTCCCCTTAATCCTTGAAAAATTTAGTAAAATTTTCTGGTATATGAGTTGACGTTGTTGCGTTATAACGTTTAGTATTATATAGAATGACCAGTCAGTCAATAAAAAATGTAATGGAGGATATGATGAATCACGTTATTAATTTCGTTCTGAAAAACAAATTCGCCGTATGGCTGATGACGATTATTGTAACAGCAGCCGGCTTGTATGCGGGTATGAATATGAAGCAAGAATCCATTCCTGACGTGAACATGCCTTACTTGACGATCAGCACGACATATCCGGGCGCGACGCCTAGCCAAGTGGCTGATGAGGTGACCAAACCGGTTGAACAAGCGGTGCAGAATTTGGACGGGGTCAGTGTCGTGACTTCGACGTCCTATGAAAACGCATCGTCTGTCATGATTGAATATGATTATGAGAAAGATATGGACAAAGCGAAAACAGAAGCGGCTGAAGCATTAGAAAACGTCAGCCTGCCTGATGACGCGAAGGATCCGGAAATTTCACGCTACAGCTTGAACTCCTTCCCGATTCTGACGCTGAGCGTGTCCAGTGATAAAGACAATCTGCAAGAGCTGACGAAAAAAGTGGAGGACAGCCTCGTTCCTAAGCTTAAAGGCATAGAAGGCGTTGCTTCCGTCCAAGTATCGGGCCAGCAGGTGGAAGAGGTTGAATTCTCTTTCAAAGAAGACAAACTGAAAGAATACGGCCTTGATGAAGATACAGTCAAACAAGTGATTCAAGGTTCAGATGTGACAACTCCGCTTGGATTGTACACATTCGGAAATAAAGAAAAATCTGTCGTTGTAAGCGGCGATATTGAAACAATAAAAGATTTGAAGAATATGAGAATCCCGATGGCATCTGCTTCAAGTGCAGGCAGCGGCGCAGCATCTCAAGCGGCGGCGCAGAGCGCACAAGCCGCAGCACAGGCGCAGCAAAGCGCAAGCACAGATGTGCCGACGGTTAAGCTTTCTGACATTGCGACAATGAAAGATGTGAAAAAAGCCGAATCTGTTTCACGCACAAATGGAAAAGACAGCATCGGCATCAACATTGTTAAAGCAAACGATGCGAATACAGTAGAGGTTGCCGACAATGTCAAAGATGAGCTGAAGCAGTTCAAAGAAGACCATAAAGGCTTCGACTACAGCGCAACACTCGATATGGCAGAGCCGATTACACAGTCAGTTGAAACGATGTTAAGCAAAGCCATTTTCGGTGCTATTTTTGCGATTGTGATTATTCTCTTATTCTTAAGAGATATCAAATCAACATTAATTTCGATTATTTCTATTCCATTATCATTGCTGATCGCACTTCTTGTGCTGCAGCAGCTTGATATCACACTGAATATCATGACGCTCGGTGCCATGACCGTGGCCATTGGACGTGTGGTCGATGACTCTATCGTTGTGATCGAGAACATTTACCGCCGCATGAGACTCAAAGATGAGCCGCTCCGCGGAAAAGCCTTGGTTCGAGAAGCGACGAAGGAAATGTTTAAACCGATCATGTCATCGACGATCGTGACAATCGCGGTATTCCTGCCGCTCGCACTTGTAGGCGGACAAATCGGTGAATTGTTTATTCCATTTGCCTTAACGATTGTATTTGCGCTTGCCGCATCCCTGGTGATTTCGATCACGCTTGTGCCGATGCTCGCGCACAGCCTGTTCAAAAAATCATTAACGGGCGGGCAGGTCAAAGCGAAAGAACATAAACCTGGCAGACTTGCAAACATCTATAAAAAAGTATTGAACTGGGCGCTGAGCCACAAATGGATCACGTCTATCATCGCCGTTCTGATGCTCCTTGGAAGCTTGTTCCTCGTGCCGTTAATCGGTGCCAGCTACCTGCCGTCCGAGGAAGAAAAAACGATGCAGCTCACATACAGCCCAGAACCGGGTGAAACGAAAAAAGAAGCCGAAGCTGAAGCTGAAAAAGCGGAAAAAATCCTGCTTGACCGCAAGCATGTGGATACGGTTCAGTATTCATTAGGCTCTGGCAGCCCGCTTGCCGGGGGAGATTCAAACGGTGCGTTATTCTATATCAAATATGAAAGCGACACGCCTGACTTTGATAAAGAAAAAGACAACGTGCTGAAGAAAATCCAAGATCAGTCAAACCGCGGAGAATGGAAGTCGCAGGACTTCAGCTCTTCAGGCAATAACAATGAATTAACATACTATGTGTATGGCGATTCAGAAAATGACATTAAAGACACGGTCAAAGACATTGAAAAAGTCATGAAAGATGAAAAGGATCTGAAAAACGTAAGCTCAGGCCTTTCCAGCACATATGATGAGTACACTTTTGTCGCTGACCAAGAAAAATTAAGCAAACTCGGTTTAACTGCGTCTCAAATTTCTCAGGCCTTAATGACACAAACATCACAAGAACCGCTCACAACCGTGAAAAAAGACGGCAAAGAGCTTGATGTGAACATTAAGACAGAAAAAGACGAGTATAAGAGTGTGAAAGATTTAGAGAATAAAAAGATCACTTCTGCGACTGGCAAAGAAGTCAAAATCGGCGATGTCGCAAAAGTGAAAGAAGGATCAACATCTGATACTGTGTCAAAACGTGACGGAAAAGTCTATGCAGATGTCACAGGTGAGGTTACATCTGACAACGTTACAGCTGTATCAGCTGATGTCCAGAAGAAAATTGATAAGCTTGACATGCCTGATAACGTAACGATCGATACAGGCGGTGTTTCCGCAGATATCGCTGATTCCTTTACGAAGCTCGGTTTAGCGATGCTGGCAGCAATAGCGATCGTTTACCTTGTGCTCGTGATTACCTTCGGCGGGGCACTAGCGCCATTTGCGATTCTGTTCTCATTGCCGTTCACAGTCATCGGTGCCCTGGTCGGACTTTATGTATCAGGTGAAACGATCAGTCTGAACGCAATGATCGGTATGCTCATGCTGATTGGTATCGTTGTTACAAATGCCATTGTCTTAATTGACCGCGTGATTCATAAGGAAGCGGAAGGACTGTCTACGAGAGAAGCGCTCCTAGAAGCCGGCTCTACACGACTCCGTCCGATCCTGATGACAGCCATCGCGACAATCGGCGCCTTGATTCCGTTAGCGCTAGGTTTCGAAGGCGGAAGCCAGGTCATTTCAAAAGGACTCGGCGTCACGGTTATCGGCGGTTTGATCAGTTCAACGCTTCTGACACTCTTGATCGTGCCAATCGTATACGAAGTATTGGCGAAGTTCCGCAAGAAAAAACCGGGAACGGAAGAAGAGTAAAAAAACAAAAAGCCTCAGCTCTGCTGAGGCTTTTGTGCGTTTTCACCTGTAAGATTATGTACATTTTGTTGCGATTTTTTTAACTCATAGTATAATTAAAGGTTGTTAGTGTAAAAATGGATCGGATACTCTTAAGTAGGATGATGAGATAATGAAACGTGCACGCATAATATACAATCCGACTTCGGGACGGGAGATCTTTAAAAAGCATCTTGCCCAGGTCCTGCAAAAATTTGAACAAGCCGGCTATGAAACCTCCACCCATGCCACAACATGCGCAGGAGACGCAACGCACGCCGCCAAGGAAGCGGCATTGCGTGAGTTTGACTTAATCGTTGCAGCGGGCGGAGACGGAACGATCAACGAGGTCGTCAACGGGCTTGCGCCTTTAGACAACCGTCCGACACTCGGTGTGATTCCTGTCGGTACAACGAATGATTTTGCGAGAGCGCTCAATATTCCGCGTGAGGATATTTTAAAAGCGGCAGATACGGTCATTAACGGCGTTGCCCGCCCGATTGATATCGGACAGGTGAACGGCCAGTATTTTATCAATATTGCCGGAGGAGGCCGCCTGACGGAGCTGACGTACGACGTGCCAAGCAAACTCAAAACGATGCTCGGCCAGCTTGCTTATTACTTAAAAGGAATGGAAATGCTGCCTTCACTTCGTCCGACAGAAGTCGAGATTGAATACGACGGCAAGCTGTTTCAAGGTGAAATCATGCTGTTTTTGGTCACGCTGACAAATTCCGTCGGCGGGTTCGAAAAACTCGCGCCGGACTCCAGCCTGAATGACGGCATGTTTGATTTGATGATACTAAAGAAAGCAAACCTTGCTGAATTTATCAGGGTCGCAACGATGGCACTCCGCGGCGAACACATCAACGACCAGCACATTATTTATACAAAAGCGAACCGCGTGAAAGTCAATGTATCAGAAAAGATGCAGCTGAACCTGGACGGCGAGTACGGCGGCATGCTGCCGGGCGAATTCGTGAATCTGTACCGACACATTCACGTCGTCATGCCGAAGGAGAAAGCGGAACAGCTGGATGACTAAAAACTTGGCTTTAATAGGCCAAGTTTTTCTTTCGCTTAAAACAAGAGGTGAACATATATGAAAATGAAACCCCCAGTAGAAAAAAACGAATACTACGACGTGACATTTGAGGATTTGACCCACGAAGGAGCGGGCGTCGCAAAGGTTCAGGGCTTCCCGATCTTCGTGCCGAACGCCCTTCCGGAGGAAAAAGCCCAAATCAAAGTGACCCGAGTCAAAAAAGGGTTCGCCTTTGGCCGCCTGATTGAGCTGAAGGAAGAAAGCCCGCACAGAACTGACGCCCCATGTCCGATCTACAAGCAATGCGGAGGCTGCCAGCTTCAGCACATGACCTACGAAGGCCAGCTCTTGTTTAAACAGAAACAAGTCAAAGACGTCTTAGAACGGATCGGCAAGCTGGACCTGTCCAACGTCACCGTGCACCCGACACTCGGCATGCAAGACCCTTGGAACTACAGAAACAAAGCACAGGTGCCGGTAGGAGAACGAGAAGGCGGACTCGTCGCCGGATTTTATCAGCAAAGAAGCCATGACATCATCGACATGAGCGCCTGCCTGATCCAGCAATCTAAAAACGACGAAGCTGTCCAAGCCGTCAAAGACATTTGCGCCAAATACGGTGTCAAAGCCTACAATGAAGAACGCCACAAAGGCTGGCTCCGCCACATCATGGTCAGATACGGCGTTGTTACGGGCGAAATGATGATCGTTTTCATCACAAGAACAAACGATTTCCCGCATAAAGCGAAGATCATCGAAGACATCACAGCGCAATTCCCGCACGTCAAATCCATCGTGCAAAACATCAATCCAAACAAAACAAACGTGATTTTCGGAAACGAAACAAACGTCATCTGGGGCGAAGAATACATCTACGACCTCATCGGAGACGTCAAATTCGCCATTTCCGCCAGATCGTTCTATCAGGTCAACCCGGAGCAAACAAAAGTGCTCTACGACAAAGCGCTGGAGTACGCGGAGCTTCAAGGGGAAGAAACCGTCATCGACGCCTATTGCGGCATCGGAACGATTTCTCTATTCTTGGCTAAGCAGGCGAAAAAAGTGTACGGTGTAGAAATCGTGTCCGAAGCGATTGAGGACGCCAAGCGAAACGCTGAATTAAACGGCATCACAAACGCTGAGTTCGCGGTCGGGGAAGCGGAAACCGTGATTCCAAAGTGGTATGAAGAAGGCATCACGGCCGATACACTAGTCGTAGACCCGCCAAGAAAAGGCTGCGACGAAGCCCTCCTGCGGACGATTGTGGAGATGAAACCGAAGCGAGTGGTGTACGTGTCCTGTAATCCTGGCACGCTTGCAAGGGATTTGCGGGTGCTTGAGGATGGCGGGTATGCGACACGCGAAGTGCAGCCTGTTGATATGTTTCCGCATACGAATCATGTGGAGTGTGTGGCTGTGCTGGAGAGAAAAGATATATAAGAAATTTTTAAAAATAAAAGCCTCCCAAGATCAGGTGAGGCTTTTTATATGATCGTCGTCTTTTAGGTATCTCATTTCTATATAGAGGTGTTTGAAATAATGGCTAAAGTTTTAGATGATTCGAATTTAACCATACAAGAAAAAATGATTAAAGTAATAACAGAATATCATAAAGCTAAAAGAGAGATGTTTAAAGACCATCCTTTAGGGACACTTGTTCGTCATAAGATAAAGAAGTCTCTTTTTAAGGACGCCGAATTGGATCAAAAAATTTATCATATAGTAGGTTCGGTAGGACAAGGTAGATGGGCTGAGGTCCCATGGATCTCTGTCTTTATTAAGAACTTAACGATTTCAGCCACAAGAGGGTACTATATTGTATACTTGTTTAATGCAGATGGCAGTGGCTTTTATGTTAGTTTGAATCAAGGTTGGACATATTTTAAAGATAAATATGGAACAAAGCTAGGGAAGGAAAAAATAAAAAAAACAGCTTCTATGATTAGAGAAAAATTAAATACTATTCCTAAAAACATGAATCTTTTAAATATTGATTTAAAGGGCAAGGGTGATCTTGCTAGAGGATATGAACTAGGACATATATGTGGACGATACTATGATGTGAGTAATATACCTAGTAAGGAAACATTCATAACCGATTTACAAGAATTGTTGATTACATATAAAGAAATAGAAGGTCTGATTGGACAGAGATCGATAGAACAGTTCAATGATTTCATTTTATTACAGGAAGACGGACTATATATGGAAGATACGAATAATGAAGAGCAATATCAGCTAGCAGTTCAGCATTTTATTATATCTGAGAGTGTAAAAAACACATATAAAGTAAATCAAAAGAAAGAACGTCCAGAACCAATTTATTATAAAGGTGGACAAAAGCAATGGACAAGGAATGCAAGTCTAGCCTCAATGGCTATGATGCTTTCAAATTACACTTGTGAAATTGACGACTCCCATAAAACATTTATATCTAAATCTACCAATAAGCCTTTTGTTGAGTGTCATCATCTTGTGCCTATAGCTAAGCAAGATGAATTCCAATATGACTTGGATCAACTAGAGAACCTGGTAAGTTTATGTCCACTTTGTCATCGTCTTATACATTTAGGTAGAGATGAAGATAAAGAAAAACTTTTAAAAAAATTGTTTGATCAGCGAAAGGATCAATTGAAACGTATAGGTATAGAAATAACCTTTTCAGATCTTAAAGTGATTTACGGTTGTCAAAGCGAGTGAAATCATTTGTATTGTTTTTTTTGGAAGTATTAATCCTCTAATTATTGATTATAGCAGGTCTGTTGTTGCTATCAATAGTTTTAAGCGCATTATTGACTCTTGGTAATACTATAGTAAGAACTAATTTTGAAAACTGTTCATTTAGAAAAAGGTGAGGGTGGGGATATATCCAGAGCTCTGTTCTTAAACTTTTCGCCAGCTATTTAAAAGCTTTTCTGTTTTATGCATTTCTCTGAGCATCGGATTCATGTAGTCGTTAGCTGATTCTAGATATGCTCTTGTCAGAGTATTTAGTTTATTTTTAACTTTAGAGAGACCTTCTTCGAATTGTTCCTTTGTTGAATGTTGGATCTTTTTAATATGTTTTCACCATTGGAGTTGGATTCTTTTGATTAATTGTTTTTATTACTATGATTGTTAAATTTATTTGTTTTATTAATTCTTTTCTTACTGTCAAGGTGATGCTCCTTTTATAAAGTGAGATGAGATAAAAATAAAGCCCTCAAGTAAGAGGGCTTCATATTTATTTAGAATTTTTTACTTAAACATAGGATACTGCACCAATAAATTTAAATGAATAGTTTTTATCGTTTATTTCTTTCTCCCTGCCGTCATATTCAAAATTATATAAAAGAACTGCAGCATTGATTTGTTCAGGAATTGCGGTACCTATTATGTTCTCAAATCGAGGTAAGATGAAACTATCGTACGAACAGCCGCCAATTAGTTCAGATAAATTATTACAATTTTTTTTATGTGCTACTTTTTCTATAAAATCTTCATCTAAATCATCGATATCTATATCAAAGTCAATTAAAAATTGGGAAGGAAGAAAATCACCCTCATCTTCATTGTAATCTAATTCAACATATTTACTTAATGATTCATCATCATTTATACTTCCGATCCACAATGATACGAAATTTTGACGTTCCATATTAACCTCCTATTATTTAATCCTTAATCCTTCTGGCAGGGCTGCCGCTCCACCTTTTAGCCTATAGTTTGCCCAATTATTTAATCTTCGGACAAACATATTATAGTTTAAGGATGAATCAATAATTCCTAGCAATTCATTATGAGCAGCGGTTGAACCCAATCCTCCGTGTTTACCAATTGGATTCACAAACTCGACTTTGTTTATGGCAGTTCTTAAATCTCTAATTTGTTCAGCTGTAACTCCCCAATGTTTGAAAGTAGGGGCCCGAGAAACTAAATGCCATTCGTGCATGCCGCCGGGTGCTCTCAATTGTCTTTCAATTGCTCTTCTAATTTTCTTATCTGTCCAAAGCTCATCAAGTTGCTTCGTTGTTAATGAGTTAAACCAATTATTAAATTCACCACTTTTTACTGTAGGAATTATTGTTTTTCTAGGTTTCTTTATGTTCTGTGTTTTTCTTTCAGTTTTTTGTAAAGCATTTGATTTCTGTTCTTCAATTTCTTTTTTCAGAAGCGATGTATTCTTTACATTATGCGTATTCTCAATATCCTGAGCAATTCCTGCAAAAGCGACTTGATTTTTACCTTTTAATAAAGCACTGCTGAAATCTTTTGTTTTCTGGATTCCTGTCTTTACATGTTTAGTAGTAGCTTTTTCTCCGGCTTCAAGCACTTTATCTACTTTGGCAGCACCTGCTTTACCAAGTTTGCTTGTTACTTTCACAGCAGAGCCAGCGCCTTTTAGTCCAACGAGGCTCCCGACCACATAGGTAATATAATGAGATCTGGAGTATGCATCTCCGTTAACCATTTTATCATTCCATGAATCCGCTATGTTTGTCCATATGATTTTTGCATAGGAAGGTGTCTTCAATACAGTTGAAATTGTTTTGGCTAATTTTTGTTCTTCGGAGAGCTGGGAAAACTCCCAAGCCCCGACAGCTAAATCTTTAACGCCAGTCACAGTATCCTTAGCGACATCGTAGAGACCGACTCCAACTCCTTTCAGGACTTCCCATGTGGTTTCGCCAACTTCTTCGAGCTGTTTTGCTTGCTCAAGCTGTACCACATACTGTAACTGTGCAGGCTCAAGATTCTCATATCCAATCTTCTTCGCAATTTCTAAATATTCATCCGGATCTGATATACCATCCGCAAGTTTTTTCTTTAATTCTTTGATCTCACGTTCCTTCGCTTCCTCTTTCTTAATCTTCAAGTAAGCATCCGTCCGCTTTTCAATATCGCCTTTTTTCTTATGTATGTCACTCTCACGGTACGCCTTGGCGTTGTAGTGGATGGGTGTGGCGTTTTTGCCTTTGCCTGTTGCTTCTTGGAGCTTTTGGAAGTCGGACTTGATGAATTGTTCGTTTGGTTCTGACAGGGCGTATTCTGTCTTCAGGTCTTCGTCCAAGGCGTCCAATTTTTCCAGTGTTTTTTTGCGTTTGTCGTTGGCATCGGCCAGCTCGTCTTTGAAGGTTTCTGTTGAAAACAGGTCGAGCGGGAGGATGGCGTTGATATCGTGCAGGATGTCTTTCATCGCTTTTTTCTGTTCGGACATGATGGACTTCGATTTTTTATGGGCATTTGCCAGTTCGTGCTCCAGGAAGGACTCTTCGATGTATGAGTCTGAGAGGCCTTTGTCCTCGGCGGCTCCGGCGATGCTGTTGAAAAATGCGATTTTCATGTCAATATAGTCGATCCATTGGTCGGTGACGCCGACGTGGTCGTGATAGAAGGCTTTGATGTTGCTGGCGCCTTTTCCTGAGAATTCGCTGTCACTGAGATCAGCGACGCTTTTTAACGCTTTTCTCAAGTTGACCATTTGCGTTCTTAGTTCTTTATACTCTTTTGCACGGTCTGTTGCTTCAGAAAGCAGTGTTTTGGCTTCAAGTACTTTCATGACCATTTCCCTTCTTTTGTTCGCTCAATATCAAAATTTTACCACGGAGCGGGATGGGGGTGGGTGTGAGAACGTGTTTTGGTGGAAAAATGAGCCATTAGGCATGTGCCTATATACACAGATTTGATATGATGATGATAATCAATAAAAAGGGGAAGAGCTCATTTGGGTAAAGATTTCTTAATCATAAAGATCAAGGATATTCAAAAAGGCGACACGCTAACAAACCGCGCCTGCGGGAACTGGGATATGAAATTATCCAGGGCAAAGGAATGTAAACGGGCAATTGTTGTTCGGAGCGGTGTAATTTTAAATGTTTACAAGATCGTTGACGCTTGGGAATCTGATGAACCCGCCAAGATCACTAAAACGAATAATAGACCGGTTTCAATTGACAGAGTGCCGTGATTATTCTTATTTAATTGGCAGTACACTGAAAACAAAAACGCAAAATCCGGTTTCGAGTCTATCCTTAGAAACTTTAATGGAACTAGTAAAATAAAAGGAGCCCAGCATGTATCTCTATAAAGTAAACAACCAAAATCAGATAGAAGATATTCGCGAGAAACCCTTTAAAAAAGAAAAAGAGATTCAGGATTTATGTGAGACAAATCTTCAGCAGATGTTAGGTCTCAGGTTTGTAAAATCCGAATTCAGGATTAATAATTTCCGCATTGATACGTTAGCGTTTGATGATGAGACAAGTGCTTTCGTGATTATCGAGTATAAAAATA
Organism: Bacillus spizizenii TU-B-10; assembly: GCF_000227465.1. Classification (GTDB taxonomy): domain Bacteria; phylum Bacillota; class Bacilli; order Bacillales; family Bacillaceae; genus Bacillus; species Bacillus spizizenii. The sequence goes on from NC_016047.1 coordinate 862,180, forward strand.
CGAAGAACTTCAGTGTTGTTGATCAGGGCTACGCCTATTTAGCGGCAATGCTCAATCATAAAGCTGATTTTATTCTAGAGTACAATGAGAATCATGAACGTCCCTTAAAGCGGGATGATGTGGACTGGTCGCAGTCGAAGGTTATTTTTATATCTCCTGTTTTTACGGTGTATCAAAAGCAATCTATCCATTTTAAAGATCTGCCCATTGAATTATGGGAGGTGAAAAGATACGAAAATGATCTGATTCAGTTGAATCAAATGAAGGCTGATGGCGTCTCTGAGTCGATTAAGACCATTTCGCAGCAAAGTGAGACCATTCAAGAGGTCAGCAAAGAAATTAAAGTGTTTTCTGAAGAGGATCATCTTGCAGATAAGCCGTTTGACATCGTAGAGATTTATCAGCAGCTAAAAGAATTCATTTTAAACTTGGACGATCATATCTCAATCAAACCGACGAAGCTTTATATTGCGTTTACGTCAAATAAGCGAAACTTCGTTGATATTCTTCTTTTAAAAAGCGGACTTAAGGTGTGGGTGAATATGAAAAAGGGAGAATTGGATGATCCCGAAGAGAGAATGCGAGATGTCTCTGAGACCGGTCACTGGGGAAATGGCGACTACGAGGTTTTCATAAAGGACGACGAACACATTGAATATATCATGGGATTGATCAAGCAATCCTATGAGAAAAATAAGTGAGAACTTCCATTGAGAAGTTCTTTTTTTATTGGGTTACAAGGGAAATGTGCAGAGCATGTTGAAAACGATATAGAGTTTTGAACCATATACTGGAGCTGTTTATATGAAAAAGCGTTTTATACTATTGGGCTTGTTCGCAAGTGTTTTAATGTTGGCTGCATATATTTACTCTCAAAATAAGAACACATATCCGGTCACAACTTCCTCTATCCACCCCGAAGAAGACCGCATCTTTTTTATCTATTCCAACCCTCTCATAAAAGAGAGCACGCTGCTTTCGACCTCAACAGGCGAAAGATTTAACAGGCGCACCTTCAAGGTGGCGGATGTGCCTTACATTCAAACGAAATCTTACACAGCAACTGACATTGTATTATTAGCGGAGCATGAGCCTTTTTATTACACGCTGGAGAAGGATGTGATCAAAGAGCATCCGCTGTCAGATCCATTTGCGTTTTGGTATGAGGGGAAGGATGTCTCTGTTAAGGCCTATAACGTTGATACGACGGGGAATGAGATCCACATAAACGACAGAAAAACGAAAAAGAAACATCAGCTCACCTTGCCTTCGCTTGTCACGATGGGGTCGAGTGATGAGAACTATATTTATATCATTCAAAGCATGTCTATTTACGTGATCGACAGAAACACAGAGGAAATCATAGAGACCCTGAGCTTAGCCTCATACGCTGATAAATTCGCAGACTCGGAGGAATTTATTGTCGCGAGCTCGCAGCATGAACTGACTGTGATTGAAAAAGGGACATGGAAGACGACATATATTCCGTATCCTGATGATCTTGAATACGCTGATACCGTGTACTATGACAAAGAAAGCGGCAGGTTTTACGTGACGTACGAAGACAAAGAGGGTGAGGCGAACTTGCTGGAATATGGGAAGGATTTTTCTTTTCATACATACGACTTGAAATTCCCTTATATGGAGGGGAAGTTTAAGGGGAATCAACTGTATATTGTTGCCCAGGAAGAGCATAAAAAGGGCATTGGCGGATATGTGGGTGTGTTTGATATTCGATCTAAGGAGAAGCTTTATCAGTTTGATTTGCCTGAGGAATGGGTGAAGGTTCAGGATTTTGTTGTGGTTGACAATAAGTGAATGCGTAAATGACTAGAATGATATGGGACCCTTGCCTAAAGGGGCCTTTTTTGCCGAGAAAAACAAATTGACAGGATGAAAAAACAATTTCTTCCTTCTGTGTTGTTTTCAAAATTTGGGATTGATAGAATATGACATATCTTATAGAGAGGGAGGGAAGCCGTTGAGTCAAGCCATACCGTCTTCGCGTGTTGGTGTTAAAATTAATGAATGGTACAAGATGATTCGCCAGTTCAGTGTTCCGGATGCTGAGGTTTTGAAAGCGGAGGTGGAGCAGGACATTCAGCAGATGGAAGAAGACCAGGATTTACTGATCTATTATTCTCTCATGTGTTTTCGGCACCAGCTGATGCTGGATTATTTGGAGCCGGGACAAACATACGGGAATCGCCCTACAGTGACAGAGCTTCTGGAAACAATTGAAACTCCTCAGAAAAAACTCACAGGCCTTTTGAAATACTACTCTTTGTTTTTCCGCGGCATGTATGAATTTGATCAGAAAGAATATGTGGAAGCGATCGGGTTTTATCGCGAGGCGGAGAAAGAACTGCCGTTTCTGTCAGATGAAATTGAGAAAGCGGAATTCCATTTTAAAGTGGCAGAGGCGTATTACCATATGAAGCAAACCCATGTGTCGATGCATCATATCCTTCAGGCCCTAGACATTTATCATAAGCATCCCCTATACAGCATTAGAACAATCCAAAGCTTGTTTGTGATCGCCGGCAACTATGATGATTTCAAGCATTATGATAGAGCCCTCCCGCATTTAGAAACGGCGCTGGAGTTGGCAATGGATATTCAAAACGACCGATTTATCGCCATTTCTCTGTTGAACATCGCGAATAGTTATGACAGATCAGGAGACGATCAGATGGCTATACATCACTTTCAAAAAGCGGCGAAAGTAAGCAGGGAAACAGTCCCTGATCTGCTTCCGAAAGTCTTGTTTGGGTTAAGCTGGACATTATGTAAAGCAGGCCAAACACAGAAGGCGTTTCAGTTCATAGAGGAAGGATTAGAACATATTGCAACCTATCCAAATGCGGGGCCCCACAAACTCTATAGAGAATTGTATCTGTTCTTGCAGGCAGTTTACAAAGAGGTTGTTGACGAACGCAAAATTCATGATCTTTTAAGCTATTTCGAAAAAAAGAACTTGCACGCTTACATTGAAGCATGTGCCCGAAGTGCTGCGGCTGTTTTTGAAAGCCGCTGTCATTTTGAACATGCTGCTGCGTTTTATCGGAAAGTGCTGAAAGCGCAAGATGATATTCAAAAAGGAGAGTGTTTATATGCCTATTAAGAAAAAAGTGTTGATGTGCCTTGCTGTTACTCTAGTTTTCGGAAGTATTTCGTTTCCTTTCTTGACACAGTCCGGCGGATTTAAGGAATCAACAGATCGAAACACAACGTATATTGATCATTCCCCCCATCATTTCATAAGTGATCAGGAGAAGAAAGCCCTTAGCTAGGGCTTTTTTCTTGTTTTACGGAAAACGGTTGGCCTTTAATACCTCGGCATTCCTTCTATTTCTAGCGCAAGACACTCGAAACAACCAAACCATTTGAGGTATAATGGATAAAGTGAATAACAATATACAGATTGATATATATGAAAGAGAGTGGAGCATCATGGGCCGTAAGTGGAACAATATTAAAGAGAAGAAGGCGTCTAAAGACGCAAATACGAGTCGAATTTATGCGAAGTTTGGCCGTGAGATTTATGTGGCGGCGAAGCAGGGCGAGCCTGATCCGGAATCCAACCAGGCGCTGAAGGTTGTGCTTGAGCGCGCGAAGACTTACAGCGTGCCGAAAAATATCATTGAGCGTGCGATCGAGAAGGCGAAAGGCGGAGCAGAAGAGAATTTCGATGAGCTTCGCTATGAGGGCTTCGGTCCGAACGGATCAATGATCATCGTTGATGCGCTGACGAATAATGTAAACCGTACGGCGCCGGAAGTGCGTGCGGCGTTCGGGAAAAACGGCGGAAACATGGGTGTGAGCGGATCTGTTGCTTACATGTTTGATGCGACGGCTGTTATCGGTGTTGATGGCAAAACTGCTGACGAAGCGCTTGAAATCCTGATGGAAGCGGATGTCGATGTTCGTGACATTTTAGAAGAGGATGACAGTGTGATCGTATATGCCGAGCCGGATCAATTCCATGCGGTGCAGGAGGCATTTAAAAACGCGGGCGTTGAGGAATTTACAGTAGCCGAGCTGACCATGCTTGCACAAAGTGAAGTGACGCTTCCGGATGATGCGAAGGAACAGTTTGAAAAATTGATTGATGCGTTAGAGGATTTAGAAGATGTTCAGCAGGTGTACCATAACGTAGATCTTGGTGAATAAAAAAGGAGCAGACTGTCATGGTCTGCTTTTTTTATTGTCCATGAAATTGTTTTATCTGTGTTTAGGCGGATGTCTATACGATCTGTGAGGCCTTCTCATACGCTGGACTGTAACCTATGTGAAGGAGAGATTGGAATGACTGATTCAAGACACATCTGCTGCGGACCTGGTTTTGGCGCTTACCCAGGCTATGGTGCAGGCAGTTCGGGATTCGGCATGTACGGAGGCGCAGGCTATCCGGGCCATGGCATGTACACAGGGATGGGCTATCCAGGTTATGGAGGTTCAGGCTATCCTGGATATGGCATGTCTGGAGGATTCGGCGGTGGCTTCCCAGGCGGCGGCTATGGAGGCTATCCGAGCTCAATGAGTTATCCAAGCTACGGAATGCACCACGTTAATGATAGCCATCACCATCACTATCATGATGAAAATGGCGGACACCATGATCACCACCATCATGATGGAAATTATGGGCATCATCATCACCACCATGATGGAAACTACGGGCACCATCACCACCAAATGGGGCACTGGGGAAAAGACGGCCATAAATAAAAGGCGTGGAAGAACGGGCACTCTTGCTGATCAAGGGTGTTTTTTCTTCTTCCTTTTTCTTGACTGTTCAGTCTGGAAAAGGTAATATCTTCTTGTAGGAGGTGATATTCGTTTGGGAAGGAATAAAGAATTCGATACTGCACTTGTCCTGCATAGAGCGATAGAGGTTTTCGGAGAGTATGGCTACGAAGGCACTTCTCTTCAGGAGCTGCTCTCTCATTTAGGCATTGCGCGCCAAAGTTTGTATGATACGTATGGAACAAAGCGAGATTTGTTTCTGTCAGCTGTGAAGACATATCTTGAGGGGAAAAACGCTGCGGTTATCGAAAGACTTGAGGCGCCTGGATCTGTAAAGGAAGCCATTCGTGATATTTTTCAGGAAGGTGTCAATGTCCTCAAAGATCCGGAACGTGCGAAGGCGTGTTACATCATAAACAGCGCGATTGAGCAGATCCCGCATGATCCTGAGCTTGCCTCGTATTTTGAGGGACAATCAAAGCAGCTTGAGGACGCTTTTTATCAGGCGCTTTTAAGAGCGAAGGATCAAGGAGAATTGACTGGCGAAGATACTGATATATCGGCGCTTGCCCGATACTTGAATCAGAGCAGGCTGTCTCTGACGTTTGTCGCTAAAGTGACGGCTGATATGGACCGGCTTCAGGACCATGTTGACGTAAGTTTATCGGTACTTGATTAACATGTGGTAAAGGATTCTTTGCCCATGTATGCTCTTTTCGGATTGAATGGTCTAGAATAAAAATGAGGTGATGATGAATGCTGATGAATGAATTTGAAAAGGCATGTGAAACATTGAGAAAGTTTATGGCGTATATGCTAGAGAAGGACATGAAGAGCTGGACGGAGCTTTGGGATGAGAATGCCGTGTTTGAGTTTCCTTATGCGCCAGAGGGGTCACCAAAAAGAATAGAAGGAAAGGCGGCCATTTACGATTATATTAAAGATTATCCTAAGCAGATTTATCTTTCTTCGTTTACGGCTCCGACAGTGTACCGCTCAGCAGATACGAATACGATGATTGCGGAGTTTCAATGTGACGGCCATGTGATTAAGACTGGGCTGCCTTATCGTCAAAGCTATATCAGTGTCATCGAAACGAGAGACGGCCGCATTGTGCATTATAAGGATTACTGGAATCCGCTGGTTGTAAAAGAGGCGTTTGGAGGATCATTTTTGCAAACAGAGGAGAGTGGAAGATGATGAAACAGCAGCCGATTTTAATCACGGGCGGGACCGGCACAACTGGGAGCCGAATCGCCAGCCGTTTAATAGAGCTCGGGTACAGGGTGCGGATTGCTAGCCGGAAAAAGGGCGAGCTTGCTGATGCTGAGTATGTGTATTTTGATTGGAAGGATGCCTCAAGTTTTACGTCTGCTCTGGAACAGGTAAAACAGATCTATCTTGTTGCTCCGGTCGGTGTGTTTGACCCGGCGCCTTATGTGCTCCCGTTTCTACAGGAGGCAAAGCGGCTCGGTGCGGAGCGTGTGGTGATGCTTAGTGCGTCGGTTGTCCCTGAAGATGGCCCTGTGTTTGGTGCGCTTCATCAGGCTGTGCACGATTTTCCTGAATGGACGGTGCTGCGGCCTTCATACTTTATGCAAAATTTTATCAATGTCCAGCATCGAATGTCTATTCAAACTGAGGGGAACATCATCACGGCTTCGGGTGAGGGAAAGCTGGGGTTTATTGACGCTGATGACATCGCAGAAACGGCCGTGCGAGCTTTGATTGATGATGTTCCTCATCAAACATATCATATTCTGACAGGACCTGAGGCGCTGAGCTATGCCGAAGTGGCCGAGATCATCGGAGCTGCGGCGGGACGGCGGGTGGAGCATGTCAGCATTTCTCGTTCCGAGCTGCATAATCGGATGGAGGCAGCTGGTTTGCCGGCGGATTATGCCCGTTTTATGGCGGGGCTGGATGAAGCGATCCGCCATGGTGCGGAACATCGGGTAACGGATACAGTGAAGCGTGTGACGGGAAAAGAACCCCGTTCGCTGACTGAGTTTGCGGCTGCTCATGCTGCATACTGGAAACATTGATCTCATTTTGGACTGATTGATCTAGAAAGACCTTCGGCTCTGCCGAAGGTCTTCTTTTTATCGATTGAATTGAAAAAGTTTAGCCGCGTTTTCAGTCATAATCACGCCTCCTGCCTCATACCTATTAAGGTCATTGTTTTTGAGAAAGGAGGAGCCTGAATGAAGGATATGCAGCCGTTTACGCCTGTCAAATCATATACGCCCTTTCACAGCCGTTTTGATCCCTGTCCGCCCATAGGGAAGAAATATTACAGAACGCCCCCTAACCTTTATATGACCTTTCAGCCTGAGCATATGGAGCAGTTTTCGCCAATGGAGGCTTTGAGGAAAGGCACCCTTTGGAAGGATCTCTATGATTTTTATGAAAACCCTTATCGAGGGGGAGACGTACATGGCAAAAAAGATTGATGCCGAATACTACCGTCAGCTTGAGCAAATTCAGGCCGCGGATTTTGTGCTTGTTGAGTTGAGCCTTTATTTAAATACACATCCTCATGATGAAGACGCGCTGAAGCAATTCAATCAATATTCCGGCTATTCAAGGCACTTAAAAAGGCAATTCGAATCCTCTTACGGACCGCTTTTGCAGTACGGCAACAGCCCCGCGGGTGAGGATTGGGATTGGGGAAAAGGGCCATGGCCGTGGCAAGTATAAGGAGGAATGCTTGAATGTGGGTGTATGAAAAGAAGCTGCAATACCCTGTCAAGGTCAGTACGTGCAACCCGACGCTGGCGAAGTATTTGATTGAGCAGTATGGCGGAGCGGACGGCGAGCTGGCCGCAGCTCTCCGGTATTTAAACCAGCGTTATACGATTCCTGATAAGGTCATCGGCCTTTTAACAGACATCGGCACGGAGGAGTTTGCCCATTTGGAAATGATTGCGACCATGGTCTATAAGCTGACAAAAGACGCCACACCGGAGCAACTTCGTGAAGCGGGGCTTGGAGATCATTACGCCAATCACGATGGCGCGCTTTTTTATCACAACGCGGCGGGCGTTCCGTTTACTGCGAGCTATATCCAGGCGAAGGGTGACCCGATTGCCGATTTATACGAAGACATTGCTGCAGAAGAAAAGGCGCGGGCGACGTATCAATGGCTGATTGATATTTCGGATGATCCTGATTTAAACGATTCCCTGCGTTTTTTGCGTGAACGTGAAATTGTACACTCCATGCGCTTCAGGGAAGCGGTTGAAATTTTAAAAGAAGAGCGGGATAAAAAGAAGATTTTCTAATGGGCAGATTGGCCTCTCTTTCATACACCCTTTTACATACAGAGAAAATGGTCTGTTTTTGCTGTTTGGTCTGCATTATAATCAAGGTGTGTGTGCAAGCTTACTTTTTGATTGGGAGGCCTTTATGTCAGCTTTTAAGATTAAGAACGAAACGATTGCAGATGGATTTTACGCGTGTCCGGCTGTCTATGAGGATGCAGAATCGATTACTGGATTGCTCGTCCGAACAGCTGAATGGCTCCGGGATCGGGGTTCTAACCAATGGAGCGGACTGTTGGAAGGGCAAGATACACATGATATCACAGGTTCCATTGAAAATGGACATGTGTTTGTGTTTAAAAAAGACGAAGAGCTTGCGGCTGTCGTGATGCTGCTGCCTGAACCGAGCGAGTGGGACCGGACGCTTTGGGGAGACGATGGGCATGAGGAGTCCATTTATTTGCACCGCCTCGCAGTAAGCCGCCGGTTTGCGGGACAGGGGCTTGGAGCACGCGTCCTTCATTGGGCGGAGACGGGCATATACTTTCCGGGAAAAACACGGGTCCGGCTTGATTGTGTCGCTGATAACGATGCCTTGCATTCCTTTTATCGGCGTATGGGATATGAATTCATGGGTGCTGATGCATCCGGGTATCATTTGTTTGAGAAAGAGATTTCGGCAGAATAAGCGTCCTTTGCAGGAGGCTTTTTTGTCTTGTACAAAAAGGAGGATAGAGCTGTGGTCATTTTTTATGTAATAGGCCGGATACGTTACAGAAAAAGTTAAGGACGTCTGCTGCCTCTAATCATGTCGAAATTTACATAGGACAGCAGGAATTTTCTTTCGAAAGGAGAAATACTTATTACTCCAAATGAAAGCGTTTTCTGAAGCGGGAAGGTGATGTTGATGATACACAGTGTGACGAATGGGATGAATCGCTGTTGTACGTGGGTGATGAGACTGGCCTATTTGAATGTGCTTTGGATTTTGTTTTCTCTTGCAGGTCTGGTTGTGTTTGGGGTGATGCCTGCTACTGCCGCGATGTTTTCAGTGACGAGAGAATGGGCGAAGGGGAACACGGATGCCCCAGTGTTTTCTGTCTTTTTTCGGGCGTTTAAAAAGGAATGGCGGGCAGCACAGATCCTCGGGCTCATTCTTGTGACGGCCGGCCTGTTTTTGTTTGCGGATATGCGGATTGCGGCTCAGATGAATCAGCCTGTGCTCGTCAATGTGTTCCTGAGCATCAGCTTGATTTTCGCATTTGTTGTGCTGTATGTGTTTCCGGTGTTTTCTCATTTTGACGTGAAAATCAGAGAAGTGCTGAGCATCAGCTTTTTGATCGCCTTCAGCCGTCCGGCGGTGACGCTCATGATGGCGGCGGGCGCTGTCGGTGTGCTGTTTCTCGTGTTGTTTCACGTCACGTTTCTGCTGTTTTTCAGCGGGAGTTTACTGAGCCTGATCTTAACGAAGCTATCCTTTAAAGCGTTTCGGTCAATGGATCAGCGTCAGGAGAAAGAAAAGGCGGCATGAAAAAAAGAGCTGCTGGCTGGTACAGGCGGATGAAGATTAGGGATAAGCTGTTTGTGTTCCTTTCACTGATTATGGCTGTTTCCTTTTTGTTTGTATACAGCGGGGTGCAGTACGCCTTTCATGTGTATGATGAGCAAATTTACCGCAAATCCTCGGAGGTACTGCGGATGTCTTCTGAAAGGATCGAAGACGAGCTGAAGAAGATAGAGGATGTGTCATATGAAATCATTACAGACGAACAGATTCAGCGCATTCTGAGCATGCAAAACCGTGATGATACGTACGATCAGTATCAAATGAAGCAGGAGCTGTGGGATCAGCTGGCGGAATATGCCGGTGATGAAAAGTACATCGATTCCATTCATTTGATTGATGCCCGCGGCTCAGAGTATTCAGCGGGAAGCAGTTCTTCAGATCTTTTGAAGCAGGAGCAGGAAGAGGTGTTTAAACGGGCCAAAGCGAAAAATGGAAGAAATCTTTGGATGACGCTCGGCGGTTCCGATCCTGTCCTGATTTCAGCGCGGCAGATCAGATCCTATCACCAGCTGAGCTTGAACGGCTTGGGCATGGTGCTGATCCAAGTCAATGTGAAACAGATGATTCGTGATGTGCCGAAGGATTGGGGCGATTCGGTCGGAGACATCATGATTGCCGACCAAGGCGGGAATTTGGTGTATTCGGCAGATGCATCAGTGCTTGTTCCTGAGGCGGCAAATGAGACGCTAAAGCACCCCGGTTATGACTTGATAAAAAAGAATGGCAAACGTTACTTTATTTCTTTCCTTCAATCATCCTATCAAAATTGGAGCTACTATAACGTCATCCCCTTTGATCAGATGTTTGAAAAAATTTCCTTTATGAAAACGGTGATCGGCACGTGTTTTCTCCTGTTTTTCTGTGTGGTTTTGCTTTTCGGAAGGAAAATCGCCAACAGTATCACGGAGCCGATCGAGCAGCTTGTGTCCGCGATGAAATCGGTGCAGGACGGCGGCATTGAGGCGGGCGTATCGCTTTCTCTGCCGGAACATACACAGGATGAGGCTGGCATGCTGAACCGCCATTTTACTGTCATGATGAAACGGATTAACGAGCTTATGGAAGAAAATGTGGAAAAACAGCTCATCATTAAAGAAACCGAATTGAAGGCACTGCAAGCCCAGATCAACCCGCATTTTTTATATAACACGCTCGAATCCATCAATTGGCTGGCAAAGGCGAATCAGCAAAAGCAAATCTCAAAAATGGTGGAATCGCTCGGTTTTCTTCTTCGAAACAGTATTCATATGAAGAAAGATATAGTGACCATTCAGGAGGAGGCGGATATCGTTCTTCACTATATGACCATTCAGCGGTTTCGATTTGAAGAGCGCCTGAACTTCACTTTGGATATCGACGAAGAAGTGAAGCATTGCCTCATTCCGAAACTGACGCTCCAGCCGCTGGCGGAAAATGCGATTCAATACGCGCTTGAGCCCTTCACAAGGCCGTGCGCCATCCGCCTTCAGGCGAAAAAGATGAAGGACTGTGTCTGTATTACGGTCGAAGATAACGGGCCCGGCATGGATGAACGGATGCTTGAAACATCGGGCGGTAGAGGAATCGGACTTTGGAATATTCGTGAACGCATCCGGCTGACATTCGGAGAGCCGTACGGCTTGCGTATTCAGAGTGAGCAAGGAAAGGGAACGAGGATTGTGATCACTATACCGTGCCGAAATGAGGTGGCGTGATGTATAAGATATTGCTAGCTGATGATGAGAGGATTATTCTTGACGGAATGGCAGGAATCATTGAGTGGGAGGCGCTTGGAACTTCATTAATTGGCAAGGCGCAGAACGGGAATGAAGCATACGAGAAGATCTTACATAGGCAGCCGCATATCGTCATTACAGATATCAAAATGCCCGGCATGGACGGGCTTGAGCTGATCAAAAAGGTGTCAGCCGTGAGTCCGTCGGTTCAATTTATCGTCCTGTCCGGGTTTGGGGAGTTTGAGTACGCGAAGGAAGCAATGAAATACGGGGTCAAGCATTATTTGCTGAAGCCTTGCAATGAACAGCAGATTATCAGTTCACTGGAGGAAATCATTGCCGAACTGAAGCAGCATGAGGTGCGGAAAAAGAAAACCGCTCATCTGAAACATGAGCTCGATCATATTCGTTCTTTTGCTGCCGATCAGTACTTGGAGGGGGTGATCGCCGGTGTGGCCCAGTTGTCTCCGCCGCCTTCACTTGCCGAAAAAAAGGTCCGCCTCCTGATCTTAAAAGGGGAGCAATCTATTGATCTCACGGCCAGAAAGGCACTCGGGTCGGCGCTGACAGCGGTTTGCAGCAGCGGAGAATGGACCGTGCTCGCCGTGGAGGAAAATGCCGCTGAAAAGGCGGCGGACGTTTTCGCGGACCGCCAGATGGCAATCAGTCAGGCGGGAGAACTCCGGCACGCTGGGCAGCTGTTTCGCGACACAGCCGAAGCATCTGGTGACCTGCACGGAAGCGCAGTGATTTCGAAAATGATCAGGCTTGTTGCCGACGAACTCGGAAATCCGAATCTCTCCTTAAAATGGGCGGCGAAGGATATGCTGTTTATGAATCCTGATTATCTCGGGAAATTATTTAAACAGGAAACAGGAGAGAAATTTTCCCAATACGTTACACGAGTACGTCTTGAGCATGCGATGAAGCAGATGAAAATAAGGCGGGAAACGAGTGTATCAGAAATTGCAGAAGAAATTGGGTTTGGCGATAATCCGAAGTATTTCAGTCTCGTCTTTAAAAAATATACCGGTCTGACACCGTCAGATTTCAGAAGAAAACAGGGAGGCGCTTCCGCAGGATAGCCATCTCTGTTTTTTTTACTTTCGCCACTGTTTTTTGAGTGTTTCGCCCCATCCGAACACTTTAAAATAAAATGTAAGCACTTACATTAAAGGGGGGATTGGTTTGAAGAAGATTTGTTACGTGCTGTTAACACTTGTCTGCGTCTTTTTTTTCAGCGGATGTTCTTCAGGCGAAGAGGCATCGGGGAAAAAAGAAGACATTACGCTCAGAATCGCATGGTGGGGCGGGCAGCCAAGGCATGATTATACAACGAAGGTGATTGAACTATATGAGAAAAAGAATCCGCACGTCAATATTGATGCGGAATTTGCGAACTGGGATGACTATTGGAAAAAGCTCGCGCCGATGTCTGCCGCCGGCCAGCTTCCTGATGTCATTCAAATGGATACCGCTTATTTGGCACAGTACGGAAAGAAGAACCAGCTGGAAGATTTAACGCCGTATACAAAGGATGGAACGATTGATGTCAGTTCAATCGACGAGAATATGCTGTCGGGCGGAAAAATTGACAATAAGCTCTATGGGTTTACGCTGGGCGTCAACGTGCTGTCTGCGATTGCGAATGATGATTTACTGAAGAAAGCCGGTGTGTCCATCAATCAGGAAAACTGGGCGTGGGAGGATTACGAGAAGCTGGCGTATGACCTTCAGGAAAAAGCCGGCGTCTACGGCTCCAATGGAATGCACCCGCCTGATATTTTCTTCCCTTATTATTTGCGCACGAAGGGTGAGCGTTTTTATAAAGAAGACGGCACAGGCCTCGCGTATCAGGATGATCAGCTGTTTGTCGATTATTTTGAACGGCAGCTGAGGCTGGTGAAAGCGAAAACATCCCCAACACCTGATGAAAGCGCACAGATTAAAGGGATGGAGGACGACTTTATCGTCAAAGGCAAGTCAGCAATTACATGGAACTACTCCAATCAATATTTGGGCTTTGCCCGATTGACAGACTCGCCGCTGTCTCTTTATCTGCCGCCGGAGCAAATGAAGGAAAAAGCGCTGACGCTGAAGCCGAGTATGCTGTTTTCGATCCCGAAAAGCTCTGAGCATAAAAAAGAGGCCGCAAAGTTTATCGATTTCTTCGTCAACAATAAAGAAGCCAACATGCTGATCAAAGGCGAACGGGGTGTTCCGGTTTCTGACAAGGTGGCGGACGCGATTAAACCGAAGCTGAATGAGGAAGAAGCCAACATCATCGAATATGTAGAAACTGCATCAAAAAACATCAGCAAAGCCGATCCGCCGGAGCCTGTGGGAAGCGCGGAGGTCATCAAGCTGCTGAAGGATACGTCTGATCAGATTCTGTATCAGAAGGTATCGCCGGAAAAAGCCGCCAAAACGTTCCGGAAGCAGGCCAATGAGATATTAGAGAGGAATAACTGACGGGAAATGGGGCTGATGCAATGAAAAAAAGCCGGAGTATGAGAAAAGACAATCTGGCGGGATATGCTTTTATTTCTCCGTTTATTATCGGATTCCTATGTTTTACGGTGATTCCGATGGGGGCGTCCTTGTTTCTGTCCTTCACAAGCTATGACTTGTTTACGGCGCCGAAATGGATCGGGCTCGATAACTACAAGGAAATGTTTACGGGTGACGAAAAGTATTGGCAGTCACTGAAGGTGACGTTTACGTATGTGCTTGCCGGGGTTCCGCTCCGCCTCGGCTTCGCGCTTTTTATCGCTGTCATTTTAAACAATGCATCAAAAGGAACGGCCATTTACAGAACGCTCTTTTATCTGCCTTCGATCATCGGCGGGAGCGTGGCCGTGGCGATTATGTGGCGCAATATTTTTGGCAATGACGGGGTCATCAATGCGCTGCTGTTTTTTGTCGGGATTGATCAAAAAATTCTTTGGTACCAGGACCCGACTAGCGCGTTGTGGACATTGATTCTGCTGTCCGTCTGGCAGTTCGGGTCATCGATGCTGATTTTTCTGGCCGGGCTGAAAAACATTCCGTCTTCGTATTTGGAAGCGGCAAGCGTGGATGGGGCAAATCGGGTGCAGCGTTTCTTTAAAATTACGCTTCCGATCCTCACGCCGATTATTTTCTTTAATCTTGTGATGCAGACGATTTCTGCTTTTATGACATTTACACCTGCCTATATCATCTCGAAGGGCGAGGGCGGGCCGCTTGACGGGACGCTTTTGTATTCGCTCTATTTGTTCCAGCGGGCGTTCAACTATTTTCAAATGGGCTACGCATCGGCGATGGCGTGGATCATGCTCATCATTGTCGGGCTGATTACGCTGATTTTGTTTAAAACATCGTCATATTGGGTTCATTACGAGTCAAAGGAGGAATGACGGATGGAGCCGGTCAACCAGCCTGTCAGAGAAGCCCCGGTTTTTGAGAGAAAAAAAGCCGGGCGCGTCAGGCCCAAACGCATACTGTTCCATGTTTTTACGGCATCGCTGGCAGTGTTATTGCTGTACCCGGTCATTTGGCTGTTTGTCAGCTCGTTTAAGGAAAGCTCCAGTATTTTTACAACCTCTCATTCTCTCATTCCCGATCCTTTTATTCTCAGCAACTATGCTGAAGGATGGAAGGGCATTGCGGGGCAGCCGTTTCTGACCTTTATTAAAAACTCGGCGATCATTGTCGGCCTGTCAACAATCGGCGCCGTCCTGTCATCGGCTGTCATTGCGTACGGATTTGCGCGCATCCCGTTTAAGGGGAAAGCGTTTTGGTTCGCCTGCATGATGGGGACGTTAATGCTGCCGCATGAGGTGCTGATGATTCCGCAGTACATTTTGTTTGCGAAATTAGACTGGCTGAATTCTTTTAAACCGATTGTCGTTCCGCAATTTTTCGGGCATGCATTTTTTATTTTTCTGATGATCCAGTTTATCCGGACGATTCCCGTGGAGCTGGATGAAGCCGCGCGAATCGATGGCTGCGGGCGCTTTGCCTGCTTTTGGCGGATCATTCTTCCGCTGATTGCCCCAGCGCTTGCGACGTCTGCGATTTTCTCCTTCTATTGGAAGTGGGAGGAGCTGATTCAGCCGCTCCTGTATTTGAATAAGCCGGAGCTTTATCCAGTTTCGCTTGCGCTGAAGCTTTTCCTCGATACGGAATCTGCTTCGAACTGGGGCGCGATGTTTGCTATGTCGGCCGTCTCGTTATTGCCTGTGATTCTTGTATTCTTTTTGTTTCAGAAATATATCGTTCAGGGCATCAGTACGACCGGATTAAAATAAAAAAGGAGTGTTGCAGATGGCACAGCTTATCTTTGACGAAGAAAAGGTGACGTCCGTCATTGACCGGATCGTGAAACGGACATTTCAGATGGATTTTGCGTGGGATTGGCCGGGCGGCGTCGCGTTTTACGGCGTGGCGGAGGCTTATGAAGCGACGGAAAACGAGGAATATATCAATCTGTTAAAAACGTGGGTGGATGAGCAGCTGGAGGATGGGCTGCCGCCGCTTTCGATCAACGGGGTTTCCATCGGACATACGCTTTTGTTCCTCCACAAGGTGACGGGTGATCACGTATATTTGGAAACAGCGTGCGAGATGGCGGAGTATGTGCTGCATAAAGCGCCGCGCTTTGGCGAGGGGATTCTTCAGCATACGGTTAATTCGACAGAGTACGTGTTTCCTGAACAGGCATGGGCGGATACGCTGATGATGGCGGGACTGTTTATGCTGAGAATCGGGCGGGTGATGGAGCGTGAGGATTATTTTGAAGACGGCCTGCGCCAGTTTCACGGACATGAAGACGTGCTTCAGGACCCTGTCACGAATTTGTACTACCACGCCTGGGACAATAAAGCGCAAAATCATCTGTCGGGGATTTATTGGGGCAGGGCGAACGGCTGGGCGGCACTTACGATGGCGAAGGCGCTCCCGCTCATTGAGGTGACGCATCCTTCCTTTATGATCATCGACGGATCGCTCAGAGATCAGCTAAGCACGCTCGTCCGGCTTCAGGACGATACAGGGCTGTGGCATACCATTTTGGATGACCCGGATTCATATCTCGAAGTTTCGGCATCGGCTGGCATTGCCTCTGCTCTGCTGTCGAACGGAAAGCTGTATACGAAATATGTGCAGAAATCGCTTGCCGCCATTTTGGATGCGGTAGAAGAGGACGGACGGGTCAGCAAGGTATCGGCCGGAACAGCCGTCATGAAAAATGCAGAAGGATACAAACAGGTGCCTTACAAACGAATACAAGGATGGGGACAGGGACTTGCGCTGACGTTTCTTGCTGATGTGTTGAGAACGAAAAAACGCGTGTATCAGTAAAGATGGGGCGGGGGGAAAGGGATGAAAAAACAGCCTCAACAGAAGGAACGGGTTTCACGCTGGAAGGGAACGTATTTCAAAAGAAACTTTGTCTTCATTTTGCTGATTGCCTGTATTCCCGGATTGCTGACTGGCGGCGCTATCTACTTTCTTTCGATCGATAAGGTAGAGAAAGAGCTGCAGAGATCACATGAAACACAGGTGGCGCGTGAAGTCAGCCGAATGGATGAGAAACTGGGAGTGCTGGAGCTGACTCTCACCCAGATGGCATATGATTCTTCGCTGATGAACGGATTGGCCGAGAGGGATTTGGAGAAAGACTTTACGTTCTCCTATCAATTAACGAAAAAACTGTTTCTTTTACGGGACCAGCAGCCGCTGATCGAGCAGGCTTCCATCTTTCTGAACAGCCCCCGGCCTCTTGTACTGAGCCCTGAATACAGCGCTTTGACAGAACAGGAGGCGCTTCGCAAGTATCGCTCGCTGCTTGCCTCAGACAACAGTATTTATTGGAACCGATCCGGAAATCAAGCGATGCTGATCCAGCTCATTCCGGGCGCAGCGGAGAAACCGTTCGGCGCGATCATGCTGGCGGTTGATCCGAAAGAAATGGAGTCCATCCTACAAAGCTTGTCCCCTTATCCTGATGGCAGTGCGCTGCTTCTGGATCAAAATCAGGAGGTGCTTTTTCACGAGGGAGAAATAGATTTTGAAAAGACTTTACTTCAAGAGGTAAAAAAACAGCCGAAAGAGAAAGGCCATTTTCAGATGGAATGGGACGGCAAGGTGTATTCCGTCTCATTTGGAGAAATGAACCGCATGCATCAGCAGTGGACCTTTGTGTCAGCGGCGCCTCTTTCAGCCATTACAGCGCCGATGGTGTTTTTATCAAAAGTGATCATCGTGATGCTTGTCATTTGCATCTGCTTGGCGGTGTGCATGACGTGGTATGCATCAAAAAAAATCTATCGCCCCATTCAGCATTTGCTTGGCTTGTTTACCGGGGGAGAGAAGAAAACATGGCAGGCGTCCGGGCAGGATGAATTCAAGTGGATTGAAAAGCGATGGCATGATCTATCCCTTGAAAGCCAGAAACTTCAAAAGCAGCTCCTGCGGCAGACACCCCATATGAAAAAGAGTTTCTTTCAGCACCTCTTGCAGGGCGATTTTTACTATGACAACGAGAAAAGCCTCAGATCGCGGATGGAGGAGGCTGGATGGAGCATCGGAGAAAATGTGTTTCAGGTGCTTGATCTTCAGGTAACAGGCCTCCGCTGTGAAAAAAGCATCTTTCGTGCCGGTGATGAACAGCTTGCTGTATTTACGCTGACCAATCTGGCCGAGGAGCTTGCGGCAAAACGCTGTTTTCAGACCTCTATTCTTGATATCGGCCGGCTTTCCGTCACCTTGCTTGTGATGAAAACAAACAGCTCTGATCTGAAGGCGTATGTAAAAGAGCTGGCACGCCAATTTGACGATGTTACCGGATTAAGCCTGACCGGAACGATGAGCAGGAAGACGGAGCGTGTCACGGAGATCCCTGCTTTATTCCAAGATGTAAAAAGCGGTAAATCCCGCAGGCAGTTTGCCAACCGGCATCAGGTGCTTGATTTGCAGGCCGACTTCCCTCAGGGTGAGCAATCCGCCCCTTATTATCCTTTTGAACTGGAAAAACAAATTGTTCAGGCCATCCGGCTGGAAAGAAAACAGGAGGTCGAGGAATTGATACGTGTATGCATGGAGGACCTGGCGGAAAAGGCGGTCATAGACAGGCATGTGCACTCCGCCCTGATTCAGCTGTTTTCCCGCATTCAGGAGGATATTTTGCATTCCGGGCTCAATCCGAGTGACCTATTTCAGCATCGGGAGCTGCTTCTTGACATTTCAGAATTGCGCGAACCTAATGAAGCAACGGCCTGGCTGATGGATGCTGTGGTGACGCCTTACCTTTCCAAGCTTGAGGGCAGAAAAAACAGACAGCAAAAGCAGCTGGCGGATCGTGTCATCGCCATGATTCACGAACAGTATATGGCGGATATTTCGCTGGAAAGCTGTGCCGATGCGCTCGGCATGAATTCATATACGTTAAGCAAGGCATTTAAGCAAGTGACCGGCATTAATTTTATAGATTATGTGACCCAAATCAGAATCGAAAAGGCGAAAGAGCTGCTGGTGAATACGAATAAAAAAATTCATGACGTGTCGGAAGAAGTCGGCTACCGCCACAATTACTTCAATCGGATTTTTAAAAAACAGGTCGGCATGCCGCCTGGTGTCTTCAGGCAAATGTATCAGGAAACGCCGTGAAAGGAGAGAACATGTGATGGAGAAACCGATTCAAGTGTTTTTAGCGGGGGATTCCACCGTGAGTGACTGCCCGCCTCATGAAGCGCCGATGGCGGGGTGGGGGCAGGTATTCGGGCAATTGTTTTCTGAAGATGTGAAGGTGCACAATCACGCCAAAGGAGGGGCAAGCACCAATTCTTTTGTGGAGGAAGGAAGGCTTCAGGCGATTGCCGAGCGCATCAGACAGGGCGATTATTTGTTTATTCAATTCGGCCACAATGACCAGAAACCGCGCGGGACGAAGCCGTACTCTACGTTTCAGCAATTTCTCACCCTGTTTGCAGATACGGCACGCGAAAAGGGAGCGCATCCTGTCTTTGTCACATCGGTGCAGCGCCGCCGTTTTGATGAAAACGGACGGATCGAGCATACACTTGGCGAGTACCCTGATGCGATGAAAGCACTGGCGAAGGAGCTTGATGTGCCTGTGATTGATCTGCTGGCAAAAACAAAAGAGCTCTATGAAGCATACGGACCGGAGGAGTCGAAAAGATTGTTCGTTTGGTTTCAGCCGAATGAACATCCGAATTATCCGGACGGCATTGAGGACAATACGCATTTTTCAGAAAAAGGGGCAATGGAGGTTGCGAAGCTTGTGGCAGAAGGCATTGAAGAACTCGGTCTTCCGCTGAAGGATCATCTCGTGAGCCGGGAGGGAAAAGAATATGTATAAGGAAGGCGCGTGCCTGTACCGCAATCCGCTCCGGTCAGCAAGCGATGTGAAGGACTGGCGGATGGAGGGAGGCGGACAGATCACATTTGACGATCACCGCTTGCATCTGTCGCATGTTCAGGACGAAGCACACTTTGTCTATTGGTGCCCGGAAACGTTTCCGGATGGCATCATTGTGACGTGGGACTTCTCTCCGATTGAGCAGCCTGGGTTGTGTATGCTGTTTTTTGCCGCTGCGGGGATTGGAGGCGAAGATTTGTTTGATCCAAGTCTCAAGAAAAGAACGGGAAAATACCCTGAATA
The DNA here is from genome assembly GCF_000227465.1 of Bacillus spizizenii TU-B-10. Taxonomy (GTDB): domain Bacteria; phylum Bacillota; class Bacilli; order Bacillales; family Bacillaceae; genus Bacillus; species Bacillus spizizenii. Next base: position 882,139 of record NC_016047.1, read on the forward strand.
TCATTCGGGGGATATCAATGCGCTCCACCTGTCGTATTTCCGCAGAAAATACGCGGAGGAAAGAGCGTTCCGCACCTGCAATTTAAGAAAAAGCCGCGGTTTCCATCTCGCCACGATGGGAGCCGATCCGCTCCCATCTCCAGACGACGCTGATTCCCCGTATCATATGAAGCTCATTAAAGACAAAGGCTATGTGCACTTTTCAATCAATGATTTGCCCGTTCTTGAATGGATGGACGACGGCAGCACCTACGGGTCTGTGTTAACAAAAGGGAAAATCGGGTTCCGGCAGATGGCGCCCATGAAAGCCGCTTATCGAGATTTTGCTGTGCATCAAGCGGTGAGAAGATGAGGACGACGGTAACGGATGCGCTTTATGCAGGCTGTGAAGCGGTGGTGAAAATTGCGTGGCTCAACGGGCTGTGGCTGTTGTTTACGCTTTTGGGCGGCGTTCTTTTCGGATGGGCGCCGAGCACTGCCGCGATGTGTGCCGTCATACGGAAATGGCTGATGGGGCAAAAGGATATCGCGGTGTTTCCGTTATTTCTCGATACCTACAAAAAAGAGTTTCTCAAGGTCAATGCAATTGGACTGGCGTTTGCGGCTCTTTTGCTCATATTGTCCGCGAATTATCATTATTTTTCTGCAAGTACGGATTGGCTGTCCTTTACCGTAACAAGCTGCACGTTGCTTGCGGGGCTTTTGTATATCATTGCGCTGATGTATGTATTTCCCCTTTATGTGCATTACCAGCTCCCGCTTCGCAAATATATTCCGCAAGCGCTGCTGTTTGGCGCCATGCGGCCGCTGACGACCGGATGTATGCTGATCGGGTGCGGGTTTGTCCTTTACCTGCTGTATACGCTCCCGGGCTTGATCCCATTTTACGGCCCATGTTTATTTGGGCTAGTGTCGATGTTTTTTGCTCTCAGAGGATTTCAAAAGACGGAGGCCCAGCACTACCAAGCCGGGTAACAAAAAAATGACAATCGCGCAAAAAAGTGCAGTGTCCGAAAAAGGCAGATGCAAAAAAGTGTAATTGAAGACAGCTCACAAAGCGCATAAAATCCAATTTAAGTAAGCGCTTACAGAAAAATGAGAAGGAGCTGTCTGATGATTAAACGAAGGAAACGCATATTTACCGCTGTTACGTTGCTGGTCTTGTTGGTGATGGGAGCCTCTGTATGTCCTGTGAAAGCAGAAGGAGCAGCGCGGCAGATGGAAGCGCTGAACCGGGGGCTTGTGGCGGTCAAGACGGACGGCGGCATTTTTGTCAGCTGGCGGTTTCTTGGCACTGAAAACGCATCTGTTTCGTTCAATGTGTACAGAGACGGACAAAAGCTGAATGCTGCGCCTGTCAAAACCACGAACTATGTGGATAAAAACGGATCGGCGGGCTCAACGTATACGGTTCGGGCTGTCGTAAACGGTACCGAACAGGCGGCTTCTGAAAAAGCCTCCGTATGGGCGCAGCCGTATCATTCCGTCCCGCTGGATAAACCGGCTGGCGGCACGACGCCAAAGGGTGAAGCTTACACCTACAGCGCCAATGACGCAAGTGTTGGCGATGTGGATGGTGACGGGCAATACGAGCTGATCCTGAAATGGGACCCGTCTAATTCAAAGGACAACTCACAGGATGGCTATACGGGTGACGTACTGATTGACGCCTATAAACTTGACGGAACGAAGCTATGGCGGATCAATCTCGGCAAAAACATCAGAGCGGGAGCGCACTACACCCAGTTTATGGTGTATGACCTTGATGGTGACGGAAAAGCGGAAGTGGCGATGAAAACGGCAGACGGGACAAAAGACGGCACGGGCAAAGTGATTGGAAATGCCACTGCTGATTACAGAAATGAACAGGGGCGTGTGCTTTCAGGGCCGGAATACCTTACTGTGTTTCAAGGTGCAACCGGGAAAGAGCTTGTCACAACAAACTTTGAACCGGCCCGCGGCAATGTGTCAGATTGGGGAGACAGCTACGGCAACCGGGTTGACCGTTTTCTCGCCGGCATTGCCTACCTCGACGGACAGCGGCCGAGCCTGATCATGACCAGAGGGTATTATGCCAAAACCGCGCTTGTCGCCTATAACTTCAGAGACGGAAAGCTGTCAAAGCTTTGGACGTTCGATTCTTCGAAGTCTGGAAATGAGGCGTTTGCCGGACAGGGGAATCACAGCCTGAGCATCGCTGATGTTGACGGGGACGGAAAGGATGAGATCATTTTCGGCTCAATGGCTGTTGATCATGATGGAAAAGGCATGTATTCAACTGGCTTAGGCCACGGGGATGCCCTCCATACCGGGGATCTTGATCCGAGCCGGCCGGGTCTTGAGGTGTTTCAAGTTCATGAGGACAAAAATGCAAAATACGGCTTATCCTTCCGTGATGCGGCAACCGGAAAAATCCTTTGGGGCGTTCATGCAGGCAAGGATGTAGGCCGGGGGATGGCTGCTGATATTGACCCGCGTTATCCGGGACAGGAAGTGTGGGCAAACGGTTCTCTTTACACAGCGAAAGGCGTCAAAATCGGAAGCAGTGTTCCGTCATCGACCAACTTCGGCATCTGGTGGGACGGCGACTTACTGCGGGAACAGCTGGACAGCAACCGAATCGATAAGTGGGATTATCAAAACGGTGTATCGAAAAATATGCTGACTGCATCAGGCGCGGCCGCCAACAACGGCACAAAGGCAACGCCGGCACTTCAGGCTGATCTGCTTGGGGACTGGCGTGAGGAAGTCGTGTGGAGAACAGAGGACAGCAGTGCGCTCCGCATTTACACGACAACCATTCCGACTGAGCATAGGCTGTACACGCTGATGCACGATCCTGTGTACCGGCTTGGCATCGCCTGGCAAAATGTCGCGTATAACCAGCCGCCGCACACAAGCTTCTTTTTAGGAGAGGGCATGGCGGAACAGCCAAAACCGAATATGTATACACCTTAATAGAAAGGGGGAAGGAACGGGCTGCACGCAGCCCGTTCCCATTAAAATGAAGCCAAAAAAGAGGCAGATGGAATACTTGACCAGAGGCTTAATTGCGGTCAAGACGGAGCAGGGCGTGTTTGTCAGCTGGCGTTTTCTCGGAACGGATCATGAGACGACGGCTTTTCACCTTTATCGGGATGGAAGGCGGATCACCCGCGAGCCTATCGCGGACAGCACCAATTTTCTCGATCAAAACGGAACGGCGGACTCTGTTTACCAGGTGGCGGCCGTCAATAAGGGACGGGAAGAAAAGCTGTCCAAAGAAGCTCCCGTCTGGCGGGAAAATGCCCTAGAGGTTCCGCTTAACAAACCGGAGGGCGGTATCACGCCGGACGGAAAGCCGTACACCTACAGCGCCAATGATGCCAGTGTCGGGGATGTGGATGGGGATGGGGAATATGAAATCATCCTGAAGTGGGACCCGTCCAATTCAAAAGACAACGCCCATGACGGATATACCGGGGAGGTTCTCATAGATGCCTATAAACTGGACGGCACCTTTTTGTGGCGCATCAACCTCGGCAAAAACATCAGAGCAGGCGCGCATTATACCCAGTTTATGGTCTATGACCTGGATGGTGACGGAAAAGCAGAAATCGCCATGAAAACAGCCGACGGCACAACAGACGGGAAAGGACACATCATTGGCGATGAGCATGCCGATTTTAGGAACGAACAGGGCAGAATCCTGTCCGGTCCAGAATATTTGACTGTGTTTAAAGGAGAAACTGGTGAAGCGCTCACGACCGTGGAATATGAACCGCCCCGCGGCAAGCTGGAAGATTGGGGAGATGGCTACGGAAACCGCATGGACCGTTTTCTCGCCGGGATCGCTTATTTGGATGGGGAGCGGCCGAGCCTCGTGATGGCGCGGGGCTACTATACGAGAGCTGTACTCGTGGCATACGATTTCAGAAACGGAAGGCTCAAAAAACGCTGGACATTTGATTCCAATCAGCCGGGCCATGAAGCGTATGCAGGGCAGGGCAACCACAGCTTGAGTGTGGCAGATGTTGACGGAGACGGGAAGGATGAAATCATTTACGGCGCCATGGCGGTTGATCATGACGGCACAGGCTTGTACACAACGGGGCTCGGACACGGCGACGCGATGCATGTAGGGGATCTGGATCCGTCCCGAAAAGGGCTTGAAGTGTTTCAGGTGCATGAGGATGCCTCGAAGCCGTACGGACTGTCGCTGCGTGATGCCGGAACCGGCGAGATTTTGTGGGGCGTTCATGCCGGAACTGACGTCGGCAGGGGCATGGCGGCTCATATAGACCCAAACTACAAAGGATCGCTCGTCTGGGGAATCGATCCGCCGGGCAATGACGGAATGTCATACGGCCTTTTTACCAGTAAAGGAGAAAAAATCAGTGACAAAGCGCCCATCTCAGCCAATTTCGCCATCTGGTGGGACGGCGACTTGGTCAGGGAGCTGCTTGATCATGACTGGGACGGAACGGCCGGCCGGCCGAAGATTGAAAAGTGGGATGCTGAAAACCGCTGTCTGAAGACGATTTTTCAGCCGGACGGCGTGCTGTCCAACAACGGCACAAAAGGAAATCCTGTTCTTCAGGCCAACCTGTTCGGGGACTGGCGGGAAGAAGTGATATGGAGAACGGAAGACAGCAGCGCGCTCCGCATCTATACAACGACACATCTCACCCGCCATCGCTTTTACACGCTTATGCACGATCCGGTTTACAGGCTCGGCATCGCCTGGCAGAACACCGCCTACAACCAGCCGCCGCACACGGGCTTTTACCTCGGAACGGGAATGAAAAAACCACCGAAGCCCGCCCTGTACATAGCGGGCAGCAAAGCGGAGGCGCCGCTATAGGAGGAACTACGAAGCAAAGGCCGAACAGTACGACAAGATGACTTATCAAAGGGCAGGACGACCAATGTTCAGGCGCTGAACTCACCGGTTTTTCAAGGGAAGAGCTGTCCATGATTGATGCCATATGAAACGAAAAAACGAGGGGGAATGAGAAATGGCAAATCACATTTATCTTGCTGGCGATTCGACTGTTCAAACGTATGGAGACAGCACAAATCAAGGGGGCTGGGGGCAGTTTCTCGGCTCGCATCTGCCGGAGCATATCCAGGTGATCAACAGAGCAATCGGGGGAAGAAGCTCGAAAACATTTGTGGAAGAGGGCAGGCTTCAGGCGATTCTTGATGTGATTGAGCCGGGTGACTGGCTGTTTGTGCAGATGGGCCATAATGACGCATCGAAAAATAAGCCGGAGCGCTACACCGAGCCCTATACCACCTATAAACAATATTTAAAGCAATATATCGCAGGCGCGCGGGAAAAAGGTGCCCATCCGCTTCTCATTACCCCTGTAGCCCGCTTTCATTATGAAAACGGCGTGTTTTTGAACGACTTTCCTGATTATTGCATTGCCATGAAGCAGACGGCTGCTGAGGAGAATGTCCAGCTCATTGATCTGATGGAGAAAAGCCTTGCTTTCTTTACCGAGAAGGGCGAGGAAAAAGTGTACACCTATTTTATGGTGTCAGAAGGAATGAACGATTACACGCACTTTACAAAAAAAGGCGCAAATGAAATGGCGAAACTTGTGGCAAAAGGCATAAAGGAGCTCGGCCTGCCATTGACAGAATCGATCATCAAAGAAGGGTGAAAAATGTGAGGAGAAAACTGTATCACGGTGCTTGCTATTATCCAGAACTATGGGATGAAGAGACGATTCAGCAGGACATTGACATCATGCGTGAAGTTGGCGTTAATGTTGTGCGGATCGGCGAATTTGCCTGGTCTGTCATGGAACCGGAAGAAGGAAAAATTGACGTCAGTTTTTTCAAAGAGATCATCACCCGGCTGTATGATAACGGCATCGAAACGATCATGTGCACGCCGACGCCTACACCGCCGATTTGGCTGTCGCACGGCCGGCCGGAGCGTATGCATGTTAACGAAAAAAGAGAGGTCATGGGGCATGGCTCCCGTCAGCATGCTTGTACGAACAACCCGTATTTCCGAAAAAAAGCCGCCATCATCACCACAAGCATCGCCAAGGAGCTTGGCCAGCTCCGGGGACTGATCGGCTGGCAGCTCGACAATGAGTTTAAATGCCATGTTGCAGAATGCATGTGTGAGACTTGCTTGCACTTATGGCATGACTGGCTCAGAAACCGCTATGGCGTGATTGAGCGGTTAAACGAGGCATGGGGAACCAATGTGTGGAGCGAAACCTACCAGACGTTTGAGCAAGTGCCGCAGCCGGGGCCAGCCCCGTTTCTGCATCACGCCTCTCTAAGCACAATGTATCAGCTGTTTTCAATGGAGATGATCGCTTCATTTGCGGATGAACAGGCCAAAATCATCCGCTGCTATTCGGATGCGCCGATCACGCATAACGGCTCTGTCATGTTCAGCGTGGACAATGAGCGGATGTTTCGGAATCTCGATTTTGCCTCCTATGATACGTACGCTTCGCAGGAAAACGCTTCTGCTTTTTTATTGAACTGTGATTTGTGGAGGAACTTGAAACAAGGGTGCCCGTTTTGGATTTTGGAAACGAGTCCGTCGTATGCCGCCTCGCTCGAAAGCTCCGCGTTTCCGCATGCCGATGGGTATTTACAGGCCGAAGCAGTATCTTCCTACGCCTTAGGAAGCGGGGGTTTTTGCTATTGGCTGTGGCGCCAGCAGCGTTCGGGCAGCGAGATTTCACACGGTTCGGTTCTCAGTGCCTGGGGCGAGCCGACCGTGGGCTACCAGAACGTGCTGGCAGTCGAGCGGGCAAGAAAGGACATCGAACAGGTGATTTTATCGACTGTGCCCGTTCAAGCCGAGGCAGCGATGACGTACTCCGACAGAGCAAAAGCATTTATCAAAACGGAGCCTCACCGGGGACTCCAGCACCGTACGCTTGTGACCCATTTTTATGAGCGTATTCTTAACACGGGGATACACCGTGACCTCATTCCGGAAGGCGTTCCACTGGACGGCTACCGCTTGCTGTTTACGCCATTTGTGCCGTATCTGTCTTCGGATTTTATCCAAAAAGCTTCGGCATTCGCTGAAGCTGGAGGCATCTGGATTGTTGGACCGCTGACAGGGGGACGCTCAAGCGAGCATACAATTCATACCGATTGCGGGCTTGGCGAACTTGAGAAAACAGCCGGGATCAAAACGCTGTTTACCTTTCCAATGAACGAGGTTGCGAATACAGGAAAAGCGTTTGGCATCACGGCGCCACTGGGGCTGTGGAGCGCGGTGTTTGATACAGAGAACGGAAACACCCTAGGCACGGTTGAGTCAGGACCGGCAGCAGGCCATGCTTTTCTGACAGAACGGAAGCACGGCAAGGGAAAAATCGTCATGCTCGGCTCGCTTCCATCCGGGAAAAAAGGGGATGCGATGCTGGAAGCGCTCGTCAGGCATTATGCCGCTGAAGCAGCCATTTCCGTTCGGTCGGATGTGACACCCGGCACGATCGTTGCCCCTCGCAAAGGCGATAACGGCCTTGTGTGGGTCATCGTGAATATGGATGGAAAAGGCGGAAGCGTAACATTGCCGGAAGCGGGAACGGATTTGTTGACGAACCGTTCGGAAAAAGCGGGGAGGCTGGCGGTCGGACCGCATGAATACCGTGTGATTCAGTTTGACAATCACAGCTGATTCTTTGCATCGAATCAGCTTTTTTCTATGGAGGGAGAGAACTGATGAAAAAGATGAAATGGTTATCAGAACAGCCAAAGGTGACAAGCGGTGTGACGTGGGGCGTGCCATGGAAAAAAGGAGAATTGAAAAAGGGTGACCGGCTGGCGCTTGTGAATGAAAACGCGGAAAGCCAATTTGTGCAAAACGAACCGTCGGCCTATTGGCCGGACGGGAGCATCAAGTGGACGAAGCACGCGGCAGTGTTCAGCGGACAGGACCATCGAAGCTTTGCAGTGCAAAAAGGAGAAGCTCCCAAGCCAGGTGAAACGCTCAGCATCAAAGAGTCAAAGCATGACATCCAAGTGAATACAGGAACGCTCGTCTGTGCCATCCATAAAACAGGCTCCGATCTTATTCAATCATTGCAGATTAACGGAAAGCCGATCGCCGCAGGCGGGAGGCTCGTTGCCATAAGAGAAACGAGAAAAGAGACGGCGGCGGAAACGGTTCTTTTTCGTGAAACGTCTGTCAGCCTCATCAAACGTGCGGCGCTTGAGATGCAAGGACCTGTCAAAACAGTGATCAAAATAGAGGGCGTGCATATCCTCAAAAAAACAAATGAAGAATGGCTGCCGTTTGTGGTCAGATTGATATTTTATGCCGGGCTGTCTGAAATCGGCATCGTACATACGCAGCTGATTGACAGGAATGGTAAACAAGAATTCATTAAGGGGCTCGGTATCGAATTTGACCTTTTTTTGGAAGGGGAGCCGTACAACCGCCATTTCCGTTTTGCGGGAGAGAAAGGGATGTACAAAGAACCCGCCCAGCTGTTTGGCACACGTAAATTCAATGAACGGTATCCTCTTTATCAAAAACAAATCAATGGTGAAACGCTGTTTCCAAGTGAAGAGCACAAGGAATGGTTTGCGCACGGCACACAGAACGCGGTTTGGAATGATGTCAAGCTCGTGCAGGATTCTAGTGATCATTACAGCCTGTCAAAACGGACCGGAAAAGATTATGCGTGGGTAGGCATGCTGCATGGCAGCCGGGCGAAGGGGCTTTGCTATTCGGGCGGCGAAAATGGCGGCATAGCCCTCGGTCTGCGGTACTTTTTTGAGAAATACCCGTCAGCACTGGAAATCACAGGCCTTGCCGGCAGCCACCCAAAAATGACCGTCTGGTTTTGGCCTCCGGATGGAGGGGCGATGGATTTGCGGCATTATACAGGAAACACCCATGTGGCCAGCGCGTATGAGGGCTTTGATGAAATGCGTTCTGATCCGACCGGCATTGCCAACACAAATGAAATCAGCCTGTCGTGCTTTTCGCATATGCCATCTGATGATGTCCTTCATACGCTCGCTGACAAATGGCAGGCGCCGCCGCTGCTTGTTTGTGAGCCGGACGTCTATTACGAATCAAAGGCGCTCGGGGTTTGGAGTGTCATTGACACATCTCATCCGCTCAAAAAAGAGCTGGAAGAACAGCTCGACGCCGCATTTCTATTTTACAAAAAGGAAGTAGAGCAGCGCAGATGGTACGGGTTTTGGCATTATGGCGATGTCATGCATACGTATGACCCGATCCGGCATATGTGGCGGTATGATCTCGGCGGGTATGCATGGCAAAATAATGAGCTCGTTCCGACCTTATGGCTGTGGCAGGCGTTTTTCCGCTCTGGCAGAGAGGATATCTTCCGTATGGCAGAAGCCATGACCCGCCACACGAGCGAAACGGACAGCTTTCACCTCGGGGAATACGCAGGGCTTGGCTCACGGCATAATGTTGTTCATTGGGGATGCGGCTGCAAGGAAGCGAGGATCAGCATGGCCGGGCTTTATAAATTCTATTATTATCTGACGGGAGATGAGCGGACGGGAGATCTTTTGACAGAAGTGAAGGACGCCGATTACGCTCTCATCAAAACCGATCCGATGCGCGCTTTTTATGAGAAAGGCGAGCACCCGACCCACGCCAGAACGGGACCGGACTGGGCGGCGTTTTGCTCGAACTGGCTGGCGGAATGGGAGCGGACCGAAAATCCGGCATATCTCAAAAAAATCGAAACGGGCATCAGCTGTCTGAAGCAGCTGCCGCTCCGCTTATTATCCGGTCCGACATTTGAATATGACCCGGAGACCTCGATGCTTCATCACATGGGAGATGGCATAGCGGGCGGATATCATATGATCATTGCCTTCGGCGCGCCGCAAGTGTGGATGGAGCTGGCTGAGCTTCTTGATGACCGGGAATGGGAGGAAATGCTAAGTGAATTCGGCGAATTTTACACACTCAGTGATGAAGAAAAACGGAAAAAAAGCGGAGGCGCTCTTCATGACAGGCATTTTCACTGGCCGATGTTTGCCGCTGCCATGGCCGCCTACGCCGCAAGAAAAAAACAAGACCAGAAGCTCGCCGCCAAAGCGTGGAATCTTTTGCTCGACGATAAGCTGAGCCATACGCCGCTACCGATCAAACCAGAGCGCATTGAGACATGGACGCAGCTGGAGGAGCTCCCGTGGGTGACAACGAACACCGTCTCTCAATGGTGTTTGAACGTCATAGCAGCGCTGGAACTGATTGGAGATTCCCTTCCGGCAAAAAAAGATACATCCGGCAAAAAAGGATAACAGACGGAATTTCATAGGAGAAATGGTGCAAAAAATGAAGATTGCAAGAATTTATGTAAGCGCTTTATATTAGGAGGGGCAAAGGGGAAATGCAAATTGAAAAAAGGGGGACTTACGCATCATGAAAAATAGAATGCGAAAAAAATGGCTGGCCTTGCCGCTCGCTGCCATGATGATCGCCGGATGCAGCCATTCGGAAACATCCAGTTCAGCAGGCGGTTCGAAAGACACGATTAAAATTATGGCGCCGCTCTTATCGCCGGAAAGCCCGAGTGAAAAGAGCCCTTCATTAAAAGCGCTCGAAAAATACACAGGCAAAGAGATTAAGGTCACATGGGTGCCTGATTCATCCTACAACGACAAATTCAACATCGTCATGGCTTCCGGAGAGATGCCTCATGCGATTGTGATTAAAGATAAATCAGCCGGCTTTATCAAGTCTGTCAAAGCAGGGGCATTTTGGGAGCTGTCTCCTTATTTAAAAGACTACAAGAATTTAAGCCAGGCAGATGAAAAGATTTTGAAGAACAGCTCGGTGAACGGCGAGGTGTACGGAATCTACAGAACGAGGGACCTGATCAGAGCGTGTATGATCATCAGAACCGACTGGCTTAAAAACGTCGGTCTAGATATGCCGGAAACGATTGATGATTTCTATGAAGTGCTGAAAGCCTTTAAGGAAAAAGATCCTGACGGAAACGGCAAGGATGATACGTACGGCATGGTCGTGCCGAAATGGATGGGGCTTGGCAACGGAAGCCCGTGGGATGTTCTGCAAATCTGGTTCGGCGCTCCGAACCGCTACGGCGTTGAAAACGGAAAGCTGATTCCTGATTTTACAACGAAGGAATACATGGATGCGCTCAAGTTTTTTAAAAAGCTTTATGATGAGGGCTTGATCAATAAGGACTTTGCGGTCATGGATTCAGCGAAGTGGAATGATCCGGTTGTGAAAGGAAAAGCGGGGATCATCGTTGATACCGGCTCCAGAGCGTCTCAAATCCAAAGCGCGATGGAGGAGGCGGATGAGTCGAACAAGGATGTGATTGATATCGTCGGCTCGCTTGAGGGGCCGAATGGCAAGCGCACCTTCCCGACATCCGGTTATTCAGGCATGATCGCGATACCAAAATCAAGCGTCAAAACCGAAAAAGAGCTGAAAGAGGTGCTGTCCTTCCTCGATAAGATGAATGATAAGGAAGCGCAGATTCTCACGAACAACGGAGTGGAGGGCCGCAATTACGAGCTCAAGGACGACGTATTCACTTCGCTTGAAAAAAACAACAAGTCTCTCCTGTATGAGCATGAAGGCTTGGCGCAGTTCAGCATGTCGATTCCGAAAAGCGAGTATTACATCGAAGACCAGAAAACAAAGCTCTTCCAGCATCGCAAGGACATCATAACTGAAGGAGAAAAAATAGCCGTCTTTAACCCGGCTGAGTCGCTTGTATCTGATGTCTATACCCAAAAAGGTGCCCAGCTTGACAACATTATTCTCGACGCGAGAACACAATTTATCATTGGAGAAATTGATGAAAAAGGGTTCGAGGATGCGGTGGAGCTTTGGAAAAAAAGCGGCGGCAATGACCTGATGAAGGACTTGAACAAATTGTATCAATCGTCAAAATAAACCGATGCGCCTGCCGTTCGGCGGGCGCACCGGTACCACGAAAGGAGAACAGATATGGAAACAGTGCCGAAGAAGGGAGATTCACCTGTTCTCACTGCTGGAAAAGGCATCAGCTGGATGGCTGCACTCAAACGGGACAAATGGCTTTATCTTCTTCTTATTCCCGGTCTGCTTTATTTTTTGATTTTCAAATACTTGCCGATGTGGGGCGTGCTGATCGCTTTTAAAGACTATTCGCCATATCTCGGCTTCTGGAAAAGCGAATGGGTCGGCTTTGATTATTTCAAAGACTTTTTTATGAACCCGGATTTTTTCCGGCTGCTGCGCAACACCCTCATGCTGGCGAGCCTGGACCTTTTATTTGCCTTTCCAGCGCCTCTCATTTTGGCCTTGCTTTTGAATGAGGTGAGAAAGGCCGTGTATAAAAGATGCATCCAAACCTTTATTTACGTGCCCCATTTTGTTTCATGGACAATCGTGGTCAGCATCACCTTTGTTTTCTTTACTGTCGATACAGGTGTGATCAACAAATTGATTATGAACCTGACAGGTGAGCAGATTTCTTTCTTATCGGACGCGGACTGGTTCCGGCCGATGATTGTGATGCAAAGCATCTGGAAGGAGACAGGCTGGGGAACGATTTTATTTCTGGCTGCGCTGGCGACGGTTGATCAGGAGCAGTATGAAGCCGCCATTATGGACGGAGCGGGCCGGTTCAGGAGAATGTGGCATATTACGCTGCCGGCAATCAGAAGCACCATTATCGTTTTGTTGATTTTAAGAATCGGCAGCTTTTTGAATCTCGGCTTTGAACAGGTGTATTTGATGACGAACTCGCTCAACCGCAGCGTGGCTGACATTTTTGACACGTATGTATACATGATGGGGATTACCCAAGGCGCGTACAGCTACAGCACAGCGGTCGGTTTGTTTAAATCGGTTGTCGGGATTATCTTGATTTTCGGCGCCAATTACATTGCGAAAAAGTTTGATCAGGAAGGATTGTTTTAGAGGAGGGAGAGGTATGGCTGAAATTCACACGATGCATAACACAAAAGCCGGACGGGTGTTTGACGTCTGCAACATTCTGTTTCTCGGCGGTGTCGGCGCGATTACCATTTTGCCGTTTTTGTACATTATCGCCGGTTCCTTTGCGACAGAAGCGGAACTCGCCCAGCGCAGCTTCTTTATATTCCCGAAAACCTTTACACTTGATGCTTACAAGTATGTGTTTTCGACACCGACGTTCATCCGAAGCATGGGCGTATCCATCTTCATTACCGTGGTCGGGACGGCTGTGCAGCTGTTTTTCACCTTTACGATGGCGTATCCGTTGGCGAAGCGGCATGTGAAGGGGCGGAATCTGCTGTTGAACCTGGTGATCTTCTCTATGCTATTTTCCGGCGGCATGATCCCGACGTACCTTGTCGTGAAATCACTTGGCCTTTTGGATACGTATTGGGCATTGATTCTGCCGATGGCGATTAATCCGTTCAACCTTATTATTATCAAAAACTTCTTTCAGCAGCTGCCCCGCGAGCTGGAGGAATCGGCAAAAATTGACGGCTGTTCCGAAATCGGCGTCTTCTGGCGGATCGCCTTGCCGCTGTCAAAGCCGGTTATTGCGACCTTTGCGCTGTTTTATGCGGTCGGGATTTGGAATGATTTCTTCCACGCTCTCTTATATATCAATGACAGTGCAAAATGGCCACTGCAAATGGTGCTCCGCCAAGTCACAATCTTATCGGATTTAACGGCGACCAATGGCGATACGATGCAAAATACCGTTCCGCCGGAGCAGGGAATAAAACTCGCCGTCATTGTCATTGCGACGCTACCGATTTTGGCGGTCTATCCATTCCTGCAAAAACACTTTGCAAAAGGAATGCTGATCGGTTCGGTGAAAGGCTGAGAAAGGGAGTGTGTCATATCAGTACGTTAGATCAAATTAAAATCGCCTATATCGGCGGGGGGTCTCAAGGCTGGGCCAGAAGCCTGATGAGTGATCTGTCGATTGATGAACGGATGTCAGGCACAGTGGCGCTTTATGATCTTGATTTTGAAGCCGCTCAGAAAAATGAAGAGATCGGCAATCACAGCGGAGACGGCAGATGGAGGTATGAAGCGGTTTCTACTTTGAAAAAGGCGTTATCGGGCGCGGATATCGTCATTATTTCCATTTTGCCGGGTTCACTGGAAGATATGGAAATCGATGTCCACTTCCCTGAGCGCTGCGGCATTTATCAGTCTGTGGGTGATACTGTCGGGCCGGGCGGGATCATCAGAGGCTTGCGGGCTGTTCCGATGTTTGCCGAAATTGCCCGGGCCATAAGAGACTACGCACCAGAATCATGGGTCATAAATTATACAAACCCAATGTCTGTCTGTACAAGAGTGCTGTATAAAGTGTTTCCGGGCATCAAAGCGATTGGCTGCTGCCACGAGGTATTCGGCACGCAAAAGCTGCTGGCGGAAATGGTCACAGAAAGGCTCGGAGTAGAGGTGCTGCGGCGCGAAGATATTCGCGTCAATGTACTCGGCATTAACCATTTCACATGGATCACGGAAGCCTCTTACCGCCATATTGATCTGCTGCCTATATTCCATGAATTCAGCGCGCATTATGGAGAATCAGGATATGAGCTAGAGGGGGAAAGCTGGAGGGACAGCGTCTTTCGTTCGGCACACCGTGTTGCGTTTGATTTATTTGAAATGTATGGCGCCATCCCCGCTGCGGGTGACAGGCATCTGGCAGAGTTTCTTCCCGGCCCTTACCTCAAACAGCCTGAGTTATGGAAATTTCATCTCACATCTGTATCATTCAGAAAACAAGACAGAGACGAAAAACGAAAAGAAACAGAACGATTAATCGTTCAAAAACGGGGCGTTGCCGGGAAAGCCTCGGGAGAAGAAGGCGTGAACATCATAGCGGCTCTCCTCGGATTGGGTGAAATCGTCACGAATGTAAATGTGCCGAATCAAGGGCAAGTTTCCAATCTTCCTTTACAAGCGATTGTCGAAACGAACGCCTTGATTACCCGCAACAGCGTCCAGCCGATTTTCTCTGGAGCGCTGCCAAAGGGTGTGGAAATGATTGCGACGAGGCACGTATCCAATCAGGAGGCAGTGGCGGAATCTGGTTTAACAAAAGATCGCGGCCTTGCATTTCAGGCGTTTCTCAATGATCCGCTTGTCACGATTGACCGCAGTGATGCAGAGCAGCTTTTCGATCACATGCTGGCAAAGCACCAACTGATGTGAAAATCTGCAGTTCTGGTTTAGAAAAAGTGCAGTTGACCATAATGGTAGTAGCTCTTAAGAAGTAGGTGCTATCAACGTGGGAGATTATCTGAATGTAGCAATAGAATTAGTTTGCGGTCTCGGTATTTTATTTGTCATTTTGAAGTTTCTTGGGAAAACCCAATTCTCTCAACTCACCCCGTTTGACTTTATTTCTGCCTTAATTTTAGGGGAACTGGTCGGAAATGCCGTCTATGATCATGAAATCAAGATTAAAGAAATTATTTTTGCTTCACTCCTATGGGGCTTGCTTATATTTTTGATTGAATTGATTACACAAAAACTAAAAGGAACCAGAAAGTTTCTAGAAGGCGAACCAAATATTGTGATTCATAAAGGAAAGCTGAAATACAAGATGCTGAAGAAAAACAAGCTCGATATTAATCAGCTGCAAAGCCTCCTGAGGCAAAAAGGCTGCTTTTCGATTCAGGAAGTGGAATATGCAATTCTGGAAACAAACGGGATGATCAGTGTGCTCCCGAAAGCCGATTTCGATAAACCGACCAGAAAAGATATGAACCTTCCGACAAAGGATGTATCTTTGCCGATTACGTTAATTCTTGATGGGGAGATTGTGTTTGATAACCTGGTGGAAGCGGGTGTGGATGAACAATGGCTGAAGCAATCGCTGCAACAGCATGGAGTTGAAAAGACTGAGGACGTCTTATACGCGGAATGGCATGCCAACCAGCCTCTTTATGTCATCACATATGAAAAAGGCAGTTCATCATGACCGTAAAAAGAGCTTGCAGCTGGTGCAAGCTCTTTTCATTATTCATGAGTCCCTTGTTTAACAGCTCTTACATGATACATGCTCACTTCAGTGCTGATCAGATAGTCAGGCTTTGGTTTACCTTTGTTCGCTTTATGGCCGGCGATATGTGCATCGCTTTTTTCCCATTGCTTCCAGTGATCCTCGGATTCCCAACGAATCATGACAACAACTTCCTCATCACCGCGGCGGACGTTTTTTTCAAGCACTGTCACATCAATTAAACCTTCTTGTTTTTCAATGATTCCTTCAGCGCTGAAACGTTCTATGACTTTATCTGCATGGCCTTCTTTTACCGTCATTTTTCTCAACTGAACAAACATCTGTCTCTCTCCAATCATTCTCATATATGAATGATTGTAAATGAAATTCATTCTCAATGTCAAAGAAAGCGCACGGCGGAATAGAACCGCCGTCGCATCGTTATTCTTTCAATAAAAATACATTGCCATCTTCGTCCTTAAATTGAACGAAGGTGCCCCACTCCATTTGATTGGGCTCACCAAGAAATTCTACACCGTTTGCTTTCATTTTCTCGTATGTACCAAAGATGTCTTCACATTCAAACACGATAGAAGCTTTCATTTGTTCAGAGCCTTTCATCATGGCTTTCGGATAAATGACTAAACGGGTCTGGGCTCCTTGTGGCGCAACCTCCAGCCAGCTTGCGTCAGGTCCCATCGGGTGGTCCGCCGCAATATCAAAGCCAACCTTCTCTGCCCAAAATTGCTTCGCTTTCTGCTGGTCTTCAACATATACAGCAACAGTTGCAATTTGTTTGATCATAGGGAAACCTCCAAGTTGAAAGATAATTATACTATAACCTGTTTACGGGCGAAGTAACATAAAAAAATCAGCCGGAAAAACCGGCTGATTATCGATTAATATGAGCAGCTCACAACATCTATCAGATTTGTGTCTAAGGCGAAATAAACCCAGCGGCGCCGTGAAGAATCCCAGTAAAATCCTCCGACGGATCTTCTGCCAAGAATGATCGGGTAGAACCAAAATGAGCTGCCGTTGGTTAACCAAACATAGGTAAACCGGAAGAGGCAAGGCTGAATGGCAACGGGTTCAACTAAATAAGCAACTCCCTGAGGGCTCTGCGGCTTTTTCGGTTTCGCCGGCTTTTTTGAAGGCGGGGGTCCCTGCGGCGCACCGCCGAAGCCAGGCGTAGCACCGCTGCCAATGCCAGGGCCGGAGCCGCCGCCGAAGCCAGGCACAGCCCCGCCGCCAATGCCAGGGCCGGAGCCGCCGCCGAAGCCAGGCACAGCCCCGCCGCCAATGCCAGGGCCGGAGCCGCCGCCGAAGCCAGGTACAGCCCCGCCGCCAATGCCAGGGCCGGAGCCGCCGCCAATGCCAGACCATGGGTAACCATCTGGATAACGATATTCGTAATCAAAAGCAGGCCATGGCTCATAAAAATGCCCGGCAAACATATAAGGATCAACATAATACATGTGATAACGTCCTTTCTCATTGTAAACTGTACATTTGCAATTTATGCGAGCGGACGTTTATTGGTGCATTCGCCTATGAATGAAATTGGAATGCGCTCAGGATGCAGAATCATTTGATTTTTCCCGAGTCCCATTCACAATTCCGATGTATCATTTTATAATGAAAGAGCTTCTATTATGAAAAAGGAGACAGACCGTGAATATCGATCAATTATTATATCAATATATCATAGACCACACGGCGGATATTACGGAGAAATGGTTCAGTTTGCGATGTCAGCTGAAAGGAGAGCTATATTCCGCCGACAATTTAAGTGAAGAAACGAAAAAGCTTTTAACCAAGCAGCATACGTTTACCAATATAACGATCGCAAGCGCATTCCTTGAGGATCAAACTGAGTTTCAAGAACATATGACAAAATGGGCGCAAACCGTTGCGAAAAACAGGGTTGAGCAAGATGTTCAGGTGCATGAGGTTGTGGAAGCCATATCAAACTCAAGAATCTCATTCTGGGATGCTGTCGTTGCGTTTATTAAAGAGAATCGGGATATCGTCACAGATGAGGATGCCGATCGATGGAACCGCATAGTGAATCAGGCGTTCGATAAGCTGATCATTGAATTTTCCGAGCAGTACCAAAAATTTATGCTGATGAGGCTCACATCTCAGCAGGAACTGATATCTGAGCTGGGCTGCCCGGTGATTTCCATTGCGGATGGAATCGGGATATTGCCCCTAATCGGCTCCATTGATACGAAACGGGCACAGGTCATTTTAGAAACAGTGCCGGTCCGCTGTATCGAGAGAAAAATCACAAGCCTTGTCGTTGACCTTTCGGGTGTTCCGATTGTGGATACCATGGTGGCGCAGCAACTGTACAACCTGTCAAAAACGCTTTTCTTATTAGGCGTCAAAGCCGTATTTTCAGGGATTCGCCCAGATGTGGCCCAGACATCGATTCAATTGGGACTTGATTTCAGTGAATATGAAACGTACGGCACGCTGAAGCAGGCATTAGAAAACATGGGTGTTCGCTGCATTGTTGAGGAATTGGAAGAAAACAAATAGGACGTTTGACCAGGCATATGATTGTCCGCCATCGGGTGATCATATGCCTTTTTGAATTGGTCAGAAAACACCATTGATTTATCGAAAAAAACATAATATTATAATTCTTATAAGAATACTATGAATTGAAATAAGTTCAACAGGGGGGAAGGTCTTTTGGTTTCAAAATCAACGATTGATCCGGAAGTGATTGAAAAAATAATCAGCTCGCTGGAAACACTCGATTTCGGCACCATTCAGATTACGGTTCATGATTCTCAAGTTACCCAGATTGAGAAAATAGAAAAGCACCGTTTTTCGCTGAAAAGGAAAGAACCAAAGTGATCGTATAAGGGCGTTTGTTTTCATTAAATTCTCCTTAAAACATATACATATTTCATCCAATTTTTATATAATAGACCTTTAAGATCATTTTTTAGGAGGATTTTTGACATGCAAGCTACGGTTTACGAGAGTAAGCAATCGATCATGCAGCGCATTTTGACAGTCTTTGTCTTCACACTGCTAATCGCGACTGTCGGTCTATTTATCGGCCAATTTGTTCCTGTCGCTTTGATGCTGCCGCTTTCTATTCTAGAAGTGGGGATGATTATTCTGGCCTTCTGGATGCGCAGAAGAAAAGCGGTCGGATATGCGTTTGTATATACATTCGCGTTTGTTTCCGGCATTACCTTATTTCCGATCGTCAGCCACTACGCTTCCATCGCCGGCGCCTATGTCGTGCTTGAAGCCTTTGGCTCTACATTTGTCATTTTTGCCGTTCTGGGCACAATCGGCGCAAAAATGAAGAAGGATTTATCCTTCCTGTGGTCATTTCTGCTGGTAGCGGTTCTCGCGCTGGCGGTGGTTGGCATTTTCAACATTTTCAGTCCATTAAACTCAGCGGCTATGATGGCGTATTCCGTTATCGGAACCATCGTCTTTTCCCTTTACATTTTGTATGATCTAAACCAAATCAAACACCGCCATATTACGGAAGACTTAATTCCGGTTATGGCATTATCGCTGTACCTTGACTTTATCAACTTGTTCATCAATCTGCTTCGCTTCTTCGGCATTTTGAGCAGTGATGATTAATCAGAGAGCGCCTGTCATTGGATAGGCGCTTTTTGCCATACATAAAAAGGGTGGTGGAGTTATGATGCAAAAACAACTGGGCGCTTATGTTTCCTTGGCAACAGCCATGGCGATCGTCGGCAGCTCGGTCGTCGTCGGCAAGCTGATGGTCGAGCGCATTCCGGTCTTTCTATCCTCGGGACTGCGTTTTTTGCTGGCTGCTATTGTATTGCTGACGCTGCTGTTTTACATTGAAAAAGGGTTTCCGGCTTTGACAAAAAAAGATGTGTTTGTATTGCTGGTACAATCATTCACAGGCGTGTTTTTGTTCAGTATTTGCCTGCTGTATGGTGTTCAATATACGACTGGAACGGAAAGCGGCATTTTGACAAGCACAACCCCGATGGTAATCGGTATTTTATCCTTTTTCCTGCTGAGAGAAAAAATAGAGAAAAAGACGCTGATCGGCATTATGCTGGCGGTTTGCGGTGTGCTGGCGATTAATCTATTTGGAGCGGGGAGCCAAGACGGGACGCCACATGCCTTATTTGGCAACATGCTAATCATTGCTGCAGTCATTGGCGAAGCGTTGTTTACATTGCTGGCCAAGCTGTTATCTCCGCATATTTCGGCATTGGCGATTTCGACCGTCGTATCGCTCTTCGGTTTTCTGTTTTTTCTACCGTTTTCTTTGTTTGAGGCCTCTTCATTTGATTTTAGCGTGCCAACAGTTTTGGATTGGTCGTATGTGTTGTATTACGCGCTTTTTGTCACCGTTTTGGCGTTTTACTTATGGTATAGCGGGGTGAGGAAGGTGCCAGCGGGGGTGTCGGGCATTTTCACATCCGTTCTTCCGGTCTCCGCAGTCATTTTGTCAGGTGTGATATTGAAGGAGCCGTTTGAGCTTGTGCATTTGATTGGCATCGCATGTGTCATCAGCGGCGTATTTGTTACGGTTATAAAGAAAAAACAGCCGGATACGTATCCGGCTTCAGAAGAGAAGACGCTGTAGCCTGTCCTGGTCGGACGGGTTTTTTAGTCTTTAAACACGCTTAGCTTTTCAAAAAGATCACCAAGCATCTTCACGAACATGTCTTTTTCCTCGTCGCTGTAGTTTTCCATGACCGCGGAGATTTTGCTGAAATGGCCGGGCAGAAATTGCTCAAGCCGTTCTTTGCCCTCCTTTGTGAGTTCAATGCTGATTCTTCGTTTATCCTCTGTGTGATGCCTGCGGCTGACAAAACCGTCCCTCGCCAGCCCGTCCAGCAGTCCTGTAATTGTTGCTTTCGTGACGTTTGATTGCTTGGCAAGCTCTGTCGGACTTAAGGTCTGATCCTTGGCATCAAAGAGCAACATCAAGATTTTGAATTTTCCTTCTGACAGCCCGCTGCCTGCAAAGTAATGCTCCATCACATGATTCATTTTTTTAGAGATATCAAATAGAGATAAAAACAATTCAAGAGAACCAGCGTCTATATTGGCATACGTCTCGGCGTGCTCTGTTATATGCTTATATTTCGGTAAATGTTTTAATTCCATGATAATAAGCTCCCGTACGTTCGTTGTGACACGATTATAAAGGAGCGAAAACCATAACGCAACTTGGATTGGAGATGATTGACAGCTTTTTGCGAGACATAGTAAAGTAATATAGTTAGGTGCCTAACTATGTATAGAGCTGAAAAGGTGGTTATTGATATGAAACATATTTTAATAGCAGGAGGCGGAATCGGCGGATTGTCAGCGGCCATTTCTCTTAGTAAGGCAGGGTTTTCTGTCACCTTGTGTGAAGCGGCTTCAGAAAACCGCAAAACAGGTGCAGGAATTCTTCAGCCGCAAAATGCACTGGCTGTCTTGAAAGAATTGGGCGTATTCGAAGAGTGCTGTAAGCATGGCTTTCAAACAGAATGGTTTAAAACGTTTGATGAACAGGGGAATTTGCTGTTTCAAGTCAGTGAATCCTTTTTAGATGACACACTTCCGGGACGCAATAATATCCTTCGAAAAACGTTAAATGACATTCTCATGAAGCATGCCAAGGCAGCGGGTGTAAACATCAAGTGGGGGAAGAAGGTTGTCGCCTATGAAGAAACGGCTGAATCGGTCACTGCCGTATGTGAAGACGGAGAAAAGATGAAGGCTGACATTCTGGCAGGCTTTGACGGCATTCACTCCGCTGTTCGCGATATAATGCTGCAAAAGGAGACGGAAAAAGAGCATCTCGGCATGGGGGCGTGGCGCTTTTATATCGAGTTTCCTGATTTTTCATTTGAGGACGCGACATTGATGTATAAAAGCGGAGACACACAAATTGGCGTCGTGCCATTGGCAGAACACGCTGGCTATGTCTTCGTCCTCCAGCCTTGCACGAGCGATTATTGGGATGAGGAAGATACCCGGTTTGATAGAGTAAAAGAGATTCTC
The DNA here is from genome assembly GCF_000227465.1 of Bacillus spizizenii TU-B-10. Taxonomy (GTDB): domain Bacteria; phylum Bacillota; class Bacilli; order Bacillales; family Bacillaceae; genus Bacillus; species Bacillus spizizenii. Next base: position 904,119 of record NC_016047.1, read on the forward strand.
TCTGGCTTTTCGGGGCTGGATTTTGTCACAAAGCATATGTCAAAAGAGCATCCTGTCATGTTTAACAAACTGGAACAGGTCGCAGTGCACGAGCCATGGCACAAAGACCGCGTCGTCATCGGAGGAGACGCCGCCCACGCCGGTGCGCCAACCCTGGCACAAGGAGCGGCAATGGCGATCGAGGATGCTATCGTCCTCGCCGAAGAACTCAAAAATCACGACGACATCAAAACCGCATTTCATGCGTATTACGAAAGAAGAGCCCCAAGAGCGCTCAAAGTCCAGAACCTTTCCTCAGAAATCGTCCGCCGCGGGCTGAAAGGAGAGCCGGGAGCGGAAGAGTTGATTGGGGAGTGCTATGCGGTGTTGAGGGAAGGGTATTAATAAAGAGGAAAAGTCCAGTTAACTTTCTGGACTTTTATATTTTCTCCTATAAATGATTAATATATCTATATAAACTATTTTTTTCTAATTGTAGTATAATTCATGTAAGAATATGAAATTTAATCATATGAAAAAGATACTTAATTTTTAAGTAAACTATAGATGTACTGTTTTATAAATACACGCACTGACGTGTTCGTTATACTTAGAAGAACATATTGAAATAGGACTTAGAGAGTTTTTTGTTTGAGAAAAAAAGTTAAGACCATTTTTAGGTTAATTTTAAAACTGTTGAAAATTCAGGGATTAAAGGGGGCATCTAACGTTGAATTTAATATCAAAAAGAAAGTTGTCAGAAGCTGTCGGTTGGTCAGAGAGTGGTGGGAGAAGGTGGATTAACTACTTTAGTGACTATATTCCACAAACTAAGAATGGAAATAGTATTTTATATAATGAAAGTTCAATAAAGGTTTTGAAAATTATAAAACAGCTCAGTGAAAGTGGTCTAACCCAAAAGGAGATTTTAAAATTAATCAGAGAAAAAGGACTGCCCAAGGATATTTACGAAGTTAGTGAAATAACTAAGAATGTAAATTCTAATCCGAATGATATACCCTTATCAAGAGAAATTATGATCCCCTTTTTGCTAGTAATAAGAGACAAAAAGCCCTACACTTCTAGCTATATTAACGAAGAATTAACTAAATATTTTATGTTAACCGAAGAACAAAGATCACGTTCTTACGAGAATAGTAAAGATTCTATTTTTATAACTAGGATAAGACAAGTAAGGTATGGACTGAAAAAATCCAATTACATAGAGGAAATAAGTCAATCAACCTACCAAATAACCCAAGAAGGTTTATCATTAATAAACGATAATCGTAATGAAATTCAAGAAGAAATTGAAGATATGGAGGAAGTAAAAGATCCATTTGAAGTAATGACAGAAAAGTTTGATGATATTAGAAAGGAACTGGCAAAATCAATTATTCAAAAGATTAAAAAAGCACATTGGAAAAAACTCGAATATATCATTGTTGAATTACTAGTAGCTATGGGTTATGGTGACGGTAAAATTACGGGTAAAACAAATGACGGTGGAATTGACGGTGTAATAAAAGAAGACAAATTAGGATTAGATAATATATATCTTCAAGCGAAACGTTGGGATAACCCTATTGGAAGAGAGTTGGTTCAAAGTTTCTCTGGTGCACTTGATGATATGGGAGCTAAGAAGGGAGTTTTTATTACAACTTCATACTTTACGAAAAATGCAATCGAGTATGCAGAACGATTACAAAGCAAGAAAATTGTACTTATTGACGGTGAGACTCTTGCAAAACTTATGATTGATTATGATATTGGAGTTAATATTAAAGAAAAGTTTTTTGTGAAGAAAATTGATTTTAGTTATTTTGACGAGGAATAAAGATTTCTATGGTCTTTATTTTTGGGGAATTAATTTGCTAATATAAGCATTTACCTTGATTGAATAGACATAAAGAAGGAGTACAGTTTTATTCCAATCTCCTTCTTTGTTTGTGACAATTTTTAAAGTTTCTTATTCAAACTTACAAATAGTAAGGCCATTTTAAAAAACAAAATCCGTGTTCTACATCAGGTATTGTTCAATGTAAAGATGCACTAATAATGTTCAGTTTTGTATTAATCTTCAATATTTTTCCTGTTAATTCTTTCTACAATCTCCCTTAAATCATCAGGCTTATAAAACTCCACCGGCGAACTCCCCTTCTCAAACGAAATCGTCTCGGCTTCAATCAGCGCGACATAGCGCCCGTTCACTTTTGCGAGATGAATCGAATCGCCAAAATCCGCTAGCAATCCCTTAATCTCGGTTTCTCCGACTTTCATTTTCAGTTGGGCCTCTGGTGTGTGCTCGATGATTTGGGCGGAGGCTTCGATCACTTGATGGGTGTCGAGACGCTCTTGGATTTCCCGTTTTTCGCTCGCTTCCCAAATTTCGATGTCTTGTTCAAATTGCTTGAGCTCTTCGCTGTTGTCTTCAAATGTCTCGTAGACGTGCTCCTGCACCATGTTCATGACCTGGTTTTTCATGATTTCCGGCATTGATTCGCCGTACTCGACGAATTTTAGAAAGTCCTCGAAATAGCGGGCGTGCGAGGCCTGGTGGATTTTCAGCTCGCCTTCCTCGACCATTCCCTCTTCGGGCATGTACGGGTATTGGATGCTTTTCATGTTTTTTGTCGTGATCGCCATTTCGACTTTTTTAATGAGGGAAGACGCGTCTGAGATGCGGGCGACCTTCGGCTCAAAATCACATTTCATTATGAAGACAAATGACTCGTCGAAGTATTTTCTCGGCACGGCTGAAGCGACGAGGAACACGCCGCCGCGGACTGCGCTCGTGTCGAGGTACGTGCGGACGAACTGCTCGCTCAGCTCGTTAAAGTCTTCTTTTGTTTCCGCCAGTCGCGCCTGGTTGAACATGTTGTAATTCGGGTTGGAATCGAGCTCGTGGCCTGGCTCGACGATAAAATGGCCGATTTTCGTCGGCACCTGTTCGGACTGCGGATGGCGGTCGGCTTTCCGTTTGACGATTTTTTTCAGCTCCCCGTCGAGAAAGTCCTTCAGCTCGCTTTCTTCAAATTCACCCGTATCAAGGGTTTGGAAGTGCTTGAACTGCTTGTTCGCCTGCTCATCCTTGCCTTCCACCTGTATGACATAAAAGGATAAAAATCGAATTTCAAAATCCATATATGAACTCACCTTATTCGCGTATTGTACAGCTTCTCAAGTATAGAAAAAACAGCGATCATGCGTCAATTGGGAGAATGGAATAATCATGGCCATGAAAGGGAAATGTAGTCAGATAGATTGCATTTCATACGGAAAGGAATGGTTCGATGAAGGAAACAAGCCCGATTCCTCAGCCTAAGACCTATGGTCCGCTCGGCAATCTGCCTTTAATTGATAAAGACAAACCGACACTGTCGCTGATCAAATTGGCAGAAGAGCAGGGCCCGATTTTTCAAATCCATACACCTGCGGGCACGACGATTGTAGTGTCCGGACACGAACTGGTGAAAGAAGTTTGTGATGAAGAGCGATTCGACAAAAGCATTGAAGGCGCCTTGGAGAAGGTTCGCGCGTTTTCCGGTGATGGATTGTTTACAAGCTGGACGCATGAGCCTAATTGGAGAAAAGCACACAACATTCTGATGCCGACGTTCAGCCAGCGGGCCATGAAGGACTACCATGAGAAAATGGTCGATATCGCCGTTCAGCTCATTCAAAAATGGGCCAGGCTTAACCCGAATGAAGCAGTCGATGTCCCAGGGGATATGACCCGGCTGACGCTCGACACAATTGGGCTGTGCGGGTTTGACTATCGCTTTAACAGCTACTACAGAGAAACGCCCCACCCGTTTATCAACAGCATGGTGCGGGCGCTGGATGAAGCGATGCACCAGATGCAGCGTCTTGATTTTCAAGATAAGCTTATGGTCAGAACAAAGCGCCAATTTCATCATGATATTCAAACAATGTTTTCATTAGTCGACAGCATTATTGCGGAACGGAGATCGAATGGAGATCAGGATGAAAAAGATTTGCTTGCCCGCATGCTGAATGTGGAAGATCCGGAAACAGGTGAAAAGCTCGACGATGAAAATATCCGCTTTCAAATCATTACGTTTTTGATTGCCGGGCATGAAACAACGAGCGGACTGCTTTCCTTTGCGATCTACTTTTTATTGAAGCATCCTGACAAACTGGAGAAAGCGTATGAAGAGGTCGACCGGGTGCTGACGGGTGCAGCGCCGACCTATAAACAAGTGCTCGAGCTGAAATACATACGGATGATTTTAAATGAATCACTGCGCTTATGGCCGACGGCTCCGGCTTTCAGCCTTTATCCAAAAGAAGACACAGTCATTAGCGGAAAGTATCCGATTACAACCAAAGATAGAATTTCTGTGCTGATTCCGCAGCTTCATCGTGATCAAGACGCTTGGGGAGAGGACGCTGAAGAATTCCGTCCAGAACGGTTTGAACATCAGGACCAAGTGCCTCATCATGCGTACAAACCGTTCGGAAATGGACAGCGGGCCTGTATCGGCATGCAGTTTGCCCTTCATGAAGCTACACTTGTGCTGGGCATGGTTTTAAAATATTTCACGTTAATTGATCATGAGAATTATGAGCTTGATATCAAACAAACCTTAACACTCAAGCCGGGCGATTTTCGTATCAGGGTTCAAACACGGCATCAGGAAGCCATTCATGCGGACGTTCCGGCAGCTGAAAAAGCGGCGCCTGATGAGCAAAAAGAGAAAACGGAAACAAAGGGCGCATCGGTTATCGGTCTTAACAACCGCCCGCTTCTCGTGCTGTACGGATCTGATACCGGCACCGCAGAAGGCGTAGCCCGCGAGCTTGCCGATACAGCCAGTCTTCATGGCGTAAGGACTGAAGTGGCACCTCTGAACGACCGGATTGGAAAGCTGCCGAAAGAGGGAGCGGTTGTCATTGTGACCTCGTCTTATAACGGAAAACCGCCAAGCAATGCCGGACAGTTCGTGCAGTGGCTTCAAGAAATCAAACCGGGTGAGCTTGAAGGCGTCCATTACGCGGTATTTGGCTGCGGTGACCACAACTGGGCGAGCACGTACCAGTACGTGCCGAGATTCATTGATGAGCAGCTTGCGGAGAAAGGCGCGACTCGGTTTTCTGCGCGCGGAGAGGGGGATGTTAGCGGTGATTTTGAAGGGCAGCTTGACGAGTGGAAAAAAAGCATGTGGACAGACGCCATCAAAGCATTCGGACTTGAGCTTAATGAAAACGCCGATAAGGAACGAAGCACACTAAGCCTTCAGTTTGTCAGAGGGCTGGGCGAGTCTCCGCTGGCTAGATCGTACGAAGCCTCTCACGCATCCATTTCCGAAAATCGTGAACTCCAGTCCGCAGACAGTGATCGCAGCACCCGCCATATCGAAATCACATTGCCGCCGGATGTTGAATATCGGGAGGGCGATCACCTTGGCGTATTGCCGAGGAACAGCCAAACCAATGTCAGCCGGATTCTTCACAGATTCGGCCTGAAGGGAACCGACCAAGTGACATTGTCGGCAAGCGGGCGCAGTGCGGGGCATCTGCCATTAGGGCGTCCTGTCAGCCTGCATGATCTTCTCAGCTACAGCGTCGAGGTGCAAGAAGCCGCCTCAAGGGCGCAAATACGGGAGCTGGCGGCATTTACAGTCTGTCCGCCACATAAGCGCGAATTAGAAGATCTGGCGACAGAGGGTATCTATCAGGAACAAATATTGAAAAAACGGATTTCTATGCTGGATCTGCTTGAACAATATGAAGCGTGTGATATGCCGTTTGAACGATTTCTAGAGCTTTTACGGCCGTTAAAACCGAGATATTATTCGATTTCAAGCTCTCCAAGGGTAAATCCTGAGCAAGCATCAATTACAGTTGGTGTCGTGCACGGCCCTGCGTGGAGCGGCCGCGGCGAATACAGGGGCGTATCTTCAAATTACTTAGCTGAGCGTCAAGCGGGTGATGATGTTGTGATGTTTGTCCGCACACCGGAATCCCGGTTTCAGCTTCCGGAAGACCCTGAAACCCCAATCATTATGGTCGGGCCGGGCACAGGAGTAGCGCCATTCCGCGGTTTCCTCCAAGCACGCGCAGCTTTAAAGCGGGAGGGAAAAGCGCTCGGCGAAGCTCATCTCTATTTTGGATGCAGGAACGATCATGATTTTATTTACCGTGACGAGCTTGAGCAGTTTGAAAAAGATGGAATCGTCACTGTCCACACAGCCTTTTCCCGAAAAGAAGGCATGCCGAAAACGTATGTCCAGCATCTCATGGCTGACCATGCAGAAACATTGATTTCGATTCTTGATCGCGGAGGCAGGCTCTATGTATGCGGTGATGGCAGCAAAATGGCCCCAGATGTGGAGGCCGGACTGCAAAAAGCGTATCAGTCTGTTCATGGCACCGGTGAACAAGAAGCACAAAACTGGCTGAAACATCTGCAGGATACCGGTATATATGCAAAAGATGTTTGGTCGGGGATTTAAAGACTGGAGATATCCAGTCTTTTTTTTGCTCTTTCGAAAAAATTGTGATTACGCTAAACATGAGTGCATACAATAGCCACAGTCCGCCAGAGGGCGGGCTTTCTGCAAAACCTATTTTTCGTTTTTGCTAGTTTATGTTATTCTTATACTCGGTATCTATTTCTTTTTTCAAAGGCACACATGACAAAAGAAACCCTTTTTTATTTCCGAGAAAAAATGTGAAACGAAATGAAGGCTTCTTTCGTCCAGTGTTTGGTCGAAATGGTTGCAATAAAATTGGTATGGTGCGAAGCATAAATATTCCGGCTTACCGCGGTGTATTTATTTGTTGTGTGATGCCTTGATTTTGTTTGGAAAGAAGGAATTGGAAGGCAGGATAAAGAGCAGGTAAATATGAATGAAGACTTAAAGTGTTTAAGAAAGTAGAGGTTGCCATGAAGAAACTTTTTTCTTACAAACTTAGCTTTTTTGTGCTGGCTGTTATACTGTTTTGGGCAAAAACGTATTTATCCTACAAGACTGAGTTTAATCTTGGGGTAAAAGGCACAACCCAGGAGATCCTCCTGGTATTTAACCCGTTCTCAAGCGCGGTCTTCTTTTTAGGACTGGCTTTGCTTGCGAAAGGGCGTAAATCAGCCATTATCATGCTGATTATCGATTTCGTAATGACATTTGTGTTATACGCAAATATTTTATTCTATCGTTTCTTTGACGATTTCTTGACATTCCCGAACATTAAACAGTCCGGAAATGTCGGAAACATGGGAGACGGGATTTTCAGTATCATGGCCGCTCATGATATTTTCTATTTCTTAGATATCATTATTTTGATTGCGGTATTGATCTGGAGACCTGAATTAAAACAATACAAAATGAAAAAACGCTTTGCATCTTTAGTGATCCTTTCCGGGGTCGCACTGTTTTTCATCAACCTGCACTATGCGGAAAAAGACCGTCCGCAGCTGCTGACAAGAACGTTTGACCGCAATTATATCGTGAAATATTTAGGTCTTTACAATTACACCATTTATGACGGTGTTCAGACGGCTCAAACGGAAACGCAAAGAGCCTACGCGAGCAGCGATGATTTAACAAGCGTCGAGAATTACACGACGTCTCACTATGCGAAACCGAATGCCGAGTACTTCGGCTCTGCCAAAGGCAAAAACATCATTAAGATTCACCTGGAAAGCTTCCAGTCATTCCTGATTGACTACAAGCTGAACGGTGAAGAGGTGACGCCGTTCTTGAATAAACTTGCACACGGCGGGGAAGATGTGACGTATTTTGATAACTTTTTCCATCAGACAGGCCAGGGAAAAACATCTGATGCCGAGCTGACAATGGATAACTCCATCTTCGGTCTTCCTGAAGGCTCCGCGTTTGTGACAAAAGGCGAAAACACATATCAGTCACTTCCTGCAATTTTGGATCAAAAGGAAGGCTACACAAGCGCCGTCCTGCATGGTGACTACAAATCGTTCTGGAACCGTGACCAGATTTACAAACATATTGGATATGATAAGTTCTTCGACGCAAGCAGTTATGATATGTCAGATGAAAACATCGTGAATATGGGACTCAAGGATAAGCCGTTCTTTACTGAATCGATTCCAAAACTTGAATCTCTTAAACAGCCGTTTTACGCCCATTTAATTACGTTGACAAACCATTATCCATTTAACCTGGATGAAGAAGATGCGTCCATTAAGAAAGCGACAACCGGTGATAAAACAGTTGATAATTACTTCCAGACAGCCCGTTATCTTGACGAGGCGCTTGAGCAATTCTTCAAGGAGCTGAAGGAAGCCGGTCTGTATGACGACTCAGTCATCGTGATTTACGGTGACCATAACGGTATTTCTGAAAATCATAACCGTGCGATGAAAGAAATTCTTGGAAAAGAGATCACAGATTATCAAAACGCGCAAAACCAGCGTGTGCCGCTGATGATCCGTGTTCCTGGCAAAAAAGGCGGAGTGAACCATACGTATGGCGGCGAAATTGATGTCATGCCGACACTTCTGCACTTACAAGGAATTGATTCGCAGAAATATATCAACTTTGGTACTGATTTATTCTCTAAAGACCACGACGATACAGTGGCGTTCAGAAACGGAGACTTCGTGACGCCGAAGTACACATCTGTCGACAATGTCATTTACGATACGAAGACTGGTGAAAAACTGAAAGCGAATGAAGAAACGAAGAATTTGAAAACAAGAGTGAACCAGCAGCTGAGTCTGTCAGACAGTGTCTTGTACAAAGACTTGCTGAGGTTCCACAAACTCAGCGATTTCACAGCCGTTGATCCGTCTGACTATCATTACGGCAAGGAAAAAGAAATTAAATAAAACGAGAAAGAGCCTTGAGCGGGCGCATTGCCTTCGCTCAAGGCTCTTTTTTTTGGTTACATAACCAACTTGAAAAAATAGATTCCATTTGGTCACCAAGGCCGCCTTTCTCTCATATCATTACAGTAGATTTTGAAACCGGTATTGAAGTGGACAAATTATCGGGGAAACGCCTTGATAGATTGTAAAGATGTCCAGGTTTCGAACTCAATATTCATAGAGATGAGGGGTAGAGATGAAAGCGGTCATTCTCTGCGGCGGAAAAGGAACGAGAATGAGTGAAGTCACGAATGACATTCCTAAACCGCTCGCCATGATAGGCGGCAAACCGATTCTATGGCATATTATGAAAATCTATCAGTACTACGGAGTAAACGAGTTTATTCTGCTTTTGGGCTATAAAGGAGAAAAAATCAAAGAATACTTTCTCGACTATGAATGGAAGCACAACAGCCTGACTCTCGACAGCTCTACGGGAGAGGTACAGATGCTGGGGCAGCCTGAAACGTGGAAAATTACGTTTTTGGAGACAGGGGAAGACACACTGACAGCCGGAAGAATCTTGCAGGCAAAAGACTATATCGGCGATGAAACGTTTCTGCTCACCTATGGGGACGGGCTGGCCAATATCAATCTTTTCCATCTCATCAGCTATCATCAGACAAAAGGGGCTGCCGCGACTGTCACCGGCATTGACAAAGTCTCGCAGTTCGGCACCTTGACGGTTGAGGACGGCATGGCGAAAACATTTTCTGAGAAGACATCAAGTGACGGAATCATCAACGGCGGATTCTTCGTTCTCAGTCCCAAGGTTTTCGATTATTTGCCGAAGGACGGGAACATGATGTTCGAAGATGAACCGCTGAAGAACCTTGCCAAAGACGGGGAGCTTGCCGTGTACCGCCATTATGGATTTTGGACGGCCATCGATACGTATAAAAATCTCTTAGAAGTCAACAAAATGTGGGATCAAGGACAACAAGTATGGAAGGTATGGTGAACTGATTTGAGTTTCTGGAAAAATAAAAACGTATTTGTTACGGGGTGTACAGGTCTTTTAGGAAGCTATTTGGTGAAAGAGCTGATCGAACAGGGCGCAAACGTTACGGGGCTTGTCAGGGATCATGTGCCTCAATCCAACCTTTATCAGGGAGAACATATCAAGAAAATGAACATCGTGCAGGGCTCTCTTGAAGACTTGCCTGTGATTGAACGCGCGCTTGGCGAGTATGAAATTGACACAGTCTTTCACCTCGCTGCACAAGCAATTGTCGGCGTGGCCAACCGCAACCCGATTTCTACCTTTGAAGCGAATATCCTCGGCACATGGAATATTCTCGAAGCCTGCCGGAAGCATCCGTTAATAAAGCGGGTGATTGTCGCTTCAAGTGATAAAGCTTACGGCGATCAAGAAAACCTTCCGTACGATGAAAATATGCCGCTGCAAGGCAAGCATCCGTACGACGTCTCAAAAAGCTGCGCAGATCTGATCAGCCACACGTATTTTCATACGTACGGGCTTCCGGTCTGCATCACGCGTTGCGGGAACCTGTACGGCGGCGGGGATTTGAACTTCAACCGCATCATTCCGCAGACGATTCAGCTTGTGCTGAACGGGGAAGCGCCGGAAATCCGCAGCGACGGGACCTTTGTCCGCGACTACTTCTATATTGAAGATGCTGTTCAGGCTTATTTGCTTCTGGCAGAAAAAATGGAAGAAAACAATCTTGCCGGAGAGGCCTTTAACTTCAGCAATGAGATCCAGCTGACTGTACTTGAACTGGTAGAAAAAATTTTGAAGAAGATGAACAGTGATCTGAAGCCGAAAGTGCTGAACCAAGGAAGCAATGAAATCAAACATCAATATTTATCCGCGGAAAAAGCAAGAAAGCTGCTGAATTGGACACCGGCCTACACCATTGATGAAGGACTTGAAAAAACGATTGAGTGGTATACGGAATTCTTCAAAAAGTAATGTGAAACGAGGTGAACATGACTGTGACCAGCGCGTATTGCACCGTTTTATCAAAAGGGAGATTATATCAGGCAGTCGCCTTATTTAAGTCTTTAGAGCAAGTTGACCAAGACAGTCCCATTTTTACGCTATGCATGGATGAAGATACGCACCGCGTCTTACAGAAACTGAAGATGAAGCAGCTGAATCTTGTGCCGGTGGCCGCGCTCGAAAATGAAATGCTTCTGAAGCTGAAGGAAACTAGAGATCAAAGCGAGTACTGCTGGACGATGAAGCCGATCTTTCTGCAAGCTGTGCTAAACAGCAATCCCGAGCTGGAGCGTATAACGTATATTGACGGGGATCTCTTTTTCTACGCTGATCCGTCGCCGATTTTTGAAAACCAGTCGGACTGTTCGGTGCTGCTTTCACGGGGGGATATCGTAATCCCTTCTTTTGAGAAAGAGCAGATTGACATGCTGCAGCGTCTTTTAGGCAAATATAACTCAGGCTTTATCAGCTTCAAGCATGATGATGCCGGCACGGACTGCCTGGAGTGGTGGAAGGAACGCTGTCTTGAGGAATGCAAAAATGCCCCGGGTGAAGGGAAATTCGGTGATCAGGGCTATTTGGATTATATGTCTGAGCTGTTTCCGAATGTGTGTGACATTACGACACCCGGTGTGAACATCGGCCACTGGAACTACGGACAGCATACGTTTTCCTGGGAGGATGGCCGGATTGTGCTGGAGGATGGCAGCCCGCTGATCTTTTACCATTTCAGCGGATACCGAATCGTCAGCATCAATCAAATCAAACAGATTCATGAAACAACCCGCACCGATCTGCCGTTTATGCATGAACTGTACCAAGAGACGCTGCCGCATATCATTCAGCACATCAAAACGTTAGACTCTGAATTTAACGGTTTTGCTTCAAAAGATGACAACAAATAAATGATTAAATACAGGAAGTGAAAATGAAGTGAAAGCAAGCGTTATTATTCCTGCATATAATTCAAAGGAGCGCCTGTATAACAGTCTTCTGTCATTAAACCAGCAGGAGTGCGATGAAGAATTTGAAGTCATTGTAGCAGACAATGGCTCTGAAGACGGGACGCTCTCAATGCTTGAGACATTTCAAGCAGACTTTCCGCTGATCTTTACACGGATTAAGGAAAACAGGGGCATTGCGTACGGACGAAATCAGGCAGTTCGCAATGCCAGAGGAGATATCTTGATTTTCCATGATAGCGATATGCTTGCGGCAAAGGACCTTGTGGCAAAGCATATTAAAGCCCATGAGAACGAAGAGAATCTCGTCGTGTGCGGTTTGTTTTGGAAACGGATCTACAGTTTTTATTATGAACGCTTTGAAGATGAACATAAGGAACAGCTCGCAAAGCTCGTAGACGAAATGCCGGAAAAAGACAAACAAAAGCTGCTGCAGGAAGCGGACATCAAAAACGGAAGCTTTCTGGATAAAAGCTTTGACCTCGATACCGATTTTATTGACGTGCTCAAGCGGATTTTAGAGGAGTACGGCGATGACCTGAAAGGCTATCATATGCCATGGCGCTTTTTTATCACGAATAACTCTTCTGTTAAACGCAAGCATGTGGTTGACCTCGGTTTATTTGATGAAGGCATTGTGCGGTACGGGTTTGAGGATTATGACCTCGGGATCAGACTTCATCAGGCCGGACTGACGTTCAGGCTGCATCGCGACATTGTCAGTGTTCATCAGGAGCACCCGAGCAATTGTAAGTCTGTAGACGATATTCGGGCAAACATTGCCTATATGTGCGATAAATACAACAATATTCGCTCCTTAGACGTTCATCTCGCTTTTAACGGGCCGTTCCCTCCTGACATGACGAACGGCATCATGGCTGATATTCATAAGCTTTTGGAATCTCAGAAATACGACTTGCTGCTGAATGTGTTTCTTGAGCTGCTCCATGTTGTTAAAGAGCGCAACATTGACCCGGATTGGCGAAAGAAAGCCCCAAGAGTGACGGCGAAAAGCTTTGATTTGCAAACTGTCCGTAAGCTTCTGCCAAAAGCGAAGAAAAAGCTTGGCGTGAACGATTTTGCCAACGCACTGTATGCGCTTGTCAACGATTTGCTGCACGTGGATCTTAGATAATTGGATGTGGTATAGTGAGTACATTTCATTTTTCAACGATAGTGTCAAGGACGCATATCTTTAAGCTGATGCCCATGATTCATTCTCTCCATGAGCATTGCGATGATTTTCATTTGTATGTGCTGTGTGTCGATCAGAAAGCGTATGAATTGCTTCAGCACGTACCATGGGAGCATGTGACCTTTGTACAGCTGCATGAAATGGAAGACCCGGAGCTGCTGCAAGCGAAAAGCAATCGAACGTTTCATGAATATTGCTGGACATTGAAGCCGGCCTTTCTGTTCCATGTCATGAGCAAGTGGGATGACGCAGAATACTTTGCTCATATGGATACCGATCTGTTTTTCTTTTCTGATCCGGCACGTATTTTTACGGAAAACCCAACGGCTTCTCTGTATTTGACCGATCACCGCAACTCGCCGCGGTTCATAACCTACTATGAGCGTACCGGCCGCTTTAACACAGGCTTTGTCGGTGCCGGGAATACGAAGGAAGCATATGAAGCGGTGTGGCAGTGGAGACAGGAGTGCATTGCATTTTGCACGGTAGAAATGGATACGGAACGAAAGACGTACGGCGATCAAAGATATGTGGAGAAATGGCCAGCGCAGTATAAGGGTGTGCATGTTGTCAAATCAATCGGAGCCAATACAGCGCTTTGGAATATCGAAAACTATAAAGTCGGGCATAAGGACGGCCGCGTGTATGTAGATGAAACGCCGCTGATATTCTATCATTTCTCCGGGTTTACACTCGTTACGGAAAAAGAGTTTAATCTTTGCTGGTATTACCGAATTGAAGATGAAGCGACAGTTGAAATGATTTATATGCCGTATGTTTTAAACCTGAAAAAATGGATTGACGAAATTCAGTCAGCGTTTCCGGACTTTGCGGACGGCTTTATCCCGAAGCACGCAGTGCCTGACACTCATTTTATACAGCTGGATTAAGAAACCCCTGCCGGATGGCAGGGGTTTTTCAGCTATGCCATTCTCTCAGCTTCTGATCGCTCGGCAATAGGAAGGCTAGGATGCCGAGGACAGGGAGAAAGGCAATGGCAATCATCGTCGGGGTCAGTCCTGCGGCGTCAATCAGAGCGCCCAGCGCCACAGCGCCGATCGCGCCCATCCCGAAGGCGAGCCCGACGGTCAAACCTGACATTGTGCCGATTTTTCCAGGGACAAGCTCCTGTGCGTAGACAACCGTTACGGAAAAGCTCGACATCAGAACCAAACCGATCAATGCAAGCACGCCATAGGCGAGCACCGGGCCGGCAAATGGAAGCACAATCGCCAGCGGCGCCGAGCAGAGCAGCGAACCGAGGATCACGAAGCGTTTTCCAAAACGGTCTGCAAGCGGGCCGCCGAGAAACGTGCCGACAGCGCCGAACAGCAAAAAGACAAAAATATAGCTTTGTGCCTGCTGAATGCTTACGTGATATGTATCCATCGCGTAAAACGTGTAAAAGTTGCCGATCGCACTCGTATACCAAGAACGTGCAAAAATGAGAAATATAATAATGATAAGAGCAGATACAACAGACTTGGTGATGGCCGTGTTTTCAGCTGTTTTCTTTTGTTTGCCTGACCTCTGGGCAAGGCTTCCGATACGTGCGGCATACCATCTCGCAATATACAGCAGAAACATAACCGCGAGCGCGGCGACAAGCGTGAACCAAACGGCGCCGAATTGTCCGAGCGGCACAAGAATCAGCGCGGTAATCAGAGGCGCCATCGCCTGGCCTGAGTTTCCGCCCACCTGATAGATCGACTGGGCGAGCCCGCGTTTTGTGCCGGCGGCCATATACGCCACACGGGAGCCTTCCGGATGGAAAATGGCGGAGCCTAATCCGATAAAAAACACACAGCATAAGATCGTTATGAATGAAGGGGCAAATGCAAGGCCCAAAATGCCGAGCATGCTGGCGGTCAAACCGATTGGCAACGCGTACGGCCGCGGCCGTTTATCGGTATACCAGCCGACGACAGGCTGCATCACAGATGACACCATGTTTAATGTGAAAGCGATGATGCCGAGCTGTGTAAACGTCAGGCTCATGGAGCGTTCCAAAATAGGGAACATGGCCGGAATCACGGCTTGCAGCGAATCGTTGAGCATATGGCAGATTCCGATGATAATCAAAATCGGATACACCGTGGTGCCGGGTTTTTGAACTGTTTTTTCTTTTAGCGGGGCGGCGATAGCCAAATGAGTCTCCTCCTTACATATATAGCCAAAGCATACCACCATATTATTCATAAGGTGAAGAATTTATCAAGAGGAAAAAAGACTCTTCTAAAAGAAACGCCGCCAGCATGATTAGCAGCTGACGGTATGTTCGATATTCAAAATGTGATACAGCTTTTCAAGCTTGTGAATCTCATAAGTTGGCATGATCTCTGACTCATTTATCTTCATGTCAGGGTTAACCCAGCAAGTATCAAGCCCGGCGAGCTGTCCGCCTTTGATATCAGCAGTGAGTGAATCGCCGATGATTAATGTGTGCTCTGCCGAAAATTGGGGAATCCGTTCAAATACGTAATCGAAGTATTCCTTCATCGGTTTTTGAAAGCCTGTATCTTCAGAAACGAAAATATCCTTGAAGAACGGAAATAATCCTGAATCACGGAGGCGCTTGTACTGTGTCTTAGACACGCCGTTTGACACGATATACAAATCAAACTGATGCTGTAGACTTGAGATGAGATCGAAGGCGCCGTCAATAAGCTGATGCCCTTCTTCAAGAAAGCTGCGGTATTTTTGTTCAAGCAAGGCACCATCCGCCTCATAACCATATTCCTTGAACAAAGCAGAAAAACGGGTGTTCAGGACTTCATCCCGTGTCATTTTTCCTTCTTCAAAGGCTCTCCACAAACTTTGATTGTTTTATACTGCGTCTTCATTTCAGCTGTTAAAGGAATAGTCTGATCTTCAAACAGCAAACGCAGCGCTAATGCTTCTGCCGCTTTAAAATCAAGGATGGTATCATCTACATCAAATAATAAAGTGCGGTATTGTTTCATCGGTTTGTCTCCCTTTCTCATATGTACTCAAAAGTATAGCACATAAAAAAAGGAAAAAGCCGGCGGGTGAGGCACCGCCGGCTGAAAAGAGATTATTTGTTTAATAAGCTGTGTTTTCTTGCATACAGGAAATAAACCAGCGTTCCGACAGCGATCCAGATGACAAATGAAAGCCATGTGACGCCGGGAAGGCTGTACATGAACCATAGGCAGATACCTGCACTGATAATCGGCACAACCGGAACAAACGGCACTCTGAAGGACGCTTTGATTTCCGGGTATTTCTTTCTTAACACAATGACAGCAATTGAAATGACCGTAAACGCCGCTAGCGTTCCCATGTTCACCAGGTGGGCCAGCGTTCCAAGGTTAATAAACCCGGCGATTCCCGCTGCAACGATACCAGTCAGCCATGTATTGCGGAACGGGGTTTTAAATGACGGATGAACCTTTGCGAACAATCCAGGCAGAAGGCCGTCTCTGCTCATGGCAAATGTCAAACGGACCTGAGCGTACAGCAAAGCGAGCATAACCGTCGTAATCCCGATAATCGCACCGACAGAAATAATTCCGGCAACAGCGTCCTGGCCGACGAATTTCAGCGCAAAGGACACCGGATCTCCGACATTCAATTTCGTATAAGGCATCATGCCTGTCAGCACAAGCGATACCGTGATGTACAGAACGGTACAAACGGCAAGAGCTGAAATAATGCCGACGGGCATGTTTTTTTGCGGATTTTTCACTTCCTCTGAAGCGTTAGACACCGCGTCAAACCCGAGGTACGCGAAGAACACAGTTGCCGCGCTGACAATGACGCCTTTCATCCCGAACGGCATAAAAGGAGACCAGTTATCCGGTTTGACATAGCCGAGGCCGACAATAATGAACAATAAAATGATCCCGATTTTCATCAGTACGATGACGTTGTTAAAACGTGTGCTTTCCTTGACGCCTCTGCTGACAATCGCAGTGATGATGAGAATGATCACTGCAGCCGGAAGATTAAACACGGCGCCCGGCGTGCTTCCTGGCGCTCCTGAGAGTGCAGCAGGAATATGAAGGTTGAAGCCGGCAAGCAGTGATTGAAAGTATGATGACCAGCCGGTGGCAACCGCTGATAATGCAATGACATATTCAAGCATGAGATCCCATCCGATTAAAAAGGCGAGCAGCTCTCCAAGTGTCACATAGGAGTATGAGTACACGCTTCCCGAAATCGGAATCGAAGACGAAAACTCAGCATAGCAGAAGGCAGCAAGCGCACAGGCGAGCCCGGCTAAAATAAACGATATGATAAGGGCGGGACCTGCACCGGTTGCAGCCACTGTTCCTGTAATGACAAAAATCCCTGTACCGATCACACAACCGATACCAAGCAAGGTTAAATCAAATGCGCTTAACGTGCGGGCAAGGCTTTTTGACTTGCTCTGCGCACTCAATGTTTCAAGCGGTTTTTTTCTGAATAATGAACTCATCAAAAGTTCCTCCTGGAAAATTCAAAATATTCTAATCATTATATACAGTTCTTGTTGTATTATATTGTCGAAATTTGGCGCAGTCAATCATATATTTTTCTGCTTTAAATGATAGAAGCAAAACAGCGTTGCCGTAAGATAGGATAGTAATTTATTACTAATAACATATTCAATTTTATGCAGGGCGAACCGATAGAAAAAATAGATTCGCCCAATTTTGACTTGCGGTTAAAAAGGAGATGCTGACCATGTTTCAATATGAAGAGTTGAATAAACAATTTATCGGCGGGAAATGGCAGGAGGGCAGCAGCCCAAATGTATTGGAAAACAAAAATCCTTATACTCAAAAAACATTCACAACCTTCCAAAAAGCGACTGTTGACGATGTAGATGAAGCGTACCGGGCAGCGGCGCTGGCGAAGAAAAAATGGGATGCGGTCAATCCGTTTGCAAAAAGAACCATTTTAGAAAAAGCCGTCACGTATATTGAAGAGAACGAAGAAGCCATCATTTATTTGATTATGGAGGAGCTTGGCGGGACAAGGCTCAAAGCGGCCTTTGAAATCGGGCTTGTCAAAAACATCATGAAAGAAGCGGCGACGTTCCCTGTCCGCATGGAAGGAAAAATTCTTCCGTCAACAATAGACGGCAAGGAAAACAGATTATATCGCGTGCCGGCAGGCGTTGTCGGTGTCATCAGTCCATTTAACTTCCCATTCTTTTTATCTATGAAATCAGTGGCGCCCGCGCTTGGCGCAGGCAATGGCGTTGTTTTAAAGCCGCATGAAGAAACGCCGATTTGCGGCGGTACGCTGATTGCGAAAATTTTTGAGAACGCGGGAATCCCAGAGGGGCTGCTGAATGTCGTTGTCACAGACATTGCAGAAATTGGAGACAGCTTTGTAGAACACCCGGTACCGCGGATCATCTCATTTACAGGTTCTACGAAAGTCGGCAGCTACATCGGCCAGCTTGCGATGAAGCATTTTAAAAAGCCGCTTCTTGAACTCGGCGGCAACAGTGCCTTTATCGTGCTTGAGGATGCGGATATCGAATATGCGGTCAATGCGGCAGTGTTCAGCAGATTTACCCATCAAGGGCAGATCTGTATGTCAGCCAACCGCGTACTTGTTCACTCATCAATTTATGATAAGTTCCTTGAAATGTATCAGGCAAAAGTGGAATCACTGAAAGTCGGCGACCCGATGGACCCTGATACGATTATTGGGCCATTAATCAACAGCAGACAGACGGACGGGTTGATGAAATCTGTTGAGAAAGCGATTGAAGAAGGTGCTGTTCCAGTCAAGCTTGGCGGATTTAACGGGACGATCGTGGAACCGACGATATTAAAAGATGTGAAACCGTTCATGAGCATTGCCAAGGAAGAGCTGTTCGGACCTGTCGTTTCCTTTATGAAGTTTGATTCAGAAGACGAAGCGGTGGATATCGCAAACGAAACGCCGTTTGGCTTGAGCGGTGCCGTACATACGTCAAATCTTGAACGCGGCGTGGCTTTTGCGAAGCGCATTGAAACAGGCATGATTCATGTCAATGACACGACAATCAATGATGAACCGAATGTGGCCTTTGGCGGTGAAAAGCAATCCGGTCTCGGCCGATTGAACGGCGAGTGGAGCCTTGAAGAATTTACGACACTGAAATGGATCTCGGTCCAGCACGAAAAACGCAGCTTCCCTTATTAATGAATAGGAGTGAATGGAATTGAGCATAAGAACGGAAAAAGAAACCGCAGATCTTCTGGACGCGTTTATCAAAGTAGCCCCTTATCTAAACAGCCTGGTCCAAGATGATATTACAATCGGCATTTACGATACGGAAAAACTGCTTGTGAATATACCGGCCAAAACCTTTTCTCTAAACGTAAAAGCCGGTGACCCGTTGCAGGAAGGGGATATTATCACAGATGCCATCCGCACCAATCAGAAGAAGACGAGCATGGTTCCGAAAGAATTGTTCGGCTTCCCATTGATTGCACGTGCCATCCCGCTCCACGACGAGAATGGAAGAGTGATAGGGGGCGTCGGCCTCGGAACGAGCCTTGAGGAGTCGTCAAAGCTGCATGATGTGGCGGAAAGCTTATCAGCTGTCGTTGAACAAACGGCCGCAGCCATTTCCGATATTTCTAATTCAATCAACGGGTTTTCAACTCAAATGTCGGGCATTTCCTCTCAGGCGAAAAAGGTAAGCGAAAGCGCCGGTGAAATCGCCGATATTTCAGTAACCGTGAAAGGCATCTCTGACCAAAGCAACCTGCTCGGCTTGAACGCCGCAATCGAAGCGGCGAGAGCAGGAGAGTCCGGAAAAGGCTTCTCTGTCGTCGCAGATGAGATCAGAAAGCTAGCGACGCATTCAAAAGAAAATGTCGGCCAGATTGACCAGATCACGAAAAAAATCCACAGCCTGCTGAAAGGGCTGGAGGAATCAATTGAGTCGATTAATCAGCATACAGACGGTCAAGCCGCTGCCGTTGAACAAATTTCCGCCACGATGCAGGAGATTTCAGGAAGTGCACAGCATCTCGCAAAAATGGCAGAAAAAGCGCTAGAAGAAGAATAAGAGACCGGGGACAAATGTTCCCGGTCTTTTTTCTATCCTGTATTTCCATGAAATTTGTCTGACGTTTTACTAGTTTTATTCCAGCGGCTGATTTAAAATGTACACATGAACTTACGTGAGGATTGATAGGAATCATGAGTATATTAAAAGCGGAAAATCTGTATAAAACATACGGAGATAAAACATTATTTGACCATATCTCCTTTCATATTGAAGAGAATGAGAGAATCGGATTAATCGGACCGAATGGAACAGGAAAATCAACGCTGCTGAAAGTGATCGCCGGCTTGGAATCTATTGAAGAGGGAGAAATTACGAAATCCGGCAGTGTGCACGTCGAATTTCTTCATCAAGACCCGAAGCTGCCTGCAGGGCAAACTGTGCTGGAGCATATCTATTCCGGTGAATCGGCTGTGATGAAAACCTTGCGTGAATATGAAAAAGCGCTGTATGAACTGGGGGAAGATCCCGAAAATGAACAGCGCCAGAAGCACCTGCTGGCGGCGCAGGCGAAAATGGATGCGAACAACGCGTGGGATGCGAACACCCTGGCGAAAACCGTATTGTCTAAGCTGGGCGTCAACGACGTAACAAAGCCAGTCAACGAGCTCTCAGGCGGCCAGAAAAAACGGGTGGCCATTGCCAAAAACTTAATTCAGCCAGCTGATCTGCTCATTTTAGACGAGCCGACGAACCATTTGGATAATGAAACGATTGAGTGGCTTGAAGGATATTTAAGTCAATATCCCGGCTCCGTCATGCTGGTGACGCACGACAGGTATTTCTTAAACCGTGTCACGAACCGCATTTATGAGTTAGAACGAGGCAGCCTCTACACGTACAAAGGCAACTATGAAGTGTTTTTAGAAAAACGAGCGGAACGGGAAGCGCAGGCTGAGCAAAAGGAAACGAAGCGGCAAAACCTGCTGCGCCGCGAACTGGCTTGGCTCAGACGGGGAGCGAAAGCCCGTTCCACAAAACAAAAGGCGAGAATTGACCGAGTGGAGACGCTTAAGGAGCAGAAAGGCCCCCAGTCATCGGGCTCACTCGACTTTGCGATTGGCTCCCACCGTCTTGGCAAACAGGTCATTGAAGCGGAGAACGTGATGATCGCTTATGACGGCCGCGTGCTCGTCGACCGCTTTAATGAATTGGTCATACCGGGTGAACGGATCGGGATTATTGGACCGAACGGCATCGGAAAAACAACGCTGTTAAACACCCTTGCCGGCCGTCATACTCCAGACGGCGGCCATATTACGATCGGACAGACGGTCAGAATCGGCTACTATACTCAGGATCACAGTGAAATGAATGGCGAGGTAAAGGTCATTGAATATATAAAAGAAACGGCGGAGGTCGTAAAAACAGCGGATGGCGATATCATTACAGCTGAACAAATGCTGGAGCGTTTCCTCTTCCCGCGTTCGATGCAGCAGACGTATATCCGCAAGCTGTCCGGAGGGGAAAAACGCCGTTTATACTTGCTTCAGGTTCTCATGCAGGAGCCGAATGTCCTGTTTCTCGATGAGCCGACGAACGATTTGGATACTGAAACATTAAGTGTCCTAGAGGATTATATCGATCAATTCCCTGGCGTCGTCATCACCGTATCCCATGACCGCTACTTCCTTGACCGTGTCGTCGACCGTTTGATTGTGTTTGAAGGAAATGGCGTCATTTCCCGCTTCCAAGGCTCCTACAGCGACTATATGGGGGAGTCAAAAGCGAAGAAAACCGCTGAAAAACCGGCAGCTGAAGTCAAACTGGCTGAAGCCGAGCCAAAGAAAAAACGAAAAAAGCTTTCTTACAAAGATCAGCTTGAATGGGACGGCATCGAAGATAAAATTGCCCAGCTAGAAGAGAAGCATGAGCAGCTCGAAGCTGATATCGCCGCAGCAGGCAGCGATTTCGGAAAAATCCAAGAGCTGATGGCCGAACAGGCCAAAACAGCGGAAGAGCTTGAGGCTGCTATGGACCGTTGGACAGAATTGTCTCTCATGATAGAAGAGCTGGAAAGCTAAAAAAGCGCGGCCCGCAGCAGGCCGCGCTTTTTTCACATAATGTACAAAAACGAACCTGCCTGCTTATGATAGGATGGAATTGTGTGTCAGCGGCACATGGAAAACTAACGGAGATGATGAAGTATGACATGGACGATCGTGATGTTAATCCTCATGAGTCTGGTGAAAATCGTATTAACCTGTCTTCCAACAGGCGTTATGGAATGGCTGCTCAGCAAATTCGCAGTGCACGCCAAGCTGAGTGACGAAAATGCTGTTCTCTCCCTAGATGGAAAACGTCTCGAAGGTGAAGAGAAACAGAAAGTGATTGACCAATTTAACGAAGCTGTCTTCCTGGAAAAGTATTATATATACCCAGGTGACGAAGAGCGTTATTTACATCCGGAAAACGGCGGCATGCCGCTGGTGATAGATACGAAAAAAGGCAAAAAAGATGTGAAGCTGTTTGTATACAGCTATGACGACCATATCGACGTCGTGAAGCAGTACAAGAAGAAAGTCATTGCGTATCAATTGCTTTCTGAAAGCCTTCAAAAGCAGCCTCTGTCAGTGACAGGAAGTTTGGCTTAAACAGGATAGTGAAAGACGGGTGATTGATGCACTCGTCTTTTTTATTGATTTTTAAAACTTAACGTTTACGTTAAGGTTCAAAAGGTGTATAATGGGAACAGAAACGGCGAAGGGGGATTTACCTTGGAATGGATGAAGATTGACCAAGTAGCCAAAAGAAGCGGGCTGACTAAGCGGACCATCCGGTTTTATGAAGAAATCGGCTTGATTCCAGCGCCGAAACGGACAGACGGCGGCGTAAGGCTTTATTCAGAGGATGATATGGAGGAGCTTGAGAAAGTCATCAGCACAAAAGAGGTGCTCGGTTTTTCCCTTCAGGAGCTTCAGCATTTCATGGAAACCAGCCGCCAGCTAGAGTTAAACAAAGAGGGGTATTTGTTGTCACTGGATCCTAAGGAACGGAAAGAAAAACTGGAGGAAATTCAGGAAACCCTGAATCACCAGTTGGATTTGATTGATGAGAAAATCCGCACATTCGAAAGCTTTAAAGAACGCCTGCAAGGCATGAAAGGTAAAGCGGAACGTGCCATTCAATCAATCGAATGAAAGTTTGCCAAACGCTATTTTTGTAGCGTTTCTTTTAATGGAATAAAGATGGAGGTCAGGTCAAATGGATAAGACAAAACAAGTGAATCAGAAAACGGGCTTGCTCAGTCAGCCGAAAGCTGTATGGGCTGTCGCGTTTGCCTGTGTAATTTCCTTTATGGGAATCGGGCTGGTCGATCCAATTCTTCCGGCAATTGCCGCACAATTACATGCTTCACCTAGTGAAGTATCACTCTTGTTTACAAGTTATTTACTTGTTACCGGATTTATGATGTTTTTCTCAGGAGCCATTTCCAGCCGCATCGGCGCGAAATGGACATTAATTCTCGGACTTATTTTTATTATTGTGTTTGCGGCGCTTGGCGGCAGCTCAAGTTCAATTGCTCAGCTAGTCGGCTATCGCGGCGGCTGGGGATTAGGTAATGCTTTGTTTATTTCAACAGCGCTTGCGGTTATCGTCGGCGTGTCAGTCGGGGGCAGCGCCCAAGCAATTATTTTGTATGAGGCTGCGCTCGGTCTCGGGATTTCTGTCGGGCCGCTTGCAGGCGGAGAGCTTGGAAGCATGTCATGGCGCGCACCGTTCTTCGGGGTATCTGTCCTGATGTTTATAGCGTTAATTGCGATTTCTTTCATGCTGCCGAAATTGCCAAAACCGGCAAAACGCGTCGGTGTGTTTGATGCCATGAAGGCGCTCAAATATAAAGGGCTATTGACGATGGCGGTATCTGCGTTCTTATACAACTTTGGATTTTTTATTTTGCTTGCTTATTCTCCGTTCGTACTGGATTTAGATGAACACGGTCTCGGATATGTCTTCTTCGGCTGGGGCCTTCTGCTGGCGATTACGTCAGTCTTTACGGCGCCGCTCGTGCACAAAGCGCTGGGCACAGTGCGTTCACTCGTCGTTCTCTTTATCGCCTTTGCGGCCATTCTCATGATCATGGGAATCTGGACAGATCATCAGACATTGATTATTACATGTATCGTTGTCGCCGGTGCTGTCCTTGGTATGGTCAATACGATTATGACGACAGCTGTGATGGGGGCTGCGCCTGTTGAACGATCAATCGCGTCTTCAGCCTACAGCTCAGTCCGCTTCATCGGCGGCGCACTCGCTCCGTGGATTGCGGGAATGCTGTCAGAACACTTCACCGCAAGCACACCATATACAGTAGGCGGAATCGTCGTTTTTGTCGGCATGCTTGTCCTTCTCATGGGACGTAAACATCTTGCCGGAGTTAAGGCGGGTCATTAATAACGAAAGACACTGCGCATATGCAGTGTCTTTTTTAATCATGGAACCTTCCCATTACAACCGTATTGTAGTAGTTTCCGTCAGAAAGCAATTTCTCCTTTTTTAAGATTCCTTCTGCTTCAAATCCGTATGTCTTATATAGTGAAATGGCTCTTTCGTTTGTTTCCAGGACATTCAGTGAGATTTTTTTAATTCCGTTGGTATCCGCCCAAGAGAGAGATTGCTGTAAAAGATGCTTCCCGATGCCATAACCCCAAAATTCTTTTAACACGCATACACCGAACTCCGCTTTATGCGAGGATCGCTTTAAGTCAGTTCCCTCACATCTGGAAAACCCCGCGAGCCTGTCCTGCACTTCAGCAACTAAAAATAAGTTTCTCTTTTTCTCAGTATCTTCCTTTATCCGTTGTTCAAAACTCGATGCATCTATGAAATCCTCACCCTTCTCGCGATCCATGTATTCCGTTTCTCCATCAATTTTCAGCCTTAATGCAGACAGCTTCTGTGCATCCTCTGCACAAGCTGATCGAATGGTGTATTGAAGTTCATTTACATTGAATTCTTTTTTGCCGATGATCATGTTATACCCCTTCACTATCAGTAAGTATTATTCGTTATAATGGCATTATAATCGAATTGGTGCAGGAAAGGACATCCGCTTCGGTCAGGCATCGACGCGGCGGGCATTTATCTTGAAGAAACTGAGGATGTATCCGTTCATTTACGATTGCCATATCAGGTGATGGTTCATGCTGAAGAGGGGACGTTTGCCATGGATAAGGCAAAGCCTGACGAATATGATCAGAAGTGTTTACAGGTGCTCTATCATTACATACACAGCGTCATGAAAAACAGCTTTTCGGTTGAATGGTTCACCGCATGGGCTGATGAAAAGAGAGCTGACACTTGATGAATTCACATCGCCATTGCAGCTCATTTTAAAAGACAGAGAGCTCCCGAGAATCGTTCAGAAAAAATGGCAGTAAAAAACCCGCCCTTCAGCAGGCGGGTTTTCTTCGATTTAAAGCACTTTTGTCGTCCAAGACTCGCAGTTCCATGTTTCTGTCGCGATATCTATATAAAACTCTGGCTCGTGGGAAATGAGCAGAATCGAGCCTTTATATTCTTTGAGGGCGCGCTTGAGCTCTTCCTTTGCGTCGACATCCAAGTGGTTTGTCGGCTCATCGAGCACCAGCAGGTTTGTTTCCGAATTGATCAGCTTGCATAATCTGACTTTTGCTTTTTCGCCTCCGCTTAATACGGAAACGCGGCTTTCGATATGCTTTGTTGTCAGTCCGCATTTTGCCAGAGCGGCACGGATTTCATACTGCGTGTAAGAAGGGAATTCGCTCCATACCTCTTCGATGCACGTATTGTTGTTTGTCTCCTTGACCTCTTGCTCGAAATAGCCGGTAAAGAGATGCTCGCCGCGTTCTACAGAGCCTTCAAGCGGCTGGATTTCGCCAAGCAGGCTTTTCAGCAAGGTCGTTTTTCCGATCCCGTTTGCGCCGTAAAGAGCGATTTTTTGGCCGCGCTCCATGCGGAGGTTGAGCGGACGTGATAGGGGGGAATCGTAACCGATTACCAGATCCTTCGTTTCAAAAATCAGCTTGCCTGACGTTCTCGCCGGCTTGAAGTGGAATTCCGGTTTTGGCTTTTCTGCCGCCAGCTCGATCATATCCATCTTATCGAGTTTCTTTTGGCGGGACATCGCCATGTTTCTCGTGCTGACACGGGCTTTGTTGCGGGCAACGAAATTCTTCAGCTCTGCGACTTCCTGCTGTTGCTTTTTGTAGGCGGCTTCAAGTTGCTGTTTCTTTACCTCGTAGACTTCCATAAACTGATGGTAGTCGCCGACATAGCGTGTCAGTTCTTGATTTTCAACATGATAAATCAGGTTGATGACGCTGTTTAAGAACGGAATATCATGGGAAATCAGGATGAACGCGTTCTCGTATTCCTGCAGATAGCGTTTCAGCCATTCGATATGCTGCTCATCAAGATAGTTGGTCGGCTCATCGAGAAGCAGAATTTCCGGCTTTTCAAGGAGAAGCTTGGCGAGAAGAACCTTGGTGCGCTGTCCGCCGCTCAGATCGGTGACATCGCGCTCTAATCCGATATCGCTCAAGCCGAGGCCGCGGGCGATTTCTTCCACCTTGGAATCAATGATATAAAAATCATTGTTCGTCAGCGCGTCTTGAATTACGCCGACTTCTTCAAGCAGCTTTTCGAGCTCGTCGGGATCAGCTTCACCCATTTTGTTGTAAATCTCGTTCATTTCTTCTTCCATCGCAAATAAATAATGGAATGCGTCTTTCAGGACGTCACGGATGGATTTTCCTTTTTCCAGCACGGTATGCTGATCCAGATAGCCGACACGGACATTTTTTGACCATTCGACTTTTCCCTCATCAGGTTCAAGCTTTCCGGTAATAATATTCATAAAGGTTGATTTTCCTTCACCATTTGCGCCGATCAGTCCGACGTGCTCGCCTTTTAACAGGCGGAAGGAGACGTTATTAAAAATGGCCCGGTCACCGAAGCCGTGGCTTAAATCCTTTACAGATAAAATACTCATGTTTACACCTCTATCGTTTGAACACGCACAATCGGCGTGAAATATTCACCCTTTTGATTATAAAGGAGGAATCGGAATGTTGAAAGGTATAGGAAAGAAAAAGAAAAATTGCGTTCCGGGCGAGGTTTTGAGATACTATGGAATAGATTTCAGGAATTGAGGAGAACAAAAATGACGCAAACTTGGCCATTTTTACATAATGCACAATCATTTATACAAGAGAATTGGAATGCTTCCGGCTTTCAAAAGCCAACCCCTGTTCAGGAGCAGGCAGCACAGCTGATCATGGACGGAAAGGATGTCATCGCGGAATCTCCGACAGGCACAGGCAAAACACTTGCATACGCACTGCCGGTCTTGGAACGGATCAAACCAGATCAGAAGCATCCGCAGACGGTGATTTTAGCGCCTTCGCGTGAGCTGGTGATGCAGATTTTTCAGGTGATTCAGGATTGGAAAGCGGGCTCAGAGCTGCGCGCGGCTTCCTTAATCGGCGGGGCGAATGTGAAGAAGCAGGTCGAAAAGCTGAAGAAACATCCGCATATCATTGTTGGTACGCCGGGCAGGGTGTTTGAACTGATTAAAACGAAGAAACTCAAAATGCATGAAGTGAAAACGATTGTACTGGATGAAACGGATCAGCTTGTCCTGCCGGAGCATCGCGAAACGATCAAGCAGATCATTAAAACGACATTAAGAGACCGGCAGCTTCTATGTTTTTCTGCCACTCTTAAAAAGGAAACAGAAGACGTGCTCCGTGAATTGACGCACGAGCCTGAGATTCTGAATGTGGCTAGAAGCAAAGCGGAAGCAGGCAAAGTGAAGCACCAATACCTCATTTGTGACCAGCGTGACAAAGTTAAGCTGCTGCAAAAGCTTTCAAGACTTGAAGGCATGCAGGCGCTTGTGTTTGTGAGAGACATCGGCAACCTGAGCGTATACGCGGAAAAACTGGCGTACCATCATGTCGATCTTGGCATTCTTCACAGTGAGGCGAAAAAGATGGAGCGGGCGAAGATCATTAAAGCGTTTGAACAGGGCGAGTTTCCGCTGCTGCTGGCGACTGACATTGCCGCGCGCGGCTTGGATATCGAAAACCTGCCGTACGTGATTCATGCTGATATTCCTGACGAAGACGGCTATGTTCACAGATCAGGCCGAACAGGACGGGCTGGGAAAGAAGGCAACGTGCTGAGCCTCGTAACGAAACTGGAAGAATCAAAGCTGAAAAAAATGGCGAAGAAGCTTGGCGTGGAGCTGAGTGAAGCTGTTTATGCAGGCGGAAAATTGAAGACGAAATAAAAAGGAGGGCGGAAAGCCCTTCTTTTTGTTGTAAAATAATAGAAAAAGGTTCGTGCGGGGTGAGGAGATGGCTTCAATAGACAGATTTCAAATATTGAAGGAGCCTGAGCTGAAAATTCTTGAACAATGGTTTGAAAATGAGGATACCATGCGAAGAATGGATGGGATGCTGCCATTAGATGTGTGGTATGCACGAGTGAATAAAGATGAAGACAATACTGTCATCATGGCATATGACGGGCAGCTGCCGGCAGGGATGGTTGTTATGGAGTTCGTGGGGGAGCGGGCGTATATTGGATTGATCGTAAATCCTTTGTGCCGGCTTCAAGGGTACGGAAAACAGATATTAAAAAAACTGCTGAATGACCCTGATTTTACTAGAGTGCGGGAATGGGCTGCATGCATTGAAGAAGACAATCGAATCAGTTTGGCTTGCTTTCAAGCAGCTGGATTTACTATGGAAGAACCTGATGAAGATGGCTTTCTCACTTTGATTCTTCGGACCTGACCATACACAAAAACAAGGAGGGCAAAAAGCCCTCCTTGTTTTCATTATCATGTCAGCTCGGATCACTGACTTTGATCAGCTGTTTTCCTTTATTTTCGCCTTTAAATAAGCCGAGAAACGCGTCAGGAATGTTTTCGAAGCCTTCTGTGATGGTTTCCTCGTAATGGAGCTTTCCGTCCTTCAGCCATTCGGCCAGCTGTTTTGCTCCCTCAGAAAAGCGATCGGAGTAGTCGCCTACAATAAACCCTTGCATTAGAGACTTCGTTTTGATCAGCTTCGATTGGACGCGAGGTCCTATGTCATCTGCTTCACTTTCCGCGTTGTAGGAAGAAATGGCGCCGCACACCGGAATGCGGGCAAATTCATTGAGCAGGTTCATGACCGCATCTGAAATCGGCCCGCCGACATTGTCAAAATACACATCGATACCGTCAGGACAAGCGTCTTCAAGCGCTTTCTGGATATCTTCTGCTGTTTTGTAATTGATGGCTTCGTCAAATTGCAGCTCCTGTTTTAAATACGCTATTTTTTCATCAGAGCCTGCGATGCCGACGACTCGCGCGCCTATGATTTTGGCAATTTGCCCGACCGCTGAACCGACGGCTCCCGCAGCTCCGGAGACGACCACGGTTTCACCTTCCTTCGGGCGCCCGATGTCCAGCAGTCCGAAATATGCCGTCAAGCCGGTCATTCCCAAAATGCCGAGATAGGCCGAAGCGGGAGCGAGGCTTGTATCAATTTTTCGCAAGGCAGACTCGCTGACAGCCGAAAATTCCTGCCAGCTGAGGTTTCCGATGACGATATCGCCTTTTTTCAGATGCTCACCGTCTGACACGACTTCAGCGATAACCCCGCCAGAGAGTGCTTCATCCAAGCCGAACGGTTCAACATATGACTTCGTATCCTGCATACGGCCGCGCATATAAGGGTCAACCGATACATAAAGCGTTTTGACAAGCACTTCACACTGCTGGGGTTCAGGGACGGGGATCGTTTCAAAGCGGAAGTCTTCATGAACGGGAACCCCTTGCGGACGTCTGGCTAATTGAATCTGCTGTTGAGTTTTTGTCATATTCATCCTCCTATTACTTGATTGACACCAATGTAACACGGACTAGTGATGAAATACAAAAGGTAAACCGGCATGCAAAAAAGGTTATAGAGGAACTTATGCTTTCTACAAGCTCTTTTGTTTTAAAAGTTCTCTTTAGTCATTTATCATTATTAGAAAAAAGAACAGAAAAAGAGCTTCTGCACACTAGTTAAGATTGGCTAGTGTATATGTCGATTCTTCTTCATATTCTTGCAAGCATCTGCTAGGGGGAGCTTAGTCGTTCACATTTTGCTTTCCCATCAATCTGCCATAGCAAAGTCTATGCAATTGTTTTGCATCTGCAAAGCATTGCTCAATTTTTTCACTTTTATGCTGAGTTTTTCTGAAACAGACAATCGATTGTACTCGACCATTTTCTTTTTCAATTTAGTAATGTTTACTTTTTAATAAAACACGCGGAAAAGCAAACGAAAACATATTAATTAAATTTTAGGTATTTATTAAAAGCTTATAGGTTTATTTACCTTTTTCTTGAATTGCAATTGAGAAAATCCATATATTGCGGACACTAATAAAAGAATACCTGCTGAAACATAAACTAAACGAACTCCAAGGAAATCTGAAATAGCTCCTATAGCCAGAATTGAAAACATAAAAATGAACTGTACTAAAGAAGACCTTGCAGACATTATATTAATTCGAGTTTGCTCGGTTGTTATGTTCTGAATAAATGTTTCTTGTGTAAGATCTCTTAATATATAAGCCGGCCCCATAAAGAGAACCAATATTAGAGCTAAGTATGAATTACTTATAAATCCATATATTAAAGTTAAACTTCCATATGAGACAGCACCAATTAACATAAAATTAATTAACTTATTTTGAAATCTCTCCGACAGCTTATATATTATAAATCCCCCTATCATCGAACCTAAATAGTATGCTCCATTAATAAATCCCCACCATGATTCTCCTTTATGCAAGACTTCGTTAACGAAAGCTAAAGAGACAGACCCTATCCAAATCATTCCTGCCCATGACTCAATTAAATCCATAATAATAATTGTTCTAAGTTTCTTTTGGCTAAATAAATACCGCCAACCACTTACTATACTCTTATTGGGAGAATTTTTTTCACGTATGACAGAATTAGCGTGGCCGTGTGGTAGACAAAATAAGAGAGAAATAAGAGATGTAAACAACAAAAAGATAGTAAGTATAATAGTATATCCCTCACCTAAAAATGCAATTATGAGACCACCTAAAGACCAGCCTACAAATTGAAAAGTTTGGTCCACTGTAGATAATAATCCATTTGCCTTTACTCTTTTATCAGGAGAGATTATTTCCCCTATAATTGCACTTTTTAAAGGTGAGAACCATCCATTAAAAAAGGAAATACAGCTAATAATAATAAAGACTAAAATGAGAGTTTGATTAGAGTAAGTTCTTAATAAAGAATAGAACAAACATATTAACAACAGCATTTGTATCAATTGAGAAATAATTATTGTAAGATGCAGTTTTAATCGAATTGTTATTAACGGTAATATAGCACTTCCAAAAATACGAAAAATAATACTTATTAATGTCACCATAGAGGCGATGGTTGTCGAATTGGTCATTTTAAACAAAAACGAAATCACTACCATAGTATATAGAGAAAAACCTAAATTTGTAGTGGTCTGGCTAAATAAAATAGAATAATAACCTTTACTCATATGTATCCTCCCTTGGAATAACTTTTCTCGGTAAAGAGCTTAAACATATTTAAACACCTTAAAACAACAAAAGTAAAGAAAAAATTTCCTTGTAAACTATTTACTTTTATTCTATTTATTGTTATTGTTTATTTAAGTTCTCTGACTATTCTATCAATAGCCAGGGAACCACATATCTTATTAAAGGGGGGAAAACCATGAAAAAATTAAGAAAAAACTGGAGAAAATCGATTGTTAGCCCGGTTCTTTATACTAATGAAAAATGGTAAACATTTAGGGAATAGCATTTAAATGCTATTCCTTATTTCAATAAACAAATCGGGAGGTTATCGTAAATTGACTCTATTAATGCAAGATCATAAATCAATTTACAATAAAGATATAGAAATATTAATTGAAGTTGAAGAACTTATTACTTTTGTTCCAGAAAATAACAAAAATGATTTTAAGAGTTTAATCGATAATAGAATTATGACTCTACTAAATAAAATTCAACACCCTGTAGCAGCTGAAAATGTGTTTGGTATGTGTATTGCTTATCCGAATACTTACATAAGGTATAGATTAATTGATTTCGTTGAAAAATGGGTACCTTATTTCTCTGCTGTAGAAACTATAATCAATCTAACGCAGGATCCGGATGATTTAGTTTCTTTTAAAGCTATGGATGTCTGTGCAAATCATAA
The DNA here is from genome assembly GCF_000227465.1 of Bacillus spizizenii TU-B-10. GTDB lineage: Bacteria > Bacillota > Bacilli > Bacillales > Bacillaceae > Bacillus > Bacillus spizizenii. The sequence continues at coordinate 936,358 of NC_016047.1, forward strand.
AATTGAAGAATCGGTAGCATATTTGTCTTCGATCATTGATGATGTCAGGGAGAGTATAAGCTACCCTAAAAAACCTGTGGGATTAGGGGCCCAAAAAGTATTAAGTACATTATTAGATATATTCGGTGTTGAAAAATATGAAGAGCTAGTAATGCTAAAAAATTATTTTGATCAAAATGGTATCCTTCCTAATAACTTTGACTTTGAAGAAAAAATTCCTCAAAGTCTAATAGAGGAATTCGAAAAAACAGAAGAAGATGGGATGATTTTAATTCCGGGTGGCTTTTTTGAATTCGGTTTAAATGAAAATGAAATTCCTGACAAAACATTTAATTGGAAAGATGCTGTTCCTAGACAAAAAGTATGGTTACCTCCATTTTTTATTGATAAGTATCCTGTTACAAATAAAGATTATGATATCTTTACCGAGTTCATAGAGGAAAATGGGCATATATTCTGTCATCCTAATGAACCGCAGAATAAACAACATAGAAGAAATACATATTGGGATGATAGGTATTTAGATAATCATCCCGTTACAGGTATAGATTTTTATGATGCATTTGCTTACGCAAGATATAAGGGGAAAGAATTGCCAACCGAGTTTCAATGGGAAAAAGCTGCTCGAGGCGAAAAAGGTAATATCTGGCCTTGGGGAGATAAATTTGATCCTGCAAAGGTTCAATATGCTGGAAGTCTTTATAATGAACCCATTACTTCTTTAAAGTCCTGGAGAGAAAATTTATTAAAAGCTCATGCTGATAAAGAATTAAATCATTTAACAAGTGATATTTTTGAACAAAATGGTGAAAGTCCCTATGGAGTATGCGGTATGATCGGCGGAACATGGGAGTGGACTAGAAGTGAGCTTAAAACAAAGAGAGCTTTCCACCCTATTTTTGAGAATGTACCATTTAATAGTGTTAACTCATTTGCCGTTCTTAAAGGAGGATCATTCTTCTCTCATCCAGGCTTAATGTTCCCTTCCTTTAGAGCAAAAGATATTCCTTTCTGTCGACACAATGAAATGGGAATTAGATGCGTAAAGAATATTCCAGTATATAAAATTAGAGAATCAATTAATGGGCCAATTACTAATAAAGCAATTTATTAATCATCCTAGATTAGAGACTTGATAAAAGTATACTAACATTGTGTAATAATGTTCAGCTTGTAGAAAAAACAATGTTTTTTCTACAAGCTTTTATTTTAAATGTTTTTAATAATTATCGGATTGAGAATCAGAAAAAGAGACATTAAGCCCAAGCTTCGTTGTGTATTACGATTTTCAATATATTTTTTTGGAAAATATACAATATTCCGTTAATTTATATTTCAATTTTTAATTGAACCTGCAATAGCAAATCCCCTTACCACTGTTTTGATTCTTTCTTTTTCTGATACACAAGCTAATTTTGTCACTTTTTTTGGTCTTTCCACACATTTCGAGGGATGACTTACTATAATTCTTTCGGTCTTTTCTATGTCTTGTTGAGATTCGAAGAGATATACAACTTTAACAAGTTGGTCAATAAGAACAAATTTAATTTTATGTTAAGAGTATCTCGTGTGGAACATGAGAAGAATAACGTGTTTTTTTAGTTAAACATCAATTAAAATGTGAGAATGAAATATTATAAGGGAAAATGAAGGCTGTCAAGTTTCTCGACAGCCCTAGGCATTCCTCTCCTTTTTATGTCGCCCGTAATTTCGGGCACAGGCCCGTCGGCAGGCACATGGGCTTCTGGTCGATCGGGCTTCTCATGATGCAGCATTCCAAGCCGAAGACTTCACGGAAAAACGGCTGGGTAAACACATCTTCCGGTGTTCCGGCATTGTATATTTTTCCGTCCAGCACACTGATCAGATAGTCAGCATATTGAGCGGCCTGGTTTAAATCATGGAGCACCATCACAACGGTGCGGCCATGATCGCGGTTTAGCTTTTTCAGCAGCTCGAGCACTTCAATCTGGTGTGAAATGTCTAAATACGTGGTCGGTTCATCAAGCAAAAGCAAATCAGTGCCTTGCGCAAGCGCCATGGAAATCCATGCTCTTTGTCTTTGGCCGCCTGACAGGGCATCCAGTGTCCGTTCTTTCAGCTCAATCATGCCCGTTGCGTCCAGCGCCCACTCTACCATGTCGTGATCCTCTTGGGTATGCTTGGATAACAGCTTTTTGTGAGGATGTCTGCCGAAATAGCATAATTCCTCAACCGTCAATCCCTCAGGCGCCTGAGGAGATTGAGGAAGAATGGCCAGTTTTTTTGCGACTTCTTTTGACGACTGGCGGTGTATATCTTTTCCTTCTAATAAGACCGTACCGCTTTTTGGAGCCATCAGCCTGGCGAGCGATTTGAGGATTGTTGATTTCCCGCAGCCATTGGCGCCGATGAGCGCAGTGACTTTTCCTTCTTCTATCTTTAAATCGACTCCGTCAATAATCACTGTGCTGTCATATGAAAGAGTGAGCTGGTCTGCAGCCAGTTTTCCCATGGTATCCTCTCCCTATTGTTTCCTCGCTTCGAATTTCAATAAATATAAAAAATAAGGCGCGCCGATCACGGCTGTCAATATTCCGGCCGGTATTTCAACCGGAGGCATGATGCCGCGCCCTAACGTATCTGCAATTAATAATATAATAGCACCAATCAATGCTGATGCAGGCAGTAAATATTTAGCTTTTTCTCCGGTAAGCCGTCTGGCGATATGCGGAGCAAGCAAGCCAATAAAACCGATTGAGCCGACGACGGCTACACAGCTTCCCGCCAGTGCAACCGCGGTGAAAATCAGGATGAATCTCAGCCGGTTTGCGTTTTCGCCGAGACCCTGCGCAAGCTCATCACCGAGTGACATAAGATCCAGCTTCGGTATGAGAATGCAGACGATCGGAAAAAGAACCAAAAGCCATGGTGCAAGCAGCTTGACTTCTTCCCAGTTTCTTCCCCATAGGCTCCCTGTCAGCCAAATGAGTGCAGCATTCACGTCGCCCGGAAACTTGACCATCATATATTGCATCCCGGCGTGGCAAACCGCGCCTAAGGCAATGCCTGATAAAGCCAATGAAGAGGGCTGAATGCTTTTTTTGCGGGCTATCATTAATAATAGTACAGCAATAATGGCTGCTCCGGCAAATGCAGAGAACGGAAGCACGTACACCGGCGATTCAGGAAAGATCAGAATGACAGCCATCGCCGCAAGTCCGGACCCTTTTGAAATGCCGACAACGTCCGGGGAAGCGAGCGGGTTGCGGATGACACCCTGCAAAATCGCTCCGGCCGCGGCAAGCCCGGCACCGGCCAAAATCGCTAATATAATCCGTGGAAGGCGGTATTGCTGGATGATGAATTCAAAGGAATGATCCAGTCCCAACAAGTTCGTCACTACCGCATCCGGTGAAATGTATAATGCACCGAAGCCGATGCTGATGACGGACAGAACGATCAGAATCACGGCCAATATGAGTATCGCCAGCAAGGGGCGTTTTTGTTTTCTGGTTGTTTTCTTCATTTCAGATTTCGCCCTTTCCTTGCCAAATATAAGAAGAACGGTGTTCCGATAATCGCGGTGACGATGCCGACCGGTGATTCATAAGGAAATGCAATCCACCTGGCCAGAACATCTGCGTACACCAGCAATATGGCACCGAGCAGCGCCGAAAACGGAAGCACGTATTGATAATGTTCTCCGATCAGCTTGCGGACAATATGTGGAACGAGCAGTCCGACGAAGCCGATCGGCCCGGCGACAGCTACAGAAGCACCGGATAGAATTAAAATGATAAAGCTGATCAGAATCCGGATGCCGTTCATATTTTGCCCAAGCCCTTTTGCTGTTTCGTCTCCGAGACCAAGTACAGAAACAGAACCGGAAAACACGAGGGCAAGCCCGATGCCGATGACAGAAAACGGAGCGATGGTCATGACGTCCTGCCAATTGCTTCCGTCAATCGCGCCTGTCATCCAGTACAGAACATCCTCTCCCGACTCATTTAAAATAATGATGGCCTGTGTCATGGAGGAGAGGAACAGATGCACCGCCATTCCCGACAATGCCAGCTTGACAGGTGTCATTCCGCCGGATGAGGCAATCATATACACAATCGCGCCGCCTGCAGCCGCACCCGCAAAAGCGAATACAACGGAAGAATAGGGCGATGCCGGCAGAATGACGAGAGAAGCAACGACAAAAAGCGATGCACCCGCATTCACACCGAAAATTTGAGGTGAAGCCAGAGGGTTTCTGGTCATGGCCTGCATCAGCGCCCCTGCTACGGCCAGGCTGGCGCCGACGAAAACGCCGATCAATGTGCGGGGAAGGCGAAGAGTAGAGATGATGAGCTGTTCCTTTGAACCATCCCATACAAAAAGATATTTCAATGAATCTATGATGCCGATGTCTGAGGCTCCTACTGAAAGATTCAGCCCAAGCCCGAATATCAAAATGATCAGTGCGATGATGAACATCATCAGTCTTGATGATGAGCGCCGTTTGGGTGAATGATACAACAGTCTCACTTCCTTACTGCGTCTGGTTGCAAAAACGAAGAAGCAAGGATTTCCCCTCGCTTCTCATTTGTCCTATTTATTATACACTTTTTTAAGCACGTCTTTGGCGCTTGTTTCACTAGACTTGATGCCTCTGAATCTTGTCCAAGTGTCACGGTCCGCATCATAGACTTGTCCGTTTTTCACCGCTTTGAGATTTTTCCAGAGCGGGTTCTTTTTCCACTCATCTACAATTGTCTTGCCTTCGTTGGCTGAGATGAACAAAATATCAGGATCGATTTTGCTCAATTGCTCGAGGCTGACCTCTTGATAGGCGTTACCTGACTGCACAGCGTGTGTAAAGCCAAGCATTTTAAAGATTTCTCCGTCATAAGATGATGACGTATGAAGCTGGAAGGAATCTGCTCTTGCAACTCCGAGAACGATGTTGCGGTTTTCGTCTTTCGGGAGTTCCGCTTTTAGATCGTTGATGACTTTTTTGTGCTCGGCAAGCTTTTCTTTACCTTCATCTTCTTTATTTAATGCTTTAGCAATGGTTGTAAAGCTGTCGATCGTTTCGTCATATGTCGCTTCCCGGCTCTTTAATTCTATCGTCGGGGCGATTTGTTTCAGCTGTTTATAAATGTTTTTATGGCGCTCAGCGTCAGCGATAATTAAATCAGGCTTCAAGGAACTGATGACCTCAAGATTTGGTTCGCTGCGTGTGCCTACAGATGTATAATCAATGGAGCTGCCGACAAGCTTTTTAATCATATCTTTTTTGTTGTCATCGGCGATGCCCACCGGCGTAATGCCAAGATTGTGAACGGCATCCAAGAATGAAAGCTCAAGCACTACCACCCGCTTAGGTGTGCCGCTTACTGTCGTTTTTCCTTCTTCGTCATGGATTACTCTGGAATCCTTAGACTTGCTTTCGCTGCTCCCGCTGTTATTCTGGCTGGATGAACAGCCGGATACAATGAAGCAGGCGATTAATAAAACACTCATGATGGCAATCAACTTGTTAGAATAGGTGCGCATGTCATTCTTCCTTTTTTTAGATTTAGTAATGAGAATCATTATCACATGTAAACACTATAATAGCATGGCTCATCATGTCAATATTTTTTTAGTAAAGAAAGCTTCGGTTTTACTGCTTTCTCATGAAAGCATCATCAGACACAAATAAATGGTATACAGCATTGCCGTGTCTGCGGGATAAAAACGCATTGGCATTGGTTTTAGAGGTTTCGAGCATTTCAGCGTTGACATATGGAAGGAGAGCGCCGAGATAGCCGGACAATTTCTTTTCTATTTCTTCTGCGAGTGCGAATTCAATGTCGCCGATATTCATAATAATCGAGAAAACAAAGTCGATATCGATATGAAAATGTTCCTCAGCAAAGACCGCAAGCTCGTGAATTCCGGGTGAACAGCCGGATCGCTGATGAAAAATCTGTTTGACTAAATCACTCACAACCCATGCATTATATTGCTGTTCTGGTGAAAAATATTGCATTAGACATACCTCCTGCTTGTACGGATAAAGTGCAATTCATGATCGTTTGCTCCGCGCAGCGGTTTCTCTTTGATTTTGACTTTTCTGAAAATAGTTCCGTTCCTACCACTTTATCATGGGCCGAAAATAAATGGCTACTACCATTCTTCCTGTTTTTCTATTCAATGTTCTGGAATCTGTTTCGTCCATAGGTGATCGGGTATGAAAGAAATATAGTAATCATGAAGGAGGAATGTCGGAATGAAACCAGTTGTAAAAGAGTATACAAACGACGAACAGCTCATGAAGGATGTAGAAGAATTACAGCAAATGGGTGTTGCGAAAGAAGATGTATACGTCTTAGCTCACGACGATGACAGAACGGAACGGCTGGCAGACAACACGAACGCCAACACGATCGGAGCCAAAGAAACGGGTATCAAGCATGCGGTAGGAAACGTGTTTAATAAAAAAGGGGACGAGCTCCGCAATAAAATTCATGAAATCGGTTTTTCTGAGGATGAAGCCGCTCAATTCGAAAAACGTTTAGATGAAGGGAAAGTGCTTCTCTTTGTGACCGATAATGAAAAAGTGAAATCCTGGGCGTAATGCAGGGAAAAAACCCAAAAGGCCAACTTCGGCTTTTTGGGTTTTTTTGCGGTCTTTGCGGTGTAGTTTTGCAGAATGCCGCAATAAGATAGCGGAACATTTTCGGTTCTGGATGTCCCTCAATTTGCTATCATATCTTTGTGAGAAATTGGAATATAATCTCACAAAATAGAAAATGGGGGTTCATAGTGAATGAAAAAAGTGATGTTAGCCACGGCTCTGCTGTTAGGGTTGACTCCAGCTGGCGCGAACGCGGCGGATTTAGGCCATCAGACATTAGGATCAAATGATGGCTGGGGCGCGTACTCGACCGGTACAACAGGCGGATCAAAAGCGTCGTCCTCGAATGTGTATACCGTCAGCAACAGAAACCAGCTTGTCTCGGCATTAGGCAAGGACACCAACACAACGCCAAAAATTATTTATATTAAGGGAACGGTTGACATGAACGTCGATGACAATCTGAAGCCGCTTGGTTTAAATGATTATAAAGATCCAGAGTACGATTTGGACAAATATTTGAAAGCCTATGATCCTAGCACATGGGGCAAAAAGGAGCCGTCGGGGACACTAGAAGAGGCGAGAGCACGCTCTCAGAAAAATCAAAAAGCACGAGTCATGGTGGATATTCCTGCAAACACGACGATCGTCGGTTCTGGGACAAATGCCAAAATCGTGGGCGGAAACTTCCAGATCAAGAGTGATAATGTCATCATCCGCAACATCGAATTCCAGGATGCTTATGATTATTTTCCGCAATGGGATCCGACTGACGGCAGCTCAGGAAACTGGAACTCACAATACGACAACATCACGATAAACGGCGGCACGCATATATGGATTGACCACTGTACATTTAATGACGGCTCACGTCCGGACAGCACATCGCCAAAGTATTTCGGCAGAAAATATCAGCACCATGACGGCCAAACCGATGCCTCTAACGGCGCTAACTATATCACGATGTCTTACAACTATTATCACGATCATGATAAAAGCTCCATTTTCGGATCAAGCGACAGCAAAACATCTGATGATGGCAAATTAAAAATTACGCTTCACCATAACCACTACAAAAATATCGTCCAGCGCGCACCGAGAGTCCGCTTCGGACAGGTTCACGTATACAATAACTATTATGAAGGCAGCACAAGCTCCTCAGATTATGCCTTCAGCTATGCGTGGGGAATCGGAAAATCATCTAAAATCTACGCTCAAAACAATGTCATTGACGTACCGGGACTGCCAGCTGCTAAAACGATCAGCGTATTCAGCGGGGGAACGGCTTTATATGACTCAGGTACACTTCTAAATGGCACGCAGATCAGCGCATCGGCTGCAAACGGGCTGAGTTCTTCTGTCGGCTGGACACCGTCACTGCACGGCACAATCGATGCTTCCGCGAATGTAAAATCGAATGTTATATCTCAAGCGGGTGCGGGTAAACTAAATTAAGAAATGTAAAAACACAAAGGGCTGCTCACCTTTGTGTTTTTTAATTAATTAAAATGTTTATTAACTTAGTTAAGGAGTAGAATGGGAAAGGGGATCGGAAAACAAGTATATAGGAGGAGACCTATTTATGGCTTCAGAAAAAGACGCAGGAAAACAGTCAGCAGTAAAGCTTGTTCCATTGCTAATTACTGTCGCTGTGGGACTAATCATTTGGTTTATTCCCGCTCCGTCCGGACTTGAACCTAAAGCTTGGCATTTGTTTGCGATCTTTGTCGCGACAATTATCGGCTTTATCTCCAAGCCCTTGCCAATGGGTGCAATTGCAATTTTTGCATTGGCGGTTACTGCACTAACTGGAACACTTTCAATTGAGGATACATTAAGCGGATTCGGGAATAAGACCATCTGGCTTATCGTTATCGCATTCTTTATTTCCCGGGGATTTATCAAAACCGGGCTCGGTGCGAGAATTTCGTATGTATTCGTTCAGAAATTCGGGAAAAAAACCCTTGGACTTTCTTATTCACTGCTGTTCAGTGATTTAATACTTTCACCTGCCATTCCAAGTAATACGGCGCGTGCAGGAGGCATTATATTTCCTATCATCAGATCATTATCCGAAACATTCGGATCAAGCCCGGCAAATGGAACAGAGAGAAAAATCGGCGCATTCTTATTAAAAACCGGTTTTCAGGGGAATCTGATTACATCTGCTATGTTCTTAACGGCGATGGCGGCGAACCCGCTGATTGCCAAGCTGGCCCATGATGTCGCAGGGGTGGACTTAACATGGACAAGCTGGGCAATTGCCGCGATTGTACCGGGACTTGTAAGCTTAATCATCACACCGCTTGTGATTTACAAGCTGTATCCGCCGGAAATTAAAGAAACACCGGATGCGGCGAAAATCGCAACAGAAAAACTGAAAGAAATGGGACCGTTCAAAAAATCAGAGCTTTCCATGGTTATCGTTTTTCTTTTGGTGCTTGTGCTGTGGATTTTTGGCGGCAGCTTCAACATCGACGCAACCACAACCGCATTGATCGGTTTGGCGGTTCTATTATTATCACAGGTTCTGACTTGGGATGATATTAAGAAAGAACAGGGCGCTTGGGATACGCTCACTTGGTTTGCGGCGCTTGTCATGCTGGCCAACTTCCTGAATGAGCTAGGCATGGTGTCTTGGTTCAGTAATGCCATGAAATCTTCTGTATCAGGATTCTCTTGGATCGTGGCATTCTTAATCTTAATTGTTGTGTATTTCTATTCACACTACTTCTTTGCAAGCGCGACAGCCCACATCAGCGCGATGTATTCAGCATTTTTGGCTGTGATCGTGGCAGCGGGCGCACCGCCGCTTTTAGCAGCACTGAGCCTCGCATTCTTCAGCAACCTGTTCGGGTCAACGACTCACTACGGTGCTGGAGCGGCTCCAGTCTTCTTCGGAGCAGGCTACGTTCCGCAAAGCAAATGGTGGTCCATCGGATTTATCCTGTCGATCGTCCATATTGTCGTATGGCTTGTCATCGGCGGATTATGGTGGAAAGTACTAGGAATATGGTAGAAAGAAAAAGGCAGACACGGTCTGCCTTTTTTATTTTAAAGCAATTCCCTTATCTTCATTCAACTAATCTGCAAAACATATTTCCTCCTATTGTTTACCTTCAAAGATATGGATTTTGAAAAATGAGAAAATTCCCTATGAAAAATGGTATGATCTAGGTAGAAAGGACGGCTGGTGCTGTGGTGAAAAAGCGGTTCCATTTTTCCCTGCAAACAAAAATAATGGGGCTGATTGCGGCTCTGCTGGTTTTTGTCATTGGTGTGCTGACTATTACGTTAGCCGTTCAGCATACACAGGAACAACGGAGACAGGCAGAGCAGCTGGCGGTTCAGACTGCGAGAACCATATCTTATATGCCGCCGGCTAAAGAGCTCATTGAGAGAAAAGGCGGACATGCGGCTGAGAAGCAAGAGGTCATTGAACGAATGAAAGAACAGACTGGCGCGTATGCCATTTATGTGTTGGACGAAAAAGGAGACATTCGGAGCGCCTCGGGTAAAAGCGGCCAAAAGAAACTGGAGCGCAGCAGAGAAATTTTGTTTGGCGGCTCGCATGTTTCTGAAACAAAAGCGGATGGACGAAGAGTCATTAGGGGGAGCGCGCCGATTATTAAAGAGCAGAACGGATACAGCCAAGTGATCGGCAGCGTGTCTGTTGATTTTCTGCAAACCGAGACAGAACAAAGCATCAAAAAGCATCTGAGAAACTTGAGTGTGATCGCTGTGCTTGTGCTGCTGCTTGGATTTGCCGGTGCCGCCGCACTGGCGAAAAGCATCAGGAAGGATACGCTTGGCCTTGAGCCGCATGAGATCGCGGCTCTTTATCGGGAGAGGAATGCAATGCTTTTCGCAATTCGAGAAGGGATCATTGCCACCAATCGTGAAGGCGTCGTCACCATGATGAATGTATCGGCGGCCGAGATGCTAAAGCTTCCCGAGCCTGTGATCAATCTCCCTATTGATGACGTTATGCCGGGAGCCAAGCTGAAGAGTGTGCTTGAGCAAGGAGAAATGCTGCCGAACCAAGAGGTAAACGTCAATGATCAAACTTTTATTATCAATACGAAAGTGATGACTCAAGGCGGGCAGGCGTATGGGATTGTCGTAAGCTTTCGGGAGAAAACAGAGCTGAAAAAGCTGATCGATAAACTGACAGAGGTTCGCAAATATTCAGAGGATCTTAGGGCGCAGACCCATGAATTTTCAAATAAGCTTTACGCGATCTTAGGGCTGCTTGAGCTTGGTGAGTATGATGAAGCCATTGATCTGATTAAAGAGGAATACGCGATACAAAATGAGCAGCATGATATTTTATTCCATAACATCCATTCGCAGCAGGTGCAGGCGATTTTGTTAGGAAAAATAAGCAAAGCATCGGAAAAGAAGGTCAAGCTTTCTATTGATGAGAACAGCTCGCTCGCGCCTCTTCCTGCACATATCGGCTTGTCTCATCTCATTACGATTATCGGCAACTTAATTGATAACGCTTTCGAAGCTGTAGCGGATCAAAGCGTGAGGGAGGTATTGTTTTTCATCACGGATATGGGCCGTGATATTGTCATCGAAGTATCAGACACAGGGCCTGGTGTACCGCTTGATAAGACAGAAGCTGTGTTTGAAAGAGGTTATTCCTCAAAGGGGATGAAGAGAGGCTACGGTCTGGCCAATGTGAAAGACTCAGTGCGTGAACTGGGCGGCTGGATCGAACTGGCGAATCAAAAAACTGGCGGTGCGGTATTCACTGTGTTTATACCGAAGGAGGAATAAAGGGGGAATCCATTTGATTCACATCGCGATTGCGGAGGATGATTTTCGGGTTGCGCAAATCCATGAGAGATTGATTGAACAGCTTGATGGATTCAAGATTATCGGCAAGGCGGCCAATGCCAAAGAAACAATGGCGCTTTTGGAGAAACAAAAGGCTGATTTGCTTTTGCTGGATATTTATATGCCGGACGAGCTTGGGACCACATTGATTCCTGAGCTACGAAGCCGATTTCCTGAAGTGGATATTATGATTATCACAGCGGCTACAGAAACCCGTCATTTGCAGGAAGCGCTCAGGGCAGGGATTGCCCACTATTTGATCAAACCCGTAACGGCTGACAAGTTCAGACAGGTGCTGCTTCAGTATAAAGAAAAAAGGAAGCTGCTTTTGTCTCAGCCAGAGGTCAGCCAATCCATGATTGATCATATTTTCGGGAACAGTGTGAAGACATCTTTGCCGGCAGAGGATTTGCCGACAGGCATTAATTCGATTACACTGCGAAAAATTAAGGAAGCGCTTCGAACTGCGTCAGAAGGATTGACAGCGGAAGAGCTTGGAGAAAAAATGGGAGCGTCACGAACGACTGCCCGCCGCTATGCCGAGTACCTTGTGGCAAAGGATGAAGCAAGAGCCGAGCTTGAATACGGGATTATCGGCAGGCCGGAGAGAAAATATTATTTGGCGGCGGACTAGATATGAAAAAATGTATGATTCTATTGATTGCTTTATTGGTCTTTATGCAGGGGGACATCAGGCAGGCGGCTGCGCCGCGCCTGCCTGACGGGCCGATTGAAATTGTCGTCCCCGCTGAACCTTCTGGCGGCTGGGATGTCACAGCGCAGGCGATCCAAGCTGTTTTGAGGAAGAAGCAGATCGTGAAGGATGAGGTTCATATCGTCTATAAACCCGGCGGCGGGGGAGATAAAGGCTGGAAATATGTCAACGAAAGCAGCAAACAGACCATCAGCATGACGTCCAGTTTAATACTGAGCAATGATCTTCTTGGGCAAAGCAAATTGAAAATTGACGATTTTACTCCGCTCGCCATTCTCTCCAAGGAATGGCAGACGGTTGCATTGCCAAAAGGATCGGCGTTAACTAATGGCAAGGATTTGCTGAACGAGATTAAGATGCATCCCGGCAAGGTGAAAATCGGCTTTGCCCCGGGCCTTGGCAATGATGATCAGCTCTCGTTCGTCAGAGCGGCAGATATGTACGGCATTGACTCTTTTGACATTCAATTTTTGCAGTATGACAGCAGTGAACAGCTCATTCAGGCGCTGATCAGACATGAGATAGAAGCGGCTTCAATGACACTTTCTGAAGCGAAACCATATGAGCGGCACGGCGATATCATGTTAGCTGCTGTAACGTCTGATAAAAGACTTCCCGGTTTTCCTGATGTACCAACGTGGAAAGAGCAGGGGATTCCGTTTGTTTTTTCACATTGGAGAGGGGTTTTGGGTCCGAAAAACATGTCGGAGGAAGAGATTTCTTTCTGGGATCAAGCGCTAAAGAAGGTCACATCCTCGCCTGAGTGGAAGCGGAAAATAAATGAACTGGACTGGGAAAGCTTTTATTTGAACAGCAGGGAAACGAAACGGTTTCTTGACCAGCAATCCGCTTTTTACCAAAGCATTATGACAGGGAATTAAGATCCCGGCATTCCGGGATCTTTTTGATGTGCCCAAAAATGATCAAAAAGAACAAAACGGTTATAAAAAATTAAAAATACATAAAAACCAAATTATTTACTTGCGAGTGGTTTTCCCATACGATGGCAAAAAGGCAAGAAGGGGAGTAAGGGAGAAAAATGTAAGCGGATTCATTTAAGGGGGAATGGATGTGTTAGCAATTTTAGGCTTTCTCATGATGCTCGTGTTTATGGCATTGATCATGACAAAACGGCTTTCTGTTTTGACAGCATTAGTTTTGACGCCGATTGTGTTTGCACTTATCGCCGGATTTGGATTTACTGAAGTTGGGGATATGATGATTTCGGGGATTCAGCAAGTCGCGCCGACTGCGGTCATGATTATGTTTGCGATCTTATATTTTGGAATTATGATTGATACAGGGCTGTTTGATCCGATGGTTGGCAAAATTTTAAGCATGGTCAAAGGCGACCCGTTAAAAATTGTTGTCGGGACAGCGGTTCTTACGATGCTCGTCGCCTTGGACGGAGATGGCTCGACTACTTATATGATTACGACAAGCGCAATGCTTCCGCTCTATCTGCTGCTTGGCATCCGGCCGATTATCCTGGCGGGAATCGCGGGAGTCGGCATGGGAATCATGAACACGATTCCGTGGGGTGGCGCGACGCCGCGGGCGGCGAGCGCGCTGGGAGTTGATCCAGCTGAGCTTACAGGGCCGATGATTCCTGTCATTGCAAGCGGAATGCTTTGTATGGTGGCGGTTGCGTATGTGCTTGGAAAAGCGGAACGAAAGCGCCTTGGTGTGATTGAACTGAAACAGCCGGCCAATGCCAATGAACCGGCGGCTGCGGTTGAAGATGAGTGGAAGCGGCCGAAGCTTTGGTGGTTTAATTTATTGTTAACGCTTTCTTTAATAGGATGTTTGGTATCGGGTAAAGTCAGTTTAACCGTACTGTTTGTCATTGCGTTCTGTATTGCACTGATTGTGAATTATCCAAACCTTGAGCATCAGAGACAGCGCATCGCAGCGCACTCCAGCAACGTGCTGGCCATCGGCTCCATGATTTTTGCTGCGGGGGTGTTTACGGGGATTTTGACAGGCACCAAAATGGTTGATGAAATGGCGATTTCGCTCGTATCTATGATTCCTGAACAAATGGGCGGGTTGATCCCGGCGATTGTGGCCTTAACAAGCGGCATTTTCACATTCCTGATGCCGAATGACGCGTATTTCTACGGGGTGCTGCCGATTTTATCAGAAACGGCTGTCGCATACGGTGTGGATAAAGTGGAAATTGCCAGAGCCTCTATTATCGGCCAGCCGATTCATATGCTTAGCCCGCTTGTGCCGTCCACTCATTTGCTTGTCGGACTTGTCGGAGTTTCTATTGACGACCATCAAAAATTCGCCTTGAAATGGGCGGTTCTCGCAGTGATCGTCATGACGGCTATCGCTCTATTGATCGGTGCGATCTCTATTTCCGTATGATAATTCAGGCGTAATGACACACACTAACGGCATACAACATACCGGAGGTGTCATCATGAGTGATCCTTATATGCCGATGACTTCAGTCAGAAGCGGAACGGGGTTCGAAGCGGCAAAAGGGGTGCACGGCCTGACCGTGCAAATTGCGAATGTCTATTTTATTCAGCTGCCTTCTGAACCTCGCTCATTTGTTTTAATTGATGCCGGCATGCCTCAATCAGCCGGCATGATTGTAAATGAAGCCAAACAAAGATTCGGCGATGATTTTCAGCTGAAGGCGATTATCCTCACACACGGGCACTTTGATCATATCGGGGCGATAGAAGAAATCCTTGAGCATTGGGATGTTCCTGTTTATGTCCATTCTCGGGAAATGCCTTATGTAACAGGTAAAGAGGATTATCCTCCGGCTCGTCCTGACAGTAAGAGCGGGCTGGTCGCCAAACTGTCGCCGCTGTTTCCGCGGCACTCCATCGATATTTCCTCACATGTGCAGGCACTGCCGGAAGACGGCTCTGTACCGTTTCTTGACGAGTGGATGTGGATTGCGACTCCCGGACACACACCCGGCCATATTTCGTTATTCCGCGAGGACGGGCGCGTGCTTGTGGCAGGTGATGCAGTCATTACAGTGGAACAGGAGAAAATGGCAGACGTCTTGATTCAAAAACAGGAGCTTCATGGGCCGCCGGCTTATTTCACGCCTGACACAGGGACTGCTGCCGAATCCATTCAGAAGCTTGCCGGCCTTGAACCGGAAGCACTGCTGACGGGGCATGGCATACCGATGACCGGCAAAAACTTTCGCAGTGACTTAATTGAATTGGCAAATCGTTTATCGTCTCTTTGACACCCGCGGACACACGGGTGTTTTTTATTGTTTTCCAAGAAGATACAGAAAAATCATTTGTCTTCCGGCTTAAAAACGATACAATGAAAAGCATGAATGCGATTTGAAGGGGAGAGTTTGTTGGAAGAAAAAGAAATACTCTGGAACGAAGCGAAAGCGTTTATTGCCGCATGCTATCAGGAATTGGGAAAGGAGGAGGAAGTGAAAGACCGTCTCGATGGCATTAAAAGTGAAATTGACCGGACCGGAAGCTATGTACATACGAAGGAAGAAATCGAGCACGGGGCGAAAATGGCTTGGAGAAACAGCAACCGCTGCATCGGCAGATTGTTCTGGAATTCGCTGAATGTCATCGACAGACGTGACGTCCGGACGAAGGAGGATGTGCGGGACGCCCTCTTTCATCACATAGAAACCGCCACCAATAACGGGAAAATCAGGCCGAGCATTACGATTTTCCCTCCGGAAGAGAAGGGTGAAAAGCAAGTCGAAATCTGGAATCATCAGCTGATCCGGTACGCTGGATATGTATCAGACGGGGAAAGAATCGGTGACCCGGCTTCCCGTTCCCTGACCGCAGCCTGCGAGCAGCTTGGCTGGCGCGGAGAACGAACGGATTTTGACCTGCTACCGCTCATTTTTCGCATGAAAGGCGACGAACAGCCGGTCTGGTATGAGCTGCCGCGTTCACTTGTAATCGAGGTTCCAATCACACATCCTGAAATCGAAGCGTTTTCTGATCTGGAGCTGAAATGGTACGGCGTGCCGATTATTTCTGATATGAAGCTTGAGGTCGGGGGCATTCATTATAATGCTGCGCCGTTTAATGGCTGGTATATGGGCACGGAGATCGGAGCAAGAAATCTGGCAGATGAAAAGCGGTATGACAAGCTCAAAAAAGTGGCGTCCGTTATCGGCATTTCTACTGATTACAATACGGATTTATGGAAGGATCAAGCGCTTGTTGAATTGAATAAAGCTGTACTGCACTCGTATAAAAAGCAAGGTGTCAGCATCGTTGACCATCATACGGCCGCAAGCCAGTTTAAACGGTTTGAAGAACAGGAGGAAGAAGCGGGCAGAAAGCTGACGGGGGACTGGACGTGGCTGATTCCGCCGATTTCACCCGCTGCCACGCATATCTTCCACCGTTCCTATGACAACTCAATCGTTAAGCCGAATTACTTTTATCAGGATAAGCCTTACGAGTAAACAACGGAAAATCGATGATGGCCTTCAAGGCTGCGGGATTCTGTGACAGAGACGTCGGTAACCTTAGAGAAAGGGCTGCCTTTCTTTACAGCCTCAAGAAATGATTGTAAGGCGTTTTCCGGGCCTTCTGCCAAAATCTCGACACGTCCGTCATCACGGTTTTTGACCCAGCCGGCCAGTTTTCGCTTATCGGCTTCCATTTGAACAAAATAGCGAAAGCCCACACCTTGAACCCGGCCGCCTGCAACGATTCGGTATTGAAGCATGTAAAAACCACCTTTTCTTTTTATGATAATCAATCATTTTACAACCTGTAAAGGGGATGTGCTCGTATGAAGTCACTGCACTATCCAGTTCTTTCTCTTAATCTCGGAAAGCCGCAGACGCTTGAGTATGACGGCAAAAAAATCGAAACCGGCATCATGAAGCAGCCCGCTGAATCCTCTGTTATGCTGTATCGGGAAAACTTTGAAGGTGACGGACAGGCGGATCTCGTGAATCACGGCGGATCTGATAAGGCTGTCTGTGTCTACCCGGCCGAACATTATCCGTTTTGGAGAGAGCTTCTCTCAAGACCGTTGCCAAGCGCCGCATTTGGTGAAAATCTGACGGTCGCGGGCCTGACCGAGGAGAACGTTTGCATCGGGGATGTGTTCAAGCTTGATGAAGCTGTTGTTCAGGTCAGCCAGCCGCGCCAGCCGTGTGTAAAGCTGGCGAAAAAGTTGGGCGTAAAGGAAATGGTGCTCAAGGTTCAGCAAACCGGCTATACCGGCTTTTATTTTCGCGTGCTGGAAGAGGGCAGGGTGGCTCCCGGCGCCAAACTGGAATTGCTGTCCTAGGGTGAGAAGACATATCAGTCCAATTCGCAAATCGCATCAACTACCATGATGCAAAAAATCTCGCCGCCATTGAACGGATTTTAAGTGAAGACACACTGTCGGAAAGCTGGAGAGCGTCCTTTATGAAAAAAAGGGACAGGCTGCTGCCTATTGAATAGAAAAAAGCCGCGCATATCAACGAGCGCGGCTTTACCATTCTTATGATCATTTTTTCTTTGTTTCAAGCAGGTTGGCAAGAAAATAGGTTTTATAGCTTTGAAGCTTTCTTCCTTCGTGGTGCGTGATCCCCTGCTTTTTTAATTCTTCAACATACCAGCCTTTACTGCCGTAATGCATGTCAGAAAACTCCTTTCCCTATCTCTCCCAATGGAGAGGGTTTTACCAAGCGATTGGCATTGTAACATCTATGGAAAGATGCTGAAAAGAGATGCGGGAAAAACTGAGCCTTTCGCACTAGCTGTACGAATGTTCTTCTGTATGTATATGCCGAGTAAAAGCTGAATATGATTTAATGGCCGGTTAGTTTGATCATGACAACGCCGAATGTCATAATGCTGAAAACAATGCCGATATATGTGAGCATCCCGTTTTTTTTCTTCACGCCGTAAACGGTCATCATGATGCCTTCAATGAAAAAAATGATGCCAAAAATAATAAACCACATGCAGATAAAGGCTCCTTTCACAGACATAATAGTAGTGTAGCATATCTGGAAGAGCCGGGCTGCACAATATCAAGAAAGCCGGGCAGCATATGCGCCCGGCTCGTATTTTTATTGCTTATCAACCAATTTGACCAGCAGCTGTGCCAAATGTTTTTTCTCATCTTCATCCGCAACACCCCAAAGCTCTTGCAGCAGCATTTCTTCACTGTTGTGCGGCTCTTCATGCTTAGCGAGGTAGTCTCCCAGGATCGCGGCGCTTTTCACAAGCTTGCCGTCATCCAATCCCAGCTTTTTGCCTCTGTTAACTTGTTTACTCAAGTAGTCTTTAAATTCCTCAAAGTCTTTTAAAATTTCTTCTTTTGTTGCGCCATGCATTGCATTCATTTCGTTTTCAATTTGGATTTTTTCTTGATCTCTGTTCATTGCCATACCTCCTCCTGCGAATAGTGATGTTTTACCTGCAATTGGAGGAGGTTAAACCATCCGGCAGCCCGGAATGTGTTTTACAGTTTTGTCAGAATAATCGGTTCATCTTTTGTGATAACGATGGTGTGTTCAACTTGGGCAACCATGCTTTTATCCGGTGTCTTGAACGTCCAGCCGTCTCCAGCTTCAACAATCGTTTCCGCTTTCGTTGAAATAAACGGTTCAAGGGCGATGACTGTGCCGTTTTTGAAAAGCGCGTTATCAAACGGATCATAATAGTTCATGATGTGGTTCGGCGCTTCATGCAGGCTTCTGCCGATTCCGTGGCCGGTCAGGGTTTTAATGACGGTAAAGCCTTGAGAGCGTGCTTCATGATAAACGGCTCTTCCGATTTGGTTTTGGCGCTTTCCTGCTTTTGCCTGCTGCAGCCCTTTCTGAAAAGCGTCTTCCGCGCATTGGCAAAGCTTATGAAGGCGTTCTTCTCCTTCACCGAGCACAAATGAGATGCCTGTGTCGGAATAGAAGCCGCCAAATTCAGCGGAGATGTCAATGTTCACAAGATCTCCCGCTTTTAAAATTTTGGAAGTGCTTGGTATGCCGTGGGCCACTTCATCATTTACGCTGATGCATGTCACACCCGGAAAGTCGTATTCTTTCTCAGGTGCTGAAACGGCGCCATGTTCATCAAGCACCGCTTTTCCGATAAGGTCAAGGTCTTTTGTGCTCATGCCGGGCTCTGCCTTCCGTTTCATTTCTTCACGCGCCAGCGCGACGATTCTTCCGATTTTTTTCAGGCCTTCTAATTCTTGATCGTTTGTTACAATCATCTGTCATTCCCGCTTTCTTTTTAAATAATCTAGTTTAAGCTTACCACAACTGTCTTAAAAATAGGAAACACACGGACCTGAGAAAAAAGAAATACCCTGGGAAAATTGGTATAGATCACTAGATATCCTATATGGTATATTTGAAAAAAAGGGGTATGAGGGGGATGGGTATGCTTTCATTTTTACAAAAACTCGGGAAGTCATTTATGCTCCCGATTGCGGTTCTGCCTGCAGTCGGGATTATCCTTGCGCTTGGCAGAGAGGATTTATTTAATATCCCGTTTGTCTATCAAGCGGGGACGGCGGTGTTTGATCATCTGCCGCTTATTTTCGCGATCGGAATTGCCATTGGCATTTCAAAGGACAGCAATGGGGCCGC
Source organism: Bacillus spizizenii TU-B-10 (assembly GCF_000227465.1). GTDB lineage: Bacteria > Bacillota > Bacilli > Bacillales > Bacillaceae > Bacillus > Bacillus spizizenii. The sequence continues at coordinate 956,080 of NC_016047.1, forward strand.
GGGGTTGTCAGGAGCAATATCATATCTGATGCTTGACGCGGCGACAAAGACAATTGATAAAACAAACAACATGGCGGTATTTGGGGGAATCATTGCTGGTTTAATTGCCGGCTACACCTATAATCGCTTTAAGGATACAAAGCTGCCTGAATATCTTGGATTCTTCAGCGGCAGACGGCTTGTGCCGATTGTAACAGCCATTATTACGATCATTTTAGCAGGCATATTCGGAGTTGTCTGGCCGCCGATTCAATCGGGCATTAACGAGTTTGGAGAATGGATGCTTGGGCTCGGCGGCATCGGGGCTGGCATATTCGGCCTGTTCAACAGGCTGTTAATCCCGCTTGGCCTTCACCACGTGCTGAACAATATTTTCTGGTTCCAATTCGGAGAATATAACGGAGTGACAGGAGATCTGGCGCGCTTTTTCGCGAAAGATCCGACAGCAGGGACATATATGACCGGATTCTTCCCAATCATGATGTTCGGTCTTCCGGCGGCGTGTCTAGCTATGGTTGCGACTGCAAAGCCGTCAAAACGGAAAGCAACTGCTGGAATGATGATCGGGTTTGCCTTGACTGCGTTTATCACAGGGATTACAGAGCCGATTGAGTTTGCATTTATGTTTTTATCTCCGCTATTATACGCTGTTCATGCGGTCTTAACCGGGCTGTCTTTATTTATCGTCAACTGGCTCGGCATCCGCTCAGGCTTCTCTTTTTCAGCCGGAGCCATTGATTATGTGCTCAGCTACGGAATTGCAGAAAAACCGCTGCTGCTGCTTCTGGTAGGTATATGCTATGCGGCTGTCTATTTTATCGTGTTTTATGTACTGATTAAGGCATTGAATTTAAAAACGCCGGGACGCGAAGACGATGATGTGGATGAAGTGCTGGATGAAAATACTGTTCAGGATGTCAATGAAAACATCATGCTGAAAGGGCTCGGCGGAAAAGAAAACCTTCAAACCATTGATCATTGCGCCACAAGACTGCGGCTGACTGTGAAGGATACCGCTTTAGTGGATGAAACGCTGCTAAAGAAAGCAGGCGCAAAAGGGGTCGTCAAATCAGGCGGGCAATCGGTTCAAGTGATCATTGGCCCGAATGTCGAATTTGCAGCGGAGGAATTGAGAGCTGCGGTGAAATAGAAAAAGCAGAGAGGCTAGCCTCTCTGCTTTTTCTTATTTATCTTCATCATCCGTTGACGTTTCGGAAGAATCTTCGTCATGTTTTGTGTAATCATAATCGGAAGGGTTCACCTTCGTAAAACCTTTCGGCTCATAGAACCGCAGCAGGTCTCCGTTTATGATTTTATCGGACATTTCAAGTTCCTTCTTGACGAGTGAGTCTTCTGACTTGTCGATTTCAGCTTCATCAAGCTCTTTTCCGGTTTTCGTATCGTAATACTTGCCGGATACTTTCGTGTACTTCGGTGAAATAAAGTCTCCGTTACGGAACGGAATCACTTCACGGTGTTCTTTAGATAAAATATCAGAACCGGACATCAGGTAGTCTTTCGTGTCCACTCCGAGCAAATGCAGAATGGTAGGAGCCACATCGACGTCTCCGGCATATTTATGAACTTGCTGGCCCTTCACGCCGGCAGCGTGGATAAAGAGCGGCACCCGTTGAAGCTGGGCGTTGTCATAATCAGTGATTTCATCTTTGCCAAGAACTTTAGCCATCGCTTTATTGTGGTTTTCAGAGATGCCGTAATGGTCTCCGTACATCACAATAACCGATTTATCATATAACCCGTCTTTTTTCAGGTCATTGAAGAATTGTTCAATGGACTGATCAAGGTAATGGGCTGACTGGAAGTAGTTGTTGACGACAGAGTCACCAAAGTCTCCAGCCGGGAAGTCTGTATCACCCTCATCCATTCCGAATGGGAAGTGGTTAGATAGGGTAATGAACTTCGTATAGAACGGCTGCGGCAGGCTTTCTAACAGCGGCATTGATTCTTTAAAGAACGGTTTGTCTTTCATGCCGTAGTTTTTCGTGTTTTCTTCGTTCATGTCATAGTAGGCAGAATCGAAGAACTTATCGATGCCTTCCGCTTTGTACATTTCGTTACGGTTCCAGAACGTCTGCGTGTTTCCGTGGAACGCAGCAGATGTGTAATCCTTAGACTTCAGAATCGCTGGAACGGATTGAAGCGTGTTTTGCGCTTTGTTTACGAAAACTGAACCTTGAGCCAGCGGGTACAGAGAGTTTTCCATCATAAATTCCGCATCAGATGTTTTACCTTGTCCCGTTTGGTGGAAAAAGTTATCAAAGTAGAACGTTTCGTTATCGTGTGCCAGTTTATTTAAGAATGGTGTGACTTCTTTGCCGTCAATTTTATAATCAATGATAAATGACTGCAAAGATTCAAGTGAAACGTAAATGACGTTTTTTCCTTCCGCTTTGCCGAAATACACGTTATTCGGCACGTCGTAATTGGCTTTCATGTAGTTTTCCACTTCCGTCACGTCGCTGGAATCGGCAAGCGCGCGCTGGCTGTTGGACTTGATATTCTGCACAGCGTCATAAATCGTAAAATTGTACGTGCCCAAGTATTTCACAAGATAGTTTCGGTCGAATGATCTTGTCAGCAATTCAGGTCTGTCTGATTCCGCAACTGCCAGGTTGATTAAGAACACAAGAATCGAAGATGCAAGAACGATTCGGAACGATTTTTTGCTGGACGTTTCGGCAGGCTTGTTCACTTTGATCGCCAAGATGATCAGAATGATCGTATCGATAAAGTAAAAGGCGTCAGTCGGTCTCATCAGCGAAAATGCGCTGTCACCGAGTTGGCCGCCGTTTGTTTTAGCCTGCATAATGACCGGAATTGTAATAAAATCATTGAAAAATCTGTAGTACACAATGTTTGCGTACAGTAAAAAAGACATTAAAAAATGAATCACTATAATGGCTGTCTGCTGTAATTTTTTCTTGAACAAGAGTCCAAAGCCAAGAAAGAACAAGCTTGAGCTTAAAGGATTCACAAAAAGCAATATTTTTTGTATCGTGTTGTCTATTCCTAAGTTGAAGTTCAGGACATAACCGACATACGTTTTGATCCATAACAGGACGACCGCAATTAAGAAGAAGGCCAGTCCTCTTTCTTTTATAAATGTTTTCATTGTTACACTCCTTTTTTCCGATCACAGTTCGAGCGAAACGATAGAAAAAACGAACGTATCCAATATAACACGAATCAGCGGATTAGAAAAGTGAAAATCGTCGGGTGGAGAAAGTGGCGAAAAACGCCGTCGAATCAACGTTTCGCTTGACATATTGCTAAATGTAAAATAAGGTTTCTTTCTAGAAATACAGGAATAAAATGGTACTTAGGGAGGTGTATGATAAAATATAAGGAAATAAATGAAAAGAGGTGAACTGATGGATTTTTCCCATATTGTGTCTGAAGATAAAATTAAGCGTGCCATCAAAGACGGAGAATTTGAAAACCTTCCGGGAATGGGAAAACCGCTGCCAAAGGATGACGCGGCACACTTGCCGGAATCGCTTCGCATGAGCTACCGTATGTTAAAAAATGCGGGAATGGCAGAGGACGAGGGCGCGCTCAAAAAAGAGCTCATGACCATCGACCATTTAATCGCAAAATGCTATGACGAAAAAGAACGTGAGCAATTAATCAGAAAAAAAAACGAAAAGCAGATGCTGCTTGATAAGCTTGTTGAAAAAAAAGGCATGTTTTCAAAGCCAGCGTCCGCTTTTTATAAGAATAAAGTATATGACCGGCTTGGACGAAACAGACCTTCTTCCAGCTGATTTGTCTTGTCTGAAGGATGGCGATTGATACAAGCCATCCTCTTTGTGTTCCAGTGGTCTCTGTCTAAAAGGTTTATGTTTAACCGTCTGTGGGGAAATGACTCATAAACGAAAAAAGGGTGATGGGATGGAACAACTATTGGAATGGATAGAGCGTATATCTGATTGGCTGTGGGGTCCGCCGCTAATCATCTTGCTGACGGGGACGGGATTGTACTTCACCATTTTGCTGAAATGTTTTCAATTTCGCTACCCCTTATACATTTTGAAGCAGACGATCGGCAGTGTAGGAAAAAAGCCGAAAGGAGAGGGCACAGTCACTCCGCTCCAGGCATTGACGTCAGCCCTCAGCTCAACGATCGGTGCGGCGAACATTGTCGGGGTGCCTGCCGCTATTATGTTTGGCGGACCCGGAGCGGTTTTTTGGATGTGGCTTATAGCCTTATTTGCCATGGCGATTAAGTTTTCTGAAAGTGTGCTTGCTGTTCATTACAGAGAAAAAAATGAGCAGGGGGAATTTGTCGGGGGACCGATGTATTACATAACAAAAGGGCTGCACATGAAATGGCTCGGCGTATTTTTCTCTGTTGCGCTGATCGTGGAGCTGATTCCGAGCATTATGGTTCAGGGGAATTCGGTTTCAGTCTCTCTTGCCGAAACATTTTCTTTCAATAAAATATATGCGGGAATCGGCATTGCGTTTTTGATCGGGTTAGTGGTAATAGGAGGGGTAAAGCGGATTGGAAAAGTAACAGAGTTTGTCGTGCCTCTTATGGCAGGGGCATACGTGGGAGCCGGTCTCCTGATTGTTCTGATGAATCTTTCATCAGTGCCGGCGTTTTTCTCTCTTATCTTTTCGAATGCGTTTACCTCTTCTTCAGCAGTTGGAGGATTCGCTGGTGCTGCCCTGGCTGAAACCGTTCGCTGGGGATTTGCCCGCGGTCTGTATTCTAATGAAGCCGGAATGGGAACAGCCCCGATTGCACATGCGGCGGCAAAGACTGATCACCCTGTAAGGCAAGGGTTCTGGTCTGTGATCGGAATTGTCATTGACACTTTAATCATCTGCACCACCACGGCTTTTATCGTCCTTTCATCCGGTGTCTGGACAGGGAAGAATGCCTCAAATGATCCGGCAGCACTGACGACGGCCGCATTTCAGCACTATTTTGGTTCTGGCGGAGGGTATTTCGTTTCGGTTTCTCTCGTTTTCTTTGTTGTATCGACCATTATGGTTGTCATTTTTTACGGCGTAAAGCAAGCTGAATTTCTGTTCGGGCGGCTGGCAGGACACGTGATCAAATTCGTTTATTTAGCGGCTATTATCATAGGTGCCGCAGGCGGAGCAAAAGCCATCTGGGGCATATTGGACTTAGCATTAGTTTTTATTGTTGTCCCGAATGTGATTGCGCTGCTGTTATTGAGCAGAAAGGTAAAAGCGCTATATACCGAATTTTTTACATCTGAACAGTATTACCTGAAAGATAGAGGGAAAACGAAACAGGACCCTGTTTATCAAACAAAAGAAGCCAAAAATTCTTAGCGTTTTGCTTTGGCGCCGAACATCGCTTTGCTTTTGATGATCAAATAGATGAATAAAGGCAGCAAAAAAGAAATCACCTTATTAATGATCGGCTTGATTCTATTAAAGTCGATCAGCTGATTTGTATTCAGGAAGAACCAAAAGCTGCATACAAGCGAAAACATGCCGGTTGGTGTATACATGGCTTTCAGGTCGATTTTTGAGTGTAAGAAGGAAAGCCCATATACCACAATATAAAGCGAACCGGCTATCTTCACCATAATGATCGGAATCCATAAGGGTGCGATGATCAGGTCTGAACGATCCAGGATACGACAATCACCATGGGGGCAGACGCAATTTCCGCTTCAGCGGCTGTCCCAATGACAAGAGCGCCGAGAATGCTGACCGTCTGGCCAACGGTTTTCGGCAGGCGCATCCCTCTTCACGGAGAGCCTCAAAAGAAATTTCCATAATCAATGCTTCTATGATGGCGGGGAAAGGAATCAGCCGTGCTGAACATTATACCCTGAAGCTTTCAGTGAAGCCCTCTCTTGATCCTCTAATGGTTGATTCTGTTATCGGTTATTCAATGCTTCTTCTTTGACCGCCTTTTATTTTTAAAATCAGGCATTTTGAATGCCCGTCTGCAAATAAACCCGCGTTCCCCTCAATGATGGATGCAGCCACTTTGCTTACACTAGTTTCTGACGCAACGCTTGAAATCGATAATGTGTTTTGCAGCGACTCTTCATGTTCATCTATCTGATCCGTCAGATGCCTCAAGAAAGGACGGAGGGCGTGATCCTGAATATGTTCAGATTTTACAATTCCTTCGATATAAATAAATCCGCACAGCCCGTTTCCAAAATCAAATTGTCTAAATACGATGTTTAAGCAGCCTTCTGTTAATAAGGTCAGAGTATCGAGGTTTTCCTTTAAATCGGGAGAGATCGGTCTGTCCTGATGTTCTTCAAGCTCTTTGATGAGCTTAAGCGCTTTATCGCGTTTATCCTGCTTTTTCAATGTCTTATTCAATAAGTGCTTGTGACTTTTAGAGTAACCTTGTCTGTCTGTTTCAGATATTCCTGGACTAGGATGAAAGCGCTATAAAAAATGGTTGACTACATGTATATACAGGAATACAATATAGTCATAAGTTGTATATACAAGTTATAAAAACGGATACGGAGGGGTTGGCATGGGGGAACTGAACAAATCGGCACGGCAGATTGTCGAAGCAGTCGGCGGTGCTGAAAATATTGCAGCGGCAACTCATTGTGTTACACGTTTGCGTTTTGCATTAATAGATGAAAGCAAGGTTGATCAAGAGGAACTTGATCAGATTGACGTTGTAAAGGGGTCGTTTTCGACAAACGGGCAGTTTCAGGTCGTGATCGGCCAGGGAACGGTCAACAAAGTGTACGCTGAACTGGTCAAGGAAACGGGGATTGGCGAGTCAACAAAGGATGAAGTGAAGAAGGCTTCAGAAAAAAATATGAATCCTTTGCAGCGTGCTGTGAAAACGCTTGCAGATATTTTTATTCCGATATTGCCTGCGATTGTCACGGCGGGTCTCTTGATGGGGATCAATAACATTTTAACGGCGCAGGGCATTTTCTTCAGTACAAAGTCGATTGTGCAGGTCTATCCGCAGTGGGCGGATCTCGCTAATATGATTAACCTGATTGCGGGCACGGCCTTTACGTTTCTGCCTGCGTTAATCGGCTGGTCTGCGGTCAAACGGTTCGGCGGCAATCCGCTCCTTGGCATTGTGCTTGGCGTTATGCTCGTGCATCCTGATTTGCTGAATGCGTGGGGATATGGCGCCGCAGAACAAAGCGGAAAGATCCCGGTATGGAATTTGTTCGGCCTTGAGGTGCAGAAAGTCGGCTATCAGGGACAGGTGCTCCCGATTTTGCTGGCATCCTATGTGCTGGCGAAGATTGAGGTGTTTTTAACAAAGCGTACACCTGAGGGCATACAGCTGCTCGTTGTTGCGCCGATTACGCTTCTCGTAACAGGTTTTGCTTCTTTTATCATTATCGGCCCGGTTACATTTGCGATCGGAAACGTGCTGACTTCAGGGCTTATCTCGGTGTTTGGCTCTTTTGCCGCACTGGGCGGTTTGTTATATGGCGGTTTCTACTCAGCGCTCGTCATTACCGGCATGCATCACACGTTTCTTGCAGTCGACCTGCAGCTCATCGGCTCAAAGCTTGGCGGCACATTTTTATGGCCGATGCTGGCGCTTTCTAATATCGCACAAGGTTCGGCTGCGCTGGCCATGATGTTTATCGTGAAAGATGAGAAACAAAAAGGCCTTTCCCTCACATCAGGGATTTCTGCTTATCTCGGTATTACAGAGCCTGCCATCTTCGGAGTGAATCTGCGATACAGATTCCCGTTTATCATTGCGATGGTCAGCTCCGGGCTGGCCGGAATGTATATTTCTTCTCAAGGTGTGCTGGCAAGCTCCGTCGGTGTCGGCGGCGTGCCGGGTATTTTCTCAATCATGAGCCAGTACTGGGGCGCGTTTGCAATCGGGATGGCTATTGTATTGATCGTGCCGTTTGCCGGAACATACGCGTATGCAAGATTCAAACATAAATAACTAATGGGGAGCGGGACGTGTTTTAGCGTTCCCTTTTCCCGTTTTTATTCTGAAAAATCGGTGGTGGAGACAGATGAAAACAGAACTAACGCCATGGTGGAAAAAAGCTGTGGTCTATCAAATTTATCCGAAAAGCTTTAACGATACGACAGGAAACGGTGTCGGCGATCTGAACGGCATTATTGAAAAGCTTGATTACTTAAAAACACTTCAGGTGGATGTGCTTTGGCTGACACCGATTTATGACTCTCCGCAGCAGGATAATGGGTATGACATTCGTGATTATTACTCGATTTATCCTGAATACGGGACGATGGAGGATTTTGAGCGGTTATTGTCCGAAGCCCATAAAAGAGGCCTGAAAGTCGTCATGGATCTTGTCGTCAATCATACGTCAACAGAGCACAAATGGTTTCAAGAGGCGATTTCGTCAAAAGACAGCCCATACCGTGATTTTTATATATGGAAAAACCCGCAGGAAAACGGTTCTCTTCCGACGAACTGGGAATCGAAATTCGGCGGCTCGGCATGGGAGCTTGACGAAGCATCGGGCCAATACTATTTGCATCTGTTTGATGTGACGCAGGCTGATTTGAATTGGGAAAATGAAGAGGTCAGAAAGCATGTCTATGATATGATGCATTTCTGGTTTGAAAAGGGAATAGATGGCTTCAGGCTTGATGTCATTAACCTGATTTCTAAAGACCAGCGCTTTCCGAATGCGGAAGACGGCGGTGACGGCCGTTCCTTTTACACTGACGGGCCGCGGGTGCATGAATTTCTGCATGAAATGAACGAAAAGGTGTTTTCACATTATGACAGTATGACGGTCGGTGAGATGTCTTCAACAACTGTAGATCATTGCATCCGGTATACAAATCCCAAAAATAAAGAACTTGATATGACGTTCAGCTTCCATCATCTCAAGGTTGATTATCCAAACGGTGAAAAATGGGCTTTGGCGCCGTTTGACTTTTTGAAGCTGAAGGAGATCTTATCCGAGTGGCAGACGGGAATGCACGCTGGAGGGGGATGGAACGCTCTGTTCTGGTGCAATCACGATCAGCCGCGCGTTGTATCTAGATATGGAGATGACGGCGCGTACAGGGTGAAATCGGCGAAAATGCTCGCTACCGCCATTCATATGATGCAGGGCACGCCTTATATTTATCAGGGCGAGGAGCTGGGAATGACGAATCCGAAGTTTGCTGATATCAGCTCGTATCGGGATGTCGAATCACTGAACATGTATCACGCTTTTAAGGAAAAAGGAATGCCCGACCAAGAGATCACAGCAATTTTACAGGCGAAATCCCGCGACAACTCCAGAACGCCTGTCCAGTGGGATGATACGGAGAATGGCGGTTTTACAACGGGCACGCCATGGATACCGGTCGCCGGCAACTATCGGGAAATCAATGCTGAAGCGGCGTTGCAGGATCAGAACTCGGTGTTTTACCATTATCAAAAACTGATTCAGATTCGAAAAACATATGACATTGTGACAGAGGGGACGTATGAATTAATCGCAAAGGATGATCCGAACGTTTTTGCGTATCTCAGACACGGCAGCAATGAAAAGCTGCTCGTGATCAATAATTTCTATGGGACAGAGGCAGCCTTTACACTGCCGGATTCTATAGCGCCTGACGAGTGGAAGGCAGAGGTGCTGCTGGCGAACGATGATGTGAGGGAAGAGCTGCAGAACATGACGCTCCGTCCGTATGAGTCCATTGTTTATCGTTTAACGAAACCGTGTTAAACTAAGCTGGGTGGTCCATAATGAAGGTGAATAAATTCATCACAATCTATAAAGACATCGCGCAGCAAATTGAAGGCGGCCGATGGAAAGCGGAAGAGATTCTTCCGTCTGAACATGAGTTGACCGCACAGTATGATACATCAAGAGAAACGGTCCGAAAGGCGCTTCACATGCTTGCGCAAAACGGCTATATTCAGAAAATCAGAGGGAAGGGCTCTATCGTTCTCAACCGTGAAAAAATGCAGTTTCCCGTCTCAGGCCTTGTCAGTTTCAAGGAGCTCGCACAAACGCTTGGCAAAGAAACGAAAACAACTGTACACAAATTCGGGCTGGAGCCTCCGTCAGAGCTGATCCAAAAACAGCTCCGGGCCAATCCGGATGACGACATTTGGGAAGTCATCAGGTCTAGAAAGATTGACGGGGAACATGTAATTTTGGACAAGGATTACTTTTTCAGAAAGCATGTGCCTCACCTGACGAAAGAAATTTGTGAAAACTCAATATATGAATATATTGAAGGAGAGCTGGGTCTTTCGATCAGTTATGCCCAAAAAGAAATTGTTGCCGAGCCATGTACGGATGAGGACAGGGAGTTGCTCGATTTACGCGGCTATGACCATATGGTCGTGGTGAGAAACTACGTCTTTTTGGAGGATACGAGTCTGTTTCAATATACGGAAAGCAGACACCGTCTCGACAAATTCCGATTTGTTGATTTTGCGCGGCGGGGAAAATGAGAAAGGCGCCTGCCTGCGGCAGCGCGCTTTTTTTGTTGGTATCAAAATTGATACTATCCAACAAAAATGTGCGTACTTTTACTTTTTATGATAATGGCTACAATAGAGATGAGAGTAACCATAAGGAGAGGTGTTTAACATGGCAGATATAAAGAAACAAATTCTCGATGCATACAATTTCAGACATGCGACAAAGGAATTTGACCCGAATAAAAAAGTATCAGACAGCGATTTTGAATTTATTTTAGAGACAGGAAGACTGTCTCCGAGTTCCCTTGGCCTTGAGCCTTGGAAATTTGTTGTCGTCCAAAATCCGGAATTTCGCGAGAAACTTCGCGAATACACATGGGGCGCGCAAAAACAGCTGCCAACAGCAAGCCATTTCGTTCTGATTCTTGCACGTACAGCGAAGGATATCAAATACGATGCGGACTACATCAAACGTCATTTAAAAGAAGTGAAACAAATGCCTCAGGACGTGTACGAAGGCTACCTCAGCAAAACGGAAGAGTTCCAGAAAAACGATTTGCATTTGCTTGAAAGTGACAGAACATTGTTTGACTGGGCATCAAAACAAACCTATATTGCACTTGGCAACATGATGACGGCCGCTGCGCAAATAGGCGTTGATTCCTGCCCTGTAGAAGGCTTCCAGTATGATCACATTCACCGCATTCTTGAAGAAGAAGGCCTTCTGGAAAATGGAAGCTTCGACATTTCTGTGATGGTGGCATTCGGCTACCGTGTACGAGATCCTCGTCCGAAAACAAGATCTGCTGTTGAAGATGTTGTGAAGTGGGTCTAAATAAAGAAAGCTGCTCGCTTAACGAGCAGCTCTTTTTTTATGCCTGATTCGCTCTATTCTGTTTTCTTCTCTGATGCAAGTACATTGCCGTTCCGAGCGCGCTGATCAGAAATCCGGCCAAGAGGATCGAGTACATAGATGTGGCTGTGTCCGGAAGCAGGCCGCCAGCGGGACTGTCCGTTCCTGATCCGCCTGACCCGTTTCCTCCAGAGCCATTTGTCGGTTCAGTGCCGGGAGGTGTATCATTTCCTCCGTTCCCGTCAGTCGGCTGTTTTCCGCCTGGTTTATCGGAGCCTTCGCCATTGCTGCCGTCATCACCGCCGGTCGGCTGATCAGACGGGAATGCCGGCGGTTTGTTGTTCTCACCGGAATTTAAGATCGTGTATTCGCTGAAGTGGTTTGTATATCCTGTCACGATATCATCGTCAACTGATCCGTTTTCTGTCTTTGTGAAAGCTTTCTTTTTCCGGTCGACGTGGTAAATGGCAGGATTATGAGCTTCTTCAATATCAAACATGCGAAGCGAAAGCTGTACGGGCTCCTTGAATGATTTCACTTCTTTTCCTTTTTGCTTCACTGTAAAATCATATACATCTCCGATAGACACGTCCAATTCACCGGTAGATTTGATTCCAATTACAGTGTCCGCGGTTTTGATGTTCGCCATTGGAAGCTTCATGCTGTACCAGTAGTTGAACACCGTCAATGAAGGATCTGACTCTCTTTCTTTCAAAAGTTTGACCTGATCTTCTTTTACTTTAAGATTGATAGGCTTCTCTTGAGATCCTTCATATGTTTCATAATAGACAAACGGCGTGTTGGCATTTTTAGCATAAATCGCAAATTTGTCTTCATCGAGAGTCCAGCTGCCATCCTTCTGCTTTGTCGGCAGGAATACTTCTTTGATGCGTCCTTCGATTTTAGGAGAGACCTTGTTTCCTAGTTTTTTCAGCTGTTCGGTGAAAATCTCGTAATCCACGTAGCCAAGGTCTTCACCATGGGATGCTTCCGTAAAGACAGAATATCCGTCTCCTCCGGCGCCGACAAAATTATTTGTTGCCACGCGGTAGGTATTGTCAGGATCAAGATTAACTGTTTTTCCGTCACGCGATTCCAATTTGACTTCAAGAACACGGTGTCCAGGTTCCTTGTTTAATGTAAACGTATACTGGATTCCGGCCACCTGAGGGAAGGCGCCGCCTCCGTTTTCCACATTGCTTAAGCCTTGTTCAAGGGCTTCTTTGATTTGTTTTCCGGTCAAATCGGCCACGTAAAGCGTGTTGCCGAACGGCATCACGTTCAGCACCTCGCCGAGTGTGATGTCGCCTTTGTCAATGCCGGCTCTGATGCCGCCGCCATTTGTTATCGCTATTCTGGCGCCGGCTGCTTCTTTCGCTTTTGCCAGCATGCCGTCTGCAATGAAGTTTCCGAGATTGGTTTCCTTCGTGCGCACATGCTCGCGCTGGCCGTCAAGCGCGACATCCGTGTATCCTACTTTTTCATTTTTCACGTCCTCTAATTCAGTTTTGAACTGATCGAGCTCTTTTTTGGCTTTTGCGTTTTCTTCTGTATGTTCATCAATTGGCAGCACGCTTAGATTTGATTTGTCTGTTTGCACCACGCCGTTTTCATCAAACACGACATCGACACGTCCCAAGTATTGTCCGTATTCTTTTGCCTGCGCCACAATCGTCGGTTCTTCGTTGTCCACGACCTCCATTTTGTCAACGAGGGTATGGGTGTGTCCACCGATGATCAAGTCAATGCCTTTCACTTTTTTGGCCAGCTCAAGATCACGGTTATGCCCGATATGGGTTAAAGCAATGATTTTGTTTACTTTTTCTTCTTCCTGAATCGCTTTGACGGTGTTTTGTGCTGTTTCAAAGGCATCATTGAAAACGATGCTTTTGCCCGGGCTTGATGTGGTGGCTGTATCTTCCGTTGTCAGTCCGAATACGGCGACTTTCTCACCGTCAACATCTAACAGAATGTAAGGGTGGATGCCGGGCTCTTTCTTTTCACCTGCCGTAAAGGTTTGCGGCTTTTTGACATATGATGTCAGCTTAGGCTCATTTGACACATCTACATTTGCGCTGACGAACGGAAATTCAGGTGCTTCAAAGTGATAGCGGTTCGCCGGGTCGACGGTTGTGCTGTTTCCGCTGAGAAAATCAGAAAGCACTGTCGGTCCTTTATCAAACTCGTGGTTTCCGAAGGTCATGGCGTCATAGCCCATCATGTTCATCAATTTCAAATCAGCTAAACCGTTCCATTTTGTGAAATACAAGTCGCCGGAAAATACATCTCCCGCATCAAGGAGAATGTTGTGGTCTGTTTCGCTTCGCACTTCGTTGATTTTCGTCATTCGTCTCGCCGCGTCATCGAGGTGAGCGTGCGTATCATTGGTGTGCATCACAGTCAGATCCCACAGTCCGTCTTTTGGAGGATCAGGATTTGAATCATCATCGAATTGCAGCTTGTACACACCATAGCCACTATTTTCAGACTCGCCTACATAAGCGACATCATCCGCTTTATCGGCAAACGGCTTAGCCAAAAGCGAGGATTCAAACGTCACATTCGTTCCGGAAACAGGCGCGATTGACCAGTTGTTGTCCGCTTTTGGATTGACTGTTTTTTGTTCGATAATGTAATCCATCAGCACCTGTCTGTTTTCAACTGCGGAGCCATGGACAATCTTATCACTCGTCAGGTGAGGGAAACCGCCGCCTCCGGACGCGCGATAATTATTTGTGACAACGAGAAATTCCTGATTCGGGCTGATTGCTTTGCCTTCATAGGAAAGGTTGATGATCCGGGATGAGTCCGCGTTGATCACTTTTCCGTTCTCATCGTACTTCGCCGGTTTTGTGACATCGACCTGATATGTGACACCGTCAATCACATCAAAATTATAGGAGCGGAAATTGTCATTCAGCAAGGCTTGATCGCCACCTTTTGACGGGTCAATTTGATTGAATTGGCCTGCTGACATCTCCAGCCAGTCCTTGACTTCGCTGCCTGTCAGCTTGACGATCTGAACAGTATTATCGTACAGATACAAGTCACCGACGTTTTTAATGGCAAGATCTCCAGCCGGAATATTCGTATAGTAATTGGCCCCGTTTCTTCCGCCTGCTTTAAACGGCGCTCCAGCGGACAAAATTGGGAGGTCCTTATACTTGGTATCCTTCATTTCCTTTTCGGCATACCATTTTTGCGCGTCGGTCACAACCTGAATGGAAGGGTCATCTTTGACCTGTGCAAAGAAGCTGTTAATATCTGCTTCTGTTTTGCCGACTGGTTTTCTGACATATTCCAGTGTGTTTTGGTGTGTTTGCTGAATGGTGTTTGTGACCGTTTCATTTCGGGATGTGACACTGCCGGCAATGGATTCAATACTGCCTTTGGAATCTGCCACCTTCCATGAGCCGTCCGTCTTTTCGAGTTTGAGGTCAATCACGCCTAAGTATTTGCCCCAGCTGCTTGGCATGACGACAGGAATGCCGTTAATCGTTCCGTTTTCAACATCGAATTGAGAAACACCCGCATACTCTGCGGAAGGGAAAAGTCCGTGCTGATGGCCCGAGATAATCGCGTCAATGCCTTTCGTTTTGGTGGCTAGGTCAAATACAGCGTTTTCCGCGCCTGGCGATTGCGCTTGCTTTTCAATACCGCTGTGGGCGAGGGCGATAATGACATCTGCGCCTTTCGCCTTCATTTTAGGGATCGTTTCATTGGCGGATTCTACGATATCCTGCACTTGCACCTGACCTTCGAGATGCTTTTTGTCCCACGTCATAATTTGCGGCGGGACAAAGCCTATGTAGCCGACTTTTACTATCTGCTCATTGCCGTTTTCGTCAGTGACGGCTTTTTCTTTAATGACATACGGCGTATAACGGTTTTCACCGCTTGTTGTTTTGACGTTGGCATTTACAATCGGGAAATCGGCCCCTTTGATCGTGCCGTCGAGAAAGTCGAGCCCGTAATTGAATTCATGATTCCCCAATGTGCCGGCGTCGTATTTCAGCGCATTCATGACACTGATGATCGGATGGGGTTTCGCGCCGGAGATAATGTCGTCTTTTTCATATTTCACCGCGTATTCGCCCAGCGGATTCCCTTGAATCAAGTCGCCGTTATCGACGAGCAGGGTGTTTGGGTTTTGCTCGCGGTGCTTTTGGATCAGCTGTGCCGTTCTTGCCAGCCCGAAATCCGTCGTTTCTTTGTCGCTGTAGTAATCGTAATCCATCATGTTGGCATGAATATCAGTCGTGGCCAAAATACTCAGTTGTACCTGAGGAGCCGCGCTTTCTTCTGCATGAATGGGTGGTGTTGGGAGGATTAGGCTAAGTATCATAATTGGGGGCAAAAGAATACGGAGAATGTTACCGACGTGTGTTCGTCTTTTCTGTATTCTCACCGGTTCTCCACCTTTCAACGAAATTTGTGTTACAGCTCCTATTGTAAGAATATTTTGTAACTATTTGTAGGTGTTTCTTTATGATTATTGTAAAAGGGAGAAAAATGAGTATTATGTAGCAGCATCAAACGACAAATGCTGGGTATTTATGCTTATCGTTTGTCAGATTCGCGGAATGTTTATTTTAGTGTGGCTGGGGTAGAGTGTTTTATGTAGGCATATTAAAGCGGGAGGTAATGATTCATGGGGAAAAAAATTGCAGTTGTTTTGACAGATTATTTTGAGGACAGCGAGTACACTGAACCTGCGAAAACCTTTAAAGAAGCGGGACATGAACTGACTGTCATTGAAAATGAAAAAGGAAAAACAGTAAAAGGCAAGCAGGGGAACGCGGAAGTGACGGTTGACGCGTCCATTGACGACGTAAACCCTTCAGACTTTGATGCGCTTTTGATTCCCGGTGGATTTTCGCCAGACCAGCTTCGCGCGGATGACCGTTTCGTCCAATTTGCAAAAGCGTTTATGACTGACAAAAAACCGGTATTTGCGATTTGCCACGGCCCGCAGCTTTTAATCAATGCGAAAGAGCTCGATGGCCGAAAAGCGACAGGCTATACGTCCATTCGTGTTGACATGGAAAACGCGGGTGCTGACGTTGTGGATCAGGAAGTGGTCGTTTGCCAAGATCAATTGGTCACAAGCCGCACACCGGATGATATTCCGGCGTTTAATCGTGAATCGTTAGCATTGCTTGAGAAATAAAAAAACGGACGCTCCCGGGCGTCCGTTTTTTGTTGCTTAGGCTTGAGCACCTGTCAGTTTCTTGTATCTGTAATATAAGAAGGCGGCTGCAGCTGTTCCGATGACTGCTATGCCGAAGTCGAACATAAAGATATGGGCGATGCCTTCCGATTTTGCGATGAGCCCCGTGGCAATCGGCAGCAGAATCGACGCGATGCTTGAAGCGGTGGCTACAATTCCGGTAACGGTTCCTTTTCGCTTCCAGAAAAGCTCTGTCATTAATGTAATGGTAATTTGAAACACACCCGCGGTAGAAAAGCCTAAGAAAAAGGCGGTGATGTCCAGCACAACCGGGACATGAACCGTCAGCATGACTGCGAGTGTACATAAAGTAATAACAGGATATAAGAGCGTAATCATGACCGGCTTTATCCATCTGTTCAGTAAAACGGCTAGTAATAATACAGATGTCAGAGATCCTATGCTGTAATAACTCAGCAATTGCACGGATGCTGATTCAGCTAAACCGGCAGACTTTTGCGCATAGCTCGGAAGCCAGATTTGAGAAACAGTAAATAAAGCCGTTGATGTAAAACCGATAATGATCAGTGCGGTGCCTTCTTTCTGAAAAACGGGTTCAGACAAGAAAGCGGGAGATTCCTGTTGGCCGCTGTTAGTTGGTTTCTGTTTCTTAGGAAACGAAAGTGTTGATAGATAAACGATATTCAGCGCATAGACCGCTGCCGGCAGATAAAAAGCAAATCCGTAAAACAGGCTGTGGTCTGACAAAAATGTGATCAAAAGCGGCAAAAGAGTGGCCCCAACAGACATAAAGGCTTTGACCAGGACATTCGCCGAGCCGGAAGCAGCCGGGAAGAGCTCGGTTAGGGCCGGATATGTTCCAGCGTCCATCGCTGAATTTGCGACTCCGGCTAATAAGGCGAACACAAACGCCAGTTCATAGCTCGGTGACAAAGGAATACCGACTAAAAAGACGGCCATAATTCCCGCAGAAGCGATAACAAGCGGCTTTCTGCCAATTTTATCTGATAAAACGCCGGAAATTCCGTATGTCAGCAGCTTGCCGAAGCCGATAGCGGCAATGACATAACTGATGCCGGTCGGGTCGGTATTCCACTGTTTCGTTAAAGAGGACATATTGGATGCCAGAATGATGTTGACCATCCCCAGAAAGAAGTAGTTGATATACATTCCGGATGCTGTTTTGATAACTGTCGTTTTCATGCTTGTACTCCTTCAAATCTTATTCGAACATTGTCATCAACAGGCATTTCTTTACCGGTCAAATAGCAGAAAGCGAAAACGTTCTGCCACAGTATCATGTTTGGCCGCCTGTTTCTTCCGGTTGTAAAAATAAAGTTCATGACGCATGTTTTAAGGAAAATTGGTTTTGGGGCAATGATAAAAAAGACTCGCCGAGTTTCCGGCCAGTCTCATTTATTTACGAAGTGAGGCTAGTTCTTGAGCAATCGCCTGCATTTCACTAGGGCTGAATGATTGTTTTTTCATCACCATGCTGTGAAGGTACGTGAGGTCTTCGATCTTTTCATCACTGAAATCCTCCGCTTTAATCACGCCGACGTTCAGCATGTTCAGTTTTTGGGAAATCTCTTCAATCATTTGAGTTAACGTTTCTGTATTTGGGCTGGACAAATGGTTCCATCCTTTCTTTGCGCGATATTCGGTATGTTTTATTCTAACAGAATTCGATCAGAAAAAAACCCTATTCTAAGAGCTTGCTGTTGATTTCAAAAAAGTGGAGACATCAGTTGAAAAGGAAATGAACATCCTACTAAGATATTGATGAAGGTTTCTTTTTAGAGAAATATGGGCAAAGAATAGGGAGGTTGCACAAGATGATAAGCGTGTTATTTGTTTGTTTAGGAAACATTTGCCGGTCTCCGATGGCG
This sequence comes from Bacillus spizizenii TU-B-10, assembly GCF_000227465.1. Classification (GTDB taxonomy): domain Bacteria; phylum Bacillota; class Bacilli; order Bacillales; family Bacillaceae; genus Bacillus; species Bacillus spizizenii. The sequence continues at coordinate 974,403 of NC_016047.1, forward strand.
GAAGCGATTTTTCGGGACTTGGCAGCCAAAAAAGGATTAGAGGGGAAAATCAAGACGGACTCAGCCGGCATCGGCGGCTGGCACATCGGCAATCCGCCGCATGAAGGAACACAGGAGATATTGCGCAGAGAAGGAATCAGCTTTGAGGGCATGCTGGCGCGTCAAGTCAGCGAACAGGATCTGGCCGATTTTGTTTACATCATTGCGATGGATGCAGAAAATATCGGGAGCCTCAGAAGCATGGCGGGCTTTAAGAACACATCGCATATCAAAAGGCTGCTGGACTATGTTGAAGATTCAGATTTGGCTGACGTTCCCGATCCTTACTACACAGGGAACTTTGAAGAGGTCTGCCAATTAATCAAATCGGGCTGTGAGCATCTGCTTGCATCCATTCAAAAAGAAAACCAATTGTGAGTGAAAGGAGAATTTGCATGAACAACGAACGTTTAATGCTGAAAGGTATATTTCTCGGAGCTGCGGCAGGTGCGGCGTTATCGCTGCTCCATAAGCCGACAAGACAGGCATGCTGCATGAGATGGCTGACATGCAAGCATAAACTTTCACTGTACAAAAGCAATCCGGAGCTGTTGAAAAACACCGTCATCACAAAAGTGGATGAGGCCAAGAAGCTGGCCCAGACGCTGTCAAATGAAGTCGGCTTTGTAAATCAGCAGGTGAAAGAGCTGAAGAAAACAACACCGCAAGTGATGGAGCTTGTACAAGAAACGAAAGAGCATTTTTCAAAAAAGTGATCAAACATGCGAGGTGAGACGACATGAATTTTTTGAAAGAGCTTTTCAGCAGATACACCCTTCATGAAGGGCAAAGCAAATCAGCGGAGCTGGCGTATTTCTTTCTATTGTCGTTGTTTCCGTTTTTGATTTTTATGCTGACCCTCACTGCGTATCTGCCTATTTCTACCAATGATGTCCTGGGAGTTGTAAAACAATATGCTCCCGACAGTGCGATGTCCCTCGTTGAATCCATTACCCAACAAACCTTAAATAATCGAAATGGCGGCTTGCTGTCATTCGGGATTATCGCGGCTTTATGGTCTGCGTCTAATGGAATGAACGCCATCGTCCGATCATTAAACCACGCGTATGAAGTGGAGGAAAACCGCTCTTTTATCATTGTTCGTCTAACCTCAATTTTTCTGACAATCGCCATGGTATTTACGATTTTAGTGGCCCTGCTGCTGCCGGTATTCGGCCGGGAGATTGGAAGGCTCGCTTCAGATTTTGTCGGCGCATCGGATCTGTTTTTATCTATATGGGCCGCAATTCGCTGGGGTGTCAGCCCGCTTGTGCTGCTAATCGTTTTTTCCGCCCTGTATGTGATTGCGCCGAACAAAAAACTGTCCCTTCGGTTTGTCATGCCGGGTGCGGTGTTTGCGACCATCGGCTGGATCGTTGTCAGCACTCTGTTTTCGTTTTACGTCAGCACGTTTGCCAACTATAGCGCCACATATGGAAGCATCGGGGGAATCATCGTCCTGATGATTTGGTTTTACCTGAGCGGCATTTTAATTATTTTGGGGGGAGAAATCAACGCTCTTTTACATAAACGTAAAAAGCTTCCTGATGAAAATCCCTATCATTAGCGCACCCTATAAATGAACTTCGGTTCAAAAAAGAAGTCGGGGGGCTATCGTGATGACCAAGCATACAAAAAAAGGCGGAAGCCATAACAAACAAAATTCGAAAAGCAAATCGAGCAATAAAACAAGCGGAAGCGCCAACGGACAAAACGGCTATCATTAGCATAAAAGCCTCCTGACATGATGTCAGGAGGCTTTTCGATTAAGAAGATGAAGAATAGGTTTCAGCCGGTGACCAGCTTTTCGGTTTGCCCAGCACAAGGGCAAGCCACACAGCGCTAAGCGTAAGGGTAATGAAATAAAACAAGTTTGCGCTTTCAAATGTCTGCATATACCAGCCGCCGGCAATCGGACCGAGGATGCTGCCGAGACTGAATGTAATGCCGCAAAGCAGGTTCCCCGCCGGCAGCAGGTGGGACGGAAGCAGATCTGTCATATAGCTGATGCCAAGGGTAAAGGTGGATCCTACTGCCATTCCTGCAATAAAAAAGCAGCAGCCGATTATGTAAGGCAAAGGAAACACGCCGGCGATGAAAAAGCAGAGTGCCCTTGTCAGCAAAATCACAAGCAGCACATTCCGTCGCCCGTATTTATCGCTGAGGATACCGAGCGGAAACTGAAAGATTATGCTCCCAATCGCAAATGCGGGAAGGATCAGTGCCACTGCGTCTACAGATATCCCCAAACGGAGCGCATACACCGGAAAGCTTCCGTTTAGCGCCGTCTCCAGAAAGCCGTAGCCAAATGTAGGCATAAAGGCAACCCATCCAAACAGCATGGCTTGATAAAACCGCCTGAAACTATTGTCTGATTTGGTTTCGTGAGGACTGGTTTCCGGGTATGCATTTTGTAGAAAGAAAACAAAAAGCCACGCAAACAGACTGAAGCAGCCGGACACGATAAAAGGCAGCGACGGGCTCAGCTTGACAAGCGGAACCATGAACGGGCCCGCGGCAAAGCCAAGGCCGAAGGAAAGCCCGTAAATAGACAGATTTCTTCCGCGATTTTGTTTCGATGACATGGAGGTCACCCACGTTTGCGTAGAAAAGTGAAGCATGTGGTCGCCGATCCCGATAAACAGGCGAAGCAGGAACCAGATCCAAACCGAATGAAGCCAAATAAATCCGAACAAGCTTAAAATGACAATGCTTCCGCCAATGACGATCAGCGGCTTGAATCCGAGCTTTCTGAGCGGCGCTTCCATAAACGGAGAAGCCAAAAGCACGCCGATATACAATCCGGTTGCGTGCAGGCCATTGATGGCGGCCGATTCCCCATTTGTTTCAAAAATAATCGAGATGACAGGCAGCAGCATGCCTTGTGAAAACCCGGAAATGGAAACGAGCAAAACAAGGATAAAGAAATGAAATCGTGACATCGTGTTTTTCTCCTTATGTGGAATCTATGTTGATCGTACAATGATTTCCAAAAGCAGGCAACATGAAAAAAAGCTTATATCACAAGTAAACAATTGAACTCGTGTAATCATGATGATTTTTGTGAAGAATAAAAATAAAACAAGTCATATAAAAGGAGCCAACTCACCATGAATCGTATCTTTTTTATTTTAGTGGCGGCGGGGATTCCGCTTTCTGTGATCGGCAGTTTCATGCATTGGCCTTCTGCCATTCTCTTTGCAGTGTATTGCATAACAATTATCGCACTTGCAAGCTATATGGGGAGGGCGACAGAATCGCTGTCCATAATCGCAGGACCGCGGATCGGCGGTTTGCTGAACGCCACCTTCGGGAATGCTGTTGAGTTAATCATCTCTTTATTTGCACTAAAGGAAGGCCTGACAGGAATCGTGCTTGCCTCTTTAACCGGTTCAGTGCTGGGGAACCTGTTGCTGGTAGCGGGCTTATCGTTTTTTGTCGGCGGTTTAAAATATAAGCGGCAGGAATTTAATATCCATGATGCCCGCCATAATTCCGGTCTTTTGATTTTTGCCATCATTGTCGCTTTCGTGATTCCGGAGGTATTCTCCGTTGGTATGGGCGACGTGAGCAAGCTTAATTTAAGCATCGGCATCAGCATCATTTTGATTCTGTTATATGTGGCTGCTCTGTACTTTAAACTCGTTACGCACCGCGGTGTTTATCAGCCGAACAATGCCGCCCAGCATGTGGAAGAAGAGGAACCGGAATGGTCAGGCAAGGTGGCTACGATTGTCTTGTTTGCAGCAACGATTGCCGTGGCATATATATCCGAAAACCTGGTGCACACATTCCACTCGGTGGCCGAACAGTTCGGCTGGAGCGAGCTGTTTATCGGGGTCATCATCGTGGCGATTGTCGGTAATGCCGCGGAGCACGCGTCAGCCATCATTATGGCCTATAAAAATAAAATGGATATTGCAGTTGAAATCGCAGTCGGCTCGACGCTGCAGATTGCTATGTTTGTCGCACCGGTTCTTGTGATCTGTTCCATCTTTTTCCCGGTAAGCATGCCGCTAGTCTTTACACTGCCGGAGCTTGTTGCGATGGTATCATCGGTTCTCTTGATGATCGCGATTTCGAATGACGGGGATTCCAACTGGTTTGAAGGGGCGACACTGCTTGCCGCCTATGTCATTATGGCGATCGGCTTTTTCCTTCTATAACCTGAAAAAAGGATGGATAACAACAAACAGGGATGAAAAGACTAAGGGAAAATGCCATAGAAAGAGTGATATGATGAAAAAGCTATTTCATTCCACACTTATTGTGTTGTTATTCTTTAGTTTTTTCGGTGTTCAGCCCATCCACGCGAAAAAGCAGTTTAAGGTTCCTAATTCTGTCGCAAGCATTTCAAAGGAAAACACATATCCGAATGCTTCACAGGATCAGCCGATGCTTCAGCCGAGCAAGCTGGCAAAGGAATTGCTCGATCATTCTGAGGTGAAGATTGAAAACCCGCACCTTATCAAAATGCTGAATGAGTCCAACATATCCGGTACACCGCTTGCAGTCGGCTACCGGGCGACAATATTTCTCGGGAAATGGGCGCTCGGCTATGAATCAAATGAAACAGTCGCGAACTGGGAATATAAAAAAATCAACACAAACCGTGCAGATAACCGCGGCGGAAAAGAAACGGCTGAGATGCATTATGCCCAGGAACAGCAATACAAAGTGAAGGGCGGCTTGACAGCTAAGGTTCCAAATGCTGAAGATGTCAAAAGCATGATGATGCTGAAAGCGATGAAGAAAACGAACCTTCCGCTTGCATTTGATACGGTTGTCGGTGCGGGTACAAAGCGGGATCAAATTTATAAAGTCGCTCCTAAAAAACTCGGTTATCTAAATGCATATGCACCGGCTGTGAATGAAAAAGGAAAAGTGACTTACGGAGAAGTATACTTAGTGCTGAAAGGGAATAAACGAAAACTTGTCGTCAAAAATGTCACCTCACAGGGCATCGGCGCTTGGATTCCGGTTCAAGACCACCTCACGTTTAGCTTTCAGCTTTCCTCGCAGCCAAGATAAACAAAAAACTGATTCCAACTCGGAATCAGTTTTTTATTTATTGCGTTCTCTCAATTCTGACCGCTTCCTCAAGCATTTGCACATTGTTTTGGTACAGCTGGCGAACGAGAACCCGTCTTACTGCGAGGCTGGCGCTGAAATAATCATCATCTTTCACCATGCCTTTTACCGTAAATTCGACGCCGCGATTGATTTTATTCAATGCGGTGATCCCGTGGATTTGAAACGGTTCTGTTGGATTGCCGAATTCATCCCGCTTCAATGAATCCTGAAGCTCTTCATTCAGCATGTCACATGCTTCTTCCAATACGTTGTACACGCGGTCCGGATCTTCTTTAAAGCTGATGAGAAAGGATTCGGTAATCCTCATAAAATCGATATTATAGTTCTCTATCTGTCTGACCTCGCCGTTGCTGATGGTGAGCAGTTTCCCGCTCCATTCCCGGATTTGCAGCGAGCGAAGGCCGATTTCCTCCACAGTCCCGTTAAACAAATTGTTGACGGTGACATAATCGCCTTTGTGCAGCTGTCGTTCATAAATTAAGAACACACCCGCCAGCACGTCCTTGATCAGCGATTGGGCGCCAAAACCGATGACGATACCGGCTACGCCAGCCCCGGCTAATATTTTGCCGAAATCATGCACAAATAAAGAAATGACGTAAAAGATAAAACCAATCGTCGCCGTATACTGGGTGATAGAACGGACAAGGCTTTCAATCGTTTTTTCTTTTCTTTCTTCAATAAAGTCCGTCCGTTTAAAGAATAGCTGTACCAGCCGGTTGATGATAAAGACGCCGATCCAAAGGATAACAGCAACGAGGAGAATATCGACGATTTTATTCTGAAAAATTTCCGTGAGTGTTTCTTCCATCCACATCTAACTCCTGGCTTGACGTTTTGAGAAATCTGTATCTTGATAATAACTGTTTTTGACGAGAACATTCGGCCCGAGGCATCGGACATTCGGACAGTGGCAATTCAGCTCTTTCGCAAGCTTGGTCTCTCTCCATTTTTCATAGGCGGAAGGGAGGCTGTCCGTCTGAATATTGCCAAGCGGCGGTGTATCGCCGAAATCGGTCACGATAATGTTTCCGTCGAAAATGTTCACATTCAGGCGGGAACGGCCGTCAGGGTCATTTCTCACCGTGACGTTTTTCGCCGCGCGAAGCCGGCGAAGCAGCTTTTGATCATCTTCGTTCTGACTGCAGGCATAAAACGGCAGTGTCCCGAACAGCATCCACGTATTTTCATCACGGATATCCAGCAAGCGGTGAATGGCCTGTCTCATCTCTTTCAGACTCAGAGATTCAAGAGCGCTTGCGAAATCGCTTGGATACATCGGATGGACTTCGTGTCGCTGACATTTCATATCTTCTGTGATTTGTCGGTGAATATGCTCGATATGCGGAAGTGTGCGTTTATTTAGCATTGTTTCCGCAGATACCATCACCCCGGCATCGACTAACGTGCGGCTGTTTTCGATCATTTTTTCAAAATAGCGCGCGCGCTGTTCGAAGGTCGGTTTTCTGTCCATCATGGCAAAACCGATCTCAGCAAAATCCTCAACTGTACCCCAGTTATGAGAAATATGCAGCACATCAAGATACGGAATAATCCACTCGTATCGATCAATATCAAGGGTCAGGTTGGAATTGATCTGCGTCCGCACGCCCCGTTCGTGGGCGTATTTCAATAACGGAACGACATATTCTTTTACTGATTTTAACGAAAGCATCGGCTCTCCGCCTGTAATACTGATGGATCTCAGGCGCGGGATTTCCTCCAGTCGTTTTAACAGAAGATCTATTGGCAGAGCATTGGGGTCTTTAGGCTGCAATGTATAGCCTACAGCACAATGCTCGCATCTCATATTGCACAGTGTCGTCGTTGTGAATTCAACGTTTGTCAGCTGCATGTCTCCGTATTGGTCAACATCCATATAGGCTTCCCAAGGGTCAAACTCAGGTGTGATCGGACGCAGCTTCGTGTTTTGTGTCATGACTATCTAACTCCTTTATAAATGGGGCATACTAACGCTGCCAACAGTTAATTTTAGACCTGATTTGTCAAGATCGCAAGTAGCGCAGCGATTGAAAAACGGCAAAAAATGAGCTACCATAATAAAAAATGAATGGAGGAACAGAATGGGGAACGCCGTAAACAATAAGGATCAGCAGATTGATTATTTAAAGAACAGACTTGACATGTTTATGAACGTCATCGATTCATTAGACCCTGAAGCAACCGACGTTGAAGATATAGACAGGCTCATTAGCATGCTTGATGATCTGGAAGCCAAATACGAACGCTTTAAAAAAGACTGGGAATAAAACCGCGCGCACGCCGCGGTTTTTTGTTTGGCATAAAGCGTCAGTATAAAACGAAGCGCCTTTCTGTAAAATAAGAAAAAATGCAGAAGGAGCGCTGGCCATGAAATGGATGTGTTCAATATGCTGTGCCGCCGTCTTGCTTGCTGGGGGCGCAGCACAGGCGGAAGCGGTGCCGAATGAGCCGATCAATTGGGGCTTTAAACGAAGTGTCAACCATCAGCCGCCTGATGCCGGGAAGCAGCTGAACAGTTTAATTGAAAAATACGACGCGTTTTATTTAGGCAATACAAAGGAAAAAACGATTTACTTGACGTTTGATAACGGCTATGAAAATGGCTATACGCCAAAAGTGCTTGATGTCTTAAAAAAACACCGCGTAACAGGCACATTTTTTGTCACAGGGCATTTCGTAAAGGATCAGCCTGAGCTGATTAAACGAATGTCAGATGAAGGCCATATTATTGGCAACCATTCCTTTCACCATCCGGATTTAACCACAAAAACGGCTGATCAAATTCAGGACGAACTTGATTCAGTCAACGAAGAGGTCTATAAAATTACGGGAAAGCAGGACAACCTGTATCTGCGCCCGCCCCGCGGCGTGTTCAGTGAATACGTGCTGAAAGAAACGAAACGCTTAGGCTATCAAACCGTTTTCTGGTCGGTCGCTTTTGTTGATTGGAAAATCAACAACCAAAAGGGGAAGAAATATGCCTATGATCATATGATCAAACAGGCGCATCCAGGAGCCATTTACCTGCTTCACACCGTATCAAGGGACAATGCCGAAGCACTGGATGATGCAATCACAGATCTGAAAAAACAAGGCTACACATTTAAAAGCCTTGATGATTTAATGTTTGAGAAAGAAATGAAGCTGCCGTCTTTGTAACGAGAAGAGCCTCTCCTTTAAGGAGAGGCTCTCTTATTATTTTATACATTTGATAAGTGCGGCCCAATCCAAGTCTCCGAAGCCTTTTTCAATTCCGCTTTCAAAATGGCTCTTGGCCAGCTCGGCAAGAGGGAGGTTTGCAGAGACCTGTTCTGCGGCGGCGAGTGCCAGATTGGTATCCTTCAGCCCTAAAGACATTTTGAAACCGGCCGGCTCAAATTTCTGCTCGGCCATGATGGTTCCGTAATTTTGATAGACAGGAGAGCCAAAGAGCGCGCTGGCGATTTCTAAAAATTGTTTTTGTTCTAAGCCGTATTTTTCCATCATTAAGAATGATTCAGATAATGCCTCCAGCATGGACACGAGCAAGAAATTGATGCTGATTTTGGCCGCGTTTGCTGTCTTGCTTTCTTCGCCGACGTCAAATACCTGCTGGCTCAGGCTGTCAAGCAGTGGCTTGGCGGTTTGCTTCGCTTCCGCCGGTCCGGCTGTTATGATGCGGAGCGCGGCTTTGGCGGCGGCATCCGGTCTTCCGAGCACAGGAGCTGCGAGGAAGGATTGTTCTTTCTCCGCATGAGCCGCTGCGAGCTTTTCTGAGAACTCAACACTGATGGTGCTCATCGAGATGTGAATGCCGTTCTTGGCTAATCCTTCAATCAGCCCGTTTTCTCCGAATGTCACGGCGCGGACAGAATCGTCATCTGAAAGCATCGTTATGACAATATCAGCGGACTCTGCCGCCTGTCGCGGCGTATCAGCTGCTTGTGCGCCTTCTGTTACAAATTCTTCCGTCTTTTGTTTTGTTCGATTATAAACAGTCAATTCATAGCCTGCCTGAAGCACGTTTCGGGCAATGGGCTGTCCCATATTGCCGAGTCCGATCACAGCAATTTTCAATCTGATCACTCCCAGAACATTTTTTCCATTATAAACAAAATGAACATCATATGCATGGAAATCTGCTTGCCAACATAAAAAGAACAGCTTCACGCTGTCCTCATTTAAAAATTTTGAACCATCCTTTATGTAAAAACCATATCAACATCCCGATCACAAGCGCGGCCATCAGGCCAAGTACAGCAAAATATCCGTATTTCCAATGCAGCTCCGGCATGTTGTCAAAGTTCATGCCGTATACGCCGGCAATAAAGGTGAGCGGGATAAAAATGGTCGATACGATCGTCAGTGTCATCATAATCGCGTTCATCCGGTTTGAATTCAATGTCACGTAGCTGTCGCGCAAGTCGGACGTCATGTCACGATTGGATTCGACAATCTCAGACAATTTTAACAAATGATCGTATATGTCGCTGAAGTAGGCTTTCGTTTCCCGCTGCTCTTTCACATGGTCAAGGCTTAAAATCCGATAGAGCAAATCACGCATCGGAATAATGGTCCGTCTTAGATGCAAAAGGTCTGTCCTGAGATCAAACACCTCATTCATCAGTGTTCCGTACGTTTTGTGGGGCCGGCTCTCTTCAATTTCGTTCAGCCGGTCTTCAATTTTGTACACGAGAGGAAAATATTCATCAACAAGCTGATCCATAATCATGTAAGAGATATGCCCAGGCCCTTTTTTCAATATGTCCGGTGAAGCATACAAACGCTCCCGGACTTTGGCGATTCCGGGTGTTTCGTGTAAATGAAAGGTGACGACAAATCGTTCGCCTTGAAAAATATCAACTTCCTCCGTCTCAAGCGTTTCCTTATTCAGCGCATGAATCACGTAAAAGCGATAACCGTCATAATGGTCAAGCTTCGGCCGCTGCATATGCTGGAAGCAATCCTCAATGGCAAGCGGATGAAAATGAAAAAAATCTCTCAATAATGCCGTTTCCGTATCCTCCGGGCCATATAAATCAACCCAGTACCACGCAATATCAGGCTGTTCCACTCGTTCGATCGGTATATTTTTCAGCAGCTGATGCTCTGTTGTAATTGCCGTAATGTTGATCATAAACAACCCTCCACCTGCCATTATATCATGCGGCCTTTAGGAGAAAAGTATACGGTGTTCTGCCTATTTCCAGCGGCGTGTTATACTGGACAAAAAACGGAAAAAGGGTGGATTGCATGTGGAAGGAAAAAGTATCTGTCACGCCTCCGTACCATTTTGACCGCGTGTTGGACAGACTGTCTTTAGACCCTCTCAATGCGGCAGATAAAGAAACGCGGGAAATATGCGTGCCGATCAGAAACCAAGCGGGAGACGTGTGCATTGTGAAGGTACAGGCGTTAGGCCATGCGGATGAGCCTGAGTTTCTCGTCAGAGGAGAAACGGATCAGGATGAGATGATGAAGGAAATCAAGCGGATTTTTCAATGGGAAAATGATCTGCAGCACGTTCTCGATCATTTTTCGAAAACGAGTCTGTCCGCCATCTTTGAAGCACATGCAGGCACGCCACTTGTACTGGACTACAGCGTGTACAATTGCATCATGAAATGCATCATCCACCAGCAGCTCAATCTTTCCTTCGCTTACACGCTAACAGAACGGTTTGTCCATGCGTTTGGCGAACAGAAGGACGGCGTGTGGTGCTATCCAAAGCCGGAAACGATTGCGGAACTCGATTATCAGGATCTGCGCGATCTGCAATTCAGCATGAGAAAAGCGGAATACACCATTGATACGTCAAGGATGATCGCAGAAGGCACACTCGACTTGTCAGAGCTTCCGAATATGACGGATGAGGACATTATGAAGAAACTAATCAAAATCAGAGGCATCGGCCCGTGGACCGTACAAAACGTCCTCATGTTCGGCCTTGGACGCCCTAATTTATTTCCGCTTGCCGATATCGGACTCCAGAATGCGATCAAACGCCATTTTCAGCTGGACGATAAGCCGGCAAAGGATGTCATGCTTGCGATGAGCAAAGAGTGGGAGCCTTATTTAAGCTATGCGTCTTTGTATTTGTGGAGAAGTATAGAATAATTCGTCTGACAATGAAGGAAATCCTGCAAACGTGTTATACTAGTTAGATGTGAAAAAAACATTTCACTTTCTGCCATCTGCAGAAAGCTTCATATAGAAACGGAGAGAACAACGTGAACCAACAAAAAAAACAGGCGCCCGTTGAACTGAAAGTCGGACAAACCTTTCCTCTGACGATTAAGCGTCTCGGCATTAACGGAGAAGGTGTCGGCTATTTTAAGAAAAAAGTCGTCTTTGTGCCCGGCGCGCTTCCTGGCGAAGAGGTTGTCGTGCAGGCGACAAAGGTTCAGCCGAAGTTTTCGGAGGGCCGCATTAAGAAGATCCGCAAGGCGTCTGAGCACCGAGTGGCACCGCCTTGCCCTGTATACGAACAGTGCGGCGGCTGTCAGCTTCAGCACCTTGCATACAGCCAGCAGCTTCGGGAAAAACGCGATATCGTCATTCAGTCGCTTGAACGCCATACGAAGTTTAAAGTTGAAAACATGGAAATCAAAGAAACGATCGGCATGGACAACCCGTGGAATTACCGCAACAAAAGCCAATTCCAGATCGGGCGCTCGCAAAGCGGCAGCATCATCGCCGGCTTATACGGCCTTGATTCTCATGACATTGTGCCGATTAAAGACTGTGTCGTTCAGCATCCGGCAACCAACAAAACAACAGGCATCGTCCGCCGCATTTTAGAGGATTTCAATGTGTCTGTTTATAATGAACGGAAACGAAAAGGCGACGTTCGCACCATTGTGACAAGAGTCGGCTTTGAAACAGGCGAAGTGCAGGTCGTGCTTGTAACGGCAAAAGAAACGCTTCCGCACAAGGAAGAAATCGTCAAAGCGATCCAAAAGCGCCTGCCAGAGGTCAAATCTATTATCCAGAATGTAAACGGAGCGAAAACCTCAGTGATTTTCGGTGAGAAAACAAAACCGCTCGCCGGAAAAACAGTGATTCAAGAAGTGCTTGGCGACGTTTCATTTGAACTGAGCGCCCGCGCCTTCTTCCAGCTCAACCCGGAACAAACCGTCAAGCTGTATGACGAAGTGAAAAAAGCGGCGCAGCTGACCGGAAAAGAAAAAGTCGTTGACGCGTATTGCGGCGTCGGCACCATCGGCATGTGGGTAGCGGACGGAGCGAAGGAAGTCCGCGGCATGGACGTCATCAAGGAATCAATTGATGATGCCAAGAAAAACGCCAAAAAACACGGCATGACAAATGCCACATATGTCACAGGAACAGCCGAGCACTGGCTCCCGAAATGGACGAAAGAAGGTTTCCGCCCGGACGTCGTCATCGTTGACCCGCCAAGAACCGGCTGTGACAACACGTTCCTAGACACGATCAAAAAAGTCAAACCGAAACGCTTTGTCTACGTTTCCTGCAACCCATCCACGCTTGCGAAGGATTTGCAGGCGCTGTCGAAGGATTATCGCGTGGAGTATATTCAGCCTGTGGATATGTTTCCGCAGACGGCTCATGTTGAAGCAGTGGCGAGACTTGTATTAAAATCGTCTAACTAAAAAGAACATTTCCCAGTCATAAAATAGTTTTCCTAATAAGACCTGGATTTCGGTAAAATAAACAATTCCGATTTCCGGGTCTTTTTCGTGCGCAGCCCTTGTCCTGACTGTCTTTTCTCAAATTTGTCTTCCTTCTTTTCTCGGAGATCTTTATTTTAACTGGCGAAAAGAGTTGAAAAACGTGTTGAAAAGCGGGTGAAAAACAGCCAATTTTGAACAGAAAAAGTATGAAAATGGGGGTTCGGTAGATAAGATTGTATATAATTTATCCCCCTTCCTATAAGCAAAACTTTAAAATGTTTATTTTTCTAATTGGCAGTTATTTAATCGGAAAAATTTCCTTCCAGTATGATTAAAATACATGAGTAGAATGATGTAAAATCATAGATATATTTTTCATAATTTGTAAAATTATATATTGACTTGCAGTTATTACGTGTGAAATATTGATTATAGGAATATAAGGAAAGGTATGGCGTATATCATTTCAAGAGTCATTCGATTTAAAAAGTTGAAACATTGTAATAAACGAAAGAGGTGAAAATGATGGCCAACCCCATTTTAAAATGAATAACGTATGAGCACTACAACAATTAAATAATAGTGCCGAGACGATAACAACTATTACAGTAATACCTACAATGGTTATATCCTTGCGACAATCATGCTTCATAATATAATGATTTTAGATTGACACTTGTCTAAAAAGTATTGCAGAGAAGGAAATGGATAACTAAATGGATAAAGTATATAAAAAACGACCGTTATATAAAAGAAGTTGGTTTCAAACATTTTTGGCATTTTTAGTATCTCAGTTTTATTTTAATTTTGTAGAATTAACGGGATGGGGTCCTAAGTATAGAGAAATGAATGGATTCCCGGCAAACATAGTGGAACTAGATTTCTTTCAAACATATCTTTCATTCTATGATAATCCATGGTTTAATATTATTACTGTTTTCTTGGGAGTTTTCACTATTATACAAATAATTACAGGGATAACAAGGGATATTCGAAATTAAAACAATAACTTCTGATGCCTTATTTAATGATGAAAGAAAATGAAGACTTTCTTAATTAATCTTATGAGTGAAGACTGCGACACTTAGTCAGCAGTCTATTTTATTGGTTCCAGGATTACCGAATTATAACCCTATACAAATATATAGTAGGTTGCCACTTGCTGCGTTGGTTATTTTCTAAATCATGAGCAAATCCCAAATGGTTCAGATTAAAGTTCTTGCATTTTTTTAAGTAGGAGTTTATTTTCTCTTTTCTTTACTCCATGTGATTCACAAGTGGTAGCAGGCTTAAGTAGAGGTTTTTTCATTCTCTTGAGTACTCAGTTATACCACCCCCAACTCAATTTGCTTAATCAAAGTTTATCTCTTGAAATTAGTTTTTCCGCAAATATGATATTGAGATACGGATATGGTGTAGCGTTAAATATCTTATCTTCAATAACAGGACAATTATTTGCGTTGGTAATATGGAGAACTCATATGATATTCTATTTAGGTTGGAATACTTTTTATCCAAAAAGTTCAAAAGTAAGGCCACTAAGAAAGACGAAGGTCAGCGCCAGTGTTAACCACAATATAAAAAATAGGGTAGATAATCATCCCACGTGAAATGTTCAAAATTTACTATAGATTGATAAGAAATGCTTTCGCATGCGATAAGTGTAAAAAGAAAGCGTGGTTCAGTTTTTTAATATTGAGATAAAGGTATAGCCGTATCCCCTAATGAAAGGATTTGATTTTTGTTATGACAGAAAATTTCTGGCGTGAATTACCACGGCCGTTTTTTGTACTGGCACCAATGGAAGATGTGACAGATGTAGTTTTCCGGCATGTAGTAAGTGAAGCAGGCAGACCGGATGTGTTTTTTACAGAGTTCACAAACTCAGAGAGCTATTGCCACCCGGATGGGAAGGATAGCGTGCGCGGCCGTTTGACTTTTACAGAGGATGAACAGCCAATTGTGGCCCATATATGGGGAGATAAGCCTGAAAACTTCCGCCAAATGAGCATTGGTATGGCGGAATTAGGATTTAAGGGTCTAGATATCAATATGGGCTGTCCTGTGCCTAATGTAGCGGGCAATGGGAAGGGAAGCGGCCTTATTTGTCGTCCTGAAGTTGCGGCAGAATTAATACAAGCTGCAAAAGCAGGGGGATTGCCTGTAAGTGTGAAGACAAGGCTTGGTTACACAGATGTAGACGAATGGCGCGACTGGCTGACACACGTATTGAAACAAGACATTGCGAATCTTTCCATTCATCTGCGTACAAGAGCGGAAATGAGTAAAGTGGATGCGCATTGGGAACTCATCCCGGAGATTAAGAAACTTCGTGACGAGGTGGCACCAGATACCCTTTTGACAATCAACGGGGATATCCCTGACCGTCAAACTGGCTTGAAACTTGCTGAACAATACGGTGTTGATGGGATTATGATTGGGCGTGGTATTTTTACAAATCCATTTGCCTTTGAAAAGGAGCCGAAAGAGCATAGCAGCAAGGAATTGCTTGATCTCTTAAGGCTGCATCTGGATCTCCATGATCAATATTCAGCATTAGAAGCCCGTCCGTACAAGCCTCTTCCTCGCTTTTTCAAGATTTACCTCCGCGGATTCAGAGGGGCAAGTGAATTAAGAAATCAATGCATGAACACAAAGTCAACAGATGAAGTGCGTGCATTGCTCGATGACTTTGAGAGAAAGTATCTTGATGGGGTGGAGCCACAGTAAAAAGTGTTCCAATTCAAGGTAAAAGTGAAGTGGTACATTAAACTGGATTATTTCTGCAAATTTTTCACACGAGAAATTCGATATTCAGGGAGACATTCTGCCGAGAAGCTGTTGAAATAGAGGGATTATAAATGTAAGAGTCAAGATAGCAGGGACAATTTTCCTTGCTATCTTTTTTTATCTAAAAGGATAAGATAAAATACATGGTAATAATAGGAGATGGTGCGGATACAATGAAGGGGGAATTTGATGAAAGAATTTCCTATAATTGAAACAAAAAGATTATGTTTAAGAGAAGTAGACTTTGAAGATGCCAAAGATATGCTAACATATCTTTCAGATCAAGATGTTGTTAAGCCAATGGGGTTAGAACCCTTTGAAACAACTAGTGATGTTTGTAAAGAGATTAGGTGGTATAAATCCATATATGAAAAAGGTACAGGAATCAGATGGGGAATTACACTTAAAGATTCTGGCATAGTAATAGGAAGTTGTGGATTTCTTAATAGACTTGCAAAACATTATCGAGCTGAAGTTGGGTATGAATTAAGCAAAGATCACTGGAGAAAAGGAATAGTCAGTGAAGCATTAGAGGCTGTCGTCAAATATGGATATAACCACTTGCAGCTGGAAAGAATTGAAGCTCTTATTGAACCTTCTAATATCCCATCGATAAAACTAGTAGAAAAACAAGGTTTTAGCAGAGAGGGCTTGCTGAGACATTATGAATTTACTTGTGGTAAATTTGAAGATTTATATATGTATTCAATGATCAAAGAAGATTTAAAAACTGGTTTGGGAAAAGATAAATATGAACTTTAACTAATTTCTCTATTGTGAGAAACTAACCGCGATCTGGAAAACAGATCCCATTCTTGGCGGTTTTTGACCTGCGAAATGCCAAGGAGAAATTAAACAGGGCACTTGTTATTTTGGCTATTATATGAAACAGAAATAGGGGGAGAAAAATGAAACGACTATGCATCATCCCCTGCGGAAAGAAAAAAATATGGGACATCCATCCAGATACAGGGCCGGTAAGGGCGGAGGACGCCTATCTCAGCCCGTTTCATCAGGCGTGCGAGCGGTATGCGAAAGCATTTTTCGATGAGTGGGTGATTTTGTCGGCGAAGCACGGCTTTCTTCGCCCTGATGATATCGTATCGGGAAATTACGATGTGACTTTTGGCACCGCTCATCCGGAGATTATGACAACAGAGGAGCTGCGCCGCCAATTTTGCGAAAAAGGCTTTTCCGACATCGAAGAGCTTGTCATGCTTGGCGGAAAAAAATATCGAAGCGTCCTAAACGCCGTCATCGGCGAGCATCAGCATATCAACTGGCCGCTGTCACCGTACAAAGGCATTGGCTACATGCTTCAAGCACTAAAGCGGGCTGTTGAAGAAAAACAAGAATTGTAGCACAACATATCAAGGAAAGAGTGTGAACATGAAATAACTTGTGGTTGGCTTGATTGCCATTGTGGTATTCGGATGCGGACTATATATCTATCATGTATGGTTCGGTAACCCATTTACGAAAAATGCCGCAGAGCAAAAGCTTGTCTCTTATGTGAAACAAATCTATCCTAAAAAAGAAATCAAGATCACGAATGGGGTATATAACGCTAAAACCTCTGAATATGTATTCCAAGCAAACACCCAATCTCATCGCTACCCAATGTGTACGAAGGGATTTCTCCATCCTAAAGTAACGTGCGATGGAATTGAAGAAGCGTATACTGAATCAGTAGCAAAACATGTAAATGAAGAAGCATCGAAGGCAATCGAAGCAGACCTGAAAAAAGCGGTTCCGCAAGTCATAAAAGCTGATGCTGCTTTGAGTATCGAAAACGGCCAGTTCACGTTAGAACAAAATGGAACAAACAGCTCGCTGAATAAGCACCGATGAGCATGACGATTCAGTTAGATGCAAGCGGGGTATCAAAAACAGATGCCTCAAAGATGGCGGAAACAGTCAGAAAAACGCTTAATGAAACGGAATATACATATGCAAACGGCATCATAGACTGAATGCAGAAGGACGGGGACGGAGGTATTGGGTATGTCAAATATTCAATCGATTTTCTTCCGGAAACAGCTATTCAGCCAAACGATGCAGAGGAATTAGGCAGTTAAAGATTTCCGAGGAAATAAATACGTCGATCATTGTCAAAGACCGGGTGATGCCCGGTCTTTTTTGCATGTCATAAAACGAGACAAATGGATCAGATTGAGACAAAATGAGACACCTGTCTCAAACTGTCTCCAGTGTAAAAATGAAACGACTGATTTTACGGGCTCCAAAGACTGGCACGCTTCTTGCATTTATAAACGTGAACCCTAATTAGAAGGAGGCGCACAAAATGGAATTGTTAAAACGAGAAGGCTTGTCATTAACTGAGGAGAAAGCGCTGTGGATGTACCAAAAGATGCTGGAGATCAGGGGCTTTGAAGACAAAGTGCATGAGCTGTTCGCACAAGGAGTGCTTCCCGGATTTGTCCATTTATATGCCGGTGAGGAAGCGGTGGCTGTAGGGGTGTGCGCACATTTACATGATGGCGACAGCATTACAAGTACGCACAGGGGGCATGGCCATTGTATCGCCAAAGGATGTGATCTGGACGGCATGATGGCGGAAATTTTCGGGAAAGCGACCGGATTGTGTAAAGGCAAGGGTGGTTCTATGCACATTGCCGATCTCGATAAAGGTATGTTAGGGGCAAATGGAATCGTCGGGGGCGGATTTACGCTCGCATGCGGATCAGCGCTCACCGCTAAATATAAACAGACTGATAATGTAAGCGTTTGCTTTTTTGGAGACGGAGCAAATAACCAAGGCACCTTCCATGAAGGGCTGAACTTAGCGGCAGTATGGAACCTTCCTGTTGTATTTGTTGCTGAAAACAACGGCTACGGCGAAGCAACCCCATTTGAGTACGCGTCGGCCTGTGATTCAATCGCCGACCGGGCGGCTGCCTATAACATGCCGGGAGTGACGGTGGACGGAAAAGATATTTTAGCAGTCTACCAAGCAGCGGAGGAAGCGATTGAAAGAGCAAGAAACGGCGGAGGACCGTCTTTGATCGAATGTATGACTTACAGAAATTATGGCCATTTCGAAGGAGATGCCCAAACGTATAAAACGAAGGATGAAAGAGTTGAGCACCTTGAAGAAAAGGATGCCATTCAAGGCTTTAAAAACTATCTTTTAAAAGAAATAGATGTTAATAAACTGTCAGACATTGAACAGCGTGTTAGCAAATCGATTGAAAAAGCCGTCTCGTTCAGTGAAGACAGCCCATATCCGAAAGAGTCAGAGTTGCTGACAGACGTCTACGTGTCATATGAAAAAGGGGGAATGTGAGATGGCGAGAGTCATAAGCATGTCAGACGCGATCAATGAAGCGATGAAGCTTGCGATGAGAAGAGACGAAAATGTGCTTTTGATCGGTGAGGATGTCGCCGGGGGAGCGGCAATCGATCATTTGCAGGATGATGAAGCATGGGGCGGCGTGTTAGGAGTCACAAAGGGGCTTGTACAGGAATTCGGGCGCAACCGAGTGCTGGACACACCGATTTCTGAGGCGGGCTATATGGGTGCAGCTATGGCTGCGGCATCAACCGGGCTGAGACCGATTGCCGAGCTGATGTTTAACGATTTTATCGGCACGTGCTTTGACCAGGTGATTAACCAAGGGGCGAAATTCCGCTATATGTTCGGAGGAAAAGCGCAAGTCCCGATTACCGTCCGCACCACATACGGAGCGGGGTTCCGGGCAGCTGCCCAGCATTCACAGGCGCTGTATGGCCTTTTCACCAGCATCCCGGGGCTGAAGACGGTTGTTCCTTCTAATCCGTATGATGCCAAAGGCCTGCTGCTTGCAGCAATCGAAGACAATGATCCGGTGTTCTTCTTTGAAGACAAAACGTCCTATAACATGAAGGGCGAGGTGCCGGAAGATTATTATACAATTCCGCTTGGAAAGGCGGACATCAAACGCGAAGGCGGCGATGTCACGCTATTTGCAGTCGGCAAGCAGGTCAATACCGCGCTTGAAGCGGCGGCGAAGCTTTCAGAGAAAGGCATCGAAGCCGAGGTGCTGGATCCCCGCAGTCTGTCTCCTCTGGATGAGGAAGCGATTTTCACATCGTTAGAAAAAACAAACCGGCTGATCATCATTGATGAAGCCAATCCGCGATGCAGCATTGCCACGGATATTGCTGCGATTGTCGCCGACAAAGGCTTTGATTTGCTTGATGCGCCGATTAAACGGATTACAGCGCCGCATACACCAGTGCCGTTTTCACCAGTGCTTGAAGATCAATATTTGCCAACGCCAGATCAAATTGTCAGCGTCACGCTTGAATTGCTTGGCGAGCCGGCAATGAATTAAAGGGGGGACACAAATGGCGGTAAAAGTAGTGATGCCAAAATTGGGAATGGCCATGAAACAAGGGGAAGTATCGATATGGAATAAAAAAGTAGGCGACCCGGTTGAAAAGGGAGAAAGCATTGCCAGCATTCAATCGGAGAAAATTGAAATGGACATCGAGGCGCCTGAAAAAGGAACGCTGATCGATATCAAAGTAAAAGAGGGGGAGGAGGTCCCGCCCGGCACAGCGATCTGCTACATCGGGGACGCCAATGAATCGGTGCAGGAAGAGGCGAGCGCGCCTGCTGCTGAAGACAGTGTGCCGCAAGCCGTCCAGCCCGTCAAACAAGAAAACAAACCCGCAGCCTCCAAAAAAGAACGAATCAAAATATCTCCAGTCGCCAGGAAAATAGCAGAAAAGGCAGGATTAGACCTGAAACAGCTGAAAGGTACTGGACCAGGCGGACGAATCGTGAAGGACGACGTGACAAAAGCGCTTGCTGAACAGAAAAATGATCGGACAGAGCCGGTTTCTGAGCAGAAGGCGCAAGAAACGCCGGTGACAGGCATGAGAAAAGTTATCGCGGCCAGAATGCAGGAAAGCCTGGCAAACAGCGCGCAGCTGACGATTACGATGAAGGCTGATATCACCAAGCTGGCAGCCCTTCAAAAACAGCTTTCTCCAACAGCCGAAGAGCGGTACGGCACAAAGCTGACGATCACTCATTTGGTCTCAAGAGCCGCCGTTCTCGCTCTGCAAGCTCATCCTGCGCTGAACAGTTTTTATCAAAATGAGCGCATCATCACACATCCTCATGTGCACCTCGGAATGGCTGTGGCCTTGGAAAATGGATTAGTTGTGCCTGTGATCCGCAACGCTGATAAGAAATCGCTGATTGAACTGGCTCAATCCATCTCCGAAAATGCAAAAAAAGCACGCGAGGGGCGGGCGGGAAGCGAAGAACTGCAAGGCTCAACCTTCTCCATTACAAACCTTGGCGCTTTTGGAGTGGAGCATTTTACGCCGATATTAAATCCGCCGGAAACAGGCATTCTCGGCATCGGAGCAAGCTATGACACGCCGGTGTATCAAGGGGAGGAGATTGTCAGAAGCACGATTCTTCCGCTCAGCCTGACATTTGACCACAGAGCGTGTGACGGCGCCCCTGCCGCTGCATTCCTGAAGGCGATTAAAACATATTTGGAAGAACCCGCAGCATTAATTTTATAGGAAAAGCAGGTGAAGACGACATGACACTAGCCATTATCGGCGGCGGACCTGCAGGCTATGCGGCTGCGGTCTCTGCGGCACAGCAGGGCAGAAACGTGCTGCTCATTGACAAAGGCCAGCTTGGGGGAACCTGCCTGAATGAAGGCTGCATCCCGACGAAGTCTTTGTTAGAAAGCGCAAACGTTCTTGACAAAATCAAGCATGCCGACCACTTTGGAATTGAACTTCCAGCAGGTGAGATATCGGTTGATTGGAGCAAAATGCAGAACCGAAAACAACAGGTTGTCAGACAGCTTGTCCAAGGTGTTCAATACTTAATGAAGAAAAATCAAATACAGGTTGTGAAGGGGAAGGCCTCCTTTCTTTCTGACAGAAAGCTCTTGATCGAAGGAGTGAACGGAAAAGAAATCAGAGAGGCGGACCAAGTATTGATTGCATCCGGATCAGAACCGATCGAGCTGCCATTCGCGCCGTATGACGGCGAATGGATCATCGACAGCAAGGACGCGCTTTCTCTTTCTGAGATTCCGTCTTCACTTGTCATTGTCGGCGGCGGTGTTATCGGCTGTGAGTATGCCGGGCTGTTTGCCAGACTGGGATCGAAGGTGACCATCATTGAAACAGCCGGCCAGCTGATCCCGGCTGAAGATGAAGATATTGCCCGTCTGTTTCAGGAGAAACTTGAGGAAGACGGTGTTGAAGTGCATACCTCATCCCGATTAGAGCGGGTGGATCAAACGGCCAAAACAGCAATATGGAAAAGCGGGCAGCGGGAGTTTAAAACGAAGGCTGATTATGTACTCGTGGCGATCGGCAGAAAACCTCGTCTTGACGGATTACAGCTGGAGCAGGCTGGAGTTGATTTTTCTCCAAAAGGTATTCAGGTAAACGGTCACATGCAGACGAACGTGCCTCATATTTATGCGTGCGGAGACGCAATCGGAGGCATTCAGCTGGCCCATGCGGCTTTCCATGAGGGCATTATCGCTGCTTCTCATGCTTCCGGAAGGGATGTCAAAATCAATGAGAAACATGTGCCCCGTTGCATTTATACATCACCGGAAATCGCGTGCATCGGAATGACAGAACAACAAGCAAGAAGCGTATACGGGGATGTGAAGATTGGCGAATTTCCTTTTTCCGCAAACGGCAAGGCGCTCATTAAACAGCAAGCGGAAGGAAAGGTCAAAATCGTGGCAGAACCGGAATTCGGCGAAATCGTCGGTGTCTCAATGATTGGTCCTGATGTGACCGAGCTCATCGGTCAAGCGGCTGCGATCATGAATGGTGAGATGACCGCTGATATGGCGGAGCATTTTATCGCCGCCCATCCAACACTGTCGGAAACATTGCACGAGGCGCTGTTAAGCACGATCGGGCTTGCAGTACATGCATAATAAAGGAAAAAGCAGGCGTATGGATATAAGGCGCCTGCTTTTTTATTGTTGAAAGCGCTTTATTTTTCCCCTACAATAGATGAAAACGGCGTGTAAGGGAGGAGCGATCAAGGAAATGAATTCGGTCCCAAACGATTTGCAAACCTGGAAACGTTTTGTGAAAGACGGTGTGCTTGACGAAGCCCGATTAAGAAAGCGGATCGCCGAGTCATGGCATCGCTGCAAAAAAGCTGAGGTCAATCCTTATTTAGAAAAAGGCCCGAAGGTTTTACAGCAAACGGAGCTGGATCAGCAGTCAAAAAAACATTCATTCTTCCTGACGACCGCACAGCCTTACCTCGAAAAGCTGCTGCCTGCCATAAAAGAAATGGAAATGATGGCACTGTTAATTGATTCTGACGGTGTTGTTCTCGCATTGGACGGCCATCCCCGTGCGCTCTATGAAGCCAAACGCATCAACTTTGTCGAAGGCGCGTGCTGGACGGAAACGGCTGTCGGAACAAATGCGATTGGCACGGCGCTCCACATCAGTGAGCCGGTTGCAATACAAGGATCAGAACATTACTCCATCGCTTCCCATCACTGGAACTGTTCAGCCGCTCCGATTCACCATGAGGATGGCAGTCTTGCAGGTGTGATTGACATATCATGCCCGGCGGCAGGCGCGCATCCTTATATGCTCGGTATTGCCACGGCGATCGCCTATGCCGCGGAACGGGAACTGGCAGCTAAAAGCCGTGAGAAAGAGCTAGAGCTGATCAGCTGTTTTGGCGATAGGGCTGCATCCCGTGTGCCGATGGTGCTCTGCAATACCAAACAGCACATCATCAGCGCGAGCATACCGATTCGAACCTCAATGCCGGATTGGCAGGGCCGGCACCTGTATGAGGTGAAGGAACGGGGCTTCTCAATCGAAAAAGCCGTCACCATAGGGGATGGCGGCACTTGTTTTTATCTGTCGGAACAAAAGAAAAAGAAGGCGTTTCGATTCAATGGAGTCATTGGGCAAAGCGGCCGATCGCAAACAATGCTGAAGAACCTTGAACGAGCGGCTGCGGCGGATGCAACGGTTTGTCTGTCGGGGGAAACTGGCACGGGGAAGGAAGTCGCAGCCCGCGCGCTTCATGAAAACAGCGAGAGGCGGCACGGCCCGTTTGTTGCTGTCAATTGCGGAGCGATCCCGTCTGATTTGATTGAAAGCGAGCTGTTCGGCTATGCGGAGGGCGCTTTTACGGGAGCGAAACGAAACGGCTACAAAGGCGTCTTTCAAAAAGCGAATCAAGGCACCTTATTTTTAGATGAGATCGGAGAAATTTCCCACTCGATGCAGGTTGCGCTTTTACGGGTGCTTCAGGAACGTAAGATTACACCGGTTGGCGGGACGAAAGAAATTCCGATTGATATCAGAGTCATTGCCGCCACACATTGTGATTTACGCGAGCTTGCCGAAAGCGGGAAAATCAGAGAGGACTTGTTTTACCGCCTTCATGTCTATCCGATCGAGCTTCCTCCTTTACGCAACCGCCCCGAGGATATTCCAGACCTCTTTCAGTACTACAAACAGAAGAATCATTGGTCTGGCGAACTTCCCCCTGCTTTTTTGGATGTGCTGAAGCAATGGAGGTGGCCGGGGAATATTCGCGAGCTGTTCAATGTGTTTGAACGTCTTTCCATCAGGTTTCCGGACGGCCGGCTGAGGGATGAGCCGCTTACGGCTTTACTGGAAGCCGCAGGACTGCCGATCAGCCCGGCAGAAAAAAAGCCGGCTGCTGCCGGCGCGCTGACCCTTCGTGAGCAAATCCAAAAAGACATCATCATCAAGGCGCTTGAATCCGCACAAGGAAACGTCTCTCAAGCTGCCAAAATCAGCGGGATACCCCGGAGCACTTTCTACAAACGTCTGAAAAAATTCAATTTATTCGCTAAATCATAAAGCATACTTCCTTCAAGAAATGGAAACGTTATGTATGAAGGAGGGTGTTAGAATGAATAGTCAAAGGGCGAAAGAAATTGTAGAATCCCCCGACATGAAGAAAGTAACATATAACGGAGTTCCTATTTACATTCAGCACGTGAATGAAGAAAACGGAACAGCGAGAATTTATCCGCTTGATGAACCTGAGCAGGAGCATGAAGTACAGCTGACCAACTTAAAAGAGGACTAAACTAAAATGGCCCGCTTCATAAGCAGGCCATTTTGTTATCCGCGCGGCGCAAATAAAATCACACAGACGCCGATGAGACAAATGAATGCGCCGATCCAGTCATAGAAATCAGGTGTTTTCCGGTCGACAAGCCATCCCCATAGAACCGCAAGCGCGATGAATACCCCGCCATATGCGGCGTATACACGGCCGAAGGAAGGGAAGGACTGAAACGTCGGAAGAATGCCATAGACAATCAGGATCAGCGCTCCGGCGATCCCATAGCCGACTGGCTTTGCTTCTCTCAGCCACAGCCAAACTAAATACCCGCCGCCAATTTCGGCAAGCCCCGCCGCAAGAAATAATAGAATGGTAATCAGCATCACGCGCACTCCTCAACTTGCTTTATCTTTCATTATAAAGGAGGAGTGCTGTTAAAGCTTCGGATGATTCTCAAATTCCTTCAAATACGCCTTTCGCTGAATCTCCGTAAATTGGCCGATCCAATTGTTTTTCGCCTCATCACTCAGATGGGGGAGGATATAGCGTTCCACCGCTTCAAAAAACAGCGGATTGGCGATAATATTCCAGGTAGGGATGCGAACGACCTTTCCGTCAGTTTTCTCAATGATGATATCCTCAAAAAAGATCCCTTTCAGACTGTAATGATGCCGTCCCATATAAATCCGTTTGATCTCAGAAAAACGCGCACTGCGCTTTCTCGAGAAGATCTCGCCATCAGGCCCGGTCTTTACACTGAAAATGACATTTCCCCGGCTTGTAAATGCCGGGAAAGCCATAAAAAATGTGATCAAGCCATAAACAATTGCCATTAATCCGCCGCCCAAATAAAGCAGGGAATACTTAGATTCAAATGTAAGAGCTTCAGACACCAGCCATACTCCTACAATAAAAGCGCCCCCTGTGGCGAGGAACAGCCATATTCTAAAAAACATTCTGCTTTTGACCTTAATTACTTCATTGTTTTTCAATTGCTATTCTCCTTTATCGCTCTTTAGCAAAAAAGTATACCTTTTATAACATCCTTATTTGCTGGTACGATAGAAAATTCATTTTGAGTAATGCCTGTTACCAGCCAAGTATGACGGCTGCCAGGCAAGACGAAAGCCATGTCGGCCACTTCCGGCGAATTGTCTTTGTCATAAACAAGACGCATCAGTGTATCCATTTTCCCTTTTCGCAAAGCCAGATCATTTACAAATCGGGTAACGTCCTCTTGATGGTCATGTTTTTCAAGGAATTCTTTTAGGTAAGAGGGGTTGTCTGAAGCGCCCTCTAAGAGCTTCTCAAATTCATTTGATGTTAATCTCAGAAGCAAACCTCTGCTATTCTCTTCCTCTACTATATGTAAAAATTCATCTGTCTTAGTAAGCAGGCCTTCATTCGATTCTAGTTTTATAATGCGGTGGACTTGCTCGTCAAAAAGGAGTTCGTGAGAGTAGGTGCCGAATTTTGATACGTGGCAGGACACATTCTGTTCGGCGCCTTGCCCGTTAAATTTAGAAAGCTTCACTGTATAGTCAGCGTCGTTTAATACATGGATAAACGGACAGTACTCGTCCTTTAACCGATATTGATGATTCCGAAATTCCGCGGCATCCTTGGCTAAGAGTGAGCGGCACGCCGCTTCAAACAAAGCGCCGAGCTGTTCATCTTCTATCTCTGGAAAATAGGCCTGCTTCAAGGCCATTCCCTGTTCAAAAAACCCTTCGCTATAAAAACAAAATAAGAGTTCCTCTATGCTGATTGTAAACTGCTTCATTCATTATTCTCCTATCCAAATGAAAATTTCCCTTTAAGGAAATGGGTTGCGCCTTGTATAAGCGAGTCCGCTGTTTTCTTTGCTGTTTCCATTCCTTTTTTCGCGTTGTCTATCCCTTTATGTATCGTTTGATTCGCCGCATCTATCCCATCATTTACTGATTTGACGACTTTGCCGGCTGATTCCAATCCTTTCTTGGCAGTATCAACGACAGCGTGAATCGGTTCTTTCAGCTTTACAGCTGCTTTTTCAGCAAAGCCTGATGTGAATTTTGCGATTTTTTCTCCCACAAAACCTCCTACGGCTGATCCGATTGTGCCTCCGACTACTGTACCAACAGGGCCTAACACACTTCCAAGGGCACCGCCGACGACAGCGCCTGCCGTTGCCCCTCCTGCGATGAAAATAGTATTATTCACAGCATTCCCGACGGCCTTGGCGTTTTCACGCTTGAGAACTTCCGGTTTGTCTTGGTATTTTGCGTAATTTTCAGCAATTTTCAAGCCCGCTCCGAACGTTTCAGTCGCACCGGTGATCAGTGTGGCGGTAATGGCATTTCCTTTTGCGAATTTCAAGCCCGTTTTTCCGACATCCTTCAAAGTTGAGCGTACGCCGGCTTCATTAAGAAATCCTCTTGTGTAGCTTCTGACGCTGTTTGAAAAATCCACCGTATCCTGGGGGAAGTACTTTGTAAACTTTTTATGTACCAAATCTGAAAATGGCCGGTTTGTCTTTTTAAACAAATATTTAGGATTCAAAAGCACTCTGGCCGCTTTTTGATAATGTGAGCTGTCAACGGCCCTGGAAATGTCCAACAGAAGCTTTGAGTGCCGGGCGGTATGTAAGCCGCTTGGCTGTTTCACAAACTTTGTAAGCCCTAATCCGTAGTATTTTCCCTGAGTCAGCATAAGGGCGGTTAAGCTTGTCATCGTGCCGTATTTGTCGTAAGCGTTATAAAGCTTTCGCAAAATATCATCTTGTTGAACAAACTTGTCGCTCGTTTTTCTGATGAAAATCTCATTGTCACTCAGTTTGGTGACGAGCGCTTTCCCTGAGCTCCACGCATCGCCGACTCCGGAAAAACAGCTGCTGTAGCGGGGATCGCATTGCAAAATCATCTGCCCCAGCTCCAAATGCAGTTCCTTATATTTGTTTTCCATATCGGTTAATTCAGTGACAACATCATTTGCCAGCTGTTCGAGCTTATCCGGATCAACTGCAATGTTTCCTGACACACTGTTCACCCCCCGAGTTTATGTCTTTCCTCTCTTGCTTTACGTTCCAGTTCTTCCATTCTGACAATTTCAGCTTTTCGTTCTTCTATTTTGACGGCGGCTGCCTTCAGCTCCTGGCTTGTTTCAAGCAGCTCCTGTTCGAATTGGTCGTAGGAGGCTTTCGTTTCCTCGAAATCCTGTTCGAACGAGTCTCTTGCTTTTCCCTGCCAAGCATCCCCCAATGCAGATAACCGGGATTCAAGCAGCATTTTAGAGCTTCTGACCTGTTCCGCGGCCGCACTGTACTTGTTTGCCAGCTCAATGACTTTATATGAGTCCAACTTTTGTCCCCTGCCTTTTCTAAATTCACGCACAAATGGATGTTTTATATAAATGATTATAAATAATTCGGCATGTATCCGAATCGTACAAAAGAACCTTTTCATAAGAACTGGAAGGGCGTATATTCACTCAAATTTCACAGTTGGTGAGACTTTAAGATTACAAAAAAGGTAAAAAAATCAAATCTCCCAGACGTAAGGTAAGTGAGAAATTTCCCGCTCTATGGGAAAAAACACTAAAGTTGATCAAATGACCTAAGTGCGCCAAACGTGTTACGGGACGGGCCTTTCCATGGTATAAATGGAATTGTAAACGTTATCAAGGAGGTCGTCATATGAAGAAAAAATCATTCTCAATCGTAATAGCGGGCGGAGGGAGCACTTTCACTCCAGGGATCGTTCTGATGCTCTTGGACCATTTGGAGGAGTTTCCGATCAGAAAGCTGAAGCTGTATGATAATGATAAGGAGAGACAGGATCGCATTGCAGGCGCCTGTGACGTTTTTATCAGAGAAAAAGCGCCGGATATTGAATTTACAGCGACGACTGACCCGGAAGAAGCTTTTACAGATGTCGATTTTGTCATGGCGCACATCAGGGTAGGGAAATACGCAATGCGTGCGCTGGATGAGCAAATTCCGCTGAAGTACGGAGTTGTCGGCCAGGAGACGTGCGGGCCGGGCGGTATCGCATACGGCATGCGTTCAATTGGCGGCGTGCTTGAAATATTAGATTACATGGAAAAATATTCGCCTAATGCGTGGATGCTCAATTATTCTAACCCGGCGGCGATCGTAGCCGAAGCAACGAGACGCCTCAGACCGAATTCGAAAATTCTCAATATCTGTGATATGCCGGTTGGAATCGAAGACCGGATGGCGCAAATTCTTGGCCTGTCCTCAAGAAAAGAAATGAAGGTCCGCTATTACGGATTAAATCATTTCGGCTGGTGGACATCGATTCAGGATCAAGAGGGCAACGATTTAATGCCGAAGCTGAAGGAGCATGTATCTCAATACGGGTACATTCCGAAGACGGAGGCTGAAGCTGTGGAGACGAGCTGGAATGACACGTTCGCCAAAGCGCGTGATGTGCAGGCTGCAGATCCTGACACACTGCCGAATACGTATTTGCAATATTATTTGTTCCCGGATGATATGGTGAAAAAATCAAATCCGAATCATACGCGGGCAAACGAAGTGATGGAAGGGCGCGAAGCCTTTATTTTCAGCCAATGTGACATGATCACACGCGAGCAGTCCTCGGAAAACAGCGAAATCAAAATCGATGATCACGCATCATATATCGTTGATCTAGCCCGGGCGATTGCCTACAACACAGGTGAAAGAATGCTGTTGATTGTTGAAAATAACGGCGCGATTGCAAACTTTGACCCGACTGCAATGGTCGAGGTGCCATGTATTGTCGGCTCAAACGGACCTGAACCGATCACCGTCGGCACTATTCCGCAATTCCAAAAAGGGCTGATGGAGCAGCAGGTATCCGTTGAGAAACTGACTGTTGAAGCATGGGAGGAGAAATCGTTCCAAAAGCTGTGGCAGGCGCTGATCCTGTCAAAAACAGTGCCGAACGCGCGTGTAGCAAGGCTCATTCTCGAGGATTTAATAGAGGCCAACAAAGACTATTGGCCAGAGCTTGATCAAAGCCCAACTCGCATTTCATAACTGAAATTCCCCCATTTTCGAATCTGTAATTGTATATAATAGAAAGAAAATGGGGGGATCTGATATGCAGCTCGAAGAACTGATTAATCAGCACTACAGCAAATTAAATGACAACGATTTTCATATTTTAAAATATATATTGAATCACAAGCACACGTGCTATCACCTTGGAATCGACGCGCTGGCCAAAGCTTGCAGCGTATCGCGTTCCTCAATTTTACGGCTTGCCCAAAAGCTCGGTTTCAGCGGCTACAGTGAATTTCGCGTCTATTTAAAGTGGGAAGATCAGCCGGAAGAAGGCGAGAGTATGAGTTTTCAAAAGCTGCTTGACGATATTGAATCAAATTTGAAATTTTTAAGGACAAAGGACATGACGGAGATGTGCCAGCTGATTGATGAAGCTGACCGCATTTTCGTGTACGGATCTGGAAATGCGCAAAAGATATGCGCCCGCGATCTTCAAAGGATGTTTATTCCGCGCCATCGGTATCTCATTTTGATTGAAGACAGAAATGAATTTAATCTGATGCGCGATGATTTTAAAGTAAACGATCTGTTTATCATCATTTCTCTTTCCGGCGAAACACCGGAGCTGATTCCTCAGGCAAGAATGCTTTCTGCAAAGGGTATTCCCTTTATTTCCATTACGAATTTAAAAAACAATGTCCTCGCCCAGCTGACTCCGCATAATCTTTATGCGACAAGCAAACCTGTGACATTAAGCGATAAAACGGAAATTGTCGCTTTTGCACCATTTTTTCTCGTTGGCGAAGCATTGTTCCGCGCATATGTTGATTACAAAGAGGCAGAAAAAAATAACATTAAGTAGCAGGGGGTTCTGGTATGATGCAAAAGATCCAGCGCTTTGGAAGCGCGATGTTTGTGCCTGTTCTATTATTCGCGTTCGCCGGCATTATCGTCGGTGTCAGTACGCTTTTTAAAAATAAAACCCTCATGGGCCCGCTTGCCGATCCTGACGGGTTTTGGTATCAGTGCTGGTATATCATTGAGCAGGGCGGCTGGACAGTATTTAATCAAATGCCGCTCTTATTCGCCATCGGCATCCCGGTTGCTTTGGCGAAGAAAGCTCAGGCGCGCGCTTGTTTGGAAGCGCTTACGGTTTATTTGACGTTCAATTACTTTGTCAGCTCGATCTTGACGGTATGGGGAGGGGCATTTGGCGTCGATATGAACCAAGAGGTCGGCGGAACGAGCGGGTTAACGATGATCGCGGGCATCAAAACGCTTGATACCAACATTATCGGAGCCATCTTTATTTCTTCGATTGTCGTCTTTTTGCATAACCGCTATTTTGATAAAAAACTGCCCGATTTTCTCGGCATCTTTCAAGGCTCAACGTATATCGTGATGATTTCCTTCTTCATTATGATCCCGATCGCTTTGGCCGTGTCTTACATTTGGCCGATGGTTCAGACGGGAATCGGCTCGCTTCAAAGCTTCCTGGTTGCTTCTGGGGCGGTGGGCGTCTGGATATACACGTTTTTGGAACGGATTTTGATTCCGACCGGTCTTCATCACTTTATTTACACACCGTTTATTTATGGGCCTGCTGTAGCAGAAGGCGGGATCGTCACGTATTGGGCACAGCACCTCGGCGAATATTCGCAAAGCGCCAAGCCGCTGAAGGAGCTCTTCCCGCAAGGCGGATTCGCGCTCCACGGCAACTCGAAAATCTTCGGCATTCCGGGGATCGCACTGGCGTTTTACGTCACGGCCAAAAAGGAAAAGAAAAAACTTGTCGCAGGGCTGCTGATTCCTGTCACGCTGACAGCGATTGTCGCGGGCATTACAGAGCCGATTGAGTTCACTTTCTTATTTATTTCTCCTTTCTTATTTGCGGTTCACGCCCTGCTTGCTGCGACAATGTCGACGGTCATGTATATGGCCGGTGTTGTCGGAAACATGGGGGGTGGTTTAATCGAGGCGGTTACCCTGAACTGGATTCCGCTCTTTGGCAGCCACGGTATGACGTATGTGTATCAAATTTTGATCGGGCTTTCTTTTACAGCTATTTATTTTTTCGTCTTCCGTTTTCTGATCCTCAAATTCAATATTGCTACACCGGGACGGGAAATTGACGATCAGCAGGAAACAAAGCTGTATTCGAAAAAGGAATACAGAGAAAGAAAAAACAAGGATGAAACAGCTTCTGCTGCTGAAACGGCAGATGACACCGCTTTTCTTTATATTGAAGCGCTGGGTGGAAAAGACAATATCACTGAAGTGACAAACTGCGCCACCCGCCTCAGAGTCAGCGTCAAGGATGAAACAAAGGTTGAGCCCGACAGCGTATTCCGCGCGCTTGGCGCGCACGGCGTCGTCAGGAACGGGAAGGCGTTTCAGGTGATTATCGGATTGAGCGTGCCGCAGATGCGGGAGCGTGTAGAAAAAATATTGAATCAATAAAGCCAGCCCTCCTATTCGGGAGGGTTTTCGTTTGCCGTCAAAAAGACCGCCATAGTAAAGTAAAGAAAGAGACAATCGAGTAAAAAGGGGTTTGGAGGCTTTTACATGCAAAAGGCTTTATCGTTTTTAAAACCATACTCATTGCTGGTAGGAACTGCGTTGATTCTCATGTTGACTGAGCTTGCGGTTGAACTGATGCAGCCTTTATTAATCGCAAAAATCATTGACGATGGGATTTTAAAGCAAGATCTGCGGCATGTGTGGACATGGGGCGCGGTCATGGTCGGACTGACCGTGTTATCATTTGCGGCGGGAATGCTGAATTCCTTTTATGCCGCCCATGTCAGCCAAAGCTTTTCCTATGATACGAGAAAAGGGCTTTTTCAAAAAATCCAGTCCTTCTCTTATTCTACATTTGGACAGTTTTCATCCTCTTCTTATATCACAAGGCTGACAAACGATGTCACACAGGTTCAAAATATGATTTTTATGAGTTTGCGGTTTATGCTGCGGGCTCCATTAATGATTGTAGGCGGCATTGTGCTGTCGCTCGCCGTTAATGTGAAGCTCGGTTTTTTTCTGCTTGTGACCATTCCGATCCTGATCTTGTTTTTGCTTTGGGTATTAAAGAAGGGCGGGGCACTGTTCCGCTCAGTGCAGAAACGGCTGGATCAGGTGAACACCGTCATGCAGGAAAACTTAACAGCGATTAAGCTGATCAAAGCGCTGCTTCGCGGCAGCCACGAGGTCAAAAGATTTATCAAAGCCAACACGAGGCTGATGGAAAAAACAGTTTCAGCTTTTCAGCTTGTGGAATTCACGATGCCTGTGCTGATGCTGCTGATGAACCTCTGCATCCTTTTGATTTTGTGGGCAGGGGCCTTCAGTATCACGAACGGAAGTACTCAAGTCGGTGATGTTGTGGCGATTATTAACTACGCAACACGAATTACGGGCGCGCTTTCGATGTTTCCGTTTTTGATTATGATTTTCACCCGGGCGAAGGCTTCAGGGGATAGAATCGGCGAGGTGCTTGAAACGGAAGGCGATGAGCGGGAGGAAGGCATCATATCTGATCGTTTGTCGGGAAGGATTGAGTTTCAGCATGTATCCTTCCGTTATCCGGAAATGGATAGAGAAGCGCTGCGGAATGTCTCATTTTCCGCAAAAACGAGGGAAACGATCGCGATTCTCGGTGCGACGGGATCAGGCAAGTCCACCCTTTTTCAGCTCATTCCACGGCTTTATCAGCCGGATTCGGGCAGCATTTACATAGATGAAAAGCCAATTTATGATTTTCCGGCTGAAGGGCTTCGCAAGCAAATTGGATATGTCCCGCAGGAAGTGCTCCTGTTTTCCGGCACAATCAAAGAAAATATTGCTTGGGGCAAAGAAAATGCTTCACTTGATGAAATAATGGAAGCGGCCAAACATGCGCAAATTCATGAAACGATTATGAAGCTCCCAAATGGGTATGATACCGTGTTGGGACAAAGAGGCGTCAACCTGTCCGGCGGCCAGAAGCAGCGGATTTCCATTGCGCGGGCGCTGATCCGAAAGCCGGCCATCCTTCTTTTAGATGACAGCACAAGCGCGCTTGACCTGCAAACGGAGGCAAAGCTGCTTGAGGCGATCAGCACATATGAGTGCACAACTTTGATCATTACGCAAAAAATCACCACGGCGATGAAAGCTGATGAGATTTTGCTGCTTGAGGATGGCGAACTGATAGAAAAAGGCACGCACAGTGAACTTCTTTCTGAATCTGAGTTATACAAGCGCATTTACGAGTCGCAATTCGGAAGGGAGGGGAGCGAGTCATGCTAAAAGACATCCGCAAGCCTTTCCAATATCCCAAACTGCCAATCGACAAAAAAGAAGGCGCGAAAAAGCGGGCGAAAGCAAAGGATGCAAAAGGCACACTGAAGCGAATCTGGTCTTACTTGGCTGAACGAAAAGGACTGCTCATCCTTGTCATGCTGATGGTTGTCATCAGCGCGATATTCGGGCTCCTTGGCCCCTTTGTGATCGGAAAGGCCATTGACCATTTTATCGTCGGGAAAACGGTCAGCGGCTTAATTCCCGTTTTGCTCCTTCTGCTCGTCATTTACGTAATTCAGTCCCTGTCGCTCTGGTTTCAAAACTATTGGATGATTACGATCTCGCAGGGCACGGTTTTCAGAATGAGAAGCGAATTGTTCACCCATCTGCATGAGCTGCCGATTCCGTTTTTTGATAAACAGCGGCACGGCGAGCTGATGAGCCGGGTGACGAATGACATCGAAAATGTAAGTTCTACCTTAAACACGTCAGTCATTCAAATTTTGTCAAGCGTCATCACCTTTGTCGGGACGATTGCGGTGATGCTGTACATGAGCCCGCTCCTTACAGTGATTACGCTAACGATCATTCCGGTGATGGCCGCGAGCCTGAAATGGATCACCAACCGGACGGGAAAGCTGTTTAAAGAGCAGCAGAAAAACCTTGGTGAGCTGAATGGATATATTGAGGAATCTGTTTCCGGCGCAAAGGTCATCAAAGCCTATTCGCGAGAGAAGCAGATTACTGCCGAATTTCTCGAAAAAAACGCTGCGCTCAAGACTTCGGGCTTTTGGGCACAGACGATTTCTGGATTTATCCCGAAAGTCATGAACTCTTTGAATAACTTAAGCTTTACGATGATTGCGGCAATCGGCGGTCTGTTCGCGCTGAAAGGCTGGATCTCGATCGGCTCCATCGTTGTCTTTGCCGAGTATTCAAGACAATTCACACGCCCTTTAAACGATCTGGCCAACCAGTTTAATACAATGCTGTCCGCGATTGCCGGAGCTGAACGGGTGTTTGACGTGCTTGATGAAAAAGAGGAGCGCGAGGATGAAAAGGACGCCGTGCATCAGCCGATCAATACAGGCAGTATTGAATTCCGGGATGTGTCCTTCGGTTACGACGAGGGGCAGCAGACACTGAAGCATTTACAGTTTACCGTGCCCTCCGGACAGTCCATCGCGTTTGTCGGACCGACGGGAGCGGGGAAAACAACTGTCACAAATCTTCTCGCCCGTTTTTACGAACCTGATGACGGAAGGATTTTAATCGACGGTACCGATATTAAAACCCTCACTAGAGCAAGCCTAAGGAAAAACATGGGGTTTGTCCTTCAGGATTCGTTTTTGTTTCAGGGTACGATCAGAGAAAATATTCGCTACGGCAGGCTCGATGCTTCTGATCAGGAAGTCGAAGCGGCTGCAAAAACAGCGAATGCCCACAGTTTTATTGAAAGACTGCCAAAAGGATATGATACAGTGCTGACGCAAAACGGATCAGGCATCAGCCAAGGGCAGAAACAATTGATTTCCATAGCGCGGGCGGTGCTTGCCGATCCGGTTCTTCTCATCTTGGATGAAGCGACAAGCAACATTGATACCGTAACAGAAGTCAAGATTCAAGAAGCGCTCGCCCGTTTAATGGTGGGAAGAACAAGCGTCATCATTGCCCACAGGCTGAACACCATTCAAAGAGCGGACCAGATTGTGGTGCTAAAAGACGGCGAAATGATTGAAAAAGGCAGCCATGGCGAGCTGATCCGGCAAAAAGGGTTTTACAGTGACTTATATGAAAGCCAATTTGAGAAATAGACCTTTGTCCTGCACAAAGGTCTTTTTTGTTACAGTTTTATAGTACTTTTATTTCATTTTCGTAAAATGTAACAAAATTACTTGACGTAAACAAGTTATGTATATATACTAGCTTACATTAAGTAAGTGATAACATTTATCAAGGAGGATAAAATGAATAAATCATTTGAAATTGGCACATTACTTTTAAGAGTTATTACAGGTATTATCTTTTTTGTTCATGGTTTATCAAAGTTTCAGGGAATGGAGGGCACCATCCAATTTTTTGGCAGCATCGGCCTTCCAAGTTTTATGGCGTACGTCATCGCAGCGATTGAACTGGTAGGCGGAGTTCTTATCTTCTTCGGATTGGCTACACGTATTGTCGGTGTTCTGTTTGCCCTCACGCTGATCGGAGCCATCATTACAGTCAAGCTGAAAGCGCCTTTCATGGGCAATGCAGAATTTGATTACCTTCTGCTTTTAACATCAATCCATCTGGCTCTTTCTGGAAGCCGTTTCTTGGCGCTGGATCCACTTGTGTTTAAAGCAAAAAAGAGCGAAAACGTATCAGCATAAGAAAAGAGGCATACAGCATGACCAGCATTCATGAGGATACAAATATTGGCTATGTCAAACTCACAATCCGCAGCCTGGAGCGTTCCCTTCAGTTCTACTGTAACGTTATCGGCTTTCAAGTCTTACAAAAGACGGATCGCCAAGCTGAATTAACCGCTGACGGGAAACGTGTACTGCTTATTCTTGAAGAAAATCCGAGCGCCGTCGTCTTGCCTGAACGGTCTGTGACGGGTTTATATCACTTTGCGATTCTTCTTCCGAACCCGAAGGAACTTGGTATCGCGCTCGCTCGCCTGATTGAACACGGCATTGCAATCGGACATGGGGATCATGCTGTGAGCGAAGCACTCTACCTGTCTGATCCTGATGGAAACGGAATTGAAATGTATGCTGACCGCCCCCGCAGCACGTGGCAGCGTGATCAAGAAGGAAACTATGTCATGACGACAACCGCTGTTGACATCGAGGGTCTTATGGAAAAAGCCGGAGATGAGCGGAAAACAGCGCTTCCGAACGGTACCATCATCGGACACATTCATTTGCATGTCAGTGATTTGAACGAAGCAAAAGCGTTTTATACAGATGTGCTGGGCTTTGACATTGTCGGAGACTATGCAGGCATGTCCGCTCTCTTCGTTTCAGCTGGAGGCTACCACCATCATATTGGCTTAAACATTTGGGCTGGAAGAAATGCGCCGCCTAAACCGACAAATGCTAGCGGATTAGACTATTACACTGTTGTCCTGCCTCATCGAGAGGAACTCGATCGAGTGGCAGACCGAGTCAAACATGCCGGATATTCGATCGAAAAAACGGAAAACAGCTTCCGCGTGAAAGATCCTGTTTCTGGGGTCCATATTCTATTTGTGATTTGACTGTAATCCCTTTGCCGAAAAAACGGCAGGGGGATTTTTTATTTTTGTCCGCCTTGTTATGATGGGAGAACCAACTTGTTAGGAGGCGTTTACATGGAACTCAATCA
The DNA here is from genome assembly GCF_000227465.1 of Bacillus spizizenii TU-B-10. Lineage (GTDB taxonomy): Bacteria > Bacillota > Bacilli > Bacillales > Bacillaceae > Bacillus > Bacillus spizizenii. Next base: position 1,011,673 of record NC_016047.1, read on the forward strand.
CCTTGTGACGGGCAAAATAGCATTAAATCAATATGTGCATCGCTTAGAGCAAAAGGGTGTTTCATTTTACGTCCACTATTGGGGGGCGATGACGAACCACTATAACACACTGCTTCATAAGCATTCCTTTTATGAAATTTGTTACGTCGTAAGAGGTGAAGGATATTACCTTGAAGGCGATCGTACATATCCGCTTCGTGAACAGACGATTTTTTTGTCAAAGCCGGAGCATTTGCACCAAATCAAAAGTGAAACAGGGCTGTTCCTTTTTTACGTCGCTTTCGAGCTGAGCGAGGATCAGTCAAGCGCCGAATGGATCAAAGTGATGGAAGAAGTGAAACAAAGCCCCTTTATCACAATGCAATTGAAAGATGGCGAACCGTCGGGCCTGCTTTGGAAAACGTTAATGCTGCAAGCAGCGCAGCCTGTCAATGCTTTTGACAAAGAGATCCTATCTCATTTGTCGCATGCATTGATCCTGTCATTAATCCAAACCTTTCTCCCGTCCGCCCAACGCCCGAAACAAAAGCAGCCCATTCACACATCTTCTGCTTTGCTGACAGAGGTGAAACTGCACATAAAAGACAATCTGTCACAGCCGTTAAAGCTGACGGATGTTGCCAGCCACTTTCATATCTCAGGGAGGCACTTATCACGTTTATTTGCAGCAGAACTGGGCGTCAGCTACTCAGAATTTGTCCAAAATGAAAAAATAAACAAAGCTGCCGAGCTGCTGAAATCAACGAATCTATCGATTAAAGAAGTAGCGGAAGAAATCGGTTTCTCAGTACATTATTTCACTCGCATATTTTCCGCCAAAATCGGCAGCTCACCAGGGCTTTTCCGCTCCCTTTATAAAGATTCAAAAATGACCGCATTTCAAATCAATAAACCTTTTCAAAAAATCGAACAGGCCAAGCCGCACGAATAAGATGTCCTGAAATGACAAAACAATGTCTTCATATGATAAAGACGCGAGAAATCTCGTTGTCTTATAATCTCTTTAGAAAGCGGTTACAAAAATGTGTGTTGCTGAAGGAGGGATACATTGGCTTATGCTTGGTGTCAGGTGCTCTGCCATTCTTGAAAGAAGGGGAAGAAAGCCGTGAGTACAAAAAAGAAAGAGGCTGTAAAAGAAAAAGAAAGCTTAGCTCATAAAGGGCTTTTACGAACGATTACATTGGTATCTACATTCGGCGGCCTGTTGTTCGGTTATGATACGGGTGTCATTAATGGGGCACTTCCTTTTATGGCAACTGTAGGTCAACTCAATCTTACACCTGTTACAGAAGGACTGATTGCGAGTTCCCTGCTTCTCGGGGCAGCCTTCGGGGCGATGTTTGGAGGACGTCTGTCCGATCGGCACGGCCGCCGAAAAACGATCCTTTATTTAGCCTTACTCTTCATCGCAGCCACACTTGGCTGTACCTTTTCACCAAACGCGTCCGTGATGATTGCCTTTCGTTTTCTGCTTGGACTGGCGGTTGGCTGCGCTTCTGTAACGGTTCCAACCTTTTTAGCGGAAATTTCGCCGGCAGAACACAGGGGACGAATCGTGACACAAAATGAACTGATGATCGTAATTGGCCAGCTTCTGGCATACACCTTTAACGCCATTATCGGTAGCACAATGGGGGAGAGCGCAAATGTATGGCGGTATATGCTGGTCATCGCGACACTTCCGGCTGTTGTGTTATGGTTCGGAATGCTCATCGTGCCTGAAAGCCCGCGTTGGCTGGCGGCTAAAGGCAGAATGGGTGACGCCCTGCGGGTGCTTCGGCAAATCCGTGAAGACAGCCGGGCACAGCAGGAAATAAAAGAAATCAAACATGCGATTGAGGGCACAGCAAAAAAGGCCGGCTTTCATGATTTTCAAGAGCCGTGGATCAGGCGCATTCTATTGATTGGGATTGGAATCGCCATCGTACAGCAAATTACCGGTGTCAATTCGATCATGTACTATGGGACAGAAATTCTGAGAGAAGCCGGTTTTCAAACAGAAGCTGCATTAATTGGCAATATTGCAAACGGTGTTATTTCAGTTATTGCGGTCATTTTTGGGATATGGCTTCTCGGCAAAGTCCGCCGCCGGCCCATGCTGATAATAGGACAGATTGGCACGATGACAGCCCTTCTGCTGATCGGGATTTTATCCATTGTCCTTGAAGGAACACCCGCCCTGCCGTATGTTGTGCTGAGTTTGACCGTTTTGTTTCTTGCGTTTCAGCAGGCTGCCATTTCTACGGTGACGTGGCTGATGCTCTCGGAAATCTTTCCTATGCATGTGCGGGGGCTTGGCATGGGGATCAGCACCTTCTGCTTGTGGACAGCTAACTTTCTCATTGGATTCACCTTTCCCATTTTGCTCAATCATATTGGGATGTCGGCGACATTTTTTATCTTTGTCGCTATGAATATCCTAGCGATTCTATTTGTGAAAAAATATGTGCCTGAGACAAAAGGGCGGTCACTTGAACAGCTTGAGCATTCCTTTCGCCAGTATGGCCGCCGCGCTGATCAGGAAATCCAAAATCAAACAACTCACTTATCGTAATCTGCAGATACCAGGAGGAATCTATCAATGAAACTATCTTATGTAACAGACAGCGTAGGACATTTGCCTTTTGAAGAAATGCTCGATTTTGCCGCGGAGCTTGGCATTGATACGCTTGAAATGACAACCGGAGGCTGGTCGCCTGCGCCTCACTTGAATCTTGATGAACTGCTGCAAAGCAGCCACAAAAGAGAAGAGTTTTCAGCAGCGCTGGAAAAGCGGAATATGACACTTTGCGCTTTAAACTGCTCGGGGAATCCTTTGGATCCAGGCGAACTGGGCAAATTGCACAGAGAAGTAACGGACAAAACGCTGGAGCTGGCTGGATTATTAGGCGTCAAAAAAGTGATCATGATGAGCGGCCTGCCAGCCGGCGGCCCGGACGACAAAGTGCCGAACTGGATCACATACACAGTGAGCTGGCCTCCCGTTTTAAAAGATATCCTCAACTATCAATGGGAAGATGTTGCGATTCCGTATTGGAAGGAGCTTGTCCAAAAAGCGGAAGCCTGCGGTGTTGAAAAAATCGCGCTTGAAAATTTCAGCTCTCAATTAGTCTATAATCCTGAGACTCTCTTTCGGCTCAGAAATGCAGTCGGCCGGATGGTCGGTTTGAATCTTGACCCGAGCCATTTATTATGGATGGGCGCAGACCCGATCATCGCGGCAAGGGAGCTCGGAGAAGCCATTCACCATGTTCACGGAAAAGATGTCAGAATTGAAAGACATTTAGCTGCGGTTAACGGGCTGTTAGAAACAAAAGAAGTGACAGATCCTGCAAACCGGGCATGGAATTATGTAGCTGTCGGCTGCGGACAGGATTTACAGTGGTGGAAGGAATTTTTTTCAGTCGTAAAAATGATGGGGTATGACGGTGAGGTTTCCTTAGAAATGGAGGACTTAACGATGTCACCGGAAGCGGGCATCCGCACATCGATAGAAGCTTTAAAACAAACCATCAGCCAATAGGAGGTTTTTCTGATGCTAAATGGAGAAAGAATCATTTCAAAACCGCTGCGCTGGGCAATGGTAGGCGGCGGGCGGCTCAGCCAGGTTGGATATAAACATCGTATTGGAGCGCTGAGAGACAATACTGCCTTTCAATTAACCGCAGGCGCCTTTGATATCGATGCCGAAAGAGGAAAAGACTTCGGGGTGAACCTCGGAGTGGATGAGGAACGCTGTTATCCCGACTATCAAACAATGTTTGCGGAGGAAGCGAAAAGAGAGGATGGCATAGAGGTTGTATCGATTGCCACTCCGAACGGCACTCATTATGAGATCTGTAAGGCAGCGCTTGAAGCAGATCTGCATGTCATTTGTGAAAAACCGCTGTTCTTCACTTCAGAAGAGGGCTATGAAATCAAAGCGCTCGCAGAGAAAAAAGGGAAAATTGTCGGCGTGACATACGGTTTTTCCGGCAATCAAATGCTCCTTCAAATGCGTGCGATGATTGAGCAGGGCAAGGTCGGCGATATTCGTGTGGTTGACTTACAGTATACACACGGTTTTTGTGCAGCAGATGAGGGCGAGAACATAAGCGCTGCACAGAAATGGCGTGTCGACCCTGCGATCGCCGGGCCAAGCTTTGTGCTGGGCGATTTATCTACCCACACGTATTATATGTCGCAGCTCATTATGCCGCAGATGAAAATCAAAGAACTGCTGTGTGACCGCCAGAGCTTCGTCGGCAGCCGCGCGCCGCTGGAGGACAACGCACATGTGCTCATGCATTATGAAAACGGAGCGGTCGGAACGATGTGGACATCATCAATCAATGCCGGGTGTATGGATGGCCATAGAATCCGGATTGTCGGCTCAAAAGCAAGCATCGAATGGTGGGACAGCAAGCCAAACGAACTAACGTATGAAGTGCAGGGAGAGCCGATTCAGACACTCGTTCGCGGCATGCCGTATTTAGACGGTGCGTGCAGTGCTGATGAACGTCTGGGCGCCTTACACAGCGAAGGGCTGTCAGACGCGTGGGCCAATATTTATCTTAAGTTTGCCGTTGCGATTGATGCGAAAAACCGCGAAGATCAAGAAACCTTGAACAACTTGGTGTATCCTGACATTGATGCAGGAATCGAGGGAATCCGCTGGATTGAGAATTGCGTGCGTTCAGCAGACCAAGGATCAGTATGGGTTGAATTCAAATAAATAAACGAAAGCGCCGCATATGACATTAAGTTCATATGCGGTTTTTATTTTCCAGAAACTCCTGTCAAAAATGACCTGAGGCAGGTATGATAAGAAGGGAATTGGGGAACGGGAGTGATGAGTGTGAAGGCTCTTATATTTACTAGGATATTCACCCTAATGGTAAGCTGTTCGGTTTACTTTTTTCTTGTAAAAGATGACCGTTGGTTTGAGTATTTGTTCATCGCTGGTGGTGCAGGTGTGTTCTTAGCAAATCATCTCTTATTAAGAGTAGAGAAATATGGCATTTTGTTTTGTCTGATTGATATTGCAGTTGGCTTTTCGTTCGGTTTTATGTTTCCGGGTACAGGTTTATATATCACATTGCTCAGCCCGGTTGCAGTTACCTTTTTTCTGAAGGGATTTGACCGAAAAACAGTATGGTCTGTCCTGTGTTTTTGTTTTATGATGTGGCTGATTGTGCTAATCCGCACATATCGTATGTTCGGCGATGAATATGTTATGGATCATTGTATCAGCATGACATTCGTTGTCTTTTGCGGAGTCGTCGGCAAATTAATCCGCAAGCTTTTGGATGCGCAGGAAACGGCAAAACAGCAGTTTCAGGAACTGACGGAGTCCCATCTAGCGCTGTCTGCTGCACACCAGGAGCTGCATTTATATGCGAAGCAGGTTGAAGAGCTGACTGCCATTCATGAGCGGAACAGAATGGCAAGAGAAATCCATGATACAGTAGGACACAAAATGACGGCGCTCCTCGTCCAGCTGCAGCTTCTGCGTGAATGGCAAAAAAGAGACAGCCAAAAAGCGGAGAAGACTGTCGGGGTATGTGAAACGCTTGCCCGTGAAGCGCTTGATGCTGTCCGCTTATCAGTACGCACCCTGCAAACGGAAAACGATCATTCGTTAATCGATTCACTGAAACAGCTGACAGAAGACTTTTATAAAAATGCAGGAGTCACAACCGAATTTGCGGTCAGCGGCGATCCGGCGATGATCCCGCTGTCTCTTCATCCGACTCTGGTCAGAACGGTGCAGGAAGCATTGACCAATGCCAAACGGCACGGCGGCGCCACAGTCTGTTCGATACAGCTTGCCTGCACAACGGACAGAATCAGCCTTGTCATTAAGGATGACGGAAAAGGAAATCCCGAGGCAGCACTCGGCTTTGGCCTTTTGAACATGAAAAAGCGGGCGGCAGAGCATGGCGGAATGATTCGCTTTGAGAGCGAACGGAATCAAGGATTTACAGTAATCGCGGAATTTTCACTGGTCAATAAAAAATGGAGCTTCGGGCCCGCGCAGCAAAAGGAGAGTTTATCATGATTAAGATCATCATTACCGACGATCAGGATATCGTCAGAGAAGGGCTGGCGTCCTTGCTCCAGCTCCGAGATGAGCTCGATGTCATCGCCACGGCGCGAAACGGACAGGAAGCCTTCGAAAAGGCGAAAGAGCTAGAACCGGATATCGTGTTAATGGACATCCGCATGCCGGTTTCCAACGGGGTGGAGGGAACAAAATTAATCACAAGCTCGCTGCCCGGCGTAAAGGTTTTGATGCTGACAACCTTCAAGGATTCAGAGCTGATTGCAGAAGCGCTTGAAGAAGGAGCGAGCGGGTACCTGCTGAAGGACATGTCAGCCGATACGATTGTAAAAGCGGTGATGACTGTACAATCTGGCGGAATGGTGCTTCCTCCGGAACTGACTGCTCAAATGCTGAATGAATGGAAGCGTGAAAAACAGCTGAAAGGAATAAACGAGAAAGAAAAACCTAAGGAGCTTCTCGACCTGACCGAACGCGAAATGGAAGTTCTCGCTGAGCTTGGCTACGGGCTGAATAATAAAGAAATTGCTGAGAAGCTGTTCATTACAGAAGGCACAGTGAAAAATCACGTTTCTAACATTATCAGCAAACTGTCTGTTAGAGACAGAACCCAAGCCGCCATCTATTCGGTCAGATATGGTGTATCTGACTTTTGACATATGACATTCAGCATAAGCGTTTGTCTGAAAAGGCCTTTTACAGGCCTTTTTTTCATGCCTTACATTCTATCTGGCGCTACATGCCGCACGCCCTTCTTTTATCTACAATGGCAATGGGATTAAAAAAGGAGTGAAACGACGTGCTGCAAGCAGAAAACATCAAAAAGGCATACGGGAAAAAAACAATTGTGAAAGGCATTTCTTTTTCCCTGCAAAAGGGGGAGTCGTTCGGGCTGCTTGGGCCAAACGGTGCGGGAAAGTCCACAACCATCTCGATGATTTCCGGCCTCGTGCCGCATGACAGCGGGAACATCACAGTGGGCGGCTATGTCATCGGAAAAGAAACGGCCAAAGCGAAACAAAAAATCGGCGTTGTCCCACAGGAAATTGCTTTATATCCGACGCTGACGGCTCATGAGAATCTTATGTTTTGGGGGAAAATGTACGGACTGACGCACGGCGATGCCAAAAAAAGATCGGCAGAGGTCCTTGAATATGTCGGCCTGACTGAGCGGGCCAAAGATAAAATTGAAACGTTCTCAGGCGGAATGAAACGGAGAATCAACATCGGTGCTGCCTTAATGCACAAGCCTGAGCTTCTGATCATGGATGAACCGACTGTCGGTATTGATCCTCAATCGAGAAATCATATTTTAGAAACGGTGAAACAGCTCAATGAAACCGGCATGACGGTGATCTATACGAGTCATTACATGGAAGAGGTCGAGTATTTATGCGACCGGATTGGCATTATTGATCAGGGAGAAATGATTGCGATCGGCACAAAAACCGATTTGTGCAGCCGCCTTGGAGGCGATACCATCATTCAGCTCACTGTCAGCGGGATCGATGAAGCGTTTCTTTTTGCAATCCGTTCCCTGGCCCATGTGAATGATGTGACAGTACATGAGTCAGAACTCAAAATTGACATTTCTGCGGCTCATCATGAAAAAGTCGTTACCAATTTGCTTGCGGAGGCCGCTGCCCATCATACAAACCTGCTGTCTCTTCAGGTGCAGGAACCAAATTTGGAGCGCTTGTTTCTGAATTTGACCGGGCGCACTTTGCGGGATTAAGGAGGTATCGCTATGAAAAAAAGCATATGGATCGCATGGAAAGATGTCAAAATCAGAATCACGGACAGAAAAGGGTTTATGATGCTTATCTTAATGCCGCTGATCCTGACCTGTATTTTAGGGGCGGCGCTTGGATCGGTTGTTGACGGTGGCAGCCAGGTTGATGACATCAGAGTCGGCTATGTCCAATCAGACCAGTCAGAAGCAGTAAACATGTTTAAAACAGATGTGCTCAAAAAAATGAAGTCGATAAAGGTCACACAAGCCAGCAGCGAAGACGAGATAAAGAAGCTGCTTGATGAAAAGAAAATTGATGTCGGTATCGTCATTCCGAATCAATGGGAAGCCGGCAAAACTTCAGCTTTTGTTTATGCGGATCCTGATCAAACATTAAAAAGCTCCATCATCGAAACAGCCGCCGCATCTTTCATAGACCAATATAAAGCGGTAAAAGAAGCCGCTTCAGCCTCAATGGACTACATCAGCAAAACGGCAGCTGTAAAACAAGGAAAACTTGATCCTTCACATTTTGCCGAAAAGCTGGTAAAGACACTTGAAAAAGAAACGGGTGACAAACTTACTATTACGGAAAAATCAGTCGGCAGCAAGGCCGTGACCAGCTTCCAATACTATTCGGCAGCAATGCTTTGCATGTTCATGCTGTTTCATATGACAGTCGGGGCGAAATCATTTTTACAGGAAAAGGAGACGGAAACGCTTGCCAGAATGCTGATGACGCCTGCGCAAAAATACGCCATTCTCTTCGGAAAATGGCTCGGAACCTATCTGTTTGCCATCATACAATTTTTCATATTTCTGATTGTCACGATCAATGTATTTGGTGTGGACTGGGGCGGCAATCTGCTGTTTGTAAGTGTACTCGGGCTTGCTTACGCTGCAGCTGTATCAGGTATTGCAATGCTGCTTGCATCGTGCATCAGCGATATGAAATCTGCAGATGCGATAGGCGGCTTTGGCATTCAATTGCTTGCGGTTCTCGGCGGGTCCATGCTGCCGCTGTACCAATTTCCGGACTTCTTACAGTCTGTATCCAAAGCGGTGCCGAATCGATGGGCGCTTGACGGCTTTCTTTCTTTAATGGAAGGGGGAGGCTGGGCTGACCTTCAAAAGCCTGTGCTTCTTTTTGCCGCGATCGGCCTTTGTTCACTCATGCTTGGTATCAGACGGCTTCATACAAGATAAGGAGGTACACCAAGGTGAAAAAAATCATAGCCATTTGCGGCATTGAGCTTTCTCTCATTTTCAAGAAGCGGCAGAATTATTTGATGATGTTTGCTGCCCCGCTTTTGCTGACCTTTGTATTTGGGAGTATGCTCGGCAGTAATGATGACAAGCTGCGCCTTGCAATCGTTGATCAGGACGACACGATTCTCTCACAGCATTATATTCGGCAGCTGAAGGCACACGATGGTATGTACACATTCGAAAACATGTCTGAAAGCAAAGCGTCAGAAAAGCTGAAGCAAAAGAAAATAGCTGGGATCATCGTCATTTCTCACTCGTTCCAGGCACAGCTCGAAAAAGGAAAAAATCCTGAGCTGATCTTCCGTCACGGCCCGGAGCTGTCGGAAGCGCCTATGGCCAAACAGTATGCGGAAAGCACATTGGCAAAGCTCAATATTCAGGTTTCCGCGGCGAAAACGGTGGCTCAGGCAGCGGGGGAGAACTGGAAGGCAGCTTATAAAACAGTTATTGCCAAAGATCATGAAGATGCAGCACCAGTCGTAAAACAGAAGGCACTCAGCGATAAAAAAGAAGGCGCAAGTGACACAGCCTCAAGAGCAGCAGGCTTTTCCATCCTGTTTGTCATGTTGACAATGATGGGGGCAGCGGGAACGATTTTAGAAGCAAGAAAAAACGGCGTCTGGTCCAGATTGCTTACAGCCCCTGTCAGCCGAATGGAAATCGGTGCAGGGTATGTGCTGTCCTTCTTTGTCATTGGCTGGATTCAATTTGGCATCTTGCTTCTTGCATCCCATTGGCTGTTTGGCATCAACTGGGGCAACCCTGCTGCAGTTATTGTGTTAGTATCGTTTTTTCTGCTGACCGTTGTCGGCATTGGATTGGTGATTGCGGCCAATGTCAGAACGCCGGAACAGCAGCTTGCGTTTGGCAACTTGTTCGTCATCGCAACGTGTATGGTAAGCGGAATGTATTGGCCGATAGACATTGAACCGAAATTTATGCAGTCCATCGCTGAATTTCTTCCGCAAAAGTGGGCGATGAGCGGGCTGACTGAGATTATGGCTAACGGTGCCCACGTCACAGATATTCTCGGGATCTGCGGCATCTTGCTTGTTTTCGTAGCAATTACCTTCACAGTGGGGCTGAAAGCGCTCCGCGCCTAAAAAACATCTGCCTTCGGGGCAGATGTTTTTTGCAATCATTTTGCTTTTTCTGCAAGCTTCAGTCTCTGTTCCAAATGCTGTTTCACGGAAGGCCAGTCGCTGTCGATGATGCTGAAAAATACTGAATTGCGAAATGTTCCGTCTTTTCTGATCATTTGGTTTCTCAATATGCCTTCTTTAACTGCTCCCAGCCGTTCAATCGCCTTTTGCGATCTGATATTCCGCTCATCTGTTTTGAACTGCACCCGAATCGTGTTCAGGTGTTCAAAGCAGTATTGTAACAGCAAATATTTGCATTCAGTGTTGACCGAGGTGCCCCACACCGATGGGTGAAACCATGTCCAGCCGATCTCAAGGCTCCTTGCAGCGGACGACATATACAGAAATCGCGTCGTTCCGACGATTTTGCCAGTTTCACGCTGAATAATCACGAATGGAAATTCTGCTCCGGACTCTTTCGTTTGCAGCGCTTCCTCAACAAAAGCCTCCATACCATGCAGCGTTGTGATCGTTTTCGGTAAATGGGCCCAGATGTTTTCATCATTTGCAGCTTCATATAAACCTTGAATATGGCTTTTGTCCATCGGCACCACTCGAATCAGTTCCCCTGTTAATTCGTGCAATGTCACATTCATCGTTCGTCCCCCACATTAAGTATTGGAGCAGCCTGAAGGCCGCTCCTGGTTAACCCTTATCTATCATAGTTAAAATCGATTCAAGCCAAGAAACGTAATTTTTCTCCCGCTCCAGCGCTTTCGTCAGCACGAGATAGTGGCCGAAGTCCGGTGAAGAAAACGACATCGGCTCCGCTGAAGCCATAAGCTTTTCATAGCTTCCCTGCAGATCAGACAGCTTGGCCTTGCGTTTCAGCAGTTGGTCTGTGAACAAATCAGAAGCCTCCTGCCGCGATAGACAAGAAATGAAATAAGCCTTCAGCATAAATTCATCCTTCACCGTCTCCGGTATCGGCTGGTGGCGGATCAGCCAGTCATGCAGCTCCTGCTTTCCGCTGTCTGTCAGGGTGTACATCTTTTTCTCCAGCTTTGTGCCTTGAATTGTTGTCCGGAACGTGATAAACCCTTCATCGGTCAGTTTTTTGAGCTCAGGATAAATCTGGCTGTGCTTGGCACTCCAAAATTGGCCGAGCTCCTCTTTAAAATAACTTGTAATATCATATCCGCTCAATTCGCCTTTTCGCAAAAGCCCTAATATAGCGTATTTTAATACTCTCATGCTATCCTCCGTGTCTATGGCTGTTTCGCAAAAAAGATGAGCAAGTGCCCATCTGTGATCCTAACTGCCTATTCCCCTTATTATAGAAAAGGGAGAAAGGGAACACAACCGGTCTACTTGTGAAATTAAGATAAACGGTATGTAATGATTTCAGAAGGCAGCAGATTCATCTCTATTGATCATATAAAAATAAGATTTTTAAATTTAATTTTCAGAAAAAATATTAACTATATTGATGTTTTATGTATAATAGGAAATTGATGGTATAAACATTTTAAGGGGGAATGAATGTGAAAAAAATATTTATGACATTCGCTATCTGTTTATCGCTGATTCTATCAGTTCTAGCCACTTCGCCGTCAAGCGCAAAAGCGGAATCAGTACATAATCCTGTCGTTCTTGTTCATGGAATAAGTGGTGCCTCATACAACTTTTTCGCTATTAAAAACTACTTAATTTCTCAAGGCTGGCAAAGCAACAAACTGTATGCAATTGATTTTTATGATAAAACAGGAAACAACCTAAATAACGGCCCGCAGCTTGCTTCATATGTTGACCGCGTTTTAAAAGAAACGGGAGCCAAAAAAGTAGATATTGTGGCTCATAGTATGGGAGGCGCTAACACGCTGTACTATATTAAATATTTAGGCGGGGGCAATAAGATTCAAAATGTCGTAACACTTGGAGGGGCTAATGGTTTAGTATCTTCAACGGCGTTGCCGGGTACGGATCCTACTCAAAAGATCCTCTATACATCTATTTACAGCCTAAATGATGAAATTGTAATCAATAGCTTGTCTCGATTACAAGGAGCGCGTAACATCCAGCTTTATGGCATCGGCCATATTGGCTTGCTTTCAAATAGTCTAGTGAACGGCTATATCAAAGAAGGGCTGAATGGCGGGGGCCTTAATACAAATTAATATCTCCATAAAAAACCTGCAGTCACCGTTACAGCAGGTTTTTTGCATTTATCTAGCAATCTCGTCTGAGAAAGATACGCCAAAAAGTCAGAGGCTTTTATGGACTTAGTCAATAATACATACTCCAATTTATGACATCAGGCACTTTTTTAAATAAAGCAGACATGTTAAGGTACAACCATCGATTTCTAAAAATTTGAAATAAAAGGAGCGCTGCTATGCAAATTAAAGAAATTTTTATGATCCGCTGCATTTCGTGCTTAAGTGTCGTCTTGCTCCATATCATTTCAATGGTCCTGATGCTTCAGGCAGAAGCTCTTGCAGATATTTCTCACACTGTTGATTCTTTTCGCACACTCCTGATGTTCAGCACGCCCGCTTTTATTTTCATCTCTGAATTTTTACTGGCCCGGTCTTATCCTGACGGGGTGCCGGACGGTTTTTTGAAGAAGCGGGGGAAAGTGATTTTCGTTCCTTTTTTATTTATCGCGGCTATCGATGCGCTACTGATGACCAGTGCGATGGGGGGAGAGATAACCTTTCTTGCGTTTGTGCAAAAGTACCTGGCGAACGTATTCTTAGGAAACTTTATCGGATACTTCATTCTCGTCATCTTTCAATTTTACATTCTGCATATGATATTTCATGAGTATCTAAAAAAAGCATCGCCCAAATGGGTGCTGTCCATCTCATTTGTGGTGACAGCTGCTTATTTAAGCTATTTCTCAGCAGTCAGTCCGGCTCCTGCTTCTGAAGAGGGCGGGTCGTTTCCGTTCTTCTGGGTTCCGTTCGCAGGCTGGCTTTTCTACTTTTGTCTTGCCTACTATTGCGGAAAAGAGTACAAGCGCTTTTTAGCGCTGCTGAACCAACACCGCTGGGCGGTATATGGCGCCGCAATTGCTTCTGGTGCGCTCGTTGTCGCTGTTTCTTATGTCGGCGAAATCGGCATGATCAGTTCAAAACGGCCTGATATCATGCTGTATTCAACAAGCATGATTTTCCTGTGCTTTCACTTGTTTTCTAAAATAAAGCAAGTGCCGAAAATCATGATGTTTATCAGCAACTATTCCTTTTCGATTTATCTGCTCCATGCTTATTTTATGATCATAGGCTACGTGTTGCTTTTAAATATGCCCGAAATACCTGCCGTACCGGCTGTTCTCCTGTTGTTTGCCGTGTGCACAGTCGGCCCGATCCTCACCTCATGGGCGCTGAATAAGTTCAAATACGGTTATTTATTTGTAGGGAAGATCTATCAGCCAAAGCAGAAGAAGGTAACAGTCGAAGTGCGTGATCACGCAGGGTGAAAAACAAGCGGCAGGAGAGAGGCTCCTGCCGCTTGTTGTATGTTTTTTTACTGTAGAACTGATTAAATCATACAGCACGCACAATCTTTTTCTTGTAAAATAAAGGAGAAGATTGAAAAGAAGGGGGAACATGCATGGTAACAGATAACCTAAGCTACCCAATAGGAGAATACAAGCCGAGGGAATCCATATCGAAAGAGCAAAAAGATGAATGGATTCAAGCGCTTGAAAAAGTGCCTGCCAAACTGATGCAAGCTGTAGAAGGCATGACGGACAGCCAGCTGGACACACCGTACCGAGACGGGGGATGGACCGTTCGGCAAGTTGTTCACCATCTGGCTGACAGTCATATGAATGGCTATATCCGTTTTAAATTAAGCTTGACAGAAGAGACACCGGCCATCCGTCCGTATGATGAAAAAGCATGGTCGGAGCTTAAAGACTCCAAAACAGCGGAGCCGAGCGGTTCACTCGCGCTTTTACAGGAGCTTCATGGGCGATGGACGGCTCTTCTCCGCACTCTGACGGATCAGCAATTTCAGCGCGGATTTTACCATCCCGATACAAAGGAGATCATGACCCTAGAAAACGCGCTAGGGCTGTATGTCTGGCACTCACATCACCATATCGCTCATATTACGGAGCTTTCCAAACGGATGGGTGGTCTTAACGCTTTTGCCGACGGAAAGCCGGAAGACTGATTGCTGCAATCACCAGCAGAGAAATCACAGCAGCCGCCGCATATAAATGATCATAGCCGCTGGCAACACTAGCATGAATGGCATCGCTTATCGCGGTTTTGACTTCAGGCACGGGAATGCGTTCGATTTGTTCTTGTAAAGAAGAAACATTAGAATTGTCGATCTCCGGAATCATTTGCATCGCCTTTTCTGAATGTCCGCTGTCCGATAAGCGGCTGCTGATCTCATCACCTATTTGATTAAACCCGGCTGTGATAAAGCCTGCATAAAGAGTAGGCGCCAAGGTCAGGCCAATTTGCCTTACCAATGAAAGCGTGCCGAGCGCTGTGCCCTTATTGGTTTTAGCCGCCTCTGATACAAGGACGTTCAGCGGCGCGCCTAACAGAAAGCCAAAACCGATCCCAGCTACCACACTTGCGATCACAAACTCCCATTTCTCCGTCACCCAGAGCGGAAATAAAGCAAATCCCGCACATGAAATGATTCCCGAAAGAACAACGGTTTTCACCGGCCCTTTTTTGTCGGTGAGCGCTCCGCCAAGCCAAGCGCCGATGCCGGAAGCTAACGCAAGCGGTGTCATCCAATAGCCTGCTTTTGCGGCAGGGACATCCAAATACTGCTCAACATATGACGGGATAAAAATGACCGCCGCCAAGAGTCCCCCGGATAACAAACCGATGATAAGCGTGCGCTGAAACATGTGATTCCGCAGCAGAGAATACGCCAAAATCGGATCGCCCCCGCGCATTTCAACCCTCTTTTCAAACGAGATAAGCGCTGCAAAACAGAGAATGCCAAAAACAATACACCCATAAACCTCCGGATTTCCCAAGCTGTTTAAAAGATTTGCCCCGTCAAGATTCGTCATGCCGTACATCACAGCTAAAATCGACAGGGACAGAAGGAAGATTCCGGCCGTATCGAGGCGCTTAGCTTCAGGCGCTTTTGTTTCCGCAATAAAATATACACCGAAAACAACCAATAATACCGCAATCGGCAAATTAATTAAAAACAGCCAATGCCAAGAACCGGTCCAATCAAGGAGAAAGCTTCCGATATTCGGTCCGAGCACAGCGGCCATCCCGTTCATCGCGCCAAGCAGCCCGAGTGCTTTTCCCTGTTTTTCCTTTGGAAGGGTAGCGAGAATGTGAGAGCTGCCGATAATGAAAATCCCGCCGCCCCCAAGCGCCTGAATCAGCCGTGAGATCAGAAAGAGCGGGAAGCTTTGGCTCAAAGCAACAAGCAAAGAACCAAGTCCGAACAGGCAAACCTCAATCAGGAAAAGTTTCTTTCTGCCGTAGCGATCGGAAAGCTTTCCGACGATCGGCACACTGACGCTAAGGCCAAGCGTATAAAGGGTAATGCCCCATGATCCCCAGGAAGGAGAAACGGCAAACGACTCGTTTATCGTTGTTAAAGCAGCAGAAATAATTCCGTTATCCAGCGCAGCCATAAACACACCAATCGTAAACAGGCTGATCGCCCACTTTTGGCTTTTCTGCTCTGTCAATGCTTCAGACATATTCATCAACCCCCTTTTTAGTTCACTTTAAATACATTATTCATTTTAAATGAACTAAATGTCAAATAAAAAAAGCCTGCCACCGCGCTTTGCGGATGACAGACTTACAGATTTTATTCATTTTTCGCTTTCTCTAATGCTCTTGAAAGGATAGACAGCCCTTCGGAAACAGCCTGCTTTTCTTCAGGGGACAGCAGCTCCAATGAACGCTTCAGTTTCAGATGACCCTTTTCATAAAGCCCCCGAAAAATATTTTTTGCATTCTCCGTCAACTGAACAACGACTGAACGGCGGTCCTCTTCAGAATGTGAGCGTTTGACAAACCCTGACTTCTCAAGGCGGTCAAGCAGTCCTGTTGTATTGGACAGGGAAGCCCCCATTTTTTCTGCAATGTCGCTGACCTTCAGTGTTCCATGGTTGTTTAATAGCATTAGCACTTTCATTTGAGGCATGCTCATATCAAGCTTCATCCACTCGGACACATCACCGAGACCGGCAGAGGTTAGTACTTTCATATAGAGCACCCATATTTCCCGTTCCTCAGATGAAAGAATGTCTTCGTTTAATACCGTTGTATCATGTAGATTGTATTCCATTTCATCACTTCCTCATCATTCACTCCTCTTACCATATTACTCGATTTTCACTCCTGAAAGAAAGTGAGCAGAAACCGCATGCGGGACTTTGTCCGAAAAATAACGGTAGTGTATAATGAGTTGGAGATTATTGGGGGAGAAGATCGAACTAGATTATGATTGGAGAGACCATTGCTGATTAAAAAGAATGCTTTATCAATTTTAAAAATCGTTTTTCCTATTGCTGTTTTATTATTTGTTATTTATCAATCGAAAAAAGAACTGACAAATCTGTCATTCAAACGCACGCTCATGGTCATCAACGGGCTTGAGCGAACGGACTTATTCATCCTTGTATTGATCGGCTTGCTGGCTGTTGCGGCCATGTCGCTGTATGATTACGTCCTGAAATACTCACTGCGCCTATCGATCACAAACGGAAAGGTATTCAGGGTTTCCTGGATCGCCAATTCATTTAATAACGTCCTCGGATTCGGCGGATTAGCCGGAGTCGGGTTAAGAATGATGTTTTATAAAGAGCATACGAAAGACCATAAGGCGCTCGTCAAAGGAATCGCCTGGCTTACATCATCTATGCTGCTCGGATTATCAGTTTTCAGCATTTTCGTCGCCGCACGAGTGCTGCCAGTGGATGAAGTGATTAATGAAAAGCCTTGGCTGTGGGCAGTCGTTATCGGTTTCGCACTGATTTTGCCGGTATCTTTGGCGGTGGCCAAAATAAAAAGCCGCAAAGGCGGAGACGAAGAGAATGCGGATAAAGTGAAAAATCCGATTTTCGCTTATATCGGCGCTTCCGTTGCCGAATGGCTTATGGCTGGAATCGTCATCTATCTGTCATTGTTCGCTATGGGCATTCATGCTGATATCAGGTATGTGTTCGGAGTGTTCGTCATTGCGGCGATCGGAGGAATGATCAGCCTCGTGCCGGGCGGCTTCGGCTCGTTTGACCTTTTGTTTTTGCTCGGGATGGAGCAGCTTGGCTATCATCAGGAGGCTATTGTTACTTCTATTGTTTTATACAGGCTCGTCTATTCATTTATCCCATTCGTTTTGGGACTGTTCTTTGCTGCCGGCGATCTGACCGAAAATACAATGAAACGGCTCGAAACGAACCCGCGTATCGCACCGGCAATTGAGACGACAAACGTTTTGCTTGTCGTACAGCGGGCGATATTAGTGAAAATTTTGCAAGGTTCACTTTCGCTTATTGTGTTCGTTGCAGGCCTGGTTGTCCTGGCTTCAGTATCCCTGCCGATTGACAGGCTGACCGTCATACCGCACATTCCGCGCCCAGCGCTTTTGCTGTTCAACGGCCTGTCCTTAAGCTCAGCGCTCATTCTGCTGATTTTGCCGATCGAGCTTTATAAACGGACAAAACGCTCCTATACGATGGCCATTACAGCGCTTGTTGGCGGCTTTGTGTTCAGCTTTTTAAAAGGACTTAACATCAGTGCGATATTCGTTCTGCCGATGATTATCGTATTGCTAGTGCTTTTGAAAAAACAATTTGTCCGAGAACAGGCATCCTATACGCTGGGCCAATTGATATTTGCTGTGGCGCTGTTTACCGTGGCACTCTTTAACTACAATCTGATCGCGGGCTTTATTTGGGACCGGATGAAGAAGGTGTTGCGCCACGAATATTTCGTCCACAGCGATTCTCATATCACGCATGCGACGATCATGGCGATTATCATCGTGCCGCTGTTCTTCTTCATATTTACAATGGTTTATCATAAGAAGACAAAACCAATCGGGGAAAAAGCTGATCCCGAACGCCTTGCTGTGTTTTTAAATGAAAAAGGCGGCAACGCGCTGAGCCATCTCGGCTATCTTGGAGATAAGCGGTTTTATTTTTCAAGTGACGGGAATGCACTTCTTCTGTTTGGAAAAATCGCCAGAAGGCTGGTCGTGCTCGGCGATCCGTCAGGCCAAAGAGAATCGTTCCCGCTTGTGCTGGAAGAATTTCTGAATGAAGCGCATCAGAAGGGATTCAGTGTTCTGTTCTATCAAATTGAACGAGAGGACATGGCGCTGTATCACGATTTTGGCTATAACTTCTTTAAGCTGGGCGAGGAAGCCTATGTGGATTTAAACACGTTTACCCTGACAGGGAAGAAAAAAGCCGGCCTTCGGGCAATCAATAACCGATTTGAGCGGGAGGAATATACCTTCCATGTGGATCATCCCCCATTTTCTGATGCGTTTTTGGAGGAACTGAAACAAATCTCAGATGAATGGCTCGGCTCGAAAAAGGAGAAGGGATTCTCGCTCGGATTTTTTGATCCCTCATATTTACAGAAAGCGCCGATTGCCTACATGAAAAATGCAGAAGGAGAGATCGTTGCATTTGCAAATGTCATGCCGATGTATCAGGAAGGAGAGATATCGGTCGATCTGATGCGCTACCGCGACGACGCCCCGAACGGCATTATGGACGCATTATTCATCCGCATGTTTTTATGGGCGAAGGAGGAAGGCTGCACGTCGTTTAACATGGGAATGGCGCCCTTGGCCAATGTCGGCACCGCCTTTACATCCTTCTGGTCAGAACGATTTGCCGCTGTCATTTTTAATAATGTCAGATACATGTACAGCTTCAGCGGGCTCAGGGCCTTTAAAGAAAAATACAAACCGGAATGGCGCGGAAAATACTTGGCGTACCGGAAAAACAGATCTCTTTCCGTCACCATGTTCCTCGTCACGCGGCTGATCGGTAAAAGCAAAAAAGACTCCGTCTAACCAGACGGAGTCTTTTTTTATTTCGTTTTTAAGAAATAACTTTCAATATCATCAAGCAGATAGTTTGCGGCTTTAATTCCGCCTGCGGTTGTCCATACGACGTCATCGACTTCATGGGCGTTACCTGATTTCACGGCCTTCAGGTTTTTCCATAATGAACTGCTTGTCCACTGATTGGCCCATTTTTCATTTTCTTTTGCATTATCGGCTTTATACGTGAAATAAAAAAGCACATCGGCATCCATATCAGGAATGGACTCTTTACTGTCAGTTGAGAACGTAAATTGGTCCTTCTGTTTCTTGAACAGCTCCACTTGTTTTTCAGGGCGTTTGAAGCCAAGCTGGTCTAAAATAATCCCCGAGAATGAATCGGTATAATAGATTCTTGACTCGCCGGATAAAAAGCGTACGACAGAAACTGTTTTGTTAGTCTGGTCGCCAAGCTTGTCTTTCAAATCAGAAACGCGTTTATCAAAATCAGCAATGACTTCCTTGCCTTTGTCCGCCTTATTTACCGCGTTGGCGTATAGAGTCAGATTATCTTTCCAGTTCCCAGCCAAAGATTCAGCGAAAACGGTTGGCGCAATCGCATGTAGCTGATCATAAATTTTTTCCTGGCGTACTTTGTTGCCAATAATCAAGTCAGGCTTTAGTTCTGCGATAGCTTCCACATTCGGTTCCGTTTCAAGACCGACGTTTTTAACACCTTTCATGTCATCTTTCAGATAGTCATACCACGGGTCGCCCTTCCATGACTTTACGGCTCCAACCGGCTTAATGCCAAGCGCTAAGAGCGCCTCTGTTCCTTCATTTGTTAAAACCACAATCCGTTTTGGATTGGCGGGAATGTTGTCTGATGTCCCCATTGCATGTTTAACCGTTCTGGTTTTGCTGCTTGATCCCGCGTTGTTGCTTGAACTTTCTGAACTATTACAGGCAGAAAGCACCGTAACGGCCATTAAAAATACGAATAGCATGCTGATATGCTTTTTCATCTTTTTCCTCCCGATATTGAAATTCATTATCATTTAGATCATAATAAGCAGTGTTAAGAGTGTCAATCCCTAATTAAGGATTATTCTCAAAAACAAAGATTACATAGTAAATAACTAGGAGAATTAGATCATGATCTGCAAAAAGGCATCTTCAAAATGGATTGTGTTAGTATGTCTGATTTTGATTTTACTGGCGGCTGTCTGCGCAAGCATCCTTTACGGCTATACAGGTACGTCATGGGGACAGGTCTATCAGGCGTTTACTTCCTTCAACGGAACAAATGAGCATGTCATCATCAAAGACGTCAGGCTTCCGCGTGCTTTGGTTGCCACAGTTGTCGGCGCCTCGCTTGCAGCCGCGGGCGCTCTCATGCAGGCGCTCACAAAAAATCCGCTTGCGTCACCAGGCATTTTCGGTATTAACGCCGGTGCCGGCTTTTTTATTGTTGCCGGCTCATTTTTTCTGCATATTCAATCAACTCAGGCACTGGTATGGAGCTCGTTTCTCGGGGCAACATTTACTGCCGCGATCGTCTATGCCGCAGGCTCTCTGGGAAGGGAAGGGCTGACGCCAATCAAACTGACGCTGGCGGGAGCTGCCATGGCGGCCATGTTTTCTTCTCTGACACAAGGCTTGCTTTCTGTCAATGAACTCGAGCTTGCTCAAGTGCTTTTTTGGCTGACCGGCTCTGTGCAGGGCAGGAGTCTGGATCTGCTGGTGACAATGCTCCCATATGCAGCCGCAGCGCTTTTGGTCAGTTTCTTTCTTGGCCAAAAAATCAATCTCCTCGTCATGGGAGAAGATGTGGCAAAAGGACTCGGCCAAAAAACGGGCCTGCTGAAATTTGTGATGGCGCTTTGTGTTGTCTTGCTTGCCGGATCTGCTGTCGCCATTGCCGGGCCGATTTCATTTATTGGCATCATTATTCCGCATTTTGCCCGATTTATCGTCGGTAATGATTATCGTTGGGTTCTGCCGTTTTCCGCTGTTTTGGGTGCGATTTTGCTTGTAGCTGCGGATATCGGGGCGCGATATATCATTATGCCTCAGGAAGTTCCTGTCGGGGTCATGACAGCCATCATCGGTATGCCTGTGTTTGTGTACATCGCAAGAAGGGGGGCAAAACTATGAAACTTCGTTTTGGCGTTACCGCTGCTGAAAAGAAAGCATGGATCGTCTTTTTTGTTTTACTGGGATTAACAGCGGTCGTACTGGTGATAAGCGCCGGTCTCGGACAACGGTTTATTCCTCCCTGGGATGTAGCAAAAACATTCTTTGGTGCAGGTTCAAAGCTGGATGAGCTGATGATCATGTCATTCCGTATGCCAAGGATTTTGACCGCTTTATGCGCCGGCGTCTGCCTGGCGGCGGCAGGCGCGATATTGCAGGGTCTCGTCAGAAACCCTCTCGCATCTCCGGATATTATCGGAATAACGGGAGGAGCGGCGGTAGCAGTCGTGCTTTTGATGATGTTCTTCTCAGACCGCAGCAGTTCACTTACGATCAGCCTGTCATGGCTTCCGGCGGCCGCATTTATCGGCGCCTCAGCTGTTGGACTCATCGTCTATTTACTGGCATACAAAAATGGCGCCTCCACATTTCGGCTGGTGCTTATCGGGATCGGATTTTCAATGTCGGCGCAGGCGCTGACTACCCTGCTGATGATTAAAGGCCCAATTTACAGAGCGTCACAAGCCAATGTGTATATTACAGGGTCAGTTTATGGGTCAAACTGGCAGCATGTAAAAATAGCTATTATCTTATCTGTCATTCTCTTATTTACTTGTTTTATCGCGCTAAAAAATATGAATATACAGGTACTGGGCGAAGATATTGCGGCTGGTGCGGGAAGTGCCGTGCAGCGAAATCGTTTTTTCTTGCTCCTTTTGAGTACGGCTCTTACGGGCTGTGCGGTTTCGGTTGCCGGCACAATCGGTTTTGTCGGGCTGATGGCGCCCCACATTGCAAGGCGTCTCGTCGGCTCGTCTTATGGAGCGCTGCTCCCGGCGTCGGCACTCATCGGGGCATTGCTCGTCTTAACAGCTGACATCGTCGGCAGAACCTTATTTGCTCCGGTGGAAGTGCCCGCTGGCGTCTTTACAGCAGCTATCGGCGCACCTTATTTTATTTATTTGCTCTATAAAACGAGAAACTCTTGATTGTTACTCCCATTTTCTAAAAAAGAAAATGGGTTTTTTGTTAATAACTGAAAATTCATAATCATTTTTGCTATACTGACAGAGACATTGATAAAGAAAGGGCGGCAGACAAGTGAAAGAAATAGAGGTATTAAAATATGAAGCATTTACAAGCAGTCCCGACAAAGGAAACCCCGCAGGTGTCGTATTGCATGGAGACGATTATACTGAAGAAGAGATGCAGATCATAGCTGAGCGTGCTGGATATTCAGAAACCTCCTTTATCCGGAAAAGCGAGTCGGCTGATCTTGAACTCCGTTACTTTACCCCTGGACACGAAATGAATTTGTGCGGTCATGCAACAGTTGCTTCTCTTTACGCATTATGTGAAAAAGGAATGCTGGAGAGCGATAAAACGTACAGCATCCAGACAAAAGCCGGTATCCTGCCTGTGAAGATTTCTGAAAAAGACGGCCGCATTCATATCACGCTTGAACAGGCTTCTCCGCAATTCAAACCATTTACAGGCAATCAGAAAAAACTTGCGGCCGCATTGGGAATCACGGAAGAGGATTTTCATGAGGACCTTCCGATTGTATTTGGCAGCACTGGCATATGGACAGCCATCATTCCGCTTGCATCATTAGAGGCCTCCAAAAAAATGGTGCCCGATAACAAACAATTTCCGGAAGTGTTAGTAGATCTGCCAAAGGCTTCAGTCCACCCGTTTACCTTTGAAACCGTTCATCCTGACAGCGACCTGCATGGGCGCCACTTTTCATCCCCATATTCAGGAACGATAGAAGACCCTGTGACGGGCACAGCATCCGGTGTGATGGGGGCTTATATGAAACAGTACGGCAATACCAAGCAGCGTGAATTTATCATTGAACAAGGGCAGGAAATCGGGAAAGACGGAAAAGTGGAAATCGAAATTAACGAAGAAGGCGATCATGTGAAAGTGAACATGACAGGAACGGCTGTATACTCAGAAACCCGTATTCTTAAAATCTAATACAGATGATGGTTTACAAAAAGATACACTTTCCGTTATCATTATGAATGATAATCATTTTCAATTGCTTAGGAAGGTGAGACGGTATGCCTCAATCCGAACAGATAGATCAACATTCAGCACTGCGGGACATCATACGCAGCAGAAGATCGATTCGAAAATTTAAACAAGAGCCCGTGCCTTCAGCAGTCATTCTTGACATGCTTGAAACGGCAAAATATGCGCCAAATCACAGAGTGACAGAGCCATGGAGATTTATTTACGTTTCCAGTGAAACAGGAAAAACAAACCTGATCAACACATTTGCAGCATTCTCTAAGAAATCCAAGCCGGATATGACAGAGGAAAAGCTTCAAAATTTCAAAAACACACTTGGACGCGTCCCCGGATTTCTGCTCGTCGTGTTTCAAGAAGATGAAAACGAAAGAGCGCGAGACGATGATTTTGCGGCAACCAGCTCATTGATCCAAAATCTTCAGCTTCTTGCCTGGGAAAAAGGAATCGGCATGGTTTGGAAAAGCGGAAAAATCCTTTACGACAAAGAAGTGCATCAGGCCTTTGGTTTACAGGATAATGAACGATTCGCCGCCATCATACAAACGGGCTATCCTGACGAAGCACCAGAAGTGAAAAAACGCACGCCGATCCGTGAACGGTTCACCGACATGTAAAAAACCCCCTGTCTCAAACGGAGACAAGGGGGTTTTTCATTAACGATTTTTCTTTTTCGCTCTGTTGTCTGCTGCTTTTGCACGCTCTTGCGCTTCGCGGTCATCCGCATCAGCAAGCTCGCTTGAATATTCTTCGTAAACGCCGTCAGTTTCCCTTTTTAATGCGTCGGGAACTTGAGGAAGCTTTTGTTTGTTTTTATCACGGTTTTTGTGGATATGATTTCTGCCCATATCAAATTCCCCCTAAAAAGTGATATCAAACAAACATAGTATCTGGCATAAAGGGGCTATGTATTCCTATTTCCGCTTAGCAGCTTTTTCCGCTTTTTTAAATTCGCCTGAATAAAGAACTTCTTGCATTTTCTTCAGGTTGGCGCCTTGCTGATGCTTCTCCCTCTTCTTTTCCATAAAAAAGGACCTCCTTCAACCATGTTATTCTTAAGGTTGACGCTTCCTTCCGTTTTTATACAGTCTTTCGGACCGTTATCAGCTGTGAGAGTGCAAATTCAAGGTCCGAATATGTAAAACGAAATCCAGAGATCATCGCTTTTTTAGGCAGAGCGCGCTGTCCTTTCACAATCAGAAGACTCATTTCACCCAATGCTTTTGATAAAAAGAATTCCGGAACAGGGAGCCAGTGCGGGCGATGCTTCACCCGTGCAATCGTTTTTCCGAATTGTTTCATTTCCACGGGATTGGGCGCAGTGACATTCATGGGTCCTGAGATGCCGGTGTTTTCGATCGCATATAAGATCAGCTGGGCCGCGTCCTCGACATGAATCCATGACAGCCACTGTCTGCCCGTTCCGGTCGTTCCGCCGGCCAGAAGCTTATAGGGAAGAACGATGAGCGGGAGAGCGCCTTTTTCCCCAAGCATCACGCCAAATCTCGCATAAACTGTCCGGATGCCCATCGCCTCAATTTTCTGTCCTTCCTTTTCCCACAAATGTGCAGTATGGCTGAGAAAATCCTCATCTGACGTTGCAGAATCCTCTGTGAAGGTTTTCTCAAGACTAGTGCCGTAAATGCCCACGGCACTGGCTTGGATCATCGTCTTCGGTTTTTCCTTCTGTTTATCAATAAGCCGCTGGACTTCACGCGTCGCATTGATACGGCTGGAGAGAATGTGCTGCTTCGTTTTTTCTGTCCAGCGGCCAAAAATCGATTTTCCTGCAAGATTTACCCAGACATCAATATGAGGAAGTTCCTGCTCCGGCGCAGCTCCCTCTGTCAGCCATTGGACATATGTGATATTTTTTTGTTCAGTTTCCCTTGCGTTTCTTGATAAAATATAAACATGGTGTCCCTGCCGGGTAAGAACGCCCGTCAGATGCTGGCCGAGAAAACCGGTTCCGCCCGTCATTGCTATATTCATGAACATCTCTCCTCATCGTTCTAATAAATATACTGTACCTCATTTTAATAAAAGAAAACGCGTTTCAGGCCTGAGAAGGGAGATTAAGATGCCATTTATCACAAAAATTTCAACGCAAAAAAAGAATACGGAACGCTTCAATATCTTTCTCGATGAAAAATACGCCTTCAGTGTAGACGCGGACGTACTCGTGAAATTTGAGCTTAAAAAGGGAAAAGAACTTGATGACCTTGACATCATTGAGATTCAATACGGTGATGAAGTGAAAAAAGGCTTCAACCGTGCGCTTGAATTTTTATCCTACCGAATGAGGTCAACGAAAGAGGTAGAGGACTATTTAAAGAAAAAAGAAACCCCGGCCCCTGTCATAGCGGAAGTCATCCATAAGCTGAACGACTATAAATACTTAAACGACCAGGAATTTGCCGTAGCCTATGTTAGCACCCACAAAAAAACGAATGGAAAAGGTCCTGACGTTTTGTTCAGAGAGCTGAGAGCGAAGGGAATCGGCGACGATACAATTAAGGAGGCGCTGAGTTCCTTTTCCTTTGAAGATCAGACGAGAGAAGCGGTCAAGCATGTTGAAAAGCTTCTCAAAAAGGATAAAAAACTTTCAACAAAAGAACTCAAACAGCGCGCCCAAATGCAGCTACAGCGCAAGGGCTTCTCATTTGATGTCATCAGCGCGGCGCTGGAGCAGATTGAATATGAAAATGATGAAGACACAGAGAAAGAAGCGCTGCGCCTTCACGCGGAAAAAGCGTTTAGAAAATACCGCTATGACGGCTCATATGAAAGCGCCATGAAGGTCAAACAATTTTTATTCCGTAAAGGATTCTCACTCGATTTAATCGAGCAATTTCTGCAGGAAGAGGAGTAGCTGAAAAAAATGGAGAAACGATACAGTCAAATGACACCGCACGAACTCAATACCGAAATCGCATCACTTTCAGAAAAAGCAAGAAAAGCCGAACAGCATGGCATCATAAACGAATTGGCAGTGCTCGAACGGAAAATTACGATGGCAAAAGCATATTTGCTGAACCCGGAAGATTTCACACCGGGAGAAACGTATCGTGTGGAAGACTCTGAAGACGAGTTTACCATCAGCTATTTAAATGGCGTTTTCGCATGGGGATACAGAACTTCGTCCCCACAACAAGAGGAAGCGCTGCCAATCTCAGTATTGCAAGAAAAGAAATAAGCGTAACAAGGAGGCTGGATATCAGCCTCTTTTTATGTGCAGCACATTTACACGAAATCTTAAAGAAAAAATCATTGAATTCACTCCAAAAATCTTTTAAGATGAAACTCGTTGTTTTTTAAAATCGAAGGAGGCGATGACGTTGAGTATCAAAAACCCATCTGTAAAATTTATTATATTTGTTCTTATGATTTGTACATTTTCAATCGGATACACAGAATACGCAGTGATGGGTATTTTGACGTCGATTGCCAATGACTTTCATATACAGGTTTCATCTGCGGGGCTTCTTGTCACGGCCTATGCGGCAAGCGTCTGTTTGACTGGCCCGATTGTCACCATCATTTCCGTCAAGCTCCCGAGAAAGCCTGTGCTGCTTGGGCTGATGGCGATTTTTATCCTTTCCAACCTGATGAGCGCGCTGGCGCCGAATTTTGCAGTATTGGCTGTCTCAAGAATTTTATCTGCATCCATTCACGGCGCTTTCTTTGCGATCGCCATGGTATTTGCCAGTGAAATGGTTCCGCCAGAGAAACGAGCGGCTGCGGCAGCGTCTATGAACGGCGGGCTGACAGTAGCTCTAATGCTTGGTGTTCCATTCGGTTCTTTTCTAGGAGATGTCCTGAATTGGAGAGCTGTGTTTTCCATCATTACGGCCCTTGGTGTCATCGGATTCTTAGGCCTCATGGCTGCTGTGCCGAACAGAAAACCAAAAGTGATCCCAAAGCTTATGAATGAGTGGGGGGTATTTAAACACAAACAAGTGCTGTACTCCTTCGCGATTACGATTTTAGGCTATTCCGGCGTCTTTATCGCCTACACCTTTATCGAACCGATTTTGAGACATTCAGCCGGATTCGGCACGGTCGGTATTACAGGCGCTCTCTTTGCGTACGGATTGGGAGGCGTTGCAGGGAATTTCTTTGCGGGAAAAGTGCCGCTTCCTTTGCTGACTCGAACGATGATCGGCGTGATGATCGGTTTGATCGGTGTGCTGGCCGTATTTCCTTACATCTCCATTTACCCGGCTGCAGCCATTGTTGCAACGTTCTTATTTGGAGCATGTGCATTTGGCACACCGCCTCTGCTGCAAACGAAGGTCATTTCCTCATCTGAGAGCGGCACAACTATTGCCGCCGCTGTCAGCGTATCAGCATTTAACCTTGCTAATGCGCTAGGTGCGTGGATCGGCGGAATGATTTTAAGCGGAACAGGCTCTTATTCCTGGCTGTTCGCTGGAGGAGCGCTTATGACGGCATGCGGGCTCGTGCTTTCTACCTTCGCACATTTATCTGAAAAGAAGAGCGTCTATGAGTATCAA
This sequence comes from Bacillus spizizenii TU-B-10, assembly GCF_000227465.1. Lineage (GTDB taxonomy): Bacteria > Bacillota > Bacilli > Bacillales > Bacillaceae > Bacillus > Bacillus spizizenii. The sequence goes on from NC_016047.1 coordinate 1,039,564, forward strand.
GTCAATAAAGGGTAAAAAACAGCTGCAGCGCATGCAGCTGTTCTTCTTTACCGTTTGCCGGAGGCTCTCATTCTTTCTTGAGGATGCTGATTGATTGATCCGTCAGCACGCTTTGAAGCATAGTCATCCTTTGCTCTCGGTTCACCCTGAAATTTATTTTCGTTTTCGTAAGGAAATCCTTTTTCTTTATTCCGGACCATGTCATTTCCCCCTAGGTTCGAGATCAAAAAGTTGCGTCTTTCCAAATGAAGACGTAAGGTTAGTATATGGAGAACAGCACGTTTTAAAGCGTCATTTATTTCCTGAAGAAAGGAGACTGCACACATGGATACGTATATTGAGAAACTGACAAATCTGCTTCTGGAAAAGAACGATATGATTAGCTATATACAGGCAAAATCATGGGTGGAATTGTTATGGAGCGATTTCGAAGCAACTTATGCAAAAGCCGGACACGCCTATCAGGGTGAAAAAATGACAGAGAAAATCGTCACACAATGGATCGAAAACTATGGCGGCCAGCTCCACCTTTTCCAAAGCTCCCGTGACGACGTAAATGATTACTTAAACCAAAGCAGAGGCCTTTTGCATTAAAAAAACCTGCCGTTATCATCCGGCAGGTTTTTTCATTTCCTTAAAATTACCTTAACAGGCGGAAAAAATAAACAAAACGTGTTTCGCCCGCCGGTCAATCAGGGAATACCACTTATATCTTGTCAAATGCGAGGAGGAGCTTTATATGAAAAAGAAACAAGTAATGCTCGCTTTAACAGCTGCCGCAGGACTGAGTTTGACAGCACTTTATTCCGCTCCCGCAGCACAAGCTGCGCCCCTTCACGACATATCTGTCAGCATGCCATCATCCGATTCTTACATCATAAAAGCAGGAAAGCTGAATGTCCGGACCGAGCCAAATCATAAAGGCAAAATTCTTGGCACTTTATCATCAGAACAAAAAGTCACAGTCAATGGTTTCGCAAATGCCGATTGGGCTCAAATTCAATTCAAAGGAAAAAAAGCATATATTTCAACACACTTCTTAATGAAAACCGCAAGCCAAGCGAAAACAGCGAAACAGACAGCCTTCTATGCACCGACACCTGAAAACGGAAAAGCAAAACAGCTCTCATCCGGCACAGAGGTGACATTACTTGGATGGGGATTCAGTGAAAACGGCGGATTTGACTTCACATGGGCTTTCGTTGATTATGCCGGAGTCAAGGGATATATTCAGTCAAAGGACTTACAAATACGATAAATAAGGCAGGCTGAGGCTTGTCTTTTTGCCTATGTATGAAACATTTCTTCTTTCTGCACGTAACAATGAGAAAGGAGATGATGATATGGCTGGTTTAGTCGGCGGAGGGCTTATGATCATTGCGGGTATACTGATCAAACTGTTTCCTCCCGAATCCATCAACAGTGTGTACGGATACAGAACGAGACGTTCAATGTCAGATCAAAGATTATGGGATGAAGCGAACCGTTACAGTGCATCATTGATGATCCTGTCAGGCCAGGTGATTGCGGGAATGGGGTTGCTGCTGAGATCAAACTTGATCATTCTTCAGCTTATCCTGCTGCTTGCCGCCTGTGTCATTACGTTTATGCTAACGGAGAAAAGGCTGAAAAACATGACGTACAGTCAAGGAGGAGATAGAAGTGGACGGAGTTAAATGCCAGTTTGTCAAAACAAACGGAATCACGCTCCACGTTGCGGCCGCAGGGCCGGAGGACGGCCAGTTAATTGTCCTGCTCCATGGATTTCCAGAGTTTTGGTACGGCTGGAAAAATCAAATCAAACCGCTCGCCGATGCGGGTTACCGGGTCATTGCTCCCGATCAGCGGGGCTACAATCTCAGTGACAAACCGGACGGAATTGATTCATATCGGATTGACACATTAAGAGATGATATCATCGGGCTTATTTCCCAATTCACAGATGAAAAAGCAATTGTCATCGGGCATGACTGGGGAGGAGCTGTCGCATGGCATCTGGCTTCCACGCGCCCGGAATATCTAGAAAAGTTAATTGCCATCAATATCCCGCACCCACACATCATGAAAACCGTAACGCCGATTTATCCGCCGCAATGGCTGAAAAGCTCGTATATCGCCTTCTTCCAGCTGCCCGACATACCGGAGGCATCACTAAAGGAAAATGATTACGAAACATTAGACAAAGCGATTGGATTATCGACCCGTCCTGAGCTTTTTACGTCAGAGGATGTCAGCAAGTACAAAGAAGCGTGGAAACAGCCCGGTGCGCTGACAGCTATGCTGAACTGGTATAGAGCCCTCAGAAAAGGAAGCCTTTCAGAGAAAACCGCTTACGAAACAGCACCTTACCGGATGATCTGGGGAATGGAAGACCGCTTTTTAAGCAGAAAGCTTGCGAAAGAGACGGAAAGGCATTGCCCGAATGGACATCTCATTTTTGTTGATGAAGCTTCCCATTGGATTAACCACGAAAAACCGGCCATCGTCAATCAGCTTATTCTGGAATACCTTTACCTTAAAAAACAATAAGTCAGAATTTCTCTTCATCCGTCTGTCATAATGGCAGACTTTTTCTGTGCGTTTTTTTCATAGTCCGTTTTAAACATGACAAAATAAAAATGATGAATGTCACCATAAAATGTAACAAAAAACAGGTTTAAACGACTTTTAAAAAAGGAATAGCCTTACTGAAGATTTGTCTACAACTCCCCCTAAGGCAATACTTAAATAGAATAAAAAAGAAGGTGCCTTAATGAAGCAAGGATTAATCTCGATTATTATCCCGTCTTACAATGAAGGGTATAATGTCAAACTCATTCATGAATCTTTGAAAAAGGAATTCAAGACCATTCATTATGACTATGAAATTTTCTTCATAAACGACGGAAGTGTTGATGACACGCTTCAGCAGATCAAAGACTTGGCAGCCGGATGCAGCCGGGTAAAATACATATCTTTTTCTCGGAACTTCGGAAAAGAAGCCGCAATTCTTGCGGGCTTTGAACATGTTCAAGGCGAGGCGGTTATTGTAATGGACGCCGATCTGCAGCATCCGACCTATTTGCTGAAGGAATTTATCAAAGGCTATGAAGAAGGCTATGATCAAGTCATTGCCCAAAGGAACAGAAAAGGAGACAGCCCTGTCCGCTCCCTCCTGTCATCTCTTTATTACAAGTTCATCAATAAAGCGGTGGAGGTTGATTTGCGTGACGGTGTCGGAGACTTTCGGCTGTTAAGCCGCCAAGCTGTGAACGCTCTTTTGAAGCTGAGCGAAGGCAACCGCTTCTCCAAAGGTCTGTTTTGCTGGATCGGCTTCGACCAGAAAATTGTGTTTTATGAAAATGTCGAACGAAAAAACGGCACATCCAAATGGTCGTTCAGCAGTCTGTTTAACTACGGAATGGACGGCGTCGTTTCATTTAACCATAAGCCGCTGAGAATATGCTTTTATACCGGCATTTTCATCTTGCTGCTTTCCATCATTTATATCATTGCCACATTCGTTAAAATTCTGACTAACGGCATTTCTGTACCCGGATATTTCACAATTATTTCAGCAGTGTTATTTCTCGGCGGGGTCCAGCTGTTAAGTCTCGGAATCATAGGCGAATATATCGGCCGAATCTATTATGAAACAAAAAAACGCCCGCATTATTTAATTAAAGAAGCGAATATCCCGAACAAAGACCTGCCTGAAACGAACGAATTGAAAAGCATGCGGCGTCTGACAAAAATGCACTGAAATCACCAAGCGCCATTGGCAGTGCTTTTTTGCATGTCTACCATCTTAAAAGCAAGACTGGAGAAATTATATGAAAAGAAAATATGTCATGATCTATGCGGCCAGTCTGCTGGTTTCCGTTCTGGCACACGCTTTTTTTGTGAAAGAATGGACAGACGGCAGATATATGACAGGTCCGGGTGACGGACTTGCGCAAATGATCGTATTTAAAAAATTATTATTTGACCAATATACACACGGGAATTTTTTCTATAATTATTCATTCGGACTCGGCGGCGGCACGTTCAGTCAGCTCGGCTATTATTTTTCTGCTTCCTTTCTCTTTCTTGTGGTGTCTGCCGCCGTCTGGCTTCTTCAAGCTGTCCAGCTGATCGGAGAAGCGGATACGCTTTTTTGGGCGGAGTCAGCTGTTTTTATCAGTATTTTCAAACTGAGTCTGATCATTTTTACAGCCGCATCTGTTTTTCACTATCTTCTCAAACACAGAGCGGCGTCGTTTACGGGAGCCGTATTATACGGTGCCTCAATCATTTATTTCCGCCACGAAGCGTATTGGGAATTCTTTACCGATACAATGATTTGGCTTCCGCTGCTTGTTCTCGGAGCAGAAAAAATCATCAGAGAGCGGCGTCCGGCATGGTTTATCATTGCGTGCTCGCTGACGTTAATCAACAACTTTTACTTTGCATACATAAACCTCATATTCATCGGGATCTACGTGCTGTTCAGATGGCTGATCCGACTGGAAAAGCATGAAGAGAAAAAATGGATTCAATGCAGAATGTTTTTGATTTCAGGCCTCATTTCTTTTGGCATCTGTGCGGCGGCGTTTGTGCCAGTGGTATACGGTTATTTAAACAACCTGCGCCCACCGTACAGCCAGAAAATAGAGTGGCTTAATTTCGATGATAATATCTTATTTTCGAGCCGGATCATTATTGTGCCGGCAGCCTTTCTGTTGTTTTTATTTATTGTTTCTTTTTACAAAAACCGCGTGTTTCGTCTCTTTGCCGGATTGAGCCTGCTGTTTATTCTTTTTCATTTCAGCCCGTATGCGGCAAGCGTATTTAACGGTTTTTCCGCCCCGCAAAACCGGTTTGAATATGTTCTGGCCTTTACCATTGCGGGAGCAGCTGCGGCAGGCCTGTCACAGCTGTCTGAACTGAAATGGAAAGAACTGCTCCCGGCCATAGCTGTTGCCCTGATTCTTTACTTGTATCATATCCAAAGGTATAAGCTGGATATATGGAAACCTGCGAATGAAAGCATTCTATTGCTCTTATTCCTGACAATCGCAGCCTTGTTTGCTGCAGCTTTTGCGAAAAAAAGGGCAAAGGTGGCTGTGTACGTTGTGATTATTCTTTCTTCGCTGTTTGTTGCCAACACCTATCAAAAATACGCACTCTCAGAAGGCGGCGGGCTGGACAGTGTGACAAAAGCATATCTTACGGGTGAGGAATACAAAGGGCAAGAATCATCTGAGCTCATCAGGCGTTTGCAGAAGGAAGACGATGATCCGCTCATGAGAATCGATTGGATGAACGGGGTTCGCAATAATACGCCAATTATTTACGGGTTTAATGGATTCAGCGCTTATTCCAGCATCTTAAACAAACATCTGCTAACTTTCTATTGGAATGATTTGAGCATCGATATGGGGAGAGAAAGCGTCAGCCGTTATGCGTCATTGGGAGACAGGGCGAATTTATACAGCCTGCTTTACGGCAAATATTATATGACGGAAAAAACAAACGAAGCCAGCGTCCCGTACGGTTTCAAGAAGCATTTGGAATCAGAGCATTACGTGGTTTATGAAAATCAATACATGCTTCCTTTCGTCAAAACAGCCGATGCCATTTACAGTGAAAGCGAGCTGGACAAATTGCCCGCTCTTGCGAAAGAACAAGCGATGATGAAAGGAATTGTACTAGCAGATCCATCGGGGAAAACGGAGCAGGCGCCAAAACTGGCCAATCTGATTCCCAAGTCCGATATCACCGCAAAACATGCCCAGTATGAAAACGGACTGCTTACCGTAACTGGAGAAAACGGAGGAGAACTGATCATCACTCCGAAACAGGCGTCATCCTCTCCTGGAGACTACTATGTCAGCTTTTATTTGAAAAGCAAAGCAAAAGACAAAGGATTTACGTTAAGAGTCAATGATTATGTCACAACAAGGAAATCGAACCAATCGATTTATAAAACCGGAGTAAATGATATCACAGTCAGAGTGCCTAAATCAGACCATATTTCAATCAAGCTTCCGAAAGGAACGTATGAGCTTAAAAATATAGCGCTCTATGAAGAAAATTACCAAACGCTGAAGAGCGCTGTGCTGCAAAATAAAACAGACAAAGATGACAATCTGAAATGGGATAAAAATAAGCTGACGTTCGCGTATCGTCTTCCAAAAAATCAATACATCATGCTTCCGATCCCCTATGAAAAAGGCTGGGAGTTGAAGATTAACGGGAAAACACAGACGATCGAAAAAGCGGATTATGCATTCATAGGCTTCAAGGCGCAAAAGGGAGACAATCACATTGAGCTGGCCTACTATCCGCCATACTTCAAAATATCGGCGCTCATATCTCTCATCAGTCTGCTGCTTGCTGTTTTATATATAAGACGAAAAAAGCCCGGCTCTAAATAGAGCCGAGCTTTAATTTTTTCTGAAGCTTTTCTTCGCTGAATATCCATCCCGTATAGGACGAGCGAATCGTGAGATCATGGCCGATATGAACGATGGCCACAAACGGATAATGGCCTTTGCTCCGATAACGCAGGTCAATAAATCTCACCTCATAATGATCTTTAAACGTATCGACTTCCCACCGGTAAACCGGAGAAAATGACAAAAACGCCGCGATGTTATCATCCTGCTTTGCCGCATGCATCACTTCGGTTTCAGGAACAGGCACCCGATTAAACGTATCCAGAATCACTACATGCCCCTCCATGCTTCTTCCTACATAGAAAGCATGGGCTGTCGTAACTGCGATCCGCCATTGCCTGAATTTCATCGTCGGAGAAATAATAATGCTTTCGATCTCATCATGAATCATCTCATGAAGCTTCCGTTTAATTCTCAGCTGCATGATCAGGCGCACCAAATAATAGCCTGCCAATATGATATATAAGCTGAGAAACGTGATGCCGGGACTGCCGCCCGCATACCAAATCGCGATAGCCGCCAGATGGCTGATGAAAATAAACGGATCAAACGTATTAATCAGCCCGAGCGCAACCCATTTTTTCGAAAACGGACGTATGGCCTGTGTTCCGTACGCGTTGAATATATCAACAAAGACATGCAGCACGACTGCCAGCAGTGTCCACAGCCACAGGTGCAGAAAATCGGCCTGCGGATAAAATAAATACAGAATCGCCGGAATGATGATAGACCAAAACAAAACGGCGGGAATTGAATGGGTAAATCCTCTGTGATTTCTTATATAAACAGCATTATTTTTAAGCTTTAACACAGTATCAATATCCGGAGCCTGAGAGCCCGCAAGCGTTGCGATCATAACAGCGTGAGCCATTGCCGGATCTGATCCGACAACAGGGTCAAGCGTCGCAATACCGCCAAGTGCGATGCCCATGACGACATGTGTGCCCGTATCCATAGGTGACCTCCTTGCAGGATTGTCCTGCACATTCACTTTTGTAAGATATTCCCCATTTTCATATACCCAATTTTTAACCCGATTCAATCGTTCTCATATGTTTCCGCTTTTTCTTTACTTCTATTTAATGTAACATATTATCGTACTGTGCCCTTAGTGTACAACAAAAAACAGTCTAAAGAAAAGCGGGGCGCGAAAGACTGGGGAGAAACACATATGAATGTACTTGAAGACAAATTAAAACAAAAAGACATACAGCGATTTCGCGATGATTTAATCTCATGGTTCGAACGGGAGCAGCGCGTTCTGCCGTGGAGGGAGGACCAAGATCCATACAAAGTGTGGGTATCTGAAGTGATGCTGCAGCAAACGAGAGTAGAGACAGTGATTCCTTACTTTCTGCGGTTTGTGGAACAATTCCCGACAGTGGAAGCGCTCGCTGATGCTGATGAAGAAAAAGTGCTGAAAGCATGGGAGGGGCTCGGCTATTATTCGCGAGTCAGAAACCTGCAAAGCGCGGTAAAAGAAGTGAAACAGGAGTACGGCGGCATTGTCCCTTCAGAAGAGAAAGAGTTTGGCGGCTTAAAAGGTGTCGGCCCTTATACAAAGGGAGCTGTGCTGAGCATTGCCTATAATAAACCGATTCCCGCGGTTGACGGAAATGTAATGCGTGTCATGTCCAGAATTCTTTCCATTTGGGATGATATCGCCAAACCGAAAGCAAGAACGATCTTTGAAGACGCAGTCCGTGCATTTATTTCCAAAGAAAAACCTTCAGAGTTCAATCAAGGCCTGATGGAGCTTGGAGCCTTGATCTGTACGCCAAAATCACCTTCATGCCTGCTATGCCCTGTTCAGAAGCATTGCTCAGCATTTGAAGAAGGCACTGAACGGGAGCTTCCGGTAAAAAGCAAAAAGAAAAAGCCCGGGATCAAAACAATGGCCGCGATCGTACTGACTGATGAAGATGGACAAGTGTATATACACAAACGGCCGTCAAAAGGTTTGCTCGCTAACCTGTGGGAATTCCCTAATCTTGAAACACAAAAAGGGATCAAAACCGAGCGTGAACAGCTCACTGCATTTTTAGAGAACGAATGCGGGATACAAGCTGATATCAGTGATCTGCAAGGTGTAGTTGAGCACGTTTTCACCCACCTGGTATGGAATATTTCTGTGTTTTTCGGTAAAGTAAAACAAGTGTCGGATACCTCAGAGCTGAAAAAAGTAACGAAGGAAGAACTCGAACAATTTGCGTTCCCGGTATCACATCAAAAAATCTGGAAGATGGCAGTGGAAGCAGCCGCATACTCGGCTGCTCCGTAAACAATTGTTAATCGTAGGAGACGCGCGTGCCGTGGCTGTAGTCCGCTTCATTGCGCTTCATTCCGCCGCGCGCTTCAATTTCTTGCGTTAATTCACGGTATTTTGATTGGCCTTCTTCGTTCAAATAAGGCATAATTTGCTGAAAGGCATGATGAAAATAGGCGAGTTCACTGTTTTTCCAATCTTCTTTGGAAACCATGTTTAATTCGCTCATATCACGTCCGACATACATAACAGAAGACCCCCTTTTAAGTTCTTACCATTATTGTTTGTGGAAATAAAAGAACTATACGCTACAAGGAGATGAGGAAAAATGGAACAAAATAAATGCGCACTCGTAACAGGGAGCAGCCGCGGTGTCGGAAAAGCGGCCGCGATCAGACTTGCTGAGAACGGCTATAACATTGTTATTAACTATGCACGAAGCAAAAAAGCCGCTTTAGAAACAGCGGAGGAAATCGAAAAGCTTGGCGTCAAAGTGCTTGTTGTAAAAGCAAACGTAGGACAGCCGGCAAAAATCAAAGAAATGTTTCAGCAAATTGATGAAACGTTCGGCAGACTTGATGTTTTTGTTAATAATGCCGCTTCAGGCGTTCTGAGACCTGTCATGGAACTAGAAGAAACTCACTGGGACTGGACGATGAACATTAATGCGAAAGCATTGCTTTTCTGTGCTCAGGAAGCGGCCAAGCTAATGGAAAAGAACGGAGGCGGGCATATCGTCAGCATCAGTTCATTAGGTTCGATCCGCTACCTTGAAAACTACACCACGGTTGGTGTATCAAAAGCGGCGTTAGAGGCTTTAACCCGTTATCTTGCGGTTGAGCTCTCATCAAAACAAATTATCGTCAATGCCGTATCAGGCGGAGCGATTGACACAGATGCGCTCAAACACTTCCCGAACAGAGAGGATCTGCTTGAGGATGCGCGTCAAAACACGCCTGCAGGACGCATGGTCGAAATTAAAGACATGGTTGATACTGTTGAATTTCTAGTCTCTTCCAAGGCTGACATGATCCGCGGACAGACAATAATCGTTGACGGCGGACGCTCACTGCTCGTTTAAAAATTTTTAAAAAAGAGGAATAGCTATACGATCACCTGCACATTCTAATGACCGTGGAGGTGATAACAATGGCTAACTCAAACAATTTCAGCAAAACAAACGCACAACAAGTTAGAAAACAAAACCAACAATCAGCTGCTGGTCAAGGTCAATTCGGCACTGAATTTGCTAGCGAAACAAACGCTCAGCAAGTCAGAAAACAAAACCAGCAATCAGCTGCTGGCCAACAAGGTCAATTCGGCACTGAATTCGCTAGTGAAACTGACGCACAGCAGGTAAGACAGCAAAACCAATCTGCTGAACAAAACAAACAACAAAACAGCTAATCACTGAAACAGAAAAAAGCACTTCATCTTCGGGTGGAAGTGCTTTTTTTTTGTTTGTAAAACGACAAAACTTGTGAAAGGTCTACAGAATGAGTCAAAGGGTTTGCTGTATTGGGATCGAAATGATAAAAGGAGGAAACGTTTATACTTTCACCAGGCTGAAGGAGGAACCGATGACGGAATTTGAAAAGCTGGTAAGCGAACAGATGAAAACGATGGATAAGCTTCTCGATCTCCAATCAGAGCTCGACCGCTGCAAACAAATTGAAGCAGAACTCCGGCATTTGGAAAGGGATGCAAGGCTGCGCGGTATTCAGGATGAAATTGCGGTAAAACGGAAACATCTTGCCGATATACAGGATATGTTTCAAAAGCAGACAGAGCAGGTGATTCGTTCTTATCGCAGCTCAGAAAAGCCGTCTTCCTTTGTGTAGAGCAGGAATGTGCCATTCCCCGGCCGGAATGGCTCTTTTATTTTCATTTTTCAATTTGTAACGTTATAATAGGTAAAAGACGTTGTCGGTAAGCAAATTTGGACATACTAACTGTAGGGCTTTATAGAAAGTAGGGGAGAAATATGGGTTATCCCAAGGAAGGAGAAACCATTCAAATTCACAGCTATAAGCATAACGGGCTGATTCATAGAATTTGGAATGAGACAACAATCTTAAAAAGTACAGAAATGTGTGTCATCGGAGCCAATGACCGGACGATGGTAACCGAATCAGACGGCCGGACATGGATAACCAGAGAGCCCGCAATCTGTTATTTTCACGCAAGACAATGGTTTAATGTCATCGGGATGCTGAGGGAAGACGGGGTTCATTACTATTGCAACATCAGTTCTCCGTTTGCCTATGATGGCGAAGCAATTAAATATATTGATTATGACCTAGATGTTAAGGTTTTTCCTGACATGACCTACAATATTCTCGATGAAGACGAATATGATGATCATCGGAAAGCCATGAATTATCCAAAAGAAATCGACAGTATTTTAAGAGACTACTTAAACACGCTGCTCCATTGGATTCACCAGCGTCAGGGACCGTTTGCGCCCGAGTTTGTCGATATGTGGTATGAACGGTATTTGCGCTATACAAAATAATGGTTACGTAAAAACCTGTTGCGGGGTACAACAGGTTTTTCACATGGGCTCACACACATCATGGTAAAGAGAGAGGGGGAATCAACGTGGGGGTTATGAAACGCTACATGCAATTCGTCAAACCTTATAAGAAGCAAATTTTCGTTACAGTGTTAATCGGGATCGTAAAATTCTCCATTCCGCTTGCTCTCCCATTGCTTCTGAAGTACGTAGTTGACGACATTATTCAAGGAGGCGGCACAGCCAGTGACAAAACAACGTCATTGTTCACCATTATGGCGATTATGTTCGCCTTATTTTTAATTTTACGCCCGCCTGTTGAATACTATAGGCAATATTTTGCCCAGTGGACAGCCAGCAAGGTACTCTACGATATAAGAGCCAAGCTGTTTGACCATATACAGAAATTGAGCCTTCGTTTTTATGCGAATACAAGAACAGGGGAAGTCATTTCCCGAGTGATCAATGATGTGGAACAAACAAAGGATTTTGTCATCACAGGCCTGATGAATATTTGGCTTGATATGCTGACGATTTTGATTGTGATCTCTATCATGCTGACACTGGACATTAAATTAACGCTGATCTCTATCGTTTTATTCCCATTATACGGCATATCAGTGAAGTATTTTTACGGCCGTTTAAGAAAGCTGACAAGGGAGCGATCGCAGGCGCTAGCTCAAGTGCAGGGACATTTGCACGAGCGCATTCAAGGCATGCCGGTCATCAGAAGCTTTGCGATAGAAGATCATGAACAGGCTAATTTTAATGAGAAAAACAGCCATTTCTTAGATAAAGCCATCAGCCACACGAATTGGAATGCCAAAACCTTTGCGGTCGTTAATACCATTACAGATTTGGCGCCGCTCATCGTCATTGCGTGTGCCGGCTATTTTGTCATTAATGGACCGCTGACAGTCGGAACAATGGTCGCGTTTGTCGGATATATTGACAGAATGTACAACCCTGTGAGAAGGCTGATCAATTCCTCTACAACATTGACACAATCAATCGCATCAATGGACAGGGTGTTTGAATTTATTGACGAGCCATATGAACTCACTGACAAACCAAATGCCATTAAAGCTGACCAGATCCGTGGAGGAGTGGAATTTCAAAACGTTTCGTTTCAATATGAAAAGGAAAAAGAAAACATTCTCCATGATGTCTCTTTAAAAGTAAATAGAGGAGAAACCGTAGCTCTTGTCGGCATGAGCGGAGGAGGTAAATCAACGCTCGTCAGCCTGATCCCGAGATTTTATGATGTGACTAGCGGCAGACTGCTGATTGACGGAACTGATATTCGCGATTATGAGGCGAGAAGCCTTCGCAACCAGGTTGGCATGGTGCTTCAGGATACCTTTTTATTCAGTGAGACGATTCGGGAAAATATCGCAATCGGCAAACCTGATGCACCCCTTGAAGAGATTATTGAAGCTGCCAAAGCTGCCAATGCCCATGAATTTATTATGAGTTTTTCAGAAGGGTATGAGACCCGGGTGGGAGAAAGAGGCGTTAAGCTGTCAGGCGGACAAAAGCAGCGGATCTCAATCGCGCGGGTATTTCTGAAAAATCCGCCGCTCCTTATTTTAGATGAAGCGACATCAGCTCTTGATCTGGAAAGTGAGCATTATATTCAAGAAGCGATGGACAAACTGGCGAAGGACAGAACAACTTTTGTTGTCGCCCACCGTTTATCGACGATCACACATGCGGATAAGATTGTCGTCATGGAAAACGGTACAATCATCGAAATCGGAACTCATGATGAACTCATGGACTATGACAGTCAATACAAGCACTTATTTACCATTCAAAATTTGAGCTGAACATCAATCTTATATCCTTTTAACGAAGGATATAAGATTTTTTTGTATATAAAAAACCCGGCTGGTTAACCGGGTTACTCTTCTGTTTCTATTTCGCAGTCTTTCGGATGATACGTTTGAAAACTTGTGATGAGTGTTTCTAAATGTTCGAGCTGCTCGCGGTATTCTACGGCACTTGCCATAATATTGAGCATGTTGTAATCAATAAGCTCATCATCCGTGTTTTGCTGATTTTTTAAAAATGACTTTGTTAAAAGTTGCTTATATCGAATGCCTTCTTCATCCGCGTCATCATGCGGCTTGATTTTGCCGACAAACCTCATCAAAATCAGTTCATGCCAGTAAAGCAGGTAATCAAGCTCTTCAGTCAGTGTTTCCTGAAACTCTTCCGGCATATGATAGATCTCGTTTTCCAGACGATGCAGCTTCTTCAATGTATCAAGCGCCCGATTTGCAGTAATAATGGCCTGTCTGAACAGGACAAGCTTTCTTGATTTCACATAAGTCGTTTTCTTAAAGTAACTTCTTTCTTCTTTATATAGAAGATATGTCTGATCAAGCTTGATCATTTTTTCTTTCAGTTTTTCAATATCCTCTTTCAAAATCGAATGCTCTGTTGACTGCCGCATGGACAATCTGATCCACTTCATAATTTCTTCGGTGTTTTCGACGGTATTATGAATCAGCTTTGTTTCGTACTTAGGAGGCAAAAACACAAGGTTGACGATAAAGGAAGAAAGCACCCCTAAGATGACTGTGCTTGTTCTGATCAGCGCGAACATTAAAAAGTCGTCACCGGCAGATTCTAATATCGCAATGACTGTTACAAGAGCAATTGAAATTGTATGTTCAATTTTAAGTTTCAGCATGATTGTAATGACAATAACTGCTGTTAACCCGATCATAATCGGGCTGGGTCCGAAAATAAGGCCGAACACTGTGGCAATCACAGCTCCGATGATATTTGCCTGAACCTGGTCAATAATAATGAGAAAAGAGCGGTAAATCGACGGCTGGATCGCAAATATCGCTGCAATTCCAGCGAAAATCGGCGCGGGAAGCCCGATCCACGAAGCCAAATAAAGGGCAAGTGTAATCGCAATCCCGGTTTTGAAAATGCGGGCACCAAGTTTCATTGGTTTGTGCGTGCATTCCTTTCTATAGTAAATTGTGTGACATAGCAAATGGCTAATCCTTAAAATTCCCGGTTAGTTTATTTGCTAAACAATTAAGTAATATACAGGGATCAATACAAATATTCAAGCTATTTTTCTAGAAAAAGACCAAAATCTTACACGTTATTTGAATCCATAAAAAAACAGGAGCTCAATGCTCCTGTCCAAGGTGTCAAATTCTAGTTTTTAAGATGTTTAAAAGCATCCTCGACCGCTGCGAGCGTGTCTTTAATATCTTGCTCTGTATGTGCTGTTGTAATAAACCAGGCTTCATATTTAGAAGGTGCTAAATTAATTCCGCGTTCCAGCATCAACTTGAAAAACGTAGCGAATGTTTTTCCGTCACTGCGTTCAGCCTGCTCGTAATTTTCGACTTTCTCATCAGAGAAATAAACCGTGAGTGCGCCTTTTAAGCGGTTGACAGTAATCGTGATGCCGTGTGTTTCTGCGTGCTGTAAAATGCCTTCCTCCAGCATAGCGCCAAGGTGATCAAGCTTTTCATACACGCCTTCCTCTTTGAGCACTTCCAGGCAAGCGATGCCTGATAGGATGGAAGCGGGGTTCCCGGCCATTGTTCCGGCCTGATAAGCCGGTCCAAGCGGGGCTACCTGCTCCATGATTTCTTTTTTGCCGCCATAGGCGCCAATCGGAAGTCCGCCGCCGATAATTTTTCCGAGTGCTGTTAAATCCGGTTTCACCTGTAACAGATCCTGCGCGCCGCCATACATAAAGCGGAAAGCCGTAATGACTTCATCGTAAATAACGAGAGCGCCCGCATCGTGTGTCAGTTCATTTACTTTTTCCAAGAAGCCCTCTTTCGGCTCAACAATTCCGAAGTTGCCGACAATCGGCTCGACGAGAACCGCCGCGATTTCACTGCCCCATTTATCAAGGGCCGCTTTATAGCTTTCAATATCATTAAATGGAACTGTGATCACTTCGTTTGCAATGCTTTTTGGTACACCGGCTGAGTCTGGTGTGCCAAGAGTAGATGGGCCGGAACCGGCGGCGACAAGCACAAGATCCGAATGTCCGTGGTAACAGCCTGCAAATTTAATGATTTTTGTCCGGCCTGTATATGCGCGAGCCACGCGGATAGTCGTCATAACAGCTTCTGTTCCCGAATTGACGAATCTTACTTTGTCCATAGCAGGAATGGCTTCTTTGAGCATCTTTGCAAATGTAACCTCATGTTTTGTCGGTGTTCCATACAATACGCCGTTCTCTGCTGCATTTTTAATCGCTTCTGTAATATGCGGGTGGGCATGTCCGGTAATGATCGGACCGTAAGCCGCTAAATAATCGATGTATTTGTTGCCGTCCACATCCCAAAAATAAGCGCCGTTTGCTTTTTCCATTGCGACGGGAGAACCGCCGCCGACTGCTTTATATGATCTAGACGGGCTGTTTACACCGCCGACAATGTGTTCTAATGCCTCATTGTGAAGTTCAATTGATTTTGTATGCAAGAATAAAAACCTCCTATATCTCCATGCGTCCTTTCTATTGTAGCATGCTTCCGAACAAGAACAATGGATTCGGTCTTAAGATGCAAGGGACGACGGTTGTAATCTGGACAAGAATTGGATACGCTTAATAAAAAAACATCCGGAGGTAACGTAATGACTATAGAAATCGGACAAAAAGCACCTGATCTTGAGTTAAAAGGCGATCATGGGGAAACAGTAACTTTATCGGATTATAAAGGAAAGTATATCGTGCTTTACTTTTATCCAAAAGACATGACACCGGGATGCACAACTGAAGCATGCGATTTTCGGGACAGCCATGAAAGCTTCGCTGAACTGGATGCCGTTATTATCGGCGTCAGCCCCGACAGCCAGGAAAAACACGGAAAATTTAAAGAGAAGCATAACCTTCCTTTTCTGCTTCTTGTTGATGACGAACATAAGCTGGCGGAAGCGTTTGATGTATGGAAGCTGAAGAAAAACTTCGGGAAAGAATATATGGGGATTGAGCGCTCCACTTTTTTAATTGATAAAGAAGGCCGGCTCGTTAAAGAATGGAGAAAGGTAAAAGTGAAAGACCATGTAGCCGAAGCGCTTCAAACGCTCAAAGATATGTCGGAAAAGTAAATGCGTCTATCAGCCTCAAATGATATGCTTACTTTTACCCTGATATCAATTGACAAATTATCGTAGAAAGAGTTACACTAATTATAAACATTACAATGTAAGAATTTTTTTTAGAAGAGAGGTGCATGACGGATGGCTGCACATGAACTAAAAGAAGCCTTAGAAACGTTGAAGGAAACCGGAGTTCGCATTACTCCTCAACGTCATGCGATTCTGGAATATCTCGTTAACTCTATGGCTCATCCAACAGCGGACGATATATATAAAGCTCTGGAAGGGAAATTTCCTAACATGAGCGTAGCGACGGTATATAACAATTTGCGTGTGTTCCGGGAATCCGGTTTGGTAAAAGAGCTCACATACGGTGATGCTTCCAGCAGATTCGATTTTGTCACATCCGATCACTATCACGCGATTTGTGAAAACTGCGGTAAAATTGTGGACTTCCATTACCCGGGCCTTGACGAAGTGGAGCAGCTCGCTGCCCATGTCACGGGCTTTAAAGTAAGCCACCACCGTTTAGAAATTTACGGCGTCTGCCAAGAGTGTTCGAAAAAAGAAAACCATTAAAAATAAGCTGACCGCACGAAACGGTCAGCTTATTTTATTTGGACATTTTCTTTTTATTATAAGATTCATCAAATTCTTTTCCTTCTAAGCCTTTATCTAAAGTCAGCGGCTCTCTGCAATGCATGCACATATCTACTCTTCCCAAAACCTTTGTCTCTTTTTCACAGCCCGGACATATGACGCGAACCGCTTTGGTTGAAAGCATTCCGATCCAAAAGTAAACAACCGTGCTGAGACCGATGGATAAAAGCCCAAGTATCATAAACAAACTAGATAGCAAAACTGACTCTTTGAAAAAGATACCGATGTACATAATGATAAACCCAACGAAAACCAAACTTAACGCAAATGTTCTGATTTTATTAATTTTGCTGGAGTATTTCGCCATGTCCATCCCCCTCTGATTTAACTATAGCACAAACCCAATGGGATTTTCTTCATGTTTTCGGTTGAACTGGAATTTATATATGGAGACTTACTGTGAATTTGTTTATAATAGTTCAATGTGTTTAGAAAAAGAGGGATTTCGTTTTGACCATAGAATTGAATCAAATAGAGAATAAAAAATTTTGAACAATTGCATTGGAGGAATAGTGATGGATAATCTTCTCCGTCCAATTTACCAAGAAAGAGCAAGTCATCCCAATACATTGGCTGTCATTATGATTGAGAGAAGAAACAAAACATCTTCCTTAACAGATAACTTTGATGCTGCTTTGCTGGTGATTGTAAAGGAGGCTGACGAGCCTGTTTTTATAAAGCATTATGAATTTGATCAAAAAACAGCTTCTTTGCATGTCGTAACAGATTCTCAGATTCAAGAATGGATTTTGCTCGGGACAAATAGAAGAATCATAGATTGGATTGTCAATGGCAGAGTCTTGTTTGATCGTAACGAATACATTGTCGAGCTGATTGATAGGCTCAATACATTTCCGTTTGCCGAACGCAAACTGAAGATCGGGCTCGAATACGGCAAATTAATCAGAAGATATGTTGAAGGCAAAGCTTTTTTTGAAGCCAATCAATTTTTAGATGCCTACAACGCGGTTGTTCATGCGCTGCACCATTTAGCGCGTATTGAAGTAATCGACAGGGGATTCCATCCGGAAACCACGGTATGGAGCCAAGTGCGCCAGATGGAGCCTCAAGTGTATAAATTATATTCCGAGTTGATTGAAAGCCACGAGAGCTTGGAAAAAAGACTCGAATTATTATTCTTAGCAAATGATTTTCTCATCCATTCCAAAGCTGAGATCGGTTCGGCTCATCTTTTCGAAGTAATGAATGAAAAAGACATTTGGCAATTCGGTGAGTTTCTTCAGCATCCTGACTTAAAGCACTTCACCCAAGACCTTGGCGTTATGCTTGATTACCTGACGGACAAGGGACTTATCAACGTCTGCCAGATAGAAACAAAAGGGCAGGCTGTTTATCATCGAGGATATTCTTTTAAAAAAGATATTGACTCTGATTCTTGACCGTGTTATATTATTAAACGTCGCTGATGCGCTTCTGAAAAACAAGCTCACAGCGGCGGAGAAATAAATTAAAAAAACATTTGACATAAGAAAGTCAAAATGTTATATTAATAAAGTCGCTTCGACAAGAAGTGAAAATGATCTTTGAAAACTAAACAAGACAAAACGTACCTGTTAATTCATTTTTTATAAAATCGCACAGCGATGTGCGTAGTCAGTCAAACTAAGGCCTGCACGACGCAGGTCACACAGGTGTCACCGCAGGATGCGGTGAACTTAACCTGTGATCCACTTTATCGGAGAGTTTGATCCTGGCTCAGGACGAACGCTGGCGGCGTGCCTAATACATGCAAGTCGAGCGGACAGATGGGAGCTTGCTCCCTGATGTTAGCGGCGGACGGGTGAGTAACACGTGGGTAACCTGCCTGTAAGACTGGGATAACTCCGGGAAACCGGGGCTAATACCGGATGCTTGTTTGAACCGCATGGTTCAAACATAAAAGGTGGCTTCGGCTACCACTTACAGATGGACCCGCGGCGCATTAGCTAGTTGGTGAGGTAATGGCTCACCAAGGCAACGATGCGTAGCCGACCTGAGAGGGTGATCGGCCACACTGGGACTGAGACACGGCCCAGACTCCTACGGGAGGCAGCAGTAGGGAATCTTCCGCAATGGACGAAAGTCTGACGGAGCAACGCCGCGTGAGTGATGAAGGTTTTCGGATCGTAAAGCTCTGTTGTTAGGGAAGAACAAGTACCGTTCGAATAGGGCGGTACCTTGACGGTACCTAACCAGAAAGCCACGGCTAACTACGTGCCAGCAGCCGCGGTAATACGTAGGTGGCAAGCGTTGTCCGGAATTATTGGGCGTAAAGGGCTCGCAGGCGGTTTCTTAAGTCTGATGTGAAAGCCCCCGGCTCAACCGGGGAGGGTCATTGGAAACTGGGGAACTTGAGTGCAGAAGAGGAGAGTGGAATTCCACGTGTAGCGGTGAAATGCGTAGAGATGTGGAGGAACACCAGTGGCGAAGGCGACTCTCTGGTCTGTAACTGACGCTGAGGAGCGAAAGCGTGGGGAGCGAACAGGATTAGATACCCTGGTAGTCCACGCCGTAAACGATGAGTGCTAAGTGTTAGGGGGTTTCCGCCCCTTAGTGCTGCAGCTAACGCATTAAGCACTCCGCCTGGGGAGTACGGTCGCAAGACTGAAACTCAAAGGAATTGACGGGGGCCCGCACAAGCGGTGGAGCATGTGGTTTAATTCGAAGCAACGCGAAGAACCTTACCAGGTCTTGACATCCTCTGACAATCCTAGAGATAGGACGTCCCCTTCGGGGGCAGAGTGACAGGTGGTGCATGGTTGTCGTCAGCTCGTGTCGTGAGATGTTGGGTTAAGTCCCGCAACGAGCGCAACCCTTGATCTTAGTTGCCAGCATTCAGTTGGGCACTCTAAGGTGACTGCCGGTGACAAACCGGAGGAAGGTGGGGATGACGTCAAATCATCATGCCCCTTATGACCTGGGCTACACACGTGCTACAATGGACAGAACAAAGGGCAGCGAAACCGCGAGGTTAAGCCAATCCCACAAATCTGTTCTCAGTTCGGATCGCAGTCTGCAACTCGACTGCGTGAAGCTGGAATCGCTAGTAATCGCGGATCAGCATGCCGCGGTGAATACGTTCCCGGGCCTTGTACACACCGCCCGTCACACCACGAGAGTTTGTAACACCCGAAGTCGGTGAGGTAACCTTTTAGGAGCCAGCCGCCGAAGGTGGGACAGATGATTGGGGTGAAGTCGTAACAAGGTAGCCGTATCGGAAGGTGCGGCTGGATCACCTCCTTTCTAAGGATATTTACGGAATATAAGACCTTGGGTCTTATAAACAGAACGTTCCCTGTCTTGTTTAGTTTTGAAGGATCATTCCTTCGAAACGTGTTCTTTGAAAACTAGATAACAGTAGACATCACATTCAATTAGTAAGACAAGATATCACATAGTGATTCTTTTTAACGGTTAAGTTAGAAAGGGCGCACGGTGGATGCCTTGGCACTAGGAGCCGATGAAGGACGGGACGAACACCGATATGCTTCGGGGAGCTGTAAGCAAGCTTTGATCCGGAGATTTCCGAATGGGGAAACCCACCACTCGTAATGGAGTGGTATCCATATCTGAATTCATAGGATATGAGAAGGCAGACCCGGGGAACTGAAACATCTAAGTACCCGGAGGAAGAGAAAGCAAATGCGATTCCCTGAGTAGCGGCGAGCGAAACGGGATTAGCCCAAACCAAGAGGCTTGCCTCTTGGGGTTGTAGGACACTCTGTACGGAGTTACAAAGGAACGAGGTAGATGAAGAGGTCTGGAAAGGCCCGCCATAGAAGGTAACAGCCCTGTAGTCAAAACTTCGTTCTCTCCTGAGTGGATCCTGAGTACGGCGGAACACGTGAAATTCCGTCGGAATCCGGGAGGACCATCTCCCAAGGCTAAATACTCCCTAGTGACCGATAGTGAACCAGTACCGTGAGGGAAAGGTGAAAAGCACCCCGGAAGGGGAGTGAAAGAGATCCTGAAACCGTGTGCCTACAAGTAGTCAGAGCCCGTTAACGGGTGATGGCGTGCCTTTTGTAGAATGAACCGGCGAGTTACGATCCCGTGCAAGGTTAAGCAGAAGATGCGGAGCCGCAGCGAAAGCGAGTCTGAATAGGGCGCATGAGTACGTGGTCGTAGACCCGAAACCAGGTGATCTACCCATGTCCAGGGTGAAGTTCAGGTAACACTGAATGGAGGCCCGAACCCACGCACGTTGAAAAGTGCGGGGATGAGGTGTGGGTAGGGGTGAAATGCCAATCGAACCTGGAGATAGCTGGTTCTCTCCGAAATAGCTTTAGGGCTAGCCTCAAGGTAAGAGTCTTGGAGGTAGAGCACTGATTGGACTAGGGGCCCCTACCGGGTTACCGAATTCAGTCAAACTCCGAATGCCAATGACTTATCCTTGGGAGTCAGACTGCGAGTGATAAGATCCGTAGTCGAAAGGGAAACAGCCCAGACCGCCAGCTAAGGTCCCAAAGTATACGTTAAGTGGAAAAGGATGTGGAGTTGCTTAGACAACCAGGATGTTGGCTTAGAAGCAGCCACCATTTAAAGAGTGCGTAATAGCTCACTGGTCGAGTGACTCTGCGCCGAAAATGTACCGGGGCTAAACGTATCACCGAAGCTGCGGACTGTTCTTCGAACAGTGGTAGGAGAGCGTTCTAAGGGCTGTGAAGCCAGACCGGAAGGACTGGTGGAGCGCTTAGAAGTGAGAATGCCGGTATGAGTAGCGAAAGAGGGGTGAGAATCCCCTCCACCGAATGCCTAAGGTTTCCTGAGGAAGGCTCGTCCGCTCAGGGTTAGTCGGGACCTAAGCCGAGGCCGAAAGGCGTAGGCGATGGACAACAGGTTGATATTCCTGTACCACCTCCTCACCATTTGAGCAATGGGGGGACGCAGGAGGATAGGGTAAGCGCGGTATTGGATATCCGCGTCCAAGCAGTTAGGCTGGGAAATAGGCAAATCCGTTTCCCATAAGGCTGAGCTGTGATGGCGAGCGAAATTTAGTAGCGAAGTTCCTGATTCCACACTGCCAAGAAAAGCCTCTAGCGAGGTGAGAGGTGCCCGTACCGCAAACCGACACAGGTAGGCGAGGAGAGAATCCTAAGGTGATCGAGAGAACTCTCGTTAAGGAACTCGGCAAAATGACCCCGTAACTTCGGGAGAAGGGGTGCTCTGTTAGGGTGCAAGCCCGAGAGAGCCGCAGTGAATAGGCCCAGGCGACTGTTTAGCAAAAACACAGGTCTCTGCGAAGCCGTAAGGCGAAGTATAGGGGCTGACGCCTGCCCGGTGCTGGAAGGTTAAGAGGAGCGCTTAGCGTAAGCGAAGGTGCGAATTGAAGCCCCAGTAAACGGCGGCCGTAACTATAACGGTCCTAAGGTAGCGAAATTCCTTGTCGGGTAAGTTCCGACCCGCACGAAAGGCGCAACGATCTGGGCACTGTCTCAACGAGAGACTCGGTGAAATTATAGTACCTGTGAAGATGCAGGTTACCCGCGACAGGACGGAAAGACCCCGTGGAGCTTTACTGCAGCCTGATATTGAATGTTGGTACAGCTTGTACAGGATAGGTAGGAGCCTTGGAAACCGGAGCGCTAGCTTCGGTGGAGGCATCGGTGGGATACTACCCTGGCTGTATTGACCTTCTAACCCGCCGCCCTTATCGGGCGGGGAGACAGTGTCAGGTGGGCAGTTTGACTGGGGCGGTCGCCTCCTAAAAGGTAACGGAGGCGCCCAAAGGTTCCCTCAGAATGGTTGGAAATCATTCGCAGAGTGTAAAGGCACAAGGGAGCTTGACTGCGAGACCTACAAGTCGAGCAGGGACGAAAGTCGGGCTTAGTGATCCGGTGGTTCCGCATGGAAGGGCCATCGCTCAACGGATAAAAGCTACCCCGGGGATAACAGGCTTATCTCCCCCAAGAGTCCACATCGACGGGGAGGTTTGGCACCTCGATGTCGGCTCATCGCATCCTGGGGCTGTAGTCGGTCCCAAGGGTTGGGCTGTTCGCCCATTAAAGCGGTACGCGAGCTGGGTTCAGAACGTCGTGAGACAGTTCGGTCCCTATCCGTCGCGGGCGCAGGAAATTTGAGAGGAGCTGTCCTTAGTACGAGAGGACCGGGATGGACGCACCGCTGGTGTACCAGTTGTTCTGCCAAGGGCATCGCTGGGTAGCTATGTGCGGACGGGATAAGTGCTGAAAGCATCTAAGCATGAAGCCCCCCTCAAGATGAGATTTCCCATTCCGCAAGGAAGTAAGATCCCTGAAAGATGATCAGGTTGATAGGTCTGAGGTGGAAGTGTGGCGACACATGGAGCTGACAGATACTAATCGATCGAGGACTTAACCTACATTTTTGAATGATGTCACACCTGTTATCTAGTTTTGAGAGAATAAGTTTTTTCATAAAAACACTTGATTTTCTCAAGAATACATAGTATAATGTTAAATGTCACTGAAATTGTCTGGTGATGATGGCGAAGAGGTCACACCCGTTCCCATACCGAACACGGAAGTTAAGCTCTTCAGCGCCGATGGTAGTCGGGGGTTTCCCCCTGTGAGAGTAGGACATCGCCAGGCAGACTTCATTCCGCAGTAGCTCAGTGGTAGAGCTATCGGCTGTTAACCGATCGGTCGTAGGTTCGAATCCTACCTGCGGAGCCATTATTGGAGAGCTGTCCGAGTGGTCGAAGGAGCACGATTGGAAATCGTGTAGGCGGTCAACTCCGTCTCAAGGGTTCGAATCCCTTGCTCTCCGCCACTGATACTTATACATAATTACATTTGAAAGTCTGGGCCCGTTGGTCAAGCGGTTAAGACACCGCCCTTTCACGGCGGTAACACGGGTTCGAATCCCGTACGGGTCATTATATGATGGAGGATTAGCTCAGCTGGGAGAGCATCTGCCTTACAAGCAGAGGGTCGGCGGTTCGAGCCCGTCATCCTCCACCATTATCATCGCGGGGTGGAGCAGTTCGGTAGCTCGTCGGGCTCATAACCCGAAGGTCGCAGGTTCAAATCCTGCCCCCGCAACCAAATATATAAATGATATAAGAAGTGCCCGAAGGGTGCAGCCAAAATCATTTTATACAAATATGGTCCGGTAGTTCAGTTGGTTAGAATGCCTGCCTGTCACGCAGGAGGTCGCGGGTTCGAGTCCCGTCCGGACCGCCATTTAAATAATAAGGCTCGGTAGCTCAGTTGGTAGAGCAACGGACTGAAAATCCGTGTGTCGGCGGTTCGATTCCGTCCCGAGCCACCACCTATGCCGGTGTAGCTCAATTGGTAGAGCAACTGACTTGTAATCAGTAGGTTGGGGGTTCAAGTCCTCTTGCCGGCACTGTTTTTTCAAAACTTAATGTGGAGGGGTAGCGAAGTGGCTAAACGCGGCGGACTGTAAATCCGCTCCCTCAGGGTTCGGCAGTTCGAATCTGCCCCCCTCCACCATTTATAGGGGCATAGTTTAACGGTAGAACAGAGGTCTCCAAAACCTCCGGTGTGGGTTCGATTCCTACTGCCCCTGCCAAATTTATGACATCTTGAGATTATGGCGGTTGTGGCGAAGTGGTTAACGCACCAGATTGTGGCTCTGGCACTCGTGGGTTCGATTCCCATCAATCGCCCCATATTATCATTGGGCTATAGCCAAGCGGTAAGGCAACGGACTTTGACTCCGTCATGCGTTGGTTCGAATCCAGCTAGCCCAGTCTCACTTTTTATATTAATTGCATATGATGTATGAAGTCCCTTAAAAGATGCGGAAGTAGTTCAGTGGTAGAACACCACCTTGCCAAGGTGGGGGTCGCGGGTTCGAATCCCGTCTTCCGCTCCAATTACGGCGGCATAGCCAAGTGGTAAGGCAGAGGTCTGCAAAACCTTTATCCCCGGTTCGAATCCGGGTGTCGCCTTTCTTTTGCCGGGGTGGTGGAATTGGCAGACACACAGGACTTAAAATCCTGCGGTAGGTGACTACCGTGCCGGTTCAAGTCCGGCCCTCGGCACCAATTTTACTTACATGGTAAGTTGAATTGGTGTTTGTGTTTTATCATTATAACTAATCATATTAATGATCTACCTGTGTAGATCATTTTTTTATTGCTTTGATTTATGCAGCTAAGTTACGTTCCGATACGTGATCATAAAGCTGCTTGAGTTATTATGTTTAGTTAAGTCTCTTAATCCTTTTTTATTTTATATTTCCAAAAAAACTTTTTTGAAATACGTTGACACTTTGTAAG
This sequence comes from Bacillus spizizenii TU-B-10, assembly GCF_000227465.1. GTDB lineage: Bacteria > Bacillota > Bacilli > Bacillales > Bacillaceae > Bacillus > Bacillus spizizenii. The sequence continues at coordinate 1,064,742 of NC_016047.1, forward strand.
ATCCATGATATATTTATATTCGTCGGTTAGATACGATGTAAAACTTGCCGGTGTGGCGGAATTGGCAGACGCGCACGACTCAAAATCGTGTTCCTTCTGGAGTGTCGGTTCGACCCCGACCACCGGTATACTGAAAAAAACCTGTTTCTTATACAGAAACGGGTTTTTATTTTTTATCAAAGAAAAGGAGCCTATCTTAATTGAGGCTCCTTTTTACCATTCACTCAGCGTATTGGTCTATGATCTCTTCTAGTACCTCTTTAAGCTCTTCTGCATCTTCAAGCTCTGATTGGCTGAAACGGACGCGTACAAGCTGTTCTCCGTCATTATACATCTCTTCCAGCCATCCTCGCAGTCCTCTGGCCCTGCGGTCGACTTCGAAAATGATTTCTAAACCGTCTTCGTCTAAAAGGAAAATGAGCTCTAATTCATCAAACATCTGACGATAATATCCGGAAGTCGGAACGAACTCGAATTCTTGAACGAATGGAAGACGGCGCTGGAAGTAGGGCGCTTGTTCACAATCTGCTTCGTTAAGACGGAAACCTAGGTTTTCGATTGCTTCCAGCACACTTTCAATCCAAGGGTGCGCTTCAACGAAAATGCGGTCTTGGTCGGATTTATCGATACCGCCTTGTATATCAAGGTCTGTCACTACGGCGACCTCTACTTTCCCTACAGTAATCGGTGTATCAAGAGGGAGGGTGAATGAGAACGGAAATTGATACTCTTCTCCAGGCTGAATGGTGAATGAACCAGTGACCTGAAAAGAATGAATTGTAGCGTATTTCCGGTGTTCTTCATCGTCTTTTACAATGACGTACCGTGTGTTAAGCTGTAAATCAATATAGCGGATGTCCTGAGCGATTTTCCCGCCTTTGACATGGACAGTTCCCCGTACTTCTTCTCCTGGATAATATGCGTCTTTCTCTAAAATTGTTTCTACTTTTGCAGCACCGATACCAGCACTTGCTGCAAGCTTCTTAAAAAATGACATGTTAGATCTTCCCCTTTTTCTTTTTCTCAACAGAAATACGTAAGAAGGAAGAAAAAAGATTCATTTGATTCATACTTTTTACCTATTATTCGTCCGGCCTAGGGACAGACTAAGAATACTATTGAAAGCAAAGGAGCGGATTGAAATGGATAAAGAAAGTATGGTTGCTGATGAATTACACAGAATGTTTTTGGCTGGTGAGCTGCAAATCACGATAGAGGAGGATATAAACAATATTTCCGAAAGGCTGAGAAACGGCGATCTCAGTTTAGACCGATTAAGCGGTGAAGACGCGTTTATAAAAGAAACGGTAAACGAGGCTTTAAGAAGAGTGGAGCAATAAAAGGGAGAGACGGGATCTGAAAGATGAGATTCCGTCTTTTTTTGTGACTTTGTTACAGTTCTCTGCAAGATAAAAGCAAATCGATTTGAAATGGCTTACTCAGGAGCCAGCCTTTTTCCATCAGAAGTTCAGATAGTTCCCCATGCAGATGAACAGCTGCATCTAATTGATCATGCAACGCTGTTCGGAGGTCGGGGTTTGCAGTTTCCGTTATTGCGACAGTGTACTTTTTAATGATGATTTGTATTGTCGTTAAGCAATCAAGAATCATTATAGGTATGATTGGGGTTGAAAAATCGTTCAATGCCTTCACCGCCTGTTAGTGGGTTTTATCTTTTAGATCTTCCTATTGAGAAGTATTTAGCCTTGTTTCATGGATTTATACAAAATGCTATAATGATTAACAAATTTTTTCGGGGAGTGGGATGATGAAACAGATTATTGCGATGGGCGGCGGGGGTTTTTCGATGGAACCGGAAAATTTGTCCCTCGATCAATATATCATCAATCAATCGGGACGGAAGTCGCCTCGCATTTGTTTTTTGCCGACGGCGAGCGGTGATTCCCAAAACTATATTCAGCGGTTTTATCATGCTTTTCAAACACTGGATTGTGTGCCGTCTCATTTATCCTTATTTAAGCCGCCGACAACAGACTTCATTTCTTTTGTTATGGAAAAGGACGTGATTTATGTTGGCGGGGGAAATACGCGGAATATGCTTGTGCTGTGGAAGGAATGGGGGCTGGATCTTATTCTCAGAGAGGCATGGAAGAACGGGGTGATTTTAGCTGGATTAAGTGCCGGTGCGATCTGCTGGTTTGAAGAAGGAGTGACAGATTCGGCAGGACCGCTGACAAGTATGAAAAGTTTAGGTTTTTTGCAAGGGAGCTTTTGTCCTCATTATGACGGTGAAAAGAACCGGAGGCCGATATACCATCAGTTGATATCTAACGAATTCTTGTGCGATGGCTATGCGGCGGACGATGGAGCGGCTCTCCATTTCATAAATGATCAGCTGTTTCAGACTGTGAGTTCAAGACCGGGTGCAAAGGCATATCGGGTGATGAGGGGTGAACATGAGATTTTTGAAATCCCGCTGCGGGTCAAATATTTGGGTTGAATTAGCTGAATATTTTCTATATTCCTCTTTTTTTTCGATTGGTTTTATGTTAAGATGAGTCCGAAATCAATAGTTACTGGGGGTGCCCGTTTTCGGGCTGAGAGAGAAGGTAAGCTTCTTAACCCTTTGGACCTGATCTGGTTCGTACCAGCGTGGGGAAGTAGAGGAATTGTTTTTATTATTGTCGTGCTGGGCAATAATATGTTTCTTTCTGACTGTAACCGGGTTCATTCACTTGAATCCGGTTTTTTGTGCTGGTTATGGGCTTGATTTTGTCCTTTCAAAAGAAGAGAGGGGAAGGATCAATGATGCAAAACGATTCAGTGCAGCAAGCCAACATTTCCATTATGTCGAGTTTTTCGGGGAGTAAGAAAGTATACGTGGAGGGTTCTTCCTCGGACATCCAAGTGCCGATGAGGGAAATCGCCTTAAGTCCGACGACAGGATCGTTCGGCGAAGAGGAAAACGCGCCTGTGCGTGTCTATGATACAAGCGGACCGTATACTGACCCTGATGTGACCATTAATATTCAAGAAGGATTAAAGCCGCTCCGCCAAAAATGGATCACAGAGCGTAACGATGTGGAAGAATATGAAGGACGGACTATAAAACCAGAAGATAACGGTTATAAAAAGGCAATCCCAAACAAAAGCTACCCAGAACTAAAGCGGAAACCGCTGCGGGCGAAAGCGGGTCAAAATGTCACCCAAATGCATTATGCCAAAAAGGGGATCATTACACCTGAGATGGAGTTTATCGCCATTCGCGAGCATGTATCTCCCGAATTTGTCAGAGATGAGGTAGCAAGCGGCCGGGCGATCATTCCTTCAAATATTAATCACCCTGAAAGTGAACCGATGATTATTGGCCGGAATTTCCATGTGAAGATTAATGCGAATATCGGGAATTCAGCGGTTACGTCATCAATTGAAGAAGAAGTGGAAAAAATGACGTGGGCCATCCGCTGGGGAGCGGATACGATGATGGATCTATCTACCGGTAAAGATATTCATACGACGCGTGAATGGATTATTCGCAATTGCCCTGTGCCTGTGGGAACTGTTCCGATTTATCAGGCGCTTGAAAAAGTAAACGGCGTAGCGGAGGATTTAACGTGGGAGATTTACCGTGATACGCTGATCGAGCAGGCAGAGCAGGGAGTGGATTATTTTACGATTCACGCGGGTGTTTTGCTGCGGTATGTCCCGCTAACCGCCAAACGGACAACAGGAATCGTGTCACGCGGGGGAGCGATTATGGCACAGTGGTGTCTAGCCCATCATCAGGAAAGCTTTTTGTATACTCATTTTGAAGAAATCTGTGAAATCATGAAAACGTATGATATTGCTTTTTCTCTTGGGGACGGGCTTCGCCCCGGATCAATCGCTGATGCCAATGACGAAGCGCAATTTGCTGAATTAGAGACCCTCGGAGAACTGACGCAAATTGCCTGGAAGCATGATGTTCAGGTGATGATTGAGGGACCGGGGCATGTGCCGATGCATAAAATCAAAGAGAACGTCGATAAACAAATGGACATTTGCAAAGAAGCGCCTTTTTACACATTGGGGCCGCTGACGACAGATATTGCGCCGGGCTATGACCATATTACTTCAGCGATCGGAGCGGCGATGATCGGCTGGTATGGGACAGCAATGCTTTGTTATGTAACGCCGAAGGAGCATTTGGGGCTGCCAAACCGTGATGATGTTCGTGAAGGGGTCATTACATATAAAATTGCTGCGCACGCAGCAGATCTTGCAAAAGGGCATCCCGGAGCGCAAATACGGGATGATGCGTTATCGAAAGCCCGCTTTGAATTCCGTTGGCGAGACCAGTTTAATTTATCTCTTGATCCGGAAAGAGCGCTTGAATATCATGATGAAACACTGCCGGCAGAAGGAGCAAAAACCGCTCACTTTTGTTCAATGTGCGGGCCGAAGTTTTGCAGCATGAGAATTTCTCAGGATATTCGGGATTATGCGAAGGATAAAAAGCTTAGTGAATGGGATGCCATTCAAGAGGGAATGAAAGAAAAAGCTGAAGAATTTGTGAATCAAGGCAGCAAGCTGTATAAATAATAGATTGACAGGCGAAATGGAATACGTTTTAATATAGCTAATAAATATTTCCAGTATTTGCTGATCGGGACACCGAAGGCTCTTATCTTTTAGATAAGGGCCTTTTTTGTATGAAAAAGGAGGGATCATTGATGGGAATCAAAAAAGAGAAGGGGAGAAAACGATTTAGGAAGCGAAAAATATATGGGAATCAGATTTTGCCGCTTGATCTTCTGATTGCAAAAAATAAACGAGAGATCATGAACAGCGCGGAGCTTATGGAGGAAATTTATATGAAGATTGATAAGAAGCATACGGCAGTGCGTAACTAAATATAAAAAAACCCGCTAATTACAGCGGGTTTTTACATTTCTATTAAGCATCTTTTTTAATCGGCAATCCAAGGCCTTCTGCCACGCGTTTTCCGTATTCAGGATCCGCTTTGTAGAAATGCTCGATTTGGCGAAGTTTGATTTCTTCTTTTTCTACCGGCTTCATGGCGTTTACGATATTTTCAACAAGGCGGGCACGCTCATCTTCGCTCATTAAACGATAGAGGTCACCGGCTTGTGTGTAGTGGTCGTTGTGATCGTAGCTTACGCTGTCAGCGATTCCTTGTACCGGATATGCTGCTTGTTTATCCTCAGGTGACTCTTTCGGACCGCCGAAGCTGTTAGGCTCGTAATAAACAGATCCGCCACCGTTATTGTCAAAACGCATTTGTCCGTCACGCTGATAATTGTTCACTTCGTTGCGTGCGCGGTTGATTGGCAGTGCTTGATGGTTTGCACCGACACGGTAGCGGTGTGCATCATGATAAGCAAACAGCCGGCCTTGAAGCATTTTATCTGGAGAAACATCAATACCAGGCACGAGTGTACCAGGTGAGAATGTCGCTTGTTCTACTTCTGCAAAGTAGTTTTCCGGATTTCTGTCTAGAACCATGCGTCCGACTTCGATTAACGGATAGTCTTTTTGAGACCAAACTTTTGTGACATCAAACGGATCGAAGCGATACGTATTTGCATCTTCTAAAGGCATGATTTGCACATATAGTTTCCATGCAGGGAAATCACCGTTTTCAATTGCGTTGAAAAGATCTTCTGTATGGTAATCAGGGTTTTCACCGGCAATTTTTGCTGCTGTATTGACATCAAGGTTTTTCACGCCTTGTTCTGTTTTAAAGTGATATTTAATCCATACGCCTTCGCCTTCGGCATTTGTCCATTTGAATGTATGGCTTCCGAAGCCGTGCATGTGGCGAAGTGTCGCAGGAATTCCGCGGTCTGACATCAGAATTGTCACTTGGTGCAGTGATTCTGGTGAAAGTGACCAGAAATCCCATACAGCTGTAGGGTTTTTCAAGTGTGTTTTTGGATCTCTTTTTTGTGTATGGATGAAATCAGGGAACTTAATCGCATCGCGGATGAAGAATACCGGTGTATTGTTACCGACGATGTCGTAGTTTCCTTCTTCAGTATAAAATTTAACAGCAAATCCGCGCGGGTCGCGAACGGTGTCAGCCGAGCCAAGTTCACCGGCAACTGTTGAGAAACGGATGAACAACGGTGTCCGTTTGCCGACTTCAGAAAGGAAAGCGGCTTTCGTGTATTTTGTTACATCATTTGTCACTTCAAAATATCCGTGTGCGCCTGCTCCTTTGGCGTGAACGACACGTTCGGGAACACGTTCTCTGTTGAAATGGGCCAATTTTTCGAGTAAATGTACATCTTGGATTAAAGTTGGTCCGCGAGAACCGGCAGTCATTGAATTTTGATTATCTCCAACCGGAGCGCCCCAGCTAGTTGTCAGTTTATTTGAACTCATGTCATCACCTCTTGAAATTTATAAGAACATAATATCATCTCTAAGTAAAAAGTCAATATTATTTTATAATTATTATAAAATAGTCATTTCTATTAAGGGATATAAAGTATTAAAAATGTTGATAAACCCTTGTCATAACAGCTTATAAGAGAGAAAAAGTTTTTTGGAGAAATGATTTTTTCTTCTCTATTTGCGAATCAAGCAGATTAAGTGATAAACAAGAATCCAAAAATCTTGTTTGAAAAAAGAGTTGACACATCGGAATAGTTTGAATTAACATGATATTCAAACAAAAAACAATTGGGCAGCTGATCGGACCGCCGAAGGCTCTCATCTCTACAACGAACAGAGATGGGGGCCTTTTTGTTTTTGTAGAAGGCGGGGTTGGCAGAAAGAGAGGGATAAAAGTGGCTGTGATCATCAGCATCAAAGAAAAGACATTCGTTCAAGAGGGCCGCAAAACAACGGTCTTGGAGAACATTCAATTATCAATCGCACCAGGTGAATTTCTTACGCTCATCGGACCGAGCGGGTGCGGAAAAAGCACGCTGTTAAAGATTATTGCGGGGCTTGATTCAGATTATGATGGGAGTGTTGAAATTAACGGACGCAGCGTAACAGTTCCGGGTATTCAGCAAGGATTTATTTTTCAGGAGCACCGCCTCTTTCCATGGCTGACGGTTGAGCAGAATATTGCCGCCGATTTGAACTTGAAAGATCCAACAGTCAAACAGAAGGTGGATGAACTGATTGAGATTGTCAGATTGAAAGGATCGGAGAAAGCATACCCGCGCGAGCTGTCAGGCGGTATGTCACAAAGAGTCGCTATCGCACGGGCTCTTCTGCGGGAGCCTGAGGTCCTGCTTTTAGATGAACCGTTTGGTGCACTCGACGCTTTTACTAGAAAACACCTGCAGGACGTGTTGCTGGATATATGGAGGAGGAAAAAAACAACGATGATTCTCGTGACTCATGATATAGATGAATCTGTTTATTTAGGAAATGAGCTTGCGATCCTTAAGGCCAAACCGGGGAACATCCATAAGGTGATGCCCATTCATCTGGCGTATCCGCGAAACCGGACGACTCCGGATTTCCAAGCGATCAGACAGAAAGTGCTGTCGGAATTCGAGAAAACAGAAGATCTAGAGTACGCTGAAGGATCAGGGATATAGAAAGGGCGGAAGCAGAAATGAAAAAAGGACTCATTGTATTGGTTACCGTTTTTTTTCTGCTGGCAGGCTGTGGAGCAAATGGAGCCAGCAGTGACAACAAACAATTGAAAGAAATTCGAATCGGTATTCAGCAAAGTTTAAGCCCGCTTTTGATTGCGAAGGAGAAAGGCTGGTTTGAAGATGCATTTGAAAAAGAAGGCATCAAAGTGAAATGGGTGGAGTTTCAAAGCGGTCCGCCCCAATTTGAAGGCCTTGCGGCAGACAAACTTGATTTTTCTCAAGTCGGCAATTCTCCTGTGATCGCTGGACAGGCGGCAGGCATTGACTTTAAAGAAATCGGTTTGTCTCAGGACGGATTGAAAGCAAACGGCATCCTTGTCAATCAAAACAGCGGCATTCAGGACGTCAAGGACTTAAAGGGGAAGAAAATTGCAGTCGCCAAAGGCAGCAGCGGTTTTGATTTTCTGTATAAAGCACTTGATCAAGTGGGATTGTCAGCTAATGATGTGACGATTATTCAGCTTCAGCCTGATGAAGCGGCCTCTGCGTTTGAAAACGGATCTGTTGATGCCTGGTCCATTTGGGAGCCGTACTTGTCTTTAGAAACAATCAAACACGGAGCAAACATCCTTGTGAACGGGGAAAGCACAGATTTATATTCACCCGGATTTACTTTAGTAAGAACAAAGTTTGCCGAAGAGCACCCGGACGAAGTAGTCCGTTTTCTGAAGGTGTTTAATAAGGCTGTTGTGTGGCAAAAGGAACACCTGGATGAAGCCGCTGACTTGTATGCAGACATTAAAGGTCTCGATAAAAAGGTCGTCGAAAATGTGTTGAAAAATACTGAACCTCTGAATGAGATCATCAGTGACGACATTGTGAAAGCACAGCAGGAGACAGCAGATTTTCAATATCGAACGAAGGCGATAGACAAGAAGATTGATGTGAAAGAGGTTGTGGATAACACATTTATTAAAAAAGCGTTAAAGGAAAATTCCTCCGGAGGTGATCAATGATGAAAGCAGAGGCTGCAGGCTCGCTGCCGAAAACGAATGCGGAAGCGGTGCGAAAAAAGCCCCGAAGGATGAAATACGACTGGATGAAGGGGCTTTTGCTGCCCGCTGTCATTATCGCCATCTGGCAAATCATCGGCGGCCTTGGGGTAGTGTCCGCTACAGTGCTGCCCACACCCGTTGCGATCGTCCTGACGTTTAAAGAGCTTATTTTGTCCGGTGAGCTGTTCGGTCATCTGCAAATCAGCATCTATCGGGCGGCGCTTGGTTTTTTGCTTGGCGCGGGGCTTGGCTTGATTATCGGGATTTTGGCCGGATTCTCAAAACGGACGGAGCTGTATCTTGATCCGTCATTGCAAATGCTCAGAACCGTTCCCCATCTGGCGGTCACGCCGCTGTTTATTTTATGGTTCGGTTTTGATGAGGTATCTAAAATTTTGCTGATTGCGCTCGGTGCTTTTTTTCCTGTCTATATCAATACATTTAACGGCATCCGCGGAGTTGACGCGAAGCTGTTTGAAGTCGCCCGGGTGCTTGAATTTAAATGGTATCAGCAGATTTCCAAAGTGATATTGCCGGCATCCCTGCCAAATATATTGCTCGGCATTCGCTTATCGCTCGGCATTGCATGGCTTGGACTTGTTGTAGCAGAGCTGATGGGCTCAAGCTCAGGAGTCGGTTATATGATCATGGATGCAAGACAGTTTTCACAAACGAACAAAGTGTTTGCCGGGATTATCATTTTTGCGGTGGTTGGAAAGCTGACGGATTCCTTTGTCAGGCTGCTTGAACGAAAACTGTTAAAGTGGAGAAACAGTTACGAAGGGTAATATACGTAAAGGGGAGATGGATATGGAAATTCTTTGGTTTATACCGACTCATGGAGACGCGAGATATTTAGGATCTGAAAGCGATGGACGGACTGCGGATCATCTTTACTTTAAACAAGTCGCGCAGGCGGCTGACAGGCTGGGGTATACGGGTGTTCTTCTGCCGACGGGAAGATCGTGCGAGGACCCATGGCTTACAGCATCGGCTTTGGCAGGAGAAACAAAGGACTTAAAGTTTTTAGTCGCGGTAAGACCCGGTTTAATGCAGCCTTCTCTAGCAGCCAGAATGACATCTACCTTAGACCGCATTTCAGACGGCCGGCTGCTGATCAATGTTGTGGCAGGAGGCGATCCGTACGAGCTGGCTGGAGATGGCCTGTTTATCAGCCATGATGAACGCTATGAAGCGACAGAAGAATTTTTAACCGTTTGGCGGAGACTTTTGCAGGGAGAAACGGTTTCCTATGAAGGAAAGCATATAAAAGTGGAAAACAGCAATCTGCTCTTCCCGCCGCAGCAAGCGCCGCATCCGCCTATCTATTTCGGAGGATCGTCACAGGCGGGGATTGAAGCTGCCGCAAAGCATACAGACGTGTATTTAACGTGGGGCGAGCCGCCTGAACAAGTAAAAGAAAAGATTGAGAGAGTCAAAAAGCAGGCGGAAAAAGAAGGGAGATCCGTTCGATTCGGCATTAGGCTGCATGTCATTGCCCGTGAAACCGAACAAGAGGCGTGGGAAGCGGCTGAGCGCTTGATCAGCCACTTGGATGATGACACCATTGCCAAAGCGCAGGCAGCTTTGAGCCGTTACGATTCTTCAGGCCAGCAGCGGATGGCGGTCCTTCATCAAGGCGATCGGACGAAGCTTGAAATCAGCCCGAATTTGTGGGCGGGGATCGGCCTGGTCAGGGGCGGGGCAGGAACAGCTCTTGTCGGTGATCCGCAGACTATTGCCGACCGGATAACGGAGTACCAGGCACTCGGCATAGAATCGTTTATATTCTCTGGCTATCCGCATTTAGAAGAAGCATATTATTTTGCAGAGCTTGTGTTTCCGCTTTTGCCGTTTGAAAATGAGCGCACGAGAAAGCTTCAGAACAAAAGGGGAGAAGCCGTCGGGAACACTTATTTTGTCAAAGAGAAAAATGCGTCAGTTTAAGTAAAACACAGCCCCCAAACATGGTATGATATTCAAATAAAGGGGGCTGTTTTTCTGAAAACATTGATAAGCGCAGCAGTCATTTGCCTGATAGCTATGCTGTCAGCATGCGGACATTCAAAGCAGATGGAAATCAAAGCAGCGGACATATCAGATCTTGAAAAAAACAGAATGGATATTGCAGCTTCACAGGCATTCACTGCCGAAGCCGTTAATATCAGTGAAGGTATTTCTTCAGCTGACATGTACATCGAACATTATCAAAAAGGAAAGCTTATTGAGACGATTGGTCCGGTAAGTGCAGATTATTCAGAGAAAAAACCCGATACATTACAATTTGTTTATTTTGAGAATGAAGAGGGAGAAGGAAAGACTAAACGCAGCACTGTTCATTTTGGCATTGTTGATAAACAGGGAAATACAGCGGCCAGTTCATCTGTGAAACGTGACGATAGCGCAACACAGGAAATGACTCAGAATATTTCATCGGCGGTACCGATTTCTTTCGAGAAACCTGTTTTGATCGGCAGCAGTATAAAAGGGACTGACGAGCCAATGCACACCTCTGAACATAAAAAAGAGCTTATTAAGCATCAAGATGCGTTACTGTATTATGTGGAATTGCATCATTAGAAACGGGCGGCTCAGGCCGTCTGTTTTACAAAGCGGTATGCTTGCTTTTTTGAATGGTGCATGATACATTTTAAATCGTAATAATTTCGATTTAAAAAGGAGGCTATGTGTCTTGGCTAAAAAGTCAAAAGTGGCAAAAGAGTTAAAACGCCAACAGCTTGTTGAACAATACGCTGATATTAGACGCGAGTTGAAAGAAAAAGGAGATTACGAGGCACTCAGCAAGCTGCCAAGAGATTCAGCACCGGGAAGGCTCCACAATCGTTGCATGGTAACGGGGCGCCCGAGAGGATATATGAGGAAGTTTAAATTGTCCAGAATCGCTTTCAGGGAACTGGCTCATAAAGGCCAGATTCCCGGTGTGAAAAAAGCGAGCTGGTAAGAAAAACTCCGGCCGATTACAGCGCGCCGGAGTTTTTTTCGTTTTTCTTGAAAGAGATGACATAGGATAGGTGCTGGATGATCATGATGATAAACACAATAATAATAGGGAAAAACGGAATACGCGATTGAAAAAGCGGATAAAAAATGAGAAGAACCGCTGCGGCAGGAAGCGAGAAGTAGACGGCGATATATGACGCGCGGCATGCTTTTGCCGTCATCATCTTCTCTCTTTCGTCCTGCTCTTCAAATTCATCAGGCAGAAGAAGCTTTTTTGCAGCAGGGCGGCTTTTCTTCTGTAAGTACAAATAAACCGCAGACGCCGCAACAAACAGAATAAAGGGAGTGAGGTTTAATTCAAACACCATCTCGCCGCTCTTTGTGCGGATAAAGGATGCAATGCCTTCTGATGCTTCAAAGTATGCAATCAGCGTCCAGCATGCAAGGCCAAATAAAACAAGTTGAAAAGCTGCTTTTGTTTTCATGCTCATCTTAGTTTTCCTCCTCTAACCAAAAGACATCCTCCATTTTCATGGAGAAAGCTTTGCAGATTTTCAGTGCTAACAACAGTGAGGGAACATAATCGCCTTTTTCGATAGCTGCCACAGTCTGTCTTGTAACGCCGACCGTTTCTCCGAGTTTTTCCTGAGAATAGCCGAGGCGTGCCCTCAGCTCTTTTACTTTATTTTTCATCATGACGTCTGTCCCCTTCACATTCTCGATTGATTATATTGTATAGTATACTTAACATTATGTAAACGTGACTTAACACTTTACAAAAAGAAAACTTTTTTTCGACAAAATTTTTATATTCTCTTGACGAAAAATTAATAAACGTGTAATATAAAACAAGTCAGCGGTACTGTTACTGAAAAACACAAATGCGGGTGTAGTTTAGTGGTAAAACCTCAGCCTTCCAAGCTGATGTCGTGAGTTCGATTCTCATCACCCGCTCCATACATACGTTATTAACGCAGTGTTTCGTTTCTTAGATAAACGAAGTATTGCGTTTTTTTATGTAAAAAAGAACACGTCATTCGTGTTCTTTTACGTAAGCCAATGTACTGTATGGGCACCGCCGTGAATTTGTTCAAACATTTTCGTTAATGATGATAAGAGTTTAACAGCGCTGCTTTTTTCAATGGATGGCGGGAAAAAAATGATTTGCAGCATTTTCTTCGTCTCGTTTGAAACGGGATAGCGATTGACGCTGTTTTTTAAATTGCCAAATATGCCATTTTCATCAGAGAAAAGCAGTATGTTTTCTTTTTCTCCCAATGAGATTCGGACTGGCTCATGAAGCTTGCTGGCATCATAAATCATAATGGGCAGAGAATATTTTAATGCGAAAAAATCGATGGTGTCATGGGCTGAATCCTTGCTTTCCATGAATTGTTCTTTGGATATTGGGATCAGCATGTCTTCCATTGGGGTTGTTTCTCCCTCAAATGTAGGGTTAAGCTGTTTAAAGAGTTCCCGCCATTCCTTGACGAAGGATTCATCAGATATTCCGCCGTCCGCATAATCGAAAAACAGGGATTCTTGAAATAGGCGAAGCCTGCCTTTCAGCATTTGCGGAGAGGAGCCGACTTCGATATTCTTATAAATCACAGCCGCCGCATGTAAGCCGGCCGCACGTTCAGTAATAACAGAATCAAGTTTGATATTCACTAGCATTCACTCCAGTTACGTGATATCAACCTATTATAAACGCTGTATCGTTTTATCACAAAGAAAGGAGGCTGTGCAAAACATGAACGTTTATCAGCTCAAAGAAGAATTAATTGAATACGCGAAAAGCATTGGCGTGGACAAGATTGGTTTTACGACCGCTGATACATTTGACAGTTTAAAAGACCGTTTGGTTCTTCAAGAATCACTCGGCTATCTCTCTGGCTTTGAAGAGCCTGATATCGAGAAAAGGGTGACGCCGAAGCTGCTTTTGCCGAAAGCGAAATCAATTGTGGCGATCGCTCTCGCATATCCTTCCAGAATGAAGGATGCGCCGAGAAGCACGAGAACGGAGCGCAGGGGCATTTTTTGCAGAGCCTCCTGGGGCAAAGACTATCACGATGTGCTGAGGGAAAAGCTCGATCTGTTGGAGGAATTTCTGAGAAGCAAGCATGAGGATATCAGAACAAAGTCAATGGTAGATACAGGTGAATTGTCTGATCGGGCGGTTGCAGAACGGGCCGGCATCGGGTTCAGCGCGAAAAACTGTATGATCACAACGCCTGAGTATGGCTCATATGTGTATTTGGCGGAAATGATCACAAATATACCTTTTGAGCCTGATGTGCCAATTGAAGATATGTGCGGGTCCTGCACGAAATGTCTGGACGCCTGTCCGACGGGAGCACTTGTAAATCCGGGACAGCTGAATGCGCAGCGCTGTATCTCTTTTCTGACCCAGACGAAAGGATTTTTGCCTGATGAATTCCGGACAAAGATTGGAAACCGCCTGTATGGGTGCGACACGTGTCAAACGGTGTGTCCTCTCAATAAGGGGAAGGACTTTCATCTTCATCCGGAAATGGAGCCGGACCCTGAGATAGCCAAACCGTTATTGAAGCCGCTCTTGACCATCAGCAACCGCGAATTTAAGGAGAAATTCGGACATGTCTCAGGTTCTTGGCGCGGAAAAAAACCGATTCAGCGAAACGCCATTCTCGCCCTTGCCCACTTTAAGGATGCTTCCGCACTGCCTGAATTGACGGAACTGATGCATAAGGACCCGCGTCCTGTTATCAGAGGAACAGCTGCATGGGCGATCGGTAAAATCGGAGACCATGCATACGCGGAAGAGCTTGAAAAAGCGCTGGAAAAAGAGAAGGATGAAGAGGCAAAGCTGGAAATTGAAAAAGGAATTGAGTTGCTAAAAGCTTCAGGCATGACTAAACAAGGCCTGTCCTGACATACGTATAGAACAGAAGGGAAAAACACTTGAGATGCATCCAAGTGTTTTTTCTCTATAAAAAAGTATGGTGGGTGGGGTGAGCTTGAAGCACATTTTAGAACAATTAGCGGAGGAGCGGCTGAGCTATTTGGTTAACGGGCATGCTATGAGACAAGAGTCTGAAGTCGGAGACCTTGAAGTCATGGAGCGAAAGAAGAAGCTTCTGGAAAAACGTAAAGTTGACATCATAAAAGCGAAAGCAAAGGCCGTCATCGATCATGTGCGGGTTGAGGATGACGGAACGACCTGCCTTACGTATACCATCCATTATGAATACGTGTGTAAAGAGCATGATGACAGCTTGTATATGGAAGAGCATATAGAGGAGCGGGTAGCTTTCCTTTATGATCATATTTTGATTAGTGATCAGGAAATTGCGAAAAAGCCGGCTGGATTTCATGAAGGGACCAGTATTATTGACTATTCTCAAGAGGAAAGGGAAGCGTTTGGCAGAGCCTTTCAATACGATCGTCTCGGCGCTGTGCAATATGCCGAGAAATTTTGGAACAAGCGCAACCCGGCTTATAAAAATTTCAGCGATAACTGCACGAATTTTATTTCACAGTGCCTTCATGCGGGAGGCGCACCGATGCGCGGCCATCCGAACAGAGGGTCAGGCTGGTGGATGAAACAAAGCTCATGGAGCTATAGCTGGACGGTGGCTCATTCTATGAAAATGTATTTGTCGAATTCAAAGGCCGGTCTTCGTGCGGTGCGGGTGAAATCTGCGGAAGAGCTGATGCCTGGCGATGTGATTTGCTATGACTTTGAAGGAGACGGCCGGTTTAATCATACAACGATTGTTGTGGCGAAGGACAAAGGCAATATGCCGCTTGTCAACGCCCAGTCCTATGACAGCCGGATGAGGTATTGGTCATACGAGGATTCTACGGCATACACGCCGTCAATACGATATGCCTTTTTTCATATCGTTGATGATACGACAAAAGACTAATTAATGATATAATGATGGGCGGATAAGAAAAACAGAGGTGAACATTGTGGCATTACATGTCGTTTTATATCAACCAGAAATTCCCGCCAATACAGGGAATATTGCACGTACTTGTGCAGCAACCAATACAACGCTCCACCTGATTCGTCCGCTCGGCTTTTCAACGGATGATAAAATGCTGAAGCGTGCCGGACTCGATTATTGGGAGTTTGTTAACGTTGTGTATCATGATTCGTTAGAAGAATTGTTTGAGGAATATCAAAAAGGCCAGTTTTTCTTTATCACGAAATTCGGCCAGCAGCCTCATACATCGTTTGATTACACTGATCTTGACGAGGATTATTTCTTTGTATTCGGAAGAGAAACAAGCGGTTTGCCAAAGGATTTAATTCAAAATAACATGGACCGCTGCCTGCGTCTTCCGATGACAGAGCACGTTAGATCGTTAAATCTGTCCAACACTGCGGCGATTCTCGTTTATGAAGCGCTGCGCCAGCAAAATTACCGTGATTTAAAATAGTGAAAAAATCCGCTCATCGATGATGGGCGGATTTTTTTTGTGCTGCGAGAGATGCTTTGTTTTGTTTTTTGGGCTTAACAACGTAACAGTGTTATGTTACAATGTATCCATCAAAGGAGCTGGACTTATGGAAGAACAATTAATCTCTAAAAAAGAATTGCTTGAAAAAACATCGATTTCATACGGTCAGCTGTATCGGTGGAAGCGGAAAAACTTAATTCCTGAGGAATGGTTTATTCGCAAATCCACTTTTACAGGGCAAGAAACGTTTTTTCCGAGAGAGGATATTTTAAAACGCATTTCAATGATTCAAAAGATGAAGGAAAATTTGTCATTGGATGAAATGAGGGAAATGCTGTCGCCGAAAATGAAGGATGTCAGCATGACCGCTGATGAATTGATTCAGAAAGGATTGATTTCAAGAACTGCTCTTGATGTTTTTTCAGAAGGCGGAGGAAATTCGGTTTTTTCTTCTCGAGACCTGCTATCGCTGTATGTACTTGAAGGGCTCCTGCAGTCCGGAAATGTCAGTCTGGAAGAAGCAAAAATGGCTGCAGAGGTGTTAAAGCAGCATGATACTGAAGAGATCAAGAATCAGACGGAGCTGATTGTGCTGCGGAAGCTCGGTGTCACAACTTGTTTTATAGCGGCTGCAGCGGACAGCATTCTGTTTGAATCGTCCGTCAAGGTTGTGGAACGGGTGGATTTAGTAAAAGCGTCAGAGGAATTAAAAACAACATATATACAGGAGGGCCATCAATGGATGTAATGGAAAAGCTGGTGATAAACGGATCAGGAAGTTCAAAGGGAGGAACATTTCAATCAGTTGAAATAAACGGCAGCGGAACAGTGGCCGGGGACGTGGAGTGTGACACTTTTTCTTTTAATGGAACCGGAAAAGCTGACGGCAGCGTCAAAGCGAAAGCGGTAACCATCAGCGGTTCAGGAAAGATACATGGAGACGTTGAAGCAGAATCAATTCGGATTAACGGAACAGGTTTTATTCAAGGAGAGGTTTCCGCAAAACAATTGAAAATCGCTGGATCATCAACATTTGGCGGGACAGTCAAGGCTGATGGCATTGACATTAGCGGAAAAGCGGTCATGGAAGCGGATTGTGAAACGGAAACCTTCCAATCGGAGGGGAAATGCAAAGTCAGCGGGCTTTTAAATGCTGATGAGGTGACCATTAAGCTTTCTGCCGGGGAAAGTTATGTGCGGGAAATCGGATGCCGCCATCTTCAAGTGACCGGCAGAAAAGGAATGCTGACATTGCTCAGACTAATGCCGCAGCCTGTTTTAACGGCTGAACTGATCGAAGGTGATGTCATTGAACTGACAAATACAAAGGCGAAAACCGTGCGAGGAAATAAAGTGAAAATCGGTCCGGGTTGCCAGATTGAAACCGTTGAATACAGCGGGGACTATACTTGTGATCCGAGCGCATCGGTCGAAACATGCACGAAGATGTGAGGAGGATCGTAATGGAGACAACAAAACTGGGAAATTTAAAATTATATGGTGCCGGACATGCTGCAGGCGGCGCATACCACCATGTCAGCATTAAAGGTGAAGGTGTAATCGGTGAAGGGCTGTCTGCCGCGGGCTGCCGCATATTCGGAACAGGCCTTTTTCTCGGGGAAGCAGAGACTGAGCGGCTGCGTGTATTCGGAGAAAGTGAATGTAAAGGCAATCTGACAGCCGGCAGAATCAATATTTACGGCACAATGAAAGTCAGCGGCTCACTTCAATTTGATCGATTCAATCTAAAAGGCCTGACTGAAATTTGCGGGAATATGACTGGAGAATCGTGCGATGTGAAAGGGAAGCTTAGCGTTAAAGGTGATTGTGAAACGGAAATGTTCCATGTCACAGGTTGCGTTGATGTATCAGGTTTATTAAATGCGGGTGATATCAAGCTTGGATTGAGCCATGATGTAAGCCATGTGCGGGAAATCGGCGGAACAACCATTACAGTGAAAAGACGCGCGAGCTTTTTTAACCGGAAGAAAGTGAAACTGATTGCCGACGTCATAGAAGGAGATCAGGTTTATTTGGAGAATACCGAGGCGGCAGTTGTCAGGGGAAAAGAAGTGATCATCGGGGCGGGCTGCAGCATCGGAACAATTGAGTACAAAAATATATGCGAATGTGATCATCATTCAAAGATTAAAGAAAAAACAAAATTATAAAACATTGTTCTGTTATACAAAAAGGGTGCTCTTATGAGGAGCACCCTTTTTTATTCTTTTCCCGGCTTGCTATCGTACCCTGCGGTAAAAATTGATACTAAAAAAGTGACAATGACACCCATCATGATGATTGTTTTCACCGTCTCTCCCCCTCTTCAATTTTTCCGTGCTGTCCGAGTCTGGATGATTCTGTATTTTTCTTTATTATGAACGGTCGCGGTCTGCCTTGTCAACGCCGTATAAGTATCTTTATTTTTAAGAAACCAAAGCATGTATCACGAGATGGCGGCATAGATTGTATCAAAGTACCTTATTTGCATAGCGCATCAAACATGATGGAGGAGGTCCTTATGGATATATTAAAGAAAATTGAACAGTACAGAGAGGAAGAGCAGCGGCTGAAATGGGAAGGAACATTCGCCGATTATTTGGAGATTATTAAAGAAAATCCAATGGTTGCGCAATCTGCTCATTCTCGTGTTTTTAATATGATAAAAGACAGCGGGATAGAGGAGATTGACGGACGTAAGAAGTACAGCTTTTTTGACCGCGAGCTGTTCGGGCTTGAGGAATCTTTGGAGCGTCTGGTGGAAGAGTATTTTCATCCGGCCGCGAAACGGCTTGATGTTAGAAAGCGGATTCTATTGCTGATGGGACCTGTGAGCGGCGGTAAATCCACGCTGGTCACGATGCTCAAAAAAGGTCTCGAAGCGTACACCTTGACGGATAATGGCGCTGTATATGCGATTAAAGGCTGCCCGATGCACGAGGACCCTCTACATTTAATCCCCCATCATTTGCGTGATGACTTTTACAGAGAATACGGCATTAGAATAGAAGGAAGTCTTTCTCCTTTAAATGTCATGAGGCTGGAAGAAGAGTACGGAGGAAGAATTGAGGATGTGAAGGTTGAACGCATCTTCTTTTCAGAAGATAAGCGTACGGGAATTGGAACATTCAGCCCGTCTGATCCGAAATCTCAGGATATTGCCGATTTGACGGGAAGTATTGATTTCTCAACCATTGCCGAGTACGGTTCAGAATCAGATCCGCGCGCATACCGGTTTGACGGAGAGCTGAATAAAGCGAACCGCGGGATGATGGAGTTTCAGGAGATGCTGAAATGTGATGAGAAATTTCTCTGGCATTTGCTTTCATTGACACAGGAAGGGAATTTTAAAGCGGGGCGATTTGCGTTAATTTCTGCTGATGAGCTGATCGTGGCTCACACGAATGAAACGGAGTATCGCTCATTTATTTCTAATAAGAAGAATGAAGCCCTGCATTCGAGAATCATTGTAATGCCGGTCCCTTATAATTTAAAAGTGTCTGAGGAAGAGAGAATTTATGAAAAAATGATCGCGGAGAGCGATGTATCGGATGTTCACATTGCCCCGCATACGTTGAAGGTCGCTGCGATGTTCTCGATTCTTACCCGATTAAAAGAACCGAAGCGGTCGGATATCGATCTGGTCAAGAAAATGAGACTGTATGATGGAGAAAGTGTGGAAGGATATAATTCTGTCGACGTTGAGGATATGAAAAAAGAATATAATGATGAAGGCATGAGCGGCATTGATCCGCGGTACGTGATCAACCGGATTTCTTCAACGATTATCAGAAAAAATATGGAGTCGATCAATTCTCTTGATGTTCTTCGTTCCTTAAAAGAAGGTCTTGATCAGCATCCTTCGATTTCAAGCGAGGACAGGGAGCGGTATTTGAATTTTATTTCTGCTGCCCGCAAGGAATATGACGACATTGCGAAAAAAGAAGTTCAAAAAGCGTTTGTGTACTCATATGAAGAATCAGCTAAAACACTTATGGACAATTATCTCGATAACGTAGAGGCCTATTGCAATAAAAACAAGCTTCGTGATCCTTTGACAGGAGAAGAAATGAACCCTGACGAAAAGCTGATGAGATCAATCGAAGAGCAGATTGGCATTTCGGAAAACGCCAAAAAAGCGTTCCGCGAAGAAATCTTAATCCGTATCTCGGCTTATGCGAGAAAAGGTAAACGGTTTGATTATAATTCTCATGAAAGGCTGCGTGAAGCCATTCAGAAAAAGTTGTTTGCTGATCTGAAGGATGTCGTTAAAATTACGACGTCAACAAAAACGCCGGATGAGCAGCAGCTGAAAAAGGTAAATGAAGTCGTGGCCCGTTTAATTGATGAACACGGCTACAACTCGACGAGCGCCAATGAGCTGCTGAAATATGTCGGCAGCCTGCTGAACCGATAAGCAACGTGACCCGTCCGAATAGGGCGGGTTATTTTGTCCCATTTTCTAAATAGTTTGTCAATTAACCGTGCTTTTGTGCATATGATGAATATAAATCTTTTCGAAAGACTTGTTTCATAATCTGGCACAAGCCGGAATACGTATGTATCACGACCACAAATGGTTAAGGAGGGGAATTCATGTCCCAAAATGACAGCGGCCATTTTTTGATTTCTGAGGAAAACTGGTCCCTCCATCGCAAAGGCTTCGATGACCAGCAGCGCCACCAGAAAAAAGTGCAGGAAGCGATCAAAAATAATCTTCCGGACCTCGTGACTGAGGAAAGTATTATTATGTCTAATGGAAAAGATGTAGTGAAGATCCCAATCCGTTCACTGGATGAGTATAAAATCCGTTATAACTATGATAAAAATAAACACGTAGGGCAAGGAGAAGGCGACAGCCAGGTTGGAGATGTTGTGGCCCGGGATGGATCAGACAAAAAACAGGGGCCTGGAAAAGGGCAGGGCGCCGGTGATCAGGCAGGCGAAGATTATTATGAAGCAGAAATTTCATTAATGGATTTAGAAGAAGCGCTTTTTAAAGAATTAGAACTTCCAAACCTTCAGCAAAAAGAGCGGGACAATATCATTCATACAGATATTGAATTTAATGATATCCGTAAAACAGGGTTAACCGGTAATATTGATAAGAAAAGAACAATGATGTCAGCTTTTAAACGAAACGCGATGTCAGGGAAGCCATCGTTCTATCCGATTTACCCGGAGGACCTGAAGTATAAGACGTGGAATGACATAACAAAGCCCGAGTCAAAAGCCGTCGTCTTAGCAATGATGGATACAAGCGGCAGTATGGGGGTTTGGGAAAAATACATGGCCAGAAGCTTCTTTTTCTGGATGACCCGTTTTTTGCGAACGAAATATGAGACTGTTGAAATTGAATTTATTGCCCATCATACAGAAGCAAGAGTCGTGTCGGAGGAGGACTTCTTCTCAAAGGGAGAAAGCGGCGGAACAATCTGTTCTTCCGTATACCGGAAGTCGCTTGAGCTTATTGACGAAAAGTACAATCCCGCCCGCTACAACATTTACCCGTTTCATTTTTCTGACGGTGACAACCTGACATCTGATAACGCGCGCTGTGTGAAACTGGTCAATGATATTATGAAGAAGGCCAATCTTTTCTGCTACGGCGAGGTCAATCAGTACAACAGGCATTCAACGTTAATGTCTGCATATAAAAATGTGAAAGACGAGAAATTTAAGTACTATATTTTAAAACAGAAGTCTGATGTTTTTCAGGCGCTGAAGAACTTTTTCAGAAATGAAGAGTCCGGAGTAAGCCATCAATTTTCGTAATGAAAAGCCCATTTCAGGGCTTTTTTTTATTTAATAAAAGTAAGAAAGCGGTTGCGAAAAAAATACGAGAAAAAAAGAGATTTTTCCTTTGACAAATCTTCTTTCATTTATTAATATTTTATCTTGTGAACTATTATTGAGGAATGAGGTGAAAAGGAGTTGACTGAATCAGAACGTGCTTTGCTCACTTTTGAACAGCTCTTTGATACGTCTCGGGCTATCTATAAAAAGCAGAAGAAGATATTGGAGATTGTACTTGAGCCTTTTGATATTACAGTCCTTCAATATTTACTGATGTTTAAAATTCATCAAAGCGGAAGCACGCCGCTCAGTAAGCTGGCCATGTCTCTTGATCTTAAGCCTGCTTCTGTGACCCGGATGACCGATATCCTGTATAACCGGCAATTGATGAATCGATATGACAGTCCGGCTGACCGCCGTATCGTAATGATTCAGTTAACCGAAGAGGGGGAAGAACTTTTACAGAAAGCCGCTGTGAAATACGCAAAAATGGGCGCGAGCCTGTATCAGGAGCTTGACACGTCTCAGCTTCAATATTTGCGCAAGCTTGCTGGGAGCTTATCGAAGCTCGCTGAAGGCTGTTCAGAAAAAAGCGGTAATTGAAAACTTCCCACATATTTTCACCATCTTTCCACAAAATGATAGAGGATGAAACGAAAGGAGAAAAACAAAATGAACAGAGGACGTTTAATTCTGACCAACATTATCGGTTTGATTGTTGTTCTTGCAATTATAGGCGGAGGTGCTTACTACTATTATCAAAGCACAAACTACGTAAAAACAGATGAAGCAAAAGTAGCCGGCGATATGGCTGCTATTACAGCTCCAGCAGCAGGTAAAGTATCTGACTGGGATCTTGAAGAAGGAAAAACAGTGAAAAAAGGCGACACAGTTGCAAAAATCAAAGGTGAACAAACTGTTGACGTAAAATCCATTATGGATGGAACAATTGTGAAAAACGAAGTGAAAAACGGACAAACCGTACAAGCTGGTACAACAATTGCACAAACGATTGACATGGACAACCTATACATCACAGCAAACATTAAAGAAACAGATATTGCGGATATTGAAGTAGGAAATAGTGTAGACGTAGTAGTGGACGGAGATCCTGATACAACTTTTGACGGTACTGTAGAAGAAATTGGCTATGCGACTAACTCAACTTTTGATATGCTTCCATCTACGAATTCAAGCGGAAACTACACAAAAGTAACACAAAAAATTCCTGTTAAAATTTCAATCAAAAACCCATCTGATAAGGTGCTTCCTGGTATGAATGCATCTGTTAAGATTTCTGAGTAAAACAGATCAGTCATCACACCATGAAAGGAGGTTGTCTTAGATGGCTACAGGCAAAGAAAAAAATGCAAAAAGCCCTATGTCATTGCTAATTGTGCTAATGGCGGGTTTATTTCTGGCAATTCTAAACCAAACACTGCTTAACGTTGCAATGCCGCACTTAATGACTGAATTTGGCGTAAGTGCAACGACGATTCAGTGGCTCACAACAGGTTACATGCTTGTTAACGGTGTCTTGATTCCGTTATCTGCGTTCCTGATTACGCGCTTTGGTCAACGGAGTCTCTTCCTCGTTGCCATGTTCTGTTTTACGCTCGGTACGTTAGTCTGCGGTATCGCACCTAACTTCTCTACCATGCTGATCGGCCGTTTGATCCAGGCTGTAGGCGGAGGTATCTTGCAGCCGCTCGTTATGACAACCATTCTGTTTATCTTCCCTCCTGAAAGCAGGGGGAAAGGAATGGGGATTTTCGGACTTGCAATGATGTTTGCTCCTGCGGTCGGCCCGACTCTTTCTGGGTGGATCATTGAGAATTATACATGGCGCATTATGTTTTACGGCCTTGTGCCGATCGGTGCCATTATTATTATTGTGGCTTTCTTCATCTTTAAAAACATGGTGGAACCGCAAAAAATCAAACTCGATACTCTCGGAGCGATTCTTTCTATTGTCGGTTTCGCATCTCTGCTATACGGTGTCAGTGAAGCCGGCTCTGACGGCTGGACTGATCCTATTGTATTATCAACAGTGATTATCGGCGTCATCGCAATTATTGCGTTTGTTGTTCAGCAATTGCGCCATGATGATCCGATGCTTGATTTCAGAGTGTTTAAATATGACATTTTCTCACTCTCGAGTGTCATTAATATCATTATTACAGTGGCACTTTACACTGGTATGTTCCTGTTACCGATCTATCTGCAAAACCTGGTCGGCTTTACGGCGCTTCAATCCGGTCTGCTTCTGCTTCCAGGTGCGATCGTTATGCTGATTATGTCACCGATCTCAGGTATTTTGTTCGATAAATTCGGACCGAGACCGCTTGCGATTATTGGGCTTCTCGTGACAGTGGTAACAACATATCAATATACGCAATTAACAATTGATACACCATATACGCACATCATGCTGATCTACTCAATTCGTGCATTTGGTATGTCTCTCTTAATGATGCCAGTCATGACAGCTGGGATGAACCAGCTTCCAGCCCGTCTGAACAGTCACGGAACGGCGATGAGCAACACGCTTCGCCAAATCAGTGGATCAATTGGTACAAGCTTAATTACGACGATTTATACAAACCGTACGACATTCCATTATTCACAAATTGCAGATAAAACAAGCACGGCGGACCCGAACTTCCTCCATGCATTCCAAAATGCAGTTTCGAATTTAATGGTGAATATGAATGTACCTTATGAAACAGCGAAAACGTATGTTTACACTCATATTTATAAACACGCGTCACTCGATTCAAACGTCATGGGGATTAATGACGCCTTTATGTGGGCAACATTATTCTGCGTAGCAGGATTAATTTTAAGTATCTTCCTGCGTGACGTCAGAAAAGATAAATTGCGTAAGAAGAAAAAAGAGGAGCTTTCATTACTTCCTGCTCCAAAAGAAGCTAAGGAATCTTAATCTGTACAGGGAGGTTTCCTGAATGAAAATTTATGTAGTGTATGATAGTGAAGGCGAACATACTAAGGTGCTTGCAGAAGCGATTGCTGAAGGCGCGAGAGAAAACGAGGCGGCTGAGGTATTGATTGACCATGTCGATCAAGCAGATATCCGCAAGCTGAAAGATATGGATGCGATTATCTGGGGATGCCCAGGGCATTTCGGAACAATCAGCTCCGGTCTTAAAGCTTGGATAGACAGGCTTGGCTACTTGTGGGCTGAAGGCGAGCTGATCAACAAAGTCGGCGCTGTTTTCTGCACAACGGCAACAACACACGGCGGTTTGGAAATGACAATGCACAACTTAATCACGCCGATGTTCCACCAAGGCATGATCGTTGTCGGTCTGCCTGGCAACGTGCCAGAAAACGCACTGTACGGCTCTTATTACGGAGCAGGCGTCACTTGTCCGGTTGACAGTGATGAGTTAATGTCTGAGGAAGGTATTCAGCTTGGACGCGCCTTAGGAAGACGCGTCAGCCAAGTCACAGGAAACCTAACAGCAGGACAGTAAGGAGAGGTTGAAATGGCCATTATTATAGCAATTATTGCTGCTGTCATTGTCATTGCGGGCCTTATTACATTTAACGTCCGCAACGCCTCTCCTGGACCCGAGAAGCAAGAAGCAACCGAAAGAATCGCCCCTCCAGAAGAGGAAAAAAACGAAGCGCAATACCCAGCTGAAGCAAGGGCTGCCGAGCATACGCCATCCGTTGTAAAAAACGATTCTCCAAAAGAGAAACGAGAAACAATGGGTGATGATATTTACAGGCAGGCGCTGCAAAAGTTTAAGCATTCTGATGAAGATCAGGCAGAAGAAGAGGTCACTGAAGAAAGTGACAAAATGCAGGACCGCAGCTATCGTGATGCACTGCTCTCCATGAAAAATAAGAAAAAGTAATCAAAAAGGCAAATCCGTTTACTCATGGCGGATTTGCCTTTTTTTTTGTTGTTTATATGTATGAAATATATTTTTTATCAAATAAATCCATGGAATATGTTGTATAAGGGTTTGATCTAGTGTACTATGTTACTCATACACCGAGGATTCTTCCGGGAGGTAAAGACATGGACTCTTTTTTAGGTTTGTTAAAGAAAGATATCAAGCTTTCAAGAATGTGGCTGCTAGTATGGATATGCGGAATCATTTTCTTATTGGGAACAGGCCATATTATAGCTTCTCGCACGAAAGAGCCTCTAGTCATTTTTGGTTTCTTTGTTGCAGTTGCTTTTTTTCTGCTTTTCCTATCTCCTGTTTTTGTGTTTTATCATCTTCGCAAAGAAGGGAAATCACAGCTTTGGCTGTACAATCCAAATGGCGGCTTCTGGCTGTTTTCTTCTAAATTGGCAGCATCTTTGCTCTATCAATTTCTGATTCAATTGGCATTAACGGCTTACGGTATTTGGATTTATCATATGCTCTCTGTAAATAATCTGCTGGAGCATCAAGTTGATATAACTAGTACAGCTACTTTGTTGAATATGTATGGGCTTATTTCTTCGTTAGATATGTCAGTAACAGTCATTGTGTTTTGGACTGTTTTTCACTCTCTCAGGAATTGGCGCGGAATGCGGTGGGCTGCGATGGTTCTGTTGGTCGCAGTGTGGTTCTTCTTCGATGAATACATCATAAGCCCTTTGGTTGAATCTCAAAAGCATTTCTGGCCGGTAACAGTCTATTGCAATTTTGAATTCCACTTCCACAACGTTTGGAGATTGGAATTAAAACCTATACATCTGTCTGTACTAGGGTTTCCTATTGCTATAATCATCACGGTCTTGCTGCTCATCATGGCTTCAAAACTGCTTGATCGTAAAGTAGAGGTGTGAATATGGACAATCATTTCCAATCCTCGAAACCGATTTATCTGCAAATCGCAGATCAGATCTTTTATCGGCTGGTCAGGAAGGAGTTGCTCCCAGGAGACAAGCTTCCTTCTGTAAGAGAAATGGCGATTCAAACCAAGGTAAATCCCAATACAATTCAAAGAACATACAGTGAGATGGAAAGGCTGGGTATTGTGGAGACAAGAAGAGGTCAAGGCACATTTATTGCGGAGAAAGCAGAAATCGTAGATGAGCTGAAGGACAGGCTGACACGGGAAGTACTGGAAGGCTTTGTGAAGCAAATGACAGAGCTGGGGCTAACGAAAGAGGAAATGGTAGAAAGGATTAAAACATTCACTGAGGGGAGCTAAAATGGAAATCAACTTAGAACATGTATCAAAAAAATACGGCCGCCACACCGCCGTCAATGATGTATCGATCACCTTATCATCCGGACGAATTTATGGACTGATCGGACCGAACGGCAGCGGCAAGTCAACAACCTTAAAAATGATGGCTGGCCTTCTCTTTCCTACTTCAGGATTCGTAAAAGCGGATGAAAAGCTGGTTACGAGAGATATGGTGCGTCAAACGGCTTATCTTACAGAGCTTGATATGTTTTATCCGCACTTCACTGTAAAGGATATGGTGAATTTTTATCAGTCACAATTTCCTGATTTTCAAACAGAACAAGCTTATAAGCTGTTGAATGAGATGCAGCTTGATCCGGAAAAAAAGATCAAAAAGTTATCAAAAGGAAATCGGGGAAGGCTGAAAATCGTCCTTGCTTTAGCAAGACGGGCATCTGTCATCTTGCTTGATGAACCTTTTTCCGGGCTTGATCCGATGGTCAGGGACTCCATCGTAAACAGCCTGGTGTCATACATTGATTTTGAGCAGCAGATTGTCGTGATCGCAACGCATGAGATTGATGAAATTGAAACTTTGCTAGACGAAGTAATCATACTTGCAAATGGAGAAAAAGTTGCTCAGCGTGATGTGGAAGATATTCGTGAGCAGGAAGGCATGTCTGTATTGCAATGGTTTAAATCAAAAATGGAAGTTTGCTAGAGGAGGAATTCGATGAAAACAGTATTGGAATTGAAAAATGTAACAAAGAACATCAGAGGCCGAACGATCATTGATCATCTGAGTTTTTCGATTCGTGAAGGCGAAGTATTCGGTTTTTTGGGGCCGAACGGAGCAGGTAAAACGACAACCATCCGGATGATGGTGGGGTTAATGAAGCTGTCAAAAGGTGATGTGCTCATTTGCGGCCAATCAATTACGAAAGAGTATGCCAAGGCGATTAAGCATATTGGGGCTATTGTAGAGAATCCAGAGCTGTATAAATTTTTGAGCGGATATAAAAATCTCCAGCAGTACGCAAGGATGGTCAAGGGTGTCACGAGGGAAAAAATTGATGAAGTCGTTGAGCTGGTCGGTTTAACAGACAGAATCCATGACAAGGTGAAAACGTATTCTCTTGGGATGAGACAGCGTCTTGGCTTGGCACAATGTCTTCTTCATGATCCGAAAGTGCTGATTTTGGATGAACCGACAAACGGCCTTGATCCGGCGGGGATCAGGGAAATCAGAGATCACTTGAAGAAGTTGACGCGAGAAAAAGGAATGGCTGTCATCGTCTCAAGCCACCTGCTGTCAGAAATGGAACTGATGTGTGACCGAATTGCGATTCTGCAAAAAGGAAAGCTTATCGATATTCAAAATGTGAGAGATGAAATCACTGATGAGAACGATACATATTTCTTTCAAGTTGAGCAGCCGAATGAAGCCGCTTCTGTTCTGAAGGAGTACAATTTGGTGAAGAAGGCAAATGGTGTAGAAGTCAAACTGGCTAAAGACGAAGTCCCTGCGGCTATTGAATTGCTGGTGATGCAGCAAGTCCGCATTTACGAAGTTAAAGTAGTGACAAAATCGTTAGAGGACCGTTTCTTGGAAATAACAGGTGAAGCAAAAGAGGAGGTTCAACATGCTTAATTTGATTTATAATGAGTGGATCAAAATTTTCAGCCGTGCCGGAACATGGGTGATGATCGGGATTCTGGGATTAACAATGGTTGGATTTGCATTTCTGGCGAATCATTTTTCTGCTGGTGATTCAAATCTCCATTGGAAACAAGAACTCCAAGCGGAAAACACCGTACTGAAGAAAGAAATCAAAGAAAATCCTTCACTGAAAGGTGAATATGAAGAAACAATCACACTTAACAACTATCGTATAGAGCATAACATCCCTGGTGACACAGGCTATACTGTATGGTCTTATGTAACGGATTCAGCAGGCTTTACAATCCTTACCGGGCTGTTTACCATTATTATCGCAGCCGGAATTGTCGCGAACGAATTTAATTGGGGAACCATAAAGCTATTAATGATCCGCCCGCTCAGCCGTTTTCAGATTTTGCTCTCCAAATATATTACAGTTCTCTTGTTTGGTTTCTTATTGCTGTTTATTTTATTTATAGGTTCTACTTTGCTGGGACTGATCTTTTTTGGGACAGGCGGTGACACTGCCGCGAATATTCATTTAATCTATAAGGATGGCCATGTCATTGAGCAAAACATGATGGGGCATTTGGCCACAACGTATCTTTCTGAATCCGTCGCGGCTTTAATGGTGGCGACGATGGCATTTATGCTGTCCGCTGTATTTAGAAACAGCTCTCTTGCAGTAGGGTTTTCCATCTTTTTGTTGGTAGCCGGTACGACTGCCACTGCATTTATTGCAGCGAAATTTGACTGGGCGAAGTATATATTGTTTGCTAATGTAAATTTGTCTCAGTATGTAGATGGCACACCGTTAATAAAAGGGATGACTATGACGTTCTCTATCAACATGCTGGTGATCTACTTTATCATCTTCCTGTTGCTTGCTTTCGGAATCTTCATGAAACGGGATATTGCAAACTAATGAAAAAAAGCTGTTTTGCTTATGCAAAACAGCTTTTTTATCGAAATAAAAACTGCAGGTTTGCACCTGCAGTTTTTCATATCAATTTATGCTTACGCTTCTTTAGTAACGTTAGCAGCTTGTGGTCCGCGGTTTCCTTCAACGATTTCAAAAGAAACAGCTTGGCCTTCTTCTAAAGTTTTGAAGCCTTCGCCTTGAATAGCAGAGAAATGAACGAATACATCGTCTTGACCTTCTACTTCGATGAATCCGAAACCTTTTTCAGAGTTGAACCATTTTACTTTACCTTCTAACATGAAATTTCCTCCTAAAGCGATCATAACGCTTAAATTCACTATTCTTGCTCTTAACAAACTTTCAAGACGAAAACTCTTACAAAACTTTCTTCTTAAAGATAGTTCGAACAAAAATAATTACCTTTACTCTACCAGTAATCTTCAGAAAAAACAACTGCTAAATGAAACTTTTTTCGGAAAATACCATATTTATTTTTCAATTTGATATTTATTTACGGAAATTCATCTGTTTTCTCGATATGTGATCATACGTTTGCCTTAGTATTCCTTCTTTTCGGGAAGACAATGTAATAGGAATTGACAACCTTATTGGATATGAGTAAGGTAAAAGTTAATCAATATTACAAATGACAACGTTTATCAACTAAGAGAGCGTATGATTTTTATGTCTGATATTGCTTGCATGCTCTAATACATAGATAGGAGTATGGTCACAATGAAAAAGTGGCTTATATGCAGTTTCGTTGTTGTTCTTCTCGTTTCATTTACAGCATGCTCACCGTCAGCAGAACATGAAACGATAAAAATCGGAATTGCTGAGTCTGACGAGGCAATATGGAACTATATTGCTAAAAAAGCTGAAGAAGCAGGGCTGGATATTCAGCTGATACCTTTTTCTGATTATGCGGAGTCTGATATCGCGCTTGCTAACAAAGAAATTGATGCCAACGCCTTTCAAAACATTTCATTTTTTCAGTCGTTCACTCAAAAATACAAACTTAAGCTGGAACCGCTCGGTACGACATACATAACGCCTATGGGCATTTATTCAAAACGGTATAACCGATTCCAAGATATACCACGAGGAGCTGTCGTTTCTGTACCGGATAAAGCACTCGATTTTGGCAGGGCGCTTACGGTGCTTAAGGAGGCAGGGTTGCTAACGTTGAAAAACGGATTTAACGGAACAGGTTCAGTCGATATGATTAAAGATAATCCGAGGCACCTGAAATTAAAAGCCGTCCGGCAACAGGATGTAGCGAGCGGCACCGACGTGTTTGTCATGAAACCGTCTGAAGCAAAAAAAGCGGGACTGAACCCGGAAAAACATGCCATAAAGAGCGGTGGACTAATGTCTAAGGAAGAGATGAATTTGATTGTTGTCAGAGCGGAGGACCAAGATCGGGAAGCGCTGCAAACCATTCTTGAGCTCTATCAAGCTGATGATACAGCGGCATTTATAGAAAAAGAATATCAGGGGGATCTTGTCCCGGCTTTTCTGCCTTTGAAACGTCTTTCAGATTGGAAGAATGAATTCGAACATTGAATTCATTCTTTTTTTTCTGAAAAACATACTTTGTTTCGTCCCGTTTCTTTCGCTTTGTACAGCATTTGATCGGCAAGAATCGGCAAGGATTCTGGATGCTCCGTATTATTAGGATAATGAGAGGCCCCCAGTGATATCGTAACTGACAGCTCTTCACCATTTGTTAATCTAATTGGTGCGTCACTGACAGCACATCTGATCCGTTCTGCGATCTGGGCTGCTTTATCAAGCGTACAGTTCGGCAGGAGCACGGCAAATTCTTCACCGCCAATCCGTGCGGCAGGATCAGTATTTCGGATGCTCTGCTTCAGACGTGAGCCCAGCTCTTTCAGCACCTGATCTCCTTCATGATGGCCGTATTGGTCATTGATGGTTTTAAAATGGTCGATATCCATATAAATCAGTGCGAATTGAAAATGCGGGGTATTGGCCGCCTGTTGATATAGAGCTTGTGTGATTTCTTCAAACTTTCTTCGGTTATAAATGCCTGTTAAAAAGTCAAAGTGCGCCTGAAACTTATATTGTTTAAAAAGAAGATGTGCATTTGTTTCATGATCAATAATATATAAACTGAGCATGCCGCCCGCTATTGAGACGATCCAAAAATATAAGTGAAGTTCATTTGAATGTAAATCTATAAGAAAATAAAAGGAAAAGGAGATCATACTATTTGTGATCATTAAAAGATAGAAAGCATGTTTTAATTGGACTTTTTTTCTTCTAGAAACAATGAGTGACGGGATGGCAGCGATACAAATGATAATAACCGAGTATATTGCAGATGTGTTCATCGTGATCAGCATGCGGCCTGCAGCGATCATAACCAAGGCCGTTGCCGTTGAAACCCAGCCCCCATAAAGAGCGGCAATCATAATAGGGATATTTCGAAGATCAATGATTGAATGCTGATAGGTAAATCCAAAAACCATTAGAATAACCCCGAGCAAACCGCAGGCCAGTCCTTTAACAGCTTGGAAGGATATGCTGTCTTTTTTATGTACTAACCTTTCTTTAAACAGGTGGGTGAAGAGATAATTAAATGTGATTAAAATGGTCAAGTTTACAAACAGTTCTTTCAGCAAATATTATCACCCTTATATAAGGTACTAAAGATGGAAGGGAAAGAAAAGAACAAAAAAGGGATTATATAAGGTTTTTTTACTTGAATCCTTAGTTTAAATAATTCGCACTTGACCTATCGGAATTAGTGTAATATAGTAAATGAGAAAATTTGAAGGGAGAGTTTACCTGCTTTGGAGACTTTACTAGTTGTATTACATGTATTTATTTTACTTTTACTTATCTTAGGGCTTTTTGTGATGCAGAAAAAACATGTTTCCTTCTCTAAACGTGTATTTACTGCGCTGGGGCTGGGGATTGTATTCGGATTTGCGCTTCAGCTGATTTACGGCCCGACTTCAAATATAGTCATTCAAACAGCGGACTGGTTTAATATTGCCGGTGGCGGGTATGTCAAATTGCTTCAAATGGTTGTCATGCCGCTCGTTTTTATTTCAATTCTTGGTGCATTTACAAAGCTGAAGCTGACAAAAAATCTCGGAAAAATCAGCGGTTTGATTATCGGGATATTAGTAGCGACAACAGCTGTAGCGGCAGCTGTCGGTATTGCCTCCGCGCTTTCTTTTGACCTACAGGCGATTCAGGTTGACCAAGGGGATACAGAGCTTTCGCGGGGACAGGAACTTCAGCAGAAATCAGAAGATATGACAGCGAAATCGCTGCCGCAGCAGATTGTTGAACTGCTGCCGGGAAACCCGTTTTTAGATTTTACGGGAGCTAGACCGACTTCAACGATCGCGGTCGTTATTTTTGCCGCTTTCCTTGGAATGGCATTCCTCGGTGTGAAGCATAAACAGCCGGAACAGGCAGAAACATTTAAAAAAATGGTTGATGCCGTTTATGCCATTGTCATGCGTGTTGTTACCCTCATTTTGAGACTGACGCCTTATGGGGTGCTGGCCATTATGACAAAAACGATTGCGACGAGTGATATTGACAGCATTCTAAAATTAGGGATGTTTGTGGTTGCTTCGTATGCCGCGTTAATCACAATGTTTATCATTCATTTGCTGCTGCTGACGCTCAGTGGTTTGAATCCGGTTGTTTATTTGAAGAAGGCGCTGCCTGTACTTGTATTTGCTTTTACTTCACGGTCAAGCGCGGGTGCTTTGCCGCTAAATATTAAAACACAGAAAAGCATGGGTGTGCCGGAAGGAATCGCAAACTTTGCCGGTTCGTTTGGTCTTTCAATCGGGCAAAATGGATGCGCCGGCATTTATCCTGCGATGCTGGCGATGATGATTGCTCCGACTATCGGCCAAAATCCGTTTGACCCGGTGTTTATTATCACAGTTATCGCAGTCGTTGCCATCAGCTCCTTCGGTGTTGCCGGAGTTGGCGGCGGAGCGACATTCGCGGCGCTTCTTGTTTTATCATCATTAAATATGCCTGTCGCACTCGCAGGTTTATTAATCTCAATCGAACCGTTAATCGACATGGGGCGTACTGCTCTGAATGTCAGCGGAAGTATGACATCTGGCCTCATTACGAGTAAGGTAACGAAGGAAATTGATCCAGGTATATTCAATGATCAATCCAGAGTGATCGAAGCCGAAGAAGCGTAACATATGAAAACGTGTAATCCATCTTGGATTACACGTTTTTTTTAACGTCCGGGTTCTAAGTCCTCAAGCATTTCCATCATGGTGTTGTCGTCCATCACATTCATTGCGCTTTGTTCAAATTGAATGGGTTCAGCATAATGCGGCTGTCTTTTTTTCGCTGCTGTCTCAGTTTGCCTAGTTTGAGTCTGTGTATGCTGATGCTGGGTTTGCTGCGCTCCGGCATGCTGATGCTGACGGCCATTTTGCTGTTGGCTTTGATTTTGCGAACGTTCCTGATTATTACCGCCGCCAAGTGCTTGTTTGACCATATTTCCTACATTAGAAGCATCAAACATGTTATTTTTAGAATTTTGTCTGTTCATTTGTCCTGTAATAAACCCGCTGATTTTTTGGCGGATCTGTGGTGATAAAGCAGCAATAAGCATAGTTGACCCTATAATCATTGCTGCGGGGCTGAGTCCTCTTCGCTGATTGAACAACGTGATCCCTCCTTTATAAGTGTATTGATATTTTCCCCTCTAATTAGACAAATTAACCGCTTTATTTCCCGGGAAAGCATTTCCGTTATTTTTTCATGCATAATTAGAGCCAGTTAGAAAAACCTATAAGTAAAGTGATAAAGGAGGAATTCACATGCTTGGAAAAAAACAAGTCCTTGCGTCCATGCTTCTTATCCCTTTGCTTATGACTGGCTGCGGTATGGCCAATCAGGGTGAGGGCAGACGTGATAATGCAAATCCAGAAAACGTTAACTACCGCAATCCGGCAAACGATAATGGCACAAGAAATATTAACGATGCCAATAATAATCGTGACAATGTCGATAATAATGTAACTGACAATGTCAACGATAACGGCAACAACAACAACGGTAATGATAACCGTAAATTAGAAGTTGCTGACGACGCTGCCGATAAAATCACAGATATGAAAGAAGTAAAACATGCAAATGTAATTGTTGCCGGAAATCAAGCATATGTTGCGGTTGTATTAACAAATGGAAATAAAGAAGTTGGAAAAGATCTCAAAAAGAAAATTTCTGATAAAGTGAGAGACACCGATAAAAACATGGATAATGTTTACGTTTCTGCGAATCCAGACTTTGTAGACCGAATGCAGGGATATGGCGAGCGGATACAAAATGGCGATCCGATTGCAGGATTCTTTGATGAATTCAGTGAAACTGTACAGCGTATATTCCCGCAAGCTGAATAAATGAAAAAAGCCGCATAATTTGTGCGGCTTTTTCTTTGCGTTAATGACACACCGCGAATGCAGGCTGCATAGAGTAAAAATAAAAGGTACAAGACGGACCGGCTCAGGGAGGGAGACGTTTGCGGGATGGCATAGGAAAGCGTGCGGCATCCGCTCTATTCCTGTGCGGAGTCCTTGTGATGCTGGCTGTAAGCTCGGCCATCGTATCAAGCACGATGTATATACTGTCTTTGCCAGGGCAGGCATCTGGTATAACAAAAGAACAAGTGACGAAGCACATGAAGAAAGAGTCATTCAAACAGGCCGATATTTATTACACTTCTAAGGAAAAGTCCTTACTGCCATTGACGAAAGATACACTTGAATATGCGGTCAGTATTAATCAGATTATAATTGGATATTCGAACCAAAAGCCTATTGATATTATTTTTTTTCCTAATGAAAAACAGATGGAGGCTTACTCCGGTTTACTGGATGTCGTCGGTTTTTATTCTGAAAGGGAGCAGCTGATCGGATTGTTGCCTGAAGAGAAAAAGAAACTTTTAGAAGGTGACGAAGTAGCGGTTTATTTGTACCAGAGATTGTTGATTCATGAATACACGCACCATGCGTTTCACCAGAAATTGAAGGAGCTTGAAGCAGATCCCGATGAGTTTCCGTTATGGTTTCACGAAGGGTTAAGCGAGTGGATCGCGAACTATGAATTGCTCATAGATCCGATCACGTTTTCTGTCGTGCCCTTTGACCGTTTGCAGACAGATCAAGATTGGCAGAAAGCCCGAGCTGAATATGACACTGATGTCTATTTGCAAAGCTTTTATATGGTCAATGAGCTGACGGACAGATACGGGATAGACATTATTTCAGAACTGATAAAGCAAACGGCAAAAAAAGGGGACTTTAAAAAAGGATTTCAATCGGCAACAAAGGAAAGTCTTGATCAGTTTGAA
This sequence comes from Bacillus spizizenii TU-B-10, assembly GCF_000227465.1. GTDB lineage: Bacteria > Bacillota > Bacilli > Bacillales > Bacillaceae > Bacillus > Bacillus spizizenii. The sequence continues at coordinate 1,100,647 of NC_016047.1, forward strand.
AAAGATTTTAAGAAAACATTTGAAGAAAACAGTGCGGCATTGGATAGTATTTATCCAATGCCTTTGTTATTAATGAAGTCCTTGCTGGCCCATACCGCCTTGAGTTGGAGGCATTTGTCCTTGTGCCGGAGCAAATGAATTTCTCAATTGTTCCATATCCTGCGCATCTAGCTGAGGAACTTGGTAATAGCCGTGTTTGTTTTGGTATAGGAAAATTTCAAAAGCCATTTCAACATACTGCTGAATTTGCGCAGATAGTACGCGTCTTACGGCTGGGTTTGTCATTTCCAGAGAAGCCATCGTCAGCATAGAAGCCTGTGCTTTAACTGCGCAAAGCATTTGTCGGCTGATGATGCTGTCATCAATATCATTCATGGATTGAACAGGTTTTTTAGGCTGTGACGGCTGCATGCCGTAAACAGTCTGGTTGTCTTCCTTCATCATATAAGTTGCTGTTTTTTGTGAAGGTTCGCTTCCTGTTTTGAAGCATTCTGCAGTTAAGTTATATTGAGACGTAATGAATTGATGTTGACGATCAAGGATGTTTAATAATTCCTGATCCTTACAAAATTGTCTCAGCATCATAAACTGATCAAGTACAGTAAGTGTTCCGGAAAGCACCTCGTGCATATCAAACATTTCATGTCCGCCGTGATTTTTATGCGGCTTGCCAGGAATACCTTTGTTCATTTGGGATTGTTGCTGCTGATTTAACTGATCCAAACCGAATTCCTCCTTTTTTTTCAGATCAGCTGTATTTTGTGTCAGTCTGTCGCGATTTATGCAGAAGCCTGAAAGGAATTATATGCTGTCTGTCGAAATGATAAGCAGACAAAGTCGTTGTCATAATGTGTATCTTAAGGGAGGAAAAATGATGAGGCGTATTCTGCATATTGTGTTGATCACGGCATTGATGTTCTTACATGTAATGTACACGTGCGAAGCTGTAAAGGCAGCTGAACCGCAACAGCCGATATCGGTTGATAAGGCGATACAGCAAAAAGAAGGACAGGCGCTTGTCGAAGGATATGCTGTCGGCCAGGCTGTTTCCCCGCAGAACTATAAGCTGACAAGCCCTTTTTCAAATGATTATAATGTCGCGCTGGCAGACAGTAAAACCGAGACATCGTCCGATCACATCCTTCCCGTTCAAATCCCCTCCGCCTTCAGAAGCCAATTTGGGCTGCAAACCAATCCGCTTCTTCTTGGAAAAAAGATAACTGTTCAAGGAAAGCTTGAAAATTACTTTAACACGACAGGACTTAAGAACGTTCAGTCGATGGACTTAACTGACGACGCGAAAACTCCGCCAGCTGAACAGCCAATGACGATAAATGAAGCGCGGGGACGACTGAATGAAGAAGTAACGATAAAAGGGATCGTCACTGCTGATCAAAGCGCGATCGGAGGCGGGAAGCTGTCGACCTTTATGCAGGATAAAACCGGAGGCATTAACATTTATTCGCCTTCCCCTAAACAATTTCCCGAATTAAAAGAAGGCATGGATGTCACGGTAACAGGGAAAGTCACGACATACCGAGGGCTGACAGAAATCGTTCCAAACTCATCAGGCATCAAAATCAACCAGTCAAATCAACCTATCCCCGCTCCTAAACATTTAACAATAAATGAACTGATTAACAGCAGTCTTGGTGATCAGTTTGAAGGCCGCCTTGTGACACTAAAAGCATTTGTTTCCTCAATTCCAAATTCTCCTGCCGGCGGGGGTTATAATGTAACGATGGTAGATGAAGACCATCATGCGATGACGCTCCGGGTTATGAATGAAACAGGGGTGATAGACGAACTTGATGAGGGCAAATGGTATGAATTTACCGGTGTGTTAAGCAGATACCAATCCTTTCAGCTGCTAACGCGAAAATCGTCTGACCTGAAGCTGCTTAAAGAACAGCCCGCACCTCCGTCTGCGGAGGGTGAATATGAAGGTATTGTTGACCGGGTTGTTGACGGCGATACCATTCATCTTAAAACTCCAGTACTTGGAACGACAAAAATCAGGTTTGTAAATGTAGATACACCTGAAACGTATCACACACCCAAAAATGAAGCGGACGAAAATCAAATAAGATTTGGCAAAAAAGCATCTGACTATCTAAAAACGGTTCTGTCTCCAGGAGATAAAATTACTGTCAAGGTCGGAAGTGAAGCCAAGGATAACTATGGCAGACTTCTTGCACAGGTCATAACCGAATCGGGTTCAAACGTGAACTTAGAGCTTGTAAAAAATGGCTATGCTCCGACGTATTTTATTTGGCCGGTTGACAATGAAGGGGATTATCAGCAGTTTCAAGCTGCCGTAGCTGCTGCGAAAAAAGAGCAAAAAGGAATTTGGAATGAAGACGATCCCCTCTTGGAAATGCCGTTTGAATTTAGAGCCAGAGAGCAGGGGAAAGGCCTGACAAGATATGTGGGAGATTCATCAAATAAAACATATGTGCAGCCAGCTGACTGGAAGCAGGTAGCTGTGGAAAACAGAATTTTCTTCGCCTCAGTAAGTCAAGCGGAGAACGCAGGATATAAAAAGAGGCAAACGGCACCTCAAGAAAGTGTGCCGCTTAGAATTCTCAGCATGAATGATTTGCATGGCAAGATCGACCAGCAATATGAGCTTGATCTCGATGGGAACGGAACTGCAGACGGCACTTTTGGACGCATGGACTATGCCGCCGCATATTTGAAAGAGAAAAAGGCCGAAAAGAAAAACACGCTGATTGTGCACGCGGGAGATATGATCGGAGGCAGCTCTCCAGTTTCATCTCTTCTTCAAGATGAACCGACTGTAGAGCTGATGGAGGACATCGGATTTGATGTCGGAACTGTCGGCAACCACGAGTTCGATGAAGGTACGGATGAACTGCTGAGGATCTTAAATGGCGGAGATCACCCGAAAGGCACGAGCGGATATGATGGACAGAACTTTCCCCTTGTATGCGCCAATTGTAAAATGAAATCTACAGGAGAGCCCTTTTTGCCGGCATATGACATCATAAATGTGGAGGGCATACCCGTTGCTTTTATCGGGGTTGTCACACAGTCGGCCGCGGGCATGGTCATGCCTGACGGAATAAAAAACATCGAGTTTACAGATGAAGTAACAGCGGTGAATGAGGCGGCCGAAGAGCTGAAGAAAAAAGGCGTGAAGGCCATCGCGGTTCTCGCACATATGTCAGCCGAACAAAATGGTGCCGCAATTACCGGTGAATCTGCTGATCTTGCAAACAAAACAGATTCTGAAATCGACGTCATTTTTGCAGCGCATAATCATAAGGTTGTTAACGGTGAAGTGAATGGAAAACTGATTGTTCAGGCGTTTGAATATGGAAAAGCGATAGGTGTTGTTGATGTAGAGCTCGATAAAACGACAAAAGACATTGTCAATAAGTCAGCGGACATCGTATATGTCGACCAAAGTAAAATAAAACCGGATGCCAGTGCGTCAGCCATTTTAAAGAAATACCAAACACTTGCTGAACCGATTATCAGCGAGGTTGTCGGCGAAGCGGCTGTTGATATGGAAGGGGGGTATTCGAATGACGGTGATACGCCTCTTGGAAACCTGATTGCGGATGGTATGCGAGCGGCCATGAAAACGGATTTTGCTCTTATGAATGGCGGCGGAATACGGGAAGCGCTGAAGAAGGGTCCCATTACGTGGGGAGATCTTTACAATATCCAGCCGTTCGGAAATGTGTTAACGAAGCTTGAGATTAAAGGAAAAGATTTAAGAGAGATTATCAATGCGCAAATCTCGCCGGCTTTTGGTCCTGACTACAGCATCAGCGGGTTTACGTATACGTGGGACAAAGAAACCGGAAAAGCTGTCGATATAAAATTGGCAGATGGCACCGAGATACAGCCCGAAGCCACATATACATTAACCGTCAACAATTTTATGGCGACGGCGACAGGAACCAAATACCAGCCAATCGGATTGCTTGGGAAAAATCCGGTGACAGGGCCTGAGGATTTGGAAGCGACAGTTGCTTATGTGAAGAGCTTTGATGAGCCAATTGCTTATACAAAAGAGGGAAGAATTAAGCTTGCTGAAGCGAGTGACATTGAAGACCCTGTAACAGAAGACCCAGTTACGGATGAGCCGGGAGATGCCCCGGGAACGGAGCAGCCGGTTAAAGAGGATCCAGAGCCTGGGGAAGACCAGACTGATATAAAAGAGACTCCAGATACTGTGCCGGTTCATCAGCTGAAGCCTACAGACATTTTGAGATTAGGTGAAATACCGAGCGGTGAAAAATATACTGACACAGCCGGCAAGATCAGCACATTGCCTTTACAAAATGGAACTGCGAAAGGCGGGTCTGATCATCAGCTTCCGGATACATCAGCGGGCTACTATAACTTTATGGTAATCGGTGCGGCGGTGACACTGTCCGGAACTTATCTATATGTCAGAAGAAAAAGGAGCGCCTCCAGAACGTGAAAAAGGTTATTCCACTCGTCATCATTGCGGTCGGTCTTTTGATCACAGGCTATGGGGGCCTTAAATTGATCGATACGAATATGAAGACCGAACAGACATTAAAAGAAGCAAAACTGGCGGCTGAAAAGCCGCAGGAAGGCTCGGGCACAAAACAAAGCGCAGGTCATGCAGAGAACAAAGCATCATTTAAGCCTGAGACCGGCCAAGCGAGCGGCATTTTAGAAATACCTAAAATCAACGCGGAGCTTCCGATCGTGGAGGGCACCGATGCAGATGATTTAGAAAAAGGTGTCGGGCATTACAAGGACAGCTATTATCCTGATGAAAATGGGCAAATTGTGCTGTCGGGACATCGGGATACCGTTTTTCGCCGGACGGGAGAGCTGGAAAAGGGGGATCTGCTTCGTATACTCCTGTCATATGGAGATTTCACATATGAAATTGTGAAAACAAAAATTGTCGATAAAGATGACACATCCATTATTACGCTCCAGCATGAAAAGGAAGAGCTCATTCTGACGACCTGCTATCCGTTTTCATATGTCGGAAACGCCCCGAAGCGTTATATTATATACGGAAAACGAGTCACTTAAAAAGCCGCAGTCAAGTCCTGCGGCTTTTCTTCATGAAAAATATGTGTCGCAAAGGTTTTCTATATCAGCTGGGAAAGGCGCTTCGGCAACAATCTGCTCGCCGGTTATCGGGTGAACGGCTTGTACCTTTTTGGCGTGGAGCGCCTGTCTGTTTAGCAGCTTGCTCCCGCCTCCATAAAGCGAGTCTCCTGTCAGCGGATGGCCGATGCTCGCCATATGAACACGAATTTGGTGTGTTCTTCCTGTTTCCAGCTCTAATTCCACGAGCGTCAGTCGCTCTTTCGCATTGCTGGCAATCACCTTGAAATGCGTGACGGCTGTTTGTCCGCCTGGTGAAACCCGGCGTCTTGTCGGATGTGATCTGTCTCTGCCAATCGGTGAATCAATTGTACCTTTTTTTGACTTTAGCTGTCCTTCAGCGATGGCGGTATACGTTCGTTTTAGCGTCTTTTTCTCTAACTGCTGATCCAGGATGGCGTGTGCCAAACGATGCTTGGCAAAAACGATTGCGCCAGATGTATCCTGATCAAGACGATGGACGTGGCGCACCTTGCATATTTCCCCATTCACCTGATAATGGTATGCGATCAAATTAGCCAGTGTGCCGGTTTGGCCATCCTCATTCGGATGGGTCGCTATGCCTGCAGGTTTATTGACGATAAGCATATGATTGTCCTCAAATAAAATATCAAGCTCTCCATACTCTGGTATGACGGAGGATTCTTCACTTTCCTGAAGATTAATGAACACACGGTCTCCTTTTTTGACGATAACATTATTTATGACGGATTCGTGATTGACCTTTACCCGATGATGGGACATCCAGTCTTGAATCACGGGTTTAGAGGCTTTAAGCGCTGTTTTCAGTACAGAAAACAGCCATTGGCCATCTTGTTTTTCATTGATGAGGAGCTCAAGCCCTCTGCCTTTTTGTTTCATGTTAAATGGCTCCTTTTCGATGCGGAAGGCTGCTGTTTCTCATAGGAAACACTTACCTTAGCTTTCGTGTTTTTTTCTGTGCTATTCTTGATTAAGACTTAGGATATTCGATGGCAAGAAAGGTGATTGACGTGAGAATTGTGAACGCAGCAACTACAGAACAGGAGAGCTTTATCAAGGAGCTGTCAATGGAGCTGATCCATGATGTATTTCCTCTTTATTTCTCCGAACTGGACATTCAGCGCTTTAAAAAGAAAGGCGTTCTGTCTTTAAATAACCATTATTACCAAGGAACATTAAAAGAAGCATTTCAAATTATGGCTTGTCTGCAAATGATACATATTATCTTGACAAAGCCTTCGCCGCACACTGATTTGAATGATCAGGCGATTTTTGAAAAAAACAGCAAGATGCTGAATGATTTTGGGATTTATTTTCCGTTTGCTTTTTCTGACTTTCAAACGAAGACAAACAAAGCCTTCTTCGGTCACAGAAGGCTGATATAATCAGGCAGCAAGAGCTTTTCCACTTTCAGAAAAGCTCTTTTTTGTATCAGAGAAATCATATCATAAAACCTTTCCTCTAACTCCCTTTTTAATCGGCACGTGTCTGAACATACTAATGATTGAAAGGGGTGCTGACAATGAGTTCAGTAAGAAATACAATGACAACGCAGGTGGCAACCGTTTCTCCGAATCAAACGATTCAGGAAGCGGCTTCTCTCATGAAACAGCATAACGTCGGGGTAATTCCCGTTGTAGAGCAAGGTGTTTTAAAAGGAATGCTGACTGACCGTGACATTGCATTAAGAACTACAGCTCAGGGCCGAGATGGCCAGACACCCGTTTCAGAAGTGATGTCAACAGACCTCGTATCGGGAAATCCTAATATGAGTCTGGAAGACGCGTCGCAGCTGATGGCCCAGCACCAAATCCGCCGCCTTCCTATTGTAGATCAAAACAATCTAGTCGGGATCGTTGCGCTTGGAGACCTGGCAGTCAATCAGATGTCGAACGAGTCTGCTGGAGAAGCGCTGACAAACATTTCTCATCAAAACATTCATTAATAAGAAAGAGCTTGCGGTGTGCAGGCTCTTTCTTCACATAAACCTTACTTTTTGAAAGCAGACATGTTTCGGGGTATAGTGAGTGTATACATATGTCTCAATTTGGACTAAAGGAGTTGTACGCAGTGATTAAAGCGTTAATTTTTGATTTTGACGGACTTATTCTTGATACAGAAACACACGAATATGAAGTCCTTCAGGAAATATTTGAGGAACACGGCTCAGTCCTTCCGTTATCCGTCTGGGGAAAGGTCATTGGAACAGCCGCGGGATTTCGGCCGTTTGAATATTTAGAAGAGCAGATCGGCAAAAAGCTGAACCATGAAGAGCTGACAACATTGCGAAGAGAACGGTTTGCGAAACGCATGGAAACAGAAAAAGCAAGACCGGGTGTCGAGGCGTATCTGAATGCGGCAAAGGATTTAGGCTTAAAAGTAGGCCTTGCCTCCAGCTCTGATTATAAATGGGTATCGGGCCATTTGAAGCAAATCGGCCTGTTTGATGATTTTGAGGTCATTCAAACGGCGGATGATGTGGAAGAGGTGAAGCCGAATCCTGAACTATATTTATTGGCCGCAAACAATCTTGGCGTATCACCATCAGAATGTCTCGCGTTTGAGGATTCTGTCAATGGTTCGATTGCTGCGAAAAGAGCGGGGATGAAGTGTGTCATCGTCCCGAATAAAGTAACAAGCACCTTGATGTTTGAAGATTATGATCACAGGCTTGAATCAATGGCGGAGATGGAACTCGCCCTATTGCTTGATCATCTGAATAAACAACAATAGAAAGGAGCGAGTAGATTGTCTGAGAAATTAGATTTGACCCGTTTTGAAAAGAAAATGGTCATTCGCAATATCGAAGAGCAAGACATCGACAAGATTATCGATCTTCAAAAGGACTGCTTTCCGGGAATGGAGCCTTGGAAGCGGGAGCATTTAATCAGCCATCTGGAACATTTTCCCGAAGGACAGTTTTGTGCAGAATTCGAAGGTGAAATTATCGGTTCGTGCTCAAGTCTCCTGATTAATTTTGATGAATATGATGACCGCCATACGTGGCAGGACATTACAGATGATGGTTATATCACCAACCATAATCCGGACGGCTTGAATATGTACGGAATTGAGGTCATGGTGCATCCGAAATACAGACGAATGAAGATCGGCCAACGTTTGTACGAGGCGAGAAAGGACTTGGCCAGACGCTTAAATCTGAAAAGCATTATCATAGGCGGACGGATCCCGAACTATCATAAATATGCAGAAGAAATGACGGCGAGAGAGTATGTTGAACAGGTGACTCGCCACCAAATTTACGATCCGGTCCTATCTTTTCAGCTGATGAACGGCTTTACCCTTATGCGAATTAATCCGAACTATCTCCCGGATGATACAGCTTCGATCAAGTATGCGACGCTGATGGAATGGAACAATGTCGATTATCTTCCGCAGCAGACAAAACGTTATTATAAATCGGCGTTCCCTGTGAGAATCTGTGTGATCCAATATGAAATGAAGAAAATTTATTCCTTTGAGGAATTTGCGAATCAAGTAGAATACTATGTCGATGTCGCTTCTGACGCGAGATCTGATTTTGCGGTGTTCCCGGAAATTTTCACAACCCAGCTCATGTCTTTCCTTGAGGAACGGTCACCGAGCTTGGCGGTACAGAGAATTACCGAGTATACGGAAGATTACATCAGCCTATTTACTGATTTGGCTGTGAAGTACAACGTCAACATTATAGGCGGATCTCATTTCGTTGAAGAGGAAGGCAAGATTTATAATATCGCTTACCTGTTCAGACGGGACGGAACGATCGAGAAGCAATATAAACTCCATATTACGCCGAATGAACGCAAATGGTGGGGGATCAGCGCAGGAGACCAAGTTCGCGTGTTTGATACGGACTGCGGAAAAATCGCGATCCAGATCTGTTATGACATTGAATTTCCTGAGCTTGCCCGGATTGCGGCTGATAAAGGGGCCAAAATCATCTTTACGCCATTTTGTACAGAAGACCGTCAAGGCTATTTGCGTGTCAGATACTGTTCGCAGGCTAGAGCGGTTGAAAATCAAATTTATACGGTTATCTCTGGAACGGTTGGAAACCTTCCGCAAACGGAAAACATGGATATCCAATACGCCCAGTCAGGCATCTTTGCCCCGTCTGATTTTGAATTCGCCCGAGACGGCATTGTCGGCGAAACAAACCCGAATATTGAAATGGTCGTCATCGGCGATGTTGACCTGGAAATTCTCAGAAGACAGCGCCAAAACGGTACAGTGCGCCAGTTAAAAGACAGACGGCGTGATGTTTATCATATTCAATATAAAAAATAATCCCGAAACCCGCCTGAAAATGGCGGGTTTTTTTATTAAAAACGGAATTGAAACGATTACGCGCTTTCTTTAAAATAAAAGTAAATTGTATATCGGAAAAGAAGGTGCCTTATGGAGTTTCTGCTTGTTTTAGTTCCTGTTTTCGGAATTTTCGCAATTGGTTATATCGGACAGAAAACGCTCGGCTTTGATATTCAAACGCTGTCCAAAATGTCCTTATACTTAATGTCTCCTTTTCTGGCATTTGATACGTTCTATACTAACAAGCTGACGATGGATTATGTCTATCTCTCTATTTTTGTGCTGGGGCTTTGCCTGGTTCTTGTTCTATTTGTCTACTTTTTATCTTTTTTTCATAAGTATCCGAACCAAGATCGCTGTGCCATGATCCTGTCATCCGCTTTTATGAATAACGGCAATTACGGAACGCCTGTTGTCCTGCTGGTGTTTGGGACAGCCGGCCTGGACACGGCCGTTGTGTTAATGGTGTTGCAGCAGTTAATCATGAGCACGATCGGCTTGTATTATGCGGCAAAAGGAGGTTCGGAGGAAGGCGGATTTAAAATGGTCATGACCCGGGTTATCCGTATGCCTGTTGCGTACGGGGCACTTTTAGGCGCAATTCTTCAGCTTATGCATATTTCAATTCCTAAAGAGTTAATGACAGGAATTGAGCTGGTCGGAAATGCAGCCATTCCTACGATTATGATCATTCTAGGCATGCAGCTTGCATTGATTTCTTTTAAGCATATTGAATACAGAAAAATTTCTTATTCATTGCTTTTGAAGCTGATGGTATCTCCGGTGATTGCGCTAGGCTTCACATTGATATTGCCGGTGGATGACATGACAAAACAAATCATGATTGTCGTCGCCGCCATGCCGACAGCTGCTAACACGACTTTAATGGCTGTCCAGTTTAATACAAGGCCGGAAGTCGTTTCGAGCGCAACCTTTATCAGCACGATGCTGAGTATTGTCACTTTGCCTGTTCTGCTTTGGATGCTGCATCCCCTTTCTTCTTGAGAAAGAGGATGTTTTATTATTTCCGGGGTTTATTGACTCTAACTCCGTCTGGCTTTATATTGAAGGCAGGGAAATCATCACCAAGACATCACATAAGAGAAGGTCTGTTTCAATTGAATTGGCACTTTAGTGAACGCTAATGAAATGGAGATGATGGGGATGGAAAACATTCAGCAAAATCAGGGATTAAAGCAAAAAGATGAGCAATTTGTGTGGCATGCCATGAAGGGAGCGCATCAAGCGGACAGCCTGATTGCCCAAAAGGCCGAAGGTGCCTGGGTGACCGATATAGATGGACGCCGCTATTTGGATGCGATGTCCGGTTTGTGGTGTGTCAATATTGGTTACGGGAGAAAGGAGCTTGCGGAGGCTGCCTATGAGCAATTAAAGGAGCTGCCTTACTACCCGCTAACGCAAAGTCACGCACCGGCGATTCAACTGGCGGAAAAGCTGAATGAATGGCTTGGCGGCGATTATGTCATCTTTTTTTCCAACAGCGGATCGGAAGCAAACGAAACTGCTTTTAAAATCGCCCGCCAGTACCATCTGCAAAACGGCGACCACAGCCGTTATAAATTCATCTCAAGATACAGAGCATATCACGGCAACACATTGGGAGCGCTCTCAGCTACCGGCCAGGCGCAGCGAAAATATAAATATGAGCCTTTAAGCCAGGGGTTTCTGCATGCAGCTCCTCCAGATGTATACCGGAATCCTGAGGATGCCGACACGCTAGAAAGCGCAAATGAAATTGACCGCATCATGACATGGGAATTAAGCGAAACGATTGCCGGGGTCATCATGGAACCCATCATTACTGGCGGAGGCATCTTAATGCCGCCGGACGGATATATGAAGAAGGTGGAGGACATTTGCCGCCGTCACGGAGCTCTTTTGATTTGCGATGAAGTCATCTGCGGGTTTGGACGGACAGGCGAGCCATTCGGATTTATGCATTATGGCGTGAAGCCTGATATCATTACGATGGCAAAGGGAATCACCAGCGCGTATTTGCCATTGTCAGCGACTGCTGTTAAACGGGACATTTTCGAAGCGTATCAAGGTGAAGCTCCCTATGACCGTTTCCGCCACGTGAACACATTCGGCGGAAGCCCGGCTGCCTGTGCATTGGCGTTGAAAAACCTGCAAATTATGGAGGACGAACAGCTGATTCAGCGATCCCGCGACCTGGGAGCAACGCTTTTAGGTGAGCTTCAAGCCCTAAGAGAACACCCGGCAGTCGGAGATGTTAGAGGAAAAGGACTGCTGATCGGAATCGAGCTCGTCAAAGATAAATTGACAAAAGAGCCGGCTGATGCCGATAAAGTAAACCAAGTGGTTGCGGCGTGCAAAGAAAAAGGGCTGATCATCGGCAAAAACGGCGATACAGTCGCCGGCTACAACAACGTCATCCAGCTCGCCCCGCCATTTTGCCTGACAGAAGAGGACCTTTCCTTTATCGTGAAAACGGTGAAAGATAGCTTTCAGACGATTTAATATAAAAGTGATTTGTTAAAGGAGCACACAATGAGTTTTCACAACCAGCCCATTTTACCGGCTATTCGCAATATGAAGCAATTTGATGAGTTTTTGAACAGTTCATTTTCCTACGGTGTTATTCTTGATATTCATCTCGGCCAGCTGAAGGGCGTGATCAGAGAGGCACAAAAGCATGGAAAGAACATGATGGTGCACGTCGATCTCATTCAAGGGATCAAGCATGACGAGTACGGAGCGGAGTTTATTTGCCAGGACATCAAGCCCGCCGGGATTATTTCCACAAGATCGAACGTGATTGCCAAAGCGAAGCAGAAGAAAATTTATGCCATTCAGCGCCTATTTCTGCTTGATACAAGCGCGATGGAGAAAAGCATGGAGTTTGTCGGCAAGCATAAGCCAGACTTCATTGAAGTGCTGCCAGGCATCGTTCCGTCACTCATTCAAGAAATTAAAGAGAAAACGGGGATTCCCATCTTTGCTGGCGGTTTCATCCGTACGGAAGAGGATGTAGAACAGGCCTTAAAAGCGGGGGCTGTTGCTGTTACAACATCAAATACTAAATTATGGAAGAAATATGAAAACTTTTTGAACGGAAAATGATTGACACCGCTTTCATCCACTGATACAATTGCACTAGGTTAATACATTGTGATGGAGAACTCGGAGACCACAGCAGCTCTTTACGGTAAATGTTTATGCACCCGTAAAGCGGTTTGTTGTGGTTTTTTATTCTCTTCTTCTCTATCATACTTCTTAATCGTGACTTTAGGAGGAATGTGCTATGACAGCATTTTGGGGAGAAGTCATCGGTACGATGCTGCTTATCATTTTTGGGGCAGGTGTTTGTGCAGGTGTCAATTTAAAGAAATCGCTTTCATTCCAGTCTGGCTGGATTGTTGTTGTATTTGGGTGGGGATTGGGTGTTGCCATGGGCGCTTATGCAGTTGGCGGCATCAGCGGAGCCCATTTGAATCCGGCGCTAACGATAGCGCTTGCATTTGTGGGAGATTTTCCATGGAAAGAGGTTCCGGTTTATATTGCGGCGCAAATGATCGGAGCGATCATCGGTGCGGTGATTATTTATCTGCATTACCTGCCGCATTGGAAGTCAACGGATGATCCTGCTGCCAAGCTGGGTGTTTTCTCAACAGGTCCCAGCATTCCGCATACATTTGCAAACGTTTTAAGTGAAGTCATTGGGACATTTGTCCTTGTGCTTGGAATCTTGGCCATTGGGGCAAATCAATTTACAGAAGGGCTTAATCCTTTAATCGTCGGTTTCCTCATTGTAGCGATCGGTATTTCTCTAGGAGGCACCACCGGCTATGCGATTAATCCTGCCCGCGACTTAGGTCCGCGGATTGCACACGCTTTTCTTCCGATTCCGGGCAAGGGATCATCAAACTGGAAATACGCATGGGTTCCGGTAGTCGGCCCGATCTTGGGCGGATCATTCGGCGGCGTATTTTACAACGCTGCATTTAAGGGGCACATCACAAGCAGCTTCTGGATTGTAAGCGTTATATTGGTTGTGGTATTGTTAGGGCTATATATCTATACGAAATCACATTCTGCTAAAACATTATCAAATTCAAAATATATTTAATCAAAGGGGAGACACCTTATGGAAACGTACATTTTATCCTTAGATCAGGGGACGACAAGTTCAAGAGCGATTCTGTTTAACAAAGAAGGCAAAATCGTTCACTCCGCTCAAAAGGAATTTACACAATACTTCCCGCATCCAGGCTGGGTTGAGCATAATGCGAATGAAATTTGGGGATCAGTGCTCGCTGTTATTGCATCAGTCATTTCTGAATCGGGAATCAGCGCTTCTCAAATTGCCGGCATCGGCATTACGAACCAGCGTGAGACGACGGTTGTGTGGGATAAGGATACAGGAAAACCTGTCTATAATGCAATCGTTTGGCAGTCCAGACAGACGTCCGGCATTTGTGAGGAACTTCGTGAAAAAGGATATAATGATAAATTCAGAGAAAAAACTGGGCTTTTAATCGATCCATACTTTTCCGGCACGAAGGTGAAGTGGATTTTAGATAATGTAGAAGGTGCAAGAGAAAAAGCGGAAAAAGGTGAGCTGCTGTTTGGAACGATTGATACATGGCTCATTTGGAAAATGTCAGGCGGAAAAGCGCATGTGACCGATTACTCCAATGCCTCCAGAACGCTGATGTTTAATATTTACGATTTAAAATGGGACGATGAACTGCTCGACATTCTAGGCGTACCGAAATCCATGCTCCCTGAAGTGAAGCCGTCTTCCCATGTGTATGCGGAGACTGTTGATTATCACTTTTTCGGAAAAAATATCCCGATTGCGGGAGCGGCAGGCGACCAGCAGTCCGCATTGTTCGGCCAGGCGTGCTTTGAAGAAGGCATGGGGAAAAACACATACGGCACTGGATGTTTCATGCTGATGAATACAGGGGAAAAAGCAATTAAGTCCGAACACGGGCTTTTGACGACAATCGCTTGGGGCATTGACGGAAAAGTTAACTATGCGTTAGAAGGAAGCATTTTTGTTGCAGGCTCTGCCATCCAGTGGCTGAGAGACGGATTGAGAATGTTCCAAGATTCATCGCTTAGCGAAACTTATGCAGAGAAAGTGGATTCGACTGACGGCGTATATGTTGTTCCGGCATTTGTCGGATTGGGAACGCCTTACTGGGACAGCGACGTGCGCGGTTCGGTTTTCGGCCTGACAAGAGGGACAACAAAAGAGCACTTTATTCGTGCGACACTGGAGTCATTGGCTTATCAGACAAAAGATGTGCTTGACGCAATGGAAGCAGATTCAAACATTTCATTAAAGACGCTTCGTGTAGACGGAGGGGCTGTGAAAAATAATTTCCTGATGCAGTTCCAGGGAGATCTTCTGAATGTTCCTGTGGAGCGTCCGGAAATTAATGAAACAACTGCGCTTGGCGCAGCCTATTTGGCAGGTATTGCTGTGGGATTCTGGAAGGACCGTTCTGAAATCGCGAACCAGTGGAATCTGGATAAACGGTTTGAACCTGAACTAGAAGAAGAAAAACGAAATGAGCTGTATAAAGGCTGGCAAAAAGCCGTCAAAGCAGCTATGGCTTTTAAATAAAATCATACTATGATATAATGGTTACAAGTTAATAAGAACGGTCCTGAGATGAGGAGAGACCACAGCACCAAAGTGTAAGCATGCACTTTGGCTGTTGTGGTCTCTTTTTCTATTTACACACCGTGACAACAAGGAGGAGCAATAATGAAACATCAATTTTCAAGTCTTGAAAGAGATCGCATGCTGACAGACATGACGAAAAAAACCTATGATCTATTTATTATCGGAGGAGGAATTACAGGAGCGGGAACAGCTCTTGACGCGGCATCAAGGGGAATGAAAGTCGCGCTTAGCGAAATGCAGGATTTCGCGGCGGGAACATCAAGCCGATCAACTAAATTGGTTCATGGCGGCTTGCGCTATTTAAAACAATTTGAAGTGAAAATGGTTGCTGAAGTAGGGAAAGAGCGGGCGATTGTTTATGAAAACGGCCCGCACGTCACTACCCCGGAATGGATGCTGCTTCCGTTTCATAAAGGCGGTACATTCGGTTCATTCACAACCTCTATCGGTTTAAGAGTTTATGACTTCTTAGCAGGTGTGAAAAAATCAGAACGAAGAAGCATGCTTTCAGCAAAAGAAACGCTGCAAAAAGAGCCATTGGTGAAAAAAGACGGCTTAAAAGGCGGCGGGTACTATGTGGAATACCGTACTGACGATGCAAGACTGACAATCGAGGTCATGAAGGAAGCAGTCAAATTCGGGGCAGAGCCTGTGAATTATTCAAAAGTGAAGGAGCTCCTTTACGAAAAAGGCAAAGCAGTTGGCGTATTAATTGAAGATATGCTGACAAAGAAAGAATATAAAGTGTACGCGAAAAAAATTGTCAATGCGACAGGCCCTTGGGTCGACCAGCTCAGAGAAAAAGACCATTCAAAAAACGGAAAGCATTTGCAGCATACAAAAGGCATTCACCTTGTATTTGACCAGTCTGTCTTTCCGCTGAAACAGGCAGTATATTTCGATACACCTGACGGCCGTATGGTATTTGCGATTCCTCGTGAAGGCAAAACATACGTGGGAACAACAGACACTGTTTATAAGGAGGCGCTGGAGCATCCGCGAATGACAACGGAGGATCGTGATTACGTCATCAATTCAATCAATTACATGTTCCCGGAACTGAATATCACTGCGAATGACATCGAATCCAGCTGGGCGGGGCTGCGTCCGCTGATTCATGAAGAAGGCAAAGACCCTTCTGAAATTTCACGGAAAGACGAGATTTGGACATCTGACTCAGGCTTGATCACCATCGCCGGCGGGAAGCTGACAGGATACAGAAAAATGGCGGAGCACATCGTCGATCTTGTGCGCGATCGCTTAAAAGAAGAAGGCGAAAAGGATTTCGGTCCATGTAAAACGAAAAACATGCCAATCTCAGGAGGGCACGTCGGTGGTTCGAAAAATCTTATGTCCTTCGTTACAACGAAAACAAAAGAAGGAATCGCAGCCGGCTTATCAGAAAAAGACGCAAAACAGCTGGCGATCAGATACGGCTCCAATGTAGAGCGTGTATTTAATCGCGTGGAAGCATTGAAAGATGAGGCCGCGAAACGCCACATTCCGGTTCATATTCTTGCTGAGGCAGAATACAGTATAGAAGAAGAGATGACCGCAACACCTGCTGACTTCTTTGTCCGCAGAACGGGACGTTTATTTTTTGATATCAATTGGGTAAGAACATATAAAGATGCCGTTATTGATTTTATGAGCGAGCGATTCCAATGGGATGAGCAGGCAAAAAACAAACATACAGAAAACCTCAACAAGCTTTTACACGATGCGGTTGTACCGCTCGAACAATAAATCATAACGGGCTGTCTCTCAGCCCGTTATTTCTTTTTACGTGCCGAAAGTGCCAGACCCCAGGTTAACAAGTGACAGAGGCACCCGCTTCATATAAAATAATGGCATAAGCTGATACATAGGAGGACGAATATGACTTGGAGAAAGAGCTATGAACGTTGGAAACAGACAGAACATTTAGATCCGGAACTTAAAGAGCGCCTCACTGAATTAGAGGGGAATGAACAGGCTCTTGAGGACTGCTTCTATAAAAACCTTGAATTCGGTACCGGCGGAATGCGCGGAGAAATCGGCGCCGGGACGAATCGGATGAATATTTACACTGTGCGCAAAGCATCAGCCGGGTTTGCGGCATACATCTCGCAGCAAGGTGAGGAAGCGAAAAAACGGGGCGTTGTCATTGCTTATGATTCCCGCCATAAATCGCCGGAGTTCGCGATGGAAGCGGCAAAAACACTTGCGACACAAGGCATCCAAACATACGTCTTTGATGAGCTTCGCCCGACGCCGGAGCTGTCATTCGCTGTCAGACAGCTGAACGCCTATGGGGGAATTGTGGTAACGGCAAGCCATAACCCGCCTGAATATAACGGCTACAAAGTATACGGGGATGACGGCGGCCAGCTGCCTCCAAAGGAAGCGGACATCGTCATTGAGCAGGTAAACGCGATTGAAAATGAGCTGACGATCACAGTCGACGATGAAAATGCGTTAAAAGAAAAGGGCTTAATCAAGATCATCGGTGAAGACATTGATAAAGTCTATACAGAAAAATTAACGTCCATTTCCGTTCATCCTGAATTATCCGGAGAAGTAGATGTAAACGTTGTTTTTACACCGCTGCATGGAACTGCAAATAAACCGGTCAGACGCGGTCTTGAAGCACTCGGCTACAAAAATGTAACGGTTGTCAAAGAACAGGAGCTGCCGGATTCAGACTTCTCTACTGTTACCTCTCCAAACCCGGAAGAGCATGCGGCATTCGAATATGCCATTAAGCTTGGGGAGGAACAGAACGCAGATATTCTCATCGCAACAGACCCTGACGCTGACCGTCTCGGTATAGCAGTGAAAAACGAACAAGGCCAATATACAGTACTGACAGGAAACCAAACCGGTGCGCTGCTGCTTCATTACTTGCTTTCTGAAAAGAAAAAACAAGGCATCCTTCCTGACAACGGTGTCGTTCTCAAAACAATCGTCACAAGTGAAATTGGGCGTGCGGTCGCTTCTTCATTCGGTCTTGATACGATTGATACGCTGACAGGCTTTAAGTTTATCGGTGAAAAGATTAAGGAATACGAGGCATCAGGCCAGTATACCTTCCAATTCGGTTATGAAGAGAGTTACGGTTACTTAATTGGGGATTTTGCCCGCGACAAGGATGCCATTCAGGCGGCGCTTTTGGCAGTTGAGGTTTGCGCCTTTTATAAAAAACAAGGAATGTCATTGTATGAAGCGCTCATCAACCTCTTTAACGAGTACGGCTTTTACCGTGAAGGGCTGAGATCCCTGACGTTGAAAGGAAAACAGGGGGCAGAGCAAATTGAAGCGATCCTTGCTTCCTTCAGACAAAATCCGCCGCGAAAAATGGCCGGCAAACAGGTTGTGACAGCCGAAGATTACGCTGTAAGCAAACGGATGCTTTTGAAGGAAAACAAAGAAGAAGCGATCGACTTGCCAAAATCAAATGTACTGAAATACTTCCTGGAAGACGGGTCTTGGTTCTGCCTTCGTCCTTCCGGAACTGAGCCGAAGGTCAAATTCTATTTCGCCGTAAAAGGAACCTCTTTAGAAGACAGTGAAAAGCGTCTTGCCGCTCTTTCTGACGATGTAATGAAGACGGTAGATGACATTGTAGAGGCTACAGCAAAATAATTCGAGTATAAGCTGGATCATTGTAAATGATCCGGCTTTTTTCTTTTTCTCATCCAAAAGTCTGAAAGAAAATCCTCCCTCAAGCGAAGTAGAGACATACAAAAAACTGGTATAATCTAAAATAACAAGACCAATGCCGGAGTGAGAAACGTGAGCAAAACGAGGATGGAAAAATTAAAAACGCTGAAAACGATTGCGGAAACCTTAAATCAAGGGCACGATGTCAAAGCAACACTGGATGAGGTTTTAAAAGAATTGCTGAGTCTGACGAACCTTCAATCCGGCTGGATTTTTCTGATCGAAGAAGACGGGTCCTATACGTTAGCGGCCGACGCTTATCTGCCCCCGGCTTTAAGCCGTAAGGAAAAAGTGCTGATGTGCGAAGGGGAGTGCTACTGCCTGACAAAATTCAATAACGGGGGGCTTAGAAGGGCGGCTAATATCATGAACTGCAAGCGCATAGAATCAGCCAAGGAACTGCACTGTTTTGACACAGAAGGGATTACGCATCATGCAACTGTGCCCTTAGAGGACGGGGACAGGAGATTCGGGTTGTTAAATGTAGCGTCGGCCGGAAAAACCATGTTTGATGAGGAAGAGCTGCATTTACTCGAATCTGTCGCCTTTCAGATCGGAACGGCAATACAGCGCATGAAGCTTTCTGAATATAAACAAAAAAATGCTCTTTTAATGGAACGCAACCGCCTCGCTCAGGAGCTTCACGATTCTGTCAATCAAATGCTGTTTTCCGTCAGTTTAACTGCCAGAGCGGCAAAAACACTGACAAAAGATGAGAATTTGCAGCAGATGATTGATTTCATTCAAAACCTATCACAAGACGCGCTCGCAGAAATGAAAGCGTTAATTTGGCAGCTTCGCCCCGGAGGATTGGAAAAAGGGCTATCTGAAGCCATTAAAAGCTATGGCGCGCTCATTGGATTGAATGTCATTTTTACACAAAAAGGCTGTCCTGTTCTTACCGATGAGCAGGAGCATATGCTGTGGCGTGTTGTTCAGGAAGCTTTAAATAACTGCAAAAAGCACGCCGGAACTGATACGGCGTATGTCAGTCTGACTGCTTCTTCGTGCCATGTAGAGCTGAGTATCATCGATCATGGGGCAGGGTTTTGCTATGAAGCGCATGAAGGTCTGCCTTCACTCGGCATCAAGGGTATGAAAGAACGGGTGGAAAAAGCAGGCGCGGAGTTTTTGATTGAGTCAGAACTTGGAGCGGGGACAAAGCTGTCCATTAGGCTCCCGCTTACCAATCAGAAAGGAAGGACAGTACAATGAAAATTGTAATTGCGGATGACCACCATGTTGTCAGAAAGGGGCTTCGTTTTTTCTTTGCCACCCAGGGTGATATTGAAGTTGCAGGCGAGGCGGCAACCGGAACAGAAGCTCTTCGTGTCATCGAAGAGACAAAACCTGATCTTGTGCTGATGGATCTGTCTATGCCTGAGATGGACGGCATTCAAGCCATAAAAAAAGCAGTACAGCAATTTCCGGGGATCAATATCATTGTGCTGACGAGCTACTCCGATCAGGAGCACGTCATCCCCGCGCTTCAGGCAGGTGCGAAGGCGTATCAATTAAAGGATACGGAGCCCGAGGAATTGGTGAAAACACTAAGACAAGTGCATGCCGGCCAATACAAGCTTTCTTCAGCTATTATGCCCCATGTGCTCACACATATGAGAAATCAGCATGGTTCGGAAAAAGAAAAATTTTATCAATTAACACGCAGGGAAAAGGACGTTCTGAACGAAATTGCGAACGGGAAAAGCAATAAAGAAATCGCGGCAGCCTTGTTTATTTCAGAAAAAACAGTGAAAACCCATGTGTCAAATCTTTTAGCAAAGCTTGAAGTGGCCGACCGCACGCAAGCAGCGCTTTTCGCAGTGAAATATAACTTGAATGGAGAGATTACGAAATGAACATGTTAGTCATAAACGGTACGCCTAGAAAACATGGAAGAACGAGAATTGCCGCATCCTATATTTCAGCGCTGTATCACACGGACTTAATTGATCTAAGCGAGTTTATATTGCCGATTTTTAACGGAGAAGCGGAGCAATCTGCACTTTTGCAGGTACAGGAGCTTAAGCAGCGCGTCACTAAAGCGGATGCAATTGTCTTATTATCTCCTGAATATCACAGCGGCATGAGCGGCGCTTTAAAAAATGCGCTGGATTTTCTAAGCAGCGATCAATTCAAATATAAGCCCGTGGCATTATTGGCAGTGGCGGGAGGCGGAAAAGGCGGCATCAACGCGCTGAATAATATGAGAACGGTAATGCGGGGTGTCTACGCCAATGTCATTCCGAAGCAGCTCGTGCTTGATCCCGTGCACTTTGATATTGAAAATGCTGAAGTGACGGAAAAAATAAAGGTCAGCATAAAAGAGCTTGTCGAAGAACTCAGCATGTTCGCAAAAGCAGGAAATCCCGGCGTCTGAACGCCGGGATTTGTTTATGTGAGCAAGGCTAATTGATCTTCGTAGGTCAGCTCTGTGGCATGATCAATATAACGGAGAAGGGAATACAGCATCTTTTCAAGAACGGCGTAATCCTGTTCAAAATGATACGCATGCAGAAAATGTTCGATTCGTTTTGATAACAAATCATCCTCTGTACGCACCATTAAAATTAATAAATTATCCCATTGAGAACGATGGGTGTAATACAGCGCTTTATCGTAATCGGCATAATCCATGAATCGCTTCTCCTTTCTTGTGTGAGAAGTTCATGATTAGTTTATGCCGCATCCCATGTTATTGACGGGGCAAAACTTGGCGTCTGCGGCAGTACAGGGATAGCAATATGAGGGAGACATAAAATCAAAATGCCTGAATGAAGCTGTCGCTTTTGGAAAACCTATGATAGAACATAATCTGGGTACAGGAGACTGAAAACATGAAATCTCTGCCGTATACCATTGCGCTTCTTTTTTGCGGATTGATCATCTTGTCAATGGCCGCAAAAGGACATTCAGCGGACACAGACGAGTCCGTTCAAAAGTGGGAACAGCTCGCCTGGAGCAAAATTCAGGATGAATATAAGGGTGCTTCATTTTCTGATTACGCTTATATGGGGCGGACCGAGGTGAATGATGAGCAGACGAAAGATGTTTTTCGGGTGACGGTCAGACAGAAAGCTGATACCTTTTCTGTTCGGGCCGAAGTCTATTTTCATCCGGTGACAAAGCATATGATCAGCATCAACGTCTTTAGGCTCTAATCAAAAAAACTGTACAGCCGCTAAGGCCATACAGTTTCTGTTTTTAGAAATATCGTTTTGCACCAAGATAGCGCTGTTTCCAGTAAGAGTTGTTCATACTGGAAATGACAACTCCGGAATCGTTGGCATTAATAAATTCCCCGTTTCCAAGATAAATTCCGACGTGGGAAGGGCCGGCTTTATATGTTGTGAAGAAAACGAAGTCTCCGACAGCAGGCTGGCTGACAGATTTCATTGTGTTCCAATATCCGGCTGCCGTTAATCTAGATACGGATGTAACTTTGTTCAGTGCATAGTAAATGAATCCGCTGCAGTCAAACCCGGCCGGTGTCGTGCCTCCCCAGCGATACGGAACCCCAAGCTGCTCTTTAGCGGCGGCAATCATTGTGTTAATCTTCGCGCTTGTTGAGCTGGAAGTGCTTGAAGAACCGGATGAAGAAGAGGATGAAGATGAAGCTTTTCCGGTAATGACCAGCTTTTGGCCAACCTGCAAGACATCTGTTTTTAAATTGTTTTTCTCCCGAATCTGCTGAGCTGTTACATTAAACTTTTGAGCAATCACCCATAAGGAATCGCCGCTTTTCACCGTGTATGTAGTCGTCGTGCTTGAGCTAGCATTTGACGAAGAAGACGATGATGAAGTGCCTGAAGATGCTTGACCTGTCAGCTTCAGCACTTGCCCGACGTACAGCATGTCTGATTTCAGATTATTGCTGTTTCGGATTTGCTGTACAGTCAGGTTATAGTTGTTTGCAATTTTCCAAAGTGAATCTCCGCTTTTTACAGTATAATTCTTTGTTGCTGAAGTTTGGCTCGAATTGGATGAAGTGTCTTTGGAAGACGTATTAGAGCCGCTTGATTTTGTTTTCAACACTTGATTCACATAAATGGTGTCTGATTTTAAGTTGTTCAAGACCTTCAATTCAGCGACGGACATATTGACTTTGTTTGCAATTTTCCAAAGCGAATCTCCAAGCTGCACCTTGTATGTTCCGGTAGAAGATGAAGAGCTTGAGCTCTTATTGGAATTGCTTTTTGTACTGGAACTAGAGCTTGAGCTTGAAGAAACCGTACCGGCTACCTTTAATTTCTGACCTGCACGAATCATGTCGCTACTTAGTCCGTTTAATTTTTTCAGTTCCTGCACCGTCATTTTATACTCATTTGCGATCAGCCAAAGTGAATCTCCGCTTTTCACTGTGTAAACAGAACTTCCGCTCTTCTTGGTTGTTGAGCTTGAAGTAGATGAAGTGCCTGAATTGCTGTCCGGAATGGTAAGCGTCTGGCCGATAGACAGAACAGTAGTCGAAAGATGGTTGGCGGATGTGATAGCCGCCACACTTGTGTTGTAGTTTTGGGCCAGTTTCCATAAAGAATCTCCGCTTTTGACCTTAATCGTTGCTGCTTCAGCTGGTGTCACTGCTAAAGTTGTACTGACAATCGCAGATGCTGTCAGCCCTGCTGCTAATTTCTTTTTCATCTGAGCTCTCCTTTTTCC
The DNA here is from genome assembly GCF_000227465.1 of Bacillus spizizenii TU-B-10. Classification (GTDB taxonomy): domain Bacteria; phylum Bacillota; class Bacilli; order Bacillales; family Bacillaceae; genus Bacillus; species Bacillus spizizenii. The sequence goes on from NC_016047.1 coordinate 1,124,114, forward strand.
CCCAATGATTTTGAATATGCTGTTTCTTTTTTATATCGGCAGGTTCGCCCCATCGTTTTGCCTTTTTTGAAAAACAGCCATATTATCTTAACAAAAAGGGGGAAAAAGGGCATAAAAAAAGAAGGAATCATGATCATTCCTTCATTCTTAAAAGCTTCATGATGTCTTCTTTGTTTTTGACAAGGTCGCGCAGTGTATAGTTGTCCAAAACCGCAAGATAGGCCATAAGCGCTTCATTCAGCACATGTTTTAAGCCGCACACCGGGGAAATAACGCAGAGATTCTTGTTTACATCAAAACATTCAACAATATTAAAATCGTCTTCCGTTTTTCTGACAACCTCACCGATGTTGATGTCTTCAGGGTCCATGCCTAAGCGGATACCGCCGCCTCGTCCGCGTATTGTTTCTACATAGCCGAGCTGGCCGAGCCTGTATATCACTTTCATGAGATGATTTTTTGAAATAGAATACGTTTCGGCAATCTGTTTTATATTCGAAAGTTCTCCGGGACGTTCTGCGGCCAGAAAAATCAACACTCTTAATGAGTAATCTGTATAATTTGTTAACTTCATAATAAGACCTCGTAATAAGACATTTTCTATATCTTATCATAATCGATTGAAAAATGAAAAAAAAGGAATTTTTCACTGAAAAAACGTGCACCCTGCTGGGTACACGTTTTTGATTACATGTTATTCGGCGGATTTTGGTTTTTACGGTTCTTGTCAATTTCGGTGTTTTGCATTTTACGTTCAAATGCAGACAGATAACGCGATGCAAAATCCTTTCCGCCAAGGCCAAAGGATAAACCGAAGGCGAGTGCGAAGCCGCTAAGCACGATGATGAACGCGGAATTGACGATTGTGGCAGCGACACCAAGCTGGTCAAGGGCCATAAAGAAAGCAAGTGCGATAACCGTATATTTAGCAATCGCCGCTAAAGACTTGAATTCCTGGCCTTTGATTATGCTTGCGAGCACTTTTCGCACCAATTCCCCGGCGTAAAGGCCGATGCCGAGAATGAATACAGCGACAAGGACATTCGGCAGATACGCGATGATGCCAGTCGCAATCTCTACGAGAAAGTGCAGCTGAACAATTTGCAGCGCCTCGGCTGTAAACAGCAGAATGACAATGATTTGCGCAATCATACCGACAACTTGAGACAGGGACAGCTTGGCAGGCGTTCCTGTTTCCATGCCCATTTTTCCTAATACAGAATCAAAGCCTGCGCGATGGAGGAGTCCGGACACCATGGTGTTTACCCATTTTCCTGCCCACATACCCGCTAAAACAAGCACGATGGCAATGATGATGTTCGGAAGCATGTTTAAAATGGTATTCAGCATAGAGACAGCCGGTTTCGAAATGCCGGCGACATCCAGCTGGTCAAGCGCTGAAATGACAACTGGTATTAAAATCAGCACATAAGCGATTGTTCCGATGACTGCAGAAAGACTTGTATCTTTTAAGTAAATAGATAAACCCATACGTGCGGCGAATCTTTCCGTACCGATGCTTGCAAGGAAATTCGTAATGATGTCACGTACAAGACGGGCAACAAGCCAGCCGATTAAAACGATAAGCGCGGCGGCAAATAATTTCGGCAGAAAAGCAAGCACGCTTTCCATCATATTTGTAAACGGACCTGAAATGCCGCTGATTTTCAAAGAAGATAAAACCCCTGGCAGGAAAACAAGCAGCACGAGATAAAAGACAATTTGCGAAGCGGCATTGACTGCCTGATGAATATCTTTTCCTTCAGACACCAAATTCCACTTGCGCAGCTTGTCACTCGTGTTCAGCTTCATCCCGATTTTTTTAACAAGGAAGCTCAATACAGAGGCTGCAGCCCATCCTAACAGCAAAATGAGTCCAGCCTTCAGCACACTCGGGATAGCTGCTGTAATTGCGGAAAGCATGCTGACAAACGGTGACGCCACTGATGTCAGGTGCAAAATGTTAAAGAATAAAATAAAGACGATAATCAATGCGATAAAATAAACGACCTTGCTTATGACTTTTTCTGAGGAATAGCGTGATGGCTTTTTCCCAGCAAAGAGCTTGTCGTCAATTTTTGTTTTTCTGAGCCCTTTGTAAACCGCCTTTTCAATGATTTTAGCGATAGCCCATCCGATTAATAAGACGAGTAAAGCAATGATTAAGTTTGGCAGCTTACTGAGATAAGAAGAAAGCATGTCTGCTACATTCAATTGGTATCGCTCCTTTTTTTCGTAATATGGTGTGTTTTTACCCACTGGCACAATCGGCAAACAGCTGAATGTGCCGAGCGAATTTTTTTCTGCCCAAGCGAGGCTATCATCTTTTGTCAGGCGGGCTCATACATTATAGATAAGTCCAAGTAGGGGGGATTCGGTTGAACGCGGAGGAGAAGAAGGGATTACAGCGGGCAATTGAGGAAATTACCGAAATTGCAAAAGGATTCGGCCTTGATTTCTACCCGATGAGATATGAAATCTGCCCGGCTGAAATTATTTATACATTCGGCGCGTACGGGATGCCGACAAGATTCAGCCACTGGAGCTTCGGGAAGCAATTTCACAAAATGAAGCTGCATTATGATCTTGGATTAAGCAAGATTTATGAGCTGGTCATTAACTCAGATCCATGCTACGCTTTTTTGCTGGACAGCAACTCACTGATCCAAAATAAATTGATTGTCGCTCACGTTCTGGCCCATTGTGATTTCTTCAAAAACAACTGCCGATTCCAAAACACGAAGCGCGATATGGTGGAAAGCATGGCGGCAACGGCCGAGCGGATTAAACATTATGAACAGGTTCACGGGATAAAAGAAGTAGAAGCTTTTTTAGACGCAATCCTTTCGATTCAGGAGCATATCGATCCGTCTTTGGTCCGTCCGAAGCTTCTATGGAGTGTGGATGATGAGGAAGAGGATATTGAAGAGGCAGCGACGCCATACGATGATCTATGGTCTTTGGATGAAAAGAAACCGAAAAAACAAGTCAAAAAATCGAAAAAACCTTTCCCGCCGCGGCCGGAAAAAGATATTCTGCTTTTTATCGAGGAGCACTCCCGGGAGCTAGAGCCGTGGCAGCGTGATATTTTAACGATGATGAGAGAGGAAATGCTTTATTTCTGGCCTCAGCTGGAAACAAAGATTATGAATGAGGGCTGGGCTTCCTATTGGCACCAGCGAATTATACGTGAGCTTGATTTAACCTCAGATGAAGCGATAGAGTTCGCCAAGCTGAATGCAGGTGTCGTTCAGCCGTCCAAAACAGGCATCAATCCTTATTATTTAGGGCTGAAAATATTTGAAGACATTGAGGAGCGGTACAACAACCCGACGGAAGAAATGAAGAAAATGGGCGTGAAGCCTGACTCAGGCAGGGAGAAAATGTTTGAGGTCAGGGAAATTGAATCCGATATCTCTTTCATCCGCAATTACTTAACAAAAGACTTAGTTATGCGCGAGGATCTTTATTTGTTTCAAAAACAGGGCAGAGATTATAAAATCGTCGACAAAGAATGGAAATCGGTACGCGACCAGCTCGTGAGCATGCGGGTAAACGGCGGGTTTCCATATTTGACAGTAAACGACGGCGATTACATGAAAAATAACGAGCTCTATATTAAGCATTGGTATGAAGGCATAGAACTGGATTTGAAATATTTGGAGAAAGTGCTCCCTTATTTATTTCAGCTTTGGGGAAGAAGCGTACACATCGAGTCTGTGCTTGAGGATAAGGAGGTCATGTTTTCGTACGATGGAAAAGGTGTTCACCGCAGGTATTTATAAAAAAAGAGGATGCAGCGTTCTGCATCCTCTTTATTTTCCTGTTTTTAACATCTTAAATATGATGTGTGCCTGATCGGTATTATTAATCAGTCCACGGAATTTTTCTTTTCCGGGGCCATACGCGTATACTGGTACTTCTTCGCCGGTATGATCGGTACTCGTCCAGCCGCTGTTAGATCGTGTGTTAAAAATCTTGATGATGGCTTTGTAGGCGCCTTTGCTTTTGTCAGCCTGTGCAGCAGCTTCAACACTTTTGATTTCTTCTGATGTAAATTTCAGATTTGTATAGCGGGCGAGCACATCTTTGACCGGTTTGCCTTCACTGATTTTTTTGGCCATAAATTCAGGCGTTTTTTTCGCGGAGAGAATCGGCTCCGCGTGCCAATTCTTTTCGCCGTTTGCACCAATGGCAAAGCCGCCGGTTGTATGGTCAGCAGTTGCGATGACAAGTGTATGTTTATCTTTTTTCGCAAAATCAATCGCGGCTTTATAGGCCTGTTCAAAATCTTTAACCTCGCTCATGGCTCCGACTGTATCATTGTCATGGGCCGCCCAGTCAATTTGGCTGCCTTCGACCATCAAGAAAAATCCTTTTTTATTTTGATTCAGGCGGTCAATTGCTGAAACCGTCATGTCTTTGAGAGATGGTGTTTTGCTGTCACGGTCGAGTGCTTTAGCAAGCCCTCCGTCTGCGAAAAGCCCGAGCACCTGCTGATCTTTATTTTTCTTCAGTGCTTGTTTTGTTGTTACATAGCTATAGCCGGCTTGTTTGAATTCCTTCGTCAAATTTCTGTCCTTGCGGTTAAAATACGATTTTCCGCCGCCAAGCAAAACGTCTATTTTTTGTTTGCCTTTTATTTTGTCATCCATATAGCTGTTGGCGATTTGGTCCATGTTTTTCCGTGATTCATTGTGGGCGCCATATGCGGCTGGAGTGGCGTGGTTAATTTCAGACGTTGCGACAAGCCCTGTTGACTTGCCTTGCTGTTTGGCCTCTTCAAGTACTGATTTTACTTTTTTTCCGTTTTTATCGACGCCAATTGCATTGTTATATGTCTTAACGCCTGTCGCTAATGCTGTTCCGGCAGCTGCTGAATCTGTAATATTATAGTCAGGGTCATCCGGGTGCGTCATCATCATGCCTGTCAGATTCGGGTCAAACTCCGTTAACTTCGGGTTATTCGGTGTTTCACCGTTATTTTTTAGGGAACGGTAGGCGTTTATGTAAGGAGTCCCCATGCCGTCACCGATCATCACAATGACATTTCTGATCTCGGCTTTGTCTTGTTTTTTGGCGCTTGCCGTTTCGGTTTGCTGCAGCTCGGCTCCGGCAAAGATCCCAGCTGTAAGGACAGAAACAGCGGCGATTGGCAAAAGTTTTGATTTCATGTTTTGAAACAAATTCATTTTTTGCATGCCTCCTTAAATGTATTCTGTTTATCATGTTAGGGAAATTTTGTTAAATGTGGCTGTTGATCATGTAAACATTAAGTAAAGCATTGTAAGGAAATGAAAAACGTCGTTTCGTTATTTTGCCTTAGTTGGTTCAAAGCATTCATTTTTCAGAAAAATCTTTACCTCTCTGTCCTTGCATGATATGTTTGTTTAAATAAAAAAACTGCGGATAACCGCAGCTTTCCTCGTATATTCTTTATCACACATTCTTCCATAAGTGAGTGGACCCCGAAAGTTTTTCATTTATTTCCTTTAAGTTGAAAAACATCCCAAAAAACATGACAAAAGCACTCGTTTTTTGTCACCTTTGAAACGAAAATGAAATATTTAATACCCTTAAAAACTTTTTTTAGGAACGAATAATTAAGAAATTTGTCGCATGAAGTCAAGACTATTTCTGTTGGGAATCTATCCTTATAATAGAAAACAATAAGATTAATTTAAAAAAAGAGATACATATATATAGATTTAACATTTGGGGAGGAAAATATGAAAAAGCAAATCATTACAGCTACGACAGCAGTTGTTTTAGGATCGACATTATTTGCAGGAGCGGCATCTGCACAAAGCATCAAGGTGAAAAAAGGCGACACTTTATGGGATCTTTCAAGAAAATATGACACTACGATCAGTAAAATTAAATCAGAGAACAACCTTCGCTCAGACATCATTTATGTAGGGCAGACTTTATCGATTAACGGCAAATCTACAAGTTCAAAAAGCAGCAGTTCTTCATCATCTTCTACATACACAGTAAAGAGCGGGGACAGCCTTTGGAAAATTTCGAAAAAATACGGCATGACAGTCAATGAACTGAAAAAACTGAATGGCTTAAAGTCAGACTTGCTTCGTATCGGACAAGTCCTGAAACTGAAAGGTTCAGCAAGTTCAAGCAGCTCAAGCTCATCAAGCGTATCAACATCTTCAAGTTCAACTTCAACTTATAAAGTGAAGCGCGGGGACAGTCTGTCTAAAATCGCAAAGCAATACGGTACGACCGTTAGCAAATTAAAAAGCTTAAACGGCTTAAAATCAGATGTAATCTATGTCAACCAAGTGTTGAAAGTAAAAGGAACAAGCACAAGCTCAAAACCTGCTTCTTCCAGCTCTTCATCATCTTCAAGCAGTAAAGCATCATCTACCACATCACTTAATGTGAGCAAGCTGGTTTCTGATGCCAAAGCGTTAATCGGAACGCCATACAAATGGGGCGGAACGACAACTTCCGGCTTTGACTGCAGCGGATTCATTTGGTACGTGCTGAATAAACAAACAAGTGTGGGCAGAACAAGCACTGCGGGATACTGGAGTTCTATGAAGAGCATTTCCAGCCCGTCTGTCGGAGATTTTGTCTTCTTCACAACATATAAATCCGGCCCTTCCCACATGGGAATTTATGTCGGGAACAACAGTTTCGTACATGCAGGATCTGACGGCGTACAAATCAGCAGCCTGGACAACAGCTACTGGAAGCCTCGTTACCTCGGTGCGAAAAGATTCTAATTTTAAAGGAAACCCGTTCATTGGAACGGGTTTTTTCATTAGACGGAGCACATCCGTGTTGGTTGCTCCTAAAAATGAAAATGTGATAGAAAATCCAAGAATTTTTTTTCTTTCTTATTTTCATAAAGGGCGATTGCGTAAGCGCCGGCATAGGGCAGCTGTATTGATTGATAAGGGATTCTGATCATCTGTTTCTCTGCCAATTCACGCTTTACTGTAGATAAGGGCAGAAATGAAACTCCAAGTCCTTCCTTGATAAACCGTTTCGTTATATGTGTTTGTGTCACTTTCATTGTTCTCACAAATGGAAATGTCACTCTGACTTGACGGAGCAAGTCGTCCCAGTAATCAGGATGATTGTGGGTCAAAAGCAGGTACTGCTCGAGCACCTCTTTGGCATCAATTTCTTTGTCATCTATGAAACGCTGATCAGGGGGGGCAACAAGGACAACAGGGTCTTTATATAAACAGTGGCAGGTTAAAGAGGAAGACTGTACCTTTAAACAGCTCAGTCCGATATCTGCTTCCCCGGCTTTAATCTGCGACGCGATTTCTGCCGATTCGAAAATCGTAACTGCCATTTCTGTTTCCGTATTCATCGCTGTGTACCGCTTCATGACAGAAGGAAGCACAGTATCTGCGATAAGCGGAGAAACTGCGAGCTGTAAGGTTTGAGAGTAGCCTTGTCTCACTCTGTGAAGCTCTGCCATGCTGTTTTCGTAATCATCAAGAAGCCGCAGCGCATACGGCAAATAAGCCCTGCCTTCATCAGTCAGCTGGATCTGCCTGCCTTTTCGCTCGAACAGCTTGCAGCTGATTTCTTTTTCTAATTGCTTGATATGTACGGTCACAGTGGGCTGAGATAAAAAAAGCGTTTCCGCTGTTTTTCGGAAGTTTTCATATTTCGCAGCGGTCACAAAGGTGTGAAGCCATTTGAAATCCATTTCTATTCTCCCTCTGATTAATATTTTTAATTAATTCCCTTTAAAATATTCAATATTTTTTAAATATTATATTTACTATAATAACAGAAAAGGATAGGGGGAATACAAATGGTACATTACGGATTAAAGGGAATTACATGTGTGGAGACATCTATCAGCCATATTGATGGTGAAAAAGGCCGTCTGATTTACAGAGGCCATCATGCAAAAGACATCGCGCTGAATCATAGCTTTGAAGAAGCCGCTTATTTGATTTTATTTGGAAAACTGCCGTCACCTGAAGAGTTGCATACATTTGAAGGTAAGCTGGCTGCGGAGCGGTACCTGCCGGAACACATCGAGCGCTTGATTCAGTCACTGCCAAACAACATGGACGACATGTCGGTGCTGAGAACGGTTGTTTCAGCATTGGGGGAAAATGCATACTCGTTTCAACCAAAAACTGAAGAAGCGATTCGGCTGATTGCAATCACGCCTTCTATCATTGCGTACAGAAAACGATGGACGCGCGGTGAACAGGCAATTGCGCCATTTTCCCAGTACGGACATGTCGAAAACTACTATTATATGCTCACAGGTGAACAGCCTTCAGAGGCAAAAAAGAAAGCGCTTGAAACATATATGATCCTGGCCATAGAGCACGGCATGAACGCATCCACTTTTTCGGCACGGGTCACATTATCCACAGAGAGTGATTTAGTGTCTGCCGTCACTGCTGCTCTCGGCACGATGAAAGGCCCGCTGCACGGAGGCGCTCCTTCTGCGGTAACAAAAATGCTTGAAGACATTGGAGAAAAAGAAAATGCTGAAGCATATCTGACAGAAAAACTCGAAAAAGGAGAGCGCCTGATGGGATTTGGCCATAGGGTGTACAAGACGAAGGACCCGCGGGCAGAAGCTTTGCGGCAAAAAGCAGAAGAGGTGGCCGGCAATGACCGCGATCTTGATCTTGCGCTGCATGTAGAAGCAGCAGCGATTCGTTTGCTTGAAATCTACAAACCGGGACGTAAGCTGTATACAAATGTTGAATTTTATGCGGCGGCTGTCATGAAGGCGATTGATTTTGAGGATGAATTGTTTACACCGACCTTTTCAGCAAGCAGAATGGTAGGATGGTGTGCCCATGTGTTGGAGCAGGCAGAAAACAACATGATCTTCCGTCCATCAGCGAAATATACAGGCTTCATTCCTGAAGAAGTTCTTTCTTAACATATTTTGTCGTTTATTCGCTTCTATGGCGTGGTAACGTTCAGTATCAACCACATGTCTAGGAGTGATGAATATGAACCCAATGGACAGACAAACAGAAGGGCAAGCGCCGCAGCATCAGGACAGACAGCCGGGCATTGAGTCAGAAATGAACCCGCTGCCTCTGTCAGAGGACGAGGATTATCAAGGGAGCGGAAAGCTGAAAGGAAAAGTCGCGATCATTACCGGGGGCGACAGCGGAATAGGGAGAGCAGCTGCTATTGCGTTTGCTAAAGAAGGGGCTGATGTCTCCATTCTATACTTAGATGAGCATTCGGACGCAGAAGAAACGCGTAAACGGATCGAAAAGGAAAATGTCCGCTGTCTGCTTATCCCGGGAGATGTCGGGGACGAGAACCATTGTGAACAAGCTGTGCAGCAAACCGTAGACCATTTTGGCAAACTTGATATATTGGTGAACAACGCCGCTGAACAGCATCCGCAGGACAGCATTCTCAATATTTCAACAGAACAGCTGGAAAAAACATTTCGCACAAACATTTTTTCCATGTTTCATATGACGAAGAAAGCTTTGCCTCACTTGAAAGAGGGGAGTGCAATTATTAATACGACTTCGATTACCGCTTATGAAGGGAATACGGCGTTAATTGATTACTCCAGCACAAAGGGTGCGATTGTCTCCTTTACGCGATCCATGGCGATGTCGCTTGCGGATAAAGGCATCAGAGTGAATGCGGTAGCGCCCGGCCCGATTTGGACACCGCTTATTCCGGCGACATTCCCTGAGGAAAAAGTGAAACAGCACGGTTTGGATACCCCAATGGGAAGGCCGGGACAGCCGGTTGAGCATGCAGGCGCCTATGTCCTGCTGGCATCTGACGAATCTTCCTATATGACAGGGCAGACCATTCATGTGAATGGCGGCCGTTTTATTTCATCATAATGAACGAAAACCAGCATGATGGCTGGTTTTTTTATGTTAGGAGAAATTTAAAAATAAAAATTTGTCGATTTTTCTAACAATTCTGTTTTCATTTTTGTGATTTTATATATAATATTGAATAGGAGAAAGGAATGATTTGCGACCGGTACAAATAGAGTAGAAAAAAAGAAAAATGACCAATGTCGCTCATGAATTCAGAAAATTCAAATAAAATATATAAAAATAGATCATTAGTCTAGGAGTTGAAGGGGAATGAAAGGGAGCGTATTTAGGAAGAAAAGCATACAGGATTTAATTGCTGCGACGAGTGGTGAAAAATCTTTAAAAAGAGAATTAGGGGCATTCGATTTAACATTGCTTGGAATCGGAGCCATTATTGGCACAGGGATTTTTGTGCTGACGGGAACAGGTGCAGTCACGGCCGGTCCTGGGCTGACCATTTCATTTGTTGTGGCGGCGCTGGCTTGTTTATTCGCCGCCCTGTCTTACGCAGAATTTGCTTCAAGTGTGCCTGTTTCGGGTTCGGTGTATACATTCACTTATGCGACATTGGGTGAGCTTATGGCCTTTATTATCGGGTGGGATTTAATTTTGGAATACATGCTGGCGGTAAGTGCAGTGTCAGTCGGCTGGTCTGGTTATTTCCAATCGTTTTTATCAGGGCTCGGCATTCATCTTCCGGTTGCTTTAACAGCGGCACCGGGGGCAGTGAAAGGCACCTTTACCATGTTTAATCTGCCTGCATTCGTCATTGTAATGGCGATAACGTTTTTGCTTTATTTAGGCATTAAAGAATCTAAAAGAGTCAACAACATCATGGTCATCTTGAAAGTGCTGGTCGTTCTGCTGTTTATCGCTGTGGCAGCCGTTTACGTGAAGCCGCATAACTGGCAGCCGTTTATGCCGATGGGCTTTGGCGGCGTATTCAGTGCAGCTGCGCTCGTATTCTTTGCTTTTATCGGATTTGATGCTGTATCCTCTGCTGCGGAAGAGACGAAAAATCCTGCGAAGGATCTGCCTAAAGGCATCATATTCTCTTTATTGGTTTGCACGATTTTATATGTCACCGTATCAGCGATCATGACAGGGGTTATCCCGTTTGCTCAGTTTGCGGGTGTGGATCATCCGGTTTCTCTCGTTCTTCAAAGCGCCGGGCAAAACTGGGTGGCAGGCATCATTGATATTGGCGCCGTTTTGGGAATGACAACCGTTATGCTCGTGATGCTTTATGGACAGACACGCGTCATGTTTGCCATGTCGCGTGACGGACTGGTGCCTGGCTCACTTTCTAAAGTACACCCAAAGCACAAAACACCTTATGTGGCCACTTGGTTTTTCGGAACGATGTCGGCGCTTCTCGGCTCACTTGTTCCGCTGGATGAACTTGCAAAGCTGGTAAACATCGGGACGCTGTCAGCGTTTGTGCTGATTTCTGTGGCAGTTATCGTTTTGAGAAAGAAACAGCCGGATCTTCCGAGAGCCTTTAAATGCCCAGGGGTTCCAGTGATCCCAGGCCTGGCGATTCTGTTCTGCCTGTTCTTAATTTTAAATCTTGGATGGGTGACGATTGTACGCTTCCTTGTGTGGCTGTTAATCGGCTTGGCAATCTATTTCCTGTATTCAAGAAAGCATTCAAAATTAAATCAATAATCTTTCGATAAAAGAGAGCGGTGATTCAGGCCGCTCTCTTTTATATTCTTGATCATGAATATATAGAAATGAAGACAAAAATAAGAGATAATATAGGCTGGAAAGGAAGTGACGTTTATTGTCTGAGCAAAAACCAGTCCAATGGGCTTCGAAAATCGGTTTCGTCATGGCAGCCGCCGGCTCGGCCATCGGCTTGGGCGCGATATGGAAGTTCCCTTATGTAGCGGGAACCAATGGAGGAGGAGCCTTTTTTCTTATCTTTGTGTTATTTACCATCCTCTTAGGCTATCCGCTTTTAGTGGGGGAATTTCTTTTTGGAAGACGGAACCAGACGAATGCCATTGATGCATATAAAAAAGAAGCGCCGCGAACAGCTTGGTTTCTTACAGGGTGGGTCGGCGTAGCCGCATGTTTCTTAGTACTGTCGTTTTACAGTGTAATCGGAGGATGGATTTTGCTGTATATCTTGAAGACAGCATCAGGTTCACTGTCCGGACTTTCTCAAGCGCAGTATGGCACCCTTTTTGCTTCTATTATCCAAAATCCGGTGCAGACGCTCGCGGCTCAGTTTGTATTTATGGTGCTGACTGTCTTGGTAGTCGCCAGAGGGGTTCAAAAAGGGATTGAACGGGTCAGCGCGGTGATCATGCCGATTTTGTTTATATTGTTTATTCTTCTCGTTCTTCGGTCTCTCACACTTAATGGTGCGATGGAAGGCGTGAAATTTTTGCTTGTGCCTCATTTCGGCGATCTGACTCCGGAATCCATATTATTCGCGCTGGGACAGGCCTTCTTTACGTTAACACTGGGGGTTTCGGTGATGGTGACTTACAGCTCTTACTTGCCGAAAACACAAAATGTCCCTCGTTCGGCAGCCTCCATTGTCGTGATGAATATCATTGTGACACTCTTGGCGGGTTTGGCCATTTTCCCGGCGGTTTTCTCATTCGGCTTTCAGCCAAATGAAGGTCCGACACTGCTATTTACAGTGCTTCCGGCCGTATTTGAACAGCTTCCGTTCGGCACGCTGTTTTTTATCGGCTTTCTCGTTGCGTTTTTATTTGCAGCCTTAACCTCAGCGTTTTCGATGGTTGAAATTATTGTCGCCACAATCGGAAAAGGGAACGAAAAGAAGAGAAAAAAACTGTCATGGGCGAGCGGGCTTTTGATTTTCTTGGTCGGAATCCCTTGCTGCTTGTCGTATGGTGTATTGAGCGATGTCCACATATTTGGTAAAACGTTTTTTGACATTGCCGATTTTACCGTCAGCAATGTTTTAATGCCATTAGGGGCTCTGTTAATTTCTCTTTTTATCCCGCTCAAAATTTCGAAGCGCGAGCTCTGGGAAGAAATGAGAAGCGGATCAAATGCAGGTAAAGCATTCTTTTACACATGGTTTTATTTGCTTCGTTTTATCGTGCCATTAGCCATTATTATTGTATTCTTAAATTTAATCGGGATTTTATCCTTTTAAAAAACAAGCTCCGTTTCCGGAGCTTGTTTTTTATTTAATAAGACGATATCAACGGCGCCCATGCCGTTTTCAGTTTTTCGATACCGAGCCTGATGTCCCCTTCTGACAAACCGCCATAACCGATTAAGACAGAAACAAATGGCGGCTGTCCTTTATATGAGGGGGATACGGGATAGATGGTTACGCCGTTGTCGGCGGCAGCTTTAATCGCTTCTTCTTCACTGACTGGAAACAAAAGCCGCAGCAGGATGTGAAGCCCGGAGTTTTTACCGAGAATCTCAACGCTGTTTCCCAGTTCAGAGCGTATGGCATCTAACAGGACAGCGTGTTTTTTTCGGTATAAGGCTCTCATTCTATTTACGTGCTTTTGCCACTCTCCGCTTTCGATGAAGTCTGCCAGTGCCATTTGTGAGTGGAAAGAGACCGTTTGCTTCATTAACTGAGCGTTTTTTCTGACCGGTTCCATGAGTGCAGGGGGCAGAATCATGTAGCTGAGCCGCAAGGAGGGCAAAAGTGGCTTTGAAAAAGTGCCGAGATATATGACTCTGCCATTCGGATCAAGACCCTGCAAAGACGGAATAGGCTGGCCGCTGTAACGAAATTCTCCATCGTAATCATCCTCTATAATGAACGAGTTTGCTTCTTTTGCCCATGCCAGCAGCTCCTGTCTGCGGGTTATCGTCATAATGGTCCCAAGCGGGAACTGATGCGAAGGAGTCGTATACATGAGATACGGATTGTGGCGTTTAAGCTCACCCGACAGGACGCCTTCTTCATCAGAACAAATCGGAATGACATTCATGCGATTTGCTTCAAACATCCTTCTTGACCGGTGAAAACCCGGTTCTTCAAAACCGATTTTTGTTCCTGGCTCAAGCGTAAGGCAAAGAACCTGCAGAAGCACGGTTGTTCCTGCGCCAATAATGATCTGCTCTGGCTCGCAATGTACTCCTCGTGACAGCCTGACAAAACGGGCAATCATGTGCCTGAGTTCAGGTTCTCCTTGTGGGTCGCCAGAGGTGTGAAACGATCCGGAATAGCGATCCAGACTTTTTGCCGTACTTTTTCTCCAGGCGTTAAAGGGGAAGTGGACATGATCAACATTGCCTTGATGAAAGTCAATAGCAGGTGCTTTATTTTCAATTATAACCTGTCGCATAGACTGCTGAAAATGGTCAGGAGCCGCCGGGAAGTCTGCTTCTACTCCCGCCGCGAACCAGCCGATTTTTGGCTTGCTTTTGACATAGCCTTCAGCAGTTAATTGCTCGTAAGCACGTTCGATTGTTGCCGTACTGACACCGAGCGAGCCGGAGAGCCTGCGTTTTGACGGAAGCTTTGTTCCCTTCGTGATTCGCGCGTGTGAAATTTCTTGTTTGAAAAAGGTATAAAGCTGCTCATACAGCGGTGTTTTGCTTTTTTTATCAAGAAACGGCGTGATATCCATCTCATATCTCCTTTGTATCTGGCATGGTCAACTTTTCTAATATTGGCTATTTGGCAAATGCCATTTATTCGCTATGATCATTGTAACGAAAGGAAAGGGGATTGAGAAGATGATTCATATGAAACAACTAACCACGATAGAAGAATGGGCCGAGTCGTATCCGGTAATGAGTGAATTGAGAACAGAACTGGATGAAGAGACATATTTACAAAGGCTTGAAGCCTGTGTGCAGAAAGAATCGTATATGCTGTTTGCCTTATATGAGGATACAGCAATCAGGGCGCTGTGCGGCGCGCTGCCGAGAGTTTCCATTCATAAAGGGGAGCACTTATGGATTGCGGATCTTGTGACAACCGCGCCTTGCCGATCAAAGGGATACGGCAAAATGCTTTTAGATTATGCCGCAGACTGGGCGAGAAAAGCCGGATTTGGCTTTGTCAGTCTTTCATCTGGCCTTCAGCGTAAAGACGCACACCGGTTTTATACAGACAAAATGGGTTTTACTATAGAAAGTTACCTGTTTCGAAAGCAGGTGTAATTAAAAAAAGACGCCTGAAGAGGCGTCTTTTTCTTTTAAAAGCCAAACTGTAAATTGGTATCTACAGATACAATGGTATACACACAAATGATCACAAAGAGATTCAAGATGACGCCGAGCAGGCCGGGGCCTGTGCGTCCTCTCTTGATGAAGAGTTCAATAACGCCAAACGGAACGGCAGCCATGGCGAACGGAAGCATTTGATAGGAATAAAATGTGACGTTGCTGATAATCGCCAAATTCAGTAAGAGCAGGGACAGAACCGCTGTCCCGACAGAGATCCAGCCGAATACATTGTGTTCTTTAAAAATTCTTACCAGTTCCATAATTCCACCTCGCCGACATTCGCTGATTTTACAGATTTGTTTTTCAGCATGCGCTGGATTTCCTTGGTTGGTCCTGTAACGACCGACCCGTATACATTGACACCGTTTTTCTCGACATAATCCAATCGGTTATCCACATTCAGGTCTTTTCGTTTTGAAATGACCTGCGCCCATTTTTCGTGCTTGGACATGAATTTCAGGGCGTTGATAAACTGATCGCCATTTGACTTGCCTTTTGTATTAAGTGCGGCCAAGAACTTTGAATCCTTCCCAGGATAGCCAAGAGGTTCTGTGTACACTGTCTCATTTGTATTTTTCTCTGTTTCAATTGCATTCCACAAGAAGCTCACATCATAGCCTTTGAACTTGTTATACACTTCTTTTGTCGGGTATGCACGGTCATATGAAAGATAGACCTCGGAAACCGTTCCTTCAGGTAATGTCTTTAACGTTTTTTCTGCTTTTGCAGTTGTTTGTTCTGATGCATTTGATGGGTGTGTAAAGTAATGGCCGGTTTTATTCACTTCTAAGTCATAGTAGTTAACGGCCGGCGCTTTCACTTTATCATAAAACATTTCAACCCGTTCATTCCCTACGGCAGCTGTCTTCGTGCCGATTTGCTTTTGCAGCGGGAATTCCGTATTCATGCCAAACAGCTTTACTTGGCTTTTCAGTCCGGATGTATCGACAAGAACATTCGGCATGGTCAGGGCTACAGTGACTGCGGCGGTTTCCATAAACTCATTGCCAGTGCTGTGTTTTCCTCCCATTCCGTAATAGAGGTAGCTTCCCAGCGTACAAAGCGGCAAAATCATCAATGTCGAAATGACGGCAAGTACAGAAATTCGCAAATAAGACTTGCGTTTGCCGTAGGCTAAAATCGCTTTTTGTTTTTCAGGACTGATGCTGACATCCCAATCGTTATCGTCCTCTAGCTCGCTGTCAATCAGTTCCTGATACACTTCTAGCTTCTCAAGTTCTTCCTCAAATGCGGTCATTTCCTGGTCGCTCATTTCCCCATTTTTATATTGATCAAAACGCTTTTTAAATTCTTCATTCATCATTAACACCTCTATTATAAAGTGCTTTCAGCCGCTGTCTGGCGCGAAATAAAACACTTTTAAAATTCGCCTCTGAAATATTCATAATATGGGATGCTTCTTTGTAATTTAACTCTTTTAAATAATATAGCGTTAAGGCCTCCCGATAATTATCGGGGAGCTCGGACATATAACCAGTCAGCACTTCCTTTATCTCTACCTGATGGGCAGGGCTCTGAACAGCATTTTGAAAGAGGCTTCCGATCAAGTCATCAGATATGGTTACTTCTTTCTTATGCTTTCTGACGTAATCAATGAAGGCGTTTCGCGCCACTTGAAAAAGCCAGGGCTTTACTTTGCTGTGATCATAGGAGTGAATGTGTATGTATGCCCGCATAAAGGTTTCCTGCAGCAAGTCTTCGGCAAGATGCTTGTCTTTAGTCATGGAGAGCAGGAACCTATAAACATCATTCATGTACATTTGGTAAATTTCATCGATCGTCACTGCCTTTTCTCCCCTCTATCTTATACACGCATAAGAAAGGTTTAAAGTTGCACATTACGTGCAAACGGCTTTTTTATACCTAATCAAACACCATTCCTATATAGTAACCAAAAATGGCCGCGAAAGATAGTACCGAGAAATGTTTAACATTTTTGCCAGAGGGGAAAAGATAGTGAAAAAGTGAAGGAGTGGCATAATGGAATATACCAGTATTGCAGATACAGGAATCAAAGCCTCCAGAATCGGCCTCGGTACATGGGCGATTGGCGGAACGATGTGGGGAGGCACTGACGAAAAAACATCCATCAAAACAATCCGCGCCGCTCTTGATCAGGGGATTACACTGATTGACACCGCGCCGGCTTATGGCTTCGGGCAGTCCGAGGAAATCGTCGGCAAGGCGATCAAGGAGCACGGCAAAAGAGATCAGGTGATTCTCGCAACGAAAACGGCTCTGGACTGGAAGAACAACCAGCTGTTCCGTCACGCGAACAGAGCGAGAATCATAGAGGAAGTCGAGGCTTCTTTGAAGCGGCTTCAAACGGATTATATTGATCTTTATCAGGTGCATTGGCCTGATCCGCTTGTGCCAATTGAAGAAACGGCAGAAGTAATGAAGGAATTATATGATGCGGGGAAAATCCGGGCGATTGGCGTCAGTAATTTTTCAGTTGAGCAAATGGATACATTTCGCGCCGCTGCACCGCTTCATACGGTACAGCCTCCATATAATCTGTTTGAAAGAGAAATCGAAGAGAATGTTCTTCCGTATGCAAAAGACAAACAGATCACAACGTTATTATACGGCAGTTTATGCAGAGGGCTGTTAACAGGAAAAATGACCGAAGAGTATCCATTTGAGGGCGACGATCTGCGAAATCACGATCCGAAATTCCAGAAGCCCCGCTTTAAAGAGTATCTTTCCGCTGTCAAACAATTGGATGAGCTGGCGAAGACACGTTATGGAAAATCAGTGATTCACTTGGCCGTCAGATGGATCTTAGATCAGCCGGGAGCGGATATTGCTCTTTGGGGAGCAAGAAAGCCTGAGCAGGTTGAGGCGGTATCAGAGATTACAGATTGGACGCTGAGCAGTGAAGATTATAACAACATCAATGCCATATTAGAAAATACGATATCAGACCCGGTCGGGCCGGAGTTTATGGCACCGCCGACCAGGGAGGAAATATAACAAAAGCTGAGGGTGAATCCTCAGCTTTTTAGCGTTTTAACCGGAGAAATCATAAAAATTAGTACCAGGTAATAAAAAATGTTGTTATAATAAGTAACAGTAAGAATCATTGATTACGACAAAGGAAGTGCGATATGTATAAGTTTTGTGCAAATGCTTTAAAAGTTATTCTTTCTCTTCGCGGAGGAGTGAAGGTGTATAACAAAGAAAACCTTCCGGCCGATTCAGGTTTTGTCATCGCGTGTACACACTCCGGCTGGGTTGATGTGATCACACTCGGAGTCGGGATTCTTCCTTATCAAATACACTACATGGCGAAAAAAGAGCTTTTTCAAAATAAATGGATCGGTTCGTTTCTGCAGAAAATTCATGCCTTTCCGGTAGATCGGGAAAATCCCGGGCCAAGCAGTATTAAAACACCGATTAAGTTGCTGAAAGAAGGAGAGATCGTCGGTATCTTCCCAAGCGGAACAAGAACCTCTGAGGACGTGCCTTTGAAAAGAGGTGCGGTGACGATTGCGCAAATGGGGAAAGCGCCGCTCGTTCCCGCTGCTTATAAAGGGCCCTCAAGCGGAAAGGAATTGTTCAAAAAAGGAAAAATGAAGCTTATTATCGGTGAGCCTCTTCAGCAGGCTGATTTTGCCCACCTGCCGTCAAAGGAAAGACTTGCAGCTATGACAGAGGCTTTGAATAACAGTATTAAAGAACTTGAAAAGAAGCTTGAGCAGTTATAAACCATCAGTACTTCTACTCACTAATTTCCCGATTGTTTATAAGTTCCTCGGCAATTAGCTATACTAATTGAGGAATTGACTATTGGGAAAGGTTACGGAAAATGAAAAAAATCATCGTAGTCGGAGCTGGAATTCTGGGAGCGTCAACTGCATATCAGTTAGCCAAAATGGGGGCTGAGGTTCTTGTTATAGATCGGAAAGATAAGGGACAGGCCACCCATGCGGCGAAAGGCATTATTTGTCCGTGGCTGTCACCCAGGCAAAATCAGGCGTGGTACAGAATGGCAAAGGCAGGAGCACACTTTTACCCCAGCTTCATAGAGGAGCTTAGAAAAGAAGGCGAGAAAGAAACGGGTTATGCTCCTGTTGGTGCTCTTAGTATCCATCACGAGAAAGAAAAGGTAGAGAAAATTGAAAAACGGGTGCAGGAACGCAAACAAGATGCCCCGGAAATCGGTGAGATTTCCTTTCTATCTGAAATGAAAACCGCTGGCATGTTTCCGCTGCTGGCTAAACGGTACCATTCCATTCATATAAGCGGAGCTGCCCGAGTGGATGGCGAAGTGCTGAGAGATGCATTAGTGCGTTCAGCTCAAAGAATGGGCGCCGTTTTTTTAACAGGCGATGCCAAACTTCAATATCATGCGAAACGAGTGACAGGAGTAACCGTGAGTGATGAACGTTATGCTGCTGATGAGGTGATTGTTTGTGCAGGTGTATGGGCAGAGCAATTGCTGGAACCTTTGGGCATTCGCTTCAAAGTAAGCGTGCAAAAAGCGCAAATCGTATATGTGCAGGTTCCGGCCGCAAATGATATGGACAGCTGGCCGGCTGTGATGCCGCCTTCTAAGGAATATCTGTTAGCTTATGCTGACAAGAGAATAGCCATCGGAGCAACTCGTGAAGATGACATAGAAGGACATGATGTACGGATAACGGCCGGCGGGCTGCAGGAATTGTTGAACAAAGGTTTAGAAATGGCTCCTGGTTTAGCAAATAGCACCTTTCAAGAAGCAAGAGTCGGTTTACGCCCCTTTACACCAGGTGATGTGCCGGTGATCGGACCCCTTCCCGGCTGGGATGGGATCATAGCAGCAAATGGCCTTGGATCGTCAGGTTTGACAATGGGGCCCTATATGGGGCTGCAGCTGGCAAAGCTGGCTCTCAAAATGGATGTAGACATCAATTTAGAAGATTATGATATAAAAAAAGCAGCAGACGTTCATTGAACATCTGCTGCTTTTTGTTTTTATATTTTGGATAATGAAAGCTGATCCTCTGGCAGTGCTTTGAGTGAGCCGTCATTGTTTAATACAGAACGCCATGTATAACGCGGTTCATAACCAAGGATCTTTTTCGCTTTATCGATTGCCATCAGCGTTTCATATCCTTTTATATCTCTTTTTAAAGAGACATCCGGGAAAAACCGCTTAACTAAGTCTTCACTCGGTTCTTTCATGATGGTGTCCGGCGCAGTAATATGGAAGACATCGTTCCCGAGATTATTTTTTTCGACTGCAAGGAGGCAAGCGTGTGCTGCATCTCTTACATCGCAATACGCCCATGCATTTTTCTTTTGTATCTCTTTTTGCTGCTCGTTCCAGTGCATGCCAGGGATTTTTTCGTACTCATCAGGCTCATATATATTCGCAAAACGGAGAGTGACAATTTGTGTTTTGGTAAGCTTTGAATACATATCTGAGAGAATTTCAGTCAGCCGTTTTGCCATGGCATACGATGATTTTACGATCGTCGGGTGCTCCTCGTCTACAGGAAGGTAGCTGAGCTCTTTCGGGACAAACGGATATCCCAGCACCGTTTCACTTGAGGCCCATACCAGCTTAGGGATTTTAAAATCTTTACAGGCTTCCAAGACATTAAAATTAACGAGCATATTATTTTCAAATATCGCCTGGGATGTATTCCTGACATCGGTCGGGATATTCCCGAGGTGGACCACAGCATCACAGCCCATAATAAGCTGGCATACCTGGCCATAATCCCGCAAATCTGCTTGAATAAATTTTTTCGATGCTGATTCTTCTCTTAATAATCGATCTGACGCTGTCACATCGTGGCCGGCCTCCAATATTGTTCTTACGGCCCACCGTCCTATTTTGCCTGCTGCCCCAGTTACCACTACTTTCATGTTTTCACTCCTTTTTCTTGTTTTAAATGAGATCGAACCCCCTGATTAGACTTCCCGAGGATTAGCGTTTTATTAGCAACAGTTTTCATAGGAGCAGAATGGGGAGGCTAAAACAAAACATAATAAAAAAGACACCTCAATAAAAGGTGTCTTTTCACATTATGCTTCTTTCGGTTCTCCAGCTTCGACCAGCTCTTCAGCCGCAAGCTTTTTAACTTCAATATAAGCGACGTGGTGACCGTCAATTTCGTTGATGATAAATTCGCAGCCTTCTTCAATGATAGAATCGCCTTTTTCAACATCGTATTTTTGGGTAAGGAACCAGCCGCCGATTGTATCGACTTCTTCGTTCTCTAAATGGATGCCGAGCAGGTCGTTTACTTGATCGATCAACACTTTTCCGTCAAGAATATAATGGCCTTCGCCGATTTTGCGGATTTCGTTGATTTCATCAATATCAAATTCATCGCGGATTTCGCCGACGATTTCTTCGATAATGTCTTCAACCGTCACGAGCCCGGCAGTCCCGCCGTATTCATCAGACAGGATGGCCATGTGGACCCTTTCTTTTTGCATTTTGACAAGCAGATCTTGGATCGGCGCAGATTCAATGACATGAATGATCGGGTTGACGAATTGAGAAATGGTGGAATCAACAGATACCTCGCCGCTGATGCAGGCGGTCAGCACTTCTTTAATATTAATAACCCCGATAATGTTATCCTTATCGCCCTCTTCTACAGGGTAGCGGGTATATTTTTCAATCTGAATGATGTCCATCATTTCAGAAATCTTGATATCATGCGGAAGGCTGACAATTTCGGTCCGCGGAATCATAATTTCTTTCGCGAGCCTGTCATCAAATTCAAAGATTTTATTCACATATTTAAACTCTGACTGGTTAATTTCACCGCTTTTATAGCTTTCAGACAGAATGATTCGCAGCTCTTCTTCAGAGTGAGCGAGTTCGTTTTCTGAAACGGTCTCCAGGCCAAATGCTTTTGTCAATAACCGTGCGGAATTGTTCAAAAGCCAAATGAACGGGAACATAATGCGGTAAAACCAAATCAACGGTTTCGCAAACAGCATAGACACTGCTTCCGCCTTTTGGATAGCGACTGTCTTAGGTGCAAGTTCTCCGACAACAACGTGCAGGAACGTGATAATGGCATACGCAAAAATAAACGATATGACATGTGAAAGGGAACCTGGAACGTTCAATTGTACGAAAAGCGGGTGAAGCATCCTTTCAATCGTTGATTCACCTAAAACCCCTAATCCGATGGAAGTCAATGTAATTCCGAGCTGACACGCAGATAAATATTCATCAAGATGCGTGGTCACTTTTTTTGCGGCTATTGCTGCTTTATTTCCTTCCGCGATCAGCTGATCGATCCGTGAGCCTCTGATTCTGATAATGGCAAACTCAGATGCCACGAAAAATGCCGTCAGGGCGATTAAAACAGCAACTAAAATCAAATTCACTATGTCCAATTAGAACCTTCATTCTAGCAATGAGAATGAAGGTAACACCTCCTGTTAGATAGAATGGTTTTAACTTAACAGCAGCATAAATGATTGGAACACGGCGAGCTTTTCGGGCGGGAGCTTGCTTTTCAGCTTGTCACGATCCTCGGGCTTCAGCCGTTCAAACCGATGCAAGATTCCGGAGATGTTTTGATTCATATGATCAATTTCTAATGCCAGATTTCCAATTTCATCATCAAGTTTAGCTGAAGAGGGAAACTGGTTCTCCAGTCGATCTTTAATATCGGACAGGGCCAATCGCTGCTTCTTACAATCTACAATAAATATAAGCCGTTTGAGTGCATTTTCGTCGTAGTAACGGTAATTTGAACAGGATCTGGCCGGCGTAAGCAGACCGATATTCGTATAATAATCAACTGTTCGTTTCGTTACTCCGGCAAGTGCCGCTAGTTCACTGATGCGATAAGTCTCAGCCCCATCTATATCCCTCCCAACCATCACGTTATAGTTATGAGAATAGTTTAATATATGAATGGTGTCTTGCACAAGTTTATTGTTTTTTTCCAGACGGGAACTGGAAGTTGTGGAATTCATCATCTGATTGAAGTAACATAGAAAGATAGAATTTTCAAACTTTTATATGAGGAAGGGACAGATGATATTGGCTGGGTTATCCCGGGAAATTGAAGAAAACTTAAATAAAGGCTCATGGATTCGCAAGCTGTTTGATGAAGGCGCAAGGCTGAAGAAAGAGTTCGGGGATGACCAGGTATTTGATTTTTCACTCGGCAACCCGATTGTTGAACCGCCTGAAGCTTTTAAAAGAGCGTTAATAGAGGAAGCTGAAAAAGGCCATCACGGATACATACAAAACCAAGGGCTTCCGGCAGCGAGAGAAAAAGTCGCGCAATTTCTGGCTTCCCGTTTTGAAGCAGAATTCTCGGCGGAACGCGTCGTCATGACGGTGGGCGCGGGTGGCGCATTAAATGTCGCGTTAAAAAGTATCGTAAACCCGGGAGAAGAGGTCATTATTCTCGCACCTTATTTTGCCGAGTATAAATTGTATATTGAGAACTACGGTGGAAAGGCTGTCAGCTGCCCGTTGACGTCCCGGTTCGAGATCGATATTGAAGCGGTAAGGCAATCGATCAATCCAAAGACGAAAGGGCTGATTCTCAATACACCTCATAACCCGACAGGTACCGTACTCAGCCAGAAAAATATAGATGATTTAGGCGCTTTATTAAAAGAAATAGAAGAGAAGAGCGGCCAGACGATTTATGTGCTGTTTGATGAACCGTACAGTCAATTAATCTATGATGAAGAGCTGGCAAATCCGTTTCAATCGTATCATCGTGTGATCTTGGCGAGCTCATTCAGTAAGGATCTTGGTATAGCCGGGGAGCGGCTCGGGTATATCGGTTTAGACAGCAAGATGCCGGATGCCGGCCTTTTGATCAACGCTTTTGTGTACTGTAATCGAACGCTTGGATTTGTGAATGCGCCTGTCATGATGCAGCGGGCTGTGGCAAGAATGGGTGATTTAAGAGTAGACGCAAGCGCTTATAAAGAGCGCAGGGATTTAATGGTCGGCATTTTAAAGGAAGCCGGTTTTGAATTTGAAATGCCAAAGGGTGGCTTCTTTGTTTTTCCGAAATCGCCAATTGAGGATGAAGTCGCATTTTGCGTGCATGCCGCCCAAAAATACAAACTATTAATCGTGCCGAGCAGCGGTTTTGGAATGAAAGGGCACTTCCGTTTATCCTTCAGCGTGCCGACCGAGCAGATTAAAAACTCACGGGATATTTTCATATCCTTATATAGGGATTTTGCTTAGGAAAGCAAAGAAAAAGAAAACGGCTTTAAATGCTGTTTTCTTTTTTATTCACAAAACCCTTCCTCTTCCAATCCAAACAGGCAATAGAATTGACAGGCTGTGCCTGACAAAAGTCTAAAAATTAAAAATCATTTTTGGAATGAGTTGTGTTACAATAAAATATACAAATTATAATCAAACTTTGACTTGGAGGTGGTATGATGGGGCCCTCTGCTTAGGCTACAATACACCGCGTACCTCAATGTTAAGGAAAAATGATTATATCAGGAGGTGACTCCTTATCCTTTCCATGAGGGGGATAAGGTTAAATGGACGATATTGACAGTCTGATTTTAATTGGCGTGCTCATTGCTTTAACCGCGTTTTTCGTTGCGAGCGAGTTTGCGATTGTTAGAGTAAGGAGATCCAGAATAGATCAGCTTATAACGGAAGGAAACAAACGGGCGATACTCGCAAAGCGTGTCATTACAGATTTGGATGAATATTTATCCGCATCCCAGCTGGGCATTACATTGACATCAATCGGGCTTGGCGTGTTGGGGGAGCCGGCATTTGAACGGCTGCTGCATCCATTGTTTGAACCGCTCGGCCTGCCGGAATCGGTTTCTCATGCGATCTCATTTGCGGTCGCATATGGCTTGATTACATTCCTGCACGTTGTTGTAGGTGAGCTTGCCCCGAAAACGGTCGCGATTCAAAAGGCTGAACAGCTGACCTTGCTGATAGCGGGTCCATTGCGTTTATTCTATTTGCTCCTGTTTCCGTTTATTTGGATCCTCAATGGATCGGCGCGGTTTTTATGCGGCATGTTCGGTTTAAAGCCTGCGTCAGAACATGACGGTTCCCATTCTGAGGAAGAACTCAGAATGCTGTTGTCTGAGAGTTTAAAAAACGGAGAGATTAATCCGTCTGAATATAAATATGTAAATAAAATTTTCGAATTTGATAATCGGATCGCCAAAGAAATTATGATACCGCGGAAGGAAATGGCAGCTGTGTCAACAGAGATGACAATGGCCGAGATGCTTGAAGTCATGCTGAAGGAAAAATACACGCGCTGGCCTGTCACAGATGGGGACAAAGACAGTGTCATCGGTTTGGTTAATACGAAGCATTTGTTTTCCGATTTGCTGTTTATGACAGAAGAGGAACGAATGAAGATGACGATCCATCCGTATGTGCGACCCGTAATCGAAGTGATGGAAACCATCCCGGTTCATGACTTGCTGATTAAAATGCAGCGCGAACGTATTCATATGGCCATATTGTCTGATGAATACGGAGGAACCTCGGGACTTGTGACGACAGAGGATATTCTTGAGGAAATTGTCGGCGAGATCAGAGATGAATTTGACGAAGATGAACAGCCGCTGATCCAAAAGCTTGGCGATCGCCATTATGTGATGGACGGAAAGGTTCGGATCGATCAGGTGAACAGCCTTCTTGGCGCATCGATTCAAGAGGACGTCGATACGATCGGCGGACTGATATTAAAAGAAAACATCGATATTGAGGCTGGTGAATCCATCCGCATCGGTTCATATACGATAAAGGTGCTGAAGATGGACGGCCGATTAATCAAACAAATCGATATAAAAGAAGAAGCTGGCAACACAACCGGGATTACGGCGCACCACACGCTGCCAATGCCCGAGCCTGTGATGCTGAACAGTGCAACCTTGAGCGAGAAATAAGCTCAAGGTTTTTTTACGTTGCAATTGTCCAGCCGCACCAAAATGCCAAAAGCGACCCGCAAATCGTCAGGGCGATGTACAGGATGCTTTCCATTACGCGTTTGGCCAGCAGGAGCTGAACACTTTCAACGCTGAAAGTGGAAAAGGTCGTGAAGGCGCCAAAAAAACCCGTGCCGATGATGAGGGAGGCCGAAGCATTTGTACCGTGAAGCCCTGTGAATATTCCAAGCCCGAGAGCTCCGAGAATATTGACTGTTACTATGCCGATGGGCAGGCTGAGACCTTTGGATTTGGCGGTTATGACATTGCCAACCCAGAAGCGCAGCATCGCGCCAAGACCGCCCGCTATGAAGATACCCGCTAGTGTCATCTTTCCTGCAGCCCCTTTCTTAGCAGAATGCCTGCTATGCGCCGTCCCGCCAGAACGCCAATCAGTGCAAGAACGATTCCCGATATCAGTGAGACTGCCATATACAAAACAGCCAGTGAGGATTGTGCTTGCAATAGCATCACCGTTTCTTTAGAAAACGTAGACATTGTCGTAAATCCGCCGCAAAAGCCGGTGCCTAAAAAAGCCGACAGCAGAGGCCGTTTTGCCCTGATCATAAAAAAACCGGTCAGAATGCCTAATAGAAGGCTGCCTGCCGCGTTTTCCAGCCAGGTTGCTGCCGGGAATTGATCGGTGTGTATCCACATGTTTAATCCGTATCGGAGGCAGGCGCCAAGCGCGCCTCCGATAAAAACTGCGCTATATATTTTCATGTTTTCCATCCTTTTTGATGAAATCCGGGTAGTCTGTTACGATGCCGTCCACACCCATGGCTTGTAATTTTGCTGCTATCTTTTGATTCTTGACAGTCCATGCGAATACTTTTAAGCCATTTTTATGGGCGGAAGCGATCATCAGCCGGTTGAGTCGTGTGTATTTTATATTGACATAGTTTGCGATAGATTGGCAGGCCTTCAGCTGATTTCTGGACAGCATGCCAAAATTGGGCCTTGTAATGACTGCTGTCGGAATCGATGGATAAAGCTCACGGAACCTCTGGACGGAGCGGAATTGAAAGGATTGGACAATATTGTTGATAGAAAAAGAAAATTGCTCTAACAGCTGTCCCACTTCTTCTTCAATTCCGACTTGAGATGGATGGCCTTTTAATTCAATTAAAAGGCCGATTTTTTTATGGTAGCGCCTAAGTACCGCTTCCAAGGTTGGAATGCGCTCTCCCTGAAAAGCGGGGCCGTACCAGCTTCCTGCATCGAGCTTTTGCAATTCCTCCAATGTAAAATCCTTAACAAAACCCGAGCCGTTTGTTGTTCGGTCAACCCTGTCATCGTGTATCACAACAATCTGCCTGTCTTTTGTAAGCTGGACATCCAGTTCGATCATATCTGCATTCTTTTCCGCCGCAAGGTCAAATGCGGCAAACGTATTTTCCGGAGCGTAACCTGATGCTCCGCGATGGGCAATGGTGTACAAGCTAAGTCAGCTCCTCGTATGGGCATTTCTGTTATTGTATCAAATCCATATATGCGCGGCGATACAAACTGGTGAATTTTTTCTGCCATAATCGGAATGGTCCGGGCTGAGGGCTGCGTATAACTAAAAAAAGACACTCAGCGCATCAGAACATATTTCGCCAGGAAATTAGGCCTTTCGACATATTCACAAAACATTCTGTTACTTTATAATAGCAAAAAAGGAGGCGAGATCATGGGAAAAGGGAGAATCAGAGTGGAGGAAAGAATTAAAGCCGAAACGGATGCTGAAATGCAAAAAGCAACTCTCCTTGATCAGACACAAACGAAAAAAAGTAAGTGACTGTCCCTATTGAATCTGGCTGATAGATGAATTGAGAAATGACCCCGGCGGAACGCCGGGGTTTTGTGCTGTAAAAAGACATTTAGAAGAGCATCTTTACGAATCTTTTAGTATAATAAACATTCGATTTAAATAGAAGGGAGACTGTCATGCCAGATTATCTGCAGCAATATTTCACGCTTGATAAAATCATACAAATCGGCATCAGCTTGGCGATTTTGCTGGTGTTTCTTATACTCAGAAAATTGTTCACAAGATATTTCTTTAACCTGCTTTTTAATTTGACAAACCGGCCGAAAACAGAAATTTTCAAACAGGTGGTTCTGGCGTTTGAAAAGCCGGCCAGATGGTTTTTTGTTGCCTTAGGGCTGTTTTTAGCGATCCGGTATTCACCGTTTTTAGACGAACAAATGCCGGTCATCAGCAAAATATATCGCTCACTGATTGTTGCGTTATTGTGCTGGGGGCTTTGTAATTTGACCGCAGCGTCGTCGTTTATTTTCCATAAGGTGAATCAGCGCTTCGAGCTGGACATGGATGACATTCTGGCGCCGTTTTTATCCAAATTGCTCCGTTTTGTCATCATTGCGCTCAGTGTCAGTGTGATCGCTCAGGAATTCAATTATGATGTCAACGGGTTTGTGGCGGGCCTAGGTCTTGGCGGGCTGGCTTTTGCGCTTGCAGCGAAGGATACCATCAGCAACTTCTTCGGCGGTATCATTATCATTACTGAAAAGCCGTTTACCATCGGTGACTGGGTGGAGACGTCGACAGTAACCGGATCAGTAGAAGATATTACCTTCAGGAGCACGAGATTCAGAACAGCACAGGGGGCGCTTGTAACGGTGCCGAACTCTACGCTGTCGATGGAAGCGATCACGAACTGGACGAGAATGACCAAACGCCAGATCACGTTTTCCATCCATGTGTCCTATGCAACGCCGATTGAGAACCTTGAACGCTCCATTCGTTCTCTCAGAACCATGCTCTTAGAACATGAGGGCGTTGATAATGAAACGATCATGGTCAACTTTGATACGTTTGCCGACAGCTACTACAATTTATTTTTCAACTTCTATACAAAAACAACGGTTTGGGCTGAAAACCTTGATGTTAGAGAGGATATCAACTATAAAATTATTGAAATTCTCGCCGCAGAAGGTGTTGAGTTTGCATACCCCGGCCAAATGGTTTTTGTAAAGCAAAAGCACCAAAACGATCCGTTCCAAGTCAATCTGAATAAAGAGGAAAAGGAACGGGCTTAAAAGGGAAAGACTTCGTCTGACAGAGGCGGAGTTTTTTTCGTGGTAAAATAAGAGAAAAAAGGCGGTGTTGAGTTGGAAGCATTCAGAAATATTTTAAATGAAGCGCAGCGAATTATCGTGCTGACCGGAGCGGGGATGAGCACAGAATCAGGGATTCCCGACTTTCGTTCAGCCGGGGGCATTTGGACGGAGGATGCCTCAAGAATGGAAGCGATGAGCCTTGATTACTTTTTACACCATCCACGTCTGTTTTGGCCTAAATTCAAAGAATTGTTCCAGATGAAAATGAGCGGCAGCTTTGAACCGAATGAAGGGCACTTGCTTTTAGCTGAGCTGGAGAAAGAAGGGAAGCAGGTCGATATTTTTACGCAAAACATTGACGGTCTCCATAAAAAAGCCGGGAGCAGACATGTGTACGAACTGCATGGCTCTATCCAGACAGCAGCTTGTCCGGCATGCGGCGCCCGTTATGATCTCCCTCATTTGCTGGAGCGGGAGGTGCCAGAGTGCACGGCGCCCGGAAAAGATGGTGACATTTGCAGAACGGTATTAAAAACCGATGTTGTTCTCTTTGGCGATGCCGTCTTGCACTTTGACACCCTTTATGAAAAGCTGGATCAAGCAGATCTTTTATTGGTCATCGGCACGTCTCTCGAAGTTGCTCCGGCGAGATTTGTGCCTGAGGACGCAAGCCGGATTCCCGGCCTGAAGAAAGTCATCATTAACCTCGAGCCGACGTATTGCGACAGCTTGTTTGACATGGTTATCCATCAAAAAGTTGGGGAGTTTGCCCAAAGTTTGGGGATAAAAAAGTGAGGCCGCCATATGCGTGCGCCTCACTTTTTTATTCATGAACAGGAACCATGGTGTCCTCTAACACTCCGAAGGAATAGCCTTTTTCTTTTAGTTTATTGATTAATGCCGGCAGCGCGTTTACGGTAGCGGGAAGATCATGCATGAGAATGACATACGGCCTGCTTGAATGGCTGTGTTCCATATTCTCAAGCTGCTGTAATACTGCCGTCACATATTTTGAATTCCGGTATTTCCAGTCCATGCTGTCAATCGTCCAATCCCAGTACACAAAACCGTCTTTCTCAAGATTGCGGATTTGTGAAGCGGTCAGTGACGGCTTGCTCCCGTATGGCGTTCTGACAAGATCGGTTTTATATCCTGTAATGTCTTGCAGCGTGTCACGCGCCTCCTGCATTTCTTTTAACGGAGATGTCGGTGTTTGATAGAACAATTTGTTATTATGGGTGACGCCGTGTAAACCGAGGGCGTGGCCTTCCTTTTCTGCCCTTTTCACCGCTTGTTTGAATTCGTTCATCCGCGGTGACAGCATAAAAAATGTCGCTTTTACATCAGCGCTTTTCAGTACGTCGAGCAAGCGGGTTGTATAGGCTGACGGGCCATCATCGAAGGTTAAGTAAACCGTCTTATCTCCCATGTTCTGCTTTGTCTGCAGATGTTTGATCAGAAGATCGGGGGAGTCGTTTTTCAGCTTCAGGCTTTCCTTCTCATTGCGAAGCTGGCCGTTTGTGGTGACAGTGACTTCCTTTGCTTTCGATGAGCTGTTGGAATACCCCAGAATCACCATAAGCAAAAGCAGCACACATAAAACTGCTAAACTTGCAAATTTAAAAGCAAGCGAAACTGCAGAAGGAGAAGCGTCTCCTCTT
The DNA here is from genome assembly GCF_000227465.1 of Bacillus spizizenii TU-B-10. Classification (GTDB taxonomy): domain Bacteria; phylum Bacillota; class Bacilli; order Bacillales; family Bacillaceae; genus Bacillus; species Bacillus spizizenii. Next base: position 1,154,793 of record NC_016047.1, read on the forward strand.
GTTTGTCGCATAACAATCTCTCCATTGGCATAAAATCTCTACATACTGCTGTACAGCAGGCAGCTTATGAAGATGCCATATGTTTACAACCTATGTATTACCAGTCAAGTATACAGGAATAAAACTGGAAAGAACATAGAAAATTTGTCGAAATATCAGATTTTAAGGAAAAAATAAACTCCTTCCCGCTATAGATCTCTTGGATCTTTCTGTTTTTCAGCTAGTCCAATATGGTAGAATAAGTGACAATGACAGCTAGAAAAACATCAGGGAAATCTCGAAAAGGGAGGGCTATTATGAAGGTTTTAGTCAACGGCCAGCTGATCGAACGCAGCGAAGCTTCGATCGATTTGGAAGATCGCGGTTATCAGTTTGGTGACGGTATCTATGAGGTTATCAGGGTGTACAAAGGGGTATTGTTCGGCTTGCGCGAGCATGCGGAGCGTTTTTTCAGAAGTGCGGCTGAAATCGGAATGTCACTGCCGTTCAGTATAGAAGATTTAGAGTGGGACCTGCAAAAGCTTGTACAGGAGAATGCGGTTAGTGAGGGAGCGGTATACATTCAGACAACAAGAGGTGTGGCGCCGCGAAAACACCAGTATGAATCTGGACTTAAGCCGCAGACTACTGCTTACACATTTACCGTGAAAAAACCGGAGCAAGAGCAGGCATACGGAGTGGCAGCCATTACAGATGAGGATCTTCGCTGGCTGAGATGCGACATTAAAAGTCTGAATTTACTGTATAATGTTATGACCAAGCAAAAAGCCTATGAAGCAGGAGCGTTTGAAACGATTTTACTAAGAGATGGCACTGTTACGGAAGGTACATCCTCTAACGTTTATGTTGTGATCAATGGGACGGTGCGAACGCATCCAGCTAATCGGCTCATTCTCAATGGAATTACACGGATGAATATTTTAGGGCTTATTAAAAAGAACGGGATCGAGCTTGAAGAGACGCCTGTCAGTGAGGAAGAACTGAGACAGGCGGAAGAGATCTTTATTTCGTCAACGACGGCAGAGATCATTCCAGTCGTGACGCTAGATGGAGAATCGGTCGGAAGCGGTGAACCCGGACCGGTGACAAAACAGCTTCAGGCTGCTTTTCAAGAAAGCATTCAGCAGGCAGCAAGCATTTCATAATGAAACATAAAAAAAGAGCCCGCTTTGCACGCGGAGCTCTTTTTATTTTTTAATAAATCCAACCAAAATGGAGATCATCGGCGATATATAGAGGAAGAACGTAAACGGGATATAGTCTATGACGGGAACACCAAGTGCGCTCGCCATAAAAGCACCGCATACTCCCCAAGGGATCAACGGATTCATTAATGTCCCGCCGTCCTCTAAGGATCTGGAAAGAAATTTTCGCTGGATGTTTTGTTTGTCGTATAAGGTTTTAAATGATTGTCCCGGTATTAATATTGAAAGATACTGTTCTCCGGTTGCCAAATTGATGCCGATGCTTGAACAGACAGTTGCCGCAATCAGCTGGCCTTTTGAGCGGATGCCTTTCATGACACCTTCCAATAGCGCGGAAATCAATCCGATTTTCTCCATCAGCCCGCCGAGTGCAAAAGCAATCATAATGAGCGAGACTGAGCCCATCATGGATTGCAGTCCGCCTCTGTTAATGATTTTAGCGGCGGCCTCATTGTCAGTTTCGAACGTCGTGCCATTTTGCAAAGCTGTCATAAACGCCTGCAGGCTGCTGTCAGGTACAAAAATAGCAGTCAAAATTCCCGAGGAAATAATTCCGGCAGTCAGCACGGGAATCACGGGCACACGCCTAACCGCCAGCAAAACGACTAAGAGCGGTGAAAGAAGCGCCCACGGCGTTACGTTTGCGGCATCCTTGATTCCGGTTATGACATGTTGAATATCATCGGTTGAAGCAGTGTCCGCTGACACAGATAAACCGAGAAAGTAAAACAGCACGACGGTGATGAGCAAAGCCGGAATAGTAGTGCCCATCATATGGCGAATGTGTTCAAAGATTGGTATTTCGCCTATGCCGGCGGCAAAATTGGTTGTGTCCGACATCGGCGACATTTTATCACCAAAGCATGCGCCGCATATGACCGCGCCTGCCGTCCATTCAAGCGGAACGCCGGCCGCGCTCGCCACTCCGATCAGCGCGACCCCAATCGTGCTCACAGTTGTCAGGCTTGAGCCGACAAGCGTGCTGATGATCATGCAGGAAAACAAAGCAGTCAAAAGAAGGTGGCTGGGTTCAATAAAGGAAAGGACATAAACCGTTACGGACGGTATTGCGCCGCTGTACATCCAAGCGCCGATTAAGATGCCGATCAGCGCCAGAACGATAATTGGCTGTACGCCGTTCTTGATCCCATCTGTAATCCCTTTTTCTAAGGACTTCCAGGAAAAACCGAACCATAAACCGGCAGCTGAAAGCATGATAACACATAGAAACAGCGGGATATGTGGTTCTGTATGAAGCAAGAATAAGCAAGAAATAATGATTCCTAACATAAATATAAATAAACCGACGGCTAACGGAAACGTCAGCTTTTTTTGACAATCCAAAATAACACCCCATATTTATCTTTAATGCTTTTGTGCTTTTGGGCACGAAAGCATTATAACAGAAAAAAACGAAAATCTATGTTTTTTCACAATTATGAATTTAAAAAAGCGAGCACAGGGCGTGCTCACTTTACAATCAGGACGGGTATATCCGATTTCGCTGATAGCTTTTCACTTACACTTCCGAATATTAGCTTTTTCAGCCTGTTTTGGTCTCTGCTTCCGGTTACGATCATATCGGCAGAAATGCGGTTTGCATACTCGATAATTGATTCAGCCGGATCGCCTTCTAATATATCAATATTTCCATCAGCCTGCTGGTCATTCAGCATCATTCTGGCTTCGGCGATGACTTCTTCCGTACGGTCTTCATAGATCATTGGCTCAGGTGGTGCAACATCTGATATCAGCGGATCAGGAACACTTGTCATGCCTCCGCCAATATAGCTTGCCCCTGCTGCAGGCCTCGGCGGGTCGATGATGGTCTGATTGTCTTTCATATCATGTGAATGGGCGACGGTAATGGCAGCATTTACGGTTTTAGCAAGATCGATGGCTGTCTGCAGCGCTTTCTTACTATTTTCACTTCCGTCAAACGCAACGATGATACGGTCAGCATGAAACATCATTCTCACCCTTTCAAAAACGTCTTACAACACAATACCCGGATTCGAGTACAATTAACCTTTTCCTATTCAAGTAATGATTGACAAAAAAAGGTTTTGTTTATATGATGAAAAAAAGATGAAATCAGAATGGAAGGAGGGTTTGCTATGCCAAGGAATTTGCGTGTTTGCAAAACAGTTTCATATTGGTGCGGCAAACCCCATGTTCTGTTTGATTGAACGGTTTTTTCAGTCTAGCCGCGCGCTGAAAAGCGCTGTGCATATCATATCGGTTAAAAAAGGCATGGAGCTGACGCTTCATGCCTTTTTTATATACAAAATCTAAGGAAAGACAGGTGTATGGGATGTGAAGACAAATACAGAGGCGAAGGCAGCTCATGTCAAACTAAACGAAAAAAGCAGCAAGGAAAAAATAGAAGGCGGCTGATGAGATAAAGGAGATGGGGATCGATGTTTTCAGTATTGAAAAAGCTTGGCTGGTTTTTTAAAGCGCACTGGCTGCGCTATACGATTGCAATTGTGCTTTTATTAGGAGTCAATGTCATTGAAATGTTTCCGCCTAAGCTCTTGGGGAACGCCATAGATGATATGAAATCGGGGGCGTTTACTGCGGAAGGGCTGCTGTTTTATATCGGTATCTTTTTTGTGCTGACGGCGGTCGTATATGTCATGTCTTATTTTTGGATGCACCAGCTGTTCGGCGGAGCGAATGTGATGGAGAAAATTCTCCGTACGAAGCTGATGGGGCATCTTCTGGCCATGTCGCCGCCGTTTTATGAAAAAAACCGGACAGGCGATTTGATGGCACGGGGGACGAATGATCTTCAGGCTGTCAGTTTAACGACGGGGTTTGGCATCTTGACATTAGTCGATTCTACGATGTTTATGATGACGATCTTTTTGACGATGGGATTTCTGATCAGCTGGAAGCTGACCTTTGCCGCCATTATCCCGCTTCCTATTATGGCGATTGCAATCAGTCTATACGGAAGTAAAATTCATGAACGGTTTACGGAGGCCCAAAATGCGTTCGGGGCGCTGAATGACAGGGTGCTTGAATCTGTTTCGGGCGTCCGGGTGATTCGCGCGTATGTACAGGAAACAAATGATGTCCGCCGGTTTAATGAAATGACCGCAGATGTTTATCAGAAAAATATGAAAGTGGCTTTTATTGATTCGCTGTTTGAGCCGACAGTCAAGCTTCTTGTCGGTGCCAGCTATTTGATCGGGCTCGGCTACGGAGCGTTTCTTGTGTTCCGGAACGAGCTGACGCTTGGCGAGCTTGTTTCCTTTAATGTTTATCTCGGCATGATGATTTGGCCGATGTTTGCAATCGGTGAACTCATTAATGTGATGCAGCGGGGCAATGCGTCATTAGACCGGGTAAATGATACCCTTTCTTATCAACCGGACGTGATGGACTCAAAGCAGCCCGTTGAATTGAAAGAGCCTGGAGATATCGTTTTCAGCCATGTCAGCTTTACATATCCAAGCTCAACAAGCGGCAATATTCAAGATATTTCGTTTATGGTACGAAAAGGGCAGACTGTCGGGATTGCCGGTAAAACCGGGAGCGGAAAAACAACGATTATTAAGCAGCTTTTGCGCCAGTACCCTGCCGGTGAAGGGAGTATCACATTCTCAGGCGTACCGATTCAGCAGATCCCTCTTGACCGGCTCCGCGGATGGATCGGATATGTGCCTCAGGATCATTTGCTGTTTTCACGGACGGTAAAAGAAAATATTTTATACGGAAAACAGGATGCAAGTGATGAAGAGGTTAAGCAAGCCATTGCCGAAGCACATTTTGAAAAAGATTTACACATGCTTCCATCCGGTTTGGAGACGATGGTTGGTGAAAAAGGGGTGGCGCTGTCCGGCGGGCAAAAACAAAGAATTTCGATTGCGAGAGCGCTTATGGCGAATCCGGAGATTTTGATCCTGGATGATTCGCTTTCTGCCGTAGATGCCAAAACAGAGGCAGCGATTATCAGGAATATCAGAGAAAACCGCAAAGGAAAAACGACATTTATTTTGACGCACCGTTTATCCGCGGTAGAGCATGCTGACCTGATCCTTGTGATGGACGGCGGCGTGATTTCTGAGAGAGGCACGCATCAAGAACTAATGGCGAATAATGGGTGGTACCGGGAACAATATGAAAGACAGCAGCTGTTCACTGCGGAAGAAGGGGGAGCAGGGGCATGAAAACAGGAAAAACGTTATGGAGATACGCACTCCTATATCGAAAATTGCTGATCACTGCCGTCCTATTGCTTGCGGTCGCCGTCGGGGCAGAACTGACCGGGCCGTTTATCGGCAAAAAAATGATTGACGATCATATCCTCGGCATTGAAAAAACATGGTATGAAGCTGAGGAAAAAGATAAAAACGCCGTTCAGTTCCATGGCACTTCTTATGCCAGAGAAGACCGTATCAGGGGACCTGTTTCTCAAGAAAAAGAAGCGCATATTTATCAAGTGGGAATGGCGTTCTATTTTGTTGATCAGGCTGTCAGCTTTGACGGGAACAGAACGGTTTCTGACGGAAAGCTGACAATCACAAATGGAGACAAGAGCCGGACATATGCTGCCGAAAAGCTGACAAAAGAGGAGCTTTTCCAGTTCTATCAGCCGGAAATAAAGGGAATGGTGTTTTTGATCTGCCTGTATGGGGGCTTGCTTGTGTTTTCGGTTTTCTTTCAATATGGACAGCATTATTTGCTGCAGATGAGCGCCAATCGGATTATTCAAAAGATGAGGCAGGACGTGTTTTCGCACATACAGAAAATGCCGATTCGCTATTTTGACAACCTTCCGGCCGGCAAAGTGGTTGCGCGGATTACCAATGATACGGAGGCCATCAGGGATTTGTATGTCACAGTGCTGTCAACATTTGTGACAAGCGGAATCTATATGTTCGGGATATTCACGGCTTTGTTTCTGCTGGATGTTAAGCTCGCGTTTGTGTGCCTGGCAATTGTGCCGATTATCTGGCTGTGGTCGGTCATATACCGGAAATACGCATCTTATTACAATCAAAAAATCCGCTCGATCAACAGTGACATTAACGCAAAAATGAATGAGTCCATTCAAGGCATGACAATTATTCAAGCTTTCCGTCATCAAAAGGAAACAATGAGAGAATTTGAGGAATTAAATGAATCTCATTTTTATTTTCAAAACAGGATGCTGAATCTAAACTCCTTAATGTCCCATAATCTTGTCAATGTGATCCGGAACCTTGCGTTTGTCAGTTTGATCTGGCATTTTGGCGGTGCAAGCCTGAATGCGGTCGGGATTGTTTCCGTCGGTGTGCTGTACGCGTTTGTCGATTATTTAAACCGGTTATTTCAGCCGATCACAGGTATCGTCAATCAGTTTTCAAAGCTGGAGCTGGCACGGGTTTCTGCCGGGCGTGTTTTCGAACTGCTTGAAGAAAAGAATACGGAAGAAGCGGGTGAACCGGCGAAGGAGCGCGCGTTGGGGCGGGTTGAATTTCGTGATGTGTCATTTGCTTATCAAGATGGTGAAGAGGTATTAAAACATATTTCCTTTACCGCGCAAAAAGGCGAAACCGTAGCGCTTGTCGGCCATACCGGATCAGGAAAAAGCTCGATTTTGAATCTCCTGTTTCGTTTTTATGATGCGCAAAAAGGGGATGTTCTGATTGATGGGAAAAGCATTTACAACATGTCAAGACAGGAACTCAGATCCCATATGGGCATTGTGCTTCAGGACCCGTACTTGTTCTCGGGCACGATCGGATCTAACGTAAGTCTGGATGACGAAAGAATGACCGAAGAAGATATCAAAATAGCACTGCGGCAAGTCGGTGCCGAGCCGCTTCTGGAAAAGCTTCCAAAAGGCATTAATGAACCCGTGATTGAAAAAGGGAGCACGCTATCCTCTGGAGAGCGGCAGTTAATTTCTTTCGCAAGAGCTTTGGCATTTGATCCCGCCATTTTGATTTTAGATGAAGCGACGGCGCACATTGATACAGAGACAGAGGCCGTGATCCAGAAGGCGCTCGATGTCGTCAAACAAGGACGCACCACTTTCGTCATCGCTCACCGGCTTTCAACAATCAGAAACGCGGATCAGATTTTGGTCCTCGATAAAGGAGAAATTGTTGAGAGAGGAGATCATGAGGAATTGATGGCAGTCAAAGGCCAATATTATCAAATGTATGAGCTGCAAAAGGGCCAGAAACATTCCATTGCATAACGCTCAAAAACCCAAAACAATCATGTTTTGGGTTTTTTTATGTAGTTAATAAGCCAGTCCGGCGCGGTATCCGACGTACTCTCCTGTAACGAGCTCACGATATAGAAAATCAGCAGTATCGCCGACCGAAATGCTCGTGCCGCCCTCCGGCAAAACGTCACGCTCTACACGATAAACGCCGGTTGCTGTTCCGTCCGGGAGGTAAGTGGGACAGATAATTGTCCAGTCTAACGAGGAATCTTTTAGCATTTCGTATACTTTTGCATGCTCCTTGGCTGCACGGGTTAGCTTTCGTTTCGATTCATTTGTTTCAAACCGGTATTTTCCTGGTTCATATCGGGAATCAAGAATGCCTGCGGTACCGATCGTAATCAGCCGTTTGATATGCTGTTCTTTCATAATGGCGATTATATTTGCCATCGCTGCGGACAGGGTATCATCACCATCTGTGCCGAGACAGCTGATCACGATTTCAGCATCCTTCACAACTTTTTTCACATCTTCCCGGAGGCGCGCGTTCCCCATGACGATTCGGTCTTTTGGAAGGGGAAGCTCAGCATGTTGAGATCTGACCAGAGCGTAAATGTCAAACTGTTCATCTGCGGCAGCTTGTTTTAAAAAGGCTTGTCCGACGCGGCCGCTGGCACCAAATAAAGCGATTTTCATCAAAAAACCTCCTTGCCCCTCATTATAAAAGGATGTTCTCAGTTTGAACAGCGCGGGAAAGAATACCTGTACAAATAGACAGAACGATGGGAAACATATTCATGAATCATGGATATACTTACGAACTGAACCAGCTCCCAATTCACAAAGGCGATGAATGCCACCCTTATTCCCTCCCTTTTTTTCTAGGGTATGTGGAGTAGGAAAAAAGGGTGACAAATATAAAGAGAGCGCGGAAACCGCGCCCTCTAAAGCCATATATTGAATTGTTATTGAACTCTGCCGCCCATTTGCTGCTGAGCGAAAGATACCAAACGTTTTGTGATTTCTCCTCCGACAGAACCGTTAGCGCGGGAAGTTGTATCCGCTCCAAGGTTAACGCCGAATTCAGAAGCGATTTCAAGTTTCATTTGATCGATAGCCTGAGCTGCGCCAGGAACTAGTAAGTCATTTGAAGAGTTTTGGTTAGCCATGTGTAAAATCTCCTTTTTGTTTAGTATGGTTGGGTTAACTGGAGTTGCACCAGTCTGTGGACCCGTCTCGGGTGTCACTGCCGCTCGGCGTAACCCAATGCTTGCCGGCTTGTTACTAGTATTATGTTAAAATGGCCGGAAACTCATGCGGAGAATTGAGTGGTAAATCTTGAGAAGGCATAAAAAAAGCTTAGCCGTTCAGGCTAAGCTAGTCATAAATATGAAAAAGCATCAGTTCATGTATCTCGTTTGTAAGAGCAGGCTCGTCAGCGCGGGCGGGAAACAAATCTCCCCATTCAATCTCACCGCTTTTATGATAGATGCCTTCATAATGGGTTCCTTTATAATAAAACGAAATTCTCCATCCGGGCAGCTTTTCTTTTTGGAACAAAGGTTTCCAGCTGAAATGAGAAATCATTACGGCCACGCTCCTTAAAATTGATATCAATTGACCTGAATACGAACGAATTGTGTTCATTGTACCACTGTTTCAAAACATCATTGAAGAGGTCTTTGTGATGCAGTTTGTCCCAGCTTTTGACAAAGATAAGCCCGCTTTATCAAAAAAAGCGGGACAGATTACGAAGGCCACAGCGCATCATGGGAGGTGATCGCCTTCTCGGATAGATATGACGCGTATTCAAAGCTTCTTCGTTTTGTCAGAGAATCAACATGATGCAAATTCGGATGAGAAAAGATACTGCGGCCCGGACGTGAATTTGCTTCAAACATCCATACCTTACCGTTCTGATCAATGCCAAAATCGAAACCGATCTCCCCGATAAACCCCTCGATATGATCATGAAGCACATGACTTGCCGTCAGTGCCGCAGCAGAAAGCTTTTTAATGACCTCAATTCTTTCAGCGGGATCATCGTATACTTCTGCAAGTGTTTTTACTATTCCTCCATTAGAAAGATGTGTTGTAATGCTGTTTTCTCCGGAAATTTTGACGGCTATGGCTGTCACCGTCCATTTCCCTTTTCTGTTTTTATTCGTATGGACACGGAAATCCGCTGGTTTGCCTTGAAATTTGATCAGATCCACACCTTGCTGAATGAGAAAGTCAGACGGGTCGTGCTGTTTTCGAAATTCTGCCAGAAATGCGGCGGCATCGGAATAATCGATTGAAGAAAACGTTTTGGCGTCATTTGTATGTTTCACCGTCAGGCCGTCGTCTGTTTTTGTCAGCTGATAAATGCCGGTGCCGAGTGCTCCGTTAGCCGGTTTAATATAAACTTTTTTGTATGCAGCGCAGAGCTCATCAATCCGCTCCTCAGATGGTGTCAGCTCGGATTTCGGTAAGAAAGGGGCTGTTCTCGGATCTTGTTCGAGCAGTTGGTGAACGCTCCATTTATTGAAAAACGTTTTATTAAACCATGGAATTTGATATTCATCGATCAGTCTCTTTTTTGTATGTTGCAAGAGAAGCGAATCTTCAATTTTTCGGTTTGGCAAACGGTCATAAACGACGTTCGGCAGTGGGACGATTTTTTTCTCCCAGCCGTTTTCTCTGTAGAGGAGCCCCTCAATCGTGCCTTCCTTCCAATTGATTTGGTGCGCGCCAAAAACGAAGCAGTAGCCCCCGGCTTGCTCGTGTAACGTGACGAGCTTAGAAAAAAAGAGAGAACGATCCTTAAAAGGACGCTCAAGAGATACGGTAAACCCCGCCGTAAAGATGCCGATTAGCGGCCCGATATGCACCGTATGGTCATGAATCAGAATGTCAGCCCTGCTTCGGTGGGGAAGCAAAAGCTCATGAAATAGATTTTCAGAGAGAAGCACGGTTTGGTCCAAGTGCTGTCTGTAAGAAACGTGGCATCTGACAACCTTCGTCCCGAACGCGGCATGCAAAAGTCCGTTTCGCTTCAGCGAAGAGGGCAGGAACAGGGTATTTTCACTGTTTTTGTCTATGCCGATCAAAAACCGTTTACGATTCACGCGGAAGAACTCCTTTCTGGCTTTGCTCAGAAAACAGATATTGGCAGCGCTTTAGGGGACAAGTGTACAGCTGTTCTTTTTGCTCGGGAGAAACACGCAAGATTGACTTTCTGCCCGGCTTGGAATTGATATCCAAGATCCAAATTCTTCCGTCCTTCGCAAGGCATATATCAAGCCCGAGTTCAAACAGCGGCCCGTAGCGCTCGTCAAGATAATACGGAACCGACTGTGTAATCGAGAACACGTCATCAAGTAAGACCACTTGCTGTTTTTTCGGTATATCTTCAAACCAAGAATCAAATGTCAGCGCATCAGATCCGCCAGACAAGTTGGCCAGCAGCCCGTGTTTGTATCCGCGTCTCACTGCCTTTCCGACTGTATTCCATTCACCTGCTTCGTTTTTTTCCATGAACAGGCGGATATCACACGGATATTGTTCCTTATCTTGAATATTTAAGTAAGGCTGAAGCAAATATTGGTGCTGAAGTACTTTTTTGCACCATGTTTTAAAAGAAGCCTGGTTGGAAAAGGTTTTTGTCTGCTTATCTTTTCCGATGTGATACGTAGCGGTAATGTTTTTCTTGCCCAGCTCCAAAAGAATCACGCCTCTGCCTCCTGCGCCGAATGCCGGTTTTAAGATGCAGGCTTTTTCTTTGGATAAGAAGGAGTGAATTTGTTCATAACGGCTCACCTTCATCGTTTCCGGAATATAAGGATTGATCACAGCATGCTGCTGCAGATCATGAAGGACGGTCCACTTATCGGGAAGACCCCGCCCGATAAATTCCGTTTTCGGATATTTTTTGAGCCACTCAACGATAGGTTTTGCTTTTTGGGATTGTGAATCCTTGCCGTAAAAACAGCGGTCATAAATATAATCTGGAATTGCCATTTCAGTTTCATTCCATGTTCTGCTGGCCGAATGATAAACCGATGCTTTGACACGCAAGGTGTCAGGAGAAATATCAAACGGTGTAAACCGGATGAAACGTATGCCAAATTCGGGTGCTCTCTTGGCCAATTCTGCGGAATAGTCCGCTTCATGCTGGCGGGTTAAGGACATAAAACCGAGTGTTATCATGGTGAGACTCCCCCTTTTATTCAAAAGCTGCTGGCGGGTGTCAGCAGCTTTACGCTAAATACATTCAGGATGAACGCAGCTGACGGTATTCTACTTTACAGATTACGATTCTTCACCTTGCCCTATTCCAAAAGAACAAGCTGATTTTCTGACAACAGGAATTTGTCTCCTCGTTTGCTAAGTGATTGCATGAGCATCTATAATACGAATAGGTACATCATCTATATGAAAATAAGCTGAATGACAGATGGAGGAAGATGAATAGGAATGGGTATTGCAGGAACCTTTATTTTTATGATCGTGATCGGCGCTGCTATTGGCGCGGTGACCAATCATTTAGCAATTCAAATGCTATTTAGGCCCTATAAGGCGTACTATTTGTTTGGAAAACGAGTCCCTTTTACCCCCGGGCTGATTCCGAGACGACGGGATGAACTTGCAAAACAAATGGGACTGATGGTAGTCAATCATCTCTTAACCCCTGAGGGCATTAAAAAGCGGCTCGTATCTGATGCAGCCAAAACGCAGGCTCTTCAAGTCGGAGAACAGCTGATTCAAAAGCTGTCACTTTCTGAAGTGACAGTAAAAGAAGCGCTTGAAAAAGCTGGGGTGAAGCGTCCTGATGAAGCGGCAGACGCATGGATCAGTCGTTGGACGGATGATAAACTGAATGAGCTTTTCCGCCAATACGAGCACCAATCGTTAAAAGACCTGGTGCCTTTGGAAGTGCAGGAAAAGCTTGAGGAAAAGATCCCGATGATTTCAGGATATATATTGTCACGCAGTGCCAGTTATTTTGAAAGTGATGAAGGAAAAATCCGTCTCGGCAATATGATTGATGGCTTTTTGAAAGAACGCGGCATGCTTGGAAGCATGGTACAAATGTTTCTGGGTAATACAAGCCTTGCGGACCGCGTACTGCCGGAGCTGCTGAAGTTTTTGCGGAATGAGGAAACAAATAAACTGCTTTCTGATCTCTTGAAAAACGAATGGGGCAAGCTGAGGGAGTATACGTTTTATGAAGCAGACGAAAAATGGAATGCAAAAGCGCTCATTTTCAGCCTGAAACGAAGAGTGCTGCAAACATTTTCGACTGCTCCTTTCTTCGACAATACGATTGGCACACTTACCGTCCGCTATGAATCTGAGCTGACCGAGCAAATGCTGCCGGCACTATTAGACAAATTGCTTGAAGGGGTTTCGGCTAATCTTGAAAGTGTCTTAAAACGGATGCGCCTTGAGGAAATCGTCAAGGAGCAGGTGGATCAGTTCCCGGTGCAGCGGCTTGAAGAAATGGTGCTGTCCATTTCAAAAAAAGAATTTAAAATGATTACCTATTTGGGAGGCCTTCTCGGCGGAATCATAGGTGCAGTTCAAGCGTTGTTTGTCACCCTTTTTTAAGAAGACATGGTTCTTGAATAATGAAAGGAGCTCCACAGTCTGTTATAGTGGAGTGGTATGTCTAAACGGCAATGATGAAAGGAGCTATTCACAATGGCAGTTAATTTTTATGATGTAGCATATGATCTGGAAAATGCATTACGCGGGAGCGAAGAGTTCACCAGTTTGAAAAACCTTTACGATGAAGTAAACGCAGATGAATCAGCGAAGCGCATGTTCGAAAACTTCCGTGATGTACAGCTTAGACTCCAGCAAAAACAAATGGCAGGAGAAGAAATTACACAAGAAGAAGTGACTCAGGCCCAAAAAACAGTTGCGCTTGTACAGCAGCACGAAAAAATTTCTCAGCTGATGGAAGCGGAGCAGCGCATGAGCATGCTGATCGGCGAATTGAACAAAATCATTATGAAGCCTTTAGAAGAGCTTTACGGCAGTGTCGAAGGTTAATCAGCAAAATCCCTTCTTGGAAAAGAAGGGATATTTTTTCATTCAGCAAACTTGGAAATCCAATGAATCTTTTACCTCTCCATTGATCATCACTGATAATGTATGAATTCCTTTGTAATGTTTTCTGGTAGTTAGATCCTTAAAGGATTGAACTCTTGTGTATGACTTCGTTTCGTTTTTTCTTATAGTTGTTTCTGTTATTTTAAATACTTTTTGATGACGCTGACCTCTTGCTTTTACAAAATCAATTGCGTACTCAATTCTTACTTTTTGATCCCTGTCTGAATGAATAGAGAAAGAAAATTCAAGGCTTTCGCCAATAACTATACGGCTGGATTGACATGTTAAATCATGTAATTGTATCGATTCAGCATTTTCATAACCAAAAAGCGCTAAGGCCTGTTTATCACCCTTTTTTAATAAGGTCCGATAGGCGTGTTTGATGATCCAATCGGTATAAGGATGTGTTCCGTACCATTGATCTGCGACTTTTCTCAGCAAATGAGGGTGCGTTTTTGATATATCATTCAGGTTGTTGGCCACGCTTTTCCTTACATATAAGGACTCGTCCTGCATCAGCTTCTCAAGGATCGGCAGAACGGGGGAAGGATCCGATTTTAAAGCGGGTATCGATTTTCCCCATGGCAGGCGAGGTCTGCTTCCTTCGCTCGCAAGTCTTCTCACGTGTTCATTTTCATGCTCGGCCCATTTAAGAAATTGTGCAATCATTTTTTCTTGATCTAAAAGCAAAAAAGGCCTTACAGCAAATTCTGAGGTAGAATATTGCGTAAAGTATTCCAATGCCTTTATTGATTCCTCCCAATGCGCTAACCCGTACTGTTCCACATAATCAGGGAATAGAATTCCACTGAGTCCTTTAAAATGAGGGGCTGCATCCCGTAAAATTGAGAGCGCTTCATTGTAATGTTTTGGCAGTGTTTCGTATAAGGAAGCTGTAATGCGGCGCATCCGCTCTTTTAAAGCGAGTTCAGGCCAGTCTTCCTGCAGCAATTGTTCCTCGAAGTTGTCTTGGTTAAAATCAGGACAAGATGCCTTTATATGGTGTATCAATCGAGATATTAGTTTTTCATTGTATATTTCTTTTAAATCAGCCATCTGATCACCGCTTTTTCGTTTATTATTTATATTATATGGGAATGTATGTTCTGTATCAAGCGATTGGTTCCAAAAATTAACAACAAATCCTACCTTAGTATACATCATTTGGATACTTTTTTTAGTTAAAAAAACCCTTGTCATCAGCAAGAAAAACTGAGATAATGACATTGAAAGCGCCTACACTTACAAGATTTCAATTGGATACGGTCGCATATCATGCCGTTAAATAGAGGGGATAAGCAACAGAGAGTAAGTGTGCGGAGCGCATCATCGGTCAAACAAGGGGTTCCTGATACATGATTTTTCGTAAATCGAAATAACGATATTAGGGAGAATGGCTGCTTCGATCGTATCCTATCATCATGCCATACATAAAGTCTGCTGAGTCAGGCTTTTTTTGCTTTCCAGAAAAGGTTGTTCTAAACACAGAGACAGGGTCATATCCTATACACAAGTACAGTCATCAAGGAGGGGGACATCTCTGTGTCAAAACAATTGCTTGCCTTAAATATAGATGGAGCGCTGCTACGGTCGAACGGGAAGATTCATCAGGCAACGAAGGACGCGATTGAATATGTAAAGAAAAAAGGGATTTACGTTACTCTCGTGACCAATCGCCATTTTCGTTCAGCACAGAAAATAGCGAAATCACTTAAGCTTGATGCCAAGCTGATCACCCATAGCGGGGCATACATCGCTGAGAAAATAGACGCCCCGTTTTTTGAAAAAAGAATTTCTGACGATCACACCTTTAACATTGTTCAAGTGCTGGAGAGCTATCAATGCAATATTCGGCTTCTTCACGAGAAGTATTCCATTGGAAACAAGAAAAAGGTGAATTCAAATTTATTGGGGAAAGCACTCATTCATCCGTCTGACCCGATCTTTTATCCAGTCCAGTTCGTTGAATCATTAAGCGATCTTCTCATGGATGAGCCAGTGAGTGCACCTGTCATCGAAGTGTATACGGAGCACGACATTCAGCATGACATCACAGAAACGATTACGAAAGCCTTCCCTGCGGTTGATGTTATTCGCGTAAACGATGAGAAGCTGAATATCGTCCCGAAAGGTGTCTCGAAGGAAGCGGGCCTGGCCCTTGTCGCTTCAGAGTTGGGCCTGACTATGGATGATGTCGTGGCCATCGGGCATCAGTATGACGACCTCCCGATGATTGAACTTGCCGGACTTGGGGTAGCGATGGGGAACGCCGCTCCGGAGATCAAGAGAAAGGCAGATTGGGTCACAAGGTCGAATGACGAGCAAGGTGTTGCTTACATGATGAAGGAATATTTTCGAATGCAGCAGCGAAAAGGATTTCTTGATAAGTTCCACATGAAACGTGTGTAAAAAAAGCCGCTCGCGCCCTGACAGGTGCGGCGGCTTTTTTGCCGGATTGATTTTAACGGTTTATTTCTGTACACTAAAGAAAGTTTTGAATCTGATAAATTAGGTGATGAAGTTGCAAATTAAAATAGAAGGCATACATGATGACCGCCTGCATCGGCCTCTGCAAAATATTGCAAATTTGTTTTATGAGGAGTGCGAGCTTGTGTACGGCGGAGAGGAGCCCGCAGATTTTGTCATTTCTTTAGATTGCTCACAAACGGATGAGCATGTGACGGTTTCGGGAGAAGTGAAGGGAACTGTCATAAAGGAGCAGCATACAAAATCTTTTTCTCCCGATATGAATGAAAAAGAAGCCTTTAAGCAAGTGAAAAACACGATTTCTTATGTGTATCTCAATCTTCTTCAGGCGCATACGGGCATCACGCAAAAGTGGGGAATTCTTACAGGCATCCGGCCCACAAAACTGCTTCATAAAAAGCTGCAAAGCGGAATGCCGAAGGCGCAAGCTCACACTGAATTGAAAAAAGACTATTTAATTCATGATGAGAAAATTGAGTTAATGCAAGAAATTGTTGACCGACAGCTGGCGGCAGTACCGGATTTGTATCAAGTAAAGGATGAAGTCAGCATTTATATCGGCATCCCGTTCTGTCCGACAAAGTGCGCATATTGCACATTCCCTGCATACGCCATTCAAGGGCAGGCGGGCAGAGTCGGCTCTTTCTTATGGGGGCTGCATTACGAAATGCAGAAAATCGGCGAATGGCTGAAGGAGCATGATGTCAAGGTTACAACCATTTACTTTGGCGGCGGGACACCGACAAGCATTACCGCGGAGGAAATGGATTTGCTGTATGAGGAAATGGTCCGCTCCTTCCCGGATGTGAAAAACATTCGCGAGATTACGGTGGAGGCCGGACGCCCTGACACGATTACAGAAGAAAAACTCGCCGTTTTAAACAAATATGACATTGACCGGATCAGCATCAATCCGCAATCCTATGAAAACGAAACGCTAAAGGCGATCGGGCGGCATCATACGGTTGAAGAGACCATTGAGAAATATCATCTGTCACGCCGGCACGGCATGAATAATATCAACATGGACTTGATTATCGGTTTGCCTGGGGAAGGCGTGAAGGAATTCAGACACAGCCTTTCAGAAACGGAAAAGCTGATGCCGGAATCTCTTACGGTTCATACGCTTTCCTTTAAACGGGCGTCAGAAATGACGAGAAACAAGCATAAATACAAAGTCGCCGGCAGGGAAGAGGTTTCTCAAATGATGGATGACGCGGTAGCCTGGACGAAAGAGCATGGGTATGTGCCTTATTATTTATACCGCCAGAAAAACATTCTTGGAAACCTTGAAAACGTCGGATACTCTTTGCCGGGACAAGAAAGCATCTACAACATCATGATTATGGAAGAGGTGCAGACGATTATCGGCATCGGCTGTGGCGCTGCAAGTAAATTTATTGACCGGGATACAGGGAAAATCACGCACTTTGCCAATCCGAAAGATCCGAAATCGTACAATGAGCGCTTTGAGCACTATACGGACGAAAAAATCAAATATTTAGAGCAGATTTTTGAGAAAACGACAAAGCAGCACTGATCACAGTGCTGCTTTTTTTATCCCTGTTTTCTTTCAGGCTGAACATCAGGCTTCCATTTAAATACCTTGTTCAGCAAGCGGTAAATTCGTTTTGATTCCTTTGTTAAAAGCGGTCCCAAAATCGCCAGAATGAGGACATATAATGCGGCGAACGGCTTTAATGTGGCCGACAGTCCGCCGGCTATTCCGAGATTCGCAACGATAATCGAAAATTCTCCCCGCGATACGATCGTCAGCCCGATATTCGATGAAGCCTTATGAGAAAGCCCTGCGCGTCGTCCTGCCACCATTCCGGCGATAAAATTTCCCAGAATGGTCAAAATCACTGCACCCAACGCAAGCCAAACCGCTTCACCAAGCGAAAACGGATCGATACTGAGGCCGAAGCTGAAAAAGAACATCGCACCGAAGAAGTCGCGAAACGGAACAACGAGGTGCTCAATCCTATCGGAATGCTCTGTTTCAGAAAAAACCAATCCGAGCAGCAGCGCGCCGATCGCTTCCGCTACATGGATCGTCTCTGAAAACCCGGCGATAAAAAAGAGCGCGGCGAAAATGACGATAATAAACACTTCGTTTGAGCGAATGTCCAACAGTTTATTCAACAGCGGCGGGAGCTTTCTTGCTGCGATAAAAAACAGCAGCATATAACCGAAGGCGATCAAAATGGACAAGAGCGCACTCCCGACTGATGTCGCATCGCCTAACACAAGGCCGGAAACAACGGACAAATACACGGCAAGGAAAATATCCTCAAACATAATGATGCCGAGAATCAGCTCGGTTTCCGGATTCGCGGTTCTTTTTAAATCAACGAGCACTTTTGCGACAATCGCACTTGACGAGATTGTGATGACCCCTGCGAGGACGAGGGTTTCCAGAAAGGAAAACCCGGTAATAAAACCGTAAAGCAGCCCGAGGCTGAAATTAATCAAGATATAAATCGTTCCGCCGACCGCGATTGATTTTCCGGATTTGATCAACTTTCCGACAGAGAATTCGAGTCCGAGATAAAAGAGGAGGAACAGTACGCCCATCCGCCCGAAAAACTCGATGATTTCACTGCTTTCTATAAATGTTAGGTCAATAATCCCCGCTTTCGGCGCGTGCGGTCCAACCAGCATGCCCAGCACAATCAGAAACGGAATAATCGAAAATTTAATTTTATTGGCGATTACACTGGCTATCGCGACAAGCACAAGTGCTGTACCGACTTCAAATACGAGATGATCCATCGGCCGTTCACACGCCCTCTCCAGAAAGAAAATCGTGAATCAGTTTCTTCAGATGCTTTCTTTCACCTGAGAGGACAAGTGTGTCATTTTCTTCAATAACCGAATCGGCTCCGGGATTTAAAAGTTTTTCCTGGTTGTGTTTGATGATGGCGATCACAGTGACATCGTAGTTCTGGCGGACATCAAGCTCCCCGAGTGTGCGCCCGATCGATTTGGCGCCTTTTTCGACCTTAAACCATTCAATAATGAGATCGCTGAAGGCCATTTCGATGGACTCCAGTGCTTGCGGTTTATAGACCATGCCACCTAGAATAGCGGCAATTTGCCTTGCTTCAGAATCATCCAATGAGATATTGGAAAGGAGCTCATCCGGGTCCCGGTCATTAAACTGGTAAATTTCTCTTCTTCCGTCATCATGAATGATAATCGTCATTTTTTCATGACTTCTCGTTTCGATTTCGAATTTTTTGCCGATGCCCGGCAGATCGTTTTCTTTAATATTCAATGAAAATCCCTCCGAATGTAGTGTTGGCCATGGGGCGAGTTGCAAATAAAGCTTGGGCATTTATATTCGGAGGTAATTAGACTGGTATTTGATAGGGACGGCACACACCTTTTCCAGCCTGTTTATCAGCGGTTCGTCAAGGGGCTTGACAGATAGCTGCCTGACAGACTGTGCCAGCGGACTGTACTCTTTGTTCAGGTCTGCCAGGTACAGGCTGCTCGGCGACGGAATTTTGGCCGATTGTGCTTCCTGCGGATATGAGGACATAGGCACATAGCTGTCAGTGCTTGCTTCAAGCTGGGACGGCAGAACCACGTCCGAAGGGGGAAAGTACACCACAAATAAACTTAACAGAAAACTGATCAGCAATTTATCCATGCTTCCTTTCCTCCTTTCTCATCCTAATATCCCTTCTTTCACTATATAAAACTTTATGTTTTCACTCAAACAATATGCATTTTTCAGTATCTATTGACCTTGAAAAATAAAAAGGTTTATTTGAGGATGGCAGGGAATGTATATGTGAAGGAAAAAAGCAAGCGCATACATGGAGGTGTTTCATATGGAGTTTATTCAGTATGAAGTGAATGGAGCCGTTGCCGAGATTATCCTGAATCGACCTGATGCCCATCACGCCCTTAATGAACAGATGCTGTCTGAATTGGAGGAGGCGGTCGAAATGGCGGCTGCAAGCGAGGCGCTCATCGTTCTCTTGAGAGGAACGGGGAAAGGCTTTTCGGCCGGCGGAGATATCCGGATGATGACATCAGAGCATGACCCTGATCAATTTAAGCAGCTGATGGATACGATTGAGGCTGTCACTCTGACGTTATATCAGATGAAGAAAGTAACAATTGCAGCTATTCACGGCGCTGCTGCGGGATTGGGTCTGAGTTTGGCGCTTTGCGCTGACATTGTGCTCGCGGAAAAAAACGCCGTTCTCGCGATGAATTTTATCGGCATTGGGCTTGTTCCAGACGGCGGAGGGCATTATTTGCTGAAGAAAAGAATTGGGGAAGCGAAGGCGAAAAAGCTGATTTGGAGCGGGAAAAAACTTTCCGCCGCGGAAGCCGCCGATATGGGGCTCCTTGACGGGACATTTGCCGGAGACCCTGCGGAAGGCGCAAGACCCTTTATCGAAACCCTTTTGGCCGCACCTCTTTTGGCGATGATCGAAACGAAAGGTATCTTTCAAAGCCTCCAGCTTGAAGAACTGAAAAAGGTGCTCTCTCTTGAGCGCAGCGCCCAAGAGAAAATGAGAAGGACCAAGGATCACCAAGAAGGAATCCGTGCCTTTTTAGAAAAACGGGAGCCGAAGTTCCAAGTGTAACAGATCAGCCGGAAAGCTGATCATCTGTGAAACAAAATCAGCTTTCCGGCTGCATTGACTAAACGATGGGTATGACTGTGAAGCTCTTTTTCTTTTAAGAGGGCTTCACCATGCGTTTTAGCCGCTTCTTCATTTTTCGCCTCGAATCGCTCGTTCACCAGTGTTTTCCCCGAAGGATCAAAAGCTGTAAGGAAATAATCAGCCATCAGGTTTCCCCTCCATTTTCAAGGTTTATCAGTCTTCTTCATTTATATTCTAAAAAGGAAATCAAAATCCTTTATTATGTTCCATCCAATATTAGTATATAATGGGTCAGGGAAGGAGGAGATTCAGTGCTTAAGATTGATCACGTAACGAAGACATTTGGAGATTTTAAAGCCGTTGACGGATTGGACTTAGACATTCCGGAACAGCAAATGTTCGGTCTTTTAGGCGCAAACGGAGCGGGAAAAACGACGACGTTTCGCATGATCCTTGGCTTATTAAGCATTACAGAGGGCTCAATCAGCTGGAAGGGCGACCCTGTTAATTACAGTATCAGCAACAAAATCGGTTATTTGCCGGAAGAGCGGGGGCTTTATCCGAAAATGAAGGTAAAGGATCAGCTCGTCTATCTTGCCAGATTAAAAGGGATGGAGAAGCGGGAGGCTGTAAAAGAGCTCGGCACATGGCTTGAACGCTTCAATATAACAGATTACGAGAATAAGAAGGTTGAAGAGCTTTCGAAGGGAAATCAGCAGAAAATCCAATTTATTTCGGCTGTTTTGCATAAGCCGGAGCTGCTGATTCTTGATGAACCATTCAGCGGCCTGGACCCAGTCAATGTTGAGCTGTTAAAAGAGGCTGTGATTTCTTTGAAAAACAGCGGCGTTTCTATTTTATTTTCTAGCCATCGGATGGAGCATGTGGAGGAGCTATGTGAGAACCTTTGCATACTGCAGAAAGGAAAGCCGGTTGTGCAAGGCAAGCTTAAGGAGATAAAGCGTTCCTTCGGCAAAAAGAATGTCACCATTCACGCCGATGAAGATCTGCGTTTTTTGCAGTCTCATGAAGGCATTCTCCAATGGAAGGAAACGGCCGGAGGCGTCAAGCTGCAGATCGCTAATGAAGACATTTCTCAAGAGATCTTTGCCATGCTCCAAGGAAAAGGGTTTATCAGAAAGTTCGAGCTTGAAGAGCCGTCACTGCATGATATTTTTATAGAAAAGGTGGGGGCCGTCTATGAATAAATTTTGGATCATGCTTTCTCATACATATAAAAATAAGATTATGGCAAAATCCTTTATTATTTCGACTGTCATCACAGTACTGCTTGTTTTAGTTGTAACGAATCTGGAGTCGATCATTTCTTTGTTTCAAGGTGATAATGCGAAAGAAAAAATCGCCGTTGTTGATGAAACAAACGAATTATATCCGATTTTCTCGAAGCAGCTGAAAGCGGTGGATACAAACAGTGATCTTGATGTGAAGCAATCGAAGCAATCGGAGGATGAAGTCACAAAGCAAGTCAAAGATGAAGCGCTTGATGGCATGCTCATCATCAAACGAGATGAAAAAGGAACCATTTCAGGAACATATAAAGCGTTAACGATTTCTGATGAAAGCACGTACCAAACGCTGCAGCAGGCGCTGACGCAAACCAAAACGGCTGTCGGAACGGCGGAGCTCGGCGTTTCGCAGGAAACGATCAGCAGCCTTTATGCGCCCGTTACTGTCGGGCAGGAGGCGCTGAAAGAGGGTGCGAAGTCTGAGGAAGAGCTGGGCCAGACGATAGGGCTTGTTTATATTATGCTGTTCGTCATTTATTTCTCTGTGATTATGTATGCCAGCATGATTGCGATGGAGGTTGCAACCGAAAAATCTTCGCGAGTCATGGAAATCCTGATCTCAAGCATGCCGCCGATCCAGCAGATGTTTGCAAAGCTGCTTGGCATCGGGCTCGTCGGGATCACGCAGCTTGCTATCATTATAGGAGCCGGCTCTCTGTCGCTTAAGCTGAACCAAAAGAGCGAAACGGCATCATCTGTCGGCGGATTTCTTAATCTGACCGACGTATCAGCAACCACTGTTATCTATGCTGTGATTTTCTTTTTGCTCGGCTACTTTTTATACGCGACACTTGCCGCGTTTCTCGGCAGTGTCGTCAGCAGAATAGAGGACGTGCAGCAAACGATCACGCCGATGACACTATTGGTTGTCGCCGGTTTTATGATCGCGATGTTCGGCTTGAATGCACCTGATGCAGGATTTATTACGGTAACCTCGTTTATTCCGTTTTTTACACCAATGATTATGTTCTTGCGCGTCGGAATGCTTGATATTCCGTTCTGGCAGGCTGCTGCCGGAATCGGAATCACGCTGCTCACCATTGTCATACTGGCTGTCATCGGCGCCAGAATTTACAAGGGCGGTGTATTGATTTACGGAAACTCAAGCGCATTCAAAGCGATCAAACAAGCACTTCGTTTAGCGAAAAATTGATTAAAAACAGCCTGGGGATTCTCAGGCTGTTTCTTTATTAACAGAACGTGCATTCGCAAGAATTCGATGCTAAAATAAGGGTACTTCATCCTGGAAAGGAGCAGAATGTTGACTGATCTAACCTTTATTCATGCGGCAGATCTACATCTAGACAGCCCGTTTTACGGGATATCGCATCTGCCGGAACCGATTTTTGCCCGGATTAAAGAAAGCACATTTAAAAGCGTGAAACATATGATAGATGCTGCAGTAAGAGAAAACGTTGATTTCATTTTGCTGGCGGGGGACCTGTTTGACGAAGCCAATCGAAGCTTAAAGGCGCAGCTCTTTTTGAAAAAACAGTTTGAAAGACTGAGAGAATGCGGGATTTCAGTTTATGTGATCTTTGGGAACCACGATCATCTTGGCGGGGAGTGGACGCCGATTGAATGGCCTGAGAATGTCCATATTTTTTCGTCCGCAGTTCCTGAAGAAAAATCGTTTTATAAAGAAGGCAGGCGCATAGCAAGCATTTACGGTTTCAGCTATCAGGCCAGAGCCGTGACGGAAAACCAAGCCGCACGCTATCGGAGGTCGACTGACGCGCCGTTTCATATCGGTATGCTCCATGGCACACTATCAGGATCTGAAGGACACGATCCGTATTGCCCGTTTACGCATGACGATCTCGTGAAAAGCGGAATGGATTATTGGGCGCTTGGCCATATACATAAACGCCAGGTTCTTTCTGCCGAGCACCCGGCAATCATCTATCCGGGAAACACGCAAGCGCGCCATATGAAGGAGACGGGAGATAAAGGCTATTATCTCGTTCGTGTGACTAACGGAGATATTTTTTATGAATTTCAGAAAGCGCATGATGTCCTGTGGGAAAAAGCGGCAGTTGATGTGACGGGGGCAAAGAATATGACTGCCCTTTTCCAAATGGTTGAGGACGCGTTTTCGAAGCTCCGGATAAAGGGGAGCCCTGTTTGTGTAAGACTCGTATTACAAGGGCGGGCGCCGGAATGGCTGCTGGAGGCGCCAAAAGGCACCTTGGATGAGCTTCTCGAAGCCTTTCAGGAGCAAGAGGCTGAGGAGGAACACTTCGTTTTTCCGCTTTCATTGGACGATGAGATAGAAAATGAAGCAAACCTTACAAACCTCGATCCTTTTTTTGGCGGTTTATTTGCGGACATTGACCGCGGCGATCTGTCAGATGTGCTGGAAGGGCTTGAGCGGCATCCTGTGTACAGAAGGCACGCGGACCGGTTTAGCCAAGAGGAATTACAGGAAATAAAAGAGCAGGCACAGATTTTATTGAAAAGACAGCTTAAGGTGCTTGAAATATGAGGCGGTGAAAGCTTTGCGAATTACATCTTTACATATCTACCAATACGGGAAATTTTCCAATCAGACCTTTCACTTTTCCGCCTCGCCTGTCCAATTAATCTACGGATTAAATGAGGCAGGGAAAACGACGATAATGTCATTTATTGAAAGCATGCTGTTTGGTTTTCCAAAAACGAAAAAATATGAACCGAAAACAGGCGGTGTCTATGGCGGTGTTCTTGAAGCTGAACATCCTGAGTATGGGGCTGTGAAAATTGAACGGACGAAGGGGACTGCCGAAAAGCTGAGAGTGTACACAGAAAAAGGCGAAGTGAAGCAAGAAGATTTTTTAAAGCAGCTGTTCCAGGGCACAGACAGGGCGCTGTACAAAGCCATTTATTCGTTTGACGTATTCGGGCTGCAGGAAATTCACGCCTTTAATCGGGACAAGATAGGGGAATTTTTGCTGTTTTCCAGCTTGTTTGGCGCTGAAGCCGTATCTAAGCTTGATTCACAGCTAACAAAGGAAAGCGAAAGGCTCTATAAACCAAACGGGCGAAACCCTCAATTGAATCAGGAGCTGGAAACGCTTAAGCAGCTGGGAGCGAAGCTAAAACAGGCTGAAGCAGAGGAA
This sequence comes from Bacillus spizizenii TU-B-10, assembly GCF_000227465.1. Lineage (GTDB taxonomy): Bacteria > Bacillota > Bacilli > Bacillales > Bacillaceae > Bacillus > Bacillus spizizenii. The sequence continues at coordinate 1,179,786 of NC_016047.1, forward strand.
GCGGGCTATCATCAGATTCTTGAGGAAAAAAGAACGCTCGAAGCCCGTCTTGCAACCGCAGAAACCGAATTGAAAGAGGCAGCAGGCCATATCCGAACGATTGAGGGAGCGATTGAGCTGAAGCCGCTGCTAAATGAAAAAGCGGCGCTGGAACAGGCGATGGCACAATATCCGGAACAGGCGGGACAATTTCCGGCTGACGGACTGCATCAGCTGGAAAAATATGAATCTCACCTTCACCCGAAATCCGCACAGCTGGAGGCGCTTCGGGTGAAGATGGCGGAGCTGGACAAACAGATGCAAAAGCTTAATCCGGATAAAGACATTTTGGCGAAAGAAACGCTGATACAAGAGATTTCGGCAGCGTTTCATATGTACCAATCCTATGGAGAACAGCTCGCCGCCATTCAGGCACAGCTGCGCCAGTCATCTGCACAGGCAGCGGCAGGACTGGAACAGCTCAATAAAACGGATGAAAATGAGCTCCTGAAAATGAACTCGTCATATGACTATGAATGGCAGCTTCAGCAGGCGGTGCAGCAATACGTACAGGCAAGAGACAGAAAACGGCAGCTTGATGAGACGTTTGAACTTGCCCGGCAAGAGCTGGAAGACGCAGAAAAGGCCGTTCATGCCGCTTCGTCCGCTATCCTTGAAAACAACGAAAGAAAAGATAAAGAAGCGGCTCTTAAAGCATATGATGAAGCACAGGGGCAGCATCAGGAGCAAGCGAAGCTGAGAGAGCAGCTGAGGTTTTTTGAAAGGCAGCAGGCTAAACAGAAAAAGGTTGTCATTGCAGCTGGTATGTTGTTCATCGTTCTCTTTCTGTTGCTGCAGCAATGGATTCCCGCCATAAGTATCGGCGCTGCCCTTCTTGTATATTGGCTTGTGTCTGGGAAAAAAACACCGTCTTCCGGAAACAGCCGGGAGATGAGACAGCCAATGACAAACATTTCACCGGCAGAAGCCGAAGCGCTTAGAGAAGCGTTATGGGAGGATGACCGCAATAAACAGCATCTCATCACCCAGCGGGCAGTGCTCCAGCAAAAAGAGGCGGCGTATGAAAGAGTCATCCAGCAGTTTGAACAGTGGGAAGCCGATATGGCCCCGTCCTTTTCACAGGTCGAGTCTTTTATGAAGGAGCTCGGATTCAAGGAAGATCCTTCTTTTTTACTTGATGCATACAGCTTAATGAAGGATGTCAAAAAAGAAGTGAAGAAAAAGCATGAGCTGACAATTGAAGCAGGCAGGCTGAAAAAGCACCGACGCACATTCGAAGAACGCGTCAACATGCTTCATCCTGCGAATGAGAGTCAGAACATCTCCATCTCGGACGCCCTTCACACATTGCGGAAAAACGTTGAACGTGAAAAAGAAATTGCGAAGCAAAAAAAGGCTATTGAAACAGATATTTATTATACAAAGGAGCAGCTGCTGGAGCTGGAGCAAGAAATACAGTATTTTGAAGCACAGATCGAACAGCTATTTGCCGCGGCGGCTGCAAAAGACAGAAATGAGTTTTGCGCCATAGCTGACATCAGCAGGCAATTGAAGGATACGGAGAACAAGCTTCATCACGTAAACGCACAGCTTCAAGGCGGACACCCAGAGGAGCTTGAACTGGCGGATTCCAATACGCTTTCTGAATTGAAAAACAAGCAAGTAGTTGAAAATGAAAGAAAAGAGCGGCTGACTGAGGAGATTCAACACCTTCGCAGCCAAATCGCATTGCTCTTCGTCAAACAGGAACAATTAGAGGCTTCGGGATTGGTCTCAGATCTCAAGCTTCAAACGGAAATGCAAAAAGAGCGTGTAAAAGAAATCGCTAAAAAATGGGCCTCGATCCAAATGATCAAACAGGTGATCCGAAACAAATTGGAACGGCATAAAAAAGTCGAGCTCCCACGCCTTCTGGAGACGGCCGGAGAATTTTTCCGCCCGCTGACCGACGGAAGCTACAAGACGATTTATTTTTCTGAAACAGATGATTCTATTATGGTCATGCGTTGTGATGGAACTGTCTATCACGCGGAAGAGCTATCACAGGGAACATGTGAGCAGCTGTATACAGCGATCCGGTTTGCCCTGGCCGTTACGCGTCAGGATGGGTCAAGGCTTCCGTTTCAGCTTGACGACAGCTTTGTTCATTTTGATCAGGAAAGGCTCAAACGAGTATTAGACGTTCTTTATAATTTATCCGAAGACGGAAGGCAGATTTTATATTTTACATGCCATGACCATGTGAAAGATGCATTTCAAAGCAGCCAAATCATTCATTTGGTGTCATAAAAGAGGTTCTATAGCTGTAAAACGGTATGTGATATACTGGTATTATGTAAGATACGGAGGGAGCTTTAATAGAATGGCTAAAGGGATTATGCTACATGAGGTTGGCGAACAGGTGGACCAATATCTATTGATTAAATCCTCGACGAAAGGGATTGCCAGCAATGGAAAACCGTTTTTAACGCTGATGCTGCAAGACCAGTCAGGTGATATTGAGGCGAAGCTGTGGGATGCCAAGCAAAGCGATGAAGTGACCTATGCGCCGCAGACGATTGTGAAGGTCGTGGGGGATGTTCACCATTACCGCGGGCGCAATCAGCTGAAGCTGAGAAATATCAGGCCGGTGAGCGAGCATGAAAACGTCAATATTGATGATTTTTTAGAAACCGCGCCGATTCCGAAAAATGAAATGATGGATACCATCACTCAATATATATTTGAAATGAAAAATTCGAATATCCAACGGATCACAAGATTTTTAGTCAAAAAACACGAAACTGAATTTATGGATTATCCGGCGGCTACGAAAAACCACCATGAGTTTGTCTCAGGTTTAGCGTATCATGTTGTGTCTATGCTGAATCTGGCGAAATCCATTGCAGATTTATATCCGTCTCTTGACCGCGATCTGCTTTATGCTGGCGTTATCCTGCATGATCTTGGAAAAGTAAAAGAGCTGTCCGGCCCTGTTTCCACTTCGTATACGGTCGAAGGCAATTTGCTCGGCCATATTTCGATTATGGTCACAGAGCTGTCAAAAGCGGCTGAGGAGCTTCAAATCGATTCTGAAGAGGTGTTAATTCTTCAGCACTTGATTTTGAGTCACCACGGCAAAGCAGAATGGGGCAGCCCGAAACCGCCGATGGTGAAAGAAGCGGAAATTTTACACTATATAGACAACCTGGATGCAAAAATGAATATGATGGACAGAGCGCTTGAGCGCGTGAAGCCGGGTGAATACACTGAACGTGTATTTGCACTGGAAAACCGTTCCTTTTATAAACCGACTTTTCATAAATAATCGTAAAAGGACTGATGCTGAAACATTCAGGTCAGTCCTTTTTTATGCGCTTTTGCCGCTCATAACTCGTCTCATTCCGGCATATGGTTAAGAATAAAGAATCTATGCAAAAAGGGGGAGGAGCCCGTGTTATTTTTTCCATGGTGGGTGTATCTTTGTATTGTAGGTATCATTTTCAGTGCATATAAACTTGTGGCGGCAGCCAAGGAGGAAGAAAAAGTAGACCAGTCTTTTATTGAAAAAGAAGGGCAGATTTATATGGAGAGAATGGAAAAGGAGAGAGAACGCCGCAGTTCTCAACAGCATGATGAAGAAAATCCAAACCATTCCATCGCATAAAAAAGCTGTGCAGCTCAATGAGCCTGCACAGCTTTTTTATTATTTAGAACTGCTGCTTGTTGAAGACGTGTTAAATGTGTCTTTCAGGTCTTTATCCTTCACTTCAACGTCAGCTTTCTTCATGACTTTTTGAACAGCTTCTTGGACAGCTGTGGTGTCATTTAATTTTTGTTCAAGAACTTCGGATTTCAGTTCTTTTTTCATATCATCGTATTTGCCGCGTTCTTCAGTCTTTTTAATAATGTGGTAGCCGTATTGTGTTTTGACAGGATCACTGACTTCACCTGTTTTTAATTTGAATGCAGCTTTGCTGAATTCAGCCACCATACCGTCTTTTGCGAACCAGCCAAGGTCCCCGCCTTGTGAAGCAGAATTGTCTGTAGAGTATTCTTTCGCAAGGTCTTCAAATTTCTCGCCTTTTTTCAGCTTTTTCTCTACTTCTTCAGCTGTCTTTTTATCAGCGACAAGGATGTGGCTTGCATGGATTTTGTCTTTTAAGCCTTCCCAGTACTCTTTAGTATCAGCATCTGTTACTTTGATGTTATCTTTAGCTGCCTTTTGCGTGAGCAATTCATATTTTACTTGTTCTTTAAGGTAATCCTTTCCATATTGCTCTTCGAGAGCAGTATATTGATCGCCAAGCTGTGTTTTGTATTCTTTTAGTTTGTTGTCAATTTCTTTATCTGTCACTTTATATTTCTTGTCTAATACTTTTTCTTGCACCAGCTGTGTCAGGACGCTTGCACCAGCTGTTTTCTTCATATTTGTGTAAAGCTCGCCTTTTGTTACATCGCCTGCGTCTGTTTTTGCGATGACTTCTTTGTCGCCGCTGCTGCAAGCACTGAGAGCGAGGATGCTTGTAGCAGTGATAGCTGCTATTGCGATTTTCTTCATTGTTTTCAAACACTCCTAATCATTCCAAATTAAATTACCTATGCGTATCATAACATATTGTGGCTTTCTGTAAAAAGATTTTAAATAAAGGGCATTCGTCTAGTCAAACTTTTGCTGATGGCATACTTATATATTGATCAAGAAAAGGAGGTATGTAACATGAGCGGAGGATACTCTAACGGATTCGCGCTGCTTGTAGTACTGTTCATTTTGCTTATCATCGTAGGTGCAGCTTACATCTACTAAGCAGCCCGGGGATCGCTTGCAAGATAAGCGATCCTTTATTTTCACTAGCGCCTAATCGTTTCAAGCATGAATTGCATAAGATGTAATTGGTAAATAAAGCTTTTTACAGGAGGTGCTTTTTAAGATGGGTGAAGTATTTGCAGGCGGATTCGCTTTATTGGTTGTGTTATTTATTTTATTGATTATCATCGGCGCTTCTTGGCTGTACTAATCAAAATAAAAAAGCATAGCTGCTGAATCAGCAGCTATGCTTTCTTTTGTATTTACACTGTAAAGGAGATCTCCACAAACGAAGAGATCAGTAAAATTAATATAGATACGTTAATAAATCGGAATACCTTATCTTGCCGCTCTTCAGGAATCTCTCTGACAAGGCATAATGTATTGGTGAGCCTGTTTATGAAATATAAAATAAACACGGCAGCCACGATAAAATAGAATAAAATGATGGGAGATTCCCCCTCTCTCTGAACTGTCCCATATTACATTACCAAATATTTATTAAAAAAGATAGAATGCAAATTGAAAAATCGCCACTAGCGCCAAGGATTGGCTACTTTTCAACAAGAATATCCAAGCCGTCTGCTTCCTGATCAATGAAAGCGGCTTTCGGCGCTTTTATCAGCTTGAGAGCCAGCAAGAAGTCAGGCAGACAGTAGCCGGCATGAATGCCCGAAATCATGCAGAAATAATGGGCGTGATTCGGAAAAGCCAGCGCGGCGTAAAACAGTACAGGCGTAATCAGCAAGAACGGGCTTACGAGTGAAATCAGCATTGTTGTTTTTGGTATTCGTTTCCATGTGCGCATGCGTAGTATATAAAACTTTTTTTCTATTTTTCTTTTTTTGCAGATGATTGGCAGGACATGGATGACTTTATGTACAAATAGAATAACGACGAGCAAACCGCCGAATAAAGGTACATATTCATCGCTTAAGCTTCTGCCAGGCCGCAGCAGCTCAAATGCTAAAAAGGTAGATATAAAAACCAAAATCATAAAACATACAGCAGTTAATATTATGCGAACGGCACCATAATCCTTCATGAGATTTATGGTCTTCCAGCAATTCATCAAAGTCATCCTTCCATACATCTTGAATAGAATCTCAAAATAATTTACTCCTCCCAAGAGAAAAAATCAATGCTTTTTTAAGAAAAAATATCATCCGGCAGGTATTTTTTTGAAACAAGCAAACAAACTGCGAAATATGGGGTTAGAACTTTCTTCTCAGTGAATTATCAGCTAAAATAAGATTAAAGATAGAAAGAAGTGGTGTGGATGGATTCGATGGATCATCGCATTAAGCGATTAGAATATTACATACAATTATTAGTGAAAACAGTAGATATGGACAGGTACCCCTTCTATGCGCTTCTCATTGATAAAGGGCTGAGCAGGGAAGAGGGGGAAGAGGTTATGAGGATATGCGATGAATTGTCGGAAGAGCTGGCAGCACAAAAAGCGCAAGGATTTGTAACCTTCGATAAGCTCCTTGCGCTTTTTGCCGGACAGCTGAATGAAAAGTTAGATGTTCATGAAACGATTTTTGCCCTGTATGAGCAGGGGCTTTATCAAGAGCTGATGGAAGTCTTTATCGATATCATGAAGCACTTTGATTAACTGTTTACAGGTTCGAGCTCTTCTGCCGGTTCATCCGCCGCACTGTCCTTTGCTTTTTTCTTCAGTTTTCCGTTTGCGCTTTCAAAGTCATTGTCAATATTGGTGAGTGACGTTTCGAAAATTTCCATAAAATCATCGCCGTAGATATGGCGTATCATACACATCATTTCAGCCACTTCAGGGAATTTTCCGAATAAATGATACAGAGGCTGTGACCCTTTAAAAACCGCGTTGCGTGTCGGATCAAATTCCTCAAGCAAGCTCCAGAATACCTCAGTGCCTTCCTCAGTCAATTGGACGTATGTGTTCCGTTTATCATTCAGCCGTTTGGAGAATCTTAAATATCCTCGTTCTTCCAGCTTTTTTGAAAAGTTGAATGCGGTTGATACGTGCATGACCCCGAATTTCGCGATTTCAGAAATGGAAGCTCCATTCAATTGATACGCAATCCATAAAATATGATGCTCATTAATATTCAGGTCATACGGTTTGAGCCATTGCTGCCAATCCTTCTCGATCGATTTCCAAAGAGCCTTGCTAAGCTGAGCCATTTTCTGGGTGAAGACCAGAGCCTCTTTCACATCATAGGGCGGTTCCACTCGATTCATTACGTCACCTGCTTCTCTTTTTCTTTTTCTCTATTATGCCAATAAAATAAAGATTAATAAAGATGAAAATGTAAGAATTTTTTAATAAATTCACAATCCATTGCGGTGAGAGGCTTTTTCGGCAAAAAAAAATGCGGGTCTAATTTTGGCCCGCATTTTTTTCTTTAGAATAGGATATTAGTTTTGTAAGGTTTTCTCCAGCTGTCTGATTTTCTCTTCAATATCAGCGATTTCTTTTTGCAGATCCTGCTGGTGAGGCTTGATCTCTTCCTGCCATTTTTTAATGGACGTTTGGAGCTCGCCGCTCACGTCTTTAATGACATCTGTACTTTCTTTTGCCGCTTTGATCAGCTGGTCTTTTAATGCAAGCCCGTCTGATTTTAAGCGTTTGATCGTTTCTTCGAAAGAATCATAATTGGTTTTCATTTTTTCACGCAGCTGCTTTCCTGAGGAAGGTGCAGAAAGAAGAACTGCTGCTCCTCCGATGATGCCGCCTACGAATAGTCCTGTTAATAGAGAACGTCCGTCCGCCATTACAATCACCCCGTCTTTTTCTTGAAAATAGGATTCATTCAGCATTTTTCATTTTTGTTGAAAGCCTGAACTTCTATACATAGCTTGCTTTATTTTAGCATATTTTTTAAGTGAAAAGGAGGGAGAAGGTTGTCTGTCTTTATGATTGTGTTATCCTGCATCACCCTTGCCTTCGCTTCAGGCGCTGTTTACTATATCAGACTTCTCAGCCAGGCTGCTTCTTATCCGCCCAAAAAGGTCATCCGGCAGAAAGCGCTTGTTTGTTCAACCGGAACCGCCTTTACACTATGTCTTATCTTTTTCACAAAACTCTTCGCTTAAAACATGCTGACATGCTGCGGGCTCTCTGTTCGAAAAAAACCTCTCCCGGAAGCGGAAGAGGTTTTGTGTGACAATTATTTAGCAGCTTCCATAAAGCTCGAACGTCTTAAAATGGTTTGGACAATTGGATAAATAATGATCATTGCAATTGTATTCAGCACAGTTGCCGGCAGAACAACTGCTGCGAACAGTGCGGCAAAACCGCCGGGCAAACCGACGATCAATAAAGCTGACGATAAAAATACAATTCCCGATAAGATGGTCCCGATTGCTGTCAGCACAGCGGCTGCACCTGTTTTCTGGCTCTTTCTGAACAAGAGGAACAGGATGAAGAACAGAAACGCGGACACGGGTTTATCGATGATGTTAGGAATCTGTCCGGCTGGAAATGCGGTTGTAAGCGCGGAGATGATTCCGGTCACAATCCCGATGACGAGTACGTTTTGCACCCGCGGGAACAGAAGGATGCCCATGAACATCATGATCAGCATCATATCTGGTTTCATGCCGCCTAAAAAGGGCGGAATAATGGAATGAAGCGCTGCGCCGATTGCGGCAAACAGAGCCATAATGACTAACTCTTTTGTTTTCATATCTATGCTCTCCTCTGCTAAGCTTTTTGCCCTCCAATAATATGCTCGTCATTTATTGCGAAGGCTTAAAGAATATGATATGCAAACAGTATACCAAACGGATCGTTTGCATAGCCAGACTTTTTACTCATTTTCTTGCTGGAATTTCTTCATGAACGCAGCTAATTTTTCACAGTCTTCGAGAGACACCGCGTTATAAATAGAAGCGCGGCAGCCTCCTACTGAACGGTGTCCGCCAAGCCCGACCATTTTTGCTTCTTTTGCTTCCTGAACGAATGTTTTCGTTAATTCGTCATCACGAAGCGTGAAGGTAACGTTCATACGTGAGCGGCTGTCCTTTCTGGCATGCCCTTTATAGAATCCGTTGCTTTCATCAATACAGCTGTAAAGCACTTGTGCTTTTTGCTCATTGCGCTGTTCAGCAGCTTCCACACCGCCGTTTTCCTTCAGCCATTCCAGAACAAGGCTCAGCATATAAATCGCAAATGTCGGCGGAGTGTTGTAGAGTGAGTCCGCTTTGACATGCGTTGAATATTTCAGGACTTTTGGAACGTTCGCATTTTCATTCTGCAGCCAAGTTTTTTTCATGATGACAACTGTCACGCCGGAAGGGCCGAGGTTCTTTTGAGCGCCTCCGTAGATCACGTCAAACTTGGACACATCAATTTTTCTGCTTAAAATATCGCTGGACATGTCAGCGACGAGTGGAATAGGGGAATTCGGGAATTCCTGCCACTGTGTGCCGAAAATCGTATTGTTGGACGTGATATGTAAATACGCGCCGTCTTTTACATCCGTAAGGTCAATCTCCGGAATGTAGCTGTAATGATCTCCTTCACTTGTAGCTGTTACAGAGGTGTTCCCGAACAGCTTTGCTTCAGCGAGGGCTTTTTCGGACCAAGCCCCAGTCATCACAAAATGCGCGGTTTTTTCAGGTGTTAAAAAGTTCATTGGAAGCATTGAGAATTGAAGGCTTGCCCCGCCTTGAAGAAACAAAATATCGTAATCTTCCGGGATGCCCATCAGTTCAATTAAAAGGCTTTTCGCTTTTTGGTGCACCGCTTCATACTCTTTGCTGCGGTGGGAAAGCTCCATAACTGACATGCCGGATTCGTTAAAATCAATAAATTCTTTCTGTGCTTTTTGCAGAACTTCCAATGGCAGCGCTGCAGGACCTGCGTTAAAATTCGTTGTACGTTCCATCATGATCTCTCCCTGTTTTCCACGTTAATGTATAAAATAATACAATTATCCTATCACAAAAATTCAGTTTTTTGATAAAAAATTAGAATAATCAAAAGAAATCGACGGATGTTTGCGAAATGTTCACAAATAAAATAACCTCATCTTATGATGAGGCCAGGCGTTTTGCGATAGAGGAAGAGATGTTCTGCAGATCCTCCGGTTTGTAATCATCAGCATGTGTTTTCCAAACCGCTCCGAATCCATCTCCTTTTCCGTAGCGCGGGATAATATGCATATGGTAGTGGAAAACAGATTGTCCTGCTTTTTCTCCGTTATTGTTCAGCGTATTTAAGCCGATCGGTTCAAATTCATCCCGGATAGCGCGGGCGATTTTCGGAACGGCGTGAAAATATTGTTTTGCTAATTCATCCGTAAATTCATACACATTTTCGATATGTGTTTTCGGAATGACAAGCGTATGACCCTTTGTCACTTGGCTGATATCAAGAAAGGCCAGTACATGCTCATCTTCATACACCTTTGCGGACGGAATGTCGCCGGCGATAATTTTACAAAAGATGCAATTCTCTTCACAATGCATGAGGGTTCCTCCTTATGAAATTGTTTAGTATGTATACACTCATCGTACCACAGAAATGCAGAAAATAGAAAACAGGATGAACGGCGAGCGTTCACCCTGAATGCAGAGGAAGAGCTTATATGAAGAAAATGTGATATGCCTTTGGTAAGCACCTCATTTGTCAATAAAATGAAGACTTGTTTAATGCCTAACGATTCCTGCGATAAACACCTCATTTGACAATTTGCTTCATAATGAAGAATTCATCAATTCAGTGAAGAGAAATGGTTTCAGCATTGGACATGTTTATTTTCTATCCAACTGTATCTAAGACGTCTTTGACAAACACCTCATTTTTCAGTTGATATGCTTTTCCTCTACGACCATTATGATGTCCAGAAACCTGTCTCTTTATGACAGCAAATTCATCATTTGTTAAAAGGGAATTGTTTCAAATCAGGCCTTGTTTTTGGTACTATGAAGAAAAACAATATAAGGGGAGAAACTATGTCTCTGCTATCGGTAAAAGACTTAACCGGCGGATATACAAGGAATCCGGTTTTAAAAAACGTATCATTCACCCTTGAACCGAATCAAATTGTCGGCTTAATCGGGCTGAACGGTGCTGGTAAAAGTACAACAATCAGACATATCATCGGGCTGATGGACCCGCATAAAGGTTCAATCGAATTAAACGGAAAAACCTTTGCTGAGGACCCGGAAGGCTACCGTTCACAATTCACCTATATACCTGAAACACCTGTTTTATATGAAGAGCTGACGCTGATGGAGCATCTTGAATTAACAGCCATGGCATACGGCCTATCAAAAGAAACGATGGAGAAAAGGCTGCCGCCGCTTTTAAAGGAATTCCGAATGGAAAAGAGGCTGAAGTGGTTCCCGGCTCATTTTTCTAAAGGGATGAAGCAGAAGGTTATGATCATGTGCGCATTTTTGGCAGAGCCGGCACTCTACATTATTGATGAGCCTTTTCTAGGGCTTGATCCGCTTGCGATTAACGCGCTGCTTGAACGGATGAATGAAGCGAAAAAAGGCGGGGCGAGCGTGCTGATGTCAACGCACATTTTGGCAACGGCAGAACGCTATTGTGATTCGTTTATTATTTTACATAACGGCGAGGTGCGGGCGCGTGGCACGCTGTCTGAGCTCAGAGAGCAGTTTGGAATGAAGGACGCGGCGCTGGACGATTTGTATCTTGAGCTCACAAAGGAAGACGCTGGCCATGAATAATATGCTTGATATTTGGCAGTCGCGGCTGCAGGAGCATATCAAAGAAACAAGAACGTACATGAAATATATGCTCAACGATCACCTCGTCATTGTTTTGATCTTTTTTCTCGCGGGCGCTGCAAGCTGGTACAGCAAATGGATACGGGACATTCCTGCTCACTTTCCGTCCTTCTGGGTGATGGCCGTGCTGTTTTCGATCGTGTTGACAAGCTCTTATGTGCGGACGCTTTTGAAGGAGGCTGACCTTGTCTTCTTATTGCCGCTTGAAGCAAAAATGGAGCCGTACTTGAAGCAGGCGTTTGTCTACAGCTATGTGTCTCAGCTGTTTCCGCTGATTGCATTGAGCATTGTTGCAATGCCGCTATATTTCGCTGTTGCACCAGGGGCTTCGCTTGTATCGTATGCGGCAGTCTTCGTTCAGCTTTTGCTGCTGAAAGCGTGGAATCAGGTGATGGAATGGCGTACGACCTTCCAGAATGACCGAAGCATGAAACGGATGGATGTGATCATCCGCTTTGCGGCGAATACGCTCGTTCTTTATTTTGTTTTCCAATCTGTTTATATGTATGCTCTTGTGGTCTATGTCATTATGGCTGCTCTTTATCTGTATATGTCTTCGGCAGCAAAACGGAAAACGTTTAAATGGGAGAGCCATATTGAGTCCGAATTGAGACGCAAGCAGCGTTTCTATCGGATTGCCAACCTGTTCACTGATGTGCCGCATTTACGGAAGCAAGCGAAACGCAGAGCGTATCTTGACTTTTTGCTGCGGCTCGTGCCATTTGAACAGCGCAAAACGTTTGCCTACATGTTCACCCGCGCCTTTTTGCGTTCAAGTGATTATTTGGGTATTCTCGTCAGGTTAACGGCCATTTTCGCGCTGATCATTATGTATGTGTCGGCAAGCCCGCTCATTGCAGGGGTTTTGACTGTGTTTACCATTTTCATTACGGGCATTCAGCTTTTGCCGCTGTTCGGCCACTTTGACCATCTGGCGCTTCAAGAGCTTTATCCTGTGAAAAAAGAAACGAAGCGGAAAAGCTATTTCTCTCTATTAAAAACTGCACTTACCGTTCAAGCACTGCTGATATCTGCAGCATCTGCCTATGCTGCCGGCTTGACAGGTTTTCTTTATGCGCTGATCGGTTCTGCTGTTCTGATTTTTGTTGTTCTGCCGTCTTATATGACAACAAGACTGAAAAAACATGGAAAGCTGTGAGCTAAAAAAAGGGGTAGATCAAATGACAGACAATCAGCTGCTGATGCAGGAAGCCCTTCAATGGAAAATGCATTTTTTGCGGAAGGATTCCATGTTTGAACGCTTTTCGAAGCGTGTGCAAACAAAGGTGAATGAGCGGATTCCTGAAAAAATCCATACGGTCGTCACTGAGAGCGTGAAAAAAATGGTGGAAGCGACGATGGCCGGCTCCAATATCATCACCTATAAGAAGGATACAAGCGAACTTTCGCTCAGTGAAAAAAACGAGCTGGCGAAAAAAACGGTTGCTTCTTATCAGAAGGTGGCGGCTGCTGAGGGAGTTGGCACCGGAGCGGGCGGCATTTTTTTAGGTATTGCCGATTTCCCGCTGCTGCTTTCGATTAAAATGAAGTGTTTATTTACCTTATCCTCCATTTATGGCTTTGATGTGAAGGATGCACAAGAAAGAATGTTCTTGCTGCTTGTGTTTCAGCTTGCGTTTTCGAGTGATGACTGCCGCAAAGCGCTTTTTTCTGTCATCGACAATTGGGAGACGGAGAAAAAGAGCATCGATTGGAGAGTGTTCCAGCAGGAATATCGCGATTATATCGACGTCGTGAAGCTTTTGCAGCTTTTACCCGGAGTAGGAGCAGCTGTCGGCGGAATTGCCAATTATAAGCTGCTTGCTCAGCTTGGAGAGACGGCAAGACACGTTTTTCACCTGAGAATATCAAAGGAAACAGCCGGAGAATAAACACTCCGGCTGTTTTTTTATAGCTTATGATAGGTAATCGCAGCGCCCGCAAGGACCTTGGCCGCAGTCAGCATCGCTTTTTCATTAATATCAAATTTCGGATGGTGGTGGGAATAGACGCGCTCTGACTGTTCAGGAGCGGCCCCTGTAAAGAAAAAGGTGCCTTTGACGTTTTGTAAGTAATAAGCAAAATCCTCGCCGCCCATTTGCGGTTCACCGTCAATGACCTGCTGAACGCCCTCTGTGTTCTTTGCGATGCTGACCAAGTGGCTCGTTTCTGCAGGATGGTTTACAACCGCCGGATAGCCTCGTTCATAGTTGTACTCATAGGATGCACCGTGCATGCTGCACACTCCTTTTACAACCGCTTCAATTTCTTTCTCCAGAATAGTACGGACATTTTCGTCAAAAGAACGCGCTGTACCGATGAGTGTCGCTTGGTCTGCGATGACATTAAACGGGTTGTCGGCGATGAACGAGCCGGTCGAAATGACGGCGGATTGAATCGGGTTGACTTTGCGGCTGACAATGTGCTGCAAGGAGGAAACGATTTGCGAGCCGATCAGGACGGCGTCTTTTGTATCATGCGGGTGAGCGCCGTGGCCGCCCTTCCCGAGGATTTTTATCGTGAATCGGTCCGCCGCCGCCATCACGGCGCCGGGGCGGCAGAGAATGGTTCCGAGCGGCTCAGTCGCCCAAAGATGCGTGCCGAATATCACATCCGCGTTTTCGAGACAGCCGTCATCGATCATTGGCTTTGCGCCTCCCGGATAATATTCTTCCGCATGCTGGTGGATCATCACAAATGTTCCCTTCAGCTCATGTCTGTTTTGGTGAAGGACCTTCGCCACTGCGAGAAGAGCTGCCGTATGGCCGTCATGGCCGCATGCGTGCATGACACCTGGCACTTTGGAGGCGTAAGGAACATCTTTTTCATCTTGAATGGGAAGGGCGTCAAAGTCGGCCCGCAAAGCGACGGTGGGGCCTGGTTCGCTTCCTTCTATATATGCTAAAACCCCTCTGCCGCCGACATTCGTGCGGATCGGGACTCCTAACGATTCATAATAGGAAGCAATAAATGCAGCGGTTTTTTCTTCTTGAAACGAGAGCTCAGGATACATATGAAAATGGCGCCTGATCTCGACCATTTCTTCAAAACAGCTGTCGAGCTGTTTGTTTATCTCTTTCTGCAGTATGGATATGGACAAAGCCGCTTCCCCCTTTTTCTATGCTTTTCCATGATTGTATAGAAAAAGTCTGAATATTTCAACTCGTCGAATTTCAAAGCAACATCATGGCTGCGATGGTTGTCACTGAAAGGCCAATTGCAACGGGAATGAAGTTTTTTCTGGCAAGCTCAAAAGGATCAACTTTGCAAATGGCCGCCGCGGGAATCAGCGCCCATGGGACCAGTGTTCCGCCGCCCACCCAGATGGCAGATATTTGGCCGAGCGCGGTCAGAACGGCGGGATCAGTATGAAGAGCGGACGAAAAGAGCTTGGCGATAGAGCCTGCGAGAGAAATGCCTGAAAACCCTGATCCGTCGAGGCCGGTTATGGCTCCGGCGGCAGTTAAAGCAGCAGCGGCAAGCTCCTTTGACATGGGCATCATGTGGGATAAAGCAATGCCGAGATCATTGACAATTCCGTGGGAGCCTTTAGGGAGTGAAGTGCCTAGTATGTTTTTATAGCCTGAGTCACCAAGATAAAAGAAAGCGGCAATCGGGATGACGGGGCCGAAAACCTTAAAGCCGAACTGGAATCCATCAATAAAATAACCAGTGATTTTTTCAAGCCCTTTTTGCTTATACACGAGAAAATGAACGATCAGAAGGATGCAGATGGCAGACCCGCCAATTAAGGCGGTCGCATCATTTCCCTGTAGGTTAAACAAGAGCATGCAGGCAATATCCGCAAGAAAGACAAGCGGAATCAAAAAAGCCAGTATGGACCGCAGGCGTTTTGGCAAGTACAGCGAGGTGTCTTGTTCGCCAGAACGTACAGGGGAAAAAGAAGCTGGACCCAGCTGTTTTTTGCGTTCGCGCTGAATCATGATAAATGCAGCGGTTGTTGTGGTCACGCCCATAATCAGCACAAGGGGAATACTCGCTGAGATGACATCACCGACTGGAATGCCTGCTGCATCCGCTGTCAGCTTTGGTGCCGCCTGAATGACAAAGTCTCCTGACAAAGCAAAACCGTGTCCGAAT
The DNA here is from genome assembly GCF_000227465.1 of Bacillus spizizenii TU-B-10. Classification (GTDB taxonomy): domain Bacteria; phylum Bacillota; class Bacilli; order Bacillales; family Bacillaceae; genus Bacillus; species Bacillus spizizenii. Next base: position 1,195,426 of record NC_016047.1, read on the forward strand.
AAGTTCATGGCCATGGCTGCGGCAATAGGCGGCAAACCGGCGCGGGCGGCTGCTGGGAGCAGGATGGCACCGATCAAAGCGACACCTGGAGAAGGCCAGAAGAAGAGAGAAATGGCGAACATCAGGCCGCCAATCAGCCAGTAGGCAGTCACAGGACCTTTCACAAGGCTTGCAAAGGGAGAAATCATCGCTTCATTTATCCCTGTTTTTGTTAACAAATCACTCATCGAAACGATAAAACAAATGATGAAAATCGTGGGCAGCAGTTCGCCGGCCGCGTAGATAAAGCTGTGGAATAAACTGCTGACAGAGGCTGAAAGTGAATGGCTGGCCCATAGCGATATGATAAAAATGCCGAATAACGAAATAAAGGTCGTATCTTTCCGCAGCAGCATAAATAGGATAATCGCCCCAATAAAAAATACATACAGAACATGGACAGACAAAATCCCGACTTCCATCATTGATCACTCCTTCCGCTTCCTACAGATTATTCATAGGCGGGCGGAAGGTGCCGGGACGGAAGGCTGGGTTATGATGGAAGATAGACATTGATCTGTTTTAGCTGCTCGATCAAATGATGCTATAAGACTCTATTCGCTTTTTGCTGATGTTCCGGGTAGCATTCAGGTGAAAAAATGATGCCCCATCGGCAAGCCAGTTTTTTCTGTAACCGATGATGCTTTCCGAGGGCTTTAAAAATGAACTATCCGCGCGCTGCATCTCGTAATCATCATATCCGAAGTGGAAACCGTAGCACGGGCACAATTTTTCACTTTGCTTTCCGTCCAATAAATAAGCTGCCGGACACGCCGGCAGCTATTCGACAGCGGAATATGTGGTGACATACGAAGGCCGGGAGAAGATTGACGTTGTATCAATTCCGGCAGACGTGCCGCGTTTTTTGTGGGCTTCTTTGTATGAATCGGACTGCTGCCAATCTTGAAAGGCTCTTTCCGTTTCCCACAAGGTGAGAATGACATAGGTGTCACTGTCAAGCGGACGGAGCACACGAATCGCTTCAAAACCGGGCTCGCTTTCGACTTTTCCCGCTCTGTTTTTAAATTTGTTTTCAAACAGCGGACGTCCTTCCTGAGTGACGGCAATATTGTTCAATACTGCAAAACCGGGATGCTTCATCTCTCCGGCTTGGTCAATCACTTCATAAGCGTGGGGTGCCTGGAAAACCGTATCTCCGCTTGTTTCGTGGATCAAAATCGCGTTTTCCTGCCCCTGCATCAAAAGGATATTTTCCGAGGGATGCTTCTTTACGATCGTTTTTAAAAAATCGGCTGTCCCATATGTAATATAAACCTTCATATCAGCCACCTCCTGCTTGCTAGTATATCAAAACAATGGTATAAGTTTCTATTGGCGAGTGCTTCGAACATAATTCCAAACAATTTTTCCCATACTACCTTTAGAAAGGCGAGGTGAGTTCATGTTTAAGATAAAGAAAAAGAAACTATTTATACCCATCATTATTTTAGTGTTAACTGCTTTTCTCGCTTTAATAGGATATATTTCAATTATTTTTCTCGGACATTATGTCATAGATGAAAAGAAGCTCATTCTTCATGCATCTTCAAAAATTGTGGATCAAAACGGAGATGAGGTTGCAAGCCTGTATACAGAAAATCGTGAGCCTGTCTCGATCAATGAGATTCCGAAGCAGGTAAGAGAAGCGTTTATCGCTGTTGAGGATAAAAGGTTCTATGAGCATCACGGTATTGATGCAAAATCTGTCGGAAGGGCAGTATATCGCGATATATTAGCAGGCGGAAAGGTGGAAGGCGGAAGCACGATCACCCAGCAGCTTGCCAAAAATATTTTTCTGACACATGATAAAACGTTTTTAAGAAAAACAAAAGAAGTGATCATTGCGATCAATCTTGAACGGGATTACAGCAAGGACAAGCTGCTGGAAATGTATTTGAACCAGCTTTACTTTGGACATGGAGTCTACGGTATACAAGCGGCGTCCCACTATTATTTTAATAAAGAAGTAAAAGATTTAACTGTATCCGAAGGTGCGGTTTTGGCCGCTATTCCGAAGGCGCCTTCTACGTATTCTCCGGTTTTGCATCCAGATAAAAGTAAGGAGCGGCGTGATACGATTCTTGGCATGATGAATGACCAAGGCTACATCAGTGCGAAAGAGGCTGTCAGCGCGCAGGGGAGGACGCTTGGGCTGAACGTGAAGAAGCAGTCGGAAACACCATGGTTTGACAGCTATATTGATCTTGTGATTGAAGAGGCGGAGGACAAGTACTCGATTTCCGGAGAGCAGCTCCTTCAAGGCGGATATACGATCAAGGTGCCGCTCGATTCGAAGCTGCAAAAGACGGCTTATCAGGTGATGAAGCAGGGAAGCTATTATCCCGGAACAGATCAGAATGCCGAAGGAAGCGCGGTCTTTATCAATAACAAGACAGGCGGTGTGGAAGCGGCGATCGGCGGAAGAGATTACACAGCTAAAGGGTACAACCGTGTCACAGCTGCCCGCCAGCCGGGTTCCACATTTAAGCCGCTTGCAGTATACGGACCGGCGATGCAGGAAAAGAAATTTAGGCCCTACTCTCTATTGAAGGATGAGCTACAATCCTACGGAGATTATACGCCGAAAAACTATGACAGCCAGTATGAGGGCGAAGTGACCATGTCTGACGCCATTACGTACAGCAAAAACGCGCCGGCTGTCTGGACGCTGAATGAAATAGGCGTCGAAACAGGAAAATCTTATTTGAAAGCAAACGGCATGGATATCCCTGATGAAGGGCTTGCTCTCGCTCTAGGCGGCTTGGAAAAAGGCGTTTCGCCGCTCCAGCTTGCCGGCGCATTTCATACGTTTGCCGCGAATGGAACGTATACTGAACCGTACTTTATTTCCAGCATAAAGGATGAAGACGGAGAAACAATAGCCGATCATAAAGAAGAAGGAAAGCGGGTATTCAGCAAGCAAACGTCCTGGAATATGACGAGAATGCTGCAGCAGGTGGTCAAAAACGGAACGGCAACGTCCGGCACTTATCACGGCGACCTGGCGGGAAAAACCGGTTCTACTTCTTATACTGGCGTCTCCGGAGCGACTAAGGACGCCTGGTTTGCAGGCTATACGCCGAAAATAACCGGGGCTGTCTGGATGGGCTATGACAAAACGGATCAAAGCCATTACTTAAAAGGCGGCAGCGCGTATTCGACGAGAATGTTTAAGGATATTTTGACACAGGCTGGAGAAACCGGTTCTGTGTTTGCGAAGCCTAAAAACGTCAAAGAACTGGAAAGCCCAATTAAGCTGGAGCCGGTCAAAACACTGAAAGCAGATTACACATTTAAAGCTGCGGGGCTCTTTACCATTGAATTAAAATGGGACGCTCAAGAGGATGATCGGGCCGTATACAGAATTTATGTAAATAAGGACGGCAAGGAGACGCTTCTTGATTCAGTTGAAGGAAAGGGAAGCTATGAAATCCCTTATGCCAACTTGTTTTCGGGCGCTTCTTATAAAATTGTGCCTTATAATACACAGACAAAGAGAGAAGGGGAAGGAACCGATTACGTTCAGCCTAAATTGTTTTCCTCTTAATGGAATTCGGCGATTTTTTGAACTTTGAGCCTCACTTCTATACCATTTGCCTAAAACAAGGTATAGTGTAATAAGTCAAGAAATACGAACGTATGGTTGCAGTATGAAAGGTGGAAATCAGATGAGTAAACGAGAAACGTTTAACGAGACGTTTTTAAAAGCGGCACGGGGAGAAAAAGCGGATCACACGCCTGTATGGTATATGAGACAAGCAGGGCGATCACAGCCGGAATACCGTAAGCTGAAGGAAAAGTACGGATTGTTTGACATTACACATCAGCCGGAACTTTGTGCGTATGTCACAAGACTGCCGGTTGAGCAATACGGAGTCGATGCTGCAATCCTTTATAAAGATATCATGACTCCGCTGCCGTCAATCGGTGTGGATGTTGAAATCAAAAACGGGATCGGGCCTGTGATTGATCAGCCGATCCGGTCTCTGGCGGACATTGAAAAACTCGGTCAGATTGATCCGGAACAGGACGTGCCGTACGTGCTTGAGACGATTAAACTGCTTGTCAATGAGCAGCTTAACGTCCCGCTCATCGGTTTCTCAGGTGCGCCTTTTACGCTGGCCAGCTATATGATCGAAGGCGGACCGTCGAAAAACTACAATAAAACAAAAGCCTTCATGTACAGCATGCCGGATGCATGGAATCTGCTGATGTCCAAGCTTGCCGACATGATCATTGTGTATGTGAAAGCGCAGATTAAGGCAGGCGCAAAAGCGATTCAAATCTTTGATTCGTGGGTCGGCGCGCTGAATCAAGCAGATTACAGAACATACATCAAACCCGTGATGAACCGGATCTTTTCAGAGCTTGCGGAGGAGAATGTGCCGCTGATCATGTTTGGTGTAGGCGCAAGCCATCTGGCAGGTGATTGGCATGACCTTCCTCTCGATGTTGTCGGGCTCGATTGGAGACTCAGTATTGATGAAGCCAGATCAAAAGGCATCACCAAAACAGTGCAGGGCAACTTGGACCCGTCCATTTTGCTTGCGCCATGGGAAGTCATTGAGAAGAAAACGACGGAAATACTTGATCAGGGCATGAAATCGGACAGCTTCATTTTTAACCTTGGACACGGGGTATTTCCTGACGTCAGTCCTGAGGTTTTGAAAAAACTGACAGCATTTGTCCATAAATATTCACAAAACAAAAAAATGGGTCAATATTCCTAAGCATATCTTTTGGTATCTGGATGATATCCTGTCAAAATGTTTGTATCAGATCATTAAAGAGGGTGTAAACAGTGAGTAGAAAGAAAATGGGGCTTCTCGTTATGGCGTACGGCACGCCTTATAAAGAAGAAGATATCGAACGTTATTATACACATATCAGAAGAGGCAGAAAGCCTGAACCTGAAATGCTTCAAGATTTGAAAGACAGATACGAAGCAATTGGCGGCATTTCACCGCTTGCCAAAATCACAGAAGAGCAAGCGCACAAGCTTGAACAGCACTTAAATGAGATTCAGGACGAGATTACGTTTAAAGCGTATATCGGACTGAAGCATATCGAGCCATTTATTGAAGATGCTGTAGCAGAGATGCATAAGGACGGGATTACAGAAGCGGTCAGCATCGTGCTGGCACCGCATTTCTCCACGTTCAGCGTGCAGTCCTACAACAAACGTGCCAAAGAAGAGGCTGAAAAACTTGGCGGCTTAACGATTACGTCTGTTGAAAGCTGGTACGATGAACCGAAATTCGTGAAATATTGGGTTGACCGAGTGAAGGAAACATATGCGTCAATGCCTGAAGATGAAAGAGGAAACGCGATGCTCATTGTATCTGCACACAGTTTGCCGGAAAAAATCAAAGAATTTGGAGACCCGTACCCGGACCAGCTTCATGAATCGGCGAAATTGATTGCTGAAGGCGCAGGCGTTTCCGAATATGCTGTCGGCTGGCAAAGCGAAGGGAACACGCCTGATCCTTGGCTCGGGCCTGATGTGCAGGATTTAACGCGTGATTTATTCGAACAAAAAGGCTATCAGGCATTCGTATATGTCCCTGTCGGATTTGTAGCGGATCATTTAGAAGTGCTTTATGATAATGATTATGAATGCAAAGTGGTTACAGACGATATCGATGCAAGCTACTACCGCCCGGAAATGCCGAATGCAAAGCCGGAATTTATTGATGCATTAGCAACAGTTGTATTAAAAAAATTAGGACGTTAAAGAAGGCGATGAACATGAGTGACGGCAAAAAACATGTAGTCATCATCGGCGGCGGCATTACCGGTTTAGCCGCCGCCTTCTATATGGAAAAAGAAATCATAGAAAAAAATCTGCCCCTTGAGCTGACGCTTGTTGAGGCAAGTCCGAGAGTCGGCGGGAAAATTCAAACTGTCAAGAAAGACGGCTATATCATCGAAAGAGGGCCTGACTCATTTCTGGAACGGAAGACAAGCGCTCCGCAGCTTGTCAAAGATGTCGGCCTTGAACATTTGCTTGTCAACAATGCGACGGGACAATCCTATGTGCTTGTAAACCGCACCCTGCATCCAATGCCGAAGGGCGCCGTGATGGGGATACCGACAAAAATTGCGCCGTTCGTTTCAACCGGTCTGTTTTCTGTGTCTGGGAAGGCAAGGGCTGCTATGGATTTCATCCTGCCTGCAAGCAAGTCAAAAGACGACCAGTCATTGGGAGAATTTTTCCGCAGACGTGTCGGAGATGAAGTGGTTGAGAATTTAATCGAGCCCCTTCTATCAGGCATCTACGCTGGCGACATTGACAAGCTCAGCCTAATGTCGACTTTTCCGCAATTTTACCAGACGGAACAAAAGCACAGAAGCTTAATTCTCGGCATGAAAAAAACAAGGCCTCAAGGCTCCGGCCAGCAGCTCACGGCTAAAAAGCAAGGGCAGTTCCAGACCCTTTCAACGGGTTTGCAGACCCTTGTCGAAGAGATCGAAAAACAATTAAAGCTGACGAAGGTATACAAAGGGACAAAAGTGACCAAGATCAGCCGCGGCGGCACTGGCTACTCGCTCGATCTGGATAACGGCGTCACACTTGATGCTGAATCAGTGATTGTGACTGCTCCGCATAAAGCGGCTGCAGGAATGCTTTCTGAGCTTCCTGCCATTTCTCATTTAAAAAATATGCACTCCACATCCGTGGCAAATGTCGCCTTGGGTTTCCCTGAAGGCGCAGTCCAAATGGAGCATGAGGGAACGGGCTTTGTTATCTCAAGAAACAGTGATTTCGCGATCACAGCCTGTACGTGGACGAACAAAAAATGGCCGCACGCAGCGCCTGAAGGCAAAACGCTGCTTCGGGCATATGTCGGAAAAGCCGGAGACGAATCGATTGTCGATCTCTCAGATAACGACATTATCAACATCGTGTTAGAAGACTTAAAGAAAGTCATGAACATAAACGGGGAGCCGGAAATGACATGTGTCACCCGCTGGCATGAAAGCATGCCGCAGTACCATGTCGGCCATAAGCAGCGCATCAAAGAACTGCGCGAAGCACTGGCCTCTGCATATCCGGGTGTCTATGTGACAGGCGCTTCTTTTGAAGGTGTCGGAATTCCCGACTGCATTGATCAAGGAAAAGCTGCCGTGTCTGACGCGCTTACCTATTTATTCAGCTGAAAACCTCCGCCTGGCGGAGGTTTTTTGTTGTGCGATGGCAATATTGTGTAAAAAAAATGATTGAATTGATCAGCGGGTTATGATACATTTGCATATGTACTTAATGACTAAAATGTTCAAACGGTCAGTTTCGAGGTGAATACAATGTCAATAGATCGAAAAAAGCTCATTTTGGAGGCGGCCACAAAGTCTTTCACCCAGTTCGGGTATAAAGCGACGACAATGGATCTTGTGGCAAAGCTTGCGAACGTGGGGAAGGGAACCATTTATACTTTTTTCAAAAACAAAGAAGAGCTGTTTGACGAGATTTTCACTACTTTATTGAAGGAAATGAAGCAAAAAGCGGACGAAGCGATGGAGCCGAACCTTCCGTTCCATGAAAATGTGCACAGGGCGCTGTTTGCCATTCTGGAGTTCAGGAAAACACATCAGCTGACGATTAAAATTTTCCAAGAAAATGCTGAGATTGGTACAATGGCAGTTCAGGAAGTGATCCAGAAAATGGAGCGAGGCATCTTGTCTTATATAAAAAGCAAGATTGAAGACGGGATCAAGAATGGTGCAATCAAGCCGTGCGATCCTGAGCTGACAGCTTTTGTGATGCTGAAGCTTTATATCGCGCTTATTTTTGATTGGGAAAAACAGCATCCCCCGCTCGATAAAGAGACGATTGCGGAACTGCTTGAGTTGTATGTTGTCAAAGGATTGTCAGCCAACTAGATAATCCTTTCTCTTTGTAAGAAAATGACCATTTTTCATGATGAGTCAGTTTTAGAATGGAGGCATCAGGATGAACACAATACGAAGTCAGTGGAAAGACATCGTAACGAGTAAAAAATTATTAATTCCCATCATTGCCATTTTGTTTGTCCCGCTTATTTACAGCGGCGTGTTCTTAAAGGCTTATTGGGACCCATACGGCACAGTTGACCAGCTGCCTGTCGTTGTCGTCAACCAAGACAAAGGAGCAACGTATGAAGGAGAAAAACTTCAAATCGGTGATGATCTGGTCAAAGAATTAAAGGATAATAATAACTTTGATTGGCATTTTTCCAGTGATCTTGACCAATCGTTAAAGGACTTATTAAATCAAAAATACTATTTAGTTGTCGAGATTCCTGAGGATTTTTCTAAGAATGCCAGCACTGTATTGGACAAAAATCCGAAAAAGCTGGATCTGAAATACCATACGAATGCCGGTTCGAACTATGTAGGGGCAACGATCGGTGAAAAAGCGATTGATAAACTAAAAGCCTCTGTTTCTAAAGAAGTGACCGAGCAATATACGAAAGTCATTTTTGATAACTTTAAAGAGATCGCCAAAGGTTTGAGCGACGCGAGCAGCGGAGCGAAAAAAATCGATGACGGCACAAAGGATGCGAAAAACGGAAGCGCCCAGCTGAAAGAAAATCTGGAGAAGCTGAAGGAAAGCACTGCCACTATCAGTGACAAAACGGCGCAGCTTGCAGATGGAGCGGCTCAGGTGACAAGCGGTATCCAATCACTTGACAGCTCGCTCGGAAAATTCCAGGACAGCAGCAATACGATTTATGAAAACTCAGGAAAGCTTGCGGCAGGATCAGGCGAGCTGACAGGCAAGCTGAATGAACTTCTTGCCGGACTTCAAAAAGTGCAGCAGGGCTTGCCTAATCTCACAAACGGGCTGGATCAGCTCAACAGTAAAGCCCAAGAAGGTTCTGAGAAAGCAGCAAAAGCGGAAAAGCTCATAAATGCAGTCGATTTAACGAAGCTTGAAACAGCTGTGAACAACCTTGAAAAGTCAGAAACAGCGATGAAAGATTTCCAAAAACAGCTGAAGGACTTTGAAAACAGCTTAAAAAACCGTGATCAGGCATTTAAAAATCTCATCAATTCGAGTGACTTCTTAACAGCGGAGCAAAAAAGCCAGCTGATCAACTCTGTTGAGAAGCAGCTTCCGCAAGTTGATGCGCCTGATTTTGATCAAATGTTAAGCCAGCTTCCTACTGCTGATCAGCTGCCTGACATTGCAACGATTAAAAGCTCTCTGGAAGATGTGAAAGCGCAGGTGGCACAGCTAAAAGCATTGCCGGAAGCTACATCTAAGCTTTATAACGGCGCAAAAACGACTCAAGATGCGATTGACAGATTAACTGAAGGAACCCAGAAGATATACAACGGTTCACAGCAGCTGACAGAAAACCAAAATAAACTGACAGCGGGTATCGGTGAATATAATAAGCAATTCGCAAAAGCAAAAGCAGGCTCAGAGCAATTGGTAACAGGAAGCAGTCAAGTATCTGGCGGATTGTTGAAACTGTTAGACGGGTCTAAACAAGTCCAAAGCGGATCATCAAAACTCGCAGAAGGATCTGAATCACTTGATACAGGTTTAGGGAAGTTATTAGACGGCACAGGACAGCTGTCTAGTAAGCTGAAGGATGCGGCTGATCAAACAGGAGATATCGATGCTGACGATCAAACATACGGCATGTTTGCCGATCCGGTTAAAACAAATGATGACGCCATTCATTCCGTTCCTAACTACGGAACAGGGCTGACACCATATATCCTGTCAATGGGCTTGTATGTCGGCGGCATCATGCTGACGGTGGTCTTCCCGCTGAAGGAAGCGTCAGGACGTCCTAGAAACGGTTTTGAGTGGTTCTTTAGCAAATTCAATGTCATGATGCTCGTTGGAATCATTCAATCGCTGATTGTGGCGACAGTTCTGCTTCTGGGAATTGGTCTCGAGGTAGAGAGCACGTGGAGATTTTACGTGTTTACGATCATTACGAGTCTCGCTTTCCTAGCGATGATTCAATTTTTGGCGACAACGATGGGCAATCCGGGACGATTTATTGCAGTCATTATTTTAGTGCTGCAGCTTGGTGCCAGCGGAGGAACCTTCCCGTTAGAATTGCTTCCAAATTTCTATCAAGTCATCCATGGCGCATTGCCGATGACCTACAGCATTAACGGGTTCAGAGCGGTCATTTCAAACGGGGATTTTGGCTACATGTGGCAGATGGCCGGCGTCTTAATCGGCATTGCCCTCGTTATGATTTTGCTGAGCATTACTTACTTTACAATGTTAAGCCGGAAGGAAGAAACTTCAGAAGAACAGCCGGCTTCATAATGAAAAAGAACTTGTTTCCTTTGAAACAAGTTCTTTTTTTATTACATTCCCCATTTGACAAGCAATCCTGTATAGGTTAATCCGCCGCCGAATCCGAAAAGCATCACGGTTTGATCTTTTTTCAGCTTTCCGGCTTTCACTGCGAGATCCAGCGCCAAAACAATCGAAACAGAAGACGTGTTTCCGTAGTATTCGACACTGGTGAGCGTTTTTTCAATCGGGAAAGGTGTTTTTTCACAAATCGACTCGATCATGCGCAAGTTGGCGCTGTGAGGCACAAACCAATCGAGGTCGCAGCTTGTCAGACCTGCTTGATGTAAAAGACGTTCAAATTCGCGGGGAACGGTTCTCGCTGCCCATTTATACACTTCACGGCCGTTTTGGACCATTTTACCGGAACCGGCAAGCTGCACCCCGTTTCGTTCATTCCGCAGTCCGGCACGATACAAAATATCTCCGCCGTTCCCGCTTGTTCCTTGGACAGACGCAAGAAATCCGGGCGCCTCTTCATCTCGTTCAACCAACAGCGCACCTGCAGCGTCGCCGAACAGAACGCATGTCGTTCGATCGGTATAATCCGTTACTTTTGACAGTGTCTCTCCGGCGATGACGAGAATTTTTTGATGAAGGCCGGATGTGATTAATCCGTTTGCCAAATGAAGGCCGTATGTCAGCCCGGCGCACGTCGCATTAATATCCAACGCGCCGGTGCTTTCCCAGCCGAAATATTCCTGCACACGGCATGCCGTACTCGGAAAGGCATAATCGGATGTTGTTGTGGCAACGAGGATCATATCGACATCATCAAGTGTCCCTTCATAACGGCTCTTAAGATCCTTCACCGCTTCGATGCATAAATCAGAGGTAAACTGCTGTTCATCCGCAATACGGCGTTCTCTCATTCCTGTGCGCTGAACAATCCATTCATCTGACGTATCAACGATCTTTTCTAAATCAGCATTGGTTAAGCGCCTGCTCGGCGCATAGGTGCCGATAGCTGAAATTTTTGCTTTTGACATATGTATCACTCCTTATGATCAGATTATAACACTAGATATTAGTATCTGGTACTAAAAAGAAGGTTTTTTCATAAAAAAAGAGAAAATGTGAAATAGGGAATCTAGAAATAGAAAAAGGAGGCTGGTAAATGGTCAGTCAAGAAGCAATAGTCTTTATGGCGTTCTCTGGAGCTGTTGCGTTTTTGTTGCCGATCGGACTGATAGTATGGTTTAAGCGAAAGTATGGCGCCTCGTTAAAGGTGTTTTTTATTGGCGCTCTCACGTTTTTTGTCTTTGCTCAGCTATTGGAGGGCGGCGTTCATGTTTATGTACTGCAAGTGAATGAAATGACGAAAGAAGCCATGCAAAATCCATTGTGGTATGGCATTTACGGCTGCTTGATGGCTGGGATTTTTGAGGAGTGCGGAAGGTATATCATGATGAGAATTTTTTTGAAGCGCCATCATGCTTGGGCGGATGGCCTGGCTTTCGGAACGGGCCATGGCGGGCTTGAAGCCATCCTGATTACTGGCGTGTCCTCTATCTCGCTTATTGTATACGCAATTGCGATGAATAGCGGAACGTTTGAACAGCTTTTGATCAATGAAGACATCAAACAGGTGCTTCTGCCGATTCAGGAGCAACTGCTGCATACCCCTTCGTATGAATGGCTGCTGGGGGGAATAGAAAGAATCAGTGCGATTGCTGTTCAAATCGGACTGTCGCTGCTTGTCTTGTATGCGGTTAAAAGCCGCCGGCCGCTGTTTTTGCTGTATTCTATTCTTTTACATGCACTCTTTAATGTACCGGCGGTTTTATACCAAAAAAGAATAATAGAGCATGCTGCTGCTGTTGAAATCATTGTTGCTCTAATAGCTGCAGTATCAGTCTATTGGATTGTAAAAGCAAAAAGTCTCTTTCAATAAAAAAGTCCAAGCAGCAGCACAGCCCGCTTGGAAAAATGCGAATGGAAATATTCATTAAGCATGGGTCATCAGAATATTTCTGATTCAGTCCTTAGCAATGACAGCAAGAGTGTCTGTGTTTTTTACAAGAGAAACAATGGTTTTTCTTTCTTTTCTTCTTCTCGCAAGGGTCATGGCATTCTTTCTTCTTCTCACAAGGGTCATGGCATTCTTTCTTTTTCTTGCAATGGTCATGGAAATCTTTATCGAACCACTCGTCAAAGAACCAAAACTCATCAAACCAATCGCGACAATGATGTTTCCGTTCATGTGAATGACGACAGCACATAGATATCCCTCCTCTTCCCATGCTTACTACAGCATATGAGAGATTGATAGGAAAAGATTGGACGGGTCCCTCGGGAAAAGAGTATATTTTATATAGAAAAATAAAAGGAGGAATGTCCTATGACGTCCGTACGTAAAACGATGGAGCTCATTAAAGAACTTGTATCGATCCCAAGCCCGACAGGAAATACATATGAGGTGATCAATTATATTGAAAGCCTTTTAAAAGAATGGAAGGTAGAAACGGTTCGGAACCATAAGGGCGGCTTAATTGCAACGCTTCCCGGACGCGACACATCCCAGCACCGCATGCTGACGGCGCACGTTGACACCCTCGGCGCTATGGTAAAGGAAATTAAAGCTGACGGCCGGCTGAAAATCGATTTGATCGGCGGGTTCCGCTACAACTCGATTGAGGGGGAGTATTGCCAAATTGAAACCGTCTCGGGAAAAACGTATACAGGCACAATTTTAATGCATCAAACATCAGTGCATGTATACAAGGATGCGGGAAAAGCTGAACGCAATCAAGAGAATATGGAGATCCGCCTTGATGAACCTGTTCACTGCCGGAAAGATACCGAGGAGCTTGGCATTGGCGTCGGAGATTTTGTGTCGTTTGATCCCCGTGTCGAGATCACATCAAGCGGATTTATTAAATCGCGCCATTTGGATGATAAGGCAAGCGTCGCCTTATTGCTCCGCTTAATTCATCAAATTCAAACAGAAGAAATTGAATTGCCGTATACAACTCATTTTCTTATTTCGAATAATGAAGAAATCGGATACGGCGGGAATTCGAATATTCCTCCTGAAACAGTCGAATATTTGGCGGTTGATATGGGAGCTATCGGTGACGGGCAGGCGACAGATGAATATTCAGTATCAATCTGTGTGAAGGATGCGAGCGGGCCGTATCATTATCAGCTGAGAAAGCATTTAGTCCATTTAGCCGAGAAGCATCATATCGACTATAAGCTTGATATTTACCCATACTACGGGTCGGATGCGTCAGCAGCGATCAAATCCGGGCATGATATTGTGCATGGCCTCATCGGGCCGGGAATTGACGCTTCGCATGCATTTGAACGCACCCATAAATCGTCTCTTCGCCATACGGCTAAGCTTCTGTACTATTATGTACAGTCACCGATGGTATAAGGGGGGAAGGCGAAATGAAGATGTATGAGCTGAAAAGCACTTTCGGCTGGGAAGGTGATGACGGTTTGGGGGAACAGCTGATTCAGCAAATCCTCGCCGGAGAAAAAACAGCCACGTGCGCCCCAAAATCATTATATTCAAAAGATGAATTGAGTGACGTGTATCAAACGGCGGGGCAGCTTGTTACCGTTTATGATAAACATGACAATCCGAGATGCAATATAAAAGTGACAGATGTGTTTGAAACGACCTTTGGAGCGCCTGATATGAGGTTAGTCAAAGGAGAGGGCAATGGAGATCGAATTGAGGAATTTCAGGAAGACCATCGGATGGCATGGGCGGAACTGATCAAAAATGGTGAACTAGAGCTGAATGAGGATACTGTTTTGATTACAGAGCTGTTTGAGCTTGTTAAAGATTAAAAAAGCCTGCGGGGCAAGAACCTCGCAGGCTTTTCATTAACCGGAAATGGTTGCGTTTTGGTCTGCTTTTGCTTGAGACATGACCGTTTCAGCTTTCGCTGGATTAAACAGGCCTTCCCATTTAGACATCACAACGGCAGCAAGCGCGTTACCAGTCAGATTGACAACTGTACGTGCCATGTCCATGATGCGGTCTACACCGGCAATAAAAGCAAGTCCTTCAGCCGGAACGCCGATGGTGCCAAGTGTCGCAAGCAAGACGACAAAAGAAGTACCAGGCACGGCAGCCATCCCTTTAGATGTCACCATAAGGACGAGCACAAGTGTAATTTGGTGCCAAAGCGTTAAATCAATGCCGTATACCTGTGCTAAAAACAGCGCGGCAATAGATTGATAGAGAACGGAACCGTCTAAGTTAAACGTATATCCAATCGGAATCACAAATGAAACAATGCCTTTCGGGCAGCCGATTTTTTCCATCTTTTCCATGATGCGCGGAAGAACTGTTTCAGAGCTGGACGTACTGAACGCCAGTAAGATTTCGTCCTTCATGTAAGCAAGGAATTTGAAAATGTTGATGCCGGCAATTTTTGCAACAATTCCAAACACGACAATTAAGAAGAAAGCAAGTGCGACATACACCAATCCGACAAGCTTTCCGAGAGAGAGAAGAGAACTGAGCCCGAATTTAGACACAGTCACTCCGATAAGCGCGAAAACGCCGAATGGCGCTACTTTCATCACAAGGTTTACAACGTGGAACATGGCATGGGATACACCTTCGAAAAAGGCTAATACAGGCTTGCCTCTTTCACCGATCGCGGAAATACCCAATGCAAATAGAACTGTAAAGCAGATGATGGCAAGAAGATCCCCTTCAACCAAGGACTGGAAGAAGTTTGTCGGCACAATATGCAGGAACGTTTCCGCCACTGATTTATTGCTTTGCTCTTTTTCGGTTTCAACATATTGACTAATGTCAGATTTTTGAGCTTCGTGTATATTAACTCCTGTACCCGGATGGAAGATGTTTGCAAGGGCTAGTCCGAGAATGATAGCAAAAGTCGTAATGATCTCGAAGTACAGAATTGTTCTGAAGCCTAATTTACCGACTTGCTTTCCATTTCCTGCACCGGCTACACCGATGATTAAGCTGGAGACAACAATAGGAATCACTATCATTTTGATTAAGCGTAAAAAGAGATCCCCGATTGGCTGCAGGTAAGTAGGCAATGCTGGGTTGCCATACCAAATAACGCCAACAATGACACCTAGAATAAGTCCAACGAATATTTGTGTGGCTAATCCAAACTTAATTCTTTTCATAGATTACCTCCCAAAAAACAAAGTATCAACATATATCATGAATAGACATATATTTAATCTCACTATTAGATCAAATTATAATAGATAAGAAATGAATTCGTCTATAGTAAATTATATTTAGAAAATAAAGAATTTTCTAAAATGTGTTTGAAATCACCAGAATTATCTAAAAACGGGTGAGCTTTGACCTAACCTGATTATTATTTCAAAATAAAGAAGTGTTGAAAAATAAAGAAAATCCCGCGCGTGCTGCGCGGGATTTTCGCTCTTTACAAATCGTTAACTTTTATGCAGTCATTGCAGATATTTCCATAACACTCATGCTGCTCTTCAATCTTTTTTCCGCATTCCGCGCACTTTTTCGAAGGCAGGTTTCTAAAAAAATCTGTGATTTTCCCCAGCATAACCAATCCCTCTTTCCCCTTTGTAGTGACTTCATTGTAATATAACAGATTATAAAAATCAATAACTGTTTTGATACAATGTTTAAAACATGCTTTTTTTAAGAAAAATGGGTATATTGAAGGAGGATCAATTTTCTTGAAAAGATAGGAGGACATTATGAAAGTTACAGTTATCGGATGCTATGGCGGTTTTCCGGCCGCAAATGAAGCGACGTCGGGCTATTTATTTCAGTCAGGTGATTACTCTTTGCTTGTCGATTGCGGCAGTGCCGTATTATCTAAGCTGTTCGGATATGTGCCGGCGGAAAAGCTGGGTGCGGTGATTCTGTCTCATTATCACCATGACCATATCGCTGACATCGGGCCGTTGCAATTTGCCAAACAAGTCGGTTCGTTTCTCGGCAAAGGAGAGCATACGCTTCCGATTTACGGACATGATGCTGATATAGAACAGTTTCAAAAGCTTACATATAAAACACATACGAAAGGGATTGCCTTTCAGCCGGATCAGCCGCTGACTGCCGGTCCGTTTACGATCACCTTTTTAAAAACGATTCACCCGGTGACGTGCTATGCCATGCGGATTACTGACGGCAGCCATACTGTCGTATATACTGCTGATTCCAGCTATCAGGAATCATTTATTCCATTTTCGGAAAATGCCGATTTATTGATCTCAGAATGCAATTTTTATGCCGATCAAGACGGGACAAGCGCAGGTCATATGAACAGCCTGGAAGCCGGGCGAATTGCAAAAGAAGCGGGAGCGGGAGAGCTGCTGCTGACGCATTTGCCGCATTTCGGCGTGCATGACAATCTTCGCAAAGAAGCGAAAACCGTTTTTAGCGGCGAAGTGAATATTGCGAAATCAGGTTTTGTGTGGGAAGGATAAAGGAGGAGCACCATGTTATTTATCGACAATCAAAATATCAATGATCCGCGGATCAATCTTGCTATCGAGGAGTACTGTGTAAAGCATTTAGACCCTAAACAGCCGTATTTGCTCTTTTATGTAAATCAGCCGTCTATTATCATTGGGAAAAACCAAAATACAATAGAAGAAATCAATACAAAATATGTAGAAGAAAACGGGATTATCGTCGTCCGACGTTTATCAGGCGGAGGAGCTGTGTATCATGATCTGGGGAACTTGAACTTCAGCTTTATTACAAAGGATGACGGGGACAGCTTTCATAACTTCAAAAAATTCACTGAGCCGGTGATCCAGGCTTTACGCCAGCTCGGGGTAGAAGCAGAATTGAGCGGCCGGAACGACATTGTAGTGGATGGCCGGAAAATATCCGGAAACGCCCAGTTTGCAACAAAAGGACGCATTTTCAGCCACGGCACTCTCATGTTTGATTCAGCCATTGATCATGTTGTGTCAGCGTTAAAGGTAAAAAAGGATAAAATTGAATCAAAAGGCATCAAATCGATCAGAAGCCGAGTGGCAAACATCAGTGAGTTTCTCGATGATAAAATGACTACGGAAGAATTCCGCAGCCATTTGCTTCGCCATATTTTCAACACAAATGACATTCAAACCGTACCGGAGTATAAGCTGACGGAAAAAGATTGGGAGGTCATTCATCAAATTTCGAAAGAGCGCTACCAGAATTGGGATTGGAACTATGGCCGTTCACCGAAATTTAACCTCAATCATTCGAAACGTTATCCGATCGGATCGATAGATTTGCGTCTGGAAGTCAAGAAAGGCAAAATTGAGGACTGCAAAATCTTCGGAGATTTCTTCGGTGTCGGTGATGTATCTGAAATTGAAAACCTGCTGGTTGGAAAACAATATGAACGCAGTGTCATCGCTGATGCGCTGGAAGGTGTGAATCTTAAGCATTACTTTGGGAACATTACGAAAGAGGATTTCCTTGATCTGATTTATTAAGGCAAAACACATTGTTTGAAAGAGCGGTTGTGTTTTTGAAATAATGGAGGCAGGAGGGATTCACATGAAAGTGTTTTTAATCGGAGCGAACGGACAAATCGGACAAAGACTCGTTTCTTTATTCCGAGACAATCCTGATCATTCTGTCAGAGCGATGGTCAGAAAAGAAGAACAGAAAGCGCCTCTCGAAGCTGCCGGTGCAGAAGCTGTGCTTGCGAATCTGGAAGGCAGCCCGGAAGAAATCGCCGCAGCGGCGAAAGGCTGCGACGCGATCATTTTCACAGCGGGTTCAGGCGGGAGCACAGGCTATGATAAAACGTTGCTGGTGGATCTAGACGGAGCGGCAAAAGCGATGGAAGCTGCGGATATCGCGGGCATCAAGCGGTTTGTCATGGTTAGCGCCCTGCAAGCCCACAACCGTGAAAATTGGAATGAATCACTTAAACCTTATTATGTGGCCAAGCATTATGCTGATAAAATTCTGGAAGCAAGCGGTTTAACTTATACGATTATCCGTCCGGGAGGCCTTCGCAATGAGTCTGGAAAAGGAACTGTTTCAGTCGCCGCCGATCTGGAACGGGGATTCATTTCCCGTGATGACGTGGCGAAAACGGTCATTGCTTCTTTAGATGAAACCAATACGGAAAATCGGGCCTTTGATCTGACAGAAGGAGATACACCGATTGCTGAAGCATTAAAGAAACTATAACAGTACTGACACTCAGGGCTTTTTGCTCTTGAGTGTTTTTTTCTGTTTCTCTATAATGGAGGAGAAAGCTTGGCTTCAATAATGAATGACTATTCATTCACTTTAAGGGGTGGGAGAATGAATCTTGTTTCCAAATTGGAAGAAACAGCATCTGAGAAGCCCGACAGCATCGCATGCAGGTTTAAGGATCACATGCTGACGTATCAGGAGCTGAATGAACACATTCAGCGATTTGCGGACGGCCTTCAGGAAGCCGGTATGGAGAAAGGGGACCATCTAGCTTTGCTGCTTGGCAATTCGCCTGATTTTATCATCGCGTTTTTTGGTGCGTTAAAGGCTGGGATTGTGGTGGTGCCCATCAACCCGTTGTACACGCCAACAGAAATCGGTTATATGCTGACAAATGGCGATGTAAAGGCGATCGTGGGCGTTGATCAGCTTTTGCCGCTTTATGAGAGCATGCATGAATCGCTGCCAAAGGTTGAGCTCGTCATTTTATGCCAGACGGGAGATGCCGAGCCAGAAGCTTCAGACCCAGAGGTCAGGATGAAAATGACAACGTTTGCAAAAATATTGCGTCCAACATCCGCCGCTAAACAAAGCCCGGAGATTGTCCCTGATGATACCGCGGTCATTTTGTATACGTCAGGAACGACCGGAAAACCAAAAGGCGCAATGTTGACCCATCAAAATTTGTACAGCAATGCCAACGATGTCGCCGGCTATTTGGGAATGGATGAGAAGGACAATGTGGTCTGCGCTCTTCCTATGTTCCACGTGTTTTGTTTAACCGTCTGTATGAATGCCCCGCTGATGAGCGGCGCAACTGTCTTAATTGAGCCTCAGTTCAGTCCGGCATCTGTTTTTCAGCTTGTTAAGCAGCGGCAGGCGACTATTTTTGCCGGTGTGCCTACGATGTATAATTACTTGTTTCAGCATGAAAACGGAAAGAAAGATGACTTTTCTTCCATTCGGCTGTGCATTTCAGGAGGTGCGGCGATGCCAGTCGCGCTGCTGACCGCGTTTGAAGAAAAATTCGGCGTGACCATTTTGGAAGGCTACGGGCTTTCGGAAGCATCACCCGTTACGTGTTTTAACCCGTTTGACAGGGGCAGAAAGCCGGGCTCCATCGGTACAAGTATATTGCATGTCGAGAACAAGGTCGTAGATCCGCTCGGACGCGAGTTGCCCGATCACCAGGTCGGCGAATTGATCGTGAAAGGCCCCAATGTAATGAAGGGCTATTATAAAATGCCAATGGAAACAAAACATGCGTTAAAAGACGGGTGGCTTTATACGGGCGATTTGGCAAGAAGAGATGAGGACGGCTATTTTTACATTGTTGACCGGAAAAAAGACATGATCATTGTTGGAGGATACAACGTGTATCCGCGCGAGGTGGAGGAAGTGCTGTACAGCCACCCGGATGTCAAGGAGGCGGTTGTCATCGGTGTGCCGGACGCCCAAAGCGGGGAAGCGGTAAAGGGATATATTGTACCCAAACGCTCTGGCGTAACAGAAGCGGATATCATGCAGCACTGTGAAAAACATCTCGCCAAATACAAACGGCCTGCCGCCATTACGTTCCTTGACGACATTCCGAAAAATGCGACGGGGAAAATGCTCAGACGGGCGCTGAGAGATATTTTGCCTCAATAATACGAAAAAAGCGAAGCGGCAAGCTTCGCTTTTTCATTTTCAATCCTTTGCTTCTTTTTTAATAATGTTTAGCAGCGCCTTTGTATCGCTTTTACTTAATTTGTAGTATGTCCCGTCCTTCAAATAAACGGCTTGCTGGCTGCCGTCAATCCATAGTCTGAATGAGTCGTACCGGTCTTTATGAAACTTGATTGTCCCTTCGTAATCAGGGGCTGATGTTTTTTCTGTCTTCAGCTGTTTTCCCTGATTCATGATGTCCAGCATATCTTTGACGTGCTGCCTTTTTTCAATCTCGATTTCTTCCTGGCCGCTTGAAGACAGCGTGATCAAATCCGCGTCTACCGATTGATACACATCGCCTGACCGGCTGTAAAGATAGAAAAATGCAAGAAACACAAGACCGATAACCACGATGGCTGCCGCTATTTTTTTCATTTGCATCACTCCAAACATTGTTAGTTTTCCCAGCGATCGGGCTTTCCATGCCTAAAAGGACGGAAAAGTACGGATACACAGCTTGGTTCTAAGAATTTGAATTTATGATTACAATAGAAGTAACGGGTTGATGTGAGGAGTGAGGCGTTATGCGCAAGTGGATTGCGGCAGCAGGGCTTGCTTACGTGCTGTATGTGCTGTTTTTTTATTGGTATTTTTTCCTGTCCGGTGATTCCGCAGTACCGGAGGCTGTGAAAGGGACGCAGGCTGACCCGGCTTCTTTCATGAAGCCGTCTGAATTGGCAGTAGCTGAGCAGTATTCGAATGTAAAGAATTTTTTATTTTTTATCGGGCTTCCTCTTGATTGGTTTTTGTTCTTTGTATTGCTGGTCAGCGGCGTTTCAAAGAAGATCAAGAAATGGATGGAAGCAGCCGTGCCCTTTCGGTTTTTGCAGATTATTGGTTTTGTGTTTGTGCTTTCGCTGATCACAACGTTAGTGACGCTGCCTTTAGGTTGGATAGGCTATCAAGTATCGCTTGAATACAACATTTCCACACAGACAGCGGCCAGCTGGGCTAAGGATCAGGTCATAGACTTTTGGATCAGCTTTCCGATCTTTACGCTTTGCGTTCTCGTGTTTTATTGGCTGATCAAAAGGCATGAAAAAAAATGGTGGTTATACGCTTGGCTGTTAACTGTGCCGTTTTCGCTGTTTCTGTTTTTTATTCAGCCGGTCATTATCGATCCTTTATACAATGATTTTTATCCGCTGAAAAACAAAGAGCTTGAAAGCAAAATTTTAGAGCTGGCAGAAGAAGCCGATATTCCGGCTGATCATGTATATGAAGTAAACATGTCTGAAAAAACAAATGCGCTTAATGCCTATGTCACAGGAATCGGGGCGAACAAACGGATTGTATTGTGGGATACGACGCTGAACAAGCTTGACGATTCAGAAATTCTCTTTATTATGGGCCACGAAATGGGCCATTATGTCATGAAGCACGTCTATATCGGACTGGCCGGCTATTTGCTCGTGTCGCTCGCCGGATTTTATGTCATTGGTAAGCTTTACAAGCGGACGGTCCGCTTTACCCGCAGCATGTTTCATTTGGATGGACGGCATGACCTTGCAGCACTGCCGCTGTTGTTGCTTTTGGTGTCCGTTTTGAGCTTTGCGGTCACGCCTTTTTCTAATGCGGTTTCGCGTTATCAGGAGAATCAGGCTGACCAGTATGGGATCGAGCTGACGGAGAATAGAGAAGCCGCTGTCAAGACGTTTCAGGATTTGGCTGTGACGGGACTGAGCCAGGTTGATCCTCCCGTGCTTGTAAAGATTTTCAGAGGCAGCCACCCTTCGATCATGGAGCGGATTCAACACGCGGAAAAAGAAGAGAATGCATCGGAACATCAGGATGCTGACAAATAAAAAGAAGCAGGTATGGAGAACCTGCTTCTTTTTTTATTATTGTGCAGCTGCTTGTACGTTGATTAACCCTTTTCCATAGTAGAAAGAGCTACCAAGGTATGTTGCAGTGCTTTCTAAACGATCACGGACTTGCGCGTTTGTCCAAGTCGGGTGCTTAGAAAGAATTAACGCTGCTGCTCCAGCAACGTGCGGAGTCGCCATAGACGTTCCGTTGTAAGCGCCGTAAGTGCCTCCAGGAAGTGTGCTTTGAATGGATACGCCAGGAGCCATCACATCAAGCTCGGGACCTGCGCTTGAGAATGAAGCCCTTTGGTTGCTGCTGTTTACCGCACCTACCGCAATGGTAGAAGGATATTTTGCAGGGTAGCCGACTGTGCTTGTGCTTCCGGACGAACCTTCGTTTCCGGCCGCAGCAGCAACGACGATACCGTTGGAAACGGCTTTATCAACTACTGTTTTCAGCGCTGTAGAACCAGAAGGTCCGCCAAGGCTCATGTTGATAACGTCCATATTGTTGGAAATGGCCCACTCAATGCCGTTAATAATCCAGCTGTATTGGCCGCTTCCTGTTGAATCAAGAACTTTTACTGCATATAACGATGCGTTTGGTGCTACGCCCAGAACACCGATTGAGTTATTAAGAGCGGCAATCGTACCGGCTACATGCGTGCCGTGAGAACTGCCGTCCTGGTATGGGTTTGTTTCAGAAGGTACGAAGCTTGCTCCGCCTCTGACATTTAAGTCAGGATGAGAAGAGTCAATTCCGCTGTCGATAACAGCTACTTTTACGTTAGAGCCTGTGTAGCCTTGAGAGTGAAGAGCCGGCGCTTTAATTTGAGAAATGCCGTAAGGAACAGATTGCGCATATTCATGTGCAATATGATCTTCTTCCACATATGCAACGCTCGGATCTTGTTTTAATTCTTTTACAGCTTTTTCATTCAATGTTGCTGTGGCTGCGTTAACATACTTAAACTGCTTTTGAATTTTTCCGCCTTTCTCAGAAATAACATCTTTTTTCTTAGCGGAACTCATTGCACTCATTGTCTGTTTAAATCCGACAATGTACTTCTTTTCTGTACTGCTTTTTCCGGCAGCCTGCGCAGACATGTTGCTGAACGCCATCGTAAAGATTAACGTTAACGCAAACAACAAGCTGATCCACAATTTTTTGTTTCTCACTCTTTACCCTCTCCTTTAAAAGAATTCAGAGTAGACTTACTTAAAAGACTATTCTGTAAATTTATTGTAATAGATGGAATAATATTTTAGTAGACCCATTTTTTCGCGATGATTTTATCTCTATTTAGGTATATCATCTCTCGCTATTTCTGTAGAGACTCGAAATAACTAATTTTATACAGAAAAGAACGAAAATAGACATGAGTAAATGTTCATTATGCTGAAATGTCATTCTTTTTCAGGTTAAATGCTCCTGAGTCCCGGCAAATTCCTGTCGAAAAAAATCCTTCAAATGACCTGCATGTGTTTCCGTGAGATCAATGGATATTATTGTGATATTTTTTCTATGCATGCTGATAAAAGTATTCTAAAAAATAAACTTTACAGAAAATTCTATTAAAGTTAAAATAGAACGATTCTAAAGAGAGAGGAAGAAATGAGATGAACATTCGCCAAGCAAAGACATCAGATGCCGCAGCCATCGCGCCGCTGTTTAACCAGTATCGGGAATTTTATAAGCAGGCGTCCGATCTGAAAGGGGCAGAGGCTTTTTTGAGAGCGCGTCTGGAAAATGACGAGTCCATTATTTTGACAGCAGAAGAAAATGGAGAATTCATAGGTTTTACCCAGCTCTATCCAACGTTTTCTTCTGTGGCTATGAAAAGAATTTACATATTAAATGACTTATTCGTCGCTCCTCATGCGCGGACAAAGGGAGCCGGCGGGCAATTGCTATCTGCCGCAAAAGATTTTGCTGCGGAAAACGGGGCAAAATCTTTATTGCTCCAGACGGAACACCACAACCGGACGGCAAGAAGCTTATATGAGCAAAACGGCTATGAAGAAGAAACTGCATTTGTCCATTATCGTCTCAATGTGCCAGCGAAGTAAAATTGAAGCTTGATGATTTGGTTTTTTGAACGTTCTTCGGTTACGATATAAACGAAAAGGAGTGTGCCGAATGTCAACGTTATTTCAAGCATTGCTGGCAGAAAAACATGCCGATGATGTTTCAGTTCATGTGAAAACCATGTCAACAGAGGATTTGCCGAAAGACGGTGTTCTGATTAAAATTGCTTATTCCGGCATCAATTATAAAGATGGCCTGGCCGGAAAAGCAGGCGGCAATATCGTCAGAGAGTATCCGCTTATTTTGGGCATTGACGCTGCGGGTACGGTTGTCTCTTCCAATGATCCGCGCTTTGCCGAGGGGGATGAGGTGATTGCGACAAGCTATGAGCTCGGTGTCTCCCGCGATGGCGGATTAAGTGAATATGCTTCAGTGCCTGGTGACTGGCTGGTGCCTCTGCCATCGAATCTTACACTAAAAGAAGCGATGGTGTACGGAACGGCGGGATTTACTGCGGCGTTATCGGTGCATCGGCTTGAACAGAACGGTCTGTCTCCGGAAAAAGGGAGCGTGCTAGTCACAGGAGCAACCGGCGGTGTCGGCGGAATTGCGGTATCGATGCTGAACAAGCGGGGCTATGATGTGGTGGCAAGCACAGGAAACCGGGATGCGGCCGATTATTTGAAGCAGCTCGGTGCAAGCGAAGTGATCAGCAGGGAAGATGTCTATGACGGATCGCTTAAGGCGCTGTCCAAGCAGCAATGGCAGGGAGCGGTTGATCCTGTCGGCGGAAAACAGCTTGCCTCGCTTTTAAGCAAAATCCAATATGGCGGAGCTGTCGCGGTGAGCGGCTTAACGGGCGGGGGAGAAGTTCCTGCAACGGTTTATCCATTTATTCTTCGCGGGGTCAGCCTGCTCGGAATCGATTCAGTGTACTGTCCGATGGATGTCAGAGCCGCTGTTTGGGAGCGCATGTCTTCTGATCTCAAGCCTGATCAGCTGCTGACCATCGTGGACAGGGCAGTGCCATTGGCAGAAGCGCCGGCTGCGTTAAAAGATATTTTGCAAAATCGCATTCAAGGTAGGGTCATTGTGAAGCTTTAACAGGATCAGCTTGCAGAGAAAGCTATGTTTTTCTGCAAGCTTTTTTGTGTACATAATGTTAAGCTGCTGTACCGCTGTGTCCTGTCACTTGAAAGGATGTCCGTTTTTAACCGTTCCTCCAGAAACCTAATTTGATTTTGATCCATACCCTTTCTTCCCTTTATAGTCCTACTTCGTTACAGAGAGAAACAAGATGTACCTGTAAGCTGAACTTTCTCTTCTTATTTTAAAAATAATTAGTGATAATGATTCTCATTCCGTGTTATACTATCTTTTGGACATCTTAATCTTAGAAACTACATACAGGAGAGACTGGAACGTATGAAAAAAACACTGATTATTCTTACAGTTTTACTTCTTTCTGTTCTAACGGCTGCCTGCTCGTCTTCAAGCGGCAATCAAAACAGCAAAGAACATAAAGTGGCGGTAACACATGATTTAGGGAAGACAAATGTGCCTAAGCATCAGAAGCGGGTTGTTGTTCTTGAGCTTGGTTTTATCGACACACTGCTCGATCTCGGCATTACGCCTGTCGGGGTTGCCGATGACAATAAAGCGAAGCAGCTGATCAACAAGGATGTGCTGAAGAAAATTGACGGCTACACATCTGTCGGCACTCGCTCACAGCCAAGCATGGAAAAAATCGCTTCATTAAAACCCGATTTAATTATTGCTGACACGACCCGGCATAAGAAAGTATACGATCAGCTGAAAAAAATCGCGCCGACCATTGGGCTTGATAATTTAAATGCTGATTATCAGGATACAATTGACGCTTCACTTACGATTGCAAAAGCAGTCGGCAAGGAGAAGGAAATGGAGAAAAAACTGACAGCGCATGAAGAAAAGCTTAGCGAGACAAAGCAGAAAATCAGCGCTAACAGCCAGTCCGTCCTTTTGATCGGAAATACAAATGATACGATTATGGCAAGAGATGAAAATTTCTTTACATCAAGACTTTTAACACAGGTCGGTTATCGATATGCGATCAGCACGTCAGAAAACAGCGAATCAAGCAATGGCGGCGACTCAGTGAACATGAAAATGACACTTGAGCAGCTGCTGAAAACAGATCCGGATGTGATCATCCTGATGACAGGAAAAACAGATGACATCGATGCGGACGGCAAACGCCCGATCGAAAAGAATGTACTTTGGAAGAAGCTGAAGGCAGTGAAAAACGGACATGTGTACCACGTGGACCGTGCGGTGTGGTCTCTGCGCCGCAGTGTGGACGGAGCGAATGCTATTTTGGATGAGCTTCAGAAAGAGATGCCGGCTGATAAGAAATAAAAGAAAAGACAGGCGTTTCGCCTGTCTTTTTCTTATTTGATAAAGCCGGATAAGTGGCTGTTAATATTATAGTCTTTAATCCGCCATTTCTCTTCTGCGAATTCAATGTTGCTGAGGCAGGCATTGACGAGGCGCGTGCTTTGTAGCTCTGGGTCACCCCCGGAAATTTCCGTCAGCAGTGCGTGAATCGCTGCGCCGTGCGCGACGATCAGCACCTTTTTGTTTGGATACGCCTGATTCACTTTTACCAAACCGCCCATCAGCCTGTCAGTGAGTTCTTCCAGCGTTTCCATATTCGGATAGTTTTTATCCGGATAGCGCTTTGTCCGTTCTTCCAACAGCATGCCCTCCGCATCTCCGTAATCGCGTTCCTTAAAATCATCCATCTCGACAATCGGAAGATGCAGATATTCATTAATGATTTCCGCGGTTCTTTTCGCTCTTTTCAGCGGGCTCGTCACAATAATATCCCAAGAGAAATCCTTTACATATTCTCCGGTTTCTCTTGCTTGGCGTTCACCTGTCGCGTTCAGCGGGATATCGGTTTTGCCTTGGCATTTTTGCTGCAGGTTCCAATCGGTTTCTCCATGTCTTACTAAGCAAACGGCTGTCATAAAATCCCCTTCCTGACTTTGGTCATATCGCTATTATACTAAATCAAAAGCACGCATCCTATGAAAAAGCCTATGCAAGAACTTCAAATAATAAAGCCAGTCCGATTCCGCCGCCGCTTCCGATGGCCGCAACGGCATATTGACAGTCTGTCCGTCTTTGCGTTTCATAAAACAATCTGGTTACCAGAGCTGCACCCGATGCGCCGTACGGATGGCCGAGAGCTAATGCGCCGCCGCGCACATTGATTTTTGAAAAGGGGATGCCGAGTTCTTGCGAGCAGACACAAATTTTGACGGCAAAGGCTTCATTGATCTCATATAAATCGATATCATCAGGTGTTACATCGTGTGCAGTTAAAAGCTTCCGGATCGCATCAACCGGCGCCGCGGGCGGATAGTTCGGGTGAATCCCGCTGACAGCACTGCCGATAAACCGGAGCACTGGCTTAAGCCCTAGGGCTGCAGCTTTTTCTTCTTCCATTACAAGGAGAGCGGCCGCTCCGTCTGATATGCCGCTGCTGTTGGCTGCTGTAACCGTTCCGGAGCTGGTGTCGAAAATCGGTTTTGCACGGGAAATAATCGCTTCTATCGGCCGCTTTTTCAGAAATGCTTCATCCATCTCCAATTCGCCGAGAGGAACAATTTCTTCACGGTAAAATCCTCCATCATGCGCGTTTCTGCTGCGTTGATGGCTGAGAAGCGCGTATTCATCCTGCATGCTTCTGCTGATGGAATAGCGTGCTGCCGTATATTCGGCTGCGATGCCCATGTCGGGATCACCGATCGCATTTGGAGAAAAGCGGGCCCGTTCTGAAAAAGGTGATTGGCTGCTGCTTTCTGAGCCGCCCGCGATATACATCGTGCCGACTCCGGCTTGAATGAGACTGCAGGCATAGCGCACAGCTTCAAGGCCGGAGCCGCACTGTCTGTCAATCGTCATACCGGGAACCGATAAAGGCAGTCCGGCTTGCAGAGCTGACAGCCTAGCGAGGTTGCCGCCTCTGCCGGTCGCGTTTCCGAGAATCACTTCATCAATTTGATCCCCTAGCTTTCGGCTGAGACAGCTTATGATGGGAGCCGCCAAATCCTCCGGTAGAAAGGGCTTTAGCAGCCCATTTTGTTTTCCAAAGATCGTTCGTTTTGCATCAACAATAACCGCATTCAAGTTACACTGCACCTTCTTCTAGCCATTTCCTCACGCTGGAACGGGCAATTTTTCCGCTGCTCGTTTCTGGCAAGGAGTCAGTAAATACCCATTTTTTCGGGATTTTGTAGGCTGCCAGTTTCTGTTTGCACCAGGCTTTCAGCTTTCTGGCATCAGTGTTTCCGTGAACGACAGCTACAGCGATTTCTCCCCAATACTCGTCAGGGATTCCAACGACAGCCGCGTTTTCAACCTCTGCACAGGAGAGAAGCACACGTTCAACCTCTTCTGGGAAAATATTTAATCCTCCGTATACGATCATCCCGTTTTCTCTTCCTGATATGTATAGAAAGCCATCCTCATCGATACAGCCCATATCATCTACTGTCATCCACCCGGATTCATGTGGTGCGCTGCCGTTGACATAGCCGGAAAACCTCATTGGGCTTTTGACAAATATTTTTCCGATTTCCCCCGGCTGACAGCGTTCCCCGGCAGCATTGCGGATTTCAATCTGGACGTTGTGAAACGGGCGGCCGGCTGAATGCGGCTTCCGTTTGCTATCTTCCGGAGTGGAATATGTCACAAAGCTAAGCTCTGATGTGCCGTAAAAATCGTATAGCTTGAGATGGGGCCATGTAGCGGCGAGCTTCTTCTTAGATTCTTCCGGCCAGTCTGCACCCGATGAAATGATTTTGATGGGACTGTTGGGAAAGGCCGTAACACGGGTGAGGGCGTCTGTCATTGTCGGTACGGTATAGAGAACGCTGATGGATTCACGGCTCAGCCATTCCTTCGTTTGGACAGGCGAAAACTTTTTCAACAAACAAACGGTTCCTCCCAGAAACAAGGTGCTGACAGCCCCATATAGGAAGTGAGAGGACATTAACGTCCCGGGAATCAGAACCTTATCATCTGATGAAATCGAAAAATCTGTTTCCGTACAGGTAAAGCTCTCCATCCAAGAGCGGTGAGAACGCGTAAAGGCCTTCGGTTTTCCTGTCGAGCCTGACGTAAATCCCATATAAAAAGGGTGCTCGGGATTAATGGTAGGCAAGAGAGCGGCGGATGCTTCAGAAATATCTGCCATACAGTGATCCAGCAAAACAACATGTGTCTTGCTATCTGTCAGTTTGTTTTTGAAAAAGGCTGAAGTAATCACAAGATCCGCATCGCTTATGGACAGACGCTCCTTGCATTCAGCCGCGCTCCAGCGTGTGTCGATGGGAACAGCCGTGCATCCTGCCGCTGCAGCTCCGGCAAACAGCTGTAAAAACGCCAGGCTGTTCGGGAGCAGGATCGCCACACGGTTCGACATGCTCGGCTGCGGCCGCGACCGCAGCCAATTTGCGGTTTGAGAGACGAGCTGAGCCCAATCCCGGTACGTGATTTGCTCCGATTCAGTTTGGATCGCCACACGGCCGGGCGATTTTTCCGCAATAGATGAATAGGTATGAGTTATTGTCATGAAATTAGCCTCCTTTCGTAAACTTCGTATCAGAAAGAGACAAGGCTTGGGTGATTTTTATCGCCAGAAACGCAGATACAGCCGCTTTTATCAAATCACCAGGCACATATGCAAGGCTCATGAAGGCGGCCTGTGACAAATCAATATCCATCATGACAGCTTGTACAGGTATACCGAGCAGGTAAATAAAGATGATGCCGAATACAATATGAGTGAAAAAGAGACGCAATGGAGTCACCTTTCGCAGTCTGCAAACAGCTAAACTGATCAGCCATGAGGCGAAGGGATAAGCGATCAAAAAGCCTGCGCTCGGTCCGAAAAAAACCCCAAACCCGCCTCGTCCGCCGGGCAAAAGCGGCGCTCCGAAGGCGACGAGCAGCAAAAAGACAAGCTGGCTTAAGAAAGCAGACTTAGGCTTGAGGATGCTGCCTGCCAGCATGACACCAAGCGTTTGTAATGTAATCGGAACGGGTGTAAAGGATAAGAAGAGAGGGGGCATAAAACCCAACACGGCCATCAACGCAGTGAAAATGGCAATATGCATCATGTCTATTAATCTAAGCATGTGAAATCCTCCAAACAGTAATAAAATATGGTTATACAATAAATGCAGGCTATTACTATGTCAACTTATTTTTGATTTTAGTTAACATAATAGACGTGAAAAAACCGGCTGCTTGGCAGACCGGTTTTTGATATTTATTCTTCTGTCAGGATGACAAGCGAATCAACAGATGCGGCCACATGAGAAACAGCGCGGCTGACTTCCTGAAGACCCCCAAGAAAGGCCTGCAAATCGACGTCGATTTTGCCTGATTGCTCTTTGCTGACTTTCATGCTGTGGACAATTTCATCGAATAAGCGGTTAATTTGCGTCATTTTTTCTTTGCTCTCGCTGACTAGCCCATTCACGTCTTTGATATGCTTTGATACGATGTTGATTTGTGTATTCGTATTATTCACAAGCTCAGACACGGTAGAGACGGTTTTTTTCGTATCCTCAGAAAGCTTCCGCACTTCGTTTGCCACTACGGCGAAGCCTTTGCCGTGTTCGCCGGCCCTGGCTGATTCAATCGAAGCATTGAGCGAGAGAAGGTTTGTTTGTTCAGCAATGCCTGTGACAATGCCGAAGATCTTTTCAATTTGCTGTGCGATTTCATCCAGCTTGACCATTTCTTTTTCGATTTGGACAAGGCTTGTGTCAATTTTATTCATCTGTTTTTGCTGGATTTCAAGCTCTTTTTTCCCGCCGATCGATTTTTCTTCAACAGTGCTGGATGTCACTGTGCCGGCTTTGGACGCTTCGGAAATGCCTTCAGATTTGTCCACAAGCTCTTGAACAGATCTGCTCGTTTCTGAAAACAGATTTGCAATCGACCCAGAGGTTTCTTGAATTTTCTGATGAAGAAGGTTTTTCTTTTCCTCTTGTTCATCGCGGGTTTGGTTGTACTCGCTTTGAAACGCTTCAAGGACAAGCTGCTGTTCTAAGTTCAAAATTTTAGTTGTCGCTTTGATGGCTTTCAGCAGTTCTTGGTGATTTGTAATGGATGTTTCGTAAATGTTGATCATTGACAAAAGTAGTTCTTGAAACGCGCCCATGTACCATTTTGGCAGGAGGCCGATTCTTAAATGAATGGAGGCAATTCTGTTTCGCTTTTCAATGAATTCGTCATCGATAACGCCTGCAAACATTTCCTGAATATGCCGTTTTAACGTTTGTTTTAAGCGATCAACTGAGCTGTGATCATTAATGATATCCATCAATGAACTTTCGTGGTCAAGGTTTTTATAAAACGCATCGACGATATATACGATGTTTTCTTGAATTAACGGTTGAAGCTGCTCTAAAACGTAAAGCTCGGCATCTCCTAGTCTGACCATTTTGAGCTGTTTTTTGACATCTGCATGTTTGTTTGTGAGCTGAATGCGGTTTTTTTGTTGTCCGTTTGACTCAGAAAAATAAGCTGTTTCTTGTTTTCTATCTTTTTTAAATAACAATACCATGATCCCCCTTGGGAAAAATATAATTTTCACTTTTTGGCTTTTTAAGCCTTTTTCTTTTTTATCGGCCAAGAGAAACATGAATGAAGATGCAGATGAAAAATATTTAAAAAACCGTTCATTAAAATGAACGGTTTAATCGAGATCTATTTGTTTTAATGGTTTGATGGCCGGTCCCTCCACAACTTCACCGGTTGGCTTAAAGCGTGATCCGTGGCACGGACAATCCCACGTATGCTCGCCGTCGTTCCACTCGACCTCACAGCCTAAATGGGTGCACGTCGTATCGACGAGATGGAGGCAGCCTGTTTCATCTCTGAATGCTCCCGCACGTCTGCCGTTAATGGTGACGGCTTTTCCTTCACCCGGCGCAATCTCTTCAAATTGGACGTCGGGCTTTTCAAGCTTTCCTTTAATAAAATGTTTGGCGACATCGGCATTGTATGAGATCACTTTCTGCAGTCCGGGATTCAGATGGAAACGGGACGGCGTAAATATGCTTTCGTATGGATTATCTTTTCTCTCTACAAGGTCTGACAATAGAGTGGCCGCAACCCCTGATGACGTCATGCCCCATTTTTTGAACCCGGTCGCTACTAGAATATTGTCCTCATTTTCCGACATCGGCCCGATAAATGGGATTTTGTCAATTGTCACGAGATCCTGAGTGGACCAGTAATATGGGATGCTTTCGATGCCGATGGTGCTTTCGGCCAGCTGTCTCAGTGTTTCATAATGTGTAGACATGTCTTTTCCCTGGCCTGTTTTATGGCTTACCCCGCTGAAGAGAACCAGCTTTTCACCGTTTACAACCGTATAGCGGAGCGCCACTGACGGCTGATCGATACTTAAATACATGCCCTCGGGATATTCGATCTTCGGCTTGATGGCGAGGACATAAGATCTGTCAGAGTACATTCTCGTAGCATATAATCCGCCTCCGTCGTAAAAAGGGAAGTGGGAACAGCATATGATAAAGCGGCTCTTAATGGAGTGCCGGCTTTTTGTTACCACTTCTGGCCTTTCTCCTTTTTTGATATCAAGCGCAACGGTCTCTTCATAAATCCGTCCGCCTTTTTGAACAATCTGATCCAGAAGCGCCTTTAAGTATTGCAGCGGATGAAATTGGGCTTGATTTTTCATGACAAGCGCCAGCTTAGAACCTAAGGGAATCGGAAGATCCTTGATAAGGTCTCTTTCAATTCCGAGCTTTGTGTATGCCTCATGCTCAGTGCGGATTTTTTGTACAGCATTTTCTTTTGCTGTGTAAAGATAAGCGTCTTGTTCGATCCATTCGCAATCAATTTGATGTTCATCCACAATGCCTTTTATGTAATCAATTGCGTTTTGATTTGCTTCATAATAAAGCCTCGCGTGATTCAAACCAAAATTGCGGATAAATTCATCGTATATCATGTCATGCTGGGCGGTTATTTTAGCGGTTGTATGGGCAGTGGTGCCGTTGAGAACCTGATTTGCTTCAATCAAGACGACACGGAAGCCTCTCTTCGTGAGTTCGTACGCCGTTGTGATTCCCGTAATCCCGCCTCCGATAATGGTGACGTCACATTCAGTATCCTCTTGAAGCGCCGGAAAAGAAGGCAGGTCAGTTGATGTTTTCCAGTATGTTTCAGGTGCTTCCTTTGCAAAATATGGATTAGCCAAGCCATGATACCTCCCATCAGATTTATTCTTAATTTTTCCATATTATATCTTTTCATACATAGGAGGCAGGGATTGTTCATAACATAATAGGGTTGAAAAGGAGTGATTTCATTGGCGAATCAAAAAAAGAAAACATTGCCGCCTCAGCACCAGAACCAGCAGCCGGGTTTTGAATATCTCATGGATCCCCGTCCGGTTTTTGATAAGCCGAAGAAAGCGAAAAAATTAGAGGGCAAAACCGCTATCATTACTGGAGGAGACAGCGGGATCGGACGCGCTGTATCGGTGTTATTCGCAAAAGAAGGGGCTAATGTGGTCATTGTGTATTTGAATGAGCATCAGGACGCTGAGGAGACAAAGCAGTATGTAGAAAAGGAAGGGGTAAAATGCCTGCTGATTGCAGGAGATATCGGAGATGAAGCGTTTTGCAATGATGTGGTCATGCAGGCAAGCCAAGCGTTTCCGTCGATTGATATATTGGTCAACAATGCAGCTGAGCAGCATGTCCAGCCCAGTATTGAAAAAATCACAAGCCACCAGCTGGTCAGAACCTTCCAAACGAACATTTTCTCCATGTTTTACTTAACAAAGGCGGTGCTTCCTCATTTAAAAAAGGGAAGCTCTATCATTAATACTGCATCAATTACCGCCTATAAAGGGAATAAAACGCTGATCGATTATTCAGCGACAAAAGGTGCGATCGTTACGTTTACAAGGTCACTTTCCCAGTCGCTTGTTCAGCAGGGCATCCGGGTTAATGCAGTAGCGCCGGGCCCCATTTGGACACCGCTTATCCCGGCCAGCTTTGCGGCAAAGGATGTGGAAGTGTTTGGTTCAGACGTGCCGATGGAACGCCCGGGACAGCCGGTGGAAGTGGGGCCAAGCTATTTATACCTTGCCAGCGACGATTCCACCTATGTCACAGGACAGACGATTCACGTCAATGGCGGAACAATTGTGAATGGGTAATAAAAAGCCAATCCTTGAGGATTGGCTTATTCGCTCTGCTTGAGCGTTGCATATTCTTTAGAGAGCGTAAGAAACGCATCTTTATCTTTTTCGTCCAAGGCTTTGTTGATTTGGTCCGTCAGCATGGCCAGCCGACGCTTATACAAGGATTCATCGAGCACCATTTGAATGTAGACATCCGTCATTGTGACATCAAATTCTTTTGTTTTTTGCGTGTTGCGGGACTTCATGAGCTCAGTGTACGATTTTTTCTCTTTCATAAAGAATCCCCCCAATGCCTTTTTTATAGTATATGGATAACGGTCGAAAAAATCAATTAATTTTTATAATTTTTAGACAACTAATACTTGGCAATCTATCGACATATCCTGCAAAATGCCGTAAAACGGAAGATCTTATGAATGTAAAACCGGGTTATTACTAGTAATTTAGTACCAAAAAATATCATTAAAAGATGATTTTAGCTCATTTGTTAAAAAAACCTGTCGTTTTATAAAAACAGATGATAGATTATTAGTATAAATTTTGCAGAAAAAGGATGGAGGTCATAATATGAGTCAGAAAACAGACGCACCTTTAGAATCGTATGAAGTGAGCGGCGCAACAATTGCCGTGCTGCCAGAAGAAATCGACGGCAAAATTTGTTCCAAAATTATTGAAAAAGACTGCGTGTTTTACGTCAGTATGAAGCCGCTGCAAATTGTCGACAGAAGCTGCCGGTTTTTCGGATCAAGCTATGCGGGAAGAAAAGCAGGAACTTATGAAGTGACAAAAATTTCACACAAACCGCCGATCATGGTGGACCCTTCGAATCAAATCTTTTTATTCCCTACACTTTCTTCGACAAGACCCCAATGCGGCTGGATTTCCCATGTGCATGTGAAAGAATTCAAACCGACTGAATTCGACGATACGGAAGTGACGTTTTCGAATGGGAAAACAATGGAGCTGCCGATCTCCTGCAATTCGTTCGAGAACCAGGTATACCGGACAGCATGGCTAAGAACCAAATTCCAAGACAGAATCGAACACCGTGTGCCAAAACGGCAGGAATTTATGCTGTATCCGAAGGAAGAGCGGACGAAGATGATTTATGATTTTATTTTGCGTGAGCTCGGGGAGCGGTATTAGAAAAAAGAAAGGAGCTGACCAAACAGGGCAGCTCCTTCTCCTGCTTTAGGCTGTCGGAATTCCGCCGGTGATGCCATATACCTGAGATGTCACATAGCTTGAATTCTCTGAAGCTAAGAATACATAAACATCTGCCAATTCTACTGGCTGCCCAGCGCGGTTTAATGGAGCGGGCGGGGTGCCTTGGCCGAATTTTGGGATATTTTCCGTCGGCTGTCCACCGGAAATTTGCAGCGGTGTCCAGATTGGTCCAGGCGCAACAGAGTTTACTCTGATGCCTTTGGAAGCCAGTTGTTTTCCTAGTCCGACGGTAAAGCCGATAATGGCGTTTTTCGTTGCTGCGTAATCTAACAGCATCGGGCTTGGATTGTAGCCTTCAACTGAGGTGGTCGTAATAATTGATGCGCCCTCCGGCAACAACGGAAGTGCCGCTTTTACAACCCAGTAAAGGGAAAAGACGTTCACTTCAAATGTTTTATAGATTTGTTCAGTAGGCAGGTCTTCGATGTTTTCGACTGCTTGCTGTTTGCCGGCAACCAGTGCTAGCACATCCAGCCCGCCGAGCTCCTCCTGCGCCTGTTTGACTAAATCCTGGCAAAAGGATTCGTCACTCAAGTCTCCGGGAATCAGCACTGCTTTTCGCCCTTCTGCTTCTATCAGTTCTTTCACCTCTTCAGCATCAGGCTGTTCCACAGGCAGGTAGTTAATGGCTACATCGGCACCTTCCCGGGCATAAGCAATCGCGGCAGCGCGGCCGATACCGGAATCGCCGCCGGTGACAAGCGCTTTTCGTCCAGTCAGCTTGCCAGATCCTTTGTAGCTTTTCTCTCCGCAATCCGGCACAGGCTTCATGTTCTGCTGCAGGCCAGGCGGTTCTTGGTATTGTTCAGGAAATTCATCATGAAAAAATGCTGTTAAAGGATTGCTAAGATTTGAATCAGACATCATCAACGCTCCTTTTCTGTTTGGTGTACATTCGTATGTGTACCCCTGAGCATATAGAGAAAAACATGTTTTGGCAGATTGAACACTGAAAGACAAAGAAAACAAGAAAAAACAAACCCTTCTTCCATATTTATCTTGTCAAATAAGATTATATGAATTATGATAAATTCGGGCTATAAATCAACTAAATATTGGATATAAGGGGGAGTGTAACGTCATGAAAAAAGCGGCTGCGGTTTTGCTGTCACTCGGTCTCGTTTTCGGTTTTTCATATGGATCTGACCATGTGGCGGAAGCCAAAACAAAGGTGAAGGTCTATAAGAATTGCAAGGAGTTAAACAAAGTATACAAAGGCGGGGTGGCCCGCACGTCGAAGGTGAAAAACAAAGGCGGAAAAACAAAGTACAAGCCTTATGTCTCTAAGGCGCTTTATGATGCCAATAAAAAGAAAGACCGCGACAAAGATTATATCGCCTGCGAACGTTAAACAAGAAAAAGCAATCTGATGTCCAGATTGCTTTTTTATGATTTATGCCGCCTGATCAGCCGCAGCACTTTTCGTTTTTCTTGTCGCAAAGCTTACAGCTACCATGACCGTAACATTCAAAAGCAGGGCGACTATGCCGACATTTAAGTCTTTTGCTGCTTGAGGCAGCGCGGGAAATAAAGTGCCGATCGTCGTTTCCGTCAATGTAATATAAGAAACCGCTCCGACACCTGTAATGATGCCGGCAAAGGCTCCCTGCTTCGTCACCATATTATGCTTGAACAGGCTGAACAGCAGGGCCGGAAATAATTGTGTGACAAGGCTGTAGCCCATCAATAACAGCGTAACGATGGTATTCCCGCCCTTGAAGGTAAAGTACACCGAAACCAGCGCGATCACCGGCACTAAAAACTTAGCAAGCACCGATACTTGCTGTTCTGTCGTGCGGGGCGCGAACACTTTGTACACATTTTTAGCAAACAGCGTAGAGGCAGACATTAAGATCATAGACCCCGGCACAAGCGCTGTCAGCAGTCCGGCGGCACCGATAATCCCGACAAACCAAGGGTCAAATGTTTGCAGTGACAGTCTCAAAAGCGATAGATCCCCGTCTGCGCCTTTCAGACCAGGAACTTGCAGGATAGCCGCAAAGCCGACGAAAAGGACGAAGAGCAGGACCAGCTGGTATAAAGGCATGATGATGGCGTTTTTGCGAAAGACTTTTGGGTTTTCGGCTGAATACGAAGCGGAAAACGTATGAGGCCACATGTAAAACCCAAGTGCTGTCAAGAGCACGGTTGAACTGAACCAGGCCGCACTTTGCCCCGTTTCGGGAAGCGTAAGAAAGCCTGGCTTTGCCGTTTCAATCTGCTGAAACATGTCTTGAAATCCGCCGTAGTAATGAATTGGCAAATACACACCTAAAAACAGAACGACAACCAAAATCATGATGTCTTTCACAACCGATATCCAGGCAGACCCGTGAATGCCGGATACCATAACGTAAACCGTGATCGAAATGGCGCCGATCCAGATGGCGGCGGTCGGAGAGATTTTGCCGTACGATGTTTCCGATACAATCAGCCCGAGGCCTTTCAGCTGCAGCACAAGATACGGAATGAGCGCGGCGATGCCGACCAGTGAAACGAGCACGCCAAGCAGCGGACTGTTATATTTTTTGGTGAAAAAATCAGACTGTGACATCAGCTTATGCTGTTTCGCGTACGTCCAAACCGCCGGCAGAAGCCAATAAGAAAGGATGTAAGCCAGGCATCCGTAGGCGATGATGTAAAAGGCCGGTCCGCCTTTGCCGTAGGCCCAGCCGCTTCCGCCGAGAAACGTAAATGTGGTATAAATTTCGCCTGCCATCAATAAGAACACGAATACGGTTCCGAAGCCGCGGCCTCCGACCGTCCACTGCTCAAGGTTCATATCTTTTCCTTTTTGGGCGCGTATGCCGAGAAAAATACTCAAAAGCAGGACGCCGAAAATGATGATGAGAGCTGCGTTCATTCTGCTTCCTCCTTTTTATTTTCGTTATCGAGGACATACACAATCGCCATCAACGCAGAGGTCAAAAGAGCCCACATCACGATATAGGCAAGAATAAACGGCATGCCGAACACATAGGGAGTCACTTTATTTGCAAAAGGGATGCCGAGTAAAATTCCGATAAAGGGCAAAGCGGCGAGAACGTGAATCAGTTTCATAGAATCCTCCTTCTCTTTTAGGATTGGGGTGTGCAAGCCCAAGCGTACTGAAAATGATGTCGCAGATATGGCGGCACATGTCATTTTTTGGGGCGAAAGGTTGTGGTTCGAATTATAAATAAATTTATTTTGTTTGTATAGTGGGAATTGTCTGAAATTTATTGTTGGAATTGCCCGAAGAGGGAGCGGGCAATCTTGGGAGAGTACAGAATGATTCAAAAGACTCATGGCCTGTCCGGGGCATATAAATAGAATGTTAATAATTCGCTGACCTGCTCCCGAATTCGCGGATTAAAATAGCGGTGCTTTTCTTCATAACCATCGATCACAAATACATAAAGCGTAAAGGCCTCATCGCGTTCCGCCTCGTGTATCGCAATTTTTCTTTTCCTCAGCTCTTTTCTGACCTCCATCAAATCCTTTTGTGCTATTTTTAATGATTCGCTGATAAGCTGTTTATAAGGATGCTTCAATTTTAATGTGCTTTGCTCAATTCCGGCGAGATCACGATTAAAAATCGTAATGGCCATGGGCAAAAAGAGAGCCCGTTCAATTAATTCGTATATTTCCTCCTGCAGATTCGGCATTGCTGACTCCTTCTTTCTAATGGGAACGTTTGTTCTATTTGTATTCTATATCGGCTGGTGAAATGTTTCAAGACAGAAAAAATCGCCAAAACTTTTTAGTTTTCTGCTGATAATGTGTAGAATAAGGATAGACAAACCCGGTAAGGAGTATAAATGTTGGAGCATTTTTTATCCTATTTCACACAAGAACATTTAACTGAATTATTTCAAAGCTATAGGGCTTTCGGTCCGCTTATTGCTGTGCTGCTGCCTTTAATTGAAGCATTTCTCCCGTTTTTGCCGCTGATCGTGTTTGTGGTGGCAAATACAAACTCGTTTGGTCTGTGGGAAGGATTCATCCTGTCTTGGGCGGGATCAACTGCTGGATCTATTCTCGTATTTTTGATTGTCCGTCAATACGGACAGAGAAGATTGCTTGGTTTTATCCGCAGTCATCCTTCGGTCAGAAAGCTGATGTTATGGGTGGAGAGGCACGGCTTCGGTCCCATGTTTCTTCTGCTTTGTTTTCCGTTTACACCGTCAGCCGCGGTGAATGTTGTTGCCGGTTTGTCGAGGATCGGAACGCGGCCGTTTATTTTGGCGGCAGCTTCGGGGAAGCTTGTCATGATTTTTATGATCAGCTTCATCGGATATGATCTGCACGCACTGATTACACAGCCGATTCGAACGGTCATTGCTGTATTGGTGATCACTATCTTATGGTATGTCGGCAAAAAGGTAGAGCGGTACCTGCATGTGAGAGCCAGTCAGCGTGAGCATGATGGAGGGAGACAGTAACATGAAAAAACGGTTTTGGTTTCTTGCCGGTGTAGTGTCCGTTGTTCTCGCCATTCAGGTTAAAAATGCCGTCTTTATTGATTACAAGGTAGAAGGCGTCAGTATGAACCCGACCTTTCAGGAAGGAAACGAACTGTTGGTCAATAAATTCTCACATCGATTTAAAACCATCCATCGTTTTGATATTGTCCTTTTTAAAGGCCCTGATCAAAAAGTGCTGATTAAGCGGGTAATCGGCTTGCCTGGTGAATCGATCAAATATAAAGATGATCAGCTGTATGTGAACGGAAAGCAGGTTGCTGAACCATTTTTGAAGCATTTGAAATCAGTTTCTGCCGGAAGCCATGTAACGGGTGATTTTACCTTGAAAGATGTGACAGGAACAAGCAAAGTGCCGAAAGGACAATATTTTGTTGTTGGAGATAATCGCATATACAGCTTCGACAGCCGGCACTTTGGTCCGATAAGAGAAAAAAATATTGTCGGTGTTATCTCTGATGCTGAATAAAAAGACGCCAATTGAAGAGGCGTCTTTTTTGTGCTGGTTTGGAAAAATGTGTTGAAGAAAAATTTGTAAGAGGATATAATTTAAATTGTTACGTGTGTAACAAAAAATGAAAATGGTTTTAGTTTTTCGTTTATTTTATTGGTTTTTGTTCGTTTTGTATGAAACAAAAGGAGTGATTAAGATGAATGTAGAAGCAGTGATTATAGGGGGAGGGCCGGTCGGATTCATGCTGGCTTCCGAGCTTGCGATGGCCGGGGTGAAAACATGTGTGATTGAGCGCCTTGAAAAGCCTGTTCCGCATTCCAAGGCGTTGACCCTCCATCCCCGGACGTTGGAGCTCCTTGAGATGAGAGGGCTGTTGGAACGTTTCGTATCCAAAGGAAGCAAGATACCTTCCGGGCACTTTTCGATGCTGGATACCCGTCTTGATTTTTCAGGCTTGGATACGAGCTGTCCTTACACGCTTTTGCTTCCGCAGGCCAAAACAGAGCAGCTGCTTGAGGAACATGCGCGAAGCCTGGGAGCAGAGGTGTTTCGAGGGGCAGAGGCATTGTCGGTTACGCAAAACGGGACAGAGACGCAAACGATTTTTAAGGATCGGGGCGGCAGTCTGCGGACGATCACGAGCATGTTTGTCGTTGGTGCCGATGGAGCAGGAAGTACCGTCCGGAAACAGGCTGGAATTGAGTTTCCAGGAACAGACAGCACTGTCACCGCTGCGCTTGGAGATGTGGCGCTCCTTTCTCCGCCGCCGTCAGGAGTGCTGTCCCTTTGCACAAAAGAGGGCGGTGTCATGATTGTTCCACTCTCTCCGGACCAATACCGTATCGTCGTGATCAGCCCTTATCGCACGCAGACGCCGAAAGATGTGCCTGTCACTGAGGAGGAGCTGAAAGCTGATCTCGCACGAATTTGCGGAACTGACTTCGGTTTAACCGAGCCTTCTTGGATGTCGCGGTTCGGGAACGCCGCGCGCCAAGCGAAGTGGTATCGGGACGACAGAATCTTTCTCGCTGGGGATGCGGCGCATATTCATTTTCCAGCGGGCGGCCAAGGGCTGAATGTTGGCCTACAGGATGCAATGAACCTTGGATGGAAGCTGGCGGCGGCCGTCAAGGGCGTTGCACCTTCATGGCTTTTGGACAGCTACCATAAGGAACGGCACCCAGCTGCTGAAGGGCTCCTGAGGAACACAGAGGCACAAACAAAGCTGTTTGATTTCAATCAAGCAGGCCTCCATTTGCGAAGTATGATGTCGGAACTGCTCGCCTTCCCTGAAGTGAATCGATATGTAGCGGG
Organism: Bacillus spizizenii TU-B-10; assembly: GCF_000227465.1. Classification (GTDB taxonomy): domain Bacteria; phylum Bacillota; class Bacilli; order Bacillales; family Bacillaceae; genus Bacillus; species Bacillus spizizenii. Next base: position 1,237,174 of record NC_016047.1, read on the forward strand.
ACAAATTTCTGCGCTCGATGTCAGGTATGAAGCTGATCCTAACATGCCGCCGCATCGTTTGAACGGGTCAAGGCTTCCTGATATGGAGCTGATTCTTTCCGACGGCAGTTCGGAACGGCTGTACAGCTGTCTCCATAACGGGACATTTGTTTTGTTATCGCTGACACAGGAGGCTTGTGATCATAGTCGATTAAAAGGCTTACGTACGGTAAACGCCTCGCTTGCAGAACCTAATGAAAAGTTGCGGGACGTGCATACGATTTTGATTCGCCCTGATGGACATGTTGCCTGGGCAGTGGGGGCATCGGAGCCCGATTGTGCCGAAGTGATTCAAGCAGGGGTCAGCCGCTGGATTTCCGTTGCCAGCCGGGTGTAGCTCAATTCGATTGTTTCATCTGTAACAAAACGGTATGATAGAAGAAACAATCGAATGAAAAAGGATGGAAAACCCGATGAATACAGATCATACGAAACGCAATATTTTTGAATTATATGCGGAGCTCATTCATCAGCAGGAGAAGTGGGAGGGGCTCATTAAAGCCTTTTTGTCTGACGAATTGAAGAAGCTGGATGCCGAGCACGGAAGTAAATCTCAATTGTCGATGACAGAAATTCATGTTCTTTCTTGTGTTGGGGACAATGAACCAATCAATGTCACGTCTATTGCAGAAAAAATGAATACGACAAAAGCGACTGTATCGCGCATCAGCACAAAGTTGCTCGGCGCAGGCTTCCTTCACAGAACACAGCTCAGCGATAACAAAAAGGAGGTCTACTTCCGATTGACGCCGGCGGGAAAAAAACTGCACAGTTTGCACAAATATTATCACCAGAAGGTCGAACAGCGTTTTCTGTCATTTTTTGACCGATATACAGAGGAAGAGATTCTTTTTGCGGAACGGCTGTTTCGGGATCTGGTGACAAAGTGGTATCCGTCATCTGAAGAAATGGAAGAGGGTCTTCACAACGTTTTTAAATAAAAAACACGCACTGAGGTGCGTGTTTTTCACGTTTCTTCTTTCTTTTTCAAGATTGTAACGTAAATCAGATTTCCTCCGGCTAAAATCATAAGCGGCAGTCCAGGGGAGCCGGATGTCACCAAATTATAAATCAGCCAGATTCCTAAACATATTCCATAATATAAGTGCATTGCCTTCTCGGGATTGTCGCGCAGCAAACTTCCTTTAATAATCTTTTTCATCATATCGCCCCTATTAATTTTAGGATTTCCCTTTAGTTTACATGCATCTTCGGTTCATCTCAAAATTTGCTCTTTGGCTTTTGATGCTCTCAAAATATTTCGAGGGAATTTTAGAATTATTTTTTTACAGATACGTTTTCTGATAACTCTGCTAATTCTTTGTATGCTTTGTTAACCACCTTTTCTGTTGAATTGTTAATCCCTCTTTTACAAATAAATTACCTTGATCACCTTTTCGATAACTCAAGTGAACAAAGTTCTCGGACAGTAAAGAATCATAATCACTTCTATCATCTACTATCTCCCTTGCTAAAACACTGTTTTCTCCATATAAACAAGGAAAGATCTTCTGTAGCAAGCCACCCGTTTAGTCCTTTTATTTCCTCTTGGGGAATGTCCCACTTTCTATTTCGGCTAATACTCCCATAGAATCAACAAATGTAATATATGTTTCATTTTCACGCGTAAGAATTTTCGTACCCTCACTTAATAGACCCTGTCATTTCTCAGCTAAGTCTGTTGTTAACTTGCCAATATCTTCTGCAGAGATGCCGTACCATCCAACAATACGTTATGAATCAACCTATTCTGAAATTGGTCAGAGATCTCTAGAATACCCAAGTAACTTGTAATTTTACTTTCTCATAATCGGAACCACTGATCTTTTTCACTCAATGTATCTTCTATATATATAAATTTGTACATGTATTTACCTCAATTCATTCATTTGTTTTATTTTTATTTGAAAAGTAAAAAGAGGACATTAAGTCCTCTTCTTACTTACGATATGTCTATTAATATCTTTCATTTACATGTGTTTTTGAAGCTGTGCTTTCAAGTGAAATGGGGTCTTCTGTTTTAGTTCTCCTAATCTTTACAGAAATACCTACTAGAATGACTGCCATAGTTGTAAATATTCCCATGGTTAATAAGATCGTATCATGATTTAAACTCCATCCAATTAAGAAAGAGATGATTGCTCCTCCGAAACTTGCCGAAGCTATAAATAAACTTGTAACTTCGTCAACGTACTTCTGAATAATGATAGATGCTAGTGTTAAAGCAATGGGAAATATGCCCGCTATACTTAGACCAATTAAAAATGTGCCACCCAATTGAAGTATTGGGTTACTTATATAAGAGAAGGCGATCAATAAAACAATTAAACAACTGCAACTAAATAGGAGGTACTTAGAAAAATCAAGCCTTCTGCTTACTAAACCAATCAGTATTCTTCCTATGATGATCCCTACCCAGAAAAAGGAGACACTGATAAGACTGATTTGTTCATTGTCTTGGTTTATCATGATTGAAGGTAAAAAGTTGGCGAAATTTGTTTCAATACCAGCATATAGGAAAGCGAAAAATACAAAAAAACCTAATTGCTTTGATTTTTTTCTATCTCCTATAAAGTATTGGAATGCTCCTACATTTGGCAAGGTCACTTGCTGGTTAGCCTTCTTAGCGTACTTTCGGTTCTTGGATAAGAAAATTAACCATCCTCCTAATAGGACAAACAAAAAGGTGAATATGCAGTAATACGGTAAAAACCAGTTATTGATATTGATGAAGGAATTAATTAATAATGGGAAAGTTAAAGCGCCTAATCCAAAGAGGACTTCCAACTTACTCATTTTTTCTGCATTACTTTCGAAATTAGCAATAACAAAGGAACCAACTGTCGTTTCTAATGTACCTGCTCCATATCCTAAGAGAAAAGCCATTACAACAATATAATACCAATCCTTAGTTAGAAAAAAGATACTTAACGCTACAAGCATTATTGTCAAAGCTAAAGTAAGTGTCCTAAAGTGACTGTATTTCTTAATCATTAACGGTGCGATTAATACTCCGCTTAGGAATCCGGTAAATTGAAAGAAAATGATGACCGAAATATCATCTGTTGTCTTGTTAAAAGACTCTAATAGAAATGGTGTCAAACTCCCTGTTGATATATGGATTATACCTACTGTAAAAAAGAAAGCATATCCAAATAAATATGTTCCTCTTAACATTCATTACACCCCTATATGAAAAAGCAGGAAAATAAATTCCTGCTTTTTCAGTAACTTATCTCTTCGAAATACTAGTTGACTGCTAAAACAGACATTGTTTGAGAGTTGCTATCTTTCTCAAAGAACATTTCTAATACTTCCTGAGATCTAAAACCATCGTTAAAAGAAGGGATCTCAACCCAATCTTTCTGAGTTGATGCAATCCAATTGATTAACTCGCTTCTAAAAGAATCAGCCCAACCATAAAATTCGTTTGGCGGATCGCTTAATAGGCTTTGCGGCACTGGGCAGTCTACCACGTTCAAGCCATCTATGAGCTTGTAAACGTGAGGATTGCCTGTATGGTATTTAAACTCTTTTTTGTGTCCTACTACCTCAATGCTAAAACCACAGTCTTCAGGTACAGAACATTTTGATGTGATGATATTTACAAATACCTTGTTCTTCAGTTGGCCATAAATTTCAGCATAGTCATCTACAAGTACCTGTTTATCCTCTTTTGTTTTTACATTTGTGTTCATCTTTGCCCTTACTGATTCTGTGATGAAATCACTCTCAAACAAATACCATACCATGTCGATGAGGTGAATACCCAGATCCCCCAATGACCCGCTAGTCTTCTTACTATTAGCGTCATCTCTCCAAGTAAACTTCTTACGTCTAATTGCACTATTTTTCTTGAAGTGTGCTTTTATGGACAATATGTTACCTAGTTCATTATTGATAATTAAGCTTTTTAAGATATTTACGTAAGACAAATATCTATAATTAAATCCCATACTAGCTCTTACGCCTAACCTTTCAGCAGTATCTTTCATTATGCTTGCTTCCTCAAGAGAAATAGCCATAGGCTTTTCACACAATACATGCTTATGTTTTGCTAATGCTTGCAAAGCATGTTCTTTATGGCAAAAGTTTGGTGATGCTACAATTACACCTTCTGAGACATCAATTAGTTCATCTACATTTTCATATGTCTTTCCACCGAAAGTTTTCACAAAGCTTTCCGCATTTTGTTGATTGATGTCATACACCCCAACTAACTCTGCATTTTTTATTGTAGATAAAGCAGTTGCATGCGCTCTTGCAATACCACCTGCACCTATGATACCAATCTTCTTCATATCTATTTCCTCCTGATTATCCAATTAATTTTTTTAAGGTATTGGTAATTCCTTTTGAGTACTCATTATCAGTTATCAGTGGGTGCAAGTTTTTGGCTTCTTGTGTTGCATTTTTTAGTAGATATCCATTCCCTACTGCCTGTAACATACGAACATCATTTCCGCTATCTCCAAATGCGATAGCTTTTTCGGTATTTAGGTTGTGTTTCTCTAACATAAACTTTACAATTTCATTCTTTCCTGTTCCGATAGGTATAAAATCTACATCATAGCTGTCTTCTGGATCACCTGCTAAGGGATTACAGCGATTTATATTAACTGAAACTCCGTATTCCTCGCAGATCTTTTCAATTGCTAATAGGTTTTTCTTGTCGTTTATTTCATCTTGTTCCTGATAATAAAAATTATGCTTATACCGTGACTTTCCTAATTGAGTTTGGGGATTCAAAAGAATGTTATGATGTTCATGTAACTGTTTCACAAGTATTTCAATCTTTTCTTTACTAAACTCTTCATTTATACGACTGTTCCACTCATTATCTTGCTGTCCGAAGTTATGCTCTGAAAAGTACGTAATTTCAGTTCCAAGATCACTAGCTATAAAATGCGGGAAATATCTAAATTTTCCTCGTTCCATTTTATCGAGAATAGATTCTATACTACTCCCAGTAACCCATCCGATGAGTAGTTCCCCATCTTTACTTTTTTGTTCTAGATAGTCTTCGAGTTCATAAATGTCTTGTTGTTTTTGTTCGTCGATTGTATGCGGAAAATACGTTTCATCAAAATCACAAAAAACAATATACTTAGGATGTTCAACCTTGGATAACGTTTTATACTCCGACTTCTTGCTTAATAACATGAAACAGTCCCTCCATTACCCTGTCTTGTTCTTCTAAAGTAAATGACGGATATAAAGGCAAATGCAGTACCTGACTATGAGCCTTTTCCGTATGAACCAATTGGAGTTTTGTATACTTGTCCTGTACTAAAGGAGTTTTTTGCATATGAGACAGTATTGGATAATATACATCTGTTTGAACACCAAACTCTTCATTTAATTTAGTCATGATATCTGTCCTATCTTCTGTTCTTACCTTAATAGGAAACAGATGCCACACATGATCTTCACTTAATTCTGGTAATTCAATAAGGCCTTTATTCTGTAATTCTGCTAATTGAGTAATGTATCTATCCGCCAAGAATAGTCTTTTGAAGTTGTTTAATGAAAGATACTTCATTCTCTCTAAACCAATTGCTGCCTGTAAATTGTCCATTTTTGAATTAAATCCAAAATTGATGACTTTCTTATTTTTCACATTTACTTCAAAACCATGATAACTAAATTGTATGCATTTTTTAGCGAGTTCTTCATTATCAGTTGCTATTGCCCCAGCCTTACCACATACACCAAAATTCTTATATGGATTAAAACTTAATGTAGTTATGTCTGCATGCTTTCCTAAGTCTGTCAGTCCAATTCCTTGGCAAGCATCCTCAATTACTTTCAATTGATAACGATTTGCTATTTGACGGATATGCTTCATTTCTGAATGTTTTCCGTATAAATGCACAGGTAGAATAAACTTTGTATAAGGAGTTATTGCTTCCTCGATTTTGTTAGGATCGATGCAGAATGTTTGTGGGTTAATATCTACATAGATAGGAACGCCTCCCAAAGCTAACACAGCATTTTCAGTAGCTGAAAAGCTATTAGCTGGCATGATAACTTCATCCCCTCGGTTTAACCCTAAAGCCAATAATCCTATCATAATTGCATCCGTTCCACTGCTAGTTGCAATTACATACCTTTTATGTAAATATGTAGATAAAACTTTTTCGAATTGCTCTAAATAGGAACCACTAGTAAATTTTCCAGTTGGCAAAACTTTCGTTAATGTATTTAAGATATCATCCACTTCATCATTGGTTATTAATCTGTCTACAGGCATAAAAGGGACTTTACTGATTTCACGATTTTTTTGGTAGTTGAAAAGGTCGTTTTCAATATCTGTATTTTCTTTTAATACTTGTTTCCATCGCTCGTTTGCAATACTGTCTTCAATAACAAGTTCTTTTCCTTGCACGTCACCTTTTAAGTGTTTTAGGAGTAACGTGTTTTCTTTGCTTTTACCTGAAACTCTAACCTGTTTTTGCATGAACAGTACCTCCAATGATTTTATAATCTGGAAAATTTGATACAAATTTATCCTAATTTCTGAAACCGATAACATGTCAATAACTTTTTTGAGGAAGGGAAAATATGCCTACAATTGATGAAATAGCAAGATTATGCAACGTGTCTAAAACCACAGTATCAAGAGTATTGAATAATCATCCTTATGTGTCGAAAGAAAAAAGAGATATGATCTTAAAGGCTATTAACGAACTTGACTACACTCCCAATTATTTAGCTCGGAATTTTAGGAGAAATAAGACACAAACGATAGCTTTATCTGTTCCGAGTATCGACCATCCATTTTTTGCTCAATTAATAAAAGGGGTCTCTCATGAAGCACTGTCTAAGAATTACAAGGTAATTGTATTTCAAACCTTTTATGACAAACAGACAGAGCTAGAATTATTAGAGTTATTGAAACATAAAGAAGTGGATGGTATTATTCTTGGAACTTTAGAAAATGAATGGGATCAGATATCCCCTTTTTTAAAGTATGGTCCTATCTTATTATGTAATGAATATCATCACTCAGCGGACATCACGATAATTGGGTATGATGAATTTGAAGCCGCATACATGGGGGTAGTACATTTAATTGAAAGAGGGCATAAAAAAATTGGGTTTTGTTTTGATACTCCATATAGCGAAGCTCAATGTCAGAGGAAAGAGGGTTATTTGAAAGCTTTACAAGATTACAATTTACATCATAGAAACGAATGGATATTCGGCGAAATGTTTAATATCGAGGATGGTTTTCGTGTTTTTCATAAGATAAAGGATCTAAAGGACAGACCCTCAGCAATATTTACAGGGAATGATCAAGTCGCCGCAGGGATTATTAAACAGGCGATAAAAAATGGCTTTCATGTTCCAGAAGACTTAGCTGTCATTGGTTTTGACAACCAACTGATTTGCCAAGTAGTGACTCCGACCATAACAACAATTGATATTCCCATAATAGAATTAGGTCAACAGGCTGTGTTGAAAATAATCGAGTATATTTCGGGTAACACTTCTTTAAACAGAAACATTATTAAACTGCCAACAAGTCTTATTATAAGAGAATCAACTTAACTATAGATTTTCTTTTCACTTCCTTATCATTTTATATCTTTTTATAGAAAAAGAGGTTATTCATATTTAACCTCTTTTTCAATCAGGAAACCTGTTTTTTGAAATTCTCATAAATGCTCCTATACCAAAGTCGTCAATTATTTCTACGCCTTTCATTTTCGCCCTCTGGTAGTATCACTTCAAATCTGATCCATTTTCTTATCAAACAAATTTTGTGCAGCAATGCGGATGAGCAGACATATACAATAAAAAAACCATCCTATGCTATTAAGCAAGAATGGTTTTTTTGGTTATATTGAGTTTGTACATAACCTTGAATCACTTCTAACAAAATGAGATTTAAATAAGTGTGAAATTGCTCTACCTTTGTAGATAGTTCTTTAACTATCCCTGCCAAATGATTCTTTTACAGCATCCGCAAACTCCTGTGGACTTAATTCTTGAACCCTTTTATTTCACTTACCTGCCCCATTTTGAAGTCTTCCATACTCTACAGATAGAGTAACTCCTATCCTTTACTGCCTAAGTCTACCATGTTGGGATTTTTTCCAACTAGGCATTACTGCCGCTTACCGAACGCTCTTTGCCTTTTTTTTCACCATGAAGATGGTGAAGCAGACGATAAAACGGCGGCAAGAGGGCAATGACAAGGATGACGCGTATGACCTGAACCGCAACGACAAAGGTGGAATCGGCATGCAAGGTAACAGACGTCGTTGCCATTTCTGCAATGCCGCCGGGCGCAAATGCCAGAACAGAAGTGATGAGCGAGATTCCTGTCAGCTTGGATACGATCACGGCGCTTAAAAACATAGCTGCGATTAAACCGACGGACGAGACAAATCCGACGATGATAATGCGGCTGACGCCGGCAAACATGCTTTTGTACATCTTAGAGCCAATCGTTGCCCCGAGAAATACTTGCGACACATGGTTAGCTTGTGACGGCCACCAAGCTGTCATGTCGTGCCCTGTCACCGCAGCTCCGCCAACGTGTACAAGTGCTACACCGAGCATGCTGCCGAGCAGCCAAGGAGCCGGAAACTTTAAAAATTTCGCAGCTTTGCAAGCTCCCCAAGCAGCGAGAATCAAAACGGCGGTCCATAAAACGGGAGCGAGCCTAAAATCTATCGTTGTTGAGGAAAGTGTTTCTGCTGCGGCACTTGCGGAACGATCTTGTTTTGTATAGATCAGAATGACTAAAAACGGAATGGAAAGCACCACGAGCAGCACCCGCATCATTTGAACAAGGCTGACAATGGCGGTATTGGCGCCGACCTCCTGCGCGATGCTCGGCATGGCGGACAGCCCGCCGGGAGCCGTGCCGACAAAGCTTGTCATCATATCTGTTTTGCTGAAACGCCAAAGCACATATCCTGACAGCATGGCCAGCAGTATAGACAATATCAGCATAACGCCGACTGAAAACCAATGGTCTTTGAGGACAGAAAGAACGGATAAGTTCAGCTTTTGGCCCAATTCGATGCCGAGGATCATCTGCCCGAGGGCGAGCCATCGGCGGTTAATTCCTTTTTGGTCTGGCGCCATCATCAGCCATGCCGGCCGTATCATAGCGAGACAGCAGGCGACAATCAGCGTTCCGATCATCCATCCAATCGATATTCCGGTCAATGAAAGAATAAACCCCCCGGCAGCACTGATTGCGATAAACCATAGATCTTTGAGGAGATTTTCGTCTTTCTTCAATGTAAAACCCTTCTTCCTTTTCACGTAGCACTCCAATTGTTCACGTAGTGAATGTATTATTACTATAGTATATTTTCGTTGATAAAGAAATTATGAATTATTTTCTATTAGCCATTCACTTTTCTTATGACTTTGTGTTCGAGCTTCTCGATTGTGTAAGTCAGGCATAAACCCGCTGCCAGCAAACACACGGCAAGGGCGTAAAAAATCATTTCTCCGCCAAACGATGTCAGGATCAGCCCGCCTGCCAGTGGTCCGATTGAGCGGGATATATCCCAATGCAGGCCGTATACCGCATAAAACCGGCCGAGCAGATGAGGCGGTGACAATTTTGAAATGAAGGTCTGGATGTGAGTTAGTCCGATACTTTCGCCAACTGTCATCACCGCTGCCGTCACTAATAGCATTGTCAGGGAGGTAGAGCATGCAAAGCCGGCAGCCGCAAGAGAGTAGCAGAGATAAGTAATGAGAAGGATCGTTTTCATTGAAAGTTTTTCTGTCCCTTTTACAAGAGGAACTTGGAGAACAAAGCTGAATAAAGCTTTTGCCGCCGAGTAGATGGTCAGCATGGATAGATAATCGGAAAACATGTTTTTGCTGAACAGCCTGTATGTTGTTTCTGTTTGCGCGTATAACATGCTGATGGGGAGAGAAAGCAGCAACAGAAGCAGTACAGGCCTGTATATCGTAAAGCTTTCGGACATTTCCGATGTTACAGCTGTCTTTAGCGGCTTTGTTTCTGGCAGTTTCAGTGCAGCGATCAGAAAGTAGATGAACAATGCCGCAGCATCTAATGCGAATATCCACACGGGGTTATGATTGTACAGCAACATCCCCACTAGCGGCCCTGCCGTCAGGCCCGCCGAATAGATCGCATTGATGACCGCAAACACTTCCGAACGTCTGCTTTCCGGCGTACTTTCGGCGATTTGGGCGCGGGAAGCAGGTATGTACAACGATCTCCCGATGCCATTCATGACGTAGAGAATGGCAAAAAAATACGCATGATCGGCAAACACAAACCCCGCCATGGCCGCTGATTGCAGCAGCAATGCGATCAGAATCGCTGTGCGCCGCCCAAGCTGGTCCGTTACCCGTCCTGCAACGAGTGTCAGGCAAATATCAGCAAATGGCTGAAGGCTGATGATCAGCATCGGAATCATGACACTGCCGTTTAATTGTTCATGCAGGTACAGCACCATAAAAGGACCCATCATTGCACCCGTCAGGCTTGTCAGCATTTCGCCGATAAAGCGGAGCCAAACTGGAGCGGTATATCTCGATTTTATAGCTTGAAAGCTGGTCAACATGTGATCGCCGCCTTTCGCTGTTTGATATAGTAGTAGTGTATAGAAGGGGCGGCGGCCCAAAAAGTGAAGAAAATAAGAGAAAAAGATTCCCCTTTTGTCGGGAGGTGTTGGGATTGAAGCTGATTGAGCACTACGTGGCACTTGTGAAAACAGGACGCGCTGCGTATGGGCAAATGAACGAAATGACGCTCACTGAAGTTGCTGACTGTTTATTTTGTACAGAAAGAAATGCAAAGCTCATATTACATAAGCTGGAGAACAAGAATTGGATCATACGGGAAAGCGGGGCAGGGCGCGGCCGCAAATCCAAAATCGCGTTTCTTTGCCAGCCTGAAGAACTGCTTCTTCAAACTGCCAAGGAATATACAATGGCTGGAAAGCTTAAAAAGGCAAAGGAGCTGCTTCAGCAGTATCAGTCCGCGTTTCCAGGGCTTCAAAACGAATATGGCATGTGGTTTTCTGAGGTATTCGGTTTTGTGACAGAGACCGGCCGGGATGGAGAAAAGGATGTTCTCCGGCTGTTCATCACCCCTGAATCAGTCAGCAGTTTGGACCCGTGCCAAATATTTTTGCGGTCTGAGGGGCATTTCGTCAAGCAAATATTTGATACATTGCTCACGTTTGATTCGGCTGTGCAGAAGCCGAAGCCTCATTTGATACATGGATGGGAAGAGGAAGGGAAAAAACGATGGAGATTTTTTCTTCGAAAGGGTGTGTCTTTTCATAATGGACAGCCGCTGACAGCGCGGGATGTTGCGTTTACGTTTCAGCGCTTTTTGACACAGGCTGACAACCCGTATAAATGGCTGTTACACGGAGTGAAACAAGTCTTAGAAAATGGCTCTTATTGTGTGGAGATCATACTCGATAAGCCGAATGAGCTATTGCTGTATGTTCTTTGTGATGAACGGCTGTCCATTCTGCCGGCAGAACAGGGCGGCGGGATCAATGGAACAGGGCCTTTTCGGGTGAATCAGCATTGCGGGCAGATGCTTGTGCTTGAAGCCAATGAGCGCTACTTCAAGGGACGGCCCTTTTTGGATCGCGTTGAGTTTGTGTTTTCTGAACAAGCCGGAGAGATGAACGGTTTTACCATTCAAGAAAAACAAACATTTTCTGAGCAGCAAACCGTTTTTGATGAGCGGCATGTTCAGTATTTGTCACTCAATCTGAAAAAGACGGGGCCTCTTCAGCATCGAAGCTTTAGAAAAGCGCTCCGCCTGCTGATTTCCTCTGAACGGCTCGTTCGTGAAGCGGGAGGGCACCGCAGAACCCCGGTTACGGCTTTTTTGCATCCGAGTCCTTTCGATTGGGGAGGCGTTTCACCTTCTGAATTGCTGAAGCAGAGCGGATATGAGGGAGAAACGCTGGTGCTGTATACCTTTTCGGAAGCGGATCATCGTGAGGATGCCGAGTGGATTCAAAATGTTTGCGCCCAACATGGCATCAGGCTTACACTTCAATTCTGTGATTCTGCTGAGCTGCGCCGGCACGAAATCGTGCAGATGGCGGATATCATTCATGACAGTGCGACGTTTTATCAAGACAGTGAGTTTGGTTTTTTGCATTTGCTGCTGTCGGAGAACAGTTTTTTGTGTCAGCATCTATCTGAAAAGCTGGAACAGATATGCTCAGGAATGACAGAACGGATATTTTCAATGTCTGACCGCTGTTCGAGAATCCATATGCTGCAGGACATTGACTGTCAGCTTATACAGGAGTTCAATGCGATTCCGCTGTATCAAAATGTACTGCAGGTGACATCGAGTGAGAATGTGAAAGGTCTGATGCTTGATGAAGAGGGGTGGATTGATTTGTACTCCGTGTGGCTGTCCAAATAAAAAAGAGGGTTCTATTATTGAACCCTCTCCGTCTTTTAAGACGCTGCCATGCTGCGGCATTGTTCAGCGCAGGCAAAGCAGGACTTCGCACATGTTTGGCAATGATCGTGATCATGCTTTTCACATTCAGTGCCGCACGCTTCACAAATATCGGCGCAAAGTGCGCAAATTTCTTTCATGAACGGGCTGTCCGTTTGCATGGCTTTGACCGCCAGCGTGCAAATATCCGCGCATTCCCTGTCAAGCCGGATGCAGCCGCTGAGATCGTGATGCGCGCTTTCTTCCAGGCATTTTGTAAAACAATGATTGCAAGCCTCCATACAATCGATGCAAGCCTCAATACAAGCTTCTACATATTGCTCCATGGTTGATTCCCCCTGTATGGCAGTGTATGGTTTTATGTTTCCCGGCTGCATTTGAAAAAAACAGGTGAGTGTGTTTTTGGGGAATGGATATGTACATATACCCTTAACGGGTATATCTAACGTTCCATCAGATAGTATAGAAACCAGACAGCGTGATGTTGTTCATCCCGTGCGGCGCGCGTAAAGATGCCTTTCGCTTTTAAGTTTGAGGTTTCCTCGGCCGCACGCAAATAAAAGTCGACTGTTTCTTGTTCATCTTTAAAAGCGGCGTCCAGTCCTCTTGTAAAAGTGTCCGGGCATTCCTCCGTTTGTTTCGGCATGATGTGTTTGCCGGTAATGGCACCGTACAGTGTGGAAAATTCACGGAGGTGGCGCATTTCGTCACGCCTGATTTCTTCAATCTGTTTTCTGACTTCATCGCGGTGGGTAAGTTCGGCAAGCTTGCGGTAGCATTGAATCGCACTGAATTCTCCGTTAATGGCCTTTTCCAGATTCCGAATCAAAACAGGATCTTCCCGGTATGGCGCCGGATAGGGATAGTAGCTGTAATGCAAAAGGGTTCAACTCCATTCTTAGGAATTGGGCTTCTGTAAAAGTATATGTTGGGCAGGGAGAGATGTGCGGAGATCATCAGCTTTTTATATGTGAAAAGGCCGTTTTTACCAATAGATCAGATTGGTCATTTTCGTCAACATTCGATAAAATATATAGAGATAAAAAGAGAGGGGTCTTCTAATTTGGGAGCAGAGTTTTTAGTAGGCAGATCCGGGAGTGGAAAAACGAAGCTGATCATCGACAGCATTCAGGATGAACTGCGCCGGGCTCCATTCGGGAAACCGATCATTTTTCTAGTCCCGGATCAAATGACGTTTTTAATGGAATACGAGCTTGCTAAAACGCCTGATATGGGCGGAATGATACGTGCTCAATTGTTCAGCTTTTCACGATTGGCCTGGCGCGTCCTTCAGCATACGGGAGGAATGAGCAGGCCGTTTCTTACGAGCACAGGCGTACAGATGCTCCTGCGGAAGCTCATTGAGGAGCATAAACAGGAGTTTAAAGTCTATCAAAAAGCAAGTGACAAAAGCGGATTTACCGCACAGGTTGAACGGATGCTGACAGAATTTAAGCGTTACTGCCTGGAACCGGAAGATATCCGCCGGATGGCGGAAAGCGGAACGGCTTCCGAGTATCGCGGGGAACGTGTTTTATCTGAAAAGCTTCATGATTTATCAATTCTGTATCAGCAGATGGAAAAAAGCCTTGCAGATCAATATCTTCACTCTGAGGATTATTTGACATTGCTGGCAGAGCATATTCCGTTTGCGGAAGATATAAAAGGCGCGCATATTTATGTGGACGGCTTTTATCAATTTACACCGCAGGAATTCAGGGTGTTGGAGCAGCTTATGGTTCATGCGGAGCACATCACGTTTTCGCTCACAGCGGACAAGCCGTCATATGAGCGGGAGCCGCATGAACTGGAATTGTTCAGAATGACGGGAAAAACGTATTATCGCCTGCATCAGAAGGCGAAGGAACTGAATCTGGACATTACCTATAAAGAGCTAAGCGGGACTGAGCGGCATACGCAGACGCCGGAACTGGCACATCTAGAGGCGCAGTATGAAGCGCGACCGGCCATCCCGTACGCAGAAAAACAAGAGGCTTTTACTGTGATGCAGGCCGCAAACAGACGAGCTGAACTGGAAGGCATTGCCCGGGAAATTCACGCTCTTGTCAGAGAGAAGGGCTATCGCTATAAGGATGTAGCGATTCTTGCGCGCCAGCCGGAAGACTACAAGGATATGGTGAAGGAAGTTTTCGCAGATTACGAGATTCCTTATTTCATTGACGGAAAAGCTTCTATGCTGAACCATCCGTTAATAGAATTTATCCGGTCGAGCATTGATGTTCTGAAAGGGAATTGGCCTTATGAAGCGGTGTTTCGCTGCGTGAAAACCGAACTGCTATTCCCGCTTAACGAGCCGAAAACTAAGGTGAGAGAACAGGTCGATCAGCTTGAAAATTACTGTATCGCCTACGGGATCAAAGGCGATCGCTGGACAAGGGGCGACCGTTTCCATTACAGACGTTTTGTGTCATTGGATGATGATTTTGCGCAAACCGATCAGGAAATCGAAATGGAAAACATGCTGAATGACACACGCGACTGGATTGTTCCGCCGCTTTTTCAGCTTCAAAAACGAATGAAAAAAGCAAAGACGGTTCAGGAGAAGGCGGAGGCGCTCTACCGCTATCTAGAAGAGACGGATGTGCCGCTGAAGCTGGATCAGGAAAGACAGCGTGCTGAGGAAGACGGCAGAATCATTGAAGCGCAGCAGCATCAGCAGGCGTGGGATGCAGTCATTCAGCTGCTTGAGGAGTTTGTTGAAATGATGGGAGATGAAGAGATTTCTCTTGATTTGTTTCAGCAAATGATGGAGGCCGGCGCGGAGTCGCTTACATTTTCTCTAATTCCGCCTGCGCTTGACCAGGTGTTTGTCGGCAATATGGATTTATCCAGAATGTACGGCACCTCTTGCACCTTTGTGCTGGGGGCAAACGACGGCGTTCTGCCTGCACGCCCCGATGAAAATGGGGTGCTGTCAGACGATGACCGGGAATGGCTGAAAACGGTTGGGATTGAACTTTCCTCAGGCGGGCGGGAGCGTCTGCTTGATGAGCATTTCCTCATCTATATGGCGTTTTCCAGTCCGTCTGACCGGCTTTACGTATCGTATCCGATTGCCGATGCGGAAGGAAAAACGCTTTTGCCATCGATTGTCATTAAACGGCTGGAAGAACTGTTTCCGCAGCATAAGGAGCGTCTGTTGACAAATGAACCTGAACAGGTCAGCGATGAGGAACAGCTTATGTATGTCGTCAATAAAAGCGTGGCACAGTCCTTTACCGCGAGCCAGCTCAGATTATGGACTCGGGAATACGACATCAGCGACGTCTGGTGGAGCACGTACAATGTGCTGATGAGTGAGCCGGACAGGCTGCAATCGAAAAAGCTGTTCTCAAGCCTGTTTTTCCGGAATGAAGTGAAGCAGCTTGAACGCAGCGTGTCGAGACAGCTTTATGGTGAACGCATTCAGGGCAGTGTATCGAGAATGGAAACCTTTAACGCGTGCCCGTTCTCCCATTTTGCATCACACGGGCTGCATCTAAAGGAACGGCAATTTTTCAAGCTCGAAGCACCGGATATCGGCCAGCTGTTTCATTCCAGCTTAAAGCTGATTTCAGACCGGCTGCGCGAGCAAAAAATGGATTGGCGCGATTTAACGAAAGAGCAGTGCGAACTGTTTTCCTATGATGCGGTAGAGCGGCTGGCGCCGAAACTGCAAAAGGAAATTTTGCTCAGCTCAAACCGGCATTATTATGTAAAGGAAAAACTGCAAAAAATTGTGACACGCGTGTCTGGCATTTTAAGCGAGCATGCGAAAGCGAGCGGATTTGTGCCGATTGGGCTTGAACTGGGCTTTGGAGGAAAAGGGCCGCTTCCGCCGCTGACCTTTAAGCTGAAAAACGGCTGCACGATGGAACTCGTCGGGCGAATTGACCGCGTAGATAAAGCGGAAAGCTCAAAAGGCCTGCTCCTAAGGATTGTCGATTATAAATCAAGCGACAAAGGCCTTGACTTAGCGGAAGTATATTACGGACTGGCGCTGCAAATGCTGACGTATCTTGATTTATCAATTACTCATTCAGCTGACTGGCTCGGAATGAGGGCGACGCCTGCCGGAGTGCTGTATTTCCATATTCATGACCCGATGATTCAATCTAATCTCCCGCTTGGGCTTGACGAGATTGAACAGGAGATCTTTAAGAAATTTAAAATGAAGGGCTTGCTCCTCGGCGATCAGGAAGCGGTTCGCCTCATGGATACGACCCTTCAAGAGGGACGGTCGAATATCATCAACGCGGGCTTGAAGAAAGACGGCTCTCTCAGATCGGATTCAGCGGCAGTCGGCGAGAAGGAATTTGAGCTGTTGACGAAGCATGTGCGCCGCACCTTCCAAGAAGCAGGCGAACAAATCACTGACGGACGCGTATCGATTGAGCCGTATAAAATGAAGAACAAGACGCCGTGCACATACTGTGCGTTCAAATCAGTATGCCAATTTGATGAGTCATTAGAAGAAAACGAGTATCGCCCGTTAAAGGCTGAAAAGGATAAGACGATACTTGAGTGGATAAAAAAGGAGGCGGATGGCAATGAACATTCCTAAACCGGCAGACAGCACATGGACAGATGACCAATGGAATGCCATTGTCTCAACCGGCCAGGATATTCTCGTGGCAGCGGCGGCGGGCTCCGGTAAAACCGCTGTGCTCGTTGAACGAATGATCCGGAAAATCACCGCGGAAGAAAACCCGATTGATGTAGACCGGCTTCTCGTTGTGACATTTACAAACGCCTCAGCGGCAGAGATGAAACACCGGATCGCGGATGCCCTGGAAAAAGAGCTTGTAAAGCGCCCCGGCTCGCTGCATATCAGACGCCAGCTGTCTCTTTTAAACCGGGCCAGCATTTCGACACTTCATTCCTTTTGCCTGCAAGTGCTGAAAAAATATTACTATTTGATTGATCTTGATCCGGGCTTTCGGATTGCTGATCAGACAGAAGGCGAGCTGCTCGGGGATGAGGTGCTGGACGAGCTGTTTGAAGACGAATACGCAAAGGGCGAAAAGGCGTTTTTTGAACTTGTTGACCGCTACACGACAGACCGGCACGATCTGGATCTGCAATTTCTCGTCAAACAGGTGTACGAGTATTCACGTTCCCACCCAAACCCGGAGGCATGGCTGGAAAGCTTTGTTCATTTGTATGATGTATCGGAAAAGAGCGCCATCGAGGAGCTTCCGTTTTATCAATATGTCAAAGAGGATATTGCGATGGTGCTTAACGGAGCAAAGGAGAAGCTTCAGCGCGCGCTTGAGCTGACGAAAGCGCCGGGCGGCCCCGCGCCGCGCGCTGACAATTTTCTTGATGATCTTGGGCAGCTTGATGAACTGATTCAGCATCAGGATGATTTCACTGAGCTTTATAAGCGGGTGCCCGCAGTCTCTTTTAAGCGCGCGAAAGCAGTAAAAGGAGACGAGTTTGATCCTGCACTCCTTGAAGAAGCGACAGATTTGAGAAACGGTGCAAAAAAACTGCTTGAAAAGCTTAAAACCGACTACTTCACAAGAAGTCCTGAACAGCATTTGAAAAGCTTGGCCGACATGAAGCCTGTTATTGAAACGCTCGTACAGCTTGTCATCAGCTATGGAAAACGGTTCGAAGCCGCGAAGCAGGAAAAATCAATCATTGATTTTTCTGATTTGGAGCATTACTGTTTATCCATTTTGACAGCTGAGGATGAAACAGGTGAGCGCCAGCCGAGCGAGGCAGCAAGATTTTATCAAGAGCAGTTTCATGAGGTGCTCGTTGACGAATATCAGGATACCAACCTAGTGCAGGAATCGATCCTGCAGCTCGTCACAAGCGGACCGGAGGAAACAGGCAACCTGTTTATGGTAGGTGATGTCAAACAGTCCATTTATCGATTCAGGCTTGCGGAGCCGCTTCTTTTCCTCTCCAAATACAAACGGTTTACAGAGAGCGGAGAAGGCACAGGACGGAAAATTGACTTGAATAAAAATTTCCGAAGCCGGGCTGATATTTTAGATAGCACAAACTTTTTATTTAAACAGCTGATGGGCGGCAAAATCGGTGAGGTTGATTATGACGAGCAGGCTGAGCTGAAGCTTGGTGCGGCGTATCCGGACAATGATAAGACGGAAACGGAGCTGCTGCTGATCGACAACGCAGAAGAGACGGATGCAGGCGAAGAAGCAGAAGAGCTGGAAACGGTGCAGTTCGAGGCGAAAGCGATCGCTAAGGAAATTCGCAAGCTGATTTCATCACCATTTAAGGTGTATGACGGAAAAACGAAAACACACCGCAATATTCAATACCGCGATATCGTGATTTTGCTCCGCTCCATGCCGTGGGCGCCGCAAATCATGGAGGAGCTAAGAGCTCAGGGCATACCGGTTTACGCCAATTTAACGTCAGGCTATTTTGAAGCGGTCGAAGTTGCCGTCGCGCTTTCTGTGCTGAAGGTAATCGATAACCCGTATCAGGATATACCGCTTGCCTCTGTTCTGCGCTCACCAATTGTCGGAGCAGATGAAAACGAGCTCTCTTTGATCCGGCTTGAAAATAAAAAAGCGCCGTACTATGAAGCGATGAAAGACTATTTGGCTGCCGGCGACCAGAACGACGAGCTTTACCAAAAGCTGGAAACGTTCTACGGACATCTTCAAAAATGGCGTGCGTTTTCGAAAAACCACTCAGTATCTGAGCTGATTTGGGAAGTGTACCGCGACACGAAATACATGGATTATGTCGGCGGGATGCCGGGCGGAAAACAGCGCCAGGCCAATTTGCGTGTTCTCTATGACCGTGCGCGCCAATATGAATCGACGGCATTTCGCGGCCTGTTCCGTTTCCTGCGGTTTATCGAACGCATGCAGGAGCGGGGCGATGATCTTGGAACGGCGCGAGCGCTCAGCGAGCAGGAGGATGTTGTCCGCTTAATGACGATCCACAGCAGCAAAGGGCTCGAATTTCCCGTCGTGTTTGCAGCAGGTCTCGGCCGGAATTTCAACATGATGGACTTGAACAAATCGTACCTGCTGGACAAGGAGCTTGGGTTCGGCACAAAGTATATTCATCCGCAATTGCGCATCAGCTACCCGACGCTGCCGCTCATTGCGATGAAGAAAAAAATGCGCAGGGAGCTGCTGTCAGAGGAATTGCGTGTTCTCTATGTTGCATTAACGAGAGCGAAAGAAAAACTGTTTCTGATTGGCTCGTGCAAGGATCATCAGAAACAGCTCGCAAAATGGCAGGCATCCGCGTCTCAAACTGACTGGCTTCTTCCGGAATTTGACCGTTATCAGGCAAAAACGTATTTAGATTTCATCGGACCGGCTCTTGCCAGACACAGAGATATGGAGGTTTTGGCTGAAAACGATGCGGCTATGCATGCTGATATATCAGGACACCCGGCTCGTTTTGCCGTTCGAATGATTCATTCCTATGATTTGCTGGATGATGATCTGGAAGAAAGAACGGAAGAAAAAAGCGAACGCTTAGAAGCGATCCGCAAAGGTGAACCAGTTCCCGGCTCGTTTGCATTTGATGAAAAAGCCCGCGAGCAGCTGAGCTGGACATACCCGCATCACGAGGTCACACAAATTCGTACAAAGCAGTCGGTTTCTGAGATCAAGAGAAAAAGAGAGTACGAGGATGAATACAGCGGCCGGGCCCCCGTTAAACCTGCTGACGGAAGCATTCTGTACAGGCGTCCCGCTTTTATGATGAAAAAAGGCCTGACAGCGGCGGAGAAAGGGACGGCCATGCATACGGTTATGCAGCATATCCCGCTTACACATATCCCAACGATAGAAGAAGCGGAGCAGACGGTTCACAAGCTTTATGAAAAAGAACTGCTCACTGAAGAACAAAAAAACGCTATTGATATAGAAGAAATCGTGCAATTTTTCCATACAGAAATCGGCGGACAGCTGATCGGCGCTAAATGGAAGGACCGGGAAGTGCCATTTAGTTTAGCGCTTCCGGCCAAGGAGATCTATCCTGATGCACAGGAGGCGGATGAACCGCTTTTAGTGCAGGGAATCATCGACTGTCTCTATGAAACTGAGGACGGCTTATATCTCTTGGACTATAAATCAGACCGGATTGAGGGCAAATTCCAGCACGGCTTTGAAGGAGCAGCCCCGATCTTGAAGAAACGATATGAAACGCAAATTCAGCTGTACACGAAGGCAGTTGAGCAAATTGCAAAAACAAAGGTAAAGGGATGTGCGCTTTATTTCTTTGACGGAGGGCACATTCTGACATTATAGCGAGATCCGTAAGCTCCGGGAATTCAGAAGGAGCGGATCTCGTTTTCTATACAAAAGTGAGGTGAAAGCATTTGCGGATTTTACATACGGCTGACTGGCATCTTGGAAAAACGCTAGAAGGAAGAAGCAGGCTGAGTGAACAGGCAGATGTGCTTGATGAATTGAATACGATTGTAAAGGAAGAGCAGATCGATGCCATTGTAATGGCAGGGGACGCGTTTGACACCGTGAACCCGCCGGCTTTAGCCGAGCAGCTGTTTTATGAAAGCTTGTCTGCGCTTAGCGACAGAGGAAAGCGCCCGATTGTTGTCATTGCCGGAAACCATGATAATCCTGACCGTTTGTCCGCCGCTTCACCGCTGACACATGAAAACGGCATTTATTTAATTGGCTATCCGACGACAGAACCGCTGCATATTGAAGTGCCTTCAGCAGGGGAGCTTTTGGCTGTCGGAGCGCTGGCGTACCCATCTGAAGCGCGGTTAAATGAAGTGCTTTCCGATACATTTGATGAAAAGCTGCTCCGTGATCATTATGACGTGAAAATCAGGCAGGCGTTTGAGCATATGACAAGCCGGTTCTGCAAGGATGCAGTGAAGGTTGCCGCCAGCCATATTTATGTGGCAGGCGGCAACCAAACGGATTCAGAGCGGCCGATTGAAGTCGGCGGCGCTTATACGGTGGCTGCTGAAAGCCTGCCGGCGGATGCCGCTTATGTTGCGCTCGGCCATTTGCATCGTCCGCAAACGATCAAGCGGGCGCGGACGCTTGCGCGTTATTCAGGCTCTCCGCTCGCTTACAGCTTTTCTGAAGCGGGCTATGCCAAATCAGTGACGATCGTGGACGCAAAACCGGGGGAAGAGGCCTCTTGGCGTGAGGTGTTATTATCAAGCGGCAAGCCACTTGTGAAGTGGAAAGCCGCAAATGGCTTAAGCGAGGTGTACAGCTGGCTGGATGAAGGCAGGGATCAGAATGCTTGGATTGACCTTGAAATCCGTGTCTCGGACCAGCTGTCACTTGAAGAAATTCACAGGCTGCGAAAGGCGCACCCGGGCTTTATCCATATCAGGCCGGTTTTCGAAGAACAGAACAAAGACCGGGAACGGATCGAGGTAAAGCATGTGTCGATCGAAGACCGCTTTAAGAAATTTTATGAAAAACAAACTGGCGGCGCGGTGCCGGATGAAGAAATGGTGAAGCTGTTTTTAGAGCTTGCATCAGGCGTTGAAGAGGAGGATGCGAAATGAAGCCGATCGCCTTAAGCATTAAGGGGCTCCACAGCTTTAGAGAGGAGCAGACGATAGATTTTGAAGGTCTTTCCGGTGCCGGTGTTTTCGGCATTTTCGGCCCGACAGGAAGCGGTAAATCCTCTATCCTCGACGCAATGACGCTTGCTTTATACGGAAAGGTGGAGCGGGCAGCGAATAATACGCACGGGATTTTAAACCATGCGGAAGATACGCTGTCTGTTTCCTTTACCTTTGCGCTTCAGACAAATCATCAAATCTCTTACAAAGTCGAGCGCGTTTTTAAGAGAACGGATGAAATGAAGGTGAAAACGGCACTTTGCCGCTTTATCGAAATCAGGGACGAGCATACGGTGCTGGCGGATAAAGCCAGCGAAGTCAATAAAAGAGTAGAGGAACTCTTGGGGCTGACAATCGACGACTTTACGAGAGCGGTGGTCCTGCCGCAAGGAAAATTTGCTGAATTTCTGTCTTTAAAAGGGGCGGAGCGCAGGCATATGCTTCAGCGTTTATTTAATTTGGAGCAGTATGGAGACCGGCTTGTGAAAAAGCTGAGACGGCAGGCACAGGAAGCCAATGCGAGAAAAAATGAAATGCTTGCTGAACAGTCCGGTCTCGGTGAGGCGAGTTCAGAAGCGGTTGAGCAGGCGGAAAAGGCTCTCGAACAAGCAGAAGCACGGCTGGAAGCGATGAGAAAGAATCGTGATCAGGCAAAAGCGCGGTTTACGGAGTATCAGGAGATTTGGAATGTCCAAAAGGAAAAATCCGCTTACGAAGACGAGAAAAAACGTCTCGAAGAAGAACAGCCGCAAGTAGACAGCATGCAAAAGCGTCTGCTGGAAGCCGAAACAGCCGCCGCTCTGAAGCCCTATGCGGACCGGTACGCAGAGGCGATCCAGCATGAGGAAAAAGCTGAAAAGGAACAAACGCTTGCTCAAAAGGATTTAGCAGACCGGACCGCTTTCTTTCATCAAAAACATGAAGAGTATGAAGAGTGGCGCCAGCATAAAAGCGAGAAAGAGCCTGAACTTTTAACTGAGCAGGAACAGCTTTCCCGTTTGCAGGAGATCGAAATCAAACTGAGTGAGGCCAAGCAAGAGGAAGAGCGCAAAAAAGCTGAACTCCAGCAGAAAGAAGAGGCCCTTCAATCTGTCATGAATGAATTGGAGACTGTAACAGACCGTCTCACACGAGGGCAAAACAGACAGACGGAATTGAAGCAGCAGCTCAAATCCCTGCAGGTGACATCAGATGAGCGAAAAAGCTGCCAGCAGGCCGCAGAAATGGCATTGCGCATCAGACAGACTGAAGAGCAAATCACGAAAGAGAAAAAACGAAGTGACGCATTGAACCTCGTGCTTCAAAAGATGAATGAGGAGAAGAGTACACTCGTTCAAAAGATGGAAGCCGAAAAAAGCAACATCATACAGGCATATGAGGCTGTACAAACCGTGTACCATATGGTGTGTGAGACAGAACGTTCATTAACACGTATGACTGAGCAGGCTAAAAAGAGACAGCAAACGCTTCACTCGCAGCGTGAAAAAGCAAGAGTGGCCCTGCTCACAAAAGAGTTAGCCGAAAAGCTGACCGCCGGAAAGCCCTGTCCGGTCTGCGGTTCAATCCATCATGATCCGTCTGCCTCAGTACATGAAACATATGAGCTCGACAGCAATCTTGAAGAGAACATCAAACAAACGGATGTGTTATTGACGGAAGCGGTAGCTCTCAGCCAGGAGATTCTTTCAGCCAAAATCACGCTTGAAGAACAGTCCGCGCGCTTTATTGAACAGTGTCCGTTTTTGCAAACGATTCAAGTACCGAACCTTGAAGCGGCAGCTTCTTACGAGAATCAGCCGGTGCATGAGGCGTTCGATACTGCCACAATTGAATGGAAACGAGTCAAACAGGATATTCTTTCTGTTAAAACACGAATGGCACAAATGATCAGCGCCTATCAGGAGTCTTTGAAAAAGGCCGATCAGCTTAATGAAAAAATCGGTTTTGAAAAAAGAGAGGCTGACCGGATTGAAAGCATCATCGCCGAGCTTCAGTCCTCGATGGACAGCCGCCTGAACATGTTTAAAGAAGCGTTTCAGGATCAGTCTGTGAATGAAGCGGAAAAATGGCAACGAGCCATAGAAGAAAAGGATCGGGCTGCAGAAGAATGCGAAAAACGGATTGAGAAGAGCATCGCGTTTCTTGCTGAGCATGAAGCACAAAAGGAAAAGCTGCGGGAATCGGGACACCAGCTTGAACGGGAAAAGCTGGAGCTTCATTATGCGGCTGAACGCATCAAGAGCTTGATAGCTGATTATGAGCACGAGCTAGGAGATTACGCTAGAGGAGATTCGATCCAAATCAAACTCCGCTCTGTCCAGCAGGATCTAAAGCTGTTAAAGGAAAAAGAGCAATCTCTGTATGAAGAACTGCAAAGCGCCCAAACGATGCTCAATCAGGCGAAAAGCCGCGCTTCAGCAAGCGAGCTCACTCTTAAAGAAGCGAAGGACAGATTTGAAAAAGCGGAAGCTGCTTGGCTTGAGCATGCGAAAAGCACCCGTTTTACCCGGACTGAAGAGGTGGAGCGAAGTCTCATCCCAGCCGATGAACTTGACAAGATGAAAGCGGACATAGATCAGTTTATGGATAAACTGAAGCAAAATGCTGCAAACTTAGAACGAGTTGCAGAGATACTTGCCGGCAGAGCCTTATCCGAGAGCGAATGGAGCGAAACCGTTACGGCATTACAAGAAGCTGAGGACGCATTTGGCGCTGCTATAGAGGAAAAAGGCGCAGCAGCGAAAGCGCTGGCCGTCATTCGCGACCATCATAAACGATTTAACGAAATTGAAGCTGAATTGAAGAAATGGCAGACGCATATCGACAGGCTGGACAAGCTGCAAGCTGTGTTTAAAGGCAATACCTTTGTTGAATTTTTAGCTGAGGAGCAGCTTGAAAGCGTTGCGCGGGACGCATCAGCAAGACTCGGCATGCTGACGAGACAGCGCTATGCCATCGAAGTGGATTCAGAAGGCGGATTCGTGATGCGGGATGACGCGAATGGAGGCGTCAAACGCCCGGTATCTAGCTTATCTGGGGGAGAGACCTTCCTCACCTCGCTTTCTCTGGCTCTTGCGCTGTCTGCGCAGATCCAGCTTCGCGGAGAATACCCGCTCCAGTTCTTTTTCTTAGATGAAGGGTTCGGCACCTTGGATCAAGATCTGCTTGATACGGTTGTGACAGCCTTGGAAAAACTGCAGTCAGACAATCTGTCTGTTGGTGTCATCAGCCATGTGCAGGAACTGCGGGCACGGCTTCCGAAAAAGCTGATCGTCCATCCGGCTGAACCGAGCGGCCGTGGAACACGGGTATCACTTGAGTTGATGTAAGGGAGGAGCGGATATGGCAAAGCGGATTGCCGGAATATGTGAGCTGTGCGGCCGGAGCGATGTCCAGCTGACAGAGCACCATCTCACACCGAAAGAGGAAGGCGGAACGTTTCTGCCGACAGCGATGCTCTGTATTCCTTGCCATAAACAGATTCATGCCTTATATACCAATCAAGAGCTTGCCGTTCGCTTAAACGGAATAGATGAACTCCGAAGCGATCCGCAGCTTGCCCGGTTTGTCAAATGGATCAGAAAACAGCCGTCTGAGAAGCTGATCAAAACAAAGAAATCAAATGAACGAAAAAAGAAAAGATGACTAAAAAGCAGCCCTCTCTTTGCAGAGCGGCTGCTTTTATCCGTTTCCAACCATATCCTGATCGCTGACATCGGGGTCTATATAATTTGTCGCGTTGACTGCGTTGTTTAATAGAAGGAAATCTCCCGTGTTTCCTGCTCCCGAACCGAGCGCAGATTTTGAAGAGCTTTTCGGAGAAAGGTAAAAGGAATCACCAAAGTTTACGACTCCGCCCGATATGGAATTGATAGCTATAGGCCCGACAATTGCTGGCATAAACGACACCCTTTATCGAAGTCTCTGTTTATTATATGCTCTTGTCTGGCGATTGTGAGCGCGGAGACTGAATCTGCCTGATATGTTTGATTCTCGCATCGCCGCGAACAAGCGAGGCCGCCCCCACATGAAAAACAGAAGAGGAGGAGACCCCTTGAATTTTGATGCTGCGAACATGAATAACCGGCACCTCGTGGCAAAATGCGCTTTGTACACCTGTTTCGGGAATCGGCTTCACTGCCTGCTGCTGAAAGATCTGGTATTCCTTTCTGTTAAATGAGCCTTCATTATTGTAAAACGTGGACAGTGAGCGCTGAACAGCAAATACTTTTACACTCATATCGATTTCGTTTGTGTCGCCGACTTGAAACACACTTGCTATTCCAAGGGAGTTAATTTTAAGCAGTCTAATGCGGGATATACGCTTAAGCATTATTCTGACGGCAGCGGAGCAAACGGCCCGATAATAAGAGATTCTGGCGGTGTATCGAAAATAGAAGACAGATAGATGGATTCAGTGTCTCCGATGTGGAAAACAGAGGAGCTGGATACACCATTCATCCGGATATCCCCGACTTCCAGGTTGCGGTTGATGACTGTAAAGATCATGCTTGCTCATCTCCTTTCATTTCGGATGGAATATGTTCCAGGAAATGTTCTACAGCACGGATCACGTCACGCTTCACATGCTCAGCGATATGTTCCGCATATTGTTTAGGCGGTGTATGTTCTTCTTTTTTGATATGGGACATATAATAGTGAATTCGGCTGTCCATTTGTTTTCTGATGTCTTCAATGACATGATGCTTGTTTGTATCGTCAAGCCTGCTGTTATATTGGTTTTCAAGCTGCTCCAAAACATCTGGGATTTCCTCGGTTAAGTACATGTCGACATTCTGGCGGATCTGCTGCATGAGCTGGGCACTCTCTTCCTGCTGCATCATCCCAATTTCAGGTGCTGTTTGGCTGACTTCAAAATTTTGGAGGCTGTTCGGGTCTGTCGGATTTAAGCCGATATTCAAAGTCCCGTCAAGCCTTTCGATTTTCAGCTGATCAAATTTATACTCCACCCGCTCAATGGTAGTGGCCGGCCGCTGTTTCATCGTATTCATTTCAGTTTGAATCTCTTTCAGCTGACGTTCGAGCTGCTGAATATGAAGCGCCTGCTGCTGAACGAAGGAATTCAAGTTTTGCAAGTAAGAGGAAACAGATTGATCATACATGTCTTTCACCTCTTTCATATGATTAACGGCCAGGAGGCTGGAGCGGAACCAATGAACCTGTATCGGGCTCCTGTAATTCGACTGGCTGCCCCTGAGCGGAAACCTCGGGAGCCGCTTCTACATAGCTGCCTGTATTGTACAGGTTAGAAAGCGATTTAATGGACCCGGCGCTTCCGATTTGCAGAATAGAGGAGTTGCTGATTGATTCCAGCCGGAGATAGTTAATTTGAATGGTTTGATTAATATAAAAGTTCATGAAGCACACTCCTTTATGCATTCCCTACGATCGGCTGATCAACTGCATCGTTGTCATACACATTCGTCGCGTTTTTGTAATTCATCACCTTGAGGCTGTCACCGGTATTAAAACTGCCCGCACCGGCAAACGTTCTGACCTCGGCCTGAGGAGAAATCGTAATACAGTCCCCGATGTGAATGACTCCGCTCGTACCAATCGCATTAATTTTAAACGCTCCGACAATGGCCGGCATACGAGCACATCCTTTGTTGAAAAATTGAAAAAAGGCAGGTAAAGTAAAAATAGAATTTAATTTTAATTGGGCTATTCACGATAGCTTATGACAAACGCACATATGTGTGAGAGAAATTTAAAATGGGGCATATCGGCTTTGAATGTAAGCGATCACATTTTTCGGCCGTTATGTTTAAACATTTCAAAAGCGGGTATTGTATCAATTGAGCGGAAATGCGGCGATGGGTGCCGCTATCCGCCTGCGTGATTTTTGTTTCAGTCTCTTTTGGTGTTTTTGCGTGAAGAAATGCTTTTTGGAGTATGTCGTGCTGCGGAATCCGATTTTTGGGCGGCATATTCTCGCCCCAAGGTATATCCCAGAAGTGCTGAGCAAAAAGCGGAGTTACATGTGGTGTATTCAAATTGTTATAGATAATGATTTACATACGGGAGTTTTCGGGCTATCCCCTCTTCTTTAATTCGGGTGTTCAGCAGGCTATCCAGCTTTTGGCTGCATTGAATCGTTTCCTTGGAATTCATGCCGTATTTTTGTGCTGTTTCAATTAGTGTGACTCTCATTTCTTCAATTTTGCTGTTCATTACACTATCTCCAATTCTAGAATTTATTTTGATAAACACAGGATATCGTTAGTATAACCCATTTTTACTGAAAAGGTTGCCTTTCGTCAATTTGACTAAAAAAGCGACAATTTTTGCTGCGGCCTTTTTAATGGAAGAAAGGACTATAGTCTTGCTAAGTGTACTTGCAAAAAGTCCTGCCGCTCCTCAATTTCTCTAAGTATGTTTGTCTGCTCCTTTTCGAATTGCAAGGGGCTTTTTTTTATGAAAGGATCATCATAAGCTTTTTGACAAATGTCAAGATGCCATTCGCTGATGAAAGGAGACAATCGTTCAATGGTAAACGACCGGTTCAGCACGTTTTTCATTAACGTGTGATATTGAGACCGGAAGGCGGGAATGGCAAGAAGCCTTGACGAAAGCGTCCGACCTTTTGTCAGCAGAGGGTCTTCGTCAGATCTTCCGCGTGCGGCAAGCGGTCTGGTCTCTATCGGAGAAACGTGAAGCCGGCCGGATTCGTTTAAACAAAATGTGTAATAAAAGCCTTGATTCGTGCAGGCGCTGCCGATCAGCCACAAAAAAAACAGTTTGACATCCAGATACATTTTAATGCGTTCAGCCAATTCGTCATCTTCAGCTGTGCGGATCAGCGTCAGAAATTCGTGTAAGAACGGGGAAGATTCATGTTTAAAAACGGACAGCGGAACCCTCGGATCGGCTGTCTTCATTCGATAACTTGTTCTATCGGCTAGCTGATGGTTCTTGATGCTCAAATAAATCCCTTCTGGCTCGCCATTGATGGTCAGAAAGCTGTACGAGGCAGCGGGAGCAGGGACGCCGATCTGGTTAAAAAAACAATAAGCGAGCCTGCGACGCATCAGGGACGGATCATCCTGTTCCGCATTCAAAAAAAGTGTGCTTTCACCAAACAGAGACTTTTCCCAGCTGATTTCATAGGATACCTTTTCCGCCTTGTCACGCTGTGTGAGAAGAATGGGAGAAACTGATCGGTTTGTCACCAGAAGCCCTTTGGCAGTACCTTTACGATTCAGCTGCTGCCGATGAAAAAATAAATGTACGCTCTCCATATTCTTTCCTCCTCCTCAAAACGACATTTGTATGATATGTGCAGCAAGCCCGTCCTGAAACGAAATGAAAACGGATATGAGAAAAAGGGATTTCAGCATTCGACAGAGAATACATGAAGGAGCATTCTGATTTAAAAGATGATGGAGGAATAACATGAAATTTGCGACAGGGGAACTTTACAACCGAATGTTTGTCGGCCTGATCATTGATGATGAGAAAATTATGGACTTGCAAAAGGCTGAAAAAAAACTGTTTGAACTTGAGACGATTCCGGGATCGCTGATTGAATGTATCGCAGAAGGGGATAAATTTGTTGCACATGCAAGGCAGCTGGCCGAGTGGGCAAAGAAACCGAATGATGAGCTGGGATCATTTATGTATTCATTATCTGAGGTGAAGCTTCATGCACCCATTCCTAAGCCGTCAAAAAATATCATCTGCATCGGCAAAAACTACAGGGACCACGCGATTGAAATGGGAAGCGAAGCTGACATTCCGGAGCATCCGATGGTATTTACAAAATCGCCGGTAACGGTTACAGGGCATGGTGATATCGTTAACAGCCATGAAGAGGTCACCTCTCAGCTTGATTATGAAGGAGAGCTTGCTGTCGTCATCGGAAAAAGCGGCACTCGCATTTCAAAAGAAGATGCCTATGACCATATTTTCGGATATACGATTGTGAATGATATCACGGCGCGTGATCTGCAAAAAAAGCATAAGCAGTTTTTTATCGGAAAAAGCCTGGATACGACATGTCCGATGGGACCCGTGCTTGTACATAAATCATCGATTCAGGAGCCTGAGCGCCTCAAGGTTGAAACAAGAGTCAACGGCGAGCTGCGCCAATCCGGTTCGACGAGCGATATGATCTTTTCCATTCCGGAATTAATTGAAACCCTCTCAAAGGGGATGACGCTTGAAGCGGGAGACATCATTGCCACCGGTACGCCGTCTGGAGTCGGAAAGGGATTTAAGCCGCCAAAATTCTTGCGGCCAGGTGACAAAATCGACATTACGATTGACCCGATCGGAACGCTGTCAAACCAAATCGGCTGAATCAAACAGGGGCGGACTCGAACCCGCCCGTTTTTTCTGAGACTCATCTTTGTGGCAGAGGACAAGTTCATGGTACTATAAGTGGGGTAATTTATCTGATAGGGGGAACCTGTATGACACACCTACATATTACGACATGGGTGGTAGCGCTGATTCTGCTTTTCGTCAGCTACTCGCTGTATTCGTCAAGAAGTGCGAAAGGCGCAAAAATCACTCATATGATTCTGCGGTTATTCTATATCCTTATTATTTTGACAGGAGCTGAGCTGTTTGTCCGTTTCGCCAACTGGAACGGAGAATACGCCGGCAAAATGATTCTTGGCATTATCACCATCGGCCTGATGGAAATGCTTCTCATCCGCAAGAAAAAAGAAAAGTCAACCGGAGGCCTATGGATCGGCTTCATCATTGTCCTCGTGCTGACAGTGCTGCTCGGTCTGCATTTGCCAATCGGTTTTCAATTGTTTTAATAGAAAGAGCATGAACCCGGCCCTAAGATGGAGTCGGGTTTTTAGGTATTTCCTCCCTTATATTCCAAATCATTTAAAATAACCTTAAAATTCCCTATAAGCGGTATCTCGTCCTATGAAATTATGATACCTTCAAGAAGATTCATTATTTTACAGGAGGGATATCATGAAACGCAGAAAATTCAGCTCGTTTGTGGCGGCAGTGCTCATTTTTGCACTGATCTTCAGCCTTTTTTCTCCGGGAACCAAAGCGGCAGCGGCTGGAGCGATCGATCAGGCGGCGGCTCTGGAAAACGGCAAAGAACAGACAGGCACCATGAAGGAACCGGAACAGGTGAAATGGTACAAAGTGACTCCGGGAAAAGCGGATATTCAGAAAAACTCACATATGGCCTTGACCGTAAAGAGTGATTCAGTACTGAATGTATCTGTATATCCAAGTATGGAAAAAGCGCTTAAAGATGAAACGTTTGAGATGTACCGTTCTTATACGGCGGAGGATGGAAAAAGCGAAATCATTTTTCCATACGCGTGGAGCGGCCCTTACTATGTAAAAGTTGAATACCTCGGAGAAGAAGAACCAGAGGACGGCGGAACGGCCGAAGCAGCTGCGGAAGCCAAGTATTCGATTGGGTATAAAGGCACGAATAAGCAGCCGTCAGATTTAGAACAGGAAGAAGCTTGTCCGGTGGAAATGAGTGTCGATCAGAAAAAATCGGGAAAAAGCATCCTAGACAAGCTGAGAGCGATTCGTGATGAGCAGCTGAGCCAAACAGCAGAAGGCAAAGAGCTGACTAGCCTTTACTACAAAGCGGCACCGTTTATCGTGGCAAAGCTCGCACTCAATAAAACTGCGAGAAATGAAATCTATCAAGATCTTGTGACATTAAAGCCGTTGTTTGATGATGTGTCAGAAACCGGTGCGTCTTCTTCATATAAGATAACTGAAAAAGATCAAAAAGCAATCAACCGGCTGTATGATACAGCTTTACAATCAGTCCCGTCTTTCCTTAAAGAGGAGATAAAGAAACAGGCGGAACGATTCAATATCAAGCAGCTGCAAGGCAAAACAGCAGGAGCTATTTTAACAGAAAACAGTATTGCGGCAAAAAGTGAAGTTCAGACAACAAAGGTCATTTTCAAGGTGAAGAACAATAAAAGCCTCTCATCCGTACATAATGAAATGAAGGGCTTTTCTGCAAGTGCGCAATCGAAAAAAGACATTTCCAATGTGAAAAAGGCAAAGAAACTGTTTGACAATCTTTATTCATTTGAGCTTCCGAAAGACGAGAAACAGAACGGCACATATACGGCAAGCGCAAAACGGGTCAAAAGTGCTGCTGCGACATTATCCAAGATGTCTAACGTAGAGTTTGCGGAACCTGTGCAGGAATACAAAAGCCTTTCGAACGATATTCAATACCCTTACCAATGGCCGCTTAAAAACAACGGTGAAAATGGCGGTGTCAAAAATGCCGATGTGAAATACGAGCCTGCCAGCACATTGCTGTCTAAACGCAAGCTGAACGATACATTGATTGCGGTAGTAGACACAGGTGTGGACAGCACGCTTGCTGATTTAAAAGGAAAAGTAAGAACCGATCTCGGGCGTAATTTTGTGGGACGGAATAACAACGCAATGGATGATCAGGGGCATGGGACACACGTCGCAGGCATTATTGCAGCTCAAAGCGATAACGGTTATTCTATGACTGGATTGAATGCCAAAGCGAAAATTATCCCGGTAAAAGTGCTTGATTCCACAGGCTACGGAGATACTGAACAAATTGCCCTCGGCATCAAATATGCTGCTGACAAAGGAGCCAAGGTAATTAATTTAAGTTTGGGCGGAGGCTACAGCCGCGTACTTGAATTTGCTTTGAAATACGCAGCTGACAAAAATGTCTTGGTTGCCGCAGCCAGCGGGAATGATGGAGCCAATTCTTTATCTTATCCTGCTTCTTCTAAATATGTGATGTCAGTCGGGGCAACGAACCGCATGGATATGACTGCTGATTTCTCTAACTATGGAAAAGGTCTGGATATCTCTGCTCCAGGGTCTGATATCCCGAGCTTAGTGCCGAACGGAAATGTCACGTACATGAGCGGAACATCTATGGCGACGCCATATGCTGCCGCTGCTGCAGGATTGCTGTTCGCTCAAAACCCTAAGCTGAAAAGAACAGAGGCAGAGGATATTTTGAAAAAGACGGCAGATGATATTTCCTTTGAAAGCGTGGATGGCGAGGAAGAAGAAATGTATGACGATAATGGCGATCCGATTGACATTCCAAAGACGCCTGGAGTAGACTGGCACTCTGGCTACGGGCGGCTGAATGTCATGAAGGCTGTCAGCGCAGTTGATATACAGCTCAAAGTCAACAAGCTTGAAAGCACACAAACAGCCGTCAGAGGAAGCGCGAAGGAAGGCACGCTTATCGAGGTCATGAACGGCAAGAAAAAACTCGGCAGCGCCAAAGCCGGAAAAGACGGTGCGTTCAAGGTCAATATCCCGACTCAAAAACAAGATCAAGTACTGTATGTGAAAGCGACAAAAGGCGATGCAAAAACATCGTATAAAGTTGTCGTCGTCAAAGGGAAACCTTCCGGCACACCGAAAGTAAATGCAGTGAAAACGAAGGATACGGCAGTGAAAGGAAAGGCGAACAGCAAGGCAATGATCAGAGTGAAAAACAAATCAAAGAAAGTCATTGCTTCTGCCAAAGCTGACGCGAAAGGAACGTTCACGGTGAAAATCAAAAAACAAAAAGCCGGAACGGTACTGTACGTCACGGCTGCTGACACAGACAAAAAAGAAAGCAAGGATGTAAAAGTTGTTGTTGAAAAGTAATCTAAAAGCGGTGCTCACTGCACCGCTTTTTTTATTTGCGCCCCCGCTGGACTGCTGAATACATAATGGATCGCTTTCCATTTGAAGCCGTCCATTCGAACCGGTCTCCTGTCCCTTCGCTGCTGTAGTGATGCTGCATCGCGCATTGGGCGGTGTCGTTTGAAAAGTGATAGAAAGAAACACCCTGCTCCTCCGATGAATTCGAAAAGACTCCTTTATTATAAGAAAAGACGCAATCGAATACCGATAAGCCAAAGCTGTGCAAGTGCTGTAAAAATGCGAGAAAGGTTTCGTCATCAAGCGAATCCAAAAGCGCCATAAGCGGCCGCTTGACTGATTTTTCATAGCGGATGCGTTCTCCGCCTGAAAGGGAGATGTTTTCTTCACCGCATGCCAGAATCAATTTATCCTGGAAGCCGGCCTGCTCCCATTTTCCTTTATGATGGATCCAAATTGGGCTGTGATGAAGACTGTCTGCCAGCAGTATATCGCCTTCCCCGTTTTCGATTAAACAGATGCCATCTTCGATAAGGATGGTGCCGTATTCCCATTTTCTTTCCTCTTTATATAATAATTGTTTCCGTTTCATGCATGCTGTCTCCTTTTTCTTCTTTCCTCTCCTTTCTTTCCAATTCAAGCCTGTCCCATACAACTCTTTTGTGGACAAATCAACTATCTGCCTATAGATGCATAAACTTACTAAGGTGCTGAAAGAAACGAAGTTGTTACGAAAGAAACGGGATTGGAGCTGATATCACATGTGTGGAATTACGGGTTGGGTCGATTTTAAAAAGCAGCTCGTCCAGGAAAAACAAACGATCAACAGAATGACAGACACTCTTTCCAAACGGGGGCCTGATGATTCTAACGTTTGGGGAGAGCACCATGTTTTATTCGGACATAAAAGGCTTGCGGTTGTGGATATTGAAGGCGGACGCCAGCCGATGGCATGCACTTATAAAGGGGATACGTACACCATTATTTACAATGGTGAGCTGTATAACACGGAGGATCTGCGCAAAGAATTGCGGGCGCGGGGCCATCAGTTCGAGCGGACGTCAGATACCGAGGTGCTGCTGCACAGCTATATTGAATGGCAGGAAGACTGTGTAGACCATCTCAATGGCATATTCGCTTTTGCTGTGTGGGATGAAAAGCGCGATCTGCTGTATGCCGCGAGAGACCGTCTCGGTGTGAAGCCGTTTTTTTACACAAAGCAAGGATCTTCTTTTCTCTTCGGGTCCGAAATAAAAGCGATCCTCGCACACCCTGATATAAAAGCGCAAGTGGACAGAACAGGACTTTCTGAAATTTTCGGGCTTGGACCGTCCAGAACTCCGGGAACTGGTGTATTTAAAGGCATAAAAGAAGTCCGGCCGGCTCACGCGCTGACGTTTTCTAAAGACGGGCTGAATATTTGGCGTTATTGGAATGTTGAAAGCGAAAAACATACGGACAGTTTTGATGACACGGTTGCCAATGTCAGATTGTTGTTTCAGGATGCGGTGACGCGACAGCTTGTGTCGGATGTGCCGGTTTGTACGTTCCTATCAGGCGGACTGGACTCAAGCGCCATTACAGCGATTGCAGCAGGCCATTTTGAAAAGGGAGGAAAAGCACCACTTCATACTTATTCGATTGATTACGAAGAGAACGATAAATTTTTTCAAGCGAGCGCTTTTCAGCCGAATGACGACGGGCCTTGGATTGAAAAAATGACAGAGGCCTTCGGCACAACACATCACAAATGTGTCATCAGCCAAAAGAATCTCGTCGATCATTTGGAGGAAGCCGTGCTGGTCAAAGACTTGCCGGGAATGGCTGATGTCGACTCGTCTCTGCTGTGGTTTTGCCGGGAAATCAAAAAGGACTTTGTCGTCAGCCTGTCGGGAGAGTGCGCGGATGAGATTTTCGGCGGGTACCCGTGGTTCCATATGGCAGACGTTGAGTCGGGCTTCCCATGGATGAGGTCGACAGAAGAGCGGATCAAACTGCTTTCTGATTCATGGCAGAAAAAATTGAATCTCAAAGAATACGTAAATGCCAAATACGAAGAAACCTTGGCGGAAACGCCATTATTAGACGGAGAAACGGGTGTGGACAAAGCAAGAAGACAGCTGTTCTATTTAAATATGCTTTGGTTTATGACGAACCTTTTGGATCGGAAGGATCGCATGAGCATGGGTGCGAGCCTTGAAGTGCGGGTGCCGTTCGCCGATCACCGGCTCGTGGAATATGTTTGGAATATCCCATGGGAAATGAAAATGCATGACAACCGGGAAAAAGGCATTTTGCGTAAAGCGCTCGAGGGCATTTTGCCTGATGACATTCTGTATCGCAAAAAAAGCCCGTATCCGAAAACACACCATCCGGAATATACAAAAGGCGTCAGCGAATGGCTGAAAACGATCAGAAGCCAAAAGGACTCGGTGCTTCATACTCTGCTGGACAGAAAACAATTGGATCAGCTTTTAGAGACAGAAGGCTCTTCCTTTCAGGTTCCGTGGTTCGGGCAGCTCATGAAGGGGCCTCAGCTGATCGCCCACCTTGCCCAAATTCATACATGGTTTGAAGCGTATCGCATTGATATTGATGAGGGATAAAGAAAAAGCCGATTCTGCACAAATTTTATTAAAGGTCACTATTATCTAGAAGATTCCCAATGAAATGTCACACTTTTATAGACTAAAACAAAAAAAGGATAGGTGAGCAGAGAAAAATGCTCTATCTATCCTTTTTTGTACTAC
Organism: Bacillus spizizenii TU-B-10; assembly: GCF_000227465.1. Lineage (GTDB taxonomy): Bacteria > Bacillota > Bacilli > Bacillales > Bacillaceae > Bacillus > Bacillus spizizenii. The sequence continues at coordinate 1,273,616 of NC_016047.1, forward strand.
AAATGACTTCATTTACTACAACAACAATATCGGACTTGTTGTTACAATAAAGCCCCCCTTACTTCAATAAGAATGGATAGATTTTAATTTTCTGCCAATAAAATTAGCTGATATTGGGCTTAATTTTAATTCCCTAGCCCATACAGAAAGTTGACCAATATGGTGAATTTCGTGAGCTATAATATGGTGTAATATTTCGTCTCTCGTATATAAAACTTCTTTATCCCAAGGAACGCTTACAAGTTCATCTTTTATTTCATCTACATTTGTTTCTAAAAAGTCAATAATTTCAGTTCGGAATGTATTTGAAAGCGATTTAACCTTATCTAGTGTATGATAATCAGCGAACTGAACAACTATATCTTCTTTCCCTTGGATAGCACGAACCCAACTATATTCCACGTCAATAATATGAAAAAAGGTATTTAAAATACTTCCTACTCCACCAAGATGGTTTTTAAGTAACTCTTCAGTGGTTAGTTGATTACACCAAGTAAACCATTGATCCCTAACCTGCCAGTTATACTCAAAAAATTTTATCACTCAAATCACTCCAATAATATGATACATCAAATAACAATTAGCCTTTTTCCTCTAAATTCCTCCTTTTATTGAAGTAACGTGCCTCGATTAAAAATAAGAAAGATTCCTTCGTTGATTATCCTGTTCAGGTTTAATAATTCTCCAACCTCTATGCCACTATTTCTATACGAGCTAGGTATCTTGCTTTAACGTATCCAAGGTTTAATAGTTTAAAAGGAGTATACGTTCCGGGAATAGAAGTGATTGTTTGATTGAAAAAACATGTTTTTCCACATTTTTAATTCTTGTTGTTGTGGTGAATGAGGTCATTTAAGAGGTCGAATAAATAAAAAAGTACACCTCTAATATAAGTGATGTACTAATTTAAAATTTTTGTGTGACATTAAAGATAGGTTTAGCTGTCATCATAAAAACATACACTCACTTATCTTCTACAAAGCAGGAATCGGCTTTTTCTTCATATACAATTGGGAAAAAACATAATAGACTTGAAGAAGCAGTGATACATAGGAGTGAAAAGAAATGAAAGAGATAAAAGAAGCCTATCAGCAGTGCGGGGAGATCGTCAGCGCCCGTGAACCAGCCTGTTACAAAGCATTCTCGTTTCTTCCGCTGAAGCAAAGACAGGCTGCTTGGGCGGTCATGGCATTTTGCCATACGGCAGCCAATGCGGATGAGCACGCGTTATCTGCCATTGAAGCTGAGGCGGAACATGTTTTTTCCGGGACATATAACGGGAATCATTTTTTATGGAAGGCTTTCAGCCATGCGTATCAGACCTTTACATTGGACAGCGAGCCATTCCGTGAGTTCATTGCCGCACAGAAAGCGGAAGATACACCGTACGAAAGCCTTGATGAACTGCTTATGCACGCATACCAAACGGGAGGTGCGGCCGGATTGATGCTGCTCCCGGTCATGGCGCGCCGGCATCGGGAACAGCTTACACATGCAGCCGGTTCTCTCGGTTTAGCGATTCAGCTGATTCGGCTTCTGAGAGATATCGGCACTGGCCAACAGCAAAAAAGCCGCATCCCCCGGCAGGTGATGCAGCAATTTGGATATACAGAGGACGACCTTCAGAAGGGTGTCGTGAATAAGGCATTCACAATGACGTGGGAGTATATCGCTTTTGAAGCGGAAGCCTACCTTGAGGAGAGTCAGGATGCCTTGCCGCTATTTCCGCAGTATTCTCAAAAAACGGTGAAAGCCGCTCTTCATTTGTACCGGGCTGTTTTAGAAAAAATCCGGGCGAAGCAGCACGATGTATTTCAACATCAATACGGTCTCACAGAGAACGAAGTGAAGCAGATTCTGTCTGACATCTAAAAAAACACCCGGCCTTGTTTGTGCCAGGTGTTACGCCATACCTTTTTGAATCCAGATGCGTGAGCGCCATCTTCTATACATTAAGATTCCCCGGACCCATTCGTCCGCGATAAAGGAAATCCAAATGCCGGCAAGACCGAAACCGAGGTGGATGCCGAATAGATAAGCAAGCGGGAGACCGATGCCCCACATTGAAATCATTGCCATGTAAACCGGGAATTTCGCATCCCCCGCGGCACGCAGGGAGTTAATGATAATGACATTAAACGAGCGGCCCGGTTCAAGGATAATCGTCATGGCAATCAAAAGGCTCGCAGTCGCAATAATGTCAGGGCTTTGTGTAAAGATGCCGATCAGGTCTTTTGAAAAAATCGTCATCAAAACCGATGTAGCCGCAGCAATTCCGAGTGCCCAATATAGGCTCTTCATGCAGCGCTCATACGCGGCATCAAACTGTTTGCCGCCGATATAGCGTCCGATTAAAATTTGCGTGCCCTGGCTGATCGCAGTGCCGAACAGCAAAATAAACATCGTAATATTTTGCGTATACACTTTTGTTGTCAAAGCCTGCGCGCCCATAATGGCGATAAAATATGTGACAATCATTTGCGACAGGTTGTAAGAAAGCTGTTCTCCCGCAGAAGGGATGCCGATTTTCAGCAGCTTGCGCAAATGCTCTTTATGCATATGAAAGACTTTTTTCAGCGACATTTTCAGCTGGATGCGTTTGTTGACAATGACAATCATCGCGATTAATCCGATGACGCGGGCGATAGATGTAGACATGGCCACACCGGCAACGCCGAGAACAGGAAAACCGAACAGACCGAAAATCACAACAAAGTTTCCGGCAATGTTTAATACGTTCATGCCGATTGTGACAAACATTGTATCCTTTGTGTAGCCGTAGCTTTTTAAGATCGCGCTGAATGTCATGATTAAAGCCTGAATAAAGGACAGACCTCCGACAACTTGTAAAAAGACTTTTGCATCAGGCATCAGGTCGCTTGTTAATCCCATCATATGAAGCAGAGGGGCAGCCGCGAAAAAGACGATGGCGCTGATGGCAAGGCTGATGAAGAAGTTGGCGCCGATTGACACATAAGCGACTTCCATGGCTTCTTTCTTTTGCCGTGACCCTAAAAATTGTGAAATGATAACGGTCGTTCCTGTTGCGATAAAGCTGAACATCACGATAATTAAATTCAAAATCTGGTTGCTGACGCCGACTGCTGCCACGCTGTTATCTGAGTATTGGCTGAGCATCAGTGTATCGGCATTACCCATAAACATATATAATGAGACCTCAATAAAGATCGGCCAAGTAAGCGAAAATAATGAGAACGTTTTGTCAGCAGCGGGTTTTTTCAAAGCAGTTGATTTGAAGACAGCTTGTTTCATCGTGTCTAACCCCTTTCGTAAATAAAATCAACGTTTTAAAGTGTACCTCCATTTCCTTATAATAAAAAGGGAGAGAAACGATACTTCTTGCAAAAATCCGACTTAAAAAGGAGGATGATCAAAATGCCCCGCATCCTGTTTACAGTACCGCCTTTTCCGGTATTTATCGCAGCTGGAGAAGGGGTTTTTAAAAGGGGAGAAACCCATGTGAAACGTGTATTCTCCGTGTTTGATCTGATATACGTCAAACAGGGAACGTTATATATAACGGAAAATGAAACATCATTCTCTGTTGAAGGCGGCGAGTACATCTTGCTTTCCCCCGGTCTTGAACATTACGGGACGAAGGGCAGTGATGAAGCAACCTCCTATTATTGGCTTCACTTCGATGAACATCAATATGAATTTACGGCAAAAGGAGGCAGCAATTGGTCTGAGCTTCAGCAGGAAAAAGGAAGTTTCGAGGAGCCGGCTCGCTACGGACTGGTTTTGCCGAGAAAAGGAAAGGTGCAGCGTCCGCAGTTTATGGCGCAGCAGTTTGAAAGGCTGATCGATTACTCCGCGGAAAACTCCGATTTGCCGCTTAGAAAGCAAATTTTATTTGAGGAGTTGATGTTGCATCTTCAAAAAGAGGCGTTTCAAATTCCGTCTGCGAAAGAGCGGGTTGCCTGGGAGGCGGCCCGGTACTTACAGGAACATTATAAGGAAAAGACGACAATCAAGGATCTCTCGCTCGCCCTTCACTATCATCAGGATTATGTGAGCCGCTGCATGCAGCAGGTGCTAGGCGTTACGCCGGCACAATACACGAACCGGGTGAGAATGACGGAAGCAAAGCGTCTTTTATCCTCTACAAATGATAAAATGGGCGTCATTGCGGAAACGGTCGGAATGGAAGACCCGACATACTTTTCAAAACTCTTTAAGCAGATAGAAGGCATTTCACCAATTGAATACCGGAAAATTGTCAGCCGGAAAGTTCAATAACCAGACGAGGGATGAACATGAAAACAACAATTTACGATGTGGCAAGGGCGGCGGGAGTCTCGATCACAACTGTGTCGCGCGTGATTAACAAGACGGGCAGAATCAGCGAGAAAACGCGGCAGAAGGTGATGAATGTCATGAAGGAAATGGCGTACACGCCCAATGTCCACGCCGCGGCGTTAACAGGAAAACGAACGAATATGATTGCACTTGTGGCGCCTGATATTTCAAATCCGTTTTACGGCGAACTTGCCAAAAGCATTGAGGAAAGGGCGGATGAGCTCGGTTTTCAAATGATGATTTGCAGTACTGATTACAATCCGAAAAAAGAAACAAAATATTTTTCGGTGCTGAAGCAGAAAAAAGTGGACGGGATTATTTTTGCGACAGGGATTGAGAATCATGACAGCATGTCTGCTTTGGAGGAAATCGCCAGCGAACAAATTCCGCTCGCCATGATTTCTCAGGATAAGCCGCTGCTTCCGATGGATATTATCGTGGTGGATGACGTTCGTGGCGGGTACGAGGCTGCCAAGCATCTTCTGTCACTCGGCCATACGAACATCGCTTGCATTGTGGGAGACGGGTCAACGACGGGTGAAAAAAACAGAATCAAAGGCTTCCGTCAGGCGATGGAGGAAGCGGGCGTGCCTGTCGATGAATCGCTTATCGTTCCGACGCGATTTTCTTTGGAAAGCGGTAAGGAAGAAGCGGGAAAATTGCTGGACAGGAACGCTCCAACGGCTATTTTTGCTTTCAACGACGTATTGGCTTGCGCCGCCATACAAGCTGCGAGAATGAGAGGCATAAAAGTGCCGGATGACCTTTCCATCATCGGTTTTGATAACACGATACTTGCAGAATTGGCTGCCCCGCCCCTGACCACCGTGGGCCAGCCGATTAAAGATATGGGGCGAAGTGTCATCGAACTGCTGGCAGAAGCAATCGAAGGAAAACGAAAGACGAAACAAAAAATCGTGCTGCCGCCTGAGCTCGTGGTCAGACATTCTACATCACCCCTCAAACCCAGAGCCCGCTAATAAGCGGGCTCTTTTCATTTTGACAGTTGAAGCTAAAAAACATATTGCGTGTAAACAACAGGCAGTGTAAAATGAAACCATCTTTTGAGAAAGCGCTTGCGCAATATGTTAAAGCGGATTGAACCGCTGTTTTTTTAGCTGTTAGGAGAAAGCGCTTTCTCGAGGCGATCCTAAAATGACATAAAGGAGAGGATGGGACGTGAAACATCAAATAAGGTGCGCAGTATTAGGATTAGGAAGGCTCGGTTATTATCATGCGAAAAATCTCGTCTCCAGTGTTCCGGGGGCAAAACTGGTCAGTGTCGGTGATCCGTTGAAAGGGAGAGCGGAGCAGGTTGCCAGAGAATTCGGTATTGAAAAATGGTCAGAGGACCCGTATGAGATGTTAGAAGATCCCAGCATTGACGCTGTCATTATCGTAACGCCGACAAGCACACATGGTGATATGATCATCAAAGCAGCGGAGAACGGCAAGCAGATCTTCGTTGAAAAACCGCTGACATTAAGCCTTGAGGAATCAAAGGCAGTTTCTGAAAAAGTGAAAGAGACGGGAGTCATTTGCCAAGTCGGCTTTATGAGACGATTCGATCCCGCATACGCAGATGCCAAACGGCGGATCGACGCTGGGGAAATCGGCAAACCCATCTACTATAAAGGCTTTACGCGCGACCAGGGAGCGCCTCCCGCAGAGTTTATCAAACACAGCGGCGGGATCTTTATTGACTGCTCTATCCATGACTATGATATGGCCCGTTATTTGCTAGGAGCGGAGATTACTTCTGTTTCGGGACACGGCAGGATCCTGAACAACCCGTTTATGGAGCAGTATGGCGATGTGGATCAGGCGCTGACGTATTTAGAATTTGACTCCGGTGCTGCGGGGGATGTCGAGGCAAGCAGAACCTCTCCATACGGACATGACATCCGGGCGGAAGTTATCGGGACTGAGGGCAGTATTTTCATAGGGACTTTGAGAAATCAACATGTGACCATCCTGACAGCGAAAGGGAGCAGCTATGATATTATCCCAGACTTTCAAACTCGTTTTCATGAAGCCTACTGCTTAGAGCTGCAGCATTTTGTTGAGTGTGTCCGGAATGGAACAACACCGATCGTGACAGATATCGATGCGACGATCAATTTAGAAGTCGGCATCGCCGCGACCAATTCGTATCGAAGCGGCAGGCCCGTACAGCTGGATGTGAAGGGTGCGCACACTAGTTTGTAAACGTTATCACGATACGCCTGCGGCTTCCGCACTCCCGCAAATCGTTCTTATCAAAAAAGCAAGGACAGTTTAGCCCTTGCTTTCTCTCTTTTCATATAAATAGTACACATAATCAGTAGGTACACCTGTGTGGCCAAGCTGCCTCAGCATTGCGGTCACGTTCCCTCTGTGATAAGTGCCGTGATTGACGACATGCAGGATGATGTCTGCATAAGTTGTTTCCAGTGTCCCGAGTTTCGGATGCTGCATTGATACGGTCTGTTCTAAGTCCGTCTGGCGGCTGAAGAAATCATGATACTGTGACTCCAACTCGGAAGAGTGCTGTTTTATCGCTTCCATATTACCATGCAAGGACTCAAATTTGCCTGCGCCGACTATAATCTCTTGGTAGGCCACTCCCGAAAGAACGTTCAGCCAAATGTAGTCAGCCCTGCACATATGAAGCAGCACGTCGCTGATAGAAGGAAATACGCTCTTTACTTCTTGATAAGCAGTTTCCTCGGGCAGGTTTTCGATATGGTTACATATTCGCTTGTTCGCCCAGGAATGGTAGTCATAAAACTGTTTTGCATCAGTCATCAGCATTGCCTCCTTTTCTAAGACATTCGCTGTTTCATTCGTTATTCCTTCAATTGCTGAAAAGCGATACCCCGAAATACCCTGCTGCTGCCCACATCACAACTGCAGAGCATTTGTTTACGATCAGCATAAGCCTGCCGCTCGTATCTATCGTCTGAAACAGCCGGCCCGCTATCGCAAGACTGATAAACCAAATCCAAGAAACAGCGATGCAGGCAGCCATAAAGAGCCATTTCTCAAGCCCAGAATATTGGAGGGAGCTCGTGCCGATGACGCCGATCGTGTCGAGAATAGCGTGTGGGTTTAAAAGAGAAACGGCGGCCGCAAACGCAGCTTGCTTTTTAGCTGTGAACGTATTTTTCTCATTTTGATTTGCTTTCGGACGGCTGTTCCAAGTCACCCAGCCCATATAGAGGAGAAACAAAAATCCGCCGGTCATCATGACTGTCTCAAACACAGGCAGCTGCTCCACGATGACAGATACGCCTGCAACAGCTAAAACAATTAACAGAGTATCGCAGACAGAAGCGCTGATGATGGCTGGGAGTGCCCGCCAAATATGCCTTTGCCACGCTCCTTGCTGAAAAATAAACACATTCTGCGCTCCAAGCGGCAAAATTAAGCCAAAAGCAAGCACAACTCCGTGAATGATTGCATTCATGCTGAAAAAACTCCCTTCACATCTGTTTTTTTAATCATAAGAGAGATTTTCTATCATGTCTCCGGCCATTTGGTTGGGTTTAGAACCAGCCAAATGTATAATGTGAAAAAAGGGGGCACGACTATGTCGCAATGGCAGCCAAGCCGAGATTCGGATATTCCGCTGCATCGGCAGATTGAACAATACATGAAGGACAAAATTCTTCACGGAGAGTGGGCTGTGGGGACGAAAATCCCTTCACAGAGAACGCTGGCCGACATGTTTCAAGTCAACCGCAGCACCGTGACAACAGCCATTGATGAACTCACGTCTCAAGGCCTGTTAGAGGGGAGAAGAGGAGGCGGCACGAAGGTTGTAAACAGTACGTGGAGCGTGCTGGCGGCTGAGCCTCCGCTCGATTGGAGCGATTACGTCCGTTCAGGCATTCATCACCCTAATTCTTCTATCATTCAGGATATTAATCAAAACGAACCAAGAGCGGATATCATCAGATTAGGCACAGGAGAACTTTCACCGGATCTGCTTCCAGTTGACACAATGCGCCGGATGTTTCAGCAGATCAATCCGCACGCCCTGTCTTTAGGATACGAGCAGCCGAAAGGAAATCCTAAGCTGCGGGAGGCGGTGGCGGACCATTTAAAAGGCAAGCAGATCCATGTATCACCGTCATCGATATTAATTGTGTCTGGCGCACTTCAGGCACTTCAGCTCATCTCGATCGGGCTTTTAAAACGAGGTTCTGTTATTTTGACGGAAAAGCCCTCCTACCTTCAATCTTTGCATGTGTTTCAATCAGCGGGGATGCGGCTTCGCGGCTTGCCGATGGATGAAGAAGGAATCAAGGCGGGGCTTGTTTCTTCTTATCGAAAACAATACGGAGGACAGCTGCTTTACACCATTCCGTCGTTTCATAATCCGACAGGCACTGTCATGTCAGAGCAGCGAAGGAAAGAGATCACCGGCCTGTCAAAAAAAGAGCAGCTGCCAATCATTGAGGATGATGCGTACGGTGATTTATGGTTTGAAGAAAAACCGCCGCAGCCTTTAAAAGCAATGGACCATGAGGGCAATATTCTGTATCTGGGCACTTTTTCAAAAACGGTTAGCCCCGGTCTTCGAATCGGCTGGCTTGCCGGACCGGAGCCGGTCATTGAAAGGCTGGCGGACATTAAAATGCAGACAGACTACGGATCGAGCGGCCTGTCCCAGTGGGCGGCTGCCGAATGGCTGTCACAGGGGTATTATGAAGAGCATCTGACATGGATACGAAGGGCACTAAAACAAAGAAGAGACACGGCAGTTCATTTTCTCAAGCGGTATGCCGGAGACATCGCGACGTGGCAGATTCCCGCCGGCGGCTTTTATATTTGGGTGACATTTCACAAAACCTTGCCTATCAGCCGTTTCTTTCATGAATTGCTGAAACAGCAGGTGCTGGTGAATCCCGGTTCCATTTATGACGGCGAAGACCGAAACAGCATCAGGCTGTCATATTCCTATGCATCTCTTGCGGATTTGGAAACAGGCATTAAAGCGGCAGCCGATACAGCCCGCCGCCTGATGTCCTAACGTTTGTTACACAATGACAGCTCCCAGCGCTCTGGCGAAAGCAATCGCATGCTCAGGCGCGATTTTGCAGCCTTTCAATTTGTCGAGGGAGACATGAAGCTGTTCAAAACGGCAGGTGCTGATGTCCATGTTTTGAAGGGACGTTCCGGTAAAGCTAGCGCCTTCCAGTTCGCACCCGTCAAAGTGTGTCTGCTGAAGCGCCATATTGCTGCACTCACTTTGCATAAGAGCACAGTGATCAAAACGAACTTGTTTCATATTTGAGTACGAAAATGAACTGAAATGTCCGTGGCACTCCTCGAATGAGACATTCCGCAGCGTTGATTCTGCCACATTCATTCCAACCATTTTTGATTGCTTAACGGAAGTTCTGTGAATGACAGCCCCACTGAAATCGGCGTTTGACAAATCACATTTTTCAAAGATCACATCGGTCAGTTCAATATGCCGGAAAGACACATCGATAAACACGACATTTCTGAATATCGTGTTTTCTACACAAAGTCTTTCTATATCTTCGTCGCAGATTGTACAATCTGCAAACAAATGCATGCTGACCACATCATCCTGTGTCACGGTTTCATGAAAATCTGCGGTTTGCAGGTTTTCCGGTATGTGCGGTTTTTGAATCACTACTTTATTCATGAGATGACATCCTTTGCTGCCCGAAAAACCAGAGGCCTCCGGGATCAATTTAATAGATCGTTATGGAAGTTGATACATATAGTAAATCGTGAAGAGCCTTTTCTTGGTACAGCAGCCCGCTCGTTTTGTAAGCATAAATGGAAAGCTTCCTGTGCGTCAAGGCATTTACAGGCCGGGAAAGAAAAGGGAACAGGAGGAATGCGGAATGGGGCATTACGTCAAAACCGAGGAGCATGTGACACTGTTTGTAGAGGATATCGGGCATGGTAGGCCGATCATCTTTTTGCACGGGTGGCCGTTGAATCATAAGATGTTTGAATATCAAATGAATGAGCTTCCGAAAAGAGGATTTCGTTTTATCGGCATTGATTTACGGGGATATGGGCAATCTGACCGCCCGTGGGAAGGGTACGATTATGATACAATGGCCGATGATGTGAAGGCAGTCATTTATACGCTGCAGCTTGAGAACGCGGTTCTTGCCGGTTTTTCGATGGGCGGCGCAATTGCCATCCGTTATTTGGCAAGGCATGACGGAGCAGATATTGGTAAGCTGATTTTATTGTCTGCAGCGGCACCCGCATTCACAAAACGCCCGGGTTATCCGTACGGGATGAGGAAGCAGGATATTGACGATATGATTGAACAATTCGAAACGGATCGGCCAAAAACACTGGCTGATTTAGGAAAACAGTTTTTTGAGAAAAAAGTGTCTCCAGAGTTCAGGCAGTGGTTTCTCAATCTGATGCTGGAGGCTTCCTCCTACGGGACGATCCACTCAGGCTTTGCATTAAGAGACGAGGATCTCAGAAAGGATCTTGCCTTAATCAAGGTTCCGGCACTGATCCTGCACGGGAGAAAGGATAAAATTGCGCCGTTTGATTTTGCGAAAGAATTGAAGCGCGGCATCAAACAGTCGGAATTGGTTCCGTTTGTAAATAGCGGGCACGGAGCCTTTTATGAAGAAAAAGAGAAGATCAACAGTTTGATTGCGCAGTTTGCCAAATTATAAAAAAAACCCGATATTGATCGGGTTTTTTATATGATTCCTTTGCTTTGCAGTTCTGTAATGATCAAATCAGCCCCGGCGGAAATAGATATCTGGTCTGATTCAATGATGAAATCAGGTGAACGCGGCGCTTCATACGGAGAATCGATCCCGGTGAAATGTTTGATTTCTCCGTTTCGCGCTTTTTTATAAAGTCCTTTCGGATCGCGCTGTTCACAGACATGCAGCGGACACTTCACATAAATTTCGAAGAATTCCTCTTCAGGAAAGAGCGCTCTGACCATATCCCGGTCCTCTCTGAATGGAGAAATAAAAGCCGTTAAAATCATTTGCCCGCTGTCGACAAACAGCTTCGCCACTTCTCCGATTCGGCGGATGTTTTCAATCCTGTCTTCAGTCTGAAAACCAAGATCTTTGTTTAAGCCGTGACGGATATTATCGCCGTCGAGCACATAACTCTGAATCCCCATGCGGTAAAGCTTTTCGTCAACGGCATTGGCCAGCACCGATTTTCCTGAGCCGGACAGCCCGGTAAACCAGAGGGCGCAGCTTTTGTGTCCGTTTAACGACTGTCTGTCAGACTTTGTGATTGCAGTGGGGTGCCAAATGATGTTTGGGTTGTGTGTCATCCCAATCCCCCGCTGTTATGCTGGATGGCAACGGGCTGTTGCTGAAGACCTTTGATCAGAACGTTTGCGACCTCAGGCCGGCTGAATTCTTTAGGCGGTTTTTTGCCTTGGCGGAGAAGCTCTCTCACCTTTGTGCCGGATAAGTGGATGTGGTCTCTTTGGCTGTGCGGACATGTTTTCGAGGTGCCCATGTTTCCGCATTTCCGGCAGTAAAAGCTGTGCTCGAAAAACAGCGGTTTGATGCCCAGTTCCTCCTCTGTGAATGATTGAAAAATATTTTGCGCGTCGTACGTTCCGTAATAGCTGCCGACCCCCGCGTGATCACGGCCTACAATAAAATGGGTGCAGCCGTAATTTTTGCGGACGAGCGCATGGAAAATCGCTTCCCGCGGACCTGCATACCGCATGGCGGCAGGGAAGACCGACAACATGACACGATCCTTTGGATAATAGTGTTCAAGCAAAACCTGGTAGCTCTCCATTCTGATATCACTCGGGATATCGTCGGACTTCGTTTCTCCGACAAGCGGGTGAAGCAGCAGACCGTCGACCGTTTCTAACGCTGTTTTTTGAATATATTCATGTGCTCTGTGAACAGGATTCCTGGTTTGAAAACCGACAATCGTTTTCCAGCCGAGCTTTTTAAAGGCTGCTCTTGTTTCTGCGGGCGCTGCGTAAAACTGTTCGAAGGATTTGTCGGGAAGGCGGCTGACCGTGATAGGCCCTCCGATATAGTAATCCGGACGCGCCAGCATTTTTTTCACGCCTGGGTGGGCAGGGTCGTTTGTTTTAAAAACAGACAGTGCTTCTTGTGTTTTATCAGGCTGGTATATATCAGTAACTGTGATCATGCCGTAGGTGATGCCGTCTTTCACAAGTTTGACGCGATCTCCGGCAGACAGTTTGTTTGCTGTTTCTTCTCCGACAGGCAGCGTGATCGGCAGGCTCCAAGGCAAGCCGTTTGCCAGCCTCATCTCTTTCACAACAGTATGATAATCTTTTTCTCCCAAAAAACCAGTTAACGGGCTGTAGCCGCCGATCGCGATAAGCTCCAGGTCGCTCAGTGCAAGCTGATCCAGCTCCGCTTCGCACGTGCACCCTTCAAAATGGCATGCGGGATCGCAGCGGTTGATTAACACCCCTCCATGGGGCTCGCTTCCATTCAACGTGTTCAACCTCCATTTTTACGTTTCCTTTGTTTTTCTTTTCTGCGCTGGTTGAAAACTTCAAAGCAGCGCCTCAACATCATTTCATGCCCATAGCATGAGCATGCTGGACATTATTCTTGATGCAGGCCGCATTCTGTTTTCTCCCGTCCGGCCCATCTTCCAGCCCTCTCATCGTTCGGGTCCGAGGAAGGCAATGTACACATTTCACAGCCTATGCTCGGGTAATGTTGATCGTGCAGTTTGTTATAAGGCAAATTGTGCAGGCGGATGTACGTCCAAACGTCATCCCATGTCCAGTGGATGAGCGGGCAAATTTTAATGACCTTAAACTTCTGATCCAGATTCACGTATTGAATATGCTTTCTCGTAGGCGACTGCTCCCGGCGCAGTCCTGAAATCCAAGCTGTCATGCCGGACAGGTGTTTTTTAAGCGGCTCGATTTTCCGCAATTGGCAGCATAGATTCGGGTTATGCTTCCACAGCTCTCCGCCGTATTGCGTCTCCTGTTCTTTTAAGCTCAGCTCGGGTTCGAGCAGCTGGATTGTCAATCCCGGATATCGCTCTTTGACGGTCTCGATCAGCTCATATGTTTCCTGAAAATGCAGCCCTGTATCCAAAAAGATGATGTGCGCGTTGTTGTTGATTTTTGATATGAGGTCAAGAAGCACCATCCCTTCTGCGCCAAAGCTGCACGCGTACACAATCTTTTCCCCGTATATTCGGTAAGCCCATTTCAACACATCGAGCTCATCGATCAATTGATCCGTTATCTGTTTGGACAGCGTGTCGTTCCATGTGTCATATGTGATGATTTGTTTGTTCAACGTTTTCCCCCCGTTTGCATCTGTCTGTTTCTTATCTATTGATCGAGTTATAGGCAGACTATTCATTTTTTGCATAAAGGTTCAGGGTTTTTAGGTGCGGCACCGCCTAAAATGGGGAACGGAACCATTAAGAGGCCGGCTGAATATGCTTTTAAGCAAAATGGTTTTATGCCCAAGGAGAGGTATTATGCCGATTACCATTTATCAGGGGCATCATCATTCGCTTGCCCCGGCGGATATTAACATCGTCATTGATGTCATCAGAGCCTTTACGGTCGCCCATTATGCGTTTATCGGCGGAGCGAAAGAGATTTTATTGGTCGGAACAGCAGAGGAAGCCTTTGCGCTGAAAGACACTTATCCGGATTACGTATTGACGGGAGAGGAAAAGGGGGTCGGTATCAGCGGATTTGATTTAGATAATTCTCCAAAACGCATGGCGATGCAGGATATGGCGGATAAGCGCTTGATCCAGAAAACAACAAACGGCGTCACAGCGGCGTTAGGGGCGCTGAACGCTAAGCACCTGTTCGTAACTGGATTTTCCAACGCCAAAACAACGGCAGAGTATGTGAAAACACTCGCCGTAAAGGATTGTGTCTTGAACATTGTGGCTTCCCACCCGTCAGGTGATGACGACATGGCGTGTGCGGAGTATATCAAAGGCATCATTGAAGGGACAAATGCGGTTACGGCTGCGGGGGTAATTGAAAGAATAAAACGCTCTTCTGTTGCAGAGAAATTTTTTGACCGCAGCCAGCCATTGTTTGATCCGGAAGACATATCATACTGTACAAAAGAACTGACAGGCGATTTCGTGATGAAAGTGAAACAAGAAAGAGAAGTTCCAACGATAGAGAGGGTCATAATATGAATGATTTTTCACTAGAATTGCCAGTGAGAACAAGCAAGCCGAGAGAAACCGGGCAGACCATTTTAATTGATAACGGCTACCCCTTGCAATTTTTCAAAGATGTAATAGCCGGAGCGTCCGACTATATTGATTTTGTGAAATTCGGCTGGGGCACATCATTACTTACGAAAGATCTTGAAGAAAAAATCAGCTCGCTGAAAGAGCATGACATTAAATTTTTCTTTGGCGGCACATTGTTTGAGAAATATGTAAGCCAGAAAAAAGTGAATGAATTTCATCGGTACTGCACCTACTTCGGCTGTGAATATATTGAGATTTCAAACGGTACGCTCCCGATGACGAATAAAGAGAAAGCGGCTTACATTGCCGATTTTTCTGATGAATTTCTTGTGCTCAGCGAGGTGGGCAGCAAGGATGCGGAATTATCAAGCCGGCAAAGCTCTGAGGAATGGCTTGAGTATATCGTTGAGGATATGGAAGCGGGCGCGGAAAAAGTGATTACGGAGGCCAGGGAAAGCGGGACAGGAGGGATCTGTTCCAGCAGCGGCGATGTCAGGTTTCAAATTGTTGATGACATCATTTCCTCAAATATTGATATCACCAGGCTGATTTTTGAAGCGCCGAACAAAACGCTCCAGCAAGGGTTTATTCAAAGGATTGGACCGAATGTGAATCTGGCCAATATCCCCTTTCATGATGCCATCGCGTTAGAGACACTGCGCTTAGGGCTAAGATCCGATACCTTTTATTTGTAAAACAGCGGCTGCGGGGCTCTCGCTATGAAGAGAGCCTCTGCCTATTATTTTTTATGGCGGTACATAGGCGTGAGATAGGGGAGTGAAGTCAGACGGATGTTATAGATGAAGTCGATGACTCTTGTCGATATGACTTGGCATATCAGGGCTTGAATGACGATGCCCCAGGCAATAATAGACGCAGTAACCATAAAAATAATGCAATTCATGATGAGCAGGATCGTTCCGGGACTCCCGCCGCGGTAGATCGAAATCATAAGAGCAAGAGCCCCGAATCCTCCGTTCGAAATTTTGTATTTGTATAAAAGTCCGATGCCGAGTCCTAATAACACAGCGCCACTGGCCAAATCAAGCCACAGGTTTGATGTGATATCCGGAAAAACGACATCAAATATCAATACCGAGACAGAGGTGACGGTAATCGAAGCGAGGGTGCCGGTGAAGGTTCTCATCTCCAGCCATTTTAAAGCAGTAAAAAGCATCGAAACATTCACTGCCCACACTGAAAAGCCATGAGGAATTTGAAACAGATAATGCAGCAGCACCGCAATACCTGCTGCCCCGCCTGTCGGAATATCATGGGGAAATAAAAACAAGGACATGCCGAGTCCCTGTAATACGCCGCCTACGACAATCATAAACGTGAGTTTTGCTTTCATCAGCAGTTCAGCCATTAAGTCATTTGCTCCTTTATGAAAAGACTTGTCCGCTGTTTTCATTTTATGAGGCTGTCCATCATTTATGTCTGCAAATATAGAAATGGCCCAGCTTAATATGCTGAACCATCCCACTTGTAGCGATGAATGATCTCCATATTGATCTCTGTTCCAATGCCTTTTCCTTTCGGAATGTGGACCATTCCTTTTGAAGGCTGAAGGCTGACGAGATCTGTAAAAGGATTCTCCATGACGTCCCACTCAATCGGTTCAATTTGATCTTTTTCCATTTTAGACCATGGAGGCAGACAGGCTTGCGAAAATAAAGCATAGAGCCGTGAAAGTGATCCGTCATATGCATGGGCGGACGCTCTGACGCCGAAATAACGCGCGAGCTGGAGGCAGTCCCGAAACTCATCGATCCCGTTGACATGCATAACATCGGGCTGAATGATATCCAAGCAGCGCTGTGAGAGGAGGGGGGCAAATTTCGCCGCGCTTTTCATATTTTCTCCACCGGCAACAGGAACCGATAAACGGCTGCGCAGCAAAGCGTAATCCTGCGGCTGATCAAAGGGCAAAGGCTCCTCGAACCAGCCGATATTCGTCCATGCTGAGAAATAGCGTTCCCAACTCATAGCTGTTGCTGCATCGTAGCTTTGGTTTGCGTCCAGAATCAACGTAATCGAGCTGCCGGCCGTATGCTGCAGCGCACTGATGTGCCGGACATCTTCCTCGAATGAAGTCCCGCCGATTTTGACTTTGATTTGCTTAAAGCCCTTTTTTAACTGGTCTTCAACGTTGGAAACCGAACGGCTGATCCATTGCGGCTGGTCTGAATACGATTGGAATGAGGCATATACAGGGATCTCTTCTCTGTACCACCCGCCCCATAGTTCGCAAACCGAGCAATCAAAAGCTTTGGCCGCAATTTCTGTCAGCGCCATGCTCACGGCGGAGGCCGCCCGCTGATGCCATTTTTGAATCGTGCTCACTAATGGCAGGCGGCTGCTGGCCTGTTTTCCTAAAAGATAGGGAATGATCCGTTTGGTAAAACCGATATGCAAAGCCGGGAGCCAATCAACGCATTCTCCCCAGCCGTCAATCCCGCTTTCTGTGACAATTCTGATGAGATAGCAAGTTCGATATTGTTTAAACCCGTTTGCGTCGCCGTACGGCTCTTCTAATCGATGCAAAAGCGGAAAAGTCTCAACCCGTTCGATTTTCAAATTGGATGCTACCTTTCCTCAGCTGGCTGAAGCCGATTGCCAGCCATTTTAGGATCTTCTTTTTCTTTTGTTTCTTCTTTGTTTTGATTCACATGGATCAGCAAAATCACGAGAATGCCGACAACAAGCGTCAATCCCGCAATGCTCAAAAACATGCCGGGTCTGGACCATTCCATCAGGCGGCCGAAAATCGGAGGCCCGATGGCAACCCCTAAGAAACGAACCGATCCGTAGAGCGAAGTCACAAATCCACGTCTTTCTTTCCCGACAGCTCCGGTTATAAAGCTGTTCACACAAGGAAGAACAAGGCCTGAACCGATACTGCTCAGCACGAGAACACTGATAAAAAGGACAAGGTTCTCAATGAATGACAGTGCCGCGTAAGACACGGTCATGAACGCCAATCCGAGTACGATCAGCTTTTTCATTAACGATTGCTTTTGGCCGATTTTGCTCCCGGTTGTATAAGACGTCACACACATGACCAAAAGCGGGATCGCCAAAATCAAGCCTTTTTTGACGCCGTCGGTATCGTATGTTTTTTCCAAGACATCTGATAGATAAAACAGGATGCCGAATAAAGTAAACAGGCAGGTCGCCCCGGCTAAATAAGCGGTAAACAGCCATCTGCCTTCATGTTTAAAAACACTTAACAGCCCTTTCGCATATTTTCCGATCGGGGGCGGTTCTTTTTCCTTTTTCTTTTCTTTAATAAAAATCCAAGTCAGCACGATCGAAATGATACAAAATACCGGGAAGGCAAAAAACGCGCCATACCAGACAAGAAGGGCGATAAGCGAGCCGATGATCGGCGAAAGCACTTTCCCCATGCCGTTTGAAGCTTCAACGAGACCGAGCACCTTGCTTTCCTGGGCGCCTTTAAACAGATCTCCCGTCAGTGCCATGGCAATCGGGCCTGTCCCGGCTGCCCCGATTCCCTGAAGCGCCCGTCCTGCCATGACCCAAGGGTATGCATTGTCAAAAAAACCTGCCGCAAACCCGGCTAATAAGCCGCCGGCACCATACAAAAATAAGCAAGGGATAATGATGATTTTCCTTGAGAATCTGTCAGCGAGATAACCGACAATCGGAATGGCAAACGCCGCAATCAAGGAAAATACTGTGATCACGAGACTGACTTGAAATTGTGATAAATGAAGTTCAGATTTCATTTTTGGCAAAATCGGAATAAGCATCGAGTTTCCAAGTGTTAATATTAAAGGGATTGAACCGATTGCAACAATCGTCATTCCGTTATTTTGTTTTGATGATTCCATCTCAGAGCACACTCCTTTTCTTCTGCTTAGAATGTCCCTGCTGGCTTCGTTTATTCAACGTTCAGACAGCAAAAAACCGAACAGAAAATACCTGTTCGGGAAAAAGGAGGGTTAACCGAGTGCCTGCGAAATCAACGCATATAAGTGTCCATTTTGGTCAGGAAGCATCTTTATCTGGTAAAGCATAAGCGGTGGCTCTTCGTCCGCTTGAAATCCCATTTCTATTAGCCTGTCATGTAAAGATGTGTGTTCACCCGGTATATCGATGCGCATCGGACCTTGTTTGCCGGCGGCCAGCCTGTTGATGAATTGTGCAGCCACGTCTGATGATGGGGCAATGATGGGGCCGAATTTCAAATTGGCAGGTGTCTGTACAGATAGGCCGTAGCCAATCAGCTGTCCCTCATTGTTTCTGGCGATGACGCATTCCTCTGAAGTGGAAATAAGCTGCTGCAGAAGATTTGATCGATCCCCGCCAAAGGCTGCCAGATCGGCCGTGGCTAATTCTTGAAAGTCTTGTTTTCTAAAGGCTGTCAGTTTAGCATCAAGATGATCTTGCTTTTCAATCGGTTGAAAACTGTGACAGCTGTACTTTCGGACTGAACCCGCTGTATGAAAACCCGCTTTCTCATAAAGCGGCAAACCTTCTTTTGTGGCGCAAAGCCTGATGGCGGTGCTTTCATCCGTTTTACTGATACACGCGTTTACCATCCGCCGCCCGAGACCGAGCCGTTTGTATTCCTTGTCTACGATGACGAGTCCGATAGAGGCAAGACGGCCAAACAAAAACAAGCCGATGCAGGAAATAATGTCTCCCCGGACATTTTGATAACCGAAAAAACGCCCCTGTTGGACAAGCAGTGCCAGCTCTTGTTCGCCATAATCCGGCCACCCGGCTTGCCTGCAAAGCCGCAATAGTCCGGAGGTATGTTCTTCATGAAGCTCAATCAGCTCATCCATTACCTTCATACGGGTCACCTGCTTGTTCCGAATGTTTTGTACATGACAATATGAGTGCCAATGCCGGGAATCTCAAACGGTTCGCCAAGTTCCTCCCAGCCAAGCTTTGCGTAGTAGCCTTTGACATGTTGTCTTGCATTGCACCAGACCGCCTGTACGCCTCTGTCTGCCAGTTTTTGTTCCGCATATTTGATCAGCGTGCTTCCGGCTTTTTGATCACGATATCCTTCAAGCGTCGCCATGCCTCTCAGCCGATATGCAGGGGATTCCGTTAATAATGGCTGATTTTGAGGGGAAAAAGAAGCGATGCTGATCAGGGTTCCTTCATAAAACACACCGAGATGAAAGGCGCCTTCCGCATGATCCTGTTCATATTTGCATTGTTCGATGGATTGATGGGGACGCAGGATGCGGTGCCTGATGTCGTATGTATCTTCCGCAGAAATGGTTTTAACTTCGAGCATGATGATCCTCCTCATAAACTGATTTTCTTTATCGTAACACGAATTACGTTGAAAAAGACCGCCCGATTGGCTCAGGCAGTCTTCAAGGTATTAATGCAAATAGATATTTTGGCGCTGCTCATCTTTTTGCTGAATGTACGAAGTGAGCTCGGCGGTTAAGTCAGATCTGAGAAAAGGCGTAATCAAGTAGATGCCGTTAAACAGCTCGCATGCCGTATCCAACAGGGAGCGTGCAATCGCAAGGCCTTCCGCTTTTTGTTTCTCTTTATCCTCGCCGGCGAGGGCCATTTTTTCGCGAATAGAGTCAGATAGCTTAATGCCCGGAATTTCATTGTGGATGAATTCAGCATTTCGGCTGCTTGTGAGTGGCATAATGCCGATATAGATCGGTGTCTTCAGATGCTTTGTTTCGTTATGGATATCGACAAGCTGCTGCTCGGAATAGACAGGCTGTGAAACAAAATAATCGGCGCCGCAATCTATTTTTTTCTCCAGCCGTTTTACCGCTTTATCCAGATGGCGGACATTAGGATTAAATGCGGCGGCGACTGAGAAATTCGTTTTCTTGCCAAGCGGTTTTCCAGACAGGGACAGTCCTTCGTTGAATTGTTTGATCAGCCTGATTAAATCAAAGGATGTTAAATCATACACAGACGTCGCACCCGGAAAATCCCCGATTTTAGAAGGATCGCCAGTAATGGCCAGCACGTCATTCAGCCCTAACGTATCCAGACCCATTAAATGTGACTGCAAGCCGATAATATTTCGGTCACGGCATGTAATATGGACAAGAGAGCGCATATCGAGCTGTTGCTTCACAAGGGCGCCGCAGGCAACATTGCTGATCCGCGGAGTAGCCAGGGAATTGTCAGCGAGGGTCAGGGCGTCGATTCCCGCTTCTTTTAATTCAGCAGCAGCGGACAGAAATTTGTCGAAACTCAATTTTTTCGGCGGGTCCAGCTCTACGATAATGGAGCGTTTTTCCGCTGCGATCTCATTCAGGCCGGGTTCTGTCCGCTCATGCTGAACAGAAATGAATTCCTTCGCCCGGGTTTTGACTTCTTTTTCTGTAATCGGAGCAAGCCCGCCAACCGCTTCTGCCATCGCCTGGATGTGATTCGGCGTGGTGCCGCAGCAACCGCCGATAATCCGCGCGCCTTGCTTGCGGAATTCTGACGCGCTGTTTTGAAAATACGTGTCGTCTGTTTCATAGACGAGCCGGCCTTCTTCAAGCGAGGGAAGACTGCTGTTCGGATAAACTGATAAGAACACGTCATCAAAAATCGGCACTTCGCTAAGCGCTTCAATCATGTGATAAGGGCCGAGCCGGCAGTTAATGCCGACGATATCAGCTCCGAGATCCGCGATCGATCGCAATGCTTCAGAAAGCGGTGTTCCGTCCTGCAGTACGCCTTGCTCATGCATGGAGACATTCAGCATAATCGGAAGGCCAGTCTCTTTGCGCGCGATTTTTAGCACTTCACGGGCTTCTTCCAAATCATAATACGTTTCTAACAGCAAGCCATCTGGCTCTTCATGCAGCAGCAGGTACAGCTGCTCGCGAAAGCTGCGTTTGATTTCGTCAAGGCTGTACGCGTTTTTATTAAAGGTACGGATGCCGCCCATCGTCCCCAGCACGTACGCATCGCCTGCTGAAGCCCGCGCGATTTTTACCGCCTCCTGATTCATTTTTTTGATGTCATCCTCAAGCCCGTGTCTGGATAATTTAATATAATTGGCCCCGTACGTATTTGTTTGAATGATGTTGGCTCCAGCCTCAACGTACGCTTTATGTATGCGCTGAATTTCCTCCGGCTTTGAAATGTTGAGCTCCTCAAAGCACCTGTCAATACCATAGGAGTAGAGGAGCGTCCCCATGGCGCCGTCGCCAATTAACACCTGTTTTTGCAAATCTTCTAAAAGTCCCATTGTTTGCCTCCTTTATTCACATTCAGCAAGGAAAAAAGAGAAATAAAAAAAGTCCTCTTAAGAAGAAGACTTTGTCAGTGATTTTGTCTCTTCTTATCTTCCAAGCTGTTCGAGCTTGCTGGATTTAGCACCTTGGTCATGGCTGATCGCCATTACACCGGTTGCTGAAGCTTCGTCGGGCCAGTCCCTCTGCTTCTCTTGATAAGAACGGATATAAAATTTTCGTGTTCAGGAAGTGCCCTAAAGATGCCTGGCATTTTCTCTTTCTCCAAATTTACCGAAAATAAAGACAATAATCAATAGGATTCAGAAAATTTATCTGAAATTTATAAATTGAACGTCAATTGGCAGATCCGCGCCCCGCACTGCTGTGATAATCTGCTGCAGGTCATCCTTGTTTTTTCCGGTGACGCGCACTTGATCATCCTGCACTTGAGACTTTATTTTCAGTCCGGAGTTTTTGATGATGGTATTGATTTTTTTGGCGTTGTCCTTGTCAATGCCTTGAACAAGTTTTGCACGCTGGCGCACTGTTCCGCCTGACGCGCTTTCAACCTTGCCGTAATCAATGTTTTTTGTCGGCACGTTTCGTTTAATTAATTTACTGACCAGTACATCTTTCAGCTGGCTTAATTTAAATTCGTCATCAGAAACGAGGACAAGCTCCTCTTTATCTAAAGAAATGTCGCTTTTGCTTCCTTTAAAGTCATAGCGTGTGCTGATTTCTTTCAGTGCGATTTGAATCGCATTTTGCACTTCGGGCAATTCCACCTTTGATACAATATCAAATGAACTTTCTTTTGCCATATGAAAACCTCCATAACATTTAACTTATGTGTTGATTATAGTAGAATAAAGAGAAACTTCCAACAGAACAAAGAATCAATTTGTGATGATTGGAAAAAATGTTAACAGAATCCGCAGAAAAATAAGCGGAACAGGAAGGACGATAGCATGAGACCAGGGCAGCAATTAACCTTGAGTATAGATCACCAAACTGACTTCGGTTACTTTTTAACCGACGGAGAAGATACGATTCTCTTACATAACAGTGAAATAACTGAGGATATCGAAGACAGAGATGAGGTAGAGGTCTTTATATACGTGGACCAGCAGGAAAGACTTGCGGCCACGATGAAAATTCCGGTCGTCAGCGCTGATGAGTACGGCTGGGTCGAAGTGGTGGATAAAGTGGAAGATATGGGCGTTTTCGTTGATGTCGGCTTATCTAAGGATGCGCTTGTTGCAACTGAGCATTTGCCGCCATACGAGGATGTCTGGCCGCAAAAAGGGGATAAGCTCTACTGTATGCTGAAAGTGACGAACCGGGGGCGCATGTTTGCGAAACCAGCGCCTGAAGATATCATCAGCGAACTGTTTACCGACGCTTCAGAAGATCTGATGAATAAAGAGCTGACAGGTACGGTGTACAGATTAATCGCAACGGGTTCATTCATCATCACAGACGACGGTATCCGCGGTTTTATCCATCCGTCAGAAAGAAAAGAGGAGCCAAGACTCGGCTCAAGAATCACGGGACGGGTGATTCAAGTAAAAGAAGACGGTTCAGTCAACATGTCGCTGCTTCCGAGAAAACAGGATGCATTGTCTGTAGATGCCGAGTACATTCTGACGTATATGAGAACAAGAAACGGCGCTATGCCGTATGGCGACAAAAGCCAGCCTGACGATATCAGAGAACGTTTTAATATGAGCAAAGCCGCCTTTAAACGCGCGCTCGGCCATTTGATGAAAAACGGAAAAGTGTATCAGGAAGACGGATGGACATACGAGAAAAAATAGAAGGCCGCACAGGCCTTCTATTTTTTATATAAGAACTTCACAAATAAAATTTTGTTACGTATCATTAGGGGAGACAGAGTGTTTTGTCAGTTAAAAGACAGGGGGAGAGTTCGTGGAAATTCGCATCGATTTTTTATTGATCTTGATTGCGATGCTTTTCTTTTGGATTGCTTATATGGCAGGAATAAAAAAGCAAACATGGATATTGTCCGGTTTCCGTGAGTCTCGGATACGTGACAAAGACCGCCTGGCTAGTATTGCGGGATACTTTTTTCTGAATTCAGGGATATTTATTCTTTTAAACGGTTTTATTTCATTTCAGGGACAAGATCAGTTGATTCCGCCAATGATTTTGGCATATGGAGCTGGAGTCATCATTTATGTAAATAAAAAATTAATATAAAACCTCCAGCATATATCAAATATCTGGAGGTTTTTGTTTGCTCACTTTTTCAAAAAGAAAATCGCCAATGTGCCGGGACCGGCGTGTGAGCCGATTGTAGAACCGATTGAATGCATGATGATCTCTTTCGGCTTGAACGTATCTTCAATCAAATTTTTCATGTCAATGGCTTTTTCTTCGTTCGCAGCGTAGCTGATCCCCACGGTTTGATTGCCCCAATCACCACCGCGTTCTTTCATCAGTTCGATGATCCGTTTGAAAAGTTTTTTCTGTCCGCGAATTTTTTCCAGAGGCACAAGCTTGCCGTCCTCCATCTGAAGCAGCGGCTTAATATTCAGCAGGCCGCCGACAAAAGCGGATGT
This sequence comes from Bacillus spizizenii TU-B-10, assembly GCF_000227465.1. Classification (GTDB taxonomy): domain Bacteria; phylum Bacillota; class Bacilli; order Bacillales; family Bacillaceae; genus Bacillus; species Bacillus spizizenii. Next base: position 1,297,941 of record NC_016047.1, read on the forward strand.
TTTGGAGATGCGGCCGCCTCTTGCAAGATATGTGAGGTCATCAACGGTAAAAATGTGCTCAAGCTGTTCGCAAAAGTTCTTTACAGACGTTTCAATTTCTTGTATTGTATTCCCGTTGATACAGAGATCGGCAGCATGCCGGACAGCCAGGCCGTATCCTAATGAAGCACATTTGGAATCAATGACCCGTAAATCGAAATCGGGGAATTCCTCCTTCACTTCATTGGCCATCATCACAGCTGTCTGATACGTGCCGGAGAGGCCTGAGGAAAAGGCAATGTAAAGAGCGGGATCACCTGTTTCGGCATATTGCAAAAACACATTTTTAATCGTTTGCGGTGAGGCTTGGGACGTCTTAGGCGTTTCTCCATTTTGCATCGCTTCAAATATTTGATCCGCATCAATCGTGACTGCATCTTCGAATTCTTTATCGCTGAGAGAGACTCTGAGCGGAATAAAGCCAATGCCGTTTTCTTCAAAATAAGAACGAGGCAAATCAGCGGCGCTGTCAGCGATGAGATGAACTGTCATATTGCTTCCCTTCTTTCCGTTATCGCTCGTTATCATAAGAGTTAAGCCAACTATATCATATTAATTTGCCAAAATCGTGTTCAAATATTTGTTTTAAGGGAAAACATAATAAGAAGAAAGAGCGGAGGAACATGCCATGGTACTAGATCAAACAAAAAAATTACTCATCGTCATCATCGGCGCTTTACTCAATGCGGCCGGGCTGAACTTATTTTTGATACCGGCAGATGTATATGCCAGCGGATTTACGGGTGTCGCCCAGCTTTTATCAAGCGTCATTGTTCAATATGCCCCCTTTTACATATCGACGGGAACGCTCTTGTTCCTCTTAAACATTCCGGTCGGTATTTTAGGGTGGCTGAAGGTCGGCAAATCGTTTACGGTGTACAGCATTTTAAGTGTCGCACTTACTACTCTGTTTATGGGGATCCTGCCGGAAACAAGCCTGTCACATGACATTTTGCTGAACGCAGTGTTCGGCGGCGTCATTTCCGCAGTCGGTATCGGTTTAACATTAAAATACGGCGCTTCAACAGGCGGTCTCGATATCGTCGCCATGGTGCTTGCAAAGTGGAAGGATAAACCCGTCGGCACGTATTTCTTCATTCTGAACGGGATTATCATTTTGACGGCAGGATTATTGCAAGGTTGGGAGAAAGCATTATATACCCTGGTTACACTGTATGTGACAACGAGGGTGATCGACGCCATTCACACCCGCCATATGAAGCTCACGGCAATGATCGTGACGAAAAAAGCGGACGAAATCAAAGAAGCCATTTACGGGAAAATGGTGCGCGGCATCACAACTGTTCCGGCCAAAGGAGCCTTTACGAACGAACAGAAAGAAATGATGATTATCGTCATCACAAGGTACGAATTGTACGATTTAGAGAAGATCGTCAAAGAAGTTGATCCGAAAGCATTTACGAACATTGTTCAAACGACAGGGATTTTTGGTTTCTTTAGAAAAGACTGACGAAAGCAGGTGGAAGTCGTGAAACGGCTGCTTGTGATGCTCCTTCCCGTGCTGCTTTTGATAGGCTGCGGGAAAGATGAGCAGACAGAACCCGATAAGGAGGTATCAGGCGGAATGGAGAATCAAGAGGTTGTTTTATCTGTTGACGCAATTCAGGAGCCTGAACAAATCAAGTTTAACATGTCGCTGAAGAACCAAAGCGAACGTGCTGTCGAGTTTCAATTCAGCACAGGACAAAAATTTGAACTTGTCGTGTATGATTCTGACAACAAAGAAAGATACCGTTATTCGAAAGACAAAATGTTTACGCAGGCTTTTCAAAACCTGACATTGGAACCTGGAGAAACATATGATTTCTCTGATGTGTGGAAGGAAGTCCCTGAGCCGGGAACTTACGAGGTAAAGGTAACATTTAAGGGCAGAGCGGAAAATCTCAAGCGGATTCAGGCTGTTCAGCAATTTGAAGTCAAATAAGAGGCTATGGCGAATCGCCATAGCCTTTTTTTATTGCAGTTTGTCCAGCTGATCCTGAAATTGATGGAGCTGGCGACGTTCCGCATCTGTCGAGTTGGCATACGCAGAAGATACGGCATTTTTGGCTCTCAGAATCGCTTGCTCCTGATCGCCTTCCTCAAAGCCGTTTGTCACCATAACAGCCTGTTGAACAAATGATTTTGCCTGCTGAAACAGTTCGTTTCTCATTTAATATTCAACCTGTCTTTCGGCCGAGTCTCGTGCCGCGGCATGCTGGTGAGCTTCTTCTAATGTAGACCGATATGGAAATCTTGCGGCGTGTAGCCCGATGGAGTCTTTACCCTGCTGAATAAACCTTCTGGATTTGCTTCGTTTACCCATTTTGAGACTGCCCCCTTCCATACTTTGACGAGATGAGTCGTCTTCAATAGTATGGTGGGGCGAAGTAACGTTTATGAGTGGGAAAAATTAATACGGGTGGTCTTTAAAGTGAGAAATATTCTTTTAAAAATCTTGCCACGCCGTCCTCTTCATTTGTAGCCGTTGTCCGGTTGGCAATCTGCTTGACCTCGTCGATTCCATTTCCCATCGCAACGCCGCAGCCTGCGAATTCAAGCATTTCCAAATCGTTATCCTCATCTCCGAAAGCAATGATCCGCTCCCTCGGCACACCGTAATAATCGCTGATTTTCTGCAGGCCGACCGCTTTATTCATGCCGCTTTTAATAATTTCAATGACATGCCACGGCGCGGCCCATCTTCTATGATCGATCACCTCGGCATGCACATCCGATAAATAGGAGCGTATGGCCGGTACATCTTCTTCTTTTGCGTGAATGAGCACGGATGTAACATCCTCACCGAGAGTTTCCCGCAAGTCTCCGACCGTCACATTCGTTGTGTTCATGTTAAAGGCATCAATCAGGTGCTCATCATGGTAATGAAAGTACACGTCGTCAATGACTTCAGCAAGCACATTATGTACGTTATAACTCTCGCTGATCTCCACTAGCTGTTTGACAACATTAAGCGGCAGCGAGGTGTGATACCGTCCCCAGCTGTCGTCCTGCGGATGATGGACAAACGCTCCGTTAAAATTGACAATCGGCGTTGTCAGCTTCATCTGATGGTAATACATGGAACTTGAGCGGTACGGCCGGCCCGTTGAGATGCAGACATAATGCCCGTCATCTTTTAGGCGCTGTATCGTCCGAAGAGTGTTTTCTGATATGGTTTTGTCATCCTTTAATAAGGTTCCATCTAAATCTAAAGCGATTAAATAGGGTTTTGTCTCCATGAAAAGCTCCTTTAACCTTAGAATTTGCTTGTTTTGCCTTACTTACAGTGTAGCTTTTTACCATCTTTATTGTCTACATGTTACACTTATGATTATGGTTATCCTAAGGAGGGGCACATTGTGATTCAAATTGAAAATCAAACCGTTTCCGGTATTCCGTTTTTACATATTGTAAAGGAAGAGAACAGGCACCGCGCTGTTCCTCTTGTCATCTTTATACATGGTTTTACAAGCGCGAAGGAACATAACCTTCATATTGCTTATCTGCTTGCGGAGAAGGGCTTTAGAGCCGTTCTGCCGGAGGCTCTGCACCATGGTGAACGGGGAGAAGAAATGGCTGTTGAAGAGCTGGCCGGCCATTTTTGGGACATCGTCCTCAACGAGATTGAAGAGATCGGCGTACTCAAAACCCATTTTGAAAAAGAGGGCCTGATAGACAGCGGCCGCATCGGCCTCGCAGGCACATCAATGGGCGGCATCACAACACTTGGCGCGTTGACTGCTTATGATTGGATAAAAGCCGGCGTCAGCCTGATGGGAAGTCCGAATTACGTTGAACTGTTTCAGCAGCAGATTGACCATATTCAATCTCAGGGCATTGATATTGACGTGCCGGAAGAAAAGGTAGAGGAGTTGATGAAGCGTCTCGAATTGCGGGATCTCAGCCTTCAGCCGGAAAAACTGCGCCAGCGCCCGCTATTATTTTGGCACGGCGCAAAAGATAAAGTCGTGCCTTACGCGCCGACCCGGAAATTTTATGACACGATCAAATCCTATTACAGCGAACAGCCGGAACGCCTCCAATTTATCGGAGATGAACACGCTGACCATAAAGTCCCGCGGACAGCTGTGTTAAAAACGATTGAATGGTTTGATACGCACTTATAAAGCACAATGGTGTGAAGAAGGGCTGGATTTACGTTATACTGTAGAAAAAAGGAGTGAGGGAACGTGGAAGAAGCATTAAAAGAAAACATCATGGGCGCTCTGGAACAGGTTGTTGATCCTGAGCTGGGCGTTGATATCGTGAATCTTGGTTTGGTATATGATGTTGATATGGATGAAGACGGCTTAACGCACGTTACGATGACATTGACATCAATGGGCTGCCCTTTAGCGCCGATTATCGTTGATGAAGTGAAAAAAGCATTAGCGGACATTCCGGAAGTGAAAGAGACGGAGGTTCACATTGTGTGGAATCCGCCTTGGACAAGAGACAAAATGTCCAGATACGCGAAAATCGCGCTTGGCATTCAATAAAACAAAACAAAAGAGGACAGCCTTACTGTGAGGCTGTCCTTTTTTACAACTGAAAGGAGTGAGGTAAAATGATGTACCTGCTTGCTGTCCTATGCCCGCCTCTTGCTGTTTTGTTTTCGGGAAAACCGTTTCAGGCATTGCTGAATCTCATATTGACCTGCATCTTTTGGCTGCCGGGCGCGATTCACGCCTGCTTTATCGTCGCCGACCGCCGTGCCGAAAAACGGGCAAGAAGATAATCTGGAAAAATGAGGGCGCAGACATGGTATAATGGTCATAAAAAAACAGCAGGGAGAGCGCCATGAAAAAGAAATTGCTTGCATTCGCGCTTTGTATAGGCGCGTATGCGGCCCTGTTTGCGTACTCTGTGCACTCAGATCAAAAAACAGACACAAGCGAGATGACGGATGTCAGCCGCCTGATGCCTGTGAAAATTAAGCAGACAGTGAAAGGGCAAGAAGGGGAAACGCTCATTGACACGGTCAAAGAGGCAAATCGAAAAAACATAAAGATCTCAATCGCCGGGGCCCAGCACTCCATGGGCGGCCATACATATTATGAGGACGGCATCGTTCTCGACATGACAGGCTACAACAAAATCCTGTCGTTCGATCAAGAGAAGAAAACCATCAGAGTGCAAAGCGGCGCGACATGGAATGACATCAGAAATACGTGAATCCATACGGACTCGCGGTAAAAGTCATGCAGTCACAAAACATTTTTACAATTGGAGGATCTCTCAGCGCCAATGCCCACGGACGTGATATCCGCTACGGCTCGCTGATTGATACAGTCAAATCATTTCGGCTTTTAAAAGCTGACGGATCAATCGTCACCGTCACTCCAAAAGATGATTTGTTCAGGGCAGTCATCGGAGGGTACGGTCTTTTTGGCGTGATTCTTGATGTAACGCTTGAGCTGACGGATGATGAGCTGTATGTCATGCAGACTGAAACAATGAATTACAGTGCATACGCAGACTATTTTACAAAGCACGTAAAAGGAAATCCGGATGTCCGAATGCATCTGGCGCGAATTTCAACAGCGAAAAAAGGATTTCTGAAAGACATGTATGTTACGAATTATGAATTGGCTGATCATCAGGATCAGCTGTCATCATACAGCGATCTCAAAGAAGACGAGTATACGGGGCTCACAAAGTTTGCACTCGGCTTGTCAAGGCGATATGAATGGGGAAGACATTGGCTGTGGAACACACAGCAATCCTATTTTCTGAGCCAAAACGGCACAAAGATCTCACGCAATAACGTCATGCGGTCTGAATCAACATTTCTCGAATATGAAAACAATGACAACACAGATGTTCTGCAAGAATACTTTGTGCCGGTGAAGGAGTATGCGTCCTATATTGACGACCTGAGACAAACACTGTCGGACGAGGATTTGAATCTGCTGAACATTACGATCCGCTACGTGCAAAAAAATGAAAAAGCCGATCTTTCCTATGCGAAGGATGATATGTTTTCGCTCGTGCTTTTAATAAACGAGGGCTTTTCAAAAGAAGACCAGGCAGATACTGCCCGGATCATCAGGCGCATGACAGACGCTGCCATCAAGCACGGCAGCAGCTATTATTTGCCGTATATGACGTACCATACAAAAGCGTAAATGAGACAGGCATACCCGAAAAGCGAAGCGTTTTTTCAGAAAAAACGAACGTATGACCCGGATGAGCGCTTTATGAATTACTTTTATCAGAGGTATAAATAATGGGGAAAAACAAATTAAAATGGCTGACATTATCACAAAGCAGCGTATTTTTTGCAAGCAGCTTAATCTTTCCGTTTTATATTCTGTTTGTGAAAAATATCGGCTCAAGCTACACGCAGTTCGGCTTTTCCTACGGATTGTTCGGGCTGAGCGGAGCGCTCATTTACCGCTGCTCGGACGGCTGTCTGAAAGGTTTGACAGCCGTTATTTTCTGCTTGCAAACTCTTGGGGAATGGCCGTGCTGCTTTTATATGTCCCGCATATTGGAAGCGTCGTTCAAGTGTACATCGTCCAAGTGCTGTTAGGGCTCTTTGGTGCGATGCAAAAGCACGGAGAAAAAGTGCTGATCGCCAATTTTACAGACAGCGGAGAGCGCGGAAAGAAGATTGGGAATTACCATTTTTGGACAGCTGTTTTTTCAGCAGCAGCCATTATGCTCGGCGGCTTTCTCGCTGACTTTTTTACAGTACAAATGATTTTTTATGCAAGCTCTATTCTATATTTTTTGAGCGGATTGATGATGATGAAAACAGGCTGATGCGGTCAGCTTGTTTTTTTATGTGGCTGAAAAAAGCGTCAGATCAACGTTTTCTGATGAATCAGTGCAGTTTTTTTTGAGCGGATTTTTTATTGAACAGAAAATTTATAAATGAATAAAAATATTAAATATACGATTGAATTAATTTTTATTCATGTTATAATGTTAAATAATTTCACAAAGACCAAGAAGGTGAACTTGTTTTGAAAATAGGAATTGTAGGCGCTACAGGATATGGAGGCACCGAACTTGTCAGGATTCTCTCACATCACCCTCATGCAGAGGAATGTATACTTTATTCATCCAGCGGAGAAGGGAATGTCTATAGCGAGGTTTATCCTCATCTTGCCAGCTTAGCGGATCAAAAGCTGAAGCCGATTGATATGAATACGATCAAACACGAAATAGATATCATGTTTCTTGCTGCGCCGCCCGGGGTATCAAGTGAATTGACTCCGCAGCTGGCAGATGCAGGGATTCCGGTTATTGATCTTTCAGGTGATCTGAGGATACAAGAGCCGGCTGAATATGAAAAGTGGTATAAACGGACAGCGGCACCGAAGGAAGTGATTCATGAGGCGGTATACGGTCTCGCAGAATTGAATCAAAAACAAATTCAACAGGCGAAACTCATTGCCAATCCGGGTTGTTTTCCAACGGCTGTTTTACTTGGCCTCGCCCCATTGGCTCAAAAGAAACTGCTCAATGAATCTTTCGTTATCGTTGACGCGAAGACCGGTGTTTCCGGAGCGGGAAGAAAAGCATCCATGGGAACTCATTTTTCTGAGCTGAACGACAATTTTAAAATTTATAAAGTCAATGAACATCAGCATACGCCGGAAATTGAACAGGCGCTGCAAGAATGGCAGCCGGGGCTCGGGCCTATTACATTTTCGGCTCACTTGGTTCCGATGACAAGAGGCATCATGGCGACGATGTATACACAATTAACCTCTGATCTATCGGCAGATGACCTGCATGATTTATATTCGGAATTTTACCAAGATTCATATTTTGTGAGAGTAAGGCCAAAAGGGCAGTATCCGCAAACGAAGGAAGTGTGCGGCAGCAATTTCTGTGATATCGCCGTTACCCTCGACGAGAGAACGAACAGAGTCACAATCGTTTCGGTAATCGATAATTTAATGAAGGGTGCCGCCGGTCAGGCTGTGCAAAACTTTAATTTGATGAATGGCTGGAATGAAGAGACTGGACTCACCATGACGCCAATATATCCATAGAACGGGAGAGAATCGAACCATGATTCAGTTAAGTGAAGATCAAATTGTAAAAGTAACAGGTGATGTATCCTCGCCAAAAGGTTTTCAGGCAAAGGGCGTGCATTGCGGGCTACGCTACTCGAAAAAAGATCTCGGCGTCATTATCAGCGAGGCACCAGCCGTAAGTGCAGCGGTTTATACCCAAAGCCACTTTCAAGCCGCTCCAATCAAAGTTACACAAGACAGCTTAAAACATGGGGCAGCATTGAAAGCCGTCATCGTCAACAGCGCGATTGCCAATGCCTGCACGGGAGAACAGGGCATAAAGGACGCATACACAATGCGTGAGAGCCTTGCTTCGCAGCTTGGCATTGAGCCGGAGCTTGTCGCCGTTTCATCTACAGGCGTCATCGGCGAACATTTAGACATGGAAAAAATTCAGGCAGGCATCAAGCTGCTGACACAAACACCTGCGGGATCAGGAGATTTTGAGGAAGCGATATTAACAACCGATACAGTGATCAAGCAGACGTGCTATGAGCTGACAATCGGCGGCAAAACAGTCACGATCGGCGGAGCGGCCAAAGGCTCGGGAATGATTCACCCGAACATGGCCACGATGCTGGGGTTTGTCACAACAGATGCAGCAATCGAAGAAAAAGCGCTGCAAAAGGCGCTGCGTGAAATCACTGACGTTTCATTTAACCAAATCACAGTTGACGGTGAAACATCCACGAACGATATGGTCTTGGTCATGGCAAACGGCTGCGCGAAAAACGAGTGCCTGACGGAAGATCATCCAGAATGGCCGATCTTTAAAAAAGCGCTCTTGCTTACTTGCGAGGATTTGGCTAAAGAGATTGCCAGAGACGGAGAAGGCGCGACGAAACTAATCGAAGCGCAAGTGCACGGGGCGAAAAACAATCTTGATGCAAACGTGATTGCCAAAAAGATTGTCGGCTCTAGTCTCGTGAAAACGGCGGTCTACGGAACAGATGCCAACTGGGGGCGCATCATCGGAGCCATCGGGCACAGCGCAGCTCAAGTGACGGCAGAAGAAGTAGAGGTTTATCTCGGGGGCCAATGCCTGTTTAAGCATAACGAACCTCAGCCATTCTCTGAATCTCTCGCCAAGGAATACCTTGAAGGAGATGAAATCACCATTGTCATCAAGATGGATGAAGGGGACGGGAACGGAAGAGCGTGGGGCTGTGACCTGACCTATGACTATATCAAAATTAACGCGAGCTATCGCACGTAATAAAGGGGAGCATTATGAAGAAAACAATCGTTTTTAAATGCGGGGGAAGTGTCATCCGTGAGCTGTCTGAGGAATTTTTTCATAACCTGAAAGAACTGATGGCGTCAGGATGGAAACTGGCGATCGTTCACGGCGGCGGCCCGGAAATCACAAATATGCTGAAACGGTTAAATATCAAAACAGAATTTTCAGGAGGACAGCGGAAAACAACGAAGCCAGTGTTAGAAGTGGCGGAGATGGTTTTATCGGGCTCTGTGAATAAGTTTTTCGTTGCTGAGCTTGCCAAACACGGACTGCGTGCTGCAGGCATCTCCGGTAAGGACGGCGGTCTTTTGGAGGCGGATTATCTCGATCCGGAAACATACGGGGAAGTCGGAGAAATCAAAAAGGTTGATGCATCCATGGTAAACGCGCTGATGGAAAAGGGCATCATTCCTGTTATTGCGCCGCTGTCTATGACAAGTGACTGCAAGACGCTGAATGTGAATGCCGATCTGGCCGCTTCAGCTGTCGCCGGAGCGCTTGAAGCCGATAAGCTGATGTTCGTCACTGATGTAGATGGAATCATGAAGGAAAAACAGCGTCTCGACGTCCTGACCCCTGAGGAGGTTCAAATGCTGATCAAGCAGGAAGTGATCACAGGGGGGATGATTCCGAAGGTCAATTCAGCCTTGTCAGCTTTATCGGATCAGGTGTCTGAAGTCATGATCGTAAACGGTAAAGGATCATTCTTCACAGAACAAACCTTTCAAGGTACAAAAATTGTTAAAGCAAAGGAGGCTGTTTCATGAGCAGCTTGTTTCAAACCTACGGACGCTGGGATATTGACATCAAAAAAGCAAAGGGAACGTACGTTGAGGATCAAAACGGCAAAACCTACCTCGATTTCATTCAGGGAATTGCGGTATCTAACCTAGGCCACTGCCATGAAACGGTTACAGAAGCAGTCAAAAAACAGCTCGACAGCGTATGGCACGTATCCAACTTGTTTCAAAACAGTCTCCAGGAGCAAGCGGCACAAAAGCTGGCGGCACACAGTGCGGGGGATCTCGTCTTTTTCTGCAACAGCGGCGCGGAAGCGAATGAAGGCGCGATAAAGCTCGCCCGAAAAGCAACCGGGAAAACGAAAATCATCACTTTCCTACAGTCGTTCCATGGCCGCACGTATGCAGGGATGGCTGCGACCGGACAGGAAAAAATCAAAACAGGCTTCGGCCCGGTGCTGGAAGGCTTTCACTACCTGCCATACAACGATCCTTCCGCTTTTGAGGCTCTTGGGGAGGAAGACGGCATTGCCGCGGTGATGCTTGAGACAGTGCAGGGAGAAGGCGGAGTCAATCCGGCAAGCGCTGAATTTTTAACAGCCGTACAGTCGTTTTGTAAGGAAAAGCAAGCTCTTCTGATCGTTGATGAAATCCAGACCGGCATCGGACGGACGGGAAAGGGCTTCGCATACGAGCACTTCGGACTTTCACCGGATATCATCACAGTCGCAAAAGGATTGGGAAACGGATTTCCAGTTGGCGCTGTCATCGGAAAGAAACAGCTTGGAGAAGCGTTTACCCCTGGTTCTCACGGAACGACTTTCGGAGGAAATATGCTGGCGATGGCTGCTGTAAATGCCACATTGCAAATTGTATTCCAGCCTGACTTTCTGCAAGAGGCTGCTGACAAAGGGGCGTTTTTAAAAGAACAGCTCAAGGCTGAGCTAAAGAGCCCGTTTGTAAAACAAATCCGCGGTCAAGGATTAATGCTTGGAATTGAGTGTGATGGCCCTGTTGCTGACATCATTACTGAATTGCAGACATTAGGCTTGCTTGTATTGCCGGCCGGCCCGAATGTCATTCGGCTGCTGCCGCCGCTCACCGTGACAAAGGATGAAATAGCAGAAGCTGTCAGCAAGCTGAAACAGGCAATCGCTCATCATTCCGCTGTAAGCCAGTAGTTTTTTTTGACATGAAGGTATAAAAATTCATTTTTATAATTAATTATTCATCAAGAGGTGGGCTGTTAGATGGAAGGTTATTTAGTGTTAGAAGATGGAACAGCGTTCAGCGGCGAGCTGGACGGTCATGAAAACTGCACGGGAGAAGCTGTTTTTTTTACAGGAATGACAGGTTACCAGGAAGTGCTGACAGATCCATCATATAAAGGGCAGATTATCGTATTTACCTATCCGTTGATTGGCAACTACGGCATTAATGAAAAGGATTTTGAAAGCAAGAAACCTCAAGTGAAAGCCGCGGTTGTCTACGAGGCGTGTGATCATTTTTCTCATCATGAAGCGGTATACAGCCTCAAGGAGTATTTACAGAAATGGAACATTCCGCTGTTGACCCATGTTGATACGAGGGCTGTCGTGAAAAAAATCCGTTCAAACGGAACGATGGGTGCGACTGTCACAGCCACTAAAGAAGCAGCTGAGATTGCCCCTCAGCCAGAGAACGTTGCAGAACAGGTTTCCGCACAGGAAATTAGCACATTCGGCGACGGAAATAAACATATCGCTCTCATCGATTTCGGCTATAAAAAGTCCATCGCGTCATCACTTGTCAAACGAGGCTGCAAGGTCACCGTGGTGCCGTATCAGCAAATGGAAGCTGTCAACGATATAAAGCCGGACGGCATTGTGTTATCGAACGGACCTGGAGACCCAAAAGCGATTCAGCCGTATTTAGGAAAGATCAAAAGCATCGTCAGCCGTTATCCGACTCTCGGCATCTGTCTCGGCCATCAGCTGATCGCGCTCGCGTTCGGAGGGAATACATTCAAGCTGCCATTCGGACACAGGGGCGCAAATCATCCGGTCATCGACAGTAAAACGAAACGCGTCTTCATGACAAGCCAAAATCACAGCTATGTGGTTGATGAACAGTCCATAAATGAAGAAGAGCTCACGATCAGGTTTCATCATGTCAATGATACGTCAGTTGAAGGGCTTTCCCATAAAAAGCTGCCTGTCATGAGTGTTCAATTTCACCCGGAAGCCCATCCCGGGCCGGCGGAAAGCGAATGGATTTTTGATGATTATTTAAAGAATGTGATACCAGCAAGGAGAGAAATCGCACATGCCTAAAGACACCAGTATTTCAAGCATATTAGTAATCGGCTCAGGCCCGATCATTATCGGGCAGGCGGCAGAATTTGATTATTCAGGCACTCAAGGGTGCATCGCGCTGAAGGAGGAGGGCTATCGGGTGATCCTCGTCAACAACAATCCGGCGACCATTATGACCGATGAAGCCTTCGCAGATGAAATTTATTTTGAGCCGCTGACAGCAGAAAGCCTGACAGCTATCATTAAGAAAGAACAGCCTGATGGGCTTCTTGCCAATTTAGGCGGGCAGACCGCGTTGAATTTAGCGGTGGAGCTTGAAGAAACGGGTGTTTTAAAAGAGCACGGCGTCAAACTGCTCGGCACATCCGTTGAAACGATACAAAAAGGTGAAGACCGGGAAAAATTCCGTTCGTTAATGAACGAATTGAATCAGCCCGTGCCAGAGAGTGAAATTGTTGATAACGAGACCGACGCCCTCCGCTTTGCGGAATCCATCGGTTTTCCTGTCATTATCAGACCTGCTTACACTTTAGGCGGAAAGGGCGGAGGAATTGCTCCTGATAAAGAAGCCTTTACCGCTATGATCAAGCAGGCGCTATTAGCAAGCCCGATCAATCAATGCCTTGTGGAAAAAAGCATTGCCGGCTTTAAAGAAATCGAATACGAAGTCATGCGTGACAGCAATAACACATGCATCACCGTATGCAACATGGAAAACATCGATCCGGTCGGTGTGCATACAGGCGACTCCATCGTTGTGGCGCCGTCACAAACATTGACGGATGAAGACTATCAGATGCTGCGGACAGCTAGTCTGACAATCATCTCAGCACTTGATGTTGTAGGCGGCTGCAACATTCAATTCGCGCTTGATCCATTCAGCAAGCAATATTATGTCATTGAAGTCAATCCGCGTGTAAGCCGGTCATCGGCTCTCGCGTCTAAAGCAACCGGTTATCCGATTGCGAAGATGGCTGCAAAACTGGCCGTAGGATATACTCTTGACGAGCTGAAAAATCCGCTTACAGGCTCGACTTACGCAAGCTTTGAACCGGCGCTGGACTATGTCATTGTCAAATTTCCGCGCTGGCCGTTTGATAAATTCAAAAACGCAGACCGCAAGCTTGGCACAAAAATGAAAGCCACCGGTGAAGTGATGGCGATTGAACGGAATTTAGAAGCGGCAATACAAAAGGCAGCCGCGTCCCTAGAATTGAAAAATATCGGCACACACCTTCCAGAGCTCAGCGGCTTGTCAATTGAAGCGCTGTGGGATTTGGCAGTTACTCCGGATGACCGCAGATTTTTCGTTGTCATGGAGCTATTGAGCCGCAGCGTGTCGATTGATGACATTCATGAGAAAACAAAAATTGATCCGTTTTTCCTGCATACCTTTGACAACATCATCAAACTGGAAAACCGCATGATGGAAGCTGGCAGCGATCTCTCTTCTGAATTATTGAAAAAAGCAAAGGAAAAGGGATTTTCAGACGCAACGATTGCCTCACTGATCGGCAAAACAGAAGAAGAGGTGCGCGCGATTCGCAAGGAGATGGGCATTACGCCTTCCTTCAAAATTGTAGATACGTGCGCGGCTGAGTTTGATGCGAAAACAAACTACTTTTACTCCACATATTTCGGAGAGACCGATGGGGACATCAGCCGCAAAGAGAAAAAACGCGCGCTGATTATCGGCTCAGGCCCGATTCGGATCGGCCAAGGTGTTGAATTTGATTACAGTGCTGTTCACGGCGTGCTGACACTGCAAGAGCTTGGGTTCGAAACCATCATGATCAACAATAACCCGGAAACGGTCAGCACCGATTATGAAATTGCGGACCGCCTGTATTTTGAACCGATGACAACGGAGCACATTTTAAACGTAGCGGAGCAGGAAAACATTGATTTTGCAATCGTGCAATTCGGCGGCCAAACCGCGATCAATGCTGCTGAAGCGCTTGAAAAAGCCGGCATTACCCTTCTCGGCACCTCGTTTGAAACGCTCGATGTGTTAGAGGATCGGGATCAATTCTATCAGCTTCTTGATGAGCTTGGATTGAACCACGCAAAAGGAGAAATCGCATATACAAAAGAAGAGGCCGCTGAAAAAGCTGATGAGATCGGCTATCCGGTGTTAATCCGCCCATCTTACGTCATCGGCGGAATGGGCATGATCATTGTTGGCTCGCAAGCCCAGCTTTCTCAGCTGTTGAACGGTGAGGACAGCATGCCGTACCCGATTTTAATTGATCAGTATGTGTCAGGAAAGGAAGTCGAAATTGATTTGATTTCCGACGGTGAGGATGTCTTTATCCCAACATATACCGAGCACATTGAACGGGCAGGTGTCCATTCGGGAGACAGCTTTGCCATCCTTCCCGGACCGTCCATCACAAGCGGGCTAAAGCAGGGCATAAAAGATGCCGCGCAAAAAATTGCCCGAAAGCTTTCATTTAAAGGTATCATGAACATCCAATTTGTGATCGACAATGGAAACATTCTCGTTCTTGAAGTGAACCCGAGAGCGAGTCGCACGGTTCCCGTTGTCAGCAAAGTAATGGGCGTTCCGATGATCCCGCTCGCCACACGTCTGCTGGCGGGGGCATCTTTAAAAGATGTAAACCCGGCAGTTCAGAATCATCATGGGGTTGCCGTGAAGTTCCCTGTTTTTTCTTCTCATGCGATTCAGGATGTGGATGTCAAGCTAGGGCCGGAAATGAAATCAACGGGAGAAGGCATGTGTGTTGCATATGATGCCGACAGCGCCTTGAAAAAAATCTATACACGTGCCTGGAATCAAAAAGGAAGCATTTACTTGCAAAACGGGCCGGACGATGTGAAGGAGTTAGCGGAAAACGCCGGTTTTACGGTTCATGAAGGGACATTTACCTCATGGATGGAACAGGAAGGGAAAACGCTCCACATCAATCTGTGCGGCTCTGAAGAAGCGCGCAAAGAACGTTTGGAAGCCATGACGCACGGCATCACCGTCTTTACAGAAGAAGAAACCGTGCGGGCGTTTTTACAAAGCGGTTCAGGCCATCCGCAGCCTGTATCTCTCAAAGATCTCTATAAAAAGGAAGTGGCATCATGCACACAGTGACGCAAACCAGTTTATACGGAAAAGATTTATTAACGTTAAAGGATCTTAGTGAACAGGATATAAACGCCTTGCTCGCAGAGGCCGGTGAACTGAAACAAAACAAAATCCAGCCTATTTTTCAAGGCAAAACCTTGGCGATGATTTTTGAAAAGTCATCAACGCGGACCCGTGTTTCATTTGAAGCCGGCATGGCGCAGCTGGGCGGGAGCGCCCTCTTCTTAAGCCAAAAAGATCTGCAGCTGGGACGCGGTGAGACTGTTGCTGATACGGCTAGAGTGCTGTCAGGCTATGTGGATGCCATCATGATTCGGACCTTTGAGCATGAAAAGGTAGAGGAGCTTGCCAAAGAAGCTGACATTCCGGTCATCAACGGACTTACGGATAAATACCATCCATGCCAGGCGCTGGCGGATCTTTTGACGATTAAGGAAATGAAAGGGAAGTTTAAAGGCGTGAAAGTCGCGTACATCGGTGACGGAAATAACGTGGCGCACTCATTAATGATCGGCTGCGCGAAAATGGGCTGTGATATCTCGATCGCTTCGCCAAAGGGGTACGAAGTGTTAGATGAAGCAGTTGAAGCGGCAAAATCAGCTGCACTTCAATCAGGCGCTTCTATCACGCTTACAGCTGACCCGGTTGAAGCTGTAAAAGAGGCGGACGTGATTTATTCTGATGTGTTTACCAGCATGGGACAGGAAGCGGAAGAGCAAGAGCGTCTCGCTGTCTTTGCACCTTATCAGGTGAATACGGCGCTTGTCAGCCATGCCAAGCCTGACTATACATTTTTACATTGCCTCCCTGCGCACCGTGAGGAAGAAGTGACTGCGGAGATTATTGACGGACCGAATTCTGCAGTATTCCAGCAGGCGGAAAACCGTCTCCATGTGCAAAAAGCATTGCTGAAGGCCATTTTATACAAAGGGGAATCATCAAAAAACTGCTGAGCCAGACTCAGCAGTTTTTTTGATGGCAACATATTCACAGCCGCTTAGGCGCATACTACAGCAAAAAGGAAAAGGAGGAAAAACAGTGGGACAGCAGCATCAATTCCGGCCCGGGCAGAAAGCGCCTAATAACGGTGTCTACGTAGAAATCGGCGAGACGGGGAGCATGGTTAAAAACCCTCAAAAGATCCATCTGTCAGCAGGAGAAATGTTCCCTGAAACATCAAATCACAATCGGCTGTGGACATATAAAAGAAAGCCGTGATCAAGAAAAAACCCAAAACAATAAATGTTTTGGGTTTTTGGCTTTTTAATGCTGGCTTGCATTTTTGTTCATAGGCATGATTTCCGCTAAAACCATGATTAAGACATACAGTACAACAGCAATGACAGATGATGTTTTGAAATTATACGCAGCGCTGTTCATGCTGGCAATCAAGTAGCATGCCATATGTGATAAAAGGAACGTCCAAATAAAGGCAATAATATATCGCACGTTTCCACCTCGTCCTTCTCATTCTATTCTAAAAGTTATCATACCATACAAAAAGCGAAGGGGGAATCCAATTTTAGCAGAAAGTGAGGTGATAAAAGAGTCTAATTCGTCACACTTTAATGGTAAAATATAAAAACATCAATCAGTATATTAGCCAAAACTGTAAAAGGCTAGGACTTTACCTTATTCGTTTCTTTTCTTTTTACATAAGATAGCGTGAGATGAAGTGTGAAAGGAGGCGGGCAAGCGATGGGAATAACGGAAAGGTACTTTCAATTGGGAACGGAGCATAATGTCATTCATCTGCCCTATCGCCCGAACGGCTTCGGCATCTTTATCTTGGGGGACAGAACCCACTTTGTCGGGAATAATTCAAGCTTTTGGCTTCAGCATTACGGAAGAAATCAGCTTCTGAACATGCTGAGGAATGAAGGATATACTCTTTTTAACAGCAATCTGTTCGGAAGGCATTGGGGTGCGGAAAAAGCGGTCACCTATGCCAAACAGCTGATACATTCCGTGCTAAAGCAGGAAATCCTCAATCCGAAGATTCATATTTTAGCAGAAGGCATGGGTGCTCTCGTGGCCGATGAACTGCTTCGTTTTTCCCCGGATCATATCCGCTCAGCCGCAATGTTGAATCCTTGTCTCGATCTTCAGGCACATTATGAATCAGAGAAAGAAAATAAATTTTTCTATAAGCAATTTTTAAAAGAAGTATCGGAAAGCTACGGAATTTCTGAAAAAGAAGCGGAAGTGCTTCGTTACAAAACCATTGAAAGCTATCCGAGCGGCGTGCCGGTTCATATATGGCAGCGTATGACCGGAGCTCCCTATCCGTACAGCGTACATGCTGAAGTATTCAAGGGAAAACAGCAAAAGCAAGGTTCACCGGTCGACATGACATTTCACTTATTTGAGCATCCAAGCAGAATTTATGCTTCAATCTGCAAATTCTTTCACAGTCATGAAAAAGCGTTATAAAGAATACAATAACAACAGCCTTCTCTTTTGCGGAGGCTGTTTTTTGCTTTGGGAATAGAAAAACCGGAAGGGCGGCAGATGCAATGGAATCAACGCTGATTGTAGGTGCGGACGAATTTTTCGGCCTTTCATTATGCGAGCGAATGATGAATGAAGGCATACATGTTGACGTCATTCTGGCGGAAACAGAAGATGAAATGAGACAAATGTACTTAGAAGAAAGACTCATGTGGCTTGGGAGAAATGGACTCTTTCGCCAGCTTGAACACATTGGAGATCAAAAATATGATACAATTTGTATCCAGTTCGGCGGCTTTTTGCCTTTAGACCAATTTGATTCTCCCTATATATTAATATATGAACAAGACCGAAAAGAATGGGAAAAGCGTGAAAAAAAGGAATCAGAAAAAACGGTTATCCTGCCGAAAATGTATGGGCCGTGGAAAGAAGAAATCGAGGTAGACGGCTATTACACAGACGATGTGGCTGACGAGCTGCTGAGATTCCTGCTTGAATCAAGCCGCGATAGCAAAGATCAGTTTTTTGATTTGCAAGTCACAGAAAAAACCTCAAAAGAAGAAGCAAAAGCAAAAATTTCCGAGTGGAAAAGACAATTTTCATCAATTTTCGACAAATATTAAGAAATACCTTCCATGTTTCGAGTTTTCTAGATACAATAAACGTATAAAAATGATACATGTTATAGCTTGTCAAAAGGAGTTGAACATGACTTGATCACAAGGCTTGTCATGATCTTTTCTGTCCTCCTTTTATTAAGCGGTTGTGGACAAACTCCGTTTAAAGGAAAAATTGAGAAGGTCGGCATGCTCTTTCCTGATACGATTAATGACCTCGTATGGGGCACAAAAGGGTATAAAGGATTACTGAATATACAATCAAAATATAATGTGGATGTCTACTATAAAGAAGGCGTTAAAACAGATGAAGATATTATAAATGCGATTGAGGATTTTCATAAGCGGGGCGTTAATCTTCTCTATGGCCATGGGAGTGAATATGCAGAGGTGTTTAACTTGGTCAGTGAAGATTATCCAGATATGGAATTCGTCATTTCTAATGCTAAAGCAAAAGCTGATAATGTGACGAGTGTCCATTTCAGCGGCGAAGCAATGGGTTTCTTTGGAGGAATGACAGCTGCCCATATGTCGAAAACGAATCAGGTCGGCGTGATTGCTTCCTTTACTTGGCAGCCGGAGGTTGACGGTTTTATCAAAGGGGCCAAATATGAAAATCCGAATATAGAAGTAAACACAAAATATACGGATCATTGGGATGATGATACGACAGCAGTAAAGCTTTATCAGAAAATGAAGAACGAAGGCGCGGATGTTGTGTATCCCGCCGGAGATGGGTATAATGTTCCTGTCATTCAGCAAATCAAAAAAGACGGCCTTTATGCCATCGGATACGTCACAGATCAATCGGATCTGGGCGAGAATACCGTATTAACCAGCACGGTGCAAAATGTGGACAAGGCTTATGAAATCATCGCTGAGCAATTCAACAAAGGCACCCTTGAAGGCGGCGATCATTACTACGACCTGAAAACGGGAGTTGTTGAAATGGGAACATTCAGCCCGCTTGTCGATAAAGACTTTCAGCAAAGAATCGCCAAGCTGATCAAAACGTACAACAAAACAGGCGAACTGCCAAAAAACGAGTAATGGAGTGACGTCACATGCAGCACGAAAAATCACTTGAGTTCTTGCAAATTGCCATGAAATATCTGCCTGAAGCGAAAGAACAGCTTGAAAAATCAGGCATTGAGCTGTCGATGGAGGCCATACAGCCGTTTATGAATCTATTTACAACGGTAATGGCGGAAGCTTATGAGCTTGGCAAGTCTGACGCGAAATCTGAAACCGAATAAAAAGAAGCCACTTTTTCGAAAGTGGCTTTTCACTTGATTTTCTTTTTAATAGCGGAAACCATAGGTGCGAGCTCCTTGAGAGCGGGCTTGATTTGATCGAGAGAGTTCATAATCGAACCGATTTGGTTCATAATATACATGTAATCAATCGTCTCTTCTTCGTTTGTCCGGGAAACCTCCTCCTCCACTTCTTCCTTCTCTGGGTTTTGTTTTGCGTTATCGCCGAACATCATCTTTGAAAATATATCCACCTGTATACGCCTCCTTTTCCATATACCATACTGTATGAGTAAGATGAACTGATAGTTTAGACGAATATATTGCCATGTGAAAAAAAATAGGATAGAATTAGTACCTGATACTAATAATTGATCACAACCTGATTGATCTTCTAAATTTACTATATAAAGGAGTCTTCCCTTATGAAAGCTGGAATACTTGGAGTGGGACGTTATATCCCTGAGAAGGTTTTAACAAATCATGATCTTGAAAAAATGGTTGAAACTTCTGATGAGTGGATTCGTACAAGAACAGGAATAGAAGAAAGAAGAATCGCCGCAGACGACGTCTTTTCATCACATATGGCTGTTGCAGCTGCAAAACAAGCGCTTGAACAAGCTGAAGTGGCTGCTGAGGACCTGGATATGATCCTGGTTGCAACTGTTACACCTGATCAGTCATTTCCTACGGTCTCTTGTATGATTCAAGAACAGCTCGGCGCGAAGAAAGCGTGTGCTATGGATATCAGCGCGGCTTGTGCTGGCTTTATGTACGGGGTGGTCACCGGTAAACAATTTATTGAATCCGGAACGTACAAACATGTCCTTGTTGTCGGTGTAGAAAAGCTCTCAAGCATTACAGACTGGGAAGACCGCAACACAGCCGTTCTGTTTGGTGACGGAGCTGGCGCTGCGGTAGTCGGACCAGTCAGTGATGACAGAGGGATCCTTTCATTTGAACTTGGAGCAGACGGCACAGGCGGTCAGCACTTGTATCTCAATGAAAAACGACATACAATCATGAATGGACGAGAAGTTTTTAAATTTGCAGTCCGCCAAATGGGAGAATCATGTGTTAATGTCATCGAAAAAGCCGGACTTTCAAAAGAAGACGTCGACTTTTTGATTCCGCATCAGGCGAACATCCGCATCATGGAAGCTGCACGTGAGCGTTTGGAGCTTCCTGTCGAAAAGATGTCTAAAACCGTTCATAAATATGGAAATACTTCTGCCGCATCCATTCCGATTTCTCTCGTAGAAGAATTGGAAGCCGGTAAAATCAAAGATGGCGATGTGGTCGTCATGGTAGGATTCGGCGGAGGATTAACTTGGGGCGCCATTGCAATACGCTGGGGCCGATAAAAAAAGGTGAGAGGTGCACACAAGATGAGTAAAAAAAGAGTAGTTGTTACAGGGCTCGGAGCATTGTCTCCGCTTGGCAACGATGTCGATACAAGTTGGAATAACGCAATCAACGGTGTGTCCGGAATCGGTCCGATCACTCGTGTTGATGCTGAAGAATATCCGGCAAAAGTAGCCGCTGAATTGAAAGACTTCAATGTTGAAGATTATATGGATAAAAAAGAAGCTAGAAAAATGGACCGTTTTACACAATATGCGGTTGTGGCTGCAAAAATGGCGGTTGAAGACGCAGATCTTAAGATTACGGATGAGATCGCGCCAAGAGTCGGTGTTTGGGTAGGTTCCGGCATTGGGGGACTTGAAACACTAGAGTCTCAATTTGAAATCTTCTTAACAAAAGGACCGAGACGGGTTAGCCCGTTTTTCGTGCCAATGATGATTCCCGATATGGCGACAGGCCAGATTTCTATTGCATTAGGAGCAAAAGGGGTTAACTCTTGTACGGTTACAGCATGTGCTACAGGAACGAACTCTATCGGTGACGCGTTTAAAGTCATTCAGCGCGGCGATGCAGACGTTATGGTCACAGGCGGAACTGAAGCGCCGCTGACAAGAATGTCATTCGCGGGCTTCAGTGCCAACAAAGCGCTGTCTACTAATCCAGATCCGAAAACAGCGAGCCGCCCGTTCGATAAAAACCGTGATGGCTTTGTCATGGGTGAAGGTGCAGGGATTATCGTTCTTGAAGAGCTTGAACATGCTCTGGCCCGCGGCGCAAAGATTTACGGAGAAATTGTCGGCTATGGCTCAACAGGAGACGCTTATCATATCACAGCGCCGGCACAAGACGGTGAAGGCGGAGCGAGAGCGATGCAAGAAGCCATTAAAGATGCGGGCATCGCGCCTGAAGAAATTGATTATATCAATGCTCACGGGACAAGCACGTATTACAACGACAAATACGAAACAATGGCGATTAAAACCGTATTCGGCGAGCATGCGCATAAACTTGCGGTAAGCTCTACAAAATCGATGACAGGCCACCTCTTAGGAGCAGCTGGCGGTATTGAAGCGATTTTCTCTGTGCTTGCCATTAAAGAAGGTATGATCCCGCCGACAATCAATATTCAAACACCTGATGAAGAATGCGATTTAGATTATGTGCCAGATGAAGCCCGCAGACAGGATCTCAATTATGTTCTCAGCAACTCATTGGGATTCGGCGGACACAATGCAACATTAATCTTTAAGAAATACCAATCATGATCACGCCAAACCGGCTGCCCCTAAAGGGTAGCCGGTTTTTTTTGTGCGCATAGAATAAAAAGGGGAGGCGATCACATGAGTGTGGAACAAACACATAGCTGGCTCGGGAAGGCTGCTTCAATAGATGATTTGGCCCATTACATTGTCCCGCTTTTTTCAGGTGTGGAGAAAAAGAACTGGAAAGGCATTCTGGGACACCTTCAGCATCATGGGATGTTTAAAAACATAAAAGAGGGCATTCAGACTGCTTCCAAGCTGAAAGAAAAAGGTTTTTACGAGCATATTCAAAAGGAAGAACAGTACCTCAAAAACAAATGGCATGGTCCTGATGTACCAATTGTCACGCTGCCGGTTGATGAACGAAACAAGAGAATTCGTTTAGAATTCGGATCAAAATCAGGACTCGCCTTTCAAGACAAAATGTTCCTCTTTCTCTCGTCAAATTTAGATTTTGCATCGGTATCTGCTCTGATAACACATGAATATCACCACGTTTGCCGGTTAGATCATCTGACGAAAGAGGAAAAGGATGTCACATTACTTGATACAATCATCATGGAAGGGCTGGCAGAATATGCTGTTTATGAGAGGTTCGGCCGAAGTCAAACGGCTGAATGGACGTCTTGGTATACGCCGGAGCAGCTGCAAGCTTTATATGACAAAAAGATTGCGCCCCACCAGGATATCAAACGGGACAATCGATTATTCTCACAGCTGTTATTCGGCAAAGGATATCAGCCCAAAATGCTTGGATACGCAGTCGGATTCAATATTGTAAAAAAATATTTAACGGCCAACAAAGCAAACACGGCAGACGGGCTGTCCATCCCTGCCGAAACCTTTTTGAGTGCAACGCTTTAAAAGAATAAAATAATGGAATTTCGTTAATAATATTACATTTATCCTAAAAAATTCTTGATTTTGCAAAATGATTGTAATAATATACAACTATAAAATTTTTCGATAATTCAATATTATTTATTATTTCTGAATAAAGGGATTGCTTTCTCTTGAAAACGTTTGACAACAAGAGGGGGGAAAGGGGAGCTAGCATGAGCACACTTTTAGAAGTGAATAATTTAAAGACTTATTTTTTCAGGAAAAAGGAGCCGATCCCTGCGGTTGACGGAGTCGATTTTCACATCAGCAAAGGCGAAACCGTCGCGCTTGTAGGTGAATCGGGCTCGGGAAAAAGCATTACTTCTTTATCAATTATGGGCCTTGTCCAAAGCTCAGGCGGAAAAATCATGGACGGCTCTATTAAACTCGAAGACAAAGACCTCACCTCGTTCACTGAAAACGACTATTGCAAAATCCGCGGAAACGAAGTATCCATGATCTTTCAGGAACCAATGACCTCCCTGAATCCGGTGTTAACAATCGGAGAACAAATTACCGAAGTGCTGATTTACCATAAAAACATGAAGAAAAAAGAAGCTCGCCAAAAAGCTATTGAACTCTTGCAGATGGTCGGTTTCTCCCGGGCCGAGCAAATGATGAAGGAGTACCCGCACCGGCTGTCCGGCGGAATGAGACAGAGGGTGATGATTGCCATCGCACTCAGCTGTAATCCTAAACTGCTCATTGCCGATGAACCGACGACAGCACTGGATGTGACAATACAAGCCCAAGTTTTGGAGCTCATGAAAGATCTCTGCCAGAAGTTCAACACGTCGATACTTCTCATCACACACGACTTAGGTGTCGTATCGGAAGCAGCCGACAGAGTGATTGTCATGTACTGCGGACAAGTCGTGGAAAACGCCACCGTTGACGACTTATTTTTAGAGCCGCTTCATCCTTATACAGAAGGCCTGCTTACGTCGATTCCCGTCATAGATGGAGAGATTGATAAATTAAATGCGATTAAAGGAAGCGTGCCGACACCAGATAATCTGCCGCCGGGGTGCCGATTTGCCCCAAGGTGCCCGAAAGCCATGGATAAATGCTGGACAAATCAGCCTTCGCTTTTGACGCACAAAAGCGGAAGAACGGTGAGATGCTTTTTATATGAGGAAGAGGGTGCCGAACAATCATGACAGCAGCTAATCAAGAAACAATCTTAGAGCTTCGTGACGTAAAAAAATACTTCCCGATCCGCTCAGGCCTTTTTCAAAGAAAAGTAGGCGATGTTAAAGCGGTGGACGGTGTTTCATTTTCGTTAAAAAAAGGAGAAACACTCGGAATCGTTGGAGAGTCCGGCTGCGGGAAATCGACTGCCGGCAGGACGATGATCAGGCTGTACAAACCGACAGAAGGCCAAATCCTTTTTAAAGGACAGGATATTTCCAACCTGTCAGAGGAGAAGCTGCGGAAAAGTGTTCGCAAAAATATTCAAATGGTGTTCCAAGATCCATTTGCCTCGTTGAATCCAAGAAAGACGCTGCGTTCCATCATAAAGGAGCCGTTTAATACGCACCACATGTATACGATGCATGAACGAAACGAGAAAGTCGAAGAACTGCTTGCGAGAGTAGGCCTTCACCCGTCGTTTGCCAACCGTTATCCCCATGAATTTTCCGGCGGACAGCGTCAGCGGATCGGCATCGCCAGAGCGCTCACTTTGAATCCAGAACTGATCATCGCAGATGAACCAGTTTCCGCACTTGATGTATCAATTCAGGCCCAAGTTATTAACTTAATGGAAGAATTGCAGGAAGAATTTAATCTGACGTATCTATTTATCTCTCATGATCTTAGTGTCGTCCGCCATATCAGCGACAGAGTCGGAGTGATGTATCTTGGAAAAATGATGGAACTGACCGGCAAGCATGAGCTTTACGACAATCCGCTCCATCCGTATACCCAAGCTCTTTTATCGTCCGTTCCGGTTACAAGAAGAAAAGGGTCTGTCAAACGTGAACGCATCGTCCTGAAGGGAGAACTGCCGAGTCCGGCCAATCCGCCAAAAGGCTGCGTTTTCCACACAAGATGTCCTGTTGTAAAGCCAATATGCAAGGAACAAATACCAGAATTCAAAGAAGCTGCTCCCAGCCATTTTGTGGCTTGTCACCTTTATAGCTAATTGTTGCCCGCACAGCTTTGAGAGGGGGTATGCACACTACATAAACAACAGCTGAGAGGAACGAACATTTCAAAAGGGGGAATATCTAATGAAAAGACGGAAAACCGCACTGATGATGCTAAGTGTATTGATGGTTCTGGCCATCTTTTTATCGGCCTGCTCGGGATCAAAATCGAGCAGCAGCAGCGAGAAAAAATCAAACGGAAAACCTCAGCAAGGCGGGGATTTGGTTGTTGGCTCAACTGGGGAGCCAACTTTGTTTAATCCACTCTATTCTACAGATGTCGCCAGTTCAGATATTGAAGGGATGATCTATAGTACATTATTAGAAACAGATGAAAAATTAAATGTGAAGCCTGCGTTAGCCGAGAAAGTGACAGAATCCAAGGATGGTCTGACTTATAATGTCAAGATTAGAAAAGGTGTAAAATTCCATGACGGGAAAGAGCTTACAGCGGATGATGTTGTTTTCACATACAGCATACCTTTAAATAAGGACTATAATGGTGAACGCGGCTCTGGTTTTGAATCACTAAAGACTGTTACAAAAAAAGGTGATTATGAAGTTGAATTTAAATTAAAGAAAAAGGATGCGTATTTTTACAATGTTGTTTTAGATAGTTACGGTATTCTGCCTAAACACATTTTAGGGAAAGTACCAGTTTCAGATTTAGGAGAAAATGAATTTAATAGAAAGAATCCGATTGGTTCGGGTCCATTCAAGTTTGCTGAATGGAAAAAAGGAGATTATGTAAAACTTGAAGCTAATGAAGATTATTACGGCGGAAGGCCATATTTAGATACAGTTACAGTAAAAACAATCCCGGATTCAAATGCAGCTGTTGCTCAGTTAAAGGCTGGAGATATTGATTTCTTTGTTGTTCCGGGTACTGATTTCGAGACAGTCAAGACATTTGATAATGTAAAAGTAAAATCAGATCTTGGTTTGAACTACAGTTATATTGGTTGGAATGAAAAAAATGAATTATTTAAAGACAAAAAAGTCCGCCAAGCTCTTACGCATGCACTTGATCGAAAAGCAATGGTTGATCAAGTGTTAAACGGTGATGGTGAAGTTGCAAACGTTCCTGAAAGTCCGCTATCTTGGAATTACCCGAAAAGTGATGTACCTACATTTGATTACAATCCTAAAAAAGCTAAGAAGCTATTGAAAGAAGCGGGATGGAAAGATACAGACGGAGACGGTTACCTTGATAAGGATGGAAAGAAGTTTTCGTTTACCATTAAGACTAATCAAGGCAACAAAATTCGGGAAGATTTAGCGGTTGTTGTTCAGCAGCAGCTAAAAGAAGTAGGAATTGAAGCAAAACCGCAAATTGTAGAATTTAGTGCGCTTATTGAACAAACAAGTGCACCGAAATGGGATTATGATGCTTTGCTGCTTGGTTGGAGCTTGGCTACATTTCCGGATCAATTTTCGATTTTCCACTCAAGTCAATCAGAGAACGGATTAAATAACATATGGTATAAGAATCCTAAAGTCGATAAACTTTTGGAAGAAGCTAAATCTATTACAGACAGAAAAGAATATCAGAAAAAATACGAAGAAATTTATAAATTGATTGCAGAGGATCAGCCTTATTCATTCTTATTTTATTACAATTATCATAGGGCAATCCCGGCAAACATGCATGGCTATGTATTCCATCCAAAAAATGACTTATATCAAATTGAAAAATGGTGGCTTGAACAATAATAATTAAATCCCTAGAGAGGTGAGGATCCAGTATCCTTTCCTCTTTATCCTATTTTAGAAAAGGGGACAAGAATATGGTTACATATATTGTTCGTCGAACATTAATGTCTCTGCCAATTCTTTTGGGCATTACAATATTATCATTTGCGATAATGAAAGCAGCGCCAGGTGACCCGATGTCACTAATGATGGATCCGACCATTAGTCAAGCTGACAGAGCAAAATTTATTGAAAAGTATGGACTTAATGACCCGGAACCTGTTCAATACTTAAAATGGCTTGGAAATATGCTTCAAGGCGACTTTGGGACATCTATTGTTAAAAAGGGTACACCAGTTTCTGATCTAATCCTTTCACGTTTACCGAATACTTTGGTGCTTATGGTTTTTTCAACTCTTGTTGCTCTTCTGATTTCAATTCCTTTCGGTGTTCTTTCCGCGAAACGCCCTTATTCTAAACTTGACTATGGTATAACTGTCACATCATTTTTAGGGCTGGCAATACCAAATTTTTGGTTTGGATTAATTCTTATTATGGTTCTTTCCGTAAATCTCGGCTGGTTTCCTACGGGGGGTGTCAGCACATTAAACGCTGACTTTAGCATTTTTGACAGGCTCCATCATTTAATTTTGCCAGCATTTGTTTTAGCAACTGCTGATATGGCCGGTATTACTCGTTATACACGTTCAAGTATGCTCGATGTATTGAAGCAAGATTATATAAGAACAGCTCGGGCAAAAGGGTTTAAAGAAAATAAAGTTATTTTCAAACATGGCTTGCGAAATGGCCTACTGCCTGTTATTACAATTTTCGGATTGATGATTCCATCATTTATTGGTGGTGCTGTCGTGGTTGAACAGATTTTTACTTGGCCGGGATTAGGGAAGTTATTTATTGATTCAGCATTCTCTCGAGATTATCCGGTTATTATGGCGATGACTGTTATTTCTGCTGTTTTGGTTGTACTGGGTAACTTGATTGCGGATATTTTGTATGCTTTAGTTGATCCACGTATTGAATATTAAAAGGGGGAGACACATATGACACATCCAAACACTGTAGCTCCCTCTAATGAGGTAAAGCTAAAAGAAAATATAAGAAAAAAACCAGAAACAATGACTAGGATCTTTTTTGAGAAGTTCTTCAAAAATAAACTTGCTGTTGTTGGAGGTATCATTTTAACAGTTATTATTTTAATGGCGGTCTTTGCCCCTTTTATTGCGCCTTATTCGCCTGAGAGCCAATCTCTTCTAAATAAACTGAAGCCGCCAAGCCCTAAAAATCTAATGGGGACAGATAAGTTTGGGCGCGATATATTTACAAGGGTTTTATACGGGGCTCGTGTGTCTTTATTGGTCGGTTTTGTTTCAGTAATTGGTGCCATTACTATAGGAACCGTTGTTGGCGCCTTAGCGGGGTACTTTAAAGGGATAGTCGATGCTGTATTGATGAGGGCAGTCGATGTAGTCTTATCTATTCCGGATATTTTTCTTCTTATTACCTTGGTGACAATTTTTCAACCGGGGATGGATAAATTAATTTTAATCTTTTCTCTGACGGGTTGGACTACAACAGCTAGGCTTGTCAGAAGTGAATTCCTATCTCTAAGATCAAGAGAATTTGTATTGGCTGCTAAAACAATAGGAACCAAAAATTATAAAATTATTTTTTCGCATATTTTACCGAATTGCATCGGGCCAATTATTGTCTCCGCTACTTTAAAAGTAGGCAGTGTCATTTTAGCTGAATCAACCTTAAGCTACTTGGGCTTCGGTATCCAGCCTCCGATTGCAAGCTGGGGAAACATGCTTCAGGATGCTCAAAACTTTACATTAATGATTCAAGCATGGTGGTACCCGTTATTTCCCGGGCTATTCATTTTAATTACCGTTTTATGCTTCAACTTTGTCGGTGATGGTCTGCGGGATGCATTGGATCCAAAAAATATTAAATAAAAATGAAAATAATATCTGGTATAAAATATAACAAAATCATAAGAAAAGCAGATCTCTTTTTGTCGGAAAATATACAAAGAGATCTGCTTTTTGTGATTTTTACATAAACCCAGCGATTCCAGATTTCCTCAATCTCTTTGGAATAATTTCTCTGTCCCTTGCCTATACTGTGGACAACAGTTTTTATAAAAGTGAGGGGTTAGAGATGTTATTTCTTCATGATGTGTGGGTCAATTGGTTTGAAGGGGAAGAAAATGGCTACAATGTATGCCACTTTCACGAATGGCGCAAGGAAGATACGGTTGAGCTTTTGGATCAGGTGCCGCTGTTAAGGGTGCCGTCGGTACTGTTTCATTACATAGAAAACGATTTGTCTGAGCTTCCGAAAGGTTTGCTTGACGACGTACATCAGAAATCGTACATTCGGAAAAATCATGAGCGGACAAAGCTTGAGTATTGTTTTGTTGTAACAGACGGAATCGGCATTTTGGCTGTCGACACGATCGGCTACACGATCCCTGTCAGAAAAAGCCGTTTGATCCCAAGGCAGGAGCAGCTCGTTTATGAAATGGTAAAAGATGTAGAGCCTGAAACATATGAATTTGAGCCAAAGAAGCTGGAATCCTCTAAAGAATATCACATTTTATCATTAGCACCAGAGCACGTCAGAGGGCTGACAAGAAAAGAACGGCAAATCAAGCAGCTGATGTTTATGGCGCTGGACCAATTAAAAGGGCTGAAAAACCGCGCTGAAATCGGCTATTGGTACACAGAGTGGAACCCGCATATGTATGAACAAATCAAACGGATGAGCTTTGAAGAGATTTGGGACATGCTGTATAACGAAACAATTGAAGGCTGGTCGGACAAGCATCTGGCATTTTGCGAAAACCTGATAAAAGGACAGCCTTTTTTCGAAAAGCTGTGGGAAATGGAAAATGAATCAAAGGTAAACTAAAAAAACCGCTCTTTGCAAAGAGCGGTTTTTTGATTAGCGTCTTTTTCGGCCAAGGCCCATGGCGTTCTCCATTTTTTTCAGCATTTTGTTCGCTGTCCGGTTTGCCCGTTCCGCGCCTTCATCGAGAATCCGGTCTAATTCATCAGATTCAATTAGTTCATGATAGCGGTCCTGGATCGGTTTTAATGCGTTAACCACGACTTCTGCCAAATCACCTTTAAACTCGCCGTAGCCTTTCCCTTCGTACTTTGCTTCAAGCTCTTCAATTGTCGTATTGCCGAGGATTGAATAAATCGTAAGAAGGTTGGAAACGCCTGGTTTGTTTTCTTTATCAAATTTTACAATGCCTTCAGAATCTGTCACAGCGCTTTTGATTTTCTTTTCAAGAAGCTTCGGTTCATCCAGTAATGTAATATAAGCTTTCTGGTTCGGATCGGATTTGCTCATTTTCTTCAGCGGATCATTCAGAGACATGATGCGTGCGCCGACTTTTGGAATTTTCACTTCCGGAACCGTAAAGATGTCGTTATATTTTTTGTTGAAGCGTTCTGCGAGATTTCGCGTCAGCTCAAGGTGCTGCTTTTGATCCTCGCCGACAGGCACAAGATCTGTTCCATACAGCAGAATATCAGCGGCCATCAGCGGCGGGTATGTTAACAGGCCGGAGACAACAGCTTCATTGCCTTTGGATTTGTCTTTAAATTGGGTCATCCGTTCAAGCTCGCCGATATACGCGACACACTGCATCATCCATCCGGCCTGTGCATGCGCGGGAACCTCTGACTGAATAAACAATGTTGTTTTTTCTGGATCAAGTCCGACAGCTAAGTAAAGCGCCGCCAGACTGCGGATATTCTTTCTTAGCTGAAGCCGGTCTTGAGGCACGGTTATCGCATGCTGATCCACGATGCAAAAATAGCTGTTATAATCATGCTGCAGTTCGACAAACTGCTTCATTGCACCGATATAGTTGCCGAGCGTAACGGAGCCGCTTGGCTGAATGCCTGAAAAAATCGTTTGTTTCATGAAAACATCAACCTCATTTCTTAAAACATAATAAAAAAGGCCCATTCTTCCCCTATAAAAAAGGGACGAATGAACCGTGGTACCACCCTGATTATTCCATTAAAATGGAATCACTCTGACGTTTGTAACGGAGACTGCTCCGGCTGAGCCTACTTTTTCGGTTTCGGTCAGCTGCTCCAAAGTCCATTCCACATTGCCCGTTATCTGCTCCCAGCACCGCAGACTCTCTTCAAACGGGTGAAATGTGTACTACTCTTTTTCATAGCACGCTTTTCTTTTGATTGCTTCATTATAAATCAATTATAACCAATTGTCATCATGAAAAAACATTCTTTTTTCCAGTAACATTGTAAAGATATAAATACCACTGGTGCTGTAAAACCCCTAAATGATAACTGCTATCAGCGTGAAAACAGCTAGATATTATATGTAAAAAGCAATATGGATAGAAAACTTATCAAATAGTTTTTAATCAATTTATGCTTTAAATGGTAGAAGGATATTATGTTCGTGGAAGAAAAACTAACGAAGTTCAAATATTTTAAATTGATAAAATAATATTGCAATAAATTATTTGTTTCATTATAATGAACTTGTTCACTCTATTGTTACAGCTTTTTTACAAAAATAATCAGAAAAGACGGAACAGAATAAAAGTTATGGAAACTCAGGTTCATTTGTCTGATATTTCTGAGGATTTAGCCGTAAGGAGCTGAAAAATTATTATTAGGGGGTTTGCGATAATGAAAAAGCGTTGGTCGATTGTCACGTTGATGCTCATTTTCACTCTCGTGCTGAGCGCATGCGGCTTTGGCGGCAGCGGATCAAACGGTGAAGGGAAAAAGGACAGTAAAGGAAAGACGACACTTAACATTAATATTAAAACTGAGCCGTTCTCCTTACATCCAGGATTGGCAAATGATTCAGTTTCAGGCGGTGTCATCCGTCAGACTTTTGAAGGATTGACACGTATCAATGCAGATGGTGAGCCTGAAGAAGGCATGGCTTCTAAAATTGAAACGAGCAAAGATGGAAAGACATATACATTTACAATTCGTGATGGTGTGAAATGGTCTAATGGTGACCCTGTAACAGCACAAGATTTTGAATATGCTTGGAAATGGGCACTTGATCCTAATAACGAATCACAATACGCTTACCAGCTTTACTACATAAAAGGTGCTGAAGCGGCGAATACCGGCAAAGGCAGCCTTGATGATGTGGCAGTAAAAGCTGTAAATGACAAAACGCTAAAGGTTGAATTAAATAACCCGACTCCATATTTCACTGAATTAACAGCGTTCTATACGTATATGCCGATCAACAAGAAAATTGCAGAGAAAAATAAAAAATGGAACACAAATGCCGGAGATGATTATGTATCGAACGGACCGTTCAAAATGACGGCATGGAAACACAGCGGTTCTATCACTCTTGAAAAAAATGATCAGTATTGGGATAAAGACAAAGTCAAACTGAAGAAAATCAGTATGGTTATGATCAACAATAACAATACTGAACTGAAAAAATTCCAAGCTGGCGAACTTGATTGGGCCGGTTTGCCGCTCGGACAGCTTCCGACAGAATCTCTTCCTACCCTGAAAAAAGACGGTTCTTTACATGTTGAGCCGATGGCAGGTGTCTATTGGTACAAATTCAACACTGAAGCTAAGCCGTTAGACAATGTAAATATCCGTAAAGCATTATCTTATGCGATTGATCGTCAATCGATTGTTAAAAACATTACGCAAGGTGAACAAATCCCGGCAATGGCTGCGGTGCCACCGACAATGAAGGGATTTGAGGATAACAAAGAAGGCTACTTCAAAGACAACGATGTCAAAACGGCAAAAGAATATCTTGAAAAAGGCCTGAAAGAAATGGGCTTAAGCAAGGCATCTGACCTTCCGAAAATCAAATTGTCTTATAACACTGATGATGCACATGCGAAAATCGCTCAAGCCGTGCAAGAAATGTGGAAGAAAAATTTAGGCGTGAATGTTGAGCTTGATAACTCAGAATGGAATGTATATATTGATAAGCTTCACAGCCAAGATTATCAAATCGGCCGTATGGGTTGGCTTGGCGACTTTAACGATCCTATTAACTTCCTCGAGTTGTTCCGTGACAAAAACGGAGGTAATAACGATACTGGCTGGGAAAATCCAGAATTCAAAAAGCTTCTGAATCAGTCACAAACTGAAACTGATCCAACAAAACGTGCAGAGCTGCTGAAAAAAGCAGAAGGTATTTTCATTGATGAAATGCCTGTAGCGCCAGTTTATTTTTATACGATTCCTTGGGTGCAAGACGAAAATCTGAAAGGAACCATCATTACTGGAACCGGAGAAATTTATTTCAGAAACTCGTACTTTCAATAAGTCTTATTTGTGAAAACAAAAACCTCAAGGTATATGGGGACCTATTTCCCATATACCTTTCTTACTGAAAGAGTATAAAAATGTAAAAATCATGGAGGTGTTCCCCCTTGCTAAAATATATCGGAAGACGCTTAGTCTATATGATTATCACATTATTTGTGATTGTAACTGTGACATTCTTCTTAATGCAGGCAGCACCGGGTGGGCCATTTTCAGGTGAGAAAAAGCTTCCGCCTGAAATCGAAGCAAACTTAAATGCGCATTACGGCTTGGACAAGCCGCTGTTTGTACAATACGTCAGTTATTTGAAATCAGTTGCAATGTGGGATTTCGGACCGTCATTTAAATATAAAGGTCAGAGTGTTAACGACCTAATCAGTTCAGGTTTCCCCGTTTCATTCACTCTTGGAGCAGAAGCTATTCTCCTCGCTTTAGCGTTAGGTGTATTGTTTGGGGTCATAGCAGCCCTTTACCATAATAAGTGGCAGGATTATACCGTCGCGATTTTAACGATATTTGGCATTTCAGTTCCGAGCTTTATCATGGCGGCTGTTCTGCAATATGTGTTCTCCATGAAGCTTGATCTGTTTCCTGTCGCGGGTTGGGAGTCCTGGGCATACACCTTTTTGCCTTCAATCGCACTTGCTTCCATGCCGATGGCGTTTATTGCCAGACTTTCTCGTTCAAGCATGATCGAAGTGTTAAACAGTGATTATATTCGCACAGCGAAAGCAAAAGGGCTGTCCCGTCCAGCAGTTACAGTGCGGCACGCCATTCGAAACGCGCTTTTGCCAGTCGTTACATACATGGGCCCGATGGCAGCGCAGGTCTTAACGGGAAGCTTTATTATTGAGTCCATCTTTGGTATCCCGGGGCTTGGTGCACACTTTGTAAACAGTATTACAAACCGTGATTATACAGTCATTATGGGTGTAACGGTGTTCTTCAGTGTCATCTTGCTATTGTGTGTATTAATCGTAGACGTGTTATATGGCATTATTGATCCAAGAATCAAGCTTTCAAAAGCAAAGAAAGGAGCCTAGGCCATGCAAAACATTCCAAAAAACCTGTTTGAACCAGCCGCAGCGAATGCCGGCGATGCAGAAAAAATAAGTAAAAAGAGCCTTTCCCTCTGGAAAGATGCGATGCTTCGCTTCCGCAGCAATAAGCTTGCAATGGTCGGGCTTATCATTATTGTACTCATTATCCTTATGGCAATTTTTGCGCCAATGTTCTCAAGATACGATTATTCAACTACTAATCTCTTAAATGCGGATAAGCCGCCTTCAAAAGATCACTGGTTCGGAACAGATGATCTTGGACGGGATATTTTCGTCCGTACTTGGGTAGGTGCGCGAATCTCAATCTTTATCGGTGTTGCAGCCGCTGTTCTTGATTTGCTGATCGGTGTGATTTGGGGAAGCATTTCAGGCTTCCGCGGAGGCAGAACGGATGAAATTATGATGCGTATCGCTGATATCCTTTGGGCAGTTCCTTCATTATTAATGGTCATCTTACTGATGGTTGTGCTTCCGAAAGGGCTATTTACGATTATTATTGCCATGACAATTACGGGCTGGATTAATATGGCCAGAATCGTGCGTGGACAAGTGCTGCAGCTGAAGAATCAGGAGTATGTGCTTGCTTCACAGACACTTGGTGCAAAAACATCCCGTCTGCTGTTTAAACATATCGTGCCAAACGCAATGGGTTCCATTTTGGTCACGATGACATTGACAGTTCCGACTGCGATTTTCACAGAAGCCTTTTTAAGCTATTTGGGACTTGGTGTTCCGGCTCCGCTGGCAAGCTGGGGAACGATGGCTTCTGACGGATTGCCTGCATTGACCTATTATCCGTGGCGTCTATTCTTCCCTGCCGGTTTCATCTGCATTACGATGTTTGGCTTTAACGTTGTCGGCGACGGATTAAGAGACGCATTGGATCCTAAGTTACGTAAATAAGGGAGTGATACGGGTGACACGCCTATTAGAAGTAAAAGATTTAGCGATTTCATTTAAAACATATGGCGGAGAAGTTCAGGCGATCCGCGGAGTGAATTTCCATCTGGATAAAGGAGAAACGCTGGCCATTGTCGGAGAATCAGGTTCCGGAAAAAGTGTGACCTCTCAAGCGATCATGAAGCTGATTCCAATGCCTCCGGGTTATTTCAAACGAGGTGAGATCTTGTTTGAAGGAAAGGATCTGGTGCCGCTGTCCGAAAAAGAGATGCAAAATGTCCGGGGAAAAGAGATCGGGATGATATTCCAGGATCCGATGACCTCTTTAAATCCGACGATGAAGGTCGGCAAACAAATTACGGAAGTGCTTTTTAAACACGAGAAAATTTCAAAGGAAGCGGCTAAAAAACGCGCGGTTGAACTGTTGGAATTAGTCGGTATCCCGATGCCGGAAAAGCGGGTTAACCAATTTCCGCACGAATTTTCAGGCGGGATGAGGCAGCGGGTTGTCATCGCCATGGCGCTTGCGGCGAATCCGAAGCTTCTGATCGCCGATGAGCCGACCACTGCTCTTGATGTAACGATTCAAGCGCAAATTCTGGAATTGATGAAGGATTTACAAAAGAAAATTGACACGTCCATCATCTTTATCACACACGATCTGGGTGTTGTGGCTAACGTTGCTGACCGGGTCGCTGTCATGTACGCGGGACAGATTGTAGAAACCGGTACGGTAGACGAGATTTTCTACGATCCGAGACATCCGTATACGTGGGGGCTTCTTGCATCCATGCCGACACTGGAAAGTTCAGGAGAAGAACAGCTGACTGCAATTCCAGGCACGCCGCCTGATTTGACAAACCCGCCAAAAGGAGATGCTTTTGCGCTGCGGAGCTCTTACGCGATGAAAATCGATTTTGAACAGGAGCCGCCAATGTTTAAGGTGTCTGATACTCATTATGTAAAATCGTGGCTGCTTCATCCGGACGCGCCAAAGGTAGAGCCGCCTGAAGCGGTAAAAGCGAAAATGCGTAAACTGGCAAATACCTATGAAAAACCTGTCTTAGTGAGAGAAGGTGAATGAATTGAGTGAGAAACTATTAGAAATCAAACATTTAAAACAGCACTTTGTCACGCCAAAAGGAACGGTTAAGGCTGTAGACGATTTATCATTTGATATCTATAAAGGTGAAACATTAGGGCTGGTTGGTGAATCTGGCTGCGGTAAATCGACAACAGGCCGAAGCATTATTCGGCTATATGAAGCGACCGATGGTGAGGTGCTGTTCAACGGCGAAAATGTGCACGGGAAAAAATCGCGGAAAAAGCTGCTGGAATTCAACCGCAAAATGCAGATGATTTTCCAAGATCCATATGCATCCCTGAATCCGAGAATGACAGTTGCTGATATTATTGCTGAAGGCCTCGATATTCATAAGCTGGCGAAAACGAAAAAAGAGCGGATGCAGCGGGTCCACGAGCTCTTGGAAACAGTCGGTTTAAACAAGGAACACGCGAACCGCTATCCGCATGAATTTTCCGGCGGCCAGCGCCAAAGAATCGGGATTGCCAGAGCTCTCGCTGTAGATCCGGAATTCATTATCGCAGATGAGCCAATTTCCGCTTTGGATGTATCCATTCAAGCACAGGTCGTGAATTTAATGAAAGAACTGCAAAAAGAAAAAGGGCTCACATACCTGTTTATTGCCCACGATTTATCGATGGTCAAATACATCAGCGACCGCATTGGAGTCATGTATTTCGGGAAGCTGGTTGAGCTTGCGCCGGCAGATGAGCTTTATGAAAATCCGCTTCACCCGTATACAAAATCATTGCTTTCAGCGATTCCGCTTCCTGATCCGGACTATGAGAGAAATCGCGTCCGCCAGAAATACGATCCGTCCGTCCATCAATTAAAAGATGGGGAAACGATGGAATTCCGTGAAGTCAAACCGGGACATTTTGTGATGTGCACGGAGGCAGAATTTAAAGCTTATTCATGAATCAAAAATCCTTCAAGAGATTACTCTTGAAGGATTTTTTTTAATCATAGAAAGTGAGAGTGATAACATTTACAATTAGAGGAAAAAGCGGAGGCGAAATACGATTCAATTTCTGCATAACAAAAATGTTTTTGCGCTATTACTGTCTCAATCTCTTTAATCTTTAGCAGGAGTCCTTGTCACAATCGTATTAATGGTCAGGGTCTATCAAATGACCGACTCCGTCTTTTTGGCGGGTCTTGTTTTATCGTTCATGTCGTTTGCGAGTATAGCGGCAAGCTTTTGCATCTCCCCAGTGCTTCGCAATCTCGGTTTTAAAAAGGTGCTTGCGGGTGCAAATCTGCTGAGAGCGGTCTTTACAATACTGATGGCTTTTAGCATCAGTCATCACGAACAGGTTTTCTTTTGGATAACGCTGCTATTTGTCTTCTGTTTTTCCTTCGCGGGCGCCTTTTTTCAGCCGGCAAGATTCGCGCTGCTGCCGATTATTGTTCCAAAAGAGCAATATGTAAAAGCGAACGGTGTGATCTCCCTCTCGAATCAATTGTTTTTAACAGCAGGCTGGGGCCTTGGCGGCCTTCTGACGTATGCCGTACCTTTTGAACTCGTTGTCGGTGCAGCCATTTGCTTGTTTGTTCTTTCGGGAGCTTCCCTCAATGTGCT
The DNA here is from genome assembly GCF_000227465.1 of Bacillus spizizenii TU-B-10. Classification (GTDB taxonomy): domain Bacteria; phylum Bacillota; class Bacilli; order Bacillales; family Bacillaceae; genus Bacillus; species Bacillus spizizenii. The sequence goes on from NC_016047.1 coordinate 1,336,027, forward strand.
TCATATAAATGAAAAAACGACTGATGGAACAGCTGAAAAAGCATCTGTCAAAAGTATATGGAAGGATTTAATGATGATCCCTATTGTAAGAGACATTACTCTAATGGACATGTTAGAAGCTTTGGCGGGTTCTGTTTGGTCGTCTGCTATTCTTCTTGCATTTACTGCGGCTGTTTTGCATGAAACAGAAGTGTGGTGGGGGATGTTTAACGCTTCTTATTTTATAGGTGCCATTGTCGGCAGTGTGATTGCCATTCGTTTTTCTGCTTTTTTTGAGCGGAACATGGGCTACGTTATTATTTTCTGCTCGCTTGTGATGGCGGCGCTGACCCTTCTGTTCTCATTTTCTCCAATCCCGTTTTTATGCGCTCTGGCTTGTGCTGCAATGGGACCTTTTTATCAGGTGCGTGATATTTGCCAGGAAACCATGCTGCAAGAGGTCATTCCCAAGCAGAAGCGTATCGGGATCATGGCTGCCAAAAATGCGATTTTGACTCCTTGGTCAGGCGTCACCTACTCCATTATGGGGCTCGTGGCTGATGCTGCTGGTGCGAAAACAGCTTTTATCGCGGCAGCTGCATTATATATCATGGCGTTTTTTATTGCACTGGCGCAGACCCGCCTGCTTCATTACAAGCAGGAAAGCCAAGCTTAATGAAAGCTTTTTACATACACTTCAAAATGAACGGAGCATCTGACTCTGTTTTTTGCTGAAAAAAAATGAAACCATGGCGGAAGTTTGTACGTCTTTATAGATGTAACGCTGTTTAAACAATATGAAATGGGGTATATCTAAAAGTATGAAGACAATGAACTCATAAGGAGCAAATCAATGAACTGGTATGAAAAGCTTAGCGAGTACTTTCCAATTGAAGAAATGAAATCAAAAGCGCATATGGAAGCTCTTCTGAAAGAGCGGAGCGATATTTATCATAAAGATGAAGGCAAACATCATATCTTAATGTTTGCGGAATTCGATTCTTTTATCTTCGTTGATTATCTGTATGTGTCTAAGGATGCAAGAGGGCAGGGGCTTGGCGGCAAATTGATCGCGAAGCTGAAAAAGAAAAATAAGCCGATATTGCTCGAGGTGGAGCCTGTGGATGAAGATGATACTGATACAGAAAAACGCCTGAGGTTTTATCAAAGAGAGCATTTCAAACATGCTCAGTCAATTGGGTACCGGCGCCGGTCATTGGCTACGAATGAAGTAAATAAGATGGAGATTCTGTACTGGTCACCGAAAACAGAATCAGAAGAAGAAATTCTTGAAGCCATGAAACAGACATATGAAAACATTCATACTTATAAAGATGAGAAATGGTACGGGGAATCGTACGAAAAAACAGATGAGGTCTTGAAACTCATTGATGAAGAAAAACAAAAAAATATTTTCGATCAGTTAAGCTAATTGAGAATTAGAACATATCATTAAAATTAAAAATTTGCCGGATTGACACATTTTTTTCTTAGGATACTGTTCACACTTACTTTTTTATAGTATAATACCTATAAAGATTCCTTTTTTAGAGTAATTTCAATTTAAGAATAAAATAGATGTTCATCCTACTAATTAGAGGAGTGAAGATGAATGGTTACACTATACACATCACCAAGCTGTACTTCATGCAGAAAGGCGAGAGCGTGGCTTGAGGAGCACGATATTCCATTTGAAGAAAGAAACATTTTCTCTGAGCCTTTATCAATTGATGAAATAAAACAAATTCTTCGAATGACTGAGGACGGAACAGATGAAATCATCTCAACCCGTTCAAAAGTATTCCAAAAACTGAATGTGAACGTTGAATCTATGCCGCTGCAAGATTTGTACCGCTTGATCAACGAGCACCCAGGTTTGCTTCGCCGTCCGATCATCATCGACGAAAAACGTTTGCAGGTCGGATACAACGAAGACGAAATCAGACGTTTCCTGCCAAGAAAAGTCCGCTCTTTCCAATTAAGAGAAGCACAGCGTTTGGCAAACTAATAGATCGTATCATCAAAAGAAGGCTGAGTGATCAGCCTTCTTTTGATGATAGTTGACAAAATCCTAAAACGGTTTTTTGTTTTAGGATTTTGTTACCTTTTCAGTTCAGAGTGATTGAAAACCTTTGAAGTCTAGGAAGGCCGAGCATTGGAGCACAACGAATATGTTTATTCGTGAGCACCGACGCGCAGGTCTGACAACGAATGCGAAGGTTTGTCGACACGCTGAAAGAAGGCTGAGTGATCAGCCTTCTTTTATTTTTCCACCTGCTGATAATAAATACTCGCAAGGATGACAAACGCGACCGTTAAAATGGGGAGGAGCGTTTCGACTGCGCCGTGCTGCGCCATAAAAAAAGACAGCTTTTTGTCCCTGACAATCATTTCTCCTCCTGTATAAGCAAGCAGACCGCTTCCCGCGTAAATCAGAACCGGTATTTTCTCAAGTACGATGTGGATGAGTTTGCTGCCCCAAATAATAACCGGCACCGATACACACAAACCAATGACCACGAGAGAAAACTCACCGTGTGACGCTCCCGCAACTGCTATGACGTTGTCCAGCGACATAAAGAGATCTGCAAGCACAATCGTTCGTATCGCTCTCCACAGCGAGGTGCTGCTTTTGATGTGCTGCGTGTCTTTTTTTTCAATCAGCAGCTGATATCCTAAATACAGCAGGAAAATTCCGCCGGCGCACTGCAAGAACGGAATGTTCAAAAGGTATACCGCTGCGCTTGTTAATCCGATTCTCATGGCAACGGCGATAAATGTTCCGAGAATAATGGCTTGCTGTCTTTGCTTGTCCGGCAAATTTCTGCTGGCCATGGCAATGACGACCGCATTATCTCCGCCGAGGATCAGGTCGATCCCAACAATAACAAGCAGAGAAATCAGATAGTCATGCTCCATGATCGGCACCTCGCTTTCGTTCCATCGCTTGTACTACTACTATATGAGACAGGTCATATTTTATGATATGAGCCGCAGATCTGCCGTTTTTTAGGTGAAGGTGCATTTTTATTTCTTTTGTGACTGTTTTATCATAAAATAGAAATACAAAGGAATTCACACTGGCCTTGCATCAAGGTTAAGATGTGGACGGAATGGGTAAAGTGTAGTAAAGTACTATTAATCGGGAGCTTAGATGTCCCTTCAACATCTTATATAGAAGGGAAGGTTGGCAAATGGAAATTGAAAGAATTAACGAGCATACAGTAAAATTTTATATGTCTTACGGAGATATTGAAGATCGCGGTTTTGACAGAGAAGAAATTTGGTATAACCGTGAACGCAGTGAAGAACTTTTCTGGGAAGTCATGGATGAAGTTCATGAGGAAGAGGAATTTGCTGTGGAAGGCCCTCTTTGGATTCAAGTTCAGGCACTGGACAAAGGATTAGAAATCATCGTCACAAAAGCCCAGCTTTCCAAAGACGGACAAAAGCTCGAACTGCCGATTCCTGAGGATAAAAAGCAAGAACCAGCATCTGAGGATCTTGACGCCTTGCTGGATGATTTCCAGAAAGAAGAGCAAGCCGTCAATCAGGAAGAGAAGGAGCAAAAGCTTCAATTTGTCTTGCGGTTTGGCGATTTTGAGGATGTTATTTCTCTATCTAAATTGAACGTTAACGGAAGCAAAACGACTTTATATTCGTTTGAGAACCGATATTATTTATATGTAGATTTTGGCAATATGACTGACGAAGAGGTTGAAAATCAGCTAAGCATCCTGTTGGAGTACGCAAATGAATCCTCAATCAGCATACACCGTCTTGAAGAGTACGGCAAGCTGATTATTTCAGAGCATGCTCTGGAAACGATAAAAAAACACTTTGCATCATAGCAAACCGATTTCTTTCCGGAAATCGGTTTTTTTTATGCAATGAAATGCTATGTTTGAGACGTGAAAAATCAAAAACATACATACAAGAGAAAATACGGCGAACAGGAGTTGATCATCTTTTCCAGAAAGTATACCTCATCTGGAAAGGAGAGATGACAATTGTTTAGTGCTGTGACTGAAGACGGCGAAATGTTTCACCTTCTAGGCGCTCGGCAAAGCCAGAAATTAAAGCGGAGACGATTCTTCTGCCCGGTGTGCGGGGGTGAGCTTGCTGTGAAGCTCGGACTCCAAAAAGCACCGCATTTCGCCCATAAACAGAACAAATCCTGTTCGATAGACATAGAACCGGAAAGCGCCTACCACTTAGAAGGAAAAAGGCAGCTGTATATATGGCTGAAAACGCAACAGGCTTCCCCGATATTAGAACCGTATATCAAGAACATCAATCAAAGACCGGACATCATGACAAAGATCAAGGGACGCATGCTTGCTGTTGAGTATCAATGTGCCACTCTTGCACCAGATGTCTTTCAAAAGCGAACAGAGGGCTTCAAACAAGCAGGAATCATCCCGCAGTGGATTGTGGGACACAGCCGCTTAAAATGCTCTGCTCCATCCTTTTATCAGCTTTCTGCTTTCCATTGGCAGTTTATCAATGCAAGTCCATACAGGGAACTGATATGTTATTGCCCGGAAACACGTTCTTTCCGCCGGCTCAGCCACATCATTCCGTTTTACACAAACCATTCTTATTCCTCCGTTCAAACGATCCCTATCCATCGGGCTGCTGCAAACGATCTTTTTTTTACTGAACCGACGCCCGCATTTCAATATTCCGGCTGGACGAAAGCGATTCACCGTTTTCGCCATAAACCCCATCGGTTTACCTCCAAGGAAACAAATCGCCTCAGGCTGCTGTTTTATGAAAAGCGGCAGACGCCCCTTTCTTTTCTTCCGACGGAAGTGTTTGTCCCTGTTATAAAAGGGGCTGTTTTTCATAGTCCGGTTTTTGTGTGGCAGGGGTTTTTATATCTGTTTATTACGGATCTGGGATATAAACGCGCGCCAATTCGCTTTTCAGCCGTTTTACAGCAGTGCAAACTGCACATTCATAAAAAGAACATTTCACTCAGATACAAATGCAGTGAAGATTGTCTTTCTGAAGCGGTGAAACAGTACATTGATTTTTTGTGCAAGAAGGGATTTTTAAGGGAGACTCAGAAAGAAGTATATGTGCTGAATCAGCCTGTAGAGGGCGTACGCTCATTACAGGATCTCATAGAAAGTGACCGCAGCTGTTTTATAGAATGAGTTTGTCTCATTTGGCTCACTCTAATACAAAGGTGGTGGGCTGGCTGTGAAAGGCACAAAAGAAAAGGTTTTTCGTGTTTTTACTGCTTTTTTGGCATTCGTTCTCTTCATTACTGCATATGATTTGACAAAAGGCAGTGAAAAACCGGAAGATATTCACAACACAAGTTTATTGAGAAACAGCGGTTTTTTCAATTGGCTTGAATCAAAGAAAACGAGGGGGATCACCATGGCTGAGGAAAAAAAAGCAAACCAACTGCCTGACAGAAGTGAGGTAAAGGCAGAAGACACATGGAGACTTGAGGATATTTTTCCTAATGATGAGGCCTGGAATAAAGAATTTCAAGCTGTAAAAGAATTAATTCCGAATTTATCTAAGTATAAAGGAAAGCTGGCAGATTCAGCCGATCATTTATACGAAGCTCTTACGTTCCAAGATAAAGTGATGGAGCGGCTGGGCAGGCTGTACACATATGCGCATATGCGCTCTGACCAAGATACCGGGAACTCTTTTTATCAGGGGCTGAATGATAAGGCGGGAAACCTATATACACAGGCCGCAAGCGCGACAGCTTATTTGGTTCCGGAAATTTTATCCATAGAAGAAGACAAACTGCAGCAGTTTATTCTTGAAAAAGAAGAACTGAAACTGTACTCTCATGCGATTGAGGAGATTACAAAGGAACGCCCGCACGTGCTGAGCGAGAAGGAAGAGGCGCTGCTTGCTGAAGCTTCTGATGTGCTGGGTTCATCTTCCAATACATTCAGCGTATTAAATAACGCCGAGATTACATTCCCGTCCATTAAAGATGAAGAGGGGAATGAAAAACAGATCACTCACGGGAATTTTATTAATTTCTTAGAAAGTGAAAACCGTGAAGTCCGCAAAAATGCCTTTGACGCAGTATATAAAACATACGGTCAATATAAAAACACAATGGCCACGACGCTAAGCGGCACTGTGAAAAAGGACAACTTCTACGCGAGAGTGAAAAAATACAAATCAGCGCGTGAAGCGGCGCTTTCTAACAACAGTATTCCTGAGGAGGTATACGACAACCTCGTCAAAACGATTAATAAGCATTTGCCGCTCCTGCACCGCTATATCGCGCTGAGAAAGAAAGTGCTTGAGCTTGACGAAGTGCACATCTATGATCTGTATACACCGCTTGTGAAGGATGCGGGGATGAAGGTCACGTACGAGGAAGCCAAAGATTACATGCTGAAAGGTCTGGCACCTTTAGGGGAAGAATACGCATCCATCTTAAAAGAAGGGCTGGAAAACCGTTGGGTCGACGTTTATGAAAATAAAGGCAAACGAAATGGCGCTTATTCATCAGGAGCTTACGGCACGAATCCGTATATCTTGATGAACTGGCATGATAACGTCAATAATCTCTTTACGCTCGTGCACGAGTTTGGACATTCCGTACACAGCTACTATACGAGAAAGCACCAGCCATATCCATACGGCAATTACAGTATCTTTGTCGCGGAAGTTGCGTCCACGACAAACGAAGCGCTTCTTGGCGAATACCTGCTGAACAACTTAGATGATGAAAAACAGCGCTTATATATTCTCAACCATATGCTTGAGGGCTTCAGAGGAACGGTCTTTAGACAAACGATGTTTGCTGAATTTGAACATCTGATCCATACAAAGGCGCAAGAAGGGGAGCCGCTTACACCTGAGCTTCTGACAAATGTCTATTACGATCTGAATAAAAAGTATTTCGGAGACGGCATGGTGATTGATAAGGAAATCGGCCTTGAATGGTCACGGATTCCGCATTTCTATTACAATTACTATGTGTATCAGTATGCGACAGGGTACAGTGCTGCCCAAGCGTTAAGCAGCCAGATTTTAAAAGAAGGAAAGCCGGCGGTTGACCGTTATATTGACTTCCTGAAAGCGGGAAGCTCACAATACCCGATTGATGTCCTGAAAAAAGCGGGCGTTGATATGACGTCTCCAGAGCCGATCGAAGCTGCGTGCAAAATGTTTGAAGAAAAACTTGATGAAATGGAAGAGCTGCTGATGAAAGTCAAGCAGTCTTAAAAAAGAAAGCCTGTGCAAAAATGACGCACAGGCTTTTTTAAAACCCTTTAAAGGTTTTCCGATGGTTCAGGCGATAGAGGGTAAACAAAATAGACAGAAACAGCAGAGGAGAGGTAATATAAAGCGGCAGCATATGCATCATGCCTAATATATTCAAACAGAAAAAAACGGCAATGCACACAATTAAGATCACAGTATACATCATGGCGGTCCCCCTCGTCCTTTTTCCTTATTAGGATATGAGTGAATGTACTTCGTTATGTTTTGTGACAAAAATATGAACATTAAGCATAGAGGTTGTCAACAGTCGACATCTTTTGTTATCATAAGGATGTGAAATTGATCACAAACAAACATTACCCCTTTGTTTGACCGTGAAAAATTTCTCCCATCCCCTTTGTTGTCGTTAAGACATATGAAACCGCGCTTATCCCGGCGCGGTTTCTTTAGTGCTATGGACAGAACGTATGTTTGATGCCGGTGCAAAAAAACAGCCTCAAGCATATACACGCCTGCGGCTATTTTTCACATGATTGATATTCATCAGAATAAGTGCTGAGAGACTTCCAAAACATTCCGTGTTTGGCTTCCACTTTGGCAACCTTTTTAGCAAACGCCAATTTTTTCATTTCTTTTTCTACCTCTTCAAGGCTCAGGTCATAAACTAGAGCAATTTCCTTGGAGGCAACGAAGCGGAAATATTCAATAAAACATTCCAGAGGCGGTGTTTCCGACGGCTTCGGCTCGTCGCCAAGCATCTCAAATAAGATTTCTTCATATACATCATATGAATAGCTGCCGGGTACTTTAAGTCCTTCGTCCTCATGCTGTGTATTGAAAAACGTCAGCGTCGGATTGACGGAAACATCCATCTCAGCGGCAATTCTCATATCACATTGAAGCGCCTTGACCGCGCTTTGAGAATGCAGGTCATTTTTGAACTCTTCAAGATCGAGACTCGTTTTTTCTGCGATTTCCAAAAGCACGTTTTCATCCGTAATATTTTTCTTTGAAACAAACAGACTCTCCTGCATATTTCTGAGAAATTGCATGCCGACTTTTCTTCCTTGCAGTTCGGCTGCTTTAAAAGCGAGAGCAGCCATATAAGGCGATGAAAGCGGCTGATCCTGCTCGAACCAGACATTGCCGTCACACGACATGCCGGAGCGGCTCGCGATCTTTTCCCATGCTTCTGCGAGAAGATGCTTTTTCCGTTTCTTATTTAACGCGGTAAGGCTTGCGGAAGCTATAATGCGTAATGTGAAAAAGCGTCCGTATCTAATTTTCAGCTTTTTAATGACGGGCTCTAAGGACCAGCATTCAGGACATAAAGGGTCTACAAACATGTAAATTTCAAGCGGTTTTTTTGGATGACCGTGGCAATGGGCGAAGTATTGCTCATGCTGATAGTTTGTCAAGATGATCGATCCTCCGCTTCCGTTTGATTCACCATATGCCTTGCTGTCAATTCCAGCCGGCCAAACAAAAACTCACGAATATCGCCCTCCAGCCCTACATGGTCCATTGCGTCCTTCATACAGCTGAGCCACGCATCAGCTCTCTCGTTTGTAATTGGAAAGGGAAGATGCCTTGCTCTGAGCATGGGGTGGCCGTGTTCCTCAGTATAAAGCGGAGGCCCGCCTAAATACTGAGTCAAAAATTGCTTCTGTTTCCTGGCGGTTTCTGTTAAATCGCTCGGAAAAATTGGCTTCAGCAAAGGATGAGACGCGACACGCTCATAAAAAGTATCAACAAGTTGCGATAGAAGTTCCTCTCCAATCGCTTCATAAGGTGCGTTAAACGATTGTCCCATGTTGACTACTCCTTTAAATATGGCTAATAGGAATCATAAATCCTATTGCAAAAAGTAATTTTCTGTATTTCAACATTTCATCTAAATTTATTTTAGCAACAAGGCATCATTTCTACAAACAAACTGCCTTTTATGCGTTTGATGACTAGTTTCGGCTGTAAGCCAGGTTTGTATTTCATATCATATCACATAAAAATCAGGAATGCGTAAGATTTCACTTCGCAAAAAAACCAGAGGGCAGAAGCCGCTCTGGTTACGCGTAATAAGCTGAAGTTATTTTTTTTACATAGTTTTGCGTTTCTTGAAAAGGAGGAATACCTCCGTATCGGTCAACATTTCCCGGTCCGGCGTTGTAGGCTGCTAATGCCATAGACACATTGTCGTCGTATTTATTCAGCATTTGTTTTAAATATTTCGTTCCGCCCTCCACATTTTGCTGCGGATCCAGCGGATTAGAAACGCCAAGTGAGCTTGCTGTTGACGGCATGAGCTGCATTAGGCCCATCGCACCTGCTCCGCTGACCGCTTTTGCATTAAAGCCTGATTCCTGCTTGATGACGGCACGGATTAGTTTTTCATCGACGCCATATTTATCAGCTGCTTTTTTTATAGCGCTATCAATGGAGAAGTCTCCCGAACTGATCTGTTTTGCTTCATGTTTGTTTGAAGGTGAATCTGCAGCATCTGTTTCGGTGCTTTCTGCCGCTTTTGTGATATAACCTGAATTGCTATTTGTATATGAATTAAGCCCATAAGCTGAAAGCAGTGACGGCGCTGTTGAAGAAGCGCTGTTCAGCAGACTGAGCGGGCTTGACGTTGCAGAAGATGCTGTTGGTTGCGGAGTCGCCAGACCGTTTGTATATTGGCTAAGCAAAGAGCTGAAGCTTGAGAGCGGGCTTTCCGCATCATTTTGAGTGCCTGTGCTGCGTGCATTAGATATGGACTGTAATGCTTGAAGCTGAAGTAAAGCTGCCCAATTCGTTACATTCACGATGTCATTCCACCTTATATAGACTTTCGTTTTTCTTCATAAAAACGCAGAATTTTATTTTTGGTTTCGCGCTGAGGAATGCTGAATTGCTGAAGCAGCTTCTCAAAGGCTTGTTTGCCCTCATGCCAGTCTGCCGCCTCAAATTCGATTTCATAGTCCTCTTTATTTAAATATCGGCTATGGTCTAAAACTATTAAGCCTTTTTCTGTTTCTTTTTCCGCGCGGTTTGTTGCTAAAGATCCAAAGTATTGAATGGCATCTGTATCGATCTGAAGCTTGTGCAGCTGGTCCTTCACAGGACCTTCGGGAACTGAAAAGCCAGTAAGGTCTGATACCTCTGAAAGCCGCTGGTGCGTTTCCAGAAGCCCTACATCTGCCGGTTCTTTTAACGTCAGGACATACTCTCCGTTTTTTCTGCGGATTCGCAGCGCAGCGTGTTTTTGTTTCAGCGCAAAGCTGCCTGTGTCAAAATAATGATTCTTTTGATCTGTAAAATCTTTTTCTGTCAGCTTGAGTGCGGCTGTTATCGTTTCAAATTCTTGTTTGGTCAGCATGTTTTTAAATTCTATTTCAATTTCTTGGCTCATGATGCTCTTCCTTTCCGCCCTGTAAATCTTATTTTTACTATTATCTCTTTAGATGTTAGGTTTATCAATATCCAGCTTGATATGATAAAATGAATCTGTACTTTGTTTAAAAAGGAGAGCATTATGCAAAACAGAATCGAAATCTTGAACGCAACATTATCGGATGATCAGCTTCGCCTTGCCTGTGAGACGGAAGGAAACGAAGCAGAACGCAAGCCGTCAGGTCAAATGCTTGTTGATTCTGACCACTTTGCTTTTGTATACATACTTGAATTAGCTGATTCTTTTGAATATGTCATTATAAAGGAACATGTATGGCCGGAACTGAAGCAGGCCCATGCACAAAGAATCCCGGTTGTTTTAGAGGCCGGAGGCAAAACCATTGAACTGGCAGGCCTGCATGAGGAACTGGAGTATCTTTTAGAAAATATTAAAGATAATGCAAACTACGGAGAAATGGAAGAAAAAGTGAAACGCGTGTTTTTATAGAAACTGGTTCGGAATTGGGGGATGTATGATGGATGACAAACAATGGGAGCGTTTTTTAGTGCCTTACCGCCAGGCTGTCGAAGAGTTGAAAGTGAAACTCAAGGGGATCCGCACATTATATGAATACGAGGATGACCATTCTCCGATCGAATTTGTGACCGGGCGCGTCAAACCTGTGGCGAGCATACTTGAAAAAGCGAGACGGAAAAGCATACCGTTACATGAAATTGAAACCATTCAGGATATCGCAGGCCTTAGAATCATGTGCCAATTTGTCGATGACATCCAAATCGTAAAAGACATGCTGTTTGCCAGAAAAGATTTCACCGTTGTGGATCAGAGGGATTATATTGCGGAACATAAAGAGAGCGGGTACCGGTCATATCATCTTGTTGTACTATATCCTTTACAGACGGTGTCCGGAGAAAAGCATGTTCTTGTGGAAATACAGATCCGTACGCTGGCGATGAATTTTTGGGCGACCATTGAGCATTCATTGAATTATAAATACAGCGGAAACATTCCTGAAAAAGTAAAATTAAGGCTTCAGCGTGCTTCTGAAGCGGCTTCCCGGCTTGATGAAGAGATGTCGGAGATCAGGGGTGAAGTACAGGAAGCTCAAGCTGCCTTTTCAAGAAAGAAAAAAGGAAGCGAGCAACAATAGGTAAAGGGGAAGAAAAGCATGAAATTTGCCGTATCATCAAAAGGTGATCAAGTTTCTGATACGCTGAAAAGCAAAATACAGGCGTATTTGTTGGATTTTGATATGGAACTGGATGAAAATGAACCGGAAATCGTCATTTCAGTTGGGGGCGATGGAACGCTTTTGTACGCTTTTCACAGATACAGCGACCGCTTGGACAAAACAGCATTTGTCGGCGTTCACACGGGTCATCTGGGGTTTTATGCCGACTGGGTTCCTCATGAAATTGAAAAACTTGTTCTCGCGATTGCGAAAACGCCGTATCATACCGTCGAATATCCGCTTCTCGAAGTGATTGTGACCTATCACGAAAACGAGCGGGAAGAAAGATATTTAGCATTGAATGAATGCACGATTAAAAGCATAGAAGGAAGCCTTGTGGCTGATGTGGAAATCAAGGGACAGCTCTTTGAAACCTTCCGGGGCGACGGCCTCTGCCTGTCAACGCCATCCGGCAGCACCGCCTACAATAAGGCGCTGGGCGGAGCGATTATCCATCCGTCTATTAGAGCGATCCAGCTTGCGGAAATGGCTTCTATTAATAACCGCGTATTCCGGACGGTCGGATCGCCGCTGCTTCTCCCTTCCCATCATGATTGCATGATTAAGCCGAGAAACGAAGTTGACTTTCAAGTGACGATTGACCATTTAACCCTTCTTCATAAGGATGTAAAGTCGATCCGCTGCCAAGTTGCATCCGAAAATGTGAGGTTTGCGAGATTCCGTCCGTTTCCATTTTGGAAAAGAGTCCAGGATTCGTTTATCGGAAAAGGTGAATAGAAAGAGGACGTATCGTGGATTATTTTTTTATCAGAAAGAACATTACTTCCGCTGAAAATGGGATAACTCTAAAAGAATATGCCGCTGAACTGGGAATTTCGAAACGTCTGCTGACCGATATCAAGTTTGGCGGTGGAGACCTGCTTATCAACGGTGAGCATGTGACGGTCAAATACGTTTTGAGAGAGGGAGATCTTCTTGTCGTCAAGTTTCCTGAGGAACAGGTAAGCGAGATGCTATTGGCAGAGCCTGTTCCGCTCGATATCCTGTATGAGGATGAACATGTACTTGTGATAAACAAGCAGCCGTATGTGTCATCTATCCCTTCGAGAGAGCACCCATCCGGCAGCATTGCCAATGGAATTATCCATCATTATCAAAAAAACGGAGTGCGGGCGACGGTTCACCTTGTAACCCGGCTTGACCGGGATACATCTGGTGTCATGCTTGTTGCCAAGCATCGCTTTGCCCACTCCATTTTATCGTCAGCGCAAAAAAACGGGCTTGTGAAACGCCGGTATGCGGCAGTGGTCCACGGGCGGTTGACACAGGCGGAGGGAACAGTCGATGCACCGATTGGCAGACATCCTGACAGTATTATTGAACGGAAGGTGACACCGGACGGCCAGAAGGCTGTTACTCATTTTTATGTCACATGCGCAAATGACGACTTGACCTCGGTGACATTGCAGCTTGAGACTGGACGTACCCACCAAATTCGTGTTCATATGAGCTATCTCGGGCACCCGCTGTGCGGCGATACACTGTACGGCGGAACGAGGCGGGAAATTGGCCGTCAGGCCCTGCACAGCGAGCAGCTTTCATTTATCCATCCGCTGACACAGGAGAACATGACATTTCATGCTTCACTGCCTCAAGATATGAAAGAACTGATAAAAGGAGAGAATCAATGATTCTCTCCTTTTTTATATGGGGCGAAATCTTGATTCGTCATAAGGCAGGGAACTTGGAACAGAGACGGTTTCTATTTCTGGAAAGCGAAAGCCTGTCAGTTTATTTCCGAACACGCAGCCTGTATCAATGTTGATGGTGCGATTGACCTTCCGAGGCTCTTTCACAGGTGTATGGCCGTATACGACCCAAGCCTTGCCGTTATAGGCTGCCGCCCAATCACGTCTGACGGGTCTGCCGTCCGGATACGTTTCACCCGTCACATCACCGTAAAGCACAAAGTCTTTCACTCTGCGGGTATATTTGCCGATATCGTCAGCCTTTATGCCAGCATGGGCGACAACTAATTCTCCGTTATGTAAGATGTCGTAAAGCGGCGCTGTTTCGTACAGCTTCATAAACTGTTCACTTACTGCTGTTCTTTCTTCTTTAGAAAGTTCTTCAAGCTCTGCCGCTGTTGTTTCGAGACCATGCATCACTTTCACCGGATTTCCTTTTAAGTAGCGGAACAGCTTATTGCAATGATTTCCCGGGACATAACGTACAGCGCCTTTTTCGTAAGCGCCCGCTACAAAGCGGATGACCTCTATCGATTTGGGTCCTCTGTCGGTTAAATCTCCGGCAAAAACAAGCATCCTGCCTTCCTCGTGGACAGGTACTCCATTTTTGATCGTATAGCCAAGCTTTTGGATTAATGCAGTCATTTCGTCATAGCAGCCATGAATATCGCTGATTATGTCGTAAGCCATTCGGCATCCTCCTTACCAATGATTTTATTTATTATGATGCAAAGTGTTGTGAGTCATCACAAGCTTTTATGTGCAAATTATAGAAGAATCATTTTCTAAACAGGATTTAGACCATATTACTTTATTTTTTATCATCACCCTTGTTAAAATCGCGTTATGTTTTTTTAAAAATTGAGGTTTTGTTCTTTGATTAAGAACTAGAATAACCCTGATCTAAAAAGGAGGTTCTGATTATGGCGCATACATCTGTCGCATCTTTAGTTGTTGTACTTATCGTTGCATTTTTGACACCCATCCTTTTGCATCGGTTTAAACTCAGCATTCCGGTTGTTGTTGCTGAAATCATTATGGGATTGATCATAGGAAAAAGCGGCCTTAATTTAGTTGTGGAGGGTGACACATGGCTCCAGACGCTTTCTATGCTCGGATTTATCTTTTTAATGTTTTTAAGCGGGCTTGAAATTGATTTTTCATCGTTTGAGAAAGGAAAGAAAAAGCAGCTTATGCCGAACGGCAAAGAAGCGCCTAATACGTTTGCTGCGGCATCTATTATCTTTGGCGGTATTTTTATTTTATCATTGCTGCTGTCCTATGGGTTCGTCTTGGCAGGATTTATCGAAAATGCTTTTTTAATGACGCTTATTATTTCAACGATTTCATTGGGCGTTGTCGTTCCAACATTAAAAGAAGAACGGATCATGAATTCAAATATCGGGCAGATTATTTTGCTCGTTGCTGTTATTGCTGATTTGGCTACGATGATTCTTCTTGCTGTTTTTTCTTCTTTATACGGAGAGGACAGCGGAAACATGTGGCTCCTGATGATCCTGTTTGCAGCCGGAGTGGTGCTTTACTTTTTCGGCCGGGTCTTCAAACATCGCTCTTTTGTTCAATCCATGTCAAAAGGGACGATCCAGATCGGAACGCGCGCGATTTTTACGTTAATTATCGTACTTGTTGCCCTGTCTGAATCACTTGGGGCAGAAAATATTCTCGGCGCTTTCTTAGCAGGGGTTCTCGTTTCCCTTCTTTCACCAAACAAAGAACTTGTTCAGCAGCTGGATTCATTCGGCTACGGGTTCTTAATTCCGATTTTCTTTGTGATGGTCGGTGTGAAGCTGGATATATGGACCCTTTTCCAAGATCCGAAAATATTAATCATGATTCCGCTTCTGCTTCTGGCGCTGTTAGTCAGCAAAATCATTCCTGTCCTGTACTTGAAGAAGTGGTATGATAACCGAACCGTTTTGGCATCTGGTTTCCTGCTGACATCAACGCTTTCGCTCGTGATAGCCGCTGCGACAATCGGCCAGCAGCTTCACGTGATTAGCGCAAATATGTCAGGAGCACTGACGTTAGTAGCCGTCATTGCCAGTATTTTTTCGCCGGTCTTCTTTAAAAAATTGTACAAACGGGAGGAGCAGCCGGAGGAGAAAAAGACGATTACGTTTATCGGTGCAAACCAAATGACATTGCCTGTTACTCTTGAGCTGCCAGAGGAAGAGTATGATGTGCGTGTTGTACACGTATACCAAGAGAATGCGGAGGAAAAGCTGTCAGAATCAGTATTTACTGTCGAAACGATTTCTGACTATGAACACGAGACGCTTGAATCACTCGGCATTTTTGATACGGATATCCTCGTTGTTGCGACAGGGAATGAAGACATGAATGCGGACATTGCATTACTTGCAAAAGAAAAAGGCACAGAAAGAATCATTGCCAGCGTAGGATCACCGGAGAATGAAGCAGCTCTGAAGGAGCAGGGAATCAGCATCTTTTCTATTCTGCTGTCAACAAAAACACTGCTTCGCGCTCTGATAGAAGCGCCTGGAGTCATGAGGCTTCTCACGAACCAGGAGTCTTCGCTGTATCAAATTAATATGGAAAACAGCACTTACGACGGTGTGATTTTGCGGGAATTCCCTTTAACAGGCGACGTCATCTTTGTCAGGATTTTCAGAGGTGTGGATAGCATCGTTCCACATGGGGACACAAGGCTGAAACTGGGAGACCGCTTAATTGTTACCGGATCTCGCGGGTACGTAACGGAGCTTAAGAAAACATTAGAAGGATAAACCTTGACCAAATAGGGATTCGTGTTAATATAGAGGTGCAGAACAATTCAATATGTATTCGTATAACCACTAGGGGTGTCCTTCATAAGGGCTGAGATAAAAGTGTGACTTTTAGACCCTCATAACTTGAACAGGTTCAGACCTGCGTAGGGAAGTGGAGCGGTATTTGTGTTATTTTACTATGCCAATTCCAAACCACTTTTCCTTGCGGGAAAGTGGTTTTTTTATTTATCAGACAGGGGGAATGACGTGTGAAGTTTTCAGAAGAATGCCGCAGTGCAGCCGCAGAATGGTGGGAGGGGAGTTTTGTCCATCCGTTCGTTCAGGGAATCGGTGATGGAACGCTTCCGGTTGACCGTTTTAAATACTACGTGCTTCAGGATTCTTATTATTTAACGCATTTTGCGAAGGTGCAATCGTTTGGCGCCGCTTATGCGAAGGACCTTTATACAACGGGACGGATGGCAAGCCACGCCCAAGGTACATATGAGGCGGAAATGGCGCTTCATCGCGAGTTTGCGGAGCTGTTGGAAATCAGTGAGGAAGAGCGTAAGGCGTTTAAGCCGTCTCCTACGGCATACTCTTATACATCCCATATGTACCGTTCGGTTTTGAGCGGGAATTTTGCTGAGATCTTAGCTGCCCTGCTGCCATGCTACTGGCTTTATTACGAGGTAGGTGAGAAATTGCTGCATTGTGATCCGGGGCATCCGATTTATCAGAAGTGGATCGGCACATACGGCGGTGACTGGTTCAGACAGCAGGTCGAAGAGCAAATCAATCGGTTTGATGAGCTGGCGGAAAACAGCACGGATGAAGTGCGCGCCAAGATGAAAGAGAATTTTGTTATTTCCAGCTTCTATGAATATCAATTTTGGGGAATGGCCTATCGAAAAGAAGGCTGGTCCGACCGCGGCATAAAAGAGGTGGAGGAATTTGGAGCTTCACGCCATAACTGATGACTGCAAGCCGGTTGAAGAGTTAACGAGAGCCATCATAGCTATTCGGAATGAAGTTGATTTTATACACATTCGGGAACGGTCAAAATCGGCGGCCGACATTTTGAAACTGCTCGGGCTTATTTCCGAAGGCGGTGTTGATAAGCGAAAACTGGTCATGAATGGGCGGGTGGATATTGCGCTTTTTTCTACGATTCATCGCGTGCAGCTGCCGAGCAGCAGCTTTTCGCCGAAGCAGGTCAGAGCCAGATTTCCTCACCTTCATATCGGTCGGTCGGTGCATTCGCTTGAGGAAGCGGTTCAAGCAGAAAAGGAAGACGCTGACTACGTGTTGTTCGGCCATGTGTTTGAAACGGATTGTAAAAAGGGTCTTGAAGGCAGAGGGGTGTCATTGCTGTCAGATATCAAACAGCGGATTTCCGTCCCGGTTATTGCGATCGGCGGAATGACGCCGGACAGATTAAGAGACGTAAAACGAGCAGGAGCAGACGGTATTGCAGTCATGTCGGGAATTTTTTCTTCCGCTGACCCTTTGGAAGCTGCCAGACGATATTCCCGCAAGCTAAAGGAGATGCGCTATGAAAAGGCATTATGATGCAGTTGTCATTGGAGGCGGAATTATCGGTTCCGCGATTGCTTATCATTTAGCAAAGGAAAACAAAAACATCGCATTGTTTGAAAGTGGAACAATGGGCGGCAGAACAACAAGTGCTGCTGCCGGAATGCTGGGCGCCCATGCCGAGTGCGAGGAACGTGACGCGTTTTTTGACTTTGCCATGCACAGCCAGCGTTTGTACAAAGGTCTTGGAGAAGAGCTTTACACATTATCCGGTATTGATATCAGACAGCATAACGGCGGTATGTTTAAGCTTGCGTTTTCTGAAGAAGACGTGCAGCGGCTGAGGAAGATGGATGACTTGGATTCTGTCAGCTGGCATACAAAAGAAGAAGTTTTAGAAAAAGAGCCGTATACGTCTGGTGACATTTTCGGGGCAGCCTTTATTCAAGATGATGTGCATGTTGAACCTTATTTTGTTTGTAAGGCATATGCGAAAGCAGCGAAAGCGCTTGGGGCGGAGATTTTTGAGCATACTCCTGTCCTGCATGTCGACCGTGACGGTGAAGCGCTGTCCATCGAGACGCCGAATGGTAACGTATGGGCGGATCATGTCGCGGTTGCCAGCGGGGTGTGGAGCGGAATGTTTTTTAAACAGCTTGGGCTGAACAATTCATTTTTCCCTGTAAAAGGGGAGTGCCTGTCTGTTTGGAATGATGATATACCGCTGACAAAAACACTTTACCATGACCATTGCTATATCGTACCGAGAAAAAGCGGCAGACTGGTTGTCGGCGCGACAATGAAGCCAGGTGACTGGAGTGAAACACCGGATCTTGGCGGATTGGAATTGGTAATGAAAAAAGCAAAAACGATGCTGCCGGCCATTCAGAATATGAAGGTGGATCGTTTTTGGGCAGGACTGCGGCCGGGAACAAAGGGTGGGAAACCGTACATCGGCAGACACCCTGAGGACAGCCGTATTTTATTTGCGGCGGGCCATTTCAGAAATGGGATTCTGCTCGCTCCGGCAACGGGCGCTTTGATCGGTGATCTCATGATGAATAAAGAGGTCAATCAAGACTGGCTGCACGCATTCCGAATTGATCGCAAGGAGGCGGTTCAGATATGATGCTACAGCTGAACGGTAAAGACGTGAAGTGGGAAAAAGACACAGGTACAATTCAAGACCTGCTGGCGTCTTATCAGCTTGAAAATAAAATTGTTATCGTTGAAAGAAATAAAGAAATTATCGGCAAAGAACATTATCACGAGGTTGAACTTTGTGATCGCGATGTTATTGAAATTGTCCATTTTGTAGGAGGCGGATGAGCATGTTAACAATTGGCGGGAAATCATTTCAATCAAGATTGTTGCTGGGCACGGGGAAATACCCATCGTTTGAAATTCAAAAGGAAGCGGTGGCCGTTTCCGAGTCTGATATTTTAACATTTGCTGTGCGGAGAATGAACATCTTTGAAGCGTCTCAGCCTAATTTTCTGGAACAGCTTGATTTATCCAAATATACGCTTCTGCCGAATACAGCGGGCGCCAGCACCGCTGAAGAAGCGGTCCGGATTGCAAGATTGGCAAAAGCGTCAGGGCTTTGTGACATGATTAAAGTCGAAGTCATCGGATGCAGCCGTTCTTTGCTGCCTGATCCTGTTGAGACATTAAAAGCGTCCGAACAGCTTCTTGAAGAAGGCTTTATTGTGCTCCCGTACACGTCGGATGACGTTGTACTGGCAAGAAAACTGGAAGAGCTTGGCGTGCATGCCATCATGCCGGGGGCATCTCCGATCGGATCGGGGCAAGGAATCTTAAATCCTTTGAATCTGTCATTTATTATTGAACAGGCGAAAGTGCCGGTCATCGTGGACGCCGGCATTGGATCGCCTAAAGACGCGGCATACGCAATGGAGCTTGGAGCGGACGGCGTACTTCTCAATACGGCTGTATCAGGCGCAAATGATCCTGTGAAAATGGCGCGTGCCATGAAGTTCGCAGTGGAAGCAGGGCGCCTTTCTTATGAGGCGGGCCGCATTCCGCTTAAGCAATACGGAACGGCAAGCAGTCCGGGAGAAGGTCTTCCTGTATGACGGACAGGTACTCCAGACAGGAGCTGTTTGCTCCGATCGGCCCAGCCGGCCAGAAGAAATTGAAAGAAGCGCGCGCCGTGATCATCGGCGCCGGCGCGCTTGGAACAGCGAGTGCTGAAATGCTGGTCAGAGCAGGAGTCGGCTCTGTGAAAATTGCCGACAGAGATTACGTTGAATGGAGCAACCTCCAGCGCCAGCAGCTGTATACAGAAGATGATGTCAAAAAAGAAATGCCGAAAGCGGCCGCTGCTGAGCATCGTCTCCGTTCGATTAACAGCGATGTCGATGTGACTGGCCTTGTCATGGATGTGACAGCGGAAAATATCTTCGAGCTGATTAAGGGCGCTTCGATCATTGTGGATGCGGCTGATAATTTTGAAACCCGCCTGATCGTAAATGATGCTGCGGTCAAAGAAGGGATTCCTTTTCTCTACGGTGCCTGTGTAGGGAGCTACGGCCTCACCTTTACCGTAGTGCCGGGATCAACCCCCTGCCTGCATTGCTTGCTCGATACACTTCCGATTGGCGGAGCGACATGTGACACAGCCGGCATCATCAGTCCGGCTGTTTTGCAGGTAGCGGTCTTTCAGGTGACAGACGCGCTGAAGCTGCTGACGGGAGAGGAGTGCGAGCCAGTGCTGCGCTCCTTTGACTTGTGGAAAAACGAACGGTCAGAGGTGAGAGCGGCGGGTCTCAAACATGACGCATGCCCAAGCTGCGGCACAAAGGATTTTCCGTTTTTGTCATATGAGAACCAAACAAAAGCGGCTGTATTGTGCGGCAGGAACACGGTGCAAATCAGATCATCCTTTACAAAAGAAGCGAATCTTGAAGGGCTTGCCGGTCAGCTGAAGCAAGCAGGGCTTGAAGTAGCCGCGAACCCGTATTTAATTTCCTGCCGTTCGGATGATATGAAAATGGTGCTGTTCCGGGACGGCAGAGCATTGATCCATGGAACAAATGATATTGCCCGGGCAAAATCTATTTATCATAAATGGATTGGGTAATAAAAGGAGTGTAATGTATGAGTATATATAAAGCATTGACAATCGCCGGCTCTGATTCAGGCGGCGGCGCAGGGATACAGGCCGATATTAAAACCTTTCAGGAGCTTGAAGTTTTCGGAATGTCTGCGATTACGGCGGTAACCGCCCAAAATACGCTTGGCGTCCATGGGGTGTATCCGCTGACTGTAGAGGCACTGAGACAGCAAATTGACGCTGTTGCCGAGGATTTGAAACCGGACGCCGTAAAAACGGGAATGCTCTGGAATGCCGAAATGATTGAAGAAGTGGCGAGAAAAATTGACGAGTACGGGTTTAACCGTGTGATTGTTGATCCGGTTATGATCGCAAAGGGCGGTGCATCCTTGCTGCACGATGAATCAGTTGCTACCTTAAAAGAGCTGCTCATTCCGAGGAGCTACGCGATTACGCCGAATGTTCCGGAAGCAGAAACGCTGACAGGAATGACAATCCGCTCGCTGGATGACCGAAAAAAAGCAGCGGAGCAGCTCGTAAAGATGGGGGCGCAGCATGTGATTATCAAAGGCGGGCACCAGCCTGAGGACAATCACATTACTGACCTTCTTTTTGATGGAAACATGTTTATGCAAATCAGCCATCCTTATATCGATACGGAGCATACGCATGGCACGGGCTGTACCTTTGCTGCGGCTTTAACGGCTCAAACAGCTAAAGGAGACAGCATCCATCAGGCATTCGAGGTTGCGGCCAACTTTGTCCGCGAAGCGGTGGAAAATACGCTCGGCATCGGATCGGGCCACGGGCCGACAAACCATTTCGCCTTTAAACGAAACAGCTTAAAAACAAGCCAATGAGATCACCAGCGGATGGTGATCTCTTTCACGTTTGTCTATCGTATGCGCTTTTCATCTGGACAAGGTTATGATATGATAGGAATTAAGATCAGGTACTAATACTATGTCTTTATAAAATATAGGAGGCTTTATACATATGAATTTTTCACTTGAAGGCCGCAACATTGTTGTGATGGGGGTAGCCAACAAACGCAGTATCGCGTGGGGAATTGCGCGCTCTTTACACGAAGCGGGTGCACGTTTGATTTTCACATACGCAGGAGAACGCCTTGAGAAATCTGTTCACGAGCTTGCCGGAACGCTAGAACGCAATGATTCCATTATCCTTCCTTGCGACGTAACAAACGACGCGGAAATCGAAACTTGCTTCGCAAGCATTAAGGAGCAGGTCGGTGTGATCCACGGTATCGCGCATTGTATCGCGTTTGCCAATAAAGAAGAGCTCGTCGGCGAATACTTAAACACAACTCGTGACGGTTTCCTTTTGGCCCATAACATCAGTTCATATTCTCTGACAGCTGTTGTGAAAGCTGCACGTCCGATGATGACTGAAGGCGGAAGCATTGTCACTTTGACTTACCTTGGCGGAGAGCTTGTGATGCCGAACTACAACGTCATGGGTGTAGCGAAAGCTTCTCTTGATGCAAGTGTGAAATACTTAGCTGCTGACTTAGGAAAAGAAAATATCCGCGTTAACAGCATTTCTGCCGGCCCGATCAGAACATTATCTGCTAAAGGCATCAGCGATTTCAACTCCATCTTAAAAGACATTGAAGAGCGTGCGCCGCTTCGCCGCACGACAACACCTGAAGAAGTGGGCGATACAGCTGCGTTCTTATTCAGCGATATGTCCCGAGGCATTACAGGTGAAAATCTTCACGTTGATTCAGGTTTCCATATCACTGCCCGCTAAGCAGGATCTATGTCAAGCAATCCCGAACAGGGATTGCTTTTTTATTTCTTCTGATTTTCAGCTTTCTGTCATATAGATAGAATATGACACAATCGGAGGGATGAAGATGTCTAATAAGAAAAGAAACGCGGATAAAAAACCGCTCATGTATATTGTTCAGCCGGATTATGCAGAAACAGCAAGATCATCCATGCAGGAGATTGTCATCAAAAAAAAGGCCAATAAACCCGCTCCGCCAAAAGCAGAGGAAAAGCCGGCCTACCAGGAGAAACAGCAGGAGGAAGCCGTGGCAAAGGAGGTCCAGCAAGCAGACCAAAAGCCTGCAGCTGAGCCAGTGAGTCAGCAAACACAAGAGGTGAGAGAGCCAGAGAACACAAAGAACCAGCAGGAGCAGGAAGCAGAGCCGCAGGCCATTGAAGAAACCGTCGAACACGAGCCTCCGAAAGCAGAAAAAAAGGAAGAGCCTGCGCTTGAGGCCCGGAAGCCTGAAAAAGAACCGGAAGCTGTCCACAGTGCTGATAAAGCGGAGGAAAAAGCACCGCCGGCACGAAAAGTGAAAAAGCCGATGAGCAAGATGACGATTCATGAAAAAATTGATTTTTTAACAAAGCTGCCTCATAACATGCCGAGAGCGCTTTGTTTGATTGAAGCCAATGGAAGAACGTACAGGGGCGTCATTGTCGGAAGAAGAAATGATTCCGTCCTGCTCCGGACGACTGGAAACGGTGCGCCGACTGAACTGTCGATTGATGAAATCACCTCTTTGCATCCGCTCGGTTTTTAATGAAATGAAAAAAGCTGCCCGGCAGATCTTCCCGGACAGCTTTTTTACATAGAGAAAAGCCTGCAGGCCTGCAAGCTTTTCCAGCTTATGATTAATGGTGATGATGCGTGCGATTGATTAATCGTGGATTTAAGCAGTTGATTGCGCAAAAGCAGTCTAAGTCCACTTCAATGCAGTAGTTCGTTTTTTCAAGTCGGAACACTTCACAAACCGTATCTGTATCGGTGAAGTCCAAAATGTGTTTGTGTTCGTCAAATGCGATTAATAATGACAGTGTTGCGCAGCTGTCATGAACTTTTTCTACTCTGAAAAATACTGTATTAAAGCAAGGGCCGTTATCGAGTTCGCCGACATTTCCGAAGGCCACTAAGGGCTTTGATTTTGATGTAAATATTGCAAAAGGCACCGTATCGCCTAGCGAATGGGTTGGTGACAAAAGCTTTGAATGGCAGCTTGTCGGGCAATCCTCTTCAACAGCGTGTTGCAGTTCTTCAATATTTTCTACAGCTTCACGCACGCAGCATGATGTTTTCTGGCTCATATTATCCCTCCTGCCTTATAAATTTGAGACTGGCGAAATGATGGAGAGTCAGCTGCCTCACGCTGGAAGCAGCTGAATAATTTGCACCTGTAATAGAGTTTGGAAGGGGATTCCTCTTTACAAGTGTTTATCCATTGTGATGATGCTTTTTATCTCTGTTAGGGGATGTTCTGTCAACTAACTCTGGCGACAGGCACTGAATGGCACAGAAGCATCCAAGATCCACTTCAATGCAGAAATCTGTTTTTTCAAGCCCGAAGAAATCCGGGTCGCAAGGGTGGCAAACACTTAAGGTATCGCCTTTGACATCGACCGGGCGTAAAATAGACAGTGTTGCACAGCAATCGCATAATTTTTCGACGCGGAAGAAAATGGATTCAAAGCATTGCATATCATCCACAAATCCCCCCACGTTTCCGAATGTGGAGAACAATCCGCCTTTTTTATCAAAAACGAGAAACGGAATTGTGTCTTTTCCAGCAATCGTAGGGTTTAAAAGGTTGGTATAGCAGCCAGTCGGACACTGTTCTTCAACTGCCTCCTGCTCTGCTAAAATCTTTTCCACTGCATCGCATACACAGTTCTCATGCCGGCCATGGGTTTTTCCGCAGCTCATTGATTTCAGCTCCTTCTTTATAGGGTATTTGACTTTAGTCCTTAACAACATATGTACCCGTGCCCCACTTGGTGTGGGTGAACGTCTATATATTCATCATATGCTTGGAAAATAAGAAAAAGCAGAGCGTTTTTAGCTCTGCTTTTAAGTCCTAGAGGACAAGAGTAATAACTAGGATAGCTACGAGGGTATTTGTTGCTGTAGAGATAAGTGTTGCGATATCGGCATCTACTGTTGAGACGTTTACGCCGCGGGAGCATTCGATGAGAACTTTTTGGCGGTTTACTTGTTTGTTAGCTGTAAGCTGCAATAAATCTTGTGCGACTAATTCGGCAATTACTCCGTCTGCAATGGATGTCAGAGTAGCTGTAACTACAGCGGCATTAAGCGCTGTTACAACTGATGTTACTGCTTGAACGTCTGTAGATGTAACGTTAATGTCACAAGAATCTCTGATAATAATCGTCTCATCGGAGACTTGTTTGTTGAGATTTGCCTGAGCTAGATCTTGGTCGATGAAGGCGTTGTCGTTGCCAAAAAACCCATTGCCATTACAGCAAACATCGCAATGACATTTTCTTTCGTGTTTTTCTTTCTCTTTCTCTTTGTCATCTAACGGATGGTCACAGTCAGGATCAAGTGCAACCCAAGAATATGGTCTGCTTTCCATATCTATTCCTCCTTTTCTTTTACTGTTATTAAATGAGCGAGCCTCTTACTTTGACTGAGTCATATATCTTGATGAAGCGCCCTATTTTTTATGATTAATTTGAATTGTTATTATTTTGCCGTCTTTGTCTGAGCTGTTCAATTAGCTGTTCTCTGCGGCTTAGCGGTTTTGCGTTCTTTTGCTCTTGCACCGATTCTTCTTTCTTCTTCTTTTGGTTTTCAATTAATGCTTCTGATTTAGCCTGCAAATCCTTTACCAGATTCAAGAGCATTTCTTTTTCTTCGTCTGATACTTCTTTCATTTTGTCTTTCGTAACACCATGTTTAAGAAATATATTTTGGACCAGCATTTTCGTCATCGGATCAACTTCCGGAAGCTTAGCAAGCTCTTCTTTGATTTTATCGTTGTCTGACATTTGTTTTCACCTCGACTTTTAAGTTTGTGAAAAAGAAAGGGTTAAAGGACGTCAAGTTCATTGAGAATGCTGTTTAACACCTGAAGCAAGATTTGTACAAAGGTTATTATCTCGTCGGCAGACAAAGTAATTGTAATGTTTCGGCTGTTGATAATTTTAATAATGGTTCTTTTTTTGATTTGGGAGTTATCCAGAATAAGAATTTCACTTGCCACTGCGTCAGCCAAATCCTCGTCGGCGATGACGAGCTGAGTCGCCAGGATAATCATGGTTGTCACAAAGGCTTGTATAGAAAGGGCAGATGTTATATGTGATGTATCTATTGTGATATTTTCGCAATCAATGACTTCGATCTGCTGTTCGAATTCGCTTGATAATTGCTCAAATATTGCAGGGTGCAGGGATTCAACTTCTTCTTCAAACGACATAACCTTCACTCCTTTCTTATCCATACTCTATATAATGCAAATGGGGTGCAGAGCGGAATAATAAAAATAACCAATTTTCCACCGGACAAGATACAATTCATGAAGAATAGGGTTTTGGCATATATGTGAAAGGGATCATGATTGGGAAAAGGAGTGAACAAGTGGTTATTAATGGGCTGACAATTGTTCTTCTTTCGCTTGCGGTCTTTCGGCTCGCTCGGCTGCTGGTGTTTGACACGATTATGGCGCCGCTTCGCAGCCTGTTTCATGAAGAGAAGGAGGAAAAGGATGCAGACGGGAACATTGAAACGTATATCGTCATTAAGGGAACGGGGGTAAGGGCGTTTATTGGTGAATTGCTGAGCTGCTATTGGTGCACAGGCGTGTGGTGCGCCGGCTTTTTGATTTTATGCCAGGCATTAATCCCGCAAATTGCCCAGTGGCTGATTTTACTTCTGGCGATCGCCGGTCTTGCCGGTATTATTGAAACACTTGTATCAAAATGGCTGCAGGAATGAGGCGTTCCCACCAGCAACTTTTCACTAGCATCCGCATAAAGTAGCATATATGACATAAGGAAAGGAAGGGACCATAATGAATCAAATCAATAAACCTTCCCAAAAAACTCCATATACGGATTCATCGTCTCAATCAAAAAAGATCAAAAAGAAAGGCTGCGGGTGCGGAAAGAAAAAGAAAAAACCTCAATAACCTGGCAAAGAAACCGGAGATTTCCGGTTTTTTGTTTTTAACGGAGCGGTCTCACTCAGCATATATCATGAGTGGGGGGATGCCAGTGAATGAGTTTGAAAAATGGATTGACGGGAGATATGAAACTCACGAACAAAAGCAAAAAGAGCATGAAGACACTATGAGCAGTATCAGAAAAGACTTGGATGCATTTGATGAAGCCGGTTTGGCGTTTGAAGAGGAGATTGAAGAACTGGCTGAAAAAACTGAAGCCTTGCTCAAAAAACACAAGGCTCAGTACGAACAATCATAAATCCGCAAACGCCCTATGCGAATATCCAAGCCGATTAAGGCTGCACACATAGTGTATAGAGAGTAAAGGAGGTGCTTATCTATGGGCTTTGGATACGGATTCGGAGGAGGCTACGGCGGCTGCGGCTATGGCGGCGGTTATGCTGGCGGTTACGGCGGCGGCTATGGTTCAACATTTGTTCTTTTAGTCGTATTGTTCATTCTCCTTATCATCGTGGGTGCATCTTTTTATAACTTCTAAGGTTTATTGAGGGAAGTACGGGTGATGTCCCGTACTTCCTTGCCTTGTGTTCATTTTTTATTTTTGGAAAAAGCACATTGAACAATGGGTATTCATACAATACTGTATCACTCCGCCAAAAGGAGGCGTATTATGGATAATCAATTTTTTAAGAACATCGAAAAGAAAACAGGTGTCAATATGCAGGATGTCATGAATCTTGCCGGTTCCCTTCAAAACGCCAATTTTAAAGACGAAAACACAGTCCGCAGTGTCATTAAGCGCGTAGCGCAGCTGGCAAACAGACGCGTGCCGAAAGAATTAGAAGATAAGATTGTTCAGTCCATTACAAGCGGAAAAGAAAAGCTTGATTTTGGTACGATTTCTAAAATGTTGGATAATAAATAAGCAGAGGGCCTGGCTGACTCATTTCAGCGGGCCTTTTTTATAGAAAAAACCCGGCAGATCACTGCCGGACTGTTAGTTATGCAAGGGATGTCTTGCTTGCTGTAAAAGAGGATATAAAAATCTTGAACGGTGGGCCGTTTTGCCGCGCCTGTTTGCGGGACAAGACAAATATAAATGCTGTTTGGCCCGGGTCATGGCGACATATAAAAGGCGTCTTTCTTCCTCAAGAGGAGCTTCATCTCCTTTTCTCGCTGTTTCTAATGAGAAATCGTGCGGAATCGAGCCATCTACCGTGCCTAACACGTAGACGGTTTTGAATTCAAGCCCTTTTGACCGGTGAATGGTCATCAGCTGAACGCCATTTTCATCCGTTCTGTTTTTCTCAGCGGCTCTCATATGGTCTACGTGGGCGAGAAAATCAGGAATCGTTTTGAACTTCTTGGCGACGACCTTGATGTCACGCAGGTCATCGGATCCTTTTTCCAGCTTGTTGCTCTCATTGCCCCGTTTTTTTAAATACTCGGAGAAGCCCATTTTTCCTTCTGCAAAGGTGATCGCTTCCACCGGCTTCATTGTGCGGAGGCTTGCGAAAAACGGTACGATCTTCTTGATTTTGTCCAGCTGGAATGGCTTTAGATCAGGCAGTTTGGCCAGCGCTTTAATCATGGAGCAGTCCTCGGTAATCGAGAGCGCCTTCAGCGTGTTCAAAGCGGACTGTTTTAAGAACAAGGCTGGCAGCAAGTGCTTAATCGCCTCAGTGTCATCCTCATTTTGGCTGGCGTACAAGTATGCGAGAATCTGGCGGACGATCCGTCTGCTGTAAAACGATTGGACGCCGCGGTCTGCTGTATACGGAATTGACGATTGATGAAGCCTCTCATATATAGCACGGCCTCCGCTGTTTGTGCGGTAGAGAACTGCAAAGTCTTCAGGGCTTGCCCCGTTTTGAATTTTTTCTTTGATATCGGAAACGACCATTGTTGCTTCTTCCTCTTCGTCATAAGGATAAAACAGCACAGGGACCTGGACGTCATCACGCGCCGCTTCAAGCATTTTGGCATACCTGTTTTTATTCTTTTTCACGACGATATCAGCACTGGAGACGATCGGGTGCGTAGACCTGTAGTTCGCGGTTAAATAGATCGTCTTCGCTCCAGGGTAATCCTTTTGAAAATCAAGAATAAAAGACGGATTGCTTCCGCGGAATGCGTAGATAGACTGGTCATCGTCACCGACGCAGCACAGGTTTTGCTCCGGGCTTGCCAGCATTTGCATGATTTTATATTGAACCGGGTTAATGTCCTGAAACTCATCAATTAAGATATAAGTAAACCGAGATTGATATTGTTCCAGAAGATCCGGCCGATCGATAAACAATTCATAGCAGGCTGAAGCCATGTCATCAAAATCAAATTGGTTGTGCTCTTTTTTCTGGCGTTCATAATGTTCATATAATCGATAGACTTGTTTTTCCCACTCATCTTGTAAAGGGATGCGTTCATTCGGCACATAAGTGTTTTTCCAGAAACCGATCTGCTGCAGGGCCTGATCAACAGGGAACTCTTTCTCATCTATACCTTCTTCATAGAGTGCTTTTTTGATATATTGTTCCCGCTGCCACTCCATTTTCAGCAGATGCTCGCCGTTCCATTTAGCAGAATCATAGTGATACAAAATCTTATAAAACAAGCTGTGGAATGTTCCGGTGACAAGTCTTCTCACTTTTGCAGGCTGTAAACCGTACTGCTTCGCCATACGCTCTTTCATTTCGGCGACGGCTTTTGTCGTAAAGGTGACAAGCAGCATGTTTTCCGGCGGTATGTCTAAGTGTTCAATCATGTGGGCGGCGCGAGCCGTTAGCACCCGTGTTTTCCCGCTTCCCGCACCTGCAAGCACTAGCAGTGGGCCTTCCGTTTCCGTGACAGCTTTCAGCTGATCCGTGTTCAAGCCGACAGACGGAAATAGATTCGTATCAGGTTCTATTGTTTTTTGAACAAATGGTGTTCCGGGTTTAATGCTTCTCGGCCGCTTCCATTCAGTTACAGCTGGAGACGATTCAGCAGCGATCGCTTTTCCCTTGGGCAAACGAAAGACACCGGATTCCTGATCGTCTTCATTTTTCTCCTCTTTAGCGGGTTTCGTTTCGCAGGCCTCCTCACAATCCGGAAAATGGCCTGGCTGGCGGTGGATAAACTCCGGCGGATCGGCGATATTGAGCCTTAACAAAACGGGTTTTCCGCAATGAGAACAAAATAAATGTCCTTTTATTCCTTCTTCAAAGAGGAATTGGTAATGTTCTCTCGAATATGTATGTAAATGTATAGTTCGATCATTCAGTCGGGCGCATTTCAAACAGGGATCCTCCCAATCAAAAAAAGGTGTTCATTACAGACAAAGACTATCATATCAAAAGAAACGTGTTTCAAAAAGTAAGTTTAAGGGAAAAGAGACAGCAGAAGGGTGGGTATTGTATGATATATGCAGGTCAAATTCAGAACCAGCAATACGCTCAATATGCAAATAGAACGATTGGACATAAGCAGGATTACGCCGGAACCGAAAAAATCAACTATGTCTCGTTTCAGCGGGTATACAAGGAACTTGAAAAGCAGCAGGAGAATCAAACGGCCGCTGAAAGAAAAGTAAACAAGACAAAACGTAAGCGCTCTCTTTATAAGAGTTTGCGAGAAAAAGGAATGGGCACTTATATTAATCGATATGTATAAAAAACCGTTCACATCAAGAGAACGGTTTTTTATGTGCGGGAAAAATCCGGATCTCAATAGACCCGGATGCTGTTTAGTCTTTAATCATTTGTAAGTGGGGAATGCCGGCATCGAGAAATTCTTTTTCAGAAAGCACGCGATACCCATGTTTCTTGTAAAACGGCACAGCCTGCGTTTGCGCGTTTAAAATGAAACCGGAAGCGCCGCCGTCTGCCGCCGCTTTTTCGAGTGCCTTCATAATGATGCCGCCGACACCGGAGGAGCGGTGGCTTTTCAATACGCAAATCCGCTCTAACTTGCCGTAGCCGTCCTTCATTCGCCATCTTCCGGCGCCGACAGGCTTTCCGCCGTCATACACGACGATATGCTCCGACTCATTTTCAAGTTCGTCAATTTCTTCTTCAGCAGGTACGTTTTGTTCTTTGACAAAGACTTCTTTTCTTACATAAAATGCATCTTTCATTTGTTCTTCATTTTTTGCGATAACTGCTTCCAAACGATTATTCTCCTCCGCCTAGCAAGAAGGTTTCATATACTGTCCACGATCCGTTTTCTAGCT
Source organism: Bacillus spizizenii TU-B-10 (assembly GCF_000227465.1). Lineage (GTDB taxonomy): Bacteria > Bacillota > Bacilli > Bacillales > Bacillaceae > Bacillus > Bacillus spizizenii. The sequence goes on from NC_016047.1 coordinate 1,367,065, forward strand.
GGTAAAGCAAGTGGAAACGATCAACGATTTCTTCATGCGACACTTCCTGCATTTTTAATTGTCCCAGCACATCTGAATGCTCATCGTCGGAAAGATTTTGGCCGACCGTCACATGCGGAACGAAATTATATTCCTGTTCACCAGCCAACACACCGGTGTATAACTTTTCATTGAGTGTTTTTAATTCTTCCGTCGGCTCTGCTTTGATGTAAATGACATTATTGACAGGCGCAAATGAGCTGTATTTTGTCATTTTGAGAACGATCGGATGGGACTCCTTTGCGATGTTTCTCAGATGTGATACAAGCTGATCCGCTTTCTCCTCTTTACATTCAAACGATGCTCTCAGCGTCAAATGGGGCGGGATCAGGGAATAGCTCGGATCATAGCGCTTTCTGTAAGAGTTCGCAAGGTCTTGGAGTTTTTTTGATGGAAATAAAACGATTCCGTATTTCATATTATGTCCCTCCTGGAAATAAAGTATGATAGAATATCAAAGCATTTTTTTCAGCGCCGGCGTGATGAGCGGCTGCCAGTATGTCCATTTGTGATCTCCGTCAAATGATTCAAAATAATAATCGGAAAGCTTCTCCTCCAGCAGCTGTTTCAGCTCCTGATTCGGTTCTGTAAAGTCCAGAATGTTTCCGTCTGTCGTGTGGACGTCAGTTTCTTTTGTTCCGATTTGGTGATAAATAGAGAGGTGTTTGATATCGTCTGACTGTTTCACAGCTCCCAATACATGTTTGTCAACATAGGGAGACTGCATGATGATGTTTCCGAACATATTCGGATAATCAAGCGCTGTCATAAGAGAAACGGTCGCTCCGAGAGAATCACCGATCAGCGTCCGACCGTAGCCGACTTGATAGGTTGGATACTCGTCATCCGCAAACGGAACGAGCTCATGGGCGATGAACCGTTTATACGCCGAAAATTTTGAGCCTTCCGGATGATAGGTTTTTCTGCGCTCTTTTACATCCTTATAAGGAACACCGATAATAATGCTCCGGTCTATTTCTCGCTTGGACAGCAATTCTTCGACCTGTCTGCCGATTCTCCCCAGCCTGAAATAATCGTGGCCGTCCTGCGCGATAATGACATGGTATTTATAAAGCGGGGAGTAGTTGGACGGCAGATAAACGAGCAATGTCATTTCCTCGTTAAGCTCTTTTGAAAAGAATTTCTTTTCTTGCACTGTGCCGTTTTTCGGTGCCATAATACATTCCTCCAGGACATCACTAGACTTTCTTGCTGTTTTCCATTATTGTACCATGAATTATTAGAAATTTCTCTCTTTAAACTGTTCGGAACTCGAAGAAAAAAGTGTTGAAATAAACTGCAAATTGCGCTAATATAAAACAATCAGAAAATTGAAATCGATATTTCTTATCGTGAGAGGTGGAGGGACTGGCCCTTAGAAACCTCAGCAACCGGCTTGTTTTGCATTATGTGCAAAACGCCAAGGTGCTAAATCCAGCAAGCGTTTTTTATGCTTGGAAGATAAGAAGAAGCGTTAAACCCCTTCTTCTTATGAGGAAGGGGTTTTTTATTTTGAAAAGGGAAGGTGTCAGCTATATGTCACAGCACGTTGAAACGAAATTAGCCCAAATTGGAAACCGAAGCGACGAAGTAACGGGAACAGTGAGTCCTCCTATTTATTTATCAACAGCATACCGCCACAGAGGAATCGGAGAATCTACCGGATTTGATTATGTCCGCACAAAAAATCCGACACGCCAGCTTGTTGAGGACGCGATCGCCAGCTTAGAAAACGGAGCGAGAGGGCTTGCCTTCAGTTCGGGAATGGCTGCCATCCAAACGATTATGGCGCTGTTTAAAAGCGGAGATGAACTGATCGTTTCATCGGACCTATATGGCGGCACATACCGTCTGTTTGAAAATGAATGGAAAAAATACGGATTGACCTTTCATTACGATGATTTCAGCGATGAGGACTGTTTACGCTCTAAGATTACGTCGAATACAAAAGCGGTGTTTGTGGAAACACCGACAAATCCGCTCATGCAGGAGGCGGACATTGAAAAGATCGCCCGGATCACAAAAGAGTACGGTCTTCTGCTGATCGTTGATAATACATTTTATACACCGGTCTTGCAAAGGCCGCTTGAGCTGGGAGCCGACATTGTGATTCACAGTGCAACCAAGTATTTAGGCGGGCATAACGACCTGCTTGCGGGACTTGTCGTTGTAAAGGATGGGCAGCTTGGTGAGGAAATGTTTCAACACCAAAATGCGATCGGCGCCGTCCTGCCTCCGTTTGATTCGTGGCTTCTGATGAGAGGAATGAAGACGCTGAGCCTCAGAATGCGCCAGCATCAGGCAAACGCGCAGGAGCTTGCGGCGTTTTTAGAAGAGCAGGAAGAAATTTCTGATGTACTATATCCCGGAAAAGGCGGCATGCTGTCCTTCCGTCTGCAGAAAGAAGAGTGGGTTAACCCATTTTTAAAAGCGCTGAAGACCATTTGTTTTGCAGAAAGCCTCGGCGGGGTGGAGAGCTTTATTACATACCCTGCCACACAGACACACATGGATATTCCTGAAGAAATCCGCATCTCAAACGGAGTCTGCAATCGTCTGCTGCGTTTTTCAGTCGGAATTGAACATGCAGAAGATTTAAAAGAAGACTTAAAACAGGCGTTATGTCAGGTCAAAGAGGGAGCTGTTTCATTTGAGTAATCACAATTGGACGCTGGAAACCCAGCTCGTGCACAATCCATTTAAAACAGATGGCACAACAGGAGCGGTTAGTGTACCGATTCAGCACGCATCAACTTTTCACCAATCTTCATTTGAAGAGTTTGGCGCGTATGATTACAGCCGCTCAGGAACGCCGACAAGAACAGCGCTCGAAGAAACAATTGCCGCACTGGAAGGCGGAACGAGAGGATTTGCTTTCAGTTCAGGCATGGCTGCGATCTCAACAGCATTTTTATTGCTGTCACAGGGTGATCACGTTCTTGTGACAGAAGATGTATATGGCGGAACCTTCCGCATGGTAACAGAGGTGCTGACCCGGTTTGGCATTGAGCACACGTTTGTTGATATGACGGATAGTAACGAAGTGGCGCGGAATATCAAGCCGAATACAAAGGTCATTTATATGGAGACACCGTCAAATCCGACACTTGGGATTACTGATATTAAAGCGGTTGTTCAGCTTGCAAAAGAAAACGGCTGTTTGACCTTTCTGGACAATACATTCATGACACCTGCACTGCAGCGTCCGCTTGATCTCGGTGTGGATATTGTGCTTCACAGTGCAACAAAGTTCTTGAGCGGACACAGTGATGTGCTCTCAGGCCTGGCTGCTGTAAAGGATGAAGAGCTTGGGAAGCAGCTGTATAAGCTGCAAAACTCGTTCGGCGCCGTCCTTGGCGTGCAAGATTGCTGGCTTGTGCTGCGCGGATTAAAAACATTGCAGGTCCGTTTAGAAAAAGCAAGTCAAACAGCTGAGCGGCTTGCGGAATTTTTCCAGAAGCATCCGGCGGTGAAGCGCGTGTATTATCCGGGGCTGGCTGATCATCCGGGCGCTGAAATCCATAAAAGCCAGTCAACGGGAGCGGGCGCCGTGCTATCTTTTGAGCTTGAAAGCAAAGAGGCCGTTAAGAAATTAGTAGAGAATGTATCACTTCCGGTCTTTGCTGTAAGCCTCGGCGCCGTGGAATCGATTTTGTCTTATCCGGCAACGATGTCTCACGCGGCAATGCCTAAGGAAGAGCGTGAAAAACGCGGCATCACAGACGGCCTGCTCCGTCTTAGCGTGGGAGTCGAACATGCAGACGATTTAGAACGTGATTTCGCACAAGCGCTGAAAGAAATTGCGCCAGTGGCGATTCGTTAAAAAGAAGCCGGGGATGGCCCCGGCTTCTTTTGTTATTCATCATCAGGATTCAGAATCGCGAGGACTTGATGATCCTCCCAAACGCCGTTGATTTTCACATTTTTCCGGGCGATGCCCTCTTTATGAAATCCCGCTTTTTCCAATACACGCATGGACCCGAGATTGCGGGGCATCACACCGGCTTCAATACGGTGCAGTTTCAATTCGTGAAACGCAAAATCAACAATCAATTTGACGGTCTCTGTCATAAGGCCCTTTCCATTATGGGCTTTGTCTAAAAAATACCCGATGAACGCAGTTTGCAGCGCCCCGCGGATGATTTGAAAGAGCGAAACCGTCCCGATTAATGTATTGTCTGACGCAGCGAAAATGCCGAAATGATACTCTTCATCTTCCTCCAGTCTTTGCTGATACTCTGCTATTCTTTTTCTTTGCCCCTCAACCGTATAGTAATCGTCTGCGCGTATCATGGAGAACTGTTCAAAGAAGTCCTGATTTTCGCTTTGCAGTCGCAGATTTTCTTCCGCATCCTTTACTTCTAAAGGTCTTACATAGATGTTTTTTCCTTTTAACATATCAGTGATCTCTCCGTTCTCATGTCAGCATTCCTCTTACATTATTCTGAGGAAACTGTAAAAATCCTTTTTATAAGAAAGAAGAAAACCAGTTTCCCATAAAGGTGCCGACATAGTTCCCAATTAAGTAGCCGAGCGTACCAACAAGCATGATCGGGGCGACAAGTTCCCGCCATCCCTTGGCAATTGCCATCGCAGCTGCGGTCGTAGGCCCCCCGACAGCAGCGTTGACAGCGAGCAGAATTTCTTCAAGCCGCACGCGGAACAATTTTCCGACGGCTAAGGAAACAGTTAAATTGCTAATCGCAATGATAAACACAAATAATAGAATAAAAGGCGCATTGGTAACGATTAAGCGCAGATCTGCAGGAATGCCGATCACCACAAAAAACAAATATATCAAAAAGGTTCCAAGCTCTTGAGATCCATTAAGCCTTTCAAAAAACGAGGGAATAGAAAAATGATAAGAACAGTTAAAGACGTGAGCATCAGATACTGATCGCCAAGCGTTCCGGTCAAAAGGGGATGAGAAAAAAGGCTTTTAAAAAAGCCGGAAATCTTCACACTAACTGCAACAAGCGCAAAAGCAGCACCGGCATTAAAAGCGATATCCTTTAAGGAAATGTCCTTCCGTTTCCAATAGCTTTCTGCACTGTTTCCGCTCTTTCCATCGGCTTTTACTTTTTCTTCAAACGGCATAGCATAATGCCGCTGAAACCATTTAACTGCAGGAATGCTGATTAATATAAAAAACAAAAGCGCCATCATAACATTATCAGCCACAACGGTAGCTGACACATATTCCCCCGGTGTCTCAAATTTTGCCGCCATCGCCGCAAAATTGATCCCGCCGCCGATATAAGAGGCGCTGATCATCCCGCCGATTTTATCTAAATAAGGAATATGCTGTTTGAGTAGAAAAAAAGCAAGGATGCTGCCGAGCACAGTTCCAGCGGAGCTAATCAGAAATATAAACAGCAAACGCCTGCTTTCCTTAAAAATCTGCCGCACATTGATCTGAAACAGCAAAAGGGGAATCGCCAGGGGCACCACATAAGCCCACACAGTATCATACACAGGCGACTCAACAGGAAGCACTCCTATATTTGTAAACACCATAGCACCTAAAAGCGCAATGATAGCACCCGACACAGCGGACGCCCACTTAAAGCGCTGCTCCAGCCCGATGCTCACTGCCGCCCACACCGCAATAAATCCCCACAATACCCAAACATCATCAGAAGAAATCAAAGAATGCAAAACCCCATCACTCCTATTGTTAGAAAATTAAGACATATTATAATAGCCGGGGAACGGAACAGCAAGTCCGAAAAAAAGTTTTTCTAAAAAAGCAGTTGACGAATAGAAGGGAAGGTTATATAATAGAACTTGTCAGAAAGACAACAACATACCCAGCAACACATACATATCATGATTCCGTAGCTCAGCTGGGAGAGCGCTACCTTGACAGGGTAGAGGTCGCTGGTTCGAGCCCAGTCGGAATCATAGCTTAAACCCTTGCACAGCAAGGGTTTTTTACTTTTTATAGGGGCTGTCGGTTTTATTAATGCAGTATATGATTTAAATGAAAACCTAGGAATAATATTGAGTTGAGAAGATAAAATAAAAACCCCATTTCTAAAGTCCAAAATGGGGTTATTTCAATATCATATTAAGTTGCTGCTCTATCTGCGACCTTATAAGTGGACTGCTCAGAAAGAGCGTATGAAGCGCTGGATACTCCAACAATGCCAAGCAAGAGCGCTAAACAAATTGCAATTTTACATTTTTTCATTTAAATGTTTCCCCCTTTGAATTTGTTTACGTGCTTCAATTGCCATTTGATAAAAATCGACCGCATCATGTCTGTCTTCTTTGTTGGTCAAAAAATCAGCAACAGCAACAGCGTATTCTTCCATATCACCATAAAGGTTTTTCTCTTTGAAGAACTTGAACACTTCTCTAAGTGTTTGTAAGTCAAATGATAAATAAAGACCTTTAACCAGTTTTAATTTCTCGGTTACTTCCTGGTTGTTGTGTCGAGCAGCAACCTTCTGACCTTCCTGGTATAATTCTAATGCAGCCTTTACATCATTCTTCTTTGCTTTGACATATGCAAGATTAAAAATCGCTTTGGACTCATAAATGTGCTTTCGATCCTTATGAATTTCATAGGCGATTTGAAAATGTTTCTCAGCATTGTCAAGTTCTTCAAGGTTATTATAACATAACCCCACATTAAAATGAGCTGAACCAATTAAATGTTGCTCCCCTATTTCTAGGGCATCTTTTAAAGCTTTTTCAGCTGTTTCTAAAGCATCCTCATAACACATTTTGTCTAGCCAATTCCCAAATATAACAAATTGACATTGGACCATTTCTTTGCCATATGTAAGGTTACCCTGAGCATCTTTTTGCTCCTTAAATATAGAGTATGCTCGCTGAGCATAATTCATTGAAAAATGAGTCTCTTTCATATAGTAATAGACTTCAGACACTTTGAAATAGAACTCTGCCTTATCTGTATTTGCGTTTTCATCTAATAAATCAAGATATTTTTCTGCTTCGCGATAATATGTTAAAGCAATAACTAAATCTCTCGTTCTAAAATGATACATGCCGGTAAAAAAATTATAATAGAACTCTATTGTATTCGTGAGGGATTCAGGGGCCATATTTTCCCTTGTCTTTTTGAGATCAGAATAAACACCATCTATATTTTTAACAGAGTCAGGTTCGAGATACGACAGCATTATTTCGTGCCGTAGCTTTAATAGCTGGAGATAGACTGCTACTTTTTCATTTTTCTCCATCATATCGAATTCTTTTTCAACTTTTTGTTTCATTTCTTTTGCTTTCTCAACTCGACCCTGCTTTATGACAACATACCAATGATTAATGTCTGTAGTTACATAATGATATGGTATTAAATCCGAAACAGACAATCAAATACCTCCTTTTATTTACATATATTTAATATTATACCACCAAGGGCACACTCTAATAGAACCATTTTTCGAAAAAACTTTCTATTCAGACTGAAATAAAGGTCAGAATAAGCATAAATAAGGACATCTGATACGGACCCTTTAGCTTGCTTTAGAATTATAGAAAGTTGGTCTAAAAGGCTCCCAATGTCGTTTAATGATTTATAAATGATATCTACATTTTTCAAGAAAATGTTATAATGAAAAGCCATAAAATGATATGAAGAGGGGCAATTTCGATGCATTACATAACGGCATGCTTAAAAATCATCAGTGATAAAGACCTTAATGAAATAATGAAGGAATTCAAAAAACTTGAGGAAGAAACGAACAAAGAAGAAGGGTGTATCAAATTCCATGCTTATCCGCTTGATCCATCAGAACGTAAAATAATGCTTTGGGAGATTTGGGAAAACGAAGAAGCTGTGAAAACCCATTTCACGAAAAAACACACAAAAGACGTTCAACAACAAGAATTAACGGAAGTAGAATGGTTAATGAAAAGCAATGTGAATGATTAAAAGGCTTTTTAAAAAGAGAGATAAAGTTGGCAGTTTGTTGTCCAACTCTATCAACAATCATCCTTTTCATTCAGAAGTCATCAGATGTACAATTCAATAGCCTTGAAGTTATAGGGCTGGTCAGAATCGAATATACTTGTTCAAAAGGCATCAACTAACTTGACAGGGGAGAGGTCGCTAGTTCGAGCCCAGTCGGAATCATACACGGCGGTTAGAAGCGTTATCACGTTTCTAGCCGTTTTTTTGCGTTGACTTAGTCGTATTAAGGCGGAGAATAGCGGTGGACCATTACGTGTCTGAGCGTTTCTTATTCTATTAAATGGGAATGGGAAGCGGGTAACGTACTTGATCATAGAACACTCTAATAACATAAAAAACCTTTTTTCCGGAACCTTCGGTAAAAAACGAAACTTTTGAATCTATGATTTTACGTTATAATGTAAACGGTTACATTTATAATATACTTATACTATCTATTTGTTCAAGTGGATATTGACAGGAAGGATAGAAAAACAGATGAAAAACATGAATACAAGGCAAAAAGAGATTTTGTATCTGTTGTTATCTGAACCTGATGACTATTTAGTTGTGCAAGATTTCGCAGACAGGGTACAGTGTTCTGAAAAAACGATCAGGAATGATTTGAAAGCGATCGAGGATTATCTGAATGAACATTCTCATGCTCAGCTCATTCGGAAACCAGGGTTAGGCGTCTTTTTACATATAGATGAACAGGAAAGGACCTGGTTAAGCCAACAATTACATACAGAACATTTTTATTCTAGGCAGCGAACCGATGAGGAAAGAATGCTGCACATTGCTTATGACTTATTAATGAATCTAAAGCCTGTTTCTGCAAAAGAAATTGCCGCTCAGCATTTTGTTAATCGATCTTCCATTAAAAAGGATTTATGTGCGGTAGAGGAGTGGCTGAAGCGATTTGACCTCACGCTGGTTTCGAGGCAGCGGCTTGGTTTGAAGGTTGATGGGAACGAAAAAAATAAAAGAAAAGCATTGGCAAGAATATCTGATTTGATTGATAACACGGAGTTTACTAGCCAATTTATTAAAAGTAAGTTCTTAAGTCACGAAGTAGATTTTGTAGCGAAAGAAATCAAATCATTACAAAAAGAGCATTCGCTTTATTTCACAGATGAGACGTTTGAGAGTTTGCTGTTGCATACATTGTTCATGATCCGCCGAATCAAAATGAAGCAGCCGATCTCGATATCTCCAAGAGAACTGGCAGCAGTAAAAAAGAAGAAAGAATATCAATGGACATTTGCTTGTTTACAACGGCTTGAACCGGTTTTTGCAATCCGCTTTCCTGAAGAAGAGGCCGTGTATTTGACATTACATATATTGGGCGGGAAAGTTCGTTATCCATTACAGAAAGAAGAAAACCTTGAAAATGCAGTGCTTCCAAAGGTTGTAATGCATTTAATCAACCGTGTTTCAGAGCTGAAAATGCTGGATTTTCATAAAGATCAGGATTTGATCAACGGATTGAATATTCATCTCAATACAGTGTTACAGCGGCTGAGCTACGATCTTTCTGTATCAAATCCTATGCTTAATGACATCAAAAAGATGTACCCTTATTTGTTTCATCTGATCATTGACGTTCTGGAAGACATCAATCAAACGTTTGATCTTCATATCCCTGAGGAAGAGGCAGCATATTTAACGCTGCATTTTCAGGCAGCAATCGAACGGCTGCATCACAGCAGTGATACACATAAAAAGGCGATCATCGTTTGTCACATGGGTATTGGGATGTCACAATTGCTGCGGACAAAAATTGAACGGAAATGTCATCAAATCGCTGTAATGGCCTGTATCGCAAAAGCCGATTTAAAGGACTTCATAAAACAGCATGAGGATATCGATCTTGTCATTTCAACCATAGCTCTGGAAAATATAACGATCCCATATATTGTTGTATCTCCGCTTTTGGAGCCTTCAGATGAGAAGGAATTACTTGCATTTGTGCATCAGCTTGATAAACCACAGCGCCAAAAACAAAAAACCTTTCAGATGCTGAACAATACGACTCCTTTTTTGGTTTTTTTACAGCAAGAGGCAGAGCACCGCTATAAGGTAATTGAACAGCTGGCGACAGCTTTGTTTGAGAAAGGCTATGTTGAAAAGGAATACGCGGTTCATGCGGTTATGAGGGAAAAAATGGCGGCGACAAACATTGGGGCAGGCATAGCCATTCCTCATGCGAACGCTAAATATATCAAACAATCAGCAATCGCAATTGCCACATTAAAAGAGCCGCTTGATTGGGGAAATGAGAAAGTATCGCTTGTTTTTATGCTGGCTGTCAAACACGAGGATCAAAATATGACAAAGCAGCTGTTTCGTGAGCTTTCATACCTGAGTGAGCAGCCGGCCTTCGTGCAGAAGCTGACGAAAGAAACAAACGTCATGACATTTTTATCTTATTTGGATTATTAAAAGCAGGGAGGCATTCCTTGCTTTTTTTGTTTATAGGGAAAAATGCCGTTATTTCCGGAACTTATGGTAAAAAAAGCGATTTTAACGGCATGATTTCGGTATACAGTTGAGACAAGATCTTGTTATTCACACTTTAAAGGAGGTTTCGTATGAAACTGTTAGCGATTACATCTTGTCCGAACGGAATTGCCCATACGTATATGGCAGCGGAAAATCTGCAAAAAGCAGCTGACAGATTAGGCGTTAGCATCAAGGTTGAGACCCAGGGCGGAGTCGGGGTAGAAAATGAGCTAACCGCAGAGGAAATTCAGGAAGCGGACGCGATCATTATTGCGGCAGACCGCTCGGTAAACAAAGATCGATTTATAGGCAAAAAACTGCTGTCTGTCGGGGTTCAGGACGGCATTCGTAAACCGGAAGAATTGATTCAAAAAGCACTTAGCGGGGATATACCGGTCTATCGTTCCGCTTCAAAATCGGAATCCGGTAATCATCAGGAGAAGAAACAAAATCCGATTTACCGTCATTTAATGAACGGCGTTTCATTTATGGTTCCTTTTATTGTTGTCGGCGGATTATTGATAGCGGTTGCATTAACGCTTGGGGGCGAGAAAACACCTAAAGGCTTAGTTATTCCGGATGATTCCTTCTGGAAAACGATTGAACAGATCGGCAGTGCTTCATTTTCATTTATGATTCCGATTTTAGCCGGCTATATCGCATATAGCATCGCTGATAAGCCGGGGCTTGTGCCAGGGATGATCGGCGGATATATTGCAGCGACTGGAAGTTTTTATGACAGCGCAAGCGGCGCCGGTTTCCTCGGTGGAATCATTGCCGGATTTTTGGCTGGCTATGCTGCACTTGGGATAAAAAAATTAAAAGTGCCAAAAGCAATCCAACCGATCATGCCAATTATTATCATTCCGGTGTTTGCATCACTGATTGTAGGTTTAGCGTTTGTGTTTTTGATCGGCGCACCTGTAGCTCAAATTTTCACATCTTTAACGGTTTGGCTGGCGGGGATGAAAGGATCGAGCTCGATCCTTCTGGCACTGATTTTAGGCGCGATGATCTCATTTGATATGGGCGGTCCCGTAAACAAGGTGGCATTTCTGTTTGGATCGGCCATGATTGGAGAAGGAAATTATGAAATTATGGGGCCAATTGCCGTCTCCATTTGTATTCCGCCGATTGGCCTTGGAATTGCAACGTTTTTTGGAAAAAGAAAATTCGAGGCGTCACAAAGAGAAATGGGGAAAGCGGCATTTACGATGGGGCTCTTTGGCATCACTGAAGGAGCCATTCCATTTGCGGCACAGGATCCTCTTCGAGTCATTCCCAGTATTATGGCAGGTTCTATGACGGGTTCTGTGATAGCGATGATTGGCAATGTGGGAGACAGAGTAGCGCACGGCGGGCCTATCGTTGCAGTGCTTGGTGCAGTTGATCATGTCTTGATGTTTTTTATTGCTGTATTGGCGGGATCTCTGGTCACTGCTCTGTTCGTCAATGTACTAAAAAAGGATATTACGGCGGCGTCCCCTGTGCTCAGCGAAGCGGCACCCCCAAGTGAAGCTGCTGCAGCAAAAGAAATACCGCAGCAGATTCAAGCCGAAAGCCAAAAAGCTGAGATGACGGAAATCAAAAAACTGACAGACATCATCAGCCCCGAGCTGATTGAACCACATTTATCAGGGGAAACCAGGGATGACATTATTGATGAAATGATTCAAACATTGTCCCGCAAAGGTATGCTGCTGTCCGAGAGCGGGTTTAAACAAGCCATTTTGAATCGTGAACAACAGGGAACAACGGCGATTGGCATGAATATCGCAATTCCGCACGGGAAATCTGAGGCGGTCAGGAAGCCGAGTGTTGCCTTTGGAATCAAACGATCAGGTGTTGACTGGAACAGCCTGGATGGATCAGATGCAAAATTAATCTTTATGATTGCTGTACCGAAAGAGAGCGGAGGGAACCAGCATCTGAAAATATTGCAGATGTTATCCCGAAAACTAATGGATGATAGCTATAGGAAGCAGCTGCTCTCCGTGCAAACAAAAGAAGAAGTATACAAGCTACTGGATGAAATCGTGTAATGCGGGGGGATTTTCATGACGGCTGAACCGTTATTTTTCAAGCCTGTTTTCAAAGAGAGGATTTGGGGCGGCACCGCTTTATCTGCTTTCGGCTATAACATTCCGTCAGAACGAACGGGGGAGTGCTGGGCTTTTGCTGCTCATCAAAATGGACAAAGCGTTGTTCAAAACGGAATGTATAAAGGGTTTACGCTCTGCGAATTATGGGAGCAACACAGATATTTATTCGGACATCTTGAAGGGGACCGTTTCCCTCTTCTTACAAAAATGTTAGATGCAGACCAAGATTTATCCGTTCAGGTGCATCCGAATGATGAGTTCGCCAAAATACATGAAAACGGGGAACTCGGAAAAACCGAATGCTGGTACATCATTGATTGCGAAAAAGATGCTGAGATCATTTACGGACACAACGCAAAAACAAAGGAAGAACTGATCTCGATGATTGAACTTGGAGAATGGGACGAACTTTTGCGCCGGGTAAAGGTAAAGCCGGGGGATTTCTTCTATGTGCCAAGCGGTACCGTTCATGCGATTGGAAAAGGCATTCTCGTTTTAGAGACGCAGCAGAATTCAGATACAACCTACAGATTATATGATTATGAACGAAAAGATGCAGAAGGCAAGCTGCGCGAGCTTCATCTGGAGAAGAGCATAGAAGTGATAGAGGTTCCATCTATCCTAGATCGGCAAACAGTTCATCATGAACAAATAGAGGAGTTATTTACAACAACATTGATTGAATGCGCTTACTTTTCGGTAAAAAAGTGGAATTTATCAGGATCAGCAAGCCTACAACAACAAAAACCATTCCTTCTTATCAGTGTTATTGAAGGGGAAGGCCGAATGATATCCAGTGGGTATCTCAATACCTTCAAAAAAGGAGATCATATGTTGCTGCCCTACGGTTTTGGAGAATTTAAACTGGAGGGACAGGCAGAGTGCATTGTCTCTCATCTATAATTGTTTAATGTAGCAGACTAAAGTGTTGCTGAATGTGGAAAAACCCTTCTTAAATTGGAGGGTTTTTATGTCCTTTATTTTAGTCCCACCCGCATTCACGATTTAAAGTCTGACGTTCTTTAAGTTCGTGGTTTTACATTATTTTGTTTAACGTTGTTAATTAAACCTTGAATCGGCTGTAACACATTTTTTCTGCTGTTATTTTTTCTTAAAACAATTGCAGCTATACTAGCTCCTCAACCTAAAAGAGACACCCACATCATCCCTCTGTTTCGGCGGTTATTCACCGGAAATGATTCATTTTAGAGCAACTTTCTATCATGATTTTTGTTTCGATACTTAGTTTTCGCAAAAAGAGAAATTGATATGCTGGAATGATAAAGATGGAATTCAAGAAAGAATATATAAGAATGCAACGAATTAAAGTAAACATGCTGGACAAACTTATAGGGATTAAAAAGAAGAAAGGAGGATGGAAATGAAAAAATGGCTGCAAATCGTTAGTGCGTTGTTTCTATCGAGTTTTGTATTAATGGGCTGTAATAATGGTCAAGATAATAATGATAATAATAACAATGCTCCGGATGTTGAGGAGAACGATCAAGATAATAACGGCAACAACCAAGATACTGACAATAACAACGCTCCAGGTGTCGATGAGGATGATACCATCAATAAAGATGATGAAAAAGATAATGATCCTGATCCTGAAGATCCAGTTGAGGATCCTGAAGATACCGATAAAGATAGAAAAGACGAGTAAGGAAACTGTACAAATATTGTTTGAAGAAAAACCCGCTCTCAGTTTAGAGGGAGGGTTTTATCTCTTTGCATGGGCTTTTTTATTGTTTTACATGGTAACGTATCTCCAATGCATAAAATCTTCTGACTTATGCTCCAATTCAAACCCTAAGGTCTCTAAAATATGTTGTGAACCAAAATTGTTATGTTCACATCTAGCTGTGATATGGTTCACCGTATCTTGGCTTAAGGCCCAGTTTATTATTTTTTGGGCAGCCTCAACACAATACCCTTTGCGGCGTTGGCTTTTATTTGTTGCAAAGCCGATTTCAATCATGCCATTCGTATCCGGGTCACCTAAAAATCCGGTTCCTCCTACAATTTCATGATTGTCCTTCTTTACAATAATCCATGAATCAAATCCTTTTGTTCCATTGTTTTTAACTAATTTCTCGCGGAAATAAGGGATGGCTTCAAAAAAATCAGGATTTGGCCATTCACCATTTGTTTCATAACCTAGGTCTTTAATGGCCTGATGATCTCGTTTAGATGCAGCGTTAAGAAGGGGAATATCAATCGTTTTTAAAAGCAGCCGATTTGTTTCAAGAACCATATATCTAATCCTCTTTTCTTTTAACTGGTAATCATGATAACATATTGAAATATTTATCGGTGCAAAAATTCTTGGACAACATGAAGAACATGAGCTGAATTTGAAATGAATTGTTTTATTGAAACCAAATTTCTACGGGCACCAACTTCCTTTCGCACTGTCTTGACGGGGAAAGATCGGAAGTGTCATAAATCCAAAACGGGTAGGAAAGCGCTGATATCAAAGCGTTCCTACCCGTTTTTCTGTTTCTGCTGAAAACATTTTGTACTACCTTTTCGCAATCAAGTAAAGCGATATCGCTCTTTGGGTTTGAACAGGGTTATGAATGATTATGACCCATTGGTTTCTTCTCCTTGGAAAGCTTGCGATTGCATACAATGGAGCAGTATCACGTGGGGTAAACCCGCCATTAATCACTTGTATATCTCTTCCTTCAAGATGACAAACAAGATATTCACCAGGATCTATTACCTGTTGGCCAGCCCATGCGAAGGAATAAAAGCCGTCTCCGAGATCCTCAGAGGAAGATGGCGGTATAATGCCATCTACATTCAGTGTGATTTCTCTTCTTCGCTGTCTTTCTGAAAAGTCTGGATTTCTTTGAGTGTTATGAGTATGTGTAAAGTAAGGAATTAACGCGGGACCATAATAGTAATGATACAAAGCAACCACTCCTTAATTTTACATTCATACAAATTGTATGTTATTACATGTCGTTCATTCCTTTTTGTTTCGTATTTTGGCTTTCTAGAGGTTTTTCTCTCTTTTGAACATGCAGGTTAATAGCATATGTCTGTTTTCGATGATAGTATTTATATATTAATCACAGTATATTTAGGTTTTTTTCGATAGTGGGGGAAAAGTATGGCGAAAAAAATGGCAAAAACAAATGCGGTTCGTTTGATAAAACAGCAGAACATCTCCTATGAGTTATTAGGGTATAAAACAGAAGGCGGCCAACCGGTAGATGGCATCTCTGTTTCGGAAAAAATCGGTTATCCTTCAGAATATGTATATAAAACATTGGTGGCAACAGCAGGAGCAAAAGATTATTACGTCTTTGTTGTACCCGTTGCAGAAGAATTAGATGTAAAAAAGGCAGCAAAAGTAATAGGAGAAAAGAAAATAGAAATGATTGCGATGAAGGAATTATTAGGGGTAACTGGCTATGTTCGCGGCGGCTGTTCACCAATTGGCATGAAAAAATCGTTCCCGACCTATATTGATGCAGCCGCTAAAACACTTGATTTTATCATTGTCAGTGCAGGGAAAATCGGTATGCAGCTAAAGGTGGCGCCTCAAGATTTAGCGAAAGCATGCGATGCCGCATTTGCAGAAATTGTATAGATGGCACGCAATGAAGATAAACCGAAAAAGCTTAGTCATATGGACTAAGCTTTTTCCACATCTCTTTCAAATATGATCTCAAAATAAGCAGCTGCTCCATACCCATCTATACTGGGAGCGAAAATCTGAATGAATGTCCAGCCTCTTTTCGCATAGTCATGGATGATTTGCTGGTAGTCTTCTTTAGGCCTTCTTCTCATCGTACTCAGTTCAACTCTTACGAATTCATACTCTTTCATCGTTTGATCCCTCCTATTAAGGTATACGTAAGAGTGAGAGGGATGTTCCGAAAACATGGGTGTAGGGCAAAAGTAAAATTTGTAATAGAAATAAGGCCTTACGAGTGTCCACTTTCTCAATGTCTTCTTTATAAATGGTGCAACACATGAAATTCTTTTCCGCTTCTGCAATGACCCCAACAATAACAAGCGTAAGTTTTCAATGAAATAGGTCTGCAACAGCTCGCTTCCACCAACCTTGACAGCGGGTTCCGTTTCAATTTTCTAGACTTCCAAATCTATGAACATAGGCAAACTATCATATGGATAATCGGTACAATTTCTCTTACTGTCCTTGTATGCAGATAAAGACAAAGTCTATTTTTTTGTTTGTTTTTGGCTTATAATACCTGATGATGGAAAAAGAGTTCGAGTTTATAGAGCGAACACCCGATAGTAAGCTGGGGGACGTGCTGTCTTTTCGTTTATGGGTTTATTTTTTCTTGTATCGGCTTTAAGAAAAAAGTGCATTTCCCGATTGACTTATTCTAATGTTCTTATTTTCATTAGGCGAGAGTACAGCAGCAGACGGTTCGAGCTTTCCGCTGCTTAGTTTATCGCAAAAGATCTGCTTTTTCTCTGAAGCAGTTTTCATCTGTTTGCCTGAACTTTGCAAAATGGCTGGCTGAAAAAACAAGGATATCATTCAATTAAAACATGCAACGATGCAGACATGTTTTGTATCCGACTGGACTTTACCTCATCATTTATTTTGCATTTCAGTAATATTTTAAGAAGGCGATGGTATTTCATGAACAAAGAAACTTTAAAAAACATACTCATGATTTTTTCAATATGCGCAACCCTCCGAGAAACCGATGGTATGCGTATTGCCCATAGCTGGATTTTGAGTGAAATCGTACGATTTTTGATTTGCATGGCTGTGTTTTTGATCGTGACATTTCTATTAGATGCTGTTTTTCAAAATAAAAAAGAGTCACATTAATGTGTGGCTCTTTTTGCATAACATCATCTGATCAAAAACATCACAAATGAATCAACCATCATGATCAAAAACAGCAAGCAAAAATAAATGAGCGAGTAGACAAACATATCCTTTGCCCACTTGACGTCATCGTCCGTTTTGAATCCCTGAATGCTTTTTTTGATCCATATGCCTCCGAGAACCAGGGCAGCTAAGAAATAAAATGGGCTGATATGGCCGGTGCCGAGAGAAAAAGGAAATAATAGCGTGACCGGTACCAGAACTGCAATATATTGAATCATTTTTATTTTTGTTACATGATTTCCTTTTACAACCGGCAAGAGCGGGACGCCTGCTGCCCGATATTCCTCTTTGCGTCTGATCCCAATCGCCCAAAAATGCGGGGGCTGCCACAGAAACATAATCGCGTACAACAGCACTGCAGTCATACTGATGTCTCCGGTTACCGCACAATACCCCATCAACGGCGGCGCAGCTCCCGGGAAGCTCCCGACAAATGTGCTCCACACAGAGGTTCGTTTCACCCATACTGTATAGATTATTGCATAAAAAATAAAGGCAGCCAGTCCGAGAAGGGCAGTTAATGGATTGAGGGAATACAGCATTGCAAGGCCTGCGATTCCTAAGACGGAGCCATACGTTAAGATCATGGCAGGCGGCATTTTCCCTGTGACGGAGGCCCTGCTGCGGGTGCGTGCCATTTTTGCGTCCATATGCCGATCAAAAAAGTTGTTATAAACAGTGCCGGAAGCCATTACAAACGCAGTTCCAAGCATTGCTGTCACCATTGTCATCAAAAAAGCCATTCCGGTTAATGGTTTTTCTGCGCTTGCAAACGCGATCCAAAATCCGCCGAAGGCTGCTATCGAGTTTGATATGATAATGCCGGGTTTTGCAAGTTTGATAAAATCGTAAACTGTTACCCGGTTCGAAGCTTTTATGTATTTCGTTTCAGATAGAGCTGCAGAATCTCTTGTATTCTCCAAAAACAGACGCCTCCCCCAAAACTGCATGCTTTTGTTATCGTAACAAGAGGGCTATGGAATCACAATTATTTCCTATATTTGTCATGATATTGTCATTTTTTAAAACAAAAAAATGGGGAGCTGGACTGCCCCCATTTTGGTAAACGGCGTTTAGTATCCGTATCCTCCGCCGTATCCTCCACCATATCCTCCGCCGTATCCTCCACCATATCCTCCGCCGTAACCGTACCAAGGGTAGTAAGGCGGGCGTGGGCGCGGGTAATAGTAAGGCGGACGCGGATAAAACGGATAGAACGGTCTTGGGTAATAATAAGGCGGATAAAATGGCGGTCTCGGGCGCTGATAATAATAAGGCTGTCTTTCATCATAAGGTGTAATTTGTTCAAATGTCTGTTCATTCAAAGGATAATCCAAGAGGAAAACCTCCCTAGTTTTTTTATTCCTTTTACCATATTCTTGATGTTTAGGTTGGGTGTATGTACATTCGAGAAATCGGATTTTTTTTATGATGAAATCCCTGAAAAAGGATTGACAAGAACTTCTAAATCTCATAGTATTACAAATGTGAAATAAATGTTACTCTAATGTTACAAAAGTATTTCTAAATAGATACAGTTCTAACTGATGAAAAATAAATCGAAACGGTTATGAAAGAAGGAATTTGGGTTGTTGGCAAAAAGAATCAAATGGTTTCATGTATTAATAGCAGTCGTATGTGTGGCGGGCCTTATCGGCTTTTTTCATAATTCATTAAAAAAAGAAACGGTTATGAATAAAGTAAAAACTGATTCTCAGTATGGGAATGTGGAGATCGCAACGCTTGTGAATGACGGGAAAACCTTCAATTACGCGGTCAACTATCCCGTTTTCAAAAATAAAAAAATGGATTCGGTATTAAAGAGTTTCGCAGAGAAAGAGGTTCGCCAATTTCAGAAGGAAACAAAAGACGTTGACCAGGAACATACGACAAAGCGCAACGAATTAAATGTTGATTATAAAATTGTCCATTATGCCAAGCAGACTGTAGCGATTGTATTTAATGAATATAAATATATCGGCGGTGCACACGGGCAAACTGTGAAAAAAACGTTCAACTATGATTTTAGTAAACAAGCTTTTCTTTCAATCGATGATATTTTCAAAGAGGACGCTGACTATTTACATAAGCTCTCGTTAATCGCTTATCATGAGCTGAAAAAGGATAAGGACATTGCTGCAGACGATGCGCTGTTAAAGGAAGGAACGGCACCGAAAAAAGATAATTTCAGCCGCTTTGCCATCAAGGAAGATTATATCGAATTTTATTTTGATACATATCAGGTCGCAGCAGGTTATCTTGGAGAGCAATCGATTGCCATTAAGAAAAGCCTTTTGAAAGACATCGTGAAAGAACAATATATTGATAAAGCAAAAAACAAAAATAAAATCAAAGAGAAAAAGCCGAAGCATGAAGTGATTTCTTTGCCCAAAGAAGAAGCGGTTGATCCAAATCAAAAAGTCATTGCGCTTACTTTCGACGACGGCCCGAATCCTGCGACAACAAATCAGATTCTGGACTCCTTGAAGAAATATAAGGGACATGCCACGTTTTTTGTTCTCGGGAGCAGGGTGCAATATTATCCGGAAACGCTAAAAAGAATGCTGAAGGAAGGAAATGAGGTGGGGAACCATTCGTGGAGCCATCCGCTTCTCACAAGGCTTTCAGTGAAAGAGGCGTTAAAGCAAATCAATGACACGCAAGATATCATTGAAAAAATAAGCGGATACCGCCCGACGCTTGTAAGACCTCCATACGGCGGGATTAATGATGAGCTGCGGAGTCAATTGAAAATGGATGTCGCATTATGGGATGTTGATCCGGAAGATTGGAAAGACCGAAACAAAAAAACAATCGTTGACCGTGTCATGAGCCAGGCGGGAGATGGAAGAACCATCTTGATTCACGACATTTACCGCACCTCTGCTGATGCTGCCGATGAAATTATCAAAAAGCTCACTGATCAAGGCTATCAATTGGTGACGGTCTCTCAGCTTGAAGAGGTTAAAAAACAAAGAGAAGCAAATTAATACGTAAAGGCTGCCGCGGATATTGCCCGGACAGCCTTTTTTCTTTTTAATAAGAGCCTGTGGTGGCCCAAACATTCAGGTTGGGTCCTGAATACTTGCCGAAAGCGTAAGAAGTCCTTGGATCTAAATCATATACCATCGGTGTATAACAAGATTTTTGCCCGGCCACCGCTTTTCCATTGCCGCCTGCAGAATCACAATTATATCTCTTTCCGTCCGTGTTCCGGGTAATCTCCGCATTTGCTTCAAAGCCTGACGTCAATGTATGATTCATCGTGATTTTTGCCCAAGCCGTTTTACATGTACTGCTGAATTTAAGCTCGACTACTCCGATGACTTGATTGTTGGCATTCACTAAGTTTGAGGATTTTTTTGTAGAGCCGCTGGACGCACAATCATTGTAATAAGGGCTTTTTCCATCATAGGCATGGGTTTCCGCATTGGCGGGCGCTCCTTTGACGGCAAAAACAAATACAACTGCGAATAACACCAATGAAGCCTTCGTAAACAGTTTTTTCATGTCCTTTATGACCTCCTTAATATGGCAAACAATAAATCATACGGAGGAACAATCAAAACATGCATGCTTTTTTGTGAACAATAAAGGCGGCCGGGAGGATGGAGTTCTTGGCCGCCTTTGGTGTGGGGGTTAACCTTTTATATCAATGGTTTGTCCGAGCGTCGGATGCTGAATCATCTTTAAGGTTTGATCGGCATTTTGCTGGGCGGTGTCCAGCATTTTTTTCGTTAAGGCGATATCAACATTTTGGGCAAGGGATGCTTGGTGCATCGCAACTGATAAAGCAGGAATATCCATCGTTCCACCTCCTATGCCTTACCTATCGGCGGCTTTGGATGATTTTACAGTGAAAAATGGCTTAATTTTCCCTGTTGACCCTTACGCTGCGGCATACCGTATGTTTTTGACAAGGGGGGAATCAGGATGAACCTTGCAATGGGAAAGACCTTTGAGCAATATGAAAAGCTGTTTTCAATGGTAGAAGAGAAAAGAGAGGATGAATTTCGGTATATGATAGATGAGGCCGTTTGAAAAGATGTGGAGCGCCATCCAAGTTCCCCTGAGAGCGAAGGAGCCGAACGGCTATGATGTAATCATGGCTGTGAAAATGCTTGGTTATTTGGATGTCCGTGATGCTGAAGCCGGGCAGCAAGCATTAAGGATACTGAAAGAATCACATGCTGCAGAGACAGCTGAATCTGCGCTCCGGCAATGTATCTATTTTGCAGAGCGCGAACAGTTGCGGGTGAATGCAGACGAGATCAAATTCGGCCTTTACATCGCCGATCCAAATAAGCTTCAGCTGCAAAAAGGCTACTGCGGATTTGGCGGGATACCGGGATTTATACATGTATGGATGAATCCGGACAGCTATAACCTGCCAAGGATACCTTCAATTATTGCTCATGAGTTTCATCATAATTTGCGGTTTTCGTATGTTGATTTTCATCATGGCTCTGTGAGTGTCGGAGATTATCTTGTGATTGAAGGTTGGCTGAATCATTTGCCAGAGAGCTGTTTGGCGAGGCTCAATTGGGTCCTTGGGTAACACGCTTTGATCAAGATCTTTGCAGTATTCCATTGAAGTCATCAATGAGGTGCTGGATGTGAAAGGCTTTTCGGAAGTAAGCCGTTATATGTTTGGTGATCCAATTGCGAAAGTCCAAGGCTTTGAGCCTGCCGGATTATCGGCTTTTGCGGGTTATGCCGTTGGGTATCACGCCGTTCAGTCATTTATGGATAAGCATCAAGTCACGATAAGCGAGGCCACGCTCTTGGATGCGGAGACCATTCTGTCTCAGTGCGGGCTGTTTTCCAAATGAAAAAAGCGTCACATATAGCGGCACTTTTTGATTCCCAGAACCAGCCGTTCTATGGCGGCACAAAAGGCAATTCCAATCGTATACGCTTCGATATCGCTCCATAAAAATCCGTACCCCAGTACAAGTCCGCCAAGAGAAGTGTCTCTGATCCGGTCGATCCACTCGGCGTGATACAACTGGCTGATTTCAATGATAAAACAGAAAGAAAGACTGATAATGCCCGACAACATTGTCCTCATTTTCTGAAATAGAAACCCGCATCCCGTAAAGATCATGGCAGCCCAAAGCGAGTCTCCCAGATAAGTATTGATGGTATTGGGCAGAACATTGGAGAACGCTCTTGATCCCAGCCCCAGCACCATGATCAGAATGGTGACAGCTGCATATATCCATCGATTTCGCTTCATTGAGAATTGATACCCCGTCTCTGCTTCATCTCCCATGTATTGTAAGGAATATATCTTCTATTTGTCCAATAAAAAAGCGGCTGAACAGCCGCATGATGGGTTTATTTTGCTTTAAGGTTTACATGGTCAGCGGTCTGGTCCTTGCCAATTACAAAATGAAGTTCATATCGGCCTGTGTCATATACATAGTCGATTTCATCGGTAAACGGGACGGTTAACACTCGATTCGCGGGGCCTATTTCATTCCGCAGCATTTCCGGGGTAACTCCGCCTAAATTCAGCTGCCGTTCGACACCGGTTCCATAGTAGCGGATTTCTGAAATTGTCATATCTTTATGATAGGAAAATCCGTAGCCCGGGTTCCCCATATTCCAGTGATATAAATCAAACCGATTGTCTCCTCTGGACGGTCGTTCGGGTTCCCCTAATGTAGCATGGACATCGCCTTTCGTGCTTTTGTTAACTGTAAGGCCTTGCACCTGCTGAGGCATTTCCCCTGTGTAGGCGGAGTTGTAAAGATTTTTGACAAGCTCGGCGGCTGATTGGTTTGTGTTTTCAGAGAGCGAGGTTGTTTGAGTTACGGCGTTTGCCGGTGTTGAAAAGGACGCCGCCCCAAAGCCGGAAAGAGAGCCTGTCAGTGCTGCTGCCGCGGTTAGAACAGACATTGCTTTTTTCATGCTGATCCCTCCTTTTTCATCTACCCTCTCGTTTCCCGGTGATGATGCAATAAAACATGTGAGTGCGCTTTGTATGTTTTATTGATCCCTTGCAAGGGAAGAGAACTGGGTAATTCGGTATATACACAAGCAAGAAAGGGGAATGGAGATGGCTGAACAGAAAAAAATCATAATAAACGGCGTTGAAATGGAAGCATCCGAAGAACAGACGGTGCTTCAGCTTTTGAATAACAGTTCGATTGAAGTGCCGCAAGTTTGCTATCATCCAAGCTTAGGGCCGATTGAAACATGCGATACGTGCATCGTCAGCATCAATGGCGAGCTGAAGAGGTCGTGCTCCGCTGAATTAAAGGATGGCGACGTCATTGATACGCTTTCGCCTGATGTGAAAAAAGCGCAGGTCATCGGGATGGACAAGATTTTATATAATCATGAGCTTTACTGTACAGTTTGCGATTACAACAACGGAGGATGCGAAATACATAATACGGTGAAGGAAATGAAAATCAATCACCAAAGCATCCCGTTTGACCAGAAGCCTTACCATAAGGATGAATCTCATCCGTTTTACCGGTATGATCCAGATCAATGTATTTTGTGCGGACGCTGTGTCGAAGCGTGCCAGGACGTTCAGGTAACTGAAACACTGACCATTGACTGGGAGCGGAAACGCCCGCGCGTCATTTGGGATAATGATGTGCCGATCAATGAGTCATCTTGTGTATCATGCGGCCACTGTTCTACCGTCTGTCCGTGTAACGCGATGATGGAAAAAGGAATGGAAGGGGAAGCCGGGTATTTAACAGGCATCAATGACAAAACACTGCGTCCGATGATTGAGATCACGAAAGGCGTAGAGACAGGTTACGGCTCGATTCTCGCCATTTCTGATATGGAATCCGCCATGCGTGATGAGCGAATCAAAAAAACGAAAACCGTCTGCACCTATTGCGGTGTCGGCTGCAGCTTTGATGTCTGGACAAAGGGAAGAGACATTCTAAAAGTTGAGCCGCAGGAGGAAGCGCCGGCCAACGGCATTTCTACTTGTGTGAAAGGAAAGTTCGGCTGGGATTTCGTGAACAGTGAGGAACGCCTGACAAAGCCGCTGATCCGCGAAGGCGACCATTTCCGTGAAGCGGAGTGGGAGGAGGCATTATCACTGATCGCCAGCAAGTTCACGGATTTAAAAGAAGAGTTTGGCCCGGATTCACTTGCCTTTATTACATCATCTAAATGTACAAACGAAGAATCCTACCTCATGCAAAAGCTGGCGAGAGGGATCATCGGCACAAATAATGTGGACAACTGCTCGCGCTATTGCCAATCTCCTGCGACTGCCGGCCTCTTCCGGACAGTCGGCTATGGCGGTGACTCAGGGTCGATTACAGATATCGCGCAAGCGGACCTTGTGTTGATTATCGGTTCGAACACGTCTGAGTCGCACCCGGTCTTGTCCACTCGCATTAAACGGGCTCATAAGCTGAGAGGGCAGAAAGTGATCGTAGCGGATATCAGAAAACACGAAATGGCAGATCGTTCAGATTTATTTGTCCAGCCGCGTGCCGGATCAGATATCGTCTGGCTGAATGCCATCGCCAAATTTTTGATTGAAAACGGCAAGGCCGATGAACGCTTTTTACAGGAAAGAGTGAACGGACGGGATGAATATGTGAAAAGCCTGGCACCGTATACCCTTGAATATGCCGAGGAGAAAACCGGAATTGATCAAGAAACCCTCATCCAAATGGCAGAGATGATTGGTCAGGCTGACAGTGTGTGCGCCTTGTGGGCAATGGGCGTGACACAGCATATTGGCGGAAGTGACACAAGCACGGCAATCTCAAATCTGCTGCTTGTGACAGGAAACTACGGAAAACCGGGAGCAGGCTCTTACCCACTGCGCGGCCATAACAACGTGCAGGGAGCAAGTGACTTCGGAAGCATGCCTGACAGAATGCCGGGGTATGAAAAAGTGACGGACGAACAAGTCCGCCAAAAATACGAGCGGGCGTGGGGTGTACCGCTGCCGAAGGAGCCGGGCATGACCAACCACGAAATGATCGAAAAAATCCATTCCAGCCAGCTGAAAGCGATGTATGTAAAAGGTGAAGAAATGGGTCTGGTCGATTCCAATATCAATCATGTACACGCCGCATATGAAAAGCTTGATTTCTTTGTGGTGCAGGATATTTTCCTTTCACGTACAGCCGAGTTTGCTGATGTTGTTCTTCCTGCGAGCCCAAGCCTTGAAAAAGAGGGAACCTTTACAAACACTGAACGCCGTATTCAGCGGCTGTATCAGGTGTTTGAACCGCTGGGCGAATCAAAGCCTGACTGGCAGATTATTATGGAGGTTGCCAATAAACTCGGTGCTGACTGGCACTATGAGCACCCTGGAGACATTATGGAGGAAGCAGCCATGCTGTCGCCGATTTATGCCGGCGTCACCTATGAGCGCCTTGAAGGGTACAACTCCCTGCAATGGCCTGTAAGCGCTGATGGAAAGGATTCGCCTTTACTTTTTACTGAGCGCTTCCCTTTCCCAGACGGCAAAGCCATTCTCTATCCTGTTCAGTGGACAGAACCTGAAGAGTTCGGTGAGGAATATGATATCCACGTCAACAATGGGCGGCTCTTGGAGCATTTCCACGAAGGGAACCTGACCTACAAATCAAAAGGCATTTCGAAGAAAACACCGGAAGTGTTCTTAGAAATTTCTCCTGAACTCGCGGCAGAACGGGGGATTCAGGACGGAACCCTTGTCAGACTCACATCGCCTTTCGGAAATGTCAAAGTGAAGTGCGTGATCACTGATCGTGTCAAAGGGAAGGAAGTATACCTGCCAATGAACGATTCAGGGGAAGCAGCGATCAACCTGTTAACAGGCAGCCATGCCGATAAGGATACCGATACGCCTGCTTATAAAGAAACATCAGCCAAGATGGAAATTTTGAAGTACGACGGAAGCAATCCGCTGCCTAAGATCAATCACCGCAACGGGAATCCGCAGCCGCAAATCGGTGTGCAGGTACAAAAGAAATGGGCGCGGAAGGATTATATTTTCCCTGGCGACGCTGTGAAAAGGGGGATTGGGCATAATGGCTAAAGCGATTAAACGAATTCAGAAAATCGAGATAACCGAAGAGGATCAGAGAAAGCGTGATATGAAAGAAATTGAAGATGCATTAGTCGAGAATAAGGAAGCCATTCTTGAAACGCTGCATATGATTGGCCACATGAACGAGCGTGGTGTTTTGCCATTGCTCCGCGGCCTTTTTGGCCAAGGAGATAAAGTCCTTGACATCTTAGTGAAAAAGGCAGATACAGAGGAAACAGCCAATACGTTGAAAAATTTGCTTCTTCTGTTTGGAACGCTAGGCATGCTGGATGTGAAACAGCTGGAGCCCCTCATTTTGAAAGTGAATGCGGGTGTGGCAAACGCGGTGGAACAGAAGGACAGCGAAGAGAAAACAGGTTATTTTGATATCATCCGCTCGCTCAAAGACCCGGAAATCAACAAAGCAGTTACACTGCTTTTCTCCTTTTTAAAAGGAATGGGACAAGATACAAAGGAGCTGGAACGCACGACTCAGCCTCCCGAGCACCAAAAACATCATCAGGAACCCCGAGAGAAAAGGGAAATGAATAAGCGAGATTGATCACCTGCCCGAGACGGCTGCTGCCAGCTCGGGTTTTTTGTGAGATGAGCCTCGTGAACCAGGTATAAATACCCAAATTAGAAACTAGACAAAGAAGCTTTTGTTTTGGAAAATGATATGCCATCACCGGCCTGTCCAGTATTTTTTCCAGTAAAGGATAAATATCTATGTCATTGGCTGACCTATACTATGAATGGATATGATAGAGTAATTTGTTACTTTGTTCCCTGTTAAGAAAAGGAAAAGCGTGATTATAATAGAAAACGATTACTTTAGATGGAGGAACAGCAATGAAAAAAGCATTATTCATTTTGTTTGTGCTAACGATTGGATTTGCGCTTTCTGCGTGCAGCCAGTCCAGTGATGCGTCAGCTGAGCAAAAGACAGAAAAGAAAGAAGCAACAGCAACGGAAAAGAAAACAGAGGAAAAAGAAATCAAAACGGATGAAAAAGTGCATAAAGTAGGCGAAACTTTTAAAGCTTCCAGCACAAATTTCTCGGTCAATAAAGTATATACGACGGCAGAACAAGGCGAGTATAAGACAAAAATTGGCGACAAAGAAAAAACAATAAATAATAATGAAGAATTTTTAATAGCTGAGGTAACGATCGAAAATACAAGCGACAAGTCTTTCAATTATACGAGTGGCGGTTTTGAATTGAAAGACAGCAAAGATCAATCGATCAGAGCCAACATAGTATCTACTGCTGACCTGAAAACAAGCCTTAAATCAGGAAAGTTAGCCTCGGGTAAAAAGGTAACAGGCACAGTCAGTTTCGTGATTCCAAAAGGAGAAAAAAACCTTAATCTGTCATATAATCCATCATTTTTAAATTTTGAAACAGAGGATATTACATATTTCGTAAAACTGAATTAAGGTATCTTTTGAGCATGTCACCGGAAAATCGGAGCATGCTTTTTTTATTTTAAAAGAGATTGATAGTATAAAATGGTAGTGAGGTGATCAATTATGCAAACCAAATGGCTAGAACGTGCACAGCGGATTCGGGCAATCGCACAAGCGGGGCTGGCTTTTTCCAAGGATGTGTATGACAGGGAAAGGTACGAAGAGCTGATGAAGCTCAGCGTAGAGATGATGGTGGATTACTCTCAGACGGAAATTGAAGTTATCACTGATTTATGGAAGGGCGAGATAGGCTATCCGACACCGAAAGCGGATGTTCGCGGAGCAGTATTTCGAGAGAATCAGATTTTGCTTGTTCGGGAGAAGCATGATGAGCTGTGGTCACTGCCGGGCGGGTTTTGTGAGATTGGTTTATCACCGGCTGAAAACGTGATCAAAGAAATCAAAGAAGAGTCGGGTTACGATACTGAACCGTCCCGATTGCTGGCCGTGCTAGACAGCCATAAGCACCCTCATCCGCCTCAGCCATATCATTACTATAAGATATTCATTGAATGCAGCATAACAGGCGGGCAGGGGGAAACAGGAATTGAGACGAACCATACCGCTTTTTTTCCGGAAGACAGGCTCCCGCCGCTTTCTCCAAAACGAAACACACCTTCACAGCTCAGCATGCTGTTTGACTTTTTGCGCCATCCAGAAAAGAATACGATATGTGACTAAACAAAGAAAGAGCCCGGAAGGCTCTTTCTTTTTTATAGCGCAATATGTTTTTCATTGGCGAGTTTCAGAAGGGTCAAAATAGAATCGGCTTGTTTATGGCCGAGTTTTTGCTTTAATTTGTTTTCTTCAACTAATCGGCTGCCGTAAATCTCGACAGAGGCTTTGTCGACGACAGTATGCCAGTTTTCCTGCTTTTTTCCCTCAACAAGCGGTTTTTCATGTCTCTCAGAAAAAGAGAACACAAACAATACAAATGCAAGTGAAAGTAGGATGCCGACAACTTGTTTTTTGAAATCAGTCTGTGCTGACATGTTGTTCTCTCCTTCACCTTTTACCTTTTATTTAATCATAGAATCAGCTTGTTTTATATAATGGAAAAGTCATTTTTTTAGGTTAGTGCTATTGGTTGGAAATAGGGGTATTTTCTGATTGGAGCGGTGCAATTGAATGCATATTGGATTTGCGTGCTTATGCCTAAGGTCACGTTGTGAGCCAAAACAGCAGTGCAGAATAGAAAAAAATTGAAAGATTATGGTAAGATGAACGAAATTCGAGGGGGAATATATGATGCCTGCATCGAACATCGTGATCGCCTGCCTGCTGTTATCAATTTGATTATATTTGGTAGTCCCTCTCTTTTTCGAAAGCGGGAGGTGAAATGGAACGTCAATTGCTGAATTCTTTCAAGGGGAGTGACAATGCATGAATGTGTTAAACCGCCGGCAAGCCTTGCAGCGAGCGTTGCTCAATGGAAAAAACAAACAGGATGCTTATCATCCGTTTCCATGGTACGAATCGATGAGAAAGGATGCGCCTGTTTCCTTTGATGAAGAAAACCAAGTGTGGAGCGTTTTTCTTTATGATGATGTCAAAAAAGTCATTGGGGATAAAGAGCTGTTTTCCAGTTATATGCCGCAGCAGTCGAGTTCTATTGGAAATTCCATCATTAACATGGACCCACCGAGGCATACGCAAATCCGTTCTGTAGTGAATAAAGCCTTCACGCCGCGTGTGATGAAACAATGGGAACCGAGAATTCAGGAAATCACAGATGAACTGATTCAAAAATTTCAGGGGCGAAGGGAGTTTGACATTGTTCACGATTTTTCATATCCGTTACCGGTTATCGTGATATCTGAGCTGCTCGGAGTGCCTTCGGAGCATATGGATCAGTTTAAAACATGGTCTGATCTTCTGGTCAGCACGCCGAAGGATAAAAGTGAAGAAGCTGAAAAAGCTTTTTTAGAAGAACGAAACAAGTGCGAGGAAGAACTGGCCGTGTTTTTTGCCAACATCATTGAAGAAAAGCGGAACAAACCGGCACAGGACATCATTTCAATTTTAGTGGAAGCGGAAGAAACAGGCGAGAAGCTGTCCGGAGAAGAGCTGGTTCCGTTTTGCACGCTGCTGCTGGTGGCTGGGAATGAAACCACGACAAACCTGATTTCAAATGCGATGTACAGCATATTAGAAACGCCGGATGTGTATGATGAACTTCGCAGCCATCCTGAACTAGTGCCTCAGGCTGTTGAGGAGGCCCTGCGTTTCAGGGCGCCTGCACCGGTTTTGAGGCGAATTGCCAAACGGGATACGGAGATCGGGGGACACCTCATTAAAGAAGGTGATATGGTTCTGGCTTTTGTGGCATCTGCAAATCGTGATGAAACGAAGTTTGACAGGGCACACCTGTTTGATATTCACCGCCATCCTAATCCGCATATCGCGTTTGGACACGGCATCCATTTTTGTCTTGGGGCACCGCTTGCCCGTCTTGAAGCAAAGATCGCGTTAACGTCTTTGATTTCTGCTTTTCCTCATATGGAAAGCGTCAGTATCACTCCGATTGAAAACAGCGTGATATACGGATTAAAGAGCTTCCGTGTGAAAATTTAATAGATAAGGAGACTGGAGATTCATGAAAAAGCACCATATTTCGATGATCAATATCCCGGCGTACGGGCATGTCAATCCTACGCTTGCATTAGTGGAAAAGCTTTGTGAGAAAGGGCATCGTGTCACGTATGCGACGACTGAGGAGTTTGCGCCCGCTGTTCAGCAAGCCGGTGGAGAAGCATTGATCTATCATACATCCTTGAATATTGATCCTAAGCAAATCAGGGAGATGATGGAAAAGAATGACGCGACGCTCAGTCTTTTGAAAGAATCACTCAGCATTCTGCCGCAGCTTGAGGATTTATATAAGGATGATCAGCCTGATCTGATCATTTATGATTTTGTCGCGCTGGCTGGAAAATTGTTTGCTGACAAGCTTAATGTGCCGGTCATTAAGCTCTGTTCGTCATATGCCCAAAATGAATCCTTTCAGCTCGGAAATGAAGACATGCTGAAAAAAATAAGAGAAGCAGAGGCTGAATTTAAAGCTTACTTGGAGCAAGAGCAATTGCCGGCTGTTTCATTTGAACAATTAGCTGTGCCGGAAGCATTAAATATTGTCTTTATGCCGAAATCCTTTCAGATTCAGCATGAGACGTTCGATGACCGTTTCTGTTTTGTCGGCCCATCCCTTGGAAAACGGACGGAACAAGATAGTTTGAAAATTGAAAAGGGTGATCACCCGCTTATGCTGATTTCATTGGGAACGGCGTTTAACGCCTGGCCGGAATTTTACAAGATGTGCATCGAGGCATTTCGAGGTTCTTCATGGCAAGTGATCATGTCCGTCGGGAAAACGATTGATCCTGAAGGCTTGGATGATATCCCTGCTAACTTTACCATTCGCCAAAGTGTGCCCCAGCTTGAGGTATTGGCGAAAGCCGATTTGTTTATTTCTCATGGCGGAATGAACAGTACGATGGAAGCGATGAATGCCGGTGTGCCGCTTGTCGTCATTCCGCAAATGTATGAGCAGGAGCTCACTGCTAAGCGTGTCGATGAATTAGGCCTTGGTGTTTATTTGCCGAAAGAGGACGTTAGTGTTTCCAAGCTACAGGAAGCAGTGCAGGCCGTATCCAATGATCAAGAGGTGCTCAGCCGCGTCAAGAATATGCAAAAGGATGTAAAAGAAGCAGGCGGAGCGGAGCGTGCAGCAGCTGAGATTGAAGCGTTTATGAAAAAATCCGCTGTACCGCAATAAATCACAAAAACCGAAATCAAAAATTAGATTTCGGTTTTTTGTTAAATATTTTTTTTCATCCCGCATCTCCGGCATTCTCTAAGAAATTTTCCGCCTTTTACAGAGCTTTTGAACAGTGTGTAATCACAGTTATCGCAGCGCCCGCTGCGGACGTCCGGATATTCATTGAATTCGTAAACGATCGATGTATCGTAGCCTTTTGTTTCATATTCTTCTTTTTTTGTTTCCATGGCGATCCCCCGTTAGCAAACGTATCTGCTGTCTATATTACAGCAAGCTTCAGGTGTATTCAAATGGATTTTAGAGGCTTGGGTTTATCTTGATTTCTCCCTTGGTTTGCGCCACAATAGCTTTATTAAACTTGTATACATAAAAAGCCTATGCAAAGAGGAGAGAAACGGGTATGGGAAAAGGGTTACATGGAAAGCGCGTGGCAATCGGGGGCTCCCGAAAAACGGAAGAAATCAGCACGATCATTGAAAAACAGGGCGGAACTCCTGTCATCCGGCCTCTCCAAGGCACGGTTTACTTAGCAGAGAAGCAGGTGGAGCCGGATTTGCGGACGTTTGTGGAGGAAAAAGCTGACTGGGTCATTTTCACGACAGGCATCGGCACGGAGACTCTTGTCGATATGGCAGAGAAAATCGGTCTGAAAGATGAGTTTCTGCAGGCCATTCGCCAAGCGAAAGCGGCATGCCGGGGATACAAAACGCTGGCTGCGCTGAAAAAGCTTGGGATCACCCCGGAAGCTTCGGATGAAGACGGGACAACAAGAGGTTTAATCCGTTCCTTGGAATCTCACGACTTTTCAGGAAAAACAGTCATGGTGCAGCTTCATGGAGAAAAAGCACCGGTCCTCATGGCATTTCTTGAAGAAAAGGGCGCGTCTGTCCTGCCGATTCTGCCTTATCAGCACATCCCGCCAGAGGAGGAAACGGTGGAGCGGTTATGCCGGGAGCTGATGAACGGTGAGATCGACGCCGTTTGTTTTACAACGGCAATTCAGGTTCGTTCCCTGTTTGATTTTGCCAAGGGGCACGGCTATATTAATGAAGTGAAGGCTGTATTCGAAGAGCGCGCCATCGCTGCGGCTGTCGGAAAAGTGACTGCTGAAGCACTGCGGGAAGAAGGCATCACGAGACTGCTTGCGCCGGAGATTGAGCGGATGGGCGCGATGATTGTTGAGCTGTCCAAGTATTATGAAGAAAAGGAATAACCAGTACAAAAAGCCGCTTTCCAAGGGAAAAGCGGCTTTTGTCTGTCATCCATTCTGCTTCAGCTGCTGATGCGCGGTGAATAATGACGGGTATGTCAGCACGCTTAAAATCACACATGTCAGCGCCGCTGACGCCATCGTTGTAAACACGATTAAGAGCTGAAAGCGAACCGCCTGAATCGGGTCCGCGCCCGCTAAAATCTGGCCTGTCATCATGCCTGGAAGCTGAACAAGCCCCAGTGTTTTCTGGCTTTCCAGCGTCGGGATCATACTCATTTTCATCGCAGAAGTAAGAATACGCTGTATAGATTGCTTCGGTGTGCCTCCAAGAGACAATATTAATTGAATTTCTTCTTTGCGAACTTCGACTTCTGAGCTGAGCCGGTTTAAAAACAGACTCGAGAGCACCATTGAATTTCCGATGACCATTCCGCTGATCGGAATGACATATCGGGCCGTAAGCGGGATGATATGAAGAGACAGCAGAATTCCCTGCGTTACAATTTCTACAATCGCTAACGCGGCGAACACTCTCCAAAACGAGCCGATTGTATTTTTCTTTCGTTTGATGACATTTTGCGCCGCCACCGCCAGCATTAACAGCACCATCAGCAGGATAAAAACGGGATGGTCTCCGCGGAAAATCAGCGACAGTACATAACCGATGATAAGCAGCTGTACCGCGGCCCGGATGGTGGCGATGATCATGTCTTTTTCTACGCCTGCTTTAAAGGATTTTGATAAAAACAAGGCGATCAAAACAAAGATCATCGTTAAAGAGAGGGAAAGGTAATCCATTACCGAGTGCCTCCCTTCAAAAAGTCTCTCGCTGCTTCATGTTGCGGATTGGAGAAAAATGTTTCGGTTGCTGCAGTTTCCAGAAGCCGTCCATCCGCCATAAACCAAATGGTATCGGCAACTCGTTTTGCCTGCTCCATATTATGAGTCACCCACATGACCGTCCATTTTTTCTCTTGATGCTGACGTTTGATCAGCTTTTCAATTTCAAGAGCAGAAACCGGGTCCAAGGCCGACGTGATTTCGTCTAATAATAGAATAGAGGAAGGATTTGCGAGCGTTCTGGCTAGTGACAGCCTTTGCCGCTGTCCGCCCGATAAGTCCTTGGCGCTTCTGTCTAACAGCTCTGGCGGGAGCCCTGTAAAAGAAGCAAGCTCTTCAGGGGAGTACAGCTGTGATTGGTGAAGCCTTTGGACCAGACTTAGATTATCACGCACTGTCCCGTCGAGGACGGGCGCCGATTGAAATGCGAGGGCTGCCGTTCGCCTCAGCTCATTGACATTCCATTCTCGGACTTCCTTTCCGTATATATTTACTTCGCCGCTGTCAGGCGTTCTCATTAAATTGCACATGGACAGGAGGGTGCTTTTGCCTGAACCGGAAGGACCTAAAACGGCCACGATTGTGCCCTGTTGAATGTCTCCGGTGACATCCTGCAATACATCATAGGTTTGTCCGTCTTGTTCATAGCTTTTTTTGACTGATCTGAAGGAGATGGCTGGTTTGTATTGTGTTTGATTGTTTGCTTCCATTACAATAATCACCTTTCAGTAAAGTAGGCTTATACTATATTTAACTATAACGTGAAACAGATGCCTTTTGGTAGCAAAAATAAAGGAGAACAGGCTTTCACCCGTTCTCCGGCAGATGCTACGCGGTCAGATTTGACTGTGTTTTCTTTTTCGGTTTTCCCGGCTGTGAAGCGAAGGTATGTAACACCATCCCCGCTATAATAATGAATAAACCGGCAAATGATAAAAGCGATGGGAAAACGCCTGACAGCAGAACAATTTCACCAAGCAGCGCGAAAATCACTTCACCGGATTGAGTTGCTTCAACGGCTGCGAGATTTTGCGGATTGTCTCTGACCATATCAGTGGCCCAGAAAAATAAAACGGTCGCAATGATGCCTGAGCTGACGGCCACGATAAAGGATTGAACGGTTTGGCCAGCTGTCGGAAGGCCGTCTGACCACCAGCCGCAAGCTGCTACTATAAGCCAGAATGGAAGGCTTGCCAAGGTCATCCCCAGCACACGCTGAAATGTATCAAGCCGGCCCCCGTATTCTTCGAGCATTCTCCGGTTTCCTAGCGGATAAGCAAAAGCCGCAATGACAACCGGCAGCACACTGAAAAGCAGCATCTTCCCAGAAAGCGATTCTGCATGCTGAAGCTGTATCAGTGCCGCTCCGATCAGGATGATCACGGAAGTGCCAAGTGAAACAAGGGGAATCTTTTGCCGAACGAGCTGCGGCCCGTCCGGCATGTCTTTTTTGACATAGAAAAATGGAGATAACAGAACACCGGCTACAATTGTGATTTGCCAGGTCCCGGCTACGAGCCAACCTGGACCGTATGCAGCTGCAAATGTGATCGGCGCGTAAAAAAGCACGAAGCCGACAAAGCTCCATTTAATCCAAAAGAACGGCTTTTTCCGCATCTCTTGTAAGAGAGGGGCGAATGTCCCTCTCATGATGACTATCAAACATAAAAACGGAACCATAAAAATAAAGCGCAGCGAAGAGCTCCAAAGCCAGCTGCCTCCGGATAACTCCATCGCTCTGTTTAAAATAAAGGTAACGGCGAAAAAGAGTGAAGCCAATATTCCGATAACGATTGCTTTCATGATATCCCTCATTCTGGCATTATTTTTTTATACTATACTATTCGATATCGCACAGATCAATGGAGTCGTGAGAAAATAAGCATGTTTTGCGAACCGCTAAGTGTGGAAGACAAAAAATGGAGGTGAGATTGTTGGAAGCAAGGACACAGACGTACTTCTTTCAGGATGACGGCAGGATTCCGAATCACCCTGATTTTCCGCTTGTTGTGTATCAAAACGCACTCAAGGACACCGGTCAGGCAGAGCGGATCGTCAACCGGCATGGCTGGTCTAACAGCTGGTCAGGGAGTGTTTTTCCATACCATCATTATCACAGCAATACGCATGAAGTCCTGATTGCAGTTAGGGGAGAGGCTGTGATTCAATTTGGGGGAGAAAAAGGGGCCGCCATTCCTTTCAAATCCGGCGACGCAGTCGTGATTCCAGCTGGAGTCGGCCATAAAAAGCTAAGCTCAAGCGCCGATTTTACCGTCGTTGGCGCCTATCCGGGAGGCGTTCATTATGATATGAAGACGGGAGAGCCGAATGAATGGGAGGAAGCGATGAAACAGATCAAGCAGGTGTCATTGCCGGCGAAAGATCCGATCACAGGAAAAAGAGAACCTCTATTGGGAATATGGGTAAAGTGAAGGGGAGAAAATTGCTGGATTGTCAATAACTAGTGTCGCAGAAATGTTATGACATGGGCTCCATATAAATTAATTTCATAATCGAAGCAATTGACGTTCAAATTTTGTTCAAAAAGTGTTATCATATAGAAGGTAATCGAATTGGAGTTTTTTGTGTTTGCTATTTTCAGAGAGAGTAAAGGATTTTTGACTTATTCAATTGTTTATTTTTGAGATAAAAATAATACTGAATATGGCAAGATGAAAAACTGGGTAGTAAACATTTATTTTTGTAAATGATTGTGCATGAATTCACAATCCTTATTCTTATGCTTTCATGCATGAGACCAGGGAGAGGCACTACCCTTTCCAAAAAAATCTGCAAACTGCTTATAGTAAAGGAGAATTGGATATGCCAGAAACAATCGATCAAACAAATGCGTCTGTCAGCCAAAGCCAGCAAGATCTTATTGATCAGCTGTTAAAGCCGGAAGTTCAAGAATCACTGACCGTTTTAGTTGACCAGCTTCCGAAGCTGACTGAGTTAGTGAATATTTTAACGAAGTCTTATGATTTCGCTCAGTCTGTAGCAACTGACGAAGTGCTAAAAAGCGACACTGTCGGTGCTATCACTGAAATTCTTGAGCCTGTAAAAGAAACAGCGAAAGAAGTAGCTGCGACTGCAATCGAAGCGAAAGACCGCGCGGATGCAAGCAACGAAACGATTGGTCTTTTCGGCCTGTTGCGCATGCTGAAAGATCCTCAAGCTCAAAAGCTGTTCCGTTTTGCTAACAGCTACCTTGAAGTCATGAACGAACGCGAAAACCAAAAATAATCTCAGATTCAAATTGATATAAAGGACGGAGGATATACGATGTCAAAACATATTGTCATTCTAGGCGCTGGTTATGGCGGAGTTCTTTCTGCTCTAACAGTTCGCAAACATTACACAAAAGAACAAGCACGCGTGACTGTGGTAAACAAATACCCAACTCACCAAATCATTACGGAATTACACCGTCTTGCAGCAGGCAACGTGTCTGAAAAAGCGGTTGCAATGCCATTAGAAAAACTTTTTAAAGGCAAAGACATTGATCTTAAAATCGCGGAAGTAAGCTCTTTCTCTGTTGATAAAAAAGAAGTTGCGCTTGCTGACGGTTCTACATTATCTTACGATGCGCTTGTTGTAGGTCTTGGTTCTGTAACAGCTTACTTCGGCATCCCAGGTCTTGAAGAAAACAGCATGGTATTGAAATCTGCTGCTGATGCGAACAAAGTCTTCCAACATGTTGAAGATCGTGTGCGCGAGTACTCTCAAACGAAAAACGAAGCTGATGCAACAATCCTTATCGGCGGAGGCGGCTTAACAGGTGTTGAGCTTGTCGGTGAGCTTGCTGATATCATGCCGAACCTTGCGAAAAAATACGGCGTAGACCATAAAGAAATCAAATTGAAACTGGTTGAAGCAGGTCCGAAAATCCTTCCTGTTCTTCCGGATGATCTTATCGAACGTGCGACTGCAAGCCTTGAAAAACGCGGCGTTGAGTTCTTAACTGGTCTTCCTGTTACAAATGTAGAAGGAAACGTGATTGATCTGAAAGACGGATCTAAAGTTGTTGCCAACACATTTGTTTGGACTGGCGGCGTACAAGGTAACCCATTAGTCGGTGAATCAGGTCTTGAAGTGAATCGCGGACGCGCGACAGTAAATGACTTCCTGCAATCTACATCTCATGAAGATGTATTCGTTGCCGGTGACAGCGCAGTTTACTTCGCTCCAGACGGCCGTCCATACCCGCCAACTGCACAAATCGCATGGCAAATGGGTGAGCTGATCGGTTACAACCTATTCGCTTACTTAGAAGGCAAAACGCTTGAAACATTCAAGCCAGTAAACTCTGGTACACTTGCAAGCCTCGGACGCAAAGACGCGGTTGCCATCATTGGTGCTAATTCTACACCGCTTAAAGGTCTTCCTGCTTCCTTGATGAAAGAAGCAAGTAACGTACGCTACTTAACACACATTAAAGGACTTTTCAGCCTGGCTTACTAATCCTTTTTGTGGACTCGGGCATTGCCAAAAGCGTTCCTTTCGGAATGCTTTCCGGCAATGTCTTTTTTTTGTTTTTCTGCTAACGTTAACATTTCATTTTCAAAAAAGAGATTGATCCTAGAGGAATATAAAGGTAAAATAAAATTAAATCAAAATGTTAACGTTAACATTTTGAAATAGAATGAAAGACGGTGAGGACATGGAACCCTTTATGGGCGAGAATTTTTTGCTGAAAAATGAAACCGCTGTCAGCCTCTATCACAATTATGCGAAAGACATGCCGATTATTGATTACCACTGCCACTTAAGCCCGAAAGAAATCTATGAAAATAAGACATTTCAAAACATTACGGAAGCTTGGCTGTATGGAGACCATTACAAATGGCGCATCATGAGAGCCAATGGGATTGAAGAGACATACATTACCGGCGAAGCGACAGATGAGGAGAAATTTATGGCTTGGGCGAAAACCGTGCCGATGGCGATTGGCAATCCGCTCTACAATTGGACTCACTTAGAACTGCAGCGTTTTTTTGGCATTTATGAGATTTTAAATGAGCAATCCGCGCCGGCTATATGGAAACGGACGAATGAACTGCTTCAAGGAGAAGGCTTCGGGGCAAGGGATTTAATCGTAAAATCAAATGTAAAGGTCGTTTGCACAACTGATGATCCTGTCGATTCTCTTGAATACCATCTATTATTAAAAGAAGACAAAGATTTTCCTGTCAGCGTGCTGCCTGGATTTCGGCCGGATAAGGGACTTGAGATCAATCGTGAAGGCTTTCCTGATTGGGTGCAGGCACTTGAAGATGCCACAGCCATATCGATTACAACCTACGATGAATTTCTAAAGGCACTGGAAAAACGGGTGCGATTCTTCCACTCAGCCGGCGGCAGAGTGTCTGATCACGCGATAGATTCGATGGTATTTGCCGAAACGACAAAAGAGGAAGCGGGACGGATTTTTTCTGACAGATTACAAGGAACAGAGGTTTCTTATGAAGATGAGAAGAAATTTAAGACGTATACGCTTCAGTTTCTTTGCGGTTTGTATGCGGAGCTCGATTGGGCGATGCAGTTTCATATCAACGCTTTAAGAAACACGAATACAAAAATGATGAAGAGACTTGGACCTGATACAGGCTATGATTCTATGAATGATGAAGAAATTGCTAAGCCTTTATATAAGCTGCTGAACTCAGTTGAGATGAAGAACAAGCTGCCGAAAACGATTTTATATTCACTTAATCCAAATGATAACTATGTCATCGCCAGCATGATCAACAGTTTTCAGGACGGTGTCACCCCGGGAAAAATACAATTCGGTACAGCCTGGTGGTTTAACGATACAAAAGACGGGATGCTCGAGCAAATGAAAGCGTTGTCAAACGTCGGGCTTTTCAGCCGCTTTATCGGCATGCTCACCGATTCCAGAAGTTTTCTTTCCTATACGCGCCACGAATATTTCAGGCGGATCGTCTGCAATTTGATCGGGGAATGGGTGGAAAACGGCGAAGTGCCGCATGATATGGAGCTTCTGGGAAGCATTGTTCAGGGAATTTGCTATGACAATGCGAAACACTACTTTCAATTTCAAGAAGAGAAAGCAAACGTGTAACCAAATGTCCGCTCAGCAACACGATCATGCGTCATCCTGAGCGGACCACTACCCGAAAATTCTTAAGACACAGAGGTGAAAGATGCGAACTGAACTGGCAAATAAGGTTGTGTCGGTCGAAACGGAGAAAAGGCTTTCGTTGAAAGAGAAAATTTCCTATGGATTTGGTGATTTTGGCAACGGTTTTATGTTTGATCTCGGCCAGATTTATTTATTAAAGTATTTTACTGATGTAGCGGGAATCCCGGCTGCGATGGCCGGCGGCATTTTTTTAGTCAGCAAGCTGTTTGCGGCGATAACAGATCCAATTGTCGGCTCATCTATTGATTATCGCAAAAATATCGGCAAACGGGGGAAATTCAGGCCTTATCTATTAATCGGCAGCATCGTGCTTGCGGTGCTTACTGTTCTTATTTTTCTGTCTCCCAATGTATCAACGACCGGAAAACTCATTTATGCATATGCATCCTATATGATTTGGGGCATCGGCTATTCATTTGTGAATATTCCGTATGGCTCATTAGGGGCAGCGATGACTCAAAATTCTGAGGATCGGACCTCTATTTCGACTTTCCGCCAAATCGGATCACTTGGGGCTTTGTTTATCACAAGTGTGGCCGTGATGCCGCTGCTCGTCAAGTTTGATAATCCGAAGGTCGGCTACCCGGTGGTCATGGGCTTGTTCGCCGCACTTGGTGTGATTTGGTTTTATATTTGCTACCGCAATTGCAAAGAGCGCATTGTCATATCGGAAGCGCCAAAAGAAAAATTAACACTCTCATCTGTCGTCAAAACATTTATCTCGAATAAACCGCTGTTAACCCTTGTCCTGATGACGATTTTTTCAATTTCCGCATACAACATTAAATCCGCCATGCTAGTCTATTTCGCACAATATAACCTGGGCAATGTTGAATTAATGGCTTATATGAACTTTATTATTATCGGTTCTTCCTTTTTGGGCGTCGTATTTCTGCCAAAGCTCGTCAAGATGTTTGGAAAGAAACGAACGGCAATGATCGGCTTCGGCATCAGTGTAGCCGCGGATCTCATCAACTTTATGCTGCCATCAAACGTTTATGTGTTTACGATTCTAGCCAGTATCGCCTTTATCGGAATCAGTATTCCAAATGGCATCACGTGGGCGCTTGTCTCCGATATTATTGACTATGGCGAATGGAAATCCGGTGAACGGAAAGAAGCAACGACATATTCACTTTTTAATTTCTCCAGAAAGCTTGCTCAGTCATTGTCCGGTTTTCTCTCGGGAATCGGTTTGGGGCTTATCGGCTATGTGCCGAATGCAGTCCAGACAGCACAGGCGCTGATCGGAATCAAAGCGCTTCTGCTTCTGTATCCGGCCATTGCTTTGGCATTAGCGATGATCATTATCGGCTTTCTTTATAAACTCACAGACCAGCAGCATGCACAGATTGTTCAGGATCTTCATCAAAAGAGCTGACAACGTAATATAAAGAATATTTAAAATAATTTGTAAATATGATGTGTTTGTAAGGGTTTTCGCTTAGGGGTGCCCAAAGAACTGAAAAGAAAGAAAGGAGGCACTTTATTGAAAACGGTAACAATACCGGCTGAAGAAGCAAAGGAACTCGTTCGGGTCAAGCTGATCGGTGCCCATTTGAATGAACAAGATGCTGAAAAAGTAGCAGATGTCCTCGTGCACGCCGATTTACGCACTGTACATTCGCATGGGGTGCTGCGAACAGAGCACTATGTGAACAGGCTAAGGGCGGGAGGGATCAATCCCGAAGCACATCCTGATTTTAAAGAAACGGGGCCTGTGACCGGCGTGCTTGACGGAGATGATGGTTTCGGCCATGTAATTTGTGATATGGCGATGGACCGTGCAATTGACATGGCGAAGAAAAACGGAGTCGGCATGGTCACGGCCGTAAACAGCAGCCATTGCGGAGCGCTAAGCTATTTTGTGCAAAAAGCAGCTGAAGAAAAGCTGATCGGAATGGCAATGACACATACGGACAGTATCGTTGTTCCATTTGGGGGGAGGTCTCCTTTTTTAGGGACAAATCCGATTGCTTACGGTGTTCCGGCTAAGCATAAGAAACCGTTTATCTTAGATATGGCGACATCCAAAGTGGCCTTTGGGAAGATTTTGCATGCCCGTGAAGAGGGCAAAGACATTCCTGAGGGATGGGGGGTCGATGAAAACGGAGAAGCAGTAACCGATCCTTACAAGGTCGTCTCACTTTCAACCTTCGGCGGCCCAAAAGGCTATGGACTATCTATTGTGGTAGATGTGTTTTCCGGATTGCTGGCGGGCGCGGCTTTTGGCCCTCATATCGCCAAAATGTACAGCGGCCTTGATCAAAAAAGAAAGCTGGGACATTACGTTTGCGCGATCAATCCGTCCTTTTTTACCGACCGGGATACGTTTTTAGAGCAGATGGATGCCATGCTCGATGAACTGCAGCAGTCACCGCCGGCTGCTGGAGTCGAGAGAGTGTATGTGCCCGGCGAGATCGAGCAGCTGCATGAAGAAAGAAATAAGGAACACGGAATATCAAT
The DNA here is from genome assembly GCF_000227465.1 of Bacillus spizizenii TU-B-10. GTDB lineage: Bacteria > Bacillota > Bacilli > Bacillales > Bacillaceae > Bacillus > Bacillus spizizenii. The sequence continues at coordinate 1,409,472 of NC_016047.1, forward strand.
TGCTCGAAGCGTGTATGAATTCTTAAAAAGCAGGTGAGAAAAATGAAAGCGGTTCAAGTGCGAAAAGCGTATGATCTGGTGACTGTGGAGATGAAGAAGCCGGTTCTTTCAAAGGATGATGAAGTGCTCGTGAAAGTCAAGCGAGTCGGGATTTGCGGCTCAGACATGCACATTTATCATGGCACGAATCCGCTCGCCACCCTCCCGAGAGTCATCGGACACGAGGTAACGGGACAAGTAGAGGAAGTTGGGGCGAATGTACAGAGCCTTAAAACCGGTGACCACGTTGTGATTGAGCCGATTTCTTATTGCGGAACGTGTTACGCCTGCCGCAAAGGGCGCCCGAATGTTTGTGCCAAGCTTTCTGTGTTTGGCGTACATGAGGATGGCGGCATGCGGGAATATGTAGTGCTTCCGGAAAGGCAGCTTCACGTTGTATCAAAGGACTTGCCTTGGGAAGAAGCGGTCATGGCCGAGCCTTACACGATAGGCGCCCAGGCAGTGTGGAGGGGCCAGGTGGAAAAAGGTGATACCGTTCTGATTCAGGGAGCGGGGCCCATCGGGATCTGTGTGTTGAAAATGGCTAAGCTGGCGGGCGCTGCCGTCATGATGACTGACTTGAATAACGAGCGGCTGGCATTTGCGAAAGAAAACGGTGCCGACGCTGTCGTGAATGCCCAAACAGAAAATGTTGCTGAGCGGGTCCGGGAATGGACTGGGAATGAAGGAGCCAATGTGGTCATTGATGCGGTTTGTCTGCCGGCGACTTTTGAGCTTTCAGTTGAGGTCGTTTCTCCCGCGGGACATGTGGTGGTGCTTGGATTTGATGAAAAAGCGGCACAAATTTCTCAGCTGCCGATTACAAAAAAAGAAGTCACGATAACCGGATCGAGATTGCAGACCAATCAGTTTCCCAAGGTGGTAGAGCTTTTGAATAAAGGACGGTTAGCGCATAACGGGCTGGTGACCCATACATTTTCAGTAGATGACGTCCATCACGCATTTCAGTTTATCAAGGAGCATCCAGATCAGGTGCGAAAAGCCGTTATCACGTTTGATTAATCCACTGAATCCGGAGGTGTACACATGAATATGACATTTCGATGGTATGGCCGAGGCAACGATACAGTCACACTGGAACACGTGAAGCAAATTCCCGGAGTCAAAGGCATCGTCTGGGCTCTCCATCAAAAACCTGTCGGCGATGTATGGGAAAAAGAAGAAATCAGAGCCGAGACCGAATATATTCAATCCTATGGTTTTCATACTGAAGTTGTAGAAAGCGTGAATGTTCATGAAGCGATTAAACTCGGTAACGAAGAACGCGGCCGGTATATTGAAAACTACAAACAAACCATCCGCAATCTTGCCGAATTTGGCGTGAAAGTGATCTGCTATAATTTTATGCCGGTTTTTGATTGGACACGCACGGACATGTTTCGTCCACTGGAAGATGGATCAACCGCTCTGTTTTTTGAAAAGGCCAAGGTGGAGAGCCTTGAGCCCCAAGAGCTGATTCGGACGGTGGAGCAAGCATCTGACATGACACTGCCGGGGTGGGAGCCCGAAAAATTAGCTCGGATCAAAGAGCTGTTTGCAGCCTACAGAACGGTCGATGAAGAACAGCTATGGGACAATCTATCATTCTTTTTGCAGGAAATTCTTCCGGTTGCAGAAAGTCACGGTGTTCAAATGGCCCTTCATCCGGATGACCCGCCATGGCCGATCTTCGGGCTGCCGCGTATTATCACAGGGGAGGCAAGCTATAGGAGGCTAAGGGCGATATCGGATTCACCGTCTAATTGCATCACTCTTTGTACAGGTTCAATGGGAGCCAATCCCGCTAATGACATGGTGGAGATTGCTAAGACGTATGCCGGCATCGCTCCATTTTCACATATTCGCAATGTGAAAATTTTTGAGAATGGCGATTTTATTGAAACATCTCATCTGACGAAAGACGGTTCGATCAACATTCAAGGCGTGATGGAAGAACTGCGTAAGCAGGATTACAAAGGATATGTCAGACCGGATCATGGGCGCCATCTTTGGGGTGAGCAATGCCGCCCGGGATATGGCCTATACGATCGGGCACTTGGCATCATGTATTTGAACGGGCTGTGGGACGCCTATGAAGCAATGGCAAAAAAAGAGGTGGAAGTATGATCCCGCTGCATGAGAACCTGGCTGGTAAAACGGCTGTCATCACTGGTGGCAGCGGCGTGCTTTGTTCAGCGATGGCCCGGGAGCTTGCCCGCCATGGCATGAAGGTGGCGATATTGAATCGGACGGCTGAAAAAGGCCAAGCGGTCGTGAAGCAGATTATGGCGGCTGGCGGCACAGCTTGCTCTGTTTCTGCGGATGTGCTGGACAGGAGGTCACTTGTGCAGGCAAAGGAGGACATCCTCGGCCGATTTGGCTCTGTCGAACTGTTAATTAACGGGGCTGGCGGCAATCATCCTGACGCGATAACCGATGTGGAGACATATGTAGAAGCAGGAGAAGGCCAATCCTTTTTTGATATGGATGAGGGGGGCTTTTCAACTGTATTCTCTACCAACTTCACCGGTGCGTTTCTGGCCTCTCAAGTGTTTGGAAAAGAGCTGCTGAAGGCTGATTCACCGGCGATTATCAATCTATCTTCAATGAGTGCTTATTCACCTATGACGAAGGTTCCGGCATACAGTGCCGCCAAAGCATCGATCAATAACTTTACGATGTGGATGGCCGTTCATTTTGCTGAAACCGGACTGCGGGTCAATGCGATTGCCCCAGGCTTTTTTCTGACAAAACAAAATCATGATCTGCTGATCAATCGAGACGGAACCTTAACCGGACGTTCTAACAAAATTATTGCGGGAACACCGATGAAGCGTTTTGGAAAACCAGAGGACCTGCTCGGCACACTTCTTTGGCTGGCGGATGAATCCTATTCCGGTTTTGTCACCGGGGTCACTGTTCCTGTCGATGGAGGATTTATGGCTTATTCAGGCGTGTAACGAAAGCAGCGCAACAGAAGCTGAACCAACATAGGGGTGAGGTTGAGATGTTCTCAAAAGATAAGCTTCCCGTTATCCTTTTTTTGTTCCTGGCAGGAGTGATTAATTACCTGGATCGCTCGGCACTTTCCATTGCAGCTCCTTTTATTCAAGATGATCTCACATTATCTGCCACGCAAATGGGCTTGATTTTCAGCAGTTTTTCGATTGGTTATGCCATTTTTAACTTTCTTGGGGGCGTGGCATCTGACCGCTACGGGGCAAAGATGACCTTGTTTGTCGCCATGGTCGTTTGGTCGCTGTTCAGCGGAGCAGTCGCCCTCGCCTTTGGTTTTGTCAGCCTGCTGATTATACGCATCCTCTTCGGAATGGGAGAAGGCCCGCTGTCTGCGACCATCAACAAAATGGTGAATAACTGGTTCCCGCCGACCCAGCGGGCGTCCGTTGTCGGTGTGACCAACAGCGGAACGCCGCTCGGGGGAGCCATTTCCGGCCCGATCGTCGGCATGATCGCAATCGCGTTCAGCTGGAAGGTATCCTTCGTTCTCATTATGATTATTGGATTAATATGGGCAGTGCTCTGGTTCAAGTTTGTCAAAGAGAAGCCGCCAGTAGCGATGGGGGATGCACCGGCAATCAAAGCAGAAATGCCTCCTAGAGAAAAAATTCCGCTCACCTTTTACCTGAAGCAAAAAACAGTCCTGTTTACGGCGTTTGCTTTTTTCGCTTACAACTACATCCTCTTCTTCTTTTTGACGTGGTTTCCGAGCTACCTTGTTGAAGAGCGGGGACTAAGTGTTGAATCGATGAGTGTCATCACGGTCATTCCGTGGATTTTAGGCTTTATCGGCCTTGCAGCGGGGGGATTTGTTTCCGACTATGTGTACAAAAAAACAGCCCGAAAAGGTGTGCTGTTCTCGCGCAAGGTTGTGCTTGTCTCATGTTTGTTTTCCTCAGCGGTCCTGATTGGTTTGGCCGGGCTTGTGACAACTACTGCGAGCGCTGTCACACTTGTCGCTTTATCAGTGTTCTTTCTCTATTTGACAGGCGCTATCTATTGGGCTGTCATTCAAGATGTGGTTGATCAAAACAATGTCGGTTCTGTAGGCGGATTCATGCATTTCCTTGCTAACACGGCAGGAATTATAGGCCCGGCTTTAACCGGCTTTATTGTTGACCGAACGGGCACGTTTTCTGGAGCATTTTTGCTTGCCGGAGGGTTAGCTGTCTTTGCTTCACTAGCTGTTATTCGTTTTGTCCGTCCGATCATCGGCAAACCAGCAGGAACAGAAGCGGAGAATCCGGTGTCTTATTAATCTGGAAATATAGTGGGAGAGGCGGTATGTTTGATGATACAATATACAGTAACTAATCGCAGCCGGTATGATAAGGAAGGGAATTAGATGGTAACCATAAAAGATATCGCAAAACTCGCAAACGTATCCCACACAACCGTTTCCAGAGCACTCAACAACAGTCCTTACATTAAAGAACATACGAAAAAAAAAATACTAGAGCTCGCAGCACAGCTCAACTATACACCGAATGTAAACGCGAAAAGCCTGGCGATGCAAAAGTCACATACGATCGGGCTTTTCTTTACAAGCATCACAAACGGAACTTCACACAGCTTCTTTGCTGACACAATCAAAGGCGTAAATCAAGCCATAAGTGAGGATTACAATCTCTATGTGCGCGGCATCGATGATCTGAAAAACTATGACTCCGTTACGCCGATGAGATATGACGGCATCATTTTAATGAGCCAAAGTGACATTGATAATTCTTTTATTTATCATATTCGAGAAAAAAACATCCCGCTTGTGGTACTGAATCGCGATATTGATGACCGCAGCATCACGAATATTTTGTCCAATGACAAAGAAGGCTCTCAGGAAGCTGTAGAATACTTCATTAAGAACGGACATCAAGATATCGCCATCATCGAGGGAATCGAAGGCTTTAAATCCTCCCAGCAGCGTAAGGAAGGCTACTTAGCCGCACTGATTCATCATCATATTCCGATCAAACATGAATACAGTGTCAAAGGGCAATACGATATGGAAAGCGGCTTTCAAGCGATGGAGCGGCTGCTGGCACTGCCGAATCCTCCAACTGCTGTCTTTTGTTCGAATGATGACATGGCAATCGGAGCGATGAATGCGATATTCGCAAAGGGCCTGCGCGTTCCTGATGATATTTCAGTGATCGGTTTTGATGATATTGGATTTTCACAATACATTACGCCAAGGCTTTCAACAGTGAAGCGTCCAGTAGAGAAAATCAGCGTGCTTGGCGCGCAAAAACTATTGACGCTGATCAGCGAGCCGGAAACAAAAGCAAAAAAAATCTTGGAGAACACAGAATTCATGGTGCGTGATTCAGTCAGACGATTGACGACGTGATGGCCCGTTTTCAGCGGGCATTCTTTATACAGAAAAATGTTAACGTGTGCATAAATGAGAGAGGGAGGCAATGAAGATGCAGAAGCTAAATAAAAGTGTGTACGATCACTATACTCAGTATCCGGAAAAAATTCTCCAATTCGGAGAAGGGAACTTTCTTCGAGGATTTGTCGATTGGCAGATTGATCAATTGAATCAACACACTGATTTTAATGGGAGCGTCGCAGTTGTGCAGCCAAGAGGGTCAGAAAAAATCAAAAGGTTAAATCAGCAAGATGGTTTATACACGCTTTTTTTACAGGGAATGAAAAACGGAGAAGCGGTAAACGAGCATATGATTATCAACTCAATCAGCCGCGGAATTGATCTGTTTTCTGATTATGAAGCTTACAAAGAATTGGCTTCAAGTGAAGAGCTGCGGTTTATCATTTCCAACACCACTGAGGCAGGTATCGTATGTGATGAAAAAGATCGTTTAGAGGATAGGCCGCAAAAAACATTCCCTGGGAAATTAACGGCATTTCTCTACTTTCGCTATCAAGCTTTTAAAGGAGATCAGACTAAAGGCTGTGTCTTGATCCCATGTGAGCTGATCGAGAATAATGGCGAAAAGCTGAAGGAAACGATTCTTCATTATGCAGATCTATGGAAGCTGGAAGAAGGGTTTACACAGTGGATTCATGATGCCAACACGTTTTGTAATAGTTTAGTAGACCGCATTGTCCCGGGCTTTCCTGTCGACAGCATTGATGAGATTACTGCAGATCTGGGCTATCAAGATGAACTGATAGTTGTGGGAGAGCAGTATTATTTATGGGTTATCGAGGGGCCGGATTGGATTGGGGAAGAACTGCCTTTTGCAGCTGCCGGGCTCCATACAAAGATTGTCAGCGACCTGACCCCTTACAGGATTAAAAAAGTGAGAATTTTAAATGGCGCTCATACGGCAATGACGCCAGTTGCTTTATTATACGGCTTAAAAACTGTGCGGGATGCTGTCGAGCATCCGGAAGTGGGGCAGTTTATTAGAGAGATGATCGGTGACGACATTCTTCCTGTTTTAAAAATGGAAGGGCTTTCTCAATATGCTGATGATGTGCTGAATCGTTTCAAAAACCCGTATATTAAGCATTATCTAGAAAGCATTGCATTGAACTCCGTTTCCAAATTCAAAACGAGAAACCTGCCGACCATTCAGGAATATGCTGAACAGAAGGGACAGCTTCCTGAACGCTTGGTGTTTTCTTTCAGCGCTCTTTTGTATTTTTATCAGGGAAACGAGAAATTGCAGGATGATCCGGCTGTTCTTCAATTTTTCAAAGAGGTGTGGCATCAGGAGAATGGAGACATGCTCCGTATCGCCTCAAGGGTGTTAGGCGAAGAGCGGCTGTGGGGGGCAGATCTGAACGAGATACCGAGGCTGACTGAGAGAGTCGCTGATTACTTGAATCATATTCATGAGCTGGGAATGCAGCGGGCTCTTGAACAATGCTGCACACAAAGGGGAGAGGTACGATGAAGTCATTTATAAAGATTCATAAACAAGATAATGTCCTTCTTGCTCTGCGGGATATTGAGAAGGGAGAGCGGCTGAATGCGGATGGCATGTCGATTGAAGTGAAGGATGATATAAAAAGAGGCCACAAGATTGCGCTTCAGCCTATCAAAGAAAACGACAGCATCATCAAATACGGGTTTCCAATCGGGCATGCATCACAAGATATATCCATCGGAGAGCATATTCATGTCCATAATACAAAAACAAACCTGTCTGATATCCAAACATACAGCTATACACCGAGATTTGATGAAAATCCGTACTCAAATGAGAACCGGACGTTTAAAGGATTTAAAAGAGAAAACGGAGCTGCCGGTGTACGCAATGAATTGTGGATTGTGCCAACTGTCGGCTGCGTCAATGGGATAGCTGAAAAAATGCTCCAGCGTTTTGTCAGAGAAACGGGGGATATCGCTCCATTCGATAACGTGCTCGTGTTAAAACACCAATACGGATGCTCGCAGCTTGGCGACGACCACGAAAATACGAAGCAAATCCTGCTGAATGCCATTCGCCATCCAAATGCCGGCGGTGTCTTGGTGTTAGGGCTTGGCTGTGAAAACAATGAGCTGGCAGGAATGAAGGAAGCACTGCAGGACGTGAACCTGAATCGGGTGAAATTTCTCGAATCCCAGTCTGTGACCGACGAAATGGAGGCAGGCGTTGCTTTGCTGAAGGAGATTCATGAAGCGGCCAAAGGGGATAGGCGAGAAGACATTCCGCTGTCCGAACTGAAAATCGGGCTGAAATGCGGAGGTTCGGACGGTTTTTCCGGTATAACGGCAAACCCGCTGCTTGGCCATTTTTCAGATTATATCATCGCTCAGGGAGGGAGCACGGTGCTGACGGAAGTCCCGGAAATGTTCGGTGCGGAAACCATCCTGATGCAGCGGGCTGCCAATGAAGAAGTGTTTCATAAAATTGTCGATTTAATCAATGATTTCAAACAATATTTTATAAAACATGATCAGCCGGTGTACGAAAATCCTTCACCGGGCAATAAAGCAGGAGGTATTTCTACGCTTGAGGATAAATCGCTGGGCTGCACGCAAAAAGCGGGGATTTCTCCTGTCGCGGATGTCTTGAAATACGGCGAAGTGCTCAAGACAAAAGGGCTGACGCTTTTGAGCGCGCCTGGCAATGATTTGATCGCTTCCTCCGCATTGGCGGCGGCGGGCTGCCAAATTGTCCTCTTTACAACGGGGAGAGGCACGCCGTTCGGCACCTTTGTCCCGACAGTGAAGGTAGCGACAAACACTCAGCTGTACGAGGCGAAACCGCATTGGATTGATTTTAACGCAGGTCTTTTAGCGGAGGATGATGTGCATGAGGAATTTGTGCTGCGGGAGTTTATCCACTATATGATTGAAGTGGCCAGCGGTCAGCTTGTGAACCATGAAAAAAATGATTTCAGAGAACTTGCCATTTTTAAATCGGGTGTGACGTTATAATGAAAAAGGCTATCCTCCGGAGGATAGCCTTTTTCATTAGATCAATTTTAAGCCACTGACCAAAATGATGGACGCCATAATAAATTGCAGCGGACGCGGGGAGAATCGAGGCGAGAGATGGCTCCCGATAAGCACGCCGGGAATCGAACCGATCAGCAGGTTAGCTGCCAGCATGTAATCCACGCTTCCGAAGCTTGCGTTCAAAATGCCTGCTGCCGTAACGAGAAGAAAAGCATGCGCGATATCTGTTCCGACAATCTGTGACGCTTTCATGTTGAATAAGTAGATCATGGCAATTGCAAATAATGACCCGGAACCGATGGATGTTAATCCGACAATAAATCCAAACACAACACCAATAAAAATCGTCAGCGCCCGCTTATTTTCAAGCGGCATCAGCTGCCAGCGGTTCGGGCGAAGCTTTCTATCCAAAAACAAACGAACGATGATTGAAATGGCAACTAGCGTTAACACATAGCCAAGAGCGTGCTTAATAATTTCTTCCTGATGCTGATGAAAGGCGGGGAACAAATGCAGTATGCCAATGGCTAGCGACGCACTCGGAATACTGCCGATGGCTAAGTATTTTACTAATTTAAAGTTAATTGTTTTCTGCCGCCAATGGGAGGCAACGCCAAACAGCTTTGTGATCGAGTTATATACAAGATCCGTACCGACCGCGATGGAAGGATTAATTCCAAGCACAATTAAAAGAGGAGTTAATAAGGCCGCTCCGCCCACTCCCGTCAATCCGACTAAGGCTCCGACAAACAAACCCATCAATATGATGCTTACACTCATGATAAAGGCCTCCTGAAAACCCGACTATTTTTATCAGATTATATATGATTAGATCGCGTTAATCAATTAAATTTTTTGAATTTTTGCACGGTTAGCTGCTTGGGATTTTGGTTTGCTCAATATCTTTATTCATTTGACCTATAATGAGTGTCTGGACGAAATCTGGAAGTGAGCCGGAGGCATAAAAAAAGATACCCCTAAACAGGTATCTTTTTTCTCGTTTACGTTACATGCGCTGCTGATAGAAAGGAAGCTCTGTGTGGCCCATTTCCCGCACATAAACGAACAGGTTGCCTTTATGATGAATTTCATGCTCCATTGCTAGCTGAAGCAGGGCGCTGCCTGTGACTTTTCTGCCGAAAGCGGCTGTCAGATCAATTTCTCTGTCCAGTTGCTCTTCAGTCAGCTGTTCAAGGATAGCGGCCGTTTTTTCTGTATAAGTTTTTGCCAGAACATTGAGATCTGTTTCTGTTTCTTCCTGCTTGTTTTGAAATGGTGAAGCATTGCCTTCTTTAATGACATTTGCGAACAAGTGGAAAGACGTAAGAATGTGTTTGACCAGCTCTTCCGCTGACATTGACGTTTCAGCCGGTTTGTAGCCGTAATGGTCTTTGCTGATTTTTTCAGCAAGCTCATTGGTCACGTTTCGATGGGATAAAAAATGGCTGACAATTTGATTGGATTGGCTCAATATGATCTCCTCCATATGTAAAAATGAATGGTGCAATGAAATCCTATATCAACGGTTATCAATTCACAAGTAATATGCTGTGGGATGAAACAAAATGCTATGTCAATCGTATATATAACGTTCACAAAATATGAAATGGAGTATAAACATGACAAACATACCTTTCATTTATCAGTACGAAGAAAAAGAGAATGAAAGAGCTGCAGCGGGCTACGGCACTTTCGGTTACCTTATCACACGGATTGAAGAAACGCTTTATGATCAATACGGTATATTCTATGAGCTCTATGCCAGTGATGACCCGAACACGGAATACTGGGAGCTTCTTGTAGAAGATGTCCGCAGCGGTTCATTGGAGCCTGAGCATGTGGCATATATATTTGAAAAGCTTGAAAAGAAAACCTTTGCTTACGATGAAGATGAAAAAGAACCGGATTATACCGTCCATAAGTCTATAAGAAACAGTGTATACGCGTATCCTGAAAAGGGAGTTGCTTTTGCCAGAATTCCTTATTTTCAAGATGGGAGCATCATGAGTTTTGATTGTCTGTTTGCGGTTAACGATGAAAAGATGCGTGCATTTCTGGAGGGAGTCAGACCGCGTCTCTGGGAAAAAAGCAAGCGGAAAGTGACCGTTTTTACGGATGGAGATGGAGGAACTTCAAGAGAGCAGGAAGCGATTGTCAGAGAGGTTCAGCGGAGTCAGGTAATCATGAATCCGCTATTGAAAAAAGAGATATACAGATCAATTGATCAGTTTTTTCATAGTGATAAATCGTTTTATCAAACGTATGACATTCCGTACAAGCGCGGCATTCTGTTATATGGACCTCCTGGAAACGGAAAGACGACATTAGTGAAGTCGATCGCAGGCAGTATCGATGCACCTGTTGCCTATTGGCAAATTACTGAATTTACGTCGAGCGAGACAATAGAAGAAGTCTTTCAGGCAGCGAGACGCCTCGCTCCTGCAGTTCTCGTCATCGAGGATATAGATTCGATGCCGGAAGATGTGCGATCCTTTTTTCTCAATACGTTGGACGGCGCGACATCAAAAGAGGGGCTATTTCTCATCGGCACGACAAACTATCCCGAAGAGATCGATCCAGGTTTGATGAATCGTGCAGGACGATTTGACCGTGCCTATGAAATCGGGCTTCCGGATAAGGAGCTGCGGCTGGAATATATGAAAATGAGAGGCTTTGACATCTTTTTGAGTGAAGAAGAAATAAAAAACGCCTCAAAGCTTACAGAAGGCTTTTCCTTTGCACAGCTGGGAGAATTATATGTATCTTCAGCGCTTCAATGGCACCAAGAAGGGAATCATCATATTGAAACCATGGTGAAAGACATGACAGGAGAGCAAAGAAAAAGCCGGCAAGGAAGCTGGATGGAAAAAAACAAAGTCGGTTTTCACTAAAAGAAAGCACGGGTTTTTGAAAAACCCGCGCTTTTTTGTTGCGGTTAGCCGAAATTCGACAATTGCGGTCTTTTTGCGTTCTTCTTTTTCTTGTAAATATGATAAAATATGACATATCTCGGGTAACTCAAAAGGGGGGATTAATTGAGGATGAAGCAGACGATTCCGTCCTCTTATGTCGGGCTTAAAATTAATGAATGGTATACCCATATCCGGCAGTTCCACGTTGCTGAAGCCGAACGGGTCAAGCTCGAAGTAGAAAGAGAAATCGAGGATATGGAAGAAGATCAAGACTTGCTGCTGTATTATTCTTTAATGGAGTTCAGACATCGTGTCATGCTGGATTACATTAAGCCTTTTGGAGAGGACACGTCGCAGCTAGAGTTTTCAGAATTATTAGAAGACATTGAAGGGAATCAGTACAAGCTGACAGGGCTTCTCGAGTATTACTTTAATTTTTTTCGAGGAATGTATGAATTTAAGCAGAAAATGTTTGTCAGTGCCATGATGTATTATAAACGGGCAGAAAAGAATCTTGCCCTCGTCTCGGATGATATTGAGAAGGCCGAGTTTGCTTTTAAGATGGCCGAGATTTTTTACAATTTAAAGCAAACCTATGTTTCGATGAGCTACGCCGTTCAGGCATTAGAAACGTACCAAATGTATGAAACGTACACCGTCCGCAGAATCCAATGTGAATTCGTTATTGCAGGAAATTATGATGATATGCAGTATCCAGAAAGAGCATTGCCCCACTTAGAACTGGCTTTAGATCTTGCAAAGAAAGAAGGCAATCCCCGCCTGATCAGTTCTGCCCTGTACAATCTCGGCAACTGCTATGAGAAAATGGGTGAACTGCAAAAGGCAGCCGAATACTTTGAGAAATCTGTTTCTATTTGCAAGTCGGAAAAGTTCGATAATCTTCCGCATTCTATCTACTCTTTAACACAGGTTCTGTATAAACAAAAAAATGATGCCGAAGCGCAAAAACAGTATCGTGAAGGATTGGAAATCGCCCGTCAATACAGTGATGAATTATTTGTGGAGCTTTTTCAATTTTTACATGCGTTATATGGAAAAAACATTGACACAGAATCAGTCTCACACACCTTTCAATTTCTTGAAGAACATATGCTGTATCCTTATATTGAAGAGCTGGCGCATGATGCTGCCCAATTCTATATAGAAAACGGACAGCCCGAAAAAGCACTTTCATTTTATGAGAAAATGGTGCACGCACAAAAACAAATCCAGAGAGGAGATTGTTTATATGAAATCTAAATGGATGTCAGGTTTGTTGCTCGTTGCGATCGGGTTTAGCTTTACTCAGGTAATGGTCCATGCAGGAGAAACAGCAGACGCAGAGGGGAAAACATTCCATATTGCGGCACGCAATCAAACATGATGATGACAAAAAAGACCCTCAGGGGTCTTTTTTATTTTAGCTTCCATTCTTTTATGGTCAGCTCAGAAGATCCGCTTGCCACCAGAGGATCTGCATGTCCGATTTCCGCCGCTTCTTCCAGAGAAGCTGTTTCGATGACGTAGGCTCCGCCTGTGGCGTCGCTGAATGGCCCGAACATTTTTAAGCGCTTTTCTGCCTGTAAGCGATCCAAAAATTCATAGTGGCCGGCTACATGCTCCTGATTGAATTGATGTTCTCGTTGTCAGCATTAAGTACGTATTCATCTCATATCCCTCCTATTGAACTTCAGTTTAACACAATTATTCATATACCGGTGACGGATGATATGAGCTTTTCGTCCTACGAATGCCACCTATTTATGAAAAAGAAAAAGGAGAGATGATAGGTGAGCATTCAAGTGAAGAAAAATTTGGTTTCTGAAGCGAAATACGCGCTGAAGTGCCCCAATGCGATGTCCGCTGAATACATTACCATTCACAACACGGCAAATGATGCGTCAGCGGCTAATGAAATCAGCTATATGATTGGGAACACCAGCTCGACAAGCTTTCACTTTGCGGTGGATGATAAAGAGGTGATTCAGGGTCTGCCGCTAAACCGAAACGCCTGGCACACGGGTGACGGCACTAACGGTACAGGAAACCGCAAATCAATCGGCGTCGAGATTTGCTACAGCAAATCGGGAGGTCCAAAATATGAGGCCGCCGAAGCCTTGGCGATTTCTTTCGTGGCTCAGCTTTTGAAAGAGCGCGGCTGGGGAATAGACCGAGTGAGAAAGCATCAGGACTGGAGCGGAAAGTACTGCCCACACCGTATTTTATCAGAGGGGCGCTGGGATCAAGTGAAGGCGGCAATTGAGAAGGAGTTAAACGGAGCCGTGTCAGCGAAAAAGGTTTCAGTCTCTTCTTCGTCGTCTGAATACCATGTGAAAAAAGGCGATACACTGTCGGGGATTGCCGCATCACATGGTGTCAGTGTGAAAACGCTGCAAAGCATAAATCATATCACCGACCCTGATCACATCAAAGTCGGACAGGTGATTAAACTGTCTCAGGCGGCAACTTCTTCTAAAAGCCATGCCGCGTCTTCCTATCCGCTCCCATCGGGAGTGATCAAAGTGACAAGCCCGCTAACGAAAGGGACAAACGTAAAGCAGGTGCAGACTGCTTTAGCTGCCCTTTATTTTTACCCTGATAAAGGAGCGAAAAATCACGGCGTTGACGGCGTTTATGGCCCGAAAACAGCAAATGCCGTGAAACGTTTTCAGTCTGTCAGCGGATTAACGGCAGATGGCATTTACGGTCCGAAAACGAAAGCGAAAATAGAGGAAAAGCTGTAATCAACAAACGGAAGCAGCCAAGCTTCCGTTTTCTTCTTACATACAAACTGCGGCAAGAGCCTTTTGAATATCATAAATGCTATCGTCTTTTTTAAACTGCTTTGAGACAGCGGGAAGTTCTGCGCCGGAGATCCAAATTTTCAACTCTGAATCAAGATCAAAGCGGCCGGCAGTCTCCACGCTGAATCTAGAAATGCTTTTGTACGGAATCGATTGAAATTCCGTTTTCTTTCCTGTGATTCCCTGCTTATCTACAAGAATAAGCCGCTTGTCAGTAAAGACAATTAAATCGCGAACCAATTTAAACGCGGCACCGACATTCTCACCATCGAGTAAAATATGAGCCAGCTCTTCTTTCACCGCAGCCGTTGACAGTGTTGACGCATTGCCAAGTAATCCTTCAATAAATCCCATGATATACCTCCTAATACGTATTCTATCAAATCATACTATAAAAAAGGTTTTCATACATAGGCGAGTAGAGTAAACTGGTGCTGACTGGTAAAGGAGAGCATTCAAAATGAAAGATATGTATGACAGCTTTGCAGCCCTTTCTGCTTCTGAATCGGAGTACCGGATTATTTATGAGGAGAAAAACGAAAGTGAGCTTATCGTCCTCGGTGTCCACGGCGGCAGAATTGAGCCTGGCGTCAGTGAGCTGGTGCGGGCATTTTCCGATCAATGTTCCATTTATTTGTTTGAAGGTGTGAAGCAGCGAAACAACCGTTCCTTGCACCTGACAAGCACTCGTTTTGACGAGCCGCTGGCTTTAGAAAAAGTGAATGCCCACCATTACGCATTAGCATTTCATGGGTATCATGATCCTAAAACTCCGCATACATTGGTCGGAGGCGCGGACCGTAAAAAAGCCAAGCGCATTTGTGAGCAGCTGAATGAAGCTGGCTTCAGCGCCGAGCTCACGAGTGAGAAAGACCGGCTGGCAGGTGTCCATCCGAAAAATATTGTCAATCGGACGAAGAGGGAAATGGGACTGCAATTGGAAGTAAGCACGGCACAGCGAAAGGCGTTATTCCGCAATTTTGGCTGCCGTGATGAAAGTTACACACAAAACGATCTGTTTTATCGATATGTGGAAGCCATTAAGCTTGGCTTTTATGAATAAATATAACGGGACCTGCACGATCGGCCTATTCCTTCATACGCTGGGGTTGTGCGAAAGTGTAGGGAGGAATGAATATGTTTTATCATATAAAAGAGCTTCAATATCAAGCAAAGCCAGCACGTCCTGATCCTGTCTATGCAAAAAAACTTCAAGAAATACTGGGCGGCCAATTCGGTGAGATCAGTGTCATGATGCAATATTTGTTCCAAGGCTTTAACTGCAGGGCGGACGCCAAATATAAAGATTTGTTATGTGACGTAGGTACTGAAGAGATTGCACACGTAGAAATGTTGGCGACGATGATTTCCAGGCTTCTGGATAATGCACCAGCCGATGTACAGGAGGATGCTTATAAAAGCAATCCCGCCATTGCAGCAGTTATGTCAGGAATGAATCCTCAGCATGCGATTGTGTCCGGTTTGGGTGCAATGCCAGCAGATAGTGAGGGCTATCCTTGGAATGCCAAATACATTATTTCAAGCGGGAATTTGCTGGCGGATTTTCGCGCAAACTTAAATGCGGAATCTCAAGGACGCCTTCAGGTGACTCGGCTGTATGCGATGACCGATGATCCAGGGGTAAGGGATATGCTGTCATTTTTGATTGCAAGGGATACTTATCATCAAAATATGTGGTATGCGGCTATTAAAGAGCTGGAAGAAAGAGAACGGGATATTGTCGTTCCAACAACATTCCCGCGTGAGCTCGAAAAGCGGGAAGTGGCCTATGACCTGTTTAACTTTTCCAGAGGAGATGAAAGCTCACAGGGGAGATGGGCTCATGGCGAAGCCTTTGACGGCCGGGGAGAATTCCGGTATATTCCGGCCCCGATTGCATTCGGGCCTGCGCCTCATCTTAAACCGGCGCCAATGTGGGTGCATAATACGATGCCCCCAATGTCAAAATGCTAGTTTTTCTGCCGGGCTGAGGATATATATTCCCAGCCCGTTTTTGATCAGCTGTATTTGCCGATATGATATAACGCTTTTTCTTCAGCGACCTGCAAGTGCTGCTGATCGCCTTCCTCGTACACAATTGGCCGCTTGTGTGATAATAAGTAAGCGAGCCTCTTCTGAAATTGAATACCTGCTTTACGCCGTTCAAACATTTCAAGCCTTTTTTCAGCAAATTCCTTTGTTACCCGGAATACCCCCGCGATTGTGGCAAGCGCCTGGCTTCTCCATTGCGGCAGTTCCATCTGCAACAGCATAAAGGTTGGCACACAGAAGTGGTACATAAATTGATTCGCCTGAAATTCCTGCAGTTCCCTGAAGAGCTTGTTCATCTGAAAATGATTGCCTGCATGCTTTAACACGTGGCACAGTTCATGGCCAAAATCTTCCCATTGCTCTTCCCGTGATTTTCTCTGATTCAATACGATACTATACATGCCGTCGTATTTGACCATCATGCTCCCCATATCCTCAAAATGAACCCAAATATCCAGATCCTTTGCGATTTTCAGCATGTCAATGTGATGGGGGGAGGTGATGCCCAGCCGACTGTATAAATT
This sequence comes from Bacillus spizizenii TU-B-10, assembly GCF_000227465.1. GTDB lineage: Bacteria > Bacillota > Bacilli > Bacillales > Bacillaceae > Bacillus > Bacillus spizizenii. Next base: position 1,426,198 of record NC_016047.1, read on the forward strand.
TTTTACGTATTCCTCCAGATGTGATAGGTAATCGCCCAATTGAATACTCCCTTTCGAACGTGTGTTCTGTTTTTAGCGAGAAAGAAAAGCCCTTATAGGACTGAAAAGTGTGTTGAAATCTTTCCCTTTTCTTAAAAAAATAAACACTTTTTTCTTTATATCGGTCTATTTTTCATATGTTTTAGAGAACAGAGTAATATTTATTTATTTTTTGGTTTCCGATTTTTCTCTTTTTCTTTTAAATAGTTGATAAATTCAATGGCTTGCTGTTTGCTTTCTGGGGAAAAATCCTGCATATCACGGTATGCTACTTGCAAGTCCGGATCTGAGAACATATCGTCATCGGATTTTTTGTCTTTCCCTGTTAATAAGTAATCAGTCGTTACTTGAAAGTAATCAGCCAGCTTTTGGAGTGTGTCGTAATCAGGTTCGCTTCGCCCGTTTTCATAGTGGGAATATCGTGCCCTTGACACACCGATGTGAGATGCGATTTCTTCCTGTGTCCTTTTCCCTCTGAGACTCTTCAATCTGCTGCCTATCATACTATGACCTCTCTTTTTTAAACTCCCTAAGTTACTTATGATTATAGATACAATCTGTATCAAAATAAAGTTATGATAAAAAAAGTATCAAAAATAACTTGATGATACAGATCGTATCGTTTATACTTGGTAACAGTTGATACGAAATGTATCTAAAACAGATCAGGAGAGTGATCACATGTATCCAATCCAAATTGTTTTTAGTGAAAATCCCATAGATCAACGCCATCTCGGACAATCCGGCGGCACCATATCGTTTACGGCATGCGGCCTTCCGGTGTTCCACTTTGAAACGCAAGAACAGTTTCAAACATACATGATGTTAAAAGGAGAAGCGGCGTACAATGAAAACCGATAAAAGCTATCCTTTTCCTACGTATTCAGGGTTATTGAATTCAGAACATTATGACAAAATCGGTCCGGCGCTATGGCTGTTTCTCTGGTTCATCAGCGCAACAACAAAAGAAATTGAAAAAGACGGCGTATGCTGGGGAATCGTACTTGGCCATAAGCCGTTAAAAGCGAGAGAAATGGCGGCTGTTTTCGGGGTGAGTGAGAAAACCGTCAGAAGATGGCTGGAGCTTCTCGAAACCCATGAGTACATAAAGGCTGTCCGCGCGCCATACGGACTGATGATTTCTGTAAAGCATTCCAAAAAATTCAGTTTCAGATCGGACAAAATTGCACACCGGAGCATAAAGGAGCGGCCATTTTCGCCGCAGGCACCGGACACAGACGTCCGCTCAGATAAAGATAACACAAATATAAATACTGCTGCTGATGATGCAGTGGATTACATTGCGAAGCGGTTTACACAATTACGTTCGGCTCAAGAAGGACGCACCGTGTATCCTTCCTCCAGAGATTATCAAGCCATCGCCCGTATTGTTGCCATTGGCGTTCCTGTAACACAAACAATCAAATGGCTTGAGGAATGCTTTCAAGCCTTTGAAAACCGGCGGACCGCCGCTTCAGAAACAATCAAGGCCTTTCGCTACTGCTCAAAATTCATTGAAGACCGTTTTTTAGCGCAGCAGGCGAAAAACAATGCCGCAATTCAACATGAGAGGATGGAAAGACATGACAAAACGAACAATCGAGCAAATTTTAGAGGAGCTGCGAAGAGGGAGACGTCCATTACTGGCGGACAAACCGGCCGAATCAGACGCAAGCCGGTATGATTGCCCGCGATGCAAGGATCAGGGAGGCTATCTCATCCGGCAGAACGGCCTGGAAGTCTGGACAATGTGCAGCTGCATGGCAGAACGGAAAGTGAAGCGGCTGCTCGGTGCCAGCGAGATTACCCACGCCTTCAGACAACTGGGCTTCAGAGAATTCCGCACGGAGGGAAAGCCGCAGGCCATAAAAGACGCGTTTGAATGCGCAAAAGAGTATGTGGCCGATTATGAACAAATCAAGGAGAGCCGGAAAAACAGCATCGCCCTTTTAGGACAGCCCGGATCAGGGAAAACGCACCTTTTGACCGCTGTTGCCAATGAATTAATGAGAACACGCCATGTGCCGGTCATTTATTTTCCGTTCGTGGAAGGCTTTACCGATCTGAAAAATGACTTTGACCTTTTGGAAGCGAAGCTGAGCCGGATGAAGCAAGCAGATGTACTGTTCATAGATGACCTGTTTAAACCGGTTAACGGCAAACCGCGCGCCACAGATTGGCAATTAGAGCAAATGTATTCGGTACTTAACTACCGCTACTTAAATCATAAACCAATTTTGCTTTCAAGCGAGCTGACGATTGAAACACTTGTACGGGTCGATGAAGCGCTCGGCACGAGAATCTACGAAATGTGCAGCGACTATTTAGTGATTATCAAAGGAGCAGCGTACGAGCTGAATCATAGATTGGAGGGTGTCAGATAATGTGCAAGCTTTGTCAAACAAAGAAAGTCATTGTGGAGCATACCGAAATTGGAGCCGTTTTTCATCCATGTCCGAACTGCCGGTCCGGCACTGATTTAACGCCGGTCATTCGAAAGCTGGAGCAAATGTTGACAGCGGAAAAAGCGAGGCTGAATGTCCATGATTAAACAGCTGACTGCTCTTATCGCTTTGCTGTTTCGGGCAAAGCGAACAGAAAAAAACATTGAACAATGGTATAAGGATGACGGGAAGTGAAAGTGTTGGCAAAAACAAAACAAGCAGAGAAAAGCCCTGCACCGTGGCGTGCTGTCCCGTGCGGGGATACGAAACCGATCTATATTTATTCAGCGTACAGTGAAGAAGAAAAAGAAAAATTCCCATATTCAAACGGCCGGCTGATCGCCGCTGTATTTGACCTCAGCTCTTATTCGCAAAAAAGCAATGCCGCCTTGATGGCGGCTGCACCTGAACTGCTGGAAGCGGCTAAAGCAGCTCTTGATTTTCTGAAAGGGAATTCTGTTCATTCAAAGGAGCGCATTATTCAGCTATTAGAAAAAGCCAATACAAGCGCTGCACCGGAAAGGGAGGAAAAGAAACATGATCAATCCTAAAAAACTGCTAGATATTGATTCTATCACGCTGGAGAGCCAGCTGGAGGACGGAAAAATCCGCGTGATCATTGTGGATGGCATCAAGCAAGAAGCATGGATCACAGAAGCGCCGGAGCATGGAAAAACGCTCGTCGAAACGAGAAAGGGAGACCTTGCCCGCGTGGAGTTTGAAATCGGCTACAAATTAAATTAAAGCGAAAACAGAATACGTCCAAGACGGAAAGCCTGCGGACACTGATCAACTGCACAGCATTTGTGCGTTGATTGGTGTCCGTTTTTTATTGCCAAAAATGAGGAGGATCATAGAATGCAAGACTTACTATTTGAATATAAACGCACGCTAAAACAAACAAGAATACAATATAAACCGCTCGCTGAAGCAGATGAATCCGTGCTTTCAGCTGAGGAGCTGAAAGATAAAAAGATCATTAGAAATATCATCACGGATCTTGAATATATAACAGAATGGCTTGAAAAAGGAAGACAGCCTGGCATCAGACGGGCGATTGACCGGCGTGATGCCTACCAGCGGCTGATGATCAAGGACCCGAGAATCATCGAATCATTTTCAAGCACAATGATGGTTGAGCCGGACGGGCAGGTATCAGAAGAAGACAGAGAGAGAATCCAAGAAGCGTTATCCCTGTTAACGGACAGAGAAAAAGAAATGTTTTTGCTGCATAAGGTAGAGTGCTTTTCTTATGAACGGATCGCTGATCTTCTCGGTGTGAAAAAATCAACTGTGCAAACGACCATCAAACGGGCAATCGTAAAGATGCAAAGACAGCAGGAAGAAATGAATCGATCGCTTGCCTGAAAGCTTGTCATACGTTTGCCACCTATAAGTGAATAGAGCATGACACATAAGCGGCTGGCACGATCAGCCGCTTTTATGAATAGACATCCATGCTGGAGGTGGCGGTGATGCCGTAGCATGAAAACACAACAGCGCGAACAAGCATTAGCAATCTATCAACAACATCAAGGAAAGATCACAAATCGGGCGATCGCGGACACAATCGGCGTTTCCGCGAAAACAATCGGCATCTGGAAAAAACAAGACAAATGGAAAGAAGCCATGTTTTCTGAAACCAGAAACGAACAAACACAGCGCCGGATAGACAATGAGGAATTAAATGAACGCCAGCGGCTGTTTTGCCTGTATTACGTCAAAAGCTTCAATGCCACACAGTCAGCAATTAAAGCGGGCTATTCTCCGGACAGCGCCCATGTGACGGGCAGCCGGCTGTTAAAGAATGAAAAGGTCGCTGCTGAAATCAGACGCATTAAAAAAGAAATGGTCAGTGAAATGTTTATTGAAGCGATGGACGTGCTGCAGGTTTATATCAAGATCGCTTTTGCGGATATTACGGACTATGTGACTTTCGGAAAAAAAGAGGTCCAGGCTGTCGGGAAATCGGGACCGCTGTTTGATGAAGATGATAACCCGATTATGAAGGAAATCAGCTTTGTCGATGTCAAAGATTCCGGGCTCGTTGACGGCACCATTGTGACGGAAGCGAAGCTTGGCAAAGAGGGCATCGCCATCAAGCTTGCCGATAAAATGAAGGCGCTTGAGAAGCTGTCCTTATATTTTGATTTGTTTCCGGATCAATTTAAACAAAAAATTGAAAACGAAAAATTAAAGCTTGCAAAACAAAAAGCGGAGAAAACAGATGACAGCCAAGAGCCGATTGAAATCATGATCAAACGAAAAGAGGCCAAGCCATGATTGTAAAAGAAATCAACCCTCATTTCGAAGATTATGTGTTCAATTGGGAGCAGACGTACCAGTTTCTCGTCGGCGGCTACGGCTCATCCAAAAGCTATCATACCGCATTGAAAATCGTGTTAAAGCTGTTGAAGGAAAAACGGACGGCCCTTGTCATCCGCGAGGTGTTCGATACCCATCGGGATTCGACCTTTGCCTTGTTTCAAGAGGTGATTGAAGAGCTCGGCCTCACAAAGGCTGTGGCATCCCTTTCTTCCCCGCTGCAGCTGCGGTTTCAAAACGGCAGCCGGATCATGTTCAAAGGAATGGACAATCCGGCAAAATTGAAGTCAGTTCATAACATTTCATTAATATGGATTGAAGAGTGCTCAGAGGTGAAGTATGAAGGCTTTAAGGAATTAATCGGACGTCTTCGCCACCCTGAGCTGAAGCTTCATATGATCTGCACCACTAATCCCGTCGGCACCTCCAATTGGACGTACCGGCATTTTTTTCGGGATGAACGCAATAAACGGTTTGTGCTTGATGACAGCGAACTTTACGAAAAGCGGACGATTGTTAAGGGAGATACGTATTATCATCATTCCACAGCGAATGACAACCTCTTTCTCCCGAAAAGCTATGTGAAACAGCTCGACGGGCTCAAGGTGTATGATCCTGACCTGTACCGAATTGCCCGTAAAGGACGATTCGGCGTCAACGGGATCAGAGTGCTGCCGCAGTTCGAGGTGCTCCCGCATGGCCAAGTAAAAGAACGCATCGCAGCCATCAGCAAGCCGATATTTCGCACAGGCATGGATTTTGGATTCGAGGAATCCTACAATGCCGTCGTCCGGCTCGCTGTCGACCCTGAAAAAAAATACCTCTACATTTATTGGGAGTATTATCAAAACAAAATGACAGATGACAGGACGGCTGAGGAGCTTCGTGAGTTTATTGACACACAGGAATTGATCAAAGCCGACTCTGCTGAGCCGAAAAGCATCCAATATTTCCGCCAGCAGGGTTTTCGGATGGTCGGAGCCAGAAAGTTTCCCGGCTCCAGACTTCAATACACCAAAAAGGTGAAACGATTCAAAAAAATCTTCTGTTCGGACCGCTGTGAAAATGTCATCTATGAGCTCAAGACGCTAACGTATGCTAAAGATAAAAACGGCGCGCTGTTAGAGGATGAATTTACGATTGACCCGCATACGCTTTCTGCCATTTGGTATGCGCTAGATGACTATGAGGTTGCTGATATGAAAGAGACAGCACACAAACGAATCCGGCCCAACCGGGAAAGGAGGAGGTCATAAATGATGCACAATCAAACAGTCAGAGCGACTGTGTTCAAAGCCAATGCCGCCGTTCCTCAGACAAAGCAAATCTATGAAGATGACTTTTCTGAGCTGTACGGAGAGGATATTATCGCACCGCCCTACAACATCATCGAGCTTAAGACCATTGCTGAATATTCGACGATTCTTCAGCAATGCATTGATGCGTACAGAGTGAATATTACAGGTTTTGGATTCGATGTTGAGTACACGTTTGATGTTAACGCAAGTGACGTTGATCAGACGAAAAAGAAAAGAGCGGAAAAAGAATGGGCTAGACTTGAAGCCTTCTATAAATGTCTTCACTTTGACGAATCAGCCGAAATGATTTTAGGCTATGCCATCGAAGACAGAGAAAAAACAGGCAACGGTTTTATGGAAGTGCTTCGCGACGGGATGGGAAAACCGGCCGGCATTGAATATTTAGATGTGAAAAATATGCGTGTATGCGGAGCCGGTGAACCTGTTGAGGTCTCATTTGTATATGAAGAAAACGGGAAAATGAAAAGGATCAAAAGGCAAAAACGCTTCCGAAAATATGTGCAGATGATCAATGGAAAGAAAGTATTTTTCAAGGAATACGGCGATCCGCGAAAAATGGACATGCGCACGGGTGAATATGTAAACACATTAGCAGAAAAGCATCAAGCGAATGAAGCCATTCACCTCAAAATCGGAAGCGGCGTGTACGGCGTGCCCCGCTGGGTCGGCAATATCGTCAACTTATACGGAGCCCGAAAAGCGGAAGAGCTCAATTTTATGTATTTTAAGCAGGGCCGTCACGTACCCGCTGCAATCACAGTGGAAAACGGGATGCTGTCGGAAACTTCTTACCGAGAGCTGCAAGAGTATATGAATGATCTTGAAGGCGTGGAAAACGCGCATAAATTTCTTCTGATTGAAGCGGAAGGAATCGCAAAAGAGAAGGATCTCCATGGAGGCGAGGATATTACGCCAGTGTCCGTGGAAATCAAATCCTTGGCGGAAATTCTGCAAAATGACGCCTTGTTTCTTGAATATGATGAAAAAAGCAGAAATAAGCTGCGCTCGGCGTTCCGCCTCCCGCCGCTGTATACAGGCGAGGCTCAGGAATACAACCGGGCGACAGCTGATACGGCTAGAAAAATTACGGAGGAGCAGGTCTTTCAGCCGGAGCGAAAAACGCTCGTGAATAAACTGAACACGCTGCTTTTGCCGGAGCTGAATATTCATGATGTCAGGCTGACATTAAAAGGACCGGACTTTCGTGATCCGCTTGAGATTGCGAAAGTGCTCGGTCCTTTTATTACAGCCGGAGCGGTCTCGCCGAATGATTTACGCGACCTTGCCGGACGGGTGCTTGGAAAAACGCTGGAGGAGTGGCCTGAGGAAATTTATAAACGGCCTGCAGGACAGGATGCGGAAAAGACAAACCTGACTGCGCTCATGCAGGAGCTGAAAGAAAGCATCGAAGACATCAAAACGTCCTGAAGGGAGGTGAATCAAGCAGGTGGCGCGGGAATTAAGAAATGCCAAAATCAGCTTTGTCAGCTATGTGGACAAGGCGGCTAACCAGACAGAATTTTTCTTTACGAAGTCAGCCGGACCTCCGTCATTTGAAAAAAAGGTTCGGCTGTTTACAAAAAGTGAGCAGGATGAACAAAAGCTCGTGTACGGAATCGTGTATGAGCCTGATGTTCCTGATGCCCACGGCGATTTTATGACCGCTGAGGAAATTGAAAAAGCGGCGCACGGCTTTCTCGCGGAGGCACGGGAGATTGATATCAATCACAGCTTTGAGGGCGGAACCGGCGTCGTGGTCGAGTCATATGTGGCGCCCGATGATTTTATGATCGGGTCAAAGCAGATTGCAAAGGGTTCGTGGGTGCTCGTGACGAGAGCGTCTGACGAGGTGTGGGAACAGATTAAGGCTGGAATCATCACCGGCTACAGCATGGCGGGCACTGCTGATGTGTATGAGGAAGAACCGGTTGAAAAGGCGGGATTTTTCAGTGTGTTCAAGCAGATGCTGGCTGACAAAACAGGGAAGGAGACTGAAGAAATGAGAAAAGAAGACATGAAAGAATCATTCGAGCATGCGCTTTACCCTCTGCTCAAACGGCTTGAGCGGATTGAAAAAAACACAGACACGGAGGAAAAGCCGGAGCAGACGGGTGATGACGAGCGTCTGAAAAAGCTCGTTGAGGACCTGCTCGCCCCGCTGATTGAACGAATCGAGGCTTTGGAAAAAGCGCGAGGCGCGTCTAAGCAGACAGCGGACGATGCGGGCGGCAATACAGAGCAAGTTAAAAAATCAATCTGGAGCGGACTGCTGTAAACCAGTCAAAGAGGAGGAAATCAATTGAGAAATCAAGAGATCATTCGGAAAGCGGAAATGTCGCTTTCTGCTTTAAAAAGCGGGGGGCTTATGAATCCTGCGCAAGCATCGGCTTTTATCCGCATGGTGCAAAACACGCCGACCATTTTTAGTGAATCCCGCGTGATTCAAATGGAAAATGACTCGCAAAAATTTGAGAAAATCGGGTTCGGCCAGCGTATTCTGCGGGCTGCTCAAGAAGGAAAAGCACTATCAAACGACGAGCTGACAGTTCCAACGACAAGCACTGTCCAGCTGAACACGAAAGAAGTCATTGCGGAAATCAACATTACGTATGACACACTCGAAAACAATATTGAAAAAGACGGCCTACAGCAGACGATCATGCAAATTTTAGCAGAGCGCGCAGCCGTTGATATTGAAGAGCTGATTGTAAACGGCGATACAGCATCAGCTGATCCGTATCTGGCACAGCTGGACGGCATCCGCAAACAAGCGGTGTCCCACATCGTTGACATGAACGGTGAAGAACTGTCCAGAGCGACATTCAAGAAAGGCTTAAAGGCTGTTCCGCCGAAATATTTGCGTATTCCTCAAGAATTCAGATTCTATACGTCTCACGGCTTAGAAGTTGAATGGAAGGACCGTGTGGCAGACCGCCAGACAAACCTTGGGGACCTGGCTGTTCAGGGTGGTTTATCAACAGCATTCGGCGTACCGGTTAAAGGGGTATCCAATATTCAGCCGTACACAGTCGGTGAGGGAGATGCGCAATATGACGCTTCTGATATCATTCTCACACATCCGAAAAATATCATTCTCGGCTTCTCCCGCAATATCCGAATTGAAGTCGACAAAGACATCCGCTCCCGTAAATTCATTATTGTCTTAACGGCCAAGCTGGACAGCAAGTTCGAAGAAGAGGATGCCTGTGCGAAATTAATTAACGTAAAAGAATAATAGAAACGAGGTGGTCAGCTCATGCTCATTGAACCATCTGACGTAGCCTCCTATTCGGTCTATGCTCGGGTGAAAAACAGGCCGGAAGAATTGCTGGCGCAGGATATCATTGAGGCGGAAGCGGAAGCGGCTCTCATCACGGGCCACTGCTTTGAAGACAGCGTTTATGATCCGCTGCCCAACAAGGCGAAATTGGCTTTGCTGAAGCTTGCCCAGTATTTTGCGCTTGTAAATAGCGATGAATCAGCATCATCAAGCTATCAGTCTGAAAAAATGGGGGATTATTCGTACACGATTTCTGGAGAAGACGGCATTCAGCGGCCAGAGGTGTATCATTTGCTCGAAGAGTTTATCATACCGGGCTACGTCCCTGAATCTTCCAGACTGAAGGTGAGGTCTTTATGAGTTATCAGCAGATGCTCATTCACCGCTGCGACATTTATCATGAAGCGGCGCAAGCGCCGTCTGCAGGCCGATTCGGGATTCCGGCAGCCAAGCTGCAGCCGGTGATTTCATATCCGGACACACCCGATGAACAAGGTGTCCCTTGCTATTTTTCTGAAAAAAACCAGCAGCTGACCCAGGAGGAGCCGGATCAAACTGTATATCACAGCTTTCTCGTCCATTTTCCGTTGTCAGCGGACATCCGCGTGAACGATAAAATCATTTGGGAGAATCATAAATATATACTAAAGCTGCCGAAAAAGATCAGACATCATCATTGGGAAGTCATCGCGGTCAGGGATGAAAGCCTATGAAAATAGCGGGACTGAAACAGCTAAACACGTCATTAAAAAAAGCGGCATCAGGCGGCTTTTCACGTCAGGCATCCCGGTGGCTTGAGGAGTGCGGGCAAGATTTTCTGGAGATCGTCCAATCTGAACTCATCAGCACACAAACGATTGATACAGAAAAACTGCTCAGCTCGTTCGAGAAAGGCGCCGAAGACAATCTCTGGATTGTGCAAAGCGGCGGGCTATCGCTTGAGGTGGGTACACAGCTTGATTACGCCTCATTTCTTAATGACGGCCATTGGACGTCAAAACAAGATGTGAGATGGGTGCCGGGGCATTTCCAAGGCTCGCGGTTTATTTATGATCCCGCGGCTTCAACGGGAATGGCGCTCAAGAAAAAATGGATCCCGGGCACGAGCTACTGGGATCATGCGCTGCTTTTATATGAACAGCTGTTTGAAAAATCGCTGGAAAGCAAATTGCGCCATTGGCTGAAGAAGCTGTAAAGGAGGAGCAGGATGAACAGCGAAACAGGATCGATCATGGCGTTTTTGTACAGCCGGTGGTCTGTTCCCATTTATGAACGTGAGCTGCCTGATCAATTTCAGGTGCCGTCGTTATACGTCCCATCGCCATCTGTTTTCGAGGAAACAGATACGGTCTCCACATTTAAAAAAACCTACAGTCTCAATGTGAAGCTGTTTCATCATGACTCCGTTCAGGCGCTGGATGAAGCGGACAGGCTCGCGGATGCCATCAGAGAAGTGAGAAATATGGTTCCGCTGCTCAGTGAATCCGGTGAGAAGACGGGGGATATGGTTCGCGTTACCCGAATTGAGACAAGGGTAGGAGACAGGGGCGAGGCGGTCATGGTGATCAGGTGGAGCAGCCGATATTATTATCACAAAACAGAACAGCCTGTCTTACAGGATATCGACATGAACAGCGGGGTGAAATAAGCGGTGGCAAAGAACAAACAACAGAAGAAGGCTGTACATACGGAGAGCCGGGAAGCTCTTTTTGATACAGCGGATTTGATTAAGCACGCGAAGGAGCTGTTTGGCGTTAAGCCGGATATCCTTCAGGGGGCTTTATTTGGCGTGGATCAAACACGTATGACGAAATCAGAAGCCAGTCAATTGATTCAAACATTTCTAACCAAGGAGGTCATGTCATCATGAATGGCGGAACATTTACAACAGGCAAAGAAAAAGAACGTGCAGGCATTTATTTTAACTTTAAAACGACAGCGCAGGAGCGGGTGTCACTCGGTGAACGGGGGACAGTCGCACTTCCGGTTGCATCAAGCTGGGGCGAAGCGAAAACGTTCGTCTCCATTTCCAGCGTTGAGGATCTCAACAAAAAAGTGGGCCTCAGCATTGATGATCCATCTTTATTGCTTTTGCGTGAAGCAAAGAAAAATGCGAAAACGGTATTGATGTACCGTCTAACCGAAGGTGTCCGAGCGTCTGCTGATATTGCTGAAGGCGTCAAAGCCACTGCGGTATATGGCGGAACAAAAGGAAATGACATTATCATCCGCATTAATCCAAATGTGCTGGATGCTGCTTCTTTTGATGTAACAACGTATATGGATGAATCAGAGGTTGATAAACAAACCGTCAAAAAGGCTGAAGAATTAACAGCTAACGGCTATGTCACCTTTACTGGAACAGGCGATCTTTCTTCGACGATTCCGCTCACTGGATCAGAAGGAGACACTTCAGCTGAGACATTGAATGCATCTGCAGGAATCCGTTTATCCGGCGGTACGGATAAAGCTCCTGTCAACTCCGACTATACAGATTTCTTAGCCGCGGCTGAAACGGAGAACTTTGATGTGATTGTGCTGCCTGTTGCGGAAGGTGATCAGCTGAAGGCGACATTTGCTGCTTTCATTAAGCGTCTTCGCGACGGCCAAGGACAAAAAGTGCAAGGGGTCACAGCCAATTATGCAGGTGACTATGAAGGCATCATCAACGTAACGGAAGGTGTGCTGCTGGAAGATGGCACGGAAGTTACGCCAGACAAAGCAACGGCTTGGGTAGCTGGAGCGAGTGCAGGAGCAACCTTTAATCAATCACTTACATTTGTAGAGTACGAAGGCGCCGTTGATGTGTTACACCGCCTTGACCACGATACGATTGTTGAACGCCTGGGCAAAGGAGAATTTTTATTCACATTCGACGCCCGCGATAAATCTGTCAGCGTAGAAAAGGACATTAACTCACTCGTTACGTTCACAGCTGAGAAAAACAAAAAATTTGCGAAAAACAAAATCGTACGTGTCCTGGACGCTGTGAATAATGATTTAACACGCGAACTGAAAGCCTTAATTAAATCAAGAAAAGGCAGCGGAAGCGATATTCCGGCGTCTGAAGACGGACTTCAATATGTGAAAACGATGATCACGCAATATATGACAACTCTTCAGGATGCTGGCGGCATCACTGGCTTTGATTCTGATGAAGATATCACAATTTCAATGAATGAAGACCGTGACGGCTTCTTGATTGACCTGGCTGTACAGCCTGTCGACGCAGCAGAAAAATTCTACTTTAATGTGGAGGTAAACTAATATGGCATTAAAAGCACAGAACACAATCTCAGGAAAAGAAGGCCGCTTATTTCTCGATGGTGAAGAAATGGCGCACATCAAAACATTTGAAGCAAATGTGGAGAAAAACAAGTCTGAAGTAAACATTATGGGCCGCCGCATGACAGGCCATAAAACAACAGGGGCAAACGGAACTGGAACAGCAACGTTTTATAAAGTCACATCAAAATTCGTGATTCTGATGATGGACTATGTCAAAAAAGGCAGTGATCCTTACTTTACGCTGCAAGCTGTGCTGGATGATAAGTCCTCCGGACGAGGCACAGAGCGAGTCACGCTGTACGACGTCAACTTTGACTCTGCCAAAATCGCAAGCCTTGATGTCGATTCAGAAGCGCTAGAGGAAGAAGTTCCATTTACATTCGAAGACTTCGACGTGCCTGAAAAGCTTTCTGACACGTTTTAATCAAAGCTGAACGAGCCATACGCAGACCTTTCTCAGAAAGGTCTGTTTTTTACATGATGAAATCTATTAAAAGAGATAAGGGAGTTTTTTACATGAGCGAGAAGAACGAAAACGTATATGATCTTTCCTTTTTTATGCCGGGAAAAACAATTGAAGCTGAGGAAATCAAAGTGCCGATCTCAAAGCGTTTTGTTGATAAAAAAGGGAATATCGTGCCATTTATTTTTAAAGCGATTACGACGGAGCGCATTGATGAATTGGAAAAAGAAACAACAACGTATAAAAATGTCAAAGGCAGAGGCCGTGTAAAGGATTTAGACAGCCAGCGCTTTTATGCCCGAATCGCAGTTGAATCAACCGTTTACCCTGACTTCCGTTCAAAAGATCTTCGAGAAGCTTACAAAACGGCTGACCCGGTAGAAGTTGCGAAACGTGTCCTGTCTGTAGGAGGCGAATACGCAAACTGGCTCAACAAAGCGATTGAGATTAATGGATTCGAAGATGAATTAGAGGATCTGGAAGAAGAAGTAAAAAACTAATCAAGGATGGGCATAAAGAAGCCGTGTACCTCTACTATGCGATGCACGAGCTTCATTATTCTCCATCAGATTTATTAAAACTGTATGAAGCGCCCAGAAACTTTAAGGCGCTTTTGTATGGACTGATTGGATATAAGCTGGATCTCCTTGAAAAACAAGCAAAGAAGGGAGGGGCATCGTAATTGGCAAAGCTGACAGCAAGATTTGATATGGAAGACCGTGTAAGCAAAAAATTAAGAAAGATACAAAATGGATTTAGAGCGCTTGAAAAATATAGAAAAATGGCGCAGCGAAAAAGCGCTATCGATATACGAAAAGATAGTAAAACTATATTAAGAACTATTGACCGCATACAAAAATCTCTAAAGAAAAAGCTTGGTTCTCAAATGATTTCCATCTCAGCTGAGGATAACGCCAGCACTGTCATTCAGCAGGTTCAAACTCAATTGCAGGGATTGCCGGCATCCGTATCTATTAAAATCGGCGCTAGTGATCAAGCAACAGAAAGATTTGAACGATTAAGAGAGCTCGTTGCAGGTTTTAAAGGTTTTACGATCACGTTGAGTGCAGAAGATCAAGTTTCGCCGGCTGTGCAAAAAATAAAGCGTTATATGGAAACCGCACTTAAAAATGGTTACTCTGTTACAATACGCGTGATTGATCACGTCATGAAAACAGTCGGTCGCATTTCAGCCGGTATTGATGCCTTAACAGGAACAGACAACAAATTGGAGCTGGCTATTAATGACAAGGTGTCAGATAAGCTAGATTCATTGCAGAAAAGAATTGACAGCATGAGAAGCTCAGGTTCACCCGATAAAGCAACCCCTTCAGCTGGAGGAAATACAGGTGATATTGCAAGCATGTTTGATCCAGAAACGATTTTGACAGCACTGGACAAATTTGCTGCATCATTCATGGAAAAAGTGGATGAGATCGCCACAAAATTCAGCCCGGAAACAATCCTGACAGAGCTGGACAAGTTCACAACATCATTTATGAGTAAGGTGGATGAGATCGCCACAAAATTCAGCCCGGAAACAATCTTGACAGAGCTGGATAAATTTACAACATCGTTCATGAATAAGGTGGATGAGATCGCCACAAAATTCAGCCCGGAAACAATCCTGACAGAGCTGGACAAGTTCACAACATCATTTATGAGTAAGGTGGATGAGATCGCCACAAAATTCAGCCCGGAAACAATCCTGACAGAGCTGGACAAATTCACAACATCATTTATGAGTAAGGTGGATGCAATTGCGACAAAGTTCAGTCCAGAAACGATTTTGGCACAGCTGGATAAGTTTACAACATCGTTCATGAGCAAGGTGGATGCAATTGCGACAAAGTTCAGCCCAGAAACGATTCTGGCACAGCTGGATAAGTTTACAACATCGTTCATGAGCAAGGTGGATGCAATTGCGACAAAGTTCAGCCCAGAAACGATTCTGGCACAGCTGGATAAGTTTACAACATCGTTCATGAGCAAGGTGGATGCAATTGCGACAAAGTTCAGCCCAGAAACGATTCTGGCACAGTTGGATAAGTTTACAACATCGTTCATGAGTAAGGTGGACGCAATCGCTACGAAGTTCAGTCCGGAGACGCTTCTAAAACAGCTGGACAAGTTTACAGGCTCATTTATGAAGAAAGTAGACGAAATTGCAAGTAAATTCAGTCCTGAAGCCATTTTTAAGCAGCTGGACAAATTCACAGGCTCATTTATGAAGAAAGTAGACGAAATTGCAAGTAAATTCAGTCCTGAAGCTATTTTTAAGCAGCTGGACAAATTCACAGGCTCATTTATGAAAAAAGTAGACGAAATTGCAAGTAAATTCAGTCCTGAAGCCATTTTTAAGCAGCTGGACAAATTCACAGGCTCATTTATGAAGAAAGTAGACGAAATCGTAAGCAAATTCAGTCCTGAAGCCATTTTTAAGCAGCTGGACAAATTTACAGAGTCCTTTATGAAAAAAGTAGATGATATTGTAAGCAAATTTAGCCCGGAAACCATTTTTAACGAACTAGACAAGTTTACAGAATCCTTTATGAAAAAAGTGGACGATGTCGTGAGCAAATTTAGTCCGGACGCGATTATCACTAAAGCAGAAGACTTTGTAACAAATATTGTTGACAAAATCTCAGAAAAATTCAATTTCCTGAACCCGGATAAAATCGCCAATAAAGCGGAAAAGTTTTTTGATAATATTATCTCAAAAATCGCGAAAAAATTTGAGAAATTCAGCCCTGATAAAATTATTGAAAAAGTGGGAGAGTTTTTTGAAAAGATTATAAAAGGCATTGCTGAAAAGCTAGGGAATCTGGATATTGGAGGACTGCTTGGCGGCAAATCCAGCGGAAGCAAAGGCAAACAAAAAGCCTCAAAAGCCAATACAAAGAACTCTACTTCTAACAACTCAAACCGCACTAAAAAACCTTCTATGAATCAAAAAGCGTCAGGTTCTAAATCGAAGAAGTCAGGCGGCAAATGGGGCGGGGCTTGCGGATGCTGCTGTGCCGGAATCAGTACAGGCAAAAGCAAAAAAGTCAAAAATAGAAACGGTTCATCAAACAAAGGCAATAATACAAATCCTGTGAATACGCCTAAATCGGCAAAAGCAGCTAAAGGCACATCAGGCAAAGGTTTTTCAGGCCTGCTGAAAACATTGGGAGAATCAAAAGGTTTGAAGGGCGGACTGAAGGGCTTAAAAGGAGCCGCAAAAGGAATACCGGGATTAGGCGAAATTTTGTCTCTTACTGACCTAGCCGGAATCAACAAGGATAATGCCGGTGAAAAGGTAGGTTCAGCCGGCGGAGGTTTGGCAGGAGCAGCTGCCGGAGCGGCTATTGGAAGCGTTGTGCCGGGAGTCGGAACCGCTATTGGCGGTGTTGTAGGAGGAATTGCCGGCACTTTCGGTGGTGAAAGTTTAGGGAAGGCAATTGATGCCGGCGCTCTAAATGATACATGGAACAGCATTACAGAGGGTGCGCAAAATGCCTGGTCTGCCATTCAGGGTACTTGGGGAACTGTATCAACATGGTTTACGGACAATGTTTGGACACCAGTGTCATCCGCGGTTATGGGGGTGGCTACAAGTATATGGTCAAACCTCGTAAACGCATGGACAACGATACAAACAATTTTCAGTACCGTATCAACATGGTTTATGGACAATGTTTGGACACCGGTGTCATCCGCGGTTGTTGGTGTGGCCACAGCCATATGGTCTAAAATTGTAAACGCATGGACGACGATTAAAAATGTGTTCAGTACAGTTGCTTCATGGTTTATGAGCAATGTGTGGGGGCCAGTCAAATCCGCTGTTATCGGAGCGGCAACCACAATCTGGGATAAAATGACCGGCGCTTGGACTAAAATTAAGAGTGTGTTCAGTACGGTATCAGGATGGTTCATGGATACAGTCTGGAACCCGGTGAAAAATACAGTCTTAGATGTAGGCAAGGGAATATCCGATGCTTTCAAAAAAGCTTTAGACACCGTCAAGAACATTTGGAAGGGTCTGAGCGGCTGGTTTAAAAAGAATATTCAAGAACCTCTTACAAAGGTCGGAGAAACCATTTCAGATGCTTTTTCTAAAGCGTTCGGCTGGGTGAAGCAAATTTGGGATAAAGCTGGCGGCGTAGCTAGTAAAGTGATTAATTTTGTAACCGGCGGCGGAGATCCGAATAAAGGTAAGGATCCGGATAAAAATGCCACAGGCGGCTACATCACCAAACCAACCATCTCTTGGATCGGTGAAGCCGGCAAGGAATTCGTTATCCCGGTTGATAACAACCGAGGCCGGGGGAAGATGCTTCTTTCACAAGCGGCGTCTAAGCTGGGTATGCAAGTCGTAGACGACATGGGAGCCGCCTCGTCTTCTGGTGGAAATCCGGTATCATCTGTTTCAGCAGGAGGAGCCGCTTCCAGTCCGTTAGCAGGATCAGCCTCTCCATCAATGGACACTGCAAATCTTACAGGCCAAGCGTCCACACTCGGACAGCAATTTTCAGAAGGCTTTGGTAAAGGCATCAGCAATCAGCCAGTCAAAATGGAAGATTGGAAAAAGAAAAACATCAATACGCCATTTACACAAATGATTTCTTCTTCACCAAATTACGGAAAACAAATGGTGAGCGGCTATGCCAAGGGTCAAAACGGCACTGCAACCGGAACAGATGGCTTTTTGCAATCCAAAGTTAAAACGCCGTTCCAAGCTACTGTGAACAAATCGTCCTCATGGGGCACAGGAACGGTCAAAGGCTTTGCACAAGGGCAAAACTCAACTCAAACAGGGACAGCACAGTATGTCAGCACACATGTTGACAAACCGTTCCTGCGTTCAAAAGACACATCCAACAGCTGGGGTTCAGGCATGGTTGGAAACTTTGTGACAGGCATGAATTCTAAATCCAGTGAAGTAAAACAAGCTGCAAAGGATATGGCGAAGAGAGTGGAACAGGCTTTTCGTGAGGAATTAGATATCCATTCACCTTCCCGCGTCATGATGAGCCTGGGGCGTTTTGCTTCAATCGGTGTTGTCAAAGGTCTTGGATCAGTAGATGTAAAGAAATATGCTGAAAAACAAGCTGGATCACTGGCTGCTGCTTATTCAGGGATGGGCGCTATGAGCGGGAATGTGAAACAGTGGATTATGGCTGCTCTCATGGCCACAAAGACACCGATGAGCTGGCTTCCGGGACTAATGACAATTGCACAGCATGAATCCGGAGGCAACCCGAACGCAATCAACCTGTGGGACAGCAACGCAAAAGCGGGGCATCCGTCACAAGGGCTCATGCAGACGATCCCAAGCACCTTTAATGATCATAAAGCACCAGGTATGGGTAACATTAAAAACCCGATTCACAACGCAGCTGCTGCGATCGGCTACATTAAAAGCAGATATGGGTCAATCCACAATGTACCGGGGATTAAAAGCTTGAATCATGGCGGACCGTATGTTGGATATGCCAACGGCGGGCTGATTACAAAAGAACAAATTGCCCGTGTCGGTGAAGGAAACAAGCGGGAATGGATCATTCCGGAGGAGCGGGGCATACGCGGTCGCTACCTCCTTCAGAAAGCGGCGCAAGCTCTTGGTATGGAAGTGACAGATCCATCTCAATCCCAGCAGTCTGAGCTTTCTTCAGGACAAGTTTCAGCCGTTACCTCTGGAACCCGGCAGACGATACACACAGTCGGAACGAAAAAAATTAAGATTGAGTTTAACGGCGATCAGCATTTCCATAATGAACAGGATGCTGACAGCCTAGTAGCAAAAATCAAGCAGGCATTACTTGATGAATTACAAAAAGACATTAACACCGGATCAAAGGGGGTCGTGGCTTTTGACTAAGTCTGTCTATGAATTTTGGATATCACAGGGAAAAGAAAAGCTGCGATTCCCTATTCTTCCTGAAGCGATTGACATAGCGAATAGTGTACAAAATGACTCAGTAAAGATAACAGGACTTGGTGAACTAACGTTTATTGAAGAACCCGGAGCGAAAGAAATTTCATTTTCTTCTTTTTTTCCAAAAAAGTATACGCCGATAGCTGAATATCAAAATCTCCCGTCTCCGGAAAATGCCATTGCGAAAATTGAAAAATGGATGAAAGCTAAAAAATCTGTCCAATTTTTAATTACGGGAACAAAAATCAATATGACATGCAGCATTGAAAGCCTTAAATACAGTGAAGGAGACAATGAGATAGGAGATAGGGATTTTGATATTGTACTAAAAGAATACAAAACCGCTTCCCCCCGAAAAATCAAGCAGAAGAAAAAAACAAAGGCAAAACGGCCGTCGAAGGCATCTCCGAAAACCTATACAGTGAAAAAGGGAGACACGCTGTGGGACATTGCCGGCAGGTTTTACGGGAACAGCACGCAATGGCGCAAAATTTGGAACGCCAATAAAACAGCAATGATTAAACGAAGCAAACGAAATATCAGGCAGCCGGGCCACTGGATTTTTCCCGGCCAAAAATTAAAGATACCGCAATGAAACAGGTGATGTATGATGATTGAACTGTTCGTCATTAAAGACACAGAGTGGCTTGAGCTGGTTGCAGAAAGCGTATCGCTGGAAGGCCACCGTTATCAGGCGCCGCGCTCCATTGAAGCGACCATCGTCATCAAACAGGGCGATCAGACGTATTACAGCGTCACTGAAGGAGATACGGTCTTATTTAAGTGGAAGGGAAAAGAGCTTTTTCGGGGCATTGTTTTTGCAAGAACCCCGGACGAGCATACGCTTGCTTTCAGCGCATACGATATGCTTCAGTACCTGGTCAAAAATCAGGATGTTTACGTGTTTTCCAATCAGCGCGCTGATCAGATGATCAAAAGGATCGCCAATGATTTTCAAATACCGACGACCTCGATTGCGAACACAGGCCATACGATTAAAAGCCTTGTTATTAAAAATGATACGACCCTGTATGACATCATACTAAAAGCGTTGAAACAGACGAAAAGCCAGACGGGACGACATTATCAGCTGTATTCGGAAAAAGGAAAGCTCGGTCTGCGCGCTTGGCCAGATCCGTCAGAGGTATGGGTGCTAGAAACAGGCGTCAACATCACGGGCTACCAATTCAGCACTTCTATAAACGACACTGCCACACGGGTGGTGCTCCGCCGGCAGAAGGACAATAAGACGTATAAAGCCTCTGCCAAGGACAGTTCAGGCGTAAACAAATACGGTGTGCTTCAATATACGGAAACGGTCACTGATGACATCAACCAGGCACAGCTTCAGCAGCGGGCAGATGTGCGCCTTGCTGAAAAAAAGGGCGTGAAAAAAGAACTGAAAAATATTCAGGCAGTCGGCATCCCAGAAGTGCAAAGCGGTTTGCCTGTCTATATTTCCATACCGGAGGCCGGGATCAAGAAAACCTACTGGGTGGATACGGACCGGCACGAGTTTAAAGGAACGAAACATACGATGACCATTGATGTTGTCGAAAAGAATACGATGCCGGAAGGAGTTTCCTGATGAGATTGAGTGAGGCTATTAAACATTTGGCCGTTGGCGCAGTTGACGCTGAGTCTCCGGTGGAGCTGCTGCCGGCTGAGGTGGTTTCGGTTTCTCCAGTTGAAATCAAATTAAAAGAAAACAGCAAACTGATCATACCGGCTGACGCCATCATCATCCCAAAACGAATGCAGTCCGGAGGAGAAGATGCACTCGAGCCGGGGGATCGCGTCATGACCGCGGCTCTGACTGGCGGGCAATCGTTTTTTATTTTAGATAAAGTATAGACAAACCGCTTCGTATGAAGGGGTTTTTATTTAGCTTGTAAAAAGGAGTGGGCATCATGGCCCTGACACCAGAAGTGGAGTTTGAGGATATCGAAGATGACAGCGAAGTCATTGAAACCTCTAAAACATACAAAATAGATTTTGAAAACGGAAGAATTACAAATGAACTGATTACCGGACTTGAAGCGATCAGACAGTTCGTGTATATCGCCTTACAAACAGAACGATATGCGTACTCCGTATACAGTCATAATGTCGGAAATGAGCTTCAGGACGTGCTTGCAGATCATGAGACGACTGATGCCTACAAAAAAATGGAGATTCCGAGGCTGATAGAAGAGGCACTGGTTTATGACGACCGGATATCTGCTGTAACCGATTTTGAGATAGAAAAACAAGGCGATGCGTTTCATGTTTCCTTTTTGGTGGAGACAGATGAAGGGACGCTTGAGATTGAGGAGGTGATCGGCGAAGATGTTTGAAGATCAGACCTTTGAAGAGATTATGGAGCGTATGCTGAACAGCATCTCCGCAGATATTGACACAAGAGAAGGCAGCGTCATTTATAATGCCTTAGCTCCGGCGGCAGCCGAGCTTGCGAAGTCATATATATGGCTGGATACAGTGCTTGAGCTAGTCTTCTCTGATACCGCGCAAGGCGAATTTTTAGACCGGCGTGCAGCGGAAGCTGGGATTGAACGGACAGCCGCGACAAAGGCGGTCAGAGCGGGAGAGTTTACGTCTGGGATTACCATTCCTGTGGGCTCCCGCTTCTATGTGGATAATCTTTATTTTCAATATACGGCGGACGGGACGCTCATCTGTGAAACACCTGGTGAAGCAGGAAACGCCAATCTGACCGGACGCAATTTACTGTCGCTGGATACCATTCCCGGATTAGAAACAGCCATTGTCAAAGAAATCCTGATCCCGGGGCGAGAGGAAGAAGGAGATGACAGCTTAAGAGAACGGTATTTTACAAGGGTTAGGCGCGAGGCTGTCAGCGCTAACAAAATGCACTATAAAGAGTGGGCTGAAGAAGTGGACGGTGTTGGAAAAGCAAAGATCTTCCCGCTTTGGAACGGAGACGGCACGGTCAAAATTGTCGTCACGAATGCGAATCTTGAGCCGGCTTCCAGTATCTTAATTCAAAAAGTGAAAGATTATATCGACCCTGAACCAGGACAAGGGGAGGGGCAGGCGCCAATCGGAGCCGTTGTCACAGTAGAAAGCGCCGTTTGGAAGGAAGTTGAGATTTCTGCCGAAGTGCTGCCTGAGATCAATCACTCAATTGATGAAGTGAAGTCAGAAATTGAAGAGGGCGTTTTAAATCTCTTTAAAAAAATGGCGTTCGAAGACAACGTCATCCGCCTTTCTCAAATTAACAATATCGTCTATAATTCACCGTCAGTCAGTGATTATTCCAACATTAAAATCAACGGCACCTCCGAAAATTTGGTGCTGAGCGACGTGGAAATTCCTAAGCTTGGGCAGGTGAAGATCATTGAGCAAACAAGATGACATGACAGCGTATCTGCCTCCGTTTCTCACCAGCCTTAAAGAAATGGCTGAGCTGCTGAAAGCGGAAGCGCCTGAGTTTGATAAACAGAATAACAGCATATTTGATCTGACGGATCAGCTATTTGTACCGACAGCGACATGGGGGCTCAGCCGCTGGGAAAAGATTTTAAACGTGCCGCGGGAATCAGGTGACACCGATGAAATCAGACGATTGCGGCTCATTTCTAAAATGTCGAACATCCCGCCAATCACCTACAGGGCCATTGAGCAGGCCGTGAATCGTTTCTTAAAAAAACCGTCTGCACAGATCCGCCTGCTGCCCGGCGAATACCGATTTAACGTAGATATCAATGTTGATGACCTTCAGCACATGAATGAACTGATCGAAGTCATCGAAAACATGAAGCCCGCTCATTTGGCGTATACGCTCAGAGGCGGATTAAATGAGACGATTCAAATCAAAGATACAGTTATCCTGAATCACCGCAGATACCGAACAGCCAGTGAGCTGAAAGTCGGTTATTCTGTCACCCTTAACAACAATGAGGTGGTTTTAACTTGATTTCAACCATATACAGAGAACGTACAGCTGCTGATCTAAAAAGCAGAATTGCTCACGTGCTGCTTAACGGACAAAAAACAGAAATAGTAGAGCTCTCCATTGACGGAGCGACAGTCACCGTTCTGACAAAACGTGAGGAAGACATCAAGCATATCGAAACGGTACAAATTTTTGACGAACTGGGCAACATCATTACAGAAAGAAAAACAGACCTGGACGTCAGCGAAAACAGAACACTCGATTTCAGATTTACTTTTGAGGTGGTGTAAACATGGCATACGAAGAAAAAACAGACTGGCTTCCGGATGACCCAATCAACGAAGATGACGTCAACCGCTGGGAAAAAGGAATAAAAGACGCCCACACAGACCTGGCCGCCCACAAAAACGACATGAACAACCCCCATAACACAACAAAGGCACAAGTCGGGCTGGGGAATTTGGATAATGTTCAGCAGGCGGCGAAGAAGGATTTTGAACTGCATGTGCAAGATCAGGTGCGGCATATTACAGAGAAAGAGCGGGAGAAATGGAACGGCGGTCAGTTATCTAAGATTACGAAAGATGATGGTTCAGTCTTTATCAGTATTGATAATGGACAAGACTTTAACGAGGTAGCTGCTCAACAAAAGAGATCATTTACTTTTCACACAGCAAAAACAAGCGTGAATACACCCCCGCAACCTACTAATGGCATTTATTTGTACTCTTCTGAAAATGATGGGGAAGCAATCGCCATGACAAATGACGGAGGAATTTGGAGAAAAACATTAACCAGCGGTGAGTGGTCCGAATGGGTATCTTTCGAGACAGAAGCTGGATCTAAGAGTAAGGCTGAACAGGCTGAGAAAAATGCTAAAAATTATATAGACAATCATACTGATAATAGCAGTATTCATATCACCAATGATGAGCGTGTGAAATGGAACGGAGCTCAACTGACAAAGTTAACGAAAGATAACGGCAGAAGAACCTGGGTACCTGATGGGACTGATATTCTATCATTATCAACGGGATTTTATTATGGAGTAGGAAAGAATTTAGTAAACAATCCAGTTGATGATAATAATGCTTGGTATAACTACGACGTGATAGAGGGTGAAAGCGGCAGAAAAACAATTGTTGCTTACCAAAGCTTTGAAGTCACCATGTGGATTGGAATGGTGCATACTGACGGGGAATTCAGAGGATGGAAACGTCTGGTCACATCAGAAGAATTGAATAGTGAAAATATCAATAAAATTGCCGATGAGTCTCTTTATCAAGATGCATCATACTCAGGAAACAACTATCCTATTGGTATTACCACTGTCGGAATTCTTCAGGGGTCTACAGGATATCCCCATGAGTACGGTGAAGTGCTGAATATAAAATCTAGTAAATACCGTTTTGCTCAAATTTTCTTTTATGCCGGTAACACAGGCCAAAAGAAAGTATTTATTCGTCATTGGTACGATACTGTAGGCTGGACTGAGTTTATTACCATTCCTTCATCAGATGAGCTAGAATCTGTTTTAAATACAGCAAAGCTTTATACGGACAGTCATGCAAATAACATGGAAATCCATGTCACGCAGAACGATAAAACTAAATGGAATAACAGCCAGATTTTCAAATTGACTCAAGATGATGGAACGTTGGGAAAATTCTACAATGAAGATTTAAATAATATAACAAAAACAGGATTTTATTATATTTATTCTTCGACCACGGAATTAAATGCTCCAATTAATAGAAATGGGTATTTGCTTGTCTATAATGTTGAAACTTATCCTTATCAAGAGTTTACTTCTTATTCGGGATATTCAGATTCAATTCCAGACAATAGAAGAAAATTTATCAGAAATAAAAAGCAAGATTCAGAAGAGTGGACTCCATGGATGGAGATCGAATATTCACAAGGAGCACAAGCAAAAGCAGATAAAGCCTTAGCTGATGCAAAAAACTATGTTGACACAAATTATACAAATCAAAAATTAACCAAACTTACAGGGTCTAATGCAATTCAAGATGCAAGAACTGGAGGGGATGAGTATCCTCAGGGATTAACTTTAATAGATATAGGTCAAGGAAATAATACCGGTTACCCACTTCGTTATGGCTTCGTGAAAAATGAGAAATACAGTGATTTTAGATTTGCTCAATATTTTTATGGGACTGGAAATGAATCTGGCAGTTATATTGATAGTACCGGTACATGGATACGTCACTGGTGGAGTGGTTCAGGCTGGACAGCTTGGCATAAAATTTCTGGATTCGCTCATGCGTATATCCGAACTACAGGTATTCAGTATCTTGATAAAGCAGCCCATACAAAAATTCAGTTCAATCGCAAAATTAAAGATAGTCACAATGCTTTTGACACAAAAAATAGTAGATTCGTTGCTCCTAATGATGGAATGTTTTTAGTAGGAGTTGGGCTGTATATGATAAATACACCGGCTTACATCAATTTTCATTTGAAACTCTATCTAAATGGATCATTGTATAAACCAATTGACCATAAGAGAGGGGACTTTGTTGATAAGGAAAATGAAATGAACCTTGACTTAAATGGTAATGTAACCGTTCCTATGAACAAAGGTGACTATATAGAGATCTATTGCTATTGCAACTATCATGGTACTGATAGAAGAGGTGTATCCGATTATAACGAAGTATACAATTATATAGACATTCAAGAACTTGGAGGGCTTAACTATCCTACAGTATAAGTATAGGAGGAAAAACGATGATCGCAGAAGCAATCATGTATAAATACCCTAATACAGATCCAACAAAAGATTTTATCGTTCAAAATGACGGGGAAGGGTCTTATATAGCTGAATGGAACCTGCGCGCCCCAATCCCAACCCAAAAAGAACTCGAATCCTGGTGGGAAGAGCTGCAAAAAAACCCACCGTATGAGCCGCCTGATCAGGTGGAGCTTCTCGCTCAGGAATTGTCACAAGAAAAGCTGGCTCGTAAGCAGCTAGAAGAGCTGAACAAAACGTTAGGGAGCGAACTGGCAGATATAAAGCTTGCATTACTTTCCTTGAAAGGAGGCCATGCTGAATGAATTATTGGGTGCTTGCCCTCTATTATGAGTGGGCGACAACGGATATGGTGAAACAGGCCATCGCGTATCAAGACTGTTCAATTGAGGATTTGGCAGAGGGTGTGAACAAAAAGCTAATTACATCTGACCAGTATAAAGAAATTACCGGTAAAGCCATGTAAGGCTTTTTTATTTTGCCTGTTTTTAGATCAAAAGGAGGATGAAGATGGTGAAGTATCAATATGAATTTCCTCTCGATAAGACTGGAAAAGCCGGAGCTGTAAAGCCCTATAGAGGAGAAAAAAATGATTTTGTGACACCTGTTTTGAACTTGTCAGGTGTTGCGGAGATTTTAACAAACGCTGCCTTAAAGGCGACTGAGGCATACAGTCAGCTCGGGCAAGACAGGCTGGGCGCAGTTCTGGTTTCGAAAGTGAAGGGATGGGCGTATGCAGATCGTGAAGGTACGCTCTTTATAGAAGAAAGCGACAATAACAATGCTTGGACAACGACAGCAGCAGTTAATGTCGCAGCGGGTGTCCTGACAGCGACAGACTGGGTGTACCTTTCTAAACGCTATTACCGCTTCCGTTATGTGAATGGGAATCTTCAGCAATCTGAGTTTGTTTTATACCAATCAGTCGGTGCGGGAGAAATGGACGTGCGTGTAAATGAAAAAGCCCCTTTGCAGATAGACTTTTCGGAGCTTCAGACAGACGATGGCCGGCTGAAAGTGGAGGCTGGCAAGACGTTTGACTTTGTCTTTCATGAAAATGCCGAGTCCGCGGGTGAGGGTGCCGCTTTACCCGTGGATGGCACCGCACATTTACTCGTTGAAGTATACGGCACAGCGGAAACGAGTGAGGTGAAATTTTGGGGGAAATCAATGTCAGGACAGAAACTTCCGATCAGAGGCGTGAAATCTGATGATGCGTCCTCTGCCTCGAGTACGTTAGGGAAAGCTGAGGCGTGGGCCTTTAATATTAAAGGGTTTAAGGAGATCATCATGGAGATTGCCAGTATCACCGGCGGGACTCTTTCGATAAAAGGAACCGTGGTTTCATAACCATTTCGGCCCTCGGAAGGGAGGTGATCCGCATGTAAAGGAGGAGTGAGTGATGCAGCAAGAGATAGATGTAAATGTGGTTCAGCAGGATTTAGCAGACATGAAAGGTGAGCACAAAGCGCTGGAGCAGAGGGTTTCCGTATTAGAACGAGTGTCTGACCGGCAAGATCAGCAAATCATGACGCTGAACGAAAAATTAAACAAAATTGATGAAAATACAACGTGGATTAAACGCACCATCACAGGTGCCATCATTACAGCAGTATGCACAGGGATCATTGGCGGAGCCATCGCCATTATGTACAACCTGCTGCAGCATTAAAGGGGGATTTTTATGAAAACGTTTGACAAAGGCACGGTCATTAGGACGGTGCTTCTTTTGGTTGCATTAATCAACCAGACCATGCTGATGCTTGGCAAATCACCATTGGACATTGAAGAGGAGCAGGTCAATCAGCTTGCTGACGCTCTTTATTCTGCCGGATCTGTCATTTTCACAATTGGAACGACACTTGCCGCTTGGTTTAAAAACAATTATGTAACAGAAAAAGGGAAAAAACAGCGTGACTTGTTAAAGGAAAACAATCTGACCAAATAAGGAGAGATCTAAATGGTAAACATTATTCAAGACTTTATTCCAGTTGGTGCAAATAACCGTCCAGGCTACGCAATGACGCCGCTTTACATTACAGTGCACAATACAGCGAACACTGCAGCCGGAGCGGATGCTGAGGCGCATGCCCGCTATTTGAAAAATCCTGATACGGCGACAAGCTGGCATTTTACAGTTGATGATACAGAAATTTATCAGCATCTGCCTTTAAATGAAAACGGCTGGCATGCAGGAGACGGAAACGGCAGCGGCAACCGGGCTTCTATTGGGATTGAAATTTGTGAAAATACCGATGGGGATTTTGTACAAGCAACAGCTAATGCCCAGTGGCTCATCAAAACATTAATGTCTGAACACAATATCAGTCTCGCCAATGTCGTCCCTCATAAGTATTGGTCTGGGAAGGAATGTCCGCGCAGACTATTGGATACGTGGGATACATTTAAAGCAGGGATTGGGGGAGGCGGCAGCCAAACTTACGTTGTGAAACAAGGTGACACGCTTACATCCATAGCGAGAACGTTCGGTGTTACTGTTGCTCAGCTGCAAGAGTGGAACAATATCGAAGACCCGAATTTCATCAAGGTCGGTCAAGTGTTAATTGTAAGTGCGCCATCGTACGCTGAAGAACCAGAACTCTATCCGCTACCTGACGGCATTATCAAACTAACAACGCCTTACACCTCAGGAGAACACGTCTTTCAGGTGCAAAGAGCATTGGCGGCCCTTTATTTTTATCCTGATAAAGGAGCTGTTAACAACGGAATTGACGGCATTTACGGACCGAAAACAGCTGATGCAGTTGCGCGTTTTCAGTCTGTTAACGGTCTAACCGCCGACGGTATTTACGGACCGGCGACTAAAGCGAAGATCGCTGCACAATTAAGCTGATCACAGCGCACGGAAAATCCCGGAGTTTCTCCGGGATTTATTTTTTCTTCTTTAACTTTTTTAAAATTCCTGCACTCCGCTCTCTCACCCGAAGCGAATACCCGGAAAGGCCAAACTTTCCGTAATCAACAAACTTCACACGCCTCACCAATTTTTTCACTGTATCACCTGACAATATCCTCTGTTTGTTTTATTATATGTAACCCTTATAAGAAAAGGAATAAGGACAAGAGCTGTTTTCTCTTGTCCTTTTAGTGTGATCATGCTTTTTTTCGTTTATACTCGTCAATCAGCCGTTCGTTTTCTTTGAAGATTCTTGCAGTATGCGGACTGACTTGATAGCTCGCGACACTGGTAGTTGAACGTTTTTTCAGGATTTTAAACGGCTTCGCCGCTCGGGGCTCGCATCCGTTTTGAAATGCGCGTTCCATTATCCTTCACCTTCCTCCTCAATTGGCAGCACTAAATCATATATGCTTGTTAATGATGTGAAAAGCAAATAATCAAATTCCGTGACAATGCTGTCAGACGTCAGCTTGATGACGTAACTCTGTGTCTCGATGGTAAAAGGGGTGAGAACCACTTTTCCGTATTGGTCGTAATAAACATCCTTTCGATCAAGCCGAGTTTGCACGTCAGCCGGATCGTCCATATGCTCGGTTAACCGGTCTTTATCAGCCTGTGTCGAATAGTGACAAAGGGAGGCCGTTAAGTTCATTTTATCGGCATAGGTTTTCAGCAGTTTATCAATACCTTCAGCATATGCTTCTATACTTCCATAATAAACGTGGATCGGTTCGTTTTTCAATAGGTATTGGTATGTTTTCAGCCGATTGAGATACATGTGGAGCATTTCGTTGTTTTCTTCGAGGATTTCTCTTGTGTCTGTTTCGAGTTCGCTGCCGGCCAGTTTTTTGACGTATGCGCTTAAGAAGATGAAAGCGTCAATTAAAGCAAAACTGACGGCGACAATGAGATACCGTTCCCAGTGAGTAAACAGGGAAGAGGAATCATATGTCCAGTATACCATAGCGCCCAGAACAAACAGCAAATACCATGTTTTCCGGATGGCGGACATTTTTTCTTTGACCTTCGATTCGAAACGCCACGTGGCATACACGTATAAGCCCAATCCGCCCATGATGCACCAGACCATGATCTGAAAGAATAAAAGCATACATCAATCCCTCACATCTGAAATAGGTTCTGCTTATTGTATTCGAGAGATACGGCTGGTTTTCCTGTTCCATCAAAAAAACCGCTCCTTTGACAGAAGCGGTGTAACATTAAAAAATCATATTTAAAATAAAGTAGGCAATGGCACCAAGTGTCGCTGAAATCGGAAGTGTGATGATCCATGTAATGAGCATCCGCTTGGCCGTACCCCAGTTTACGCCTTTTACCCGGTGTGACGCGCCGACGCCAAGGATTGATGAAGAAATGACGTGGGTTGTACTGACCGGCAAATGAATAAATGTGGCGCCGAAAATAATAGCTGCACCGGTTAAGTCAGCAGAAACACCGTTTACCGGACGAATTTTCATGATCTTTCCGCCAACGGTTTTGATGATTTTCCAGCCACCGATTGATGTTCCGAGACCCATGGCTGTCGCGCAGGCGAATTGCACCCAAGTTGGAATATCGTTAGACGAAGTATGTAAATTCGCTGTGATGAGAGCCATTGTGATAATTCCCATTGCTTTTTGAGCATCGTTTGTTCCGTGTGTATACGATTGCAGGGCAGCTGTTACAATCTGCACTCTGCGGAATTGCTTGTTCGTTTTCGCCAAATTGCTGTCCTTGAAAATCAGCTTGACGATGCTGTAAAGAATAAAGCCAAGGACAAAGGCAATAATCGGTGAAAAGATAAGTGCTTCAATGATTTTAATGAATCCCTTATAATTTAACGCAGCAAATCCGGCTGACGCAATGGCGGCACCGGCAATAGCTCCGATGATGGCATGGGATGAGCTGCTTGGGATGCCGTAGTACCATGTGATCAGGTTCCAGGCAATCGCAGCGATTAATGCAGCCAAAATTACGACAGAGCCATTTTCTAATGTATAAGGGTCTACAATGTCTTTCGTAATGGTTTTGGCAACACCTGTAAATGTCATTGCTCCGATAAAGTTCATCACAGCCGCCATTATAATGGCATGGCGCGGTTTCAGCGCTTTTGTCGATACTGAAGTCGCAATTGCGTTCGCCGTATCATGAAACCCATTGATGAAATCAAACGCCAGAGCACAAATGACTATTAGTATCGTTAATATTAATAGAATATCCATTTTAACCCCTCGTTACGCGTTTTTCATAATGATGGTTTCAAGATTATTGGCAACACTTTGGCAAGAATCGGCTATTTCTTCAAGCGTTTCGTAAATTTCACGATATTGAATGACTTTGATCGGATCTGTTTCATTTCCGAAAAGATTCTTTAATGATTTTCTGTGCAGGTTGTCACAGCTGTGCTCATACTCTTTAATTTTGATCGCGTGAGGCTGAATATCTTTTAAGCGGTTTTCTGCCAGCAGCTCAATTGTAATTAAAATTTCTTTGGCACATTCTCTGATGTATCCGCTGAATTTATCGATATGCTCGTCTGATGAAGTAATCGAGAAAATCTCCATCATGGCAGAGAAGTGTTCGATTCCGTCGAGCACATCATCCAGGCTGTTTGTCAGCTGAAGGATATCTTCGCGTTCAATAGGAGTGATGAACGCTTTGTTAAGCTCTTTAATCATGACATGAACATGATTGTCACCTTTTGTTTCAAATTCTTTTAACGTATCTGCGAATTCTTTAAGCGTCGTTTGGTTTGTGACCTTAAAGTTCACAAAATATTCGGCAGTTTCGTCTATATTTTTTGCGATTTCTGTTAAAAGGAGTGAGAACTTATCTTTTTTTCTTCTTATCATTAAAAACCCTCCATAGTTTGAATGAGACAATGCACACATCAAATTATTATATAGCCTTTTGTCGAAAAAAAACAGGTTAAGTCGAAAAAAACACGGCTTGACTTTTTCAGCAAATCATGTCCACTTATTTTGGCCTACTTCGGTTTAAAAAAACGACCCAAGTTTGCACAATCTTTCAGCTTAACGTAAAAAGTATATCAAAAGTTGTATTTTTCCTGTCAACTTTTATCTTCTGTTTCACCAAAAAACGGTTCCCTAAACAAGGGAACCGTTTTATCAGCTTGCTTTTCGTTTTTTCATCCAGTAGTAAACAGGCAGTCCGGCAAGGCCGATGAGGATGGATAAACCGCAGCTCAGTGTATCTGTAATGAGTGTGCTTCCTAACACAAAGAATGAACCTGCGATGGCCAAAATCGGCATGAATGGGTATAGCGGAACACTGTAAGCGCGCTTTTCTCCCTTTGTTCGCTTGCGGAGGATAAATACCGCAAAAAAGGCCATCACATAAAAAATGTAGATCATGAAAATAGAGATTTCCGAAAGCTTATCAGGGTTGCTGATCAGCATCAAAATCAAAGCCACGATAATTTGGAAGGAAATCGCAATCCATGGTGTGCGGAACGTCGGGTGTACTTGTGACAATTTTTCAGCAAATGGCAGCTGTTTACGTTCTGCCATCGCAAATGATACACGCGGGAAAGAAAGGACCTTTCCGTTTAAGCAGCCGAAGATGCTGACAATAATCCCGACACTGATCAGCTTTCCGCCAATTGACCCGAACAGCATGGTGGCAGCAGTGCTTGTCGCATTTTCACCAAGTGTGACAATTTCGTTCGCAGACAGGATGTGAAGCAATGCAAAATTAATGAAAATATAGATGGCTGTTACGATTAATAATCCGCCCGTCATTGCGCGTGGCAGCAGCTTTTCGGGATTTTTCATTTCTCCGCCGAGAGCGGCCAGGAGAATCCATCCGTCGTAAGCAAACAATGTAGCCAAAATCGCTGCTCCGAAATTCATATCGGCAATGCTTTCGTTTACTGCTGTGAAGATGTGCTGATCGCCTTTCCAAAGGCCAAAGATGATGATGCATGCAATCGGAATCAGCTTTCCGACCGTTGTCAGTGTTTGGACAAAGCCGCCGTATTTTGTACCGATAATATTAATGACACATAAAAAGAGAACTGCTATAATTCCGATTACTTTTGATAGTCCAGATCCCCAGCCGAAAAGATTGGCCATTAAAGATCCAAAATATAAACCCAGCGCACCGATAATCGCCGGACCGTAAATGATAATCTGCACCCAGCCGCACAAAAATCCCCAAAACTCGCCGTATACTTCCTCAAGGTACGTATAAAGCCCGCCGGTTTTTGGAATCTGCGTTCCGATTTCCGCGATTGTCAAACCGCCTGCCAATGTTAAAATACCGCCTAACAGCCAGGCGAACAGCGCTGTCTTTGAATCACCTGAATAAGCGAGCACAGCGCCAGGCTTCATAAAAACACCTGAACCGATAATGGTTCCGATGACAAGAGTAAGGGCAAACAAGAGGCCTATCTCTTTTTTCAAACCGTTGTCTTCAGTATGCATGTCATTAACCTCCTATGATGTTGAAGCTTCATGAGAAGAATCTTTTTTCATATTGTAAACCCTATTTTAGAAAAGTGAAATAAAATAAATTTTCTGATTTTCGATATTTGCTTTGTTTGTGGTTAGTAAACCTGTGAAAACGTCTGATTTAATAAGTGATAAGCGAATGAATATATGGTTTTTTAGTTAGAAAGTTCGTGTTTTTCGGGCGGGATTTAACCGAAACTGAGGATGCGATGAGAACCCAGCAAAATAACGAACCTTCGCTGAAGCTGATATGTTGACTTTCCCATGCGAATAAAATACCTTGTAATTAGAACAATAAATATACAACTATGATACGATATCTCGAAATCGAGATAAAATGACCTGGAGGGACAGTATATGAAAGTTAATGGCATTCACCACGTGTCGGCATTAACGGCCGACGCACAAAAAAACTTAGATTTCTATAAGAAAGTATTAGGATTAAAACTTGTCAAAAAATCCGTCAATCAGGATGAACCGACAATGTACCATCTGTTCTACGGAGATGAAGTGGCAAATCCGGGAACTGAGCTGACGTTTTTCGAGATCCCCCGCATTGCGCCGTTTCATGCGGGAACAAACAGTATTTCTTCTATTGGTTTGCGCGTTCCAAGCACAGAAGCCCTGCATTACTGGAAAGAACGTTTTGAAGAGCATCAGGTGGCGCATAGCGGCATCACCCAAAGAGCGGGACGTGACATATTGGCATTCCAAGATCATGAAGGACAGCGCCTTGTGCTGACTGCTGATGAGAAAGGAAAAGGATATGGCCTGCCTGTTAAACAAGGCGACATTCCAGAAGAATTTTCGTTTCGCGGGTTAGGGCCGGTTGAACTGACTGTGCCATATGCTGAACCAACCTTACACGTATTGACGAATATTCTTGGATTTACAGAAAACAATCGTGAAACAGTCGAAGGACAAGGAACCGCCGTTATTTTGGAATCTGGAGAAGGCGGTGCTGCAACGGAAATCCATTTAATAGAAAGAAACGATCTTCCCCGCGAGCGCCAAGGCAAAGGAAGTGTTCACCATGTTGCATTTCGGGTAAGAGATGAAGAAGAACTTGCCGGGTGGCACCAGATCATCAGCCGGGAAGGCTTTAGCAATTCCGGCATCGTTGAACGCTACTACTTCAAGGCGCTGTATTTCAGAGAGCCGAACGGCATTTTGTTCGAGTTATCAACTGACGGTCCGGGCTTTATGGTTGATGAAAACCTTGATGAGCTCGGCCAAACGATCGCACTTCCGCCGTATCTTGAGCATCGAAGAGCTGAAATTGAAGCAAAACTAAAACCGATTCAATAAATTGTAATTGATTTGCCTTCCGGCGCTGCCGGAAGGCTTTTTTTAATATCGTCATACATTTTGACATGAACAGGATGGCTTATTTGGGAGGAAATATCAGATGCCGATTGGGAGAAATGGCTTAAACCCCGTTGTATATATGGGCGATTGGCATGAAATGGTCTCGGCAAAAATATTGTCTTTGTTTATTAATAGTTTATTCATATTTGCTTGTTACACTATTTCAAAGTTAGACAAAAAGGAGTGAAAAAAAGTGGAAAAGAAAAAACGCGAGCTGGATATTGTCCTCATCCTCATTTTGCTCGCATCTGCATTCTTAAATATCTATAACATTTGGACGGACGACACGGTGAATCCTTATTACACCGCGGCAGTTACAAGTATGATGCAAAGCTTTCATAATTTCTTTTATGCTTCGTTCGATGCTGCCGGCTTTATAACAGTTGATAAACCGCCTATTACATACCAAATCCAAACGATCAGTGCATTGATATTTGGTATGCATGGGTGGAGCGTCATTCTGCCTCAGGCATTAGCGGGTGTAGGTTCAGTCCTCCTTATGTACTTGCTGATTAAGCCGACATTCGGAAAAACAGCGGCGCGCATTGCCTCATTTGTTATGGCATGTACACCGATTGCTGTAGCTGTAGCACGTACAAACAATGTTGATGCATTACTAGTATTTTTCTTATTGCTGGCCACATGGCTTCTCTTTAAAGCGATCAGAAAAGGAAAGCTGATCTGGCTGTTAGCAGCATTTTTCGTTGTTGGAGTAGGCTTCAATACAAAAATGCTTCAAGCTTATATGATTTTGCCGGCCTTCTTATTGTTCTATCTGATTGCGGCAAACGCCACAATCAAGAAAAAAATCATTTCCTTGGTAAGTGCTTTAGCTGTATTAACAGCCGTTTCCTTATCATGGCCGCTCATTGTTGACAATATCCCTGCAAGCAAGCGGCCTTATATCGGAAGCAGCCAGACCAACTCCGTTTTGGAATTGGCTTTCGGATATAACGGGATTCAGCGGCTGACAGGCCAAAATTCCGGCGGCGGCCAGGGCGGACCAAACGGAGACGCTTCAAAAGAAATGTCTTCTTCTGATAACAGTTCAACACAAAATCAAGCACCGCTTAATCAGTCATCAAGCAGCAGCTCATTAAGTGATGACAAATCATCAAATGGCAATATAACGGCACCTCCATCCAATGGTGAAATGCCAAGCGGCGGTCAAGGAGGCCCTCCAAGCGGCGGAGATGGCGGCCAAGGCGGTCCTGGTGGAGACGGAGGGAAAGGCGGTGCAGGAACCAGCTCGAAAATGCAATCAGGTTCAGGAATGTTCGGAACGGGAACACCTGGTCCGCTGCGGCTTTTCCAACAAGAATTATCTGATCAAATCAGCTGGCTTCTGCCATTTGCGATCTTTGGAATCGCAGGCTTACTGATCGCTGGGGCAAGAGAAAGAAGAAGATTATCTGCAGAGCAGAAGGAAACGGTGTTCTGGGTTGCATGGCTTGTTCCGATTGCCGGATTCTTCAGTGTTGCAGAATTTTTCCATCATTATTATCTCATTATGCTGGCACCGCCGATAGCGGCTCTTGTCGGTGCGGGATGGGTTGCCCTTGTTCACCTGCACCGCAATCAGACAGGCTGGAAATCATGGCTACTGCCGGCAGCGATTATTGCGACAACTGGATTTGAATTGTTTATTCTCAGAAACTACAACGATCAAATTGGTGCAGGCTGGAGCATTGGCGTAGGAATTATCGGCGTGATGTCAGCGATTGCTCTGCTGCTGTTCAAACAGCGCCAAAAACCGATCAGTTATTATGTATCACTTGCAGCTCTTCTCGCATTGCTGGTGATGCCGATTTATTGGGCAAGCACACCGCTTCTGTACGGGGGCAACAGCTCACAGCCTGAAACAGGTCCTCAGCTTGCATCCACCATGAGCGGAAAAGGCATGGGAATGTCTGATGCAACTGTAAATGAAAAACTGATCAAATATTTAGAGGAGAATAACTCCGGAGCTGAATACCTGTTCGCCACAACCGACTCGAACACAGCGGCGCCATATATTATTAAAACGAAAAAAGCTGTCATGGCTATTGGCGGATTCAGCGGTTCTGACCCGGCTATCACGCTGACTCAATTCAAAAAGCTTGTAAAAGAAGGAAAAGTGAAATACTTCTTAGCTTCTGGAAGAGGAAGAGGCGGAAACAATGACATTGTTGAATGGGTTGAGAAAAATGGGAAAGAAGTGTCTTCAGATAAGTGGCAATCAAGTTCTGATCAACAATCATCATCTGATCAGAAAACAGAAAATACTGATTCAGCTGATACTTCAAACAACAGCAAGTCTTCAGGCGAAAACAGCCAAATGGGTGGCGGACCTGGCGGAATGAATCAGTCAGCTACATTATACGAACTACATGCTGATGAATAGGAGGAAAAAGCATGAGCAGACATATTCAATATTCAGTTGTTGTACCTGTGTATAACGAAGAGCTTGTCATTCATGAAACCTATCAGCGCTTAAAAGAGGTCATGGATCAAACGAAGGAAAACTACGAGCTGCTTTTTGTCAACGATGGAAGCAAAGATCGCAGTATTGAGATTTTAAGAGAACACAGCCTGATCGATCCGAGAGTGAAAATCATTGATTTTTCAAGGAACTTTGGGCACCAGATCGCCATTACAGCGGGTATGGATTATGCACTGGGGAATGCAATCGTCGTCATTGACGCCGATTTGCAGGACCCTCCTGAACTGATTTTAGATATGATTGACAAGTGGAAGGAAGGCTATGAGGTCGTATACGCCGTACGGACAAAACGAAAAGGGGAAACCTTTTTCAAAAAACAAACTGCGGCTATGTTTTACCGGCTTCTAAGCAGCATGACGGATATTGATATCCCGATTGATACAGGGGATTTCCGCCTCATGGACAGAAAAGTCTGTGATGAAATGAAGAGATTAAAAGAAAAAAATCCTTTTGTCAGAGGGCTCGTCAGCTGGGTGGGCTTCAAACAGACAGCGGTCGAGTATGTACGTGATGAAAGGCTTGCTGGAGAAACAAAGTACCCGCTGAAGAAAATGCTGAAGCTTTCAATGGATGGCATCACGACATTTTCGCACAAACCGCTGAAGCTGGCGAGCTATGCGGGGATGTTAATGTCAGGTGCTGGATTTCTGTATATGTTTATCGTGCTGTATCTGAAGCTATTCACAGACAGCACGATTACCGGCTGGTCATCACTTATTGTGATCCAGCTCCTGTTCAGCGGCATCGTTCTTCTAATTCTGGG
The DNA here is from genome assembly GCF_000227465.1 of Bacillus spizizenii TU-B-10. Classification (GTDB taxonomy): domain Bacteria; phylum Bacillota; class Bacilli; order Bacillales; family Bacillaceae; genus Bacillus; species Bacillus spizizenii. The sequence continues at coordinate 1,463,970 of NC_016047.1, forward strand.
CATGATCGGCGAATATATCGGCAGAATCTACGATGAAGCTAAAGACAGGCCGCTTTACATCGTTCAGAAATCATATGGAATTGAAAATAAAAGACTCTATAGAGACCAGCATATGTCGTAACCTGAAACCCCTGTCCGTGACGGACAGGGGCTTTTTATGTTCTGCGCGATGATCAAAGCAACAGATGCTGATCGTTTGATAGGACTAAGGGATTGTGAACTTGCACTGCGGTTCAGTCATGCTGAAATAAAAACAGCAAAGCTTAAAGATTTCGTCTTCGGCTTTGCTGCATGTCAGCTGTTATATTGAGGGGCTTTTAAGAAACGCATGATCACTGCCGTACCAGTGACGTTTAATAGAATACTGGTACCCAGTACAACTCCCCACGTCAACGTCGATTCAGAGAGAAGAAAGCTTAGCAAGAGAAAAGCCAATCCTGCGCAGATCATACTCAATCCCACGGTTTTCATGTTCATACCTCCTTGCAAACGATGTCTCAAGCATCGGATGAGAATGATGTCAGTCTGTCATATATACGGATGCCTCGGAAGAAAGTTTCATAGAGCAGTTAGGTCTCTAGTCTAATAAAAAAGCCTCAGACCGCTTTTGCGGCCTGAGGCGTTATGTCTTACGAAGTTGTTTCTTCTTTTTGGTCGAGTTTGATTTTTTTCGTCATTTCTTTGCCGTTTCTGAGAATTTTCACTTCAACAGTGTCACCGATGTTTGCGTCCTTATATAAGATATTGCGCAATTCACTGCCTGTATCGATTTCTTTGCCTTTCAGGCTGATGATAATATCCTCCGCTTTCAATCCAGCCTTTTCAGCAGGAGAGCCTGAAGCGACCTCACGGATGTATACGCCCTTATTTAGCTGATTGCCGAACAGGCCGAGTGTGCCTTCTTGGTAGTTTTGCGGCACTTGTTCTAAATCAAGCATGCTGACACCGATATACGGACGTTCAATTTGTCCTTTAGACAGCAATTCTTCTGCAATCGGTTTTACGTCATTGCTTGGAATTGCAAATCCGATGCCCTCTACATCATCTTCACTGATTTTCATACTGTTAATGCCGACAATTTTGCCGGAAGTATTTAACAATGGGCCGCCGCTGTTACCTGGGTTAATTGCCGCGTCAGTCTGTATCACATTAATGCTTGTTTGACCGGCTGATGTTGACATTGAAACCGTTCTGTCCACACCGCTTACAATTCCTTGTGTTACTGTGCGGGACAGGTCTTTTCCGAGCGGATCTCCAATCGCAATGACGGTCTCGCCTGTTCTGAGATCAGATGAATCACCGAAGCTTGCCACTTTTGTTACGTGGTCATCACTGATTTGGAGGACCGCTAAATCTGTTAAGGAGTCACTGCCTACCAGCTTTGCTGTCACCTCAGTGCCGTCATATAAAGAGACCTTCAGTGAAGATGCCCCTTCTACGACGTGGTTATTCGTAATAATATAAGCCTTGCCGTTCTCTTTTTTGAAAATGACACCAGATCCTGAACCGCTTTCTGTATCTTCGCTGGAACCAGATGAACTAGAGCCGAACAAAGAGCTGTTTGACTGAGCTTGAAGATTTGTAATACCGACAATCGCCGGTGAAATGTCTTCCACCATATCTGAGATTTTAGAAGAATCCTCGCTCTTAAATGCAGATGAGCTGCTTGTGCTTGACGTGCTTTTGCCAGATTCAGAGGACGTGCTTTTAGCTGTAACAGATTGTGTTTGCTGCTGGCTGGCTGATTGTTTTGCAGTGTCCTGAGAATCATGGTCGCCAAGCGGTGTAAACGTGTAAATGCCAAGGGCGAGACTGCCGCCGATCACTCCGCCAAGCAGCGGTCTGAACCATCCGAACCCACGTTTTTTCTTCTCCTGATCATGAATGACATTGCGGGCTGAGTAGGAGGTGCTCTGATCGTTCTCTTTCGCTAGAAAGACCTCACTCTCATTGCCTTCCGTTCTGTTTTCGTCACGATAGTTATCCATCATGTTCACTCCGTTTCTCTATTTTCACTAATTTCTTTTTGATTATGATAGGTTTATGACTTGAGTTTATCATAAACAAAAACTGTGGGATAAAAATGAAAAGATTATGGGAAATTGTGAAAAAGTGCGGAAAACGGTACACTTCATATTGTATATGAAAGGACTGAGTCGATGGAACAGATTGGATTGATTGGATATGGCAGCATGGCCGATATGATCGCCAGGCAGCTGTTGAAGCATGAACAAATCAAGGAGCATGAGCTCTTTATTGAAACAAGAACGAAGGGGGAGCGGCTGCAGGCGCTGATGTCAGATTATCCAAATGTATCGGCTGATTCGCTCGAGAACTGGGCGGCAACGTGCCGTTTGATTTTTATATGTGTCCCGCCGCTAAATATGATTGAAACGCTGCGCCGTCTGCACCCGTATGTGAACAGGAATACGCATATCGTTTCCATTGCTGCCGGTGTGCCGTTGCGTCTTTTGGAGGCTGAAACGGAAGCCGGTATATCACGTTTCATTCCTGCGATTACATCCGAAGCAGGAGCGGGCATCTCGCTTGTCGTTCACAGTGAAACACTGACAGCGGATAAAAAAGAACGCCTGAATGAACTGTTATCGGTTTTCAGCCGTGTACGAGAAATCAAAGAATCGAATTTGGATGCCGCCAGCAATTTGACGAGCTCGGCACCAGGGTTCATAGCTGCAGTCTTCGAAGAACTGGCTCTGTCTGCAGTCAGAAACAGCAGCCTGTCCAAAGAAGAAGCCTTTGATTTTCTGATTCATTCACTATACGGAACTGGCAAGCTGCTGATCGAAAAGAAGATGTCTTTCGAGGAAACGCTGGAACGTGTCGCAACGAAAGGCGGAATTACAGGTGAGGGAGCTGAAGTGATACACGCCTCTGTGCCGGACGTTTTTGATGAGGTGTTTGAAAGAACCTTGAAAAAATATAAGCTTCTTACAGAACAGGCGGAGAAACAGACATGAATCCTTTGAAAGAGGATTCTTCAGCGTGTCGACAAAGCCTCGCATTCTTTGTCAGATCTGTGCGTTGGTGTTCACATTCTCAAAGGAACGGCGATGTTCAGGCGTCCTGCCTGAACATCGCCGTCATCACATCCTGTGAAAGGCCTGCTCCAATGCTCGTCCTTCCTAGACTTCAAGGGTTTTCAATCACGCTGAAATGATGACAACATCCCAAAACGAAAACCGTTTTAGGATGTTGTCAACTATCTGTTGAATCCTTAAAAGAGGATTTTTTTTATCATTGAATCGTTGTGATTTCCTTCAGTTATATTGCATTTTTCCTCTTTTTTTAATATAATTTGTTAGAATATTCATAATTTAGTAAAAAAGGAGGAACGTTATGAAACTGTACATGTCAGTAGATATGGAAGGTATTTCGGGTCTTCCGGACGATACCTTTGTGGATTCCGGCAAGCGCAATTATGAACGCGGGCGGCTCATCATGACTGAAGAAGCAAACTACTGTATTGCCGAAGCGTTTAACAGCGGGTGTACCGAGGTGCTTGTCAATGACAGCCATTCGAAGATGAATAATCTGATGGTTGAAAGGCTTCACCCTGAAGCAGACTTGATATCCGGTGACGTCAAACCATTTTCAATGGTAGAGGGGCTGGATGATACGTTTACAGGCGCTTTGTTTCTCGGTTATCATGCGAGAGCTTCAACCCCCGGTGTGATGTCACACAGCATGATTTTCGGCGTCCGTCATTTTTACATAAACGATCGGCCTGTCGGTGAGCTCGGGTTAAATGCATACGTTGCCGGTTATTATGATGTCCCGGTCTTAATGGTAGCCGGAGATGACCGGGCGGCAAAGGAAGCGGAAGAGCTCATTCCGAATGTTACGACAGCCGCTGTCAAACAAACCATTTCAAGATCCGCAGTGAAGTGTTTGTCCCCTGCGAAAGCCGGCCGGCTGCTGACAGAAAAAACCGCATTTGCCCTGCAAAACAAGGACAAAGTCAAACCGCTCACACCGCCTGACAGACCGGTTCTGAGCATTGAGTTCGCCAATTACGGCCAAGCAGAATGGGCGAATCTGATGCCGGGAACTGAAATAAAGCCGGGAACCACAACCGTTCAATTTCAGGCGAAGGACATGCTTGAAGCCTATCAGGCGATGCTTGTCATGACTGAGCTTGCGATGCGGACATCATTCTGCTAAAGGGGTGTTGAGGCTTTGGCGCGATACATGATGAAGCGTTTTTGGGCAATGGTAGCTACGATTTTGGTGATTACCACCCTGACTTTTGTTCTCATGAAGGTCATTCCCGGATCTCCTTTTAACGAGGAGAGAGGTACAAATGAAGCCGTTCAAAAAAATCTCGAAGCCTACTATCACTTAGACGATCCTCTCATTTTCCAATACATCATCTACCTAAAATCCATCATTACATTCGATTTCGGACCTTCAATTAAAAAACCGTCAGACAGCGTAAATGATATGCTGGAACGCGGATTTCCCGTTTCCTTTGAGCTTGGAATGACAGCCATTGTCATAGCCGTGATCTCTGGGCTGGTGCTGGGCGTAATCGCTGCGCTCCGCCGCAATGGCTTTTTGGACTACGCCGCGATGAGTCTCGCGGTACTCGGCATCTCCATCCCGAATTTTATTCTGGCAACATTGCTCATTCAGCAATTTGCCGTCAATCTCAAACTATTTCCCGCTGCCACATGGACGAGCCCGGTCCATATGGTGCTTCCGACCGCAGCGCTTGCTGTAGGACCAATGGCGATCATTGCTAGGCTGACACGGTCAAGCATGGTCGAAGTCCTGACACAGGATTATATCCGCACTGCAAAGGCAAAAGGGCTTTCTCCGTTCAAAATTATCGTAAAACACGCACTCAGAAATGCACTCATGCCCGTCATTACCGTCCTGGGCACACTCGTCGCAAGTATTTTAACAGGAAGCTTTGTCATTGAAAAAATCTTTGCCATTCCGGGAATGGGAAAATATTTTGTTGAAAGTATTAATCAGCGGGACTATCCCGTGATTATGGGAACGACCGTTTTTTACAGCGTCATTCTGATCATCATGCTGTTTTTGGTCGATTTGGCCTACGGTCTGCTGGACCCGCGCATTAAACTGCATAAGAAAGGGTGAAGCGTGTGAATCTCCCTGTACAAACAAATGAACGCCAGCCAGAGCAGCACATTCAGGTGCCGGATGAGTGGTTTGTCTCGAATCAGGAAAAAACTCGAGAAGCCGATTCGGTCAAGCGGCCGAGTTTGTCATACACGCAGGATGCTTGGAGGAGGCTGAAGAAAAATAAATTAGCGATGGCGGGACTCTTTATTCTTTTATTTCTTTTTGTCATGGCAGTTATTGGGCCCTTTTTATCGCCCCATAGTGTCGCGCGCCAATCGCTGACCGAGCAAAATCTCCCGCCTTCAGCCGATCATTGGTTCGGCACCGATGAGCTCGGCCGGGATGTGTTTACCCGAACATGGTATGGAGCGAGGATTTCGTTATTTGTCGGAGTGATGGCAGCGCTGATTGATTTTGTGATCGGTGTCATTTACGGAGGCGTTGCCGGCTATAAAGGCGGCAGGACTGACAGCATCATGATGCGGATTATCGAAGTGCTGTATGGCTTGCCGTATCTCCTTGTTGTCATTTTGCTGATGGTGCTGATGGGGCCGGGACTGGGCACCATTATTGTGGCACTGACTGTGACCGGATGGGTCGGGATGGCGAGAATTGTAAGAGGACAGGTGCTTCAGATTAAAAATTATGAATACGTACTCGCATCGAAAACCTTTGGTGCGAAAACCTTTCGCATCATCCGGAAGAATCTGCTGCCGAATACAATGGGAGCGATCATCGTACAAATGACATTAACCGTACCTGCCGCTATATTCGCAGAATCTTTTTTAAGCTTTCTCGGCCTCGGCATACAGGCTCCGTTTGCAAGCTGGGGTGTGATGGCGAATGACGGCCTGCCTACGATTTTGTCCGGGCATTGGTGGCGCCTGTTTTTTCCGGCCTTTTTCATCTCCTTGACGATGTATGCGTTTAATGTGCTGGGGGACGGATTACAGGATGCGCTCGACCCTAAGCTGAGGAGGTAGCTGTATGGAAAAAGTTCTGTCAGTCAAAAATCTGCACGTTTCTTTTACGACTTACGGCGGGACGGTTCAGGCGGTCAGAGGGGTGAGCTTTGATTTGTATCAAGGTGAAACCTTTGCAATCGTCGGCGAATCCGGCTGCGGCAAAAGCGTTACCTCCCAAAGCATCATGGGCCTGCTTCCGCCCTATTCGGCGAAAGTGACGGACGGCAGCATCCTATTTAAAAACAAAGACCTTTGCCGTCTCTCTGACAAAGAAATGAGAAGCATAAGGGGAGCCGACATATCTATGATTTTTCAAGACCCGATGACAGCATTAAACCCGACGCTGACTGTCGGAGATCAGCTGGGGGAAGCGCTCCTGCGCCACAAAAAAATGAGCAAAAAGGCGGTACGGGAAGAGGTACTGTCCATGCTGTCATTGGTCGGCATTCCTGATCCCGAAGAGCGTCTCAAACAGTATCCCCATCAATTCAGCGGCGGCATGAGACAGCGGATTGTCATTGCGATGGCGCTGATTTGCGAGCCAGACATCTTAATCGCAGATGAACCGACCACTGCCCTTGACGTGACCATTCAAGCGCAGATTTTGGAGCTGTTTAAAGAGATTCAGAGAAAAACGAATGTGTCTGTCATTTTGATTACACACGATTTAGGGGTCGTTGCCCAGGTTGCTGACAGAGTTGCAGTTATGTATGCCGGTAAAATGGCGGAGATCGGCACGAGAAAAGATATTTTTTATCAGCCGCAGCACCCTTATACGAAAGGGCTGCTGAACTCTGTCCCGCGGTTGGATATGGAGGGCGCGGAGCTGATTCCGATTGACGGAACGCCGCCGGATTTATTTTCACCTCCGCCAGGCTGCCCGTTTGCCGCCCGCTGTCCGAACAGGATGATCGTATGTGACAGGATATACCCGGGCAAGACCATCAGATCTGACACGCACACCGTCAACTGCTGGCTGCAGGATCAACGGGCTGAACATGCAATGCTGTCCGGAGGTGCGAAGGATTGATCATGAAAAGGGGGAAGAGGATGAAACGAGTGAAAAAGCTATGGGGAATGGGCCTTGCATTAGGACTTTCGTTTGCACTGATGGGATGTACAGCGAACGAACAGGCCGGAAAGGAAAGCGGTAATGATAAGGCAAAAACAAGCGGGGAAAAGGTGCTGTATGTAAATAACGAAAATGAACCGACTTCGTTCGATCCACCGATCGGTTTTAATAATGTGTCGTGGCAGCCGTTAAATAACATCATGGAGGGGCTGACACGTCTTGGCAAAGAGAATGAGCCTGAACCGGCAATGGCGGAAAAGTGGTCTGTATCAAAAGATAAAAAAACCTACACATTTACGATTCGAGAAAATGCGAAATGGACAAACGGAGATCCGGTAACGGCCGGAGACTTTGAATACGCGTGGAAACGGATGCTTGATCCGAAAAAAGGCGCTTCATCTGCGTTTCTCGGCTATTTTATTGAAGGCGGCGAAGCGTATAACAGCGGGAAAGGGAAAAAAGACGGTGTGAAGGTGTCGGCAAAGGATGATCGAACCCTTGAAGTAACACTTGAAGCACCGCAAAAATATTTTCTCAGCGTCGTGTCCAATCCGGCGTATTTTCCAGTAAACGAAAAGGTCGATAAAGAAAATCCAAAGTGGTTTGCTGAGGCAGATACATTTGTCGGGAACGGTCCGTTTAAGCTGACGGAATGGAAGCATGATGACAGCATCACAATGGAGAAAAGCGACACGTATTGGGATAAAGATACCGTGAAGCTTGATAAGGTGAAATGGGCGATGGTCAGTGACAGAAATACAGATTATCAGATGTTTCAGTCTGGTGAACTGGATACCGCTTATGTCCCTGCTGAATTAAGCGATCAGCTGCTGGATCAGGACAATGTCAGTATTGTTGACCAGGCGGGCCTCTATTTCTACCGGTTTAATGTGAACATGGAGCCGTTCCAAAATGAAAACATCAGAAAAGCCTTTGCGATGGCTGTCGATCAGGAGGAAATTGTAAAGTACGTCACGAAAAATAACGAAAAACCGGCACACGCCTTTGTATCGCCTGGATTTACGCAGCCTGACGGCAAGGATTTCCGTGAAGCGGGCGGAGACCTGGTCACACCAAATGAAAGCAAAGCGAAGCAGCTGCTGGAAAAAGGCATGAAGGAAGAAAACTATGATAAGCTTCCTGCGATTACTCTTACTTACAGCACAAAGCCGGAGCATAAAAAGATTGCTGAGGCGATCCAGCAAAAATTAAAAAATACCCTTGGAGTCGATGTGAAGCTGGCCAATATGGAATGGAACGTATTTTTAGAGGATCAAAAAGCGCTGAAATTCCAATTCTCTCAAAGCTCATTTTTGCCTGACTACGCGGACCCTATCAGTTTTCTGGAAGCCTTCCAAACAGGAAATTCGATGAACCGCACAGGCTGGGCCAATAAAGAATACGATCAGCTGATCAAGCGGGCGAAACATGAAGCCGATGAAAAAACGCGTTTCTCCCTAATGCATCAAGCGGAAAAGCTGCTGGTCAATGAAGCGCCGATCATTCCGGTTTATTTCTACAACCAGGTCAACCTGCAAAACGAAAATGTAAAGGGAATCGTCCGGCATCCTGTCGGCTATATCGATTTAAAATGGGCGGATAAAAACTGACGCCGGCGATTGGGAAAATACTGCTTCTTTATGCGAAGGAGCGGTATTTTTTCTCTTTCTTGCACGTATACGTAGGGTGCAGAGCAAATGAAAGGAGTGATTCAGTTGAATCACAAGCCGCAAGCGCTGAAAAAGGGTGACACAGTCGGAGTGATCGCGCCTGCAAGCCCGCCGGATCCAAAGCAGCTTGACACCGCGCTTTTATTTATAAAAGAGCTCGGACTTCAGGTGAAATTGGGCAAGGCACTGAAAAACCAGCACGGCTATTTAGCGGGACAGGATGATGAGCGGCTGGCTGATCTCCATGAGATGTTCAGAGACGAGGAGGTAAAAGCAGTGCTGTGCGCATGCGGGGGTTTTGGGACAGGACGTATCGCCGCCGGCATTGATTTCAGCTTAATCCGCAAACATCCTAAAATCTTCTGGGGATACAGCGATATTACGTTTTTACATACTGCCATTCATCAAAACACAGGTCTTGTCACCTTCCATGGCCCGATGCTCAGTTCAGATATTGGTCTCGACGACGTTCACCCGCTGACAAAAGCGTCGTATGAGCAGCTCTTCCAAGAGAGGGAATTCACCTATACAGAAGACCTTTCTCCGCTGACCGTGCTTGTTCCTGGAAAAGCGGAAGGCGAGCTTGTCGGAGGAAATCTCTCTTTACTGACGTCTACGCTGGGCACGCCGTTTGAAATTGATACGAGAGGGAAGCTTCTGTTTATTGAAGATATTGACGAGGAGCCATATCAAATCGACCGGATGCTGAATCAGCTGAAAATGGCGGGAAAGCTGACGGATGCAGCCGGAATTCTTGTTTGTGATTTTCACAACTGTGTCCCGGTGAAGAGGGAAAAATCTCTGTCGCTTGAGCAGGTGCTTGATGACTATATTGTATCCGCGGGCAAACCTGCTCTGAGAGGTTTTAAAATCGGCCACTGTTCACCGAGTTTCGCCGTTCCGATCGGTGCGCAAGCTGCTATGAATACAACACAAAAAACAGTCGTGATCGAGGCGGGCGTTTCAGAAGGGGCGCTGAAGACATGAAAATCACGCGAATAGAAACAAGCCGAATCGCCGTACCGCTGACAAAGCCGTTTAAAACTGCGCTTCGCACTGTGCATACGGCTGAATCGGTTATAGTAAGAATCACTTATGACAGCGGCGCAATCGGATGGGGAGAAGCGCCCCCGACGATAGTGATTACAGGAGACAGTATGGATAGCATTGAAAGTGCAATTCACAATGTCTTGAAGCCGGCACTGCTTGGAAAAAGCCTGTCCGGCTGTGAGGCCATTCTGCACGACATCCACCACCTCCTGACAGGAAATATGAGCGCTAAGGCGGCTGTGGAAATGGCGGTATACGACGGTTGGGCGCAGATGTGCGGACTGCCGCTTTATCAAATGCTTGGCGGATACCGAGAAACGCTGGAAACGGATTATACCGTCAGTGTCAACTCACCTGAAGAGATGGCAGCTGATGCCGAGAATTATCTCAACCAAGGCTTTCAAACGCTGAAAATAAAGGTCGGAAAAGATGAAATCGCAACAGATATCGCTCGTATCCAGGAAATCAAAAAACGTGTCGGATCAGCCGTGAAACTGCGTTTAGACGCCAATCAGGGGTGGACGCCGAAGGAAGCGGTAACTGCTATTCGTAAAATGGAGGATGCCGGTCTTGGGATTGAGCTTGTCGAGCAGCCTGTCCATAAAGATGACCTCGCTGGGCTTAAAAAGGTAACAGATGCGACAGACACGCCGATTATGGCCGATGAAAGTGTTTTTACGCCGCGGCAGGCGTTCGAAATTCTTCAAACCCGGAGCGCTGACTTGATCAATATTAAATTGATGAAAGCGGGCGGCATCAGCGGAGCAGAGAAAATCAATGCCATGGCTGAGGCGTGCGGAGTAGAGTGCATGGTCGGCAGCATGATTGAAACGAAGCTGGGCATTACGGCCGCGGCGCATTTTGCGGCAAGCAAAAGAAACATCACACGCTTTGATTTTGACGCGCCGCTGATGCTGAAAACAGATGTCATCAAAGGCGGCATAACATACAGCGGCAGCACGATTGCGATGCCTGACAGACCGGGTCTCGGAATCACCGGAGCTGCGCTTTTGAAAGGGGAAATAGAGCAATGATGCACACTGTCATATCAGCAGTGGCCAACATCTGGACAGCGCCTGATTCACCTCGGTCATCTGATCAAGCGATGCTTCGTCCGACCGTATTGATCAGAGACTGGCTGGAGCGCATGACGTATGATGAGCGGCTTGGATTATGTACAGACAATGTGATCCAAACTCAGGTTCTCTTTGGCGAAACAGTACTGGTGACAGCGGAACAGGGTGAATGGGTTTCTGTGATCGTGCCGAGCCAGCCATCCCGAAAAGATCCACGCGGATATCCGGGCTGGATGAAAAAGAACCAGCTGAAAAAAACAAGTCCCATCCATACACAAAAAGATGTCATGATCAGCAAACCTGCTGCCTTTTTGTACAAAAGCAATGGAGAAAAGGAGATCGAACTGAGCTTTTTGACGGTTCTTCCCCTCATTGCAGAAGAAAACGGATATTTTAAGGTTTCGACCGTTTTTGGGGAAAGGTTTGTGAAGCAAACTGATGCAGTGCCTGTCCGCGAACAGAAAGGGACTGCTGAAGACATCATTCAAACGGGGGCGTTTTTTCTCGGGCTTTCCTACCTGTGGGGAGGGATCAGCGGGTTTGGGTTTGATTGCTCCGGGTTTATGTACAGTATATTTAAGGCCAATGGATACAGCATCCCCCGTGATGCAGGAGATCAGGCAAAGGCGGGGGAAGAAATCCCGCTTGATGATATGAAAGCCGGTGACCTGCTGTTTTTTGCTTACGAGGAAGGAAAAGGAGCGATTCATCACGTCGGTCTGTCCGTCGGCGATGGGAAAATGATTCATTCTCCAAAGACGGGAAAATCAATCGAAATTCTTACATTAAAAGAGACAATCTATGAAAAAGAACGATGTGCGGTGCGCCGCTGTTTTTCAGAATAAGGAGGGAGACAAATGACGCCACTGCCTTTGTTAGAGGTCAGCCAGCTGAAAATGCATTTTGACGCAGGAAAAAAGCGGACAGTTAAAGCCGTCGATGGGGTCACCTTTCAGATTCATGAAGGAGAAACGTTTGGGCTAGTCGGTGAATCAGGGTGCGGGAAATCAACCTTGGGGAGAGTGCTGATGCGCCTTTATCAGCCAACAGAAGGAAGTGTGAAATACCGCGGCAACAACCTCCACTCACTGAGTGAGAAAGAGCAGTTTGCTTTTAACCGCAAGCTGCAGATGATTTTTCAGGACCCTTATGCTTCGCTTAACCCGCGTATGACCGTTCGAGAAATCATTTTGGAGCCGATGGAAATCCACAACCTTTACAATACCCACAAAGCGCGGCTTCTCGTCGTGGACGAGCTGCTTGAGGCAGTAGGGCTTCACCCTGATTTTGGCAGCCGTTATCCTCATGAATTCAGCGGCGGGCAGAGACAAAGAATCGGGATTGCCAGAGCGCTGTCGCTGAATCCTGAATTTATCGTGGCAGACGAACCGATTTCTGCACTTGATGTCTCGGTTCAAGCGCAGGTGGTCAACCTGCTGAAGCGGCTTCAAAAAGAGAAAGGGCTCACGTTTTTATTTATTGCCCATGATCTTTCAATGGTGAAGCATATCAGTGACAGGATCGGTGTGATGTACTTAGGGCACATGATGGAAATTACAGAGAGTGGCACCTTATATCGCGAACCGCTACATCCCTATACAAAGGCGCTTTTATCCTCGATTCCGATTCCAGACCCTGAATTGGAGGACAAGCGTGAGCGCATCCTCTTAAAAGGAGAGCTGCCGAGCCCAGTCAATCCGCCGAGCGGCTGCGTGTTTCGGACCCGCTGTCCGGAGGCGATGCCTGAATGCAGCGAATCCCGTCCTCAGCTTCAGGAAATTGAAGCCGGCCGATTTGTCGCCTGCCATTTGTATCGAAATGCTGAGACGACAGAAAAGGTGAGATAATCAAAAAAGACTGGCTCCGGAGCCAGTCTTTGCTTTTATCATTGATGTAAAAATTTCACACAAACCGGGTAAGGGACAGAGACAGTTGATGGAAGCACTGTCAATCGGCCGGTTTCTTTGTCTCTTTCAAACAGGACAAGGTTGCCTGTTTCTTCATTTGAAGCAACAAGGAATGCTTCCGTTGGATCAAATACAAAGTCCCGAGGCCAGTTTCCTTCTGTCGAAACTCTTTCCACAAAAGCCAGCTCGCCTGAATATTGATTCACTTCAAATACAGCGATACTGTCATGGCCGCGGTTTGCGACGTAAACAAAACGGCCGTCCTGTGTGACATGAATTGCACTTCCCTGGCTGTTATCTGTAAAATCATCAGGGATGGCAGAGACGACTTGGATTTCTCTGAATTCGCCGGCTGTCGGATTGTATTCAAGCGCAACCACTTCATTGCTTAATTCTGTCATCACATAAGCGTATTTTTCTTTCGGGTGAAAAGCGATATGGCGAGGCCCTGCGCCGGGAGCGAAGGAATGGCTTCCGGATTCAGCCAATACGCCGTCTTTCAGCTTATAGGTGTACAGCTTATCGGTCCCTAAGTCAACCGCTACGACATAGTTATGTTCAGGTGTGAACCCTGCGTAGTGTGTATGCGGCTTTTCCTGTCTTTCGTGCGGTCCTTTTCCTGTGTGAGCGGCTTCTGCAGCAGGAGATTGCAAGCTTCCGTCTTCCTGAACCGGAAAAGCGTGTACCTTCCCGCTGTGATAATTGGCAGTTAGTACGAACTGATTTTGATCATCGACGCTTACATGGCATGGCGATGGCCCATCAATTAACTGATGATTCAGAAATGTCAATTCACCGCTGTTTTTATCGATTTGATAGGCAGCAACTCCGCCTTGGCCGTCTGCTTTTTCAATTGAATAAAGAATGGTGTTGTCTTTATTCGGTGTTACATATGTCGGGTTGCCCAGCTTAGCGGCAAGCTTTGGATCGCTAAGTGTTTTTTTCTCAGTATCAAGCTCAAATGAATAAATCCCTTCGCTTCCGCCTTTTGTATATGTTCCGACATATCCTATGTACTTTGTCATGCGATTTCCCCCTTAAAATGATGTCATCTCTATATTAACGTATCTTGATAAAATAAGCTGTTCAAAACATGAAAAAGGGGAATTTCTTCACTCGCCGCGAATCAGCGGCATCGTACAGCATCTGAAGGAGCCGCCTGATTTAATAATTTCTGACAGGTCAATTTCGATGATATGATAGCCTCTTTTCGTTAGCTGTTGATTGACATGGCGGTTGCAAGGGAGGCTGATGATCGTTTTTCTACCGATTGAAAGGACATTGGTGCCAAGCGTAAATTGTTCGTCCTCGGGCACTTCAATGAGATCGTAACGTTTTGCAAGCATATGAACTGCCCCTGGTTCAAGGGCTTTAGGATAAATTAACGCTTCGTTTTCAGATACGATGTTAAATACGCAGTCCAAATGCAAAAATTTTTCATGCAGCTGCACGGGAACGACTGTATATTCAGGTAGCGCCTCTTTTAGCTGGCCAATGGCTGACATGTCGGTGCGCTGGCTGATGCCGACGTAGACGATATCTTCATCGATAATGACGTCACCGCCTTCAATGCTTGTATCAAGCATACGGGTGTAAGAAATGCCTTGGCTGTGAAAAAAATCTTTTATGATGGCTTCTTCCCCTTGGCGAATCGGTTCAGTCATGCTTGAGAGGAAGGCTTTTTCTCCGATGACAAACCCTATGTCCCTGGTGAAGACCTGCTCGGGGAGCCCATCGCGCACGGGCAAAAGAATGACTTCAATGTTGTGTGATCTGAGTGCTTTAATTAAGCGGCTGTGCTGATCTGTGGCGGTTTTGACATGAATATTGTCATCTTCAAAATGTTTTTGGGTTTCGTTTATGACATCTTTTATGGTCATGTGCTCGGGTCTGCATAAAATGACTTTCTGAAGTGTGCCGTATTCCGTTCGGCATACCGTTTTGTGCTGATGTTTCGGGATGGATACGTCCATTGTTTGTCCTCCTGACCGTGTGAAGAATACATTTATTATTCCCTCATCATGAAAATCATTAAACGTTTTAGCAAGAAATCCTGACAGACACAGCATTTTAAATTTTAGACAAATGGCAGAGAATATTGTTTAATAGGAGAATATGAGTGCATTTAACTAAACGATCAGACATCAAAGGGGAGAAAGGTATGGAAACACCGGAAACAAAATTTTGTAAAGAGTCAAAGGTTGTAAAAACCAGCAGGGTGTTCCCGCTTGATACAAACAATCATAATACGCTGTTTGGCGGAAAATTAATGAGCTACATCGACGACATCGCTTCTATTTCCGCGGCGCGCCATTGCAGACGGGAAACAGTAACAGCTTCGATGGACTCTGTAGATTTTTTGAAGCCAATCGGGCAAAAGGATTCTGTCTGCCTGGAGTCATATGTGACATGGGTCGGCACATCTTCCATGGAGGTGTTTGTAAAAGTCATTAAGGAGCACCTGATGACTGGCGAAAGGGAGCTCGCTGCGACATCCTTTTTGACGTTTGTCGCATTAGATTCAAATGGCAAGCCGGTGCCTGTACCGAGAGTTGTACCGGAAACAGAGGAAGAAATTATGCTGCATAATACAGCGGTTCAGCGCGCTAATGAACGAAAGAACCGCAAAAAACACAGCCAAGCGCTTGCAAATGCGCTCGGAACTGAAAAGCCTTGGTAAACGTTAAACCCAAAACTTATGTTGTTTTGGGTTTTTTTGTGCTTTTCACTTTTCTGATGGTGATAATTACAATGGTTAGTCCGTTTTTGCTAGGGGATTTTATAAAAAGCAACAATTGTCACGTTAAATTGATAATTTTGTGACAACTTTATTAAAGATTCATTTTAAATATATCTTTTATTCGTGAGATCATGTATTTTAAAGATATATTTTAAATACATCTTTTTGGAAGGGATTGTTTATACGATGTTAGATAATAAAACAATCGAAATCATTAAAAGCACTGTACCCGTATTACAACAACATGGAGAAACCATTACTGGCCGTTTTTACGATTTGATGTTTCAAGATCATCCAGAGCTTTTGAACATTTTTAATCAAACAAACCAAAAAAAGAAAACACAGCGCGCTGCACTTGCAAATGCCGTTATCGCCGCTGCGGCAAATATTGACCAGCTTGGAAATATCATTCCAGTCGTCAAACAAATCGGCCACAAGCACCGCAGTATCGGAATTAAGGCTGAACATTACCCAATCGTTGGAAAATATTTGCTGATTGCGATTAAAGACGTTCTGGGAGACGCTGCGACACCTGACATTATGCAGGCATGGGAGAAAGCGTACGGAGTAATCGCTGACGCGTTCATCGGAATTGAAAAAGAAATGTATGAGCAGGCGGAGCAGCAAACTGGCGGCTGGAAGGAGTATAAGCCGTTCGTTATCGCGAAAAAAGAGCGGGAAAGCACAGAAATTACATCCTTCTATCTGAAGCCGGAAGACGGCAAGCCGTTACCTGATTTTCAAGCAGGGCAGTACATCAGCATTAAAGTGCAGATTCCTGATTCTGAATATATGCAAATCCGTCAATACAGCCTGTCAGATATGCCGGGAAAAGACTATTATCGCATTTCAGTGAAGAAAGACGGTGTCGTGTCTTCCTATTTACACGATGGACTGCATGAGGGAGATTCAATAGAGATCAGCGCACCGGCAGGGGACTTTGTTTTAGATGCTTCATCTCAAAAAGATCTCGTTCTGATCAGTGCCGGAGTTGGCATTACACCAATGATAAGCATGCTGAAAACGTCTGTTTCCAAGCAGCCTGAACGGCAGATTCTGTTCATTCATGCCGCGAAAAACAGTGAGTATCACGCATTGCGTCATGAGGTGGAAGAAGCGGGAAACCATTCTTCTGTCAAGACAGCATTTGTGTATCGCGAGCCGACAGAGGAAGACCGTGCAGGTGATCTTCAATTTCATGAAGGACAGATTGATCAGCAGTTCCTAAAAGAACTGATTGCCAATACAGATGCTGATTATTATATTTGCGGTTCACAGTCATTTATTACAGCAATGCATAAACTTGTGTCAGACCTTGGATCAGCGCCGGAGTCTATCCATTACGAGCTGTTCGGCCCGCAATTAAGTATGGCACAGTCCGTTTGATCACATAAATGAAACTCTTCTCTTTTCTGAGAAGAGTTTTTTATTGAGATAGAAGAAGGCGGACAAGCGCCTGCTTCTACATCCGGACAATCACTGACCCGCCTCCGCCGCTTGTGCATACACGGTTTTGCTGTTCTTGCATCGTTCTCAGCAATTCATTGTTTATCTCAATCGCTCTGATTAATTGCTCCATTTTCAGCTCTAAACCGGCTAGCCTGTCGAAAGACTGCTGTTGCTTATAGCCGGCGGGATGAGGAGCCGATGACAGATCATAGGGCCAATGGGTATTCGTTTTCTGATGTTTCATTTTGCGCCTCCAATCGATGTCATTTTCTATTATGTTATGTGCCGCCGATCTGCACGTTCGCCTATTTAGAACCGGATAAAAGGGAATAATGCATAGAGGGTCTGCCTCGGGGAACAATAGGCTCAAAATGACCAGCGGATGGAGGTAAGATCGGTGTTGTGGATGGTATGGGCATTTTTACTGAAGCCAATTATCGTATTTTCGATTGCGTATATTCTGTTTCGGCTTGCTGGTAAAAAAGCTGTGTCACAAATGAACAATTTTGATCTGCTTTTGACCTTCGCAATCGGAACCATTATCAGTGAGCCGATTCTTACATCCAGGCTGCCGATGTCGATTTATTACGCGGGCTCTTTTTTGGTGCTTTATCTTCTGATGAGCAAGCTCTCTCTTTCTAATAAATGGCGCTGGCTGCTGGTCGTAAGCCCGACTGTCCTAATCCGAAACGGGGATATTGATGAACGCGGACTGCGTAAAGAAAGGCTGACGGTTAATGAACTGCTCGGAAAACTAAGGGAAAAGGGCTATGCCGATCCGGCTGACATTGATCTTGCCATCATTGAAGAAACAGGAGAAGTAAGCGTCATTCCAAAAGAGGAAGCGAGAGCGGTGCAGGTGCGGGATTTGAATATGGAAGCTGAACGGAATTTTATCCCGATTCCTCTCATACTGGACGGCGAAATCCTTGATCATAATTTGAAATACCTCCAAAAAAACCGAACCTGGCTGTTTGAGAAGCTTGAGGAAAAAGGATACAGCCCAAAACGGCTCTCCTTGATCACGCTTGGCACGATGAATGCCCGCGGTGATATATCGCTTGATTTGAATACCTCAAACGAACCGCAGCATGATCCTTATTTATATAAACCGGGAAATAACAATTAAGATTGCTCTCTATTTTTAACGAGAGCTTTTTTCTTTTTTAAAGGGAATTTTTGTTTGGTGTCAAATGTACCTAGTTAGGAGGGGAACTGAACATGAAGGACTTATTCATTAGAAACGATATGGCACCAACGGTCAGTCTGTTGTATTCAGCAGTGGAAGAAAACAGTCTCCGTCTAGCTTCTATCGTAAGTCACATGACACACAATGAACTTTACTATAAGGGGCGCTGCCAAACAAAAAACAGCACAGCTCAGCTTTTGCACCATATCTCAAATGTTGATATCAGATGGGTCTGGCGTATCAAGGAAAACCGGCTACCAGATCATATTGAACAGGTATACGGCCCGATGACAGATGAAAGCGGACGGCTTCCTGAACCGGAGAATCAGCCCGGATTAGATGAACTCCTGAAAAGACATCAGCATGTGGTAAACGAGCTGAAATCGGTATGTTACACCTTAACTGAAAATGATTTGCATCAGCCGCTTTCTTACGATGGTGACACCGCGACCATACGGTGGGGCATTTGGCATATGGCGGATCATAACCGCTATCATCAAGCACACATTGAAGCCCTCAAAAAAGAATGGAAGCAGGATGTAGCGAAATATGAGCGCTAAAACGAAGCTGCTGACCGATCGAATTCGTTTGCGCTGTATGGAAGATCGGGATCAAGCCTCTTTGTTTGAGCTTTTTAACGATCCTGACGTCATGAAATATTATTCCGGTTTAAAAGATAAAAGGCAAACCCGCGAGTGGATCAATTGGAACAAAAGAAATGAAAAAGGGTACGGCGTCAGTCTGTGGATCGCCGAAGATAAGCGGACAGGGGACTTTTTGGGGCAATGCGGCATCGTTCCTCAGCAGGTCGAAAATCAAACAGTAATGGAAATCGGCTATATGTTTGCCTGCCGCCACTGGGGGAACGGCTATGCGCAAGAAGCGGCTCGGGCCTGCCTGGACTACGGCTTCAACGAGCGGCAGTTCGGCAAAATGGCGGCTTTGATTGACCCTAATAACAAAGCGTCCATACGGGTAGCAGAGAAAATTGGCATGCTTTATGATAGAACGATCAGAAAATGGAATAAACCAATCGCAGTATATGAAAGAAAATCTTACAATTGAAAGATAGAGCTGAGTTTAGTATCATGATGTCAGGTAAAGTTTTCTAGGGTTCCGCGTGTCAATGGACATGGACTGGTCCGAGAGAAAACACATACGCGTAAATAGAGGCGTGTATGCACACGGAGGGAAAAAAGCCCGGGAGAGTCAATCTCATGAGAGACGACTGTCCGGGGTTTTTTTGTTTTCGGAGAATCTTACTGGAAAGAAAGGAATGACTTGAAATGAAATGGGGATTAGTCGTGCTTGCCGCCGTTTTCGAGGTGGTTTGGGTGGTAGGCTTAAAGCATGCTGACTCAGCTTTAACATGGAGCGGCACTGCCGTTGGCATCATAGTCAGCTTTTATCTTTTAATGAAGGCGACAAACAGTCTTCCTGTCGGAACCGTGTATGCCGTTTTTACCGGACTCGGAACGGCAGGGACAGTGCTGAGTGAAATCATTCTGTTTCATGAGCCGATTGGATGGCCGAAGCTTTTGTTAATCGGCGTGCTCCTCATCGGTGTAATCGGATTGAAGCTTGTGACACAGGATGAGACAGAGGAAAAAGGAGGCGAGGCATAATGCTGCACTGGATCAGTTTATTGTGCGCGGGATGTTTGGAGATGGCCGGCGTGGCCCTTATGAATCAATATGCGAAAGAAAAAAGCGTGAAATGGGTGCTGTTGATCATTGTTGGTTTTGCCGCTTCATTTTCCTTGCTGTCGTATGCCATGGAAACCATTCCAATGGGCACGGCTTACGCTGTCTGGACAGGCATTGGCACCGCCGGCGGAGCGCTTGTTGGCATCCTCTTTTACAAGGAGCCGAAAGACGCCAAACGGATCTTTTTTATCGCTTTGATTTTATGTTCAGCGGTCGGTTTAAAAATTCTGTCATAAATTGATTTTTATCAAATCTTCAGTATAATGGATAAATAGTTTAGACTTACAAAGATAAGAGGGATTATTCATGAAATCATATATGACACAGCGGTTGAACGAATACCGTGACGGAAATGAGGATAAAGGGCGTCTTTTGGTCAGCTGTCCCGATCAGCCTGGTATCGTCTCTGCGGTTTCCGCGTTTTTATTTGAACACGGCGCTAATATTATAGAATCCAATCAATATACGACAGACCCTGAAGGCGGCCGATTCTTCCTAAGAATCGAATTCGACTGCGAGGGTATTCGTGAGAAAAAAGAAACACTGCAGGAGGCGTTTGCGTCTGTTGCGGAAAATTTCGACATGACATGGAGCTTAACATTGGCAAGCGAGCTGAAGCGTGTCGCCATTTTTGTCTCAAAGGAGCTTCACTGCCTGCATGAGCTGATTTGGGAATGGCAAACCGGCAACCTGATGGCGGAAATCGCTGTTGTCATCAGCAACCATGAGGAAGCGAGAGAACTGGTTGAACGGCTGAACATTCCATTCCACTATATGAAAGCGAACAAAGACATCAGAGCGGAAGTCGAAAAGAAGCAGCTTGAACTGCTTGAGCAATATGAGATTGATGTGATCGTGCTTGCACGCTATATGCAGATCTTAACCCCTGACTTTGTTTCGGCTCATCCGAATCGCATCATCAATATTCACCATTCGTTTCTGCCTGCTTTTATCGGTGCGAATCCGTACAAACGGGCTTACGAGCGTGGCGTGAAACTGATCGGAGCGACATCTCACTATGTCACAAACGATCTTGATGAAGGGCCGATCATTGAACAGGATATTGAGCGCGTGGACCACCGCGATAATACGGAAGCACTGAAAAACATCGGAAGAACAATTGAACGCAGTGTGCTTGCCCGTGCTGTAAAATGGCATTTGGAAGACCGCGTTATCGTTCACGAAAATAAAACAATCGTCTTTAACTAGACGGCAAGATGCCCGCTCCATGCGGGCTCTTTTTGGTGACAAAAAACCTTGACAAGTGTCCTTTTTCTTTGCATAATATAAAAAAATCATTGAGCGTTGAAGAGGATTAGTAAGCAGACCTTTCTGTGACAGAGAGCAAAATGAACCGCTGAAACATTTTGCCGCATGAAACCTGCCGAACCTGCCTTGGAGTCTTAGGGGGAAAACCTAGGCGCGTAACCTGGCGTTACAGGAAAGCGGAGCGTGCATAAGCGCGTTCAATCAAGGTGGTACCACGGAAACCCATTTCGTCCTTATGAATCAGGATGAAATGGGTTTTTTTTATTGTAAGTTGGCTGGCAAAAAGCCGCGGAGGAGAATAAATGAAAAAACAAAGAATAGTAGTGAAAATAGGAAGCAGTTCGCTCACAAATAGCAACGGAAGCATTGATGAGGCAAAAATCAGAGAGCATGTCCAAGCCATTTCCCTCTTGAAGAAAGCGGGACATGAAATGATTCTGATTACTTCGGGAGCCGTAGCGGCGGGGTTTTCCAGCCTCGGTTATCCGTCCCGCCCCGTTACCATTAAAGGAAAGCAGGCGGCGGCCGCGGTCGGACAAACACTGTTAATGCAGCAATATATGAATCAATTTAAACAATACTCATTGACTCCGGGGCAAATCCTTTTAACGAGAAATGATTTTTCGAAAAGAGAACGGTATCGAAACGCGTATGCAACGATAATGGAATTACTGGAGCGCGGCGTCATTCCGATTATCAATGAAAATGACTCTACATCTGTTGAAGAATTGACATTCGGGGATAATGACATGCTTTCTGCGTTAGTCAGCGGATTGATTCATGCGGACCAGCTCATGATTCTCACTGACATTAACGGACTGTATGATGCCAATCCGAATGAAAATACTGAGGCGAAACGATTTGATTATCTGCCGGAGATCACGCCTGAATTATTGGGATATGCGGGCTCAGCCGGATCAAAGGTCGGCACCGGCGGTATGAAATCAAAGCTATTAGCCGCTCAAACTGCGCTGTCTCTTGGAGTGAAAGTGTTCATTGGAACAGGCAGCGGAGAGAAAAAGCTGGCGGACATTTTGGAAGGCAGGGGAGACGGCACTTATATCGGAGACAAAGAACTATCCTCGGTTAACAACACGAGACAGTGGATTCAGTTCCACTCGCCGATAGCAGGAGAGATCCTCATTGATGCGGGTGCCGAGGAGGCGATGATCCATAACGGAAGCAGCCTGCTGCCGGCTGGCGTAGTGGGCGTAAATGGAAGCTTTCCGAAAGGGGCGGTCGTGGAAGTCAGGGGACCGGGCGGCGTGATCGGCAAAGGCCAAACTCATTACTCCTCCGAGGAGATTATGGAGGCCAAAGGCAAACGAAGTAATGAACTTGATTTTGAGAGAACGTTTGAGGTTATTCATAGGAATGACTGGGTCAATTTAAAAGACTAGGAGGCAGAAAAATGAGTGAAGTTTCTGTAAAAGCGAAGCTGGCGAAAGAAGCAGCAGCCGAAATGATCATGAAAACAACGGTCGAGAAGGATGAGGCGCTCAGTCTCATTGCAAACGGACTCCGCAACGAACTGGACTTTCTCTTGTCGGAGAATGCAAAAGACATTAAGAACGGAAAAGAAAATGGTTTAACACCGGATGTCATTGACCGTCTCACGCTGGATGAGAAACGCATTCGTGACATTGCGGACGCGGTAGAGCTCTTAATCGACTTGGCGGACCCGGTCGGCGAATCTCTTGAAACGATTGAAAAGGAAAACGGCCTGTTTATTGAAAAAATCCGTGTGCCGCTCGGTGTCGTTGGAATGATTTATGAGGCGAGGCCAAACGTCACAGTTGATGCGGCTACCCTCTGCCTGAAGACAGGGAATGCGGTTGTCCTGAGGGGGAGCTCCTCAGCCATTCACAGCAATAAAGCACTCGTCAATGTTATTCACAGAGCACTCGAGCAATCAGCGCTTCCGATCAACGCTGTGCAGCTGATTGAGGATACGAGCAGAGAGACAGCAAAAGAGCTCTTTACGTTAAATGATGGCTTAGACGTATTGATTCCGCGCGGTGGCAAGAAATTGATCGATCTCGTTGTCAGAGAATCAACAGTGCCTGTATTAGAAACCGGAGCAGGAAACTGCCACATTTTCATTGACGAAACGGCCAAACCGCAAATGGCAGAAAAGGTTGTCGTAAATGCCAAAACGCAGCGCCCTTCCGTATGCAACGCGATTGAATCACTCCTGATCCATAAAGCATGGGCGAAGCAACACGGGAAAGAATTGCTGGCTCAGCTAGAAAACGCAGGAGTTGACATTCGCGGTGATGAATTTGTATGTGAACTTCATCCTTCAAGCAAACAAGCGTCAGAAGAA
Source organism: Bacillus spizizenii TU-B-10 (assembly GCF_000227465.1). GTDB lineage: Bacteria > Bacillota > Bacilli > Bacillales > Bacillaceae > Bacillus > Bacillus spizizenii. The sequence continues at coordinate 1,487,498 of NC_016047.1, forward strand.
GATTGGGAAACGGAATTTTTAGCGCCAGTCATTAGCGTAAAGACGGTTGAGAACGTCCAAGAAGCTGTGAAGCATATCCAACAATACGGCACCAATCATTCTGAAGCAATTTTAACTGAAGATGACAAGCACGCGGCTTATTTTCAAACGGCTGTCGATGCTGCCGCTGTCTATCATAATGCGTCAACCCGTTTCACCGATGGATTTGAATTCGGCTACGGAGCCGAAATCGGCATCAGCACGCAAAAGCTTCATGCAAGAGGGCCGATGGGACTTCCAGCACTGACTTCTACAAAATTCATTATTAAAGGAACAGGGCAAATCCGCGAATAGCGAGGCAATATTCGATGAAAAAGCTTATCTCTAACGGGATAAGCTTTTTTTGTGCGCAGAAAAATTGACACTGTAAATTAGATTGTGTACAATTTAATTGTATAAAATATATTTAGGGGGATACAAAAATGAGTCAGCCATTATTTACAGCCACTGTTTCAGCGGTAGGAGGAAGAGAAGGAAAGGTGATTTCATCAGACCGCGTTCTCGAGCTCGATGTCGCAATGCCGGGGACACCGAGAGCAAAGAAATTAGAAAAAGCGACAAATCCGGAGCAGCTGTTTGCAGCAGGTTACGCAGCTTGCTTTGACAGCGCACTTCAGCTTGTAGCAAGAACAGAACGAGTGAAAGTGGAGACAGAGGTTACAGCGCATGTCAGCCTGTTAAAGGATGAAGCAGATCAAGGCTACAAACTGGGTGTGACGCTGCAGGTGAAAGGAAAAGGAGTCAGTGCATCAGAATTACAGGCACTTGTGCAAAAAGCGCACGGCGTCTGCCCGTATTCAAAAGCAACCTCCGGAAATATCGATGTTACGCTTGAAGTAGCTGAATAATAGAAAAAAAGAGGATACCTCGTATAAGGTATCCTCAATTTTTTTGATGAAGTGTTTCCAGCAATGTATATAGAGCGGATTTTAACTGTTTCAGGTCCTCTCCGGACAGATTTGAAAGCCCCAGGATCGTCCCTGGAATGTCAGCCGCTTTTTCTTTTAGTAACTTCCCGTCCTCTGTCAGGCTGATCAACACGGACCGCTCATCCTCTTCAGATCTTTTTCTCGTAATCAAACCCTGCTGTTCCATTCGTTTTAGCATCGGAGTGAGCGTTCCCGAATCTAAATACAGCAGCTCGCCCATTTTTTTGACAGTTAGCGTTTCGTGTTCCCATAACAAAAGCAAAACCAAATATTGAGGGTACGTCACATTTAGCTTTTCAAGCAGCGGCTTGTATTGCTTTGTCATTTCCCGCGAGCTCGCATAAAGCAAAAAACATAGCTGATTCTCCAATTTCATATGGTCAAATTCATTTTCCATCTTGTTCACCAACTCTTTTTGTCATTCGTTTCTATTGTATCTGAAAAACTTCACTTTTCCTATTATCGGCAAACATAGTATGTTTAAAAAGATCAGAAAGGGAAATATAACAACTAGATACAAATAAGGAGGTTAGGTAATATGGCACTATTTACAGCAAAAGTAACCGCGCGCGGCGGACGGGCAGGACATATTACATCAGATGACGGTGTTCTTGATTTTGATATTGTAATGCCAAATGCCAAAAAAGAAGGACAAACCGGCACAAACCCGGAGCAGCTCTTTGCGGCAGGATACGCTGCTTGCTTCGGCGGCGCGCTCGAACATGTGGCCAAAGAACAAAATATCGAGATTGATTCCGAAATTGAAGGACAGGTCAGCCTCATGAAGGATGAGAGCGACGACGGGTTTAAAATCGGCGTCACACTTGTTGTGAACACAAAAGATTTGGATCGCGACAAGGCGCAAGAGCTTGTCAATGCTGCTCATGAATTCTGTCCTTATTCAAAGGCAACCAGAGGAAATATTGATGTAAAATTAGAATTAAAATAATGAACGGCATCCTGAGGGTTCTCAGGATGTTTTTTTGTGGGGAAGCATGCGGGGCGGGCATGATCTTTTCGAAGTGTGAATACATGTAATATAGGTGAATTCAGACTAGAGAAAAGGTGAGTACATGAAGAGACCAAAGCTGTCAGTATGTATGATTGTGAAAAATGAAGAACGCCATATTGCCCGCTGTTTAGAGAGTGTGCAGCCTATTGCCGATGAAATCATTGTGATTGATACCGGGTCAAACGATCGTACGGAAGACATTTGCACAAGCTTTCATGCCCAGGTGTATCATCATAAATGGGAGCAGGATTTTTCACAGGCGAGAAATGTCAGCCTGCAGCATGCCAAGGGTGAGTGGATATTGATCTTGGATGCCGACGAAGAATTAGATCCGGACACAGGCAGCCTATTGCCTTCGCTGCTGACTGACAGCCTGCCATCTCTCGGCTGCATGAAGGTTGTGAGCTATACAGGGAAGGAATGGGATGAAAACGAAGCGTTTGAACAAAGGCAGATCAGGCTGATCCGCAATCAGCAAAACATAACGTTTACGGGAAGGGTTTGCGAAAGGCCTGAGGGAGAAGAAGAAAGCAGTATTTTCTCACTTCCATGTATCATTCACCATTACGGGTATTTAGAGCAGGAGGCACAGCAAAAGCTTAAACACAACATGAGCTTATTGAATATGGAATTGCTGACATCCAGTACTGACCCGTCTCTCCTTTATCAGAAAGCAGCTGAGTATGATAGAGGAAACGAACATGATAAAGCCCTCAGGCTGGCAGTGGATTGCATCAAGGAGTATAAAAGAAAAAAGCAAATTCCGCCGCCTGCTATCTATTATTTAAAGTATAAATTATTAATTGACGCAGAACGGTACGAAGAAGCGGAACGGGATATCCATGAAGCGCTGAGACATTATCCGGATTACTGCACGCTTCACTATTATAAAGGAATCATCATGTATCAGCTTAAAAAAGTCAGAGAAGCGATCACAGCCTTTGACACTTGCCTGCAAACCATTAATGAAAACCATCAGTACGTACAGGTGAAAGGAGCAGCCGATTTTAGATCAAGCTGCTGGCTCGGTGTCTGCCATGCTGAATTGCATCAGCATATGACCGCTGTTTTGTATTTGCAAAAAGCGCTGAAAGTCAATCCGAAGTGCGCACGGGCACAGCGGCTTCTCACCGAATTAACAAAGGATCAGGCCGCACATGCCTGATCCTTTTAATATTCTTTCTTATTGGCAAAATCCCGCCATGCCTGGAATGGGGATAAATGCTCCTTCAGGGTCACCTGATAAAAAGGTATGTTTCTTTTTTCTGCCGGTTTATCAATTTCTTCATATATGAATGAATCATCAAATCCGGCTTCAGCAGCGTCTGTGTGCTCCGCTGCATAGTAAACGGCTTTCGGCCTGGCCCAGTAGATGGCGCCTAAGCACATGGGACACGGCTCGCAGCTCGCATATAAAATGCAATCATCAAGCTGATAGGTGTCAAGTGCCCGGCAGGCATTTCGAATAGCTGTCACTTCTGCATGGGCAGTCGGGTCATTGCTTGTTGTGACGTTGTTCTGTCCCTCGGCAATAATGGCTCCGTCTTTCACGATAACGGCTCCGAAAGGCCCGCCAACTCCCGCATTCACTCCTTCACGAGCAAGATCGACAGCCCGTTTTAAGAACTTTTTATGATTCATCCCAAACCCTCCTGTCAATTGAGTGTTATAAGTATAGCCGAAAAAGGGGCAAAGAACATTCTCAAAAAAGTGCAAAATAAACAAAGTATTTGGGGGATTTGCTAAGATAAAAGGAGAATAGAGGAGGGGTAATCATGCTGCATTTATATATTGCCAGACACGGACAGACCCAATGGAACGTAGAAAAACGGATGCAGGGCTGGCTGGATTCTGATTTAACAGAACTTGGACTGTACAACGCCCGCGCTCTTGGGGAGCGTCTGAAGGATATTGAATTGAATCAGGTATACATCAGCCCGAGCAAGCGGACAGAAGAGACAGCAAAAACCGTACTGGGATCGCGGAGGCTCCCGCTGGTTAAAGATCATATGTTCAGAGAAATGTCACTGGGCTCATGGGAAGGGAAAAAACAAGAAGATATTGAAAGGGACGAACCAGATCTTTTTCATGCTTATTTTCATTATCCCGAAGCTTATCGCCAGCAGGGATGTGAAACGTTTTTTGACTTTGAAAACCGGGTAAGGCTAGCTCTCCAAACTATTTTAGACAGCCATTCTTCCGGTAATGTTCTCTTGGTTACCCATTCTGTCTTTATATTAATGCTGTTAAATATCATAAAGGGAAGACGCGTTCATGACATATGGAATTCTGCTTACATACATGATACATCATTGAGCCTTGTGGAATTTGATGAAAATGGAACAGCCAAAATATTAATAGAAGGGGACGGGAAGCATCGGAAACCGATTTCCGCTTTCTAATAGAAAAAACCATCTGCCAAAGACAGATGGTTTCTATTTTATACAAGCTGTGTCTGCTGAGCTCTTGCCTGTTTTGCGGCTTCAACCATGTTTTTCAATGCGGCAACTGTTTCTTCCTGCTGTCTTGTTTTCAATCCGCAGTCTGGGTTTACCCAGAAGCGGTCAGTCGGACAGACGGCAAGCGCGTCAACGATAATGTTGTACATTTCTTCAGTTGACGGTACACGAGGGCTGTGAATGTCATATACACCAAGGCCTAGCCCTTTCAAATACGGATGGTCTTTTAAATAATCTAAAAATCCTCCGTGGCTTCTGCTGTGTTCGATTGTAATCACATCGGCATCAAGATCATTGATTGTATCGACGATGTCTTCGAAGTTGCTGTAGCACATATGTGTATGAATTTGCGTCTCGTTTTTCACGGAAGAAGTGGTTAATCTGAATGCTTCTGCCGCCCAAGTCAAATACTCATCCCAATCTTGGATTTTTAATGGAAGGCCTTCGCGCAGCGCCGGTTCATCCACTTGAATAATTTGAATGCCTGCGTCTTCAAGCGCTTTTACTTCTTTGCGAAGGGCAAGCCCGATTTGGAAGGCGATTTCTTTTCTCGAAATGTCGTTTCGAGGGAAAGACCAGTTTAAGATTGTAACAGGACCGGTCAGCATTCCTTTCACATGCTTGGATGTCAGGGACTGTGCATATACCGTGTCTTTCACTGTCATCGGTTCAATGAATTCAACATCTCCGTAAATGACTGGCGGGCGGACACAGCGTGAGCCGTATGATTGAACCCAAGCGTATTTTGTGAAGGCAAAGCCGGCCAGCTTTTCACCAAAGTATTCGACCATATCTGTCCGTTCAAATTCACCGTGCACTAGCACATCAAGATCCAATTCTTCCTGAATATCAATCCATCGTTTTGTTTCCGCATTGATAAAGTCTTGGTACTGTTCATCAGACCACTCATTTTTCCGCCATTTTTGGCGTGCGCTCCGCACTTCAGCAGACTGCGGGAAGCTTCCGATCGTAGTTGTCGGCAAAAGCGGAAGGCCGAGAGAGTCATTTTGCAGGGCTAAACGTTCTTCAAACGGAATCGGGCGTTTGAAGTCTTTATCGGTTAATTGCTCAAGTTCTTTCTTTTGTTCAGAATTTGCGCCTGTTGCAAACTGTTTGAGCGCCTGAATATCAGCTTTCGCCTGCTGAATCTGTTCGCTGATCGCCGCTTTTCCTGATACTAAACCTTCTTTCAAAGCTGTCAGCTCGGCTAGTTTTTCTTTTGCGTAGGATAATCCGTTCAGCAGATCCTTTTCCAAATGCTCATTAGGGTGCTTCGCTACCGGAACATGCAGCAGGCTGCTGGAAGGCTGAATCCACAGTTCATCAACCTTTGCAATGCTGAGAATATCAAGAACGGCATCGAGACGTTCTTCAAGATCCGCTTTCCAAATGTTGCGTCCGTCGATAACGCCGGCTGCCAGCACTTTGTCTGTTGGGAATCCGTGTGTTTTCAGCTGTTCCAGGTTTCTGCCTTTATCGTGAACGTAATCAAGGCCAATTCCCTGTACCGGGTAAGAGATCAGCTCTTCATAAGCATCAACAGAATCAAAATACGTCTGCAAAAGCACATTCAAGGATGAAAGCTCGTTAGTCATGCTTTCAAATAATTCTTTTGCGCCGCGGACATCTTCGGCAGAAGCTGTAACAAGCGCCGGCTCATCGATTTGAACCCATTTTACGCCTTCTTCTTCAAGCTCTTTCAGAAGCTGTACATATAACGGCACAAGGCGTTTTTGGATCGCTTTTGCTTCAGACGGTTCATAGCCTTTAGCAAGCGTGACGAATGTATAAGGGCCGACAATCACAGGTTTTGTTTCAACGCCGTATTCCTGTTTGATCCGGCGGTAATCTGTGAGCTGTTTGTTTCTTGTCAGGCGGAATTCAATGCTCTCGTCATATTCCGGAACGATGTAATGGTAATTTGTATTAAACCATTTTGTCATTTCACTGGATACGGCGTCTTTTATTCCGCGGGCGATAGCAAAGTATGTATCGGTAGCGTCAGTCAAATGTCTGAACCGTTTCGGAATCCAGTTGAAGCTGACTGCTGTGTCGAGTACATGGTCATACTGTGTGAAATCAGAAACAGGCACAACATCAATCTGCTGGTCAATTTGTGTTTTTGCTGCGGATAAAAATAGGTCGTCGATTTGCTTTAAAAACGTATCTTTATCAGTGCTGCCTTTCCAATACGCTTCAAGTGCTTTTTTCCATTCTCTGTTCAGTCCAATTCTCGGGAATCCTACATTCGATGTTTTGATGGTTGTCATTGTTTCTCCTCCTTTATATGTAAAACACTCTCGTTAACCCGCGGATACAGGCCGCTAAGAGGTTTTCTCACAATAAAAAGCCTCTTTCCCATGAGAGAAAGAGGCTTTTCTGCGTAAAACACTGCCTCTCTCATCTCTCAGACACAATCTGATGGAATTAGCACCGTGCCTTATGAGACATCAGTCTCGGCGCGAAAAGCAGTGCGCCCCATTTCACAATGGAATTACGGTCGGTTGCTGTTGGGGTCAAAAGGCCAATCCCTCGCCCAACTCTCGATAAGAGAAAATGTTATTAATTTTTTGAAAAGTTGAATCATTTGTTGGTAATCTTAACAGTAATTCAAATTCGCTGTCAACATAGAATTTGAAATTTTATTTACAATATTTGGTTTATGTTATATAAGAAAAATAATTTTATAGGGTCATCAAATGTGATTGCTCTGCTCTTTCTGCCAGCTCATCAGGAGCAGTTAAATACAGGAATCCATTGCCTGCCAGCGTTTTAGCAATATCAAGCGGAAGAGTCCTGCGGATCAGCTGTGCATAAACCTCAGATTCAGAAAGCTTTCTTTGAAATGATTCTTCTTCATAGCTTTTGATTAAAGCAAGCGCTCCGCTGACATGGGGAGCAGCCATTGAAGTGCCGGTAAGCTTACCGTACTTCTTGTTAGGAAGAGTGGATAAGATATTTTCTCCGGGAGCCACAAGGTCAATCTCTTTATTCGCGTTAGAAAATTCTGATAATTCTCGCGCTACCGAAACAGATCCGACCGCGATGACTTCATTATAAGCCGCAGGGTAGGAAAGCTCTTCTGTGCGTTCGTCTCCGTCACCCTCATTTCCCGCTGCGCAAACGACAAGCACTCCGTTTTTGACGGCGTTTTTCACTGCTTCTGCCAGCTCTGGCACATCGCTTGGTCCGCCAAGGGACATTGAGATGATATCGACTTTCTGTTCCACCGCGTAGTTAATGCCGTTAATAATCCATTCGTATTGTCCGCTGCCGTTTTCACCGCCAAGAACCTTCACAATCAATAGGCTTGCCTCAGGCGCGACCCCGGTAATGCCGCCGTTTGAATCGTTAGCTGCAATTGTTCCAGCGACGTGTGTGCCATGTCCGTTGTAGTCGGAGATCGCATCTTCCTTGCCGCCGTCATCATCCGTGAAGTTCTTTCCGCCGATGATTTGGTTCTTTAAATCAGGATGGCTTGTGTCGCAGCCCGTATCCAATACAGCAATTTTTACATTTTTGCCTTTTACCCCTTTTGCCCACATTTCTGGCGCCTTAATCACTTTAATGCCCTCAGGAAGCTCGTTTACATCCATGATCTGCTCATTCGTCACATACGGGATCAAGCGGATTTCACCATTCATAAAAAAGCCCTCCTTTTTTATGCTTTCAAGTGGATTCAAGGGTGTTGCCTCATATTATATGAAAAAAACAACCGCTCGGACAGAGCCATTTGAAGCATTTTGAAAAAATAGGATACAACCCAAAGAATTAGTAATTTTCAAAATATTGGATGGCTTCAGCATGTATGACTGGGATTCAGCTGTTAGTCAAGTTATAATAGTGTTGGGGAAAGGAGCAGTGTGATGAAACTGAATGAAAAATTATATGCATTTTTTTCAGAACATGTTGAACAAATGGCCGAGGAATGGATTGAAACGATGGAGGAAAGCGATCCGAATTCGCTTTACGCCTTACATAATGCTTCTGTAACGGAAGAATTGAAAGAGCAGGATAGAGAATTTTATCGGCATCTGAATTACATGTATGTTTTACCGGAAAAACAATTTCTCGAAGAATTTCAAGAGTGGGTCATTGAGCTGACGAACGATCAAAAGCATCTTGACACTCCGGTTCAGTATGTCATTCGGGAGTTTATGAGAAACCGGAGATTATATACGAAGTATTTTGAGAAGTTCGCAGAAGAAAACGAGTCGGCGTTTGAATCGGGAGAGAAACAAAAATGGGCAGATTTGATTGTAAAAGTATTTGATTTTACCATTTATACCTTCGTCGATCACGCTGAAATGAATGCCAAACAGCAATTAAACGCCCAAAGAGAAATGATACTAGAATTAAGCTCGCCTATCATTACCCTGAGCAAATCAACAGCTCTGCTTCCGCTTGTCGGTGACATTGATACAGAACGGGCAAAGTTTATTCTGGAAAACACGCTTCAGGCTTGTGCAAAAAGACGCGTGGAGCATCTGTTAATCGATCTGTCAGGTGTTGTGGTGGTTGATACGATGGTAGCACACCAAATCTTTAAATTGATCGAGGCGCTCAATTTGATCGGTGTTAGGTCAACCCTGTCAGGAATCAGGCCTGAAATTGCGCAAACCGCTGTACAGCTGGGGATTGATTTTTCGAATATTACAATTAAAACCAATCTTGCCCAGGCATTAAACTATCATCAATAAGAAAAAATCCGCTATCCCCGATAGCGGATTTTTTATGAGGCAAAACAGAAAGATATGAGAAAAGATCCTGCGAATAACAAGAGAACGAGGCAAAAGAACAGCCAGTCGCGCCGGTTGACGGTTAGTGTCCGGTAATATGTCCGGTTTCTGCTTCCAGTAAAACCTTTCGATTCCATCGCAAGCGCTGTCCGTTCCGCTTTTCTAATGGCGCTTGCCAAAAGCGGGATGGTATACCGCTTTAACGCGCTGATTTTCTCAATGAAGCCGCTCTCCGCCGCTCCTCCTCTGATCTTGTGAGCCTGCTGGATCAGCTGGACCTCATCCTTTAACAGCGGAAGAAAACGAAAGCCTGCAATGACGCCATATGCGAGCTTTGGTGAGAGCTTGCACTGCTGGACAAGGCTCAGCATAAATAAAATCGGATCGGTTGTAAAAACAAACATCATCGATAAGGCAGAAAAGCACAAAATACGAAACCCGAGAGAGATGCCGACAGATACATTATCGCTGTTGATCGAGATAGGACCAGCTTGAAATAAGAAATTATCCGGAGTTGTCGGAACCTTGCCAAAAACAGCGGCTGTCCATACGCATCCGAATGCCAAAATCAAAAACGGAATCGTAAACAAAAACCATTTTTTCAATGGGATTTTGGCCGCCAATAGAATACCCGCAACAATGATGATATAAAAACACGCAGGAGTGTAAGGATTGTAAATAAACGACAGCATGACAACACAGCAAAAAACGGCGGCCGCTTTCACTGTCGGATTAATGAGATGTAACGGCTGTTTCATCACGCACCTCCTTTTGATATGCCATCCATTCATATAAAAGGGGAAGGGTGAGCTTTGCTTTTTGGACAAGCCCTGTTTCCTGAGAAAATAACTGCGCTGGAGATCCGTCAAAGGCCAGGCCCGTATCGTGAAGCACTAGCACGCTGTCGGCATACGAAGACACAAGCTCCATATCGTGTGTAATCATGAGGACAGCGGTTCCTTCTGCCTTGATACGCTGAATCATGTCCATGCATTCAGCCGCCGTACGGGCGTCCTGGCCAAAGGTTGGTTCGTCTAATAATAAAACCTTTACGTCATGCATGAGCATGGTAGCGACGCTCAGGCGCCGTTTTTGCCCTTGGCTGATTGCAAACGGATGATGATCAGCCAAATGCGCAAGACCGAAACGATGTAGCAGGTGCTGCGCTTTTTTCTCAGTTTCAGCATTTACTTTCTGGCCGAACAGCAGCTCGTCATATACTGTGCCGGCGACGAACTGATGCTCCGGGTTTTGAAAAACAAATCCCATTCGTTTTCGCAGTTCAGTTTCTTTATACGATTGCAGCGGCTTATCATATAGAAGAATCTTGCCGTTTTTCGGCTTCATCAGACGGGCGAGGACGGATAAAAGTGTTGATTTTCCAGTGCCGTTCGGGCCGACAAGCGCCGTCAAAGAGCCTTCGCGCAATGAAAAGCTGATGTTTTTGAAAATCGTCTGCTGTCCTCTTGCGAACGAAAGGCCGCTGATTTCCAGCACACTCTTCCCAGAAGGAGCTTCCTTCTTTTCGGCATGCCCGGCAAAGGGTTCTTTGAAAAGCGTTTCTTTTGATAAAGTAAACGGCATACTGAGTTTTTCCTGCAGGTCACACACTTTTGGAATCGCGATGCCCAACTCCTTTAGGCTTTCCGCTTCGTGCTGAAATAGATCTTTCGTCCGGCCATCGAGCGCTTTTTTCCCTGATTTGTCCAGTACAATCGTTCTCTCAATCCAAGGCGTCCATTCTTCAAGCTGGTGCTCAATGACGAGGAGGCTGAAGCCTTTTTCTTGCTGAAGATCTTTCATCATGTGAACGAATTCCCGAGCTGAATAAGGATCTAATAAAGAAGTTGGCTCATCTAACATAATAAGCTCAGGCTCCATCGCCAAAATACAGGCGAGAGCCACTTTTTGTTTTTGTCCTCCTGACAGTGCAGATATTGTTTTTTCTTTTAAATGGGTAATGCGTAATTTTTCTAATACGGCATCAATCTTCTCCGCCATCTCTTCTTTCGGAACCTGCAGATTTTCTAGCCCGAAAGCGATTTCGTCCTCCACCGTCAGCATGCAAAACTGCTGATCCGGGTCCTGAAAGACGACCCCGGCATGCTGAGCAATTGTTTCGGAGGTTTCAGCACCAGTGACCGGCTTTTGAAATAAAAATACATGTCCGGACTGTATGCCGTCGCAAGCCTCCGGGTAAAGACCGTTTAAACAAAGGGCGAGCGAGCTTTTTCCGCACCCGCTCGGCCCTAACAATAAAGCGCATTCTCCTTTTTGAAGCTCAAACGAAATGTTTTGAAATACCGGTTTCTCGTCTTCTTCATAAGAGAAGCTGAGCTGGTCAACCGTCAGGAGGTCATCAAAGGCTTGCATGTTCTGATGCCTGCTTCCGTTTCTTTTTCAGTTCCTTTCCGAGTGCCATTCCGTTTAACACACCCGTATAAGCGAGAGAGTCACTGATCGCTTTTCCGAGCAGCCCCGCAAGCAACGCGCCGGAAATCAGACGGATGACGAGCATGATAAGAAGATAACCTGGTGAATAGGCTGCATAGCCAGAAACAAAGAGATCGTAGATAAAGCTGGCTACTGAAGATCCCATTCCTGCCAGCAGAAGTACAGGCAGAGAGTATACTTTCCAGCGTGTCGCGAGAAATACAGCCTCAGCCCCGAGACCTTGTACAATGCCGATGACGATGACCATCGGGCCAGACGGATTTCCCAGCAAGCATTCTACGAGAGCGGCAATGATTTCAGAAACTAGCGCCGCACCCGGTTTTCGAATAATGTACGCGGCGATGACAGAAACGATAAACCAAATGCCGTAAATCGGTTCATAGGCGATTGGCCCGAACATACCTGCAAGTACGTTTCCGAAATGCGTGAATAATAAATAAACAACGGCAAAAACGATACTGATAACGGACATGATGACAATTTCTTTTACTTTCCAGCTTTTCATTTTATCCCTGCTTTCTGTTTTTTCTTGATGGACTGTTAGCCGAGAGATTCACAGTCATGGTTACGTGGTTTGTTTGCTGTTCAGCCATGCGGAAAACGGCCTCCAGTGTTCTGAACACGTCATGCGCATCCCCGTCAAGCTCGCTCGCATAATGGACACCTTGTACGAAGGTGCCTTCTGCTTTCGCAATATCGACAGCTTCCATGATCAAGCCCATATAATCCGGCTCATTCATCGGATAAAGCGCAAATTGGCACGGCGCTTCCGCGTTTAGGCTTCGGACAGCATCTTCATTGACACGCTTATCGTTCGCGGAAAGATATGTATCTCCCTGTGTATCGCCCAGGCATCCGATGGAAAACGTGCCGTTCATGACGATGTGTTTTTCGCTGTTCGCCGCATAAAGATAAATGGCTTTGGCAGCGTCGAATACATGATCAATCGATCCGCGCAGAACTGTGCTGATATGGTCGGTTTTCGTCCAAACTTTAGATGTGTCTGTTTTTTTTAGCGCAGACTTGATCACACCGATAAAATCATCCGTCATCGGGTATAAAGAGAACCGAAACCCGGCAATTCTGCTTGTACCACAAATATGATCCATTTCTCCGACCTCCTGTTTTTTTTGTAAAATAAAAAACTGCATATCCTAAGGGAATATGCAGTCATAGATCGATTAAGCGCACAAAAAAATACACCATTCGGTCAACCTGCACTTCCCCACGCTGGTATTATCCAGATCGGGTCATAAGGGATCAAAGCGCGTGTTTGCACGCTTTATCTCAGCCAAAACAGCACCCCTAGTGCTTTCCGTATACAATTTTTTATTTTGACATCATAATAGATGATAAGACTCATTTTGTAAACAATGAAATCATTTTTTTCATATAGGGACAGGAGAGGATGATCAAATTTGGAAAAAGGGCACATATTAATTGTGGAAGATGAAGAGAAAATTGCCAGGGTGCTCCAGCTTGAATTGGAATATGAAGGATATAGCGTCACTATTAAACACGATGGCACAGAAGGACTGAATGCGGCCGCGGAAGGCGGGTATTCCTTAGTGCTTCTTGATGTCATGCTTCCGGGACTTAGCGGCCTGGAAGTGCTGCGCCGCTTGAGAAAAACGGATCAGCAGACACCGGTCATTTTATTAACGGCACGCGACAGTATCCCTGATAAGGTAACAGGGCTGGACATCGGTGCGAATGATTATGTCACCAAGCCGTTTGAAATCGAGGAATTGCTTGCGAGAATCAGGGCGGCGCTGCGCCAAAATGGAACAAAAACAGAAGATATCGGCACCTTTCTTACATATGACGACTTGCGGGTGAACGAAAAAACCCGTGAAGTGAGACGCGGAGACAAAGAGGTGGAATTAACGCCCCGGGAATTTGATTTGCTCGTGTATATGCTGAAGCATCCGCAGCAAGTGCTGACACGGGAGCAGATTCTAAACTCGGTATGGGGATTTGATTATATCGGTGATACAAATGTCGTGGACGTCTACATCAGATACATTAGAAAAAAACTGGACTATCCTTACGAAAAACAGCTGATACATACCGTTCGCGGGGTCGGCTATGCCATTAAGGGGTAAACGATGAAGCTGAAGACCAAGATTCATCTGTACACATCAATATCGCTGTTGATTTTATTAATTTTGGTCCATACCGCAGTCTATCTCATTTTTTCGTCCGCGCTGACCTCAAAGGATGCGGCCCGGCTTGCAGATGAGACGGATAACATTGCCGAAGCGCTGCATGCTGCTGAAACAGAAGGAGTGGCTTTGCAGGACATGCTGCAGGCCTATCTTCCAGCAAACGGCATGGTTCGTGTAGTGAATGGTGACCAAAAAGCCGTCATGACCATGACAAAAGAAAAAGGGTATAAAGATTTTCCACTCTCTTTTCACAGCGGGGAAACGTCAGATGTAAGGAAACATGACGGCAAACTGTTTGCTGAAGCTGCTGTTCCGGTTATTTGGACCGATGGGCAAGTGGTATCTCTTCAGCTGGTTGAAAGGCTGGAGAACACAGAAGAGAGTCTGTTTCTGCTGAAAATCATTTTAATCGCTGCAAGTGCTGCTGTTTGTATCGCTTCTTTTTTTGCCGGCAGCTTGCTGGCCCGCCATATCATCAATCCGATCAGACGATTAATGATGACGATGAAAGACATACAGCGGGAGAAAGCATTCAAAACGATTTCCTTGGAAGGACAGTCGCATGACGAGTTATATCAGATGGGGCTGACATTTAATGAGATGGCGATGATGCTGAAAGAGCATTACGATAAACAGCAGCAGTTCGTTCAAGATGCTTCACATGAATTGAAAACTCCGCTCACGATTATAGAAAGCTACAGCAGCCTGATGAAGCGGTGGGGGGCAAAAAAGCCGGAAGTGCTTGAGGAATCGATAGAAGCCATTCACTCAGAAGCGGTGCATATGAAAAAATTGACCAATCAGCTTCTGGCGCTGGCCAAAAGCCATAAAGGACTTGAGCTTGACCTGAAAACAATCGATCTGATTAAAGTATCGCGCGCCGTCATGCAAACGCTCCAGCCCGCCTATCAGCGTGACATTTTGCTTGAAACAGATAAGGAGAGCCTGCTTGTAACAGCTGATGAAGAACGGATCAAGCAGCTGCTGACCATTTTGCTTGATAATGCCATAAAGTATAGTGAAAAAGCCATTGTGATGTCAGCCGGAACGAGGAATGGACGGCCGTTTCTGTCTGTGAGAGATGAAGGCATCGGAATACCTGAGGAGCATATCCCGCACCTGTTCGAACGGTTCTACCGGGCGGATGAGGCACGAAACAGAAAAACAGGCGGGACGGGTTTAGGCCTTTCCATTGCCAAGCAAATCGCCGATGAACACGGCATTGAGCTGTCTGTCAAAAGCAAGCCGGGACAAGGAACAGCTGTCACCATACAATTCAGAGAACAGAATGGGGGAGGCCGATGAACAAAACAATCAAAGTAGCATCTGCTGCGGCAGCAGCGGTTTTAGCCGTCATCATCTGTGCGTTTCTCATCATTCGGCAAACCCATGAGGATGTACTGTCAAAGGAGGCTGTCGTAAAAAAAGTCGAAGCCTCTTATGAAGGTGAGGTCACGAAAGTAACACAATCAAAGGATAAAAAAACATATGATATGACCCTTGAAAATCCAAAGGGAACTTATTTTATAAAAGCTGACGCAAAATCGGCTGACATTCTTTCGATGAACAGAGTAAAAGCGTTGAATCCATCTGCCTTGACAGAAAACGAAGCCGAGCATCTCGCGCTTAAACGGGTGCCGGGAACCGTCAAAAAACAAACCCAACAGAATCGTGTTGCCACATATACCATTCAAAAAGAAGATGGAGAAACATACGAAGTGAAGGTAGACATGCAGGCAAAAGCAGTCGTGTCTGCCGATCGAATCATCGGTGAAGATCAACCAAAAACACCGATTACGAAAAAAGAAGCCAAAACAATTGCTGAGCGAGAAACGGGCGGGACAGCGGATGACGCAGATCTCGAAAAAAGTGAGGGCACTCTCATCTTTGAAGTGGATGTTGATCTTCCGGATGATAAAGAAGCGACTGTGAAAATAAATGCCTACACGGGAAAGGTTGCAAACATTGTGTATGAAGACTGATGATTTCTCATCAAATTCTCATCTTTCTCTCGTTTTCCTTTCATGTTGAGTGTGTAAACTGTACTCATACAAAACAAAGGAGGAATCACATATGCTTAAGAAAAGATGGATGGTTGGTCTTTTAGCAGGGTGTTTAGCGGCTGGCGGATTCAGCTACAACGCGTTTGCAAAAGAAAACAATGAAAACACACAGCCTGCTTCTTCAAAGACTGATGCACTCACTGAACAGGAAGCGAAATCAATAGCCAAAACGGTTGTTGACGGAACAGTGGACGACATCGACAGAGACATTTACAACGGCAAAGAAGTCTATGAAGTGGAGATCGAAAAAGACGGTGAAGACTACGACGTTTATGTAGATATCAATACAAAACAAGCGCTCAATGACCCGTTAAAGGAGAAAGCAGAACAAGTCGTCATCACAAAAGAAGAAGCTGAAAAAATTGCCTTAAAGCAAACAAATGGTACCGTAACAGAAAGCAAGCTTGACGAAAACGACGGCGCTTACACATACGAAATTGAGATCCAAACGAAACAAGGAACCGAGGAAGAATTTGACATATCCGCAAAGGATGGACGTATCATCAAGCAAGAGATAGACGACTAATCAAAACCCCGCAGCAGCGGGGTTTTTTCATGATAAGAAACCTTCTTTTGGACAATCTAAGTAGAAAAGGAGGCGAAAAACGCATGGAAAAGAAAGAGGAGCAATACATCAATCAGGCTGAATATGTCCCTCATCCGACGAAGGAAGGAGAGTACGCTTTATTTCTTCATGAAACATATCATTTGCTCTCTGAAGATGATGAGACGCAAACAACAGAATAAGGGCTTAGGCCCTTGTTTTGTTCCGTAATTGTGATGAAAGCGCATTAATTACTTTTTTGAGTTGACACAGCTTGTTTTTTTCTGTAATCTCAGTGTGTCAATTCAATTAGGAACTTCGTTAGGTGAGGCTCCTGTATGGAGATACGCTGCTGCCCAAAAATGTCCAAAGACGCCAATGGGTCAACAGAAATCATCGACATAAGGTGATTTTTAACGCAGCTGGATGATTAGATCCTATGCCATACAGTGCTAAAGCTCTACGATTGAAGGCGCCCGCACGCTTTTTTTGCCGTGCTTCTTTCTCCTTCAATCCCGAAGGCTTTTTTTATGCCTTGAAAACGAAACTGATCAAAGGAGGTGCGGAGTATGGACTCTCCCCATTCGAGTCAATCTGAAGAAGTACCCATATACTATGACAGCAAGGCAATTGATTACACGATGAGGAGACGATCTGCCGCACCTTCAGGCGAGGCCGGCACGTCTCCGTAGAGGAGGTACGAGTCCCGATGGTTCAAAACATGACCTATGACGAACTCATTTTACGCATCATTATTTTATTGCGAGACGGGAAAATTAAGGATTTCAGAAGCGTGATTGATGAGCTTCAGCCCTATGATATGGCATTTATTTTTAAGGAAATGCCGGAAAAACACCGTGCCCGCTATTTATCATATTTAACTGTGGATGATATCACTGATATGATTGGGGAGCTGGAACGCGAATATCAGCTTGCCGTCTTAAATAAAGTTGGAAAAACAAAAGCAACACTGTCGATGAACAAAATGGACAACGATGACCTCGCTCAATTGCTAGAAGAAATGGACGAGGAACTGAAGGAACAGCTTTTGTCCAGCATGGAAGCATCAGAGTCAAAAGCTGTACAGCTTTTGATGAATTATCCGGCTGACACAGCGGGACGCATGATGACAAACCGGTATGTATGGATTCCTCAGCATTATTCGGTAAAAGACGCGGTCGTCAAATTGAAAAGCTTTGCTGAAATAGCTGAATCGATCAACTACTTATACGTCATCAATGAAAGCAAACAGCTGGTTGGCGTACTTTCCTACCGCGATTTAATACTGGGCGAGCCTGAAGAAAAGGTGCAGGATCTAATGTTTACCCGCGTCATATCAGCAGACGCTCTTCAGGATCAGGAGGAGGTTGCCCGCCTGATTGAACGTTACGATTTCTTGGCCATCCCGGTTGTGGAAGAAAACAACGTGCTTGTCGGTATTGTAACGGTCGATGATATTATCGACGTCGTCATTCGGGAAGCTGATGAAGACTACGAAAAATTTGCCGCTTCAGGTAAAGACATCACCTTTGACACAAAGGCATACGTGGCGGCGTATCGGCGCCTGCCATGGCTGATTTTGCTCTTATTTATCGGATTGATTTCTGGGAGCATTATCAGTTATTTTGAAGATGCACTGCAGCAGGTTGTCGCGCTGGCGTTTTTCATGCCGATGGTGACAGGGATGACAGGAAATACGGGAACACAATCTCTTGCGGTTGTCATCCGAGGGTTGTCTAAAGAAGAATTGAACAAAAAAACGATTATGCGCCTGATTTTCCGGGAATTCAGAACCAGTATTTATATCGGAGCGGTTTGTTCAGTGCTGATTGCAATTATTTCTATTTTATGGCAGGGGGACGCGTTGCTGGGATTTGTTGTCGCTTCTTCACTGTTCTTCACTTTGATTATCGGCACGATGTCAGGTACGATTATCCCTATTATTTTGCATAAGCTAAAAGTAGACCCGGCGATTGCTTCAGGACCGCTGATTACAACGTTATGCGATATTTTGTCTTTATTAATTTACTTTGGCATTGCCACTACATTCATACACTCATTATAAAATGATAAAAGTCCGTCTCAATTCCGAGTCGGACTTTTATCATTTAACGGTTTTTGTACCGAAAGTGAGCATTAAGCTGCCCCTCCAGCATTTTTTTTCGAACTTGCGGATCGTTTTTTAACAGTTGCTCTTTTTTGCGCATATCCTTTAAAATCTCTGCCGTTTGTACGCCGTCTTCACGCTTATTGGCAATATCCATCAGCCGCTCCACATCGGCAAAAGAATATTTTCTCGTTCCCCTTGAAGAACGCTGCGGATAAATGAGTTTTCGTTCCTCATAATACCTGATCTGTCTTACGGACAATCCTGTCAATTCACTCACAATCCCGATTGAAATCACTTTTTTGTCTTTATAAGAATGATCTTCTGTGGCCATTTTTCCACCCCTGGATGTCTTTTGATAATAGTATATAAAAAGCAAAGCGAAAAAACCTGACGCTTGTCATATTTTCTAACATCAAATAGAAGATTTTTGAAAAAACACGGAAGAAAAATTAACAAGAATAATGCGTAACACACAATCGCGTTTTATCCTTTATGTAACGAATAACTGAGGAGGAAGGATAATCATGGAGGAAGAAAAAGCGGTCTCGCTGGCAAAAGAAATTATAGAGTTGGATATCAAGCGTGATGAAATGCTGGAGACGTTTATGCAGCTTGCCGGAGAACATGCTTTTCAATTATTAAGATCGGTTCAAAACGGACTTTACCGAAAATCTTCGTAGACATAAATTCTTTACATTAGATTCATACCACGTTCATTTAAAAAGAGTATCTTGTGTATAGGATACCTCAAAATGAAGGAGGACGCTATGAGTAATTTATTGAAATCCGCTTTAGAAAAAGAACGACGCCATTATTCTGAAAAACTCTGTCAAATTGGAGTTTATAATAAAGAAGTCATGAACAAAATGACGATTTCTGAGCTTCGGAAGGAATATGCTTATTTCTTTCGAAGCATTCAAAATCACAAAAAATATCCTTATACAAGATAATGTATGAGGATTTTTTTTGCTTTCAGAAGGAATTTCTCGAATTATAGCGAATACGTATAGTAAGGGACTGAACTCTTATTATATGTAAGGGTTTTCATTATTTTTTTATAAAAATCCTATATACGAGGTAGATATGATGAGATTATCGTTTAACGAAGAAGAAGTTGAGCGTGCGATGAATTTGTACAGAGTTTTTGCAAGGGCTTTCAAAAGTGTGTCTGAACATAGTATCCGTGACAGCAAAGAGCACGGCTTTAATCCCACTGAGTTTGCTGTACTAGAGCTCCTGTACACAAGAGGCCCGCAAAAATTACAGCAAATTGGGTCGAGACTTCTGCTTGTGAGCGGAAACGTCACATATGTCATTGACAAATTAGAAAGAAACGGATTTTTAGTAAGGGAGCAGGATCCGAAAGATAAACGCTCCGTTTACGCGCATTTAACTGACAAGGGAAATGAGTATTTGGATAAAATTTATCCGATTCATGCACTGCGTATTGCGAGAGCGTTTTCAGGCCTTTCGCCTGATGAACAGGATCAGCTGATCGACCTGCTGAAAAAAGCAGGCATTCACAGCCAGCATTTGCTGTTTCGTTAACTATTCTACACTCTCTGTTTCAGGGAGTGTTTTTTTTTATGTCATATCATTCTTTTTAAAACATCTACAATCTTCCGGTCAGATATTTCGCCAAGATATCCATTGACATGTTTTTCATATTCTTTCATCTGTTCATTCGATTGAAAAAATGCCGCAATACGCTCCTCTGCTTTCTGTATGTCCCAGTTTCTCATATCTGTGACAAGCTTCCGTTCCTTTAGAAGGTTCAAATTCATTTCCTCCTGTCCCGGCAGCGCATGATAAATAAATACTGGAAGCCGTTTCTGTAAGCATTCGCTAATGGTCACGCCTCCGGGTTTTGTCATGATGCCTGCTGCTTGATCGTATAAACGGTTCATCTCTGCTTTGCTGTGAAGGTAGGGAATCGCCTCAATAAAAGGGTGGCGTAAACTTTTGACATAGCAGTAGAGCTTTTCGTTTCTGCCGCATAATATTTTGTATAAGATGTTTCCGCCTGGCGACAGATCCTGAACCCATTTTAAAATACCCCCGACCCCCATGCTGCCGCCTGTGATAATGATGGTATATGGCGGATGATGCTGACAGGTGTCTGCTGATTCCATTTCAAACATCCGGTGAACGGGAATGCCGGTCAAGTATATGTTTTTCTGATCGATTCCTTCAGACATGAGCTGCTTCTTGACATCCATGATCGGCACAAAATGGTAATCAATATTCTCCCGCCCCCATAATTGATTCACAAAAAAATCAGTATAAACATTCACAACCTTCATATTCGGATATTCCGGCTTTAGCCGGTTCAGCAGATAAGAAGGCAGCGCGTGTGTGCAGAAGGCAATATCAGGCTGTTTTTCTTTTAGGATGTGTCTCATTTGTTGTGTGAACAGCCATTCGTACATGGCATAGCGTTTATCATTCTGATATTTTCCGCAGGCGAGGAGCCTGTAAATGCCGCTGTACGTTTTCGGGAAATATTGAATCCATTTTAAATACGCCTCAGAGGACAGTTTTTCTAACCGTCTATACGTATGTGAAAAGATATCAATTTTCTCAGCTGCCAGTCCTTGAGACTCCAGTTCAGCCTCCAAGGCATCTGCAACATGGTGATGCCCGGTAGATATACTTAAAAAAGGAAAAATGAGAATGTTTGTCATGATGTCCTCCTAAAAAAATATGGCAACTATATTTTGGGGAGAACGTTCACAAAATATAAGGGTGTTTTTGATCATAAGGAAGGTGAAGAGATGAAAACCTGTTTCCTTTCTATTTGGAGAGTGGTTGACCCGATTTATTTCTTTTTTTCAAGACTGACCTTGATTGACAAAGATCGAAAAAGCGTCTTTCGAGTCAGGCTGACAAAGTACAAAGGACATCATGTTGTACTGAGCGATGGAACGCATATAAGAAAAAATGATGTGCTTGTTAAAATACACCTGCACAACATTAAGCTGGTCAGGGAGCTGCAAAGCATTGAGAGCGCAGTCAGAAAGGGAATCATTATCTATCAAAAAGTATATCAATCGATGCCGATTCTTTTGGATTACATCAATAATCACAAAAAAAGTGAAAAAATTAAAGGGATTGTGGGCATTACAATGCTTGACAAAGGTGTGGAAAGGCTCGGTTTTGATGTGGTCACCCCGGTCAACCCTTTTTACAGGTGCTTTAAAAAGATCACACATATACCGATTTTTTATCTCACTTCAAAGCAGGTGAGCTTGCGGCGTTTACCGAATACATCCTATTTGTTTATTTCGAAAGAAAAGCTGCAGAAAACCTATCAAAAAAAAGACTGATGCCTTGGTCAGCACAGTCTTTTTTGATTATATCTGATGAAATGTCACTTCAGGGCGGCTACCGACACGGATATTTACACCGGTTTGTCCCAAGCCTTCGCTGATATAAAACGGTTTATCATGGTGATAATGAAGGCCTTTAACCATGTTCATGCGCACAAGCTTGCCCATTTTCGCCAAATGGTACGGTTTTGGCCAGTGAATTTGCCCGCCGTGAAAATGGCCTGAAAGCAGGTAATCATAATGAACATCTTTCATATCCAGAATAATGTTTGGGTCGTGTGTTAATACAAGATGGTAGCCGTTTTCTAGATTTTGATAAGAGCCGGTAATATTACTGCGATTCGTGCTGTAATCATCAATGCCGATAATATTGACAGGCCCTGCAGCCGTCTCGATTTGAACATGTTCATTTTGCAGTGTGATACAGCCGTTTTCCTCTAAAACATGCTTCAAACTCTGAAAGTCCTTTTCTTTCAATACATAATCGTGGTTACCGAAAACCGCGTACATTCCATATGCAGGCTTCAGCTTTTGCAATGCGTTCAAGTAACCTGCCAGCTTCGGGATATTACGTTTCCGATCTAGAAAATCCCCGGTAAGGGCGATGATGTCCACAGGCTGGTCCTTTGTTAAATGATATAGCTCTTCAGGTGAAACAGAAATGTTTTCTAAGTGAAGATCTGATAAATGAAGGATATTTAATTTTTTTCTGGCTGAAAGGCCGTCTTTTTGATCGATTGAAATGGTGTTGACCTTTACATCTTTTGTATTGCGGTTCGCTTTATATATAAATGGCACAGATACGAGTATGGCCAATGAAAGTAAGATTGTAAACAAAATATATCCCCTCCCCACCTATCAGTATAGTAAGTAATCGAGCCTTATGGATAGCGGGAATTAATGGGTAAGAGACAGGTTGAAAAACGGATTGTCATCTGATGAATGTTTTGGAAAGGAAAAGGGATAATAAATTTTGACACATGAGGCAGAACATGCCGGATATGGTGTCAGAATAACAGATGGATGTGTAAGCGATGTTACGATTAATGAGACAACACAAAAAAGAAACATATTATCTCTGGATCGCATTATTTCTCCTTTTGCTGTATGTATCCCCGCTTTTTATTTTAAAGGAAGATGCCCATATTCGCGTCCACGACAATTTAGATTCCAATATCGCTTGGTACAAGGTACTGGCTGATAGCGGAGAAATCATTGGCAAGGTTGACGCGGCCATTCCGCAAATCATTAACGGGCTGCCGCGGGATGCCTTTGGCACTGAGTTGAGCGGAATTGTTTGGCTGCACGCTTTCTTTTCTTCCATGACCGCCTATGCAATAAGCCAGACGATTACAAGGGTTGTCGCTTTTTTTGGAATGTATATGCTGCTGAAGAAACATGTAATTCCGGAGCCAAAAGCGGCTTTCATCCGGATAGGCGTATCACTGGCCTTTGCCTTAACACCTTTTTGGCCTTCGGGAATGCTAAGTACGCTTGGATATCCTTTGGCACTGTGGGCTTTTTTAAATATCCGAAAAGGGGATATCTCTTGGAGAGAGTGGCTGACGCTCGGGTTGCTTCCTTTATATTCAAGCTTTGTCTTAGGCTTCTTCTTTTTCTTGGCAGGAATGGCGTGTTTTTGGCTGTATGATGCCATCACAAATAGAAGATGGAACCTGATTTTTTTAGGCAGTATTGCATTTATGACGAGTATTTATCTTTTCGTTGAATATCGGCTTGTCTATTCGATGCTGTTCTCGCACGCACCGATGCATCGGATTGAATTTATTTCATCAAGGCATGACGTTTGGCATTCTCTCCGTCTATCCGTCAAAAACTTTGTCTATGGGCATAATCATGTGATGACCGTTCATACCGTTGTCATCCTTCCGATCCTGCTGCTCGTATTTGCAGCTGTACTGTTCAAGCGAAACCGGACAAAGTTAGAACATGTTTATCTGTTTTTATGTGTGCTTAATTACGGACTGTCATTATGGTATGCATTTTGGTTCAACAAAATATGGGCGGTGCCAAAGCAGAAATTTGCCTTTTTAGCCGAATTTAATTTTGCCCGTTTTCATTTTCTGCGGCCGCTTGTCATATACGTAAGCTTTGCGCTTGCTTTGTATCTCATTTGGCGGATGGGAAGAGGATGGAAATGGCTTGTATATGCTGCGGTTGCTGCTCAGCTGATGGTGTTGGCGCCTTTTAATGAAGAATATACGTATGGCGTTCACTACAATGCGCCGACATTCCGGGAGTTTTATGCATCCGAGCAATTCAAAGAGATTAAGGAATATATCGGGCGTCCTCAAGATTCGTACAGGGTGGCAAGCATCGGACTGCATCCGTCTATTGCCCAATATAACGGGTTTTACACGTTAGATACGTATAACAATCTATACCCGCTCTCATATAAATATGAATTTAGGAAAATCATTGAAAAAGAGCTGGAAAAAAACGCTCGGCTGAAACAATATTTCGATGAATGGGGCAGCCGCTGCTATCTTTTCGTTGATGAACTCGGGAAACGATATGATTTCAAAAAGAACTCGAAGAAAACGATTAACAATCTTCAATTAAATACAGATGTATTTAAAAAAATGGGCGGGCGTTATATTTTTTCTTCAGTTCCGATCAAGAATGCTGAGCAAAACCATCTTGCGCTCGTTAAGACGTTTGACCATAAAGATTCTGCCTGGCGCATTTATTTATATGAAACAAGATAAGGAGGATATCGATTGAAACAGTCACAGCCAGTATTAACCATCGTCGTTCCGTGTTTCAATGAAGAGGAAGTGTTTCAAGAGACAAGCCGTCAGCTGACAGAGGTTGTAGACAGCTTAATTGAAGAGAAGTTAATCGATGAAGACAGTAAAATTCTGTTTGTCGATGATGGCAGCAAAGACCGCACCTGGGCCTTGATTGCTATGGAGAGCATAAGAAACAAGAAGGTTACGGGCTTAAAATTAGCCTGCAATGTCGGACACCAAAAAGCGCTTTTAGCCGGGCTGCATAAAGCGAAGAACAGGTCAGACTGCGTCATTTCGATTGATGCTGATCTTCAGGACGACATCTCTGTGATCCGGGATTTTATGCTGAAATATCATGAGGGCTGCGAAATCGTTTACGGTGTCCGCCGCAGCAGAAAAACTGATACCTTTTTTAAACGTACGACCGCTTTAGGGTTTTATCGCCTCATGAATAAGCTTGGGATTAAATTAATTTATAATCATGCTGATTTTCGTTTAATGAATAAAAGATCGCTTGAAGAGCTCGCTCGTTATCCGGAAGCGAATCTGTTTTTAAGAGGCATTGTTCCCATGATCGGCTTTAGATCAGCCGAAGTCTTGTATGACCGTAAGGAACGCTTTGCCGGCAAAACGAAATATCCGCTGAAAAAAATGCTATCATTCGCTTTTAACGGGATTACATCATTCAGTGTCGCGCCGATCCGATTCTTTACGATTTTAGGTTTTGTTTTATTTTTCTTCAGCGCTGTGGCAGGAGTTGGCGCATTTATACAAAAGCTGCTAGGCCATACAAATGCAGGATGGGCGTCGCTCATCATTTCCATTTGGTTTTTGGGCGGGCTGCAACTAATGGGAATCGGGATCATCGGAGAGTATATTGGAACGATTTTTTCTGAGGTGAAAAGACGGCCGAAATATGCGGTTGATATCGATTTATATAATGAGCCGCTAAGCCCGCTCCAGCGCCAGGAAAAAGAGCGGTTAGAAAAAAAGTACAGTTGAATGGAAAGAGCTGACTTCATTAGTCAGCTCTTTCAGCGTGCCCGACAAACTTTACTTTTGATACAACGTACTTGAATGATAGGTGGCTAATGACTCGCCTAAACGGCACTTCCATCACATCTGGTGAAAGTCAGCTCTTTTTCTTCAACTGATGTAAAATGGCGTTAAGAGGTTCGTCTTGCGGGTTACGGTAAAAATCAAAAAATGGGCAGCCCTGCTTCTTAATCCGATCAACGACGGTGTCAATTGTAAACATAGCGGGTGTCAAGGAGGTTTGTACCTCGTGCCAATAGAGCGGTGCCGCGACAGTGCCAAGGTCATTCCCTCTTGTCGAATAAGGACAAATAATCGTTTTTCCTTCTGCATGCTGCAAATAATCAAGATACAATTTGCCGTGCCTGTTTTTAATCAAGCGTTCAGTGGTAAATAGCTCGGGAAATGCATTGGTGCAGTACTCAGCGATCAGCTGTGTAAACTGGCGTGTTTCTTCATACGTAAATGCCTCAGGGGACAAGGGAATATAAAGCTGGATGCCCTTGTTGCCGGACAGCTTTGGAAACGATGTGATGCCGAAGGAGTCAAACAGCCGCTTCAACTCATTTGCAGCCTGTACAGCCATGAGAAAGTCATCTCGTGAAGGCGGGTCCAAATCAATCACAATCTCAGCCGGACGCCTGCTTTGAATGGTTTGAAAAGGGACATGAAACTCCAAAGCAAGCTGGTTGGCAAGCCATAATAAAGTGGACATATCCTCGCAGACAATATGTTCATGGCTTCCGTCATAGAAAGATTGAACAAAATCCGGCGCATAGTCCGGCTTGTTTTTTTGGAAAAACGATTCGCTCCTTGAGCCATGCGGATAGCGGATGACCGTGACAGCACGGTTTTTCAGAAATGGGAACAGGTAGTCACTGACTTCAATCATATACTGAATAAAATCTTCTTTAGTTTTTTTATTCTTTTCAAATATGATTTTATCCAGGCTTGTGAACTGAAGCTTTGGATGGACCGATTTGGAGTGGCGTATGACTTGCGCATAAGTACATTCGGTCCAGTCCATATGGAATTCAAAACCGACAAACGATACCTCTCTCAATGTGCCTTGGAGAATCGTTAAGTATTGAACGGTTGCACAAATCGATGGTTCAAGCGTAAATTCGCCTGAAGATGTTTTATGTCCGTGCTGTTCCATAATCTCACGTATGGCGTTTTTTTCCTCATCACGCATTCCGTGTGAGACAGAGGCAATCGGTGTCATTACGCCGTTTTTTAACACAGACACCGTCAGAAATCCATTGTTTGGGTTGAACCCTGTTATACAAACATAAGCTTGTTTAAAGTTTTTATATTTGAGCCAATCGGACGACCGCTTTCTTTCAAGCCATTTGCTGTTTGTTTTCTTCGCTACGATTCCTTCTCCGTCAAATTTCGTAACCATTCTCCAAAGCGGATCAAAATGATCATAGCATGGGATATATTGGATAGTTTCCTTAGCATAAGGGTCTGGAGAAGCAGGAAGCTTTGCCGCAGACATGAGATCGTACAGCGATTTTTTCCGGTCCAGATACGAAAGAGGCGAAATATCTTCTCCGCGGCGCTCTAACAGATCAAAGGCGAGAAAGCAACACGGACGCGCGTTTGCCGATTCCTGAATCTTATCTGGTCTTTTCAAACGTCCCCGCACCTGAATGTGTTCAAAATCTGAACGGCAAGGGTTCACCAAACAGACGATTTCGCCATCAAGTGTCAGCGGAAGATCTTTTTCCATATGCAAAAAGGCGGTTTTGGCGAATTGCGTGATTTCAGGAAAGCTACTGTTAAGCTCCAAGCCATTTCTGCTGGTTAAGGTCACACCTGCTGAATGGATGCGGAGAATACAGCGGTACCCGTCATATTTTACTTCGTAGCGCCATTCTGCTCCTATTGGCGGTGACGAAGTAAGGACGGGCTGCATGGTGAACGCCATGGGCTATGACGTGCCGGAGGCTTTTTTTCTAGTCGTTTTTCGTTTTTTATCTCCGGCTCCTTTCGGTTCAGCGTTTTGTGCTGGTGCGGCTGCCGGGGTTTCCCGGTTCGGCTTTCTGGTGCGGTCAATGCTGGCTTGCAAGGCGCTGACCAGGTCAATGACATCTTCACGAGGAGGCGCTTTATCAGGAGTGACGGCTGTTTCTTTATTTTCAAGCTTGTCGTTGACTCTTTGCAGCAGGGCGTGCCGGTACGTGTCCTCATATTTCTCAGGCTCAAACTCAGCCGTCAGCTCGTCTATTAATGTGATAGCGGTTTGCAGTTCCTTCTCGTTTACATTCGATTGATCCGGTACACCTGGGACATGGGCAGCGCTTCTGACCTCATCCGGATAATGGATAGACTCCATCACGATACAGTTTTCATAAACGCGTAGAATGGCTAGCTGCTGCTTCGACCTGATTGTCATATTGGCGATGCCGATCTTTCCGGTTGAGCGCAGCGCCTCACGCAGCAGGGTATAAGCTTTTGTGCCGTTATCCCCGGGTCCGACAAAGTAGGAGCGGTTAAAATAAATCGGGTCAATTTCCTGAAGCTGAACAAAATCAACAATCTCAACCGCTTTCTCCTCATGCTCCCGCTTTAAGCTTTTTAAATCTTCGTCTGTCAGCACCACATATTTTCCTTTTACATATTCATATCCCTTCACAATTTCATCTGGACCGAGTGTTTTTTCGCAATTCGTGCAAATCTTTTCGTATTTGATTGGCGCGTGATCCTCTTTATGAAGGCTGCGCAGCTTAATGTCTTTATCTTCTGTGGCCGCATAAAGCTTGATGGGGATGTTTACTAATCCAAAACTGATCGATCCCTTCCACATTGTATGCATATCGATAAACCCCTTTTTTTCTTTAGTGTGAAGAGGAGGAGTATGATTCATGTGTAGTAACTTATGGGTGAAAAAACAGCCATCGCTGTTATTGCGACGGCTGTTCGAGAATTAATTGTTCGAGTTGTTCCGGCGGTATCGGCCTGCTGAAAAAGAAGCCTTGTAAATGGTCACAGCCTTTTTCGTAAAGAAGCTGTTTTTGAGCGGAATTTTCCACGCCTTCAGCAATCACCTGCAAAGACAGCTGATGTCCCATGGCAATAATGGCCCCGGTAATTTGCTCTGATTTCGGATGGGTCTGAATATCGTCGATAAATGATTTGTCGATTTTCAGCCTGTGAATCGGAAAGTCCTTCAAATAGCTAAGGGAGCTGTGTCCCGTTCCAAAATCGTCAATACTGATTCTGATGCCTAATTCCGTTAAAGATGACAAAACCTTCTTGGAGTGATCGAGATTGTCCATTGTCATGCTTTCTGTCACTTCCACTTCAAGAAGCTGCGGAGGGAGCTGGTATTTATCAAGCGCGTCCTTGATCAGGGGAATCAGATCTTCAGATTGAAATTGTCTTGCGGAAATATTAATGGCGACAGAAAGGTCATAGCCTTTGTCATACCAAACCCTTGCCTGCTTGCATGCTTCATCTACAATCCACTTCCCGATATCAATAATGAGACCCGTTTCTTCAGCAACACCGATGAATTCTCCGGGCGGACACAGCTGCCCATCGGGTGTGACAAGGCGTATCAGCGCTTCTGCACCTGTCATTTTTTGATTTTTTGCACTGAATTGCGGCTGATAATGCAAGACAAATCTATTGTTATCGATTGCTTCTCTTAGTACCATTTCTTGGTTAAGCTTAACGGTTTCTTTGTTGCCGATCGAAAAAGAATAGTATCTGTATTTGCTTTTGTTTCGTTCTTTAGCGGCATACATCGCCATATCAGCCTTTTTCATCAATTCAAGACCATCCGTCCCGTCTTTCGGTGATATCGCAATCCCGATACTGACAGATATAACAAGCGTGTGATCCTGGATTTTAAATGGTTTTTTGAATTTTTGGATAATTTTTCTTGCTAAAACATCTGCTTCTCCTGTTCTGGTATTGGCGTCCGTCAAAATAATAATAAATTCATCACCACCAAGACGGGCGATAAATCCATTATCAGGGACAACAGATGACAGACGTCTGCCTGCCAGCTGGAGCAGCTGATCGCCGACATTATGTCCTAATGCATCGTTAATCACTTTAAACCGGTTTAAGTCCAGAAAGAATACAACTGTGCTATTGTTCAACGTATGCTCGCGATTCATCACCGCTGTTAAGTGTGAAATGGCATGTCGTCTGTTGGGTAAATCTGTAAGTGAATCATAATGAGCCATTCTATGGATTTCTTTTTCTGCCCTGTGCTGCTTTGTCATGTCCTTGCAAATGACATAAATGCTGTCCAGCTCTTGATTCACCTCAACGGGTATGAGCGTAATATTTAAGTGAAACTGGCCTTTTTCAGTGATAAGATCGCTATCACTGTTAATGGCTTGTTTTTCTTTTTTGACTTGCTCAAAAAGGCGATTAATCTTCTTTGATGTATAATGTCTCCAATCGTGCATGCTAAAGCCAAATTTTCTGATCATGTCTTCACCAGCATGATTGGATGATATAATGTCTCCATCTAATGACAAAATAAAAATCGCATCAATATTGTGGACGATTAAAGACTGAAACCTCTGTTCGTTATCCTTTATGCGTTCGCTCTGTTTAATAAACTTTCGGTCCGCATGGGAACTGAATAATAATAGCGTTTGTATACAGAAAACGATTAACGTAACAAAAATCGACCAATGAAACGTTTGCACCTCCATATGGCTTCCGGGCGGTCCCATGTCCTCGTGGAAAGATGCCGCAAGCATCCCTGTATAGTGCATGCCTGAAATCCCGATACCCATGACAAACGAACTGATGACTTTATAAAACATAAGATGATCAGAATGTTTTTTTAAGGCCAAGTCAAAGAATATTTTTAACGAGACGAAAGATGCCGCAATCGCAATGATAATGGAAACTGTAAAAAGAATCGGTTCGTACATAATCATTACCCGGGAAATGGCAGACATTCCGATATAGTGCATTGATGCTATAGATGCGCCAAGCACAACTGATCCAGTAAGCAGTCTGTAATATGTAAGAATGTTCCGGCTGACAAAATATAATGACACAAATGATCCGGAAACAGTTGCGCCAATGGATGCAATTAAAGGCATGAATTCATATTGCATCGGCATCTCCATATGGACGGCCATCATCCCTACAAAATGCATTGACCAAATACCGAATCCCATAATAAGTGAGCCGGCGATCAGCCAAACTATGCTTTTTAAACCTGTGTTGATAGTGACTTTCCTTGACAGTTCAAGGGAAATGTACGATGCGGCACAGGCAATAAGAATAGATAAACATATGAGCGTTGTATTATATGTAACGTGTATTTCCAAATGGAGATTCCCCCCGTGTCGTGAGTTCCAGTCTTGTTGACCTTCTTTATTATCGGCTGCTTAACCGCAGAGTTCCAGCCTTTAAGACCATAGAAATAAGGTAAGATCTATTTTTAGTTCAGCTGACCGTGAAAAATGTGTTAAAATCATGTTGACGTTTGCCGAAAAAACAAAAATGCATTATACATAAATATGGGAAAAGGGGAAGTGATGGCTATCGAAGAGCTGGTTATGTCATGGATAGAAGCATTTAAAAGCTTATCTTATTTTGGAATATTTCTAGCGCTCTGCATTGAGTTTATCCCTGCTGAAATCGTCCTGCCGCTTGCGGGCTATTGGGTATCTAAAGGTGATATGACACTTTTTGGCGCTGTTTTGGCAGGATCACTTGGAGGAGTGGCCGGCCCGCTTACGCTGTATTGGATAGGCCGGTACGGAGGAAGGCCGTTTCTTGAACGTTTCGGGAAGTATCTCTTTATTAAGCCTGAAGCGCTTGATAAGTCTGATGAATTTTTCAAAAAGCATGGGGGATTTGTAGCCTTCAGCGGCCGTTTCTTGCCAGGCATCCGGACATTGATCTCCATACCGTGCGGAATTGCAAAAATGAACGTTTGGGTGTTTTCGTTTTATACGTTCATCGCCATGCTGCCGATTACATTTGTATATGTTTATCTCGGT
Source organism: Bacillus spizizenii TU-B-10 (assembly GCF_000227465.1). Taxonomy (GTDB): domain Bacteria; phylum Bacillota; class Bacilli; order Bacillales; family Bacillaceae; genus Bacillus; species Bacillus spizizenii. The sequence continues at coordinate 1,519,122 of NC_016047.1, forward strand.
GTGAAACTCGGTGAAAATTGGAAGGAAGTCGGCTCTATTCTCGATCAATATATGCTTCCCATCGGGATAGCGATTTTGGCACTGTTCCTGCTCTATATGCTGATAAAAAAGAGGAAGAAACGCACCCATTCCGAACAATTATCTGTATTTTTTAAAAATAAACGTTGACAAAGTATCGCGCTGCGCATATCATTGACGTATAATATCATATTTCTTGAAATCCCAAAGGGGAGTAGCGTCCGGAATGTTTTCCGGAAACAAAGTCGTCATTTCATGGATTGCGATATCCATCGGCTTTGTTGGCATGCCTGAATTCATGTCTAGCAAGACCTTTGCCTTATGTCGGCAAAGGTCTTTTTTGCATGGTCCGGCCGGCATAAGATCGGATGAAGAGAAAGAAAACAACTTTTTTGGGAGGGTATCATTTATGGATGCAGCATTATTATTAGAGTATGGTTGGGTTCTTCTCGTCTTGATCGGGCTGGAAGGGATTTTAGCCGCCGATAACGCGCTGGTTATGGCGGTAATGGTAAAACATTTGCCGGAGGAAAAACGAAAAAAGGCGTTATTTTACGGGTTGGCAGGGGCTTTTGTTCTGCGGTTTGGCTCTTTATTCGCGATTTCTTTTTTAGTCAACGTATGGCAGGTTCAAGCGATTGGCGCGATCTACTTGCTGTATATCTCAGCAAGCCATTTATTAAAAAGATATGTATTTAAGAAAGAAGACACGCATAAAGAGACAAAGCAAAGCGGTTTTTGGCCGACTGTTTTAAAAGTTGAATTGGCAGATATCGCGTTTGCGGTTGATTCTATCTTAGCGGCAGTCGCGTTGGCAGTTACGCTTCCTGGAACATCGCTTCCGAAGATCGGCGGACTTGACGGAGGACAATTTCTCGTTATTTTGGCCGGAGGTATCATCGGCCTGGTGATTATGCGGTTTGCCGCTTCAATGTTTGTTAAGCTATTAAAGGAACGTCCAAGCCTAGAAACAGCAGCCTTTGTGATTGTCGGCTGGGTCGGAGTGAAGCTTGCTTTATATACACTTGCCCATCACGACATAGCGGTTGTTTCTGAGCACTTTATCCATTCTGGAACATGGAAGCTCATCTTCTGGGGTGTTTTAGCGGCAATCGCGGTTTGCGGCTGGTTCATGTCAGGTGGAAAAAAACAGCCGGAGGGCGCACAAAACGAACAAAAAAACAGCAGCCGGGAACGGGCGTAATCTGAAAGACTCTGCTTAAAAAGCAGAGTCTTTTCATGTTTAAAACGTTTTCATGAACGAAATAAAATAACATTTTTATAACAGCTTTGTTACAAAAAACACGGATAAAACCCCCTTAATTCTCTAGAAAGGCACGAAATCATGTATAGTACGTCAGAATGGTTTGTCACAATTGAGACATTGGAAATCAATATTTCTTTTTCTCCTTTGCGAATCCCTATCAAATTAGCTATCATTAATGAGTAGTTATAGGGAGGAACTGAGGTGAAACCAGTGCTTAGCCTTTTGTTTAAATTGGGAAAAAAGAAGCAAACGCTTGAAAAAACTGTTGAAAGTATACAAAAAGGCAATAAAGATCTTCAAAATGAATTAATACAGCAATATAAGCCATTTATCGCAAAGACGGTTTCATCCGTTTGTAAACGATATATAGATGAAAAAGACGATGAGTTCAGCATCGGACTGATCGCGTTTAATGAAGCTATTGAAAAATACTCACCTGAAAAAGGCAATTCTCTGCTCGCATTTGCTGAGCTAATCATAAAAAGAAAAGTCATTGATTACATCAGAAAAGAAGCCAGAAGCGCACAAAATATAAATATCGATTTACAGGAAGGAGACGATCAGGAGTCATCACAAAGCCTGATTGAAGCCGAGCTTTCTATTGATGAATACCGCCGTCAGATTGAGCAGGAGCAGAGGCGGGAGGAAATCATCTATTTTCAGAAGCAGCTCAAAGATTATGGTTTATCGTTTAAAGAACTGCTTGAAAACTCTCCAAAGCATTCGGACGCTAGGCAAAACGCCATAAAGGTGGCAATGACCCTTGTTGAACATGAAGAGTTGGCCGCTATCCTGTATACAAAGAAACAGCTTCCGGTGAAACAGCTAGAACAGCTTGTCTCTGTAAGCCGAAAAACGATTGAGAGAAACAGAAAATATATTATTGCGATGTGTATTATCATTACGGGTGATTATATTTATTTAAAAGATTATCTTAAAGGGGTGCTGCACTCATGAGAAGAGGGATTATAGTAGAGAAAAATAGAAAATTCGTCACGTTGCTGACCCCTGACGGACAATTTTTAAAAGCCAAAAATGATCGCCGCAGCTATGAAATTGGAGAAGAAATCATGCTTCCGAGTGAATCACGCATGGGCAGAAGGGCCAGCTTTTTTGATTTTTTAAAACTGCGCCCTTTCAAAATGGGGATTGTTACGATGACTGCTATTATGCTTTTTATTTTTATAGTTCTCCCTGTTTTTTCTAATAATAAGGCCTATGCGTATATGACAATCGATATCAATCCAAGCTTCGAAATGGCGTTAAACAGCGATTACGAAGTGATTGAACTGACTCCTCTAAATGATGAGGGAAAGAAAGTCGTGAATGATATAGATGATTGGGAGAAGACTGATTTTAAACAGGTGATTGACGATATTATAACCGACTGCAGTGAGCACGGGTATGTAAAGAAATCGAAAGAAATATTGATTTCCACTGTTTATGAAAATACGGAAGACAATACATATAAAAAAGCTGTGAAAAAACAGCTGAATGATGTGACGGAAAAATATAAAACGACATACCGCATGGAATCTCTCGAGTCAGATATGCAGACGAGGGAAAAAGCGAAAAAGAAAGGCGTTTCAACAGGCAGCTACATCAAATCAAATGAAAAAAATGACACTAAAGAGTCAAAAGATGACTCCAGCAATCCATCCGGGGAAGAGGATCAAAAGAATACCGGAAATGAGGATGAAAATATCGATCCAACTGACGCCCAGGACGGCAAGCAAGGAGATAATGAACAGCTGGATGATACGGATTCCGGAGACCAGAAAGAAGATAAAACGGATGAACAGACTGATGATAGTGACAAAGATCAGAATGTAAAGGAATCAGATGAAAACACAAATGCCGAAAAAGATGGGGATCATGAGCAAACCCCAATACAAGATCCTCAAGATAAAGGAAATGAAGACAGCCGCACTGATAAGGGGCAAAGCCAATATCACAGGGACTGGAATAACGGTGAACAAGGCAGAAATCGTTCTTCGTCCAGCAGGGATAACGCTTCTGACCGCCGTAATCCAAACGGCTACAGCAGTGATAATAATTCAGCTCAAACTGAAGATTCGCCGAGTGACCCCGGCGAATAAAGACCTGAATTTATTTAGTTGTGCCATTTAATTGTGATTGTGCTTGCTGCACCAGCCGCTTTGTCATTTCCCCGCCTACAGAGCCGTTAGCGCGTGCGACTGTATCAGAACCAAGGTTCACACCGAATTCTTGAGCCACTTCGAGTTTAAATTGGTCTAGTGCCTGCTCCACCCCTGGAACAACGAGTTTATTTCTGCTCGCCATCTTTTTCATCTCCTTTTTCTATAAAGAAATTCTTAACGCGTACTTAGTTTGAAATGTACGGGGGTTATTTATGCTGGCAATTGTTGTGGAGAATAAGAAACCCCCGGCCTCTAAGCCGGGGGTGACGCAGACTATATAATGTCTGCTGTCATTTTATGTGCGGTTGCCTGAATATGGAACGTCAAAATGGAGAGGACTGTAATGGCGATAATCTGTCTGATTTTAAGCCATTGGCTGTCATTCAGTTCTTCAAAACGGTGGCGGAGACGCTCTGTCTCCTGTTCGACGATCTCCTGCAGATTCGATTCTTTCATAGAAGGCGTGTCTTGGTGATGAACGGCATCAAGCACATATGCACAGCTTTCATAATAAGCAATCGGGCTGATGACATCATCGGATCTGTCTGAGATTGTGTTAAAGGCCACTTTTAAAATAGCCCGTATGTGTTCAAAGTCATAAATGGATTTTAAATCACGTACAATTAAAAGAATGACTGCCTGTTCAACTGAGTATTTTTTGCCCAGCTCAGGGTGTCCGATCAAATCCTTAATATCACGCTTTACCCAGTTTTGAATTGCAGTTGACTTTAACGAAGTCAGCTCACATAGGTTGCCAAGCTCTACGATTTCGTTTGTAGAGAGACCGTATTCTTTTCTCTGCTTTTTTCGTTCGTATCTTGTAAGAAATTCAGGAATTTCAAGATGATTGGCTGCTTTTTCTGCTGACATGTTTGCTGATTGGATGAGAATGTCGAGCGGGCTTATTTCTCCTTTCCCTTTTAGGGAATAGAGCAGCCGCACCATATCGGTTCGAGTGAGTTTAAAAATGTTCATTGTTCACCTCTTTAAAACAATTTGACGCGGATATAAGTCTATGTATGAATTTAAAATTGAAGCGTCAGCAATTACATTAACATCATACGTCGAATTCCTTGCATTTTCAAACGGATGATTTATAATTTAAGTATACGGGTTCTTTTGAACTTAAAATAACGGAGGTTGTCATGGCGAAAAGAATTTTTCTGTTTATTTTAACGAATATTTTAGTGCTTACAACAATCGGGATCGTTTTGTCTGTTTTAAGCTCGGTTACCGGAGTCGGGACGTACTTTACAGCTGATGGCGGTATCGACCCAATTGCGCTCCTTGTATTCAGTTTAGTCGTTGGTTTTGTCGGTTCCTTCATGTCTCTTGCGATGTCCAGATGGATGGCAAAGACGATGATGGGTGTCAGAGTGCTGAATCCGAAAAAACACACGCTCAGCTATGAGGAACAGCAATTGGTTGACCGTGTTCACCGATTAAGCCGCTCTGCCGGTTTAACGAAAATGCCGGAAGTCGGAATTTACCGTTCACCTGAAGTGAACGCGTTTGCGACTGGGCCGTCAAAACGCCGTTCTCTTGTGGCAGTGTCATCAGGGCTGCTGGAGCAAATGGATGATGCAGCAGTTGAAGGTGTGCTTGCCCACGAAGTCGCGCATATCACTAATGGTGATATGGTAACAATGACGCTTTTGCAAGGTATCGTCAATACCTTTGTCGTCTTTTTATCGCGTATCGCAGCATGGATTGCGAGCCGTTTCGTCAAGGAAGATCTTGCGCCGATCGTTCATTTTATTGCAATGATTGTCTTTCAGATTGTCTTTTCCATTCTCGGCAGCCTGGTTGTGTTTGCGTACTCACGCCATCGCGAATTTCATGCTGACAGGGGAGGAGCGGATCTTGCCGGCAAGGATAAGATGATTCATGCGCTTCGGACGCTTAAGAGCTACTCTTCCCGCATTATGGAAGACGATCAGACAGCTGTCCAAACATTAAAAATTAATGGCAAGAAGCGTTCTTCGCTTTTCTCAACTCACCCTGATTTAGATGAGCGAATCAGACGGTTAGAAGCTAAATAATACAAACACATTGTTCCTCTGAGAGAATCTCTCAGAGGTTTTTTATTTTATCCTTTGACTAAAATAATAAAAAAATAAGCAAGTTAAGAAAATGTTTCGTAAAAGCCTTTAAAAATGGGTCCAATATCTTTAGAATAATTACCGTACTTAAAAAGAGAGGCAGAAGGATTTTACATGAAATTAAAGTTTGGAAAATTGATACAGGCATTGTCGCCGGCCCAGCTGATTGCTGTATATTATTTTCTTGCGGTGACGGTTGCAGTTATTTTATTAAGTCTTCCTGTTGCCCATAAACAAGGAGCAGAGTGGTCTTTTATCGATGCCTTGTTTACAGCAGTCAGTGCCGTGAGCGTGACGGGTCTTTCTGTTGTGAATACTGCTGATACATTTAACACAATAGGAATTGTTATTCTTGCGTTTGTTCTGCAGTTTGGCGGAATTGGCATTATGACTTTAGGCACTTCTGTTTGGCTGCTAATGGGCAAAAGAATAGGTTTAAAAGAACGGAAATTAATGATGATCGATCAAAACCAATCACAATTTTCTGGGATCGTTAATCTCATGAAACAGATTCTCTTTCTCATATTATGGATTGAGTTTTTTGGCGGCATGATACTTGGGACATATTTTTTAACCTACTACGATTCCATTCAAGATGCTTACTTACATGGTTTTTTTGCGAGTGTCAGTGCAACCACAAATGCCGGTTTTGATATAACAGGAAGCTCTCTGGTTCCATTTCGGCATGATTATTTTGTGCAATTTATAACACTGTTATTGATTGTTTTCGGAGCCATTGGTTTTCCTGTTCTAGTGGAAGTGAAAGACTTTTTGTTTTCAAAAAACCGAAGATATCCGTTTAGCTTATTTACAAAAATTACAACCATTATGTTTGGCTTACTTGTTTTGTTTGGCTCTATAGGGATCTATGTGCTTGAAGCAAATCATTTGTTTGCAGGTAAATCGTGGCATGATATTTTATTCCTTTCTCTATTCCAATCAACCACAACAAGGAGTGGAGGGCTTGCTACGATTGATATAAGCCAGCTGACTGACCCCACTTTGCTTTTTATGAGTGCGCTGATGTTTATCGGAGCGTCGCCAAGTTCAGTAGGGGGAGGCATACGGACAACGACTTTCGCTCTGAACCTTCTTGCGCTGTTTCATTTTGCCCGCGGCAATAAGTCAGTCAAGGTATTCAAACGGGAGCTGCATCCTGCTGATCTCATGAAGTCGCTTGTTGTCACAATGATGGCGATTCTGCTCGTTTTTGGCTCGACACTCATTCTTACGATTACAGAAAAGCACTCCCTGCTGGAGCTTTTGTTTGAAGTGTGCTCGGCATTCGGCACAACCGGTCTGTCACTTGGAATTACTGCTGATTTAAGCAACGTTGGAAAATGTGTCATTATGATTGTCATGTTTATCGGGCGAATCGGTATCCTGACCTTCCTGTATCTGATCGGAAGAAAGGAAATTGAAGCGAATTATCATTATCCGAAGGAACGAGTGATTATCGGATAGAAAAAACACCGCATGTTTTGCGGTGTTTTTTGATTGCCAAAAAAAAGATGTGTGGCGCCGTTTCAGTTGGAGAACCTAACATCAACAGGTGCAGTTTTTAACGCTCCTGCATCTTTAAGTGAAATAAAATGTTTGAAAAACTGGCGAGGAGGATTCGTATGAAGCGAAAAGCTGAAGTGAATGAAGCCATTAAAAATAACAATACACCTACTGAGAGCATGGACCCAAATTCTTATAAGACACAGTATCATGACGACCCGAACTTTAGGGGTGCAAACCGCAATTCCAAACAGGGTCAGCAAGGAGGCATGTGATTTTGAAGAAAAACCGTCATAGCAGAGATATGCAAAATCATAAAAAGCCTATGAATAAGAAAGTGCTGGAGGAAGAATTCTCAAGTGAACTTGGGGATTACAATGCCGGCAAGATCATCGAAACGCTAGAAGTCACAAAGCCTAAAAAGAAAAAAGAGAAGAAACAAAAATAAAAAAAGACCTCTTAGGCGGCGTCCCGCTTAAGAGGTGCTTTTCTATTTTAAATAAGCATTTTTGCCCGTTCCTCTGACAAATTGCAATAAGTTGGTCATTCTCAGCTCAATGAAGGGCTGAGCAACTGTCTTAACAAAATTGCTGGAGAGTACTGATGTCAGGGCTGCTGTTAAAAGTAAGAGAATCACTAAGCTCTGATAGTCAGTAAGCGAATCCTCAAGCCCGGCCTGTCTCAGCGTTTTAATAATAAACCCATGAAGCAAATACACGTAAAATGTCCGGGTTCCCCATTTCGTAAAGAAGAACCGTTTTTGCGGAACGAGCGCTAAAAAGCTGAAGGTCGCCGCAAAGGCGAGTACATACCAGCCGATTCGGGAAAGTCCGCTTGCCAAGGTAACGTCTCCAAATGAAGAATACGGTTTTGAACCAAACAGAAAAGAATAGTCAAAGTCGATGCCCCAGCAGATGACGAATACGGCGGCAAGTACCCCGATCGCAATTTGTTTGCCTCGTTTTGATCTCAATAAATCAAAATGATGTTTATTTAAATAAAACCCGACAAGGAACATCGGTAAGAATACAAATGTCCGCGACAGGCTCAGCGTGCTGCTGACAAAGTCTAAATAGCCGATCAGCACGGCGATTCCGCAGCTGACAAACAGCGCCCACCGCTTTGAAAGCTTTGAAAAAGGATAAAGCAGCAGGTTCCAAAAAAATAAGCTTACGAGAAACCATAACGACCATTGCGGATCAATCGGATTCACATTTGCCATGCTTTCGTCTTGCATAATGTAGTAGAAGACAGAATAGATGATTTGGAAAATCAAATACGGAATAATCAGCTTGACCGCCAGCTTTTTCACATATCCAGCGCGTTTAAAGCCTTTTGCGAAATAACCGGATACGAGAATAAAGGCAGGCATGTGGAATGTGTAAATGAACTTGTAGAGGTAGAGCATAAAGTTGTTATCATTAATAAAGGAACGAAGAATATGACCGAATACAACAAGGAATATCAATAAGAATTTTGCATTATCGAAATAACTGTCCCGCGATTTACTCATAGCATCACCTTCTCTTTAATCAGTCACTAAGAGATTATTCCCTGCTGGTATATATTTTAAAATAAAAGATGAAAAAGGAATTGAAAAAATGGCTGATTGTTAGGACGATGTAAAGTGGCGGTAAGGATCGTAGAAAATGTCTTCGTTATGTAATCGCGCTGAAATTTTCTGAAATTTATAGGGCAAATGAAGGAAGTTCCCGCATTTTGTAGAAATATTGAGGGATAGGTTTTGAAGAAGGAGTGTACACGCATGGAAACTCTTAGTGTCCAGACAAATTCGGAGCTGCGGGAAGAACTGAAGCGTCTCAAAGAAGAAAATGTCCGGCTGAAAAAGGAATTGAATCAGCATCAAGTGATTGTTAACAATACGCTCGATGCTATTTTTATATGTGATAATGAAATGCGAATCGTTCAGGCGAATGAAGCAACAGAGAGGATGCTTCAAGTTGATTCGGAAGATTTGAAAAAGCGTTCCGTTTTGGATTTTTTGTTTTCAATCCCAAAGGATGAACTGAATCTTGCCGTAAAGAAGTTTTTTAAAAAAGGTTTCCTATGGAAGGAGGTCCCGATCAGGCTTGATGGCGGGGCGACAAAATACATAGAGTTTCTGGCCAAAAGAGGGATTGGCGAGGATTTCTTTTTTGTTGTCATGAGAGACATATCTTCAAAGAAAATTCTGGAGCGGGAATTCTCTATGAATGAACAGCTTTTTAAGGACTTGTTTGACAGAGCTGTTGACGGAATCGTCCTTTTTGATAAAGATGGCGGTTTTATTGATGCCAATTTGTCCTTCTGTAAAAGCTTTGAAATCAATCAAAATGAGCTGTCTCATTTATCGTTGTATGAGTTCATAGACAGCGGCTCACGAAAAGATTTTGATAATATCTGGAAGATACTCAACCGCAAGGGAAAAGCAAAGGGGGAGCTGCCCGTCAAGCTTCGTTCAGGAGTTCAAAAGCTATTTGAATTCACGATTACATCAAACATCATCAGCGGGTTTTATATGTCCATTATGAGGGATATCACAGAGAAGCGGTCTATGGAGCTTCAGCTCTTTAAAAGTGAGGAGCGCTTCAGAGAAATATTTGAAAATGCGATGGACGCTATTATTATCTGGTCGAATGACGGAAGAATCGTGAAGGCGAATCAGTCAGCCTGTAAAATCTTTGAGCTGCCGATGAATTTGCTGTTGAAACGAAGGCTGTGTGATTTTCTCGTTGACTCGCAGCAGAAATACAGCATAACGAAGAGGAAATACGCAAAATACGGAGAGATCAGAGAAGAGCTGCTGTTTCAAATGGGGAATGGCCAGTTCAAAGAACTTGAATTCACTTCAAAGCGGACAATATTAGAGAACCAGCACTTGACGATTTTAAGAAACGTCAGTGATAGAAAGCGGATGGAAAAGGAGCTTCGAGAAAGTGAGCTGAAATTCAGAAAAGTGTTCAACGGCTCAATGGACGGCAATGTATTGTTCGACAATCAATACAGGATCATCGACGCCAACCCGTTAGCAAGCCATATTTTAGGCCTGTCACATGAAGAGATTAAACAGCACAGCCTGTTAGATATTATTTCTTCGTATGAAATAGAAAATCTTGCATCACCGGCAAGGCAGATTAATTTTGATGAAATGGACAACGAAATTCCATTTTTGCTGAGCAGCAGTGACAACAGAAAACTGGAATTCTCATTTAAACGAAATATTATTCAAAATATGAACCTGGCTATCTTTAAAGACGTAACGGAGCGAAAAGAACTGGAGGAACGCCTGCGCAAGTCAGATACCCTTCATGTTGTCGGCGAACTCGCTGCCGGCATCGCTCATGAAATCAGAAATCCGATGACAGCTCTTAAAGGCTTCATTCAGCTCCTGAAAGGAAGTGTGGAGGGAGACTACGCCCTTTACTTCAACGTGATCACCTCAGAACTAAAGCGCATCGAATCCATCATCACCGAATTCTTGATTTTAGCCAAGCCCCAGGCCATTATGTATGAAGAAAAACATGTTACCCAAATTATGAGAGACACCATAGACCTTCTAAACGCGCAAGCTAATTTAAGCAACGTACAAATGCATCTTGATTTAATGGACGACATTCCCCCAATCTACTGTGAACCGAATCAGCTGAAACAGGTATTTATCAATATATTAAAAAATGCCATCGAAGTGATGCCTGACGGCGGAAATATTTTTGTGACGATAAGGACACTGGATCAAGATCATGTTCTCATCTCCTTAAAAGACGAGGGAATCGGAATGACAGAAGATAAATTAAAGCGCCTTGGTGAACCGTTTTATACGACAAAGGAACGGGGAACTGGACTTGGGCTTATGGTAAGCTATAAAATTATTGAAGAACATCAAGGCGAAATCATGGTAGAAAGTGAAGAAGGGAAGGGCACCGTTTTCCACCTCACGCTTCCCGTCAGACAGAATGCTGAAGAAAGAAGGATTGATGAATGAACTACTACACAACAGCGGAAACGCCGCTCGGGGAACTCATAATTGCCGAAGAGGATGGCCAAATCACCCATCTATTTCTCAGTCAGGAAGATTGGATGGATTGGAAAGAAACCGTTCAGAATACAGAGCACAAGGAAACACCTTATCTGGCAGAAGCGAAAAAACAGCTTCATGAATATTTCGCCGGCGAAAGAAAGACATTCTCACTGCCGCTGAGCCAAAAAGGCACTCCTTTTCAGCAAAAAGTGTGGGAGGCGCTGGCGATGATACCATACGGAGAATCCCGAAGCTATGCTGACATTGCCGCTGCGGTCGGCAGTCCGAAAGCGGTGCGAGCAGTCGGACAGGCTAATAAACGTAACGACTTGCCTATTTTTGTCCCGTGCCACAGAGTGATCGGCAAAAACAGCGCGTTAACGGGGTACGCCGGGAGCAAAACCGATATCAAAGCATTTTTGCTGAACATCGAGCAAATCTCCTATAAAGAAAAATAAAACATATGGCACGTTCCCTTTTTTCACGGCCGACATATCATTTTATTAAGTTAAAAAAGTTGGTCTGATGAAAAAGGAGGACAAAGCAATTGAAGCCGAGCCGCTCTGAGAAAATAGCCGTTTTTGCCAAACTGTTTGTGAAACTGCATATCTTATCAAGCGCTCAAAAAGATGAAATCATCAATATCAATAAAAACAAACAAAAAAACCGCTGACTCGGCCCGAAATGAGCAAAGTCCAGCGGTTTTTTAATGAACTTTTTCGCCTCTAAACAGCTGTTCAATTTCTTCTTCGTAGTTACCGGTCATAATCCCTTTTTCTGTGATGATTCCTGAAATGAGGTCATGAGGTGTAATGTCAAAAGCGGGATTAAAGACAGGCACATTGGATGGAGCGGTCCGGACTCCGGAAATCTGTCTTACTTCCTCAGGATCCCGTTCCTCTATCGGGATATCAGCGCCGCATTTCACTTTTGGATCAAATGTAGATAAAGGTGCGGCGACAAAAAACGGAATATCAAAGGCGTTTGCTAAAATCGCGAGACCGTATGTTCCGATTTTATTTGCCGTATCACCGTTCTTTGCAATTCGATCGGCTCCGACGATGACAGCGGAAATTTGTTTTTCCTTCATCGTATGGGCGGCCATGCTGTCTGTGATCAGAGTGACATCAATGCCTCCCTGCATCAGCTCCCACGCAGTCAGGCGTGAACCTTGAAGGACAGGCCTTGTTTCACAGGCATAAATATGCAGTCCCAAATCCTTTTGTTTGGCCAAGTAAAATGGAGCGAGCGCCGTTCCATAGCGGCTTGTCGCGATAGAGCCGGCATTGCAGATCGTCATAATCCGGTCGCCTTTTTTGAAAAGCTGCAAGGCGTTTTGGCCGATCATCCGGCACGTCTCCTCATCCTCGACCTGAATCTGAATCGCTTCATGGACAAGGTTTGTTTTTGCTTCATTTACGGAAATGGCGTTTTCGATTGAACGACTCAGTCTCTCAAGCGCCCAAGATAAATTAATGGCAGTAGGCCGTGAGCTGTTTAAATATTGTTTGATATCTTCCAGTCTGCGGCGGAATTCGGTGACATCATCTGTTTCAATGTCTTTTGCAGCAAGCGCAAGTCCGAAGGCAGCCGTAATGCCGATGGCCGGGGCGCCTCTTACTTTGAGCGTGACGATGGCGTCAAATACATCCTCTTTCGTCGTCAGCTCCAAATATTCTGTCACGTCAGGAAGCTTTTGCTGATTTAAAATGGTAATGGCTGTTTCCTTCCATTCAACAGAACGGGGAACAGCAAATGAATGGGTCATGAATGGATCATTCCTTTACAAGTAACTGAAATAATTCAATAACATCCGTTATCGTTTTGAATTCCGAGCGTTTTTCGATAAAGGCTGTGCCTGTTTCGAGCGCCAGCCGTTTTCTGCCGATTCGTTTATCAAACGGCACGATTGTATCCAGATCAGCCACATGGGCAAGGCCGATCGCGCGGCGGATCAGCTCGCAGCCCGCAAACCCGATCGCCTCTTCAAAAATATGACTGAGCGTATCAGTAAGGTACCCGTCGATTTTGGCGTAAACATCCAGACTGTCCTTTTCCCACGCTTCAGTGAATGTCTTTTGAAATGTTTCCCAGACCTGTTTGACATGGTGATATAACGGCTCTCTGTCACCCCCGTCACGGCCGAGTGCGTTCAAAAATAAGTTGGCAATAAATTGGCCTACATCAAAGCCGATCGGTCCGTAAAAAGCAAATTCAGGATCAATCACCTTTGTTTCATGTTCGCTGGCAAAAATGCTTCCTGTGTGCAGATCACCATGAATCAGCGTTTCTGCCGATGTTAAAAACGACTTTTTCAGCTTAGCGGCTTCGATTTTGACGTTGTCATTATTCCAAAGCTTCTCGACAAAAGGATGAAGCTCTTCTTCAAAATCATTTGTGTCATGGTCAAAGAAAGGGTCTGTAAAGACAAGTCTTTCCGTAATGTCGCACAGCTCCGGATTTGTAAACTGTTTAACAAGCTGTTTTTTTACCTTGGGTTCAAGCGCGTAATCTGATGAATAGAAAAGGGTCTTTCCTAAAAATTCACCGATGTGCTGTGACAGATGCGGATAATGTTCACCCTCAATGAGTCCTTTTCTTACGATTTTCAGGTGAGAGAGATCCTCCATGACGGTAACCGCCATTTCTGTATCAGAATAAAACACTCTTGGAACGAGATGAGGGACATGCTCGCCCTGTCGGATGAGAGCGCTGCTTTCGATTCTTGCGCGATCGATTGTCAGCGGCCAGCTTTCTCCGACGACTTTTGCATAAGGAACCGCCTGTTTAATGATCAAAGCTCTATCATGTTCTTGATCATAAATATGAAAAACGTAATTTAAGTTGCCGTCGCCGATCTCCTGGCATGTCAGCGTGCTTTTGCTTGGAAATAAGCCAAGCTTCACCGCCAACGCCACAGCGGAGCTTTCATTTAACGTTTCGTATAAAGGTGTTTTTGTGACTGCCATTGTCATAACCTCCAATTATGTAATCTCTTGATATGTTTGCAGCTGTATGGTATGGCCGTAAAAAAGCCTCCTTCTCAGAGAGAAGGAGGCTTAACATGTATGTCCGCCTCTCTTATCTCTCAGATCAGATCTGATGGAATTAGCACCGTGCCTTAGAGACGAGCGTCTCGGCGCGAAAAAGATGCGCCCCATTTCGCAATGGAATTACGGTCGGTTGCTGTTGGGGTCAAAAGGCCAAATCCCTCGCCCAACTCTCGATAAGAGAATATATTCACTTGTTAAACAATTCTAATTTATCAGTTGATGAACATAGTAACAGGTGTTTTATCAAGTTGTCAATATATTTTTTAATATAAATCTTTTCTGATATCATCGAAAACAGGAAATGCTCTCTCGTACCTTAACGCTTTCCTTAAGGTCGATTTCAGCTCGGACAATGCCTTCTTCCCGGCCGCCTTCAGCAAGTACACGCCCCCATGGATCAATAATCAGGCTATGCCCGGCAAATTCATTATCTGGATTTGAACCGGTACAATTGCAGGCAGCGACAAAGCATTGATTTTCAATGGCTCGGGCAATAAGCAGGCTTTTCCAATGATCAAGGCGGGGAAGAGGCCATTCCGCAGAAATAAACAGCACGTTGGCACCTTTTATCGTATGTTTTCTGATCCACTCCGGAAAACGGATATCGTAACAGATCAGTCCTGAGCTTTTGACGCCATCAAGCTCAAAGTATCCGTCTTCGGAACCGGCTGATAAATACACATGCTCATCCATCAGCTGAAAAAGATGGGCTTTTCGATACTCTTTAATGATTTGTCCTTCCTTATCCGCGATGTACATTGTATTATAAACATCAGAATCATTTCTGACTGCGACCGATCCGGCGACAATATGAACGCCATGTTTTTTTGCTGTTTTCTTCAGCCAGCTCTGAGCAGAATGCCCGTCTTCATCAGCGAGCTTATCAAGGTTGGCCAAGTCATATCCAGTTGTCCATAATTCAGGAAGAACAAGAACATCAGCATGTTTGCTTTCTTTTTCAATCAAAAATTCAGCCTTTTTTATATTTTCCGAAGGTTTACCGTATGAAATATCAAATTGAAGACAAGATATCGTCCATTTCATCTTTTTAACACCCCAAATTTTTCTTTACTTTTTTCATTTAACCATATATGATGATGGACTATCATTTCAAGATTTTTTTAGAAGGTGAGAATAGATGAAATTTGAACAGTCTCATGTATTGAAAGAATTGCCTAAACAATTCTTCGCTTCTCTGGTGCAGAAAGTGAACCGAAAGCTCGCAGAAGGACACGACGTCATCAATCTCGGACAGGGAAATCCGGATCAGCCGACTCCGGAACATATCGTCGAGGAAATGAAACGAGCCGTTGCGGATCCTGAAAATCATAAATACTCGTCTTTTCGCGGCTCATACAGTCTGAAATCAGCCGCAGCAGCATTTTATAAACGAGAATACGGTATCGATCTTGACGCGGAAACTGAAGTCGCTGTATTATTCGGCGGGAAAGCCGGTCTGGTCGAGCTCCCGCAATGCTTGTTGAATCCGGATGATACGATTTTAGTTCCGGATCCGGGCTATCCTGATTACTGGTCAGGTGTCACACTCGCGAAAGCGAATATGGAAATGATGCCGCTCGTAAAGGACAGGGCGTTTCTTCCTGATTACAGCAGCATCGCGGCTGAAGTAAGGGAACAGGCGAAATTGATGTATTTGAATTATCCGAATAATCCGACGGGAGCTGTTGCTACCTCCGAGTTTTTTGAAGAAACCGTGAGTTTTGCGAAAGAAAACGGGATCTGTGTCGTTCATGATTTTGCTTACGGCGCTGTAGGATTTGACGGCTGCAAGCCGTTAAGCTTTTTGCAGACTGAAGGTGCGAAGGATATCGGAATTGAAATTTATACGCTGTCAAAAACGTATAACATGGCAGGGTGGCGGGTCGGTTTTGCTGTCGGAAACGCTTCGGTCATTGAAGCGATCAATCTTTATCAAGACCATATGTTTGTCAGTCTTTTCAGAGCGACTCAGGAGGCTGCAGCGGCGGCACTGCTAGCTGATCAGACGTGTGTGGCGGAGCAAAATGCCCGATATGAGAGCAGGCGAAACGCTTGGATTGCGGCATGCCGGGAAATCGGCTGGGATGTGACAGCTCCGGCAGGTTCATTTTTTGCATGGCTGCCTGTGCCTGAAGGCTATACTTCCGAGCAGTTCTCAGACCTTTTGCTGGAAAAAGCGAATGTGGCGGTTGCGGCTGGAAACGGCTTCGGTGAATATGGCGAGGGCTACGTCAGAGTCGGACTGCTGACAAGTGAAGAAAGACTCAAAGAAGCCGCTTATCGAATTGGGAAACTGAACCTGTTTACCCAAAAAAGCATTGACAAGATCTGATAACGATGGGATAATTCAAAATAATTTATAAAATCTATATTTTCTTATCAAGAGCAGGCAGAGGGACGAGCCCGATGAAGCCCGGCAACCGACTTATAAAGCACGGTGCTAATTCTTGCAGCTGGCGGCTGAGAGATAAGATTCGGACGAGAAACGAAACCTCTTTAGACGCGATTGCTGTTTGAAGAGGTTTTTTTATATGGATGAAATGAAAGGAGCTCTGGCATGAGTGAGTTATTAGCAACATATCTCCTGACCGAACCGGGAGCCGATACAGAGAAAAAAGCAGAACAAATCGCAACAGGATTGACAGTAGGCTCATGGACAGATCTGCCCCTTGTAAAACAGGAGCAAATGCAAAAGCACAAGGGGCGGGTGATAAAGGTCGAGGAAAGAGAGGGAACTCCTGCATCAGGGAAACAAGCGGTGATCACAATTGCCTATCCTGAAATCAATTTCTCTCAGGATATTCCGGCTTTGCTGACAACAGTGTTTGGCAAGCTGTCGCTGGACGGAAAAATCAAATTACTCGATCTTCACTTCTCTGAAGCATTTAAGCGCACGCTGCCGGGACCGAAGTTTGGCGTATACGGCATCCGGAAGCTGCTGGGAGAGTTTGAGAGACCGCTGTTAATGAGCATTTTTAAAGGGGTTATCGGAAGGGATCTGAGTGATATTAAAGAACAGCTCAGGCAGCAGGCGCTTGGCGGAGTTGATTTGATTAAGGACGATGAAATTTTCTTTGAGACAGGTCTGGCGCCTTTTGAAACAAGAATTACAGAAGGAAAGCAAATATTGAAAGAAACGTATGAGCAAACCGGGCATAAAACGCTGTATGCGGTCAATTTGACTGGACGTACGGCTGATCTGAAAGACAAAGCGAGACGCGCTGCCGAATTAGGAGCAGATACGCTTTTGTTTAATGTCTTCGCTTACGGCTTGGACGTCATGCAAAGCCTAGCGGAAGATCCCGAAATCGCAATCCCGATTATGGCACATCCAGCTGTCAGCGGGGCGTTTACGTCTTCTCCGTTCTACGGATTTTCTCATGCTCTTTTGCTCGGAAAATTGAACCGGTATTGCGGTGCTGACTTCAGTCTCTTCCCATCTCCATACGGTTCGGTTGCGCTTCCAAAAGAAGATGCGCTGGCGATTCACGAAGAATGTGTAAGAGAGGATGCCTTTAACCAAACATTTGCCGTTCCGTCAGCAGGCATTCATCCCGGTATGGTTCCGCTTTTAATGCGGGATTTCGGCATAGATCATATTATTAACGCCGGGGGAGGCGTACACGGACATCCGAACGGCGCCCAAGGCGGGGGCAAAGCGTTCAGAGCCATAATTGATGCGGTCTTAGAAGCCCAGCCGATTGATGAAAAAGCCGAACAATGCAAGGATCTAAAGCTTGCCCTTGATAAATGGGGAAAGGTTGAAGCTGTATGACGACTCGAAAGCCTTTAATTATTTGTGATTTTGACGGAACCATCACGATGAACGACAACATTATAAGCATCATGAAAACATTTGCTCCGCCGGAGTGGACGGCATTAAAAGATGGCGTGCTGTCCAAAACGCTGTCGATCAAGGAAGGTGTCGGACGGATGTTCGGCCTTCTGCCAAGCAGTTTAAAAGAAGAGATTACAAGATTTGTATTGGAAGATGCAAAAATCAGGGAAGGCTTTCGGGAATTTGTAGCGTTTGTCAAGGAGCATGAGATTCCGTTTTATGTCGTAAGCGGAGGAATGGACTTTTTTGTATATCCATTGCTTGAAGGCATTGTGGAGAAAGACCATATTTATTGCAACCATGCTTCATTTGACAATGACTATATTCATATTGACTGGCCCCATTCTTGCAAAGGGACTTGCAGCAATCAATGCGGGTGCTGCAAGCCGTCAGTGATACATGAACTCGCTGAACCGAACCAATATATCATCATGATCGGTGATTCGGTTACAGATGTAGAGGCAGCAAAGCTGTCTGATCTTTGTTTTGCAAGGGATTATTTATTAAACGAATGCCGGGAGCAGAACCTGAATCATCTCCCGTATCAAGATTTTTATGAGATAAGAAAAGATATTGAGAATGTAACGGAGGTACAGGAATGGCTGCAAAACAAGAACGCTGGAGAGAACTCGCTGAAGTAAAACGGGAATTGGCTGAACGAGATTGGTTTCCGGCGACTAGCGGCAATCTGTCTATTAAAGTTTCTGATGAGCCTTTAACATTTCT
The DNA here is from genome assembly GCF_000227465.1 of Bacillus spizizenii TU-B-10. Classification (GTDB taxonomy): domain Bacteria; phylum Bacillota; class Bacilli; order Bacillales; family Bacillaceae; genus Bacillus; species Bacillus spizizenii. Next base: position 1,537,809 of record NC_016047.1, read on the forward strand.
CGTCACTGCAAGCGGAAAAGATAAACGCAAAGAGACGGATGAAGATTTTCTGCTGGTGGATCAGTACGGAGAGCCTGCCGAAAGCGGGCATTCTCTGAAACCGTCAGCCGAAACGCTTTTGCACACACATTTGTACAATAAAACCAATGCCGGATGCTGCCTGCATGTCCATACGGTAAACAATAATGTGATCTCAGAGCTATACGGAGATCAAAAGAAAATCACATTCAGAGGCCAGGAAATAATAAAAGCGCTCGGCCTGTGGGAAGAGAATGCAGAAGTGACCATTCCGATCGTTGAAAATCCGGCTCATATTCCGACGCTCGCGGCACTGTTTGCCGAAGAGATTTCAGAAGATTCAGGAGCTGTTCTGATCCGAAATCACGGTATTACCGCTTGGGGAAGAACAGCATTTGAAGCAAAAAGAGTGCTTGAAGCATATGAATTTTTGTTCAGCTACCATTTGAAATTGAAAACACTCCAGCACCAGCTGGTTAAATAAAAGGAGGAACTGAAATGGCAACAATTCGAATTCATGATGAGGCAAATACAACGATTGAAAATCAAGAGGAAGTAGCAAGCTTTCTGGACAGTCAAGAGGTTATTTATGAGCAATGGGATATCGCGAAGCTCCCGGAACAGCTTTCAGAGAAATATGATCTGACAGAAGAAGAAAAACAGCAAATCCTTGATACCTTTGAAACTGAAATTAAAGATATCTCAGCCCGCCGCGGCTACAAAGCACAGGATGTTATTTCTTTGTCAGATAGCAATCCGAAACTTGATGAACTGCTTGAGAACTTTAAAAGAGAGCATCACCACACAGACGATGAGGTCCGTTTTATCGTAAGCGGACACGGCATTTTTGTCATTCAGGGCAAGGATGGCACGTTTTTTGATGTCTGTTTAAACCCTGGAGATTTAATCTCCGTGCCTGAAAATATCCGCCATTATTTCACACTTCAGGAGGATCGCAAAGTTGTCGCGGTGAGAATCTTTGTCACAACTGAAGGCTGGGTTCCAATTTATGAAAAAGACAGCGTGAATCAATAAGCAGGAAAAGCCCCGTTCGAAGAACGGGGCTTTTTATATTTATTGCAAACGCCACTTTTCATATTGTGACATTTCTTTTTTAATCAGCATCCAAATCAAACCTAAAACAGCTGCATCGTCAATGATCCCAAGACCGAGTAAAACATCTGGAATGATATCGAGCGGCATGGCGATATATAAGATGGCAGCAGTTAGAAGAAAAAGCGTTTTAACCTGGGAACGTGGATAGTCGCCGTTTCTCCAATCGCGAAGCATTTGAAAAAAAACAGTAATGTGCTGGATACATTTTTTTCGGTTTTTCCTTTTTAACATCGCTTTTCCGCCTGCCGCTCCGAGCATCATTGCTTTCTTTTTCTTCATCGGGCATCCCTCCTGCTTGGCGGTGTGTTTAAGATATTCTTCATCTGGGTATTGTTCTTCTAATCCTATCAATATATCTATTATACCTGAAAAAATAACTTATTTAATGAAAATATGTTTACAAATAAAGTATAATCTGTAATAATGCACAATAACCCAATCAAACTTGTTTCCTATTTCTTAGCGGCGAGGGGTGAAGTGAATGGGCGGTTCTTCTGAACAAGAAAGATTGTTGGTGTCTATTGATGAAAAAAGAAAGTTAATGATAGATGCCGCTAGAAAGCAGGGATTTACAGGGCATGACACGATCAGACACAGTCAGGAGCTGGATTGTTTAATAAATGAATATCACCAGCTCATGCAAGAAAACGAACATTCTCAAGGGATTCAAGGCCTTGTAAAGAAATTAGGCTTGTGGCCCCGCAGAGATGTTATGCCAGCATATGATGCAAATAAATAGCGGCGCTGTCAAATGCATATATAAAGAGAGAGCTTTTCAGAAGCGCTCTTTTTTTCTGGAAAAATTCATATGAAAGAGGGAACTGATGAAAGAACTGGCGATTCTCATTACTGAAATGGTCAATCAATTTCATGACGCTTTTATCTCATTATGCGGAATGTTTGGCATTCATTTAACCGACAAAGAGATGCATTTTTGGGTGATCGGCATTTTTGGCATAATCTTTTTCGGCGTCACTCACGCTGTGTTTTCATGGCTTTCTAAATGGAGCATGACAGCCTTGTCCTTTATCTATACCGTTACAGTGATCATTGTTATCGTATTTGCGATTGAAATTCAGCAAAAAGTGACGGGGAGAGGGAACATGGAGTTTTTAGATGCCACGGAAGGGTTAAAGGGTTTTTTAGTATTCTTTATGTTTTTTTTGCTTCTGAAATTGCTGTTCCGCTTCATCAAAATACTTTTTTCTGGCAGAACAGCAAGCAAGTCGACTGGCAATCCACGGTCACGAAGATAAAAAACCCTCCTGACACGGTCAGGGGGGCTATGAAGCGGATACGGGGAGGGTGATCGTCACCTCTGTGCCTCTTCGCACTTCACTTTCGATATGAATAGAGCCACCGTACATCAGAACGATCCGTTTACATACGACAAGGCCGAGACCGGTTCCTTTTTCTTTAGAAGTAACAAAGGGAAGGAAGATATGATCCAGCATTTCCTGAGAAATCCCTTCACCGTTATCCACAACTTTGATAATGGCCTTTTTATCCAAAGCTCCCACTGAGATCGTCAGTTTGCCTCCTTCAGGCATTGACTCGAGGCCATTTTTTGCTACATTTAAAATCACTTGTTTAATATGATCTTTGGTGCATTTTACGAGCAAAGGCTGCTCAGTTAAATACTGTAATTCGACTTCAACATTGTATAGGTTGCCCTCAGAATAGATGATCGGCATAATTTCACCGATAATATCCTGGAGCGAGTTCAGCTCCCATTTTTCAGCTGTCGGCTTGCCGAGAACGAGAAACTCACTCACAATTTGATTAATGCGCTTTATCTCTTGTTCGATAATGGAGAAGTAAAGCTGATCTTCTTCACCTTTATATTTCTTTTGCAACAGCTGAATAAAGCCGCTTATGCCGGTGAGCGGGTTACGGATTTCATGGGCTGTGCTGGCAGCAAGCGTTCCGATCAGCTCTAATTTTTGCGCCTCATTTTCTGAGCGCTCCAGCTGTGTCTGCCGCTTCAGCAAATAATACAGCACGAGAATAAAAAGGATATTCAGCAGAACAATACTACATGAAAGCGGAAGCACAAGGCTTTTCGTCAGTTCTTCTATTGTAACCGGGTTCGGATATACTTTCATATTCCAGCTGATATCATCCAGATATCCGCTGACAGGTTTCTGATCTATTGCATGTGAGGCCTGTCCGCTCGTAAAAATTATTTTTCCGTCTTGATTCACAACTTCAATATAAACATCAGGGCTAAGTAAGTTAATGAGATTTTTCAGATAATCAATTTGAATAGCTGCGACGAGATAATTTGTCACATTTCGTTTTGAGTCCAAAACAGGGACACAAATTGTAAAAATCGGCTGGCCTGTAATTCTGCTCGAATAACTATCTGAAATGACTGTCTTTTTTGTTTCCTTCGCTTTTGTAAAAAAAGATCTGTCGGCCAGGTTTACTTTCATTTTTAACTCTGTTGTGCTTGCGGTGACGTCTCCTTTGGCATTTAGAAAATAGAGACCGGAAAATCTCGGCTCTGAATCAAAGGTTTTTTCCAAAATCGACTGCATTTTCTTTATATCAACCGGTCTGTCGATGGCGATGGACAAGGAAGTCATTCTCGCCTCTGTTTCTCCGATTAAATAATTGATTTTGTTGCGGTGAAGATTCAGCATTACACTCGCTTCTTGCTTATGTTCTGCAGCTATTGTATCTTTTTCTTTTTCATATACGAAAAAGCTGATGACGATTGCCGGAATCACGACCAGTATAATATAAAGTTTGACTCTCCCGCAGGCGCCTTTTAGTATTTTCAATTTGCATCGCTCCAACATACACCTGATTAGAGGTATTATATCATTGTTTCTTCTTCTTTAATAAGAAAAAATAACCAAAAAAATTAGAAAAGATGTTGAGCAGCTTATAATATAAAAAAGAAGAGAAATATTGGAAAGATTTTTATTGACATTTCGGTCTTTGTTTATTAATGTTTCTCTGTAACGGTTTCTAAAAGGATGATTGAGACATGACAGAAAAATCACTGAAGTTATTTATCGTGCTGTCGCGCGCGTATCGGTCCATTAACGATCATATGAATAAGCATATTCATAAGCATGGACTAAACCCGACTGAATTTGCTGTGCTAGAGCTGTTGTACCATAAAGGCGATCAGCCGCTGCAGCAGATAGGAGATAAAATTCTCTTGGCTAGCGGGAGCATCACATACGTTGTAGATAAGCTGGAACAAAAAGAACTCCTCATTCGGAAAGCGTCTCCTACAGACAGACGTGTGACATTTGCACAAATTACTGAAAAAGGCATCGGTCTTTTGAATGATATTTTTCCTGATCACGCTGCTGAAATTGATGAAATGATCAGCGTATTAAGCGAAGAAGAGGTAGAGATGTGCACGGAAATGTTAAAAAGAGTAGGATTAAACGCAAAACAGTTTCATAATAAGTAAAAAAAGGAAGCCTGATATGTCACAGGCTTCCTTTTTAACTATTTTTCATTTGTTTCCGCTGCGCCTCTCGGCAAGATGAGAACTTCAACACGCCGGTTTTTGCTTCGGCCTTCCGCTGTTTTGTTGGAAGCAACCGGTTTATACTCACCATACCCCTTGGCACTGAATACTTTTGCATCGAGCTTAGGGTTTTCAATCAGTAGCCCCATAAAGTTGACCGCTCTCATGACGCTTAAATGCCAGTTTGATTGGAATTCAGAATTTTTAATTGGCATATTATCAGTATGTCCGCTAATAATGATATTTCTTGGCGGATTAATCACAAGAAGATTTGAAATCTCTTTTGCAAGCGGAACATCTTCCTTACGGATGGTCGCTTTCCCAGAATCAAAGAAGATACTGTCTTTAATCGTAATCAGAAGGCCTTCACTAGTCATCTTCGTTTCCAGCTGATGTTCCAGCTTTTTATCTTTGATGAACTTTTCCACCTGGCTCTTCACATTTTCAAGTTCTTTTTGATCAGCGGCTTTTTCTTTTTCTTTCTTGTTTTTCTCTTTCTCTTCTTTATCCTTTTCAACTTCATCGATTCCGTCTGACTCGTTTTCTGGAGGGGTGACACTGGAGTAGTCCATTACGCCGGTGCCGCCTGTAAAGACTTCATTAAATGATTTTGAAAGCATCTGAAACTTAGCTGCGTCAATCGAGCTGCTCGCGTACAGCACAATAAATAATGCCAGGAGAAGAGTAAGGATGTCGGCGTAAGGGACGAGCCATGATTCATCAACGTGTTCGTCCTCATGCTTCTTCTTCTTTTTTCTCGCCATTTTGCGCCTCTCCTTGTTCTGCAAATTTCAAGCGGTCCTTCGCAGGAAGATACATTAAAAGCTTTTGTTCGATGACTTTCGGTGCCTGTCCTTCTAAAACGGATAAAACACCTTCAATCATGACCTCACGCAGTTTTACTTCTTGTTTTGATTTGCGTTTTAATTTATTTGCGAAAGGATGCCATAATACATATCCCGTAAAGATACCGAGAAGGGTGGCGACAAAGGCTGCACTGATAGCGTGTCCAAGCTCATCTGTATTGTCCATATGAGAGAGGGCGGCAATCAGTCCGATTACAGCGCCTAGTACTCCAAGTGTCGGCGCGTACGTTCCCGCCTGTGTAAAAATAGCGGCTCCGGCTTGGTGCCTGTCCTCCATCGCTTCGACTTCCTCTGTCATGATATCTCTGATAAATTCCGCACTTTGCCCGTCAACAGCCATGCTGAGCCCGTTTTTCAGGAAAGCGTCATCTACATCCTCAATGCTTGCTTCTAAAGCAAGCAGGCCTTCGCGGCGTGCAAGCTGGGCCCATTCAGAGAACATAGGAATGAGCTCCTCTATCGTCAGCTGTTTGTTTTCTTTAAATAACACTCGGAACAGCGCAGGCACTTTTTTAATTTCTTTTGTTGGGAACGCAATAACGACTGCTGAGATTGTCCCGGCGATAATAATTAAAATGGCAGCTGGGTTTGCAAGCGCACTGAAACTGACGCCTTTCAGAACCATCCCCACGCTCAATGCCACAAAAGCAAGAATAACACCTATTAACGAAGTTTTATCCATAGTTTTCACCAAATCCTTTTTTACTAGCTTGTCTATGGTTAATATCGGTTTTGGTGCCCGGAACTTTAGGGACATTGTGAATTTGTTCATGAAATATTCAAGGAAGAGGCATAGTAGGGAGAAATAAACAAAAACGGGCCTTTCGAAATTGAAAAGCCCGAGAGTTTAGCGGTATTGAATTTGGCAGTTTGTTTGCAAGCTGTCCTTCAGACAGTTTTCATATAATAATAGAAATAAATATTCACTGTATATAAACATGTTCCATCCCTCCTTAAGAAAAGTGTAAAGGATGAAGGGAAGTAACGCTTCGGAGGAAGGAACGGTATTTTCTCAGTAAAGAGTATGAATCCGCAAAAAAGCGGCTTCCTAAATAGGAAACCGCTGATTATTATTTCGCTTGCACTTTGATTGTATGATCTTCTGCAATGACGTGAAAACTTGTGATCTCGCTATTGTCAAGCAGCAGATCGGTCATTTTATCCTCAATCCATTCTTGGATGGTTCTTCTGAGCGGACGTGCGCCGAATGATGGGTGGTAGCCCAGCTCAGCGATTATTTCTTTCGCTTCGTCTGTCACACTCAAGCTGATGCCGCGTTCTGACAATGTTTCTTCAAGTTCTCCAAGCAGCAGGCTGACGATTTTGACCAAATGTTCTTTTTCCAGTGAGCGGAACTCAATAATGCTGTCAAAACGGTTGAGGAACTCAGGTTTAAAGAACATGCTCAGTGAATCAATCAATGTTTGTTCTTCGATTACACTGTCATCTGATTGGAAACCGACTTTCGTTTGTTTCTCACCAGCACCCGCGTTGCTTGTCATGATAATCACAGTGTCTTTAAAGCTTACGGTTCTGCCTTGGCTGTCTGTCAGACGGCCGTCCTCCATAATTTGCAGGAACATATGCTGAACGTCAGGGTGTGCTTTCTCAATCTCATCGAGCAACACGATGCTGTATGGATTGCGGCGCACTTTTTCTGTTAATTGCCCAGCTTCCTCATGGCCGACATATCCAGGCGGTGAACCGATGATTTTAGAAACGGCATGTTTCTCCATGTATTCGCTCATATCGAGTCGGATCATAGCGTCTTTTGTGCCGAATAATTCATCTGCCAGCGTTTTAGAAAGTTCTGTTTTCCCTACGCCAGTAGGGCCGACAAAGAGGAAGGAGCCTACTGGTCTGTTTTTGGATTTTAATCCGGCGCGGCTTCGTCTTACCGCTTTTGCCACTTTTTGAACAGCGGCTTCTTGTCCGATCACGCGTTCACGAAGTTTTGCTTCAAGCTCTTTCATTTTTGTTTGTTCATCTGCCTGCAGTTTGCCGACAGGGATGCCTGTTTTTTGTTCAATGATATCCTGAATGTGCTCAGCTTTCACAGTGACAGCGGAATGAGCAGAAGAGCTGTTCAGCTTTTTCTCTAATGCAATTTCTTCATCACGGAGTTTTGCCGCCAGTTCGTAATTTTCTTCTTCCAAGGCTTTTGTTTTTTCGGCTTCAATCGCAGTTAAGCGTTCAGCCGCATCTTCGTCATTCAGCTCATCAATTAACAGATTGGCTTTTGAACCTGCTTCATCTAATAAGTCAATTGCTTTATCCGGCAGGTGTCTGTCCTGAATGTAGCGGGATGATAAAGTCACACATGCTTTGATTGCTTCATCACTGAATGTCACGCCATGATATGCTTCGTATTTGTCTTTGATCCCTTGCAGAATGAGGATGGCCTGTTCAATTGAAGGCTCCTGCACCATAACAGGCTGAAAACGTCTTTCCAGCGCGGCATCTTTTTCGATTTGACGGTATTCTTTCAGTGTTGTCGCACCGATGACTTGCAGTTCACCTCTGGCAAGTGCAGGTTTAAGAATGTTGCCAGCGTCCATTGATCCTTCAGCAGAGCCTGCGCCAACGAGAAGATGAATTTCATCAATGAACAGAATGACATTTTTTCGTTCTTTCAGCTCAGTGATCAGCTGTTTCATTCTCTCTTCAAATTGGCCTCTGATTCCTGTGTTTGCAACAAGGGATGCAACATCAAGCAAGTAAAGCTCTTTGTTTTTCAGTTTGTTTGGAACATCACCTTCAGCAATTTTTAAAGCAAGTCCTTCGGCGATGGCGGTTTTCCCAACACCCGGCTCACCAATGAGAACTGGATTGTTTTTGTTGCGGCGGTTCAGAATTTCGATCACGCGCGCCACTTCTTCATCACGGCCGATGACGGGGTCAATGAGACCTGCTTTTGCACCGTTTGTAATATTTTGAGCCAGCTCATCAAGCAATCCTTTTTTCTCGCTTTGTTTTGCTGCGCTATGTTCTTTCGGCTGGAATGCTTGTTCAAACGGAAAACCGAAAGAGTGAGGACCCATGCTCATTGAGGGTTTACGAGTCAGTTCGTTATAGCAGGTTTCACATAGAACCATATGTTTATGAACGGAATTTATTTGCATGTTAAGGCGAATCGTCGCCTCGTTTTGATGACAATGTTGACAACGCATTTGCCAAAACCTCCTTAAAAGTTTGATCTTCTTTGACCAATGAATGTGAATAAAAAGGTCGTTTGTATTTGACCTTCTTTGACTATTAGTATACGGCAAACTTAACGGCTTTCAAAACAATTTGCTCAGAGCAGTCTGACTATTTGACTAACTTTGACCAATTGGTTTTTAAAAAAGGCCGGTTCATTTTGACCAACTTTGATTAATAGTATACTCTGACCATCTTTGACTTTCAAGTCTTTTGCGTAAAAAATTTTTGATTTGTTTACACAGTAAAACATGTTTTCTTCGTCTTTTCAAGGAACTTGTCTCATAGGTTATAAAAAGGCATATATGGACAAAACTGCGGTTCGTTCGGAGGGGAGAAATGGAACAATCAAAAGGGTCTGCAAGTCAGCTTGCTTTTGTGTATGTCGGTACAGTAGTCGGAGCTGGATTTGCGACTGGCAGGGAAATTGTTGAGTTTTTTCTGAAGTTCGGCTGGTTCGGTTTATTCGGTATTATCATCAGCGGCGGGATGTTTACGTTTTTGGGGGCCAAGCTGATGATCATTTCAAAGCGAATCAATGCCAAGTCATATCAAGAAATGAATATATTTTTGTTCGGTGCGACAGCTGGGCGGATTATCAATGTGTTTATGCTGTTTGTTCTCCTCGGTGTCACATCTGTTATGCTTTCTGGGGCAGGGGCGCTTTTTGAGGAGCAGCTGGGGATGTCTGCTCAGATTGGGATGCTGATTACAATTGGATTGAGCTTAATTGTGATGACTAAAGGGGTAAAAGGCATTTTCGGTGTCAATGTGTTTGTTGTTCCTCTTTTGATCATCTTTTCTATGATTGTGGTGGCCGACTCTTTTATTTTCAGCGAGTCGCGGAACGCAGCTCAGTGGGTCTGGCCACATCGCTGGGACTGGCTGTTGTCAGCGGTTTCTTACGGCGCTTTGAATTTATCGCTTGCCCAAGCGGTTTTGGTTCCACTGGCGAATGAAATGCCATCGGAAAAAGTAATAAAAAAAGGCGCTTTAGTTGGAGGCACGATGCTGACGATTGTGCTGTCCGCGAGTTTTCTGTCATTGTCGACACTCCCGGATGTATTTTTGTATGATATACCGATGGCTCAAGTGGTTTATCTCTTTGCGCGATCTGTCCATTTGATTTATTTGCTCATTATTTTCGGTGAAGTGTTCACATCAGTTATCGGCAATCTATATGGGTTGGAAAAACAAGTGCAGAGCTTTCTGCCAATGAAAAGCAAATATATCTTTGCAGCCATTATGATTACGGCTTATATCACGAGCCAAATTGGATACGGCAAGCTGATTTCAACGATTTATCCTTTGTTTGGCTATGTGAGTTTGGCCTTCATAGGCGCCCTGATTTGCAAAAAGTCTCCCCGGCGGCGCAGTTTGTAACATACATATATAATGAAGCGAGCCGTCATTGCAGAACGATGCTTGAACGGAAAGCTAGGGGCTGACTTTTTTTATTGTCAAGAAAAACAACATTATGGTAAGATAGCAGAAGTGAAAAATTGAAGAAAATCCGTACGATATGCGGGAGAGGTTCTAGCTACACCCTCTATAAAAAACTAAGGACGAGCTGTATCCTTGGATACGGCCTTTTTTATGTTTTTCTAGAGCACCTTCCGAAAAGGTGTTTTTTTGTGTAAATCAGCTGTAGCGATGTCTCTCGCCGAAAGTTTTTATTGCGGAGAAGGAGAGGAATCATGAAAAAAGAAAAAGCAATTGTCGTATTTAGCGGCGGTCAAGACAGCACCACATGCTTACTGTGGGCTCTAAAGGAATTCGAAGAAGTCGAAACGGTGACTTTTCATTACAATCAGCGTCATTCGCAGGAAATTGAAGTGGCAAAATCCATTGCAGAAAAGCTTGGTGTGAAAAACCATTTGCTCGATATGTCACTTTTAAATCAGCTTGCACCGAATGCTCTGACAAGAAATGATATTGATATAGAAGTAAAAGACGGCGAACTGCCATCCACATTTGTTCCGGGCCGCAATTTGGTATTCTTATCTTTTGCGTCTATCCTTGCATACCAAATTGGCGCGCGCCACATTATTACAGGAGTTTGCGAGACAGACTTCAGTGGTTATCCTGACTGCCGTGATGAATTCGTGAAATCTTGCAATGTAACAGTAAACTTGGCGATGGAGAAGCCGTTTGTGATTCATACGCCTCTCATGTGGCTGAATAAGGCAGAAACGTGGAAGCTTGCAGATGAGCTTGACGCGCTTGATTTTGTAAAAAACAACACGCTGACGTGTTATAACGGCATCATCGCAGACGGCTGCGGCGAATGTCCGGCATGCCACCTTCGTTCAAAAGGGTATGAAGAGTATATGGCGATGAAAGGAGAGCGTGCATAAATTGTTATCTCAAATTTATCCGCAGGCCCAGCATCCTTATTCATTTGAATTGAATAAGGACATGCACATCTCAGCTGCTCATTTTATCCCTCGGGAAAGTGCTGGAGCGTGCAGCAGGGTTCACGGGCACACGTATACCGTAAATATAACCGTTGCCGGTGACGAACTTGACGACTCCGGCTTCCTTGTCAATTTCAGCGTACTCAAAAAACTGGTGCACGGAAACTATGATCATACGCTTTTAAATGATCATGAAGATTTTTCTCAGGACGACCGGTATTCGCTGCCGACAACTGAAGTCGTGGCGAAAACGATTTATGACAACGTACAGGCTTATTTAGACACATTGGAGAATAAGCCGAGCTGTGTACAGGTGTTTGTCCGTGAAACACCGACAAGCTACTGTGTCTACCGTCCGAAAAAGGGTGGTTTGAATGGCTAAAGGAATTCCTGTATTAGAAATATTCGGCCCGACGATTCAAGGAGAAGGCATGGTGATCGGACAGAAAACGATGTTCGTCCGTACAGCCGGCTGTGACTATTCCTGCAGCTGGTGTGACTCCGCCTTCACTTGGGATGGGTCAGCTAAAAAAGATATTCGCTGGCTGACGGCTGAGGAGATTTTTGCAGAGCTTAAGGACATTGGCGGAGACGCGTTTTCCCACGTGACGATCTCAGGCGGCAACCCGGCCCTGTTAAAGCAGCTGGATGCTTTTATCGAACTGCTGAAGGAAAATAACATCCGTGCAGCGCTCGAAACCCAGGGGACCGTTTATCAGGATTGGTTTACGCTGATTGATGATCTGACAATTTCTCCAAAACCGCCAAGCTCAAAAATGGTGACAAACTTTCAAAAGCTTGATCACATTTTGACTTCGCTTAAAGAGAATAACAGACAGCATGCTTGCAGCTTGAAGGTAGTCATTTTTAATGATGAAGATCTGGAGTTTGCCAAAACGGTGCACAAACGTTACCCGGGAATCCCGTTTTATTTACAAGTCGGTAATGATGATGTGCATACGACAGATGATCAGTCACTGATTGCACATTTGCTTGGAAAATATGAAGCGCTTGTTGATAAGGTAGCTGTCGACGCGGAGCTGAATCTGGTCAGAGTGCTTCCGCAGCTCCACACCCTGTTATGGGGCAACAAACGCGGAGTATAATAGAAAGGAAGATAAATATGACGACAAGAAAAGAATCAGAATTAGAAGGTGTCACACTGCTTGGCAACCAAGGAACAAATTATTTGTTTGAATATGCGCCGGACGTGCTGGAATCCTTCCCGAATAAACATGTAAACCGTGATTACTTTGTAAAATTCAACTGTCCTGAGTTCACATCTTTATGCCCGAAAACAGGACAGCCTGACTTTGCAACAATCTACATCAGCTACATTCCTGATGAAAAAATGGTTGAAAGCAAATCATTAAAGCTGTATCTGTTCAGCTTCAGAAACCATGGTGACTTCCACGAAGACTGCATGAACATCATCATGAATGACTTGATCGAATTAATGGACCCGCGCTACATTGAGGTATGGGGCAAATTCACGCCAAGAGGCGGAATTTCCATTGACCCGTACACAAATTACGGAAAACCGGGCACGAAGTATGAGAAAATGGCCGAATACCGTATGATGAACCATGACTTGTATCCGGAGACGATTGATAATCGTTAATGAGAAGTCAACAAAATTAGGTAAGGTCACACTTGAAAATGGTTCATTTTATGGGGGAACGTGTGACTTTTATGCAATGAAAAATTGATCGTTCAGAAGTTATTTAAGGCGTACAAATGTGTACGTCTTTTTCTTTTTATGCACAAAAATAAACTATTAACTACGTCAGAAGGCTAGTCAAATCAAAGAAAAAGTGTTTTGTAAATCGCTTGCTTTTTCTGTGCTGGCGAGAGAAACGATTCATTTTCATTCTCTTACAATTTCATTTTGCAGGAAGCTATCACGTTATCTCGCACTTGAACATTTTTTATAGACTGGTACCGCGACATATTATTTTACTTATACATACCAATAAAGTAGACATTAAAAGGTGAAAGAGAGGGCGAAAATGTGTGAAAATTCTTTTCCTCGAGAGTCATCCCATGTGGCTCTATGGTTTACCGAATGGGTTTAGGGAAGCAGGACATATCGTAATGATTTCGGGTCCTGTAAGTCGGGAAAATATCACTGAAATGATAGACGAATTTAAACCAGATCTAATAGTATCTATGGGATGGACACCAGAGCATTCAAGGGAAAAGCAAATCTGGATTCGCAACGCAACTAAAAAGGTGAATATCCCCCTTGTTTATTGGGCAACTGAAGACCCACTGCACACTCAAAACTTTACCATCCCGTTAATTAAAAAGATGAAACCGGATTTTGTTTTCACGGTTACGCCTTCTCTGTGTAAAACTTATGAAAGCATGGGGATTAAAGCAGCCCACTTAGACTTTGCCTATCACGAAAGTATACATCACCAGATTAAACCATTAGCAAAATACAGTTGTGATATAGCAGTGGTAGCTAATGCTTACCCTAATTTTCTTGAAGAACATCCGGAAGTGTTCCGTTCGTCCTCTTTAAAAACGCTTATTCGTCCTCTTATACGAAAGGGTATTCGCATTGATTTTTGGGGGAGAAATTGGGAAAACATGAGTAAATATATAGGAAGAGAAATTCCCCGCAATTGGATCCATGGATACCTTGATTATACTGAAGCGTATAAAGTTTACAGTTCAGCAAAAATCATTATCGGATTGCAAAACTGTGAAAGCCAACTTACGCAACGCACCTATGAGATTCTTGGTTCCGGGGGGTTTTTATTGACATCGGATACACCAGCAGTTCGAGATAAATTCAAACCTGGTCGCGATCTTATCGTTTCTTCCTCACCCAAAGAAACATTGGAAAAGGTTAAATACTATTTGAATCATGATAGCGAGAGAAAAAAGATTCGGATAAACGGTAAAAAGGCTGTAAAGAAAGATTCCTATCGGCATAGAGCTGAGAAAATGATTGAGGTGCTAAAAAGCAGAGGAATCTTAAGAAACGTAGGGGAAACCATTCATTATGTAGATGTCCTCAAAGAAAAATACGAGATTCATCATGTTACTCCCGGTGAAACATTATCAAAAATTGCAAGGAAGTATAATGTTTCCCTTCAGCAGATCATGGAGCTTAATCATTTCAAATCGGATCAAATATATGCTGGACAAATTATTAAGATTAGAGAGAAACGGTCTAGAGATGTAAACAAATTTTTCTAAAGGAGAGTCATATGAATGAAGGGAAAAATACCTAAAACAAGAAATCAAGCGAATAAAGTAAAAAGAACGCCTCGTTATATGGAATTTCCCGTAACATATGAAGTTTATCATGTGGAACCTGGCGATACATTATGGGCGATTTCCAAATCCTTTAATATTCCGGTACAACAACTTATGAATCTTAATAAAATTTCTTCAGATAGAATTTATCCAGGACAAATTATAAAGATAAGAGAAAGATAATCTTTGAGAAACGAAACAAATTGAAATGATCAGTCTTCATTTTTTTATTTGTTGGGAACTTGATATTTTTGGGGGTGAAGGGGTTATGAGATGTTTCAAATGAGCTATTTCTATTCTGGATTAGGTAGCGATTTTATTCAACACGTTGATCAAACGAACGGAGTATTAAATGTCGTGTCTCCTGATTTTTTCTATATCAGAAAAGATGGATTATTACTTCTCCGTTCAGCTGATCCCGATGTGATTAAAACTCTTCATAGAAGAAAATTAAAAGTAGTTCCTTTTCTAAGCAATCATTGGAATCAGGATTTGGGACGATTTGCATTAAAGAACCGAGTGCTTTTGGCTAAACAAATTTCTCATGCAATAGAAGAACTAGATTTGGACGGAGTTAATATCGATATAGAAAACCTTACAGAAAAAGATCGGAAGGCATTTACGGATTTTGTTAGACTGGTAAGAAAAAGTATTCCTGGACATAAAGAGGTATCAGTTGCAGTGGCGGCAAATCCTTTTGGCTGGACGAAGGGCTGGCACGGATCATATGATTACGAAAATTTAGCAAAATATGCAGACTATCTTATGGTTATGGCCTATGATGAAAGCCGCCTTGCTGGGCCTACTGCAAGTGTAGGATGGGTGGAAAGGTCCATTCAATATGCTCTAACCCAAAAAATCTCCCCTCAAAAACTAGTTTTAGGATTGCCATTCTATGGCCGCTGCTGGATGAATGGCGAATCTAATTCCCAAGCCATTCCCCTTTACCTTGTTGACTCATTAGTAAAAAGACATAACGGGACAATTATTTTTGACACAAAGAGTCAATCTCCAAAAGCGGTGTTTACGATCAATCACGACAAGAAGGGTCCATTACCTTCAGGAACATATACATTATGGTTTGAAAATGAACAGTCACTCAGAGCAAAAATAAAAATCGTTCAAAAATATAATCTGAAAGGCCTTGGCAGCTGGAGTCTTGGACAAGAGGATTCGTCAGTCTGGAATAAAGTGTTTAAAAATATATAAGGATTTATAGTTCTAAGCAAAATCCAAGATAATTGTAATGAATCTCTAAATCTTGGACATACTGAAAAGCATTTATTACGGGTACAGGTAAAACAGTGAGGACAAGGGTTGAATTCCAAAGGCCCTTGTCCCATGAACAACTTGATTGAATTAGAGGACCCGCTACATTGAAGTATGGGGCAAATTGATCCGTGGTCCGTACACAAATGACGGAAAGCCTGGAACAAAGTATGAGAAGATGGCTGAGTACTGCATGCATGATGGATCATGACTTGTTAATAATCGTTAATATAGTTTCTTCTGAAAAATGCAGGGGATTTTTTACATAAAAAAGACGAGTGAATTCGGGGGGGATTCCACTCGCCGCTTTCTAATGAAAAGACGGGATGCTGGATGGCAGCTCGTCTGTTTTATTATAGTTGATCGAACATATGTTTGTAAAGGTGTCTTTTCTAAAGAATTGGTTAACATAATAGGTCAGAACAGATTCATTGTAAACGTTCGCTAAGGTATGCTAAGATGCATGAACTATAAAGGAGTGAAATGAAGTGAAGACATTGCGATTAAACGATGTAACATTAGAAATGGCTGCATATCAAAAGGAGAGCGAGCCGAAGCGCAAAATTGCATTTACCCTAAACGTTACGAGCGAGACTTACCATGATATCGCTGTCCTGTTGTATGAAAAAACGTTTAACGTCGAGGTTCCGGAACGAAATCTTGCCTTCCGGGGGGAAATTACAAATTATTCAACGTCATTGACCAACCTGTATGAAGCAGGATCTGTCAGCGAGTTCTATATAGAAATAACGGAAACAGACCAAAACGCCGATTCATAATCGGTGTTTTTGATGTAAAAAAGCTGCCGGCCGGCAGCTTTTGAGAAAGCGAATTTCATATGTAAGGTGTTTAATTGTCCGTCTTGCAGTTTTTGCGAATGAATGTGGAAATGAGGAGGTTTAATAGGAGTCTCTGATGATCTTATAATTTTTATGATTAACAACTGTCAATGAATCTAACTCAAGATCCCGATAGTTATCCATAATCGTGACATCAACGATTACAGAATTCTCATTTACTTTTTCAACAACACCGGTTAATCCGTTTTTAAATTCAATGACGTTTCCAACCTTAGCGATTTTCACAAGCTTCCTCTCCTTTAAACATAATAATGCCTTTTGAAAGTATTTTGCAGTATTTTCATTGAGAAGTAAAGCGATAAGGAGTTTTATCTCCCTAATGAATTGTCCTGACGTTATAAAGATGGTATATTGATTTTCGTCAAAAGAAAGAAAAGGGGGAATTTTCGTTGCGTCCCGAAGAGATTACAGAAATGATTGAACAGCTGCGCACCGGCGCAATAAACGAACTGAGAGTCCAGAAAGAGCATTTCCTGGATTTCAGGGCTGTGTTATCTAAACAAGATGATTTTAAACATTTCCGAGGAATTGCCCAGCAAGGCGGAGATGTTATATTTCAATACTTAGAACAGCCAAGAAGCTGAAGGTTTCTCATACGTGAGAAGCCTTTTTATCATATATGACAGAATACAGGCTCTTTATTACACTCAGTTGTAACAGATGTAAACAAAATGTAAAACGCCAAAAATGGATAAACATGTTTTGAATTGACAAGATTTATAGAATTTCAAGCTGTTTTTCTTCCATTAACCAGCCTGTCATCCGGTATATTCCATCCTGATGCCTCCTTGGGAGAGTTGGAAAATCTTTTTCCGTGAAAATGAATGGATCTCTTGTTAAGGTTATGAAGTGTTTTTTTGAGCACTTTAAGGAGGAAACTGTATGACGACGAAATTCACTGCTCTGGCTGTTTTTCTTCTTTGTTTCATGCCTGCAGCAAAAATTGAACATACACAAGCTTCACTACTGAGCACAAAGAAGACAAAACATGAAGAAGCGAAATGGCTTACACATATAGATCAAGACAAAGACGAATCTTTCCCTTCACTGTCTGCTGATAAGGACCAGAAAAAAATAAAGCCGATCAAGCTATCAGCACACACTGAAAAGAAAGAGAAAGACAAGCCGACCAAAACAACTGAAAAGAAAGAAACATATACACAGTCTGAAAAAGATCTGCTGTCCCGTCTCGTTCACGCAGAGGCTAAGGGAGAATCCTATAAAGGCAAGGTCGCCGTAGCAAGCGTTGTGCTGAACAGAACGGAGAAAAAAGGTTTTCCTGATACAATTAGAGGGGTTATTTATCAGAAAAATGCCTTTGAACCGGTTGCAAACGGAAGCATTAATCAAAAGCCTGATAAAGAATCGATTGCTGCTGCTGAAGAAGCGCTGTCCTCAAAAAATAGAGAAACAGATGCCATATTTTTTTATAATCCGAAAACAGCGTCAGATGATTGGATTCGTTCAAGGAAAATCATAGAAAAAATCGGCAGGCACGTTTTTGCCATCTAAGCATAGAAGAGACAATTTGTCTCAGCTGTGCTTTTTTACATATAAAGAGTAAAAATAAAATAATTTTTGAACTTGTCTCATATGATGTTGGTAGTACAAGAGACAAGGAGAGACATCATGAATCGATTTGTGAAAGGGATCATTCTTTTATCCATTGCCGCCTTTTTCGCTGAATGCCTTGAATTTGTCGTGAATATGATTTTGGCGCGGGAGCTTGGCGAGCACGGGATGGGGCTTTACATGAGTATTTTGCCCACGATCTTTTTAATTATAGTCATCGCAAGCCTGGAACTGCCGATCTCAATTTCTAAATTCATTGCCGAATCAAACCCTAAGCTTCATGAAAGCATGCTGAGGCACGCATTCAGAATGACGGTCGTTTTTACAGCGTTTTCTACTGCTGCTGCCAGTATTGCGCTTCCGTTTATTCCGGTATTTGATACATACCACCCGTTTATTAAAGGGATTGTCATCGGCTTAATTCCTATTGTCGCCTTTACTTCAATCGCCAGGGGCTATTTTATGGGTGTACAAAAAATGGGGAAGATCGCAATCGCCAATGTGCTGAAAAAAATCATCCAGCTCTTGTGCTTATTCCTCTTTTTTCAATGGTATTCATTTGAATTGGATATGGCTGTGCTGATTTCCTTGTTTGTCCTCGTCGTGAGTGATGTGGTTGTGCTTGTTTATTTATATTCACAATTTATCATGGCGAGGCGAGCGGTATCCGGCCAGCAGCACATTCATTTGCGTGGAAAGGATGTAAGAAAAAGACTGCTTGCCGTTTCCATTCCTACAACAGGGCTGCGCATTTTTCATGCGGTTGTCAATGCGATTGAACCCTTTTTAGTAAAAGGAGCGCTTTTGGCTGCGGGCGTTGCCGGGACAGCGGCGATCGATCAATATGGAATGCTGGCCGGTGTGGCTGTGACGATAGGGTCGTTCCCTGCTTTTATTGCCCATTCGTTAATGGTTGTCATGATACCGAGTATCTCGGAAGCTTATGCGCTTTCGCAATATGACGTCGTATTAAAAAGACTGAAGCAGTCGATTTTCATTACGTTTGGCTACGGCATACCGGCCGTCTGGATCATGTTCCAGTTTGCGGGACCGCTCACACATTTGTTTTTTCACTCCCCCGAAGCGCAGTATTACTTGCAGCTGTTGTGGCCTTACTTTCTCTTTCATCTGTTTGTCATGCCGCTGCAGGCGTGCTTAATCGGGATGGGGTTTGTTAAAGAAGCTTTTTATCACAATGTCTGGAGCCATATCGTGGCCCTAAGTATGATGTATGTGCTGGGATCAATGGAGAATTTGCAAATGCTCGGGATTATCCTAGGGATGAACACTGGCATGATTTTGCTGACGAGCCTTCACTATACACAGATTTGCAAAGCGCTGCGGGTATCTGTTTTCCTTACGGGAGGAAACAGAACACCGCGAATTGAAGGATGATAAAGAAAAAGCAGGGGCAAGCTAATTGAAAAGCATGAAAGGAAGATTCCATGTTGACGAAGCGCTTGCTTACTGTATGCCTTATGTTATTGGGGATGATTGCATGGTTTCCTGATGTGGCAGCCGCT
This sequence comes from Bacillus spizizenii TU-B-10, assembly GCF_000227465.1. Classification (GTDB taxonomy): domain Bacteria; phylum Bacillota; class Bacilli; order Bacillales; family Bacillaceae; genus Bacillus; species Bacillus spizizenii. Next base: position 1,557,411 of record NC_016047.1, read on the forward strand.
GGGGATAAACAGCCTGCAGTTCCCGCTGTTTTTCTTATGAAAACGATAGAAGGGGAGGATATCTCGATCCCGCATAAAGGGCAAAAAACCATCCTGCATTTTTGGACATCTTGGTGTCCGCCCTGCAAAAAGGAGCTTCCCCAGTTTCAATCGTTTTATAATGCCCATCAATCCGACGGCGTAAAGCTGGTAACGGTGAATTTAGTGAACTCAGAACAAAATCAGCAAGCCGTTGAAGACTTTATTAAAGCAAACAAGCTGACGTTTCCGATCGTTCTTGACTCAAAAGGAGAATTGATGAAGGAGTATCATATCATCACGATCCCAACATCATTTTTGCTGAATGAAAAGGGAGAAATTGAAAAAACAAAAATTGGCCCGATGACGGCGGAACAACTGAAAGAATGGACGGAAGAATAGGCTGAGAGCATAGACTCTCAGCTTTTTTCATGTAGTGAAGAATTGGATGAATGTTAATGATAATTATTATCAAGAAGAAATTAAAATAATTATAATTGAAATTCTCATTGCGCATGCTATAATAAAGGAAGACATCAAGAAATAACTGACGATAAAGCTGCCTTTTGGGCGGCAATTTTGTTTTTATAAGAGAAATGATGATGATTTACGTTCTCAATTAGAGAGGAGAATTTGATATGAATGAACAAGTTATCGTTCAACACGATCCGCATGAGCCATTAAAAACAGAGCAGAGAGAAAAAAACTGGGCACAGCATGCAGAGCTTATCGCAGCACTCGTGTCAGGCGCTCTTATTTTGGCAGGCTGGCTCTTATCCGGATATCAAGTATTATCAATAACACTTTACTTGCTGGCTTTTGTGATCGGCGGATTTGCTAAAGCAAAGGAAGGAATCGAAGAAACGCTCGAATCCAAAACGCTGAATGTAGAACTTTTAATGATTTTCGCTGCAATTGGTTCCGCCTTGATCGGATACTGGGCGGAGGGTGCTATTTTAATATTTATTTTTTCCTTAAGTGGAGCTTTAGAAACATACACGATGAATAAAAGCAGCAGAGATTTAACATCTTTAATGCAGCTTGAGCCTGAAGAAGCAACGCTGATGGTCAATGGTGAAACCAAAAGAGTACCGGTATCGGACTTGCAGGCCGGTGATATGATTGTGATCAAACCCGGAGAACGTGTAGCGGCAGACGGTATCATTGAATCGGGCTCAACAAGCATTGATGAGTCAGCATTAACAGGTGAATCAATGCCTGTAGAAAAAAACAACGGTGATGCTGTATTTACGGGAACTGTGAATCGCAACGGCTCCTTGACCGTCCGTGTCACGAAAGCAAATGAAGATTCGTTATTCAGAAAAATTATCAAACTGGTTGAATCTGCGCAAAGCAGTGTTTCGCCCGCACAAGCTTTCATCGAACGATTTGAAAATGCTTATGTAAAAGGTGTGCTGATCGCGGTGGGGCTCTTGTTATTCGTGCCGCACTTTGCGCTGGGCTGGAGCTGGAGTGAAACCTTCTACCGCGCAATGGTGTTTATGGTTGTCGCTTCACCTTGTGCGCTTGTCGCTTCTATTATGCCGGCAGCTTTGTCCTTGATTTCAAATGGCGCCCGCAACGGTATGCTTGTGAAGGGCAGCGTCTTCCTTGAACAGCTGGGCTCTGTGCAAATGATCGCCTTTGATAAAACGGGCACTGTAACAAAAGGCCAGCCTGCCGTTGAGACGATTAGAATTGCAAAAGGATTCAGTGAAGCGGAAGTGCTTGAGGCCGTCTATGCAATCGAAACGCAATCAAGCCATCCGCTTGCTCAAGCAATAACAACGTACGCTGAAAGCCGAGGCGTAAATCAGTCCGGCTACATATCTATAGAAGAAACATCAGGGTTTGGCGTTATGGCAGAAGTGTCGGGCGCGAAATGGAAGATCGGTAAGGCGGGTTTTATCGGCGAGGAAATGGCAGCACAATTTATAAAACAAACAGCATCAGATATCATTCAAAGCGGCCATACGATTGTATTTGTGAAAAAGGATGACCAAATAGCTGGCTGTATCGCACTGAAAGATCAAATCAGGCCCGAAGCAAAAGAGGTCATGGAAGAATTGAACCAACTTGGCATTAAAACGGCCATGCTGACAGGGGATCATGAGGACACGGCTCAAGCGATAGCGAAGGAAGCCGGAATGACAACTGTTGCTGCAGAATGCTTGCCTGACCAAAAAGTGAATGAAATCAAACGGTTAAAAGAAGAATTCGGAACGATTGCAATGGTCGGTGACGGAATCAATGATGCGCCGGCACTCAAAGCGGCGGATGTTGGCATTGCAATGGGCGGGGGAACAGATGTCGCTCTTGAGACCGCTGATATGGTACTCATGAAAAACGATTTGAAAAAGCTCGTAAACATGTGCCGCTTGTCACGGAAAATGAACAGGATTATCAAACAAAATATCGTGTTTTCTCTAGCTGTGATCTGCTTGCTGATTTGTGCAAACTTTTTGCAGGTGATGGAATTGCCATTTGGCGTGATCGGTCATGAGGGAAGTACAATTTTGGTGATCTTAAACGGGTTAAGACTCCTAAAATAAAATCAGCAGTCCAATTGGGCTGCTGGTTTTTTATGTATCAAGCTTTTCCTTCTTTTTTGTCTTTATCGGATCTTTTCGTAACCATGATGAGAGCGAGGATGCAGCATAGGCACCCCGCTGCACAGCCGATGATAGAGCTGTAATAATAAAAATCGACCATCTTCATACCGATAAAAGGAGCGGAAATTCCCAAAACCGTTAAGAGCATAACTGCTTTTCGTCTGAAAAAATTCATCAGCAAAACGGAACAACTCCCTACGCTAGAACTCTACTGTCAGTATACAGGAAGCGGGGCAGGAAATAAAATGGATTGAAAACGAAGGTGCCGCGGAAGGCAAACACCTGTAAAACCTGTTACAATGAAAGACAGAACAAAGCATTGCAAATGGCAGGGAGGAACTAGAAGTGAATAGAATACAACGCGTCTCTTCATGGCTGAAGGAAGCGGGGCATACTGCCGCATTTATTCATACGAAAGAGAATGTTTTTTACTTAACCGGTTTTTACACAGAGCCGCATGAAAGATTAATGGGTTTATTTATTTTCCAAGAAGAGGAGCCTTTCTTTGTTTGTCCTGGAATGGAAGCAAACCAGGCCCGCAACGCAGGTTGGAATCATGAAATCATTGGTTATGCGGATCATGAAAATCCGTGGGAGCTGATAGAGAAAGCCTTGAAAAAGCGAAATATCAGCATACATACACTCGCGGTAGAAAAGGATTCAATCTCACTATCACGCGCAGAACAGCTGAAGCATTCAGTGGGCGGGGCTCAATTTGTTTCAGCAGAAGAAACACTCAATCAATTTCGCCTGATGAAAGACGACAATGAAATTCGTTTGCTGAAAGAGGCGGCAAAGCTTGCTGATTACGGTGTTGAAGTCGGCACAGCCGCTTTGCGTGAAGGCATCAGTGAAGTGGAAGTGCTCGCTCAAATCGAGTATGAGCTGAAGAAAAAAGGAATTCAGGGCATGTCTTTCTCCACAATGGTTTTATTTGGAGAAAAATCAGGCCAGCCTCATGGAAATCCGGGTACAGCCACGTTGAAGAAAGGTGATTTTGTTTTATTTGATCTCGGTGTTATTCTTGACGGTTATTGCTCTGATATTACAAGAACGTTTGCATACAAGACCATCAATCCGAAGCAAGAGGAGATTTATGAGACCGTGCTTCAAGCGGAAAAAGCCGCGATTGAAGCAAGCAAACCAGGTGTCAGAATCGGAGATCTGGATTTAACTGCCCGCGGAATCATTGAAAAAGCAGGGTACGGAGAGTATTTTCCTCACCGGCTGGGACACGGACTCGGGATTTCTGTCCATGAGTACCCATCAATGAGTCAAGCCAACGATACACTGCTGCAGGAAGGCATGGTCTACACGATCGAACCGGGGATTTATGTACCTGAGATTGGCGGCGTGCGCATTGAGGATGACGTTCATGTAACAAAGGACGGAGCGGTTGCTCTGACCCAATATCCAAAGGAATTAATCATACTGCCGTAACTGGAAATAAAAAAGGACTTTGTTCTCGACATCGTCCTTTTTTATCTGCATTAAATAAAAAAATCATCAAATGTTCGAAAGGGTTTAATTTCATGTTTTTGGTTGAGAGGTTTTACTGCAAGACAGCTGCCGCCAAGAACAGTCAGACATAATCCAATTAAAATGAAGAAACCCATATGATCTTCTCCTTTCAGCTAAAAATACAAAATATGTCTGGTATGTTCATATCATATTGTATGAAACGCATTCCAGATCAAGGGAATTTAGAAAGAAGGGAATCTATGGCTAATATTAAAGACATTGCAGAAAAAGCCGGTGTCTCCGTTACAACGGTTTCCCGAGTCATAAACAATCACCCTTATGTCAGTGAAGACAAAAGAAATAGAGTGCTTGAGGCAATGGAAGCATTGGAGTACACGAGGAATATCCATGCCGTGCATTTGTCGAAAGGATTTTCAAACATGATTGGCGTTGTCTTGCCGACGATTAATCTGCCTTATTTTGCAGAGCTGATTGCAGGAATAGCCGACGCAGCCGCGGAATCCGGGTTTCACCTCTCTTTATTCCAAACAAATTATGATGTACAGAAAGAAATCTTTGCGCTGACCCAATTAAAGCAGCGCCAGGTTGACGGGTTAATTTTTTGCTCAAAGGCGCTTGCTGATGAGAAACTCATGGAATGGGAGGGACCGATATTGCTTTGCCAGAATTCAGATATCGGCCGTTTTCCAACCATCAGTATTCCTCACCAACAAGCATTCCGGTACGGCTTGGACTATTTAATTGCCAAAGGGCATAAAAAAATAGCCATCTGTTTGGCAAGAAAAAAAGGCATGAACAGCCATTTTCGAATCAAAGCCTATAAAGAAGCATTGGAAGAGATCGGAGAGGCATTTCATGAAGACTGGGTGGTTGAGAAAGCGATTACAATTAATGATGGCAAAGCGCTTTTTCATAAGTGGAAAAAGTGGAAGGAAAAGCCGACGGCTATTTTCGTTGCCAATGATCAAGTCTCAGCAGGGCTTTTACTTGAAGCAAAGGCCCAGCGGGTATCGGTACCGGATGAGCTTGCCATCTTAAGCGTTGATAACCATGAAATCAGCCAATCACTTGGTATCACAACGATCGATATTCAAACAAAGGAAATGGGAAAGCAGGCGTTTGCCATGCTGGAAAAAAGAATTCAGGGACAGCCTATTGAAAGGAAGGTTCTGGATTACCGTCTCATCGAAAGATCGACTGTTTAGTGAAAGCGTTGAAAAAAGGTTTGACGTGCATTCCGTTCGTTATGTACGATATGAGGTATTGAATGACAAAGGAGCTGAGGATCGTGAATGGGTCCTTCACAGTGAAAAAGGTACTGAATAATAACGTCTTAATTGCTTCTCATCATAAATACAGCGAAGTCGTTTTAATCGGAAAAGGTATTGGTTTCGGAAAAAAACAAGATGATGTCATTGAAGATAAAGGCTACGATAAAATGTTCATTTTAAAGGACGAGAAGGAACAAAAGCAGTTTAAAAAGCTCCTTGACTATGTTGATGAAAAGCTCGTTGATATTTCAAACGATGTCATCTATCACATCAGTAATAGGACAAACCACTCATTAAATGAACATATTCACATTGCACTGACAGACCATATCGCATTTGCGATCAAAAGGCAGCAGCAGGGCTTTGATATGAAAAATCCATTTTTAATGGAGACTCAGTCACTTTATCCTGAAGAATACCAAATCGCCAAAGAAGTCATAGATATGATCAATGAAAAAGCGGGAATCTGCCTTCCGGAAGGGGAGATCGGCTTTATTGCTCTGCATATCCATTCAGCTCTGACAAACCGTCCGCTGTCCGAGGTCAATCAGCATTCGCAGCTGATGGCACAGCTTGTTGAGGTGATTGAAGACTCGTTTCAAATGAAAGTAAACAAGGAAAGTGTCAACTATTTGCGGCTGATCCGGCATATCAGATTTACAATAGAAAGAATCAAAAAAGAAGAACCGACTAAAGAACCAGAAAAATTAATGTTGTTATTGAAAAATGAATATCCGCTATGCTACAATACAGCTTGGAAATTGATTAAAATCTTGCAGCAAACATTGAAGAAACCAGTTCATGAGGCGGAAGCGGTTTACCTGACGCTTCATCTGTACCGATTAACCAATAAAATTTCATAAATTCAGTTTATCCTTATAACGTGTTACTGATCCGATCAGGCATGAGTGATTGAGGGGAAAAAACGGGAAGTCCATTCTCGTTCTTTTGCGCACCCAATTTTGCTCATGCCCTTTTTGTTGTGTAAAAGGGCAAATGTAAACGGTTAAACTGGAAGACTTACGCCTGTGAATTCGTTGTCATGATTTTTAGCTGTAAGGTCAGACTAGTAAAAAGAGGAGGTCAATTCTTATGTTTAAAGCATTATTCGGCGTTCTTCAAAAAATTGGGCGTGCGCTTATGCTTCCAGTTGCGATCCTTCCGGCTGCGGGGATTTTGCTTGCGATCGGGAATGCGATGCAAAATAAGGACATGATTCAGGTCCTGCATTTCTTGAGCAATGACAATATTCAGCTCGTAGCGGGTGTTATGGAAAGCGCTGGGCAGATTGTTTTTGATAACCTTCCGCTTCTATTCGCAGTAGGTGTAGCCATCGGGCTTGCCAACGGTGATGGAGTTGCAGGGATTGCAGCAATTATCGGTTATCTGGTGATGAACGTATCCATGAGTGCGGTTCTTCTTGCAAACGGAACCATTCCTTCCGATTCAATCGAAAGAGCCAAGTTCTTCACGGAAAACCATCCTGCATATGTAAACATGCTTGGTATACCTACCTTGGCGACAGGTGTGTTCGGCGGTATTATCGTCGGTGTGTTAGCTGCATTATTGTTCAACAAATTTTACACAATTGAACTGCCGCAATATCTTGGTTTCTTTGCGGGTAAACGTTTTGTTCCAATTGTGACGTCAATTTCTGCACTGATTCTGGGTCTTATTATGTTAGTGATCTGGCCTCCGATCCAGCATGGATTGAATGCCTTTTCAACAGGATTAGTGGAAGCGAATCCAACCCTTGCTGCATTTATCTTCGGGGTGATTGAACGTTCGCTTATTCCATTCGGTTTGCACCACATTTTCTATTCGCCGTTCTGGTATGAATTCTTCAGCTATAAGAGTGCAGCAGGGGAAATCATCCGCGGGGATCAGCGTATCTTTATGGCGCAGATTAAAGACGGCGTACAGTTAACAGCAGGTACGTTCATGACAGGTAAATATCCATTTATGATGTTCGGTCTGCCTGCTGCGGCGCTTGCGATTTATCATGAAGCAAAACCACAAAACAAAAAACTCGTTGCAGGTATTATGGGTTCAGCGGCCTTGACATCCTTCTTAACAGGGATCACAGAGCCATTGGAATTCTCATTCCTATTCGTTGCCCCTGTCTTGTTTGCGATTCACTGTGTGTTTGCGGGACTTTCATTCATGGTCATGCAGCTGTTGAATGTTAAGATTGGTATGACATTTTCCGGCGGTTTAATTGACTACTTCTTATTCGGTATTTTACCGAACCGGACGGCATGGTGGCTTGTTATCCCTGTCGGCTTGGGACTTGCGGTCATTTACTACTTCGGATTCCGATTTGCGATCCGCAAATTTAATCTGAAAACACCGGGACGCGAGGATGCTACGGAAGAAACAGCAGCATCTGGGAAAACTGGTGAAGCAGGAGATCTTCCTTATGAGATCCTGCAGGCAATGGGTGACCAGGAAAACATTAAACACCTTGATGCTTGTATCACTCGTCTTCGTGTGACTGTAAACGATCAGAAAAAGGTTGATAAAGACCGTCTGAAACAGCTCGGTGCATCCGGGGTGCTGGAAGTCGGCAACAACATTCAAGCTATTTTCGGACCGCGTTCTGACGGTTTAAAAACACAAATGCAAGACATCATTGCGGGACGCAAGCCAAGACCTGAACCTACAACATCTGCTCAAGAGGAAGTAGGGCAGCAGGTTGAGGAAGTCATTGCAGAACCGCTGCAAAATGAAATTGGCGAGGAAGTCTTTGTTTCTCCGATTGCTGGAGAAATTCACCCGATTACTGATGTTCCTGACCAAGTCTTCTCAGGAAAAATGATGGGTGACGGTTTTGCGATTCTCCCTTCTGAAGGTATTGTCGTATCACCGGTTCGAGGAAAAATTCTAAATGTGTTCCCGACGAAACATGCGATCGGCCTGCAATCCGACGGAGGAAAAGAAATTTTGATCCACTTCGGCATTGATACGGTCAGCCTCAAGGGCGAAGGCTTTACGTCTTTCGTATCAGAAGGGGACCGCGTTGAGCCTGGACAAAAGCTTCTTGAAGTTGATTTGGACGCAGTAAAACCGAATGTACCGTCTCTGATGACACCGATCGTATTTACGAACCTTGCTGAAGGAGAAACAGTCAGCATTAAGGCAAGCGGATCAGTTAACAGAGAGCAAGAAGACATTGTGAAGATTGAAAAATAAGGGTATATAGTACGCTGTGCTTGTCAGATGACAAGTACGGCTGTATGATATAATATTGTGAAGTAATAAAGCTTTAAGTTAAAAGGAGAATGATAAAAATGGCACAAAAAACATTCAAAGTAACTGCAGATTCTGGAATTCACGCTCGTCCTGCGACAGTTCTTGTACAAACTGCAAGCAAATACGACGCTGACGTTAATTTAGAATATAACGGCAAAACAGTTAACCTTAAATCTATCATGGGTGTTATGTCTCTAGGTATCGCTAAAGGCGCTGAGATCACAATCTCTGCTACTGGCGCTGACGAAAACGATGCTCTTAACGCTTTAGAAGAAACAATGAAAAGCGAAGGACTCGGCGAGTAATGCAAGAATTAAAAGGGATTGGCGCTTCAGCCGGCATCGCGATTGCAAAAGCGTACCGGCTTGAAGAACCAGATTTAACGGTTGAAAAGAAAAACATCTCTGATTCTGAAGCGGAAGTAAGCCGTTTTGATGAAGCGATTGCACGTTCAAAAGAAGAGCTCGAAAAAATCAAAGAGCACGCTTTGAAAGAACTGGGTCAGGATAAAGCTGATATTTTTTCTGCTCACCTTTTAGTTCTCAGTGACCCTGAGCTTCTGAACCCTGTGAAAGAAAAAATCAGCACTGATTCAGTGAATGCTGAATTCGCTTTAAAAGAAACGTCTTCTATGTTCGTTACTATGTTTGAGTCAATGGACAACGAATATATGAAAGAGCGTGCGGCAGATATCCGCGACGTAACAAAACGCGTAACCGGCCACCTGCTTGGCGTCGAAATTCCGAACCCAAGCATGATCTCAGAAGAGGTTATTATTGTAGCTGAAGACTTAACACCGTCTGACACAGCTCAATTAAACCGTGAGTTCGTAAAAGGATTCACAACTGATATCGGCGGACGCACATCTCACTCTGCCATCATGGCGCGTTCTCTTGAGATTCCTGCAGTTGTTGGAACGAAAGCGGCTACAGACACGATCCAAAACGGCGTGACTGTTATCGTTGACGGTATTAATGGCGATGTCATTATCGATCCTTCTGCGGAAACTGTAAAAGAGTATGAAGAAAAACATAATGCTTATTTGGCTCAAAAAGCAGAGTGGGCGAAGCTGGTCAATGAACCGACTGTCTCAAAAGACGGACATCATGTAGAGCTTGCAGCTAACATCGGTACTCCTGATGATGTGAAAGGCGTTCTTGAAAACGGCGGAGAAGCAGTTGGTCTTTACCGTACAGAATTCCTTTATATGGGAAGAGATCAGCTGCCTACAGAAGATGAGCAGTTTGATGCTTACAAAACGGTTCTTGAGCGTATGGAAGGAAAATCAGTTGTCGTGCGGACACTTGATATCGGCGGAGACAAAGAGCTTCCTTACCTGCAGCTTCCTAAAGAAATGAACCCATTCTTGGGATACAGAGCGATTCGTCTTTGCCTTGAAGAGCAAGAAATCTTCAGAACACAGCTTCGCGCGCTGCTTCGTGCAAGTACATACGGAAACCTGAAAATCATGTTCCCTATGATTGCGACAGTTAACGAATTCAAAGAAGCAAAAGCGATTCTTCTTGAAGAGAAAGAAAAGCTTGTAAAAGCGGGACAGGCTGTATCTGACGATATTGAAGTCGGTATGATGGTTGAAATTCCGTCAACTGCAGTCATCGCTGATCAGTTTGCTAAAGAAGTTGATTTCTTCAGTATTGGAACAAACGATTTGATCCAATACACAATGGCAGCTGACCGTATGAATGAACGTGTATCTTACCTGTATCAGCCATACAACCCAGCAATCCTTCGTTTAATTACACTCGTAATTGAAGCGGCACACAAAGAAGGAAAATGGGTTGGCATGTGCGGAGAAATGGCAGGAGACGAGATTGCGATCCCGATCCTTCTTGGCTTAGGCTTAGATGAGTTCTCAATGAGCGCAACTTCAATCCTTCCGGCAAGAACACAAATCAGCAAATTGTCTAAACAAGAAGCTGAGTCATTCAAAGAGAAAATCTTATCTATGAGCACGACAGAAGAAGTTGTCGCGTTCGTAAAAGAAACATTCAAGTAATGTCCAAAAACCAGACGGCCTCCGGCCTGTCTGGTTTTTTTCATAAGTAAAGGTATAGAAGGGCACAATAACATGGCTAGGAGGGATAGCATGTCAAACCAATTTAACGCAGGAGATACAGTTTACGTGATCTACAGAAATCCGCACGCCGCCAATGTTGCCCATATAAAGGAAGCTGAAATTGTGCACCATCCATACCATGAAGGCGAGCTTTCACTGTTTATTTATGAAACCTATCATCCGTTTGCAGAGGATGATGCTGTATTTGCAAGCTATGAAGAAGCTAAATCACTCTACAAAGAACTATTTGATATCGATCCGTATGAGTAACAAGGAAATCATTACAACTCATATCCTTTCCGCCTTAAGAGAAAAGTAACGTTAGTAAAGGAAAAGGATGTGGCATTATGCAGAACCCATTTGTTCCTCAGCTTGTGTATATTGAACCGAGAGCGCTGGAATATCCGCTGGCCCAAGAATTACAAGATAAATTTGAGAAAATGGGCATTGAAATCAGAGAAACGACATCCCACAATCAAGTTCGTAATATTCCTGGAAAAAACCATCTTCAGCAATATCGCAACGCGAAGTCAACTTTAGTCATTGGTGTCCGGAAAACATTAAAGTTTGATTCTTCTAAACCATCGGCTGAATATGCCATTCCGTTTGCAACAGGCTGCATGGGGCATTGCCATTACTGCTACCTGCAAACAACAATGGGATCAAAGCCGTATATCAGAACCTATGTAAACGTCGAAGAGATTTTGGATCAGGCAGATAAGTATATGAAGGAGCGCGCACCAGAATTCACAAGGTTCGAGGCCTCATGTACGTCAGATATTGTAGGAATCGATCATCTGACACACACGCTGAAGCGCGCCATTGAACATTTTGGGCAAAGTGACCTCGGAAAGCTCAGATTTGTAACGAAATTCCATCATGTCGATCACCTATTAGATGCAAAGCATAACGGGAAAACGAGATTCAGATTCAGTATTAATGCCGATTATGTGATTAAGAACTTTGAGCCGGGAACCTCACCTCTTGATAAGCGGATAGAAGCGGCAGTAAAAGTTGCAAAAGCAGGATACCCGCTAGGCTTTATTGTTGCGCCGATTTATATTCATGAAGGCTGGGAAGAAGGATACAGACATCTATTTGAAAAGCTTGATGCTGCTTTGCCGCAGGACGTTAGACATGATATTACTTTTGAATTAATTCAGCACCGTTTTACAAAACCGGCCAAACGAGTGATAGAGAAGAATTATCCGAAGACGAAGCTCGAATTAGATGAGGAAAAGCGTCGTTATAAATGGGGCCGTTACGGGATCGGAAAGTATATTTATCAGAAAGATGAAGAGCATGAACTTCGGGAAACGCTTGAATCCTATATTGATACCTATTTCCCTAACGCGAAAATTGAATATTTCACTTAAACGGGCTGTTGTGATCAACAGCTCGTTTTTTTATAAAAAGGATTTTTCCATTCCATTAAAACGCCGAAATTCAATGATTCTTTATCGTCTAAATAATTGCTGACTACTCGAATCGGTGAACGGCCGCAATGGAGAAGAAAGGACAGCACAGGGTCTTTTTTCTTGCCCTCCATTACATCTTCAACGTATTGAACAGCGCTGATCTCGTGTGAGTATTTATGATAAAAAGGAATGCGTCCGCCGCCGAGCAGGCGCTCCAGCCGTTTGTAAACAGTCAGCTCATACATCGTATTCATCAGCCATTTTCCGATTCCAAGCTTTCGATAATGAGGAGAAACAGAAATATCTACTACATATAAAGTATTTCCGTAAGGATCATGATTTTTAATAGATCCGTTATCTGTTGCCTGCACCCATGTATGGTCAGGAGATTCAGGCTCAAAATGTATGATAAGGGCAGTCATAGAACCGACAATTCTGCCATTGACCAGCGCGCATAAAGCGCCTTCCGGAAAGGTTTTGATATGGCTGTCAAGCTGTTCCTCCGACCATAGCAATTCCTGTGGGAACGGAGGAGGGAAACATTCTCTTTGAAGAGAAATCAGCCCCTTTACGTCAGTTTCAGTATAGTTTCTGATGGTCAGGGTCTCAAATTTTCTGCCGTTGTGCACATACATTTGTTTTAGTATGATCATCACCCTCCTTATATTGTTTCATTATAACGAAGATTGAATTTTCAGTAAATATATTCCGTTTTTCATATAATTTATTTTTTGATTATTCATTTTTCAAACGAAGGGGCCGATATAGAAATTAGGAGGGGATTGGTTTGTTTAAAAAACTTCACATGAAGATTGCTGTTTTTGTTTCAATCATGTTAATCGTCACAGTTGTTCTTTTAATGCTGTCTTCTTATTTGACGCTAAAACCGATGATTACAGAGGATGGGAAAAATACAACTCAAAACGTGACACAGTCACTTGAACAAAATATTGAATTGCAATTAAAGAGTTATGCCATTTCGTTATCAAGATTGGCTAATGGGGAATTAACTCATACATTTGTAACAAAACCAAGTAAAGAAGCTTCTCGGCTATTTAACGATGACATTAAACAAATCAAAGATAACGATGATTATGTTGCGATGGCTTATGTTGGCACCGCAAAAAAAGAAATGTTTACATACCCGAAAGCCGATTTTGCCGATGATTATGATCCAACAACAAGACCATGGTATAAGCTTGCAGCTGAAACCCCGGGTCAAGTCGTTTGGACGCAACCTTATAAAGATGTCGTGACGGGAGACATGATTGTCACTGCATCGAAAGCGGTCCTTGACGGGCAAAAAGTGATCGGGGTTGCCAGCTACGACTTGAAACTCTCTGCTATCCAGAGTATGGTCAATAAGCAAAAGGTGCCTTACAATGGATTTGCCTTTTTAGCTGATGCCAGCGGCAATCTTTTAGCACACCCGTCAAACCAAGGAAAAAATATATCAAAGGATCAAACACTGAAAACCATTGCATCTGAGAAAAAAGGGATACAGGATGAAAATGGGAAAATGGTTGTGTACCAAACGATTGGGGAAACGGGCTGGAAAGTCGGAACGCAATTTGATACCGATAAATTAATGTGGATTTCAGATAAAATGAATCGGGCGAATCTTTGGATATCACTGATTGCGCTTATCATAACAATTATTCTCAGCTACTTTCTGGCCAAAACGATAACCGGTCCGATACAGCAGCTGATCGCAAAAACGAAGGCAGTTTCCGCGGGCGATTTAACAGTGCACGCAGAATCAAAATCCAAGGATGAAGTCGGTATTTTAACAAAAGACTTTAATCAGATGGTTGAAAATATGAAGGAAATGGTTGAGCAAGTGAGACTCTCTTCAGGGAAAGTATCTGATACCTCTGAGCAATTAACGGCTGTCTCTGCGGAAACAAATGAAACAAGCGGACAAATTGCAAAAGCGATTGAAGAAGTAGCCGCTGGGGCATCAGAACAGGCTTCTGAAGTCGAGACCATTAACGAAAAATCAGAAAGCCTGTCAACGAAAATCAGGCAAATTGCTGAGGAGGCAGGCGGAATTAAAGAACGGTCAAAATCGTCTGAGGATGCAAGCTATAAAGGACTTGACGCGCTCGGCCAGCTGCTGATGAAGTCAAACGAAGCCAACATGGAAACGAAAAAGGTTGAAACGATGTTGCTTGATTTGGAAAATCAAACAAAGAATATTGAAGAAGTCGTTACAGCGATTTCGAATATTTCTGATCAAACCAACTTGCTTGCCTTAAATGCCAGCATTGAGGCAGCCAGAGCCGGAGAAAGCGGACGCGGCTTTGCCGTCGTAGCCGATGAAGTGCGGAAGCTTGCTGAGCAATCAGCCCTTTCTACAAAGCATATCAGCGAGACTGTGAAGCTTATCCAGCTTGAGACAAAAGAGGCCTCTCACGCCATGGTTGAGGCAAGCAGAATGAATGATGAACAAAACAGTGCCATTCATGAGACAGGAGAGGTATTAAACACGATAACCGCGGAAATGCAATCGCTGGTACAAGGCATTGATCACATTTACGAAGAAATTCAAAGAATGAGTGAAGAACAGCTAGCGATTTCTGAAGCCATTCAAAGCATTTCAGCCATATCGCAGGAATCGGCTGCCGCAGCAGAGGAAGTGAACGCATCAACCGATGAACAGCTGATCACTCTTGATAAAGTCAAACACTCAACGGAGACGTTAAAACATGCAAGCCAAGAGCTTATGAACACAATTGCGAAATTCACATTGTAATCCAATTACATTCCCAAAACATGATTTGTTTTGGGGATTTTTTTATTTTAAGAGTATACTATATGATGAATAGATATGGTAGTCTAGAAAATGAAGGAAAAATGATAAATTTTAACTAAAATCAAAACGAAACATCTGGGAGGAATGACCTTGAAGAAAACAATTGGTTTTATCGGCCTTGGAGTGATGGGAAAAAGCATGGCGTCACATATTCTCAATGACGGCCATCCTGTTTTGGTGTACACCCGGACAAAAGAAAAAGCAGACAGCATACTGCAAAAAGGCGCGGTATGGAAAGAAACGGTCAAAGATCTTTCAAAAGAAGCGGACGTTATCATTACAATGGTCGGCTATCCCAGTGATGTTGAAGAAGTGTATTTCGGAAGCAACGGAATTATTGAAAACGCAAAAGAAGGCGCATATCTCATTGATATGACGACATCTAAACCTTCACTTGCGAAGAAGATTGCTGAAGCGGCTAAAGAAAAATCATTGTTCGCTTTAGATGCCCCTGTTTCCGGCGGAGATATCGGCGCGCAAAACGGAACACTCGCAATTATGGTTGGAGGAGAAAAAGAAGCATTTGAAGCCTGCATGCCGATTTTCTCTTTAATGGGAGAAAACATTCAGTATCAAGGACAGGCTGGAAGCGGCCAGCATACCAAGATGTGTAATCAGATTGCAATCGCAGCTGGTATGATCGGTGTTGCTGAAGCGATGGCATATGCTCAAAAATCAGGCCTGCAGCCGGAAAATGTCCTGAAAAGCATCACAACGGGCGCAGCCGGAAGCTGGTCATTATCAAATCTTGCTCCCCGTATGCTGCAAGGCAACTTTGAACCAGGTTTTTATGTGAAACATTTTATTAAAGATATGGGAATTGCGCTAGAGGAAGCGGAATTAATGGGAGAAGAAATGCCAGGCTTGTCGCTTGCAAAATCCTTATATGACAAGCTCGCTGCACAAGGCGAAGAAAACAGCGGAACACAGAGTATATATAAGCTCTGGGTGAAATAAAAAAAGATTGCCTGTACGAAACAGGCAATCTTTTTTTTATTATTTTCCGATGAATTGCTGTGTCCAGATGCTTCCAGACTCAACGTAGCCTACACCGATGTGAGTAAAGTTAGGGTTTAGAATGTTTTTTCTGTGTCCTTCACTGTTCATCCAAGCTTTTACTACTTCTTCTGGTGTTTTTTGGCCTTTAGCAATGTTTTCACCTGCTGTTTTGTAGCTGATTCCGAAAGATTTCATCATGTCAAACGGTGAGCCGTAAGTTGGGCTTTGGTGATCAAAGTAATTCTTGTCTTTCATATCCTGAGATTTTGCTCGTGCAGATTTGCTTAACGTTTCATCAATTTGAAGCGGTTTTAAGCCTTGTTTTTGTCTTTCTGCATTTGTAAGCTCAACAACTTTTTTCTCATATGCACTTACAGATGAAGGTGCAGATGTTGTTGTGTTTGTTTTTTCAGCTGCAGGTGCTTTAGAAGCAGCGTTTTGTTCAGTAGCTGCAGGTGCTTTAGAAGCAGTGTTTTCAGCTGCTTTTTCTGTAGTTTTTTGCGCAGGTTTTGCAGTGTCTGTCTTTTGAACATCCTGAATGTTCATGTTAGATTGCTTCGCATGTTTTTTAAGAAGCTGCTTGATCTCTTTTTCGTTTGCAGCATTTAATGTTTTAATATTTGTGTTAATATGCAGCTTTTTCACTACATCGTTAAGAGACATGTTTTGTACTGTATTCCCTGTTTTTACTGTTACCACATGCTGGCAGGAGAGTTCTTTCGCTGATGCTTGCTGTACGCCCCCGAATGTGAATAATCCAACCGCAGCGGCAGCAGATAAAATAAATGCTTTCTTCATTAGTTCATAACCTCCTAGAGTTGTTTGTTTCTACAAAAAAATCATAACATAGCTTTTTTGTCATAAAGTATCCATTACTTTCCTTTGACAAAGAGAGATTGTCATTTTCGTAACCAATATGCGTTAAACCGCTGAAGTGAAGGGAATCAGCTGTATTTCATGATATTATCGTACAGTTACATAGCTTCCTTTTATTTGAATCGTTAGTTATATTTTAATGTGTTTTTATATTGACAGCTTTTTTTATCCTTTTTTGCTGTAACAACTGTTACAAAGGTGTTACAATTAATCTCAGTATATGTAAATATATTGAATGATTTGAGAGGGGTAACCAGAAGTGACTGAAATAGGACGTGAACCAAAGAAAAAAAGCAAAGGAAACAGGGCAATCAGAATGAACCTTTTTTTCCTTGCTGTCTTTGTTCTATTCACTGCATTAATCTTTAAGCTTGGCGTTGTTCAAATTGTTGAAGGTGAACAGCATGAAGAAAACGCTGAGAAAGCAAATGCAAAAACAGCGTACTATCCGGCGCCTCGAGGGAAGATGTACGACAGAAACCAGAAAGTGGCTGTCGATAACCAGAGCGTGCCTGAAATTGTGTATGTTTCAACATCGAGCACAAAAACAGAAGACAAAATCAAAACAGCGAAGCGGCTTGCTGCTTTAATTCATATTGATACCGAATTTTTGAAGGAAAGAGATTTGCGTGATTACTGGCTCGCATCTCATCCGAAAAAAGCCGCCGCTCTGCTCAAGGAATCTGAAAGCAATTTGAAAGGGGCCCAGGCTTACAAGCTTCAAATTGAGCGTGTACCGGATCAAGAATTGAAGGCGATTCAGCAAGATAACGAAGAAATGGAAATCGCTGCGATTTATACAAGGTTTTCAAGCGGAAATGCTTACGAACCTCAAATCGTAAAAGCGATGAATCCAAATGAAAGCAACAGCAATGGAAAAAACGGAACATTGCTTGATGAGAAGAAAAGCTCCACGCAACGACCAAAAAATGATTTAACATATGATGAAATTTCAATTGTTTCTGAGCATTTAGAAGAGCTTCCGGGAATCGACATCGTAAACGATTGGACACGAAAATATCCTTATGACAAAACCCTCTATTCCGTTTTCGGCGGCGTCACGACACCTGATCAAGGCCTGCTGAGCGACCGGAAAGATTTCTACTTAACAAGAGGCTATGCGAATAATGACAGGGTGGGGAAAAGTTATATAGAGTATCAATATGAAGACTATTTAAATTCCCAAAAGGAAAAAGTGCAATACGTAGAAGACAATAAAGGGAATGTCGTCAGCCAAAAAACCATTGATAAAGGCAGCAGGGGATACGATCTTCAGCTTTCTTTTGACATGGAGCTTCAGGCAGAAGTGGAAAAGATCATTGAAGAAGAAGTGAGAAACAGCCGTGCACGCGGAAACTATATGCTTGACAGAGCCTTTGTCGTGATGATGGACCCGAATAACGGCGATATTTTGTCCATGGCAGGAAAAAAGATAGATTTAGAAACAAACAAAATTCAAGATTATGCGATAGGGGCATTTACAACCCAATATGAAATGGGTTCAGCAGTAAAGGGTGCCACAGTGCTTGCCGGTTATCAGGACGGAATTCCGCACTATAAATATTTTCTCGATGCTCCAATGTATTTAGGAACAAATCTCATAAAAAAATCTTATACCAATATGGGAACGATCAATGAATTAACCGCTCTGCAAAAAAGTTCTAACGTATATATGTTTAATGTTGCCATGCATATTGCGGGTGTAACATACAAGCCGCATGGGTCTCTTCCGGCTGATCAGAAGGATTTACTGAAAATGAGAAACTATTACAGCCAGTTTGGCCTAGGGGTAAAGACAGGTATTGACCTGCCTCAGGAATCAGCTGGTATGCAAACCACACCTGAAACTGTAGGGGGATTAATTTTAGACTTGGCAATCGGTCAATACGATACATACACACCGCTTCAAATGGCCCAGTACATCTCAGTAATCGCCAATGGAGGCTATCGTGTGCAGCCTAGAATCGTCACAAGTATTCATAAGCCAGGAAAAAAAGACCAGATTGGTAAGGCGATTGAACATAGAAAACCTAAAGTGCTAAATAAGATCAACAATTCAGAGAGTGATTTGAAGCAAGTGCAAACAGGTATGAAATTAGTCACTTCTTCAGGGACAGCTAAAAATACGTTTACAGAAGACGTATCAGGAAAAACGGGAACAGCGGAAACATTTTACTACGGCACGAATCGTAATTGGTGGGGGAAAAGCACATACAACCTTACTTTTGTCGGTTATTACCCGTCGAAAAATCCAAAAGTGGCTTTTAGTGTTGTTGTTCCATCAGTAGATGATGATGATAAGATCAATAAAATTATTGCCAAAAGAGCTATACATGCTTACGCAGAGCTCGAAAAGAAACACAGTAAAAAATAAAAAAACAGGGTGCACAACTGAAAGGTTGTGTGCCCTTTCTTTTATTCAAAAATTGACGTTCACCATAAGAATAGAAGGAGAATACTCATTTTCTAGCGAATCATACTAGGTAAAAGTCAATCTGTATATGTCGAAATACGATGATCATGCAAAGGAGGGATTCTGTGGAACAGGATACGCAGCATGTTAAACCATTTCAAACAAAAACCGATATTCATGCAGTCTTGGCCTCTAATGGACGCATCATTTATATATCTGCCAACTCTAAACTGCATTTAGGCTATCTCCAAGGAGAGATGATCGGATCATTCCTCAAAACGTTTTTGCATGAGGAAGACCAATTTTTAGTTGAAAGCTATTTTTATAATGAACATCATCTGATGCCATGCACCTTTCGTATTATTAAAAAAGATCATACGATTGTGTGGGTGGAGGCTGCGGTAGAAATCGTTACGACAAGAGCTGAGCGGACAGAACGGGAAATCATTCTGAAAATGAAGGTTCTTGAAGAAGAAACAGGCCATCAATCCCTAAACTTCGAAAAACATGAAATTGAGCCTGCAAGCCCGGAATCGACTACATATATAACGGATGATTATGAACGGTTAGTTGAAAATCTTCCGAGTCCGCTATGCATCAGTGTCAAAGGCAAGATCGTCTATGTAAACAGTGCGATGCTTTCAATGCTGGGAGCGAAAAGCAAGGATGCTATTATTGGCAAATGGTCCTATGAATTTATTGAAGAAGAATATCATGATATCGTGAAAAACAGGATTATACGAATGCAAAAAGGAATGGAAGTTGGAATGATTGAACAGACGTGGAAAAGGCTTGATGGCACACCTGTTCATTTAGAAGTGAAAGCGTCCCCGACCGTCTACAAAAAACAGCAGGCTGAGCTGCTGCTGCTGATCGATATCTCTTCAAGGAAAAAATTCCAAACCATCCTGCAAAAAAGCCGTGAACGATATCAGCTGCTGATTCAAAATTCAATCGATACCATTGCGGTGATTCATAATGGAAAATGGGTGTTTATGAATGAGTCGGGAATATCCCTGTTTGAAGCGGCTACCTATGAAGATTTAATTGGCAAAAACATATTTGATCAGCTGCATCCTTGCGATCATGAGGATGTAAAAGAAAGAATCCAAAACATCGCCGAGCAAAAAACACAATCAGAAATTGTCAAGCAATCATGGTTCACCTTCCAGAACAGGGTCATCTATACGGAGATGGTCTGCATTCCGACGACCTTTTTTGGAGAAGCGGCTGTCCAAGTCATTCTTCGGGACATTTCTGAGAGAAAACAAACAGAAGAATTGATGCTGAAATCGGAAAAATTATCAATAGCAGGGCAGCTCGCGGCGGGAATCGCCCATGAAATCCGCAACCCGCTGACGGCGATCAAAGGATTTTTGCAGCTGATGAAACCGACGATGGAAGGAAATGAACATTACTTTGATATTGTCTTTTCTGAACTCAGCCGTATCGAACTAATACTCAGTGAACTGCTTATGCTGGCGAAACCCCAGCAAAATGCCGTTAAAGAATATTTGAACTTGAAAAAATTAATTGGTGAGGTCTCGGCCCTGTTAGAAACACAGGCAAATTTAAATGGTATTTTTATCAGAACAAGCTATGAAAATGACAGCATTTATATAAACGGGGATCAAAACCAATTAAAGCAGGTATTCATTAATTTAATTAAAAATGCAGTTGAATCAATGCCTGACGGGGGAACAGTAGACATTATCATAACTGAGGATGAGCATTCTGTTCATGTCACTGTCAAAGATGAAGGGGAAGGCATACCTGAAAAGGTGCTGAACCGGATTGGAGAACCATTTTTAACGACAAAAGAAAAAGGCACGGGGCTTGGACTGATGGTGACATTTAATATTATCGAAAATCATCAGGGAGTCATCCACGTTGACAGCCAGCCGGAAAAAGGCACAGCATTTAAAATTTCATTTCCGAAAAAATAAAACAACGGCTTAAACGCCGTTGTTTATCGTCTGCATTGATTCCCGTTTTTTTAATACAAATAATTCTAAGCGGTCCAGGCCTTCTCTTAGCGTATCCAGCGAGTATGCGAAAGACAGCCTCACATATCCCTCACCATACTTTGAGAATGAGCTGCCCGGCACGAGTGCCACACCTGAATCTTCCAAAAGAGCCATACTAAAATCAAAAGAAGACATTCCAAATGATTTAATAGATGGGAAGATATAAAACGCGCCAGACGGTTTCACGACGTCAAGTCCCATGGAAACAAGACGGTCATACACATAGTCCAGACGTTTTTTGTATTGTTCCCTCATAATTAGGGCGTCGTCAAAGCCGTTTGTCACAGCTTCAAGGGCGGCTTTTTGAGAAATGGATGACGCACACGACACATTGTATTGATGAACCTTTAAAATGTGCTTTGCTATGTCTTTCGGTGCGAATAAAAATCCAATTCTCCAACCGGTCATGCTGTGTGATTTTGACAAGCCGTTAATGACAATTGTTTGATCTCGCAAATGGGTTGCGATGGAGTAATGGGGTCTGTCATATGTTAATTCACTGTATATTTCATCAGACAATACGAAGACATTTCTGCCTTTTAAAAGGGCAGCGATGCTTTTCAGTTCTTCTTCAGATAAAGTCACGCCAGTAGGATTTGACGGATAAGGAAGCACGACACACTTAGTGTTAGGAGTCAGAGCATCTTCAATCAGCCGGGCAGTAAGCTTAAAGCCATGTGACGTAGTATCAACAATGACAGGCTTGGCGCCGCACAAATTGATAATAGGTTCATAGCCTGGATAAATCGGGCCTGGCATAATCACCTCATCACCGGGAGATAAAATCGTCCGGAATGCAGCATCAATGGCTTGGCTTGCACCTGTTGTGATGATGATTTCAGATTCAGCATCATAGTTAAAATCCGCTTTTTTCTTCATATAAAGCTGCACAGCTTGTCTCAGCTCCAGGTAGCCGGCGTTCGGAGTATATGACGTCACGTTTTCATCAATGGCTTTTTTTGCGGCAGCTTTCACGTGATGCGGCGTGAAAAAGTCAGGCTGGCCGATTGTAAGTGAAATTACGTCTTCGTGTTGAGCTACAAGATTTGAGAATTTGCGTATTCCTGAAATTTCAATCTCTCTTGCTTTCGGATTCAGCAAATGTTCCATAATTCATCACCTTAACAAATATAATGAGTTTATCCTATTTTACCACTAGCTGATCATTTGTCACCTTTTTAGCCGATATATTTCGATTGTATGCGCCTTTTTTCTAAACATACCTTTCTTTTCAGAAAAAAAGAAGACAACCAGCGATTTGATTGTCTTTATTGTATCATGTTCTATTATTGTTTATATGTGCCAATTTCATTAATAACCATAATCAAAATGAAGGTCTTCGTGCCAAATCATATACGATGGATGCTCTTCTTGAAGGTCAGCTGATTCTTTCTTCATATGCAGGTAAGTCTCTTCACTGATATCTTCTAAAACAGTCATTTCATTTTCTTTAAATATTACTAAGGTACCCATTATTTACACCCTTCTTTGGAAAAATCCTTGACTATTTTATCACTGTTAGTTGGAAAGTCAATGGTTATTAGGAAAAAAGTTTCTTTTTTAAAGAACCGCGGCTTGACGCTCCCAGAATCGATTTTGAAGAGCCATGCCATTCACTTTTTACAATTTACGCCGATATATACAGTACAATACTGAATGCGAATAGCGAGGGATTGAAGTGTCGTTACAACAATACGAAATTTTATTGGATTCTGGTACAAATGAATTAGAAATTGTGAAGTATGGCGTAGGCGATAATGCTTTCGGAATTAACGTCATGAAGGTAAGGGAAATTATTCAGCCAGTCGAGGTGACATCAGTGCCTCACTCCCATCAGCATGTAGAAGGAATGATTAAGCTCAGAGGAGAAATTCTCCCTGTGATCAGCCTCTTCTCATTTTTTGGAGTTGAGCCTGAGGGATCAAAAGACGAGAAATATATCGTGACTGAATTTAATAAACGGAAAATTGTTTTCCATGTCGGCTCTGTTTCTCAAATTCACAGAGTATCCTGGGAAGCAATTGAAAAGCCCACATCATTAAATCAAGGAATGGAGCGGCACCTTACCGGAATTATTAAGCTCGAAGACCTAATGATCTTTTTGCCTGACTATGAAAAAATTATTTATGACATCGAATCAGACTCAGGTGTGGATACGTACAATATGCATACCGAGGGCTTCGATGAAAGAAGAGCTGATAAAAAGCTTATCATTGTAGAGGACTCACCGCTCTTGATGCGCCTCTTGCAGGATGAGCTAAAAGAAGCAGGGTACAACAATGTTTCTTCGTTTGAAAACGGAAAAGAGGCATATGACTACATTATGAACCTTGCTGAAAATGAAACTGATTTATCAGAACAGATTGATATGATTATCACTGACATTGAAATGCCAAAAATGGACGGACACAGGCTCACAAAGCTGCTGAAGGAAAACCCGAAAAGCTCAGACGTACCGGTTATGATTTTCTCATCGTTAATTACAGATGATTTGCGTCACCGCGGAGAAGTCGTTGGCGCAGATGAGCAAATCAGCAAGCCTGAGATCAGTGACTTGATTAAAAAAGTGGATACGTATGTCATCGAATAAATAAAAACAGCCGATGCCTGAGTGGCACGGCTGTTTTTATTTTAAAAGTAACTCTCGCCAAGCTTTTTAAAAACAGGTTTATGATAAGCTGGCTGCTGGCGATTTGGCACAAGCGGTTTTTCTTTCATGCCGACATATTCTTGCAACAGGTGTTTCGCTTTTGTTAAAGACATTTGAGCTTTAGGATTTCGGTACGATTGATTAAGTGTACCTAAATGCGGAAGATGTTCGAAGTCTTCTTTAGTTGGAGGCATGTGAAAATAGTAGTCTCCGATTGAAATAAGCACGTCCGATTGCTGTTGGCTAAACCTTGGGTTTTTTGAAAAATGAAGCCCTATTTTCTTTCCTTTACCTTCTTTGACAAGCTTTTGCAAAGCCCGTTTTTTCAGCAGGTATAGGTATTTAGGGTTGGGGGCGGTTTTTGCATGGCGGTTCACAGTGTAAACTGCTTTTGAAAGATTTTCTACGGTTGGTTGCAGATCTTTCGTATATGCATGGTCGTCCATTATTTCTCTCCTTTGCTCTTATCAAATTCTATATGATTAGATTATACTTTTTTAAAGTTGAAATGCAAATATTGAATGTAAAAATGCGCTTTTTTCTGAGAAAAAAAGCGCATTTTTAACGTATATTATACAGATCTTGCTTTCTTTTTCGGTTGCTCTTGAAATGCTTCCTGAACATTCACTTCCACAGCCTGTGCGCTGTATTTTGGCAGTGCAACAAAATAAAAAATAAAAACAAGCAGGATGATAACGCCCATGCCGTAATAAAGATAATCAATGTTTGAAACGAACTTAGGGAATAACAGCGCAACTAAGCCGAGTGTTAAAGACTGTGCAAACATCATAAAAGGGTCCTGCAAGCCGCTTACACGTCCCATCAGCTTTGGATGAACAATCTTTGGCATCCATCCTCCGATTGCAATGTTGATCGGTCCAATGCACATTCCCAGGGCAAAAGCTGCCGCATAGTACACCCATAAAATATTCGTGTAGCCGAGAACGAAAATCAGCAAGCCTGCAATGAAAATCGGTATCGACATTAAAAAATGCGGCTTCACTTTTTTAGAGATGATCGTGCCGATTACACTTCCCGCCAGCAGCCCAAACCCGAGTGCGATCGTAAATACCGACGTATGCCACTCATAACGGTCAGGCGCCAATCCGTATTTCATTGTAAACATTGGCAATACGGCGAATCCTCCGTTGACAAATCCGAAAATGAAGAAACCGAATATAAGAGATGCCAGCAGTTTGTTTTTAAAAATATAGAGAATACCTTCCCTAAAATCATTTATTGAATCTTTAACAGAAGTTTTTCTCCAGCTGAATGCGCCGTTTGGCTGTCGGGCTTCTTTCGGAATCCGGCAGCTGCGGATCAGCAGCCCGGAAATGATAAAGCTGACAAAATCAAGAATAATGGCGCCTTCAATACCGATGGTGTTGTACATAACAGCGCCAATTCCGACTCCGAACACCATGAAAATACTAAAAAGCATCTGGTTAAGCCCTGCCGCTTTCGCATAATGCTCCTTCGGCAGGATGGCTTGTACCAAACTGTTTTCTGCCGGAAAGAAAAACTTCGTTACAGCGCTTCTGACAAATAAAATACAGAAAACAAGAGGAATATTGCCGGTAAATAAAGTGAAAAAAAGAACGACAGTCAGGCCGGCTCTGATCCAATCACAGTTTTCCGCTACCTTTTTTCTGTCAAACCGGTCCGCGACAACTCCTACGATCAAAAATACAAATACGGTCGGGAGAGAATACATCAGCTCCGCCAAGGTCGTATATGAAGGCTGGCTGCTGAAGCGGTCCAGCAAGAAAAAAGCAAAGGCCATGTTGCCTACTGTCGTGCCCATTTGAGAAGCGAGTGCTGCGAAAAATAGGCGAACAAAATTACGATTTTTAAATATATCCATAAAAACGCTCCTTACCCTAAAGGTCCCACTTTATCATATTATAAACCGCCTGTTTTTGAAACAAATAAGAAAACATTACCGGTTAATAGTGACTCTTGTTCCGTTTGGCACAATTGAAGCGAGTTCGATTACGTCTTTGTTATGCATGCGAATGCAGCCTTTAGAAACAGCCTTACCAATCGAAGAGGGATTATTCGTCCCGTGTATTCCGTAGTGCTGCTTTGAAAGGCTCAGCCAATAAGCGCCAAATGGGCCGCCGGGATTGCGCTGGCGGTTAATAATATAAAACTCGCCAGTGGGCGTTTGCGTCAGTATTTTACCAACGGCGATGGGGTAGGTTTTCATTACCCGATTGTTTTGGAACAGCGTAAGGGTCTTCGCTCCGATTGAGACTGCGATATGATACGGAATCGTATTAGGGTCCGGCAGGCCGGGTATGACTATGGACTGTCCTGCTGTGAGCCCTGCCTGCAGTGACGGATTAGCCTGGAGTAACGCAGCGGTGCTGATTCTGAAATCAGCCGCGATGCTGTTCAGTGTATCACCTTGCTTCACCTGGTACGTAAGCAGTTTCCTCATCCTCCTTTTTTACTTATAAGTATTGATAAGGAGCCCATCCTGCTACATTAATTTGTGCTTTTTAAGGTAAAGACAGTGATTTCAGGCTTGGCTAGAAACCGCAAAGGCAGTCTGGTCATCCCGAGGCCGCGGTTTACATAAATATGAGTGCTGCCTGTTTGATACATTCCTTCTATGTAGACTTTTCCATATGGAGGCGTAATGATCGGTCCGTAAAAAGGCAGCTGAATCTGGCCGCCGTGTGTATGGCCGGAAAGCTGAAGATTCACCGGATATCCTGTTGTTTTTAAGGCTGCATCAGGTTCATGGACGAGCAGAATGGAAAAAAGTCTGTCGCTTAGCCTTGATAGGATGCCTTCATAATCTGGGTTTCCGAGCATTAAGTCATCAAGCGATGCAATCTCGATTTCACTGCCATCTGCAAGCGACAATGTTTGATAACCATTGCGGTATACCGTAAAACCGCCAGCCGTCATCAGGCTTTTGTAAACAGCAGTTCCATAGCCTCCGTGATCATGATTGCCGTAAATACAAAGCTTGCCGAAGGGAGCATGTAGTTTTCTCAATAATGGAATGACTGCCTGGTGTTGCTGGTACGTATTAGGATTATCGATGATATCCCCTGTAAAAACTATGAGATCAGGTTTAGATTCATTAATTGATAGGATGACAGTTTTTAAATCTTCAAGAGTAAAATAATCACTCAAGTGTGTATCACTGAACTGCACGATTTTAAAACCGTCAAATCCGTGCGGGATGAGAGAGCTTTTTATTGTGTGTTCGGTTGTCTCGATCATATGCGGCTCCAGATATCTGGCATAGCCGTATCCTCCGCCAGCTGTTAAAGCCCCGGCAGCAAGAGTGCCGAACATTCCTTTCAGAAATTGCCTTCTGGACATCTTTTTCATTTCAAACCAACCTTTAATAGAGTTTTTCTATTATAGCATCTGTATCTTGAAAAAATCTCATATCAGCATGTACTGACAGAGCAGGCATATAATGATAGAATAATATTGAATGAACACTCATTCATAACGGGAGGGAGAAACATGGAAAAAAAAGCGGTTATTATTACCGGCGGGTCAAGCGGCATGGGAAAAGCAATGGCAAAAAAACAGGCTGAATTAGGCTGGCACGTCATGGTGACAGGACGGAACCAGGAAGCACTTGAGGAAACGAAAAGAGAAATTGAGACCTTTGAGGGGCAGGTCACTTGTTTTCAAATGGATGTCCGCTCTGATTCCGCTGCTTCAGACATGATTACAGAAGGGATAAGAGCCTTTGGCCGGCTTGATGCGCTGATCAATAATGCGGCCGGAAATTTTATTTGCCCGGCAGAAAAGCTGACGCCCAATGGATGGAAAGCCGTTATTGAGATTGTTTTAAACGGCACATTTTTTTGCAGCCAAGCTGCGGCAAGGTATTGGATCGAGCAGCAGAAGAAGGGCGTCATTTTAAATATGGCCGCCACATACGCTTGGGGAGCGGGAGCGGGGGTCGTTCATTCCGCTGCAGCCAAAGCAGGGGTATTGTCACTGACAAGAACCTTGGCCGTGGAGTGGGGGAGCCAATACGGAATCCGCACAAACGCGATTGCACCCGGTCCGATTGAACGAACAGGCGGTGCGGAGAAGCTATTTGAATCAGAAAAAGCGATGGCTCGCACGCTAAACAGTGTGCCGCTCGGCCGGCTCGGCACGCCGGAGGAAATCGCCGCCTTGGCAGCGTTTATGCTTTCTGATGAAGCTTCCTATATGAATGGAGAATGTGTCACTCTGGATGGGGGGCAATGGCTGAATCCTTATCCGTTTTAAAGCATATTAAACTTTGGATTCAATGTGGTATAATCAGACAAAGATAGAGAAGCAGGTGATAACATGTTGGATCCACTTGATATTTTAACGAACATTGATGATGTCCTCCCATATTACCAGGCGATTTTCAGTGCCGAGGAGCAGAAAATCGTCGGGTATGAGGTGCTGGGGCGTATAATGGCAGATTCGGAAATTCAAAGTCTCGGACCCTTCTTTTTAGATGGGGGAATACCCGAAGAATATAAATTAGAGGTGGATAACAGAATTATCCGCCAGGCTCTAGACCGTTTTTTAGAGGCCGATTCTGATCTGCTGATTTTTATGAATCAGGATGCCAATCTGCTGATGCTTGATCACGGCGAAAGCTTTCTGGAGCTTCTGAAAGAATATGAAGCGAAAGGAATTAAACTTCATCGTTTCGTGCTTGAAATTACGGAGCACAATTTTGAAGGGGATATTGAGCAGCTTTACCATATGCTTGCCTACTATCGTACATACGGAATTAAAATTGCAGTTGATAATATCGGAAAAGAAAGCAGCAACCTGGACAGAATTGCATTACTTTCGCCAGATCTGTTAAAAATCGATTTGCAGGCGCTGAAAGTATCACAGCCGTCACCGTCATATGAGCATGTGCTATATAGCATATCTTTACTAGCGAGAAAAATCGGTGCTGCGCTGCTGTATGAAGACATTGAGGCGAACTTCCAGCTTCAGTACGCTTGGAGAAACGGAGGCCGCTATTTTCAGGGCTATTACTTGTTGTCTCCGTCTGAAACGTTTCTAGAGAGAGATGTATTGAAACAAAGACTTAAAACTGAATTTCACCAATTTATCACACATGAGAAAAAGAAGCTTGAAACCGTCTATGAACACTCTGAACAGTTTTACAGACGGGTTCATCAAGCGGTGACATCTTTGAGAAAAAACAACCTGTCTTCTGATGATGACTTTATTAAAAAGCTGGCGGAAGAGCTGACCGATTGCAGCTTTAGAATTTACATGTGTGATGGAGAAGGCGATCAGCTGACGGGAAATGTGTTTAAACAAGATGGAGAATGGATTTACCAGCCGGAATACGCGGAAAAGAATTGGAGCTGGCGTCCTTATTTCCTGGAGAACATTATGAGAATGAGAAATCTCAGAAAAGGGTTTTTCAGTGATCTGTACAGTGATTTGGAAACAGGTGAAATGATCAGAACGTTTTCGTATCCGATGGATGATCAGATGTATTTATTTATAGACTTGCCCTATTCTTATTTATATGAGCAGGATGGATTGATTTAAGCGGCTGAAAGGCCGTTTTTTTTTATGAATTGAAAAAAATATCAAAAAACGATTGACATTGATACTGAGAATCATTATCATTTAATTATAGAGAGAAGCTACTCTCTGTTCCCCAACCCCTCTATCAGATCAAGATCCGAAAAAGCTTGGCGCTACCCCCGCCAAGTTTTTTTATTTGCCAAAGCATAAGACAATCAATAAAACAATAAACCTAACTAGGGGAAAACGTTGAACAATGGGAGGAACAAAATGTTCTTTCAGCGCCCGAACACCCGTACCAATGCTGCACGGCTGTGCAAGAGATATTAGACGGCAAATGCGGCGAGATGTTCACTCTGAATCATTACATATTGCAAAATTTCAAAAGAAGATTTTGATGAAATTGCAAAAAAAAAGCTTTCCTGACTCTGCGGGCATACCAAAAAAAATCATAATTGTGTGCATGACATTCAAAAAAAGCCTCAAACTAATAAAAAATAGTTTTTTCACTTTTTTTCTTTTCTTAAATTCAGCAGTGAAAATGCCATCCTGTCCGACTTTATGGTATGATGCTCAATAGAACTTGTATTATAATAAATACTTGTTGATTTGAAGTTGCTTTTTGAAAGGAGTCTTTTTTTAGAATGTCACAATTAATGGGTATCATCACACGGCTGCAAAGTCTGCAAGAAACAGCGGAAGCGGCTAACGAGCCAATGCAGCGTTATTTCGAAGTAAATGGTGAGAAAATATGCAGTGTTAAATATTTCGAAAAAAATCAAACGTTTGAATTGACGGTTTTCCAAAAAGGTGAAAAACCTAACACATATCCGTTTGATAATATCGACATGGTTTCCATCGAAATCTTTGAACTTCTTCAGTAAGATTCCTGAAATAGTGGGAACAAGCTTCCGCTTTTGCAAAAGTAATCGAAATAAACGGTAAGGAACATACTTGTTTCATGGTTGTAAATTTTGAAAAGGAGTGTCGCTATGGCTGATTCTTTTCTGTTTTATAATCTTTCAGAAGCACAGATGACCTTTCAAGATGTGATGGAACGGCTTAAAGCCTTTGTTCGAAAGGACCCCCGTTCTTCTTATGTGTTATCGATCGGAACCGATTCACAAGTGTACCGCGATTACACAAAGTTTATTACCGCATTGCATTTGCATCGTACAGGCAAGGGAGCTTGGGGCTGCTTGAAAAATCATACAGTCGACAGACCCATACATAGCCTTCGGGAGAAGATTTCGTTAGAAACGGCGTACAGCCAAGAAACGGCCGCTCATATTCTTGATGGGCACTTAATGGATATTACCGATCTGCTCCTGCCCTTTACCGGTGAGGGGGCGGATCTTACCTTTGAGGTTCACTTGGATATTGGGAAAAAAGGGCTTACAAAAGAACTAATTCAAGAAATGACAGGACGTATCACTTCCATGGGGATTGAGGCAAAAATAAAACCGGATTCATACACTGCCTTCAGCTATGCAAATCGTTTCACAAAATAATTCCGGCTGAAAAGCCAAGGGAAATGTCGAATTATGCGGTTGACGTTTGTTTTCTGATTACTTATTCTAGCGGTAGAGCTGAAAGTAAGTTGTCTTGCTTTCAGAGGTATTCAGTATAAAACAGGGGGCCTGATTGCGAATGAGTCTTATCGGTGAACGATTTACAGAAGAAGAACAAAAACTTCTGCTGAATATCCTGATCAACCATGAGTATGCCATCGAGCTATTAAGCAGTGAGATCAACGATATAGAGACAGGAACCAAAAACGTTGACGGAACCACCTACAAAAAACTTGTAACGCTATACGACCGATTTCGATTTGAAAATTAATGGAGCACCCTATAATTGATACTCGCTCAAAGAGTATCTTTTTTATTGAAACGAAACTTTTCGACAAATACTGATAAAGTTTATATTATTGTAATATAGGGAATGTATTGTTGAGGAAAATGAAAAGGGGTCGAAAACATGATAAGCTTACAATCAGACCAGCTTCTTGAGGCAACAGTCGGACAATTTATGATTGAGGCGGACAAAGTAGCGCACGTTCAAGTCGGCAACAACCTTGAGCACGCATTATTAGTGCTGACAAAAACCGGATACACAGCCATCCCGGTTCTTGATCCTTCCTATCGTTTACATGGTTTAATCGGTACAAATATGATCATGAACAGCATTTTTGGGCTTGAGCGAATCGAGTTTGAAAAGCTTGACCAGATTACTGTCGAGGAAGTCATGCTGACTGATATTCCGCGCCTCCATATAAATGATCCGATTATGAAGGGGTTCGGCATGGTCATTAATAACGGATTTGTTTGTGTTGAAAATGATGAGCAGGTGTTTGAAGGAATTTTTACGAGAAGAGTGGTTTTAAAGGAATTGAATAAGCATATACGCTCATTGAACAAGTAGGCTTCACGGCCTATTTTTATTATATCCCCAGATCAAGAAAGAAAGCGCATACATAATTTAAACCAGAATAGGGCTTGAATCAGAAACAAAGATTTGATTAGAATGGGAGATAAGAAAAACTTATTGATCATGAAAAGGAGGACGACATGCAGCTTCAAGAGCTTCATATGCTCGTAGTTTTAGCTGAGGAGTTAAATATGAGAAAGGCGGCGGAGCGGCTTTTTGTATCTCAGCCGGCTTTATCTCAGCGCTTACAAACAATTGAAAAGGCGTGGGGCACAAAAATCTTTTTAAGATCCCAAAAAGGGTTAACGGTAACGCCGGCCGGTGAGAAAATCATTCAGTTTGCGAATGATGTGACGTTAGAGCAGGAAAGAATAAGAGAAAATATTGATGAACTTGAAGGTGAAATTCACGGCACACTGAAGCTTGCCGTCGCCTCCATAATCGGCCAGCATTGGCTTCCTAAAGTCTTAAAGACGTATGTGGAAAAGTATCCGAATGCAAAGGTCTCACTCATTACGGGCTGGAGCAGCGAAATGCTGAAAAGCTTATACGAGGATCAGGTTCATATTGGCATTATTAGGGGCAACCCAGAGTGGAAGGGCCGTAAAGATTACTTAATGACAGATCACCTGTATTTAGTGGACACTGAAATTTCCTGCATCGAAGATATTGCCCATACAGAACGGCCGTTTATCCAATTTAAAAGCGACAGCACTTATTTTCAGGAAATTCAGCACTGGTGGCATCAAAAATTTAAAACGTCGCCAAAACAGACGATATTGGTTGATCAGATTGAAACGTGCAAACAGATGGCGCTGCACGGAATCGGTTATGCCATTTTGCCGTCTGTTACCCTTCAAAACGAAGATAAAGTCAATAAAATGCCTCTGTTAGACATGAAAGAGCATCCGATCGGACGGGATACATGGCTATTAGGCTATGAACCTGCCTTTGAGCTGAAGCAAGTTCAAGCTTTTGTTCAAGTGATAAAGGATATGCTGGATCAAGAAAATCCATTTTAAAGACAGCGATGTGCTGTCTTTTTTTATTTACACATTGACAATGAAAATCATTATCAGTTAAAGTGATACATATGATATTGAAAATCATTATCAATTGATGAGGTGATAACATGGCTAAAGCCTTGATTACATATGCCAGCATGTCAGGAAATACAGAAGACATTGCCGTAATTATAAAAGAAACGCTTCAGGAATATGAGTTGGATATCGATTGTGTCGAGATAGATGATGCGGATGTGTCTGCTTTGACATCCTATGATTATGTGCTGATTGGCACCTATACATGGGGCGACGGCGATTTGCCTTACGAAGCGGAAGATTTTTTTGAAGAGGTCAAACAGCTTCAGCTTAATGGCTTAAAAACAGCCTGCTTCGGATCTGGAGATTATTCTTATCCGAAGTTTTGTGAAGCGGTCAATTTGTTCAGTGTCATGTTGCAAGAGGCGGGGGCTGCCGTTTACCAGGAAACATTGAAAATCGAACTAGCGCCTGAAACAGATGAAGATGTGGAAAGCTGCCGAGCGTTTGCGAGAGATTTTCTTGCATGGGCAGATTATATGAACAAGGAAAAAATCCATGTTTCATAAAGGAGCGACTGCTGTCACGGCATCGGCATTTCCTGGTTATTTTGTGGCGGTACAAAGAGAAGGCATTTTTCATTATTCTTTGGAGCAGGGCTGGAGAAAGCTTTTTCGTTTGAAAAGCAAAATTCATTGCATCAGTTACATAGGGTCTTACTTATTTGGCGTCGGTGAAAAGGGGACGGTCATTCGCTCGTCTGACGAAGGGAAAACCTGGACGATGTCGAGCTTTCCGACAAATGCAACAGTGTGGGCGATTACCGGCCGAAATGATGGATTTGTCTGTGCCCATGGCAAGCATTGCATTTATGTATCGGATGATTTTGGTGTTTCATGGCGCGTAGCCAAACCTTTTGCGGAATTTGATAACCCCCCTGTAATCCGTTCGTTGTGCCTGCACGGCGGCAGTCTTTTCATCGGCACGCAAATACACGAATATTTTGGGGGCATTTGGGCTTACGATTTTAAACGTGATACTGTCCAAATGGTAAAGAAAGAAGAAAACCGGATGACGGCATCCATGCTTGTGTTCAATGAAAATTGGTTAGTGGCGGCGACGGGGTCTGTGAAAGGAAAGCACGGTGCTGTCACTGTACGGAATATTTTGACTGATGAAGAATTCACCATACAATCCAGCATGATCAGAAAAGAAGAATCATTTCTTGATATTTCAGAGGATGATGGAATTATATATGTCACAACGACGCAAGATGAAAATGGTTATTCGAGAATTTACCAGGCTGATCTCGAAGCCCGAGCGTTAAAATGGTTCGATACCATTAAGGGGCATGGGTGGAGAGTGGCTAATCAGAAAGAGAATTTCTTTTGTGCAGGCTTGTATGAATGTAAATTTGTCCAGCCGTACGAAGTTTCAGCAATGATTCATTAGAGGAGGAATAAGGAATTGGGGAAGATTTTGCTCGTTTATGCAACAATGTCAGGCAACACTGAAGCGATGGCAGATTTGATTGAGAAGGGGCTTCAGGAGGCGGAAGTGGAAGCGGACCGTTTTGAAGCGATAGATATTGATAATGCACAGTTGTTTAACGATTATGATCATATTATTATGGGAACCTATACGTGGGGAGACGGAGATCTGCCTGATGAATTTTTAGACCTTGCTGAAGATATGGATGAGATTGATTTTTCCGGCAAAACATGCGCCGTATTCGGGTCCGGTGATACAGCATATGAATTTTTCTGTGGAGCAGTTGATACGCTCGAAGCAAAAATAAAAGAACGCGGAGGCGAAATTGTGCTGCCTTCGGTAAAAATCGAAAATAATCCAGAAGGTGAAGAAGAGGAAGAATTAATGGAGTTCGGGAGACAATTCGCAAAGAAAAGCGGAATCGCTGTCTGACTCACCCACTGGGAACTGCTAAAGCCGCTGTTCCTTTTTTTCTTGTCTTTGTATCTTTCCTTTGATACAGTAATGAGGTAGAAAATCAGGAGGAGGACTATACATATGAAAATGATGGACGCAAATGAAATTATTTCATTTATTCAAAATAGTACAAAATCTACACCGGTAAAGGTTTACGTGAAAGGTGAGCTGGAAGGAATCAATTTCGGCGAATCTGCGAAAGCTTTTATCAACGGAAACACTGGTGTCGTTTTCGGTGAATGGAGCGAAATCCAAACAGCAATTGAAGAAAATCAAAGCAAAATCGAAGACTATGTGGTTGAAAATGACCGCCGCAATTCTGCGATTCCAATGCTTGATCTTAAAAATATCAAAGCGCGTATCGAGCCGGGCGCGATCATCCGCGACCAAGTTGAAATCGGTGATAACGCAGTCATCATGATGGGTGCTTCTATCAATATCGGTTCAGTTATCGGCGAAGGCACAATGATCGATATGAACGTTGTCTTGGGTGGACGAGCTACTGTTGGTAAAAACTGCCATATTGGAGCGGGTTCTGTACTTGCGGGCGTTATTGAGCCGCCATCCGCTAAACCGGTTGTCATTGAAGACGACGTTGTGATCGGCGCAAATGCTGTTGTGCTTGAAGGCGTAACAGTAGGTAAAGGAGCGGTTGTTGCTGCGGGCGCGATCGTGGTAAACGATGTTGAGCCATACACTGTCGTTGCAGGAACACCTGCTAAAAAAATCAAAGACATTGATGAGAAAACAAAAGGCAAAACTGAAATCAAGCAGGAATTACGCCAGCTGTAAGGAATGGTTTGATAAAAAAGGCGTGGATAATATATCCACGCCTTATTCGTATAGGCAGGAGGAATGAAAATGAAGAAAGAGGAGCTCATCGCAATCCGCAGAGATCTGCACCGTATACCGGAGCTTGGATTTCAGGAGTTCAAAACCCAGCAATATTTATTAAATGTTTTGGAACAATATCCGCAAGACAGGATTGAAATTGAGAAATGGCGAACAGGGCTTTTTGTAAAGATCAACGGAACGGCGCCGGAAAAAATGCTGGCGTACAGAGCGGATATCGACGCGCTTTCCATTGAAGAGCAAACCGGTCTTCCGTTCGCATCAGAGCATCACGGTAACATGCACGCCTGCGGACACGATTTACATATGACGATTGCACTCGGCATTATTGACCATTTTGTTCACCATCCGGTCAATCATGATTTGCTCTTTCTGTTTCAACCGGCAGAGGAAGGACCTGGCGGTGCGGAACCAATGCTTGAGAGCGACGTTTTAAAAAAGTGGAAGCCTGATTTCATCACTGCGCTGCATATTGCTCCAGAGCTGCCAGTAGGCACTATCGCGACAAAAAGCGGCCTTCTTTTTGCGAATACATCAGAGCTTGTCATCGATCTGGAAGGCAAAGGGGGACATGCAGCCTATCCGCATTTGGCCGAGGACATGGTTGTAGCCGCAAGCACACTTGTCACCCAGCTGCAAACGATCATCTCTAGAAACACAGATCCGCTGGACAGTGCCGTTATTACAGTTGGTACCATTACCGGCGGCTCAGCACAAAATATCATTGCGGAAACGGCCCACTTGGAAGGCACGATCCGCACGCTTTCTGAAGAATCAATGAAGAAGGTAAAGGAGCGGATTGAAGATATAGTGAAAGGAATCGAAATCGGGTTCCGCTGCAAAGGGAAAGTGACATACCCGTCAGTGTATCACCAAGTTTACAATACGAACGGACTGACAGAAGAATTTATGTCTTTTGTTGCTGAACATCAACTGGCAACAGTAATCGAAGCAAAAGAAGCAATGACTGGAGAGGATTTTGGCTACATGCTGAAAAAATATCCCGGCTTCATGTTCTGGCTCGGTGCTGACTCTGAACATGGGCTTCATCACGCAAAGCTGAATCCCGATGAAAATGCGATAGAGACAGCGGTTAACGTCATGACAGGTTATTTTTCTGTTTATGCCAATTAAGTATAAATGAAAGAATAAAATTCCATAAAATGAGCACTCTAGTAAACGGAGGTGTTCAATAATGGCTAAAAAAATTGGAATTGAGCAATCGTTATCAGATGTAGAAGCTGCATTAAAAGAAAAAGGATATGACGTTGTAATGATGAAAAGCCCTGACGATGCAAAAGGCTGTGACTGCTGTGTCGTAACAGGTCTTGATAATAATGTGCAAGGAATAGCCGATACGGTAACACAAGCACCTGTCATTACAGCTTCCGGGATGACTGCTGAAGAAATTTGCAGCGAAGTTGAAAGCAGAATTCAGTAAATAAAAACCGAAGCAAAAAGCTTCGGTTCTTTTATTTATTCTGTTTCTTTAGGAAAAGCACGGTCAAGTGCAGTTTTTATTTCCTTTCTAAGCACTCGCTCAACCCGCCACTGTTCCATATTTTCTGTTTTGGCAATGACTCTGATCACGATTTCAGAAGTTCCCAGTTCTTGAATTCCGATGACATTAGGGCCTTCTTTTATTTGCGGGAGAGCGGCTGCTGTCTCATCACATACTTGCTGTAAAATGTGAATCGTTTCATCAATATTTCTTTCAGCCGGCACTTTAATATCAACCAGAGCCTGCATTGTTCCCCGCGAATGATTGCTCACGTTTGTAATGTTTCTGTTTGGGATATAATGCAGGGTTCCGTCAAAGCTGCGGATTTGAGTGGTTCTTAAGCCAACCTGCTCAACAATCCCGTCAAAGGTGGAAACAGTAATATAATCTCCGACATCCAGTTGTTTTTCAAGCAATATAAAAAAACCTGTCACAATGTCGCTGACAAGTCCTTGGGCGCCAAATCCGACAGCCAGTCCGACGATTCCTGCTCCCGCTAAAAGAGCACTTGGATCGTAATGGAACAAATCAAGAACCATGACAAAGAATATAAAAATTAATATGTAAGCAAATATGTTAAGAGTCAGGCTTCGGAGCGTATGTGCACGTCCGATAGACAAGCTGTGCTGCTCCTCGAATTTTGCAAACAGATGTTTAATGATTTTTATGCCTAAAGATCGAACGATAAAATAGAGCAATACCATAATGACGAGTTTAATGAGCAGAATACCGGCATTTGTAATCAGTCCCGCCCAATCGTATTGTTTAATAAAATACATGTTGGAGCTCCTTTTCTGAATTGATTGCTGCACATTGAGATGAGTTACCCTATACATGAATATGTTAAACTCTTTATTCCAAAATATCGAAACCAAAGACATACAAGATTTGTTAAAAATTGACTCTGAAAATCGGCTCCTATATAATGGGCATTGTGATGTTATTAACGAAATATGGGTAAACATCCTTTACTTTCATGTGAGTCCGGCTTTTAAGCCAAACTATAAATTGGAGGGATACATATGGCAGAACGTATGGTAGGTAAACAGGCTCCTCGTTTTGAAATGGAAGCAGTCCTTGCAAGTAAAGAATTTGGCAAAGTAAGTCTTGAGGAAAACATGAAAAACGACAAATGGACAGTGTTGTTCTTCTATCCAATGGACTTCACTTTTGTTTGTCCGACTGAAATCACAGCAATGTCTGACCGCTATGACGAATTCGAAGATCTTGATGCTGAAGTCATCGGGGTTTCAACTGATACAATCCATACTCATTTGGCGTGGATTAATACAGACCGTAAAGAAAACGGCCTTGGCCAGCTGAAATATCCGCTTGCTGCTGATACAAACCATGAGGTATCCCGTGAATATGGCGTTTTAATCGAAGAAGAAGGTGTGGCCCTGCGTGGATTGTTTATTATCAATCCTGAAGGCGAGCTCCAATATCAAACTGTTTTCCACAACAACATTGGCCGTGACGTTGATGAAACGCTTCGTGTTCTTCAAGCGCTGCAAACTGGCGGACTCTGCCCGGCTAACTGGAAACCAGGCCAAAAAACACTTTAATTCTTTCTAAGGACGAAAAAGGGTCTAACATATTCGTTAGGCCTTTCTGTTTAATAGGAGGGAAAAGCAATGAAATTACGTCAGCCAATGCCTGAATTGACTGGGGAAAAAGCTTGGTTCAATGGTGAAGTAACGAGAGAGCAATTGATCGGGGAAAAGCCGACGCTTATTCATTTTTGGTCCATCAGCTGCCATCTGTGCAAAGAAGCGATGCCGCAAGTGAATGAATTTCGTGATAAATATCAAGATAAATTGAACGTTGTAGCTGTGCATATGCCTCGTTCCGAAGATGATCTTGACCTCGGCAAAATTAAAGAAGTAGCTGCTGAACATGACATCACTCAGCCGATTTTTGTCGACAGTGATCATGTTTTAACCGATGCATTTGAAAATGAATATGTGCCTGCATACTATGTGTTTGATAAAACAGGACAGCTCCGTCACTTCCAAGCCGGCGGGAGCGGTATGAAGATGCTTGAAAAACGTGTGAACCGTGTACTGGCTGAAACAGAACAGGCATCTGAATAGTTCTTCATAAAAACCTGATCTCATCAGGTTTTTTTATTTGTGAAAGAAAGCAATCGAAGAAGAGTAAGAAGCTTATTTTTCCAAATTTGGGTATAGGAAATGATGATTTGTTTGATTGATACGCTAAAAAAACAGCTCATTTTTGATGTTTTTCCTCAATTTTAGATAAATTTCATATCCCATAACTCGAAAATTGTAGAT
This sequence comes from Bacillus spizizenii TU-B-10, assembly GCF_000227465.1. Taxonomy (GTDB): domain Bacteria; phylum Bacillota; class Bacilli; order Bacillales; family Bacillaceae; genus Bacillus; species Bacillus spizizenii. The sequence goes on from NC_016047.1 coordinate 1,596,908, forward strand.
ATTACACTAAATTTCATTAAAGAAGTAAGTAATATATATATTTTCAACATTATACCAAATGAATTTGAAAGCCCCTCAATCCCTTGTGAATAAAGGACTCTTTTGAAAAATAAAACATTTTCAGAAAATAAGGAATTTTTCATAGAGTAAATATAATAGTAAAATGATAAAATAATAGTTGATAAAATTACTTTTGTAATCTAATATCTTAATTAAAGATGTTAATTTTGATAGGGGGTACATTGAGGAATGTTTAATGAAAGAGAAGCTTTGCGCTTGCGGTTAGAACAATTAAATGAAGCTGAAGTGAAAGTCATTCGTGAATATCAAATTGAACGTGATAAAATATACGCAAAATTAAGAGAGCTAGACAGAAATGGAAGCCCTTCCGAAATCAAAAAGGATTTCCGTTCTGAAAAAAAACCTGACTCTCTGCCGGTTCTCGCTGAGCTTGCGGCTCAGGAAATCAGAAGCTATCAGCCGCAATCACAGCAGCAGTCTGTTCAGCCTCAGCTTCAATCTATTTCCTCTCTTCCTGCCGGTATACCAGACGGAACAACACGAAGAAGAAGAGGGACAGCAAGACCGGGATCAAAAGCAGCTAAGCTGCGTGAAGCTGCCATTAAAACATTAAAACGCCACAATGCGGCGATTAAGAGCTCTGAGCTTCAAAAAGAGATTGAAAAAGAAAGCGGTCTTGAAATCCCTAATATGACAACGTTTATGCAAAGCTTAATTAAAATGTACCCGGAAGTGAAAAAGCCGTATCGCGGTCAGTACATTTTAGAAGGCGAAATTGAATCAGCTGAATCTGCAGAATCAGCAAATGAATAAAGATACAGAAAAACTGCTTGGCATGGCTCAAGCAGTTTTTTTATTGAGTTTTTTTCTGTGAAGGTTTGTTTTCTTTTTCAAGATTAAGCTTATATACCCACTTTTGATATGGCTTTTCTTCAGCGGCTCTGTTTTTCAGCTCTTCGATTGTATGGCTCATGGCTTGGTCTGATGATTGGGCGCGGGCAAGCTGTTTTTGAAGCGCATGTATCTGCTTGGTGACATCATCAAGTATGGTTTCTACATGATTTGGCTGCGTGTAGACCGCTGGAGTTTCTTCTGCCGTTTTTTCTTTTTGTTTCGTGCCGCCATCAATATCGGCAAAATGAGAAGCAATCCAGGCATCGCTTTCATCAAGCTGCCGTTTATACGATATAATAGTTTCGTGAAATAATTTTTCTTTCGTTTTTTCTATTTCGAGCAGCCTTTCTTTCGTTTCTATGATTCGATCTTTCATATGATCAACTTCTATTTTAATATGTTTTAGCTGATATTCTTTTTCTACCATTTGCTCTTTTAGACGGCCATTTTCGGCTTTTATCAATTCGGTTTGCTGTTTTGCCTGAAGGAGTGCGCCTTGTTCCTGCTCAATAGAGGCCTGAAGATGGCTGATTCGTTTATGAAGATTTTTATTTTCTTCTTCAATTTTGATATTAGCAATATGAAGTTTATGTTTTTCTTCTATTTCGGCTTTGCGTTTATAGGTTTCAGCAGAAAGAAGCTCCTGCAAAGCAACGATTTTATCAAGCAGTTCAGCTCTTATTTGGTGCAGGGTTTGGCTGGTATGGGAGGCGTGTTTTTCCTTCGTTGACATTTGTGTTAATTCGGCAGACAGCTGCTGGAGTTTTTCTTTCATATCATTATTTTCTTTGAGAAGCTTGTTATTTTTCTGATGGAAGTAGCTTGCTTCAAGTTCGGCAATTAGCTTATGGCACCTTGATAGCTCTGATTTTAAATAAAGGTTCTCCTGAGACACGTCGTGGAAAAAAGGACCTGATCTTTTCATTCGAACCATCTCCCTCATGATGTTAACACTACAATATGCAAATACTGAACAGCTATTCCTCTTTAATAAACAGACAAGCATTGGCATTGGGGCTGTGCTTTTGCTATGCTTTTAACGAACTAGAGGTGAGATGACATGAAGCATACAAATGTACTGCTGGCAGGAGGAGCCTCACGCCGCTTCGGAGAACCGAAGGCGTTTGTGAATTGGAGAGGCAAGATGTTTTACGAATGGGCTAAAAAGGCGCTTGGAGAACATATGGTTATCATCAGCCGTCCTGAGTTTATTGATAGATTTCAAGAAAACGGTGAAATCGAAGTGTATCAAGATGCTGAGCCGTTTCAAGGAATGGGGCCTTTGGCTGGTATATATACCGCTTTTAAAAAGACAGACGGTGATCTTTATACTGTTCTTTCCTGTGACACGCCGCTGATACAAAGAAGGACGATGCTGGAGCTCAAGCGTCTGATGACTGAGGGTATAGACGCGGTCGTCCCGATTTCAGACGGACGGGAGCAGCCGCTTATTGCAATTTACCATAAACGAATCATGCCCATTCTATATGATCAGCTCTCTGAGAAGAGATTAAGAATATCAGATTTGTTAGGCCGAATTTCGGTTTGTTACGTACAGGCTGAAGAGATCGGGGCAAATCCGGCAGAGTTTATCAATGTTAATACACGTGATGATTTTAGGCGTTTGGAAGAAAAAACGGACTCCTTCAGGTGGGACTGATGGAGCAAAAACATGTTAAGATGACATAAAAGATAAGGAGAACAGGTTTGATGGAGGAGCGTTATTCACGGCAAATCAGATTTAAGCAAATAGGCGAAATAGGCCAGAAAAGAATGGGAGACAGCCATGTGCTGGTTGTCGGAGCTGGAGCGCTTGGGACTGCAGGTGCTGAAGGGCTTTCTAGAGCGGGGGTCGGTACTATTACCATTATTGACCGTGACTATGTGGAGTGGAGCAACCTGCAAAGGCAGCAGCTTTATACAGAAAGCGATGCCAAGCTCCGTATGCCGAAAGCCATGGCTGCCAAAGAGCATCTATCAGCGATTAACAGCGGAATACATATTGAGGCGTATGTTGCCGAAGGAACAGCCGAAACGCTTGAGCCGCTGATTGAAAAAGCAGATGTCGTGATCGACGCGACAGATAATTTTGAAACCCGCATGCTGATAAATGATCTAGCCCAGAAAACAAAGACACCGTGGGTCTATGGTGCTTGTGTAAGCAGTCAGGGGATGTTCATGACGATTATTCCGGGAGAAACCCCTTGTCTGTCTTGTTTGTTTGAGCAAATTCCTGTCGGCGGGGCGACGTGTGATACTGCTGGCATCATTCCGCCCGCTGTGCATATCGTTTCGGCTTATCAGCAGGCTGAGGCTTTAAAGCTGTTAACCGGACAAACAGACGCGATACAGCGCGGTTTTGTGACATTCGATGTCTGGAACAACTCACATATGAAAATTAACGTTGATCATGTACGCCGTGAGGATTGCCCGTCTTGCGGAGCACATGCGGTTTATCCTTATCTCCAAGACTGGAACACACCAAAAGCCGCTGTACTGTGCGGCCGTGATACAGTTCAGGTAAGATCGGAATCATTAAAAAGAATTCCGAAACAGGAGCTCATCAAGCGGCTGAAAACAATCGGCAAGGTCGAGACCAATGCGTTTTTGCTGCATATTTTTTACGAAGATTTCAGAATCGTCATTTTCAATGACGGACGGGCACTGGTGCATGGCACAAATGATGTGAAAGAAGCCAATTCCGTGTTGGCAAGAGTAATTGGATTGTAACAACAGGAGGGGTCAGAATGCTGGAGAAAAGAACACCGATACCGGTAGACGAGGCAGTTCGGCGTGTCAGCTATTTTCAAAAACAAGGGGAAACGGAATGGGTGGCGCTTGAAGAAAGCCTTCATCGATTTTTAGCTGAAGATGTAACAGCGGATCACCACGTACCTGCATTTGACCGTTCGCCATATGACGGTTTTGCTGTCAGAGCGTGCGATACGGCTGAAGCTTCACGTGAGAACCCAGTTCGGTTTGAGGTTATAGATCATATTGGAGCGGGGGCTGTATCTGAAAAAGAACTTGGCCCGTTTCAGGCCGTGCGGATTATGACTGGAGCTCAAATCCCTGAAGGAGCAGATGCTGTCGTCATGATAGAGCTGACTCAACCCTTTGAGGAGAATGGGAAAGCGTTTATGTCTTTAAAACGCCGCTTCCAGCCGGGGGATAATATTTCAAAAACAGGTGAAGACGCTCAAAAAGGGAGTGTTTTATTGAGAAAGGGCACCCGGGTAACACCAGGAGTGTCTGCGCTTTTGGCAACCTTCGGATACGCATCTGTGCCTGTTGTGAGAAAGCCTGTTGTCGGGATTATCGCAACTGGTACCGAATTGCTGAATGTTAGTGATCCGCTGGAGCCGGGGAAAATCCGCAACAGCAATGCCAGTATGGTGTATGCGCAAGTGATAGAAGCAGGCGGATCACCACTTTATTTAGGGAAAATTTCTGATGATCTGGATAAAAGCTTTGCCGCGATCAAAGAAGCAATGAAAAAGGTTGATTTTCTGATTACAACTGGCGGCGTGTCAGTGGGTGATTTTGACTTTTTGCCTGCGATTTATGAAAAACTCGGAGCGGACGTGCTCTTTAATAAAGTTGCCATGCGCCCGGGCAGCGTGACAACGGTGGCGCATGCAAACGATATGCTGCTGTTTGGCCTGTCAGGTAATCCGTCAGCATGCTATGTCGGTTTTGAACTGTTTGTCAAACCGATGATCCAGACTTGGCTGTTCAATGAAAAACCGCATTCAATTTGTGCAGAAGCTGTTTTGACAAAGGATTTTCCAAAGCCGAACCCATTTACCCGATTTGTTCGTGCGTTCGTGTATCACCAGGAAGGGAAGCTGTTGGCGACACCCGTCGGATTAGATAAGTCGAGCTCTGTTACGTCACTTGCAGAAGCAAATGCGTTTATTATCCTGCCGGGCGGCACGAGAGGGTATGAATCAGGCCGAACGGTTCAAGTGCTGCTCATCAGAGAAGAGAATGGAAGTGAATGGCCTTGGTCTGTCCTTTCCCGATCGTCCAAGTTGTAGGATTTCAAAACAGCGGGAAAACAACGTTTATTGAGCGTATTCTTGAAAAAGCCTCTGAACAGGGGCTCAATTTAGGCTGTCTGAAGCATCACGGTCACGGCGGTGAACCGCAAACGTTCACTGAAGGAAAAGACACTGATCGTTACCAAGCGGCAGGTGCTGATGTGACAGCGGTAGAAGGTGCTGGTGTGTTACAGCTGACAGCCCGCCGCAATTGGGATTTGCCGCGGCTGATCGAGTTATATCAGTTTCTCGAAACAGACTGCCTTCTGATAGAAGGCTTTAAAAAAGCGCCTTATCCTAAAATAGTTATACTAAGCGAAAAGGAAGATCTAGAAGCGCTGCAGACTGTAAATACAATCGCCATCATCTATAGAAAAAAAGAGCATATGACAGAGCAGCAGGAATTACCCGTTTTTCATGCGGATGATCCGGTTGCGGTGGATTTTGTGCTCTCACAGCTGAAGGGGGAATCGCATAATGGAACGGTTTGAGGTTACGAAAACACCCATTATTACTGAAGACATCGTCAAAAAAGTGGAGAAACGGGAAGCAGGGGCAATTACTACATTTATTGGCACGGTTCGGGAATGGACAAACGGAAAAAGAACGGTTCGCCTTGAATATGAGGCATATGAACCGATGGCCGTACAGATGCTGGCTCAAATCGGGGCTGAAATCGAAGAAAAGTGGGAAGGCGCTTCAGCGGCGATCACGCACCGCATAGGTGTGCTGGATATCGGTGAAGCAGCGGTCGTGATCGCTGTATCTTCTCCCCATCGAAAAGCTGCTTATGAAGCCAATGAGTATGCGATCGAACGAATTAAACAGATTGTGCCGATTTGGAAAAAAGAAATTTGGGAAGACGGTGAGCAATGGATCGGCGACCAGCTTGAAACAACAGCTTATCCGAACGGAAAACCAGATTTAAGCGAGGGAGAGCAGCATGATTAAAATTCTTTTATTTGCAGGGCTTGCCGAACAGGCCGGCACACAAGCATTGGAAATAGATATGGAACAAGCAACAACAGATGAAATAAAAGTGAGTCTAAAAGAACAATACGGCCTCGAATCTATTGATACAGCTATGATTGCCGTTAACGAAAGCTATGTAAAAGAAAATACCTCCGTATCTTCAGGTGACACGGTAGCTATCATTCCGCCGGTCAGCGGTGGATGAAAACCGGACGGCATTCAGCCATCCGGTTTTTCTGTGTTTTTTTCGCATATCCCCAAGCATCCTCAGCATACAATGATTTTCTGTAAGCGTTTATTCTACATATAAGTGACTCCCTATAAAGTAAGAGACCCACTCCATCATTAGACTGAATTTTTGAAAAACAATAGAAATTTATTTCGGGTATCGATATAGTAAAGATGATAAAAATTGGAAAGGTGCTGGATATGGAGACATTTAAAAGGTTAAAAATGTTTTATTGGCCGTACAGAAAAGTGTTTATGTGGTCGCTTCTGGCCATGCTTTTGATGACTGCGATTACTGTCGTTTACCCGATTATCCTGCAAATTACGATTGATGAAATCGTACTGGGACGGCAGTATCAGCTTGCAACATGGGTCAGCTTAGGATTTATTGCGGTAATGGCCTTGAAAGGAACCGCCACTTTTTTTCATCAATATTTAGGTGATATGTTTGGAATCAAATCCGTTTATCGGCTGAGAAATGGTCTGTATGAAAAACTGCAGCGGCTTTCTTTTTCTTATTATGATAATGCGAAAACAGGAGATTTGATGTCCAGGCTGACAGCTGATGTTGAAGGGCTTCGTTTTTTCTTATCATACGGTCTCGCTGAGCTCATTCGATTCGGCCTGCTGGTCGCCATCAGCCTGTCAGTCATGTTTTACTATTCTGTTCCACTTACGCTTGTGACCATAGCTGTTCTGCCATTTCTCGCTGTTGCGGTATATCAGTTTGACAAAAGGGTCCATCCTGCCTTTAGAGGCATCCGCAAATCGTTTGCGAAACTCAATACAAAAGTCCAAGAAAATATCAGCGGCATCAATACGGTTAAATCTCTTTCAAGGGAAGATTTTCAGATCAGCACTTTTAATAAAGCCAATGCGGAATACAGGGCACAATATTTACAAACATCATCCATTTGGTCTGCGTATTTCCCTTTAATGGAGTTCATCGGGAACATTTGTATTGTAGCTCTCCTCTCATACGGCGGCTACTTGGTCATGCAAAATCAGCTTAATCCCGGCGAGCTTGTCGCTTTTTTCAGCCTCGTCAATTATATGATGTGGCCGATTATGAACTTAGGCTTTGTAATCAATATGTTCTCTCAAGCAAAAGCGTCAGGTGAACGCCTGCTGGAAATTCTGGAAAAAGAAGAAGACATCACAGACCATGCTCATGCTTTGCATAAACAAAAATTAACCGGAAATGTCCATTTCAAAAATGTTTCTCTTGCATACGGAAAAGAACAAACAAACGCGCTGTGCAATGTAAGCTTTGAGGCAAACAGCGGGAAGATAATCGGACTATTGGGCCCGACAGGTTCAGGCAAAAGCTCAGTTACACAGCTCCTCACCAGATTTTACAGCCCTGTTGGCGGAATGATTACCATCGATCACAAACCCATCACAGATTATTCGTTAAAAACCCTTCGCTCCAATATCGGGGTCGTACTTCAAGAATCTTTTCTGTTTTCATCTACGATTCGATCAAACATTTCGTACGGGAGGCCGGATGCCTCAATGGATGGCATCATCGAAGCGGCAAAAAGGGCGCAGGCTCACGACTTTATTATGGAGCTTCCTGATGGATATGACACCATGCTGGGAGAGAGGGGAATGGGACTTTCCGGCGGACAGAAACAGCGTATCGCCATTGCGAGAGCCATTTGTTTGAACCCGAGCGTTTTAATATTGGACGATGCCACAAGCGCAGTAGATATGCAAACGGAGCACAGCATACAGCTTGCCTTAAAAGAAGTCATGAAAAATCGCACAACCTTTATCATCGCTCACCGCATTTCTTCATTGAAACACGCCGATGAAATTCTCGTTTTTGATAAAGGGCGCATTTGTGAAAGGGGAACACATCACGAGCTTCTTGAAAAAGGCGGCTACTATAAAAAGATTTACGATTTGCAATACCGTGATGTCAAAATGATCAATGAGCCGCATCAGGTCGGATAGGGAGGGCCATATGAAACAAGCAAAAAAACAGGGGATTTTGGAGCGTTTCTATTATTCTTCAGATGAAATCATTGAAAAGCCGTTTAACTGGGCTCAAATGTGGCGGCTGCTGAGTTATGTCAAACCTTATCGAAAAACAATTTTGCCGCTTTCCTTTCTCACTGTATTGATTGGGACTGCTGTGAAGCTTGTGATTCCTATTCTGATCGGTGTTTATGTTCTCGATCAAGCGATTACAGCGAGAAACTCGGAGCTGCTGACCCAGCTCATTTTTATCATTAGCGGTTTATATGTGCTCAATTATGCCGCCAATGTGTTAAGAATCAGGTGGATGAATCAGCTTGGCCAGCATGTGATTTACGATTTGCGCCAGCATTTATTTACCCATGTGCAGCGCTTATCCCATCGATTTTTTGATCAGCGGTCGGCCGGATCGATCTTGGTCAGGATTATGAATGATATTAACTCTCTTCAAGAGCTCTTTACAAGCGGAGTCATCAACTTATTGACCGACTTGCTCCTTCTGGCCGGTGTTATCATCATTTTGTTTACACTGAGCCCTGAGCTGACTATCGCCATTATGGTGACACTGCCGATCATGTTTTTTATTTCAACAAGTCTCAGAAAAAAAATACGCCGCTCCTGGCAAACGGTGCGCCTTAAGCAATCGAAGCTTAATTCTCATCTGAACGAAAGCATTCAGGGTATCCGTGTCACGCAGGCATTTACACAGGAAGAAGAAAACATGGCGTATTTTGACGGCGTCAATCAGGAGAACTATCAATCATGGCGGGAAGCAACAAGAAAAAATGCCATGTTCCGTCCGTTGGTAGAAATGACGAATGCGATAGGAACTGCTGTTTTGATTTGGTATGGCGCCACACTCATCATGAATGAAACCATCACGATTGGCGTCTTCGTTTCTTTTGCCTTCTATCTGGGCATGTTTTGGGAACCTATTTCGAGACTGGGCCAGGTTTATAACCAGCTGTTAATGGGGATGGCATCATCCGAACGGATTTTTGAGTTTCTGGACGAACAGCCAAATGTCAAGGAGAAGCCGGATGCCATTCATAAGAAAAAGATAAGTGGGGAGATCAGTTTTGAAGAGGTTGAATTTTCGTATGATGAAAAACGAAAAGCCCTTCACGCGGTTTCCTTCTCTATCCCCGCGGGCTCGACGCTTGCGCTTGTCGGACATACGGGGAGCGGGAAAACGACGATCGCCAATTTAATCAGCCGTTTTTATGATGCTACGGGAGGCACCATTAAAATAGACGGCATTCCGATAAAGGACCTCTCCCTTGCCAGTCTGCGCACTCAAATCAGCATTGTGCTGCAAGATACATTTATTTTCTCCGGGACCATCATGGAAAATATTCGTTTTGGCCGGCCGGGTGCTTCAGACGAAGAAGTGATGAAAGCAGCCAAAGCGGTCGGAGCGGATGAATTTATTTCTGGTTTAGCAGAAGGATACAAAACAGAGGTAGAGGAAAGGGGCAGCGTACTGTCTGCCGGACAGCGCCAGCTCATTTCCTTTGCAAGAGCATTGCTCGCCGATCCAGCTATTATCATCCTTGACGAAGCAACGGCCAGTATTGATACAGAGACGGAGGTGAAAATTCAGCAGGCGTTAAAAACGCTGCTGAATGGGCGTACAGCAGTGATGATCGCCCACAGATTGTCCACAATCCGCGACGCCGACCGCATCATTGTTCTTGATCACGGCAAGAAAATGGAAGAAGGAAACCATGAGCAGTTGCTCGCTAAAGGGGGCATCTATGCCGGGCTTGTAAAAGCGCAATACAGTGCAGCGATAGAATAATATAAAAAGCCTTCAGTTATATATTGAAGGCTTTTGGAAATTTATTAGAAAAACATGAAACTTTTTGATACCTCTCCCGTACTATTTGTTAGATATTCTAGAGGAGGTTTTATAATGGAAACAAATGTAGAAAAAAACAGCGGAATGGCGACTGAAAAGCCATCACTTTTCGGAGTGATCACAAGTCCGTCCGTTCAATTTGAAAGAATAAGAGAAAGACCGGCTGTATGGGGACCGCTTTTTATTGTTGCAGCGATTATCATCGTCGGCGCGGTACTGCAATCACTCGGTACGGATTATAGTGAGCTTTTGAAAAGCGGGGACACTCAAGGGCTATCAGCTGAACAAATTGAAACTGTCGCAACAATAACCAAATTTGGAGGAATGGCAGGCGCTATTTTCGGCGGTATCGCAGCGTTATTTATTGCCCCTCTTATTTATTGGCTCTGTGTAAAAATATCAGGCGGAGTTACGACATACAAAAAAATGCTTTCTCTCGGTCTGTTTGTCTCTTTGATTAGCAGTCTTGGATTATTGGTTAACGGAATTGTTGCTTTTACGACTGACGTGAATCCTCTTTACAGCACGACGTCACTGGCAGGGATTATCCCATCTGACGGAGCTCTCGCCAGCGTGTTAAATACCTTTGAGATATTCAGTATATGGAGCTATGTATTATTGGCAATCGGACTTCACAAAACAGGCGGCATCTCAAAAAAAGCAGGATGGATTTCAGTGATTGTTCTTTTCGGGATTCTGATTGCATTTTCGTTCTTTTCAGGTTTAATCAATTCTGTGGCGGGTGCATAAACTTATGAAAAAAGTCTGGATCGGAATTGGAATCGCAGTTTTAGTCGCTCTTTTTATTGGAATGAATATTTACCGGTCTGCCGCTCCGACAAGCGGCAGCGCTGGCCAGAAGATACAGACGGGAGGCCTCGAAGAAAAAGAAATCTCGTCAACGGTTATGGTTCCCGGCACACTTAAATTTTCAAATGAACAGTATGTGTTTTATGAAGCGGATAAAGGGACATTAGAAGACATTAAAGTAAAGGAAGGCGATAAAGTTAAAAAGGGCACGCCTTTGATCACCTATACAAATGAGCAGCTGAGCCTGGAAAAAGAACAGAACCAGTTAACGGCTCAATCGAATCAGCTTCAAATTGACCAAATACAAGAAAAGTTAAAAGCCTTAGACAGCAAAGAAAAAGAACTGGAAAAACAGGTTGGCAAGAAAGAAGCAGAAAAACAAATTGAATCTGAGCGGACGGAGCTTCAAATGCAGGAAAAAGCTGCTGAGATCGAATTAAAACAAACCGAGCTTCAGCGGCAGTCACTTGCCAATCGGGTGTCAGATCTTCAAGTGAAAAGCGAAATCGAAGGCACCGTTATTTCTGTCAACCAAGAAGCGGCATCCAAAAAATCAGATATTCAAGAGCCTGTCATACATATCGGCAACCCGAAAGACCTTGTCGTCTCAGGGAAATTGTCTGAATACGATACACTGAAAGTCAAAAAAGGCCAGAAGGTCACACTCACTTCAGATGTTATTCAGGATAAAACATGGAAAGGCACAGTTTCCGCAGTCGGACTTGTTCCGGACCAGCAGGAAAGCACTGCGGCACAAGGAACAGAACAAGCGGTCCAGTACCCGCTTCAAGTGAAAATAAAAGGGAATCTTCCAGAAGGAAAGCCAGGGTTTAAATTCATCATGAATATTGAAACAGATAAGCGGAAAGCAAATACGCTTCCTTCAAAGGCAGTCAAAAAAGAAGATGATCAATATTATGTGTATACAGTAAAAGACGGAAAAGCAAAACGAGTGGATGTCAAAATCGGTGAAGTAACAGATGATCTGACAGAAATTAAAGAGGGAATTTCTCAAGATGATCAAGTCATTTTGAATCCTTCTGATCAGGTAACCGATGGAACGGAAGTGAAAGCATAAATGATTCAGCTTTCTAATGTGCGAAAAAGCTACCAGATCGGCAAGGAAACGTTTGATGTTCTCCATTCTATTGATTTGGACATTCATCAAGGGGAATATGTCTCGATTATGGGGCCGTCAGGATCAGGGAAATCGACGATCATGAATATTATCGGATGTCTTGACCGGCCGACTTCCGGTACGTATAAAATAGACGGCGAAGATATTTCTTCATATAAAGATAAAGAATTGGCGGCAGTCCGTAACCGGTCTATCGGTTTTGTATTTCAGCAATTTCAGCTTCTTCCGCGGCTGAACGCAAAAAAAAATGTTGAGCTGCCGATGATTTATTCCGGTATAGGCAAAAAAGAACGGCAAGAACGGGCTGAGAAAGCGTTGGAAAAGGTCGGGTTAGCCGATCGAATGTTCCACATGCCCAATGAGCTGTCGGGCGGACAGAAGCAGCGGGTGGCGATTGCGAGGGCGATCGTGAATGAGCCAAAATTGATTTTAGCTGATGAACCGACCGGCGCGCTGGATACGAAAACAAGCGAGGCGATTATGGATCAATTTACAGCATTAAATGCCGAGGGAACGACAATCGTTCTTGTTACTCACGAGCCGGAAGTTGCAGATTGCACGAATCGGATCGTCATGGTGCGTGACGGAAACATTGTTCCTGCCAGCTCCGGACAAAGGAGTGTGGGAGAATGAGCCTGTTAGAAAACATCAGAATGGCTCTAAGCTCTGTCCTTGCCCATAAAATGCGTTCGATTTTAACGATGCTCGGCATTATCATCGGTGTAGGCTCTGTCATTGTTGTCGTTGCGGTAGGACAGGGCGGCGAGCAAATGCTGAAGCAGTCGATCAGCGGCCCGGGAAATACCGTGGAGCTGTACTATATGCCAAGCGATGAGGAGCTTGCAAGCAATCCGAACGCCTTAGCAGAATCTACTTTTACAGAAAACGATATTAAAGGTTTAAAAGAGATAGAGGGCATCAAACAAGTCGTTGCCTCGACTTCTGAAAGTATGACAGCACGTTATCATGAGGAAGAAACCGATGTTACGATTAACGGCATAAACGATGGATACATGAATGCTAATTCTTTAGAAATCGATAGCGGCCGAACCTTTAATGACAATGATTTTCTCGCGGGGAAAAGAGCCGGAGTCATCTCTCAAAAGATGGCTGAAGAGCTGTTTAATAAAACCTCCCCTCTCGGTGAAGTAGTCTGGATCAACGGACAGCCTGTTGAAATTATCGGCGTGCTGAAAAAAGAAACAGGCTTGCTTTCTTTCGGTTTAAGTGAAATGTATGTGCCATTTAATATGATGAAATCCTCTTTTGGCACAAGTGATTTCAGTAATGTATCATTGCAAGTTGAATCAGCAGATGACATAAAATCAGCTGGAAAAGAAGCGGCACAGCTGGTAAATGACAATCATGGCACAGAGGATTCGTATCAAGTGATGAACATGGAAGAGATTGCTGCCGGGATTGGCAAAGTAACGGCGATTATGACGACGATTATCGGCTCAATTGCAGGGATCTCTCTTTTGGTGGGCGGAATCGGTGTCATGAATATTATGCTCGTATCAGTCACAGAACGGACGCGAGAAATCGGAATCAGAAAATCACTCGGTGCGACGAGGGGGCAGATTCTGACTCAGTTTTTAATTGAATCAGTCGTATTGACGCTTATCGGCGGACTGATTGGGATTGGAATCGGATACGGAGGGGCCGCGCTTGTTTCTGCCATTGCGGGCTGGCCGTCACTCATATCCTGGCAGGTTGTATGCGGGGGCGTGCTGTTCAGTATGCTCATTGGTGTTATTTTCGGCATGCTTCCTGCAAATAAAGCCGCAAAGCTTGATCCGATTGAAGCGCTGCGTTATGAGTAACCTCATGCAACATGCATGAGGTTTTTTTATGTTTAATGGTTTCTACTATGAATATAAAAGACTTTTTTCATTAAAATAAGAAGAAAATGTCGTACAATTGTCCTTATTTTTGTCGAATTTACAGTTTACAAACCCTATAGACATACGTTAATATGGAGAAACGTGAAAGATTTTGATAGTTATTGAATGAATTTGAATGATTTTAGTTGCCTAAATTGAAAAGAGCGTTTACAATGAAATTGTATTCAAAATGAATACGTTTTCATTAGGAGGTGAAGCATGTTAACTCCTGAACGGCATCAATTGATTATTGATCAAATAGAAAAGTATGATGTGGTAAAAATTCAAGAGCTCATAAATCTGACAAATGCTTCTGAATCAACAATCAGAAGAGATTTATCGACACTTGAAGAACGCGGTTTTTTAAAGCGTGTTCATGGGGGAGCGGCCAAGCTTTCCGATATCAGACTTGAACCCGATATGCTTGAAAAATCATCCAAAAACCTTCACGACAAATTGAAGATTGCTGAAAAAGCTGCTTCACTTTTAGAAGAAGGGGACTGCATTTACCTTGATGCAGGCACGACGACTTTGCACATGATTGATTTTATGGATAAAAGCAAAGATATTGTCGTTGTCACAAACGGGGTGATGCATATCGAAGCATTAATAAGGAAAGAAATTTCTTTTTATCTGCTTGGAGGATACGTAAAGCACAGAACGGGCGCGGTTATTGGAGGCGCTTCACTGATTGCCATGGATCAGTACAGATTCGACAAGAGCTTTCTGGGGACAAACGGTGTGCATACAGAGGCTGGCTTCACAACGCCGGACCCTGATGAGGCCCTTTTAAAACAGAAAGCTGTCAAACAGGCAAAACACGCTTACGTCTTAGCAGACCCTTCGAAATTCGGAGAAATTTCATTTTCGGCATTCGCCGGAATAGGCGACGCAACAATCATTACGACTGACGCTGAAGAGCTTACATTCGATAATTACCAAGAAAAAACTGTCGTAAAGGTAGTGAAACCATGATTTACACTGTAACACTTAATCCATCTGTCGATTATATTGTTCACGTTGAAGATTTTACTGTAGGAGGCCTGAACCGTTCCGTATACGATACAAAGTATCCAGGGGGCAAAGGCATCAACGTATCGAGACTGCTGAAAAGACACCATGTACCGTCTAAAGCGCTCGGATTCGTCGGCGGATTTACCGGAGAATATATCAAAACATTTTTGCGGGAAGAGAACCTGGAAACAGCTTTTTCTGAAGTAAAAGGAGATACCCGTATCAATGTAAAGCTGAAAACTGGTGATGAAACTGAAATTAACGGGCAGGGACCGACAATTTCGGGTGAAGATTTCAAAGCCTTTTTAGAACAGTTCCAATCTCTGCAAGAGGGAGATATCGTCGTCCTTGCGGGAAGCATTCCATCTTCACTGCCTCACGATACTTATGAAAAAATCGCAGAGGCCTGCAAACAGCAGAACGCACGAGTTGTTCTGGATATCTCAGGCGAGGCGCTTTTGAAAGCGACAGAAATGAAACCGTTTTTGATGAAGCCAAACCATCATGAGCTTGGAGAAATGTTCGGCACGACAATTACATCTGTTGAAGAAGCCGTTCCTTATGGGAAAAAGCTTGTAGAACAAGGTGCTGAACATGTAATCGTATCCATGGCAGGAGACGGAGCGCTTCTGTTTACGAACGAAGGTGTTTATTTTGCTAACGTGCCAAAGGGGAAATTGGTAAACTCAGTCGGAGCGGGAGATTCCGTCGTTGCAGGGTTCCTTGCCGGTATTTCCAAACAGCTGCCGCTTGAAGAAGCATTCCGCTTAGGAGTGACATCAGGCAGCGCTACCGCGTTCTCCGAAGAACTTGGAACAGAAGAATTTGTCCAGCAGCTTCTTCCTGAAGTTAAGGTCACACGTCTATAGAGGAGGAAACAAAAGTGAAAATAACTGAGCTTTTAACGAAGCATACGATAAAGCTTAATATTGAGAGCAAAGAAAAAGAAAATGTTATTGACGAAATGGTCACTGTTCTTGATAAGGCTGGAAAGTTAAATGACCGACAAGCCTACAAAGAAGCCATTTTAAATCGTGAGAGCCAAAGCTCAACGGGTATCGGTGAAGGAATCGCTATCCCGCATGCGAAAACGGCAAGCGTTATCAACCCGGCGATCGCGTTCGGACGTTCAAAAGACGGTGTCGATTATGAATCATTAGACGGCCAGCCGGCTCACCTGGTGTTCATGATTGCGGCGACTGAAGGCGCGAACAACACTCACCTTGAAGCATTGTCAAGACTTTCAACGCTGTTAATGCGTGAAGAAATCCGCAAGCAGCTCCTTGAAGCTGAGTCTGAAGATGCCATCATCGACATCATTAACCAGCACGATAAAGATGATGACGAAGAGGAAGAGGAAGAAGAAGCGGCACCAGCACCTGCCGGAAAAGGAAAAATCCTAGCGGTGACTGCATGTCCGACAGGTATTGCACACACATTCATGGCTGCGGATGCCCTTAAAGAAAAAGCGAAAGAGCTTGGTGTGGACATTAAGGTCGAAACAAACGGTTCAAGCGGTATTAAACACAAGCTGACTGCCCAAGAAATTGAAGATGCACCTGCAATCATTGTCGCAGCGGACAAGCAGGTTGAAATGGAGCGCTTTAAAGGCAAGCGCGTGCTTCAAGTACCTGTTACAGCAGGTATCAGACGCCCGCAAGAGCTTATCGAAAAAGCGATGAATCAAGATGCGCCGATTTATCAAGGCAGCGGCGGTTCTTCAGCTTCAAACGATGAAGATGGTGCGAGTGGAAAATCTGGCGGCGGCATCGGAAGTGCGTTTTATAAACATCTGATGAGCGGTGTCAGCAACATGCTTCCGTTCGTAGTCGGCGGCGGTATCCTCGTTGCGATTTCATTCTTCTGGGGAATTAATTCTTCCAATCCGGATGATCCTACTTACAACACGTTTGCTGCAGCTCTTAAGTTTATCGGCGGTGACAATGCATTAGGATTAATTGTGGCTGTTCTTGCCGGATTCATCGCAATGAGTATTGCAGACCGTCCTGGTTTTGCGCCTGGTATGGTCGGCGGATTTATGGCTACTCAAGCAAATGCTGGATTCTTAGGCGGATTAATTGCCGGATTCCTGGCTGGTTATATCGTTGTTCTTTTGAAAAAAGCATTCGTCTTTATTCCGCAGTCACTTGACGGACTGAAACCTGTATTAATTTATCCGCTGCTTGGTATTTTCTTAACTGGTATTATCATGCGTTTCGTTGTGAATACACCGGTAGCAGCATTTATGGATTTCTTAACAAACTGGCTTGAAAGCCTTGGTACTGGCAACCTTGTATTAATGGGTATTATCTTAGGCGGTATGATGGCGATCGATATGGGCGGTCCGCTTAATAAAGCAGCCTTTACGTTCGGTATCGCGATGATCGATGCAGGCAACTATGCGCCTCATGCAGCGATTATGGCCGGCGGTATGGTTCCTCCGCTTGGTATCGCACTTGCAACAACAATTTTCCGAAACAAGTTCTCTCAGCGTGACCGTGAAGCAGGTATTACATGCTACTTCATGGGTGCTGCATTCGTAACAGAGGGAGCGATCCCGTTTGCTGCGGCTGATCCACTTCGCGTCATCCCAGCTGCTGTCGTTGGTGCAGCTGTTGCCGGCGGATTAACTGAATTCTTCCGTGTAACGCTTCCGGCACCTCACGGAGGAGTGTTCGTAGCCTTTATTACAAACCATCCGTTGCTTTACCTATTAAGTATCGTGATCGGTGCTGTCGTGATGGCAATTATCCTCGGCGTCGTTAAAAAACCTGTAACAGAGAAATAAGAAAAAAAGCGTCCTGATTCAAAAGGACGCTTTTTCTTTATCCTGCTCGCTGGAGCGCGGTTAAGTTATGTATTTTATTATCTTTTATGATAAAGTAAAAGAAGGGAAACAACTGACATAGCAATCGTCTAGGAGGAAACACTTTGACCGAGGAAAAAAACACGAAAACTGAAAAAACGGCGAAGAAAAAAACCAATACGTACTTGGAATGGGGAAAAGCGATTGTCATCGCGGTTCTGCTGGCTCTCCTGATCCGTCACTTTTTGTTTGAACCCTATTTAGTTGAAGGTTCATCTATGTATCCCACATTACATGATGGAGAAAGGCTGTTTGTGAATAAGACAGTCAACTATATCGGCGAGCTGAAGCGCGGAGATATCGTCATTATCAACGGTGAGACTTCGAAAATCCATTACGTAAAACGATTGATCGGAAAGCCCGGAGAAACCGTTCAAATGAAGGATGACACGCTTTATATAAACGGAAAAAAAGTAGCCGAGCCTTACTTGTCTAAAAACAAAAAGGAAGCAGAAAAACTTGGTGTCAGTCTGACAGGCGACTTTGGACCGGTTAAGGTTCCGAAAGGCAAATATTTTGTCATGGGAGATAACCGGCTGAATTCAATGGACAGCCGAAACGGGCTGGGACTGATTGCGGAAGACCGGATTGTCGGCACATCGAAGTTTGTCTTTTTCCCGTTTAACGAAATGCGTCAAACAAAATAAAAACGCCTTGCTGGCCTTTGGACAGCAGGCGTTTTTTAATTTGAAAAAGAAGCGACCAATGCAATGCATAATACAGTAATGAACACTGAACCGATAATGGCCAGTACACTGAAGAAAAGGTGAACCTGTTTGTTCTCTTTTCCGCGCTTTTCTAAAAGTCGTTTAGAGAAAATGTGCGAAAATATGTAAATTAGGGCTATTCCAATATATAGGCCGATATCTTTGGCGGTAAAGCCTGTTACGGCAAGGTAAAAACCCGTAAAAAAGATCAATAAACAGTATTCAGTAAGTGTTAAAAGCCTCAACGTGTTCCTCCATGAGAGTGTGTAATTTTCCAGCCGGATGCATTCTCTCTGTTCAATTGTAACATAGCCGGCCGGTTTGAGTGTATAAGTGTTTTCTCTCTTGTTTTATCAGGGAATCATTTCTCTTGCCCTGCATTCATGGTATACTTTTATTGATGATAGACATGATGGAGGATAATAAATGATTGCTGTAAATAATGTAAGCTTGCGGTTTGCGGATCGCAAGTTATTTGAAGATGTTAATATTAAGTTTACCCCAGGCAACTGCTATGGGTTAATTGGTGCAAATGGTGCCGGTAAATCAACGTTTCTGAAAGTGCTCTCAGGCGAAATCGAGCCTCAGACAGGCGATGTTCATATGAGTCCTGGCGAGCGTCTTGCCATCTTGAAGCAGAACCATTTTGAGTACGAAGAGTATGAAGTGCTGAAAGTGGTTATTATGGGCCACAAACGCCTGTATGAAGTCATGCAGGAGAAAGACGCCATTTACATGAAGCCTGATTTCTCAGACGAGGATGGAATTCGTGCTGCTGAGCTCGAAGGTGAATTTGCGGAGCTGAACGGATGGGAAGCGGAAAGTGAAGCTGCGATTCTTTTAAAAGGCCTTGGTATCTCAGAAGACCTTCATACGAAGAAGATGGAAGACCTTGGCGGTTCAGAGAAAGTAAAAGTGCTCTTAGCACAGGCATTATTCGGCAAGCCGGATGTTCTGCTGCTTGATGAACCGACGAACCACTTGGACCTTCAGGCGATTCAGTGGCTGGAAGAGTTTCTGATTAACTTCGAAAACACTGTTATTGTCGTATCCCATGACCGTCACTTTTTAAATAAAGTGTGTACGCACATTGCTGACCTTGATTTTAACAAGATCCAAATCTATGTCGGAAACTATGATTTCTGGTACGAATCAAGCCAGCTGGCGTTAAAGCTTTCTCAAGAAGCGAACAAGAAAAAAGAAGAGCAAATTAAACAGCTTCAAGAGTTTGTCGCTAGATTCAGCGCCAATGCGTCTAAATCTAAGCAGGCTACATCAAGAAAGAAACTTCTCGAAAAAATTACGCTGGATGATATTAAACCATCTTCCCGCCGCTATCCTTATGTTAACTTTACGCCTGAAAGGGAAATCGGAAATGATGTTCTTCGGGTGGAAGGCTTAACGAAAACAATCGATGGCGTAAAGGTGCTCGACAATGTCAGCTTTATTATGAATAGAGAAGATAAAATTGCTTTCACTGGCCGCAACGAATTGGCTGTTACTACGCTGTTTAAAATCATTTCCGGGGAAATGGAAGCTGACAGCGGAACGTTTAAATGGGGCGTTACGACATCTCAAGCGTATTTTCCAAAAGACAACAGCGAATATTTCGAAGGCAGTGATCTGAATCTTGTAGACTGGCTTCGCCAATATTCTCCTCATGACCAAAGTGAGAGCTTTTTACGCGGATTCTTAGGTCGCATGCTGTTCTCCGGAGAAGAAGTCCACAAAAAAGCAAATGTACTATCCGGGGGAGAAAAGGTTCGCTGTATGCTGTCGAAAGCGATGCTTTCTGGCGCTAATATTTTAATTTTAGATGAGCCGACCAACCATCTAGACTTAGAATCCATTACAGCGCTCAATAACGGCTTAATCAGCTTTAAAGGCGCTATGCTGTTCACTTCCCATGACCATCAGTTTGTACAGACAATTGCCAACAGAATTATAGAAATTACACCTAACGGCATCGTCGATAAGCAAATGAGCTATGATGAGTTCCTTGAAAATGCTGATGTGCAGAAAAAACTGGCTGAACTATACGCGTAATAAAAGAAGCAGAGATTCCTCTGCTTTTTTTTGATACATAGAGTTGAAAGGAGATCACAGCATGAAATGTTTAGTTGTCGGAGCAGGAGGAGTAGGCGGATATATTGGCGGTCGGCTTGCAGAGAAAGGCAATGATGTAACATTTCTCGTACGCCATAATAGAGCTGAGCAGTTAAAAGAAACCGGGCTTGTCATCCATAGTGAAAAGGGGGATGTATCATTTCAGCCCGCATTAATCAGTGCCGGAGAAACCGGGCATTTTGACATCGTTATCATTGCTTCTAAAGCATATTCACTTGGTCAGGTGATAGACGATGTCAAATCGTTTGTCGATCGCGAATCTGTCATTATCCCTTTCTTAAATGGGTACCGCCACTACGAGCAGCTGTTTACGGCATTTTCAAAAGAACAGGTGCTGGGCGGCTTGTGTTTTATAGAAAGTGCTCTAGACAATAAGGGAGAAATTCATCATACGAGTGCATCGCATCGTTTTGTATTCGGAGAGTGGAACGGTGAGCGTACGGAACGAATAACAGCGCTTGAAGAGGCATTTTCAGGCGTGAATGCAGAAGTCATTATCAGCGGGCATATCGAGAAGGACATTTGGAAAAAGTATCTGTTTATTGCGGCGCAAGCGGGGATCACAACGTTATTTCAAAGACCGCTTGGCCCGATCCTTGAGACAGAAGGCGGACGTCACACGGTCCAAACCCTTATTGCGGAAATTGGCGCTATTCTGCGAAAAGAAGGCGTTCCTGCAGATCCGGATCTTGAAGAAGAGAGCTTCCGTACGATGACAAGCATGTCTTATCATATGAAATCATCCATGCTTCGTGATATGGAAAACGGACAAACGACTGAAGGCGACCACCTGCACGGCTTTTTGCTTGAAAAAGCAAAGCGTTTATCTCTTGCAGCACCTATATTAGAAACGGTTTATGCCAATCTGCAAATGTATGAAGCAGAAAAATAAAAAGGAGGCGAAAAGCCTCCTTTTGTTTTATTTAAAAAGCCCAATTTCCGTTTCTGAAGATAGGCTCTCTTTTTCCGTCTGACGTAATTCCGTCAATATTCATATCCTTAGAACCAATCATAAAGTCCACGTGTGTAATGCTTTCATTTAAGCCTTCTTTAACAAGCTCCTCACGAGACATCTGTTTTCCGCCTTCAATGTTAAAGGCATATGCACTTCCGATCGCCAAATGATTTGACGCGTTTTCATCAAACAATGTGTTATAGAAAAGAATATTTGATTGTGATATAGGTGAATCGTATGGAACAAGCGCCACTTCACCTAAATAGTGAGAACCCTCATCTGTTTCCACCAGTTCTTTTAAAATGTCCTCACCTTTTTCGGCTTTAATATCGATTATACGGCCATTTTCAAACGTGAGGGTGAAGTTTTCAATAATATTTCCGCCATAGCTTAACGGTTTTGTGCTTGATACCACTCCGTCGACCCCGTCTTTTTGCGGAAGTGTGAATACTTCTTCTGTCGGCATATTGGCCATAAACTCATGGCCGCTTTCACTCACGCTTCCAGCACCAGCCCAAAGATGCTTCCTAGGGAGCTTAATTGTTAAATCAGTTCCTTCTGCTTGATAATGTAAAGCGGCATAATGCCTCTCGTTCAAATGGTCAACTTTTTCATGAAGATTTTGATCATGATTAATCCACGCTTGCACCGGATTGTCTTCGTTTACGCGCGTCGCTTTAAAAATTTCTTCCCACAGAAGCTGAATCGCTTCCTCCTCTGATTTGCCTGGAAAAACTTTTTGAGCCCAGCCCGCTGACGCCGCACCTACGACAGTCCAGCTGACTTTGTCCGATTGAATATATTGTCTGTATGTATGTAATGCTTTGCCTGCTGTTTTTTGGAAGGCAGCAATCCGTTTAGAATCTACACCTTTTAGTAAGTCTGGGTTTGACGACACAACAGAGATGAAAGCGGCACCTTTTTTAGCAAGCTCTTCTCTGCCTTTTGCCTCCCATTCAGGGTATTCTTCAAAAGCTTCAAACGGCGCGAGTTCATATTTTAATTTGGCGACTTCGTCATCCTGCCAATTCACCGTGACATTTTTTGCACCTTTTTCATATGCATGTTTCACAATTAAGCGGACAAAATCCCGTACATCTGTTGAAGCATTTACGACTACATACTGGCCTTTTTGGACGTTTACCCCGACCTCTACAGCCAGCTGCGCATATGTATTTAATTTCTGTGAAAATGAATCCATGAATTATTCCTCCTTAAGCTTTTTTCTCATCATATCAAATATGATCCTATAAAGGAAAGAAAGGAGGCCAAAGTGAAAAACCCAAAACAACATGTCTTGGGTCTTTCGATATTACGGATGATTCAGTTTTACAGTGCCGCCTGCAGGCGAATGAGGCATATTTGCTAAAGAAATGCTCATGCCTCCAAGAATAATTCCGCTTAAAATGGCTGCGATCGCTACTCTTCTTCCTAAATCTCTTAGCATCAGTTTCCTCCTTAACGTTTCTCCATTTCCCACAATATGAAGGGAATGAGGAAAAAAGAAGCAAGAAATTTGCTGTATGTGAGATTTTTTTCAGGAAAAGACTATTTAACCGCCTTTTGAAGCTTATCAATCACTTCTAAAGAACGGCCGGTGCCGATTGCGACACATTCAAGCGGGGTTTGCGCCACGTGTACAGGCACGACAATCTCTTCTGTGAGCCATTCTTTAATCCCGTTAAGGAGCGCGCCGCCGCCTGTTAAAATAACGCCGCGGTCAACAATATCTCCGCTTAATTCAGGCGGGCAGTCCTCAAGTGTAGCTCTGATGGCTTCGAGAATATGGAGGAGAGATTCACGCATTGCATCTTGAATTTCATTAGATTGAAGCATAATGGTTTTTGGAAGGCCTGTCACGAGGTCGCGTCCCCGAATTTCCATTGCTTCAGGAACATGCTCAATCAGGGCATGGCCAATTTCCATTTTTACCTGCTCAGCTGTGCGTTCGCCGATCAGTAAATTGTATTTTTTCCGAACGAAAGAAACGATATCCTCATCAAGCTGGTCTCCGCCTATTCTGATAGAGTGGCAGGAAACAACGCCGCCGAAGGAAATAATCGCGACTTCCGTCGTCCCACCGCCGATGTCTACCACCACATTGGCAACCGGCTCATCTACCGGCAAATCCGCTCCGATCGCTGCTGCTACTGGCTCTTCAATTAAATGGACGTTTTTCGCGCCGCAATTTTTCACCGCATCACTGATGGCGCGGCGTTCTACTGCGGTTGAGCCTGAAGGTGTGCAAACGACTACGTTCGGTTTTCTGAACGACATGCCGATGCTTTTTGCGGCTTTTTTCATAATGTGTTTTAGCAGATCGGTTGTCATATCATAGTCTGCGATTACACCATCTTTCATTGGTCTGACAGCGACAATTTTTCCCGGTGTTTTACCGATCATGTTTTTCGCGTCAGCCCCGATCGCAAGAACTGCTTTTGTCGTTGTATCCACTGCGACAACAGATGGTTCATTTAAGATAATCCCTTTATTTTTGCTGTAAACAAGTATATTAGCTGTTCCTAAGTCAATCCCGATTTCAGTTGATTGAAACATGTTTTCACCCAATCTTTATCCTGATTTTATATGATTCTACATTTAAAGTTTCTAAGAAATGAAGCGATTTTTGGGGGTGTGCGTCGGTAAAGAAATGTTTTTGTAAAAAATCGCGGAACTGTGTAACAGAAGTAATACATTTTTCGGTTTTATGGAAAAAATATCTTGTACTTCTTTATAGAAAGCGGGAAACTTTTTCTAAGTTTCGTACGTCTACGATATATTGAGGTACATCCTTAAACATTACATGAGAAAAGAAACATTTAAAGGAAGAAGGGTTTTTATGAAATCAATAGGTGTTGTAAGAAAAGTAGATGAATTAGGGCGTATTGTCATGCCGATAGAATTAAGACGGGCACTTGATATTGCTATAAAAGACAGTATTGAGTTTTTTGTTGACGGAGAAAAAATTATCTTGAAAAAGTACAAACCTCATGGCGTCTGTTTAATGACCGGAGAAATCACTTCAGAAAATAAAGAATACGGCAACGGTAAAATTACGTTAAGTCCTGAAGGTGCACAGCTGCTTCTCGAAGAAATTCAAGCCGCTTTAAAAGAATAATATCATGTTTGAAAAAGGCGGAGCGATATCATCTCCGTCTTTTTTCGTGCCAATTTCTGATTACCGCCCCTAAGATATGACATCATGAACATTAGGTAATGAATGATTTGGGATACTTTACATATTTTACTCAATTATTTGTCGAAGAATGGTACAATAAGTAGAGAAACACAAGCGGCAGGTGGTCATATGAGAAAATATCAAGCTCGTATCATTTCCATCATTTTGGCAATGATTTTTATAATGTTTTGGGATTATTTATTTTATTTTATAGGCAAAAACCCGATTAATTGGCCTGTTGATATTGTGTATACTGCAGTCACGCTGGTAAGTGTCTGGATGCTGGCTTATTATATTGATGAGAAACAGCAGCTGGTTAAGAAAATGAAGGATAATGAATGGAAGTATAAACAGCTTTCTGAAGAAAAAAACCGCATCATGGATAATTTGCAGGAAATCGTATTTCAAACGAATGCAAAAGGCGAAATTACATATTTAAACCAAGCGTGGGCATCCATAACCGGCTTTTCAATCAGTGAATGTATGGGAACGATGTATAATGATTACTTCATAAAAGAAAAGCACGTAGCCGACCACATTAACAGCCAAATTCAAAACAAAGCGTCTTCTGGCATGTTTACGGCAAAATACGTGAAAAAGAGCGGCACGATTTTTTGGGGAGAAGTTCATTATAAACTTTACTACGACCGAGATGACCAATTTACAGGCAGCCTGGGTACAATGTCAGATATTACTGAGCGGAAAGAGGCTGAAGATGAGCTCATTGAGATTAATGAACGGCTGGCGAGAGAATCTCAAAAACTGTCAATCACGAGTGAACTTGCCGCTGGCATTGCACACGAGGTCAGAAACCCTTTAACATCTGTCAGCGGTTTCCTTCAGATTATGAAAACACAATATCCGGACAGAAAAGGCTATTTTGACATCATCTTTTCAGAGATTAAAAGAATCGATTTGGTGCTCAGTGAGCTGTTGCTGCTTGCAAAACCGCAGGCGGTCACATTTAAAATGCATCAGCTCAACGAGATCCTGAAACAAGTCACGACATTGCTTGATACCAATGCTATTCTGTCCAATATCGTCATAGAAAAAAATTTCAAAGAGACAGATGGCTGTATGATTAACGGAGACGAAAATCAGCTGAAGCAGGTCTTTATCAATATCATTAAAAATGGGATTGAGGCAATGCCAAAAGGCGGTGTCGTAACCATTTCGACTGCTAAAACAGCCTCTCATGCAGTGATAAGCGTCAAAGATGAAGGGTACGGCATGCCGCAGGAAAAGCTGAAACAGATTGGCAAACCTTTTTATTCAACAAAAGAAAAGGGAACCGGACTCGGACTTGCCATTTGTTTGAGAATTTTGAAAGAACATGACGGGGAATTGAAAATCGAAAGTGAAGCTGGAAAAGGCAGCGTCTTTCAAGTTGTTTTGCCTTTAACTTCAGACAGCTGAGAGGGGAAAAATGAAGATGAACTCGCTTCTGTTTGTATACGGGACATTAAGAAAACATGAAGAAAATCATCATCTGCTTGCACAATCGGCATGTATCAGTGAGCAGGCCAGAACGAAGGGATGTCTGTTTGCTGCAAAAGAGGGGCCCGCAGCCGTTTATGAAGATGAGGGCTATATATGCGGCGAGGTATATGAAGCAGATGAATTGTGTATACATAAGCTCGATCAATTTTATCAAGGCTATGATAAACAAACGGTGCTTGTAGAAACGGATGCCGGGATCAAAAAAGCGCTTGTTTATTTTATGAACAAAGACGAGTGTGCCGGCTTTCCGATAATAAGCAGCGGCGACTGGAAAGAACATCAGATGATCAGTAAATCGCAAAATCCTGTTTATTATTTTGCCTATGGGTCCTGCATGGACAATGCCCGCTTTCAAAAGGCAGGAGTCGATCACTATTTTCAAGATCCAGTGGGAAGAGCTGTTTTAAAAGGTTATACAACCCGCTTCACCCTAAAAAGGGAAGACGGCTCAAGAGCGGATATGATAGAAGACGGAGGAACAACAGAAGGCGTTTTATATCGTATTCCTTTCTCTGCTCTCTCCTATCTGTATAAAAGGGAAGGCGTTGAATCTCTTACGTATCGGCCGGCATTTGTAGACGTTGAGGCAGGCGGAAGGCGCTACACAGACTGCTTAACTTTTCTCGTCCTCCAAAAAGAAGCGGAAACTGCCCCACCTCAGCACTATCAGATTGAAATTGAACGCGGAGCGGAGCTGTATTTGTCACCGGGGTTTGCTGAAAAGCTCAAGCAGCATATGAATTCGCTTCCAAAAGGGTAACGAAATTAACACTGTTACAAAAGAATATGATAAAATTTGATCAATATGAAGTCAGGTAAAGGAGCACCATTATGAAAAAAGAATTTGCGGTAATTGGACTAGGCCGTTTTGGTGGCAGTATTTGCAAAGCATTAAGCGAAGAAGGCGTCGAAGTTATGGCGATGGATATCGATGAAGATAAAGTCAACGAGTATGCCAAGATCGCATCCCACGCCGTTATCGGTGATTCAACAGACGAATCTGTCCTGAAAAATTTGGGTCTGCGAAATTTTGACCACGTTATTGTTGCAATCGGAGAAAATATTCAAGCGAGTATTTTAACGACTCTCATTCTGAAAGAACTTGGCGTTCATACCATTACAGTTAAGGCACAGAATGATTATCACGAAAAAGTGCTGTCTAAAATCGGTGCAGATCACATCGTCCACCCAGAACGCGATATGGCAAAACGAATTGCACATAACATCGTGTCCAACAACGTACTTGATTATTTGGAGCTGTCTGAAGAGCATAGTCTTGTTGAAATCGTAGCTAACAGCCGTCTGGCTGGAAATACGCTTCTCGATTTAGATATTCGTGCGAAATACGGTATTAACATCGTAGCCATCAAAAGGGGCAAGGAAGTCATCGTATCACCTCTTGCGACGGAAGTTATACATCAAGAAGATATTCTCATCGTCATTGGATCAGTTACAGACATTTCCCGTTTTGAAAAAAGAGTTCTTCATACAAAATAGCAGTAAAACAAGCCGTCCCCAAAGGGCGGTTTTTAATATTATCAGAATATAACAACTTTAATGAAATGAGCGTCAATTTCCTAAAATTTTATTGACTAAGCATAGGCGTTCCGATAGCATATTGTACCATATAATAAAAAAGAGGAGGGGCCTATTTGAATAAAGAAGAGCTGGTCAATAGGCTGAATGCTTCAGCCCGAAGACAAAAAGCTGATATCGTCATTAAGAACGGAAAAATCATGGACGTATATAATCAAGGGTGGATATATGAAGATATTGCGATTACAGATGGAGTCATTGTAGGCCTCGGCGAGTATGAAGGCGAAAATATCATTGATGCAGAGGGACAAATGATTGTTCCGGGTTTTATTGATGGACATGTACATATTGAGTCATCAATGGTTACACCAATAGAGTTCGCTAAAGCGGTACTACCGCATGGCGTGACGACCGTTGTTACCGATCCGCATGAGATCGCGAATGTATCTGGGGAAAAAGGGATTGCATTCATGATTGAACAGGCTCGGCAAACACCGCTGAATATCCATTTTATGCTCCCCTCCAGTGTGCCTGCCGCAAGCTTTGAGCGATCAGGCGCAGTGCTCAAAGCTGCCGATTTAAAGCCTTTTTACGAAGAGGAAGAAGTATTGGGGCTGGCTGAAGTTATGGATTATGTGTCGGTTCAGCAGGCTGAAGAAGATATGGTTCAGAAACTGCTCGATGCCCGTGTAGCAGGAAAGCGGATAGACGGTCATTTGGCGGGTTTATCTACAGACCTCATTAACATATATAGAACCGCATTGGTCTTAAACGATCATGAAGTAACGACGAAGGAAGAAGCCCTTGATCGTATTAGAAGGGGAATGTATGTGATGATGCGTGAAGGGTCAGTCGCAAAAAACACTCTCAATGTGCTGCCGGCGGTGAATGAAAAGAACGCGCGCCGTTTCTTCTTCTGTACGGATGATAAGCATGTGGATGATTTATTGTCAGAGGGTAGTGTGAATCATCAGGTGAAAATGGCGATTCAAGCCGGACTAAATCCGTTTTTAGCCTATCAATTAGGAAGCCTTAACGCAGCCGAATGCTATGGATTAGATACAAAGGGAGCGATTGCCCCAGGTTTTGACGCTGATTTGCTCTTTGTATCTGATCTGGAAAACGTCACTGTCACAATGACGATGGTAAAAGGACAGACTGTTGCTGAAGGCAGCAAAGCAATCTATCAAGATTGTGCTTCAACGGCGGCACCAGAACCAGCACTGCTTGATTCTGTTAAGCTTGCTGCTCCTCTTAACAAACAGAATTTTTATATGCCAATTGATTCACAGCAGCAGATCAATGTGATTCAAATCATTCCAAATCAGCTTGAAACACGATTGATACATGTCGAGGCACCTAATGCTCGCGATTTTGAGTCTGACATTGAGCTCGATTTGTTAAAGATTGCAGTTGTTGAGCGGCATAATGGTTTAAAAGAAATCGGGCTTGGTGTTGTGAAAGGATTTGGATTTAAGAGCGGAGCGATTGCTACAACCATCTCGCACGATTCCCATAATATGATTGCAGTCGGAACAAATGATGCCGATATCACGGCTGCAGTTAATAAGCTGCAGGAAATTGGCGGAGGATTAACGGTCATAAAAAATGGAGAAGAGCTTCATTCAGTTCCGCTGCCGATCGCGGGGTTATTATCCGACCAATCTGCAGAACAGGTAAATCAAAGCTTACTGACGCTGCATGATAAATTGTCGTTAATCGGTTTCACAGGCGGGTTTAATCCATTTTTGACGCTGTCGTTTTTAGCTTTGCCAGTCATTCCTGATATCAAAATGACGACAACGGGATTATTTGATGTAAAGTCATTTCAGCATATTGCATTGCAATAAAAAAGATGCACTCCTAAGAGAGTGCATCTTTTTTTAAACCTCCATAATGATCGGAAGGATCATCGGACGGCGTTTCGTTTTTTCATATAAGAACGGCGCAAGCGTGTCTGTAATCTCATTTTTGATTTCAGACCATTGAGTCGTTTTTCGTTCCATCACTTTTTGTAAGTGGTTTGAGATAAGCTCTTGAGCGTCATTGATCAAGTCGCCAGATTCTCTCATGTACACAAATCCTCTGGAAATCAAATCAGGTCCCGCTGAAATCTTAAAGCCATCCATGTCAATGCTGACAACCACAATGACAAGACCTTCTTCAGAAAGAATTCTGCGGTCACGAAGCACGATATTCCCAATATCACCGATACCGCTTCCGTCAATGTATACTGAACCAGACGGGATTTTGCCAGCAACTGAAGCTTCATCGCCTTTAAGCGCCAATACTTCACCATTATCCATGATAAAGCAGTTTTCTTCAGGGATGCCGCAATCTGTTGCAAGTTTGACATGCATCTTTTGCATTCTGTACTCACCGTGAATCGGCATGAAGAATTTAGGCTTGATTAAACGAAGCATCAGCTTCTGTTCTTCCTGTCCGCCGTGACCGGATGTATGGATATCATTAAGAGGTCCGTGAATAACCTCGGCCCCCGCGCGATACAGCTGGTTGATCGTCCGGCTCACGCTGATTGTGTTGCCTGGGATAGGGGACGAAGAAAATACGACTGTATCCCCAGGATTAATTGAAATCTGGCGGTGTGTGCCGTTTGCAATTCTTGATAACGCCGCCATCGGTTCCCCTTGGCTTCCTGTACATAAAATTGTTACTTTATTGGCAGGCAAACGATTGATTTCGTTATGCTCAATAAATGTATTTTTAGGACAGTTAATATATCCGAGAGTTTGTCCGATTTCGATAGCCGATTCCATACTGCGTCCAAATACGGCAACTTTTCTTCCATTTAATACAGCAGCTTCAATTACCTGCTGCAAGCGGTGGATATTCGACGCAAATGTAGCGAAGATAATTCGACCGTCTACCTTGCGGAAAATGTCATGAATGCTTTCTCCGACACGGCGTTCAGACATAGTGAACTCTGGGTTCTCACTGTTTGTGCTGTCTGAAAGGAGGCACAGAACGCCTTCTTTTCCGATTTCGGCCATTTTCGTCAAGTTTGCTGGCTCGCCGACTGGAGTAAAGTCGAATTTGAAATCTCCAGTATGTACGATGTTTCCTGGCGGCGTCTTTACAACTATACCGTAGGAATCCGGAATACTATGTGTTGTTCTGAAGAATGACACAGCCGTTTTGCGGAACTTTACGATATCATCTTCACCGATAATGTTCAGTTTCGTCTGTCTTAATAATCCATGCTCTTCAAGTTTATTCCGAAGTAAGCCGATCGCGAGTTTACCGCCGTAAACAGGAATATTCACTTGTCTGAGCAGGTACGGAATACCGCCGATGTGGTCTTCGTGCCCGTGGGTGATAAAAAGCCCTTTAATTTTATCTTCATTTTTGACTAAATACGTGTAATCAGGGATAACGTAGTCAATGCCGAGCAGTTCATCCTCGGGAAACTTGATCCCCGCATCAATCAGCACAATTTCATCCTGAAATTGAACTGCATACGTATTTTTACCGATTTCGCCCAAACCTCCGAGGGCGAAAACAGCAGTCTGATCATTTTTTACAAATTTCATACCGCTCATAACTCCAATACTTTAAAATTTTCGCTCTGTTGTTCATATTCTAAAAATGCACCATCAACAGGTGTGATAAACTCAATATTAAATTTCTTCTCTTTCAGCTTTGTTCTGACGTCACGTTCAGATACGCCTTCAACATAAAGTGAATCTGTCTTTTCCCGAACAGGTACTTCGTCAGCCTTTTCTTGATAAAATACCTTATAAATCATCCAAATCTCTCCTTAAATGCCGTATGTTAGACTCGCTTACTCTATTATATTCGAAAACGGAATATAAGGAAAGCCTTGAGCAAAATAAGGATCTCTCGAAAAGTGAAAGATCCCTTGTCAGGCAATGGCTTTCTTGCGGAGCATTCCGTTCCATTGCCTTCTGAGTTTCTTTCTTAATTTGCGCAGCATTTGTCAGTCCCTCCTTTTATAAACATTTGTCCAGAGTTCTTTTATACAAATAGTATACGGAGGTTGAGGAAGACTTTTCGTGGTTATTAATGGAATTTAATATGATTTTTGAATGAAATAGTTTGCTGAATGGCAATCTTTTTGTATGATGAGGGTGGGAATTGCAGATCAAGACGATAAAGGGGAAGTTACAATGGATTCAAAATTAATCTTTTTTGATATTGACGGTACGATATATGATCATGACAAGAATATACCGGATAGTACGAGAAAAACGGTAGCGGAGCTGCAACGCCAAGGGCATCATGTGTTTATTGCCAGCGGGCGGTCTCCTTTTTTGGTTAAGCCGATTTTGGAGGAGCTGGGCATACACTCATTTATCTCCTATAATGGGCAGTATGTTGTCTTTGAAAATCAAGTAATTTATAAAAATCCGCTGTCTGAGGAGGCAATCAGGCGATTATTAAAGCAGGCGGGAGAGGGCAAACATCCTGTCGTGTTTATGGCTGAGGACACGATGAAAGCGACTGTTGCGGATCACCCTCATGTTTTGGAGGGAATCGGCAGCCTTAAAACCGATTATCCAGAAACTGATGACCTTTTCTATGAAGGTAAAGAAATTTTTCAGCTTCTTTTATTTTGCCAGGATGAAGAAGAAAAAGCTTATGCCGCTTTTCCTGAATTTGATTTAGTGCGCTGGCATGAGTATTCGACTGATGTTCTGCCGCATGGAGGTTCGAAGGCGGAAGGGATCAAAAAAGTGATCGAGCGTCTACCGTTTGATATCAGCGATACATATGCTTTCGGCGACGGATTAAACGATCTGCAAATGATTGAGTATGTCGGGACAGGTGTAGCTATGGGAAATGCTGTTCCTGAATTGAAAGAAATCGCGGACTTTGTAACAAAGCCAGTAGACGAGGATGGAATTGCATACGCTGTGAAAGAATTAGGTCTTTTAAAATAAAGAAACGGCTGGCACTGTGCCAGCCGTTTTTCTTTTTAGCGCTCAATCGCGATTGCATTTTCAGGTTCTTTGAAAGGATTCTCCTTATCAATATGATCATAGAACATAACGCCGTTCAAATGATCAATCTCGTGCTGAAACACAATAGCCGGAAATCCTCTTAAACGAATATCAATGTTTTCGCCTTCAAGGGTTGTTCCTTTTACTCTGACGCGAGCATAGCGGGGAACATAACCGGGAATCGCTTCATCAACAGACAGGCAGCCCTCGCCGCTTGTTAAGTAGCTTTTTTCAACAGAATGGCTGACGATCTTAGGATTAAACAAAGCATAGCTGTATAACTTACCGGAAGCATCTTCCGCATGAACAGCGATCATTCGTTTTTTGATATTAATTTGAGGAGCTGCGAGTCCTACGCCTGGACGCAGCCTGTATTTTTCGGCTAATTCCGGATTTTGACTGTTCTTAACGAATTCGATCATGTCGGCCAGCTGCTGTTTTTCTGCATCAGTCGGAGGCAGCTCAACAGGTTCGGCTGTCTCTCTGAGGGCTGGATGGCCGTCACGTACGATGTTTTCCATAGTAATCAAGAAACTTCACTCCTAAAGCTTAATATGTAAATTATATCGGATTTCTTCACAAAGGTGCAACGAAACAAATGACCAGCCGAAGATGGCTGGTCAAGTTCAAGCTGTGTAATTAGCAACAGCCTCCGCCTAAATAAGCAGCTCCGACAATGATTAACAGAATGAATAAAACAACGATTAGCGCAAAGGTGCGGCCGTAGCCATAACCGCCATATCCGTAACCACCATAACTGCAGCAGCCTCCGCCGTAACCATATCCATACATATTACAAAACCTCCTCTTTTAATTACGCCAGAGCCTTTAGAAGTAGGCATAGCGTCTACTATAACCTATGTAAAAACAAAAAAGTTGTATGGTCATCTGTCCTGATTTTTCATTTTTTGATTTGATTTCAGAGCTGCCTCATACAGGTACAGCTATTGCCAAACGTCCCCATGGATTTTATAGTAGAAACTGTCAAGATTGGGGGATTTAACGTGAAAGACGCAATAAAACGGCGGCCTGGAATGAAAATCGGAGCTTTTTGTGCGATGACACTGATATTAACAGGATGCATGGGACAAGACCCGGTTGATTCACTTCATCATTCATTAGAAAAAGCCGCGGAATCTGAAAAGCCGTTTCTAGAAGAACAGAAAACGCTCGAAGAATTAGAGGCGAAGGAAAATCAGCTTTACGATGATGTTATGAAGCTCAATATGGATGATTATAAAAAAATTGTTGCTTTATCTAACGAAGCGCTAGAAAATGTCAGCAAGCGTGAAGAACATTTGAAGATTGAAAATGACAGCATCAAAAAATCGGAATCAGAATTTGAGGAAGCAAAAACGTCTGCTGAACAAATTAAGGATAAACACATAAAAGAAAAGGCTGATGCCGCAGCAAGCCATATGAAGAAAAGATATACATCATACGGCTCCATGTATGAAGAATATAAAAAAGCGCTTCAACTTAATAAAAAGCTGTATATGCAGCTGAAAGATAAAGACTTGGCACGAGATGATCTGGACAAGCAGATCGATAAAGTCAATGCTTCTTATGAAAAGGTCCTTAAATACAGCGGAGAATTTAATGAACAAACAGAAAAATATAATAATGCCCGGGAAGATCTATATGATGCCGCAGGCTATCACGTGAAAAAGAGCTGACTTTGAACAGCTCTTTTTTTTAATAAACGCGACGCCAATTTCATTCAAAATTTTCATTTCTATTGTAGTACAGTGTAGTGGTGTATACTAGTACAGTTTTGGGTACAGCTGGCATCTGTTTTTTTATTGAAAATGTAAAGCGAATACATTTATTGAAAATCAGCGATGAAAACGATTGACGGCTCTTCTTTATTTGGTGTAAACTAATCCATGTTAAGCGGTGTTGTATTAGTTTTTTACAACTTCGAAATAATACAGTTCAAAGCAGAGTGTAACTATCCTACATAAAGGTTTTGGCAAACTGGGGATCGGCTAAAATATATACGACTTACTGCTAATACTTTAGGGTACCCTAAGTTTGTATGTATAAAAGGAATGCACGTCTAATGACTGTTTAAAAGAAAGGAAGAGGTGACTTAGTATGGCTGCAAAAACGAAAAAAGCTATCGTTGATAGTAAAAAGCAATTTGATGCCATTAAGAAGCAGTTCGAAACGTTCCAAATTTTAAATGAAAAGGGAGAAGTCGTGAATGAAGCGGCGATGCCTGATTTAACAGATGATCAATTAAAAGAGCTAATGCGCCGCATGGTATTTACGCGTGTGCTTGATCAGCGCTCTATCTCATTAAACCGTCAAGGACGTCTCGGATTCTACGCTCCTACTGCGGGTCAAGAAGCTTCTCAGATTGCAACGCATTTCGCGCTTGAAAAAGAAGACTTTGTTCTTCCTGGATACCGTGATGTGCCTCAGTTAATTTGGCACGGCCTTCCATTATATCAAGCGTTTCTTTTCTCTCGCGGACATTTCAGAGGAAACCAAATGCCTGATGATGTGAATGCCCTTTCTCCACAAATCATTATCGGTGCTCAATACATTCAAACTGCCGGTGTTGCGCTAGGTCTTAAAAAACGCGGTAAGAAAGCTGTCGCAATCACTTACACTGGTGACGGCGGAGCTTCACAAGGGGACTTCTACGAAGGAATTAACTTTGCCGGCGCTTATAAAGCACCTGCAATCTTCGTAGTACAAAACAACCGCTACGCGATTTCAACTCCGGTTGAAAAACAATCTGCGGCTGAAACAATTGCACAAAAAGCTGTAGCTGCAGGTATTGTCGGCGTACAAGTAGACGGAATGGATCCGCTTGCTGTATACGCTGCAACTGCTGAAGCACGCGAGCGCGCAATCAACGGCGAAGGCCCGACACTGATTGAAACACTTACATTCCGTTACGGCCCGCACACAATGGCTGGTGACGATCCGACTAAATATCGTACAAAAGAAATCGAAAATGAGTGGGAACAAAAAGATCCGCTTGTGCGCTTCCGTGCGTTCCTTGAAAACAAAGGCTTATGGTCTGAAGAAGAAGAAGCAAAAGTAATTGAGGATGCGAAAGAAGAAATTAAACAAGCGATCAAAAAAGCTGATGCTGAGCCGAAGCAAAAAGTAACTGATTTAATGAAAATCATGTACGAAAAAATGCCTCACAACCTTGAGGAGCAATTTGAAATTTATACACAGAAGGAGTCGAAGTAAGCCATGGCGCAAATGACAATGATTCAAGCAATCACGGATGCGTTACGCACAGAACTGAAAAATGACGAAAATGTCTTAGTTTTCGGAGAAGACGTTGGTGTTAACGGCGGCGTATTCCGTGCGACAGAAGGATTGCAAAAAGAATTCGGTGAAGACCGTGTGTTTGACACGCCACTTGCTGAATCTGGTATCGGCGGTCTTGCCCTTGGTTTAGGCTTAAACGGCTTCCGTCCGGTAATGGAAATCCAATTCTTCGGATTTGTTTACGAAGTAATGGATTCAGTTTCTGGCCAAATGGCTCGTATGCGCTACCGTTCTGGCGGACGCTGGACTTCACCTGTAACAATTCGTTCTCCGTTCGGCGGCGGCGTTCATACTCCTGAGCTTCACGCTGACAGCTTAGAAGGTCTTGTTGCACAACAGCCTGGTATCAAAGTTGTTATTCCATCAACTCCTTACGATGCCAAAGGACTTTTAATTTCTGCGATCAGAGACAATGATCCTGTTGTTTTCTTAGAGCACATGAAGCTTTACCGTTCTTTCCGTCAGGAAGTTCCTGAAGAAGAATACACAATTGAGCTTGGTAAAGCTGACGTAAAACGTGAAGGTACTGACCTTTCAATCATCACTTACGGCGCAATGGTTCATGAATCATTAAAAGCTGCCGAGGAGCTTGAAAAAGACGGCATTTCTGCTGAAGTTGTCGACCTTCGCACTGTAAGCCCGCTTGACATTGATACAATCATCGCATCTGTAGAAAAAACAGGACGCGCGATTGTTGTTCAAGAGGCACAAAAACAAGCCGGAATTGCTGCAAATGTAGTAGCAGAAATTAATGACCGTGCGATCTTAAGCTTGGAAGCACCTGTACTTCGCGTGGCAGCGCCTGATACAGTATTTCCTTTCTCTCAAGCGGAGAGCGTATGGCTTCCAAACCATAAAGATGTTCTTGAAACAGCAAGAAAAGTTCTTGAATTTTAATCAAACTGCATAATCGAGAGGGAAGATGAACGTTTTCCCTCTATTATATATCTGTTTTCAATTCTTACGTTGTAAACTTTAAAATTGCTTAATCAAACTAGGAGGTCGAGAACTGTGGCATTTGAATTTAAACTTCCAGATATCGGGGAAGGTATCCACGAAGGCGAAATCGTAAAATGGTTTGTCAAGCCTAACGATGAGGTAGACGAGGATGATGTACTGGCTGAAGTCCAAAATGATAAAGCAGTAGTAGAAATTCCTTCACCTGTTAAAGGAAAAGTATTAGAATTAAAAGTTGAAGAGGGAACGGTTGCAACTGTTGGACAAACGATCATTACGTTTGATGCACCTGGTTACGAAGACCTTCAATTTAAAGGCAGCGAAGAGTCAGATGATGCGAAAACTGAAGCACAAGTTCAGTCAACAGCAGAAGCTGGACAAGACGTTGCGAAAGAAGAGCAAGCTCAAGAGCCTGCAAAAGCAACTGGCGCAGGACAGCAGGATCAAGCTGAAGTTGACCCGAACAAACGCGTGATCGCTATGCCTTCTGTACGTAAATATGCTCGTGAAAAAGGCGTAGACATCCGTAAAGTTACTGGTTCAGGGAACAACGGACGTGTTGTAAAAGAAGATATCGACAGCTTTGTAAACGGAGGAGCGCAAGAAGCTGCGCCGCAAGAAACAGCTGCACCACAAGAAACAGCTGCTAAACCGGCTGCTGCACCAGCTCCAGAGGGCGAATTCCCAGAAACACGCGAAAAAATGAGCGGTATCCGTAAAGCAATTGCGAAAGCGATGGTTAACTCTAAACACACAGCTCCTCACGTAACGTTAATGGACGAAGTGGACGTAACAAACCTTGTTGCACATCGTAAACAGTTCAAACAGGTTGCTGCTGATCAAGGAATCAAGCTGACTTACTTGCCTTACGTTGTAAAAGCTCTTACATCTGCACTGAAAAAATTCCCTGTTTTAAACACGTCAATTGACGATAAAACAGAAGAAGTAGTCCAAAAACATTACTTCAACATCGGTATCGCTGCTGACACTGAAAAAGGCTTGCTTGTACCGGTTGTGAAAAATGCAGATCGTAAATCTGTCTTTGAAATTTCTGATGAGATCAATGGCCTTGCAACAAAAGCTCGTGAAGGCAAGCTTGCTCCAGCTGAAATGAAAGGCGCATCTTGCACAATTACAAACATCGGTTCTGCCGGCGGACAATGGTTCACTCCGGTTATCAACCATCCAGAAGTTGCGATTCTTGGTATCGGACGCATTGCAGAAAAAGCGATTGTTCGTGATGGCGAAATCGTAGCAGCTCCAGTCTTAGCTCTTTCTCTCAGCTTCGACCACCGTATGATCGACGGAGCAACTGCGCAAAATGCATTAAATCACATCAAGCGTTTACTGAACGATCCACAATTAATTTTAATGGAGGCGTAATGTTATGGTAGTAGGAGATTTCCCTATTGAAACAGATACTCTTGTAATTGGTGCGGGACCTGGCGGCTATGTAGCTGCCATCCGCGCTGCACAGCTTGGACAAAAAGTAACAGTCGTTGAAAAAGCAACTCTTGGGGGCGTTTGTCTAAACGTTGGATGTATCCCTTCAAAAGCGCTGATCAATGCAGGCCACCGTTATGAGAATGCAAAGCATTCTGACGACATGGGGATCACTGCTGAGAACGTATCAGTTGATTTCACAAAAGTTCAAGAATGGAAAACTTCTGTTGTAAACAAGCTTACTGGCGGTGTTGCAGGTCTTCTTAAAGGGAACAAAGTAGATGTTGTAAAAGGTGAAGCTTACTTTGTAGACAGCAATTCAGTTCGTGTTATGGATGAGAACTCTGCTCAAACATACACGTTCAAAAATGCAATTATTGCAACTGGTTCTCGTCCTATCGAATTGCCAAACTTCAAATATACTGAGCGTGTCCTAAATTCAACAGGCGCTTTGGCTCTTAAAGAAATTCCTAAAAAGCTCGTTGTTATCGGCGGCGGCTACATCGGAACTGAGCTTGGAACTGCGTATGCTAACTTTGGCACTGAGCTTGTTATTCTTGAAGGTGGAGATGAAATTCTTCCTGGCTTCGAAAAACAAATGAGTTCTCTTGTTACACGCAGACTGAAGAAAAAAGGCAACGTTGAAATCCATACAAATGCGATGGCTAAAGGCGTTGAAGAAAGACCAGACGGCGTAACAGTTACTTTTGAAGTAAAAGGCGAAGAAAAAACTGTTGATGCTGATTACGTACTGATTACAGTAGGACGCCGTCCAAACACTGATGAGCTTGGTCTTGAGCAAGTCGGTATTGAAATGACGGACCGCGGTGTTGTGAAAACTGACAAACAGTGCCGCACAAACGTACCTAACATTTATGCAATCGGTGATATCATCGAAGGACCGCCGCTTGCTCACAAAGCATCTTACGAAGGTAAAATCGCTGCAGAAGCTATCGCTGGAGAGCCTGCAGAAATCGATTACCTTGGAATTCCTGCGGTTGTCTTCTCTGAGCCTGAACTTGCATCAGTTGGTTACACTGAAGCACAGGCGAAAGAAGAAGGTCTTGACATTGTTGCTGCTAAATTCCCATTTGCAGCAAACGGCCGTGCACTTTCTCTTAACGAAACAGACGGCTTCATGAAGCTGATCACTCGTAAAGAGGACGGTCTTGTGATCGGTGCGCAAATCGCCGGCGCAAGTGCTTCTGATATGATTTCTGAATTAAGCTTAGCGATCGAAGGCGGCATGACTGCCGAAGATATCGCGATGACAATTCACGCTCACCCAACATTGGGCGAAATCACAATGGAAGCAGCTGAAGTGGCAATCGGGAGCCCGATTCACATCGTAAAATAATGCTCATATCAAAAACAGCCTTCGCTTAAAGCGGGGCTGTTTTTTTATTTTGACAGCACATGCTGCAATGGTTTAATGATGTCTTCTTTCTCTTTCACACATCCCTCTATTTTCACCACGACATGACGCTCATCAACGACCATAAGGGTAGGGACGGTTTCAATCTCATCTTCCCAGCCTTCTTTGTTAGCATAGACCTTCATTTTATCTATTTGCTCGGGATAATCTTTTTCTAAATCAAGCAGTGCATCGTAATATGGCGCTTCCTGGTCAATTTGGTTCTCATCAGAAAAAAACAGGATTTGTGTATGATGAATGTTGTCAATCCGGCTTTTTTTCACCGGATTGATGGTGGAAAGCGTACAGCCCGATAAAGCAAATACTATTATCAGTATGGGGAATACCGCGCGATATCGCATCTATCTTCTCCTCTGTATAAACAATAGTAAACTAGCTTTAGTTTATCATGAGAGGCAGCGTAATCTGCTCCTTGTTACCTAATTGTTATATAATTGAAACCGTTTTTAAAGTGAGATTACATATCATATCCATCGTTTAAAATAGCAATCTGGGGGTATATAGAATTTATTGCTGCGTTCTTTCATAAAAGTTCAAAAAAACATGAAATCATGTTATGTGTTTTGGCATATGTATCGATTAACGCTGCTGTATGAAAAGAAAATATTATATGATGAAAAATGAAAAAATACGCTATATATAACGACATACAAATTAAATGTGTTATACAGTTTGTTGTTGACATTTTAAATGTGACATATTAATATAATAGCAACAAAAGAAATTAAGCGTTTTCAAATTTCAAAGAAATGGGGAATGAGAGATGGGTACAATTGTTTGCCAAGATTGCAACGAAGCCATTCATTACTTTGAAGATGAGAAAGTGACTACATTATACGGAACATGCTGCGGACAATGTCAATGTCCTGTTGATGAAGAGTAAAAAAAGCATGCGGCTCAAGCCGCATGCTTTTTATTTATTGAATCGCTTTTTGTTCTTTGATGACCCGGATCATGTTTAAAGTTGAGTCTTCAGGTCCTTGAACAGGGAGACCTGCGTCAAGGTTCTTGAAAATGTAGCTGATGTTGTCTTCTGTAATAATTTCACCTGGAATGAAGATTGGAATACCAGGAGGATATACCATTACAAATTCAGCGATAATCCGTCCGGATGCTTCTTTTAAGGGGATGACTTCCGTATTTGCATAGAAAGCATCACGCGGAGTCATTGCCAATAAAGGAATTTCCGGGAGAAGAACTTCAGTTTGCTGATGTGTTACATCTTTTTCTGACATATGATGTGCAATCTCTGTTAAAGCCTCTACAAGCCGGTCTGCATCATTTTGGCTGTCACCAGGGGTGAAAATACACAAAATATTGTACAGATCAGAAAGCTCAACTTCAATATTAAAGGATTCACGAAGCCATTTTTCAACGTCATGACCTGTGAGTCCAAGGTTTTTAACAGAGATAATCAATTTTGTCGGGTCATAGCTGTAAGCTGCTTTTGAAACAAGAATCTCAGAACCGACACAATAAATGCCTTCAATCTGATTGAGGCGATCTCTCGTCTGGTTGGCAAGCTTCAGTGTCTCCTCAGCAAGCTGATGGCCTTCTGTCGCAAGGCGTTTTCTGGCAACATCCAGAGAGGCGAGAAGCAAATAAGAAGTTGACGTTGTTGTCAGCATGCTGAGAATGGATTGCACTCTGTCTTTGGATACAAGGCCCTCTCTCATGTTTAAAATAGAGCTTTGCGTCAGTGATCCACCCAGCTTGTGTACACTAGTCGCTGCTATGTCTGCTCCTGCCTGCATGGCTGAAAGCGGCAATTCATCGTGAAAGTGAATGTGAACGCCGTGTGCCTCATCAACAAGCACCGGCACATCAAACGAATGAGCGAGTTCTACGATGCTTTTTAAGTCGGCTGCAACACCGAAATATGTCGGGTTGATGACGAGAAGCCCTTTTGCATCTGGATGCTCGGTAAGCGCCCGTTTGGCAGATTCAAGTGTAATGCCGTGGGAGATGCCCAACTCATTGTCAATTTCAGGATGAATAAAGATTGGGATCGCTCCGGAAAATACAATAGCTGTCATAATTGATT
The DNA here is from genome assembly GCF_000227465.1 of Bacillus spizizenii TU-B-10. Taxonomy (GTDB): domain Bacteria; phylum Bacillota; class Bacilli; order Bacillales; family Bacillaceae; genus Bacillus; species Bacillus spizizenii. Next base: position 1,638,782 of record NC_016047.1, read on the forward strand.
TGTGCACATTTCTTGGAATAATAATTTTATCCCCAGGTCCGCAAACAGCCATCACCATTGTCATAATGGCGCCGCTTGTTCCTTGAACAGAAAAAAATGTGTGGTCTGCGCCAAATGCTTCAGCCGCCAGATCCTGTGCCTGTTTAATGATGCCTTTTGGCGCGTGCAGGTCGTCTAATGGTTCAATATTGATTAAATCTATGCTTAACGCGTTTTCACCGATAAATTGTCGGAATTCTGGGTCCATTCCTGCCCCTTTTTTATGGCCGGGAATGTGGAATTGAACAGGCTGTCTGCTTGCATGCTTTTTCAGTCCTGTGTATAAGGGTGTTTCATGTTGCGACAATTGTTTTCCCACCTTTGTAATCATACCTATGCATAATAGTGTGTATTAAAATCAGTTTCTCAACCGTTTTTTAGACGTAAAACAAATGAATTATATTATGAACTTGAAAGAATGTAAAGAACAATTTATGATCAAATGAAGATGCTTTCTCCTAAGGGAAGCAAATCTATAAGGAGTGAAGAAAATGGAATACCAATATCCGATGAATGAAGATTGGACAACCGAAGAAGCAGTGGATGTGATCGCGTTTTTCCAGCAGGTTGAGCTTGCATATGAAAAAGGTGCAGATCGTGAAGAACTGCTTAAAGCTTACCGCCGTTTCAAGGAAATTGTACCGGGAAAGGCTGAGGAAAAAAAGATATGCGGCGAGTTTGAAGAACAAAGTACATATTCTCCTTATCGCACGGTCAAACAGGCGAGGGAATCTGATCAGGCGAAGATTAAGATGTAAGAAAAGAGCCGGGGGATACTCCGGCTCTTTTTTATGCTTGTGATACTTTTTGGGTGAAACGGTACAGAAAAGCAAGCTGCTTAAAGGCATCATCGATACGCTGAAGGAATTCATGGTTATTCATATTCAGCACTTCTTCTTTTTGAAGCTGGATGCCGCATAACAGCTCAGCTTTTTTTACAGTCTGCAAACGCTCAAACAGCGTCTTCAGCTGTTCCTTGTCCATTTCAGACTGCTTATGTACTCCCGGTTTTGTGTGATCTGCGGACCAAACGAAGCTGTCAGGGATATTCTTAGTAATGGTTTCCTGATTCGCTTCAAGCAATTTGCCGTATTCTTCTTTAATAGGGGATTCATATATAATCGCGAACCACACAAATACGTGGGTTTCCCATAAACCAATCTGAAAATGCGGCAGTTTTTTATAGCCTCTTTTGCTGTTTGCGAATGCGACCCAGCTGTCAGCAGGGGGATTGACGGATCTTCTTGCGTGCTTGGCCACATGAGGAAACATTTCATCTCCGGTTAAAGCTGATAAAGTTGGGGCAAAATGTTCGCCTAGAGCTGTTAGCTTTGGACGGACCGTCTCTTTTAATACCTCCATGCGCGCGTCTAAGCCTTCTATTGTAAATGTGTTAAAGTCTTCTTCCGTAAAACGCATTTGTGTCATGATTTTCCTCCTTCATGCTAAGTAAACATATTTTATCACAGTTCATACGAGCGTCAAAAAGATTGAGCGCGTTTGAAGAAAGGAGAAATGAGGTAATAAACGAATAGGTAAACACACAATTTTCAGAATCATGTTACGCGTAAATAGAACAATCATACGATATAAGAAGTAATCATTGTTGAATGGCAAAATGGGATGCTTTTTTACAAACAAATGATCTCTGGAAGGGGCGAAAGACAATGAGGCAAGTTGTAAAAGAGGGATTTAAGGAAGAGAAAAACAATCGTGTAGCTGTCTGGAGACTAGAGGTTGATTATGAATTGGCAACCCTATATGAAGCAATGCAAAAAGAAAATGAAGAACAGATTGAACAAAGCAAAAACAAACTTGAGCGACTCAGAAAAGAATGGATTCGTCTTAACGGGTAAAAAGCGATAGTGAAAACGAACCGCATGAATGGTTCGTTTTTACGTGAGAAGGGATATTTTTCATTTTCCTTGCTTTTTCACCGCCGTTATCAGTATCCTATAAAATAAAGGTCTACATAGAAGAGAGGTACGCACGAATGACAAATTGGACGGAAATTGATGAGATTGCAAAGAAATGGGTAAGAGAAGCAGGCACGAGAATTAAACAATCCATGAATGAAAGCCTGACAATTGAAACGAAATCAAATCCGAATGATTTAGTCACCAATATTGATAAAGAAACGGAAAAGTTTTTCATTGAACGCATTCAAGAAACGTTTCCGGGACACCGTATACTCGGCGAAGAAGGACAAGGAGACAAACTCCACTCACTGGAGGGAGTCGTCTGGATTATCGACCCGATTGACGGGACGATGAATTTTGTGCATCAGCAAAGAAATTTTGCGATTTCAATTGGAATTTTTGAAAACGGAGAAGGAAGAATCGGTTTAATTTATGATGTGGTGCATGATGAGCTCTATCACGCATTTAGCGGCAGAGGAGCTTATATGAATGAAACGAAGCTGGCTCCTTTAAAAGAAACTGCCATTGAAGAAGCGATTCTTGCCATTAATGCGACATGGGTAACGGAAAACAGAAGAATTGATCCAAGTGTGTTAGCGCCCCTTGTAAAAAGAGTCAGAGGCACACGCTCCTACGGTTCTGCCGCTTTAGAGCTGGCAAATGTCGCGGCAGGAAGAATAGATGCTTACATCACGATGCGGCTTGCACCATGGGATTATGCAGCCGGATGTGTGCTGTTAAATGAAGTTGGGGGCATCTATACGACCATAGAGGGAGAGCCGTTTACCTTTTTAGAAAATCACAGTGTGCTGGCCGGAAATCCATCCATACATAAAACGATATTTGAAGAGTATCTTCATGCTCAAAAGTAGGCCGTTTGAACAGGATGACCTCTGCTTGTTAGAGAAGCTCGCGGAGGCTCATCCTGTATGGAAAGAGGAGGAGTTTGGGGAGAAAGATGCAGAAAGCTATATGATCTCCTACTCCATGTACAACGGGTCATGGCTTATATGGGAAAAAGACGGTCAGCCTGTTGCCGTCAGCTATCATCTCGAGTGGGCGCCTTCCAACGGAAAGCCGTGGCTTGGAACGGTGCTGATTGACCCGGCTGAAGAAAAAAAGGGGCATGCGAGGATGATCATTGAACAGATCAGCAAATTGCTCGGAGCCAAACATAAAGCGATGTTTGCGGCAGTTCCCATTGACCGGAGTGAATGGATACTGTTTTTGAGCCAATGCGGCTTTGAACAGCTGAAAACGGAGAAAGATGAGACAGGCAAATCATTTATGATCATGGTGAAGCCTTTAGCAGAAGCTGCCGTCTGATAACGGCAGCTTATTTGTTGTATGCCAGTACCATAAAAAGCCTCCCAAAAATTGAGAGGCATCTGATGATAAAAAATTATTTTTTCACCGCATGAATATAATGAATCGTTTCAAACGCTGACAAATCGTCTGTTCGATTGTTGAAGAATTGGTCATTAATATCGTCTGGTGATAGATGTTCATAGATAAGTAAACCTGATGATTCTAACTGAATTTCAATTTCTTGATAAGTGAAACACGATTTCATCGGTTCTCCGCTTGCGGCAGCCATTTTTACCATATGTTCAACTCTATTTGACGTTCCTTTTGCTGTAAAAAGTGTTTCGTCAGCATAATCAAAAACGATAGAGCTTCCTGATGGGACATGAGAAAATAAATTTCTGACCAAGCTTGCATTTTCTTCTCTCGTTAAATAATAAGACACTCCCAGAAGGCTGAAGAATGTTTTTGTGTTTTCAAATCCTTCATCTATAAGAGGCTGATACGAAAACGTTTTGGTAAAATCCATAGGAACAAAGTGAAGATGTCCCGGAATTGTCAGATTTGCATCTTTCAGCTTATTTTTTTTGAATTGCTGTGTAGCCGGATGATCAATCTCGAAAACTTGTAAGCTGTTTTCCAATTCAGGATGCCGAAAACAGAAAGTATCCAGTCCGGCCCCAAGAATGACATATTGTTTTGCCCCCAGCATCAATTCGTTGTGTAAAACTTTTTCACAATACGCAGCACGTGCTAAGGGCGTAGGCGACAGCTGGATTTGGGTAACCCATTTTAATATTTTTTCAGGATCATTTTGCAGACGTTCGGCCATCTCTTTGCTGAAAAACGATATTCCTTGAATCATATTCTCGCTGATGTTTGTAAACTCTTTTTCATTAATGAGGTCTTTTGCAATAAAATCATCAAAAATGAGAGACGTGTCATATCGGCTATGATATGAACGGGCAAAAGCTGAAACCAATGACGTTAAGCTGGACTCATTATTCCTCATGAAATGATCCTCCCATAAAAAAATAAGATTCCCCTGGCCAGGAGAATCTTATTATACCTACAAATATATTAATAGTAAATTATAGCATAAATAAAAATTTTTGTCAATGTTTTTGCTCTTTCTTCGATCGTGTGATCTTCATTTATTTCACCTGAGCCAAGTGTCTGCCGGAAGAATCTCCCTTAGCCCGGATTAATATTGTATACTGCAGCGTTGGCTTACTGCTGCTTTCGCATCTTTGCAGCTGAGCGGGGAAGACAGCATCGCTGCTTCCTGTACTGCACGCTTGCGGCTGTGTACTTCTCTTTTGCAAATCAGCAGCGGCTGCTGATTCTCATGGTATCATCCTTTCGGGGTGAATGATGATGCTTACAACGAAGAGAGAAAGCAAAACATGTAACGAAAAAAAGCCTGAGGGATCTCAGGCTTTTTTTAACATTACAATCCAACAGCATTCCAGGCTGCTTCAACTTTAGCGGCATCAGTTGACCCGTACAGATCACGGGCAGATTGAATAAGAGCTGCCTTGGCATCTTTGAACGTCGAAGAAGGCGTGAGATACGTTGTTAACGCGCGGTAATAGATCTGCTGTGATTTAGAGACACCAAGCTTTGTTATGGTATTGTAAGCGGCTTTATTTGGAATTCCGCTGTTTATGTGTACGCCGCCATAATCGCCTTCATCTGTATTTGGGAGGTTTCTGTAATTGGCGTAATTGTCAGGCTGATCGTATTTTGTTGGATTGGACAGGCTGCGGAGAGCAGGCTGGCTGACTGTAATGTCTTCACCGATATCCCAGTCTTCTGTATCGTTAAAATAACCGAATACGTCAGAGAAAGATTCGTTTAATGCCCCTGGCTGATTTTCATAAATCAGGTTGGCTGTTTCTTGAGTGACGCCATGTGTCATTTCATGTGCTGTCACATCTAATGAGCCGGAAAGCGGAGAGAAGAATGAACCGTCGCCGTCACCGTAAATCATTTGGTCTCCTGTCCATGCAGCATTATTGTACCGAGTGCCGTAGTGAACGGAAGAAACGATTTTACTGCCTTTGTTATCATAGCTGTTCCGTTTAAATGTCGAATAAAAATAATCGTACACTTTACCGAGATTATAGTGGGCGTCAACGGCTGCCCGCTGTGATGAAGATGTGAATGTATTTGTTGTACTTGAGACAAGCGTTCCCGGAAGGCGGCTTTGTCTGTTTTGCAAGTCATATGTGATGATTTGAGTGCCTGTTGGTTTTGAAAGATCTCTTAGAACGTATTTTCCGCTTTCATAAGAGATGTTCAAAGGAACAGTTGCGCCCTTTAGCGTTGTTCCGCTTCCAGTGGCAGCAGCATGTTCTACTTTGTTTTGCTGTTTTACTATACTGCCTGTTTCAGCATCCACTAAGACTTCCCAGTTGGCAGGTTCAGGTTCGATATAGCGAATCGTCACGTCGTAAGCAAGACGATAGCTGCCGTCCTTTGTTTCTACGGCTTTTAACTCGGCTTTATTGCTGTTTTTGGCTGTTCCGTTAGAAACAGCGTCTGGTGATTTGCCGATGGCTTTGAAAGCGAGTGCCAGCGCTTTTTCAGAAGAGACTTTTTGGCTGTTTTCTGTTTTTGCAGCAGATTGATTTTGTAATTCACCATTGACCGCATAGACATTATCGGATTTATCGACGTGAACGATCACTTGTGAATCTTTAATAGGCACTCCGTTGATTACAGGCGCATATCGAAAGTGCTTGTACCCAAGGGCGTCAGTCGTGCTTTCAACAAGCTTCAGCCTTTTGGCAGGATCACCTTTGAAAATGTTGCTGTTCTTTTTCAAAAACTGTTTGACGGCCTTGTCATTTGGTGCAGAGAGCTCTGATTGTGCAATTGCATTTTTGGAGAGGAAATTTGTTTGATTCTCTTTAAGCTGATGACTTTCAGCAGCCTGAACACCAGGAAGGCTGATTGACAAACTCATAAACGAAGCAGCGACAGCAACAGACAATTTCTTACCTAAACCCACAATAAATCCCCCTTTTTGAAAATACTGAAATCTTTATATTGTTATATTAAACTAGCATTCTGGAATACTCAACAAAAACTAACATAACTAGACAAAATTGATAGAATTGTCCTGTGTTTATTTTTGTTAAATAATTTCAAGATGAGTCAAGTGTCATGTGATGGCTCATTGCAAGTGTTGTGTTTATTTACATATCAAAGGAAAGAGAAGAAATGTTCGTTGATTATTGAAACTTTTTGAAAAGCCGGCTGTCTAACCGGATGAGGCCTTAATAAGAAGTAAAGGATTGTTGTTCGTGTTGGAGTTATTCAGTCATTATGTATTGCATTTCGAACGTTATTTTATATTAAGCCGACAAAGCACCTTGCTGATCCAATGGTCAATTGTTGTTCTGGCGGGCTTATATCTATCGGTGCATCATCCTAAAATAAACCGGTACCGCACAATGTTCTTGGCAGGTGTTATATTGCGGATTGTGTTGCTGACGGGGGTGTCTGTTGAACTCATTCACCAGGTGCAAGCAACAAACTTTACCAGCGCTTACATTAGAGAGGACGGAAATGAACTGCTGCCGCTGCTGCATTTTTTGTTATACGGGTATGTTCTGCTGACGGCTTTTCACTATATGCTGATGCTTCGTGATCATGGCGGAAAAGGCATGTTTTATACATTCGATCTTGCCGTTGTCAGTTTGCCGATCGTACAAATGGTATTCAGTTTCTTTTCGTATTGGAAGGAATATCCTGATGGGATCGAGCCGATTGAATTCGTGTTTCTGTTTTTCATCATCATTCTTCCTATTGTTTTGAATGTACTGTTTTTCAAACAGTATTGGAGAACAAATAAGATTTTATTAGGTTTATTTTATACGATGATTATCGCCCTGCTTGTCCTGCTGCTTGCGCCGTATCCCAGTCAAATCTCGAAAGACTATGGTGCAGTGATGCCATATACAATTTATTTGACAATGGCGGGATTTTTGATGAGTTATCATCTGCTCAATAAGTCGGGAAAGATTTATGTGCGCGTGTATAAGTGGCTGACGATGGCTGTTATTGTATTTTTTATCTTGCTCTTAAATCCAATATATAACTTAGGAACAGCTGCTTTCGCTTTATCAAAGCCAGCAAATGTCCATGATTCATTCAATTTTGTAGGAGAACACATTTCATCTGAAAAAGCGGAACAGATTCTAAAGACATTTTTTCCTGCGGATGAGACATTGTATTTGCACGATACAAACATGGATGTGCATTATTTCTACTCATTTGAAAGTATGAGCTATGAGGCAGACGTCGATGAAGTATCCCAAATGATTCGCAATTATCAGTACTTGAAAAAGCCGAAGGGGAAGACGCTGGCTGATCAGGAGTACGTACGGAAGTCCATCGCTTTCCTTGAGCAACACGGACGTGTGTTAAATAAGGATCATATTGAAACAAAAGTATCTAAAGAAGACGGCCAGACAGTCGTTCGTATATTCCTGAAAAATCAATTTCATAAAAAAGATAATGCTGATGATGGCACAGTATTTTATTGGGAAAAGGAAACCTTAATGGGCTTTAGTGAAGACCCTTCGATTTATCAGCTTGATTCTCTTCGACATGTTCATATCACAGAACAAGATATACACGATAAAGTGAAGGGAATGTTTACAGCTTTAAAAATACCGAAACAGCCTTATCAAATCACAGATATTGAAAGCGACAGCCTGCTTGGAAGCTTAGTTCGAGTTGAAACAAAAGATGGAATTGTTTTGAACTTTGAGACCGACTCCGGCTGTTTACAAAATCTTTCGCTTCCTGTGAAAAAGAATATCTCATTGACAAACGGCCGGCTGCTGCAGCAGATGTTATTGGTCTTCGGTGCTGATGTATCAGAAATCAAGAAAAAAAGTAGGCAGAGTGATAAGGTGGTATATTCTGATTCTTCTAATGCGTATGAGTTTTATGAAGATCAAGGGATGCTAAACGTTTATGTTTACAGCGATTCACCCGATAAGGCATTTCCGTATACGTATCGTGATGGAAAATTGGCTTATGAAAAAGTAGCTTCTGCATACCAGGATGTTATTTACAAAAAACGAATGCGTCCGATCATCGTTCAAAGAGGGAATGAATGCTATTATGCATGGCTGATCATTATTCAGCCATTTGGCTCAAACCGCCATGATGCTTATGTGGTGGATGGAGAAACACAAGAGGTGAAAAGTCTTTATGAAACATAAAGAAAAGGAGTCTGTATTTTTAGATTTATATGACCTATATAAAGAAGGAGAGCTAGAGGACGAATCAATGGAATGGATGAAACAGCATGAGCCCCTATACCAAAAGAATGCGGAATCCTTAAAGAGTGAATCTTGTTCAGAGAGAAGCCCGGGTGCTAAAGAAGAGAGCCAAATAAGACATATGAAAGTATACCTGTCTTCCATGTATATCTGTTTCATATTATTGGCCATTTGGATGACGGTGTGGTTTTACTTTTAATGAAGCGTAGGGATTCTATTGAAGATTTGTATCGACAGTATTACCAAGAAATTTTAAATTATTTATATAGAAGGACTCATCACCTTGAAACAGCCAAGGACTTAGCGCAGGACACGTTTTTGAAAGCTCTTAACGGCTTGGCTTCGTTTAGGGGACATTCTTCCATCAGAACGTGGCTTTACACCATTGCACATCACACCTTTGTCAATTGGTACCGCAGGGATGTCAAATACCAATTTACTGATATCAGCAAGAATGAAGGATTAACGCAAACAACTTATGAGCAGCCTGAACAGTATTTGTCGCGGACGGTAAAAAGTGAAACCCTAAGGCAGGAACTCCTCCAGTTAAAGGATCAGCATCAATCCGTTTTGATTTTAAGAGAATTCCAAGAGCTTTCTTATGAAGAAATCGCTGAGATATTAGGATGGAGTCTTTCAAAGGTGAAAACCACACTTCACCGGGCCAGATTAGAGCTAAAGAAAAGCATGACGAAAAGAAGAGAGGAGGAGCGGATATGACCTGCTTTCTAGTAAGAGACCTGCTTCCTCTGTATCTTGAAGGTGATTGTAAAAGAGAAACGGAACACGTCATTAAAGAGCATATAAAGACCTGCAGCAGCTGCAGAGAAATGTATGACATGATGGCTGAGCCTTTTGAATTGGAAGGCGGACTGGCCGTTGTGGAGGCTTTTCTGCTGGAAGAAGAAATGCGGTTTAAACAGAGGTACTACGGTTTGCTAATCGTTAAAGCTGCCTGCTGGTTTGGAGCGGCGGTTGCCGTGATGCTCATCATCAAACTGCTGAAATAAAGAAAAGCGCTTGTCCGGTTCCGGCAAGCGCCTTTTTAGTTTAAGCTTGAGGATGAATCATGTCGTAGATTGCGGCAAGCTGTTCTTGTGACAGAGCACTGAATAATTTTTCAAAAACGTCAGCTTCCAGAGGTGTTGCCCCTGCTTGTACCGCTGCATCTATATCATAGCTGTACACACCGTCTTGTAATACAATTGCTGCTTGAAGAATGTGAATCTTTAAAGAAACAGCGGAGAAAAATTGTTCAAGTGCGAGTGCTTCTTTTTCTGTGAAGCCAAGTTCAATTGCTTTTTCTGTATCAAATTTGTAATGTCCATCTTCGACATACACACATTGTGAAACAACGCTGAAAAATTCTGATGTCGACTCCCAGAGAGTTGCGATTACTTGAGCCTCTTCTTTTGTCATTCCTAACTCGACAGCTTTTTCACTGTCAAAATAATACACACCGTCTTGTTCGTATATACATTGATTTAATAAATCAATGTATGTATTGAGATCTTCATTTGTGATTGTCTGATGCTGCACATGAACATTGGAGTTATCAACCATTGTTTTTGCGCTGGCTGCATCAGGGCCGAACGTTAATAGAGCAGCTGAGGTCATTGCGGCAGTCGTTAGCATCGCTTTTTTTACAAATGTTTTCTTCATGTTTCTTCTCTCCCTTTTATGAATTGTGCTACGAATTCCATTATAGGGATAGATTGGCGTCGGAAAAATAGGTTTTATGGTATTTTATGTATATCGTTGCCGAACTACTTTTTGCCGGTCACATGTGTCATTGTTAGAACGATTGTCTATGTATGAATGCTGTTTTGCACCTTCCCGACTAAGAAACAGGGGAGATAAGACTTAATGAAATGAAAAACACCGCTTCTTTGCGGTGTTTTTTTGATTACAATGTCTTCAGCGGGGCAATGCTTTTAATCAAGCAAGCCTTGCTCGCGCATTTTCTTTTTTAATGTAAATCCGCCGCCCATTACGGCACAAACAAGCACAATGCTGGCGATAATGCCTGCAGCGCTTTTTTCAGCGATAAAGACGCCGATCAGCATAATACTGAAAACTGCTGCAAATGCAAATAATAGTAAAAGCCAATTCATTTTTTTCATGTTTTCCATCCCCTTTTACGTCTTATATTAAGTTTACAGAAAAACGTGACGCTTTTAAAGAGGATGTGTGGTATAATATGAAAGTTATTTAATTTTATTAGGAGATGAAAAAGTGAAACTTCGAAATGATCTTCGCAACATCGCGATTATTGCCCACGTTGACCATGGGAAAACGACTCTAGTCGATCAGCTTTTACATCAGGCTGGTACGTTCCGTGCCAACGAACAGGTTGCTGAACGCGCAATGGACTCTAATGATCTTGAACGCGAACGCGGCATTACAATTTTGGCGAAAAATACTGCGATTAACTATAAAGATACACGCATTAATATTTTGGATACCCCTGGACACGCAGACTTTGGGGGAGAAGTAGAACGAATTATGAAAATGGTTGATGGTGTACTGCTTGTCGTTGACGCATATGAAGGCTGTATGCCTCAAACACGTTTCGTTCTGAAAAAAGCTCTTGAACAAAATCTGAACCCGGTTGTTGTTGTAAACAAAATTGACCGTGACTTTGCCCGTCCTGAGGAAGTTATCGATGAGGTTCTTGATCTGTTCATTGAGCTTGATGCCAATGAAGAGCAGCTCGAGTTCCCAGTGGTATATGCTTCCGCGATTAATGGAACTGCGAGTCTTGATCCGAAACAGCAGGATGAAAACATGGAAGCTTTATATGAAACCATCATTAAGCATGTTCCGGCACCTGTTGATAATGAAGAGGAGCCGCTTCAATTCCAAGTTGCCCTTCTTGACTACAACGACTATGTAGGCCGTATCGGAATCGGACGCGTATTCCGCGGCACGATGAAAGTCGGTCAACAGGTTTCTCTTATGAAGCTTGACGGAACGGCTAAGTCATTCCGTGTAACAAAGATTTTCGGTTTCCAAGGCTTAAAGCGTGTGGAAATTGAAGAAGCAAAAGCAGGAGACCTCGTAGCGGTTTCCGGCATGGAAGATATTAACGTTGGTGAAACGGTCTGTCCTGTAGACCATCAAGATCCGCTTCCAGTGCTTCGCATTGATGAACCGACACTTCAAATGACATTTGTCGTGAATAACAGTCCGTTTGCAGGCCGTGAAGGCAAATATGTAACGGCCCGCAAAATCGAAGAGCGTCTTCAGTCTCAGCTTCAGACGGATGTGAGCTTGCGTGTTGAGCCAACCGCTTCTCCTGATGCTTGGGTTGTTTCCGGACGCGGTGAACTTCACTTGTCAATTTTAATTGAAAATATGCGCCGTGAAGGCTATGAGCTTCAAGTTTCAAAACCTGAAGTTATCATCAAAGAAATCGACGGCGTACGCTGTGAGCCTGTTGAGCGTGTACAAATTGATGTTCCGGAAGAGCATACAGGCTCAGTTATGGAATCAATGGGTGCCCGCAAAGGCGAAATGATTGATATGATCAACAATGGAAACGGCCAAGTCCGTCTCATCTTTACAGTTCCTTCCCGCGGATTGATCGGGTACTCCACAGAGTTCCTATCATTAACACGCGGATTCGGTATTCTGAACCATACCTTTGACAGCTACCAGCCGATGCAGGCGGGCCAAGTCGGCGGACGCCGCCAGGGTGTGCTTGTATCAATGGAAAACGGAAAAGCGACATCTTATGGTATTCAAGGAATTGAAGACCGCGGTGTCATCTTCGTTGAGCCGGGTACTGAAGTATACGAAGGAATGATCGTTGGAGAGCATAACCGTGACAACGACCTTGTTGTTAACGTCAGCAAAATGAAACAGCAGACGAACGTCCGCTCTGCGACAAAGGATCAGACAACTACAATTAAAAAAGCGCGCATCATGTCTCTTGAGGAATCTCTAGAGTACTTAAACGAAGATGAATACTGTGAAGTAACGCCTGAATCCATCCGTTTAAGAAAGAAAATCCTCAATAAAAACGAACGTGAAAAAGCGGCTAAAAAGAAAAAAACAGCAGGATTGTCTTAATCTCTTGCAGAATTTGAAAAGATAGAACCCGCACTTTGCAGGGGAGGGGAATCTTTTTGAATGATGTAAGCGAACGCCTGTCGTTCTTCGCCGCTCTATATCAAGTAGACCGGCAGCCTGCGGCAGGCATGTGGCTGCTGTACGGCACGATTTTTGTGTTGGCTGTTATTGTATTTAAGCTTGGATTTGCTAAACGGCTTCCGGTATTAAAATCAGCAGTGGTGTATGTATTTCTGGCTTTGGGCTGCACTGTTTTGACCTTTTTAGGAGTGTTTTTGCCCGTGGCAGAGGGATTGGTCGTCGCTGCGATGATTTTAATCATTTACAAAATTCGGCTGTATCAGTCGAAAAAGGGACAGTCTGCAAAATCATAAAAAGACTCAGCTGAGAAGCTGAGTCTTTTTTGTGTTGTGTATGGTAAAGCGGCTGCTTTATTTTTTGACTTTTTCTTTTTTTTGCTGTCCCGGGTGAAAAGTGAATTTTCCCGTTTTCAGCCGTTCTTCTGTTTTTTGGGCAATCCGGTCGTGGCATTCCTGGCACATATATGTATGGATTGGGCGGTTTCGAAGCCGTTTCGCGATCAGGGTATCATCATCAATTGTTTCAATTTTATCGCAAATAGAACATTGGACCCTCATCATATCACCTCTTTCACTAATATGTATTATAGCACGGATCAGAAGCTGTCCAAAATAAGAAAAAGCTAAAGCGCGAGGCTATAGCTTAATCATTGTTATTCTTTTTCATATGATGATCAGATTGATCGTTTTGCTCCTTTTCCATTTCCTGCTGCTGCTTTCTGTTTAATTGGTCATTTTGCTGCTTTGTTTGCGGCTCGTCTTCATTGTCAATCACATCGTTAGGCACTTCTGGAAGCACTCGGCCGACAATCGCAGCTAATTCATCTAGTATGCCTGTTACCGGACGGCCTTTACTGATTTCTCTGCTCATTTCATTCAGGCGGCTGACCGTATCTGGGTCAGCAATGACAACTGCGTTGGCACCATATCGATCATTTTTTAAAGCCTGTGCCACAGAATATTTAATCGTTTCCACTTTGCTTCTATCCAAAGTATCATCGACATCAATTCCAACAACGGCATAACCTCCAAGCACAACGGCTGTTGCATCCTTGACATCGGGATTTTTTTCAGCAACGCTGACAAGATGCTTGGCAATATCCGTTCTTGTTCCATTGTCTTTTGTCTCCTGAGTTGTGTCCTTTACGTGAATCGGTTTGGTTTCCTGCTGTCTTGTTGATTCTTTTTCAACATTCTGATCCTGTTTTCCTTGTTGGTAGGCACATGCGGACAGGATAAGCGTCAGCTGTATGAGAATGAAAAGAATTCGCACTTGCGGGTTCCCTCCTTGAAATGCATTCATTAATTTTATTGTTGAATTAACCTTCTATCTTTATGCACAAAAACATATATTTTAGCAGGCATTCACCTTTTTTCATCGTAAGAGAAGCAGGAAGAACTTTGACCCTTATATCAGGAGGCTGAGACTTGAGTAAAATTTATGTGTTAGATACGAATGTGTTATTACAGGATCCTAACGCGATATTTTCTTTTGAAGAAAATGAGGTTGTCATCCCTGCTGTCGTATTAGAAGAGGTTGATTCAAAGAAACGGTATATGGACGAAGTTGGGAGGAATGCAAGGCACGTATCTAAGCTGATTGATGCGCTAAGACAAAAGGGCAGGCTGCATGAGCATGTTCCGCTCGACACGGGCGGCACACTGAGAATTGAACTGAATCATCGTTCGTTTCACCAGCTGCAAGAGATCTTTATTGAAAAGACGAACGATAATCGCATATTAGCCGTTGCGAAAAACTTAAGCCTCGAGGAAGAAACGAAGGAGAATGGCAGACCGGTTATCCTCGTCAGCAAGGATGTACTTGTCAGAGTGAAAGCGGACGCAATCGGACTGCTTGCCGAAGATTTCTTAAATGACCGGGTCGTGGACAATGATGAAATGTACAGCGGCTATAAGGATTTATATATCAGCCAGCAGCTGTTCAACTCTTTTTATGGTAAAAATCAAATTTCAGTAAATGATATAAAACAGCACGCGTTTTATCCGAATCAATTCGCATTAATGAAGGATGAGCTGGGAGGATCCTCCTCTGCAGTCGGAATTGCAGATAAAACCGGAACGGTATTAAAAAGACTCGTATTTGATGATGAACATATATGGGGAATCAGACCGAAAAATGTTCAGCAGACAATGGCATTAGAGCTTTTGCTGCGTGAAGATATTCCGCTTGTCACCCTGATCGGAAAAGCGGGAACCGGCAAGACGCTTTTAGCATTGGCAGCGGGACTATTACAGACAGAAGACTTAGGAATATACAAAAAGCTGGTCGTGGCGAGACCGATTGTTCCTGTTGGCAAAGACATCGGATACTTGCCGGGCGAAAAAGAGGAAAAGCTAAAGCCTTGGATGCAGCCGATTTTTGACAACTTGGAGTTTCTGTTTAATGCGAAAAAACCGGGGGAGCTTGAGGCCATTCTGGCAGGTATTGGCTCAATTCAGGTAGAGGCGCTGACTTATATCAGGGGGAGAAGCATTCCAGATCAATTTATTATTATTGATGAAGCGCAAAATTTGACCAGGCATGAGGTAAAAACACTGCTGACGAGAGTCGGTGAGGGGAGTAAAATTGTCTTAATGGGCGATCCTGAACAAATTGATCACCCATATTTAGACAGTCTGAACAATGGTTTGGCCTATGTGGTTGAGCGGTTTAAAGGACAACCCATCTCAGGCAGCGTGAAGCTGTTAAAAGGTGAGAGATCAGGCCTCGCCCAGCTTGCAGCTGACTTGCTGTAATACTAAATGATTTCGATTTCTTTTATATCGGTGATGGGCTGTTTGTGATCAACTGGATCTTCAAAGTAAATATGAACGGGGCCACCTTCTTGAATCGGCTTGCCTGCCTCACTGAAATGGACAATACTGTTCAAAGCGGTTTCCAGAGGAACGGCGGCCTTTCCCGAACTTGTGACAAATACGCATTGTGTCGCAGAGCTGGGCGGCTCGGCATTTTTCAGCACAGTCCCAAGTTTCATTGCAAAGCTGCCGTTCATCAGTTTTTGCTTCTCGTATTGTTTTTCCGTCTTTAATGTCGGCGGCGCAATCCGGCCCTCTCTGATGACGCGTTCAGGATCAAGATCGGATTCATCCCCGGCTGATTGTAAATGTGAGTCTTGACTTGCCCCTTTGCGGTCAAACGAAAATTTGCGATCATCAAAAATCCATACGCTTGGATCAATGGTGATCGGATATGTAACATTGCCTTTTACTTGTATAACGCTCATGATATAACCCCCTTCTCTCAAAATTATAAAAGTTTTCGCATGAATTGTCACTTTGTGTACAAATTATGTGTATTGAAATGCTCAGGGAGCGAGGGTGGTTGCATGGTATGCCGGCATAATGACGAGCTTGAAGCCTTAGTGAAAGAGGCGAAAAAGGTGACGGACAAGGGGGAGGTAGCCAGCTATATTCCTGCCTTGGCAAAAGCCGATAAACACGATCTGTCAGTGGCGATTTATTATTCCAATAATATTTGTCTGTCAGCAGGTGATGTAGAAAAAACATTTACACTTCAAAGTATATCGAAAGTCCTCTCACTTGCTTTGGTATTAATGGAACACGGCAAAGATAAGGTCTTCAGCTATGTTGGACAGGAGCCGACCGGTGATCCGTTTAACTCAATTATCAAGCTGGAAACAGTGAATCCGAGTAAGCCGTTAAACCCTATGATCAATGCCGGGGCTTTGGTAGTGACAAGCTTGATTAGAGGGAAAACGGTGAAAGAGAGACTTGATTATTTACTTTCTTTTATCAGAAGACTGACAAACAACCAAGAGATTACTTACTGCCGGGAAGTGGCTCAATCCGAATACAGCACATCAATGATTAATCGAGCAATGTGTTATTATATGAAGCAGTACGGCATTTTTGAGGATGATGTAGAAGCGGTAATGGATTTATACACGAAGCAATGCGCGATAGAGATGAACAGTCTGGATTTGGCGAAAATCGGATCTGTATTTGCGCTGAACGGCAGACAACCTGAGACTGGAGAGCAAATCATCCCAAAAGATGTCGCCAGGATTTGCAAAACATTTATGGTGACGTGCGGAATGTACAATGCAAGCGGGGAATTTGCAATTAAGGTCGGAATTCCTGCAAAAAGCGGCGTATCCGGAGGGATTATGGGCCTTTCACCCTACGATTTCGGGATCGGTATTTTTGGCCCGGCATTGGACGACAAAGGGAACAGCATTGCAGGTGTAAAGCTTTTGGAAATAATGTCTGAGATGTACAGGCTGAGTATTTTTTAATTTATCTCATCTGCTTAAATCCTCTTGCATTTTCTGCTGATACCCTTTATGATAAATAGAAGAATTAGGTACTCGCCTGGGGAACGGAGGGATACTTTTGGCTTCAGAGATGATAGTTGACCATCGGCAAAAAGCTTTTGAACTCTTAAAAGTAGACGCTGAGAAGATTTTGAAGCTGATCCGAGTACAAATGGATAACTTAACGATGCCTCAATGTCCTCTATATGAAGAGGTTTTAGATACTCAAATGTTCGGGCTTTCGAGGGAAATCGATTTTGCTGTCCGCCTGGGATTGGTTGATGAAAAAGACGGTAAAGACCTTTTATACACATTGGAGCGCGAATTGTCTGCTTTGCATGACGCGTTTACAGGTAAATAAATGATAAAACTCAAACTTATTAACAGTTTGGGTTTTTTTATAACCGCTAATTTTCTCTCATTAAAGACGGTCTTTTTTTACACATTCCTTCCGAATCGTATAGAGATTCTTCGTCTCGTTTGATAAATTGTAGTAAAATAAAAAAGATAAATACATAAAAACCATAGATAATGGAAGTTAGAAGTAGGGAAGAGGATGTTATGTTAAAAAAAATGCTCAAATCTTATGATTACTCACTGATATTCGCAATTGTTTTACTATGCGGATTCGGTTTAGTGATGGTATACAGCTCAAGCATGATTACGGCTGTCTCTCGATACGGGGTAAGCAGTAATTTTTTCTTCATGCGGCAGCTGTTTGCTTTAATTGCGGGTGGCGCTCTTTTTATTCTCATGGCTGTGTTTCCTTACAAAGCACTGGCCCATCAAAAGTTTCAGAAGATGATACTGCTTGTTTCTGTTTTTGCGCTTATCTCGCTGTTTGTATTCGGGCATGTCGCCGGAAACGCGCAAAGCTGGTTTAAAATCGGCGGAATGAGTATCCAGCCGGGGGAATTTGTTAAACTGGTCGTGATTTTATATCTTGCAGCCGTATATGCCAAAAAACAAAGCTATATCGACCATCTGTTAACGGGAGTAGCCCCTCCGGTTGTCATGACGCTTGTGATTTGCGGGTTAATTGCCATGCAGCCAGATTTTGGTACAGCCATGATTATCGGCCTAATTGCGACGTGCATGATCTTGTGCTCCGGTTTCAGTGGAAAGACGCTGGTGAAGCTTGTTTTGCTGGGCGGCATTGTTTTAATTTTAGTCAGCCCGATTATTTATTTAAATCAGGACAAAATTTTAACTGAAGGCCGTTTGGCACGTTTTGAGAGTCTTGAAGACCCATTTAAGTATGCAAATTCATCAGGTTTACAAGTGATCAATTCTTATTATGCGATCGGCTCAGGCGGCATTTTCGGTCTGGGGCTCGGTGAAAGTATCCAAAAATACGGATATCTGCCTGAATCACACACTGACTTTATTATGGCTGTCATTGCTGAAGAACTAGGTATTTTTGGGGTATTGTTTGTGATTTTTCTATTGGGCTTTATCGTAATAAAAGGGTTTTATATAGCCAGAAAATGCGAGGACCCGTTTGGGAGTCTTCTAGCGATCGGCATTTCGAGCATGATTGCCATACAATCGTTTATTAACCTTGGCGGAGTCAGCGGATTAATTCCGATTACAGGGGTTACGCTGCCATTTATCAGTTACGGGGGCTCTTCTTTAGTACTGCTGCTAGCGAGTATGGGGATATTAGCGAATATCAGCATGTTTGTGAAATATTCAGAGAATAAGAAAAAGAGAGAGCCCTTGGCGCCGAAGGGAATGAAAAAGAAACAGCTCAAAAAAACTGTTTATCTGTAAAAAACAAGTGTGTACAGGGGAAGGGTATTCCGCTATGATAGATTATATTCCATTCGGGTAAGGGGGAGAAACGTTTGTCACAGCAATCGATACAAAAAGTATTAGTAGCAAACAGGGGAGAAATTGCAATCCGAATATTCCGGGCGTGTACCGAGTTGAATATTCGTACAGTTGCGGTCTATTCAAAAGAAGATTCCGGTTCCTACCATCGGTACAAAGCGGATGAAGCATACCTGGTCGGTGAAGGGAAAAAACCGATTGATGCTTATCTGGATATTGAAGGTATCATAGATATTGCGAAAAGAAACAAAGTCGATGCGATTCATCCGGGATACGGTTTCTTATCTGAAAATATCCATTTCGCGAAACGATGTGAAGAAGAAGGCATCGTGTTCATTGGTCCAAAGTCCGAACATCTAGATATGTTTGGTGACAAGGTAAAAGCGCGTGAGCAGGCAGAAAAAGCTGGAATCCCTGTGATTCCCGGAAGCGACGGCCCTGCAGAAACGCTTGAAGCAGTCGAACAGTTTGGACAAACTAATGGTTATCCGATTATCATTAAAGCTTCACTGGGCGGCGGCGGCCGTGGTATGCGGATTGTCAGATCTGAAAGTGAAGTCAAAGAAGCATATGAGCGTGCAAAATCAGAGGCAAAAGCAGCCTTTGGCAATGATGAAGTGTATGTAGAAAAATTGATTGAAAATCCGAAACATATTGAGGTTCAGGTGATTGGTGACAAGCAGGGCAATGTCGTCCACCTTTTTGAGAGGGACTGTTCTGTTCAAAGACGCCATCAAAAAGTCATTGAAGTGGCGCCGAGTGTCTCCCTGTCACCTGAATTAAGAAACCAAATTTGTGAAGCGGCAGTTGCGCTTGCGAAAAATGTAAACTATATAAACGCTGGTACGGTAGAGTTTCTTGTTGCAAACAACGAATTCTACTTTATTGAAGTAAACCCTCGCGTACAAGTTGAACACACGATTACAGAAATGATTACAGGTGTCGATATCGTTCAAACACAGATCCTTGTTGCCCAAGGACACAGCCTTCACAGCAAAAAAGTAAATATTCCTGAGCAAAAGGACATTTCTACAATCGGCTATGCCATTCAGTCACGGGTTACGACTGAGGATCCGCAAAATGATTTCATGCCTGATACAGGAAAAATCATGGCTTACCGCTCAGGCGGCGGTTTTGGTGTCCGTCTTGATACCGGAAACAGCTTTCAAGGCGCCGTGATCACGCCATATTATGATTCACTTCTCGTTAAGCTTTCAACTTGGGCTTTAACGTTTGAACAGGCGGCGGCCAAAATGGTCCGAAACCTTCAGGAGTTTAGAATCAGAGGCATTAAAACAAACATTCCGTTCCTTGAGAACGTTGCAAAGCATGAGAAGTTCCTGACAGGGCAATATGATACGTCTTTCATTGATACAACACCTGAATTATTTAATTTCCCTAAACAGAAAGACCGCGGAACAAAAATGCTCACTTACATCGGCAATGTGACAGTGAACGGTTTCCCTGGAATCGGGAAAAAAGAAAAACCGGCGTTTGACAAACCAATAAACGTAAAAGTAGACATAGATCAGCAGCCTGCCAGAGGAACAAAGCAAATTCTCGATGAAAAAGGTGCTGAAGGGCTTGCAAATTGGGTTAAGGAACAAAAATCTGTCCTTTTAACTGATACGACATTCAGAGACGCTCACCAATCATTATTGGCGACGAGATTCAGAGCGCATGATTTGAAAAAAATCGCGAATCCGACGGCTGCGCTATGGCCTGAGCTATTCAGTATGGAAATGTGGGGAGGCGCGACCTTCGATGTAGCCTACCGATTCCTGAAAGAAGATCCGTGGAAGCGATTGGAGGACCTTCGCAAAGAAGTGCCGAATACCTTATTCCAAATGCTACTTCGTTCATCTAACGCGGTCGGCTATACGAATTATCCGGATAATGTGATTAAAGAATTCGTGAAGCAATCTGCTCAATCCGGTATTGATGTGTTCCGTATTTTCGACAGCTTAAACTGGGTAAAAGGGATGACGTTAGCCATTGATGCCGTTCGGGATACCGGCAAAGTGGCAGAAGCTGCGATTTGTTACACGGGAGATATCCTTGACAAGAACCGTACGAAATATGATCTTGCTTATTATACGTCGATGGCGAAGGAGCTTGAGGCTGCCGGAGCCCATATCCTTGGAATTAAAGATATGGCAGGGCTGTTAAAACCGCAGGCTGCATATGAACTCGTTTCTGCTTTGAAAGAGACGATCGACATTCCGGTTCACCTTCATACGCATGATACGAGCGGCAACGGTATTTATATGTACGCAAAAGCTGTTGAAGCCGGCGTTGATATCATAGACGTGGCGGTCAGCTCAATGGCAGGATTAACGTCTCAGCCAAGCGCGAGCGGATTTTATCATGCGATGGAAGGGAACGCCCGCCGTCCGGAAATGAATGTCCAAAACGTTGAAATGCTGTCTCAATATTGGGAGTCAGTTCGTAAATACTATAGCGAATTTGAAAGCGGAATGAAGTCTCCGCATACTGAAATTTATGAGCATGAAATGCCTGGGGGCCAATACAGCAACCTGCAGCAGCAGGCGAAGGGAGTAGGCCTAGGCGACCGCTGGAACGAAGTCAAAGAAATGTACAGACGCGTCAACGATATGTTCGGCGACATCGTGAAGGTCACGCCTTCCTCTAAAGTAGTCGGAGATATGGCGCTCTACATGGTGCAAAACAATCTGACTGAAAAGGACGTTTACGAAAAAGGCGAACAATTAGATTTCCCTGATTCTGTCGTGGAGCTTTTCAAAGGAAACATCGGCCAGCCTCATGGCGGATTCCCGGAAAAACTACAAAAGCTGATCTTAAAAGGACAGGAGCCGATTACGGTCAGACCGGGAGAACTGCTTGAGCCGGTATCCTTTGAAGCGATCAAACAGGAATTTAAAGAGCAGCATAACTTGGAGATTTCAGATCAAGATGCTGTGGCGTATGCCCTTTATCCTAAAGTCTTCTCTGATTATGTGAAAACGGCAGAAAGCTATGGAGACATTTCGGTATTAGATACGCCGACATTCTTCTATGGCATGGTATTAGGTGAAGAAATAGAAGTGGAAATTGAGCGCGGAA
The DNA here is from genome assembly GCF_000227465.1 of Bacillus spizizenii TU-B-10. Lineage (GTDB taxonomy): Bacteria > Bacillota > Bacilli > Bacillales > Bacillaceae > Bacillus > Bacillus spizizenii. The sequence goes on from NC_016047.1 coordinate 1,660,714, forward strand.
AAACACTGATCGTTAAGCTGATTTCAATCGGTGAGCCTCAGCCTGATGCCACTCGCGTCATTTATTTCGAACTGAACGGACAGCCGCGTGAAGTTGTCATCAAAGATGAAAGCATTAAGTCTTCCGTTCAGGAAAGACTGAAAGCGGACCGGACAAACCCAAGCCACATCGCAGCCTCCATGCCTGGAACGGTTATTAAGGTATTGACTGAAGCAGGTACAAAAGTCAATAAAGGTGATCATTTGATGATCAATGAAGCGATGAAAATGGAAACAACGGTTCAGGCGCCTTTCTCAGGAACAATCAAGCAGGTTCATGTGAAAAATGGCGAGCCGATCCAAACGGGAGATCTGCTTCTCGAAATTGAAAAAGCATAAAAAACAAGAGTGTATATCATTTGATATACACTCTTGTTTTTTATGAAAAAAGCGTAGGGAAATGAAAATTGTGTGGTTTAGAAGAGATCTAAGGCTTGAAGACAATACAGCACTGTCACAAGCCATTTCCTATATAAAACAAAAACAGGCTTATCTGCTGCCGGTCTTTCAGATACTTTGTAGTATGATATGAGCCATAAATATTTCTTAAAGGCACTATCTTTGTATGAAGCATGGCAAAAGGGCTCTATCTGCACATTTTTATCATGAAGCAATACTTATGTTTCGCAGGCTGTGCGGTTTTTTAGCATGATGACAAAAAATACGGAGCGCAGCGAGCCGCTCAATGATCATCAAGTCCAGCGGAGAGGCTGGCCATTGAAACGTATGAAGCGGCAAAAAACATGATACAAAAAAGACCAAAGCGCAGAAAGCTTTGGTCTAGAGTTATTATGATTGTCTTGATTCATAACGGAAGCGTGCAATCAATAATAAGAAGTAGCATAGAACACCAAATAGGCAGGCAATAAAGAACGAGTGGGCAAGTGCAAAGCCCAGAGCCAGTTCAGAGTATACGATCATAATACCGGACAGCGCCTGTAATGTAATAAAAATAAGACATGAGATCCATCCCAAAAAGATCTGCTTTTGATCTTTATAGGAAGTAATAGCATGAACAGCGGCCACAATAATCCATACAAACAACAGCAATGCTGCTGCTCTATGGCCCATTTGCACCCATTCATGGAATTGGGTCGGAAGTCCATTGTTCAGCGGGCTGCACAGCGGCACATCAGGACATGCCAGACTTGATTCGGTATGTCTTACATATGCGCCTGTATACACAACGATATAGGAGTATATTAAAATCCCTATCATGTGAAATTGCATTTTTTTGCCGATTTGAAGCGGCTTAACCAGTTTTCTAACTGATTTGTCGGCTTCAAATATGAGCAATGTCAAAATGAGCACTGAAGCAAAAGAAATCAATGAGATGCCAAAGTGAAGCGCCATAATCAGCGCGTTTGAACCGAATACGACAGCCAATGCGCCAAGCAGTGCCTGTAAAAATAAAAAGATAATAGACATGATCGCGAGAAACGTTGTTTCACGGAAAATCGGTGTGATTTTTCTCCATGACCAAAACGCAAGGCTTAACACAAGGATAATAGAGATCCCGCTTGCGAACCTGTGGCTCCATTCAATAATTGAAGCCGGATTCATTTCAGGGAAAAAACGGCCGTGACACAGCGGCCACTGTCTGCCGCAGCCTTGGCCGGAACCTGTTTTTGTAACGAGAGCTCCCCCGATTAAAACAATAAGCATGACAAATGTTGTCAGAACACCGAGAGCTTTTAATGCTTTATTCATACAATATTCACCTTCTCAACATACTGCTGCGATTTTATATACGTTCCAAGTGTAAGCGAATATGTGTTTTGTGGCAATTCTTAGAGCCTTTTGTTCACAAAAATATAATAGAATGACGGCTATCGGAAAATGTACACTTGATTATTCATGCCGGGTCTGATAGAAATAAGGTAAACGCACTGCCAATTTGGCGATTGCCTTCATCTTTGGTAAAATTCATAAAAAGTTCACAAATAAATTCCTGTTTGTCGTTTAATATTTAATAGGATGTTTTTTTACAAGATGTTATCTTGTATGATAGAGTTGCAGGTTTTTTTATTCTCCTGCGTTAGGTTTGTAAGGGAGGTTTACGTTATGGCTAACTCCAGAATCTTAAATGATACAGCTATAGACGGACAAATTGAAGAAACAACGGCGTGGAAAGATTTTCTGTCCCTTATTAAAATAGGGATCGTCAATTCTAATCTCATCACGACTTTTACTGGAATGTGGCTTGCACTGCATATTTCCGGTTTGAGTTTTTTAGGCAATATAAACACCGTTCTTCTTACATTAATCGGGTCTTCTCTGATTATTGCGGGCTCCTGCGCGATCAATAACTGGTATGACCGGGACATTGACCATGTTATGGAGCGTACGAAAGTAAGACCGACGGTTACGGGTAAAATTCAGCCGAATCAGGCGTTATGGTCTGGAATTTTGCTGGTTGCTTTAGGGTTGATCATGCTGTTGATGACAACTGTTATGGCTGCTGTTATTGGTTTTATCGGAGTCTTTACGTATGTTGTATTGTACACAATGTGGACGAAGCGCCGCTATACGATTAACACAGTAGTAGGAAGTGTTTCCGGTGCAGTGCCGCCGCTTATTGGATGGACGGCAGTGGAAGGAAATATCGGTGTCGTAGCGTGGGTATTATTCATGATTTTATTTATTTGGCAGATTCCTCACTTCTTAGCATTGGCTATTAAGAAAACGGAGGATTACAGAGCTGCAAATATTCCGATGCTTCCTGTCGTATACGGATTTGAAGTGACAAAAAGACAAATTATTGTGTGGGTTGCGTGCCTGATGCCGCTTCCGTTTTTCCTTGGAAGCCTGGGCCTTCCGATTGTCATTCTCGGCTTGCTGTTAAATATCGGCTGGCTGATTCTTGGCTTAATGGGCTTCCGCTCCAAGAATATCATGAAGTGGGCAACGCAGATGTTCGTTTATTCGCTTAACTACATGACAATCTATTTCGTTGCCATGGTTGTCTTGACGCTTTTCTAAAAAATAGATATGATGCTTGTTTTATCGCTTCAAAATAAACGATGACAACTAGTAAATGCCGCCTTGACCTCTTGTTTAATCAGGCGGCTTTACTTTTATACATAGATGGCATTTTGAGTAAAAAAACTCATAATTTAAGAGAAGAGGAAATGTAAGTGCTTTATTGGTGATAGGCTGGATTGCGAATCTGCTTTCCGCCTTTGTATTGACCAGAAAAGGGGTTGGGTGAAATGGTAAAGCATTGGCGTCTTATTTTATTATTAGCCTTGGTGCCGCTTCTATTAAGCGGATGTGGAAAACCTTTTTTATCCACGCTCAAGCCTGCTGGCGAGGTGGCTGATAAACAGTATGACCTGACAGTGCTCAGCACATTGATTATGGTGGTTGTTGTTGCAGTAGTATCTGTTATCTTCTTTTATGTAATTGTGAGATTCAGAAGATCACGGGTCGGTGAGAACACGATACCGAAACAGGTAGAGGGGAACAAAATTTTAGAAATCACATGGACCGTGATCCCGATTTTGCTGCTCATTATTCTTGTGATCCCTGTCGTATTATATACGCTTGAGCTTGCAGATACATCACCAATGGATAAGAAAGGCCGAAAAGCCGAGGATGCTCTCGTAGTCAATGTCCGGGCAAATTTATATTGGTGGGAGTTTGAATATCCTGATTACGGCATTATCACAAGCCAGGAGCTGATTGTGCCGACAGACCAGCGTGTATATTTTAATTTAAAAGCTTCAGATGTAAAACATTCCTTCTGGATTCCTTCTGTTGGAGGAAAACTTGATACGAATACGGATAATGAAAATAAGTTTTTCCTGACATTTGATTCAAAACGAAGCAAAGAGGCAGGAGATATGTTTTTTGGGAAGTGTGCAGAGCTTTGTGGCCCTTCACACGCGCTGATGGATTTTAAGGTAAAGACGATGTCTGCAAAAGAATTCCAGGGCTGGACAAAAGAAATGAAAAACTATAAGTCTACAACAGAGAGCGATTTGGCTAAGCAGGGCGAAGAACTGTTTAAAGAGAAGAACTGTCTGAGCTGCCATGCAGTAGAGCCGAATGATAAGCGTGCAGAAGCAGCGAGAACGGCTCCTAATTTGGCGACCTTCGGTGAAAGGGCAAAAGTGGCAGGGGTGAAAGACGCCAACGAAGAAAATGTGAAGGCTTGGCTGAAGGATCCTGAGAGCATAAAACCGGGTAACAAAATGACAGGAACTTATCCGAAGCTCTCAGACAGTGAAACAGATGCGCTTTATGAATACTTAAAAGGCTTAAAAACGGAAAGCAAGTAGGGAAGAAAGGGAGATATTGGGGGAGGTCACATATGTTGAATGCGCTTACAGAAAAACGGACGCGCGGATCTATACTTTGGGATTATTTGACGACGGTGGACCATAAAAAAATTGCAATTCTTTACTTAATCGCCGGGGGATTCTTCTTTCTTGTCGGGGGAATTGAAGCGATGTTTATCAGAATTCAGCTTGCAAAGCCGGAAAATGCTTTTCTCAGTGCCCAAGCGTACAATGAAGTAATGACAATGCACGGGACGACAATGATCTTTCTGGCTGCGATGCCGCTTTTATTTGCCTTGATGAATGCGGTCGTTCCCTTGCAGATTGGGGCTCGTGACGTTTCATTTCCATTTTTAAACTCGCTCGGTTTTTGGCTCTTCTTTTTCGGGGGCATTTTCTTAAATCTAAGCTGGTTTTTGGGCGGAGCGCCAGACGCGGGTTGGACGTCATACGCCTCACTTTCGCTTCATTCTGAAGGGCACGGCATAGACTTTTTCGTCCTCGGGCTGCAAATATCGGGGCTCGGGACACTGATAGCCGGGATTAACTTTTTGGCCACGATTATCAACATGAGAGCTCCCGGCATGACGTACATGAGGCTGCCTTTGTTCACATGGACGACATTTGTAGCCTCAGCATTGATTTTGTTTGCATTTCCTCCGCTTACGGTCGGATTGGCTCTGATGATGCTGGACCGGCTGTTCGGCACCAATTTCTTTAATCCGGAGCTTGGCGGAAATACGGTCATTTGGGAGCATTTATTTTGGATCTTTGGCCATCCGGAGGTTTATATCTTAATTTTGCCTGCATTCGGTATATTTTCAGAGGTCATCCCTGTGTTTGCCAGAAAGCGTTTGTTTGGGTATTCATCAATGGTTTTTGCCATCGTGCTCATTGGCTTTCTGGGCTTTATGGTTTGGGTGCACCACATGTTTACGACAGGTCTGGGGCCGATTGCAAATGCGATTTTTGCGGTTGCCACAATGGCTATCGCGATACCGACCGGGATTAAGATTTTTAACTGGCTTTTGACGATCTGGGGAGGAAATGTGAAGTATACGACAGCGATGCTGTATGCTGTCTCATTTATTCCGTCCTTCGTGCTCGGCGGTGTGACGGGTGTCATGCTGGCAGCAGCAGCTGCTGATTATCAGTTCCATGATACGTATTTTGTGGTGGCGCACTTTCACTATGTCATTATTGGCGGCGTGGTATTCGGCCTTTTAGCCGGCGTTCATTTCTGGTGGCCGAAAATGTTTGGTAAAATTCTGCATGAGACGATGGGGAAAATTTCATTTGTATTGTTTTTTATCGGCTTTCACCTCACGTTTTTCATTCAGCATTTTGTCGGTTTAATGGGGATGCCGCGCCGGGTTTATACGTTTTTGCCAGGCCAGGGTCTTGAAACCGGCAACTTGATCAGTACAATCGGGGCGTTTTTTATGGCGGCAGCTGTTATTCTTCTGCTGGTCAATGTCATTTGGACATCGGTAAAAGGCGAATATGTCGGAGCTGATCCATGGCAGGACGGACGTACCCTTGAATGGACCGTTTCTTCACCGCCGCCTGAGTATAACTTTAAACAGCTTCCTTTTGTCAGAGGGCTTGATCCGTTTTGGATCGAGAAGCAGGCAGGACACAAATCAATGACGCCGGCTGAACCGGTTGATGATATTCATATGCCAAACGGCTCAATCCTGCCGTTCATCATTTCCTTCGGCCTTTTTGTCGCAGCGTTCGGGCTGTTGTACAGAACCGATCACGCTTGGGGGCTGCCGGTGATCTTTATCGGACTCGGCATCACATTTATTACGATGCTGCTTCGTTCAGTAATTGATGATCACGGCTATCATATTCATAAAGAGGAACTGCCGAATGATGATAAAGGGGTGAAGGCATAATGCAAATTGAAGAAAAATTCACCGCAGAAACCTTTCCAGCTTCTCCCGAAAAAGTAACGCTGGAAGGGAAAAATAAATTTTTAGGCTTTTGGCTTTTTCTTGGGGGAGAGACAGTTTTGTTCGCGTCTCTCTTCGCAACGTTTCTTGCACTCCGGAATTCAAATGCCGGTGATCCGCCTACGACGGAAATGTTCGATGTAACACTTGTGTTTATCGCCACAATGCTGCTATTAACGAGCAGTTTAACGAGTGTGTACGCGATGTACCACATGAAGAACTTTTCTTTCGGCAAAATGCAGCTTTGGCTGGGAATTACGATCTTATTGGGGGCTGGCTTTTTAGGACTGGAAATTTATGAGTTTAAGCATTACACCCATGAGTTTGGCTTTACGATCACAAGCTCTGCGCTCGGTTCCGCGTTTTACACGCTTGTCGGTACACACGGCGCCCACGTGGCATTTGGGCTTATGTGGATCAGCACGCTGATGATCCGTAATGCCAAGAGGGGGCTGAACTTGTATACGGCGCCTAAGTTTTATGTTGCCAGTCTATATTGGCACTTTATTGATGTCGTGTGGGTCTTCATCTTTACCGTTGTATATTTAATGGGGATGGTGGGATAAACATGGTCGGTAAAAAAAGCAGAGGGCATATCAACAGCGACCTTGAATTTAAGAAAAAGAAGCACGCTCAGGAGATGAAATATCAGGTTCTGTCTTTTGGTTTAATGATCGGTCTTACGATTGTTGCATTTCTGACAGTGGCAACGGACGGTGTAGGCAGCTGGTTTACGATTCCTTTCATTATTTTGCTAGCTGCAATTCAAGTCATTTTCCAGCTGTATTATTTCATGCATATGAATCAAAAAGGGCATGAGGCGCCGGCAATGTTTTTGTATTCAGGCATGTTTGTCGCGTTCATCACTGTGCTTGCGTTTGTCACAATTATATGGTGGTAATTTGAACAGCCGCCGGAGGTGAAGAAATGAATCAGCTAGAGGTATTTGGGTTTCGCGCGATGTGGAGCCCTTATCTTTTTTGTATCTTGTTAGGCATTACAGTGCTTTATCTCTATTTTTACAGGCGAATGTCTTCAAAGCCAAATCGAATAACGGGTAAACAGATGGTGTGCTTTCTATCGGCGATGCTGTTTTTATATGCAGCCGAGGGAAGTCCGGTTGATCTGCTCGGACATATTATGTTCAGCGCGCATATGGTGCAGATGGCTGTCCTGTATTTGGTCGTCCCGCCGCTATTGATCGCGGGAATTCCTGCATGGCTTTGGGAGAAAATCATTTTCAGGCCTGCCATTAAACCGGTTTTTTCATTTTTCACGAAGCCATTAATTGCTTTGCTTTTGTTTAACGGCATTTTTTCTTTATATCATGTTCCGCTTATATTTGATACTGTCAAAACAGATTCGTTATACCATACATTAATGACTTGGCTTATCTTTGTGCTTGCGTTTTTGATGTGGTGGCCGCTTGTTCATAAGGTCGAGCGTCTCGGGCAGCTCAGCGGCTTGATGAAGCTGGGATATATTATGGCGGACGGTATGCTGCTTACGCCTGCTTGCGCGCTGATCATGTTCAGCGGCGCGCCGTTATATGCCACCTATACAGATCCGTCTGCGTGGGCTGAGGCAATGAAGCTTTGTGTGCCTGCGGATATGATGGGGCAGGTCCCATTAACAGGACCAGAGATGTTAAATACACTGCCTTTGTTAGAGGATCAGCAGCTCGGAGCAGTTATGATGAAAATCATTCAGGAAATTGTGTACGGTACTTTTTTGGCGATTGTTTTTTTCCAATGGGTGAAGAAAGAAAGGGAAAAGGACGGGCAGGAGGAGCCACCGTATATTCAGCAAACGATATCATAAAAGGTACAGCGAAAATGCTGTACCTTTTCATTACATTTGAACTGTTTTTAACATGTCGGATATGTCCTGAATCAGTGCTTTGCTTTTTGTCACAACCTGTACGGGAAACTCTTCCGTTTCTCCATATTCTACTCCGTGCGGGTAATAATGCTTGCCTAAGAGAGGGGACATTAATTGAATCACGGCGCGGCCGCTTCCAACATCGCCCTCTGCCGCAATGCCCTGTATCCGCAGGTAAAACGTACCCTCAATCGTCGAAAACTTCTTGTCATAGGTGACTCTTTCGTAATCCCATTGACCCGCTCTGACGAGGCCTTTGCTTTCCATCAAGTCGTCTAGCCAGCTGAGCTCAGCCTTTACCCCTTCAAGTCCGCTTTCAGTAAACTTCAACACTGACCCCTCCTTATAAAAATTACCTTTCCTGACAATCATAGTATGAAAGCGTTAAACTTTCAATGAATCTTCTTCTTTTGAAAGTATGCAAAAATTAAATTTTGACGACAATAGCACTAGACTAAAGGAGGTTATACGGATGACAAAAATAAAAGATCTGATGACAGCCGACTTGCAATATTGCACGGTATTAGATAATGTATATGAAGCTGCGGTAAAGATGAAAGACGCGAATGTAGGGGCGATTCCGGTAGTTGATGAGGATGGAGAAACACTGGTCGGCATCGTGACCGACCGCGATCTCGTGTTAAGAGGAATCGCCATAAAAAAACCAAACTCGCAAAAAATCACTGACGCGATGACCGAAAAACCTGTCAGCGTAGATGAAGATGCTTCAGTCGATGAGGTTCTTCATTTGATGGCATCCCATCAGCTCAGAAGGATACCTGTTACAAAAAACAAAAAGCTGACTGGAATTGTCACGCTTGGTGATCTTTCTTTATCTGAGCAAACGAATGAACGTGCCGGCAGCGCCTTATCGGATATTTCCGAGGGGGATAATAGAGAAGAAGGCTTTTTTCATTAACACATAAATCTTTGACATGTTAAATAGGCTGTATTGTAATGAGATGTAAGGCAAGACATAGTGATTCGCTACGGGGGTGATAGATTGAAAAATATCTTGAGAGCGATGGTTATCCTCTTGATTATCTGCGGAACTTATGTTCTGTTTATTCAATATGGATCTGTTCCTGAAAAAAAATCAAATGACAGCGAGCCTCAAGTGTCTAACGAGGAAGCGCAAAGCGGCAAACGAATACATATGCCGACCTCAGGATTATTGTCCTTTATGGGCAAGTCCGCCGATGATGTAATGAAAAAGCTTGGGGAACCAGAACGCATTGACCCTTCAGCTTATGATTACGATTGGTGGGTATACAATCAGGGAAAGGACCAGTATGTCCAAATTGGGGTATTAAACAATAAAGTGGTCACATTATTTGCTACTGGGAATGATATTAACGCGAAGCCTTTCAAAATTGGTGAAACAACCGGAGAAGTATTCAAGACGACCCAGGTGGCACCGTTTGTGAATGTAGAGTATAAAGGAAATTCCTATCGGTTTGAGTTTTCTGAAGAGGATATCAATACCAGGCCGACTGTTAAGGTAGGAAAGATGTATGTCCAGCTGTATATGGACAAATTTGAGGGGAAGCTATCCAGCATCAGGGCGTTTGATGCGCAAACCTTTGTAAAGCAAAGACCTTATGAGGTTGTGTACCGCGGTGAATTAATGAAACCGGAATCTGTTTCAGATGATAAGTGGAAAAAGATCCAAACGACGAGTGAAAAGCAAATACTTGATTTGACGAATGTCATACGCGTCAAACATGGGCTTGCAAAGCTTGAGTGGGATCAGCCGACGGCGGAAGTGGCCTTTGGACATAGCCAGGATATGAAGGAAAATAATTATTTCTCCCATGTCTCTAAAAAATACGGCACGCTGAAAGACCGCTTAGAAGAAGGGCATGTTGACTTTCAGCAAGCGGGAGAAAATATTGCATATAATTATGTGGACGGCCCGGCTGCTGTAGAAGGCTGGCTGAATAGTGAGGGCCATCGAAAAGCGCTTCTGAATTCAGATTATACGCATCTCGGTGTCGGAGTAGACCGAAAATATTACACTCAAAATTTTATTAAGCGATGGTAATGAAAAGCCGCGGAGGAATGGTTCCGCGGTTTTTCTAATTTTCACAAAAGCTTAATGATCTGAATGCATGTGTCGTAGCGTGCATAAGAGCTGCAGCGGAATAAATGTGTTGTTTTCCTTTTCTGACAACATGGCTGCTGAGGAGGCAGATTCCCATTCCTTCAGTAAGGCTCTTTCACGAGTGTATGGGGCAAAGCTGAAAATTCATTCGGGAACGAATATAGGCGAACACAATGCCTGACAAAACGATACATTGTAGTAGGTATCGATTTTCGGAGGGGGTGAGGATTGTGGCGAATCAACATGCCAATCATTCAATCAATGACTTTAAACAATTCGTCAAAAAGCATCCCAAGCTGATAAAAGAAGTACGCAAAGAACAAAGAAGCTGGCAGGACGTATATGAAAATTGGGTCCTCTTCGGGGAGAGCGACCCGATTTGGGATCCGTATCGGGAACCGGAAGAAGCTGCAGAAGCTGTGCCTGAAACAGAGCAAAAAAATGATTTTGTCTCTAAAATGGTGACTGCGGTGAAAAAGATGGATGTCAACCAAATGAACGAACAAATCAATAAAATGAGCCAGTCGATCTCATCGTTGCAAAGTCTTCTTCATACATTTTCCGGGAGCAGCCAGAAGCAATCTCAGCCAGGCTCTGGACAGCATCCTTTTTCTTTTCGAAAGGATTAAAAAAGGGGAGCTCATATGCGCAAAGAGGTTCAGGAATTTATTTTAGCAAACGAAGAACGGAAACGATTCATCAGAGAACAGCCGATATGGTACCGCAGACTTTCGAGAAAACCGGATGATCTGTCCTCCTTTCAGCTTGAGATGATGAACTTTTATGAAAAAACCATACCGCACCGGGTGAACCAATTTACGAACGGGATTCAAATGGCGCAAATGATGATGCAAATGTTTCAAGCGATGCGGACAAAAGATTAAAAGGCCCGAAAGAGGGTCTTTTTTCATGCTGTAAATGCAGGGAGATTGTTTTCGGGCTGCGGTTAAGCATTTTCCAATTGGCTGGTTTCGTGGTAAACTAACAACTGGAGGTGCGTGCTATGTATGCGACGATGGAATCCGTGCGGCTTCAAAGTGAAGCTCAGCAGCTTGCCGAGATGATTCTGCAGTCGGAGACGGCTGAGAACTACCGCAATTGTTACAAGCGTCTCCAAGAAGATGAAGAGGCAGGGCGGATTATTCGTTCTTTTATCAAAATAAAAGAGCAGTATGAGGATGTACAGCGTTTTGGCAAATATCATCCTGACTATAGAGAAATATCCCGGAAAATGAGGGAGATCAAGCGGGAGCTGGACCTGAACGATAAGGTGGCTGACTTCAAGAGAGCTGAAAATGAGCTTCAGTCTATTCTTGATGAGGTTAGCGTCGAGATTGGGACAGCTGTTTCGGAGCATGTTAAAGTTCCGACTGGGAACCCTTATTTTGACGGTTTGTCTTCATGCGGAGGCGGCTGCGGTTCAGGCGGAAGCTGCGGATGCAAAGTGTCCTGACGAGACTGGCCGTCTCGTCTTTTACATATAAGAGAAATCAGGCAGGTGATTGTATTGGAGAATAGGCGCCAGGGCATGATTGTGTATCTGCATTCCCTAAAGCAAAGCAAAATGCTGAGGAAGTTCGGAAATGTGCACTATGTATCAAAACGCTTAAAATATGTCGTGCTGTATTGCGATATGGACCAAATTGAAAAAACAATGGACAAGATTGCGTCTTACTCTTTTGTGAAAAAAGTAGAGCCTTCTTATAAACCGTTTTTAAAATTGGAATTCGAGTCAAAGCTTGATAAAGCAAAAGAATACGATTATAAAATCGGCATATAGCTGTATAAAAAAATCCCCGCAGACTTCTGCGGGGTCCTTCTATTCCTTAACATGTTAAGGAGAAGGCAAAGGGAGAGGAGAAACCGGAGGAAGAACTTATGGGGAAACGTAAGTCTTCTCCGCGGTTGGCAACAACATCCTCTAGATGCTGTTGCTTATAGTATGGACAAGGATCAGTCCGCCTATACACCTGTTTATTAGAATTAGCATTCATTGTTTGAAAGAATGCTTTATGTTAAGATAGGATTGATTTTTTTCTATGTACATAGCGGCGTCCGGCCGAACAAAGAAACAAAATAGCTTTTAGAAAAAGTGGTGTGGAACATGAGAGTAATTTCTGGATCAAAAAAAGGCCGTTCACTAAAGGCTGTGCCGGGAACATCAACTAGACCGACAACCGACAAAGTGAAGGAATCCATTTTCAATATGATCGGCCCTTATTTTGATGGGGGCAGGGGACTTGACTTATTCGCAGGGAGCGGAGGTCTTGGAATCGAAGCGCTTTCACGCGGGTTTGAGCATTGTATATTCGTTGACCGTGATTTTAAAGCGATTCAAACGATAAAATCAAATTTAAAAACGCTGGAGCTTACAAAACATGCCCAGGTATACCGGAATGATGCGGAACGGGCTTTGCACGCTGCGGCAAAAAGAGAAACAGGCTTTCGCGGAATTTTTCTTGATCCGCCGTACAAGGAACAAAAGCTAAAAGCGCTTTTAACGATGATTGATGAATATCAAATGCTGGAAGAAGACGGCTTTATCGTTGCTGAGCATGACAGAGAGGTCGAGCTTCCCGAAACCGTAGGAGATCTTGTGATGGCAAGAAAAGAAACCTATGGACTTACAGGTGTAGCGATTTATAAAAAGAGGGGGTAGTGATGTGGCGAGTATAGCTGTCTGTCCCGGCAGTTTTGATCCGGTGACCTATGGGCATCTGGATATCATCAGACGCGGGGCGCATATTTTTGAACAAGTGTATGTATGTGTGCTGAATAATTCTTCGAAAAAGCCTTTGTTCAGTGTGGAAGAGCGGTGTGAGCTCCTGAGAGAAGTGACAAAAGACATTCCGAACATAACAGTTGAAACGTCGCAGGGACTGTTAATAGATTATGCAAAAAGAAAAAAGGCGAAAGCGATTTTAAGAGGCTTGAGAGCGGTATCTGATTTTGAATACGAGATGCAGGGGACTTCCGTAAACCGTGTGCTTGATGAATCCATTGAGACGTTTTTTATGATGACCAACAATCAATATTCGTTTTTAAGTTCAAGCATCGTAAAAGAGGTGGCGAGATACAATGGCTCGGTATCAGAGTTTGTTCCGCCCGAAGTAGAGCTGGCGCTTCAGCAAAAATTCAGACAAGGATGAGGGTTTTGACTCATCCTTTTTTTGTTCCGTTTGTCAGTCTGTAAGAAAAAATGATAATGTACGTAAACAGCGCGCATAATGTGACAGCAGGTCCAATCTGCACAAGCAGATTCCAGCCGTTTATAAATGCAATTGGCATCTCGCTGCTATTAAGAGATTTAAATACATACTGATACGGATTATGCCATGCCGTGTAAAGCGGTTTCCATAAAAGCATGACGAAGACGGCGGCATAAACGCCCTGCAGCAAACGTGCGATAAAGAATGGTTTAAATCTGATATCGGTTTCCGATAAAATACCTGCCACCTGAGCTTGAACGGAAAAGCCGCTAAACCCGAGAATAAAACTGACCACAATGGCTTTTTGAAGAAGAGAGACATCTGCCTCGCTGACAAGCTTGCTACCTAACGTGATTTCAAACATCCCTGATAAAAGGGGAATGTCCAATTGAGCCGGAAGCTGAAACAAAGTCAGCACGCCTTTTGTGAAAACAGACAGAATATCAGTCAGCTGCACCACGGACAACAGCCGGTTAAAGACAGAAAATAAAATAATAAAGCCGCCAACCATAAGAAGGGTTTGAACAGAAGAGGTCACGGCGTCGCCTAAAATTTTGCCCAGAGGCCGTTTTTCCGCAAGTCTGGCGGTATGCAGAGCGTGTAAAGCATCTTTGATCGAAGGAAAAGGTATTGTTTTCTTCCCCCTGAGATGTTGCTCTTCCTTGCGGCCATAGGAACGCATCGTTAAACCGACAGCCAGATTCCCCAAATAGTGTGCAGAAGCCAATAAAATGCCCAATGACGCGTTTTGAAAGAAACCGACGGCAACAGCGCCGAAAATAAAGAGCGGGTTTGAAGAATTGGTAAACGACGCAAGCCGTTCTGCTTCTACTCTTGAAATCTGTTTTTCCTGCCGCAGACGGGCAGTGAGTTTTGCTCCCGCTGGGTTTCCGGATGCCATTCCCATAGCAAGAACAAAGCCGCCAACACCGGGCACGCGAAAGATCGGACGCATAAAAGGTTCAAGCAAAACACCGACAAACCGCACAATGCCAAAACCAATTAAGAGTTCAGACAGAATAAAAAATGGTAGCAATGACGGAAATACAACCTCCCACCACATAGAAAGCCCGGTTTTAGAGGCTTCGAATGAGGCCTGCGGATGTGAGATGACAGTCGCTGTTAAAAAAAGAAAAAACGAAGCAATCAAAAGTGTATTAATCTTCGACAAGTTCATTCTTACCTCCCCGATGCTAAAAATGCCCAATGACATGTATTCATGATAAAATAATGTATGACACGAAACGGCCAAGCAGTACCTGTCCTCTTGATTCTTTGTACTAATATACGAGCATAGGGGTGCAGTTTAGACCATAGAATTCGGTATACAGGGAATTCAGGCAGGAGGTTAACGCGTTGGCCAAACCTAAAATCGGGTTAGCGTTAGGATCGGGAGGGGCCAGAGGGCTCGCTCATCTCGGTGTGCTTTCCAGTTTACATAAGCACCAAATTGAAGTAGATATGATTGCGGGGAGCAGCATGGGCGCTTTGGTGGGCAGTTTCTATGCCGCCGGCCATGATGTGGCAACGATGAGAAAAGTCGCCAAAGCCTTTAAACGGCGGCTTTATGCTGATTATACGATGCCCAGACTCGGTTTTCTAAAAGGTGACCGCGTCAGGCAGCTTGTACATGCTTATACATTCGGAAAACCGATCGAAGAGCTCCAAATCCCGCTGGGTATTGTTGCGTGTGATTTACAGACAGGAGAAAAGATTGTGTTCCGTAAAGGGTCAGTATCAGATGCGGTGCGGGCCAGCATCAGCATACCGGGTATTTTTATTCCGCAGAGGCTGGACGGACGCCTTCTTGTAGACGGCGCGGTCGTCGACCGAATTCCGGTTTCTGTTGTAAAAGACATGGGGGCTGACATCATCATCGCCTCGGATGTCTCCAGGGTTCGAAAAACCGAAACGGCGGCGCATATTTTTGATGTGATTATGCAAAGTATGGATATACTGCAAAATGAATTGGTGCGACATCAAACAATCGCCGCAGATATCATGATTCGCCCTTCTCTTGAAACATACAGCTCAAGCTCGTTTGCCAATATTGAAGCAATGATATCGGCAGGCGAGGAGGCGACAAACCGAATGATCAGCAAGATAAGACAAGAAATAGAGAATTGGGAGGGCTCATAACTTGCTACGTAAAAAACATTTTAGTTGGATGCTTGTCATCCTCATTCTGATTGCCGTTTTATCATTTATAAAACTTCCATACTATATTACAAAACCGGGAGAAGCGACAGAACTTGCTTCACTGATAAAAGTGGAGGGAGGCTACCCGGAAACAGGGAGTCTGTCCTTAATGACTGTCAAAGTGGGGCCGGCTAATCCGTTTACATATGTGTGGGCAAAGATGCACCCTTATTATGAAATTGTTCCTGATGAGAGCATCAAGGAAGAAGGTGAATCAGATAAGGAGTATATGAAAAGGCAGCTCCAAATGATGCAAAGCTCGCAAGAAAACGCGGTTATAGCCGCCTATCAACAGGCAGGAAAAAAAGTCAGCTATTCTTTTAACGGCATATACGCAAGCTCGGTTGTAGAAAACATGCCTGCAAAAGGGAAAATAGAAGTCGGTGATAAAATCATCAGTGCAGACGGCAAAAACTATCAGTCTGCTGAAAAGCTGATTGATTATATCAGCAGCAAAAAAGCTGGAGATAAAGTCACGTTAAAAATCGAAAGAGAAGAAAAAGTAAAGCGTGTCGCCCTTACGTTAAAACAATTTCCTGATGAGCCAGATCGGGCAGGAATCGGAGTTTCGCTCTATACGGACAGAAACGTCAAAGTGGAACCTGATATTGATTTTGAAATCGAAAATATCGGCGGTCCGTCAGCAGGTTTAATGATGTCACTTGAAATCTATAATCAGCTGACAAAAACAGATGAAACAAAAGGCTACGATATTGCGGGAACAGGTACGATTGATGTTGATGGAAAAGTAGGCCCGATCGGCGGCATTGATCAAAAAGTCGTCGCCGCAGATAAAGCTGGAAAAGACATTTTCTTCGCGCCAAATCAAAATGGCGCCAGCAATTCCGATTATAAAAACGCAGTAAAAACAGCAAAAGATATTGACTCAAATATGAAGATTGTGCCTGTTGATATGATGCAGGATGCGATTGATTATTTGAATAAGCTGAAAGCGAAAAGCACCTGATCCTCAGGTGCTTTTTCTATATATTTAAAAAACGTTGTTCATCCTCGTCATATCGAATCGGTGCATGTCCGTATTCTTGCAGGTCAAACTCAGTTCTTAGCGGCTCTTCTATCGGCATGCTGTAGATTCTGCTTGCTTTTATGTCCAGATCGAGAGCTGGATGGGAGAAAGAGGACAGTTTGCTGACAAGCGGAACAGACAGCGCTTTTTTCTTTTCCGATAAATAAGCCTGTCCTTTTTTCGTCATGCCGAGCAGCCTGATATAAGGCACCTCTTCGTCTTTAAGCAGCTTGTGCATATCCTGTTTTTTCGTTCTGGTTAAAATGTGAGTGTTCATCCGCTGGAGTCTTGTCCACGTATAACGTTTTGTTTTCAGCAGCTCCATAAATTCCTGATAGGAGCTGGCTTTTCTGATCGAACGTAGAATTCTGTGCTCTAAGCCTTCCTCCACCTCGTATACTTGCTGTAATTCCTGTGATGTTACAGTTGAAAGGCTGTATTTTAAGTAAGAAAAATAGCTTTCAGGTGTATGCCACAGTCCGAAAGATTTGCGGTAATGTGCTAATTCACGTGCAGATGCAGCAGGAAGAAAACGAAGGCAGGCATCAAGACTCTGTTCAATCATCGCTTTTCTGATGCTTGTGGCACTTGCGATATAGTTTTCGCCTTCAGGAAGGTCGGCATCATGATAGTCCGAGGAGATGCGTGCTGTAGTACTAGGTTTCATCGAATATCCCCCGGAAAGAATAGAAGTTACATAATGATATCCCAGAATGTTATTTGGTTTTGACAAATCAAGTGCACTTTCGGTATGTAAAATGGAGCTGAATGCGATAGCTGCCGCGGCTGGATAACTGGCACCCTTTTTAAGTTCTTCTTTAATACGCTGATCAAATGTATGTTTATGTTCATCAATAAGCCTTGCTGTTTCTAAAAACGGCTCAATATCACCATTTTCACTCCCGAAAAACAGCGCCTCGCATCCAAGTTTGTTCAGGATGGAAACACTGCCGCGTGCAAAAATGTCCGCTTTTTGCACCGCATAAAGATATGGCAGCTCAATGACAACATCGACTCCGTTTTGCAGCGCCATTTTTGTTCGGGCCCATTTTGATACTACAGCCGGTTCTCCGCGCTGTAAAAAATGTCCGCTCATTACCGCAACAGCCGTGTCGCATCCGGTTTGCCGCTTTGCTGTTTGGGCATGATAAAGGTGACCGTTATGAAAGGGATTATATTCAACCACCAATCCGACAGCTTTCATATTTTTTCCGCCTTTCTTGCTATGTTTAAAAACGTATGGTACATTTGCAAATGAAAACTCTTACGTCTTATTTTTATTTTAAGTGTATGCATCGTATATTCCGCTGTCAACGATACTTCAATGGCAGCATTATGCTGTAAAGAAAAAATATTGACAAAAACAATCTTAAAAGCTATAATCATGTTTGTTGCTTTCATGAGGTGATACAAATGAAATGGACGATTTATCAGCTGCATCAAATGCCGAAACAAAGTTTTGAGTTTGATGAAACAGTTGAGTTAAATGAGCTGACAAAGGTGAATTCTGACATTCGCCGCATTTCTCCCGTTCGGGTGAAGGGCAGAGCGGATATCAAATCCAAACAGGTTTCGTTTGATTTTACAATTTCAGGCGAAATGATTTTGCCATGCTCAAGAACACTCGTTGATGTTCCGTATCCATTTGAAATTTCAACAAAAGAACTGTTTATATTTCATCAGACGGATGATATAGAAGATGATGACGTTCACATTGTTGAGGACGATACTATCGACTTAACTCCGATCGTGAAAGAAGAAATTCTTTTAGAAATCCCTATGCAAATCTTTTGTGAATCTGAACAAGAAAAAGGAGCTGCTCCTCAAGAAGGAAAGGACTGGCAAGTCATTTCGGAGGAAGACAAGAAGAATCAAGTTGATCCGAGACTTGCAGCCCTAGAAAAGCTCTTAAAACAAGATGATGAATCTTAACTCTTTAAGGAGGTGGGAATAATGGCTGTACCTTTTAGAAGAACTTCTAAAATGAAGAAAAGATTGCGCCGTACACATTTCAAACTTAATGTACCTGGTATGACAGAATGTCCGTCATGCGGAGAGATGAAATTGTCTCACCGTGTATGCAAAGCATGCGGATCATACAACGGCAAAGACATAAATGTAAAAAGTAACTAATAAGAAAAGCGCAGGGTGAAAGCCCTGCGCTTTTTCTTTTTCTCTCCCTGCCAGCTTGCGGAAAATTTGTGAGTGCAAATAGTCTATCTAATCTATTACCGGCATATGTATGAGATAAATAAGCTGACATGGAGGGAGATTGAATTTGACCATTACAAGACAAGATGCTTGGACTCAGGATGAGGATTTGCTGCTGGCAGAAGTGGTGCTTCGTCATATTCGAGAGGGAGGAACACAGCTTTCCGCCTTTGAGGAGGTTGGAAGGGCGCTGACCAGAACCGCGGCAGCCTGTGGTTTCAGGTGGAACTCGTATGTGAGAAAACAATACCAGTCAGGCATAGAGCTTGCGAAAAAGCAGAGGAAAGAACTGAGAAAGCAAATCGGCGTTCATTCGGTCAATATGCCGAATTCCGTCAAGCAGACTGCTGCGGCAGCGTCAGAAGGAAAACGAGATTTGTCCATTCAGGATGTGATTCAATTTCTCGAACAATTCAAAGAAGCGCCGTCTGCACAAGAATTTCAGCTCGAAAGGGAAAAATTGAAGGAGCAAATCCAAACGCTGCAAAACGAGCTTGAGGATTTACGGAGTGAAAATCAAACATTGAGGAACCAGCTAGAGATGACAGAAGAGGATTACAAGGCACTGATCGATATCATGGATCGGGCGAGAAAAATGGTTGTTTCAAAAGAAGACGGAAGAATGAAAAAAGCGGCTCAAGAAACGTAATGAAACGGCTTGAAATGAACCGGCCCTAGAGTAAGAATAGGCCGGTTGTTTTTATTTCTATGCAGATTCTCCGGGTGTCATTTCATGATCCATATCAGGATGCCAGATGAGCGGGTTTTCCCCTTTGTCCCGCGCCATATCATATTTAACAGTTTCAAAGTTCATTTTATTCCAAAATTCCGCTGATTTCATTCGCGGATTTGTCCGAATCGGCATTTTGAATGATTTAGCGAATTCAACCAGCGCTGTCCCGTATCCTCTGTTCTGGTAGCCCGGAAGAACCTCAAGCTTCCACAGTTCCAAGTAATCCTGGCGGTTGTCGAAATAAGGATTCGATTTGCCGTTAACTTGATATAGACTCATTCGCGCTACAAGTTTATCCCCGAAATAAATCCCGTAAAAAGGCGAGGTGCTGTCATTTTCAATAATATTATCCTGAAGATCTTCAAGCATTGAAAGCTCCTGAATGCCGTATTCTTTGAATTTCTTGAATTCTTCAAGTGTTTTATAGTTGATGAGCAGACGTTCTACCTTTACCAAACCAATCTCCCCCTTTGTTGTTTCTACATATATTGTAAACGCTTTATTTAAAAAATCCAAATATTTAAACTTTAATTTTAAGCACACGATATCTTTGAGCGGTAATTTCTTCGTACTTCTGCTATGATAATACGTAAATGCTAAATTGGGTGTGACATCATGAAAATTGGAATTATCGGCGGAGGTTCCGTCGGTCTTTTATGCGCCTATTATTTGTCACTTCATCACGAGGTGACTGTTGTGACAAGGCGGAAAGAACAGGCTGCGGCCATTCAGTCTGAAGGGATACGGCTTTATAAAGGCGGAGAAGAATTCAGCGCTGATTGCAGTGCGGACACGAATATCAATTCGGATTTTGATCTTCTTGTCGTGACAGTGAAGCAGCATCAGCTTCAGTCTGTTTTTCCGTGGCTTGAACGGATCGGGAAAACGAACATATTATTTTTGCAAAACGGCATGGGACATATCCACGACCTAAAAGACTGGCGCGTTGGCCATTCCATTTATGTTGGAATCGTTGAGCACGGAGCTGTAAGAAAATCAGATACAGCTGTTGATCATACTGGCTTAGGTGCGATAAAATGGAGCGCGTTCGACGAAGCTGAACCAGATCGGCTGAACATCTTGCTTCAGCATAACCACTCGGATTTTCCAATTCGTTATGAGACGGATTGGTACCGCCTGCTGACGGGCAAGCTGATTGTAAATGCTTGTATCAATCCGTTAACCGCGTTATTGCAGGTGAAAAATGGAGAACTGCTGACAACGCCAGCTTATCTGGCTTTTATGAAACTGGTTTTTCAGGAGGCTTGCCTCATTTTAAAGCTTGAAGACGAAGCTGAGGCTTGGGAGCGGGTTCGGGCCGTTTGCGGGCAAACGAAAGAAAATCGCTCTTCTATGCTGGTTGACGTCATTGAAGGCCGGCAGACAGAAGCTGACGCTATTATCGGATATTTATTGAAGGAAGCAAGCCTTCACGGCCTTGATGCCGTCCATCTGGAGTTTTTATACGGCAGCATTAAAGCTTTGGAGCGAAATACAAACAAAGTCTTTTGAGCTTTTTCTGTAACATGCTATACTCATTTCGGATAACTAACTATTTATTGGAGAAAGGAAGTTCTAGAAGATGCAGCTAACTGAACTTTCCATCAAAAATCAGAATGTGTTTGTACAGCACTATATAGATGGCAAAGAAGAAATGTCTTCTTTTTTTGATTACAGCATTCATAATAAGGACATCTGGCGCGAAAGACTGAAAGACTTATCTTCCCGTTTTTTCGCAAGAGAGGAATTGGCGGCGTACTTAACCTCATACCATAACAAATTCGGTTCAAGTGCCATGCAGTCTGCTATTGAGAAGCTGAAGGACCCGTCAAGTGCCGCTGTTGTCGGCGGACAGCAGGCCGGACTTTTAACAGGACCGCTTTACACGATACATAAAATCATTTCAATCATTGTGTTAGCAAAGGAACAAGAAAAGCAACTGCAAGTGCCTGTCATACCGATTTTCTGGGTGGCCGGAGAAGACCACGATTTGGATGAGATTAATTTTGTTCATACATCTGAAGAGAACGGGCCTGTGAAAAAAAAGCTGCCTCAGTCTTATTGGAAGAAATCTTCGGCAGCGAGCACATCGCTTGATCAGGAAAAATGTGCCGCGTGGATAGATGATGTATTTGCCGCTTTTGAGGAAACTGACCACACGAATGCACTTCTCGACAATGTAAAACGATGTTTAAGGGAATCCGTTACATTCACTGACTTCTTTGAACTGTTGATCGCGGATCTGTTCCAAGAGGAGGGTTTAGTTTTATTAAATTCTGGAGATCCAGG
The DNA here is from genome assembly GCF_000227465.1 of Bacillus spizizenii TU-B-10. Lineage (GTDB taxonomy): Bacteria > Bacillota > Bacilli > Bacillales > Bacillaceae > Bacillus > Bacillus spizizenii. The sequence continues at coordinate 1,682,646 of NC_016047.1, forward strand.
GATTAAAAAGCTGGAAACGGCCATGTTCCAAAAGATTCTTCGGGAAAATGATGAACTCGCCCGCGCGGTTTCAGATCAGCAGGCCTTCATGCGTGAAGCAGGCTACAAGCCGATTATCGAGTCCGGAAAAGAACAGGCGAATCTGTTTTATGAATATGAAGAAGAGCGTTTTTTAATTGAAAAAGACAACGGCCGTTTTGTCATCAATGAGCTTGATCTCGGATGGACGATGGATGAACTTTATACACATATGGAAGAGCATCCTGAGCGCTTCAGCAACAATGTTGTGACGAGGCCGTTAATGCAGGAATACCTCATTCCGACTTTAGCATTTATTGCAGGGCCCGGAGAAATCAACTATTGGGGTGAGCTCAAACAGGCCTTTGCGGTGATGGGCTTTAAAATGCCTCCTGTTATGCCAAGGCTGAACATTACGATACTTGAACGGCATATTGAGAAAAAACTGCTTGAACGGAATATCCCATTACAAGACGCGATTGAACGCGGAACGGAGAATCAAAGAGAGACATACTTTGAGCATCAGATTCCGGAAGAGTTTACCGCAGTGATGGATCAGGCGAAAAGCCAAATTGAAGCGATTCACAAAACGGTCCGGCAGGAGGCGTTAAAGGTTGATCAAAGCATGGAACCTTTACTCCTGAAAAATGCCGCCTTTATTCAGGATCAGCTTCAGTTCTTAGAGCGTACTGTGACGAAGCGAATTGAAGAAAAAGAAGGCTACGTCTTGAAGGATTATGAGAGAATCCAAAATAGTATTAAACCGCTTCTTGCACCGCAAGAACGAATTTGGAATATTATGTATTATTTAAACAGGTACGGTCCAAAATTCTTCACATCATTCAAAAATCTGCCATTTTCTTTTCAAAATCAACATCAAGTTGTCAAACTTTGAAATAAAGTTTTAAAGAACCCTGACTAGTTCAGGGTTTTTTTTTATGGGTAAACAGTGTAAAATGAAGTTGTGGAGAGAAGTGGTGGATAGTGGTGAGTTAAGGAGAGAAAGTGGGGCAAGAGATCATGTTTATGGGTGAATACCAGCATACCATCGATGCGAAAGGCCGCATGATCGTACCCGCTAAATTCAGAGAAGGCCTGGGTGAGCAATTTGTGCTGACTAGAGGGCTTGACCAATGTCTCTTCGGCTACCCTATGCACGAATGGAAACAAATTGAAGAGAAACTAAAAGCACTTCCTCTCACTAAAAAAGATGCCCGCGCGTTTACCCGTTTCTTCTTTTCAGGGGCGACTGAATGCGAACTGGACAAGCAAGGCAGGGTAAATATCGCATCATCTCTATTGAATTACGCCAAACTGGAAAAAGAATGTGTTGTTATCGGGGTTTCTAATCGAATTGAATTGTGGAGTAAAGTAATTTGGGAACAATACACAGAAGAGCAAGAAGATTCATTTGCTGAAATTGCTGAAAACATGATTGGGTTTGATATATAATGATTCTTCGTGTATAACACTCTAAAAACAATTTCAATTCATCCTGATAAAAGGTGGGACCAACACATTATGTTTCAACACAAGACAGTACTTCTTCGTGAAACCGTAGACGGGCTCAATATTAAACCGGACGGTACATATGTAGACTGCACACTCGGCGGAGCTGGGCACAGTACATACTTATTGCAGCAGTTATCCGAGAAGGGGCGTTTAATCGCTTTTGACCAAGACGATATGGCATTACAGCATGCGAAAGAAGCGTTGTCCGATTATAAAGGGCAGCTTATTCTGATTAAAAGCAATTTCAGGTATTTAAAAGAATGTTTGAATGAACAAGGCATTACTGAAGTAGACGGTATTTTATTTGATTTAGGGGTGTCTTCTCCGCAGCTGGATACACCGGAACGCGGATTCAGTTACCATCATGACGCACCGTTGGACATGAGGATGGACCAGTCGGCCACACTTACGGCGAAAGAAGTCGTTAATGAGTGGCGCTATGAGGATCTCGTTCGTATCTTCTTTAAATACGGCGAAGAAAAGTTCAGTAAACAGATCGCCAGAAAGATTGAGGAGGCAAGAATCAAATCTCCTATTCAAACTACGGGCCAACTGGTCGATCTAATAAAAGACGCGATTCCCGCTCCAGCGAGAAGGAGCGGAGGACATCCTGCTAAACGCGTGTTTCAGGCAATCAGAATTGCCGTGAACGATGAACTTAAGGTGTTTGAAGAGGCTTTGGAGCAAGCAATTGAGGTTCTGAAGCCAGGGGGAAGGGTATCAGTCATTACCTTCCACTCGCTTGAAGACAGAATTTGCAAATCCACTTTTAAAGAAAAGTCGTCACTTCCGGAACTTCCTCCGGGTCTTCCAGTCATACCGGAAGAATTTGAACCGGAGTTAAAGCTCATCACACGAAAACCGATTACGGCATCTCAAGAAGAGCTTGAAGAAAACAACCGGGCTCGTTCTGCAAAGCTTCGGATTGCCGAAAAAAGAAAATAACAAAACGCGAAAGCAAAATTAAAAGGAGGTCATCAGCCTATGAGCAATTTAGCTTACCAACCAGAGAAACAGCAGCGGCATGCGATCAGTCCTGAGAAAAAAGTGATTGTCAAGAAAAGGGCTTCCATTACTCTCGGAGAAAAAGTGCTCCTTGTCCTCTTTGCTGCGGCGGTGCTCAGCGTATCGCTTTTGATTGTATCGAAGGCGTATGCGGCATATCAAACCAATATTGAGGTGCAAAAACTTGAGGAGCAAATTTCAGCCGAAAACAAGCAAATTGGTGACCTCGAAAAAAATGTTGCTGATTTAAGCAAACCGCAGCGTATTATGGACATTGCGAAAAAGAACGGCTTGAATTTAAAAGATAAAAAAGTGAAAAACATACAGGAATGATTCAAATGCCAAAAAAGAATAAATTTATGAATAGAGGAGCAGCGATTCTAAGTATTTGTTTCGCTCTCTTTTTCTTTGTCATCCTGGGCAGAATGGCATATATTCAAATAACCGGAAAAGCGGACGGCGAAGTGCTTGCGACAAAAGCGACAGAGCAGCATGAAAAGAAACGGACCATTGAGGCGAGCCGCGGCTCGATTTTAGACCGAAAAGGAAAAGTGATTGCGGAGGACACAGCGACGTATAAGCTGATTGCCATTCTCGATAAAAAAATGACGACTGATGTTAAGCATCCTCAGCATGTCCAAAACAAAGAAAAAACCGCGGAAGCGCTGTCTAAAGTGATAAAGATGGACAAGGCTGACATCCTTGATATCTTAAATAAGGATGCGAAACAAGTTGAGTTCGGCTCAGCGGGCCGGGATATTACGTATTCGCAAAAGCAAAAAATCGAAAAGCTGAACCTTTCGGGTATTTCATTTTTACGGGATACAAAACGCTACTATCCAAACGGAGTATTTGCGTCTAATCTAATCGGCTATGCCGAGGTTGATCAAGAAACAAATGAAATTTCCGGCGCGATGGGATTAGAAAAAGTGCTGGATAAGTATTTGAAGGAGCGGGACGGATATGTGACATATGAAAGCGACAAATCCGGCTGGGAGCTCCCGAACAGCAAAAATAAAATTACAGCGCCAAAAAATGGTGACAATGTATATTTAACCATTGATCAGAAAATTCAAACCTTTTTGGAAGACAGCATGACAAAAGTAGCGCAAAAGTATAATCCGAAAAAAATCATGGCCGCAGTCGTCGATCCGAAAACGGGCAAAGTGCTTGCCATGGGGCAGCGCCCAAGCTTTGATCCGAACACGCGCGATGTGACGAACTACTATAATGATTTAATTTCATATGCGTATGAGCCTGGATCAACGATGAAGATCTTTACACTCGCTGCTGCCATACAGGAGAATGTGTATAACGGCAATGAAAAGTACAAGTCCGGAACATATAAAGTAGGCGGAGGAATAGTAAAAGACCATAATGACGGGGTAGGCTGGGGGGCAACAACATACCATGATGGTGTAGTAAGGTCTTCTAATGTGGCTTTTGCCAAATTGGCTAATGAAAAGCTGGGCTATACCCGTCTTGATGAATATCTTCATAAATTCAATTTCTATCAAAAAACAGGTGTTGACTTGCCGAATGAAGTATCAAGTAAAATAAACTTTAAATATGAATTTGATAAAGCATCGACTGCATATGGTCAAGCTTCTGCTGTTACACCAATTCAACAGCTGCAGGCTGCGACTGCAATAGCAAATGACGGTAAAATGATGAAACCTTACGTCATAGACCATATTGTTGATCCTGATACGAAGAAAACCATTTATCAAAATAAACCTCAGTCAGCTGGTACGCCAATCTCTGCAGGCACCGCTAAAAAGGTTCGTAATATTTTAGGTGATGTTGTTACATCTGATATCGGTACTGGACAGCCTTATAAAATTGAAGGTTTTGATGTAGCTGTTAAAACTGGAACCGCACAAATTGCCGGACAAAACGGTTATCTATCTGGCCGCGATAATTACGTATTTTCTGTAATGGGAATGGCGCCTAAAGATGATCCTCAACTGTTGATCTATGTTGCAGTGCAGCAGCCGCAATTAGAGAATGATGAAACAGGTTCAAATCCAGTTTCTGAAATCTTCAACCCAACAATGAAAAACAGCCTGCACTACCTGAACATCGAACCAACTGAAAAATCTGACTCAGATAAGGAAGAAACAAAAGCGCAGACGATGCCTGATTTAACAGATCAAACGGTTACTGCTGCTCAAAAGAAAGCAAAAGAAGAGAATCTCACACCGATTGTCATCGGCAGTGATGTCGCTGTAAAAGAACAGTATCCGAAAGCGGATGAGGAAGTTCTCACCAATCAGAAGGTCTTTCTGAAGACGGGCGGTAAAATCAAAATGCCTGATATGACAGGCTGGTCGAGAAGAGAGGTTCTTCAGTACGGCGAGCTGTCGGGAATTCATATTGAAGTAAGCGGACAAGGCTACGCTGTCAGCCAAAGCGTCAAGAAGGACAAAGAAATAAAAGGAAAAAACGTTATCAAGGTTAAGTTTAAAAACCCTGATTAAAAAGAAAGAAAGCTTGCCGGGGATTTTCCCCATTATGCAGGCTTTCTTTTTTTATACCTTCAGAGGAGCATCGTTCTACCTGTCCAATTACAGGCATAAAATGAAACAAGCCTAAATAAGGAGTGAACGGTCTCTTGCGCGTCTCGAATGTAACGGTTAGAAAACGTTTATTATTTGTTTTGCTTTTTGGCGTGATCGTGTTTCTGATCATTGATACTAGGCTGGGGTATGTTCAGTTTGTGATGGGCGAGAAACTGACTTCGCTGGCGAAAGATTCCTGGAGCAGGAACTTGCCGTTTGAGCCGGAGAGAGGCGAGATTCTGGATCGGAACGGTGTGAAACTCGCAACAAACAAAAGTGCGCCGACCGTATTCGTCGTGCCGCGCCAAGTTCAGAATCCAATGAAAACGAGCAAGCAGCTTGCGGCGGTTTTAAACATGTCAGAAGAAAAAGTATATAAGCATGTGACAAAAAAAGCGTCAATCGAAAAGATAACTCCTGAAGGAAGAAAGATTTCAAATGAAAAGGCGAAAGAAATCAAAGCGCTTGATTTAAAGGGAGTGTATGTAGCGGAGGATAGTATCCGCCATTACCCGTTCGGCAGCTTTTTATCTCATGTGCTTGGATTTGCCGGGATTGACAACCAAGGGCTCCTTGGACTTGAAGCCTATTACGACGATGATCTAAAAGGGGAAAAAGGTTCTGTTAAGTTTTATACAGATGCCAAGGGGAAGAAAATGCCTGATGAAGCGGATGACTACACGCCGCCTAAGGACGGGCTTGATATGAAGCTGACAGTTGATTCAAAGGTTCAAACGATAATGGAAAGAGAGCTTGATAACGCTGAGGCCAAATATCACCCTGACGGTATGATTGCTGTGGCCATGAATCCGAAAAACGGAGAAATATTGGGAATGGCTAGCAGGCCTGACTTTGACCCGGCTGATTATCAATCGGTCGATCCGTCCGTCTACAATCGGAATCTGCCGGTATGGAGCACGTATGAGCCGGGATCTACCTTTAAGATTATTACACTTGCAGCAGCACTTGAGGAGCAAAAAGTAAATTTAAAACGTGATCAATTTTATGATAAAGGGCATGCGGAAGTGGACGGAGCTAGACTGCGGTGCTGGAAAAGAGGCGGGCATGGGCTGCAGACGTATCTAGAAGTTGTACAGAACTCCTGCAACCCGGGGTTTGTTGAATTAGGCGAGCGCTTAGGAAAGGAGAAGCTTTTCAAATATATCAAAGACTTTGGTTTCGGCCAAAAAACGGGAATTGATCTGCAGGGCGAGGGAACAGGAATCTTATTCCCGCTTGACAGAGTAGGTCCGGTGGAGCAAGCGACGACGGCTTTCGGACAGGGGGTATCTGTCACGCCGATTCAGCAGGTTGCAGCCGTATCCGCCGCTGTAAACGGAGGAACGCTCTACACACCTTATATTGCAAAGGAATGGATCGATCCTGTAACGAAAAAAACCGTTAAAAAACAATCACCAATCGCAAAGAAACAAGTTATTTCTGAGGGGACATCAAAACAAATCCGCTATGCATTAGAGAGCGTCGTCGCAGAAGGCACAGGCCGCAATGCATTTGTTGAAGGGTATCGTGTCGGCGGAAAAACGGGAACTGCACAAAAGGTTAAAGATGGAAAATACCTTGAAAACAACCATATTGTATCATTTATCGGTTTCGCGCCGGCTGACGATCCGAGTCTTGTCGTCTATGTCGCGGTGGATAACCCTAAAGGCACGATTCAGTTTGGCGGAACGGTTGCAGCGCCAATTGTCGGGAATATTATGAGAGACAGCCTGCCGGAGCTTGGTGTGAAGCCTCGGAAAAATCAAATCGAGAAAAAATACCAATGGAACGACACAAAAACAGTAGAAGTTCCGAATGTTGTAGGGATGTCTGTCTCAGATCTTGAGTCACTTTTGGTGAATCTCAATGTAGATGCTTCCGGGAAAGGGAGCAAAATCGTTAAACAATCGCCAGCTGCCGGAACGAAAGTAAAAGAGGGCTCAAAGATACGCGTTTATTTGACTGAAGAAGATGAAAAGGAGGCAGCCGATTAATTCGGGCTGCCTTTTATTTTATTGCAGAAAAAATGCTGATATCTTTCAAGATTAGCTGGATGTATCCTTTTATTTACGCTAAAATATGAACTGTATGCTTAAAATCATTATCACATCAGTTGACGTGACTTTAATGATAAAAAGAACGAACTAGAATGTTGAGAGGTTTGATACGATGAAACTTACAAAGCTGCTTACATATTTAACAACCGAACCTTCTGTAAACGACTCACAAGACCCTGAAATAACTTCAATTGAGATGGACTCCAGAGAAGTAAAGAAAGGGAGTCTTTTTGTATGTGTAAAAGGGTATACGGTGGATGGGCATGATTTTGCGCAAAAAGCAGTAGAAAGCGGCGCAGCGGCTATTGTGGCAGAAAAAGAGCTCGATGTGGATGTGCCTGTCATTATTGTCCGGCGGTCACTGCGTGCGCTAAGCGTTTTGTCTGATGCGTTTTACGGACAGCCGACAAAGAAGCTTCAGCTGATCGGAATCACAGGCACAAACGGCAAAACATCAACGACCCATATGGTCGATGAGATTCTGAAAAAAGCGGGAAAACGCACAGGCTTGATCGGTACCATGTACATGAAAATCGGTGATGAAACACTTCCCGTTAAAAACACGACTCCGGAAAGCGTCACGCTGCAGAAAACGTTTAAGAAAATGAATGACAAGCAAGTAGACACTGCCATCATGGAAGTTTCTTCTCACGCTTTGTCTTTAGGACGTGTTCATGGGTGTGATTATGATATTGCCGTGTTTACGAATTTAACGCAGGACCATCTGGACTATCATAAAACGATGGATGAGTACCGACAGGCAAAAAGCCTGCTCTTTTCTCAGCTTGGCGGGGCTTTCAACCACGAGCACCCAAAGCGTGCCGTACTGAATGCTGACGATGAGGCGAGCGCTTATTTTGAAAAGGTGACCGCAGCGCATATCTCTACATACGGAATTAAAAACAACGCTGATGTGATGGCGAAGAACATCACGATCACTGCACAGGGAACAAGCTTTGATCTTGTGACAAACAAAGGCACTAAGCACATTACAATGTCGCTTGTCGGACAATTTAATGTGTATAATGTGCTGGCAGCTGTTGCAACATGTATCGCAGCAGGCATTCCGTTTGAAACCATCACTGCAGCTGTTGAAGAATTGCATGGCGTAAGAGGCCGATTTGAATTGGTCAATCAGCAGCAGGAGTTTCCGGTTATCGTTGATTACGCACACACGCCGGACAGCCTTGAAAATGTGCTGAAGACTTGCAGAGATATGACGGAAGGAAAGCTTTTTGTCGTTGTTGGCTGCGGGGGAGACAGAGATAAGACGAAACGCCCGAAAATGGCTAAAATCGCTGTGGAGCTGGCTGACGAACCGATTTTCACTTCGGATAATCCGAGAAGCGAAGATCCCCGCGCGATTTTAAGAGATATGGAAGCTGGAGTAGAGAACGAATACTATCACAGCATTGCAAACCGCGAGCAGGCGATCTTTTTCGCGATTGCCAATGCCAAAAAAGGCGACGTTGTTCTCATTGCCGGAAAAGGGCATGAAACCTATCAGCAGATTGGAAGCGAAACTTTCGATTTTGACGATGCTGAAGTGGCGGCGAGAGCCATTGTCGAACTCAATAAAAATAAGACGAATTCATAGGAAAGAGATGTTATGGAATAATGGAGCTTGAAAAGATGTTTCATATGGAAAAAAATCATGAATATGATAACTACGTATGTCGTTTGAAAGAAACAGGAGGAGAAAAGGACAATGCTTGAGCAAGTCATTCTATTTACAATTTTAATGGGTTTTTTAATTAGTGTTCTGCTCTCTCCGATTCTTATTCCGTTTTTAAGAAGATTAAAATTCGGCCAGAGTATTAGAGAAGAAGGACCGAAATCACATCAGAAAAAATCAGGGACGCCGACAATGGGCGGGGTCATGATCATACTTTCTATCATTGTGACAACAATTGTTATGACACAGAAGTTTTCAGAAATAAGCCCGGAAATGGTGCTGCTTCTGTTTGTTACACTAGGCTACGGTTTGCTTGGCTTTTTAGATGATTACATCAAGGTCGTCATGAAGCGCAACCTTGGATTGACGTCAAAGCAAAAGCTGATCGGACAAATTATCATTGCGGTTGTATTTTATGCCGTGTACCATTACTACAATTTTGCGACGGACATTCGCGTGCCTGGAACTGACTTATCATTTGATCTTGGCTGGGCTTACTTTATCCTGGTGCTCTTTATGCTTGTCGGCGGATCAAATGCAGTTAATCTGACTGACGGTCTTGACGGTTTATTATCCGGTACGGCTGCGATTGCTTTTGGCGCCTTTGCTATCCTGGCATGGAATCAGTCTCAATATGACGTAGCCATTTTCTCAGTTGCCGTTGTCGGTGCAGTGCTGGGCTTCCTCGTATTTAATGCTCATCCGGCCAAAGTCTTTATGGGAGATACGGGATCGCTTGCATTGGGAGGAGCTATCGTTACCATTGCCATTTTAACGAAATTGGAGATCCTGCTGGTTATCATCGGCGGTGTATTCGTTATCGAGACATTATCCGTTATTCTGCAGGTTATCAGCTTTAAAACGACAGGTAAACGAATCTTTAAAATGAGTCCGCTTCATCACCATTATGAGCTTGTAGGCTGGTCTGAATGGAGAGTAGTCGTGACGTTTTGGGCTGCGGGACTTTTGCTTGCCGTTTTAGGAATTTACATCGAGGTGTGGTTATAAGTGGAAAATGATCAATTTTTACAGAATCAGCATTTTTTAATCCTTGGGCTCGCGAAAAGCGGGTATGCGGCGGCATCCATTCTTCATGACAAAGGCATTTACGTTGCAGTCAACGACCAAAAGCCTTTTGAAGAAAACGAACCAGCCCAAAAGCTTTCTGAAAAAGGAATCGAGGTTGTTTGCGGAGAGCATCCAGTTTCTCTGTTCGATCAGCATCAAATCACAGTTCTGATCAAAAACCCGGGAATTCCTTATGAAAATATTATGGTTCAGGAAGCGGAAAAAAGAGGCATCCCGGTTTGGACGGAAATTGAGCTCGCTTACTACCTGACAAACGCCAAGTTTATCGGGATTACCGGATCGAACGGAAAAACGACCACGACAACGCTGATTTATGAAATGCTCAAAGCTGACTCGCAAAAGGCACTGATTGCCGGAAACATCGGCACAGTCGCAAGTGAGGTTGCCTATCATGCTGATGGGGATGAATGGATCGTTACTGAACTGTCTTCGTTTCAGCTGATGGGAACACACGCTTTTAGACCGGAAATCAGCCTGATCTTAAACGTGTTTGACGCTCATTTGGATTATCACCATACGCGAGAAAACTATGAAAAAGCGAAACAGAAAGTGTATCTTCATCAGGTTGCTTCAGATAAAGCCATTGTCAACCAGGATGATGAAACTGTCGTGCGTCTGGCTGAAGCAGGAAAAGCCGAAATCATCCCATTTTCAGTCAGCAAAACGCTTGAACAGGGCGCTTATGTAAAAGACGGTATGATTATGTTCAGCGGCGAAGCCATTATTCCTCTGGAAGAGGTTGTGCTGCCCGGCGCTCATAATTTGGAGAACATTTTAGCTGCCATTGCAGTTGTGAAAACGGCAGGAGTGTCCAGCGAAGCAGTTAAAAAGGTGCTGACAAGCTTTACTGGCGTGAAGCACCGTCTGCAATATGTCACAACAGTGAAAGACCGCAAGTTTTATAATGATAGTAAAGCGACAAACATTTTGGCGACAAGCAAGGCGCTTTCAGCTTTTGACAAACCGGTCATTCTGCTTGCGGGCGGACTGGATCGCGGAAATGGTTTTGACGACTTAAAACCGTATATGAAACATGTCAAAGCAGTGCTTACATTTGGCCAGACAGCGCCGAAACTTGAGAAGCTCGGCAATGAGATGGGAATACAACATGTCAAACGTGTCGATAATGTTGAACAAGCAGTATCTGCGGCGTTTGCGCTCTCAAATGAAGGAGATGTCATCCTGCTGTCACCTGCGTGTGCGAGCTGGGATCAATTCAAAACATTTGAAGAACGCGGTGACATGTTTATAGATGCCGTGCATATGCTTAAGTAAGGGCTTGTCTTGGAGTAAATCGGCAGCCCTAATGACTTTAAGCTTGGGGTGTCGATTGCTTTGACTACTAAAAAAACATCGCCTGATTTCTTATTGGTCATCATTACGTTATTATTATTAACAATCGGATTAATTATGGTGTACAGTGCGAGTGCGGTATGGGCGGATTATAAATTTGACGACTCATTCTTTTTCGCGAAACGGCAGCTGCTGTTTGCGGGAATCGGTGTCATTGCCATGTTTTTCATCATGAATGTTGATTATTGGACTTGGAGGACATGGTCCAAGTTGCTGATGGTTATCTGCTTTTTCCTTCTGGTGCTTGTTTTGATACCAGGCGTCGGCATGGTGCGAAACGGTTCAAGAAGCTGGATCGGAGTCGGGGCATTCAGCATACAGCCTTCAGAGTTTATGAAGCTTGCGATGATCGCATTCCTTGCTAAATTTCTCTCTGAAAAACAAAAAAACATCACATCGTTCAGACGGGGGTTCGTCCCGGCACTTGGCATCGTGTTTTCAGCGTTTTTGATTATCATGTGCCAGCCTGACCTCGGAACAGGGACGGTGATGGTCGGAACTTGTATTGTCATGATCTTTGTAGCCGGCGCGCGAATCGCCCATTTTGTCTTTCTCGGGCTGATTGGCCTCAGCGGATTTGTCGGGCTCGTACTATCGGCTCCATATCGGATTAAGCGGATTACCTCCTACTTAAATCCGTGGGAAGACCCGCTCGGAAGCGGTTTTCAAATCATTCAATCGCTTTATGCAGTGGGGCCCGGCGGATTGTTTGGAATGGGTCTTGGACAAAGCAGACAGAAGTTCTTTTATCTGCCTGAGCCGCAAACAGACTTTATTTTCGCCATCTTGTCAGAGGAGCTTGGCTTTATCGGGGGAACACTTATTTTGCTTCTCTTCAGCGTTCTGCTGTGGAGAGGGATCAGAATTGCGCTCGGTGCCCCTGATCTGTACGGAAGCTTTGTCGCAGTCGGCATTATTTCAATGATTGCCATTCAAGTCATGATTAATATCGGCGTAGTAACGGGCCTTATTCCGGTAACAGGCATCACGCTCCCGTTTCTAAGCTACGGAGGTTCTTCATTGACCCTGATGCTGATGGCTGTCGGCGTGCTGCTGAATGTGAGCCGCTACTCGAGGTATTAATGAATGTATTGCCAGGCGTCCTGTTAACAGGAGGCTGGGAAACAATTGATGCGATAACCCTGTCCAACAAAACAGGGTTATCGTTATGTTATAGAGAAACTTAGACTGGGGGAAGAGATATGCGAATTGCAATAAGCGGAGGCGGTACAGGGGGACATATTTATCCTGCGCTTGCTTTTATTAAAGAAGTGCAGCGCCGTCATCCTGATGTGGAATTTTTATATATCGGAACAGAAAACGGACTGGAGAAAAAAATTGTTGAGCGGGAGAATATACCGTTTCGTTCAATTGAAATTACAGGGTTTAAAAGAAAGCTGTCATTTGAAAACGTCAAGACTGTGATGCGTTTTCTGAAGGGTGTAAAAAAGAGCAAGTCGTACTTAGCGGAATTTAAGCCCGATGCCGTGATTGGAACGGGCGGTTACGTCTGCGGGCCTGTTGTCTATGCCGCTGCGAAAATGGGAATTCCGACTATTGTCCATGAACAAAACAGCCTGCCGGGCATCACGAATAAGTTTCTTTCAAAATATGTTAATAAAGTAGCGATTTGTTTTGAAGAAGCAAAATCACATTTTCCTGACGAGAAAGTTGTATTTACGGGAAACCCGAGAGCCTCTGAAGTCGTCTCAATAAAGACGGGCCGATCAATGGCTGAATTTGGGCTTTCTGAAGAGAAAAAAACGGTCTTAATCTTTGGCGGAAGCCGAGGCGCTGCACCGATTAACCGTGCTGTCATTGACATGCAGGATGAGCTGAAAACAAGAGACTACCAAGTGCTGTATATCACCGGTGAAGTTCACTATGAAAAAGTGATGAATGAGCTGAAAAGCAAGGGTGCCGCTGATAATATGGTCACAAAGCCGTTTCTTCATCAAATGCCAGAGTATTTAAAGGCCATTGATGTCATTGTGGCCAGAGCCGGTGCGACGACGATTGCCGAAATTACTGCTCTCGGAATCCCAAGTGTTCTGATCCCAAGCCCATATGTAACAGCGAATCACCAGGAGGTCAATGCCAGATCTCTCGGCCAGCATGATGCGGCGATTGTTCTGAAAGAAACAGAGCTCAACGGTGAAAAGCTGATTGATGCGCTTGACCGGATTGTATTGAATGAGCAAACGTTAAAGGAAATGAGCGAACGGACAAAGTCACTCGGTGTTCCTGACGCGGCTGCCCGTTTATACAGCGTACTCGAAGAATTGAAAAAATAATAGAAAAGCAAATGGAATGCGGAGGTTTACGATGGAGAAAGTGATACAGGAATTAAAAGAACGCGAAGTCGGCAAGGTTCTTGCAAACGAACCGCTCGCGAATCATACAACGATGAAAATCGGCGGACCTGCGGATGTATTGGTCATTCCAAGCAGTGTAGATGCTGTCAAAGATATCATGGACGTTATTAAAAAATATGATGTGAAGTGGACAGTCATCGGCCGTGGATCAAATCTTCTTGTTTTAGATGAGGGAATCAGAGGCGTAGTGATTAAGCTGGGTGCAGGCCTTGACCATCTGGAGCTTGAAGGGGAGCAAGTGACGGTCGGAGGCGGTTATTCAGTGGTCCGTCTTGCTACCTCATTGAGCAAAAAAGGCCTGTCCGGTTTGGAATTTGCTGCCGGTATTCCAGGATCAGTCGGCGGAGCGGTTTACATGAATGCCGGCGCTCACGGCTCTGATATGAGCGAAATCCTCGTCAAAGCACATATTTTGTTTGAAGACGGCACGATTGAGTGGCTGACAAATGAGCAGATGGATTTCAGCTACAGAACATCTGTATTACAAAAGAAACGCCCGGGCGTTTGCCTTGAAGCCGTTCTGCAGCTGGAGCAGAAGGATAAAGAATCAATCGTTCAGCAAATGCAAAGCAATAAAGACTACAGAAAAAATACACAGCCGTATTCAAGCCCTTGTGCGGGAAGCATATTCAGAAATCCGCTTCCGAATCATGCCGGAAACCTTGTTGAAAAAGCAGGCTTGAAAGGATATCAAATCGGCGGTGCAAAGATATCGGAAATGCACGGAAACTTCATCGTCAATGCGGGCGGAGCATCAGCAAAAGATGTGCTTGATCTCATTGACCATGTGAAAAAGACAATCCGTGAAAAATACGAGATTGATATGCACACAGAGGTTGAAATCATCGGCGAAAATCGCTGATTCAAGTTCTGACTGAAGCTGTTCATATGATATACTGTAAGCAAACGACAAACGGCATCCATAGTATGCCGTTTGTTTTGGAATAGACAGACTTTTAACAGCTGTTTCATTTGAATGAGGTGAACAGGCAATGAACCCGGGTCATGACCGAGAAAAAATCGTAAACATTGAAGAACGGATTCCTAAAATTAAAGAGCAGCGGAAACAGAAGGCCAACCGACGTCTCATTTCATTTATTATGCTCTTTTTTATTATGGTGCTGATCATCGTGTACCTGCAGACGCCAATCAGTAAAGTATCAACAATCTCTGTTACAGGGAATGAGAATGTATCCAAAAAGGAAATTATCGAGCTTTCCGATATTAACAGCGGAGATACTGAGTTTTGGAGTTTGGACAAGAAAAAAACAGAAAAGAAGATTCAGCAAAATAAATTAGTGAAAAAAGCGGAGATCAGCAAATCGCTTCCTAATAAAATCAACATTGCGATCGAAGAATATAAAGCGATTGCTTATTTAGAAAAAGACGATGTGTACTATGAAGTGCTTGAAAACGGTTCAGTTCTGCCAAACGAAGTAACGCCGGATGATGCCGGACCGATACTGGTAAATTGGACAAACGCGAAGAAACGGTCTCAAATGGCCAAGCAGCTCGATGCTTTGTCAAATTCGTTAAAACAGTCGATTTCAGAAATTTATTATACGCCTGTAAAAATGGATGAAAACCGTATTAAATTGTATATGAACGACGGTTATGTTGTCACTGCGTCTATTAAAACTTTTGCAGACCGAATGAAAACGTATCCTTCTATCATTTCGCAGCTTAGCAGCAATAAAAAAGGAATTATTCATTTAGAAGTTGCCACCTATTTTGAAGAGTTTGGCAAAAACGATAAAGCTGCTAAAAAGGAAGATGAAAATTGAGGGGTAAATCAGCAGTCCTCCTTTCTTTAATTATGCTTATCGCAGGCTTTTTGATTTCATTTTCTTTTCAAATGACAAAAGAAAACAACAAAAGCGCGGCTGAGACGGAAGAGTGGAAAAAAGAATATGCGCTGAGGGATGAACTCCTGAAACAGGAGAAAGAAAATAAGAATCTTGAAAAAGAATTGTATCAAAAGCAAAATAAAGTCCGTCAGGCGGAAAATAAGCTGAAGAAAGAAAAGACGGAATACTATAACGTCCTCGAAGATACAGAAAAATACAGAATGTATATTGGGGAAGTCGGTGTGCAGGGAGAGGGCGTTGAGGTGACCTTGGAAGATGCGTCGTACATACCGGAAGGGGAGAATGTGAACAGTTACATCGTTCACGAAAGCCATATCTTTCAAGTGGTAAACGAACTGTATATCTCGGGTGCGGCGGCCGTCGCCGTTAATGGCCAGCGTTTGACACATGATTCCTATATCAAGTGCAACGGTCCTGTTGTAACGGTAGACGGGGTGCAACATCCCGCCCCATTTACGATATCTGCCATTGGAGATCCTGATGTCCTGCTGCCTTCGTTAAATATAGCAGGAGGCCTGATCGATCAGCTGTCAATGGATCATATTTCTGTTTCCGCAGAAAAAGAGAAAAACGTACAAATGAAACCGATTCTGAAAACGAAGGAATGACTGAAAAAGCGGGTGAAACAGATTGAAAATAAAGCGTTCCTTCATAAGCATCAGTGTGCTTATGGTCATCTTCGGCCTCATGATAGCTGTTCAGTTTAACTCATTAAAGCACCCTCAAGTCCGAGACACAAGAGATATGTGGGATATAAGGGAAGAGCTGACTTCAGAGCAGAAGAAGCAGGAAAAGCTGCTGGCTGAAATAAACAAATATGATAAACTGCTCAATAGCTATTCGCAAACGAAAGAAATGACAAAAGAAACCGCGCTCAATAATACCTTGCAAACCTTAAAAAAAACAGCCGGCATGACCGATATAACAGGTAGCGGAATTGTCATCACCATTTCCCCGCTTTTTTCTGAAAGCTTAACAGGAGAGCCGATCGAAAATCCGCCTCCGGATTTGCTGAAGAAGCTGATCAATGAACTCAACTCCTTCGGTGCAGAGCATATCTCGATTAATGAGCGAAGAGTTGTGAATCATACCGTCATAAGGGATATAAACGGCACAACGAAAATAGACGGATACGGCCTTGACGATTATCCTTTAACAGTAAAAGTGCTTGCCGAAGATCCGGACATGCTGTACAGCAGAGTGAAGGGGTCAGGACTTGAGGACCTTTTTGCATCTGAAAATTTAGCATTAAAAGCCGGTAAATCTGACAGCAACCTGACACTAAAAGCATATGACAGACCATTAGACGTACAACAGCTGAAACCGCTTAAAGACTGAAAAGGAGGAGAATTGTCATGTGGCTGCCCGTGCTGGGACTGGTGCTCGGAATAACGATCGGACTGATGACAAACTTAACGATTCCGAGTGAATATTCAAACTACTTATCGCTTGCGGTGCTTGCCGCACTTGATACATTAATCGGCGGAATCAGGGCGCATTTACAGGGTACATATGATGAAATGGTATTTGTTTCCGGTTTCTTTTTTAATATTATATTGGCAATAAGTTTAGCTTTTCTGGGAGTCCATCTTGGTGTAGACTTGTATTTAGCAGGTATATTCGCATTTGGAGTCAGATTATTTCAGAATATAGCCGTTATCAGAAGAAATCTACTAACAAAGTGGACTCTTTCTAAAAAAAATAAAAAAAATGTGATATAAAAGAGGATATACATAGGATATAACGAATATTTTCAATAAACATAAAATGTGAAGAGCACATAAGGAATATTCCGTTGTTATTTTTTGTTACACACTTGTAAAGCCACATTCATTGTATTGTTGTTCCGCAAATAATAGAATAGAAATGATCGAAATGTGAGGAGGTGCCATAGAATGAACAACAATGAACTTTACGTCAGTCTTGACATCGGTACGTCCAATACAAAAGTGATCGTCGGAGAAATGACAGATGATTCCCTTAATATTATCGGTGTGGGAAATGTACCGTCTGAAGGGTTGAAAAAAGGCTCAATCGTTGATATAGATGAGACCGTTCATTCTATAAGAAAAGCGTTTGACCAAGCTGAAAGAATGGTAGGTTTTCCGCTTAGAAAAGCTATTGTCGGCGTTAATGGAAATTATATCAATATTCAAGATACAAACGGTGTTGTAGCAGTTTCCAGTGAAAATAAAGAAATTCAAGTTGAAGATGTGCGCCGTGTCATGGAGGCGGCACAGGTTGTTTCAATACCGCACGAACAGCTGATTGTAGACGTCATTCCTAAACAGTTTATCGTTGATGGAAGAGATGAAATCACCGATCCGAAAAAAATGCTGGGTGTGCGTTTAGAAGTTGAGGGCACCTTGATCACCGGTTCAAAAACAATCTTACATAACTTGCTCCGCTGTGTTGAAAGAGCCGGTATTGAAATAACTGATATTTGTCTTCAGCCGCTGGCAGCCGGTTCTGCTGCATTATCAAAGGACGAGAAAAACCTTGGTGTGGCTCTCATTGATATAGGGGGAGGGTCAACAACCATTGGCGTATTCCAGAACGGACATCTCACTTCTACCCGTGTCATTCCTCTCGGAGGCGAAAATATCACCAAAGATATCTCCATCGGATTGAGAACGTCAACAGAAGAAGCAGAACGTGTGAAAAAGCAATTTGGACATGCCTACTATGACGAAGCCTCGGAAGATGAAGTATTTGAGGTAACCGTAATAGGCACCAATCAAAAACAAACATTTACACAGCAGGAAGCAGCGAATATCATTGAAGCAAGAGTAGAAGAAATTCTTGATATTGTTTCAGAAGAGCTTAGCAGTATGGGAATTACCGATCTGCCGGGAGGCTTCGTGCTGACAGGGGGACAAGCAGCAATGCCGGGTGTCATGTCATTGGCACAAGATGTGCTGCAAAACAATGTCAGAGTGGCAAGCCCGAATTATATCGGTGTAAGAGATCCTCAATATATGACGGGAGTGGGCCTGATCCAATTCGCCTGCCGAAATGCAAGAATCCAAGGCAGAAAAATAGGCTTCAAGATGCCTGAAGAAGCGATACAGGAAATTGCAGTCTCATCATCAGAGGAACAAGAGCAGCATCATCACCAAAATGAGGTGCAGCAGCGGCCAAAAGGAAAACAAAAAACACAAGCCGAACATAATAAACAGAGCAAAATGAAAAAACTATTAAGCATGTTTTGGGAATAGATAGATAGTCATTCGGCAGATTAGGAGGATTTAGCATGTTGGAGTTCGAAACAAACATAGACGGCTTAGCATCAATTAAAGTAATCGGAGTAGGAGGCGGCGGTAACAACGCCGTTAACCGAATGATTGAAAATGAAGTGCAAGGAGTAGAGTACATCGCGGTAAACACGGACGCTCAAGCTCTTAACCTGTCAAAAGCAGAAGTGAAAATGCAAATCGGCGCAAAGCTGACTAGAGGATTGGGAGCAGGTGCGAATCCGGAAGTCGGAAAAAAAGCCGCTGAAGAAAGCAAAGAACAAATTGAAGAAGCGTTAAAAGGCGCTGACATGGTATTCGTGACAGCTGGTATGGGCGGCGGAACAGGAACAGGTGCTGCACCAGTTATTGCACAAATCGCGAAAGACTTAGGCGCATTAACAGTCGGAGTTGTTACAAGACCGTTTACATTCGAAGGACGCAAAAGACAGCTTCAGGCTGCAGGCGGAATTTCAGCAATGAAAGAAGCGGTAGATACACTGATCGTGATCCCGAACGACCGTATCCTTGAAATTGTTGATAAAAACACACCGATGCTTGAAGCATTCCGTGAAGCGGATAACGTACTCCGCCAAGGGGTTCAAGGTATTTCAGACTTGATTGCTACACCTGGTCTTATCAACCTTGACTTCGCTGATGTGAAAACAATCATGTCAAACAAAGGATCTGCTTTGATGGGTATCGGTATTGCGACTGGAGAAAACCGCGCGGCAGAGGCAGCGAAAAAAGCAATCTCCAGCCCGCTTCTTGAAGCGGCCATTGACGGTGCGCAAGGCGTCCTTATGAACATCACTGGAGGAACAAACCTCAGCCTATATGAAGTTCAGGAAGCAGCAGACATTGTCGCTTCTGCATCTGACCAAGACGTAAACATGATTTTCGGTTCTGTTATTAATGAAAATCTAAAAGACGAGATTGTGGTGACAGTGATTGCGACTGGTTTTATCGAACAAGAGAAGGACGTGACGAAACCTCAGCGTCCAAGCTTAAACCAAAGCATCAAAACACATAATCAAAGTGTTCCAAAGCGTGAGCCAAAACGTGAGGAGCCTCAGCAACAAAACACAGTAAGCCGTCATACTTCACAGCCGGCTGATGATACGCTTGACATCCCGACATTCTTAAGAAACCGCAATAAACGCGGCTAATGTAAAGGACAAAATCGTTTTCGATTTTGTCCTTTTTGTTTTTCTCCAAGATTTTTCTTCTTGTAAAGTCTTTTTCCCTATGTCTTCCTTCGTATACCAACAAATCGGACTATTAGACCCATTCATATCACGTGACAATTATATCATTTTCATATATATGGAAATCAAATGACATGAAACGACAATATCTGTAATGCGGATTGTCTACAGTTAACGTACAGCGATGTTCTGACAAACAATTCATTTTTAAAAGGAGGGACGACATTTTTTTACAAAGCATTTTGAAAAAGGGGGATAAAAATGAGGAAAAAAACGAAAAACAGACTCATCAGCTCTGTTTTAAGTACGGTTGTCATCGGTTCACTGCTGTTTCCGGGTGTAGCCGGGGCAAGCAGCAAAGGCGCCTCAACTTCTGTTAAACAGGAACTTCAATCTGCTGAATCCATTCAGAACAAGATTTCGAGTTCATTAAAGAAAAGCTTTAAGAAGAAAGAAAAAATGACCTTTCTGATTAAATTTAAAGATCAAGCTGACACAGAAAAAGCGGCAAAAGCGGCTGTTAAAAAAGCGAAATCGAAGAAGCTGACTGCCGCTAAGACGGAATATCAAAAGCGTTCTGCCGTTGTGTCATCTTTAAAAGTCACAGCCAATGAATCCCAGAGAGATGTCTTAACATACTTGAAGAGCCAGAAAAATAAAGGAAATGCAGATCAAATTCACTCTTATTATGTAGTGAATGGGATCGCTGTTCATGCCTCAAAAGAAGTGATGAAAAAAGTAGCGCAGTTCCCCGACGTGGAAAAGGTGCTTCCAAATGAGAAACGACAATTGTTTAAGTCATCCTCTCCATTTAATATGAAAAAAGCGCAAAAAGCTGTCAAAGCAATTGACGGTGTAGAATGGAATGTAGACCAAATTGACGCCCCGAAAGCTTGGGCACTTGGATATGACGGAACAGGTACAGTTGTCGCGTCCATTGATACAGGCGTGGAATGGAACCATCCGGCATTAAAAGAGAAATATCGCGGATATAATCCGGAAAATCCTGATGAGCCTGATCATGAAATGAACTGGTATGATGCTGTAGCAGGGGAAGCAAGCCCTTATGATGATTTGGCTCATGGAACCCACGTGACAGGTACGATGGTGGGATCTGAACCCGATGGAACAAATCAAATCGGTGTAGCGCCAGGCGCAAAATGGATTGCTGTTAAAGCGTTCTCCGAAGATGGTGGAACTGATGCTGACATTTTAGAGGCCGGTGAATGGGTTTTAGCTCCAAAGGACGCAGAGGGGAATCCTCACCCAGAAATGGCTCCTGATGTTGTCAATAATTCATGGGGCGGGGGCTCAGGACTTGATGAATGGTACAGAGACATGGTCAATGCCTGGCGTGCGGCCGATATTTTCCCTGAGTTTTCAGCGGGGAATACGGATCTCTTTATTCCTGGCGGTCCTGGTTCTATCGCAAACCCGGCAAATTATCCGGAATCGTTTGCAACTGGAGCGACTGATATTAATAAAAAGCTTGCTGACTTTTCTCTTCAAGGGCCATCTCCATATGATGAAATAAAGCCGGAAATTTCTGCACCGGGCGTAAATATTCGTTCTTCCGTTCCCGGCCAGACATATGAGGACGGATGGGACGGCACATCAATGGCAGGGCCGCATGTGTCCGCTGTTGCCGCACTGCTGAAACAGGCGGATGCCTCACTTTCTGTCGATGAGATGGAGGATATATTAACCAGCACGGCTGAACCGCTGACGGATTCAACATTTCCTGATTCTCCGAATAACGGATACGGCCATGGTTTGGTGAACGCTTTTGATGCTGTATCAGCTGTTACAGATGGTTTAGGAAAAGCAGAAGGACAAGTTTCTGTAGAGGGAGATGATCAAGAGCCTCCTGTTTATCAGCATGAGAAAGTAACAGAAGCCTATGAGGGCGCGAGCCTGCCGCTTACTTTGACAGCTGAAGACAATGTAAGTGTGACATCTGTAAAACTGTCTTATAAGCTGGATCAAGGTGAATGGACAGAAGTAACGGCTAAGCGGATCAGCGGTGATCATCTGAAAGGGACCTACCAGGCAGAGATTCCAAACATAAAAGGAGCTGCACTAAGCTACAAGTGGATTATTCAGGATTTTGGCGGCCATGTCGTTGAGTCTGACACATACGATGTACCAGTGAAACCAAGCATCACGGTGGGATATAAGCAGGACTTTGAAACTGCACCCGGCGGCTGGATTGCGAGCGGAACAAATAATAGCTGGGAATGGGGAGTTCCTTCAACAGGCCCAAATACTGCAGCATCCGGAGAAAAAGTATACGGAACAAATCTGGCAGGAAACTATGCCAACACAGCAAACATGAATCTCGTGATGCCTCCTGTTAAAGTGCCGGATTCAGGAAACCTGTTTCTTCAATTTAAAAGCTGGCACAATTTAGAGGATGATTTTGATTATGGCTACGTTTTTGTTTTGCCTGAAGGTAAAAAGAATTGGGAGCAGGCTGGTGTCTATAATGGAAAGACATCAAGCTGGACGGACGAAGAAATTGATTTATCCGCTTATAAAGGTCAAAACATTCAAGTGATGTTTAACCTCCAATCTGATGAAAGTATTACAAAAGAGGGCTGGTACATTGATGATGTAGTGCTTTCTGACAAAACAGCCGGAAAAACAGCTAAAAAGAATAAGCTGGGTGTCGAAAAGCCGTCTGGAAAGCAAAAGAAAAAGCCGGTAAATCCGAAAAAAGCCAAGCCATCTGCAAACACAACGGTAAAACATCAGAGTAAGGATATACAGCCTCAAGTTTTGCCGCTGAGGGCACAAGTCAGTGTGGTGGAAACAGGAAAATCAACATATTCAGATCAATCTACAGGGCAGTACACGCTGACGCACAAAGTGGGAGACTATACGCTTATGGCAGAAGCATATGGCTATCAATCGAAAACACAAAAAGTTTCTCTGCAGGCAGATCAGACGACACAAGCTAATTTTACGTTAGAGGAAATGCAGAAGGGCACATTAAAAGGAACAGTCATCAATAAAACGACAGGCGATCCGGTAAAAGGAGCCTCCGTTTATGTTGTAGAGGATGCTGCGGTTGAACCGGCTACGACAAACGACAAAGGCGAATATACGCTTGAGGCCTATGAAGGCGCTTATACGATTAAAGTCGCTGCACCGGGGTATTACAGCGATGAATTCTCCGTTGATTTAAAAGGTGATGTGACAAAAGAAACTGTACTGAAGCCTTTCGTCGGTTATCCAGGTGAGATTGCATATGATGACGGAACGGCGGAGAATGCCAATTCCTATTTTGCTGCCGGTAACGGATGGGCCGTCAAAATGACGCTGGCTGACGGCAAGGAAAAAGGCATGCTTACAGGAGGACTGTTCCGATTCTGGGATACAGAGTTCCCTGATCCTGGCGGCACAGAGTTTAAGGTTGAGGTATACGATGCTACAGGAGAAAACGGAGCACCGGGTAAGAAAATTGCCGGGCCATTTAACGCTGAAGCCCTTCGCAATGGCGAATGGACCAAGGTAGATCTCAGTTCAAAAGGGATTATGGTCGATAAAGACTTTTATCTTGTGTATATCCAGTCGAAACCTGATCCGTATTCACCTGGACTGGCAATGGATGAAACCGGTCAGAATTCCGGCCGCAACTGGCAGTTTATAGACGGAAAATGGCAGCCAGGTGACGAAGCAGACGGCAACTATATGATCCGCGCATTAGTTGATTATGAAGCTGCTGTACCTGAGATTACTTCACCGGCAGACAAATCATATACAAATAAGGAGAACGTCACCGTAAAAGGAAAAGCCTCTCCTGGTACAACGGTACACATTTATAATGGAGAGAAAGAAGCAGGAGAAACGAAAGCTGCTGCGGATGGCACGTTCCAGACAGGCATCACACTCAGCAAGGGCGAAAATGAGCTGACAGCAACTGCATCAACAGACAACGGGACAACGGATGCCTCCAGCCCGATCAAGGTCACGCTTGATCAAGACAAGCCTGAATTAACGCTGGACAATCCAAAGGATGGCGAGAAAACAAATAAAGAAGCGCTGACTGTCAAAGGGTCTGTATCCGATGACAATCTGAAAGAAGTCAAGGTGAATGGCAAAAAAGCAACGGTAACTGATGGTTCATACTCGGCCCGTATTCTGTTGGAGAACGGAAGCAATGAAATCAAGGTGACTGCTACAGACTTAGCAGGCAACAAAACGACGAAAAAGGCTGTCATTGATGTCAACTTTAACCAGCCTGTCATCTCCGAATTGACTCCGGGAGAGGACAAAATCTTAAAAGCCGGTGAATCTGTGAAAATCGCTTTCTCAAGCGCTGAAGATTTGGATGCAACGTTTGTCATTCGTCTGCCTCTGACAAATGCAAGAGCGAGTGTACAAAATGCCACAGAGCTCCCGCTAAGAGAAATTTCTCCTGGGAAATATGAAGGCTATTGGACAGCAACTTCTTCTATTAAAGCAAACGGAGCAAAAGTAGAAGTGATTGTACGAGATGATTATGGAAATGAAACAAGAAAAACAGCGAACGGAAAACTTTATATCAATACTGAAAATTAAGTGTGAAAAAAGCTGCCGTGAAAGGCAGCTTTTTTTATAATCCTCTCATTCATTTCCTCGACAAATTAAGCAGATATCCCTGAAAAATTGTATTTTCCTCTCAACATTAATTGACAGACTTTCCCACAGAGCTTGCTTTATACTTGAAACAAGAAGGGGAACAGCGTGATGCAAGATAGAAAGGAGTCAGATGTGAAAATCTATTTAGATGTCATTTGGCTGTTAAACTTTTGTTTTGATGCGCTTTTGCTTTTGCTCACGGCATTTATTTTAAAACGGCATGTGAAAAAAAGAAGACTGATAGGCGGAGCGTTCATCGGTTCCAGTATTGTCCTTTTGATGTTTACTCCTTTTTCGCCGATCGTTGAACATCCGGCAGGTAAGCTGGCTTTTTCAGTTGTTATTGTGATGGTGACATTTGGCTTTAAGAGATTCCGCTATTTCTTTCAAAATTTGTTTTCCTTTTATTTTGCGACTTTTTTAATGGGGGGAGGAATTATCGGAGCCCATTCTTTGCTGCAGTCAAATTCTGTTGTTCAAAACGGTGTCATGATTACCAATCAAACTGGGTTTGGAGACCCGATCAGCTGGTTGTTTATTGTTGCTGGCTTTCCAGCATTATGGTTTTTTTCTAAGAGAAGAATTGAAGATATTGAAACAAAAAACATTCAATATGAGGAACGAGTAAGCGTACAGGCGGATTTGGGCGGCCAAACGCTTCATGTCAGAGGGCTGATTGATTCCGGTAATCAGCTGTACGATCCGCTTACTAAAACGCCGGTCATGATTATTCACATTGATAAACTGGAACCGATTTTCGGAGCAGCCGAAACGATGATCATTCGAAACACAGATCCATTGGAAGCCACCCAACAGCTCGATGATTCGTTTCGCTTTTTAGATAAACTGAGGCTGATTCCATATAGGGGAGTAGGTCAGCAAAATCAATTTTTACTATGCGTTAAACCGGATCACGTAACGATTATAACAAAAGAAGAAATGGTTTCTGCGGATAAATGCTTAATCGGCATCAGCACAACAAAGCTATCGGCAGATGGAGAGTTTGACGCAATTATTCATCCGAAAATGCTTTCGGGCAAGGCCATCAAACACGTTTCATAATGTTCGCAAATGTCCGTTACTAATCATACTCAAACGACGTGACATTTAGAAGGGAGAGGAAGATGAAAAAACTGAAATTGCGATTGACGCACCTCTGGTATAAGCTGCTGATGAAACTTGGGCTGAAAAGTGATGAAGTCTATTACATAGGCGGGAGTGAAGCTCTGCCGCCTCCATTATCTAAAGATGAGGAGCAGGTTCTGTTAATGAAGCTCCCAAACGGCGATCAGGCGGCTCGCGCCATTTTGATTGAACGCAATTTGCGCCTGGTCGTCTATATCGCCCGTAAATTTGAAAATACGGGAATTAATATAGAGGATTTAATCAGCATCGGTACCATCGGATTAATCAAAGCTGTGAATACGTTCAATCCAGAAAAGAAAATCAAGCTGGCGACCTATGCCTCCCGCTGTATAGAAAACGAAATCCTGATGTATTTAAGGAGAAACAACAAAATCCGTTCAGAGGTTTCCTTTGATGAGCCGCTTAATATTGATTGGGACGGCAATGAGCTTTTGCTTTCTGATGTGCTCGGCACTGACGACGACATCATCACAAAAGACATAGAAGCTAACGTAGATAAAAAGCTTTTGAAAAAAGCGCTTGAACAGCTCAATGAGAGGGAAAAACAAATCATGGAACTACGTTTTGGCCTTGTCGGCGAGGAGGAAAAGACCCAAAAGGATGTAGCGGATATGATGGGGATTTCCCAGTCCTATATTTCTCGTCTTGAGAAACGAATCATTAAAAGATTGCGAAAAGAATTCAACAAAATGGTGTAAAAAAATTTTTACGGGTAATCCCTTGATTCTACAAGGATTTCCCAATTATGACTATTTTTCGGTCTGAACGCAGTGCATATTTTTCCCACCCAAGGAGATACTTAACGTTGTACAGCAGCTCCTGTAGGGAGGGAAAAAAGTGTCGAGAAATAAAGTCGAAATCTGCGGGGTGGATACCTCCAAATTACCAGTACTCAAGAATGAAGAGATGAGAAAGCTGTTTAGGCAGCTGCAGGATGAAGGCGATGATTCAGCAAGAGAAAAGCTTGTAAACGGGAACTTGCGTCTTGTCTTAAGTGTCATTCAAAGATTTAATAACAGAGGAGAGTATGTTGATGACTTATTTCAGGTCGGCTGCATCGGACTAATGAAATCCATTGATAATTTTGACCTAAGCCACAATGTTAAGTTTTCAACATACGCTGTACCTATGATTATCGGAGAGATCCGCAGGTATTTACGCGATAATAACCCGATCCGTGTCTCAAGATCACTCCGGGATATCGCTTATAAGGCACTTCAGGTAAGAGAGCGGTTAATCAGTGAGACAAGCAAGGAGCCGACTGCAGAAGACATCGCAAAAGTTCTTGAAGTACCGCATGAGGAAATCGTATTTGCGCTTGATGCCATCCAGGATCCGGTTTCTCTATTTGAACCGATCTATAACGACGGCGGAGACCCGATTTATGTGATGGATCAAATCAGTGATGAACGCAATAAAGATTCACAATGGATTGAAGAGCTGGCTTTAAAAGAGGGCATGAGAAGGCTGAATGATAGGGAAAAAATGATTTTGAGAAAGCGATTCTTCCAAGGGAAAACTCAAATGGAAGTAGCCGAGGAAATCGGGATTTCCCAAGCGCAGGTGTCCAGACTTGAAAAAGCGGCTATCAAACAAATGAATAAGAATATTCATCAATAATGAAAGAAAAGCCTTTAAAACGATTTTGTTTTAAAGGCTTTTCTATTGATTGCGGGCGGTTTACGTTTTGGAAAAAATAAGGTATCCTAGTTCGTACAAAGTTTTATGAAAATTTAAATAATTATAAAGGCAGTAAAGAGGAGGACCACGATGATTTTGCAGCTTGACAATGTCTCACTAAAACGGAATGGAAAATGGATACTGAGAGATATTCATTGGAAGGTGGAAGAAAAGGAAAATTGGGTGATTTACGGACTGAATGGCGCTGGAAAGACAGCGCTGTTAAATATGCTTTGCTCTTATTATTTTCCAACATCGGGCGAGATGCAGGTGCTTGGCCATGAATTTGGTAAAACGGAGCTTGGGGAGAAACTTAGACGGAAAATTGGCCTCGTCTCAGCGGCTCTTCAGCAAAAATTTTATCCGGCAGATTCGGCATTTGAAATTGCTTTGAGCGGAGCTTACGCTTCGATTGGATTATATGAAACACCAAGTGCAGAAATCAGGGAAAAAGCGATTGGTTTGTTAGAGGACTTGGGAGCAATTGAATATGCCGACCGCCGCTATGAAACCCTTTCTCAAGGAGAAAAACAAAGAGCCTTGATTGCAAGAGCGCTAATGGCTGATCCGGAGCTGCTGATACTGGACGAACCGGTCACAGGACTGGATTTTATTGCCCGGGAAAAGCTGTTAGACACGATTACATACATTGCAAATAAAGAAAATGCGCCATCGATCCTTTACGTGACTCATCATGCGGAAGAAATTTTGCCGGTCTTTGACAAAGCCCTTTTGTTAAAACAGGGAGAGGTCTTTAAATCGGGAGAAATAAAGGAAATGCTTACTGATCAAATACTTTCCGCTTTTTTTGATACGCCAATCCATGTATTATGGAATCAGGATCGGCCGTTTTTAACAAGAGCCGAGCCGATAACGAATGCCTGACAAACACATATCGATTCATCACTAGGGGTGCTTTGCGAAGCTGAGAGAGACTTTGTCTTAACCCTTTTGACCTGATCTGGATCATGCCAGCGGAGGGAAGCGGTGAAAAAACGGAGTACATAGGACTCTGTTTGTTTTTATTAAGCCGTTTCATAACATTTGAAACGGCTTTTTTGATATTAAAGAATAGGAGCGGATCACATTGAATCAACAAATAGACTCTCTGTTAACAAAGGTGGAAGATCAAAAGGAGGAGCTTATTCAGCTAGCAAAAACGCTGATGTCCTATAAAACACCTGCTCCGCCTGCAAGAAATACCGACGGCATTCAGTCCTGGATTGCTGGGTTTTTAAATGAAATGGGATTCTCGATCGATAAATGGGACGTGTACCCAGGAGATCCCAATGTTGTAGGTCTACTAAAGGGAACAGATTCAGCAGATTATCATAGCTTGATCATCAATGGCCATGTAGATGTGGCAGAGGTAAAAGAGGATGAGGAGTGGGAGCATGATCCGTTTCATCCAATTGAAAAAAACGGTCTCTTAATCGGGCGAGGCGCTTCTGATATGAAAGGCGGAATGGCGTGTGTGCTGTTTGCGGTGAAATTGATTCGTGAAGCCGACATTGAACTTCCCGGTGATTTGATTCTGCAATCGGTTATCGGGGAGGAAGTCGGAGAAGCCGGCACGCTTGAATGCTGCAAGAGGGGCTATCATGCTGATTTTGCAGTTGTCGCGGATACGAGCGATATGCATATTCAAGGTCAAGGCGGTGTCATTACAGGCTGGATTGAAATCAAAAGCAGTCAAACGTTTCATGATGGGACGAGGCGGAATATGATTCATGCAGGCGGAGGAACATTCGGAGCAAGCGCAATTGAAAAAATGGCAAAAATCATTGCGGGGCTCGGGGAACTGGAGCGCCACTGGTCTATCATGAAACGTTATCCCGGTTTTAAACCAGGCACAAATACGATTAACCCGGCTGTCATAGAAGGCGGCAGACATGCGGCTTTTATAGCTGACGAGTGCCGGCTGTGGATCACAGTCCATTTTTACCCGAATGAAACCCATGAACAAGTGGCAGCGGAAATAGAAGATTACATTAACCGGCTGAGTGACAGTGATATTTGGCTTAGGGAAAACCGCCCTGTCTTCAAGTGGGGAGGCTCATCTATGATTGAAGACAG
The DNA here is from genome assembly GCF_000227465.1 of Bacillus spizizenii TU-B-10. Classification (GTDB taxonomy): domain Bacteria; phylum Bacillota; class Bacilli; order Bacillales; family Bacillaceae; genus Bacillus; species Bacillus spizizenii. The sequence continues at coordinate 1,712,125 of NC_016047.1, forward strand.
AGGAGAAATTTTTCCGGCACTGGAAGTTGACCCTGGCCACCCAGGCGTCTCAGTGCTTACAGCGTCTCATCAGAAAGTGAAACTGGAGCGTCCGGTTATTGACGTTTCTCAATCCGTTACAGACGGAGGATGGCTGTATAATGCCGGCATTCCAAGCGTGATTTACGGACCTGGAGATCTTCACAATGCACACTCCGTGAACGAGGAGGTATCGATTGAGCAGCTGGTAGATTATACGAAAATTATGCTCAATTTTATCATCGGTTGGTGCAGCTGTAAAAAAGAACAGTGACCATGAAAATTTTTTCTTGCTGACAAGGTTCAGCCCGCCCGTTCATATACTTGAAAAAAGGACGGAAAAAGGACGTGATGGAATGATCAGCATTTCAGAATTTCAGGTGAAGGATGTCGTCAATGTCTCAAACGGAAAAAAGCTGGGGAGCATTGGTGATATAGATATCAATGTGACCACTGGCAAAATTCAGGCGATCATACTAGGAGGAAATGGGAAAGTTCTCGGATTTTTTGGAAAAGAAGAGGAATTGGTCATTCCATGGCGAAATATAGTAAAAATCGGGGAAGATGTAATCTTGGTCCGATTAAATGAACCGCATGCATAACCTGCTCGTCTGCCGCGGATTGGCAAATGCCGGAAGTCTGGATTCTTCCGGCACATTTCATTTAGAAATATGCAAATCGGCGCTCAACGAATGCAGAAAGATGTGGTAAAATAAGTGGGAAATTCCGCTTTTTTAAATGTTTGTCGAAAGGTTGGATCATCATGAATACATATCACCCATTCAGTCTTACCACACCCTCGACACTCATGATACAAGACTGGACACAAACGAATCAAAACAACAGAGAAGTCATTGCCGGATTTACTACGAAAAACGGCGGTGTCAGCCAAAAGCCTTTTGAATCGTTAAATACAGGATTGCACGTTCATGACAAAGATGCAGATGTAGTTAAAAATCGTGAATATATTGCCGATATGTTTAATATTGATTTGCAGTCTTGGGTATTTGCTGATCAGACACATGATAATCGCGTTCAGAAAGTGACGCAGAGGGATAGGGGAAAAGGCGCCCGTGAGTATCACACAGCTCTAAAAGCAACGGACGGGCTCTATACAAATGAAAAGAATGTGTTTTTGGCATTATGCTTTGCTGATTGTGTGCCTCTTTTCTTTTATGATCCGGTTAAATCGCTTGTCGGGATCGCCCATGCCGGGTGGAAAGGCACTGTCAAACAGATTGGCAGAGAAATGGTGAAGCAATGGACCGAGCAGGAAGGTTCAAATCTCTCAGATATTTATGCTGTTATAGGACCGTCTATCAGCGGAGCATGCTATACAGTAGACGACCGTGTCATGGATGCTGTCCGAGCATTGCCAGTTTCAGCAGAACGTGCCGTAAATCAGACGGCACAGGCACAATATCAGCTTGACCTGAAAGAGCTGAACCGCCTTATATTGATCGACAGCGGTTTGGCAAATGAACAGATTTCTGTCAGTGGTTTATGCACGGAAAGTGAGCCGTCTCTTTTCTATTCTCACCGCCGCGATCAGGGGAAAACTGGACGGATGATGTCCTTTATCGGAATGAAGGAGGCATAAAAGATCTTGCGTGTTGTTGATAATTTACGACATATAAACGAACGAATAAACGAAGCATGTAACAGATCGGGCCGCAGCTCCGATGAAGTTACGGTTATTGCAGTCACAAAATATGTATCGCCTGAAAGAGCACAGGAGGCAGTGGATGCGGGCATCACCTGCCTCGGAGAGAATCGGGATGCGGAACTGCTCCGCAAACAGGAAATGATAAAAGGGGATCCGGAATGGCATTTTATCGGCAGTCTGCAATCAAGAAAAGCAAAAGCTGTCGTCAATTCGGTTTCCTATATCCATTCCTTAGACCGGCTCTCATTAGCGAAAGAAATTGAAAAACGGGCTGAAGGTACTGTGCAATGCTTTGTGCAGGTCAATACCTCTCTTGAGCCTTCTAAACACGGCATGAAAAAAGAAGAAGTCATTCCATTCATACAGGAGCTTTCCGGTTTCGAACACATCGTTGTGGCCGGACTGATGACTATGGCTCCGCTGACTGATGATCAAGATGAGATCAGAAGCTGTTTCAGAGCGCTGAGAGAACTCCGTGATCAGGTTCAGGAGCTGAAACAGCCGAACGCTCCGTGTACTGAACTGTCGATGGGCATGTCAAATGATTTTGAAATTGCAATTGAAGAAGGGGCTACTTATATTAGAATCGGCTCATCGTTAGTCGGAAATGAAACAGGGGGTGTACAGCAATGAGTATGAAAAATAAACTGAAAAACTTTTTCTCAATGGAAGATGAAGAATACGAATATGAATATATTGAGACAGAGCAAGAATCTCATGAAGAGCATGAGCAAAAAGAAAAACCGGCTTATACCGCAAACAAACCTGCGGGCAAACAGAATGTAGTGAGCTTGCAAAGTGTTCAGAAATCCTCTAAAGTGGTGTTGAGTGAGCCGCGCGTTTATGCGGAGGCGCAGGAAATAGCCGACCATTTGAAGAACCGGCGGGCAGTTGTCGTCAATCTTCAGCGGATACAGCATGACCAGGCTAAGCGGATTGTTGACTTTTTAAGCGGAACCGTTTATGCCATTGGCGGCGATATTCAAAGAATCGGCTCGGATATTTTCCTCTGCACGCCTGACAACGTAGATGTATCAGGCACAATTTCTGAGCTCATATCTGAAGACGAACATCAGAGGTGGTAAAGCGAGATGATCCTTTATCAAGTTTTTTCGGTTTTAAGCTTATTAATCACAATCTACTCATTTGCCCTGATCATATATATTTTTATGTCATGGGTGCCGAGTACAAGGGAAACGGCAGTCGGGCGTTTTTTAGCTTCGATTTGTGAACCATATCTCGAACCATTTAGAAAAATCATCCCTCCGATCGCAATGCTGGATATTTCACCGATCGTAGCTATACTTGTGCTTCGGTTTGCGACAACCGGCTTGTGGGGGCTTTATCGCATGATTGCGTTTTAATGTGACAGTTTGATAGGGGCTTGGCAGCAGCCAAGCCTCTTTACATAGAAGGGAAAGACGATGAGCGATATATATCAGCACTTCAGAAAAGACGAGCGGGCCTTTATTGACCAGGCGCTCGAATGGAAAGGAATTGTCCAGGAGCAGTACAGAATGAAGCTGACCGACTTTTTAGACCCCCGAGAGCAGGTCATCCTTTCTGCTGTTACGGGACAGGCTGACGTTGGGCTTGCTTTTTCCGGCGGCTATGACAGAGCGGAGCGAAAACGGGCGATTCTGTATCCAGAGTACATCACTCCGGAAGAATCGGATTTTGAACTGCAGGCGTTTAACGTCCGTTATGCTGAAAAGTTTGTCTCTGTAGATCATCGTTCTCTGCTTGGTGCATTAATGGGCATAGGCTTAAAGCGGCAAAAGTTTGGTGACATCGTGTTTTCTGAGACATCAGTGCAATTGATTGTCTCAGCCGATACCGCTGATTTTGTGGCGGCACAGCTGACCCAAGCAGGCAAAGCGGCGGTCAGCCTAGAGAAAATTGACTTGTCAGACCTTAACATTCCAGCAGTTGATGTCGAAATAAGAGATGACACGGTTTCTTCTTTAAGGCTTGACGCCGTCTGCGCCTCTATGAGCAGACAATCCCGCCAGAAATCACAGACGCTTGTGAAAAACGGCCTCGTGAAAGTGAACTGGAAGGTAGTTGAAGACCCTTCATACATGGTGGCAGAAGGGGACATGCTCTCTATCAGAGGCTTTGGCCGATGCAGCTTAACAAAAATCGAAGGAAAAACCAAAAAAGACAAATGGAGAGTTACGTTTGAGCGACAAAAATAGTCGGTTTTTCAGTTTTTTTCTCCATCTGTGCGAAATTTGTTTTATAATGTGAACTAGATAACCGTACTGAAATGTAAAAATGGAGGTGGCATCATGCCATTAACGCCAAATGATATTCACAACAAGACGTTTACAAAAAGTTTTCGCGGATATGATGAAGATGAAGTAAATGAATTCCTAGCGCAAGTCAGAAAAGATTACGAAATTGTTCTCCGTAAGAAAACTGAGCTTGAAGCGAAAGTCAATGAACTTGATGAAAGAATCGGACACTTTGCCAATATTGAAGAAACGCTGAATAAATCGATTTTAGTTGCTCAAGAAGCGGCTGAAGACGTAAAACGCAATTCTCAAAAAGAAGCAAAGCTGATCGTTCGGGAAGCGGAGAAAAATGCTGATCGCATTATCAACGAATCTTTATCAAAATCAAGAAAAATTGCCATGGAAATTGAAGAGCTGAAAAAACAGTCTAAAGTTTTCAGAACACGTTTCCAAATGTTGATTGAAGCTCAGCTCGATCTTCTGAAAAATGACGATTGGGATCATCTGCTTGAGTATGAAGTCGACGCAGTATTTGAGGAAAAGGAATAAATTCTCTGATTATCTTGACATTTTCTTAGCTTTTCGAATATAATACGTTCATAAATTCAGATGAAAAAACGGTTGAAAGGGACAGTCATGTTTCCTTCAGGCCTTTATAGCGACCCGGAGATGGTGAGAGTCCGGGATGGCCGGAATCATGTAGATCAGCCCTTAAGTTTCCTTTCTGAACTCACAGTAGGTTAGGACGTTCATCACGTTACGATGCTCGAGAGGAAAAAGCGTATGCTTGCTTTTTCTAAAAGGGTGGTACCGCGAGATAAGCTTTCTCGTCCCTTATGGGATGAGAGGGCTTTTTTTATTTTCTGAAAAAATGCAGTGGAGGAATGAAAATGGATTTTAAAGACACGCTCTTAATGCCGAAAACAGATTTCCCGATGCGTGGAAATTTGCCAAACCGTGAGCCTGACATTCAAAAGAAATGGGAGGGAGAGGATATCTACCGTCTTGTACAGGAACGGACGAAAGACCGCCCGAAATTTGTTTTACATGACGGACCTCCGTATGCAAACGGCGATATCCATATGGGCCACGCGCTTAACAAGATTTTGAAGGACTTCATTGTCCGCTACAAATCAATGAGCGGCTACAACGCGCCATATGTACCGGGCTGGGATACACACGGATTGCCGATTGAAACGGCTCTCACAAAAAACAAAAAAGTCAACCGCAAAGAAATGTCAGTAGCGGAATTCCGCAAACTGTGCGAAGAGTACGCTTGGAAGCAAATCGAGGGACAGCGTGAGCAGTTTAAACGCCTTGGTGTCCGCGGTGATTGGGAAAACCCATATGTGACATTAAAACCGGAATACGAAGCGCAGCAAATCCGCGTATTTGGTGAGATGGCAAAACGAGGCTACATTTATAAAGGCCTTAAACCGGTTAACTGGTCACCTTCAAGTGAATCTGCTTTGGCTGAAGCCGAGATCGAATATCAAGACAAACGTTCAGCATCTATTTACGTTGCTTTCGGTGTGAAAGACGGAAAAGGCGTTCTTGAAAACGGCGAGCGCATCATCATTTGGACAACAACACCTTGGACAATTCCGGCGAACCTCGGAATTTCAGTGCACCCTGATCTTGAGTACAGCGTGATTGCAGTAGGTGAAGACCGCTTTGTCGTAGCAAGTGCTTTAGTCGAAAATGTTGCATCTGCATGCGGATTTGATCAATATGAAGTGACAAGAACGATCAAAGGGAAAGACCTTGAGAACATTATCGCTGAACACCCGCTATATGGCAGAGACTCTCTCGTTATGCTTGGCGAACACGTAACAACTGATGCCGGAACAGGTTGCGTTCATACAGCGCCGGGGCACGGGGAAGATGACTTTATCATCGGCCAAAAATACGGTTTAGATGTGCTATGCCCAGTTGATGCAAAAGGTGTAATGACAAGCGAAGCTCCGGGCTTTGAAGGCATGTTCTATGATGACGCGAACAAAGCGATCACACAGCAGCTTGATGAAAAAGGCGCGCTTGTGAAGCTTGAATTCATTACACACTCTTATCCGCACGATTGGAGAACAAAGAAACCAACCATTTTCCGAGCGACAGCGCAATGGTTTGCGTCTATTAAAGATTTCAGATCAGATCTGCTGGATGCCATTAAAGAAACCAAATGGGTTCCTGAATGGGGCGAGCAGCGTTTGCACAACATGGTTCGTGACCGCGGAGACTGGTGTATTTCCAGACAGCGTGCATGGGGGGTTCCGATTCCGGTATTTTATGCTGAAAACGGAGAACCGATTATTACGGATGAAACCATTGAACATGTTTCTGAATTGTTCAGGCAGCACGGATCAAACATTTGGTTTGAAAAAGAAGCGAAGGATCTTCTTCCGGAAGGCTTTACACATCCTGGCAGCCCGAACGGCACATTTACAAAAGAACAGGACATCATGGATGTTTGGTTTGATTCAGGATCTTCTCATCAAGCGGTGCTTGAAGAGCGTGAAGATCTCGTTCGCCCGGCTGATTTATATCTAGAAGGATCGGACCAATATCGCGGCTGGTTTAACTCATCTCTTTCTACAGCAGTAGCCGTAACAGGAAAAGCGCCATATAAAGGTGTGCTCAGCCATGGGTTCGCACTGGATGGAGAAGGACGCAAGATGAGTAAATCGATCGGTAACGTCGTTGTTCCAGCTAAAGTTATGAAACAGCTTGGTGCCGACATCTTGAGATTATGGGTGTCTTCAGTTGATTATCAGGCGGACGTTCGCGTGTCTGATGCCATTTTGAAGCAGGTTGCTGAAGTATACCGTAAAATCCGCAATACGTTCCGTTTCCTTCATGGCAACCTATTCGATTTTGATCCAAAAACGAATGCGGTGGCTGTCGAAGATCTTCGCGAAGTGGACCAATATATGCTGATTAAACTGAACAAACTGATTGATAAAGTGAAAAAAGCGTATGATGAGTATGAATTTGCGGTTGTGTATCACAGCATCCATAATTTCTGCACAATCGAATTGAGCTCATTCTATCTTGATTTCGCAAAAGATATTGTGTACATCGAGCATGCGGATCATCCGGATAGACGCAGCATGCAGACAGTATTCTATGAAACGCTTCTTGCATTAGTGAAGCTTTCAGCGCCTATCCTTCCTCATACGGCTGACGAATTATGGTCTCATTTAACATTTGTTGAAGAGCAGAGCGTTCAGCTGACAGATATGCCGGAAACAATCACGGTTCCAAACAGCGAAGCGACAGAAGATAAATTTGACCGCTTTATGGCTTTCCGTGATGATGTGCTAAAAGCGTTAGAAACTGCGCGGAATGAAAAAATTATCGGTAAATCATTGGAAGCCAACCTGAAATTGTATCCAAACAAAGAAAACCAAGAGCTCTTGGCTTCCATTAAAGAAAATCTTTCTCAGCTGTTTATTGTTTCTGAATTGACAATCAGCGAAGAAAATGAAGCACCGAACGATGCGCAAAGCTTTGCGACAGGTAAAATCGCTGTCGAGAAAGCCGAAGGCGAAATGTGTGAGAGATCCCGTGTGATTTCAAAAGATGTAGGTGCAAATCCAAAATATCCTACACTTTCACTGCGAAACGCTGAAATCGTTGAAAAATACTATCAAAAATAATGGAAAAGGGGCCCGGCGTAAAAGCCGGGCTTTTTTTGTGCCAAGAGTGACATCGTTTAGAACGGCAGGAAAAATCTTATGGGCTTTAGATCATCATTCACAGGCAACAATATAGGTATTACGTTAAGAGCAGGAGTTGTGATGAATGAATGATCAACTGACCGCAATATATACGGAACTTCTTCTGACGAAAGAAGAATTACAGTCGAGATTATTTGAGTATTCTTGCTTTCAGGCTTCAACAAGCCCGCAAGCAGCAATCAATCATAAACAAAAAGCAACTCTGATCTATCACATTAAAGAAGAGCTTCAAGATGTACTCCTCGCATTGTCCAAAATCGAAAACGGCACTTTCGGATACTGTGAAGAAACCGGGGCTCCCATTCCTCTTTCAAAGCTTGCTGTGCTGCCGACTGCCCGCACAGCAAACGATTTTCTTTACTCTGTCCAATTTGAAAAAAAATCGCTTCCGCTGTGGAAATCAACGGATATCGAATATGGTCAGGCACTGTATTAATAACAGTGTCTGGCCGGTTAATATGCCTGATATTTCTTTACTCCAGTGCTTTTTATTGATAAAATGCATAATGGATTAAAGTAACCGTAAACTGGAGGAACGTTTGTGCTGTATTATGTGATCGCACTACTTATTATTGCAGCCGATCAATTGACAAAATGGCTTGTCGTTAAGAACATGGAGCTTGGACAAAGCATTCCGATCATTGATCAGGTATTCTATATCACCTCCCATCGCAATACGGGTGCTGCATGGGGGATATTAGCCGGTCAGATGTGGTTTTTCTACCTCATTACAACCGCGGTTATTATTGGCATTGTTTATTACATACAGCGTTATACAAAAGGACAAAGGCTTCTTGGCGTGGCCCTCGGACTTATGCTTGGCGGTGCCATCGGCAACTTCATTGATCGCGCTGTCAGACAGGAAGTTGTGGATTTTATCCATGTCATTATTGTGAATTACAATTACCCGATTTTTAACATCGCAGACTCTTCATTATGTGTCGGCGTAATGCTTTTATTTATACAAATGCTGTTGGACAGCGGGAAAAAGAAAAAGGAGCAATACCATGAATCAAATTGATATAACCGCTTCAGAAGAACAAAAAAGTGAGCGGATTGATAAATTTCTGGCATCGACTGAGAATGATTGGTCGAGAACACAGGTGCAGCAATGGGTGAAAGACGGACAAGTTGTCGTGAACGGAAACCCTGTAAAATCGAATTATAAAATTCAGCCGGGGGATCAGGTGACCGTCACTGTGCCTGAGCCGGAAGCGCTCGACGTGCTGGCAGAACCTATGGATCTGGATATTTACTATGAAGATCAGGATGTGCTGGTCGTCAATAAACCTCGCGGAATGGTTGTGCACCCAGCTCCCGGGCATCTTACGGGTACGCTTGTAAACGGCCTTATGGCTCATTGTACGGATCTTTCCGGAATAAATGGCGTGATGCGTCCGGGGATCGTCCACAGAATCGATAAGGACACGTCCGGCTTATTAATGGTGGCGAAGAATGATATGGCGCACGAGTCACTTGTAAACCAATTGGTCAACAAAACGGTCACGCGGAAATATACGGCAGTTGTCCATGGGCTTATTTCTCACGATGACGGAACAATTGACGCTCCAATTGGACGGGATAAGAAAGACCGTCAAAGTATGACTGTGACGCGTGATGGCAAAAATGCCGTCACTCATTTTCATGTGCTTGAGCGTTTTCAGGAGTTTACGTTGGTGGAATGCCAGCTTGAAACAGGAAGAACACATCAAATTCGTGTTCATATGAAATATATTGGATTTCCATTAGCCGGCGATCCAAAATACGGTCCGAGAAAAACGATCGATTTTAACGGACAGGCCCTTCACGCCGGAATTTTAGGTTTTGATCATCCTCGCACTGGCGAATATGTTGAATTTGAAGCGCCGCTTCCGGAGGATATGGCAGAATTAATCGAAAGCCTTAGAAATAACGATTGACAGACTGTTTCTTTTCTGAAATAATAAATGAAGCTGAATAGATTCTTTAAAACAGTCCAGAGAGGCTGAGAAGGATAACGGATAGACGGGATGCGTGTATATGCGCGCACCTTGTCCTAAAACCCCTCTATGCTCTGGCAGGAGGGGTTTTTTCTTCTATATGAACTGTGAGGTGTCACACATTGAATCAAAAAGCTGTCATTCTCGACGAACAGGCAATCAGACGGGCGCTGACCAGGATTGCTCACGAAATGATCGAACGCAATAAAGGAATGAATAACTGCATCCTTGTCGGCATCAAGACAAGAGGGATTTACTTGGCAAAACGCCTTGCGGAACGAATCGAACAGATTGAAGGGAATCCTGTAACAGTCGGTGAAATTGATATTACTCTTTACAGAGACGATCTTTCCAAAAAAACGAGCAACGAAGAACCGCTTGTGAAAGGCGCAGATATTCCAGTAGACATCACAGATCAAAAAGTGATCCTCGTAGATGATGTTCTGTACACCGGAAGAACGGTCAGAGCAGGTATGGATGCGCTTGTGGATGTAGGCAGACCTTCCTCCATTCAGCTGGCTGTACTAGTTGACAGAGGACACCGGGAGCTGCCGATCCGAGCGGATTACATCGGGAAAAACATCCCGACATCAAAGGCTGAGAAGGTTATGGTTCAGCTTGATGAGGTAGATCAAAACGATCTCGTCGCCATTTATGAAAATGAATAATAGATCACCTTTTTAAAGGCAATCCAGAGAGGTTGCAAAGAGGTGCACAACAAAGTCCCGAAAGTATTCGGCAGGTCTTTGTATGCCTCTTTGCGTAAAAATAGCAAAGAGGTTTTTTTATACAGTCATTGAGTCATCCTAAAATGAAAGTTAACAATCAGGGGGAAAATCATCATGAGTAAGAAAAAAGTAAATTTAGGAGTCAGGGATGTCCCGACACCTTTCTCTTGGGTTTCATTCAGCCTGCAGCATTTGTTTGCCATGTTTGGCTCAACGATTTTGGTACCGAAGCTGGTCGGAATGAGTCCTGCTGTGGCACTGGTGACAAGCGGCATCGGGACACTTGCATACCTTCTTATTACGAAAGGGCAAATTCCGGCGTATCTCGGTTCATCCTTCGCCTTTATTTCTCCGATCATACTGGTAAAAGCGACCGGCGGGCCGGGAGCGGCAATGGTCGGGGCGTTTCTTGCAGGGCTAGTATACGGGCTGATTGCCTTATTGATCAGGCAGCTTGGAACCGGTTGGCTGATGAAGATTCTCCCGCCTGTAGTCGTAGGCCCCGTTATTATCGTCATCGGGCTGGGGCTGGCAAGTACTGCAGTAAACATGGCGATGTACGCTGATCCGAACGCGAGTGAATTGGTCTACAGCTTAAAGCACTTCAGTGTCGCAGGAGTTACGCTGGCGATCACGATTATTTGCGCGATTTTCTTACGAGGATTTTTAAGCCTGATTCCGGTTCTGATCGGAATCATCGGCGGATACCTTTTTGCCCTTACTCAAGGGATTGTCAACTTCCAGCCGGTGCTTGACGCGAAATGGTTTGCGGTGCCTGAATTTATCATCCCGTTTAAAGACTATTCACCGTCAGTAACACTCGGCATCGCAGCAGCGATGGTTCCCGTCGCGTTTGTGACAATGTCGGAGCATATCGGCCACCAAATGGTGCTGAGCAAGGTTGTTGGACAAGATTTCATTAAAAAGCCGGGGCTGCATCGCTCCATTATGGGTGACAGCGTGGCAACAATTCTTGCTTCCCTGATCGGGGGTCCGCCGACAACGACTTACGGGGAAAACATTGGCGTGCTGGCCATCACAAGAGTGTTCAGCGTCTTTGTCATCGGCGGCGCAGCGGTGATTGCCCTTTGCTTCGGCTTTATCGGCAAAATCTCAGCACTGATCAGTTCAGTGCCGTCAGCGGTCATGGGAGGCGTCTCCTTTCTGCTGTTCGGAATCATCGCTTCGAGCGGTCTGAGAATGCTGATTGACAACAAAATTGATTATGAAAACAACAGAAACCTTATTATTACCTCAGTTATCCTTGTGATCGGTGTAGGAGGCGCTTTTATCCAAGTGTCTCAAGGAGGATTTCAAGTGTCAGGAATGGCGCTTGCCGCAATTGTCGGTGTCATCTTAAACCTGATTCTTCCGCAGGCGAAGGAAGAGCAGGCTGACACATCTGAACAACATCATATCTAAAACCTTTTAATGAAAGTCCAGAGAGGCTTGGAAGGGTTATAAAGAGAAGGAAGCTTTCAATGCTGCCCTCTATTTAACCATACCCCGAGTCTATCTAAGACCGGGGTTTTTTCAGCCTTAAAGTTGAAACGAGAGGGGAAAGAACATGAAGCATTTAACGACGATGAGTGAACTTAGCACTGAGGAAATCAAAGAATTGCTTCAAACAGCACAAGACCTCAAAAGCGGAAAAACAGACAATTGGCTTACGGGCAAATTTGCAGCGAACCTGTTTTTTGAACCGAGCACGAGAACCCGGTTCAGCTTTGAGGTCGCAGAAAAAAAGCTGGGCATGAATGTGCTGAACCTTGATGGAACAAGCACAAGCGTGCAAAAAGGCGAAACCTTATATGACACTATCCGAACGCTCGAATCAATTGGTGTGGACGTGTGCGTCATCAGGCACAGCGAGGATGAGTACTATAAAGAGCTTGTCAGCCAGATAAACATCCCGATTTTGAATGCGGGAGACGGATGTGGCCAGCATCCGACACAATCACTACTTGATTTAATGACGATTAATGAAGAGTTCCATACGTTCAAAGGGCTTACCGTCTCCATTCACGGCGATATCAGGCACAGCAGAGTGGCTAGATCTAATGCGGAAGTGTTGACAAGATTGGGTGCCCGTGTCCTGTTTTCAGGTCCTTCGGAATGGCGGGATGAAGAAAATCCATTCGGCACGTATGTCTCAATGGATGAAGCAGTTGAGTTTTCCGATGTCGTCATGCTGCTTCGCATTCAAAATGAAAGACATCAGTCCGTTGTCAGCCAGAACGGCTATTTAAACAAATACGGCTTGACCGTAGAGCGGGCTGAGCGTATGAAGCAGCATGCGATCATTATGCATCCTGCTCCGGTAAACAGAGGAGTGGAGATTGATGACAGCTTAGTAGAAAGCGAAAAATCAAGAATCTTCAAGCAAATGCAAAATGGCGTATTTATCAGAATGGCAGTGATACAGCGTGCCTTACAAACCAAAGTGAAAAGAGGAGAAGCAGCGTATGTCATATCTCATTAAAAACGGCTGGATACTTAACGAAAATGGTGAAAAAACAGAAACGGATATTCGAGTGACGGGAGAAATCATCTCCGAAATCGGTCAGCTTGATGCAACGGATGAAGAAACGGTAATTGATGCAAAAGGATTGCTCGTTTCACCAGGGTTTGTTGATCTCCACGTACACTTCAGAGAGCCGGGCGGAGAGAAAAAAGAAACCATTGAAACCGGTGCAAAAGCAGCGGCGCGCGGCGGCTATACAACAGTAGCAGCAATGCCGAATACGCGGCCGGTTCCTGATACGAAGGAGCAGATGGAATGGGTGCAAAACCGTATTAAAGAAACATCATGCGTAAGAGTTCTTCCATATGCATCCATTACGATCAGACAAATCGGTGATGAGATGACAAACTTTGAAGCTTTAAAAGAAGCCGGAGCATTTGCTTTTACAGATGACGGTGTCGGTATACAGACAGCAGGAATGATGTATGAAGCGATGAAACGGGCAGCTGCGATCGACAAAGCGATTGTCGCACATTGCGAAGACAACTCCTTAATTTACGGAGGCAGCGTTCATGAGGGGACATTCTCCAAAGCGAACGGGCTCAACGGCATTCCTTCTGTGTGTGAATCAGTTCATATTGCCCGCGATGTATTGCTGGCTGAGGCTGCAGACTGCCATTACCATGTATGCCATATCAGTACGAAAGAATCTGTCAGGGTCGTACGTGATGCGAAAAAAGCAGGAATCAGAGTGACAGCAGAAGTGTCACCACACCATTTGCTGCTTTGTGATGAGGACATTCCGGGACTTGACACAAATTATAAAATGAATCCTCCTCTCCGCAGTGCAGAAGACAGAGCGGCTTTAATCGAAGGTCTTTTAGACGGAACGATTGATTTTATCGCAACAGACCATGCGCCGCATACAGAAGAAGAGAAAAATACAGACATGAAGCTGGCGCCATTTGGAATTGTCGGCTTAGAAACAGCGTTCCCGCTCCTATACACACACTTTGTCAAAAATGGCAGCTGGTCGCTGAAACAGCTGATTGATTACATGACAATCAAACCATGCGAAGCGTTCGGTCTCCCATACGGAACATTACAAACGGGGCGAGTTGCTGACATTACGTTAATCGATTTGGAAAAAGAAGCAGTTATAGACAAAGAGACATTTTTATCAAAGGGAAAAAACACACCATTTAACGGCATCAGCTGCACCGGCTGGCCGGTCGCTACAATTGCGGCAGGGAAGCTTGCTTATGAGGAAGGGAGACTTGTCAAATGAAGAGACGATTAGTATTGGAAAACGGAGCGGTATTCGAGGGAGAAGCCTTCGGAAGCTTAGAACACAGCATGGGAGAAGTCGTTTTTAACACTGGGATGACAGGCTATCAGGAAATTTTATCTGACCCTTCTTACTGCGGGCAGATCGTAACATTAACGTACCCGCTCATCGGAAATTACGGCATCAACCGTGATGATTTTGAATCCATTACCCCTTTTGTGAAAGGGCTGATCATCAAAGAATTGTGTGAACTGCCTTCCAACTGGCGTTCAGCATACACATTAGATGAGTATTTAAAAATGAAAAACATTCCGGGACTGCAGGGAATTGATACAAGAAAGCTGACAAGAATGATCCGCACGGCAGGCGCGCTAAAAGGAACATTCGCTTCACCTGATGAAGATATCGAAGCAGTGCTGAAAAGACTGAACGAAACTGAACTGCCGAGAAATCAAGTATCCCAAGTATCGGCCAAAACCGCATATCCGAGCCCTGGAAGAGGCAAACGCATTGTCTTGGTTGACTTCGGCATGAAGCACGGCATTCTTAGAGAGCTGAACAAACGAAAATGTGACGTCATCGTTGTGCCTTACAACATTACAGCGGAAGAAGTGCTCCAGCTGAAACCGGACGGCATCATGCTTTCTAATGGACCTGGAGATCCGAAAGATGTGCCTGAAGCGATTGAAATGATTAAAGGTGTTCTCGGAAAAGTGCCATTATTCGGAATATGTCTCGGCCACCAGTTATTCGGGCTGGCGTGCGGAGCGAATACTGAAAAAATGAAATTCGGCCACAGGGGTTCAAACCACCCGGTAAAAGAGCTGGCTACCGGAAAAGTCGCCTTAACATCTCAAAACCATGGCTATACAGTCTCATCCGTCAGCGAAACAGAACTGGAAGTGACGCATATCGCAATTAACGACGATACGATTGAAGGGCTGAAGCATAAAACACTGCCGGCATTTACGGTTCAATATCATCCTGAAGCCTCACCTGGTCCTGAGGATGCCAACCATCTATTTGACAGATTCATCGAAATGATCGAAACAACAGAGAAAGAAGGGGAAGCGGTATGCCAAAACGCGTAGACATTAACAAAATTTTAGTAATCGGATCTGGACCGATCATCATCGGCCAAGCAGCAGAATTTGACTATGCGGGAACACAAGCCTGCCTTGCTTTGAAAGAAGAAGGCTATGAGGTCATCCTTGTCAACTCAAACCCTGCCACGATCATGACAGATACAGAAATGGCTGACCGGGTTTACATCGAACCGCTCACTCCTGAATTCCTGACGCGAATCATCAGAAAAGAGCGCCCGGATGCCATTCTTCCTACTCTCGGAGGCCAAACCGGTTTGAATCTTGCGGTTGAGCTTTCTGAAAGAGGCGTGCTGGAAGAGTGCGGCGTCGAAGTGCTTGGCACGAAGCTGTCTGCGATTCAGCAGGCTGAAGACCGCGACTTGTTCAGAACACTTATGAATGATCTGAATGAACCGGTGCCAGAAAGTGAGATTATCCACTCTCTGGAAGAAGCAGAAAACTTCGTCAGCCAAATTGGTTTCCCTGTTATTGTCCGCCCGGCATATACATTAGGCGGAACAGGCGGAGGCATCTGCTCGAATGAAACAGAGCTGAAAGAAATTGTTGAGAACGGCTTAAAATTAAGCCCGGTGCATCAATGTCTGCTTGAAAAAAGCATCGCCGGCTATAAAGAAATCGAGTATGAAGTCATGAGAGACAGCCAGGACCACGCCATTGTCGTTTGTAATATGGAGAACATTGATCCAGTCGGAATCCACACTGGAGACAGTATTGTTGTCGCGCCAAGCCAAACGCTCAGCGACCGCGAATATCAGCTCTTGCGGAATGTATCGTTAAAACTGATCCGCGCGCTTGGAATCGAAGGCGGATGTAACGTACAGCTCGCTTTAGATCCAGACAGCTTTCAATACTACATTATTGAAGTAAACCCGCGGGTCAGCCGTTCATCTGCCCTTGCATCAAAAGCAACGGGATATCCGATTGCAAAGCTTGCTGCTAAAATCGCTGTCGGCCTTTCATTAGATGAAATGATGAACCCGGTGACAGGAAAAACATATGCAGCATTTGAACCGGCTCTTGACTACGTCGTATCAAAAATTCCGCGCTGGCCGTTTGATAAGTTTGAATCAGCAAACAGAAAGCTCGGCACGCAAATGAAAGCGACAGGAGAGGTCATGGCGATCGGCCGCACGCTTGAAGAGTCATTGCTGAAGGCTGTGCGTTCACTGGAAGCGGATGTGTATCATCTTGAATTGAAAGACGCTGCTGACATTTCCGATGAGCTTCTTGAAAAACGAATTAAAAAGGCCGGTGATGAACGCTTATTCTACTTAGCTGAAGCGTACAGAAGAGGCTACACGGTAGAAGACCTCCATGAATTTTCCGCGATCGATGTCTTCTTCCTGCATAAGCTGTTCGGAATCGTACAGTTTGAAAAAGAACTGAAGGCGAATGCGGGTGATACTGACGTACTGAGACGGGCAAAAGAACTCGGATTCTCTGATAAGTACATCAGCCGTGAGTGGGAAATGAAAGAATCGGAGCTTTACAGCTTAAGAAAACAAGCGGGAATTGCGCCGGTATTCAAAATGGTGGATACGTGCGCGGCGGAATTTGAATCAGAAACGCCATACTTCTACAGCACATACGAAGAGGAAAATGAATCTGTCGTTACAGATACGAAAAGTGTGATGGTTCTTGGTTCGGGGCCGATTCGAATCGGTCAGGGTGTTGAATTCGACTATGCGACTGTTCACTCTGTATGGGCAATTAAACAAGCAGGCTATGAAGCCATTATTGTCAATAACAACCCGGAAACCGTTTCAACAGACTTCAGTATCTCAGACAAGCTGTACTTTGAGCCGCTTACGATTGAAGATGTCATGCACATCATTGACCTCGAACAGCCGGTGGGCGTTGTCGTACAGTTCGGCGGACAAACTGCCATTAACCTTGCTGACGAGCTTTCTGCACGCGGAGTGAAAATCCTTGGGACTTCGTTAGAAGATTTAGACCGTGCGGAAGATCGGGATAAATTCGAACAAGCGCTTGGAGAACTCGGTGTTCCGCAGCCGCTTGGCAAAACAGCGACATCAGTTGATCAGGCGGTAAGCATCGCGAGTGATATCGGCTATCCGGTACTGGTGCGCCCTTCCTATGTACTTGGCGGCCGGGCGATGGAGATTGTTTATCATGAAGAAGAACTGCTTCATTACATGAAAAACGCAGTCAAAATCAATCCGCAGCACCCTGTATTAATTGATAGATATTTAACTGGGAAAGAAATTGAAGTGGATGCAGTATCTGATGGTGAAACAGTCGTCATTCCGGGAATTATGGAACACATTGAACGTGCGGGCGTTCACTCCGGAGACTCAATCGCTGTATATCCGCCTCAGTCACTTACAGAGGACATTAAGAAAAAAATTGAACAATACACGATCGCACTTGCTAAAGGGCTGAACATTGTCGGTTTGCTCAATATTCAATTCGTCTTATCACAAGGCGAAGTGTACGTGCTCGAAGTAAATCCGAGATCAAGCAGAACCGTACCGTTCTTAAGTAAAATCACGGGTATCCCAATGGCGAACATTGCTACAAAAGTCATTCTCGGCCAAAAGCTGGCTGCGTTTGGCTATACAGAGGGCCTTCAGCCTGAACAGCAAGGTGTATTTGTAAAAGCGCCGGTCTTCTCCTTCGCTAAGCTGAGAAGAGTGGACATTACGTTAGGGCCTGAAATGAAATCAACAGGTGAGGTCATGGGGAAAGATTCCACCCTTGAAAAAGCGCTCTATAAAGCTCTGATTGCTTCAGGCATTCAAATCCCTAACTACGGATCCGTGCTTTTAACAGTGGCTGATAAGGATAAAGAAGAAGGGCTTGCCATCGCTAAGAGGTTCCATGCGATCGGCTACAACATTTTAGCGACTGAAGGAACGGCAGGTTACCTGAAAGAAGCTTCAATTCCAGCGAAAGTCGTCGGGAAAATCGGCCAGGACGGCCCGAACTTGCTTGACGTGATCAGAAACGGAGAAGCGCAGTTTGTCATCAATACGCTGACAAAAGGAAAGCAGCCGGCAAGAGACGGATTTAGAATCAGACGTGAATCAGTAGAAAACGGTGTTGCCTGCTTAACATCTTTAGATACGGCAGAAGCGATATTGCGAGTGCTGGAAAGCATGACATTCCGTGCTGATCAAATGCCGGCAGTCAACACAAATCAGGAGGCGGCAGTCACTATATGAAAAAAGCGTATTTGACAGTATGTTCTAACCAGCAAATTGCAGACCGGGTGTATCAAATGGTTCTGAAAGGGGAGCTTGTCCAAGGGTTTACAACCCCGGGACAGTTCCTTCATCTTAAAGTGAGCGAAGCGGTTACGCCTCTTTTGAGAAGACCAATCAGCATCGCCGACGTCAACTTTGAAAAAAATGAAGTCACCATCATTTATCGAGTAGATGGGGAAGGAACAAGACTCTTGTCACTGAAGCAGCAGGGAGAACTTGTGGATGTCCTCGGGCCTTTGGGAAATGGCTTTCCTGTCAATGAAGTCCAACCCGGAAAGACGGCTTTGCTGGTAGGAGGCGGTGTAGGTGTGCCGCCTCTCCAAGAGCTGTCGAAACGCTTGAACGAAAAAGGGGTCAAGGTCATACACGTTTTAGGATTCCAATCGGCAAAGGATGTTTTTTACGAAGAAGAATGCCGGCAGTACGGAGACACGTATGTGGCAACAGCTGACGGAACCTATGGGGAAACCGGGTTTGTTACAAATGTGATTAAACAGAAAAATCTAGAGTTTGACATTCTCCTCAGCTGCGGGCCGACACCGATGCTGAAGGCATTAAAACAGGAATATGCCCATAAAGAAGTTTACCTGTCCATGGAGGAACGAATGGGCTGCGGAATCGGCGCCTGCTTCGCGTGTGTGTGCCATACAAACGAAAGTGAGACATCCTACGTAAAAGTATGTCTCGACGGACCTGTATTTAAAGCTCAGGAGGTGGCGCTGTAATGCTAGAGGTGAAATTGCCGGGACTTGATTTGAAAAATCCGATCATTCCTGCATCAGGCTGCTTCGGTTTTGGAAAAGAGTTTGCGCGTTTTTATGATTTATCTTGTCTCGGAGCAATTATGATCAAAGCTACGACAAAGGAGCCTCGCTTCGGGAACCCGACGCCTAGGGTAGCTGAGACTGGCGCCGGAATGCTCAATGCGATCGGTCTCCAAAATCCGGGGCTGGAAAGCGTTTTGCAAAATGAGCTGCCGTGGCTTGAGCAGTTTGATACGCCGATCATTGCAAATGTCGCAGGTTCTCAAGTCGAGGATTATGTTGAAGTTGCAGAGCATATCAGCAAAGCGCCTAATGTTCATGCACTTGAATTGAACATTTCCTGTCCGAATGTGAAAACAGGCGGAATCGCTTTTGGCACGAACCCTGAAATGGCTGCTGATTTGACGAAGGCGGTTAAAGAGGTTTCAGAAGTACCCGTTTATGTAAAGCTTTCCCCGAACGTGGCAAATATCACAGAAATTGCATCTGCGATCGAAGAGGCGGGAGCGGACGGTCTTACGATGATTAACACATTAATCGGCATGAGGCTTGATTTAAAATCAGGCAAGCCGATATTAGCGAATAAAACAGGGGGGCTTTCCGGCCCTGCCGTGAAGCCGGTTGCCATTCGCATGGTGTATGAAGTCAGCCAAGCGGTCAATATCCCGATTATCGGAATGGGAGGCGTGCAGACGGCCGAAGATGCACTGGAGTTTCTTCTCGCGGGAGCAAGCGCGGTCGCTGTCGGAACAGCAAACTTTGTGAATCCTTTTGCATGCCCGGACATGATTGAACAGCTTCCATCTGTTTTGCGTCAATACGGCTATCAATCAATTGAAGAATGCATCGGAAGGAGCTGGAACCATGAAAAACAACCTGCCCATCATCGCGCTTGATTTTGCATCAGCTGAAGAAACACTTGCGTTCTTAGCGCCTTTTCAGCAAGAACCGTTATTTGTAAAGGTTGGAATGGAACTTTTTTATCAAGAAGGGCCTTCTATAGTTAAACAATTAAAAGAAAGAAATTGCGAGCTGTTTTTAGATTTAAAGCTTCATGACATCCCGACCACTGTAAACAAAGCGATGAAGCGCCTTGCCGGTCTCGGGGTGGACCTCGTCAATGTTCATGCGGCCGGAGGCAAAAAAATGATGCAAGCAGCTCTGGAAGGCTTAGAAGAAGGAACGCTTTCCGGAAAAAAACGCCCGTCACTTATCGCGGTAACCCAGCTGACAAGCACATCTGAACAAATGATGAAGAATGAACTGCTGATCGAAAAGCCTTTGATCGACACGGTCGTGCACTACAGCAAGCTGGCAGAAGAAAGCGGACTTGATGGAGTGGTCTGCTCTGTTCATGAAGCAAAAGCCATTTACCAAGCGGTGTCGCCTTCATTTCTGACTGTCACTCCGGGGATCAGGATGTCAGAGGACGCTGCGAATGACCAAATCCGCGTAGCGACACCTGCAATTGCAAAAGAGAAAGGTTCATCAGCGATTGTGGTAGGACGCTCGATTACCAAAGCGAAAGACCCAGTAAAAGCCTATGAAGCTGTCAGACTCGAATGGGAGGGAATCAAATCATGAAACAAATCATCGCAAAACATCTATTAGACATCCAAGCTGTATTTTTACGCCCGAACGAGCCATTTACATGGGCAAGCGGCATTTTATCGCCAATCTACTGTGACAACCGCCTTACGCTATCTTTCCCGGAGGTCAGAAATGATGTCGCCTCAGGCATCAGCAAGCTTGTCGAAGAGCATTTTCCTGAAGCTGAAATGATTGCGGGAACAGCTACAGCCGGTATTCCTCATGCTGCTCTGGCGGCTGACCGTTTGAATCTTCCGATGTGTTATGTGAGAAGCAAGCCGAAAGCGCACGGAAAAGGCAATCAGATTGAGGGAGCTGTTCAAAAGGGGCAAAAAACTGTCGTTATTGAAGACTTAATCTCCACAGGAGGAAGCGTACTTGAAGCTGCGGCAGCTTTACAAGCGGCTGGCTGTGAAGTGCTCGGTGTCGTCTCCATTTTTACGTACGGGCTCCCTAAAGCGCAGGAAGCCTTCGCAAAGGCAGAACTTCCATACTACTCTTTAACTGATTACGATACGCTCACAGAGGTCGCGCTCGAAAACGAAAATATTCATTCAGACGATCTAGAAAAGCTGAAAACGTGGAAACGAAATCCCGAGTCAAAAGATTGGTTTAAAAAATAAGAAATAAATTTCGGTGATGTATAGAGGCTTCAAAGCCTTGTTGTACTTGAAAACAGGCCACTCGGCCTGTTTTTTTATTAATCCTATAAAAAAAGTCGGGTTGACTTATGTTAGAATTGTGCTAAAATTTACTACAAATCTAAAAACTTATCAAGAGCGGCTGAGGGACTGGACCTATGAAGCCCGGCAACCTGCATAGTTTGTAAGGTGCTACTTCCAGCAAAATGAATTCCATTTTGAAAGATAAGGGCTACATGCTGTTCCTGTCTTTCTTTCCGCCGGATTGAAAGTTTTTTATTTTAAGAGGAAAAAAGGCTGTTTGTGATAACAGCAGCCGCGCATCACATTACAATTGGGAAAAGACAACCGGCAGAAAGCTACTGTTTGTTTGTCTCCGAAAGGAGGAAAGAAGAAATGTTAACGTACGATAATTGGGAAGAACCAACGATTACATTTCCGGAAGACGACCCTTATAAAGGAGCGCTTTCAGTTTTAAAGTGGGCATACGGCCATTACGGCAATCAGCTTGTTTATGCCTGCAGTTTCGGAATTGAGGGAATCGTTCTGATTGACTTAATTTATAAAGTAAAAAAAGACGCAGAGATTGTGTTTCTTGATACAGGACTTCATTTTAAAGAAACCTATGAAACGATTGAACGAGTGAAAGAGCGTTATCCGGGTCTGAATATCATCCTGAAAAAACCAGACCTTACCCTTGAGGAGCAAGCCGAAGAACATGGTGACAAACTGTGGGAAAGAGAGCCGAATCAGTGCTGCTATCTTAGAAAGGTTGTTCCTTTAAGAGAGGCGCTTTCAGGACATCCAGCCTGGCTTTCCGGTCTGCGCCGCGATCAAGGGCCAAGCCGTGCCAATACGAATTTCTTAAACAAAGATGAAAAATTCAAATCAGTAAAAGTATGCCCGCTTATCCATTGGACTTGGAAAGACATTTGGAGATACACATCCCGGAATGAGCTGGACTACAATCCGCTTCATGATCAAGGATATCCTAGTATTGGCTGCGCGCCTTGCACGGCTCCTGCTTTTACCGCAGAGGATTTACGTTCAGGCAGATGGAATGGTATGGCGAAAACAGAATGCGGACTGCATGAATAAGGAGCTGCAAAATGGAACTAGCCGCTATTTTATTTAGCTTGTTTTTCGCGATGAATATTGGTGCAAGCGGCGCTGCAGCTTCGATGGGAGTTGCTTACGGCTCTGGAGCCATCAAAAAGAAAACCTACGCTTTGATCCTATGCGCAGTCGGTGTGCTGGCCGGGGCGGTCATTGGCGGGGGCGAGGTTGTAAAAACCATCAGCTCCGGGATTATCCCCGAGCAGACGATTACACTGACGATTGTTTGCATCATTATTGGAGCCGCTGCGCTGTCGCTCTTTACGGCTAATCTTCTCGGCATTCCTTTGTCGACAAGTGAAGTAACAGTCGGCGCAGTTGTCGGCGTGGGAGTGGCTTACAAAGTATTGTTTGTGAACAACCTGCTGGTCATTGTGTCGTTTTGGGTTTTTGTCCCGCTGTTCGCTTTCGGTTTCACATATTTTGTATCTAAGCTGTTTCGTTATTTTAAGATTGAAATTAAATCTTCTAAAAAGCAAAAAATCCTTGGCATTGTTTTGTTAGGTGCCGGATTTTTTGAAGCATTCTCTGCCGGTATGAACAATGTGGCGAATGCCGTTGGCCCGTTAGTGGCGGCCGGTGTGCTGGATGTAACGAAAGGAACCTTGTACGGGGGAGCTTTTGTTGCTCTTGGCGCGTTGTTATTAGGCCGGCGGGTGTTAGAAACAAACGGGAAGAAAATTACGAGATTCTCAAAAGGAGAAGGCATTCTCTTATCCGGTACAGGAGCCGGACTGGTGATCATCAGTTCTGTATTTGGGATGCCAGTGCCCTTGGCGCAAGTCACGTCATCGTCTATTATCGGAATAGGCATGGCAAAAAACGGTCCGAACGTGTTCCATAAACAAGTTGTTCAAACGATGCTGAAGGTATGGATTGTATCGCCGTTTTTATCTTTATCAATTTCTTATCTGCTTGTATCCTTGTTTTTAAAAGCGGATTATTATTCAATCTTTATCATGGTAAGTGTGCTTTTAGCGGCGGGCGGTGCCGTCAGCCTGACGAAGGCCATACGTAAAGAGAGACGCTCTGTCCACGAACAAGGCGGGGGAATCTGATCATTAATCTGAGTTATTTTATATGTTAACTAGGAGGAAATCGATATTATGAGCTTAGCACCACACGGAGGAACATTAGTAAACAGAGTAGATGAATCATATGATGTGAGCAGCATTCAAAAAGAAATTGAACTTGATTTGATTTCTTTCGCAGATTTGGAATTAATCGGAATCGGTGCATACAGCCCGATCGAAGGCTTCTTTAATGAAAAAGATTACGTATCTGTTGTCGAAAGCATGCGTCTTTCTTCCGGCGTTGTCTGGTCCCTTCCAATCACGCTTCCGGTTGATGCGCAAAAAGCAGCGGAACTGTCAGTCGGTGAAACGGTAAAGTTAACGTATGAAGGAGAAACATACGGCGTTATCCAAATCGAAGACCTATACGTGCCTGACAAACAAAAAGAAGCTGTCAATGTGTATAAAACGGATGAGCAGGAGCACCCGGGTGTTAAAAAGCTTTTCAGCCGCGGCAATACATACGTCGGCGGACCAATCACATTGACTAAAAAAGCTTCAAAACAGTTCCCTGAGTTTACGTTTGAACCGGCGGAAACAAGACGCCAGTTTGCGGAAAAAGGCTGGGAAACCATTGTTGGTTTCCAAACAAGAAATCCTGTTCACAGAGCGCATGAATACATTCAAAAAACGGCTCTTGAAACAGTAGACGGCTTGTTCTTAAACCCGCTGGTAGGTGAAACAAAATCTGATGACATCCCAGCTGATGTGCGGATGGAAAGCTACCAAGTGCTTCTTGACAATTATTACCCGAAAGACCGCGTGTTCCTCGGCGTCTTCTTAGCGGCGATGCGTTATGCGGGACCGAGAGAAGCCATTTTCCACGCACTTGTCAGAAAGAACTACGGCTGCACGCATTTTATTGTCGGCCGCGATCACGCAGGTGTAGGTGACTATTACGGAACATACGAGGCACAGGAGCTGTTTGACACATTTAAACCTGAAGAGCTCGGGATTACACCGCTGAAATTCGAGCACAGCTTCTTCTGTGAAAAATGCGGAAATATGGGAACGGCGAAAACGTGCCCTCACGGCAGAGAACATCACGTCATCTTATCAGGCACTAAGGTAAGAGGCATGCTGAGAGACGGTGTGCTGCCTCCTGCAGAATTCAGCCGCGCAGAAGTCGTAGAAGTGTTAATCAAAGGTATGAAGAAAAAAGAAGAAGCAGGCGTATCTTAAGGAGGACTGGCAGTGACAAATCGCGATATCGTATGGCATGAAGCCTCTATTACAAAAGAAGAGTATCAGAAAAAAAACAAGCACAAAAGCTCCATTCTCTGGCTGACAGGGTTAAGCGGTTCAGGCAAATCAACCATTGCCAATGCAACTGCGAGAGAATTGTTTGAGCAGGGCTACCAAGTCATTGTGCTGGACGGGGATAATATCCGTCACGGCTTAAATAAGGATCTTGGTTTTTCTGATGAAGACCGAAAAGAAAACATCCGCCGAATCGGAGAGGTGGCAAAGCTTTTTGTTCAGCAGGGCACCATTGTGATTACTGCTTTTATCTCTCCTTTCCGCGAGGACAGAGAACAGGTTCGCCAGCTTGTGGAAGCAGGCGAATTCAATGAGGTATACATTAAATGCGACCTCGATATTTGTGAACAAAGAGATCCGAAAGGGCTCTACAAAAAAGCTAGAAACGGGGAAATTCCGTTCTTTACGGGAATTGATTCTCCTTATGAAGAGCCGGAAGCACCGGAGCTCGTTCTTGATTCAGGACAGCATGACCGTGAAGCGTGCAAAAATCAGCTGATCGAGTTTGTCAAACAAAAATTGAGCTAAATGTGATCTGCTGTGTTCTTCTCAGATGCCGGAATGCAAGCGAGAACAACATCACAGCGAATGTTCTGGAAGAACTCGAATAGATCGGGGGAAATACGATGGGGAAAATATATATTGTAGGAGCGGGTCCCGGAGACCCTGATCTGCTCACAATTAAAGCGCTGAAAGCCATTGAAAAAGCTGATGTCATCTTATATGACAGATTAGTAAATAAAGAGATTTTACAATATGCCAAAGAGCAAGCAGACCTGATCTACTGCGGGAAGCTTCCAGATTTTCATACGATGAAGCAGGAAACCATCAATCGATTTCTTGTGAAGTATGCGCAAAAAGGGAAAACCGTTGTCAGACTGAAGGGCGGAGACCCATTTGTGTTCGGCAGAGGAGGGGAAGAAGCGGAATGCCTCTCTGAAAACGGAATTCCGTTTGAAATCATCCCCGGCATTACATCAGGAATTGCGGCAGCCGCTTATGCCGGGATTCCTGTTACTCATCGGGATGCGGGCTCTAACGTCGCTTTTGTAACGGGGCATTATAAAAAAGACGAAGATTTTGAGGAAAAGTGGAAAGCGCTGGCTACAGGAATTGATACACTTGTCATCTATATGGGTATCAAAAACGTGCAGCAGATTGAAAGAAAACTTCTTGAAAACGGCCGGGACGGTTCTACGCCGGCAGCCTTTATTCACTGGGGAACAACGGACAAGCAAAAATCTGTTTTTTGTACAGTTGACACCCTTTCAGAAACGGTGATAAAAGAAGACATTAAAAATCCGAGTTT
This sequence comes from Bacillus spizizenii TU-B-10, assembly GCF_000227465.1. Lineage (GTDB taxonomy): Bacteria > Bacillota > Bacilli > Bacillales > Bacillaceae > Bacillus > Bacillus spizizenii. The sequence continues at coordinate 1,738,328 of NC_016047.1, forward strand.
AATTGTCATTGGAAATGTTGTAAATTATCACTATAAGCTGGAATGGTTTGAATCTGAGCTGAAAAAACAAGATTTAAGCGAGGCGTTGTAAAAATGAAGCAAGCAATTTTATATGTCGGTCACGGCAGCCGGATAAAAAAGGCGCAGCAAGAAGCCGCAGCCTTTTTGGAAGGATGCAAGGCGCACGTCTCTGCGCCTGTACAGGAAATCAGCTTTTTAGAGCTTCAGGAGCCGACAATTGAGACAGGGTTTGAAGCATGTGTGAAGAAAGGCGCCACTCATATCGCAGTGGTGCCTCTGCTTCTTTTAACAGCTGCACATGCAAAACATGATATTCCCGAAGAAATTGCGCGTGCTGCATCCCGATATCCTTCGGTCCGCGTTTCATACGGAAAGCCGATCGGGATTGACGAAGAAGTAGTCAAAGCTGTATATCATCGAATGAAAGACATAAGTGTTCCGTATGAAAATGCCAGAGTCGTGCTCATCGGGAGGGGGAGTTCAGATCCCGATGTAAAAAGAGACGTAACCGGTATTGCCAATCTCCTTCAAAATATGATTCCGGTGAAGGAAGTCATCCCGTGCTTTTTGACAGCATGCGGCCCGAATTACAAAGAGGTTTTTTCAGAACTTAAAAAAGATGACGGCGTGACAACCTTTGTCGTTCCATATTTGCTTTTTACCGGCATGCTGATGAATGAAATCGAACGAGAGGTTCAGACATTAAAGGCTGATAATCCGAATGTCTACCTTTCTTCCTATATCGGTTTCCACCCTCATGTGAAAAACGCATTTTTGAACCGTGTAAGAGAAACTGCCGAAAATCCCGAGGGACAATTTGATTTTGACGGAGGTTCATATGCTCCCGCTGCACATTAGCCTGGAAAAGAAAAAGGTTGTCATTGCGGGCGGCGGCAGCATCGCTCTCAGAAGGCTCAAAACGGTGCTTTCTGAGGGAGCTGATATTACGCTTGTCAGTCCGGATGTTGAACCGGAAATCAAGCAGATGGCAGACAATCGCCGCATCAGATGGGTCAGCCGCACGATTGGAAAAGAAGATTATCTCGATGCTTTTTTGATTATTGCCGCGACGGATAATGCGGCAGTGAACAAAGAAATTGCTCAAACCGCTTCGCCTTTTCAGCTTGTCAATTGTGTCAGTGAAGCTGAGCTTGGCAACGTGTACATACCGAAAATCGTAAAAAGAGGGCATGTCACGGTGTCAGTTTCTACAAACGGAGCCAGTCCAAAGCACACAAAGGAGCTGGCAGAAAAAGTGGATGAGCTGATTGACAGCGATTTTGTCACTGAAGTTGACAGGCTTTATCAGGTAAGAAGAAAGAAATAAGCCAGAGCACACAATGCCCTGGCTTTTTCTTTATGATGCTCAGTTTTTTTTCAGCTTGATGACAGTATCTGCATCAGGTGTGACAAAGACGGTATGCTGGCTGTCATAGGTGACGAAGCCGGGCTTCGCGCCGTTCGGTTTTTTGACATGCCTGATTTTTGTATAATCTACAGGCACTGAACTTGAATCTTTGGCTTTTGAAAAATAAGCTGCAATTGTCGCGGCTTCAATAATTGTTTGCTCATCCGGTTCGCTGCTTCTGATTACAACGTGGGAGCCTGGAATATCCTTCGTGTGAAGCCAAATATCGTCTCTGGCTGCCGCTTTTGTTGTTAAATATTCATTTTGGCGGTTGTTTTTCCCCACTAAAATCGCCAGGCCTGAAGAGGATTCATATGTTTCTAAAACCGGGTTATGCGGTTTTTGTTTTTTCTGTCCTTTTTGCTGCTTAGGGCGTAAATATTTGCCCTCCACAAGCTCCTCCCTGATTTCGCTGATATCTCGAGGAGAAGCGGACGAAAGCTGCTGAATCAGCTGATCAAAGTATTCGATCTCTTCCTGCGCCAGCCTGATTTGCTCCTGGACAACTGCGACCGAATTTTTCGCTTTCTGATACTTCGTGAAGTAGGCCTGAGCGTTTTCAGAAGGCGTTTTGTTCGGGTTTAAAGGAATCGTGATTGTCGGGCTTTCTTCATCGTAATAGTTGATGACCTCAGCCTGTTTATCACCTTTTTTCAGCATATATAAATTAGCAGTTAAAAGCTCCCCGTAAAGCTGAAATTCCTTCGCGTTTTCCGAATACTCCAGTGTTTTCTCTAATTTTTTGATCTTGTTTGCATTTTTCTTCCGTTCATTGACAACAAATCGTTCAAGATCCTGGGCCTGCTGTTTGACCCGGTCTCGTTCAGCTTTTCCGAAGTAAAAACGGTCGAGCAGCTCGCTTAATGAATCAAAACGGCGCGCTTCGCCTTTTAGATGAGTCAGCTCCAGCAGGTAAAAATATTCCTTTCCGTTTACGGTTGTAATGTTGGGAATAAAGCTGTGCTCTTTTACTTCGGCAAAAAGCTCCAGCAATGCTTTTGGCAGTGTGACTTTGTTGGCTAGACCCGCTCTGTGAACCGCTTCTTTGGCAAAGAGCGGAGACACACCTGAAAAGTGTTCAACAATTTGTTTATCCAGCCGTCCTTCTTGAAAACTGAGATGACGTAAAATATCGTCTTCTGTCGCCTCAAGCGGCGAGATTTTGTTCTGGGCTGGCGGAAGCTTATAATCTTGGCCAGGCAGTACTGTACGGTAGCTGTTCATTGACGGCGATAAATGCTTAAGCCCGTCGATGATCACATTTTCTGCTCCGTCTGTCAAAATGATATTACTGTGGCGTCCCATAATTTCTACATAAAGCTTTCGGACGGTTTCATCGCCAATTTCGTTCCGGCTTTTGATATGAAAAATCATAATGCGGTCTAAGCCCGCTTGTTCAATTTTTTCAATAAATCCGCCTTCGATATGCTTTCTCAGCAGCATGCAAAACATTGGCGGTTCGCTTGGGTTTTCATAAGCTTGCGTCGTGATGTGCACCCGTGAATAGCTCGGGTGTGCCGATAATAATAGTTTTTGGTTTTTTCCATTGGCGCGGATGTGAAAAATCACATCGTGCTTATATGGCTGATGGATTTTCGTAATTCGTCCGCCCGTCATTTTCTCGTTAAGTTCGTGTGTCATTCCGTATGTAAACATGCCATCAAACGACATATGCAATACACCCTCTCATTCTTCCTGCATTCGATAATTATAGCATGAAATGGGACGAGTCAGAATAAGCATGCTTATAGAGTGATATCTCTATAAGAGAGCAGGGGAGTGGACGAGCGGAATGAAGTTTCATGAAATGGGACAAACAGATTTACTAGAGGCAACCAATACGTCCATGAAACAAGGATTAACAGAAAAAGAGGTGAAAAAACGCCTCGATAAGCATGGACCAAACGAGCTGCAAGAAGGAAAAAAAACATCAGCGCTTCTCTTGTTTTTCGCGCAGTTCAAAGATTTTATGGTGCTTGTGCTTTTGGCGGCAACGTTAATCTCAGGATTTCTTGGTGAATACGTAGACGCGGTTGCGATTATTGCGATTGTGTTTGTGAATGGCATACTCGGTTTCTTTCAAGAAAGGCGGGCTGAGCAATCTCTTCAGGCTTTAAAAGAGCTTTCAACACCGCATGTCATGGCGCTCAGGGAAGGAAGCTGGACAAAGATTCCTTCTAAGGAACTTGTGCCGGGCGATATTGTGAAATTTACGAGCGGTGACAGGATTGGAGCAGACGTTCGAATTGTCGAAGCAAGAAGCCTTGAAATAGAAGAATCAGCGCTGACTGGGGAATCCATCCCGGTTGTGAAGCATGCCGATAAATTGAAAAAACCGGATGTTTCGCTCGGCGATATTACGAATATGGCATTTATGGGAACGATTGTGACCCGTGGCAGCGGTGTCGGGGTTGTCGTCGGCACCGGAATGAATACGGCAATGGGCAAAATTGCCGACATGCTTGAATCGGCAGGGACACTGTCAACCCCGCTGCAAAGAAGACTGGAGCAGCTCGGGAAGATTTTAATTGTTGTTGCATTGCTTCTGACGGTACTTGTCGTTGCTGTCGGTGTCATCCAGGGTCATGATCTGTACAGCATGTTTTTAGCGGGTGTGTCGTTAGCAGTAGCCGCGATTCCGGAGGGGCTCCCGGCGATTGTAACTGTGGCGCTGTCGCTTGGCGTACAGCGAATGATTAAGCAAAAATCAATCGTAAGAAAGCTCCCTGCGGTTGAAACGCTTGGGTGTGCGTCTATCATTTGTTCGGATAAAACAGGGACAATGACGCAAAACAAAATGACGGTGACACATGTCTGGTCCGGAGGGAAAACATGGAGAGTGACGGGGGCAGGCTATGAACCGAAAGGAAGCTTCACACTGAACGAAAAAGAGGTCAGTGTGAATGAGCATATACCGCTTCAGCAGATGCTCCTGTTCGGAGCGCTTTGTAACAACTCCAATATTGAGAAAAGAGACGGTGAATATGTGCTTGACGGAGATCCAACAGAGGGAGCGCTGCTCACCGCGGCAAGAAAAGGCGGTTTTTCCAAGGAATTTGTTGACTCTCATTACCGGGTGATTGAAGAGTTTCCGTTTGATTCAGCACGGAAAATGATGACTGTCATTGTAGAGGATCAGGACAGAAAGCGGTATATCATTACAAAAGGTGCACCAGATGTACTGATGCAACGCTCTTCCCGTATTTTTTATGACGGCTCAGCAGCTCTTTTCTCAAATGAGAGAAAAGCAGAAACAGAGGCGGTATTAAGACATCTGGCATCCCAGGCGCTCAGAACGATAGCGGTCGCCTACAGGCCGATAAAAGCAGGTGAAACACCGTCTATGGAGCAGGCTGAGAAAGATCTGACGATGCTCGGTCTTTCGGGCATTATTGATCCGCCGCGGCCGGAAGTCAGACAGGCGATTAAAGAATGCCGTGAAGCAGGAATTAAGACCGTTATGATTACAGGCGATCATGTGGAGACAGCTAAAGCGATAGCGAAAGACTTGCGCCTCCTTCCGAAAAACGGCAAAATCATGGACGGCAAGATGCTGAATGAACTTTCTCAAGAAGAACTTTCTAATGTGGTGGAGGATGTGTATGTATTTGCCCGCGTTTCTCCTGAGCATAAACTGAAAATCGTAAAAGCCTATCAGGAAAACGGGCATATTGTGGCGATGACGGGAGACGGCGTCAATGACGCCCCAGCCATTAAACAAGCTGACATCGGAGTCGCTATGGGTATTACAGGGACAGATGTGGCCAAAGAAGCGTCATCCCTTGTTCTCGTGGATGATAATTTTGCAACGATCAAATCTGCGATAAAAGAGGGCAGAAACATCTATGAAAATATCAGAAAGTTTATCAGATATCTGTTGGCTTCTAACGTCGGAGAAATTCTTGTCATGCTGTTTGCGATGCTGCTTGCCCTTCCTTTGCCGCTCGTGCCGATTCAGATTTTGTGGGTCAACTTGGTGACGGACGGATTGCCGGCAATGGCTCTCGGCATGGATCAGCCGGAAGGAGACGTGATGAAACGGAAGCCCCGTCATCCGAAAGAAGGGGTGTTTGCCCGCAAGCTTGGATGGAAGGTCGTCTCCAGAGGTTTTTTGATCGGAGCTGCCACTATTTTAGCGTTTATCATTGTGTATCACCGGAATCCGGAGAATTTGGCTTATGCCCAGACGATTGCGTTTGCCACTTTGGTGCTGGCTCAGCTTATTCACGTTTTTGACTGTCGCAGCGAGACCTCTGTTTTTTCCAGAAATCCGTTTCAAAATCTATACTTACTCGGCGCAGTATTGTCATCAATTTTGCTGATGCTTGTTGTGATCTACTATCCGCCGCTTCAGCCAATTTTCCATACCGTTGCCATCACGCCTGGAGACTGGATGCTCGTCATCGGCATGTCCGCCATCCCTACTTTTTTGCTGGCTGGGTCACTTTTGACAAGAAAAAAATAAATTCATATGATATAATCTTAGGGGTAATAGCATGTCTATTGCCCTTTTATTATGAGAACAGGGAAGAATTGGGTGTTTTAAAATGATACGAAGTATGACAGGCTTCGGCAGTGCAAGCAAAACACAAGATGATCTCTCTGTAAGCGTTGAACTTAAATCTGTGAACTACAGGTTTAAAGAAGTGAACGCTCGTTTGCCAAGGCCTTTGCTATATTTTGAAGATAAGCTGAAACAGACCATTCTGCAGCATATCCAGCGCGGAAGAATTGAGCTTTTCGTATCAGTTGACAGCGATATGCTTGTAGAGAAAAGGCTTGAAATTGATTGGCCGCTGCTTGATGAGTTTGTCGCAGCTGCGGGAAATATGAAGAAGCGGTATCAATTGTCTGCAGAGCCTGATGTAATGGATTTCTTTAAGCTTGACCATGTCGTCCAGATTCATGAAGAACAAACGCAAAATGACAAGCTGGAGGCGTTAATCACCGCTGCTGCAGAGGAAGCGGTAAAAGGTCTCTGTAAAATGCGTGAAAAAGAGGGGCTGCTTTTAGCGAAAGACTGCCTGAAGCATATTGATCAGCTTGAAGAGCTGGTGAAAGAAACTGAATTGCTGGCAGCGGATGTCGTATCTCGTTATCGGGAACGGCTGTACGCCAGAATAAAAGAATGGACTGAAGATGTATTAGACGAGAGCCGGCTTGTAACAGAATGTGCAATTTTTGCAGACCGCTCTGATATTACTGAAGAGATTACCAGGCTGAAGAGCCACTTCGCCCAGTTTCGTGATATATTAGCTGGTGGCGGAGCTGTCGGGCGCAAACTCGACTTTCTCGTTCAGGAGCTGAATCGGGAAGCAAATACAATTGGCTCAAAAGCAAATGATCATCAGATCACAAAGCTTGTCGTCGAAATGAAAAGTTCTATTGAAAAAATAAAAGAACAAGTGCAAAATATAGAATAGTGACTGTGCGTATTGTTTACAGACGGTCTTACTAGGCTAAACTAGAGACGTCTATTTTACAGGGGGAACGTAGAAGATGACGATTAAACTGATTAATATCGGATTTGGCAATATTATCTCCGCTAATCGGATGATTTCGATTGTCAGCCCGGAGTCTGCGCCAATCAAACGGATGATTCAGGATGCAAGAGACCGCGGAATGCTAATTGACGCTACATACGGACGAAGAACCCGTGCAGTTGTCGTCATGGATAGTGATCACATTATCTTATCTGCCGTCCAGCCTGAGACAGTTGCACACAGACTTTCTGTTAAAGAAGAAATTATGGATGAAGGGCAGGGATAATTGCCGCATGAAAGAAAGAGGGTTATTAATCGTTCTCTCAGGTCCCTCAGGAGTTGGTAAAGGAACGGTTCGGCAAGCGATTTTTTCGCAGGAAGACACAAAATTTGAATATTCGATTTCAGTAACCACAAGAAGTCCGCGAGAGGGCGAAGTGAACGGAGTCGATTATTTCTTCAAAACGAGAGAAGAATTCGAGCAAATGATTGCAGACAACAAGCTGCTTGAATGGGCAGAGTATGTCGGCAATTATTACGGCACGCCTGTCGATTATGTTGAACAGACGCTTCAAGATGGAAAAGACGTCTTTTTAGAAATCGAAGTTCAAGGCGCTCTTCAAGTGAGAAATGCTTTCCCGGAAGGCTTGTTTATTTTCCTTGCGCCTCCAAGCCTTTCTGAACTGAAGAACAGAATTGTGACAAGAGGAACGGAAACAGACGCTCTGATTGAAAATCGAATGAAAGCCGCAAAAGCTGAGATCGAAATGATGGATGCTTATGATTATGTCGTTGAAAACGATAATGTCGAAACGGCTTGCGATAAAATCAAAGCAATCGTTCTCGCTGAACATTTGAAGCGCGAGCGCGTTGCGCCTAGATATAAGAAAATGCTGGAGGTTGAATAACCAATGTTAGATCCATCAATTGACTCTTTAATGAATAAATTAGATTCCAAATACACGCTCGTGACTGTTTCTGCGAGACGTGCCCGAGAAATGCAAATCAAAAAAGACCAAATGATTGAACATACGATTTCACACAAATATGTAGGCAAAGCTTTAGAAGAAATTGATGCAGGCCTGCTTTCGTTTGAAAAGGAAGACCGCGAATAGTAGCACAAGTAGCAACCTATATCATGTAGGTTGTTATTTTTTTCCGTGCGGTTTTTGTAAAGTGCAGAGGGGGAGAAGTCATTGCTTAACAATCGAAATGTGTTACTTTGCGTGAGCGGGGGCATCGCTGTTTATAAAGCCTGTGCGTTAACGAGCAAGCTGGTTCAGGCAGGAGCAAATGTCAAAGTGATTATGACTGAATCAGCTTGCCGATTCGTTTCACCGCTGACATTTCAGGCATTGAGCCGCCACGAAGTCTATACAGATACATTTAAAGAACAAAATCCAAGCGTCATTTCTCATATTGATGCCGCAGACTGGGCCGAATTGGTTATCGTGGCGCCGGCTACGGCTAATGTGATTGGAAAACTGGCAAACGGTATCGCTGATGATATGCTGACGACAACATTGTTAGCAGCAACGGCTCCCGTGTGGATCGCGCCGGCGATGAATGTTCACATGTATGACCATCCGGCAGTTAAACGAAATATCTCTGTTCTTTATCAGGATGGCTATCGTTTTATTGAGCCGAGCGAGGGTTATTTAGCATGCGGTTACGTAGGAAAAGGCAGATTGGAAGAGCCTGAAAATATCGTGAAGCTAGCCGAAAAGCATTTTGCTGAAGAAAAAATCGCTCCTTTAGAAGGCAAACATGTGGTCATTACAGCTGGCCCGACACGGGAAGCGATTGATCCTGTTCGATTTTTCACCAATAAATCAACGGGCAAGATGGGATACGCATTAGCGGAGGCGGCTGTCCAGCTCGGCGCACGGGTAACTTTAATCTCTGGCCCTGTTTCGCTGGATCAGCCGAAAGGCCTTGCTCAGTTTATCCCTGTTCAATCGGCTGCGGATATGCGCGAAGCGGTGCTCTCCGTGTATGACTCGAGTGATATTGTCATCAAAACAGCTGCGGTAGCCGATTTTACGCCGAAAACAGTATTTGACCATAAAATGAAAAAACAAGACGGCGGTATGACCTTGGAACTGGAAAGAACGGTCGATATTTTAAAAGAATTAGGCGAGAGAAAGAAGCAGCAGCTGTTGATCGGATTTGCAGCTGAAACACAAGACGTTGAACACTATGCCCGTAAAAAGCTCGCTGCCAAAAATCTTGATATGATAGTGGCAAATGATGTGAAAGCAAATGGGGCCGGTTTTGGTGCTGATACGAATATCGTAACAATTTTTTTCAAAGACGGGCGCAAACGCAAGCTTCCGATCATGTCGAAGCTTGATGTTTCTTTTGAAATCCTTCAGGAAATCGCAGCCCTCTCAAAACAAACCGGAGAGCGCTCATGAATTTTGCCGAAGTCATCGTTGATGTCAGCACCAAAAATATAGACAGGCCTTTTGATTACAAAATCCCAGACCATCTCAAAGGCATGATCAAAACGGGCATGCGAGTCATTGTCCCGTTTGGTCCCCGTAAAATTCAAGGGTTTGTGACAGCTGTGAAAGAAGCATCTGATCTCTCGGGGAAATCTGTCAAGGAGGTAGAGGATTTATTAGATCTTACACCTGTTTTGACAGAGGAGCTTATGAATTTGTCATCATGGCTGTCCGACAAAACGCTGTCTTTTAAAATAACGGCGCTTCAAGCGATGCTGCCTGCCGCATTAAAGGCGAAATATGAAAAAGAATTAAAGATCGCACACGGTGCCGATCTACCACCGCAAGTGGAACGGCTGTTTTCTGAAACAAAGACTCTTCTGTATTCGGATATACCCGATCACGATACGCTGAAACTGATTCAAAAGCATGTTCAAAAAGGCAGCATTGATGTGACGTATAAAGTTGCGCAAAAAACCAATAAAAAAATGGTCAGGCATATTCAGGCAAATGCCAGTAAAGAAGAGCTTAGCAAGCAGGCTGAGGGATTATCTCGCCAAGCAGCCAAGCAGCAGGCGATTCTTCACTTTTTCACCGCTGAGCCGGAAGGGGTGAAAATCCCTGCAGCGGATTTGTGCAAAAAAACGGACGCGAGCTCTGCGACCATCAAAACCCTTATCCAAAAGGGGCTTTTGAAGGAAAGCTATGAAGAGGTTTACAGAGATCCCTATCAGGACAAAATGTTCAAAAAAACAGAGCCGCTCCCGCTGACAGACGAACAGAGCGCTGCCTTTCAGCCAATACGCCAGACGTTGGACAACGATGAACATAAAGTGTTCCTTCTTCACGGCGTAACAGGCAGCGGAAAAACAGAAATTTATCTGCAATCAATTGAGAAAGTACTGGCGAAAGGAAAAGAAGCCATCGTCCTCGTGCCGGAAATCTCGCTGACGCCACAGATGGTCAATCGCTTCAAGGGCCGTTTCGGCTCTCAGGTGGCAGTCATGCACAGCGGATTATCCACAGGGGAAAAATATGATGAGTGGCGTAAAATCCACCGGAAGGAAGTACGGCTTGTCGTCGGCGCCAGATCGGCTATTTTTGCACCGTTTGAAAATCTCGGAATGATTATCATCGATGAAGAGCATGAGTCCTCTTATAAACAAGAAGAAATGCCGCGCTATCATGCGAAAGAGGTGGCGATCAAGCGGGCTGAGCATCACAGCTGTCCTGTTGTGCTGGGCAGCGCTACGCCGACATTAGAGTCATATGCACGGGCGCAAAAGGGTGTGTACGAGCTTCTTTCGCTGAAGCACCGCGTTAATCATCAGGTGATGCCTGAGGTTTCGCTTGTTGATATGAGAGAGGAGCTCAGAAGCGGCAATCGCTCAATGTTTTCAGTTGAATTGATGGAAAAGCTTGAAGAAACGATTGCCAAGGGCGAGCAGGCTGTGCTGTTTTTAAATAAAAGGGGCTATTCTTCCTTTGTGATGTGCAGGGATTGCGGATATGTCCCGCAATGCCCGCACTGCGACATTTCCATGACGTATCATCGTTATGGCCAAAGGCTGAAATGCCATTATTGCGGACATGAAGAGCCTGTCCCGCATACTTGTCCAGAATGTGCAAGCGAGCATATCCGCTTTTTCGGGACGGGGACACAGCGTGTGGAGGAAGAGCTGACAAAAGTGCTGCCAAATGCGAGAGTGATTCGAATGGATGTTGATACGACTTCAAGGAAAGGCGCCCATGAAAAATTATTGTCAGCTTTCGGAGAAGGAAAAGCGGATATTCTTCTCGGAACGCAAATGATTGCGAAAGGGCTTGATTTTCCGAATGTCACACTTGTCGGAGTGTTAAGTGCTGATACAACACTCCATATTCCTGATTTCAGATCGGCCGAAAAAACATTTCAGCTGTTAACGCAAGTCAGCGGCCGGGCAGGCAGGCATGAAAAACCCGGCCATGTCATCATTCAAACGTACACACCGTCCCATTACAGCATCCAGCTGACGAAGACGCACGATTATGAAACGTTCTATCAGCATGAAATGGCTCACAGGAGAGAGCAATCCTATCCGCCTTATTACTATTTGGCTCTTGTGACTGTTTCTCATGAAGAAGTAACGAAAGCAGCTGTTACGGCTGAAAAAATCGCTCACTTTTTGAAAGCAAACTGCGGAGCTGACACGAAAATTCTTGGGCCAAGCGCGTCGCCTATAGCCAGGATCAAAGATAGATATCGCTATCAATGCGTGATAAAATACAAACAGGAAACCCAGTTATCCGCTTTATTGAAGAAGATACTGGAACATTATAAACGAGAAATTGAACAAAAGCATGTAATGATTTCAATTGATATGAATCCTTATATGATGATGTAAGATCTCACGTCTTGGAGGGTAACAAATTGGCAGTAAAAAAGATCGTCACACATCCAGCGGAGGTTTTGGAAACACCGACGGAAAGCGTGACTGTTTTTGATAAAAAGCTAAAAAAACTGTTGGATGATATGTACGACACCATGCTTGAAATGGATGGTGTCGGACTGGCAGCGCCGCAAATCGGCATCTTAAAAAGAGTGGCTGTCGTAGATATCGGGGATGACAGCGGCAGAATTGATCTCGTTAATCCCGAGATTTTAGAGAAAAGCGGTGAGCAAACCGGAATTGAAGGATGCCTGAGCTTTCCTGGCGTCTATGGTGATGTCACACGTGCTGATTATGTCAAAGTACGTGCGTTTAACCGTCAGGGAAAACCGTTCATTCTGGAAGCGCGAGGCTTTTTAGCGAGAGCCGTGCAGCACGAAATGGACCACTTAGACGGTGTGTTGTTTACATCTAAAATCAGTAAATACTATACAGAAGATGAACTAGCGGATATGGAAGGATGATTTGATGACGAGAATCGTATTTATGGGGACGCCGGATTTTTCAGTTCCTGTTTTAAGAACCCTGATAGAGGATGGTTATGAAGTAGTGGGGGTCGTCACACAGCCGGACCGTCCGAAGGGCAGAAAAAAAGTGCTGACTCCTCCTCCGGTAAAAGAAGAGGCAATGCGTAACGGCATCCCGGTTCTTCAGCCGGAAAAAGTAAGATTGAAAGAAGAAATTGAGAAAGTGCTGGCATTAAAGCCTGACCTTATTGTAACAGCAGCATTTGGACAAATTTTGCCTAAGGAGCTTCTCGACAGCCCGAAATACGGCTGCATTAATGTTCACGCGTCTCTTTTGCCGGAATTGCGCGGCGGTGCTCCGATCCATTACTCCATTCTGCAGGGAAAGAAAAAAACCGGGGTTACTATTATGTATATGGTAGAAAAATTGGATGCCGGCGATATGATCTCAAAAGTGGAAGTGGACATTGAAGAAACCGACAATGTCGGAACGCTGCATGATAAATTAAGCGTAGCTGGCGCGAAGCTATTATCTGAAACGGTTCCAAACGTCATTGCCGGCAGCATATCACCTGAAAAGCAGGATGAAGAGAAAGCGACATATGCGCCTAACATCAAAAGAGAGCAAGAGCTGCTCGACTGGTCAAGAACGGGTGAAGAGCTTTACAACCAGGTCCGCGGGTTAAATCCTTGGCCTGTTGCCTATACGACTCTAAATGGCCAAAACTTAAAAGTGTGGGCGTCGAAAAAAACACCCGCACCAACAAAAGCTGAGCCCGGCACAGTCGTTGCGGTTGAAAAGGAAGGGATTATCGTTGCCACAGGTAACGATACGGCCCTGTTATTAACCGAACTTCAGCCAGCCGGCAAAAAACGCATGAAAGGCGAGGATTTTGTGCGCGGCGCTCATGTTGAAGCTGGTGAAAAGTTAGGAGTAAACAATGAAAAAAAATAGTGTTCGTGATATCGCCCTTGAGGCGCTGATCAAACTAGAACAAAACCAGGCATACAGCAACCTGCTACTGAAATCGGTCATTAAATCAAATGAACTGAGTGATCAGGACAGAGGGCTTTTGACTGAACTTGTCTACGGGACATTGCAAAACAAAATCGCGCTTGATTATATGCTCAAACCGTTTATTAATAAGCCTCAAAAAGTAAAGCCGTGGGTGATTCAGCTTCTTCGCCTATCCTTATATCAAATGGAGTATCTGGAGAAAATTCCAGACAGGGCTGCTATTCATGAAGCGGTCGAGATTGCTAAAATCCGCGGACACAAGGGCATTGCTTCATTTGTCAACGGTGTGCTTCGTTCCATACAGCGCGAAGGTGTTCCAACCTTTGACGCCATCGAAGATCCTGTCCGCCGGTTGGCGACAGAGACAAGTCATCCGGAATGGCTCGTAAAAGAGTGGACGGATGCGTATGGATTTGATGCGGCTGAAAAGATTTGCCGCATCCATCTCATTCCGCCGAGGCAGACACTGCGTGTCAATCAAATGAAAGCAGATAGAGCGGATTTGCTTGATCAAATGGCTGCTGAGGGAATCGAAGTTGAAAATGGCGACCTCGCAGAAGACGCGGTGAAGCTCTTGAAGGGGTCAATCGCTGGAACTCATTTCTTCCAAACCGGTGAAGTTTCCATTCAGGATGAGAGCTCCATGCTCGTCGCCCGTGCCCTTGATCCTAAGCCCGGTGAAACGGTGCTTGACGCGTGTGCTGCGCCCGGCGGAAAGTCAGCTCATATCGGAGAATTAATGGAGAACAAGGGAAGCGTTACATCGCTTGATCTTCACAAACATAAAGTGAAGCTGATTAAAGAAGCGGCAGACCGGCTTGGCCTTACAATCATTGACGCGAAAACAATGGATGCGAGAAAAGCAGGAGAAACGTTTGAAAATGGACAATTTGACCGGATATTGGTCGATGCCCCGTGCTCAGGTTTTGGCGTGATCCGAAGAAAGCCGGACATGAAATACACGAAAAAGCCTGACGACAGCGCACGGCTTGCTGAAATCCAGCTGTCGATCTTGAGGGAAATCGCACCATTAGTAAAAAAAGGTGGCACTCTTGTCTACAGTACGTGTACAATGGACCGGACAGAAAATGATGAAGTAATACATGCGTTTATACAAGAACATCCTGATTTTGAACCCGATTTGTCTCTTGAAAAGCGGCTGCCCGAAAAGGTGAGACCCTTTGTTCGGGATGGAAGGCTGCAAATCCTTCCTCATTATTTCGGAACAGATGGTTTCTTTATTTGCAGCATGAGAAAGAAGGGATAACAATGGCAGAACTGAAAAAAACAAAAGCAAGAAAAGAATTGCGGACAGAGCGTCCGTCTATTTATTCTTTTGAATTAGATGAAATCAAACAATGGCTGACAGACAACGGAGAGAAACCGTTCCGCGCGGCACAGATCTTTGAATGGCTATATGAAAAACGCGTATCTTCTTTTGAAGAAATGACAAACCTGTCAAAGGATCTGCGTGAGAAATTAAGCACTCATTTTGTGTTAACAACGCTGAAAACGGCTGTTAAGCAAACCTCCCAAGACGGTACGATGAAGTTTTTGTTCGAGCTTCATGACGGTTATACAATCGAAACCGTTTTAATGAGACACGAGTATGGCAATTCTGTATGTGTAACGACACAAGTCGGCTGCCGTATTGGCTGTACATTCTGCGCGTCAACGCTCGGGGGTTTGAAACGAAACCTTGAAGCGGGTGAAATTGTCGCTCAAGTACTCAAAGTTCAAAAAGCTCTGGATGAAACGGATGAACGCGTCAGCTCTGTCGTGATCATGGGAATCGGTGAACCTTTTGATAACTTTAATGAAATGCTCGCTTTCTTGAAAATCATTAACCATGACAAGGGCCTGAATATTGGCGCTCGCCATATTACGGTTTCTACAAGTGGAATCATCCCGAAAATTTACGAATTCGCTGATCAGCAAATGCAGATTAACTTTGCGATTTCTCTGCACGCCCCGAATACAGAAATCAGAAGCCGTTTGATGCCGATTAACAGAGCATACAAGCTGCCTGAGTTAATGGAAGCCGTTAAATATTATATTAACAAAACGGGACGCCGTATCAGTTTTGAATACGGGCTGTTCGGAGGCGTAAACGACCAGGTTGAGCACGCTGAAGAGCTTGCTGACTTATTGGAAGGAATTAAATGCCACGTGAACTTGATTCCGGTAAACTACGTGCCTGAACGGGACTATGTGCGTACACCGCGTGATCAGATTTTTGCTTTTGAGAAAACGCTGAAATCCCGCGGAGTAAATGTCACAATCCGAAGAGAGCAAGGCCATGACATTGACGCAGCCTGCGGTCAGCTTCGCGCGAAGGAGCGTCAAGACGAGACGAGGTGATGAGGGTTGTTAACAGCCTTAAAAACAGATACAGGAAAAATCCGCCAGCATAATGAAGATGATGCGGGGATATTCAAGGGGAAAGATCAATTTGTATTAGCGGTTGTCGCTGATGGCATGGGCGGCCATCTTGCTGGAGATGTTGCAAGCAAGATGGCTGTGAAAGCCATGGGGGAGAAATGGAATGAAGCAGAGGCGATTCCAGTTGCGCCTTCAGAATGTGAAGAATGGCTCATTGAACAGATTCTTGCGGTAAACAGCAAAATATACGATCATGCCCAAGCCCATGAAGAATGCCAAGGCATGGGGACGACGATTGTATGTGCGCTTTTTACGGGGAAAACGGTTTCTGTTGCTCATATAGGTGACAGCAGATGCTATTTGCTTCAGGACGATGATTTCATTCAGGTGACAGAAGATCATTCGCTTGTAAATGAACTGGTTCGCACTGGAGAGATTTCCAGAGAAGACGCCGAACATCATCCGCGAAAAAATGTGTTGACGAAGGCACTCGGAACAGACCAGTCAGTCAGCATTGACACACGTTCCTTTGACATTGAAGCCGGGGACAAACTGCTTCTATGTTCTGACGGACTGACGAATAAAGTGGAAGGCACTGAGTTAAAAGACATCCTGCAAAGCGATTCAGCTCCTCAGGAAAAAGTAAACCTGCTTGTGGACAAAGCCAATCAGAATGGCGGGGAAGACAACATTACAGCAGTTTTGCTTGAGCTTGCTTTACATGTTGAAGAGGGTGAAGATCAGTGCTAATCGGCAAGCGGATCAGCGGGCGTTACCAAATTCTCCGCGTTATAGGCGGCGGGGGAATGGCCAACGTGTATTTAGCTGAGGATATCATTCTAGACCGTGAAGTCGCAATCAAAATCCTGCGGTTTGACTATGTGAACGACAATGAGTTTGTCAGGCGTTTCCGCAGAGAAGCCCAATCCGCATCAAGCCTCGATCACCCGAATATTGTCAGCATTTACGATTTGGGCGAGGAAGATGATATTTATTATATTGTCATGGAATACGTTGAGGGCATGACGCTTAAAGAATACATAACAGCAAACGGGCCGCTTCACCCTAAAGAAGCGCTGAACATCATGGAGCAAATTGTCTCAGCCATTGATCATGCCCATCAAAATCAGATTGTTCACAGAGACATTAAGCCGCATAACATTTTGATTGACCACATGGGAAATATCAAAGTGACGGATTTCGGAATTGCGACAGCACTAAGCTCGACCACAATCACCCATACAAATTCTGTGCTGGGCTCAGTCCATTACCTATCACCTGAACAGGCGCGGGGCGGTTTGGCAACAAAAAAATCGGATATTTATGCGATTGGAATCGTTCTATTCGAGCTCTTAACCGGCCGTATCCCGTTTGATGGAGAATCGGCAGTCAGCATCGCCTTAAAGCATCTACAGGCGGAAACCCCTTCGGCGAGAAGGTGGAATCCGTCAGTACCCCAAAGTGTTGAAAACATCATACTAAAGGCAACTGCCAAAGATCCTTTTCATCGCTACGAAACGGCTGAAGACATGGAAGCAGATATCCAAACAGCTTTTGATGCCGACAGACTCAATGAAAAGAGATTTACGGTTCAAGAAGATGAAGAAATGACAAAAGCGATTCCTATCATTAAAGATGAAGAGCTCGCTAAAGCTGCTGGCGAAAAAGAAGCTGAATTGACATCCGCCCAAGACAACAAAACAAAGAAAAACGGCAAAAGAAAAAAGTGGCCGTGGGTTTTGCTCACGATATGCATCGTTTTCATCACAGCTGGAATTCTCGCTGTCACCGTTTTTCCGTCGCTTTTTATGCCTGAAGATGTCAAAATACCTGATGTCTCCGGAATGGAATACGAAAAGGCGGCAGACCTCTTGGAAAAAGACGGTTTGCAGGTTGATTCAGAGGTTTTGGAAATCTCAGATGAGAAAATTGAAGAAGGCCTGATGGTAAAAACGGATCCTAAAGCGGATTCGACAGTGAAAGAAGGCGCAACGGTCACGCTTTATAAGAGCACCGGAAAAGCTAAAACAGAGATCGGTGATGTAACAGGCCAAACGGTCGATCAGGCAAAAAAAGCCTTAAAGGACCAAGGGTTTAAACATGTAACGGTGAATGAAGTGAATGACGAGAAAAGCGCTGGCACTGTCATTGAACAGAATCCGTCAGCAGGGACTGAACTTGTACCGAGTGAAGATCCAATCAAACTCACAGTCAGTATCGGACCCGAAGACATTACGCTTAGAGACTTGAAAACTTACAGTAAAGAAGCAGCGTCTGGATATCTGGAAGACAACGGACTGAAGCTGATCGAAAAAGAAGCATACTCAGATGACGTTCCAGAAGGACAGGTTGTCAAACAAAAACCAGCAGCAGGAACGGCAGTAAAGCCGGGAAACGAAGTTGAAGTGACATTCTCTCTGGGACCTGAGAAAAAACCTGCGAAAACAGTGAAAGAAAAGGTCGAGATCCCCTACGAGCCAGAAAATGAAGGGGACGAGCTTGAAGTGCAAATCGCGATTGACGATGCAGATCACAGTATCTCTGACTCTTACGAAGAATTTAAGATAAAAGAGCCGACTGAACGGACGATCGAACTAAAGATTGAACCTGGCCAAAAAGGGTATTATCAAGTGATGGTAAACAATAAAGTCGTCAGCTACAAAACCATTGAATATCCGAAAGATGAATAACAAGGAGGGAAAATATGCCTGAGGGCAAAATTATTAAGGCGCTAAGCGGCTTTTACTATGTACTGGATGAATCAGAGGATTCAGATAAAGTAATACAATGCAGAGGAAGAGGCATTTTCAGAAAGAACAAAATTACCCCTCTTGTCGGTGATTACGTTGTGTATCAAGCTGAAAATGACAAAGAGGGATATCTATTAGAAATTAAAGAAAGAACCAATGAGCTGATCAGGCCGCCAATTTGCAACGTTGATCAAGCGGTCCTTGTTTTCTCAGCGGTTCAGCCTTCTTTCAGCACGGCATTGCTCGACCGCTTCTTGGTTCTCGTTGAGGCCAATGATATTCAGCCGATTATATGCATTACAAAAATGGATCTGATTGAAGATCAAGATACACAAGATGCGATTCAAGCCTATGCAGAAGACTACCGGAATATTGGTTATGACGTGTATCTCACCTCCTCTAAGGACCAAGACAGTTTAGCGGACATCATCCCGCATTTTCAGGACAAAACAACGGTATTTGCCGGTCAGTCCGGTGTTGGAAAATCCTCGCTCCTCAACGCGATTAGTCCGGAGCTCGGTTTAAAAACAAACGAGATTTCTGAGCATTTGGGCCGCGGGAAACACACAACTCGCCACGTGGAGCTGATTCACACGTCCGGAGGCTTGGTTGCGGATACTCCGGGATTCAGCTCGCTTGAGTTTACAGACATTGAGGAAGAAGAGCTGGGCTATACCTTCCCGGATATTAGAGAAAAAAGCTCTTCATGCAAATTTAGAGGCTGTTTACACCTAAAAGAGCCGAAATGTGCGGTGAAACAAGCCGTTGAAGACGGGGAATTAAAGCAGTACCGCTATGACCATTATGTTGAATTTATGACGGAGATTAAAGACAGAAAGCCGAGGTATTAGCATAATGATAAAGGTTGCACCATCTATTCTTTCCGCTGATTTTGCCGCTTTAGGCAATGAGATTAAAGATGTAGAAAAGGGCGGAGCCGATTGTATTCATATTGATGTCATGGACGGCCATTTTGTCCCGAATATCACGATCGGTCCGCTGATTGTAGAAGCTGTCCGTCCGGTAACAGATCTGCCGCTTGATGTTCATTTAATGATAGAAGAGCCGGATCGTTACATCCCAGCTTTCGCAAAAGCGGGCGCAGATATCCTGTCTGTGCATGCTGAGGCATGTCCGCACCTGCACCGTACCATCCAGCTTATTAAAGAGCAGGGTGTAAAGGCCGGTGTTGTTCTAAACCCGCATACGCCTGTACAAGTCATCGAGCATGTTTTCGACGACCTTGATCTTGTTCTTTTAATGACGGTGAACCCGGGATTTGGGGGGCAGAAATTTATTCATTCCGTCCTTCCTAAAATCAAAGAGGTTAAGCGAATGGCGGATGAAAGAGGAAAAAAAGATCTGTTAATTGAAGTAGACGGCGGCGTCAACAAGGAAACTGCTCCGTTAGTTATTGAAGCGGGTGCAAATTTACTCGTTGCCGGTTCAGCTGTTTATGGCCAGTCCGACCGCAAAAAAGCAATTTCTGAAATCAGAGGAAGTAAATAAGCAGCAAAAAAAAGAGCTGGGCGTACAGAGCCTAAGCTCTTTTTCCTGTATGCAGAGAAAGGAATAAGAGATGAAAACAATCAATATCGTTGCGGGAGGCCCTAAAGATCTCATTCCTGATCTAACCGGCTATATGGCTGAGCACATCCTTTGGATCGGTGTTGACAAAGGCACCGTCACTCTTTTAGATGCCGGGATCATTCCTGATGAAGCCTTTGGAGATTTTGACAGCATAACAGAGCAAGAACGTCTCCGAATTCAAAAAGCCGCTCCCGCACTCCATGTGTATCAAGCAGAAAAAGATCAAACAGATTTAGACCTCGCCCTTGATTGGGCGCTGGAAAAACAGCCGGATATCATTCAGATCTTCGGCATTACAGGCGGCAGAGCTGATCATTTTTTAGGCAACATTCAGCTTCTGTACAGAGGTGTAAAAACGAATATAAAAATTAGGCTGATAGACAAACAAAATCATATTCAAATGTTCCCTCCCGGTGAATATGATATTGAGAAGGATGAAAACAAGCGATATATCTCCTTCATACCGTTTTCCGAAGAAATACATGAGCTGACCCTGACTGGTTTTAAATATCCGCTAAATAAGTGTCATATTATGCTCGGTTCAACACTATGTATTAGTAACGAACTCATTCATTCACGAGGTACTTTTTCGTTTGCAAAAGGCATATTAATAATGATAAGAAGCACGGATTAGCATGTGCTTTCATTCATTTGCTGAAATCAATGAACAGGCGGTTACGGGACGTTATAGGAGGGGACAAAAATGAAATTTTACACCATTAAATTGCCGAAGTTTTTAGGAGGAATTGTCCGGGCGATGCTGGGCTCATTTAGAAAAGATTAATGCCCAGGGGTTCAAAGCCCTCTTTCACCACATAAAAACGCCTGCCACTTATCGAGGCAGGCGTTCATTTTGTTATACACGCTCAACTTTACCGGATTTCAAAGCTCGAGCAGATACATATACTTTTTTAGGTTTTCCGTTCACAAGGATACGAACCTTTTGAAGATTCGCGCCCCAAGTGCGCTTAGAAGCGTTCATTGCGTGAGAACGGTTATTCCCAGCTGTTGTTTTTTTACCTGTGATAACGCATTTACGTGCCATTTGTTTCCCTCCTCACTTGCACAAAACATCTACTTTTTAACATTCATATGGTCTTAGATGCTTTCGATATGGATACTTTAAATAATTTACCACAGCTAAAAAACGTTTGCAACTATTGTTTCATCATCTTTCAAGAAAATTCACTTGACATCTTGCAGAAACAGCGGCGCTATAGTATATGTAGAGGGACGGGCAGCAATAGCCAGGTCTTTTCTTTTCATAATGGAAACCATATAGTAGAATAGCTGTAACTCTATGCATTCGAAGGAGGAACTAGTGTGTCCATTGAATTAAGAACGAAGTACGGACAGATTGATATATCTAATGAAGTCATTGCGATGGTTGCAGGAGGCGCGGCGATTGATTGTTACGGCATTGTCGGCATGGCCTCTAAAAACCAGATTAAAGACGGACTGACTGAAATCCTTCGGAAAGAGAATTTCAGCAGGGGTGTCCAGGTTCGCCAAGAAGGAGAACAGATACATATTGACATGTATATCATTGTCAGCTATGGCACGAAAATTTCTGAAGTGGCACATAATGTCCAAACAAAAGTAAAGTACACAGTAAATCAAACCATCGGACTGGAAGTGGACTCTGTTAATATTTATGTCCAAGGTGTCCGAGTGACGAACCCGTAGTTAGGAGGAGTAGGATTGTCTATCAGAACATTAGACGGCAGAACCTTTGCCGAGATGATTCTTGCGGGAGCGCAGAATCTGTCTCAAAATGCGAGTGCGGTTGATGCGCTGAACGTGTTTCCGGTGCCGGACGGCGATACTGGAACAAACATGAATCTGTCGATGACTTCCGGAGCTAGAGAAGTGGAGAAAATGAATACGGATGATATCGGGAAGGTGGGCTCCGCGTTATCTAAAGGACTGCTCATGGGAGCACGCGGAAATTCAGGAGTGATCCTGTCCCAATTGTTCCGCGGATTCAGTAAAAGCATTGAAACCAAAAAAGAAATTAATGCACTGGAGTTTGCCGCTGCGCTGCAAGCAGGTGTTGATATGGCGTATAAAGCTGTCATGAAACCTGTAGAGGGCACCATTTTAACAGTTGCAAAAGACGCTGCGAAAAAAGCGATAACCCTGGCAGAAAAAGAAACCGATATCACAATGCTAATGACTGCAGTGAAAGAAGAAGCAGAGGCGTCTTTAAACCGGACCCCTGAATTGCTTCCTGTCCTGAAGGAAGTAGGAGTCGTCGACAGCGGCGGCAAAGGCCTGCTTTGTGTGTATGAAGGTTTCCTTGCTTCATTAAAAGGTGAAACTGTGCCTCAGAAAGCTGTTCTTCCATCACTTGATGACATGGTCAGCGCAGAGCATCATAAGAGCGCGCAAAGCCTGATGAATACCGAAGATATTGAATTTGGTTTTTGTACCGAAGTGATGGTAAGGCTCGATCAGACAAAACGAGAATTTGACGAAGGTACGTTCAGACAAGACCTCAGCCAGTTTGGTGATTCTCTGTTAGTTATTGCGGATGAATCACTGGCGAAGGTGCATATTCATGCTGAAGAGCCGGGAAATGTATTAAACTATGCCCAGCATTACGGTGAATTAATCAAAATTAAAATAGAAAATATGAGAGAACAGCATACCTCCATCATCAGTCAAGAAAGCAAGCCTGCTGACAACGAAAAACCGCCGGCAAAGCAGCCGTATGGCATTGTAACTGTGGCGATGGGAGAAGGCATTTCTGACTTATTCAAAAGCATCGGCGCTTCTGTTGTAATTGAAGGCGGACAGACTATGAACCCGAGCACTGAGGATATTGTCGAGGCTGTGAAATCTCTAAATGCAGAAACGGTGTTTATCTTACCAAATAACTCCAACATTATCATGGCGGCTAATCAAGCGGCCAGTGTAATGGATGAACAGGTTTTTGTCATACCGTCCAAAACGGTTCCGCAAGGGATGTCAGCCCTGCTGGCATTTAATCCGGATCAAGAAGCTGAAGCGAACGAAGGCAATATGCTCAGCGCCATTCAGCAAGTAAAAAGCGGGCAGGTGACGTATTCAGTCAGAGATACTCACATTGACGGCAAAGACATTAAAAAAGGCGACTTTATGGGGATTCTGAATGGAACGATTATCGGCACTGCTGAAGATCAGCTGTCAGCCGCGAAAATGCTGTTGTCAGAAATGATCGGAGAAGACGACGAAATTGTCACCATCCTATATGGTGAGGATGCGTCTCAGGAAGAAGCTGAGGAGCTTGAAGCGTTTCTTAGTGAAAAGTACGAGGAGATTGAGGTTGAGATCCACAACGGAAAACAGCCGCTGTATTCATATATAATTTCTGCAGAATAGAAGGGCAATTTGCCCTTCTATTCTTATGTCTGCTTTTAAGTGCGGCAGCGCTGTAACGCGCCCGCTTGCCATTTTATATCTGATCAATTAGTCTAGAAGCAAAGCGCTTATAAGCTCTGGTTCATAAGGAGGAATAGCATGAAATACAGAAGCGTTTTTGATATTATTGGCCCGGTGATGATCGGTCCGTCCAGCTCGCATACCGCGGGAGCGGCGAGAATCGGGAGAGTGGCCAGAAGTTTATTTGGCAGAGAGCCTGAGTGCATCATTGTATCCTTTTACGGCTCTTTTGCGGAAACGTATAAAGGCCACGGCACAGATGTCGCGATTATCGGCGGATTGCTTGATTTTGATACATTCGACGAACGGATTAAAACCGCTATACAAATTGCAGAAGATAAAGGAATTGATATAGAGTTTAGGGTTGAAGACGCTGTCCCAGTCCATCCGAACACAGCCAAAATCACCATTTCTGATGAAAAGGGAGAGCTTGAGCTGACGGGTATTTCGATTGGCGGAGGAAAGATTGAAATCACAGAATTAAATGGTTTTGAACTCCGGCTGTCAGGAAATCACCCGGCCATATTAGTTGTTCATAATGACAAGTTTGGCACAATTGCCGGTGTTGCCAATGTTCTGGCGAAATTTTCAATCAACGTAGGACATATGGAAGTAGCCCGAAAGGATATCGGCCAGCTCGCGCTGATGACAATAGAGGTCGATCAAAATATTGACGACCACGTTCTCGACGAGCTGTCGAAACTGCCGAATATTATTCAAGTGACAAAGATTGCTGACTAGCGAAAGGTCAGGAGGAGCCAGCTATGTTTCGTAATGTAAAGGAATTAATTGAGATTACTAAAGAAAAGCAAATATCCATCTCTGATGTAATGATCGCACAAGAGATGGAAGTAACAGAAAAAACAAAAGAAGAGATTTTTCAGCAGATGGATCACAATCTGACTGTTATGGAAGCTGCGGTTCAGAAAGGACTCGAGGGAGTTACGAGCCAAACGGGCTTAACAGGCGGTGACGCCGTTAAATTACAGGCCTACATTCGATCAGGTAAAAGCCTGTCTGGCCCGCTAATTTTGGATGCTGTATCGAAAGCTGTTGCAACAAATGAAGTAAATGCAGCCATGGGAACGATCTGTGCGACACCGACTGCAGGTTCTGCCGGTGTGGTGCCTGGCACGTTATTTGCTGTAAAAGAAAAGCTGAACCCAACAAGAGAACAAATGATCCGCTTTTTATTTACAGCCGGTGCTTTCGGATTTGTCGTGGCTAATAACGCAAGTATTTCCGGCGCCGCCGGAGGATGTCAGGCAGAGGTTGGATCAGCCTCAGGCATGGCAGCTGCGGCGATTGTTGAAATGGCAGGGGGAACACCCGAACAAAGCGCGGAGGCCATGGCCATTACATTAAAAAATATGCTCGGCCTAGTGTGCGATCCTGTTGCGGGGCTTGTTGAAGTACCTTGCGTGAAACGGAATGCAATGGGCGCGTCAAATGCGATGATTGCTGCTGATATGGCATTGGCAGGCATTACAAGCCGCATTCCATGTGATGAGGTTATCGATGCCATGTATAAAATTGGCCAGACGATGCCTACTGCACTTAGAGAAACAGGCCAGGGCGGTTTGGCAGCAACACCGACAGGAAGAGAATTAGAGAAAAAAATTTTCGGAGGAGCGCTAGGTTCAAGTGAAACAACATCAGCAAACTAGTATAGCTAACATTAAGGGTATTGGGCCGGAAACAGAAAAAACATTGAATGAACTCGGTATTTATGACATTTCTGATCTTCTGAATTATTTCCCTTATCGCTATGATGACTACGAGCTGAGGGATTTAGAAGAAGTAAAGCATGATGAAAGAGTTACAGTCGAAGGGAAGGTTCATTCAGAGCCTTCTCTTACCTATTACGGAAAGAAACGAAACAGGCTGACATTTAGGGTTCTCGTCGGCCACTATTTAGTTACAGCCGTATGTTTCAACCGGCCTTATTTGAAGAAAAAGCTTTCTCTGGGTTCTGTCGTGACGGTCTCCGGTAAATGGGACAAGCACCGCCAAACCATCTCTGTTCAGGAGTTGAAGAACGGTCCGCACCAAGAGGATAAGAGCATTGAACCAGTGTATTCTGTGAAAGAAAATGTTACCGTCAAAATGATGAGACGCTTTATTCAGCAGGCGCTGACTCAATATGCAGATGCACTTTTAGATCCTCTTCCGGAAAAGCTAAAAACACGCTATAAGCTGCCGGACTATCAGCAGGCGTTAAAAGCAATGCACCAGCCTGAAACAAGAGAAGCGTTAAAGCTTGCCAGACGCCGGTTTGTTTACGAAGAATTTTTGTTGTTTCAGTTGAAAATGCAGGCGTTCCGAAAGGCGGAAAGAGAGCAGACACAAGGGATACGGCAGCGTTTTTCAAACGAAGAACTCATGAGATTTATCAAAAGCCTCCCGTTTCCCCTCACAAACGCCCAGTCGCGCGTGCTTCGCGAAATAACAGCAGACATGTCTTCTTCATACAGAATGAACCGTCTTCTTCAAGGGGACGTTGGATCAGGAAAAACGGCAGTCGCCGCCATTGCGCTGTATGCCGCGATCCTATCCGGATATCAGGGAGCGCTCATGGTACCGACAGAAATTCTGGCGGAACAGCATGCGGATTCGCTCGTTTCACTATTTGAAAAGTGGGATGTCAGTGTCGCCCTTTTGACAAGCTCTGTTAAAGGGAAGCGGCGAAAAGAACTGCTTGAACGTCTTGAGGCGGGAGAGATTGATATTCTTGTAGGAACCCACGCTTTAATTCAGGATGAGGTGGAGTTTAAGGCGTTAAGTCTTGTCATTACAGATGAGCAGCATCGATTTGGAGTTGAGCAGCGTAAAAAGCTTCGGAACAAAGGGCAGGATCCCGATGTTCTCTTTATGACAGCCACTCCAATCCCAAGAACGTTAGCCATCACAGTGTTCGGAGAAATGGATGTATCTGTCATAGATGAAATGCCGGCGGGACGAAAACAAATCGAAACCTATTGGGTAAAGCATGATATGCTGGACCGTATTTTGGCATTTGTCGAAAAAGAATTAAAGCAGGGCAGACAGGCTTATATCATCTGCCCGCTGATTGAAGAATCAGACAAGCTTGATGTGCAAAACGCCATTGACGTGTACAATATGCTTTCTGAGATTTTCCGGGGGAAATGGAACGTCGGCCTTATGCACGGAAAGCTGCATTCCGATGAAAAAGATCAGGTCATGAGAGAATTCAGCGCAAATCAGTGTCAAATTCTCGTATCAACCACTGTGGTGGAGGTTGGCGTGAATGTTCCGAATGCAACCATCATGGTGATTTATGACGCCGACCGTTTTGGGCTGTCACAGCTTCACCAGCTGCGCGGCCGTGTCGGACGGGGCGAGCACCAGTCTTTCTGTATTCTGATGGCCGATCCTAAATCAGAAACAGGGAAAGAACGGATGAGAATCATGTCCGAGACCAATGATGGCTTCGAGTTGTCTGAAAAGGATCTGGAACTGAGAGGCCCGGGAGATTTCTTCGGGAAAAAACAAAGCGGAATGCCTGAATTCAAGGTGGCGGACATGGTTCATGATTACAGAGCACTTGAAACGGCAAGGCAGGATGCTGCGAATCTTGTGGCTTCTGATGCGTTCTGGAAGGAGCCGGAATATGGTGTGCTGAGAGAGCAATTGCTGAAGAGCGGAGTAATGGACGGGGAAAAATTAAGCTGAGCACCAGAAGTTTTTGGTGTTCAGTCAGAAACAATCGTTGCATTCCAATCTATGAAATTATATACTACTATTAGTACCTAGTCTTAATTGTCCGGATGGTGTTTAGATATGAGAAGAAATAAGAGAGAACGCCAGGAATTACTTCAGCAGACGATTCAAGTAACCCCCTTTATTACAGATGAAGAATTAGCGGGTAAATTTGGGGTGAGTATCCAGACGATACGTTTGGACCGCTTAGAGCTTTCCATACCGGAGCTGAGAGAAAGAATTAAGAACGTGGCAGAGAAAACACTTGAAGATGAAGTGAAATCCCTGTCACTTGATGAAGTTATCGGAGAGATTATTGACCTTGAGCTGGATGATCAGGCGATATCCATTTTAGAAATAAAACAGGAGCATGTGTTCAGCCGGAATCAGATTGCGAGAGGCCACCATTTATTTGCGCAGGCGAATTCCTTGGCTGTTGCAGTCATTGATGACGAGCTGGCGCTGACTGCAAGTGCAGACATCCGCTTTACAAGACAGGTAAAGCAGGGTGAACGTGTCGTAGCGAAAGCGAAAGTGACGGCGGTCGAAAAAGAAAAAGGAAGAACAGTTGTCGAAGTGAACAGCTATGTCGGCGAAGAAATTGTTTTTTCTGGACATTTTGACATGTACCGTTCAAAACATTCATAAAGGTGGAGCATGCATGAGAATATCTGTAGATGCAATGGGAGGAGACCACGCTCCCAAAGCCGTTATTGACGGAGTTATAAAAGGTATAGAGGCATTTGATGATCTCCATATCACACTTGTCGGTGACAAAACAACGATAGAATCACATTTAACAACAACATCAGATCGCATCACGGTGCTGCACGCAGATGAAGTGATTGAGCCTACGGATGAACCGGTCCGCGCCGTGCGAAGAAAAAAGAACTCATCTATGGTCCTTATGGCGCAGGAAGTTGCCGAAAACAGAGCTGACGCCTGCATCTCAGCAGGGAATACCGGTGCGTTAATGACAGCCGGTCTGTTTATCGTCGGAAGAATTAAAGGGATTGACCGCCCGGCGCTTGCCCCGACACTTCCGACCGTTTCAGGAGACGGATTTCTTCTCCTTGATGTCGGCGCCAATGTCGATGCCAAACCGGAGCACCTTGTTCAATACGCCATCATGGGTTCTGTTTATTCTCAGCAAGTGCGCGGTGTCACTTCACCGAGAGTCGGGCTTTTAAATGTCGGAACAGAAGATAAAAAAGGAAACGAACTGACGAAGCAGACGTTTCAAATGTTAAAAGAAACAGCAAACATCAATTTTATCGGAAATGTGGAAGCACGAGACCTTTTAGATGATGTGGCGGATGTTGTAGTAACAGACGGCTTTACCGGGAATGTTACACTCAAAACGCTGGAAGGTTCTGCGTTATCTATTTTTAAAATGATGAGAGAAGTAATGACGTCTAATCTCACATCAAAGCTTGCAGCAGCTGTGCTGAAGCCAAAGTTGAAAGAAATGAAAATGAAAATGGAGTATTCGAATTATGGCGGAGCAAGTCTTTTCGGCTTAAAAGCGCCTGTGATCAAGGCGCACGGCTCTTCAGATTCGAATGCTGTATTTCATGCGATTCGTCAAGCAAGAGAGATGGTCACCCAAAATGTGGCTGCGCTCATTCAGGAAGAAGTTAAAGAAGAAAAAACAGATGAGTAGTCTGGAGGTTTTTACATCATGAGTAAGATTGCATTTTTATTCCCGGGTCAAGGATCACAATTTATCGGCATGGGAAAAGAGCTTTATGAGCAGGTGCCTGCTGCAAAGCGTCTGTTCGATGAAGCGGATGAAACATTGGAAACAAAACTCAGCTCACTGATTTTTGAAGGTGATGCTAAAGAGTTAACACTTACATACAATGCGCAGCCTGCTTTACTGACGACAAGCATTGCTGTTCTTGAGAAATTTAAAGAATCAGGCATTACACCTGATTTCACAGCAGGACACAGCCTTGGTGAATATTCCGCACTGGTTGCATCTGGCGCACTATCTTTCAAAGATGCTGTTTATACCGTCAGAAAACGCGGAGAGTTTATGAATGAAGCAGTGCCGGCTGGCGAAGGAGCTATGGCTGCGATTCTTGGCATGGATGCCGAAGCATTAAAGCAAGTAACCGATAAAGTCACGGAGGAAGGCCACCTTGTACAGCTTGCAAATCTCAACTGTCCTGGACAAATCGTTATTTCCGGAACAGCCAAAGGTGTAGAGCTTGCATCTGAACAGGCAAAAGAGAACGGTGCAAAACGCGCCATTCCGCTTGAAGTAAGCGGTCCGTTCCATTCCGAACTGATGAAGCCTGCTGCTGAAAAGCTGAAAGAAGTATTGGACTCCTGTGATATAAAAGACGCTGGCGTTCCGGTCATCTCAAATGTTTCTGCTGATGTCATGACTGAAAAAGCAGAAATCAAAGAGAAACTCATTGAGCAGCTTTACTCTCCGGTTCGTTTTGAGGAAAGCATTAACAAGCTGATTGCAGAGGGTGTGACGACTTTTGTTGAAATCGGTCCCGGAAAAGTGCTTTCAGGCCTTGTAAAAAAAGTAAACAGACGCTTAAAAACAATTGCTGTATCAGATCCGGAAACGATCGAGCTGGCAATTCAAACGCTTAAGGAGGAGAATGAAAATGCTTAATGACAAAACAGCTATTGTCACTGGCGCATCCCGCGGAATCGGCCGCTCAATCGCCCTTGACCTGGCAAAAAGCGGCGCGAACGTTGTCGTCAACTACTCCGGCAATGAAGCGAAAGCAAATGAAGTGGTAGATGAAATCAAATCAATGGGCAGAAAAGCAATTGCTGTCAAAGCGGATGTATCAAATCCCGAAGATGTACAAAACATGATAAAAGAAACGCTTTCTGTTTTTTCTACGATTGATATTCTAGTTAATAATGCCGGAATCACAAGAGACAATCTCATCATGAGAATGAAAGAAGATGAATGGGATGATGTCATTAACATTAACCTGAAGGGTGTTTTCAACTGCACGAAAGCTGTTACAAGACAAATGATGAAACAGCGTTCAGGCCGGATTATTAACGTATCGTCTATCGTCGGCGTCAGCGGAAATCCTGGACAAGCCAACTACGTGGCTGCAAAAGCCGGCGTGATCGGTTTAACAAAATCTTCTGCTAAAGAGCTCGCAAGCCGCAATATTACTGTAAATGCGATTGCGCCTGGATTTATCTCAACTGATATGACAGATAAGCTTGCAAAAGACGTTCAAGACGAAATGCTGAAACAAATTCCGCTCGCACGCTTTGGCGAACCTGGTGACGTCAGCAGCGTTGTCACGTTCCTTGCTTCAGAGGGAGCTCGTTACATGACTGGCCAAACGCTTCATATTGACGGCGGAATGGTGATGTAAGTTTTTTTCTCAAAAATTTCATCATAGTTTCTCTAGTTTTTTAAAAACGAATCCACTATAATACTTGAGGGGAGGTGAATTGCTATGGCAGACACATTAGAGCGTGTAACGAAAATCATCGTAGATCGCCTTGGCGTTGATGAAGCAGACGTCAAACTTGAAGCTTCTTTCAAGGAAGACTTAGGTGCTGATTCCCTAGATGTAGTTGAGCTTGTTATGGAACTTGAAGACGAGTTTGATATGGAAATTTCTGACGAAGATGCTGAAAAGATTGCAACAGTCGGCGACGCTGTGAACTACATACAAAACCAGCAATAAGCTGATGCTAAAAGTCCCGCCGAAACGCGGGGCTTTAGCCCTTTATTCGTGCAGTTATTACAGCATGCCGCTTTTACGCGCGCTGTATCCGGTTTAGTCAGAGAAGCGCGGTGAACCTGATGTGCCTATGGAGGTTACTATGTCAAAACACTCACATTATAAAGATAAAAAAAAGTTCTATAAAAAAGTAGAACAGTTTAAAGAGTTTCAAGAACGGATTTCGGTTCACTTTCAAAATGAAAAGCTTTTGTATCAAGCATTTACACATTCATCTTATGTGAATGAGCATCGGAAAAAGCCGTATGAGGATAATGAAAGGCTTGAATTTTTAGGTGACGCTGTTTTGGAACTGACGATCTCCAGATTCTTATTTGCCAAGTACCCGGCTATGAGTGAAGGAGATTTGACGAAGCTGAGAGCTGCGATTGTATGCGAACCGTCTCTCGTTTCATTGGCTCACGAATTGTCATTCGGCGACCTTGTCCTGTTGGGGAAAGGTGAGGAGATGACTGGCGGAAGAAAGCGTCCCGCACTATTGGCGGATGTTTTTGAGGCATTTATCGGAGCCTTGTATCTTGACCAGGGATTAGAGCCGGTCGAAAGTTTCTTAAAAGTCTATGTGTTCCCTAAAATTAACGATGGTGCTTTTTCTCATGTGATGGATTTCAAAAGCCAGCTGCAGGAATATGTGCAGCGGGACGGCAAAGGCTCTTTGGAGTATAAAATCTCCAACGAGAAAGGACCTGCGCACAACCGTGAATTTGAAGCCATCGTATCTCTAAAAGGTGAACCACTCGGAGTCGGAAACGGCCGTTCAAAGAAAGAAGCCGAACAGCACGCTGCTCAGGAAGCTTTAGCTAAATTGCAAAAACACCATACGAGACAATAAAATCCCCCTGAATCATAAGGGGGATTTCAGTATGTATGCCGTCTTATTTTATCCATGTTTTATGATAGAATTGAAATACTTATTACATAAGGAGGATCGCTATGTTCCTCAAACGTTTAGACGTTATAGGATTTAAATCATTTGCAGAACGGATTTCCGTAGATTTTGTAAAAGGCGTGACAGCGGTTGTCGGCCCAAATGGAAGCGGAAAAAGCAACATCACAGATGCCATTCGCTGGGTTCTCGGTGAACAATCGGCACGGTCTCTTCGCGGCGGAAAAATGGAAGACATCATTTTTGCCGGCAGTGATTCGAGAAAGCGATTAAATCTAGCTGAAGTTACGCTTACTCTTGATAATGATGATCATTTCTTGCCGATTGACTTCCATGAGGTCAGTGTCACAAGACGTGTATACAGATCAGGCGAGAGTGAGTTTCTGATTAACAATCAGCCGTGCCGCTTAAAAGATATTATTGATTTATTTATGGACTCTGGTCTGGGTAAAGAAGCATTTTCTATTATCAGCCAAGGGAAAGTGGAAGAGATCCTGAGCAGCAAAGCGGAGGATCGCCGCAGTATCTTTGAAGAAGCGGCCGGGGTGCTTAAATATAAAACAAGAAAGAAAAAAGCAGAAAATAAACTGTTTGAGACACAGGACAATTTAAACCGGGTAGAAGATATATTACATGAACTTGAAGGACAGGTTGAACCTCTTAAAATTCAAGCATCAATAGCGAAAGACTACTTGGAAAAAAAGAAAGAGCTAGAGCATGTTGAAATCGCGCTGACTGCCTATGATATCGAAGAGCTGCATGGCAAATGGTCAACTCTTAAAGAGAAAGTGCAGCTCGCGAAGGAAGAAGAGCTCGCTGAATCATCTGCGATTTCTGCCAAAGAAGCAAAGATTGAGGATACGCGCGACAAAATTCAAGCGCTTGATGAATCAGTAAATGAGCTCCAGCAGGTCTTATTGGTGACGAGTGAAGAGCTGGAAAAGCTTGAAGGCCGTAAAGAAGTCCTGAAAGAACGCAAGAAAAACGCTGTGCAAAACCAAGAACAGCTTGAAGAAGCTATTGTACAGTTTCAGCAAAAAGAAACGGTGCTGAAAGAAGAGCTTGCGAAGCAGGAAGCTATCTTCGAAACACTTCAGGCAGAGGTGAAACAGTTAAGGGCTCAGGTAAAAGAAAAGCAGCAGGCTCTCAGTCTTCACAATGAAAATGTCGAAGAGAAAATCGAACAGCTGAAAAGCGATTACTTTGAACTGTTGAACAGTCAGGCTTCGATTCGCAATGAGCTCCAGCTTCTGGATGACCAGATGTCCCAATCGGCTGTTGTATTGCAAAGGCTTGCGGACAACAATGAAAAGCATCTTCAGGAACGGCGCGATATTTCTGCGCGAAAAGCCGCATGTGAAACGGAGTTTGCCCGACTCGAGCAGGAGATTCACAGCCAAGTCGGTGCATATCGTGATATGCAGGCGAAATATGAGCAGAAAAAGCGCCAATACGAAAAAAATGAATCTGCTCTGTATCAGGCGTACCAATACGTTCAGCAAGCGAGATCGAAAAAGGACATGCTTGAGACGATGCAGGGGGATTTCTCCGGCTTTTATCAAGGTGTTAAAGAAGTGCTGAAAGCGAAAGAGCGCCTTGGCGGAATTCGCGGAGCGGTCCTTGAGCTGATCTCAACAGAACAGAAGTATGAAACGGCCATTGAAATTGCGCTCGGCGCTTCTGCCCAGCATGTCGTGACCGACGATGAACAGGCTGCCCGTAAAGCGATTCAATATTTAAAACAGAATTCCTTCGGCCGGGCGACGTTTCTGCCTCTTTCTGTTATTAGAGACCGCCAGCTTCAAAGCCGGGATGCGGAAACAGCAGCCCAGCACTCGTCATTTCTCGGGGTCGCCAGTGAACTTGTCACATTTGATTCTGCGTATCGGCGTATCATCCAGAACCTTCTTGGAACCGTTCTGATCGCAGAGGATTTAAAGGGAGCAAACGAACTAGCGAAGCTTCTCGGGCACCGGTACCGTATCGTAACCCTTGAGGGAGATGTCGTGAATCCGGGTGGATCAATGACGGGCGGCGCGGTTAAAAAGAAAAATAACTCGCTGCTAGGAAGAAGCAGGGAGCTTGAAGATGTGAGCAAACGGCTCGCTGAAATGGAAGAGAAAACAGCACTGCTTGAACAAGAAGTCAAAACCCTTAAGCAATCCATTCAGGATATGGAGAAAAAACTGGCTGACTTAAGAGAGACCGGAGAAGGCTTAAGATTAAAGCAGCAGGATGTAAAAGGGCAGCTGTACGAGCTTCAAGTTGCTGAGAAAAATATCAACACCCATTTAGAGCTCTATGATCAAGAAAAATCTGCTCTGTCAGAAAGTGATGAAGAGAAGAAAACGCGCAAACGCAAGCTGGAAGAAGAGCTTTCTGCCGTGTCAGAAAAGATGAAACAGCTTGAAGAGGATATTGACAGACTAACGAAACAAAAACAAACACAATCCTCAACAAAAGAGTCTCTCTCCAACGAGCTGACTGAGCTGAAAATCACAGCTGCCAAAAAAGAGCAGGCATGTAAGGGTGAAGAGGACAACCTTGCCAGATTAAAGAAAGAGCTCACAGAAACAGAGTTTGCGTTAAAAGAAGCGAAAGAGGACTTAAGCTTCTTAACGTCAGAGATGTCATCAAGCACCAGCGGTGAAGAAAAGCTTGAAGAGGCCGCAAAACATAAATTGAATGACAAAACGAAAACGATCGAACTCATTGCGTTAAGACGCGATCAGCGTATCAAGCTTCAGCATGGGCTTGATACATATGAGCGTGAGCTGAAAGAAATGAAACGCCTGTACAAACAAAAAACAACGCTCTTAAAAGACGAAGAAGTCAAACTCGGCCGAATGGAAGTTGAGCTTGATAATTTACTCCAGTACTTACGGGAGGAATACAGCCTGTCCTTTGAGGGGGCAAAAGAGAAATATCAGCTTGAAACTGATCCAGAGGAAGCAAGAAAGCGCGTGAAGCTGATTAAACTCGCAATCGAAGAGCTGGGTACCGTAAACCTCGGAAGCATAGACGAGTTTGAGAGAGTCAACGAACGGTATAAGTTTCTGTCAGAACAAAAAGAAGATTTGACAGAAGCGAAAAATACCCTGTTCCAAGTGATTGAAGAAATGGATGAAGAAATGACGAAACGCTTTAACGACACATTCGTCCAAATCCGCTCACACTTTGATCAAGTCTTCCGCTCCTTATTCGGAGGAGGGCGCGCTGAACTTAGGCTCACTGATCCTAACGATCTGCTTCACTCAGGAGTCGAGATTATCGCGCAGCCGCCGGGGAAAAAACTGCAAAACTTAAACCTTCTGTCAGGCGGAGAGCGTGCGCTTACTGCAATAGCGCTCTTATTCTCAATCTTAAAGGTTCGTCCTGTGCCGTTTTGCGTCCTTGACGAAGTAGAGGCTGCGCTTGACGAAGCGAATGTGTTCCGATTTGCGCAGTATTTAAAAAAATACAGCAGAGATACCCAGTTTATCGTGATTACCCACAGAAAAGGAACGATGGAGGAAGCGGATGTGCTATACGGCGTAACAATGCAGGAATCCGGTGTTTCCAAGGTAATCTCAGTTAAGCTGGAAGAAACAAAAGAATTCGTTCAGTAACGAGGAAAGAGGTTAAAAGATGAGCTTTTTTAAAAAATTAAAAGAGAAAATCACCAAACAGACAGATTCCGTATCTGAAAAGTTTAAGGATGGCCTTGAAAAAACAAGAAACTCCTTTCAAAACAAAGTGAATGATCTTGTATCCCGTTACCGTAAAGTGGATGAGGATTTCTTCGAAGAGCTAGAAGAGGTTCTCATCAGCGCGGATGTCGGTTTTACAACCGTTATGGAATTAATAGATGAGCTAAAAAAAGAAGTGAAACGCAGAAATATTCAAGATCCGATGGAAGTCCAATCTGTTATTTCTGAGAAACTGGTCGAGATTTATAACAGCGGAGATGAGCAAATTTCTGAGTTGAACATAGAGGATGGGCGTTTAAATGTAATCCTTCTGGTAGGTGTAAATGGAGTCGGCAAAACGACAACAATCGGAAAGCTTGCCCATAAACTGAAGCAAGAAGGAAAATCTGTTGTACTTGCTGCTGGAGACACATTTAGAGCAGGAGCCATTGAACAGCTGGAAGTATGGGGAGAGCGTACGGGAGTGCCAGTCATTAAGCAGACGGCCGGAAGCGATCCTGCGGCTGTCATCTACGATGCTGTACATGCTGCGAAAGCAAGAAATGCCGATGTATTAATCTGTGATACGGCAGGGCGTCTCCAAAACAAAGTAAACCTGATGAAAGAGCTTGAAAAAGTGAAGCGCGTCATCGAAAGAGAAGTGCCTGAAGCGCCGCATGAGGTACTGCTTGCCCTTGATGCCACAACTGGCCAAAATGCAATGGCTCAGGCAAAAGAGTTCTCTAAAGCAACAAATGTTACCGGCATTGCATTAACAAAGCTTGACGGTACGGCTAAAGGCGGTATCGTCCTCGCGATCCGCAACGAGCTTCAAATCCCGGTTAAACTAGTCGGGTTAGGTGAAAAAGTTGATGATCTCCAGGAATTTGATCCTGAATCGTATGTGTACGGACTCTTTTCAGATTTAGTGGAAAAAGCCGACGATTAAGAAAAAGGCCCTCACATTTTGGGGCCTTTTTCTTTTTTTATCTTCTCACTTGATAGGCGAAATGATAAAGGCTATTATCAGTGGATACCAGTCTTGAATCTCCTGAATAAACTCTGAATGGGATGATGTCATAGTAATGGACGGAAACAGATGTGTAATATGTGTAGTACCCAGCAGCTGGCCCCAAATACATTGGAACTTCAAACGCTCCGTTTCCATCGGTTGTTCCTGATGCTGTTTGTGTTGTATTTCCGACTTTCGTATCTGCTTCAAATCGTACTGGAGCGTTCGGCACCGGCTGCCCGTTTTGGTCGAGTAATTTGCCGCTTATTGTAATATTGTACTTGACTCGCCAAAATTGACCTTGGCCGTAATTGATTTTACCGTAAACCCCTCCATCTGTGCTGATATTTGTGATCGAAGCCTTATAAGGCGCCTCAGCAGCGTCTGCTTGATGTACCGGGACAAGGATTGTAAACACGGCTGCCAAGCACAACATAAACAAAAAACTGATTTTTTTCATAAAAAATCCTCCTTTAAAATAGGGATCATATACAATATCGGAATAAGTTGGATTATATTTAGCTTATTTTGGAAAAAGGTAATCACTGCTTTGACAAGATAAAAACTTGACAGTCTCAATAAAACCGTGTAAACTAAGTTATCGTAAAGGGATTTGACTTAACAAAGGGGAGAGCTCAAATGTCACTCGAAAAGACAACGAGAATGAACTATCTGTTTGATTTTTATCAGTCGTTGTTGACTTCAAAACAGAAGAGCTATATGTCGCTTTATTATTTGGACGATTTCTCCCTAGGCGAAATAGCCGAAGAATATGAGGTTTCAAGACAAGCTGTTTATGATAACATCAAACGAACAGAAGCGATGCTTGAACAATATGAAGAAAAGCTGCTCCTTTTGAAAAAGTTTCAGGAGCGTAAAGAGATGTTTAATAAGCTGAAGGAGCTTGCTTCCGGTTCAAAAGAAGAGGAAGAAATTACAGCTCTGATTGAAGCGCTTGAGAAATTAGATTAGGAGGCGGCAAACTATGGCATTTGAAGGATTAGCCGACCGACTGCAGCAGACGATTTCTAAAATCCGCGGAAAAGGGAAAGTCAGCGAACAAGATGTAAAAGATATGATGCGTGAGGTTCGTCTTGCGTTGCTTGAGGCTGACGTTAACTTTAAAGTAGTCAAGGATTTTGTCAAAAAAGTAAGTGAACGCGCTGTAGGCCAAGACGTCATGAAAAGTCTGACGCCCGGCCAGCAGGTCATTAAAGTTGTTAAAGAGGAACTGACTGAGCTGATGGGCGGCGAAGAGAGCAAAATCGCCGTCGCAAAAAGGCCGCCGACTGTTATTATGATGGTCGGTCTCCAAGGTGCCGGTAAAACGACAACAAGCGGTAAGCTTGCGAATCTGCTGCGCAAAAAGCATAATCGCAAACCGATGCTGGTTGCTGCCGATATTTACCGCCCAGCCGCAATTAAACAGCTGGAAACGCTCGGCAAACAGCTTGACATGCCTGTTTTCTCTCTTGGTGATCAGGTCAGCCCTGTAGAAATAGCTAAACAGGCTATTGAAAAAGCCAAGGAAGAACATTATGACTATGTCATTTTGGATACGGCGGGCCGCTTGCATATTGACCATGAACTGATGGATGAACTGACCAACGTGAAAGAAATCGCCAATCCGGAAGAAATCTTCCTGGTCGTCGATTCAATGACCGGTCAGGACGCTGTAAATGTTGCCAAAAGCTTTAATGAACAGCTCGGTTTAACCGGTGTTGTGTTAACTAAGCTTGATGGAGACACACGCGGTGGTGCAGCGCTTTCTATTCGCGCAGTCACAAACACGCCGATTAAGTTCGCTGGTTTAGGCGAAAAGCTTGACGCATTAGAACCGTTCCATCCTGAACGCATGGCATCAAGGATTCTCGGCATGGGCGACGTGCTGACATTGATTGAAAAAGCACAGGCCAGCGTTGATGAAGACAAAGCCAAAGAGCTGGAACAAAAAATGAGAACAATGAGCTTCACATTGGACGATTTTCTGGAGCAGCTCGGGCAGGTCAGAAACATGGGGCCGCTTGATGAGCTTCTGCAAATGATGCCGGGTGCAGGTAAAATGAAAGGCCTGAAAAACATCCAAGTTGATGAAAAGCAGCTGAATCATGTGGAAGCAATCATCAAATCAATGACTGTTCTTGAAAAAGAACAGCCGGATATCATCAATGCCAGCCGGCGGAAGCGGATTGCGAAAGGAAGCGGGACATCCGTGCAGGAAGTCAACCGTCTGCTTAAGCAGTTTGACGAAATGAAAAAAATGATGAAGCAGATGACAAACATGTCAAAAGGTAAGAAAAAAGGGTTTAAGCTACCTTTTATGTAATCGGTTATACATGATAAAACCGTTGTTAAGAAAAAACACTTTACAAACACTTTTATCATTGTTAATATACTATCTTGTTGAAATATTTTCGGAGGTGCTAGTAAAATGGCAGTAAAAATTCGTTTAAAACGTATGGGAGCAAAAAAATCTCCTTTCTATCGTATTGTTGTAGCAGATTCTCGTTCACCACGTGACGGCCGTTTCATCGAAACAGTCGGAACTTACAACCCGGTTGCA
This sequence comes from Bacillus spizizenii TU-B-10, assembly GCF_000227465.1. GTDB lineage: Bacteria > Bacillota > Bacilli > Bacillales > Bacillaceae > Bacillus > Bacillus spizizenii. The sequence continues at coordinate 1,777,338 of NC_016047.1, forward strand.
AAACCAGCGGAAGTAAAAATCGACGAAGAGCTTGCTCTTAAATGGCTTCAAACTGGAGCGAAACCATCTGATACAGTTCGCAACTTGTTCTCTAGCCAAGGAATCATGGAAAAATTCCACAACGCTAAACAAGGCAAGTAATGACTGATCAACACTTGGAAGATTTGATTGTCCGAATTGTGACGCCGCTTGTTGATCATCCAGATGACATTCGCGTCATAAGAGAAGAAACCGATCAAAAGATTGCGCTGCGCTTATCTGTCCATAAGTCAGATACCGGTAAAGTTATCGGAAAGCAAGGCCGGACTGCAAAAGCGATTCGAACAGCTGTATTTGCAGCTGGCGCACAGTCTTCTAAGAAAGTTCAATTTGAGATATTTGACTAAAAGGGAGAGGGCCGGCACCTCCCCTTTTTTTACACGCAAAAAAAGGGTAAACTGATAGAAGCTTAGGCAAAATAGAAAAGCCCTGAGCCAAAAAAGTTTTAAAAGCGGGGAGCTTGGTGCGATGCAAATTATTCACCGTGTAGCCGTTATGCAAGTCTTAACCGAGCGCAGCAAAGAAAAGCTTTTAGCTTCTTTTGCCGAAAAGAAACAAATGCTTGAACGAGAATGCAGCCAGCTCTATTTTCAGCTTAGAAAACATGAGAAAGAACAGCAAAACCCAGATATGATTGAACAATTTAAAAAGGCAATAGAAAAGCGAAAAGATAACATAAAAATAATCGATTTTCAAATTGCTCAAGTACATACATTGCCGCTTGGCAGTGAGATGAAAGAAAAGGAAGTCGATGCGCTGCTGACGATTGAAGCCGGGGATGACTGGCATGAGAAAACAGCAGCAAACACCATCGTCATAAAAGACGGAAAAGTAATTGAAATTCGCCAGAGGTGATCATATGACAAAGCGATGGTTTAATGTAGGTAAAATCGTAAATACCCACGGAATTAAAGGCGAAGTGCGGGTGATTTCGAAAACAGATTTTGCCGAAGAACGGTATAAGCCGGGCAACACGCTGTATTTGTTTATGGACGGACGTAACGAGCCAGTGGAAGTAACAGTAAACACGCACAGACTGCATAAGCAATTTCATCTGCTGCAGTTTAAAGAAAGACAAGGCCTGAATGAAGTAGAGGAACTGAAAAACGCAATCATTAAAGTGCCTGAAGAAGATTTAGGAGAGCTGAATGAGGGAGAATTTTATTTCCACGAAATCATTGGGTGCGAAGTATTTACCGAAGGCGGCGAACTCATTGGAAAGATTAAGGAAATTTTGACGCCTGGAGCTAATGACGTTTGGGTTATCGGGCGAAAAGGGAAAAAAGACGCGCTGATTCCTTACATTGAATCAGTGGTCAAACATATCGATGTCAGCGAAAAGAAAATTGAGATTGAACTCATGGAAGGATTAATAGACGAATGAAAATCGACTTTTTGACGCTGTTTCCCGAAATGTTCGAAGGTGTGCTCGGTTCATCGATTCTTCAAAAAGCCCAGGACAAAGATGCGGTACAGTTTCAGGTCGTAAATTTCCGGGAGTATTCTGATAACAAGCACAATACTGTTGATGATTATCCTTATGGCGGCGGCGCAGGCATGGTTCTCAAGCCTCAGCCTGTTTTTGACGCGGTCGAGGACCTGACATCAAAGGCAGCTGCTGCTCCGCGTATTATCCTCGTCTGTCCGCAAGGTGAGCGTTTTACCCAAAAAAAAGCAGAACAATTAGCGAAGGAAGAGCATTTGCTGTTTATTTGCGGCCACTATGAAGGTTATGATGAACGCATTCGTGAGCATCTGGTGACAGATGAAATATCCATTGGCGATTTTGTTCTGACGGGCGGTGAGCTTCCTGCAATGATGATTGCAGACAGTGTGGTCAGACTGCTTCCGGGTGTGCTGGGCAAAGAAGCTTCCCATATTGAGGATTCATTCAGCACCGGCCTTTTAGAACACCCGCATTATACAAGACCGGCAGATTACAAAGGTTTAAAAGTGCCTGAAACACTCCTGTCAGGAAACCATGCAAAAATCAAAGAATGGCGGAATAAAGAATCGATTAGAAGGACCTATGTAAGACGTCCGGATCTTTTGAAAGACTACCCGCTTACAGAGCAGCAAAGAAAATGGATTTCTGAATGGGAAAAAGAATAGATTTTATTGCATAGGCTATGAAATTGTGATAAGATACTACTTGTGGCTTAAGCGGGCTTATCCGCTGCAAGCTTGAAAACGATGTTCCGCTGTGCCGGGTTTTGTGGCCAAGAGCATCTGTTGGAAGGAGTTGAAAACGATGCAAAAACTAATTGAAGATATCACAAAAGAACAGCTTCGTACTGATCTTCCTGCGTTCCGTCCTGGTGACACTTTACGTGTACACGTTAAAGTTGTTGAGGGTAACCGTGAGCGTATCCAGATCTTTGAAGGTGTTGTGATTAAGCGTCGTGGTGGTGGAATCAGCGAAACGTTCACAGTTCGTAAGATTTCTTACGGTGTTGGCGTTGAACGTACTTTCCCTGTACACACACCAAAAATCGCGAAAATCGAAGTTGTACGTTACGGTAAAGTACGCCGTGCTAAGCTTTACTACCTGCGTGAACTTCGCGGAAAAGCGGCTCGTATTAAAGAGATCAGACGATAATAATAACGAACGAAAAGAGCTTGTTACCTGTAACAAGCTCTTTTTTTATACAGAATTTGAAAATGCCGGACAGGCATCGTAAAATACATAAAGGACAACAAAGAATCATACATACTGAAGAGATAAAGGCGGTGTTCGTGTCACATGACAATTCAATGGTTCCCGGGCCATATGGCAAAGGCAAGAAGGGAAGTAACCGAAAAATTAAAATTAATCGATATAGTATATGAATTGGTAGATGCCAGAATTCCAATGTCGTCAAGAAACCCAATGATTGAAGATATTCTAAAAAATAAGCCGCGAATTATGCTGTTAAACAAGGCGGACAAAGCAGATGCGGCAGTTACACAGCAGTGGAAAGAGCACTTTGAGAACCAGGGGATCCGCTCCTTGTCCATTAATTCTGTGAACGGACAAGGCTTAAATCAAATTGTGCCGGCATCAAAAGAGATCCTTCAAGAAAAATTTGACCGGATGAGGGCAAAAGGTGTGAAGCCGAGAGCAATTCGCGCTTTGATTATCGGCATTCCAAACGTCGGAAAATCAACGCTTATCAACCGGCTGGCAAAGAAAAATATAGCAAAAACAGGAGACAGACCTGGTATTACGACATCTCAGCAGTGGGTCAAAGTCGGGAAAGAATTAGAACTATTAGATACACCGGGGATTTTATGGCCTAAATTTGAGGATGAGCTTGTCGGCTTGAGGCTGGCCGTCACCGGGGCTATTAAAGACTCGATTATCAATCTGCAGGACGTGGCTGTGTTTGGTCTTCGTTTTCTCGAAGAACACTATCCTGAACGGCTGAAAGAGCGTTACGGCCTTGATGAGATCCCAGAGGACATTGCAGAGCTGTTTGATGCAATAGGTGAAAAGCGCGGCTGTCTCATGAGCGGAGGGCTCATTAACTACGATAAGACGACTGAAGTCATTATTCGCGATATCCGCACTGAAAAGTTCGGCAGGCTGTCATTTGAACAGCCGACTATGTAAAGGCGCGCAGAAATGCGGGTCTTTATTTTTTCGTGACCGAACCGATACATAAAGTAAGGGAGAAGAGAAAGTGAATACATTAACCGTAAAGGACATTAAAGACCGTTTGCAGGAAGTGAAAGATGAACAAGACCCATTTCTTGCCCAATGCGAAAAAGACCCGAGAAAAAGCGTTCAAACGCTTGTAGAGCAATGGCTTAAAAAGCAGGCGAAAGAAAAAGCGCTGAAAGAACAATGGGAGAATATGACTTCCTATGAAAGACTGGCAAGAAACAAAGGATTTCGTTTGATTGCAGGTGTCGACGAGGTCGGCCGGGGGCCATTGGCAGGACCCGTTGTCGCCAGCGCAGTCATCCTTCCAGAGGAATGTGAAATACTTGGGCTGACAGACTCCAAAAAGCTCTCAGAGAAAAAGCGTGACGAATATTACGAGCTTATTATGAAAGAAGCACTGGCGGTCGGAACAGGAATTGTAGAAGCCTCTGTCATTGATGAAATCAATATATATGAAGCTTCAAAGATGGCAATGGTGAAAGCGATACACGATTTGTCAGATACACCTGATTATTTGCTTGTTGACGCAATGACGCTACCGGTCGGCATAGACCAGTCGTCAATTATAAAAGGGCGATGCTAAAAGCGTGTCTATTGCGGCAGGTGCGTGTATCGCGAAAGTGACGAGAGACCGGATGATGAGCGCTTATGCCGAAACATACCCCATGTACGGCTTTGAAAAAAATAAAGGCTATGGGACAAAAGAGCATCTCGAAGCTCTCGCCGCATACGGCCCAACTGAATTGCACCGTAAAACTTTCGCTCCTGTTCAATCTTTCAGATAAACCAATGGACAAGGAGGCACCTCTTTTACATGAATATACGAAATGATGTGCAAAAGGCGCTACAGCACCTTTTTGGAAATACAGCAGTCCCGCAGGAAACATCAAATGTCAGCGAAGCGCTAAACGGGGAGAAGCGTCTCCTTTTAGGAAAAGTGCTTCGTTTATTAGGAGATCAGCATGCGCTGATTCAAGTCGGCAATCAAACTGTCCAGGGAAAACTTGAAGCTCAGCTTCGTCCTCAGGCGTACTATTGGTTTTCCTACGAAAAAACAACAGCAGAACAAGGCCGTCTTCAGGTCGTTCAAAGCTTTGACCAAAATCCCAAATCCATTCAGGATGCAGCTGGCAAGCTTTTAAATGCCATTTCAGTAAAACCTTCAAACGCCGCTCTGATGATGACAGGAGCGATGCTGAAGAGCAAAACACCCGTAACAGAAAATGATATCAAAACAGCTGTCCGCTGGATGGAGACACTGCCTGCGCCAGATACAAAAAAAGCGATTGAAACCGTTCTGTTCGCTTTAAAGCGTGAGCTTCCCATTCACCCCGAAGTTTTGAGCGGTGTTAACGCTGTGAAATCGCCTGTTCCGCTGCATCAGCACGTATCCCGGCTGCTTCGGGCAATCAACCAAAACCCTCAGCAGAGCCAAATGACGGCAAAGCTAAAAGCAGCAGTTGCGGCACTTTTTAATAGTGAAATTGATGTCCATGCAGAACGTCTGATTGATAAGCTTATCTCTCTAACGGATAAGACCAAAGCACCTTCTTCAGGCCATACAGCTGGAAACATGGAGCTTAGCGCACGATCTGGTTCCCCCGGAAAGGCCGGCTTATCGCCCGTAAATGACACAGCGGAACAGAGAAGCATACAAGGAGAGCTTGTCAAAACAGCAGCAGACATTCCCATCAAAGAAGTCCGCCAGCTGCTGACAAAGCTGACGGAATCTGCTGAAAAAAACAGTCTTCACATTGTGAAAGAAGCAGCAAATTGGATTAAAGCGGCTGCTTCATCGGGTGATAGTAACTCACCTGCACCTTCAGCTGTTTTTCAGGCGTCACAAGTCACAGATCGGGAAGCCGAAGTCTTTTTAAAGGCTGTTCAGCAGACAGCACCTAATTTGGCGGATAAGGCAGATGTTCTTTCTTTCTTATCCAAAGTGAAAACGGCAATCGGCGCAAGGGACGAGCTTGCATTCATTAAAGCGTTAGAACAAGGAAGCGCAGTCACACCTGACGAAATACAATCCATCAAGCTGGCTCTTCATGCCGCAAGATCGTCGCATGAGGTAGCTGAACCTGTCAAACAGGAAGCCGATCAGCTTTTTCATAAATTAAACGGGCAGCTTTTCATGCAGCAGGACCATCCGTCATACAGCCAAATTGTAATGTCATTTCCGCTGTTTTCGAAGTCAGGGGTTCAGGACATGACTGTTCTGTTTAAAGGAAAGAAGGAAGCGGATGGAAAGCTTGATCCTTCTCATTGCCGCCTTTTGTTTTTGCTGCAGCTGGATACGTTAAAAGAAACTGTCGTTGATTGTTTGATACAGCAAAAAGTCATGACCATTACAATTGAGACTGATTTCGAGCTTCAGGCTGCCATCGATCCGATGGTGCCCGCACTTAAACAGGGTCTGAAGGAAATGGGATACAGCCTTTCAGGGGTAAACGCTAAAAAAAGGATTCACTCCGAAGAGAAGGCTACAATCGATCAATATGTAACAAGCATCAGTGACCAGGAAGTGGACGTGAAAGTATGAAAGAGCAGACGCCGATCAGAAAAGCTGTGGCTCTCCATTATAACGAACAAAAAGACAAGGCGCCGAAAGTGATTGCGACAGGAAAGGGCCATGTAGCCGACAACATTATCAAAGAAGCGAAAAAGGCAGGGGTCCCGATTCAAGAAGATCGGACCCTTGTCGAATTAATGCGCCATTTGACTGTAGATGATCAAATCCCGGAAGCTCTTTATGAAACAGTAGCCGAGATTTTTTCGTTCATTTACAGATTGGACGAAAGTGTAAAAAATAAAAAATAGCTAAAATATTCCCCATCCTCCGTTTGAAATTTATGTTTTTAATAAAATAAAAGTTTGAATGTTTAGAAGGATTTAAAGATTTTGCATCGAACTCTAGACAATTCTTCCAGTATTATTATAGAATGAAAGCGCAGTCTATTTTAGTTTTGTTACATAAGTTAGGAGGATGGGAAATGAATATCCATGAGTACCAGGGAAAAGAAGTCCTCAGAAAATATGGGGTATCTGTTCCTGAAGGTAAAGTGGCTTTTACAGCAGAAGAAGCAGTTGAGAAAGCAAAGAACTTATCCAGCTCGGTTTATGTCGTAAAGGCTCAAATTCATGCTGGCGGTCGAGGCAAAGCTGGTGGGGTAAAAATAGCAAAATCGTTAGACGAAGTGAAAGCGTATGCCGACGAACTCTTAGGGAAGACCCTAGTTACACATCAGACGGGTCCGGACGGCCAAGTAATAAAACGCTTACTTATTGAAGAAGGCTGCGATATTAAAAAAGAATACTACGTGGGGCTTGTGCTTGACCGCGCCACTTCTAGAATCGTTCTTATGGCTTCTGAAGAAGGCGGAACGGAAATTGAAGAAGTAGCGGAGAAAACACCGGAAAAAATCAAGAAAGCTGTCATTGATCCGGCTGTCGGCCTCCAAGGCTATCAAGCTAGAGAAATCGCATTCGCTATTAATATTCCAAAAGAGCTTGTGGGAAAAGCTGCTAAATTTATGCTTGGACTATACAAAGCATTTGTTGAGAAAGACTGCTCAATCGCCGAAATCAATCCGCTCGTTGTTACTGGCGACGGAAATGTGATGGCGCTTGATGCGAAATTGAATTTCGACAGCAACGCGTTGTACAGACAAAAGGACATTATGGAATACAGAGATTTGGATGAAGAAGATCCGAAAGAAATCGAAGCGTCCAAATATGACTTAAGCTACATTTCTCTTGATGGAAATATCGGCTGTATGGTAAACGGCGCGGGACTTGCAATGTCCACAATGGATATTATCAAGCATTATGGAGGAGAACCCGCCAACTTCCTTGATGTGGGCGGCGGTGCAACCGCAGAAAAAGTCACGGAAGCATTTAAAATCATTCTTTCTGATCAAAACGTTAAAGGGATTTTTGTCAACATTTTCGGCGGCATTATGAAATGTGATGTCATCGCAGAAGGGGTTGTTGAAGCGACAAGACAAGTCGGTTTGACATTGCCGCTTGTCGTCCGTCTTGAAGGCACAAACGTGGATCTAGGGAAGAAAATCCTTAGTGAATCAGGATTAAATATTACATCTGCGGAATCAATGGCTGACGGCGCGCAGAAAATCGTATCCTTAGTTTAGGAAAGAATGAAAGGCAGGGGACCAGATAATGAGTGTTTTTATTAATAAAGATACAAGAGTTATTGTGCAAGGGATTACAGGTTCTACCGCTTTATTTCATACGAAGCAGATGCTCGAATACGGCACAAATATCGTAGGCGGTGTAACACCTGGAAAAGGCGGAACTGAAGCGGAAGGTGTTCCTGTATTTAATACAGTGGCTGAAGCAGTTCAAACGACTGGCGCTAACGCGTCTGTTATATATGTGCCGGCACCGTTTGCAGCTGATGCCATTATGGAAGCGGTAGATGCGGAGCTTGATCTCGTGATTTGTATCACGGAGCATATTCCGGTTTTGGATATGGTAAAGGTCAAACGCTTCATGGAAGGCAAGAAAACGAGACTGATAGGGCCAAACTGCCCTGGTGTCATCACGCCTGAAGAATGTAAAATCGGCATTATGCCTGGATATATCCATAAAAAGGGTCATGTAGGCGTTGTATCGCGTTCAGGAACATTAACATACGAAGCGGTGCACCAGCTGTCAGAAGCGGGTGTAGGACAATCTACAGCTGTTGGAATCGGCGGCGATCCTGTAAATGGAACAAACTTTATTGATGTTTTAAAAGCGTTTAACGAAGATCCTGACACACACGCTGTCATCATGATTGGCGAAATCGGCGGTACTGCCGAAGAGGAAGCGGCAGAGTGGGTAAAAGCCAACATGACAAAACCGGTAGTCGGTTTTATCGGCGGGAAAACAGCACCTCCAGGGAAGCGCATGGGGCATGCAGGCGCCATTATTTCCGGTGGAAAAGGGACAGCTGATGAAAAAATCAAAACGCTTAATGCATGCGGAATCGAAGTTGCAGAGACACCTTCTGTAATGGGTGAAACCTTAATTAAGGTGCTGAAAGAGAAGAACTTGTTCGAAACTTGCAAAACGCATTAATAAAGAAGGGACAGCCGTCAAGGCTGTTCCTGCTTTTTCTGTCAAAAGGAGGTCAATATATTGGATCAGGCCGCTGCCTGTTTAATGATTTGCAGAATCAATCAATTATTATCCCCATCCCTTCTATTAAAATGGTGGAAAGCTGATCCGTCTATGTCGCTGACGTCACCCGTGTTAGAAACTGTTACTCGAGGTAAAATAAAGGCAGCTGCATTAAAAAATAAAATAGAAGAACAATATCCAAAGCTTCAGCGTGTACTTGCTGCTTACCATGAGCAAGGAATTAACCCCATCCCGATTTCTTCAAAGCAATATCCTTTCTGGCTGAAAACCATTTATGATCCCCCCGCTGTCCTGTTTGCAAAGGGTGATATGACCCTTCTTTCTAAAGGGAGGAAAATTGGAATTGTAGGGACAAGAAATCCAACAGCTTATGGGATACAAATTGTCAATCATCTTACAAAAGAGCTCTGCCGTAAAAATTGGGTGATTGTCAGCGGACTGGCGTCTGGGATAGACGGAATGTCCCATGCTGCAAGTATTAAGGCGAAGGGGCGGACAATCGGCGTCATTGCAGGCGGATTTCAACACATATATCCCCGGGAAAACCTTCAGTTAGCAGATCATATGGCTAAACACCATATCCTTCTGTCAGAGCACCCACCTGAAACCAAACCCCAAAAATGGCATTTCCCTATGAGAAACCGTATTATCAGCGGATTAAGTGAAGGCGTTATTGTCGTGCAGGGCAAAGAAAAAAGTGGTTCGCTGATTACTGCATATCAAGCACTGGAACAAGGAAGAGAAGTATTTGCCGTACCCGGCTCATTATTTGATCCTTACGCCGGAGGTCCTATAAAACTGATCCAGCAGGGGGCTAAAGCTATATGGTCAGCAGAGGATATTTTCGAGGAGCTTCCTGAGAGAAACGTTCAATATACGGAACCCTTTTGAATTATCGTTTGACAAACGGTATTGTAATATTTAATAATAGTGAGGATTTAAAGTTGCATATTGTTTTCTATTTAAATAATGACGTTCATCATAAAGAATGAAATGTTGAAAGCCAAATAAAGACAGCTGCAAAAACAAAATTGAAATACTTGAAAAGAGAGAGAACACCTCTTGAGGGGGATGAAAATGTCTGATTATCTAGTCATCGTGGAATCGCCCGCTAAGGCGAAAACGATTGAACGTTACTTAGGTAAAAAATATAAAGTAAAAGCATCAATGGGACATGTCCGGGATCTTCCAAAAAGTCAAATGGGAGTTGACATAGAACAGAATTTTGAACCGAAATATATTACCATTCGAGGTAAAGGGCCGGTATTAAAAGAGCTGAAAACGGCTGCGAAAAAAGCCAAAAAAGTGTATCTCGCAGCCGACCCCGACAGAGAAGGGGAAGCGATTGCATGGCACTTGGCACACAGCCTTGATTTAGATCTTAATTCAGACTGCCGTGTGGTGTTTAATGAAATTACAAAAGACGCCATTAAGGAATCGTTTAAGCATCCTCGCATGATCAATATGGATTTAGTGGATGCACAGCAGGCGAGACGTATTTTAGACCGGCTTGTCGGATATAAAATCAGTCCTATCCTATGGAAAAAAGTCAAGAAAGGGCTTAGCGCAGGCCGCGTTCAATCCGTTGCCCTCCGTTTAATTATTGATCGCGAAAAAGAAATTAACGACTTTAAGCCGGAGGAATATTGGACAATTGACGGTACGTTTTTGAAAGGACAGGAAACGTTCGAAGCGAGCTTTTTCGGAAAAAACGGCAAAAAACTTCCTTTAAAAAGTGAAGCCGATGTAAAAGACATTCTTTCTCAGCTCAAAGGCAATAAATATACAGTTGAAAAAGTAACGAAAAAGGAACGCAAACGTAATCCAGCTTTGCCTTTTACCACTTCCACCCTGCAACAGGAAGCGGCTCGCAAGCTCAATTTCAGAGCGAAGAAAACGATGATGATTGCACAGCAATTATATGAAGGAATTGATCTTGGAAGAGAAGGAACAGTCGGTCTGATCACGTATATGAGAACGGATTCAACCCGTATTTCAAATACGGCGGTGGATGAAGCTGCTGCATTTATTGATCAGGCATACGGCAAAGAGTTCTTAGGCGGCAAACGAAAGCCTGCGAAAAAGAATGAAAATGCTCAGGACGCTCACGAAGCAATTCGCCCGACATCAGTTCTCAGAAAACCAAGTGAATTAAAAGCAGTACTTGGCAGAGATCAAATGAGATTGTATAAATTAATTTGGGAGCGCTTTGTTGCCAGCCAAATGGCCCCTGCTGTTCTCGATACAATGAGTGTCGACCTGACAAACAATGGTTTGACATTTCGTGCAAATGGAAGTAAAGTCAAGTTTTCCGGGTTTATGAAGGTGTATGTTGAAGGAAAAGACGATCAAATGGAAGAAAAAGACCGGATGCTGCCTGACCTACAAGAAGGCGACACGGTATTATCAAAAGATATAGAACCGGAGCAGCATTTTACCCAGCCGCCTCCGCGTTATACTGAGGCACGGCTCGTGAAAACTCTTGAAGAACTCGGTATCGGCCGTCCTTCCACATATGCTCCGACGCTTGATACCATTCAGCGACGCGGCTACGTAGGACTGGATAATAAACGGTTTGTTCCCACAGAATTAGGGCAGATCGTGCTTGAGCTGATCATGGAATTTTTCCCCGAAATCATTAACGTTGAGTTTACGGCAAAAATGGAAAAAGACCTAGATAATGTTGAGGAAGGCAATATAGAATGGGTACAGATTATTGATAACTTCTATACCGATTTTGAAAAGCGCGTGAAAAAAGCCGAATCAGAAATGAAGGAAGTTGAAATTGAACCAGAATATGCCGGAGAAGATTGTGAATTGTGCAGTTCTCCAATGGTATATAAAATGGGCCGATACGGTAAATTCTTAGCTTGCTCCAACTTCCCGGACTGCCGGAACACAAAACCGATTGTGAAACAAATCGGTGTGAAGTGCCCGAGCTGCGGTGAAGGAAATATTGTTGAACGAAAATCGAAAAAGAAACGGGTTTTTTACGGCTGTGACCGTTATCCGGACTGTGAATTCGTTTCCTGGGACAAACCAATTGAACGAAAATGCCCGAAATGCGGAAAAATGCTCGTCGAGAAAAAACTCAAAAAAGGCATACAAGTCCAATGCGTGGAATGCGATTATAAGGAAGAACCACAGAAGTAGCGGTGAGCAGGGTCTTGCTCACCTTCTTTGTGTGTTAAAAGAAGGCCTTGAATAATAAACTAGGAGATGTGAAAGATGAACCAACAAACAGTGAATGTAATCGGAGCCGGACTCGCAGGAAGTGAAGCGGCGTGGCAGCTTGCCAAACGGGGGATTCAAGTCAGATTATATGAAATGCGCCCTGTTAAACAAACGCCTGCGCACCATACAGATAAATTTGCCGAGCTTGTGTGCAGCAACTCTCTGCGTTCCAATACGCTTGCTAACGCTGTCGGTGTATTAAAGGAAGAAATGCGGGCGCTTGATTCAGCCATCATCGCGGCTGCTGACGAATGTTCGGTGCCTGCTGGCGGCGCTCTCGCAGTGGACCGTCATGAATTTGCCGCAAGCGTGACAAATCGGGTGAAAAATCATCCAAACGTAACCGTTATTAATGAAGAAGTGACTGGAATTCCTGAAGGTCCTACCATTATCGCAACGGGTCCGTTAACATCTGAATCACTGTCTGCCCAACTGAAGGAGCTAACTGGCGAGGACTATCTGTATTTTTATGACGCAGCGGCGCCAATTGTAGAAAAAGACAGCCTTGATATGGATAAAGTGTACTTGAAATCTCGTTATGATAAAGGTGAAGCGGCATATTTGAACTGCCCGATGACAGAAGAAGAGTTTGACCGTTTTCATGAAGCATTAACATCAGCAGAAACAGTTCCATTAAAAGAGTTTGAAAAAGAAATTTTCTTTGAAGGCTGCATGCCGATTGAGGTCATGGCAAAACGGGGAAAGAAAACAATGCTTTTCGGACCGATGAAACCTGTTGGATTAGAGCATCCTGTTACAGGAAAACGTCCACATGCTGTCGTTCAGCTCAGACAGGATGATGCAGCGGGAACACTCTATAATATTGTAGGATTCCAGACTCATTTAAAATGGGGAGACCAAAAGGAAGTTCTCAAATTGATTCCAGGGCTTGAAAATGTAGAAATCGTCAGATACGGCGTGATGCACAGAAATACATTCATTAACTCTCCAAGCCTGTTAAAGCCGACATATCAATTTAAAAATCGCAGTGATTTGTTCTTTGCAGGCCAAATGACGGGAGTAGAAGGATATGTGGAATCCGCTGCCTCAGGACTGGTAGCAGGTATTAATGCGGCTAAACTTGTTTTAGGAGAAGAGCTTGTCACTTTCCCTCAGGAAACAACAATAGGCAGTATGGCTCACTATATTACAACAACAAACCAGAAGAACTTCCAGCCGATGAATGCAAACTTTGGGCTTTTAAAAGAATTGCCTGTTAAAATTAAAAATAAAAAAGAGCGTAATGAACAATACGCGAACCGTGCAATCGAGACAATTCAAACAATTTCGAAAACAATATAGGTATTGATTGCAACCTGAACGCGATTTGTGATACCATTTAAAAGCCCTTCCTGGGGAGGTATTAGGCATGGAGAATGTTAAGAATTTCGTAAAGTTATTCGTTGAATATTTACAAATTGAAAAAAATTATTCACAATATACTATTGTGAATTATGTGGATTCAATTGAAGAATTCGAGACTTTCCTGCGCGTTCAAGGTATAAATGGATTTGAAAAAGCTGCATATCAAGATACTAGGATTTTTTTGACAGAAGCCTATGAAAAAGGTTTATCGAGAAGAACAATAAGCAAAAAGATATCTGCATTAAGAAGCTTTTATAAGTTTCTGATGCGGGAAAAACTTGTTGAAGAAAATCCGTTTCAGCTTGTTCATCTGCCGAAACAAGAGAAACGAATACCAAAGTTTCTATATCAAAAAGAGCTTGAGGAGCTGTTTGAAGTTTCAGATATAAGCCAGCCGACCGGAATGAGGGATCAAGCGCTGTTAGAGCTTCTCTATGCCACCGGAATGAGGGTCAGTGAATGCTGTTCCATAACTGTTAACGACGTTGACTTATTTATGGACACTGTGCTTGTTCACGGTAAAGGCAAGAAGCAGCGCTATATCCCCTTTGGGTCTTACGCCCGCGAAGCGTTGAAGGTTTATATGAATAGCGGAAGACAGTGCTTGCTGATGAAAGCAAAAGAACCTCATGATCTATTATTCGTAAATCAAAGAGGCGGACCGCTTACAGCCCGAGGCATCAGGCATATTTTAAGCGGGCTTGTTCAAAAAGCGTCCGGCACTTTACATATCCATCCGCATATGCTTCGACATACGTTCGCCACTCATCTGTTAAACGAAGGGGCAGATTTGAGAAGCGTTCAGGAACTGCTCGGGCATTCCAATCTGTCTTCGACACAGATATACACGCACGTTTCGAAGGAAATGTTGAGAAACACATATATGTCTCACCATCCAAGAGCTTTTAAGAAAAATTAAAGGAGGCCCTTTATGTCATCTTTTCATGCGACCACAATATTTGCCGTACAGCATAAGGGACGAAGCGCTATGTCCGGAGACGGCCAAGTGACATTTGGTCAGGCTGTTGTCATGAAACACACTGCAAGAAAAGTGAGGAAACTGTTTAACGGTAAGGTTCTTGCCGGGTTTGCAGGATCTGTTGCAGACGCTTTCACATTATTCGAAAAGTTTGAAGCTAAGCTTGAAGAATATAACGGCAACTTAAAACGGGCAGCTGTTGAGCTTGCGAAGGAATGGCGTAGCGATAAAGTGCTTAGAAAGCTTGAAGCCATGCTGATTGTTATGAATCAGGATACTTTGCTTCTCGTATCGGGAACAGGCGAGGTGATCGAACCAGATGACGGCATTCTCGCGATTGGATCAGGAGGCAATTACGCTCTGGCAGCCGGAAGAGCTTTGAAAAAGCATGCCGGTGAAAGCATGTCTGCAAGTGAGATTGCTAGAGCCGCGTTAGAAACAGCAGGCGAAATTTGTGTTTACACGAACGATCAAATCATACTGGAAGAGCTTGAATAGAAAGGACTTGAGGCGCATGGAAAAACAACCGTTAACACCAAGACAGATTGTAGATCGGTTAGACCAATATATTGTCGGTCAGCAAAACGCGAAAAAAGCTGTCGCCGTGGCATTAAGAAACCGCTATAGAAGAAGTCTTCTGGATGAAAAGCTGAAGGACGAGGTCGTTCCGAAAAACATTTTAATGATGGGGCCTACCGGCGTTGGGAAAACTGAAATTGCAAGACGAATCGCCAAGCTTTCAGGTGCGCCATTTATCAAAATTGAAGCAACAAAATTTACTGAAGTCGGCTATGTAGGCAGAGATGTTGAATCAATGGTCAGAGACCTTGTGGAAACTTCTGTTCGGCTTATAAAAGAAGAGAAAATGAATGAAGTAAAGGAGCAGGCAGAAGAAAATGCAAACAAACGCATTGTTCGTCTGTTGGTTCCTGGGAAGAAAAAACAATCAGGCGTTAAAAATCCGTTTGAAATGTTTTTTGGCGGCAGCCAGCCGAATGGTGAAGATGAGGCGGAGAGCCAGGAAGAAGCAAACATTGAAGAAAAAAGAAAACGCATGGCGCATCAGCTGGCTTTAGGAGAGCTCGAAGACTACTATGTAACAGTAGAAGTCGAAGAGCAGCAGCCTTCTATGTTTGACATGCTGCAGGGCTCGGGTATGGAGCAGATGGGCATGAATATGCAAGATGCGCTGAGCGGATTAATGCCAAAGAAAAAGAAACGGCGCAAAATGACAGTCAGAGAAGCCAGAAAAGTCCTGACGAATGAAGAAGCAAGCAAACTCATCGATATGGATGAAGTCAGCCAGGAAGCTGTTCAGAGAGCAGAAGAGAGCGGAATTATCTTTATCGACGAGATTGATAAAATTGCAAAAAACGGCGGCGCGTCATCTTCTGCCGATGTATCTAGAGAAGGCGTTCAGCGGGACATCCTCCCAATCGTTGAGGGTTCAACCGTTGTCACTAAATATGGTTCGGTAAAAACAGACCATGTGTTATTTATTGCAGCAGGAGCGTTTCATATGGCCAAACCGTCAGATTTGATTCCTGAACTGCAGGGGCGTTTCCCGATTCGTGTAGAACTGAGCAAACTCACGGTAGACGACTTCGTGAGAATTTTGATTGAGCCTGATAATGCACTGCTGAAACAATATCAGGCATTATTGCAGACAGAAGGTATATCTCTTGAATTTTCTGACGAAGCTATTCATAAGATTGCTGAAGTTGCTTATCATGTGAACCAGGACACAGATAATATCGGTGCGAGACGCCTTCATACAATACTTGAACGCTTATTAGAAGATCTGTCGTTTGAAGCTCCTGATGTAACAATGGAGAAAATAACGATTACACCACAGTATGTCGAAGAAAAGCTCGGAACGATAGCAAAAAACAAAGATTTAAGTCAATTTATTTTGTGAAAAATTTAATAAGAGGAACGTTTAGGAGGATTATTTATCATGGCTTTATTACAAAAAACACGAATTATTAACTCCATGCTGCAAGCTGCGGCAGGGAAACCGGTAAACTTCAAGGAAATGGCGGAGACGCTGCGGGATGTAATTGATTCCAATATTTTCGTTGTAAGCCGCAGAGGTAAGCTCCTTGGATATTCTATTAACCAGCAAATTGAAAATGATCGCATGAAAAAAATGCTTGAGGATCGTCAATTCCCTGAAGAATATACGAAAAATCTGTTTAATGTCCCTGAAACATCTTCTAACTTGGACATTAATAGTGAATATACTGCTTTTCCTGTTGAAAACAGAGACCTGTTCCAAGCTGGTTTAACAACAATTGTACCGATCATCGGAGGCGGAGAAAGATTAGGAACACTCATTCTTTCACGTTTACAGGATCAATTTAATGACGATGACTTAATTCTCGCTGAATACGGCGCTACAGTTGTCGGTATGGAGATCCTGAGAGAAAAAGCAGAAGAAATCGAAGAGGAAGCAAGAAGCAAAGCTGTCGTTCAAATGGCTATCAGTTCTCTTTCTTACAGCGAGCTTGAAGCAATTGAGCACATTTTTGAAGAGCTTGACGGAAACGAAGGTCTTCTCGTTGCAAGTAAAATCGCTGACCGCGTCGGCATTACCCGTTCTGTTATTGTGAACGCACTCAGAAAGCTGGAAAGCGCGGGTGTTATCGAGTCAAGATCATTAGGAATGAAAGGTACTTATATCAAAGTCCTAAACAATAAATTCCTAATCGAATTAGAAAATCTAAAATCTCATTAATCACGCAAAGAACCCCCTCTTAAGGGGTTCTTTTTTTATTTCAAATAAAGGAAATCAATAAGCTTTATTTCCTGGGTTGAAAGTCTTTCTTTGTAATAATTTTAATAAATCTTATAAATTTCTTCAAAAAGACTCAAAAATGACGAAAAGAATATAGAAAAAACAGAAATTCTGCTATTTTCAGGCTTATATAAAGGCGGAAAATGTAGTTCTAACAATCTAGGACTATATACCTAGTTGTAAAATAGATAATTGTGAGGACATTTTTTTACACGATCTTCATAGACTTTATGCCTGTTATTTCTTACAATAAGCATATAGTTTTACAATTCTCGACAAGGATATTGAGGGTGAAAAAAACTGAAATGGAGGTAAGTGGATTTGAGCTTATTTTCTGGAACGATACAAAATCTTGAAAATGCCTTGGGCAGAGCGAATATTAAGCAAAAAGTCATAACTAATAATATTGCCAATATAGATACACCGAACTATAAGGCAAAAAAAGTCTCTTTCCAAAATTTATTAGATCAAGAATCCTCTCGTCTTGAAGCGATAAAAACAGACTATCGTCATATTGATTTTTCTGGTACTGATTCGAATTATTCAATTGTAACGAGCGGAGATACATCGTATCAGCAAAACGGAAACAATGTTGACGTTGACAAAGAGATGACAGAATTGGCACAAAATCAAATCAACTATCAAGCTTTAGTTGAAAGAATGAACGGTAAATTTAATTCGCTGAAGACCGTATTAACAGGAGGAAAATGATGACAGCTTTTCATAGCTTAAATGTTTCAGCATCTGCTTTAACAGCTCAGCGAGTCAGAATGGACGTTGTATCGTCTAACTTGGCAAATATGGATACGACAAGAGCTAAGCAGGTGAACGGTGAGTGGGTGCCTTACAGAAGAAAAATGGTTTCCCTCCAGTCAAAAGGTGAATCGTTCTCTTCTATTCTCAATTCTCAAATGAGCGGAAGCGGCAATGCTGGAAACGGTGTAAAGGTTTCTAAAATTACGGAAGATGATTCAGAATTTAATCTTGTCTATGATCCGACAGACCCTGATGCAAACGCTGAAGGATATGTACAAAAGCCTAATGTTGATCCGTTGAAAGAAATGGTTGACCTTGTCAGCAGCACAAGATCATATGAGGCGAATGTCACAGCGATGAATGCCACAAAGGGAATGCTGATGAAGGCGTTAGAAATCGGAAAGTAAGGTGAATGAAAGTGATTAATGCAATTTCTCCTTTTCAGGTTCAAAATACTCAAAACACTCAAAATGCAACAAATCAAGTAAACAATAGCCAAAAAACAGATTCTTCAAATCAAACAAGCTTTTCGGAGCTTTTAAAAAACTCTATTAGTTCGTTAAATGAGTCCCAAGTAGCTTCTGACAACATGACTAATGCCTTGGCTGCAGGAAAAGATGTAAATCTTGATGAGGTCATGATCGCCGCTCAAAAAGCAAGCATCTCTCTAACTGCAGCAACAGAGTTCCGCAATAAAGCTGTGGAAGCTTATCAGGAGATTATGAGAATGCAAATGTAGGGGGTCTGACGATTAAGAGAAAGAGTGGAATGACCGGGGGTTAACATGAATCGTACTCTAATGCAAATGAAAAACAAAACGAGTGAGTTTTGGAAAAATAGATCTAAATTACAAAAGGTTTTAATGATTAGTGCTTTAGCGGCAATTATTATTATTGGAATTATTATTAGTGTTTTTGCTTCAAGTTCTAAAATGGCGCCGCTATACAAGGATCTGTCTGCCGAAGAAGCAGGGCAAATCAAAGAAGAACTGGATGCGAAAAAAGTGCCAAACGAACTTTCGAATGGCGGTACAGTGATTAGTGTTCCAGAGGATCAGGTTGATTCTTTGAAAGTGCAGCTGGCTGCAGAAGGACTTCCCAAAACTGGATCAATTGACTATTCATTTTTTGGGCAGAATGCCGGCTTTGGTTTGACAGACAATGAGTTTGATATGGTGAAAGTGAAAGCCACACAGACAGAACTGTCAAATTTGATCAATGAAATGGACGGTATCAAAAATTCAAAAGTAATGATTAACCTCCCGAAAGACGCTGTGTTTGTCGGTGAGGAGCAATCTGCAGCATCCGCATCAATCGTTCTGCAGATTCAGCCGGGCTATACACTTGAGCAAAGCCAGATCAACGGATTGTATCATCTGGTATCGAAAAGTGTGCCGAACTTAAAAGAAGATAACATCGTGATCATGGACCAAAATTCTACATACTACGACAAATCAGACAGCGATGCAGGGTCCTACGCGGATAGTTATTCTTCTCAGCAAGGAATTAAGTCCCAAGTTGAAAAAGACATTCAAAAACATGTTCAGTCACTGCTTGGAACAATGATGGGCCAAGATAAAGTCGTTGTCTCTGTTACAGCAGACATTGATTTCACAAAAGAAAATCGCACAGAAGACATTGTCGAACCTGTTGATAAAGAAAACATGGAAGGCATTGCAGTTAGCGCTGAAAAGGTATCTGAAACATACCAGGGTGACGGTGCAGCCAATGGCGGAACTGCCGGAACCGGCGACGAAGATGTAACAAATTATAAAGCTGACGGTGAAAATGCCGAAAGCGGGAACTACGAAAAAAGCAGCAATAAAATCAATTACGAGGTTAACCGAATCCATAAAGAAATCGCTGAAAGCCCTTATAAGGTCAGAGATTTAGGGATTCAAGTAATGGTTGAGCCGCCTGATGCCAAAAATACAGCGTCGCTATCAACTGAAAGACAGGATGATATACAAAAAATCCTCTCAACTGTAGTCAGAACATCATTAGATAAGGATGCAACAACAAACCAGAATCTTTCTGATGAAGATATTAATAATAAAATTGTGGTCTCCGTTCAGCCATTTGACGGGAAAGTCAACTTGGATACAAATACGGAAAAATCTTCAGGTATCCCGCTGTGGGCATATATCGTAGGCGGTGTTTTAATCGCAGCGATCATTGTTCTGATCATTATGCTTGTCAGAAAGAAACGGGCGCAAGAGGATGAATTTGAGGAATATGAGTATGAGGTTCCTCAAGAACCAATCAATTTGCCTGATATCAATGAAGAGGAAAATGAAACAGCGGAAACAGTCAGACGAAAACAGCTTGAAAAGATGGCGAAAGACAAGCCGGAAGATTTTGCAAAACTGCTGAGAAGCTGGCTGGCCGAGGATTAGGAGGAATTAGAAATGGCGAGACGTGATCAAGATAAGCTTACAGGAAAACAAAAAGCAGCCATTCTCATGATTTCCTTGGGGTTAGATGTGTCAGCTTCTGTATATAAGCACTTAACCGATGAAGAAATTGAAAGGCTTACCCTGGAAATATCAGGTGTTCGAAGTGTCGATCATCAAAAAAAGGATGAAATAATAGAAGAATTTCATAATATAGCCATTGCGCAAGATTATATTTCTCAAGGCGGCCTAAGCTATGCGAGACAAGTTCTTGAAAAGGCGCTTGGTGAGAATAAGGCGGAAAACATTCTAAACAGGCTGACTTCTTCTTTACAAGTTAAACCATTTGATTTTGCCAGAAAAGCGGAGCCCGAACAAATTTTGAATTTTATACAGCAAGAGCATCCGCAGACGATGGCTTTAATCTTGTCTTATTTAGATCCTGTGCAAGCTGGGCAAATTTTATCCGAGCTGAATCCTGAAGTACAGGCTGAGGTTGCGAGAAGAATCGCGGTCATGGACAGAACGTCTCCTGAAATTATTAATGAGGTAGAACGGATTCTGGAACAAAAATTATCTTCTGCATTTACTCAGGATTATACACAAACAGGCGGAATTGAAGCTGTTGTTGAAGTGTTAAACGGGGTAGACAGAGGAACAGAGAAGACGATCTTGGATTCATTGGAAATTCAGGATCCTGATCTTGCTGAAGAAATTAAAAAGCGGATGTTTGTCTTCGAAGATATTGTTACACTTGATAACCGCGCAATTCAGAGAGTCATTCGCGATGTTGAGAACGACGATCTGCTCCTTTCATTAAAGGTTGCAAGCGAAGAAGTCAAAGAAATTGTATTCAACAATATGTCACAGCGTATGGTTGAAACCTTTAAAGAAGAAATGGAATTTATGGGCCCTGTACGTTTGAAAGATGTAGAAGAAGCTCAATCAAGAATTGTAAGCATCGTCAGAAAGCTTGAAGAAGCCGGAGAAATTGTGATAGCAAGAGGCGGAGGGGACGATATTATTGTCTAATATCATTAAACAAGAATCATCTTTTTCTCCACAAAAGGAAAGAAGAAAACTCTCTGTACAAGAGGTGCGTATCGATCATTCTCATCTTTTGCAGGCTGAAGAGAACCCAGAAGCGCTTATGGCTCGAGTGAAAGAGGAAGCTGACCGGATTTCTGAGCAGGCAAACAGCCATATAGAAAATATTCGCCGTCAAATTGAGCAGGAAAAAAATGATTGGTCGGCTGAAAAACAGAAGCTTATTGAGGAAGCAAAAGCCGAGGGCTTTGAACAAGGTGTGGTATTAGGAAAAGCTGAGGCGCTTCAACAGTATGGCGAGCTGATCGACCAAGCAAACAGCATAACTGAAATGTCCAGAAAAGCTGTTGAGAATAAGCTTGAAGACGCTAATGAAGAAATCGTTGAGCTTGCCGTTGCACTAGCTAAAAAAGTTTGGCAGCAAAAATCTGATGATAAAGAGGCTTTTCTCCTGCTAGTGAAACAGGTCATAAACGAAGTAAAGGAATATGACGATATCTCAATATATGTGGATCCATATTACTATGAGACAGTCTTTCAGCAAAAGGATGAAATTCAGCAGCTGCTTTATAAAGAATGCCGGCTTGGCATATATGCTGATGAAAAAGCTCAAAAAGGATCTTGTTATATTGAAACACCTTTTGGCAGGGTAGATGCGAGTGTTGACACACAATTGATGCAATTGAAAGATAAACTTCTGACAGCGCTGGAAGCGGGTGCAGCTGAATGAAGACACAGAGTCTGATAGATTGCATAGAAATGACGGACTCGTATAAACGGTACGGAAAAGTCAAGCGGGTGATCGGCCTGATGATTGAATCAAAAGGGCCTGCAAGCTCAATTGGCGACGTGTGCCTGATTTATGCAAAAGGGCAATCTGGGAACGTCATAAAAGCTGAGGTTGTCGGCTTCCAGGAAGAAAATATTTTGCTTATGCCTTATTTAGAGGCTGCAAGCATTGCACCCGGCAGCATTGTAGAAGCCACCGGTGAATCTCTTCGGGTTAAAGTCGGAGCCGGGCTGATCGGACAAGTCATCGATGCTTTTGGAGAGCCGCTTGACGGCAAGCTTTTGCCGAAAGGGCTTTCGCCTGTATCGACGGAGCAATCACCGCCCAATCCGATGAAACGGCCGCCTATCCGTGAAAAGATGGGTGTCGGAGTCAGATCAATTGACAGCTTGCTGACAGTCGGTAAAGGCCAGCGGATTGGCATTTTTGCAGGAAGCGGTGTCGGAAAAAGCACACTAATGGGGATGATCGCCAAGCAGACAGAGGCTGACTTAAACGTCATTGCACTTGTTGGGGAACGCGGGCGAGAGGTTAGGGAGTTTATTGAAAAAGATCTTGGGGATGAGGGTCTGAAACGATCGATTGTAGTCGTTGCCACCTCAGATCAGCCAGCACTAATGAGATTGAAAGCGGCATATACAGCAACGGCAATTGCTGAGTATTTCCGCGATAAAGGCCAAAATGTCATGTTTATGATGGATTCTGTTACAAGGGTGGCAATGGCGCAGCGTGAGATTGGACTGGCCGCCGGAGAGCCTCCGACGACAAAAGGCTATACACCTTCTGTGTTCGCTATTTTACCTCGTTTATTAGAACGAACGGGTGCAAATGAGCACGGAACCATTACCGCGTTTTATACAGTATTGGTAGACGGGGATGACATGAATGAGCCGATTGCTGACACTGTTCGCGGAATTTTAGACGGACATATTGTATTGGACAGGGCGCTTGCCAATAAAGGCCAGTTTCCTGCAGTTAATATACTAAAAAGCATCAGCAGGGTGATGTCAAACATATCGACAAGGCAACACCTAGATGCAGCAAATAAATTCCGTGAACTTTTATCGACATATCAAAATTCGGAAGATCTCATTAATATCGGAGCTTACAAAAGAGGATCCTCAAGAGAAATTGATGAAGCGATACAATTTTATCCGCAACTTATTCAATTTTTAAAACAGGGAACAGACGAATCAGCATTATTAGAAGAAAGTATTGCTGCATTAACTAGTTTGACAGGAAATGAGGAATAAACGTGGCTTATCAATTTAGATTCCAGAAGCTGCTGGAACTAAAAGAAAATGAGAAAGATCAATCCTTATCCGAATATCAGCAATCCGTTTCTGAATTTGAAAACGTTGCTGAAAAGTTATATGAGAATATGAGCAAAAAGGAATTGCTTGAACAAGATAAGGAAAAGAAATTGAAAAGCGGCATGAGTGTACAAGAAATGAGGCATTACCAGCAATTTGTCTCAAATCTTGAAAATACGATTTATCACTACCAAAAGCTAGTTATTATGAAAAGAAATCAAATGAATCAAAAACAAGAAATTTTGACAGAGAAAAATATTGAAGTGAAAAAGTTTGAAAAAATGCGTGAAAAACAGTTTAAAATGTTTGCTATTGAAGACAAAGCTGCAGAGATGAAAGAAATGGATGATATTTCGATTAAGCAGTTTATGATTCAAGGCCATTAGGAGCGAATGTAATGTCCGGCAAAAAGAAAGAATCAGGTAAGTTCCGTTCGGTTTTGCTTATCATTATCCTTCCGCTGATGTTTCTTCTAATCGCAGGGGGGATTGTTCTTTGGGCTGCTGGTGTCAATGTTTTAAAGCCGATACAGGAAGCGGCGGCAAAAACGCCGGTTCTAAAAGAATTGGTTCCTGAAACCGAAAATAAAAAAGACACAGCATCAAGTAAGGATAGCAGTAATACGGCAGCTCTGGAAAAGACCATTAAGGATCAAAAAAGTGAAATCAGTATATTGAATAAAGATTTAGAAACGAGTAAATCTGAAATCGACAGACTCAATCAAAAGATCCGTTCACTTGAAAAGACGGCGGAGGATCAAAAAAAGTCATCAAAAGATAATACTGAAAATGCATCAGGCTCGAATTCTTCTTCTGAAAATGACAAAGTGATCAGTGTATATAAAAGCATGGACAGCGGAAAGGCCGCTAAAATTATTGCCCAATTAAAGGAGCAAGAAGCGCTGAAAATATTGAATGGCCTAAGCAAAAAGCAGCTTGCTGACATATTGGCGAAGATGACTCCTGAGCAAGCAGCAACTTATACAGAAAAAATTGCTGCCAGCCAAGAATAGGGGGAATTAAAGGTGAAGCTGCTTGAATTGGCAGGACCTTTGCTGCAAACCACAGCGGGTACTGCGGCTAAAACCATGAAAAGCAACCAGGGAGTTTTTCAAAACTGGCTTATGTCTGAGACCGGATTGAGTGAACTCTCAGAACAAGGAAAGGGAGCTCCTGATTTCAGTGATCAGCTTTTAGCAGATGCGCTTAAAAAAATCAGTGATTGGCTAAATGCAAGTCCTGAAGATCAAGACAAACAAAAAGCGGAACTTCTGCAAACATTAAGCAAACTAACAGGGAAGCAGTTGGATGAAACCGCTCAGCAAATGCTGCAGCATCTGTTGCAAGCAGTTGAATCAAAAATGTCCGGCGGGATGGATCAATTACTCGCTGAAGCGGAAAAAATCATTTCAGAAGGTAAAACGGCTCTTGCTGCCAATGATTCTGCTGCAGACATTAATGGAGAACTGAAGTTTGATACAGAGCAACCAAATCAGGAGAATGAAGTATCTGAGGATGATAAAGAACTTGTCCTTATCCAGATGTTCATTAGTCAGCTGCTAGAAGGGAATAAGCTGTCTGACCGTGGGAATAGCAATGAAGCTCATGTCATTTATCAGAATAGAGATCAATTTCTTTCTGCATTAGAAAAAAAGGGCGTATCTCAGCAGCTGATTCAGGATCTTAAACAGCAAATATTCACTAAAGATGAGTCAAGTTCAAAACTTTATTCGATGACAGCGTCAGAGCTGAAAAGTTTTCAAAGCTTAATGGAACAAATGTCTATGCTTCCTCAAAAAGGGACTAAAGAATGGAATTTAGCTGAAAGTCAGCTGAAAGCTTTCTTGTTATCGAAATCATCCGAATCATCGCAAGACTTTGGAAAGCGTGTCCTCGCACCGCTCTCGCAACACTCATCCAGCAAAAGTGCATCCGATGTTTCTGGAAGTATTCAGCCTGTAGATAGTAAATCAGGACTCCAAATGCTGTTTTCAGGATACCGGGGCACTGGAGGAGTTCAAACACTTGATCTGCACCAGCTCTCATCTGATTTACCGGCTGCCGAAACAAAAACGGTGGCTGATCAAGTGATCAATGCGTGGAAGCAAATGAAATATACGCCATTCGGCAGATCGACGGGAAGTTTCACCATTCGGCTGAACCCTGAACATTTAGGATTTGTCACAATCAAGCTGACAAATGAAAATGGGATGTTTCAGAGTAAAATCATTGCATCGAGCCAATCAGCAAAAGAACTGCTTGAACAGCATCTTCCTCAGCTGAAGCAATCATTGCCGAATATGGCCGTCCAAATTGACCGTTTTACTCTCCCTGTCCAAAGCGGGGATCAGCCGATATACGGCCAGCTTGCTGATGAACAGAAACAGCAGCAAGAGGGGCAGAGACAGCAAAAACAGAAAAAGCAATCAAATGATTTCGGCGATCTCCTCGATGAAGTGTCGACGGTTGAAATGGAGGAAGAAGAATGACTTCTATAAGTTCAGAATATAAACTGCCTGAAAAAACAAGCACTGTGAAGACTAGCAATAGCAGCTTGGGGAAAGATGAGTTCTTAAAAATATTAATGACCCAAGTCCAAAACCAAGATCCGCTCAACCCGGTTGATGACAAAGAATTTATCAGTCAGATGGCGACTTTTTCAAGCCTGGAGCAAATGATGAACATGAATAAGACCATGACTCAATTCGTTGAAAATCAAGATCCGTTTACTTCGTATGTTGATTGGCTGGGAAAAGAAGTATCTTGGACTGATGGTCAAAGTACTACAGATAAAACTGGCACAGTTAGCTCTGTTAAGCATTCTAAAGGAAACTATTATCTCATTCTGGATGATGGGACCGAGATTAATCCGTGGAATGTAATGTCTGTAGCACAGTCTTCTAAATAAAAAAATCTGGGGGAATTTATTATGTTACGTTCACTTTATTCTGGAATTAGCGGTATGAAAAACTTTCAAACAAAGCTTGACGTTATCGGCAACAACATTGCCAACGTGAATACAGTAGGATTCAAAAAGAGCCGTGTTACCTTTAAAGATATGGTAAGCCAAACGATTGCCGGCGGTTCTGCGGCTGGTGCAACTATCGGCGGTACGAACTCTAAGCAGATCGGTTTAGGTTCATCTTCTGGCACAATTGATACAATTCATTCAACAAGCGCAACACAAAGTACAGGAAGAACACTTGATTTAGCGATTGACGGCGATGGGTACTTTAGAATTGATACAGGCGACGGAACAGCTTATACAAGAGCAGGAAACTTCTATTTAGATAATACCGGAACACTGGTTACAGGTGATGGCTACCATGTATTAAATATGAATGGTGGAACAATTCAAATACCTACAGATGCACAAAGTTTTAGTATTGGTTCTGATGGAAAGGTGTCAATTGTTGATGCAGGCGGTCAAACGCAAGACGGAGGACAAATCGGGATTGTCACTTTTGCAAACAGTGACGGTTTGGATAAAATCGGAAGCAACTTATACCGTGAGTCTTTAAACTCTGGGACTGCCAGTGCAGCCAACCAGCCTGGTGATGGAGGTACAGGTTCACTTAAATCAGGATTTCTCGAAATGTCTAACGTTGATTTAACTGACGAATTTACTGAAATGATCGTTGCCCAGCGCGGATTCCAATCAAACTCAAAAATTATTACAACATCTGATGAAATCCTTCAAGAACTGGTTAACCTTAAACGTTAAGGAGGGAGGGGAGGCGAGTAATCGCTTCTCCGCTGTTTTATGATTAAAGTAACCCGTTTGAATGGGCAGCCCTTTACACTGAATGCGCTATTTATTGAACAGATTGAATGCTTTCCGGATACTACAATCACTCTGTCAAATGGTAAGAAGTTTGTAGTAAAAGAAGATGAAGAAGCTGTTCTGGAAAAGATCGCATCTTTCTACCGAAAAATACAAATATTTTCAATGGATCAAGGAATAGAGGAACCGGAATGAAGAAAAAATTAATTGTCATTTTACTAATTATTCTTATCGTAATTGGTGCTCTCGGGGCGGCGGCTTATTTTGTTTTAGGCGGAAAGTCCGAAGAAAAAAGTGAAGCGAAAAAAAGTATTGATGAAATCGTTGCATCTTCTGTTGATGTAGAAGAGATCACAACAAATTTAAAGTCTGATAACATTATCCGGCTTGCTATTAAACTTGAAACTGACTCTGATAAATCAAAAGAAGAACTTGAAAAACGTGATTTTCAAGTGAAGGATGCTGTGATATCACTGCTGGCTGATACGAATGCTAATGAGATTGAGGGAGACAAGGGAAAAGAAGCCTTTAAGAAGGAACTAAAAGATAAATTAAATAGCTACCTCCAAGAAGGAAAAGTAGAAAAAGTGTATATTACCTCCTTTAATCTGCAATAAACAATCATTTGACAGAATACGGAGGTGAGGAAAATGTCAGGAGAAGTTCTCTCCCAAAATGAAATAGATGCACTACTTTCTGCAATATCAACCGGTGAAATGGACGCTGAAGAGCTGAAAAAAGAAGAAAAAGAGAAGAAAGTGAAAGTTTATGATTTCAAACGTGCACTGCGGTTTTCAAAGGATCAGATCCGCAGTTTAACGAGAATTCATGACAATTTTGCAAGACTTCTTACTACTCACTTTTCTGCTCAGCTAAGGACCTATATTCACATATCTGTCAGCTCTGTTGACCAGGTCCCGTATGAGGAATTTATCAGATCCATCCCGAACATGACGATACTGAATCTATTTGATGTCCATCCGATGGAAGGCAGAATTATGATGGAGGTTAATCCGACAATTGCATATACGATGATGGATCGGGTAATGGGCGGAATTGGAATCAGTCATAATAAGGTTGACAGCTTGACAGAAATTGAAACAAAAATCATTTCTAATTTATTTGAAAATGCACTGGGAAATTATAAAGAAGCTTGGCAGTCAATTGCTGATATTGAACCGGAAATGACTGAGTTTGAAGTGAATCCGCAATTCGTTCAGATGGTATCACCTAATGAAACAGTCGTGGTAATCTCACTCAATACCCAAATCGGTGAAATCAGCGGTGTTATAAATCTTTGTATCCCGCATATCGTCCTCGAGCCGCTCATACCGAAGCTTTCAGTCCACTATTGGATGCAATCAGATAGAAATGAGCCAAAGCCTGAGGAAACAAAGTCGCTTGAAAAACGTATCATGACAGCACAAATACCTGTCGTGGCCGAGCTCGGCACATCTGAACTGACAATAGAAGAGTTTTTAAGTTTAGAAGTCGGAGACTGCATAACTTTGGACAAATCAGTCACGGATCCTCTTACTGTATTGGTCGGAGATAAGCCGAAATTTTTAGGACAAGCCGGCCGGGTGAATCGAAAACAGGCAGTGCAAATTTTAGATCACGACATAAGAGGTGAACAAGATGGAGAATAATAGATTATCTCAAGATGAGATTGACGCGCTTCTTAACGGCACAGGCAGCACGCCGGATGAGCCAGAGGTTCCGGAAGTACATGACTTATCGGAAATGGAGCGTGATGCGATCGGTGAAATCGGAAATATTTCATTCGGCAGTTCTGCGACAGCACTATCAACGCTTTTAAATCAAAAGGTCGATATTACGACTCCAAGTGTAACTGTCATTCCTAAAAGTAAAATCAGCGATGCGTTTCCTGAACCGTATGTAGCGATTGAAGTGAATTATACGGAGGGCTTCAGCGGCAGCAACCTGCTGGTCGTGGAACAAAATGACGCGGCCATCATTGCTGACTTAATGATCGGGGGAGACGGAAAAGGCGCCGACCCTTCACTGGGTGAAATCCATTTAAGTGCGGTTCAAGAAGCGATGAACCAAATGATGGGGTCGGCAGCTACATCAATGTCTACTGTATTCAGTAAAAAAATTGATATTTCACCGCCTCGGGTTGAATTGCTCGATGTTACTGAAGAAAAGGGAACTGACCGTATTCCTGATGATGAAATGCTGGTGAAAGTTTCTTTTAACTTAAAGGTGGGGGAATTAATAGACTCCAGCATTATGCAGCTTTACCCGCTGACATTTGCGAAAGATTTAATTTCAAGCCTTATGAATACAGGAAATACAGAGGAAGAAACAACGTCGCAGCCTGATGTTACATATGAGCAGCCGAAAGAGCCTGTGACGCCAGAGCCGCGTATTGAACCACAGCAACAGCAGCAGCCGCCAAAAAGGCAGGGAACACCGAAAAAAGCAGCGCCGGTTCAGGTTTCGCCGGTTGAATTTTCCGCGTTTGATCCAAACGAGGCTTCGCAAGCCCCTATTAACAATCTGGATATGCTTTTGGATATCCCGCTTTCGATCACTGTTGAGCTTGGCAGAACGAAGAGAAGCGTAAAAGAAATTTTGGAGCTTTCTGCCGGAAGTATTATTGAGCTTGATAAATTAGCCGGTGAGCCGGTAGATATTTTAGTTAATCAGCGTATCGTTGCCAAAGGCGAGGTCGTTGTCATTGAAGAAAACTTCGGAGTAAGAGTCACTGACATTTTAAGCCAGGCAGAGCGCATTAATAATTTAAAATAACGAAACACAAGGAGAGAGATAGATTATGGCACACAGAATTTTAATTGTAGATGACGCAGCATTTATGCGAATGATGATTAAAGATATTTTGGTGAAAAACGGTTTTGAAGTAGTAGCGGAAGCTGAAAACGGAGCACAGGCAGTAGAAAAATATAAAGAGCATTCTCCTGACCTCGTTACTATGGATATCACGATGCCAGAAATGGACGGTATTTCAGCATTAAAAGAAATTAAACAAATTGATGCACAGGCAAGAATCATTATGTGTTCTGCTATGGGACAGCAATCAATGGTTATCGATGCTATTCAGGCAGGCGCTAAGGATTTTATCGTAAAACCTTTCCAGGCGGACCGTGTGCTTGAAGCAATCAACAAAACATTAAGTTAAAGGGTGTACGACTGTTGAAAAAGAGTCAATATTTCATTGCTTTTATTTGTTTTTTCGTTTTATTCAGTGTACATCCGATTGCTGCTGCCGCGGCAGACTCTGATAATTCAACTGTAAACGAATGGTTTCAAAAGAAAGATGAAAAAACTGCAGATAAGTCAGAGCAAAAGGAAGAAAAAACAACACAAACTGCTGATGAGACGGAGGGAGCGGCTGCTCCTTCTGTCTCAGCTTTTGACTTTGTGAAGATGATTTTCGCTTTATTGTTTGTTGTCGTGCTGATTTACGGGCTGGTTAAGCTCATGAACAAAAGAAATCGGCTCCTAAAGCCTTTTCAATATGTTGAAAATATTGGCGGCACATCGGTCGGCCAAAACAGATCCGTCCAATTGATCAAAGTCGGAAAAAGTGTGCTCGTCGTCGGTGTAGGAGAGACGATCCAGCTGCTGAAAGAAATTGAGGATGAAAAAGAGATTGAAGTCATTCTCAGCCAGCATGAAGAGGCAATGTCAAGCAAAATAGAGTGGCAAAAGTTTGTGAAGCCGCTGAAGGGTTCTGAACATCAGCCGCAGCAAAAACTGCCTTCATTTTCAAAAGCATTAAAAGAGCAGCTTGAAGAGTTAAAACAAAACCGTTCTGAAGGAAAGAAGAAAGGCCCACGTCATCATGAATGAGTTTATAAATATTTTCAGTTCAAGCGATCCGGAAAACGTAAGTTCAACTGTTAAATTACTATTATTGTTAACTGTATTTTCAGTGGCGCCGGGAATATTGATTCTTATGACTTGTTTTACTCGCATCGTCATTGTTCTGTCATTTGTCAGGACTTCACTGGCGACGCAATCTATGCCGCCAAACCAGGTTCTTATCGGACTTGCGCTGTTTTTAACGTTTTTTATTATGGCTCCTACTTTTTCAGAGATTAATAAAGAAGCGCTGACCCCATTGATGGACAACAAAATCAGCTTGGACGAAGCGTATTCGAAAGCTGAAGAACCGATTAAAGAATTTATGAGTAAACACACAAGGCAGAAGGACCTGGCGCTGTTTATGAATTACGCGAAAATGGATAAACCCGAATCATTAAAGGATATTCCGCTTACAACAATGGTTCCCGCTTTTGCCATATCGGAGCTTAAAACAGCGTTTCAAATAGGTTTTATGATTTTTATTCCATTTTTAATTATAGATATGGTAGTAGCGAGCGTCCTAATGTCAATGGGAATGATGATGCTCCCTCCAGTTATGATTTCTCTGCCCTTTAAAATATTACTTTTTGTTTTAGTAGACGGCTGGTATTTAATTGTGAAATCTTTGCTTCAGAGCTTTTAGGGTAGGTGCTAAACGTGAGTTCAGAATTTGTAATTTCTATGGCGGAAAAAGCCGTATACGTAACGCTGATGATCAGCGCGCCATTACTGGCTATTGCTTTACTGGTCGGTTTAATCGTAAGTATCTTTCAGGCGACAACTCAAATCCAGGAACAGACTTTGGCGTTTATTCCAAAAATCGTGGCGGTTCTCCTAGCCCTGATTTTTTTTGGTCCATGGATGCTATCAACCATTCTTTCATTTACAACAGAGCTGTTTTCTAATTTAAATCGTTTTGCAGGGTAATGTAGAGATGAATTCGATTATTGATTTATTTCCTGCTTTTTTATTGGTTTTTATTAGAATCTCTGCTTTTTTTGTAACGATTCCGCTTTTCGGACACCGGAATGTGCCAGCTGTTCATCGTATTGGATTTGCTTTTTTTCTCGCGGTCATTTGTTTCAGTACCATTGATAAACCTCCCTCTTTGGAGATAGATGGGCAATATATGCTCTTGACGTTTAAAGAAGCTTTGGTTGGCCTTTGTCTAGGCTTAATTGCTTATATGATGATTGCTGCAGTACAGATTGCCGGCTCGTTTATTGATTTTCAAATGGGATTTTCAATTGCGAACGTTATTGATCCCCAAACAGGTGCACAAAGTCCGTTAATCGGCCAGTTTATCTATACGATGGCACTTTTGTTTATGCTGAGTGTCAATGCCCACCATTTGCTGCTGGACGGTATTTACTATAGCTTTCATTATATTTCAGTTGATCAGGCATTTCCGAATTTCGGCGATGAAAAGTTTGCTTATTTGATCGCGAAAAGCTTTAATGCGATGTTTATTATCGCTTTTCAAATGTCAGTGCCGGTTGTGGCCAGTTTGTTTCTTGTTGACTTAGCATTAGGTATCGTGGCTCGAACTGTTCCGCAATTAAATGTATTTGTGGTCGGTCTGCCTTTAAAGATCGCTGTCAGTTTCATCATGCTCATTGTGTGTATGTCCGTTATGTTCGTCGTTGTGCAGAATGTCTTCAGTTTAACGATTGAAACGATGCGGAATCTTTTAGCATTGGTCGGTGTTTCTTAATGAAGCTTAGAATTGACCTGCAGTTTTTTGCGGGAGAGAAGACAGAGAAAGCTACTCCGAAAAAACGGAAGGATACGCGAAAAAAAGGACAGGTAGCCAAAAGTTCGGATGTCAATACCGCCATTTCTTTACTAGTAGTATTCCTTTCATTTATTGCGATTGGTCCGTATATGAGAGACAGACTGCTGTCATTTATAGAAACATTTTATACCGAGTCGCTCACAATGAAGCTCTCAGAATCAAATGTTCATACACTGTTTATCAGCTTATTAAAGGATATGGGCATGATACTTGCACCGATTTTGCTTGTCGCTCTTGTTGCAGGGGTCGTCAGCAACTATATGCAGGTTGGGTTCTTGTTTTCTGCTGAAGTGATACAGCCTAAGCTTGAAAAGCTGGACCCGATCAAAGGCTTTAAACGAATATACAGTATGAGGGCGATTGTAGAGCTAATTAAATCCATATTGAAAATCACTGTTGTCGGTTTTGCGGCTTTCGCTGTGCTTTGGCTGCATTATGGGGAAATTCTCCGGCTCCCGCTCCTGACACCCGAAGAGGCACTTTCTTTTGTTTCGAAACTCACCTTGTGGATGGGGCTGAGCGGTGCAGGGGCTTTGTTGATACTTGCTGGTCTCGACTATTTATATCAGAGATTTGACTATGAGAAAAATATCAAAATGTCAAAGCAGGATATAAAAGATGAGTACAAAAAATCTGAAGGAGACCCGATTATCAAGTCAAAAATTAAACAAAGACAGCGGGAAATGGCGATGAGGCGGATGATGCAAGAAGTTCCCAAAGCAGATGTCATTATCACAAACCCGACCCACTATGCGATTGCCCTGAAATATGATGATGAAAAAATGGATGCTCCTTATATTGTTGCAAAAGGTGTCGACCACCTAGCGTTAAAAATCAGGAAAATTGCTAAAGAGCATGATGTCATGATGGTAGAAAACAGACCGCTTGCCCGTGCGTTATATGATCAGGTAGAAATTGACCAGGCGGTGCCGGAAGAATTTTTTAAAGTCTTGGCAGAAATTCTGGCTTACGTATATAAAACAAAACAAAAAGTATATTGAATTTTTCGAGTTAAAAGGAGAGAAAAAACAGCATGTCAACAAGAGATTTATCCGTTTTAATAAGTGTTGTCCTCATTGTGGCGATGCTGGTGATTCCATTTCCTCCATGGCTGTTAAGTATTTTGATCATTATTAATATTTCTCTTGCGTTGATCGTGCTTCTTACCACAATGAATATGCAGGAAGCGCTTCAGTTTTCGATTTTCCCGTCACTGTTGCTGCTTTTAACCTTATTTCGTTTGGGCTTGAACGTCTCAACTACCCGTTCAATTCTTTCACATGGTGAAGGAGGAAAAGTCGTCGAGACTTTCGGAAATTTCGTTGTCGGCGGAAATGTATTAGTTGGACTCGTTGTATTTATCATCCTTATTATTATTCAGTTTATCGTCATTACGAAAGGTGCTGAACGTGTTTCCGAAGTTGCAGCAAGGTTTACGCTGGACGCAATGCCGGGGAAGCAGATGAGTATTGATGCTGACTTAAACGCAGGGATGATTACCGAACAGGAAGCGAAGCACCGCCGCGAAAAAGTGGCAAGAGAAGCAGACTTTTATGGAGCAATGGACGGTGCCAGTAAATTTGTAAAAGGCGACGCAATTGCCGGAATCATCATTGTGATGATCAATATTATTTTTGGTATCGTGATCGGAATGCTTCAGCAGGGAATGTCCATTCAAGAGGCCGCTTCACAATTTACGATGCTGACTGTCGGGGATGGAATTGTTTCGCAAATTCCGGCGCTGTTAATTTCTACAGCTACGGGTATTGTCGTGACAAGAGCTGCCTCTGAAGGAAACTTAGGGCATGACATTACAGGTCAGCTGTTTGCTTATCCAAAGCTTTTATACGTCGCAGCATCTACGATTCTGCTTCTTGGTATTTTCACTCCGATTGGCATTTTTCTGACGGGGCCGCTTGCAGGGCTGCTTGCTTTCGGCGCTTATATGCTATCTAAATCAGGTAAGGAAAAAGAAGAAGTGGATGAGATTCTCGAAGAAGAGGCTGAGGTTGACGACCTTAAAAGCCCTGAAAGCGTTGTTCAGCTTCTGCACATCGATCCGATAGAATTTGAGTTTGGATATGGTCTGATACCGCTTGCTGATGCCAATCAAGGCGGTGATTTATTAGACCGAATTGTCATGATTCGCCGTCAGTTGGCTCTGGAACTTGGGCTTGTCATTCCTGTCGTGCGAATCAGAGACAATATAGCGTTGCAGCCAAATGAATACCGATTGAAAATTAAAGGCAACGAAGTAGCAAAAGGCGAGCTGTTGCTTGATCATTATTTAGCGATGTCGCCTACACCTGAAGACGATCTCATCGAAGGGATTGAAACAGTGGAACCGTCATTCGGACTGCCGGCCAAATGGATTAGCGAATCGGTAAAAGATGAAGCTGACATGCTTGGTTATACAGTTGTCGATCCTGCTTCAGTCGTTTCGACTCATATTACGGAGAAAATTAAGCAGTATGCCCACGAATTAATCGGAAGACAGGAGACGAAACAGCTGATCGACCATTTGAAAGAAACGTATCCAGTCCTTGTTGAAGAGGTTACGCCAAATCCGTTGTCTGTCGGTGATATTCAAAAGGTGCTGGCCAAGCTTTTAAAAGAAAAAGTTTCAATCCGAAACTTAGTAACGATTTTTGAAACGCTTGCTGACTATGGAAAATTAACAACAGATTCTGATCTTTTGACAGAGTATACAAGACAGGCACTGGCAAAACAAATTACAGCCCAGTTTGCTAAAGAAAATGAAGTGTTGAAGGTTGTTACTTGTTCGGGTCGTGTAGAAAAGGCAATTGCAGATGGCGTACAGCAAACGGAACACGGGAATTATTTGTCGCTTGAACCAGATGTTTCAGAAAGTATTGTACGCTCTGTCGCTAAAGAAGCCGAACAGCTGTCATTACGTCAGGAAACTGCGATTCTTCTCTGCTCGCCGCCTGTCAGAATGTATGTGAAACAGCTTCTGGAACGATACTTCCCTGATCTTCCGGTACTTTCCTATAACGAACTTGAGGCGAATGTTGAGGTACAAAGCATTGGAGTGGTGGATATTTGATGAAAATAAAAAAATTTACTGCTGCTTCAATGCAAGAAGCGGCACTTCTCATCAGAAAAGAGTTAGGTAATGAAGCGGTCATATTAAATTCGAAAAAAATTAAAAAGCGAAAATGGTTTGGACTCATCAACAAGCCTGCTGTTGAAGTAATTGCCGTATTGGATCAGGACTTTCTTGAAAACAAAACGCCTCAGAAAGCAGCTGAGCCGAAACAAACATTAAAAACTCCGGTCAGCAGTCCGAAAATAGAGGAGAGGATATATCCCCCTCAAACTCCGGCGCAACATGAGCCCGGTGATTTTTCAGTGTATCAATCTGTACTTCCTGAGCCGCTGCAAAAAGCAGAAAAGCTTTTGCAAGAAACGGGGATTAAAGAGTCAACGAAGACGAGCGCTCTGAAAAAATTGCTTCGATGCTCTGTGGAAGCGGGCGGTCTGACGGAAGAAAACGTGGTTGGCAAACTTCAGGATATACTATGCGATACGCTGCCTTCAGGAGACAAGTGGCAGGAGCCTATTTACTCAAAGTATATCGTGCTGTTTGGTTCAACAGGGGCAGGAAAAACAACTACGCTGGCTAAGCTCGCAGCCATATCTATGCTTGAAAAACAGAAAAAAATCGCTTTTATTACAACAGATACGTATCGGATAGCAGCTGTTGAACAGTTGAAAACATACGCCGAACTGCTGCAAGCTCCTCTGGAAGTTTGTTATACAAAAGAAGAATTCCAGCAGGCGAAGGAGTTATTTTCTGAGTATGATCATGTGTTTATTGATACAGCCGGAAGAAACTTCAAGGAGCAGCAATATATTGATGAATTGAAAGAAACGATTCCTTTTGAGAGTAGCATTCAGTCATTTCTCGTTTTATCCGCGACTGCAAAATATGAAGATATGAAGCATATTGTCAAACGGTTTTCATCCGTCCCTGTCAATCAGTTTATTTTTACGAAAATAGATGAGACTACTTCCTTAGGTTCTGTATTTAATATACTGGCAGAATCAAAAATAGGTGCCGGGTTTATAACGAATGGCCAGAATGTGCCGGAGGATATACAGACTGTATCTCCACTTGATTTTGTAAGGATGCTGTGCAGATGAACAGATTTGACCAAGCAGCAACTTTACGGGCGAAAATGGAAAAGCGTCAGCGTGTTCTGCCAATGGTTTATTCACAAAAAGCGAAGACACTTGCTGTCATCAGCGGCAAGGGCGGTGTCGGCAAATCCAATATTACTTTAAACATGGCCCTTGCGCTGCAGGATAAAGGTAAGAAGGTACTGCTTATTGATCTTGATATTGGGATGGGGAACATTGATATATTAATGGGAAACTCATCTTCCGCCACGATTATCGATGTATTAACCGATCGCAAGCCTTTGATGCAGTCATTATCCACTGGGCCAAAGGGTTTGCGGTATATATCAGGGGGAACCGGTCTGGATGTAATGTTTCAGCTGGATCAGAGAAAATGGGCGTTTTTTGCTAATGAGCTTTCTCATGCGTTAAGCCAGTTCGACTATGTGCTGTTTGACATGGGAGCGGGCTTATCAAAAGATCAGCTGCCTTTTATTTTATCGGCAGAAGATATTTTGATCATAACAACTCCCGAACCGACGGCCATCATGGACGCATACAGCGCTGTCAAGCACTTGGTTTTGACAGAAAATAAACTTTCGATGAAGGTGGCTGTCAATCGGTGCCGTGATCAAAAGGAAGGGCTAGACGCCTTTACCCGCCTTTCCCGCACGATTCATATGTTTTTGGATGCTCAGGTTCATTTTGCCGGTTCCGTTTCTGACGATGCGATCGTGAGCAAAGCAGTTGTCGAACAGGTTCCTTTTTTCATAAAAAGTCCTCAGGCAAAAGCCAGCCGGTCAGTCCGTGTTTTAGCGGACGCCTTGTTTGAAAGAGAAGAAACAAGACACAAAGAAAACAAACAGACATTTATTGAGAAATTATCTTCTTTTTTAATGAGGAGGGCTTAATTTGATTCGTGTGCTTGTAGTTGATGATTCAGCTTTCATGAGAAAAATGATAAGTGATTTTTTAACCGAGGAAAAGCAGATAGACGTAATCGGAACTGCGAGAAACGGAGAAGAAGCGCTTAAGAAGATTGAATTACTAAAGCCAGATGTTATTACTCTTGATGTTGAAATGCCGGTCATGAACGGGACAGACACACTGCGCAAAATTATCGAGATTTATAACTTGCCGGTCATCATGGTGTCAAGCCAGACAGAGAAAGGCAAAGAGTGCACAATTAATTGTTTAGAGATCGGCGCCTTTGACTTTATCACAAAGCCATCAGGCTCCATATCTCTGGATTTGTACAAAATTAAAGAACAATTAGTTGAGCGTGTCATCGCGGCTGGGCTTTCCGGCAAGCGGAAACATCCTGTTTCACAGGCAGTTCGGCCTGAACCTATAGTGCGTGCTGTAAAGCCTGAATTAAGCAAGCCGAAACCCGGCACAGGCAGACAAATTGTATGTATCGGCACATCAACAGGCGGTCCAAGGGCGTTACAAAAGGTGATACCGAAGCTCCCTAAGGATTTGAACGCACCAGTGGTTGTTGTTCAGCACATGCCTGAAGGTTTTACTGCTTCTTTGGCTGAGCGGCTGAATCATTTATCCGACATTCAAGTAAAAGAAGCAAAAGATGGTGAAGCAGCTCTTAACGGCTGTGTTTACATAGCACCGGGAGGAAAAAACATATCCGTTATTAAAAACAGCGGAGGACTCCAGATCGTGCTTGATAATCTCGATACGCCAAGCCGTCATAAACCATCAGCTGATTATTTATTCCGTTCTGTCGGTAAACTGGCAGACTATGAAAAAGTAGCGGTTATCATGACCGGAATGGGCAGTGACGGCACTGCCGGCTTAAAGGACATGCTTATGGCCGGCAATGTGAAAGCCATTGCGGAGTCTGAAGAATCTTGTGTCGTATATGGGATGCCGAAAGCAGCTGTTAAAGCGGGCCTCATCCATGAGATTAAACATGTGGAAGATATCGCAGCATCCATCACAAGCTGTGTGAAAAAAGAGAGGATGTGATTCAAATGGATATGAATCAGTATTTAGATGTCTTTATTGATGAGAGTAAAGAACATTTACAAACATGTAATGAAAAGCTTCTCCTTTTAGAGAAAGACCCGACTGACCTTCAGCTCGTTCATGATATATTCAGGGCTGCCCATACATTAAAAGGAATGAGCGCAACGATGGGCTATACCGACTTAGCACATCTAACCCATCTGCTTGAAAATGTGCTGGATGCAATCCGAAACGGAGACATGGCAGTTACCTCAGAATGGCTGGATATTTTGTTTGAAGCCCTGGATCACCTGGAAGCTATGGTTCAGTCTATTATTGACGGCGGGGATGGTAAAAGAGATATCTCAGAAGTGAGTGCCAAGCTTGATGTGAATGGTGCACACGCTGAAATGGCTGCCTCAGCGGAACCTGCAGAAGCACAGAATTCAATATCTGATTGGGAATATGACGAGTTTGAACGGACTGTCATACAAGAAGCGGAGGAGCAAGGTTTCAAACGATATGAAATCAAGATTTCTCTGAACGAAAACTGTATGTTAAAAGCAGTTCGTGTCTATATGGTGTTTGAAAAGCTTAATGAAGTCGGAGAAGTAGCCAAAACAATTCCAAGTGCGGAAGTGCTTGAAACAGAAGATTTCGGCACTGACTTTCAAGTTTGTTTCTTAACACATCAATCAGCGGAAGAGATTGAACAATTAATCAATGGCGTTTCAGAAATTGAGCATGTTGAAGTCAGTCAAGGGGCTCCTTTAACATCAGCTGAAAAGCCGGCAGAATCTAAGCCAGCAGATTTACCAGCACCTGTACCTGTGAAGCAGGAGAAACAAAAACAGCCTGCTAAAAACGAAGAACAGGCGAAGCACACAGCCGGCGGATCTAAAACAATTCGTGTCAACATTGACAGACTTGATTCTTTAATGAATTTATTTGAAGAGCTTGTCATTGACCGCGGGCGACTCGAGCAGATTGCAAAAG
The DNA here is from genome assembly GCF_000227465.1 of Bacillus spizizenii TU-B-10. Taxonomy (GTDB): domain Bacteria; phylum Bacillota; class Bacilli; order Bacillales; family Bacillaceae; genus Bacillus; species Bacillus spizizenii. The sequence continues at coordinate 1,817,372 of NC_016047.1, forward strand.
AGCTTGAGCACAATGAACTGACTGAAACGGTTGAACGAATGACGAGAATTTCCGGAGATTTGCAATCGATTATTCTTAATATGAGAATGGTTCCGGTTGAAACTGTTTTTAATCGGTTCCCGAGAATGATTCGCCAGCTTCAAAAAGAGCTGAATAAAAAAATCGAACTCTCGATCATCGGTGCGGAAACTGAACTGGATCGAACAGTGATTGATGAAATCGGAGATCCTCTCGTTCACTTGATCAGAAACAGTATTGATCATGGTATCGAGTCGCCGGAAACACGTTTGCAAAAGGGAAAACCGGAATCAGGAAAGGTTGTGCTTAAAGCTTATCACAGCGGCAACCATGTCTTTATCGAAGTAGAGGATGACGGTGCAGGCCTTAATCGCAAAAAAATTCTCGAAAAAGCGCTTGAGCGCGGGGTCATTACGGAAAAAGAAGCTGAAACCTTAGAAGACAATGAAATTTACGAATTGATCTTTGCTCCAGGGTTCTCAACTGCTGATCAAATTTCTGATATTTCCGGCCGCGGTGTTGGACTTGATGTTGTAAAAAACAAACTGGAGTCTCTGGGCGGTTCAGTCAGTGTGAAATCTGCAGAAGGTCAAGGCTCTCTATTCAGCATCCAGCTTCCACTTACCTTGTCCATTATTTCAGTTCTCCTAATCAAATTGGAAGAAGAGACATTTGCCATTCCAATTTCTTCAATTATTGAAACGGCAGTTATTGACAGAAAAGACATTTTGCAAACGCATGACCGTGAAGTGATTGACTTTAGAGGGCACATTGTCCCTGTCGTTTATTTAAAAGATGAGTTTAAAATAGAAGATACAAGACAAGATGCGGAACAGCTCCATATCATTATCGTGAAAAAAGGCGATAAACCTACTGCATTTGTAGTGGACTCCTTTATTGGCCAGCAGGAAGTTGTGCTGAAATCACTCGGAGATTATTTAACAAACGTCTTTGCAATTTCCGGAGCTACTATTTTAGGAGACGGAGAAGTAGCGCTCATTATTGATTGTAATGCACTGATTATTTAACCATTCGAGGAGGTGTCCCACATGACTGCAGAAATTAAAACAGGCGAAAAAATGATTGTCTTTATGGTAAATGGCAAAGAATATGCCATTTCCGTCACTCAGGTGAAATCAATTGAAAAATGGCAAAAACCAACGAGAGTGCCTGGCGTCGAACCATATATTTGCGGGGTAATCAATTTGCGCGGGGTAGTGACTCCGGTAATTGATTTAAGAAAGCGCCTGAATTTGCCAGAGTATGAAATTACCGATGAAACACGAATTATCATTATTGCTTATCGTGATACTGAAATCGGCTGGATAGTGGATGAAGCTAATGATGTGATTACCGTACACGAAAGTGAAATCGAATCCGCTCCAGAAAGCATCCAGAAAGATACGGATGTGTCGATCGAACAGATTGTGAAACAAGAGAACAGGCTCTTAAATATTATTGATGCGAACGCGGTTTTGGATAAAGAATCATCTCAGTCCGCTGTGCCCGATCAAGCTTAATCTTAAAGGGGTTATGACATGAGTATTTTTAATGGAATCAAAGAAGAGCAGATGGACATTTTGCGGGAAGTCGGCAATATAGGAGCCGGCCACTCCGCCTCTGCAATGGCCCAGCTGTTAAATAGAAAGATAGATATGGAAGTCCCGTTTGCAAAGCTGTTGTCTTTCGATGAGCTTGTCGATTTTTTCGGCGGCGCCGATATCCCGGTTGCCAGCATCTTTTTAAGAATGGAAGGCGATTTAACGGGCTCGATGTTCTTTATAATGCCTTTTTATCAGGCGGAGCAGTTTATCAGAGAGCTGATTGGAAACCCCGATTTTGATATAGAGGACTTAGGTGAAGATCATATGAGCTCATCCGCTTTGCATGAACTGGGCAATATTTTAGCAGGATCATATTTAACAGCTTTGGCGGATTTGACGAAACTCCAGCTTTATCCAAGTGTTCCTGAAGTTTCTTTGGACATGTTCGGCGCTGTGATCAGCGAAGGGCTGATGGAGCTAAGCCAGGTTGGAGAACACGCCATTGTTGTGGACACGTCAATTTTTGACCAAAGCCATCAGCAGGAGCTGAAAGCGCATATGTTTATGCTGCCGGACTATGATTCATTTGAAAAGCTCTTTGTCGCCTTGGGTGCATCATTATGAGTACAACTGAGGCTGTCGTAGTAAAGGTTGGAATTGCTGACGTGAAGATCGCCCGCTTCCCGGACACCATCAGGACCTCTGGGTTGGGATCATGTGTGGGACTGGTGCTTTATGATAAAGAAAAGCAGACGGCGGGGCTTGTTCATGTCATGCTTCCGGATTCGACGTTATCGAAAACTGCCGAACTCAATCGGGCTAAGTATGCTGACACAGCCGTAAAGACCACGATTGATATGCTGATAGAAGCGGGATGCCGGAAGTTTGCATTAAAAGCAAAGCTGGCCGGCGGATCAGAGATGTTTAAATTTAAATCAACAAATGATTTGATGAAGATAGGACCGAGAAATGTATTAGCGATAAAGGAACAGCTGTCTTTATATAATATTCCTATTATTAGTGAGGATACGGGCGGCTCAAGCGGCCGGACGATAGAATTTGAACCGAAGTCCTGCATGCTGCATATTCGAACTGTTAAACAAGGTGAAAAAACGATTTAATTAAGGTATTAGGGGGATAACAATGCAATCCTTGAATTATGAAGATCAGGTGCTTTGGACGCGCTGGAAAGAGTGGAAAGATCCTAAAGCCGGTGACGATTTAATGCGCCGTTACATGCCGCTTGTTACATATCATGTAGGCAGAATTTCTGTCGGACTGCCGAAATCAGTGCATAAAGACGATCTTATGAGCCTTGGTATGCTTGGTTTATATGATGCCCTTGAAAAATTTGACCCCAGCCGGGACTTAAAATTTGATACCTACGCCTCGTTTAGAATTCGCGGCGCAATCATAGACGGGCTTCGTAAAGAAGATTGGCTGCCCAGAACCTCACGTGAAAAAACAAAGAAGGTTGAAGCAGCAATTGAAAAGCTTGAACAGCGGTATCTTCGGAACGTATCGCCCGCAGAAATTGCAGAGGAACTCGGAATGACGGTACAGGATGTCGTGTCAACAATGAATGAAGGTTTTTTTGCAAATCTGCTGTCAATTGATGAAAAGCTCCATGATCAAGATGACGGTGAAAACATTCAGGTCATGATCAGAGATGACAAAAATGTTCCGCCTGAAGAAAAGATTATGAAGGATGAACTGATTGCACAGCTTGCTGAAAAAATTCACGAACTCTCTGAAAAAGAACAGCTGGTTGTCAGTTTGTTCTACAAAGAGGAGTTGACATTGACAGAAATCGGACAAGTATTAAATCTTTCTACGTCCCGCATATCACAGATTCATTCAAAGGCACTTTTTAAATTAAAGAATCTGCTGGAAAAAGTGATTCAATAATGAATTTCAATGATTAGCGAGTGAAAAACATGTCAACACTATTATGGCTTTTAAGCTTTACGCTCCACGGCGTTCTTCTGTACGCTGTCATTATCCTGTATATGAGACTCGCAGCTGTGAAAGAAACAGAAAAACAGCAAAAGAAATTACTTGAAGAGACGGAAAACACCTTGGCAGCATTTCTTCTTGAATTAAAAGAAGAAAATGAGAAACTGATAGAAAATACCGGTTCACCTTCAAGTCAAGCGGAAGAAGAAACCCAAAAGCCAGACCTTCGGCACTCTGAAAAAGATTCAGAGCGGGGTGCAGTTCAAGAAGAAGAAAATCTTCTTGAACATATCGAAGGTCTGATTACTGAGGTTGAGCGTCAGGAAGAGAGCATAAACAGCAATGCCCAATCATTTGAAGACCAGGTCATAGCTTTATATGAGCAGGGGTATTCGGCCAATCAAATTGCTCAGAAACTGAAGAGCGGAAAGACAGAAATCGAGCTGTTTTTAAAATTTCGCTCCAAAGGTGTAAAGGATTCTTGATTGTCGGATAAAGCTGTGTTATATTATGTCTTGGTGTTAAATACACACGCTTAACGATTTATGCAGAGGGTGCTGCAGGCGGCAGTTCTGCACAAAAATGACCTAAGCGGAGGAAAAAAACCATTATATTAGGAGGAAATAACATGTCAGTCATTTCTATGAAGCAATTGCTTGAAGCTGGTGTTCACTTCGGTCACCAAACACGCCGTTGGAACCCAAAAATGAAGCGTTACATTTTCACGGAGCGTAACGGAATCTACATCATTGACCTTCAAAAAACAGTCAAAAAAGTAGAGGAAGCTTACAACTTCACTAAAAATCTTGCTGCTGAAGGCGGGAAAATCCTTTTCGTCGGAACAAAAAAACAAGCTCAAGATTCTGTTAAAGAAGAAGCTCAGCGCTCTGGCATGTACTATGTCAACCAACGCTGGTTGGGCGGTACATTAACAAACTTTGAAACAATCCAAAAACGTATTAAACGTCTTAAAGACATTGAAAAAATGCAAGAAAACGGTACGTTTGATGTACTTCCTAAAAAAGAAGTCGTTCAATTGAAAAAAGAATTAGAGCGTCTTGAAAAATTCCTAGGCGGAATTAAAGATATGAAGGATCTTCCTGATGCATTATTCATCATCGATCCTCGTAAAGAGCGCATCGCTGTTGCGGAAGCTCGCAAATTAAACATCCCTATCATCGGTATCGTAGATACTAACTGTGATCCAGATGAAATCGATGTTGTAATCCCAGCGAACGATGACGCTATCCGCGCTGTTAAACTTCTAACTTCTAAAATGGCAGATGCAATCTTAGAAGCGAAGCAAGGCGAAGAAGAAGCGGAAGTTGCTGAAGAAACTGCACCAGAAACAGAAACAACAACTGCGTAACCTATTCAAAAGGTGATAAGAGGGACTGCCTTTTATCACCTTTTTTCAAGAAAAATGTGTAATATACATACTCTTGTTTTAACATATAAGGAGGAATACAAATGGCAATTACTGCACAGCAAGTAAAAGAACTGCGTGAAAAAACTGGCGCGGGCATGATGGATTGTAAAAAAGCGTTAACTGAAACTGACGGAGATATGGACAAAGCAATTGACCTTTTAAGAGAAAAAGGGATTGCGAAAGCAGCGAAAAAAGCTGACCGTATCGCGGCAGAAGGTTCTACTCTTATTAAAACTGACGGCAACAAAGGCGTTATCTTAGAAGTAAACTCTGAAACTGACTTCGTTGCGAAAAACGAAGGCTTCAAAGAGCTTCTTAACACTTTAGCTGACCACCTTCTTGCAAATGCTCCAGCAGATGTTGAAGAAGCTATGGGTCAAAAAATGGAAAATGGCTCTACTGTTGAAGAGTACATCACAAGTGCAGTTGCTAAAATTGGTGAGAAAATCACTCTTCGCCGCTTTACAGTTCTTACAAAAGACGACAGCTCTGCATTCGGTGCTTACCTTCACATGGGCGGCCGCATCGGCGTATTAACTGTTCTAAACGGTACAACTGACGAAGAAACTGCGAAAGATATCGCAATGCACGTTGCTGCGGTTAACCCTCGTTACATTTCTCGTGATCAAGTATCTGAAGAAGAAAGAAATCATGAGCGTCAAATCTTAACTCAGCAAGCCCTTCAAGAAGGTAAACCTGAAAACATCGTAGCGAAAATGGTTGAAGGCCGTCTGAACAAATTCTTCGAAGAAATTTGTCTTTTAGACCAAGCGTTCGTTAAAAACCCAGATGAAAAAGTGAAACAAGTGGTTGCAGCGAAAAACGCAACTGTTCAAACTTATGTACGCTATGAAGTTGGAGAAGGCATCGAAAAACGTCAAGAAAACTTTGCTGAAGAAGTAATGAACCAAGTGAAAAAATAATGGCGAAAAGATTTCGCGGCCAAGTCGCGTCTTTTCAGGCAGTATAGGGGACACACTTTGTGTTCCCTATTTTTAAAACTATATTTACAAACCTTTTTTTCTCTTGCATAATAGAAAACGGCAATGTTTACACTTGGAGGTTATCATGGAAAAACCAAAATACAAACGTATCGTATTAAAGCTTAGCGGGGAAGCATTGGCAGGAGAACAGGGAAACGGAATTAACCCAACTGTCATTCAATCCATTGCAAAGCAAGTGAAAGAAATCGCTGAGCTTGAAGTCGAAGTGGCTGTTGTAGTAGGCGGCGGCAACTTATGGCGCGGAAAAACAGGAAGTGACCTGGGCATGGACCGTGCAACTGCTGACTATATGGGAATGCTGGCGACAGTTATGAATTCGCTTGCTCTTCAAGACAGCTTGGAAACACTCGGAATCCAGTCCAGAGTGCAAACATCCATTGAAATGAGACAAGTTGCTGAACCGTACATAAGAAGAAAAGCGATACGCCACTTAGAGAAAAAACGTGTCGTTATTTTCGCTGCGGGTACAGGAAACCCATATTTCTCAACTGATACGACAGCTGCACTGCGGGCTGCTGAAATTGAAGCAGACGTTATTTTAATGGCTAAAAATAATGTTGACGGTGTGTATAATGCTGATCCTAGAAAAGATGAATCAGCTGTTAAGTATGAATCACTTTCTTATCTTGACGTTCTTAAAGACGGTCTGGAAGTCATGGATTCAACAGCATCATCTTTATGCATGGATAATGACATTCCGCTTATCGTCTTTTCTATTATGGAAGAAGGAAACATCAAACGTGCCGTTATCGGTGAATCAATCGGAACGATCGTGAGGGGGAAATAACGTGTCAAAAGAAGTATTAACTCAAACAAAAGAAAAAATGGAAAAAGCAATTGCTGCTTATCAACGTGAATTGGCTACTGTACGCGCAGGGCGTGCAAATCCATCTCTATTAGATAAAGTAACGGTTGAATATTACGGAGCACAGACACCTTTAAATCAGCTGTCTTCTATTAACGTGCCTGAAGCTCGTATGCTCGTTGTAACGCCATACGACAAATCAGCAATCGGCGATATCGAAAAAGCGATTTTAAAAGCTGATTTAGGTATTACGCCAACAAGTGACGGCAATATGATTCGAATTGCGATTCCGGCGTTAACGGAAGAAAGACGGAAAGAATTAGTGAAAGTTGTAAAAAAATATGCTGAAGACGCGAAAGTAGCTGTCCGTAACGTTCGCCGTGATGCTAACGATGATCTTAAAAAACTTGAGAAAAACGGAGACATTACTGAGGATGAACTGCGTGCTTCAACTGAAGACGTTCAAAAACTGACAGATGAATATGTGTCAAAAATTGACAGTGTCACAAAAGACAAAGAAAAAGAAATCATGGAAGTTTAATGAAAAACTATGTACAATAGATAATAGTGAAAAGACCCTCTCATGTTTACAGGGGGTTTTTTTGTTAATACTGTTGATTACATTGATTATCAGCAGGGAATGCAACCTTTTTGGGTGACGGAGGAATCTCATGCTCAACATACTCAAAAATTGGAAGAATCAGCAAACTGCGGCTTCCAACTTAGAACGTTATACAAAAGAAGACATACTTAAGGGAGAAATTCCCGAACACATCGCCATTATCATGGATGGAAATGGCCGTTGGGCTAAAAAACGCTCTCTTCCCCGAATTGCAGGCCACCATGAAGGGATGAAGGTGGTAAAAAGGACAACGAAGCTTGCAAACGAATTAGGTGTAAAAGTACTGACATTGTATGCATTTTCAACAGAAAACTGGAAGAGACCGAAAATGGAAGTCGATTTTTTAATGAAGCTTCCGGAAGAATTTTTGAATACGTATCTTCCAGAGCTTGTTGAGGAAAATGTACAGGTTCGGATCATTGGAGATGAAACGGCTTTGCCGGCACACACATTACGTGCGATTGAAAAGGCAGTACAGGATACGGCACAAAACGACGGAATGATTCTTAATTTTGCTCTTAATTATGGAGGCCGTACTGAAATTGTCGCTGCTGCAAAAACACTCGCGGAAAAAGTGAAGGATGGCTCTTTGAATATTGAAGACATTGATGAATCGCTTTTTTCTAATTATTTAATGACTGAATCTTTGCAGGATCCTGAACTTTTAATTCGAACGAGCGGCGAGATTAGACTGAGCAATTTTATGCTATGGCAGGTTGCCTACAGTGAATTTGTCTTTACTGACGTCTTGTGGCCTGACTTTAAAGAAGATCACTTCTTACAGGCTTTAGGAGAATATCAGCAGAGAGGCCGGAGGTTTGGCGGAATTTAGAGGATGGTGGACATGAAACAAAGAATTTTGACAGGTGTTCTGGCAGCAATTGTATTTTTATTTTTGGTTATTGTCGGGAAATTGCCGTTCACCATATTAATTTATGCTATGGGCAGTGTGGCGCTTTTTGAACTTTTACGGATGAAAAAGCTGAAGCTGGTTTCACTGCCGGGTTTGATCGGTCTTTTATTATTGTGGATGTTCTTATTGCCAAGCCAGTATTCGTTTTTTGAAGCGAACGGTATTTCAAAAATGGAAATCGCTTTGTTTGCGGTACTGCTTTTGCTGACTTACACAGTGTTGGTGAAAAACACCTTTACTTTTGATGAAGTCGGTTTTATTACGCTGGCAGCAATTTACATCGGAATGTGTTTTCATTATTTTATAGAAATCAGAAATATTGACCAATACGGATTAACATACATTTTTTACGCGTGTGTTGTGATTTGGTCCACTGATTCCGGTGCATATTTTGTCGGGAAAGCGCTTGGTAAGCGAAAACTGTGGCCTGAAATCAGTCCGAATAAAACAGTGGAAGGATTTGTAGGTGGAATTGTTATCGCGCTTGTATTGGCGACGATTTTTCAGCTTGTTGCACATCTTCCGGTCCCGTATATCTATCTGCTGTTGATCACGCTGTTTTTGTCTGTTTTCGGACAACTTGGAGATTTAGTGGAATCCGCCTTAAAAAGACATTACGATGTAAAGGATTCTGGGAAGATTCTTCCCGGGCATGGCGGTATCTTAGACCGTTTTGACAGTTTCTTGTTTGTCATGCCTTTCTTGTACTTTCTGCTTGCCCTTTTTTCATAAAAAAGTCTAATATGAATATAAGACTGATCATGCAGCAAAAAGAATAGGAGTAGTGGCAACTTTGAAAAATATTTGTCTTTTAGGAGCAACAGGATCAATCGGCGAACAGACACTTGACGTACTTCGTACACATCAAGATCAATTTCAGCTGGTATCTATGTCGTTTGGCAGAAATATTGATAAGGCCGTTCCAATGATAGAGGCCTTTCAGCCGAGGTTTGTCTCTGTCGGTGATCTGGATACATATCATAAATTAAAACAAATGTCTTTTTCTTTTGAATGCCAAATTGGGCTGGGAGAAGAGGGACTGATAGAAGCAGCAGTGATGGAGGAGGTTGACATCGTTGTCAACGCCTTGCTTGGAAGTGTCGGTCTCATCCCGACGTTAAAGGCAATTGAACAGAAAAAAACAATCGCGCTTGCAAATAAGGAAACTCTTGTCACTGCAGGGCATATAGTAAAAGAACACGCTAAGAAATACGATGTTCCGCTGCTGCCTGTTGACAGTGAGCATTCGGCCATTTTTCAAGCGCTACAAGGCGAACAGGCTAAAAACATTGAACGCCTCATCATTACGGCATCCGGCGGAAGTTTTCGAGACAAGACGCGGGAGGAGCTCGAATCAGTAACGGTTGAGGACGCATTAAAACATCCAAATTGGTCAATGGGTGCAAAAATTACGATTGATTCGGCTACAATGATGAATAAGGGGTTAGAGGTGATCGAGGCGCATTGGCTTTTCGATATACCATATGAACAAATTGATGTGGTTTTACATAAGGAGAGCATCATCCATTCAATGGTTGAGTTTCATGACAAAAGTGTGATCGCACAGCTCGGAACTCCGGATATGAGGGTTCCAATTCAATATGCGCTCACTTACCCTGACCGGTTGCCATTACCTGATGCGAAAAGGCTTGAATTATGGGAAATCGGCAGCCTCCATTTTGAGAAAGCTGATTTTGACAGGTTCCGATGCTTACAATTTGCTTTTGAATCAGGTAAAATAGGAGGAACAATGCCGACAGTGCTAAATGCGGCAAATGAAGTAGCTGTCGCTGCCTTTTTAGCCGGCAAGATACCGTTTTTGGCTATTGAAGACTGTATCGAAAAGGCATTATCTCGCCATCAGTTAATGAAAAAACCGAGCCTGGCGGACATTCAAGAAGTGGACAAAGATACCCGGGGATACGTCAATTCAATACTCACATAAGGTGGTATGTTCGTGAATACAGTTATAGCGTTTATCATTATTTTTGGAACGCTCGTTTTCTTCCATGAACTGGGCCATTTATTGCTAGCCCAAAGAGCGGGAATTCTCTGCCGTGAATTTGCGATCGGATTCGGTCCAAAGATTTTTTCTTTCAAAAAAAATGAAACAGTTTATACGATCAGGCTCCTTCCAGTCGGCGGATTTGTCCGTATGGCCGGCGAAGATCCGGAAATGATTGAGGTGAAACCTGGTTACACGGTTGGGCTTCTGTTTAATAAAGAAGATCAAGTTGAGAAAGTCATCATTAATCAAAAGGAAAAATACCCGGATGCTTTAGTCATCGAAGTGGAAACAGCGGATTTAGAGCATGACATGAAGATCACCGGCTATGAACAGGGGAAAGAGGATGAGCTTTCCAGCTTTACTGTCAGCGAAACATCCTTTTTCATTGTAGACGGAGAAGAAGTGCAGATTGCGCCGTATAATCGCCAATTTGGTTCCAAACCAGTGTGGCAGCGGATTAAAGCGATTGCTGCAGGGCCGATTATGAACTTTATTTTAGCTTACGTCATTTTAGTGATGCTTGGGCTGATTCAAGGTGTACCGTCTAATGAGCCTATGCTCGGGCAGCTGACAGACAATGGACGGGCGGCCGAAGCAGGGCTAAAAGAAGGGGATTATATCCAAAGCATTAACGGAGAGAAAATGAGGTCTTGGACTGACATTGTCTCCGCTGTAAAAGAAAATCCGGAAAAAGAAATGGATGTTGCGGTAAAAAGAGATAACAAAACGCTTCATATTGCAGTGACTCCGGAAGCTGTGAAAGATGAGAACAAAAAAACAATCGGACGTTTCGGTTCCTATGCGCCGACTGAAAAAGGTGTTCTCTCAGCAGTTGCTTACGGCGCGACATCAACAGTTGATGTCACCAAAGCGATTTTAACCAACTTAAGCAAATTAGTAACAGGCCAATTTAAACTTGATATGCTGTCAGGTCCTGTCGGCATATATGACATGACAGACCAAGTGGCGAAAACAGGGTTAGTGAACTTATTCCAGTTTGCTGCGTTTCTAAGCATTAACCTTGGGATTGTCAACCTGCTTCCAATTCCGGCACTTGACGGAGGAAGACTGCTATTTCTATTTATTGAAGCGATTCGGGGCAAACCGATTAACAGGGAAAAAGAAGCATTTGTTGTGTTTATCGGGGTAGCTTTCTTAATGCTTCTTATGCTGGTCGTCACATGGAACGATATCCAGCGGCTGTTCTTGTAAACGAAAAGTAAATCAATCAGAGGTGCGAAGAAATGAGACAAAGCTTGACGCTTATTCCTACGCTCCGTGAAGTTCCAGCTGATGCCGAAGCAAAAAGTCATCAGCTTCTTCTGAGAGCAGGATTTATCAGACAGAATACGAGCGGGGTATACAGCTATATGCCTCTTGCGTATAAGGTGATTCAAAACATTCAGCAGATTGTTCGTGAAGAAATGGAGAAAATAGATGCCGTAGAAATGCTTATGCCCGCATTGCAGCAGGCTGAGACATGGCAGGAATCAGGCAGATGGTATACGTATGGTCCTGAACTGATGAGACTAAAAGACCGTCATGGCCGTGAATTTGCTTTAGGGGCAACGCATGAAGAAGTCATCACTTCACTTGTTCGCGATGAAGTTAAATCTTATAAGCGTCTCCCTCTGACTCTGTATCAAATCCAGTCTAAGTTCAGAGATGAAAAACGTCCTCGCTTCGGTTTGTTAAGAGGGCGCGAATTTATTATGAAGGATGCGTATTCTTTCCATGCATCTGAAGAGAGCCTCGATGAAACGTATCAAAAAATGTACGAGGCCTATTCTAATATTTTTGCCCGCTGCGGCATTAATGTAAGACCTGTCATCGCCGATTCAGGCGCAATGGGAGGAAAGGATACGCACGAGTTTATGGCACTTTCTGCAATTGGTGAGGATACAATTGCGTATTCTGATGAATCACAATATGCGGCTAATATCGAAATGGCTGAAGTTCTTTATCAAGAAGTCCCTTCTGATGAAGAGCCTAAAGCTTTAGAGAAAGTCCACACGCCTAACGTAAAAACAATTGAAGAACTGACTGCGTTTTTACAGGTTTCCGCTGAAACCTGCATTAAATCGGTTTTGTTTAAAGCAGATGACCGTTTTGTCTTAGTGCTTGTAAGAGGCGACCATGAAGTCAACGATATTAAAGTGAAAAACTTGCTTCATGCAGAAGTAGTGGAGCTTGCCACACATGAAGAGGTCATTCAGCAGCTCGGAACAGAGCCAGGCTTTGTCGGCCCTGTCGGTGTCAATCAAGATGTTGAAGTATATGCCGATCATGCTGTGAAAGCAATGGTCAATGCTGTTGCCGGTGCGAATGAAGAAGATCATCATTATAAAAATGTCAACGTGAACCGTGACGCGCAAATTAAAGAATTTGCAGATCTTCGTTTTATTAAAGAAGGCGACCCTTCACCAGACGGTAAAGGCACGATCCGTTTCGCGGAAGGAATCGAGGTCGGACAAGTCTTTAAGCTCGGAACACGCTATTCAGAAGCGATGAATGCGACATACTTAGACGAAAACGGACGCGCGCAGCCAATGCTGATGGGCTGTTACGGAGTAGGTGTGTCAAGAACGCTTTCTGCTATTGCTGAACAGCATCACGACGAAAAAGGATTAATATGGCCAAAAAGCGTTGCACCGTACGATCTTCATATTCTTGCTTTGAACATGAAAAACGATTCGCAAAGAGAGCTTGCTGAAAAGCTGTATGCCAATTTAAAAGCAGAGGGCTATGAAGTGCTCTATGACGATCGTGCTGAACGCGCAGGCGTAAAATTCGCTGATTCAGATCTAATCGGCCTTCCAATCCGCATCACTGTCGGAAAACGTGCGGACGAAGGAATTGTCGAAGTGAAAATCCGTCAAACGGGTGAGTCAACTGAGGTTTCAGTAGATGAATTATCTACTTTTATCAGCAAGCAGTAATCACCATAACGATTTAGCAAAAAACATGTTAAAATAGAAATAATAGAAGGTACCTCATTGCCTGAGGTACCTTCACTTATGATGTTTTTAGGGAGGGATACTGTCTTAATGGAACAGTTATCAGTAAACAGAAGGCAGTTTCAAATTCTTCTGCAGCAGATTAATATGACAGATGATACCTTCATGACATATTTTGAAGATGGCGAGATTAAAAAGCTGACAATACACAAAGCTTCTAAGTCTTGGCATTTTCATTTTCAATTTAAATCTTTGCTGCCTTTTCAAATATATGACACATTAACAACGAGGCTGACGCAATCGTTTGCCCACATAGCAAAAGTGACATCTTCAATTGAAGTGCAGGATGCCGAGGTCAGTGAAAGTATCGTTCAAGACTACTGGTCACGATGCATTGAAGAATTGCAAGGCATTTCGCCGCCGATTATCAGTCTCTTAAACCAGCAAAAACCGAAACTGAAGGGCAATAAACTGATTGTCAAAACAAAAACAGACACAGAAGCGGCTGCTCTTAAGAACAAATACAGTTCCATGATTCAAGCTGGCTACCGTCAATTTGGTTTCCCAGACCTTCAGCTTGATGCCGAAATATTTGTATCCGAGCAAGAAGTTCAAAAGTTTCGGGAGCAAAAGCTTGCAGAAGACCAAGAGCGGGCCATGCAAGCGCTGATTGAAATGGAGAAGAAAGATAAAGAAAGTGATGAAGATCAAGTGCCATCTGGGCCTCTTGTCATCGGTTATCAAATTAAAGATAACGAAGAAATCCGGACGCTTGACAGCATCATGGACGAAGAACGGAGAATTACAGTCCAAGGTTACGTGTTTGATGTGGAGACCCGCGAGCTGAAAAGCGGGCGTACGCTGTGTATCTTCAAAATTACAGACTACACAAATAGTATTTTAATCAAAATGTTTGCACGTGAAAAAGAAGATGCGGCACTAATGAAGTCTCTGAAAAAAGGAATGTGGGTAAAAGCACGCGGAAGCATTCAAAACGACACTTTCGTCAGAGATCTCGTCATGATCGCAAATGACGTAAACGAAATAAAAGCAAAAACCCGGGAAGATTCAGCTCCTGAAGGAGAAAAAAGAGTGGAATTGCATTTGCATTCCCCAATGAGCCAAATGGATGCTGTTACGGGTATTGGAAAGCTTGTCGAACAGGCGAAAAAATGGGGGCATGAGGCCATCGCTTTGACGGACCATGCTGTTGTTCAATCTTTCCCTGATGCGTATTCTGCCGCCAAAAAGCATGGAATTAAAATGATTTATGGGATGGAAGCGAATCTCGTTGATGATGGCGTGCCAATTGCTTATAACGCTGCACACCGTCTGCTTGAGGAAGAAACATATGTTGTTTTTGACGTCGAGACGACGGGACTGTCTGCTGTATACGATACCATTATTGAGCTGGCTGCAGTAAAAGTAAAAGGCGGAGAAATTATTGATAAATTTGAGGCGTTTGCGAACCCGCATCGTCCGCTTTCAGCAACAATCATAGAGCTGACTGGCATCACCGATGATATGCTTCGCGACGCTCCGGATGTCGTAGATGTGATAAGAGATTTTAGAGAATGGATTGGCGATGATATCCTTGTCGCTCATAATGCGAGCTTTGATATGGGATTCTTAAACGTAGCTTATAAAAAGCTTCTTGAAGTTGAAAAAGCTAAAAACCCAGTCATTGATACACTTGAGCTTGGCCGTTTTCTCTATCCGGAATTTAAGAACCACCGTTTGAACACACTTTGTAAAAAGTTTGATATCGAACTCACACAGCATCACCGTGCGATCTATGATACTGAAGCGACTGCTTATTTGCTTCTGAAAATGCTGAAGGACGCAGCTGAAAAAGGCATTCAGTACCATGATGAGCTGAATGAAAATATGGGTCAGTCCAACGCTTATCAAAGATCTAGACCGTATCATGCAACATTACTCGCTGTGAACAGCACGGGGCTTAAAAATTTATTTAAGCTTGTGTCACTTTCTCATATTCATTATTTTTACAGAGTGCCTCGTATCCCGAGATCTCAGCTTGAGAAATACAGAGAAGGGCTTCTGATCGGTTCAGCCTGTGACAGGGGAGAGGTTTTTGAAGGGATGATGCAAAAATCGCCTGAAGAGGTTGAAGATGTCGCAGCATTCTATGATTATCTTGAGGTTCAGCCGCCTGAAGTGTACCGTCACTTGCTAGAGCTTGAACTGGTCCGCGATGAAAAATCGCTGAAAGAAATTATTGCGAATATCACGAAATTGGGTGAAAAGCTAAATAAACCGGTTGTTGCTACGGGAAATGTTCATTACTTGAATGATGAGGATAAAATTTACAGAAAGATTTTAATATCCTCTCAAGGCGGGGCCAATCCGCTGAACAGACATGAACTGCCGAAAGTGCATTTCAGAACGACAGACGAAATGCTTGAAGCATTTTCTTTTTTAGGCGAAGAAAAAGCGAAGGAAATTGTTGTTACCAATACCCAAAAGGTTGCTTCTTTAATCGATGACATCAAGCCGATTAAAGATGATTTGTATACACCGAAAATCGAAGGCGCCGATGAAGAAATCAGAGAAATGAGCTATCAGCGTGCAAGAAGCATTTACGGCGAACAGCTGCCTGAAATTGTCGAAGCGCGGATTGAAAAAGAATTAAAGAGTATCATTGGCCACGGCTTCGCTGTTATTTACTTGATCTCTCACAAACTTGTAAAACGTTCACTAGATGACGGGTATCTCGTAGGTTCCCGTGGTTCCGTAGGATCTTCATTAGTTGCGACGCTTACTGAGATTACTGAGGTCAACCCGCTGCCGCCACACTATGTCTGCTCTGAGTGCCAGCATTCTGAGTTCTTTAATGACGGTTCTGTCGGTTCCGGTTTTGACTTGCCCGACAAGATGTGTCCTCATTGCGGAACACCTTTGAAAAAAGATGGCCATGATATTCCGTTTGAAACGTTCTTAGGATTTAAAGGGGACAAAGTACCTGATATCGATTTGAACTTCTCAGGGGAATATCAACCGCACGCACACAATTACACAAAAGTATTGTTCGGAGAAGACAATGTATATCGAGCAGGAACAATAGGCACAGTTGCAGAAAAAACAGCCTACGGTTATGTAAAAGGCTATGCCGGAGACAATAACCTCCACATGCGCGGGGCCGAAGTAGATCGGCTCGTACAGGGATGTACAGGTGTAAAACGTACAACTGGACAGCACCCTGGGGGTATTATCGTAGTTCCGGATTATATGGATATCTATGATTTTTCACCGATTCAGTTCCCGGCAGATGCCACAGGTTCAGAGTGGAAAACGACTCATTTTGATTTCCACTCCATCCATGACAACCTGTTAAAACTGGATATTCTCGGACACGATGACCCGACCGTCATTCGGATGCTTCAAGACTTAAGCGGCATTGATCCGAAAACAATTCCAACCGATGATCCAGAAGTGATGAAGATTTTCCAGGGAACCGAATCACTCGGTGTTACAGAAGAACAGATCGGCTGTAAAACAGGAACTCTTGGAATCCCTGAATTCGGAACACGATTTGTCCGTCAGATGCTTGAAGATACAAAGCCGACAACTTTTTCCGAGCTCGTTCAGATTTCAGGCTTGTCTCACGGAACTGATGTATGGCTCGGCAATGCGCAAGAGCTCATCCACAATAATATTTGTGAGCTGAGTGAGGTTATCGGCTGCCGTGACGACATTATGGTTTATTTAATCTATCAAGGCCTTGAGCCGTCCCTTGCCTTTAAAATCATGGAATTTGTGCGTAAAGGAAAAGGATTAACGCCTGAATGGGAAGAAGAAATGAAAAATAACAATGTCCCAGACTGGTATATTGATTCTTGTAAAAAGATTAAATACATGTTCCCGAAAGCCCACGCCGCAGCTTATGTATTAATGGCAGTCCGCATTGCTTACTTTAAAGTACATCATGCGCTTCTGTATTATGCGGCTTATTTTACCGTTCGTGCAGACGACTTTGATATCGATACAATGATCAAGGGCTCTACAGCAATCAAGGCGGTAATGGAGGATATTAACTCTAAAGGACTTGATGCTTCACCGAAGGAAAAAAACCTTCTGACTGTTTTAGAATTAGCGCTTGAAATGTGTGAGAGAGGCTATTCATTCCAAAAAGTCGATTTATATCGCTCCAGCGCTACAGAGTTTATTATTGACGGCAACAGTCTTATCCCGCCGTTTAACTCCATTCCTGGATTAGGGACGAACGCCGCTCTGAACATTGTAAAGGCTCGTGAAGAAGGCGAATTCCTCTCAAAAGAAGATTTGCAAAAGAGAGGGAAAGTGTCAAAAACGATTCTAGAGTATTTAGATCGTCATGGCTGTCTCGAATCACTGCCTGATCAAAACCAATTGTCATTGTTCTAACATAGAAGCAGAATTTCTCTCGAAATTCTGCTTCTATGCATATATAACCGCAAAAAGTGCCATCGTAACATTAGAGTTTCTGTCATTTGCTTAGGTATGAAAGTAGCGTATATCCATTTGCAATAAAAATATGGTTATGGTATAGTTTTATTGGAAATGCTAACGATTACCGAGGCAAAGAGTGGGGAAACCCGCTCTTTTGTATTGAACAAGAGAATTTTGTCTCGACATGTTCATCGTTTACTTTTTAGCCCCTGCTCTCTTGAAGCAGGGTTTTTATGCAGAGTGACGAGACGAATATGATATCGACAGCACAAGGAGGAAGAACATGAGCAAAAAAGTGACTGACACCGTTCAAGAAATGGCTCAGCCAATCGTAGACAGCCTTCAGTTGGAACTCGTTGACATTGAATTTGTCAAAGAGGGTCAAAGCTGGTTCCTTCGCGTGTTTATTGATTCCGATGACGGTGTGGATATTGAGGAATGTGCC
Organism: Bacillus spizizenii TU-B-10; assembly: GCF_000227465.1. Taxonomy (GTDB): domain Bacteria; phylum Bacillota; class Bacilli; order Bacillales; family Bacillaceae; genus Bacillus; species Bacillus spizizenii. The sequence goes on from NC_016047.1 coordinate 1,835,522, forward strand.
AAAGTAAGCGAAGCTTTAAGCGAAAAGCTTGATGAGGCAGATCCAATCAGCCAAAATTACTTTCTTGAAGTCTCATCTCCGGGAGCTGAGCGTCCGCTAAAGAAAAAAGCCGATTTCGAAAAATCACTTGGAAAAAATGTGTATATTAAAACTTATGAGCCTATTGAGGGCGTAAAAGTGTTTGAAGGTGAGCTGGCTGAATTTGATGGACAAACAGTGACAGTTGAGATCACGATCAAAACAAGAAAGAAACGGATCAATATTCCGTATGAAAAGATAGCTAATGCAAGATTAGCTGTTACATTCTAATGAATACAAATGTTTTAAGGGGGGAGACCGTTAAATGAGCAGTGAATTATTAGATGCTCTCACGATTCTTGAAAAAGAAAAAGGCATCAGCAAAGAAATTATCATTGAAGCAATCGAAGCTGCGTTAATTTCTGCTTATAAGCGGAATTTTAATCAAGCGCAAAATGTACGGGTGGATTTAAACCGTGAAACAGGCTCCATCCGTGTATTTGCAAGAAAAGATGTCGTTGACGAAGTTTACGACCAAAGGCTGGAGATCTCTATTGAAGAGGCGCAGGGCATCCATCCGGAATATATGGTCGGCGATGTCGTTGAAATCGAAGTAACGCCTAAGGATTTCGGGCGCATAGCTGCTCAAACAGCGAAGCAGGTCGTCACACAGCGTGTGCGCGAAGCTGAGCGCGGTGTGATATATTCTGAATTTATCGACCGTGAAGAAGACATCATGACAGGTATCGTTCAGCGCCTAGACAATAAGTTTATCTACGTGTCTTTAGGCAAAATTGAAGCCTTGCTGCCGGTTAATGAGCAAATGCCGAATGAAAGCTACAAGCCTCATGATCGCATTAAGGTATATATCACAAAAGTAGAAAAAACGACGAAGGGCCCGCAGATTTATGTGTCAAGAACACATCCAGGCCTGTTAAAGCGTTTGTTTGAAATCGAAGTGCCTGAGATTTATGATGGAACTGTCGAGCTGAAATCTGTTGCCAGAGAAGCTGGCGACCGTTCAAAAATTTCTGTTCGCACAGACGATCCTGACGTGGATCCTGTTGGCTCATGCGTAGGTCCTAAAGGCCAGCGTGTTCAGGCGATCGTCAATGAATTAAAAGGCGAAAAAATTGACATTGTCAACTGGTCCAGTGATCCTGTAGAATTTGTCGCGAATGCGCTCAGCCCTTCGAAAGTGCTGGATGTCATCGTTAATGAAGAAGAAAAAGCGACAACTGTTATTGTTCCTGATTACCAGCTGTCTCTGGCGATTGGCAAAAGAGGACAAAACGCACGCTTAGCTGCTAAACTGACAGGCTGGAAGATTGATATTAAGAGCGAAACGGACGCAAGAGAACTTGGAATCTATCCGAGAGAACTTGAAGAAGAAGACGATGAGCCGCTCTTTACGGAGCCTGAAACTGCTGAATCGGATGAATAAGAGGTGACCTTAGGTGAATAAACACAAAAAGATCCCGTTACGCAAATGTGTAGTGACTGGTGAAATGAAGCCTAAAAAGGAACTGATCCGAGTTGTACGTTCGAAAGAAGGCGAAGTCTCAGTAGACCCGACCGGAAAAAAGAACGGGCGGGGTGCTTATTTAACGCTGGATAAAGAGTGCATCTTAACAGCAAAAAAGAAAAACACTTTGCAAAATCAATTTCAATCACAAATCGATGACCAGATTTTCGAAGAATTGCTGGAACTGGCGGAAAAGGTGAAAAAATAAAATGTCTGGAATGGAATGGTTTCCCTTGCTGGGTCTGGCCAATCGAGCTCGTAAGGTCGTGTCAGGCGAAGACTTGGTAATAAAAGAAATCAGGAATGCGCGTGCAAAGCTTGTCCTGCTTACAGAGGATGCATCATCTAACACAGCGAAAAAAGTAACCGACAAGTGCAATTATTATAAAGTCCCTTATAAAAAAGTCGAGAGTCGCGCGGTTCTTGGACGCTCTATCGGTAAAGAAGCCCGTGTCGTTGTCGCCGTCACTGACCAAGGTTTTGCGAATAAGCTGATCAGCTTGCTCGATTAATATTTTTGGGGGTGAACGAATGGCTAAAATGAGAGTATACGAATATGCAAAAGCGTTAAATGTTTCAAGTAAGGAAATTTTGACCGCACTGAAAAACATGGATTTAGAAGTGAATAATCACATGGCCATGCTTGAGGAAAAGGCCATTAAACAGCTTGATGCCAAATATAAAAAAGGCGGCGCAGCCGCTAAATCTCAAAAGCCAGCAGAAACGAACAAAAACAAACAGCCGCAAGGGATCAATCAGCAATCAGCTGGAAATCAACCAAATAAAATTCGAGACGGAAAGAAGAATGACGTGCAGAATAATCAATTTAACAAAAACAAGAAGAATAACAACAACAAAAAAAATAAACGCAACCACAACAATAAAAACCAACATCAGCAAAAGCCTGTAAAGCCGAAAAAAGAGCTTCCTGAGAAAATTACATTCTCTGGAACATTAACAGTCGGCGCACTGGCTGAAGAGCTTGGCAAAGAGCCTTCAGAACTCATTAAAAAGCTGATGCTTCTTGGCGTAATGGCAACCATTAACCAAGAGCTTGATAAAGACACAATTGAACTCATTGCATCAGAATATGGTGTTGAAACAGAAGAAGTTATTGTGCTTGAAGAAACAGAGCTGGAAAAATACGAAGAGCCTGATAATGAAGAGGATCTTGAAATTCGTCCTCCTGTCGTTACGATCATGGGTCACGTTGACCACGGGAAAACGACGCTTCTTGACAGCATTCGTAAAACGAAGGTTGTTGAAGGAGAAGCAGGCGGAATCACTCAGCATATTGGTGCTTACCAAATTGAAGAGAACGGCAAGAAAATTACGTTCTTGGATACTCCGGGCCACGCCGCATTTACAACGATGCGTGCACGCGGTGCAGAAGTAACTGATATTACAATTCTCGTTGTTGCTGCCGATGACGGTGTAATGCCGCAAACAGTAGAAGCGATCAACCATGCAAAAGCAGCTGAGGTTCCTATTATCGTTGCTGTGAATAAAATTGATAAAGAATCCGCAAATCCTGACCGTGTGATGCAAGAACTGACGGAATACGGTCTTGTCCCTGAAGCTTGGGGTGGAGAAACCATTTTTGTTCCGCTTTCCGCTTTAACTGGAAAAGGCATTGATGAACTCGTTGAAATGATTTTGCTTGTCAGTGAAGTAGAAGAACTGAAAGCGAATCCGAACCGCCAGGCAAAAGGAACGGTTATTGAAGCAGAACTCGATAAAGGCAGAGGGTCAGTTGCGACATTGCTCGTACAGACTGGAACACTGCATGTCGGTGATCCGATCGTAGTCGGCAACACATTTGGCCGTGTCCGTGCAATGGTTAACGACATTGGACGCCGTGTGAAAACTGCCGGCCCGTCAACTCCGGTTGAAATTACCGGTTTGAATGATGTCCCTCAAGCGGGAGACCAATTCCTTGTCTTTAAAGATGAAAAAACAGCTCGTTCTGTCGGGGAAGCCCGTGCTTCGAAACAGCTTGAAGAGCAGCGCAGCGATAAAGCGAAGCTTAGTCTTGATGACTTATTCGAGCAAATTAAACAAGGTGATGTAAAAGACATCAACATCATCGTAAAAGCTGACGTTCAAGGATCTGCTGAAGCTTTAACAGCCGCACTTCAAAAAATTGAAGTAGAAGGCGTTAAAGTGAAAATCATCCATACAGGCGTTGGTGCAATTACCGAATCTGACATTATCTTGGCATCTGCTTCCAATGCAATTGTTATTGGGTTTAATGTGAGACCGGACGGAAATGCTAAGAGTACGGCTGAAGCTGAAAATGTAGATATTCGACTTCACCGTATCATTTACAAAGTAATCGATGAGATTGAAGCTGCCATGAAAGGTATGCTTGATCCTGAATATGAAGAAAAAGTAATTGGTCAAGTAGAGGTACGCCAAACATTCAAAGTATCTAAAATCGGTACAATTGCCGGCGGATATGTTACTGAAGGAACCATTACGCGCGACAGCGGCCTCCGTTTAATTCGTGACGGCGTCGTCATCTTCGAAGGCGAAGTAGACGTTCTGAAACGCTTTAAAGACGATGTGAAAGAAGTTTCACAAGGCTATGAATGTGGTATTACAATTAAGAAATACAATGACATTCGTGAAGGTGACATCCTTGAAGCGTTTGTCATGCAAGAAATTGAAAGAACGTGATCGGATTTGCGGAGTGTGAATGCATCATTTATGATGCAGGATCGCTAAAAGAAAAGCGTGCCGTTCTGAAGCGGATTTTAACCAGGGTTCAAAACAAGTTCAATGTTTCGATTTCGGAGATTGGCTATCAGGACACATGGCAAAGGACCAGCTTCGGAATCGCCGCTGTTTCTTCCTCTCGCGTTCAAACAGAAAAAGAACTGCAGCGCGTTCTGGCGTTTATCGATTCTTTTCCTGAAATTGAACGGACGATCACTAGAACAGAGTGGTTTTAACTTAGAGGTGATTGAATTGAGTATGAGAGCAAACCGTGTTGGCGAGCAAATGAAAAAAGAACTCGGTGACATTATCAGCCGCAAGCTGAAAGATCCGAGAATTGGTTTTCTGACAGTAACGGATGTGCGTGTATCAGGTGATTTGCAAATTGCAAAGGTGTATATCTCGGTTCTCGGTGACGAGAAAAAACGGGAGGAAGCGCTGAAAGGGCTGGCAAAAGCGAAAGGATTTATCCGATCCGAAATCGGCAGCCGCATCAGACTTCGAAAAACGCCTGAAATTGAATTTGAGTTCGATGAATCAATCGATTACGGAAATCGTATCGAAACACTGATTCACGAAATACATTCAGAGAAACCATCTGAATAAAAAATGGAGAGGATAGGCGTATATCGTCTGTCCTCTTTTCTATGTTTTAAAGAGAAAAACTCAAAAGAAGGAGTGAAAGACAAATGGTTAACGGAGTTCTCCTTTTACATAAACCAGTTGGCATGACATCGCATGACTGTGTCATGAAAATCCGAAAACTGTTAAAAACAAAAAAAGTAGGACATACGGGAACGCTCGATCCAGAAGTATCAGGCGTGCTTCCGATTTGTGTGGGAAGGGCGACAAAAATTGTCGAATACTTAACTGAAAAGTCTAAAACGTATGATGCGGAAATAACGCTTGGCTTTTCAACGACAACTGAGGATCAAACGGGCGAAACGGTTGAAACAAAGCCTGTCAATCAAGACATTGATAAAGCGGAAGTAGAAAAGGTGTTAAACAATTTAAAGGGTAAACAAGAACAAATTCCTCCCATGTATTCCGCTGTAAAAGTAAACGGCAAAAAATTATACGAGTACGCAAGAGCAGGGATTGAAGTAGAACGTCCGAAACGCATGATTACCATTGAAGACATCGCCCTGACGACAGAGATTACACATAATGAAGAAACCGCAAGCTTCCGATTTACAGTGACATGCTCCAAAGGGACCTATGTAAGGACGTTGGCGGTCATGATCGGCGAAAAACTCGGATACCCGGCTCATATGTCTCATTTAATTCGTACGGCATCCGGAGATTTTTCTCTCGACGAATGCTTTACCTTTGAAGAACTGGAAGCACAGGTCCAGTCCGGAACCGTGGGAGAGCATACAGTTCCTATTGAACGTGCGCTCAATCATTTGCCGAAATGGATCATAAGTGATACATTAGCTAAGAAAGTAGAAAATGGGGCTTTGCTTGAGACGCCCGAGCAGTTTTCTGAAATGACAAGCGAAGACCGCATTGCCGTCTTTACTGAATCCGGAAGCTGTTTGGCGATCTATTTCCCCCATCCTGCAAAAAAAGGGCTGTTAAAGCCGGCAAAAGTATTGATGCAAAAAAGCGAACAATAGAAAAAAGGTGACCGTTCTGTGAAGACGATACATATTACACATCCTCATCATTTAATCAAAGAGGAGCAGGCAAAGTCTGTGATGGCGTTAGGGTATTTTGACGGCGTTCATCTTGGGCATCAAAAGGTAATCGGCACAGCGAAGCAAATAGCCGAAGAAAAGGGTCTGGCATTAGCTGTGATGACCTTTCATCCTCATCCTTCTCATGTATTGGGCAGGGATCAGGAGCCAAAGGATCTGATTACGCCTCTGGAAGACAAAATAAACCAAATTGAACAATTAGGCACAGAGATTCTGTATGTCGTTAAATTTAATGAAGTATTTGCCTCTCTTTCTCCTAAGCAGTTTGCAGACCAGTATATTATCGGCCTTAATGTACAGCACGCAGTGGCGGGCTTTGACTTTACGTATGGCAAATATGGCAAGGGAACAATGGAAACCATGCCGCATGATTTAGACGGAAAAGCAGAGTGCACAATGGTAGAAAAATTAACGGAGCAGGATAAAAAAATCAGCTCCTCATATATCCGTACCGCGCTTCAAAACGGAGACGTTGAATTGGCGAATATCTTGCTCGGACAGCCTTATTTTGTAAAAGGAATTGTCATTCACGGTGATAAAAGAGGGCGGACCATCGGGTTTCCGACAGCAAATGTCCGTTTAAATAACAGCTATATCGTTCCGCCGACGGGTGTATATGCCGTGAAAGCGGAAGTGAACGGCGAGGTTTACAATGGCGTTTGCAATATCGGCTATAAGCCGACGTTTTATGAAAAACGTCCGGAGCAGCCTTCAATCGAGGTCAATCTGTTTGATTTCGATCAGGAAGTATACGGAGCCGCTATAAAAATCGAATGGTATAAACGGATTCGGAGCGAGCGGAAATTCAATGGCATCAAAGAATTAACAGAGCAAATTGAGAAGGATAAGCAGGAAGCCATCCGTTATTTCAGCAATTTGCGGAAATAACATGCAACGCACACAAATTTTATTCTAAAATATTTGCATATGGGCACGATTTTTAGTATGATAGTTTTCGTAGTCTTAAAACCATTGCTTGGCAATCCGAAGTCACCGACGGTTGCTAGGTAACTGGGGCTAAATATGATTTGGAGGTGAAACAGGATGGCAATTACTCAAGAGCGTAAAAACCAACTCATCAGTGAGTTCAAAACACACGAATCTGATACTGGATCTCCAGAAGTTCAGATCGCTATCCTAACTGACTCAATTAACAACTTGAACGAGCATTTACGTACTCATAAGAAAGACCACCACTCACGTCGCGGTCTTCTTAAAATGGTAGGTAAGCGTCGTAATCTTCTTACGTATCTACGTAATAAAGACGTAACTCGTTATCGTGAGTTAATTAACAAACTAGGCTTACGTCGATAATCGTAAAAAGCGGGAGGATTCCCGCTTTTTTATCGTATTAAAGCGAAATTACTTATAACAAATCATTGAAATCCTTTTACATACTACTTTGACATTGATATGTTCAATTCATTTCGTTCATAATAGGAGTAATTGATTATTTCACACAACGAAGAGAGGAGTTCGTAATCGTATGGGACAAGAAAAACATGTCTTTACCATAGATTGGGCCGGAAGAACGCTTACCGTTGAAACCGGCCAGCTTGCCAAACAGGCAAACGGTGCTGTGATGATCCGCTACGGTGATACAGCAGTACTTAGTACAGCAACCGCTTCAAAAGAACCAAAACCGCTTGATTTCTTCCCGCTTACTGTAAACTATGAGGAAAGATTATATGCGGTAGGAAAAATTCCGGGCGGATTTATTAAAAGAGAAGGACGTCCAAGTGAAAAAGCGGTTCTTGCCAGCCGTTTAATCGACCGTCCGATCCGTCCTTTGTTTGCCGATGGATTCCGTAATGAAGTACAAGTCATCAGCATTGTCATGAGTGTTGACCAAGACTGCTCTTCTGAAATGGCTGCCATGTTCGGTTCATCTCTTGCTCTTTCTGTATCGGACATTCCGTTTGAAGGACCGATTGCAGGGGTTACTGTCGGACGCATTGATGATCAATTTATTATTAACCCGACAGTCGATCAGCTTGAGAAAAGCGACATCAATCTTGTTGTTGCCGGCACGAAAGATGCCATTAACATGGTAGAAGCGGGAGCGGACGAGGTTCCTGAGGAAACCATGCTTGAAGCCATTATGTTCGGCCATGAAGAGATTAAACGCCTGATTGCATTCCAAGAAGAAATTGTAGCAGCAGTTGGCAAAGAGAAATCAGAAATTGCGCTTTATGAAATTGATGAAGAGCTTAGTGAAAAAGTAAAAGCTTTAGCAGAAAAAGATCTGCTGAAAGCTATTCAAGTTCATGAAAAGCATGCCCGCGAAGATGCCATTAATGAAGTGAAAAACACAGTTGTGGCAAAATTCGAGGATGAAGAGCATGATGAAGACACAATCAAGCAAGTGAAGCAGATTTTATCCAAGCTGGTGAAAAATGAAGTGCGCCGCCTGATTACTGAAGAGAAAGTAAGACCGGACGGCCGCGGTGTCGATCAAATTCGCCCGCTTTCTTCTGAGGTCGGCCTCTTGCCAAGAACGCACGGATCAGGTCTGTTTACAAGGGGACAAACACAAGCCCTCAGCGTATGTACGCTAGGTGCTCTAGGAGATGTGCAAATCCTTGACGGCTTAGGTGTTGAAGAGTCAAAACGGTTTATGCATCACTACAACTTCCCGCAATTCAGCGTTGGGGAAACAGGACCAATGCGTGGGCCGGGACGCCGTGAAATCGGACACGGAGCACTGGGTGAGCGTGCGCTTGAGCCAGTTATTCCGTCTGAAAAAGACTTCCCTTACACTGTCCGTCTTGTATCAGAAGTGCTTGAATCAAACGGTTCTACGTCTCAAGCAAGTATTTGCGCAAGCACACTTGCAATGATGGATGCCGGTGTACCAATCAAAGCCCCAGTTGCGGGTATTGCGATGGGTCTTGTCAAATCAGGCGAACATTACACCGTTCTGACTGACATTCAAGGCATGGAAGACGCGCTTGGAGATATGGACTTTAAAGTAGCAGGAACGGAAAAAGGCGTAACAGCGCTGCAAATGGACATTAAAATCGAAGGCCTTTCCAGAGAGATTCTTGAAGAAGCGCTTCAGCAGGCGAAAAAAGGAAGAATGGAAATCCTCAACAGCATGCTTGCGACATTAAGCGAATCAAGAAAAGAGCTTTCTCAATATGCGCCTAAGATTTTAACAATGGCCATTAATCCTGATAAAATCCGCGATGTCATTGGGCCAAGCGGAAAACAAATCAATAAGATCATCGAAGAAACCGGTGTTAAAATTGATATTGAGCAGGACGGCACAATCTTTATTTCTTCAACAGATGAAAGCAGCAACCAAAAAGCGCAAAAAATCATCGAAGACCTTGTCAGAGAGGTTGAAGTCGGCCAGCTTTACCTAGGTAAAGTGAAACGAATCGAAAAATTCGGGGCTTTCGTTGAAATTTTCAGCGGAAAAGACGGTTTGGTGCACATTTCAGAGCTTGCGCTTGAACGCGTAGGAAAAGTTGAAGATGTTGTGAAAATCGGAGACGAGATTCTTGTCAAGGTCACTGAAATTGATAAACAAGGACGAGTCAATTTGTCTCGTAAAGCGGTGCTCCGTGAAGAGAAAGAAAAAGAAGAACAACAATCTTAAATGAAAACATAAAAAGGAGCCTGGGAGACCCGGCTTCTTTATTTTGAAGCTTTTAAAAAGCAGGCGGGTTCTACCTTGTCCTTCTCCTTCATAATGTGAGGTGAGGGGGGACAGAACATGTACAAAAAATTTGTGCCGTTTGCCGTTTTTCTATTTCTTTTTTTTGTCTCATTTGAGATGATGAAAAATCCGCACACACTTGATTATATAGGGGCAATGAAAAAAGATACGGTGACTGTCACGGCGTCCAAAGACCCGTTATATGAAGAATTGCTTCAAAAAGCGCCGGAGTACGAAGTCAAGCCCCAGGATGCCAGAGTCGATAAAGTGTGGAAAAGCATTCCCGGCTACAATGGACTGAAGGTCAATATTGAACAATCATATAAAAAAATGAAAAAACACGGCGAGTTTCGGGAAAACGATCTGGTGTACAGCCAAGTAAAACCAAACGTTCATCTTGAGTCTCTTCAGCCTGAGCCTATTTATAAAGGAAATCCTGACAAACCGATGGTGGCTTTTTTAATCAATGTGGCATGGGGAAATGAGTATTTGGAAAAAATGCTCCCTATCCTGCAAAAGCACCAAGTCAAGGCTACGTTCTTTTTAGAAGGCAATTGGGTGAGGAACAATAAACAGCTCGCTAAGAAGATTGCGGAAGACGGACATGAAATCGGAAATCATTCATACAATCATCCAGATATGAGCAAACTGACTACAGGAAGAATTTCCGAGCAGCTCGACAAGACAAATGAGCAAATAGAACAAACGATTGGCGTTAAGCCGAAGTGGTTCGCTCCGCCGAGCGGAAGTTTACGAAAAGCGGTTGTCGACATTGCAGCTGAGAAACAGATGGGAACAATAATGTGGACAGTTGATACGATCGATTGGCAAAAACCGGCTCCGTCTGTACTTCAAACGAGAGTGTTAAGCAAGATACATAATGGTGCCATGATTTTAATGCATCCGACTGACTCCACGGCGGAAAGTCTTGAAGTGCTGATTACAAAGATAAAAGATAAAGGATACGCGCTTGGAACAGTCACTGAACTAATGGATGAAACAAGACTGTTGAAGTAACAGATGCAGGCAGCTTGTCTTTGAATAGGAGGAACAAATTTGATTAAACGATATACGTGTCAAAATGGTGTAAGAGTTGTGCTGGAAAATAACCCGACAGTCCGTTCTGTTGCGATCGGCGTATGGATCGGCACAGGTTCGCGGCACGAAACGCCGGAGATAAACGGGATTTCTCACTTTTTAGAGCACATGTTCTTTAAAGGGACGAGCACAAGATCTGCACGCGAGATAGCAGAATCTTTTGATCGTATTGGCGGTCAGGTCAATGCGTTTACTTCAAAGGAATATACCTGCTACTATGCAAAGGTGCTTGACGAGCATGCGAATTACGCGCTTGACGTATTAGCAGATATGTTCTTTCATTCAACGTTTGATGAAAACGAGCTGAAAAAAGAAAAAAATGTAGTATATGAAGAAATTAAAATGTACGAAGATGCGCCAGACGACATTGTGCATGATTTACTGAGCAAAGCCACTTACGGCAATCATTCTTTAGGCTACCCAATTCTAGGCACGGAAGAAACGCTTGCTTCTTTCAATGGTGACTCTCTCAGACAATACATGCATGATTATTATACGCCGGACCGAGTGGTCATTTCGGTAGCGGGCAATATATCTGACAGTTTTATCAAAGATGTAGAAAAATGGTTCGGGTCATACGAGGCGAAAGGCAAAGCGACAGGCCTTGAGAAACCCGATTTCTACACAGAAAAACTGACGAGAAAAAAAGAAACAGAGCAGGCTCATCTGTGCCTTGGATTTAAGGGCCTTCAGGTTGGCCATGAACGCATTTATGATTTAATTGTCCTGAATAATGTGCTCGGAGGCAGCATGAGCAGCCGGCTGTTCCAAGATGTCCGAGAAGACAAAGGCCTCGCTTATTCTGTTTACAGCTATCATAGCTCTTATGAGGACAGCGGAATGCTTACCATTTACGGAGGAACGGGTGCCAATCAGCTTCAGCAGCTGTCAGAAACCATTCAAGAAACCCTTGCTACATTAAAGCGCGACGGCATTACCTCAAAAGAGCTGGAAAATAGCAAGGAGCAAATGAAGGGAAGCTTAATGCTGAGCTTAGAAAGTACAAACAGTAAAATGAGCCGAAACGGGAAAAATGAACTGCTGCTCGGCAGACATAAAACATTAGATGAGATCATCAATGAATTAAACGCCGTGAACTTAGAGCGTGTCAACGGCCTTGCCAGACAATTGTTTACTGATGATTATGCACTGGCACTCATCAGCCCTTCCGGCAATATGCCGTCTTAAAAAGGAAAAGCCTGCCCCTTAACGGAGCAGGCATTTTTTTATCCCTTTGATCATACATAGTACAAGGGGGTGACAGACATGCGGCTCAGTGAATTATCAGGAAAGGAAATTGTAGACATCAAAAGAGCTGAACGGCTGGGAGTGCTTGGCCAGACCGATTTAGAAATCAATGAACAGGATGGCCAGATTACAGCACTCCTCATTCCGACAGTTAAGTGGTTTGGTTTGAGAAAACACGGTCAAGACATTCGTGTCCCCTGGCATCATATTCAAAAGATCGGATCAGATATGATCATATTAGATGTACCTGAGGAAATGTCTCCTCGACAAGAGTAAATGAAAAAGCCCAAAATGACTGTGGTGCGGGCTCTAAAGTAAACATCTGAAACATCGGCTTTTGGCAGCCGATGTTTTTTTATATGAAAAAACCGCATGTTTTAATTCACCGGTATTTCCTTTTGATCATAAGATGAAGGGGAGCTTAACAACTAGAGATCCAGTATATACAAAGAAGGTGAACGTTTAGAATGTTAACCGGATTGAAAATTGCAGTTATCGGCGGTGACGCAAGACAGCTCGAAATTATTAGAAAGCTCACTGAACAGCAGGCTGACATCTACCTTGTCGGTTTTGACCAATTGGATCACGGTTTTACCGGAGCAGTAAAATGCAACATTGATGAAATTCCTTTTCAGCAAATAGACAGCATTATTCTTCCAGTGTCTGCGACAACAGGAGAAGGTGTCGTATCGACGGTATTTTCGAATGAAGAGGTTGTGTTAAAACAGGAGCATCTCGACAAAACGCCTGCACACTGTGTCATTTTCTCAGGAATTTCTAACGCCTATTTAGAAAACATTGCAGCTCAAGCAAACAGAAAACTTGTTAAGCTGTTTGAGCGGGATGACATTGCGATATACAATTCTATTCCGACAGTAGAAGGAACGATCATGCTGGCTATTCAGCACACGGATTATACGATACACGGATCTCAGGTGGCCGTTCTTGGTCTAGGACGCACCGGGATGACGATTGCCCGTACATTTGCCGCGCTTGGAGCGAATGTAAAAGTGGGGGCAAGAAGTTCAGCGCATCTGGCACGTATCACTGAAATGGGGCTCGTTCCTTTTCACACCGATGAGCTGAAAGAGCATGTAAAAGATATAGATATTTGTATTAATACCATACCGAGTATGATTTTAAATCAATCGGTTCTTTCTAGCATGACACCAAAAACCTTAATATTGGATCTGGCCTCACGTCCCGGGGGAACGGATTTTAAATATGCCGAAAAACAGGGGATTAAAGCACTTCTTGCCCCTGGCCTTCCAGGGATTGTCGCACCTAAAACAGCCGGGCAAATCCTCGCAAACGTCTTGAGCAAGCTTTTGGCTGAAATACAAGCTGAGGAGGGGAAATAAGGATGTCGTCATTAAAAGGAAAAAGAATCGGGTTTGGACTGACCGGATCGCATTGCACATATGAAGCGGTTTTCCCGCAAATTGAGGCGCTGGTCAACGAAGGAGCGGAAGTGCGTCCGGTTGTCACATTTAACATGAAATCCACAAATACCCGATTTGGAGAGGGAGCAGAATGGGTTAAAAAAATTGAAGACTTGACTGGATATGAGGCAATTGATTCAATTGTAAAGGCAGAGCCCCTTGGGCCGAAGCTTCCCCTTGACTGCATGGTCATTGCTCCTTTAACCGGCAATTCAATGAGCAAGCTGGCAAATGCCATGACGGACAGTCCGGTGCTGATGGCGGCAAAAGCGACAATCCGAAACAATCGGCCGGTCGTTCTTGGCATCTCGACAAATGATGCTCTCGGTTTAAACGGAACAAATTTAATGAGGCTCATGTCAACAAAAAATATCTTTTTTATTCCATTCGGGCAAGACGATCCATTTAAAAAACCGAATTCAATGGTAGCCAAAATGGATCTGCTTCCGCAAACCATTGAAAAGGCACTAATGTATCAGCAGCTTCAGCCGGTTCTGGTTGAGAATTATCAGGGAAATGACTAAATTTACAGAAAATCTTTCCCAAACTAAAAAATTCGGTCATCACCCGCATATTCTATGGTAAAATAAAACGTAAAATCATAGTCAAATCAATTCAATGAGGCTGATTGGCGGAAGGAGTTTTACAGATGGGAAGAGGTTTACACGTAGCTGTTGTCGGAGCGACAGGAGCTGTAGGACAACAAATGCTTAAAACACTTGAAGACAGAAACTTTGAAATGGACACACTTACATTGCTATCTTCAAAACGCTCTGCGGGGACAAAAGTCACGTTTAAAGGCGAAGAGCTGACTGTTCAGGAAGCTTCTCCTGAGAGCTTTGAAGGGGTAAATATTGCTTTGTTCAGCGCCGGTGGAAGCGTATCACAAGCATTGGCACCAGAAGCTGTAAAACGCGGCGCTATTGTTATAGATAATACGAGTGCGTTCCGTATGGACGAAAATACACCGCTTGTTGTGCCTGAAGTGAATGAGGCAGACTTGCATGAACACAACGGCATCATTGCCAATCCTAACTGCTCTACAATCCAAATGGTTGCGGCTCTTGAACCGATCCGCAAAGCATACGGCTTAAACAAAGTCATCGTATCAACGTACCAGGCGGTATCAGGAGCGGGAAATGAAGCTGTAAAAGAGCTTTACAGCCAAACACAGGCGATTTTAGATCAAGAAGAAATTGAGCCTGCGATCATGCCTGTAAAAGGTGACCAAAAACACTATCAAATCGCCTTCAACGCGATTCCGCAAATTGATAAATTCCAAGATAACGGCTATACGTTTGAGGAAATGAAAATGATAAATGAAACGAAAAAAATCATGCACATGCCAGACCTTCAAGTAGCGGCTACATGTGTGAGACTGCCAATTCAAACTGGGCACTCAGAGTCAGTCTACATTGAGGTAGACCGTGATGACGCTACAGTTGAAGATATTAAAAATCTATTAAAAGAAGCTCCGGGCGTGACACTTCAGGATGACCCAAGCCAACAGCTTTATCCGATGCCTGCTGATGCCGTCGGCAAAAACGATGTGTTTGTAGGCCGCATCCGCAAAGACTTGGACAGAGCAAACGGTTTTCATTTATGGGTTGTTTCTGATAACCTATTAAAAGGCGCGGCATGGAACTCTGTTCAAATTGCAGAAAGCCTGAAAAAACTAAACCTCGTATAATAGAGAGAATTTCCTAAAGACGAATAGAAGAGAGTAAGGCACTATCAGCCTGCTCTCTTCTGTTACGTCCGAATAATTTGGAGTGAAAACAGTGAAGATAATTGTTCAAAAGTTCGGCGGAACATCTGTAAAAGATGATAAAGGCCGTAAACTGGCTTTAGAGCATATTAAAGAAGCAATCAGTGAAGGATATAAGGTTGTCGTTGTCGTTTCAGCGATGGGCCGGAAAGGAGACCCGTACGCTACAGATTCTTTGCTGGGACTGCTTTACGGCGATCAGTCAGCGATTTCTCCACGGGAGCAGGATTTGCTTTTATCTTGCGGAGAGACCATTTCCTCTGTCGTCTTTACAAGCATGCTGCTTGATAACGGTGTGAAAGCTGCTGCGCTGACAGGGGCTCAGGCTGGCTTTTTAACGAATGATCAGCATACCAATGCGAAAATCATTGAAATGAGACCGGAGCGTTTATTCGGTGTGCTCGCGAATCATGACGCTGTAGTCGTCGCAGGATTCCAGGGCGCAACTGAAAAAGGTGATACAACAACGATCGGCAGAGGGGGCAGCGACACGTCCGCAGCCGCACTCGGAGCAGCTGTTGACGCGGAATACATCGATATTTTCACCGATGTAGAAGGTGTGATGACTGCTGACCCGAGAGTGGTGGAAAATGCGAAACCGCTTCCTGTCGTGACATATACAGAAATTTGCAACCTGGCGTATCAAGGGGCGAAGGTCATTCATCCGCGGGCTGTGGAAATTGCGATGCAGGCCAAGGTTCCGATCCGTGTCCGTTCGACTTATTCGAAAGATAAGGGCACATTGGTGACATCGCATCACTCTTCCAAAGTCGGAAGCGATGTTTTTGAAAGGCTGATTACGGGAATTGCCCATGTCAAAGATGTCACTCAGTTCAAAGTGCCTGCCAAAATTGGCCAGTATAACGTTCAGACTGAAGTGTTCAAGGCGATGGCGAATGCGGGAATCAGTGTCGATTTCTTTAACATTACACCTAGTGAAATCGTATATACGGTGGCTGGGAATAAAACAGAAACAGCTCAGCGTATTTTAATGGATATGGGCTATGATCCGATGGTAACCAGAAATTGCGCGAAAGTATCGGCGGTCGGAGCGGGCATTATGGGTGTTCCTGGTGTCACATCGAAAATCGTTTCTGCTCTTTCAGAAAAAGAAATTCCGATCCTTCAGTCGGCTGACAGCCATACGACGATATGGGTGCTTGTCCATGAAGCCGATATGGGACCTGCTGTAAACGCTTTGCATGAAGTGTTTGAACTTTCCAAGTAAATGTGATTGAATCATGATGAGGTGAATAAAATGAATTTCGGAAATGTGTCTACAGCGATGATTACACCCTTTGACAATAAAGGGAACGTAGACTTTCAAAAACTGTCTACACTGATTGATTACTTGTTGAAAAACGGAACGGATTCTTTAGTAGTAGCGGGAACAACTGGAGAATCTCCGACCCTTTCAACTGAAGAAAAAATTGCGCTTTTTGAATATACGGTAAAAGAAGTGAACGGTCGGGTGCCGGTTATTGCGGGTACTGGAAGCAACAACACGAAAGATTCCATTAAGCTGACAAAAAAAGCTGAGGAAGCGGGCGTAGACGCAGTCATGCTTGTTACGCCTTATTACAATAAGCCTTCTCAAGAAGGAATGTACCAGCATTTTAAAGCAATTGCGGCTGAAACGTCTCTTCCGGTTATGCTTTATAATGTGCCGGGCCGTACGGTTGCTTCTCTTGCTCCTGAAACGACGATCCGTTTGGCGGCAGACATTCCGAATGTTGTTGCGATTAAAGAAGCGAGCGGAGACCTCGAAGCGATTACAAAAATTGTTGCAGAAACGCCGGAAGACTTCTCTGTCTATTCAGGGGATGACGCCCTGACGCTTCCTATTCTCTCAGTTGGAGGAAGAGGAGTTGTGTCAGTGGCGAGCCATATCGCAGGCTCTGATATGCAGCAAATGATCAAAAATTATACGAATGGGCAAACAGCTAATGCGGCACTGATTCATCAGAAACTGCTGCCGATTATGAAGGAACTGTTTAAAGCGCCTAATCCTGCTCCTGTCAAAACAGCGCTTCAGCTGAGAGGCCTTGATGTCGGTTCAGTGCGTCTTCCTCTTGTTCCGTTAACCGAGGATGAACGTCTGAGCTTAAGCAGCACGATCAGCGAACTGTAAGAAAAATTTCATACAGTGAAACAAACGCGGTCATTCTCACATTCAGCTGAGTTTGACCGTTTCTTATACATATTGGTTTTCCCTAAACCTTCTGCTTTATCTTGTTTTCTAAATTTACTTTCAGTTATAATAGGAACAAGTGATGATGGACGGGTATGAGACTAGGAGGATATAGATTTTGAAAAAGAAAAATACAGAAAACGTTAGAATTATCGCCCTTGGCGGTGTCGGAGAAATTGGGAAGAACCTTTATGTCATCGAAATTGACTCAGACATATTTGTTGTAGATGCCGGCCTTATGCATCCAGAAAACGAAATGCTCGGTATTGATGTGGTGATTCCTGACATATCATATTTGATTGAACGGGCTGACCGCGTCAAGGCAATCTTTTTAACGCACGGGCACGATGAAAATATCGGCGGCGTTTTTTACTTATTGAACAAGCTGTCCGTTCCAGTGTACGGAACAAAGCTGACGCTTGCGCTATTAAGAGAAAAATTAAAACAATACGGACATAACCGAAAAACTGATTTAAGAGAAATTCACTCCAAATCTGTCATTACATTTGAATCGACTAAAGTATCGTTCTTTAGAACGATTCACAGCATCCCTGATTCTGTAGGTGTGAGTCTTAAAACATCACTTGGATCTATTGTATGCACGGGAGACTTCAAATTTGACCAAACGCCTGCACTTAACCAAACGTGCGACATTGGCGAGATCGCCAAGATCGGCAATAGCGGCGTACTTGCCCTGCTTTCCGACAGTGCAAATGCGGAGCGCCCGGGCTATACACCTTCGGAAGCTGCTGTCAGCGGAGAAATTTCGGACGCGCTGTATAATTCAGTGAACCGGGTGATTATTGCTGTTTTTGCATCCAATATTAACCGGATCCAGCAAGTCATTCATGCAGCGGCTCAAAATGGCAGAAAGATTGCCGTTGCCGGAAAAAATCTTCAATCTGTCCTGCAGCTGGCAAGAAAGCTCGGATATATTGAAGCAGATGATGAAATGTTTATTTCTGTACAGGATGTCAAGAAATATCCGAAGCGCGAAGTGGCCATTATTACAGCCGGCAGCCAAGGTGAACCGTTAGCTGCACTGACAAGAATGGCAAACAAAGCCCATAAACAGCTGAACATTGAAGAAGGGGATACGGTTGTCATTGCGTCAACTCCAATCCCTGGGCAGGAACTCATTTATTCTAAAACAGTAGATCTTCTTGCGAGAGCCGGTGCACAAGTCATCTTTGCACAAAAGCGTGTCCATGTATCTGGCCACGGCTCACAAGAAGAGTTAAAGCTGATGATCAATCTGCTTAAACCAAAATATTTAATTCCTGTAAACGGCGAATACAGAATGCAAAAAGCTCATTCAAAAATCGCTGAAGAAATCGGCATGAAGCGCAGTGATATCTTCTTAATTGAAAAAGGAGACGTCGTTGAATTCCGCGGCCAAAACGTAAAAATTGGGGATAAAGTTCCGTACGGCAATATTTTAATTGATGGTTTGGGTGTCGGTGATATCGGCAATATCGTATTAAGAGACCGCCGCTTGCTTTCACAGGACGGAATTTTAATCGTTGTCATTACACTTGATAAACAAAAGAAACATCTTGTATCAGGACCAGAAATTATCACTCGCGGTTTTGTTTATGTAAGAGAATCTGAAGGCCTTATCGTACAGGCTACTGAGCTTGTCCGTTCCATCGTGACAGAAGCGACTGAAACATCAAATGTTGAATGGTCAACGCTGAAGCAGGCAATGCGAGATGCTTTGAACCAATTCCTATATGAAAAAACGAAACGCAAACCGATGATCATCCCAATTATTATGGAAGTATAATGTCTGACTAAAGACCGGAGCTGCTCCGGTCTTTATTTTTTTGCCTTTCAAGCCGGGATTGAATTGAGTATCTTTGTTCATAATACAAAGAGAAATTCGGAAAGGGTGAAAGCGAAATGGATCATCGTATGGAAAACGCAGAAGAAGAGCGTCCTGAAAAAAATGACGCGAAAGACAGCATTATGAATAAAATACAGCAGCTTGGTGAAACGACGCTTCCGCAGCTGCCCCAAGATACAAATATTCATTGTCTGACCATTATCGGACAAATAGAAGGCCATGTTCAGCTTCCTCCGCAAAACAAAACAACAAAATATGAGCATGTCATCCCGCAGATTGTGGCAATTGAACAGAATCCCAAAATTGAAGGCCTGCTGATTATATTAAATACTGTCGGAGGAGATGTTGAGGCGGGTCTCGCAATAGCGGAAATGCTGGCATCATTATCAAAACCGACCGTTTCCATCGTGCTTGGCGGAGGGCATTCCATCGGCGTTCCGATTGCGGTATCCTGTGATTACAGCTATATTGCTGAAACAGCAACGATGACGATTCATCCCGTTCGGCTGACAGGGCTGGTAATTGGTGTGCCGCAAACGTTTGAATACCTGGATAAGATGCAAGAAAGAGTTGTTAAATTTGTAACAAGCCACTCAAATGTAAACGAAGATAAGTTCAAAGAGCTGATGTTTTCAAAAGGAAACTTAACACGCGACATCGGAACAAATGTCGTTGGTAAGGATGCTGTCGAGTACGGATTGATCGATCACGTCGGAGGAGTCGGACAAGCGATCAATAAACTGAACGAGCTGATCGAGGAAGCAAGAGCAGAAGAAGGACGGATGATTCAATGATTCTGTATACTATGATGCCGCAGGAAATTGTTTTTGCTGAACAGAACCAACAGACAAGCGCACATGAGCAAATTGAATATAGAGGTGTGCCGCTTCTTGTCGAGATGAAAGGCAATGAAGCGGAAGTTATTCAAATCATGAGCACAAATCCAATGCATTTTCTGCACCCGGACATTTCACCGGGACAAAAGCTGAAATTAAACGTATAAGATCCACCCCTTTTTTAAGGGCAAAATATGCTATAATAGGGGAATCCTACAGAAAAAACGCAGCCTGTAATCGGCTGCTTTCTTCATTATGTATGAACTTATATTTTTTAACGCAGTAAGGTGATGAGTGTGGCAAAGAAAAAACGAAAATCAAGAAAAAAACAGGCGAAACAGCTCAATATAAAATACGAACTCAACGGATTGCTGTGTATAGCCATTTCAATTATTGCGATTCTGCAGCTGGGGGTAGTCGGGCAAACCTTTATTTACTTGTTCCGCTTTTTTGCTGGAGAGTGGTTTATTTTATGCTTGTTAGGTTTATTAGTGTTAGGAGTCTCGCTGTTTTGGAAGAAGAAAACGCCAAGCTTATTAACGAGACGAAAGGCCGGATTGTACTGTATTATTGCAAGCATATTGCTGCTTTCTCACGTGCAGCTGTTTAAAAATTTGACGCACAAAGGGTCTATTGAGTCCGCAAGCGTGGTGCGCAACACATGGGAATTGTTTTTGATGGACATGAAAGGCAGCTCCGCTTCACCTGATTTAGGCGGAGGGATGATCGGTGCGTTGCTATTTGCGGCTTCACACTTTTTATTTGCGTCAACTGGTTCTCAGATCATGGCGATTGTTATGATTTTGATCGGAATGATTTTAGTCACAGGGCGCTCTCTTCAAGAAACGCTGAAAAAGTGGATGAGCCCGATTGGCCGCTTTATAAAAGAACAATGGTTTGCATTTATTGATGATATGAAATCCGTCAAAACCAATATGAAGTCATCGAAAAAAACGAAAGTGCCGAGCAAAAAACAAAAACCGGCCCGCAAAAAACAGCAAATGGAACCGGAGCCTTCTGATGAAGAGGGGGATTTGGAAACGGTATCGCCTCTTATTCATTCAGAGCCGATTATCTCGAGTTTTTCAGATCGTAATGAAGATGAAGAGCCTCCAGTCATAGAAAAACGAGCTGAACCTGTACCAGAACCGATTCAGGACATCCAGACTGAGACAGGTGATCAGGAAACTGTTTCTGCTCCGCCTATGACCTTTACGGAGCTAGAAAATAAGGATTATGAGATGCCGTCACTTGATTTACTGGCAGATCCGAAGCATACTGGCCAGCAGGCAGATAAAAAGAATATTTATGAAAATGCGAGAAAGCTCGAACGCACCTTCCAAAGCTTTGGCGTAAAGGCGAAAGTCACACAGGTTCATCTCGGGCCGGCCGTAACAAAATATGAAGTGTATCCTGATGTCGGAGTGAAGGTTAGCAAAATCGTCAATTTAAGCGATGATTTAGCGCTTGCACTTGCTGCAAAGGATATCAGGATCGAAGCGCCAATACCAGGCAAATCAGCAATCGGAATTGAGGTTCCGAACGCAGAAGTGGCGATGGTATCGCTGAAGGAAGTGCTGGATTCTAAATTGAATGACAGACCGGACGCAAAGCTGCTAATTGGACTCGGCCGCAATATTTCAGGTGAAGCTGTGCTGGCTGAGTTAAACAAGATGCCCCATCTTTTAGTCGCAGGCGCAACCGGAAGCGGGAAGAGCGTCTGTGTCAACGGCATTATTACGAGTATTTTGATGCGCGCGAAACCGCATGAAGTGAAAATGATGATGATCGATCCTAAAATGGTAGAGCTGAATGTCTACAACGGGATTCCGCATTTGCTTGCTCCGGTTGTAACTGATCCGAAGAAAGCGTCACAGGCTTTGAAAAAGGTTGTCAATGAAATGGAGCGGCGGTACGAATTATTTTCTCATACGGGTACAAGAAATATTGAAGGATACAATGATTATATAAAACGTGCCAACGAAGAAGGAGCGAAACAGCCGGAGCTGCCGTATATCGTTGTGATTGTGGACGAGCTTGCCGATCTCATGATGGTCGCTTCATCTGATGTGGAGGATTCAATTACGAGATTGTCCCAAATGGCGCGGGCTGCCGGCATCCATCTCATTATTGCGACACAGCGGCCGTCGGTTGACGTTATCACAGGGGTCATCAAAGCGAATATTCCGTCACGAATCGCGTTCAGCGTATCTTCACAGACGGATTCAAGGACGATTCTTGACATGGGTGGCGCTGAGAAGCTGCTCGGCCGCGGCGATATGCTGTTTTTGCCTGTCGGGGCTAATAAACCTGTCCGTGTGCAGGGAGCATTTTTGTCGGATGACGAAGTGGAAAAGGTCGTCGACCATGTGATTACGCAGCAGAAAGCGCAATATCAGGAAGAAATGATTCCTGATGAGACAACGGAAACTCATTCCGAAGTTACCGATGATCTTTATGATGAAGCTGTTGAATTAATCGTCGGCATGCAGACGGCATCTGTTTCAATGCTGCAAAGAAGATTCAGGATCGGTTATACGAGAGCGGCGCGCCTGATTGACGCCATGGAGGAACGGGGCGTTGTCGGGCCGTATGAAGGCAGCAAACCTAGGGAAGTCTTATTATCAAAAGAGAAATATGATGAGCTCTCTTCTTAATGAAGGGAGTTCAGCTTTCTCCAGTTATCAATAATAACATTATGTAAACTGATAACCTTGCTATTTATTTTTTCGACAAAACATGATATAGTTGTCCCAATTGTTCAATAATTTTTATCGAAAGTGGTTTACGGAGGGGAAACATGTCTACAAAAGCTGATAATCGGCACTTGTATTTGAAAGTAATTGAACGAATTAAAGAGGATATAAAAAATGGCATCTACACTGAGAAGGAAAAGCTGCCTTCTGAATTTGAGCTTTCCAAAAAGCTTGGTGTCAGCAGAGCGACGCTTAGAGAAGCCTTGCGGATACTGGAAGAAGAGCATGTCATTATCAGAAGACATGGTGTAGGCACTTTTGTCCATTCTAAGCCGTTATTTCTTTCGGGCATTGAACAGCTGAACAGTGTAACGAAGATGATAGAACAAGCAAATATGACGCCTGGTACGATTTTTCTATCATCCCAAGTGCTTATGCCGTCTGAAGATGATATTAAGAGATTTCATTTGGAAGATGAGCAAGAACTTTTTTACCTCGAACGAGTCAGAACAGCTAACGGACAGCCGATTGTGTATTGTATAGACAAAATTCCGATGGATATTTTGCCGAATTCTTTCTCTCATCAACAAGAATCCATGTTTGACCTGCTTGAGAAAAATTCAGGCTCCGTGATCAGCTATGCCGTGACTGATATTGAACCGATCGGCTATCATGATACCATTTCTCCAGTGCTGGAATGCGATCCAGAAACAGCTCTTTTGCTGTTAAAACAAACCCATTACGATCAGCACGATAAACCGGTGCTTTACTCATTAAACTATTTTAGAGCTGACAAATTCAGATTTCATGTTTTGCGTAAACGATTCTAAAACGGGCGCTGTGATGTGTCTGTTTTTTTATTTGCACTGATTCGTGTTTCTTTGTACATACTTTCACTTCAGTTAACGCAACATATAAGGGATGACAAGAAAGTGAATGGGTGAAAATGTTGAGAGAGAAAAATGGAATGAAAAATATTATTGCATTGTCTTCCGTACCGCTTGTGATGACACTAGGGAACTCCATGCTGATTCCTGTTCTTCCGATGATGGAGAAAAAGCTGTCAGTGACTTCATTTCAAGTGTCTTTAATCATTACTGTATATTCAGTAGTAGCGATTATTTGCATTCCGATTGCCGGATATTTGTCGGATCGATTCGGGAGAAAAAAAATATTGCTTCCATGCCTCCTCATTGCAGGATTAGGTGGGTTGGTGGCTGCTTTTGCCTCAACCTATATGAAAAATCCTTATGCTATGATTTTGGCGGGTCGGGTTCTTCAAGGTATCGGCTCTGCAGGGGCAGCTCCTATCGTTATGCCGTTTATCGGCGATTTGTTTCAAGGAGACGATGAAAAGGTCAGCGCCGGCCTTGGTGATATTGAAACTGCCAACACGTCAGGGAAGGTATTGAGTCCGATACTTGGCGCCTTACTGGCTTCCTGGTACTGGTTTGTCCCATTTTGGTTTATTCCGTTTTTCTGTTTGATCAGCTTTTTGCTCGTGTTGTTTCTGGTGGCCAAGCCTGAAGAAGATGAAGATGCGCCAGCAGTTTCTGAATTTATCAAGAGTGTGCGGAAAATCTTTAAACAGGATGGGCGCTGGCTTTATACGGTCTTTATTATCGGGTGTGTGATTATGTTTTTGTTATTTGGCGTATTATTTTATTTGTCAGATACGCTGGAGAACAAGTATGACATTGACGGAGTGGCTAAAGGCGGATTACTGGCAATCCCACTTTTATTTTTGTCAACCAGTTCATTTATAGCAGGCAAAAAGATTGGCAAAGATAAAGTCCGAATGAAATTTTGCGTTGTTACGGGAATGATTCTGTTAACCCTGTCGTTTATTGCCTTGTGGTGGAACCACAGTTTTTATTTTTTATTTGTCTTTTTAAGCTTTGGCGGGATTGGGATTGGAATGGCGCTTCCTGCTTTAGATGCACTGATAACCGAAGGAATTGAAAGTGAGCAATGCGGAACCATTTCCTCCTTTTACAATAGCATGCGC
Organism: Bacillus spizizenii TU-B-10; assembly: GCF_000227465.1. Classification (GTDB taxonomy): domain Bacteria; phylum Bacillota; class Bacilli; order Bacillales; family Bacillaceae; genus Bacillus; species Bacillus spizizenii. The sequence goes on from NC_016047.1 coordinate 1,860,280, forward strand.
TTTATAGGAGTAGCTCTCGGTCCACCTGTGTTTGCGGCATTAATGTCTAATGCAAACTGGCTGATTTTCATTCTATCGGCGTTTTGCAGCATCATTGCTTTATTCTTAGTGCTTTTTACTGTGGATGCTAAAAAAAGTGAAGAGGAAGAAAAAAACTTAGGGACGGTCTAGCCAACCGTCTTTTTTGCTGTGATAGCGAAAAATCTTTCTCTCTTGCAGTTTACAACTGTCGTTCTGCAGGCGCAAACAGAGGTCTTTCAGGTAGAAAATGGATTAACCTATACAGCCTCCGTCCTGTCGTGCGGAGGTTATTGTTTCCTTATAAATCCTACAGTTGCTATAATTACATGAAAGAGTGTTTCTGCGGATGCTGAAAATTGGTCATAATACATACTAATAAGAAATGAACGAAGGAGGTTCCATATGTCATATGTAAATGAAATCAAAACAAAGCACGGCGGTTTAACCGCACACATTGTAAAAACAGAAAAATTCAAAACCGTCTCGCTTATTTTTAAAATGCTTGCACCGCTGACAAAGGACCAAGTCACCAAAAGAGCGCTGCTTCCGCATGTGCTTCTTCGCGGAACAAAAAGCCATCCGAAAACCGCAGAGTTGCGTTCTTATTTGGATGAACTATACGGCACGTCCGTTTCGGCGGATCTTTCGAAAAAAGGAGAGCGGCACGTCATTACGTTCAGGCTTGAAGTCCCGAATGAAAAATATTTAAAAGATCAAACGCCGCTTCTTGAAAAAGGACTGCAGCTTCTTGCAGAAATCGTCTTTTCACCTGCTTTAGAAGGAGGCGCTTTTCAATCACAATATGTGGCTCAGGAAAAACGGACGCTCAAGCAAAGAATCCAAGCCGTCTATGACGATAAAATGCGCTACTCGAATTTAAGGCTGATACAGGAAATGTGCAAAAATGAGCCTTACGCGCTCCATGTCAATGGGGAAATCGACGATGTCGATGCCATTACGGCCGATCAATTATATGAAACATATCAAAGCGCTATCCAAAAAGACCAGCTCGATCTTTATGTCGTTGGCGATGTGGACACTAACCAAGTGCAAGCGGCAATTGATAAGTATTTCCAAGCAAAAGAGCGCAACCTCGGCACGCCTGAAAACAATCACGCTGAGCAAAAAGCCCAGCCTAAAGAAGTAATTGATGAAGAAGACGTCAAACAAGGAAAGCTGAATATCGGCTACCGCACCAGCATCACTTATACGGATCAGGATTATCCTGCTTTGCAAGTGTTTAACGGATTGTTTGGCGGATTCTCTCATTCCAAGCTTTTCATCAATGTTCGGGAAAAAGCCAGTCTTGCATACTACGCCGCTTCGCGTATAGAAAGTTTTAAAGGCTTGTTAATGGTGATGTCGGGCATTGAAGTGAAAAATTACGAACAGGCTGTTTCTATTATTGCTGAGCAATTTCAGGCAATGAAAAACGGCGACTTCAGCGAGCAGGACATCGCTCAGACAAAGGCTGTCATTCGAAATCAAGTGCTGGAAACCATTGATACAGCGTACGGTTTATCTGAATTTTTATATCAGCAGGCCGCTGCCCAAGTCGATATTCCTATCGAAGAATTTCTTGCCAATATTGAGCAGGTCACAAAAGAGGATATCGTGAAAGCCGGCGAAAAGATTCAGCTTGATACGACTTATTTCTTAAAAGGGACGGAGGGTGCATCTTGATCAAACCAATCGAATACGAACAGCTTCAGGAGACGCTGTACCATGAAAAAATGCCGAACGGACTTGACGTTTACGTTTTGCCGAAAAAAGGTTTCAACAAAACATATGCGGTCTTTACAACAAAGTACGGCTCTATAGATAACCGGTTTGTCCCTTTAGATAAAAATGAGATGGTTCACGTGCCAGACGGCATTGCCCATTTTCTTGAGCACAAGCTGTTTGAAAAAGCGGACGGAGATGTTTTTCAAGATTTCAGCAAACAGGGCGCTTCTGCTAATGCGTTTACGTCATTTACAAGAACGGCTTATCTTTTCTCAAGCACATCAAATGTTGAACGCAATTTAGAGACGCTCATCGATTTCGTACAGGACCCGTATTTTACTGAAAAAACGGTTGAAAAAGAAAAAGGGATTATCGGGCAGGAGATTAACATGTATGACGACAACCCCGATTGGAGGCTTTACTTCGGGGTCATTGAAAACATGTACAAAGAACATCCTGTCAGAATTGACATAGCAGGAACAGTAGAAAGCATTTCACATATTACAAAAGACCTTCTTTATGAATGCTATGAAACGTTTTATCACCCGAGCAACATGCTCCTCTTTATTGTCGGGCCTGTAGATCCTGAAGCGATCATTTCTCAGGTAAGAGAAAATCAGGAGAGAAAGCCGTATACTGACCAGCCGGAGATCAAACGGGAAGAAGTGAAAGAGCAAGAAGCTGTTTTCCGAAAAGAAAAAGAGATCAAAATGAATGTGCAGGGACCGAAATGCCTTGTCGGGCTGAAATCAAAGAATCCGTTTAAATTAGGCAAAGAGCTGTTAAAGCATGAACTTTCAATGAACTTATTGCTTGAATCTCTTTTCGGCAAAAGCTCTGCCCAGTACGAATCACTTTATGAAAAAGGGTATATTGACGAAACGTTCAGCTTTGATTTTACTGCTGAATATGGGTTCGGTTTTGCGGCGATCGGCGGCGATACGCCGGAGCCTGATCAATTGGCAGAAGACATTTCAAGCATGCTTTTGCGCGCCGGTGAACTGATTACTGCTGAAAAGATTGAACTTGCCAGAAAGAAAAAGATCGGTACATTCTTAAAAGCGCTGAATTCACCTGAATACATTGCCAATCAATTTACCCGTTATGCTTTCTTGGATATGAGCCTGTTTGACGTCGTAACGGTTCTCGAGCAAATTACCCTCGAGGATGTCCAGAAAGTCATACAAGAGGAAATTGCTGCAGACAGACTGACTGTCTGCAAGGTTGTTCCTAAATCATAAACAAACATCCCTCCAGTGTGAGGGGTGTTTTTCTGCGGAAAGAAGGAAAGAGGATGAACAAAACAGCACTAATCACCGGAGCAAGCGGCGGCATCGGCAAAAGCATAAGTGAAACCCTTGCGGCAGAGGGATACAATCTGCTTCTGCATTATAATACAAATCAAAACGCGGCAGCGGAGCTTACTGAAAAACTAAGAGAGACGTTTGGCGTGCATGCTGAAACTTTGCAAGCCGATCTGTCCGCGCCAGAAGGAGCAGATAAGCTGACAAGTTCAATTGTTCAGCCGGTTGATGCGATTGTTTTAAATAGCGGAAGAAGCCATTTCGGACTGATTACGGATGTGGATAATGCAACAGTTCAGGAAATGGTTCAGCTCCATGTGGCGAGTCCGTATATGTTGACGAGAAACCTTCTTCCAGGCATGATCCGGAATAAATCAGGAGCGATTGTGGCTGTCAGCTCTATTTGGGGCGAGACTGGAGCATCTTGTGAAGTGCTGTACAGCATGGCAAAGGGAGCTCAGCACTCGTTTGTAAAAGGACTGGCTAAGGAGCTGGCGCCAAGCGGAATCAGAGTAAACGCCGTAGCGCCGGGCGCGGTTGATACAAATATGATGAATCAATTTACCCTGTCTGAAAAAGAAGAGATTGCTGATGAGATCCCGATTGGCCGGCTTGCCCGGCCGCAAGAAATTGCCGATGCAACAGCATTTCTCTTGTCTGAAAAAGCGTCATATATTACCGGCCAAATTCTGTCGGTGAATGGCGGTTGGCACTGCTGATTCGAAAATATTCGGTGTATAGTTTCTTTTGCGAAGGACACAATAATCTTGTAACTTCACATGAAATGGAGGAAACGAGCATGTCAGTATTAGAAAACTGGGATAACTGGAAAAACTTCCTTGGCGACCGTCTGAACTATGCGCAAGATAAAGGTATGAGCCAGGATACTATTACAGATCTTGCGACAGAAATCGGCAGTTACTTGGCTAATGAAGTGGAATCTAAGAACGAGCAGGAAAAAGTGCTGGCAGATCTTTGGAGCGTAGCATCAAAAGATGAACAGCACGCAATTGCCAATATGATGGTTAAGCTTGTTGAAAATAACAGCACTCACTAAGAAGAGAGGGGATTTTTCCTCTCTTTTTTATGTTTTCCTCATCACAGCAACATTCTTCTTTCTAATTAGAGAAAAATGCTTTATGATAAAGGAAGGTAAAATTTTGCCACAATGAAGGGGGTATATCATTTGGCAAAGCTCGAATGGTATTTTGAATATGAAATTCAAGTGAACCGCCCCGGACTGCTCGGGGATATTTCATCTCTTCTTGGGATGCTTTCTATTAACATCGTAACGATAAACGGCGTCGATCTTTCCAGAAGGGGAATGCTCCTCAGGTGCCGCCATATAGATCAAATTAAACGATTAGAATCAATCTTAAAAACGATGGAAACAATTAAAGTAACGAAGCTGAGAGAACCGAGGCTTCGCGACCGTCTTGCCGTACGTCACGGCCGTTACATTCAAAGGGATGCCGATGACAAGAAAACGTTCCGCTTTGAACGGGACGAGCTAGGCTTATTAGTCGATTTTATGGCCGAACTGTTCAAAAAAGAAGGCCATAAATTAATCGGGATCAGGGGGATGCCGCGTGTCGGAAAAACGGAATCGATTGTGGCCTCCAGCGTGTGTGCAAGCAAAAGGTGGCTGTTTGTGTCATCAACCTTGCTGAAGCAGACGATAAGAAGCCAGCTGATTGCCGATGAATACAGCACTGAAAACGTCTTTATCGTGGACGGAATTGTGTCAACACGAAGAGGATCAGAACGCCACCTCCAGCTGGTCAGAGAAATCATGAGGCTGCCTGCAACAAAAGTGGTGGAGCATCCGGACATATTCGTTCAAAATACAGAGTATACACTAGATGACTTTGATTATATTATTGAACTTAGAAATGACCCTGATGAGGTTATTACATATGAACATGCCGAAGAACCCCAAATGTTTGACCAATCCGGGTTTTCAAGCTTTGATTTTTAAAATTGGAAGGTGTTTGTTGTGACTGAACTAGGAATCCGGCTCAAAGAAGCCAGAGAGGAAAAAGCAATGTCATTGGATGATCTCCAAGCGGCAACAAAGATTCAAAAAAGGTATTTAACCGCCTTGGAGGAAGGAAACTATGACATTATTCCGGGGAAGTTTTATGTTCGGGCATTCATCAAGCAATATGCGGAAGCTGTCGGGCTTGATGCGGATCAGCTGTTTGAGGAGCATAAAAAAGATATTCCAAATACGTATCATGACGATGTGTCTGAAAAGATCTCCGGCATGAATCTTCAAAAGGAAATGCCAAAGCCAGCATCTAAGGCGCTGGAGCTGCTGCCAACGATACTTGTCATTCTCGGCGTGATTGTCGTGATTGCGATTGTGTACGCGATCATTCAGTTTGCGAATCATAAAAACAGCGATGATAACAATGCCGCATCTGAAAAATCAATTACGCAAAGTGAAAGCAAGTACGAAATCCCAAAAGATTCATCACTAAAAGAGTATCAAAGCAACAGCTCTGAAAAAGAGACAGACACTAAAAAAGAAACGAAAGAAAAAGAAGATAAAAAAGAAGAAAGCGACAGTGATAAACTGGAGATTAAAGCAACTGGCACTGAAGGATCATTAACAACTTATGAAGTGTCCGGCGCTGATAAAATCGAGCTCGAACTGAAGGCATCAGACAGTTCTTGGATTCGAGTACGCGATGAAAACAGCAGCTCGTTAAAAGAGGGAACGCTGAAAAAAGGCGAAACCTATAAAAAAGACATAACTGATCAGAAACAAGTTGAAATCCGCACCGGATATGCACCTAATCTGAAAATAAAAATCAACGGTGAGGTTCTTTCATATGAACTTGACCCGAAAAAAGTGATGGCACAAACCATAAAGATTGTAAATAAAAAGGAAGAAAAGTCATCTTAATTACCAGATGACTTTTCTTCACGTCCGAGTATGAAATTGGAGGGGCTTTATGTTTAACTTACCAAATAAAATCACACTTGCTAGAATCGCATTAATCCCAATCTTCATGATTATCATGCTGGCACCGTTTGACTGGGGCAGGCTCGAATTTGGAGACGAATCGATTCCGGTCGCACACTTGGCGGGGGCTATTCTATTTATTATTGCATCCACAACAGACTGGATAGACGGATATTATGCCCGAAAACTGAATCTCGTTACAAACTTCGGAAAATTTCTAGATCCGCTTGCGGACAAACTGCTTGTATCCGCAGCGTTAATTATCCTTGTTCAATTTGATCTTGCTCCAGCCTGGATGGTCATTGTGATTATCAGCCGAGAGTTTGCCGTGACAGGTTTAAGGCTTGTCTTAGCCGGAACAGGAGAAGTCGTAGCTGCTAACATGCTTGGTAAAATTAAAACCTGGGCACAAATCATTGCGGTTTCCGCATTGCTTCTTCATAATCTTCCGTTTGAACTTGTGTCATTCCCGTTCGCTGACTTAGCGCTGTGGGTAGCCGTCTTCTTTACTGTCGTCTCAGGCTGGGAATATTTCGCTAAAAACTGGGAAGCGTTAAAAACATCTAACTAAGAAAGAAGGACTTCGTCATGGAATTTCCAAAAAAAGCAGAAATTATTGCAGTCGGTTCAGAGCTATTGCTTGGCCAGATCGCCAATACAAATGCTCAATTTATCAGCAAACAGCTCGCTGAAATCGGAGTGAACGTATTTTATCATACAGCAGTCGGAGATAACCCGGACCGGCTGAAGCAGGTCATCCGCATTGCTGAAGAACGCTCTGACTTCATTATTTTTTCAGGAGGTCTCGGACCGACAAAAGATGATCTGACGAAAGAAACGATTGCAAATGCGCTGGGACGTCAGCTTGTGTTAAATGATGAGGCGTTCCAATCCATTGAGGACTATTTCAAACGAACAAAACGGACGATGTCACCTAATAATAGAAAACAGGCGCTTGTAATCGAAGGATCTGACGTACTGGCAAATCACTTTGGAATGGCACCGGGAATGCTCACAGAACATGAATCGCGCTTTTATATGCTTCTTCCTGGACCGCCAAGCGAATTGCGTCCCATGTTTGAAAACGAGGCAAAGCCTCTTCTGCTGAAAAAGATGGGTTCAAATGAAAAAATTGTGTCAACCGTTCTTCGCTTTTTCGGTATTGGTGAATCTCAGCTTGAAGCCGATTTGGAAGATATTATTGATGCACAAACCAACCCGACAATCGCTCCTTTGGCGGCAGATGGAGAGGTGACGCTGCGTCTGACAGCCAAGCATGCTGACGAAAAGGAAACAGAGCGTCTGTTAAAAGAAACAGAGGCTGTTATTTTAGAACGTGTCGGTGAATTTTTCTATGGTTACGATGATACTTCCCTTGTAAAAGAGCTTTCTAAAGCATGTAAGGAAAAAAGCATTACGATTTCCGCGGCGGAAAGTTTTACCGGCGGGCTGTTTTCTGAATGGCTGACGGATCTTAGCGGTGCTTCAAAACGATTTGCCGGCGGCGTCGTTTGCTATACAAACGACATGAAGCAGAATGTGCTTGGCGTTAAGAAGGAAACATTAGATCAATTTGGCGCGGTCAGCAAGGAGTGCGCATCAGAGCTGGCAAAGGGTGTTCAAAAGCTCACTGGTAGCGACATCGGCATCAGCTTTACCGGTGTAGCAGGACCTGATACTCAAGAAGGGCATGAGCCTGGGCATGTGTTTATCGGTATTTCAGCTAATGGAAAAGAAGAGGTTCACGAGTTTCACTTTGCGGGCTCCAGAACGGGAATCAGAAAACGCGGTGCCAAATACGGCTGCCATTTAATCTTGAAGCTTTTAGAGCAAATATAATATTTTCAGCACATTATCCTCCTAAAAAAACATGATTTCTCTGATACATTATGATATTTTGATAGAAATCACGCCAAGAAAAAATCCGAATATGCGTTCGCTTTTTTCTTGGCAAATCCCTTCAAACAGGGTATAGTATATGTAGTGGTAACATAAAGGAGGAAAAAATAGAATGAGTGATCGTCAGGCAGCCTTAGATATGGCTCTTAAACAAATAGAAAAACAGTTCGGCAAAGGTTCCATTATGAAACTGGGAGAAAAGACAGATACAAGAATTTCTACTGTCCCAAGCGGCTCCCTCGCTCTTGATACGGCATTAGGAATTGGCGGATATCCGCGCGGGCGGATTATTGAAGTATATGGTCCTGAAAGCTCAGGTAAAACAACTGTGGCGCTTCATGCGATTGCTGAGGTTCAGCAGCAGGGCGGACAAGCCGCGTTTATCGATGCGGAGCATGCGCTAGATCCGGTATACGCGCAAAAGCTCGGAGTCAATATCGAAGAGCTTTTACTGTCTCAGCCTGATACAGGCGAGCAGGCGCTTGAAATTGCGGAAGCGCTGGTTCGAAGCGGTGCAGTTGACATTGTTGTTGTCGATTCTGTGGCAGCTCTCGTGCCGAAAGCGGAAATTGAAGGCGACATGGGAGATTCGCATGTCGGTTTACAAGCACGCTTAATGTCTCAAGCGCTTCGTAAGCTTTCAGGGGCCATTAACAAATCGAAGACAATTGCGATTTTCATTAACCAAATTCGTGAAAAAGTCGGCGTTATGTTCGGGAACCCGGAAACAACTCCTGGCGGCCGTGCGCTGAAATTCTACTCTTCCGTGCGTCTTGAAGTGCGCCGTGCTGAACAGCTGAAACAAGGAAACGACGTAATGGGGAACAAAACGAAAATCAAAGTCGTGAAAAACAAGGTAGCTCCGCCGTTCCGTACAGCCGAGGTTGACATTATGTACGGAGAAGGCATCTCAAAAGAAGGCGAAATCATTGATCTTGGAACTGAACTTGATATCGTGCAAAAAAGCGGTTCATGGTATTCTTATGAAGAAGAGCGTCTTGGCCAAGGCCGTGAAAATGCAAAACAATTCTTGAAAGAAAATAAAGATATCATGCTGATGATCCAGGAGCAAATTCGCGAACATTACGGCTTGGATAATCACGGAGCAGTTCAGCAGCAAGCTGGAGAGGCACAAGAAGAACTCGAATTTGAAGAATAAAAATAAAATAAGTTTGAAATGATACAAAAGGCTGAGTGAAAAACTCAGCCTTTTTGTATTTTTACAAAAAAACGATAAAAATATTGCTTTTTTTGACAACTTTTTTAGTGCTTTATTCGTCTAACAAAACGTGTGCAAAATGGAATTTATTTCGGGAGGAAAAAATGAATGACAAGCCCAACCCGCAGAAGAACTGCGAAACGCAGACGGAGAAAACTAAATAAAAGAGGCAAACTTTTGCTTGGTCTTTTAGCAGTGATGATTTGCTTCACGATTTGGAATGCGCTTCAACGAAATAGTGAAGAGAACGAGCCATCACAAGAAACTGCAGCAGTTTCAGATACCAGCCAGAAAAAAGAAGTCAAAAAGAAAACCACCAAAAAAACAGACGAACAAATCAAAATAGTCGACCGTAATCAAAAAATCAGCAATTATTTAAAAGAGATCGGTTTCAGCGGAACAGCCATGATTGTCAGAAATGGAGAAATCGTAACAAGTAAAGGTTTTGGTTATGCAGACCGTAAACATCACATTCAAAATAATCCATTGACATCTTTTTATGTCGGTTCGTCACAAAAAGCGTTGATTGCAACCGCTATTTTGCAGCTTGAGGAAAAAGGGAAACTTCAAACAAGTGATCCTGTAAGCACATATTTACCTCATTTTCCCAATGGACAAACAATTACTTTGAAGAACCTGCTTACACATACATCGGGAATAAATGGACATATTGAAGGCAATGGCGCAATCACTCCGGACGATTTAATAAAAGACATAGAACGTCAGGGAATCAAACGTCAGCCGGGCGTATGGGACTATAAGGATTCCAATTATTCTGTTCTCGCTTATATTATTGCTGAAGTAAGTGGTGAGTCTTATGAACAATACATAACGAATCATATTTTTAAACCGGCGGGAATGACGCATGCAGGCTTTTATAAAACATATAATAAAGAACCTTATCCTGCTGTCGGGTATAAGCTGAAGGGCAGCAGAACGGTTACACCGTATATGCCTGATCTATCTCAGTTGTATGGAGCCGGTGATATTTATATGAGCGCTATAGATATGTACAAATTTGACCAAGCGCTGATAGATGGCAAACTGTATTCGCCAAAAAGCTACGAAAAGATGTTTACGCCAGGGAGCAGCTCTACATATGGTATGGGATTTTATGTCGCTCCCGGAAGCTATTCAAACCATGGTGTCATGCCGGGCTTCAACATCTTGAACAGCTTTAGCAAATCTGGGCAAACCATTGTTGTTTTGTTGTCAAACATTCAAAATAACGCTAAATTAGGCCAAGTGAACAATAAAATATACCAGCTTCTGAATCAAGAATGATTTATGATCTTCTTTGGAAGGATTGCATTCGGCACGTTAAAAGACGGCAGTCGGCAAACGTTAAGATGGCAAGCTTGACAAGTATTTCCGACACATTTACAATGAAGTTGTAACATTTGTTTTTTTAACATGATTGTTAAACCATTTTAAACTTGACAAGGGCGATGAAAATACTCATTCCCTGTGAAGGTTCTGTATGTTGAGAAAACTAGACAATGTACATGCCGACACTTATTTAAGCAACAACCAAGTTCATAGCAAGAGGAGGTGAAAGTATGACCCCAATTATGATGGTTCTCATCTCCATTTTGCTGATTCTACTCGGTTTAGTTGTTGGCTACTTTGTTCGTAAAACCATTGCCGAAGCGAAAATTGCGGGCGCACGCGGTGCAGCCGAGCAAATTCTTGAAGATGCAAAGCGTGATGCTGAAGCACTGAAAAAAGAAGCTCTGCTTGAAGCAAAGGATGAAATCCACAAACTTCGAATAGATGCTGAACAGGAAGTTCGTGAAAGACGAAATGAGCTTCAAAAACAAGAAAACCGTTTACTCCAAAAGGAGGAAAACCTTGATCGCAAACATGAGGGAATTGATAAACGGGAAGCGATGTTGGAGAAGAAAGATCATTCTCTGAATGAACGACAACAACATATTGAAGAGATGGAAAGCAAAGTGGATGAGATGATTCGTATGCAGCAGTCAGAGTTGGAACGAATTTCGAGTCTGACTCGTGATGAAGCAAAACAAATCATTCTTGAGCGGGTTGAAAACGAGCTTTCACATGACATCGCCATCATGACAAAAGAAACTGAAAACCGCGCGAAAGAAGAGGCGGATAAGAAAGCGAAAAACATTCTTTCACTCGCCTTACAGCGCTGCGCAGCGGACCACGTTGCCGAAACAACGGTATCAGTTGTCAATCTTCCAAATGATGAGATGAAAGGACGTATCATCGGACGGGAAGGGCGTAACATTCGTACGCTTGAAACGCTGACAGGTATCGACCTGATTATTGATGATACGCCTGAAGCTGTCATTCTTTCCGGATTTGATCCGATCAGACGTGAGACAGCAAGGATTGCTCTTGATAAACTCGTTCAGGATGGCCGTATTCATCCGGCACGGATTGAAGAAATGGTTGAAAAATCTCGCCGCGAGGTCGATGACTATATTCGTGAGATGGGTGAGCAAACGACATTTGAGGTTGGCGTTCACGGCCTCCACCCAGATCTTATCAAGATCCTCGGCCGCTTAAAGTTCCGTACAAGCTACGGTCAAAATGTGCTTAAGCATTCCATGGAAGTCGCATTCTTGGCCGGTCTAATGGCATCGGAGCTTGGAGAAGACGCAAAGCTTGCTAAACGTGCGGGCCTTCTTCACGACATCGGGAAAGCAATTGACCATGAAGTAGAAGGAAGCCACGTTGAAATCGGGGTAGAGCTTGCGACCAAATATAAAGAGCACCCAGTCGTGATTAACAGTATTGCATCACACCACGGGGATGAGGAGCCGACTTCCATTATCGCTGTGCTGGTAGCTGCAGCAGATGCGCTTTCCGCTGCAAGACCTGGCGCGCGAAGTGAGACGCTCGAGAATTATATTCGAAGACTTGAAAAGCTCGAAGAAATTTCTGAGTCCTACGAAGGTGTTGAAAAATCATTTGCCATTCAGGCTGGACGCGAAGTGCGTATTATGGTGAAGCCGGATTCAATTAATGATCTTGAAGCTCATCGACTGGCGCGAGATATCCGTAAGCGAATTGAGGACGAGCTCGATTATCCAGGTCATATTAAAGTGACAGTAATCAGAGAAACTCGAGCCGTAGAGTATGCAAAATAAAGTGATGCGCTAAGCATCACTTTATTTTTTTGATGGTCAAGGAATTTTTAAGAAGAAAGGATTTACAAAATGAGAATTTTATTTATCGGAGATGTTGTCGGTTCACCGGGCCGTGACATGGTAAAAGAATATGTACCAAAGCTAAAAACAAAATATAAGCCTCACTTTACCATTATTAATGGTGAAAACGCCGCACATGGAAAAGGCCTGACGGAAAAAATTTATCACAGCTTAATCCAGTCCGGCGCAGATGCAATCACGATGGGGAACCACACATGGGATAAAAAAGAAATTTTCGATTTTATAGATGACGTTCCGAACTTGGTTCGCCCGGCAAACTTTCCTGAAGGAACACCGGGAAAAGGGATCACATATGTGAAAGCAAACGGCAAAGAGCTTGCCGTCATTAATTTGCAAGGACGTACGTTTTTACCGCCGCTTGATGATCCGTTTTTAAAAGCGGATGAATTGATTGCCGAAGCTTCGAAAAGAACACCGTACATTTTTATCGACTTCCATGCCGAAGCGACAAGTGAAAAGCTTGCACTCGGCTGGTACACAGACGGTCGGGCATCAGCTGTCGTCGGAACTCATACACACGTGCAAACAGCGGATAACCGCATTTTACCGAAGGGGACGGCATATATTACTGATGTAGGAATGACTGGCCCATATGATGGTATACTGGGGATGGACAGAGAGACGATTATTAAGCGATTCAAAACGAACCTTCCAGTCCGCTTCACTGTCGCTGAAGGAAAAACAACGTTGAGCGGAGTTGTCATTGACATCGACGATCAAACGAAAAAGGCTGTCAAAATTGAACGTATTCTGATCAATGATGATCACATGTTCTTTGAATAATTAGCATAGGGTTATTTTATAAAAATATTAAAAAGAAAAGCAGGAATATAGCAACTTCTTAGTGAATATAGTAAAAATGGAAGGTAGCCCGCTATTTTTGAAAAGCATTGTGGGGATGGCTTTTTGGATAGCAACATCTAATAATGATTGTTCTAATGAACACTCACTTATCCATTGTAAAACTAAGGGGGAGCAGAAATGGAAATCTTAAAAGTTTCAGCAAAATCGAGTCCAAATTCAGTGGCAGGTGCACTTGCAGGTGTGTTAAGAGAGCGAGGGGCCGCCGAGATTCAAGCGATTGGAGCGGGTGCATTAAACCAGGCTGTAAAAGCTGTGGCGATTGCCAGGGGATTTGTGGCGCCAAGCGGCGTTGATTTGATTTGTATTCCGGCTTTTACTGATATTCAGATCGATGGGGAAGAAAGAACGGCGATTAAATTAATCGTGGAGCCTCGGTAAAAACAAATAAAGCATTCTCAACCTGTTTGCGTGAGCAAACAGGTTGTTTTTCATTTGTTGTGATATTTTCTTCCAATAGTATTTTCAGCATATAAATGACGGATATACACAAGTCAGAAATGTTTTAGAACGTTTCAGAAAAAAATTCCGCCCATTTTTCAAGACAGATACTTTTGTCTTTCTCAGAAAGACAGTGCTGTTTACGCTTATTCCATATCATGGTACAATCCGAATGTAATAAGAATTTTTCAAGGGGGATTGTACATGCGGAGTGGAAAGATGGAAGCTCTAATGAAAAAGGAGGGGTCGTTCGGTGCTGTACTGACTGAAGTTCCCATTCCTGAGATCGATAAACATGAAGTCCTCATAAAAGTGAAAGCTGCTTCCATATGCGGCACGGATGTGCACATTTATAATTGGGATCAATGGGCACGCCAGAGAATCAAAACTCCCTATGTTTTCGGCCATGAGTTCAGCGGCATTGTTGAAGCTGTAGGAGAGAATGCCGGCAATGTAAAAGTAGGGGAGTATGTGTCTGCTGAAACGCATATTGTCTGCGGTGAATGTGTCCCTTGCGTAACCGGAAAATCTCATGTTTGCATCAATACAGCTATTATTGGGGTGGACACGGCAGGCTGTTTTGCGGAGTATGTGAAAGTCCCCGCTGATAACGTTTGGAAGAATCCCGCCGATATGGACCCGGCGATTGCTTCCATTCAAGAACCTTTAGGAAATGCGGTTCACACAGTACTCGAGAGCCAGCCCGCAGGAGGAACAACTGCAGTCATCGGATGCGGACCGATTGGTCTTATGGCTGTTGCGGTTGCAAAAGCAGCAGGTGCTTCTCAAGTGATAGCGATTGATAAAAATGAATACAGGTTGGCGCTTGCCAAACAAATGGGAGCTACACGTACTGTTTCTATTGAAAAAGAAGATCCGCTCAAAATTGTAAGCGCTTTAACGAATGGGGAAGGAGTGGATCTCGTTTGTGAGATGTCGGGTCATCCCTCAGCGATTGCCCAAGGTCTTACGATGGCTGCGAATGGCGGAAGATTTCATATTCTCAGCTTGCCGGAACATCCGGTGACAATTGATTTAACGAATAAAGTAGTATTTAAAGGACTTACGATTCAAGGAATCACAGGAAGAAAAATGTTTTCGACATGGCGGCAGGTGTCTCAATTGCTCAGCTCAAACGTGCTCGATCTTTCACCTGTTATTACCCATCAGTTTCCGTTAGAGGAGTTTGAGAAAGGATTTGAACTGATGAGAAGCGGCCAGTGCGGAAAAGTGATATTACTTCCATAAAGGGGGATAAAAATGATGAAGGAATTTGAGTTTTTAAAAACAGAGCTTGATAAAATGAAAGAAAACCATACATGGCAAGAGATCAAACAGCTTGAATCAATGCAGGGCCCAGCTGTCACAGTGAATCACAAAAACGTCATTCAGCTTTCTTCTAATAATTACCTCGGTTTTACTTCACACCCAAGACTCATCAAAGCCGCGCAGGAGGCCGTTCAGCAATTTGGGGCAGGCACCGGATCAGTGAGAACGATTGCCGGTACATTTACAATGCATCAAGAGCTTGAGAAAAAGCTGGCAGCCTTTAAAAAAACGGAGGCGGCACTTGTATTCCAATCAGGCTTCACAACAAACCAAGGCGTACTTTCAAGTATTCTTTCAAAAGAGGATATTGTCATCTCAGATGAATTGAACCATGCCTCTATTATTGATGGAATCCGACTGACAAAGGCGGATAAAAAGGTGTATCAGCACGTCGATATGAGTGATTTAGAGAGGGTGCTGAGAAAGTCAATGAATTATCGGATGCGTCTGATTGTGACAGACGGCGTATTTTCCATGGATGGCAACATAGCTCCTTTGCCTGATATTGTAGAACTCGCTGAGAAATATGACGCATTTGTAATGGTGGACGACGCCCATGCATCGGGAGTGCTGGGTGAAAACGGCAGGGGAACGGTGAATCACTTCGGTCTGGACGGCAGAGTCCATATTCAGGTCGGAACGTTAAGCAAGGCAATCGGAGTGCTCGGTGGCTACGCTGCAGGTTCAAAGGTGCTGATCGATTATTTGCGCCATAAAGGCCGTCCGTTTTTATTCAGCACATCCCATCCGCCGGCTGTCACTGCAGCTTGTATGGAAGCGATTGATGTCTTGCTGGAAGAGCCGGAGCATATGGAGCGCTTGTGGGAGAATACGGCCTATTTTAAATCAATGCTTGTGAAAATGGGTCTGACGCTCACGCAGAGTGAGACGCCAATTCTTCCTATTTTAATAGGTGACGAAGGAGTGGCAAAGCAATTTTCTGATCAGCTCCTTTCTCGCGGCGTTTTTGCCCAAAGCATCGTTTTCCCGACTGTAGCAAAGGGAAAAGCCAGAATTCGCACGATTATTACCGCTGAGCACACTAAAGAAGAACTGGATGAGGCGCTTGCCGTCATCGAAAAGACGGCTAAGGAGCTCCAGCTATTGTAAGAGGAAGAGTATACTCTTCCTCTTTTGATTCCTTATTGATTATTATTCTCAATGAGTGTACAATGATAGGTTGCCAGTTGTGCAGAGCTTCAATAACCTTTATACTGAAGGGTGGAAGTTTGGTTTGAAAGGAGAAATCATGACATGAATGAAAAGCAAAAATTAGAGAGCGGACAAGTTAATCCATCGGACAAAAAATCCGAGAAGGATTACAGCAAGTACTTTGAAGCTGTTTATATTCCGCCTTCCTTAAAAGATGCGAAAAAAAGAGGCAAGGAAGCCGTTACTTATCATAATGACTTTAAAATTTCTGAACAATTTAAAGGATTGGGAGACGGAAGAAAGTTCTATATCCGTACGTACGGCTGCCAAATGAATGAACACGATACAGAGGTTATGGCAGGGATCTTTATGGCGCTCGGTTACGAAGCGACAAACTCTGTTGATGATGCCAATGTCATTTTGTTAAACACATGTGCGATCCGTGAAAATGCCGAGAACAAGGTGTTTGGTGAGCTGGGGCACTTAAAAGCGCTGAAAAAAAACAATCCCGATCTGATTTTAGGAGTGTGCGGCTGTATGTCCCAAGAGGAATCAGTCGTGAACCGGATTTTGAAAAAGCATCCGTTTGTCGATATGATTTTCGGAACGCATAACATCCATCGCCTGCCAGAGCTTTTGTCAGAAGCATACCTTTCAAAAGAAATGGTCATAGAAGTTTGGTCCAAGGAAGGGGACGTTATTGAAAACCTTCCGAAAGTCCGGAACGGAAAAATTAAGGGCTGGGTCAATATCATGTACGGCTGTGACAAATTCTGTACGTATTGCATTGTGCCTTACACACGCGGAAAAGAAAGAAGCCGCCGCCCTGAAGAGATCATTCAGGAAGTGAGAAGGCTCGCAAGTGAAGGCTACAAGGAAATTACACTATTAGGTCAAAACGTAAACGCGTACGGAAAAGACTTTGAAGATATGACGTACGGCCTCGGTGATTTGATGGATGAGTTGAGAAAAATCGATATCCCGAGAATCCGTTTTACAACGAGTCATCCGCGTGACTTTGACGACCGTCTCATTGAAGTGCTGGCAAAAGGCGGAAACCTGCTTGATCACATTCATCTTCCGGTTCAATCAGGAAGCTCAGAGGTTCTGAAGCTGATGGCCCGCAAATATGACAGAGAGCGTTACATGGAGCTCGTGCGAAAAATTAAGGCAGCAATGCCGAACGCATCTTTGACAACGGACATTATCGTCGGATTCCCGAACGAAACGGACGAACAGTTTGAAGAAACGCTTTCTCTATACCGTGAAGTAGAGTTTGACAGCGCCTATACGTTCATTTACTCTCCGCGTGAGGGCACTCCGGCTGCCAAAATGAAGGATAATGTACCGATGCGCGTGAAAAAAGAACGTCTGCAGCGTCTGAACGCACTGGTGAATGAAATTTCTGCTAAAAAAATGAAGGAATACGAAGGCAAGGTTGTCGAAGTATTAGTTGAAGGTGAAAGCAAAAATAATCCTGATATTCTTGCCGGCTACACTGAAAAAAGCAAGCTTGTCAATTTCAAAGGGCCGAAGGAAGCCATCGGCAAAATCGTCCGCGTGAAAATCCAGCAAGCGAAAACATGGTCGCTTGACGGAGAAATGGTAGGAGAAGCAATCGAGGTGAAATAAGATGACGCTCTACTCAAAAAAAGACATTGTGCAGCAGGCACGAAACCTTGCAAAAATGATCTCTGAAACAGAAGAGGTTGATTTTTTCAAACGGGCTGAGGCGCAAATCAATGAGAATGACAAAGTGTCTACAATTGTTAATCAGATTAAAGCCCTGCAAAAGCAAGCTGTCAATCTGAAGCATTATGAAAAGCATGAAGCGCTCAAACAAGTAGAAGCAAAAATTGACGCGCTGCAAGAAGAGCTTGAAGAGATTCCTGTCATCCAGGAATTCAGAGACTCGCAGATGGAGGTAAATGACCTTCTGCAGCTCGTTGCACACACCATTTCCAATCAAGTCACAAATGAAATCATCACGTCAACCGGAGGCGACCTGCTGAAAGGGGAAACCGGTTCGAAGGTGAAACATTCAAATAACAGCTGTTCTCTCTAAACACGGTGCCTTTACTGGCCCGTGTTTTTTTTATTCAAGCGGCTAAAAATGAACTAAATAATCTATGTACCAAATGTTTAATTTGTTTTTCTCTGCTCAGCCGCGAGTAAACTTTATCGCACTTAAAAGTAAAGTTTCTAGGCACGCCTGCATACAATGGAACAGAAACTTTGTATTTTTATATTTTATTTATAAAAATGCACACTAGACAAATGCCCAGCATAAGATAACACGAAGAAGAACAAGGAGGCATGCCGGAATGTCTGAATACAGGGAAATTATTACGAAGGCGGTAGTAGCGAAAGGCAGAAAATTCACCCAATGCACCAATACCATCTCCCCTGAGAAAAAACCGAGCAGCATTTTGGGTGGTTGGATCATTAACCACAAGTATGACGCTGAAAAAATCGGAAAAACAGTAGAAATTGAAGGGTATTATGATATAAACGTATGGTACTCTTACGCGGACAACACAAAAACAGAGGTTGTCACAGAACGGGTGAAATACGTAGATGTCATTAAACTCAGATACAGAGACAACAATTACTTAGATGATGAACATGAAGTAATTGCGAAAGTCCTTCAGCAGCCTAACTGTCTAGAAGTGACCATTTCACCGAATGGAAATAAAATTGTTGTGCAGGCAGAAAGGGAGTTTTTGGCGGAAGTGGTAGGAGAAACAAAGGTAGTGGTTGAGGTCAATCCTGATTGGGAAGAGGAAGACGAAGAAGATTGGGAAGATGAGCTTGATGAAGAGCTGGAAGACATCAACCCGGAATTTTTAGTGGGAGATCCTGAAGAATAAAAAAGGGACTAGGGGAGACAGTACCCCCAAGTCTCTTTTTTATATTGATATATCATTCTTTTATCACCTTTTGTTTATGTTATAATGAAGGTTGGAAAATAGAAACGTTGATACATAGTGAGGGATAAAACAATGGCCGGTTATACGCCTATGATACAGCAATATTTAAAAATAAAGGCAGAGCACCAGGATGCCTTTTTATTTTTTCGCCTTGGTGATTTTTACGAAATGTTTTTTGAGGACGCCAAAAAAGCGTCACAAGAGCTGGAAATTACGTTAACAAGCAGAGACGGCGGTGCGGCTGAAAAAATACCGATGTGCGGTGTGCCGTATCATTCTGCTTCCGCGTATATCGAGCAGCTGATTAAAAAAGGGTATAAAGTGGCTATCTGTGAACAGACGGAAGATCCGAAAGCCGCAAAGGGCGTTGTGAAACGAGAAGTGGTTCAGCTTATTACACCCGGAACTGTAATGGACGGCAAAGGCATCCATGAATCAGAAAACAACTTTATCGCGTCTGTTTCCGTCTGCTCGAATGGATACGGGCTGGCGCTGTCTGATTTAACAACGGGAGAAAATTTGGCTGTTTTGATTGAACGGCTCGAAGATGTCATATCAGAAATTTATTCAGTCGGCGCACGGGAAATCGTCGTTTCAGGCAGCTTGGATGCCGATACGGTCGCACAGCTGAAAGAGCGGTGCGGTGCAACGATCTCAATTGAAGATGGTGAAACAGACGAACACGTAATGATCATTGAGCATTTAGATAATGAAGATGTAACAAAAACATTTTTGCGCTTGTATACGTATCTGAAAAGAACCCAAAAGCGCAGTCTTGATCATCTTCAGCCCGTACAGGTGTATGAGCTTGAGGAAGCGATGAAAATTGATTTGTACTCAAAGCGAAATCTGGAGCTGACTGAAACGATCCGTTCGAAAAATAAAAAAGGTTCCCTTTTGTGGCTGCTGGATGAAACAAAAACTGCAATGGGAGGCCGGCTGCTTAAACAGTGGATTGACCGGCCGCTTATCAGAGTCAATCAAATCGAAGAGCGCCAAGAAATGGTGGAAACATTGATGTCCCATTTCTTCGAACGGGAAGACCTGCGTGAACGGTTAAAAGAAGTATATGACCTAGAACGTCTTGCAGGCCGTGTTGCATTTGGAAATGTCAATGCACGGGATTTAATTCAACTGAAGGAATCGTTAAAGCAAGTGCCTGGCATTAAACAGCTGGTTGTTTCACTGGCTCATGACAAGGCCAAGGAACGTGCCGAACGGATTGATCCTTGCGGGGATGTGCTTGAATTGCTGGAAGAAGCGCTGTACGCAAACCCTCCTTTATCGTTAAAAGAAGGGAACCTGATTAAAGACGGATACAATCAAAAGCTTGATGAATACCGTGACGCAAGCAGAAACGGAAAAGACTGGATTGCCCGCTTGGAACAGCAGGAGCGCGAATATACGGGCATTCGCTCTTTAAAGGTCGGCTTCAATAAAGTTTTCGGTTATTATATTGAAGTGACAAGAGCGAATTTGCATTTGCTTGAGGAAGGGCGATATGAGCGGAAGCAAACGTTAACGAATGCAGAGCGCTACATTACACCTGAATTAAAAGAAAAAGAAGCGCTTATTTTAGAAGCGGAAAATAACATCTGTGAACTGGAGTATGAGCTGTTTACCGAGCTGCGCGAGAAAGTGAAGCAGTATATTCCGCGGCTGCAGCAGCTTGCCAAACAGATGAGCGAGCTGGACGCACTGCAATGCTTTGCGACAATCAGTGAAAATCGTCACTACACGAAACCGGAGTTCTCTAAAGATGAAGTCGAAGTGGTAGAAGGCAGACACCCGGTTGTTGAAAAAGTCATGGACAGCCAGGAATACGTCCCGAACAATTGTATGATGGGCGATAACAGACAAATGCTTCTCATTACCGGTCCAAACATGTCAGGGAAGAGCACGTATATGAGACAAATTGCGCTCATTTCCATCATGGCGCAAATCGGCTGCTTTGTACCTGCGAAAAAAGCGGTGCTTCCGATTTTTGATCAAATTTTTACGCGAATCGGCGCTGCGGATGATTTGATTTCCGGACAAAGTACATTTATGGTGGAAATGCTTGAAGCTAAAAATGCGATTGTAAATGCGACGAAAAACAGTCTGATTTTGTTTGACGAAATCGGGCGGGGAACGTCCACTTATGACGGCATGGCGCTGGCACAAGCCATTATCGAATATGTTCACGATCATATCGGCGCCAAGACGCTGTTCAGCACGCACTATCACGAGCTGACTGTGCTTGAGGACAAGCTGCCGCAGCTGAAAAACGTTCATGTTCGCGCTGAAGAATATAACGGAACGGTTGTCTTTCTTCATCAAATTAAAGAAGGGGCCGCTGACAAAAGCTATGGTATCCATGTAGCCCAGCTTGCTGAATTGCCGGAAGATCTTATTTCGCGCGCTCAAGATATTTTAAAAGAGCTTGAGCATTCAGGGAACAAACCGGAAGTGCCGATGCAGAAACCTCAGGTGAAAGAAGAGCCGGCACAGCTGTCCTTTTTTGCCGAAGCGGAAAAGCGGGTGGAAGCGCCAAAGCTTTCAAAAAAAGAAAAGCAAGTGCTCGATGCTTTCAAATCACTTAATATATTGGATATGACACCGCTTGAAGCGATGAATGAAATGTATAAGCTGCAAAAGAAATTACATTAAAACGGGGTGATGAATGTGGCAAAAGTCATCCAGCTGTCAGATGAGCTTTCAAATAAAATAGCGGCAGGCGAGGTTGTGGAGCGGCCCGCCTCAGTCGTCAAAGAGTTGGTGGAAAATGCGATTGACGCTGACAGCACAGTCATTGAAATCGATATTGAGGAAGCAGGCCTTGCATCCATTCGGGTACTGGATAACGGCGAAGGAATGGAAAATGAAGATTGCAAGCGTGCTTTCCGCCGCCACGCAACGAGTAAAATAAAAGATGAAAATGATTTATTCAGGGTGAGAACGCTTGGTTTTAGGGGAGAGGCACTGCCGAGTATCGCGTCAGTCTCTCATCTAGAGATTACGACAAGCACCGGTGAAGGAGCAGGGACGAAGCTCGTACTCCAAGGAGGAAACATGATTTCTGAATCGCGTTCCTCAAGCAGAAAGGGAACTGAAATTGTCGTTTCCAATCTGTTTTTTAACACACCGGCCCGTTTGAAATATATGAAAACCGTTCATACAGAGCTTGGGAACATTACAGATGTGGTCAACCGTATTGCTCTGGCCCATCCGGAGGTATCAATCCGCCTGCGCCATCATGGGAAAAATCTTCTTCAAACGAACGGAAACGGAGATGTGCGCCATGTCCTGGCGGCGATTTACGGCACGGCTGTCGCCAAAAAAATGCTTCCGCTGCATGTGAGCTCATTGGATTTTGAAGTCAAGGGATATATCGCCCTCCCAGAGATTACACGGGCGTCGAGAAACTATATGTCGTCTGTCATCAATGGCCGTTATATTAAAAATTTCCCGCTCGTCAAAGCGGTGCATGAGGGATATCATACGCTTCTGCCGATTGGACGCCATCCAATAACCTTTATAGAAATTACGATGGACCCGATTTTAGTTGATGTCAACGTGCACCCATCGAAGCTTGAGGTCCGTCTCAGCAAGGAAACAGAGCTTCATGACTTAATTCGTGACGGAATAAAAGATGTATTTAAACAGCAGCAGCTGATTCCAAGTGCCCAGCTCCCGAAAAAATCGGCACCTGCCATCAAAAATGAGCAGCAGTTCATAACCTTTGATGAAAAGCCTGCGGAAAGAAAAGTACCGGAAAAAGCGCCTGCGCCATCTTATTCACCAATGAAGCTCAGCTCAGTCGTGAAAGAGCGGGTTAATACGGAGGAAGAATTGCCCTCTGCTCAATTTGATACTCCACCTAGCTTTGATCAGGAACATAGGATTGAAGTGCCTGATGTTTCAGAAGATCAGCCTGTGGCTTTTGAGCAGGAACACCATCAAGAAGAACATCCTGAGCCAACGTCTGAGCGGGTTCCGATTATGTACCCGATCGGCCAGATGCATGGGACTTATATATTGGCACAAAACGAAAACGGCCTGTATATTATCGACCAGCACGCCGCCCAAGAGCGTATTAAGTACGAATATTTCCGCGAAAAGGTGGGAGAGGTTGAGCCTGAGGTGCAGGATATGATCGTGCCGCTGACGTTCCACTACTCCACGAACGAGGCGCTGATTATTGAACAGCACAAACAAGAACTGGAAAGCGTCGGTGTCTTTTTAGAGTCATTCGGCTCTAACAGCTATATCGTCCGCTGCCACCCGGCCTGGTTTCCAAAGGGAGAAGAAGCTGAGCTGATAGAAGAAATCATTCAGCAGGTGCTCGACTCCAAACATATTGATATTAAAAAACTGCGCGAGGAAGCGGCGATTATGATGAGCTGCAAGGGCTCCATCAAAGCAAACCGCCACCTTAGAAACGACGAAATCAAAGCGCTTCTGGACGACCTCCGAAGCACATCAGACCCATTTACATGCCCGCACGGCCGTCCGATCATCATTCACCATTCCACTTATGAGATGGAAAAGATGTTCAAACGCGTGATGTAGCGGGATTGGGCGAAGAGGAAAATTTAGCATTGAGACATTCTTTGAATGGATCAATGCTTTTTTTGTACTGATTTGAAGTAATCAATTAAAAGAAACTATTGTAAACGTGTGAACAGTGTTAATGCATAATAGTTCATGGATACATTCCTCTGCATAACAAAATTGTAATTTACAAGTAATTGAAATTAATGTATATTTTGGGCAAGGGGGTGGGAACATGGCATGTGGTCCAAATATGATTATCGTTTTGAATGAACTCGATGATCCGAATGTAAGAATAATTGTAGAATGCAGAATTTAAATTAAATCATTGTGGTTTGCTTCCTGTTCATGTGAACAGGGAGTTTTATTTTGAATTATGAAAGGAAAATACTTGTTTTTATCCGCTTTTATAACTGGTAATGTCAAAATAAAAGGAGTTGTGGAATTGTACTTTGTTTTCTGCCATATCTATCATTATCGATTCTATGATTCCACTCATCATTTTACATTTTATTGTAGACTATCTTCCAAATTAGACGATGAGAATGATATAAAAGCAAAAAACACTTAAATTATCACAGGCAATTTTAAGCTGCTTCCCCATTAGGCTAGTCATCAAATGCAAGTTCAATGAAAGCCATCAAAGCTGATATCACAACAAGCAAGACATCTGGAATATATATAGACTGCATATAGTAATCTGCAAAACAGATCGTTATGAAATTGCTCACAAAGTACAGTATAAAAGCAAAAAGTGCAGTTTTTTTCAATGAAAGTGATCTTGCCAAAATCATAGAGATAATCTTTGTAAGCGGGTCTATGATCAAGCCGACAGCAAAACAGACTAAAATAAATAAAACTAATGTTTGATTTGAATCATATGTGACGCCCAGTATAGAGAATAATCCTTTGATCCCAAAGAAATAGCCGCCGAAGATTACTACAAGTGCAATAGCAACGATAAAAGTGATAGAGACAATTTCGATTAATTTTGATCTTAGGTTAAAATCTTTAGAGTGTTCGTTCTGTTCTTTTTGGCTCAAGTATAACACTCCCTTCACCTGCTTACTCATACAAACAGTTACTCTTGAATTAGCCCAAAATATCTATAAGTCTGTTTTCTAATGAAAATAGTATAACATATTTTGACAAAACCAAAAAAGGTCCTTTCCGCTGGGGAAGGACCTTTTTCATCATGTTAACTCCTGAGATTCGCCGAAGCTTTCTTTTTTTTTGGCCAAATAAAATAGCTGGCAGTAATGAGAAAGTCAATGCCTATGATGACAGTCCACAGTTTAAGAATGCCGCTCAATGCCTCGGTTCGGGCGGAATCATTAATAAAATAGATCATCCCTGCTAATAGTCCTGCACCAATTAGGTAGGCCAGCACATGTCTTATCCAGCCTTTCGCATAGTGCTTGGCATGATCCATTCCAAAACGTTTCAGCGGTTTTACGCCTTTTTTTGTTACATAATATTGAAATTTTTCATCTGCCCATTGAATCATTTGTTTCCCATAGGCGATCGATATCCCGATGTAAACAGCAGCAATCCCGTGGGCAGCAGTCGCTGAGGCTCCGCGGTAAAGGTCCACACCAGTTGCCGCTAATAAGATCAAATCGATAACTGGAGTTAAGGCAAGGAATAGCAGTCCTAATGTATGCTGTTTGAATAGGTAGCGTACAGCAAGCCCTAAAACAATCACAACCCAAAACGCAATTTCACAGAAGACAATCATCCATGCGATACCGTTCAATCCATTCCCCTCTTTTCAATACAGTTGTATTATTTAAATAATATGTTACCATCTTTGTTTTTGCAATACAACTGTATTATAAAATTGCTCTCTTATTTTTTTCTTGTTACAATAAAGCTATGCCAAAACAAATTGACCATGAGAAAAGAAGAAAAGAAATTGCAGAAGCAACGTGGCGGGTGATTTTAGAACGGGGGATGGAGGGAGCCTCAGCCAGGAACATTGCAAAGGAAGCAGGATTGTCATTAGGTGCGCTGCGCCATTATTTTTCTACTCAGGATGAACTGCTTGTTTTTGCAATGAAACTCGTTCAAGAAAAGGTGATGGCCCGAATTAAGGACATTACAATGAGGAATGTGCCCCCTAAGGAAAAAGTGTTACATATTTTGCTTGAAATTGTCCCAACGAATGAAGAAACGGTAAGAGAGATGGAGGTGTGGTTTGCTTTTACGGTTTACGCCAGACATAAAAAGGATATGTTTGATGCGAATCATGACGGAATTTACAGCGGCATGCGGAATCTGATTGCCTATTTAGATGAATTCGATTTACTGAGGCAGGATGCTGATAAAGATATTGAAGCTGAGAGACTTTACGCGCTTATTGATGGCTTGGCTTTACATGCGATGCTTGATCCTGTGAGAGTGAATAAAGACAGGATCAAACGTGTCATTATGCAGCATGTAGAATCAATTTGCGTGAAAGAAACAAATGAGACAGAAGAAAGAAATCCCTAAGATATAGTGCGAAAAAGCTATTCTCGTTGGACATGTTTCCAGAAGAATAGCTTTTTTATATGCAGAAGGAACAAGGGTCTCTGAAAAAAATGGAAAACAATCATGCTGTTTGGTAAAGTGGAATGAAAGACGACTGAGGGTTGAACAGTTTGCCCATCATTTAAGAACTTTACATGATAGGAATGGTGTAAATGAATCTTACGTATAAGGTACATCCAATTAAAACTAGGTATCAGGGCTGGACGAATTATTGCTATATCATTGAAGATATTGTAAGCAGATCTGCAATTGTTGTTGACCCCTCATGGGAACTGAGTAAAATAACAACTAAACTTTCCGAGCTGGAAGTTGAATTAACAGCAATCGCATTGACACACTCTCATTATGATCACGTTAACCTGGTAGAGCCGCTGACGAAGATGTTTAACGTTCAAGTTTATATGTCGAAAAAAGAAATTGATTATTATCAATTCAGCTGCCGAAATTTAATTGGCTTGCATGATCATCAGACGATCAGCATAGGCAACACAAGAGCGCAATGCCTTCTCACACCGGGGCATACAGCCGGCGGAATGTGTTATTTGTTTTCTGAAAGTATGTTTACCGGAGATACGGTATTTACAGAAGGGTGCGGCATATGTGAGGATGATGGAAGTTCTGCAGAAGAGATGTTCAGAAGCATTCAAAGGATTAAGTCGGAGGTTTCTCCCTATGTACGGGTTTATCCTGGTCACTCATTTGGCAAAACACCCGGCCATACGATAGAGGATCTTTTTCAGTATAATATTTACTTTCAAATTGATAAAAAAGAATACTTTGTGAAATTTCGCACTCGTAAAAACCAAAAAGGTATTTTTGATTTTAAATAAGCCTTCTGAATCTATTATCCTATTTTCCTTCGAATATCTAAATGATTGGTCATTTTTAAAATGATTATATAGAACGATTTTATTTATTTCGAACAAGGCTCAGGAGATAAGATAAAGCGTATTCTCATCATATCCGCGCCCTATACGTGATACAGGTCATTTTTCTTATGTTCTGCTATAACCCCTGATCCTTTATGCCTCAATTGAAAAAATCAGGAAAACAATCGAGTAAACTGTAGGAAAAATTAACTTGACGGATAATATTTACAGAGGTTACCATCAACATGAACATGCTACTATTTATCCGGTCATCACTATTTTTTATAAAATGATACAGAAGTGAAACACATCTACTAATCGGAAAGGTGGCTTTGAGAGAATGATCACATATGTTTTTCCGGGCCAGGGTTCACAGAAACAGGGAATGGGCAGCGATCTATTTGATGAATTTAAAGAACTGACGGCTCAGGCAGATGAGATCTTAGGATATTCAATCAAACGTCTTTGCATGGAAAATCCTTATTCCAATTTAAACAAAACGCAATTTACCCAGCCGGCATTATATGTGGTAAACGCATTAAGCTATCTGAAAAAAATCAGGGAAGCAGAAGCTAAGCCTGACTTTGTCGCCGGGCACAGCTTGGGTGAGTACAATGCGTTATTTGCAGCTGGAGCCTTTGATTTTGAGACAGGTTTAAAGCTTGTCAGAAAAAGAGGCGAGCTGATGAGTATGGTGAGCAACGGCGGTATGGCCGCTATTATGGGATTAAATGAAGAGCAGGTTGCAAAGGCTCTGAAAGAATATCATTTACACGATGTTGATATCGCCAATGTGAACGCCCCATATCAAATTGTGATTTCAGGAAAAAAAGATGAGATTGAAAAAGCCGCATCTCTTTTTGAAACGATGACTGAAGTTACAATGGTACTCCCCTTAAACGTAAGCGGCGCGTTTCATTCCAGATACATGAATAAAGCAAAAGAAGAATTCGAACAGTTCCTTCAAACCTTTCATTTTTCACCTCTGTCTATCCCGGTTATTTCGAATGTGTATGCCAAACCGTATACATACGAATTAATGAAGCAAACGCTGGCTGATCAAATCAATCATTCAGTGAAATGGACTGAGAGCATAAGCTACTTAATGAAAAAAGGCCAAATGGAGTTTGAGGAAATAGGACCTGGAAATGTTTTAACAGGGTTAATTCATCGCATAAAAAAAGATGCGGAGCCAATGCCCCGCTAAAACGAATTGTTCCTGAGACCCATGCACCGTATGAACAGGCTAAGGACAGATTTTCTTTTATTAAGGTATAAAGTTTTGGAGATGTAATCGTTCTAAAGACACTGTTTCTGAATGAATAAGTTTATATACTGTTACATAAAGAGGCTGATAAAACATATCCGCACGATATTTGAACTATGTCCAGTCAGCCGGCATATCATGACAGACCATCGCTCTCACATCAAGATGGCCTTCTATTTAACCGCACCCAAATCATAGAGTCGATGTTCTTTGCTGATCCTGTCATTATGTTATATCAATTTTGAGATATCAACATACACCTAGACCACTTCAAATAGAGCCGCATCCAGAGCACCAAAAGCAATCCTCCTAAAAGTTGATTCTTCTTATTTTTTACATTATGTCTTTTCAATTAAATATTACATTTCACTCGCTGCTGTGTATTGTATACATTGAGAGAAATCTAAATAGCCGTCATAAATATAAAAAAAGTAGGTTATGCATATGAATGAACCGCTCGTTTTTATGTTTTCCGGACAAGGTTCCCAGTACTATCATATGGGGAAGGAATTATTTAAGGAAAATATCGTGTTTCGTCAATCGATGCTTGAAATGGATGCCATTGCAGCGCAGCGAATCGGAACATCCATTGTTGAAGAAATTTATCATCCGGCTAAACGTGTGGCGGAACCGTTTGACAGCCTTCTTTTTTCCCACCCTGCAATCTTTATGGTTGAGTATTCTTTATACAAAGTTTTAGAAGATAGGGGAATCTATCCTGATTACGTATTGGGATCAAGTCTGGGAGAATTCACATCGGCCGCTGTTTCAGGTGTGTCAGACGCAGAGAATATACTGGATTGCATACTTGAACAGGCTATAGTCATCCAAAAATCTTGCGATAAAGGGAAAATGCTTGCCATTCTTGATAAACCGCAATTACTGAATGATTATCCGCAGCTGTTTGGAAATAGTGAACTCATTTCTATCAATTATGATTCGCACTTCGTCATTTCTGGTGAAGAAGAAAACATAAAGCAGATCATGGAGGCTTTAAAAGAGAAACAGATTCTTTGCCAGCTGCTGCCTGTGTCTTATGCCTTTCATTCTTCGCTTATTGATCCGGCAGAAAGCGCCTATGCAGAATTTTTGAGATCAATCTCTTTTAAAAAACCTTCAATACCGGTTATATCGAGTTTAACGGGAAGCTGCCTTCACGAAATGGACAAGCATTTCTTTTGGAATGCGGTCAGAGAGCCAATGAAATTTCGCGAAGCGATTCGATATTTGGAAAGCCAGCATACATGCCGGTTTATCGATTTAGGTCCGTCCGGCACCTTAACTGCTTTTGTGAAACAGCTGATCCCGGGAGATTCAACTAACCGCTGCTGCTCGATTATGACACCATTTCATCAGGAGCTGAAAAATCTGAATACGGTTGAGTGTTTCCGTAAACCAGAAAGGAAGTTTGCAAGATGATTACATATGTTTTTCCAGGGCAAGGCTCCCAGCAAAAGGGGATGGGACAAGGGCTATTTGAACACTATCAGGATTTGACTGACCAAGCAGATCAAATATTGGGCTATTCAATAGAAAAGCTCTGTACCGAAAAATCCTATTTGGATTTAAACCATACCCAGTACACGCAGCCGGCTTTGTACGTCGTCAATGCACTCAATTATTTGAAGAGGGTAGAGGAGACCGGCAGAAAACCTGATTTTGCGGCCGGACATAGCTTAGGAGAATACAATGCGCTGTTTGCAGCGGGTGCATTTGATTTTGAAACAGGATTAAGACTTGTCAAAAAAAGAGGCGAACTGATGGGACGAATTACAGGAGGCGGAATGGCTGCTGTGATCGGCTTGAATAGGGAACAAGTTACAGCCGTTTTAGAAGAGCACCGTCTCCATGACATTGATGTGGCAAATGAAAATACGCCCCGGCAAATTGTGATTTCCGGCCAAAAAAAAGAGATTGAAAAAGCCCGAACGGTTTTTGAAAACACCAAGGATGTAAAGCTGTTTCATCCTTTAAACGTAAGCGGAGCTTTTCATTCCAGATATATGAATGAAGCAAAACAGGAATTTAAGCAATTTATTGACTCATTCCATTTTAGGCCTTTGGCTATCCCGGTTATCTCGAATGTCTATGCAGAGCCGTATCGTCAGGACAGGTTAAAAGAGACGTTATCTGAACAAATGGACAGCACAGTGAAATGGACGGGCAGCATACGTTTTCTGATGGGAAGAGGAGAAATGGAGTTTGAAGAGATCGGGCCTGGAACTGTGTTAACCGGCCTCATCCATCGTATTAAAAATGAAGCAGAACCGTTAACACATGCACCCGAAAAGAAACATGCTTCAAGTCATCCAGAAGCTGCTGACCATCGACCTAATGTTCAAGCTGGGATTACGGCAGAGTCATTAGGAAGTGATGAGTTTAAACGGGATTATCATCTTACATATGCTTATCTTGCAGGAGGAATGTACCGCGGCATTGCTTCGAAAGAAATGGTAGTAAAGCTGTCAAGAGCGGGAATGTTGGGGTTCTTTGGCACAGGCGGCCTGAGCCTGAATGAGGTTGAAGATGCCATCCTCACCATTCAAGGGGAGTTAGGGGAAGGACAAGCCTATGGCATCAATCTCGTCCACAATATGAAACATACTGAATCAGAAGAAAAAATGATTGATCTGTTATTAAAGCATCAAGTGAGAAATGTAGAAGCTTCAGCATTTTTAAGTGTCACTCCCGCATTGGTAAGGTATCGCGCAAAAGGAGTGAAACGAAACCACAATGGTGAAATTATACGCTCAAATCGTATCATTGCGAAAATATCACGGCCGGAAGTTGCAGAATCATTTCTGAGTCCTGCGCCTGAGAATATGCTGCAAAAGCTTTTAAGAGAAAATAAAATCACTGTGAATGAAGCTGAATTATTACGGTGCATTCCGATGGCTGACGATATTTGTGTGGAAGCTGATTCAGGCGGTCATACAGATGGCGGTGTAGCATACAGCCTGATGCCGGCGATGACATCATTAAGAGATGAAATGATGAAAAAATATCAATATCCGAAAAAAATAAGAGTTGGTGCAGCTGGAGGAATTGGAACGCCTGATGCAGCGGTGGCAGCTTTTATGCTTGGTGCGGATTTTATTGTTACAGGCTCAATCAATCAATGTACGGTTGAGGCGGCAACAAGTGATAAAGTAAAGGATTTGCTTCAGCAGATGAATGTACAAGATACAGCCTATGCGCCTGCAGGCGATATGTTTGAATCGGGCAGCAAAGTGCAAGTGCTGAAGAAAGGCGTGTTCTTTCCAGCGCGGGCAAGCAAATTATATGAACTGTACCAGCGATATGGGTCAATACGTGAGCTGGATGCAAAGACGTTGACTCAGCTTGAAGAGAAATACTTCAAACGCAGTATAGAAGATATATATGAAGATATTACATTACATTATCCCGCGGCAGAAATTGAGAAGGCTGAACGAAATCCGAAACATAAAATGGCTCTGATTTTCAGGTGGTACTTCAGATACAGCTCCAACTTGGCAATCAGCGGAAGCGAACATTCGAAGGTCGATTATCAAATTCACTGTGGTCCGGCTTTAGGAGCTTTTAATCAATGGGTCAAAGGATCGGAATTAGAAAACTGGCGCAATCGCCATGTGGATGAGATCGGAAAAACATTAATGACAGAAACGGCAGCATTGCTTCATGAACGGATGCAATCAATGTATCAACCTTCGTATTAATCAGATAGCAGAAGATCAATAGTTAGAATATTGCGTAAATATACCTATAAAAATGGCTAAAATGATCCCTTGAAGGAGAGAGCGCGTTATGGATAAACAGAGAATCTTTGAAGTGTTAGTCACCAATATTTGCGAGGTACTTCCTGAATTAGACGGACACAGTTTTGCGCCTGAAGATCAGTTAGTTCAGTTAGGAGCTGACTCTGTAGACAGAGCAGAGATTATCACAATGGTGCTCGAGGATCTATCATTAAAAATTCCCCGTATTGAGCTGTCCGGGGTGAAAAACATTGGCGAATTAGCTGAGGTGCTTTATGACAAAGTGCAATCTGTCTGAGGTGGTGGTGACCGGTGTAGGCGTCACTGCCGCCATTGGTCAAGGGAAAGAGGACTTTGCTTCCTCGCTGCTGTCTGGCAGGCATGCCTTTGATGTCATGAAGCGTCCAGGCAGACAAAAAGACAGCCAGTTTATCGGAGCTGAAATTGCGTCATTGTCCTATCCCGACCGACTCTCTAAAAAATTGTTGCGAAAAGCGTCATTTTCCAGCCGTGCTGCATTGGTAACTCTCTCAGAGGCTTGGGAGGAGGCTAAATTAGACGATACCGATTCTGCACGTATCGGACTTGTAGTCGGTGGATCAAATTTTCAGCAGAGAGAAACCTTACAGCTTTATGAAAGTTATCAAGATCGCCCTGGCTTTATTTCGCCGTCGTATGGCCTGTCTTTTATGGATAGCGACCTTTGCGGGCTATGCACAGATCAGTTTGGCATCACGGGCTTAGCTTATACGGTGGGAGGAGCCTCCGCCAGCGGCCAATTAGCAGTCATTCATGCGATTCAGCAAGTCTTATCAGGTGAGGTTGATGTTTGCATAGCACTGGGTGCATTAATGGATCTTTCTTACATGGAATGCGAAGCGCTCAGGGCTTTAGGCGCTATGGGAACGGACAAATATGCTGATGAGCCTGAAAAAGCGTGCCGCCCCTTCGATCAGAACAGAGACGGGTTTATTTATGGAGAATCATGCGGCGCATTGGTGATAGAACGAAAGGAGACGGCTGTACGCCGAGGTGTTAAACCTTATGCAGCATTGTCTGGATGGTCAATCAAACTAGACGGGAACCGGAATCCCGATCCTTCTTTAGAAGGAGAGATTCATGTCATCCAGGAGGCGCTGGAGCGTGCAGGTCTTTCACCAGAAGAGATTGATTATATTAATCCCCATGGAACAGGTTCTTTTATTGGAGATGAAATTGAATTAAAGGCACTGCATGCATGCCGGCTTTCCCATGCTTATATAAATGCAACTAAATCGATAACCGGGCACGGCCTTAGTGCTGCGGGCATTGTAGAGATTATTTCTGTTCTGCTGCAAATGAGAGAATTTGCCCTGCACCCGAGCCGGAATTTGGATCATCCGATCGATGATTCCTTTCATTGGGTAAATGAGAAATCGATTTCATACCGCATCAAAAATGCGCTGAGCTTAAGTATGGGGTTTGGCGGAATGAACACCGCGGTTTGTATACAAAACATTGAGAAATGTGGAGGCGAATCATAAATGGTTTCAGCCGGAATAGAAGCGATGAATGTCTTTGGCGGAACGGCATACCTTGATGTCATGGAACTGGCCAAATACAGACACTTAGATACTGCCAGATTTGAAAATTTATTAATGAAAGAAAAAGCGGTAGCACTGCCTTATGAAGATCCAGTAACCTTTGGAGTCAATGCAGCTAAGCCGATTATTGATGCTTTATCCGAAGCAGAAAAAGAACGGATTGAATTGCTGATCACTTGCTCTGAATCCGGGATCGACTTTGGGAAATCGTTAAGTACATATATCCATGAATATTTAGGACTTAACCGCAACTGCCGTTTGTTCGAGATTAAACAAGCATGTTATTCAGGAACCGCGGGATTTCAGATGGCGGTGAATTTTATATTATCCCAGACTTCTCCGGGTGCCAAAGCACTGGTTATCGCCAGTGATATTTCACGTTTTTTAATCGCTGAGGGCGGAGACGCTTTAAGTGAAGACTGGTCTTATGCCGAACCGAGCGCCGGAGCGGGAGCGGTGGCTGTTTTAGTAGGCGAAAATCCCGAGGTGTTTCAAATAGATCCAGGAGCAAATGGCTATTACGGCTATGAAGTGATGGATACCTGCCGTCCCATTCCCGACAGTGAAGCGGGAGATTCTGACCTGTCTTTAATGTCATATCTGGATTGCTGCGAACAAACCTTTCTGGAATACCAAAAACGTGTACCCGGTGCGAGTTATCAGGACACGTTTCAATACCTTGCTTACCATACACCATTTGGCGGGATGGTGAAAGGTGCGCACCGAACAATGATGCGCAAGGTGGCGAAGATGAAAACAGCTGAGATTGAAACGGATTTTTTAAATCGGGTTATGCCAGGTTTAAACTACTGCCAACGGGTTGGAAATATTATGGGAGCTGCCTTGTTTCTGGCATTGGCAAGCACGATAGACCAAGGGCGGTTTGATTCGCCTAAACGAATCGGCTGTTTTTCCTACGGATCAGGCTGCTGTTCTGAATTTTACAGCGGAATTACAACTCCGCAAGGCCAGGAGCGCCAGCGCTCATTTGGCATTGAGAATCATTTAGATCGCCGGTATCAGCTCTCTATGGATGAGTATGAGCTGCTGTTTAAGGGGAGCGGGATGGTGCGGTTCGGGACACGCAATGTAAAGCTGGATTTTGAGATGATACCGGGCATCATGCAGTTTACAAAAAAGAAGCCGCGCTTGTTTTTAGAAGAAATTTCTGAGTTTCATCGGAAATACAGGTGGATCTCGTGACCTATCAAACGATAAAGGTCCGCATTCAAGAGTCGGTTTGTTATATCACATTTCACCGTCCTGAAGCGAATAATACGATTAATGACACACTTATTGAAGAATGTTTACAAGTGTTAAACCAATGTGAAACATCATCAGTTACGGTTGTTGTTTTAGAAGGGCTTCCCGAGGTATTTTGCTTCGGCGCGGATTTTCAAGAAATCTATCAGGAAATGAAAAGTGGCAGAAAACAGGCAAGGTCCCAAGAGCCTCTCTATGATTTGTGGCTGAAATTACAGACCGGACCTTATGTCACGATTTCGCATGTCAGGGGAAAAGTGAATGCCGGCGGCCTTGGATTCGTATCGGCCACAGATATTGCCATTGCTGATGAAACGGCGTCATTCAGTCTCTCTGAGCTGTTGTTCGGTCTGTATCCGGCTTGTGTTTTACCGTTTCTGATCCGCCGGATTGGCAGACAGAAAGCACATTATATGACCCTGATGACAAAGCCGGTTTCCGTTCAGGAAGCCAGTGAATGGGGATTAATAGATGCGTTTGATGCTCAAAGTGAGGTTCTGCTGAGAAAGCATTTATTGCGTTTGCGGAGGCTGAATAAAAAGGGAATCGCGCGTTATAAACAGTATATGAGCTCACTTGATCATCAGGTCAGCCATTCGAAAACCCTCGCTTTAACTGCAAATCAAGACATGTTTTCTGATCCTCAAAACCAAATGGGACTCATCAGGTATGTTGAAACAGGGCAATTTCCATGGGAGGATAAGTAATCATTTGAAACGTTGACAATCAGAACCGTTAGGAGGACATCATGACGCATTCTGTTGTAGAGCTCATCGAAATCGAGCCCGCCATTATTCAGGTAAAGATGCATGACCGCACTCATAAAAACGCGTTTTCACAAGAACTTACAGATGGTTTAATTCAAGCGTTTGAATTCATTCGTCAGCAACCCAATTATAAAGCGGTCATTTTGACAGGATATGATAATTATTTTGCTTCAGGAGGAACGCAAGAAGGTCTGCTTCGAATTCAGCAGGGATTAACCAAGTTCACGGATGACAATCTTTATTCTCTGGCGCTGGATTGCGAGATTCCGGTCATTGCGGCCATGCAGGGCCACGGAATTGGAGGCGGCTTTGTCATGGGGCTCTTTGCTGACATTGTCATTTTAAGCAGAGAGAGTGTGTATACGGCTAATTTTATGAAATACGGATTTACGCCTGGAATGGGCGCTACCTTTATCGTGCCTGAAAAACTGGGATTCAGCCTGGCCCAGGAAATATTAATGAATGCGGGCAGCTATCGCGGAGCTGATCTTGAAAAAAGAGGGGTTCCTTTTAAAGTGCTGCCCCGAGCGGAAGTAGTAGATTATGCGGTGGAGCTGGCGCATGAACTGGCGGAAAAGCCGAGAAACTCATTGATTACATTAAAAGATCATTTGGTGGCCCCGCTTCGTGAGCAGCTGCCGCGCGTCATAGAACAGGAAGTGATAATGCATGAGAAAACATTTCATCATGACGAAGTCAAAACGAGAATCAAAGGTTTGTATGGAAATTAACTGAGAATCTACATAAAAATTCGCAGGTGAAATGGAGGCAGCGCGATGAGAAATAATGATAATACCCGCAATTTAGCTAATCCTTCTGTCAGCTATGGTGAGACTTTACATATATCTGAAGAGCAGCCGGCAACAATACCTGAGGTTTTATACAGAACGGCTGCGGAGCTGGGGGATACAAAGGGAATCATTTATTTGCAGCCGGATGGAACTGAAGTGTACCAATCATATGGACGATTGTGGAATGATGCGTTGCGTATCGTGAAGGGTCTCCGCCAATCAGGCCTGAAAGCAAAACAAAATGTGATTTTGCAGCTTGGCGACAATTCACAGCTTCTCCCTGCATTCTGGGGGTGTGTTTTAGCAGGAATTGTTCCGGCTCCGTTAGCCGTTCCGCCAACATATGCTGAATCGAGCAGCGGGACTCAAAAGCTGAAAGACGCATGGACGCTTCTTGATAAGCCGGTGGTGCTTACGGATCGGGACATGCACCAGGAAATGCTCAATTGGGCAAAAGAGCAAGACCTTGAAGAATTCCGTGCAATTGCTGTAGAGGATCTGCTCAGTGCTGAAGCGGAGACGGATTGGCATCAATCCAGTCCTGAAGACTTAGCGCTTTTATTGCTGACTTCAGGCAGTACGGGAACGCCCAAAGCAGTTATGCTGAATCATCGAAACATTATGAGTATGGTGAAAGGGATTATTCAAATGCAAGGCTTCACCAGAGAAGATATCACGTTTAACTGGATGCCGTTTGATCATGTCGGAGGCATTGGGATGCTACATTTGCGGGATGTCTATCTCGGCTGCCAAGAAATTAACGTCTCAAGTGAAACGATCTTAATGGAGCCGCTGAAATGGCTGGATTGGATTGATCATTACCGTGCTTCTGTTACGTGGGCGCCGAATTTTGCGTTCGGTCTTGTCACTGATTTTGCAGAAGAAATGAAAGATCGGAAATGGGATCTGTCCTCAATGCGTTACATGCTCAATGGCGGTGAAGCAATGGTAGCCAAGGTAGGGCGCAGAATGCTTGAGCTTTTAGAACCTTATGGACTGCCTGCTGATGCCATCCGACCTGCATGGGGAATGTCCGAAACTTCATCGGGCGTTATTTTTTCTCATGAGTTTACCCGGGCTGCAACAAGTGATGATGATCATTTTGTCGAGATAGGTTCTCCAATTCCTGGATTCTCTATGAGAATAGTGAATGACCATAATGAAGTGGTTGAAGAAGGCGAGATTGGCCGTTTTCAAGTCTCTGGTCTTTCCGTTACAAGCGGTTATTATCGGCGCCCGGATTTAAATGAGAGTGTGTTTACAGAAGATGGATGGTTTGAAACCGGAGATCTTGGCTTTTTGCGAAACGGGCGCTTAACCATAACGGGGCGCACGAAAGATGCAATTATCATTAACGGCATTAATTATTACAGTCATGCGATTGAGTCTGCTGTTGAAGAATTACCGGACATCGAAACTTCTTATACTGCTGCCTGCGCAGTCCGCGTGGATCAGAATTCTACAGATCAGCTGGCTATCTTCTTTGTTGCTTCCGCAAAAATGAATGATGAGCAGATGTCTCAGCTTCTTCGAAACATACAATCCCATGTCTCACAGGTGATCGGAGTCACCCCAGAATATTTGCTGCCGGTCCAAAAAGAAGAGATTCCGAAAACGGCTATCGGAAAGATTCAGCGCACTCAGCTGAAAACTTCATTTGAAAATGGGGAGTTCGACTCCTTGCTTCATAAATCCAATCGGATGAACGGTGCGGTTCAGGACGGGGAGACGCAGCAAGCAGATCATGCGAAAAGAATAAGGGAAGAGGTACAGGAGCATCTGCTCAGCTGTTTGACTGAGGAGCTGCATGTTTCCCGTGATTGGGTAGAGCCAAATGCAACTATCCAGAGCCTTGGAGTGAATTCTATCAAGATGATGAAGCTCATTCGGTCGATCGAGAAAAAATACAGTATCAAACTCACAGCCAGAGAGATACATAAGTATCCTACGATTGAACGCTTGGCTCATTATCTATCTGATCATGAAGACATAAACAGCTTGTCTGCTGACAGGAAGGGTACTGACACATTTAAAACGGAACCGGAAAAGAGTCAGGCATCTTTTCAGCCCCTATCTGAGGTTCAAAAAGGATTATGGACATTGCAAAAAATGTCACCTGAAAAAAGTGCATATCACGTACCTCTCTGTTTTCGATTTTCGTCAGGGCTTCACCTTGAAACATTACAGCAGGCTTTCGGCCTTGTATTGAATCAGCACCCGATCTTAAAGCACATCATCCAAGAGAAAGATGGAGTACCATTTCTAAAAAATGAGCCAGCGATTTCGCTTGAAATCAAGACAGAAGACATTTCTGGTATGAAAGAGTCTGCCATTCCTTCTTTTCTTAGAAAGAAAGCAAAGGAACCGTATGTAAAGGAAAACAGCCCATTAGTGCGTGTCATGAGTTTTTCCAGATCTGAACAAGAGCATTTTTTGCTTATTGTCATTCACCATATGATTTTTGACGGGGTTTCATCTGTAACATTTATACGCTGTCTGTTTGACAGCTATAAGCTTCTTTTAGAAGGACGACAGCCGGAAGTGTCAGTTTCTCCTGCCATGAATCATGATTTTACGGCATGGGAGCAGAACATGCTAGCCGGAGAAGACGGCGCGAAGCATCGTTCATACTGGCAGAAACAGCTATCGGGAACTTTGCCGAATCTGCAGTTGCCTAAGGTCAGCACGAGTTCAGCTGATTCTGAGTTTGAAGAGGATACATACACCCGGCAGCTGCCCAGCGGCTTCATGAATCGGGTGAGGGCGTTTGCGAAAGAGCATTCTGTGAATGTTTCGACGGTATTCTTGAGCTGCTATATGATGCTGCTTGGCCGTTATACCGGCCAAAAGGAACAGATTGTCGGCATGCCGGCAATGGTGAGACCGGAAGAAAGATTTGATACTTCCATTGGACATTATCTCAATATGCTCCCGATTCGCAGTGAGCTGAACCCGGCAGACACTTTTTCTGAATTTATTTCAAAATTGCAATTAACGATGCTGGATGGGCTTGATCATGCAGCTTATCCTTTTCCGAAAATGGTGAGGGATTTGAATGCTCCTCGCAGCCAAACGGGTTCACCAATATTTCAAACCGCTTTTTTCTATCAAAATTTTCTTCAATCCGGAAGCTATCAAAACTTGTTGAGCCGCTATTCTGACTTCTTTTCTGTCGATTTCATTGATCGTATTCATCAAGAGGGCGAATACGAACTAGTATTTGAACTGTGGGAAACAGAAGAAAAAATGGAGCTGAACATCAAGTACGTAACTACGCTGTTTGATGCGGCTTCTATATCCGCGATGTTCGATCATTTTGTTTATGTAACAGAACAGGCGATGTTGAATCCTTCTCAACCTTTAAAAGAGTATTCTTTATTACCTGAAGCAGAGGAGCAGATGATTCTCAAAACATGGAACGCCACTGACAAAACGTATCCATATACATGTTTTCATGAATTATTTGAGCAGCAGGCGAAAAAGACACCTGATAGGGCAGCTGTCAGCTATGAAGATCAAACATTGACGTATCGGGAGCTCGATGAAAGAAGTACACAGCTGGCCATTTATTTGCAGGCGCATGGAGTGGGACCTGACCGTCTGGCGGGAATCTATGTGGATCGATCGCTTGACATGCTGGTGGGATTATTGGCGATTGTTAAGGCTGGAGGAGCATATGTGCCGTTAGACCCGTCCTATCCGGCTGAGCGACTGGAATACATGCTGGAGGACAGTGAAGTATCCATGACGCTGACGACATCAGAATTAGTAAATACGTTGAATTGGAACGGCATCAAGACTGCTCTGTTAGATCAAGACTGGGATGAGATCGCACAAACAGCCTCTGATCGAAAAGTGCTTACACGCACTGTCACGCCGGAGCATTTGGCATATGTCATTTATACATCCGGCAGCACAGGAAAGCCAAAAGGCGTCATGATACCGCATAAAGCTTTGACAAATTTTCTTGTTTCAATGGGAGAAACACCGGGTCTTTCGCCAGAGGATAAAATGCTCGCTGTCACAACCTATTGTTTTGATATCGCAGCTCTGGAGTTATATTTGCCTTTGATAAAGGGCGCACACTGCCATATTTGTCAAACGGAGCATACAAAAGACGTTGAAAAACTGAAACAGGACATCCAAACGATCAAACCGACAGTGATGCAGGCAACCCCCGCTACATGGAAGATGCTCTTTTATTCAGGCTGGGAAAATGAAGAGAGAGTGAAAATTCTATGCGGAGGCGAAGCTTTGCCTGAGACGTTAAAACGATATTTCTTACATACAGGCAGCGAAGCTTGGAATATGTTCGGGCCAACCGAAACAACAATCTGGTCAGCGGTTCAGCGCATTAACGAAGAATGCTCTCATGCCACGATAGGAAGGCCAATCGCCAATACACAAATGTATATTACGGATTCTCGGCTTGTTCCAGTACCGGCTGGAGTCCCGGGTGAGCTTTGCATTGCAGGGGACGGCGTGGCGAAGGGCTATTACAAAAAGCAAGAATTAACGAATTCGAAATTCATTGACAGCCCTTTTGAGCCTGGATCGAAGCTTTATAGAACAGGAGATATGGCGCGCTGGCTTCCGGGAGGACGAATTGAATATATAGGCCGTATCGATAATCAAGTGAAAATACGCGGATTCCGTATTGAACTTGGCGAGATTGAAAGCAGGCTCAGTGAGCATCCCGGCATTCAGGAATGCGTCGTGGTTGCAGCTGAAGAGAATGGAATGGATAAGCTTGCTGCCTATTATACAGCTCAACATGCAAATGCTTCTCTTGCGGCAAGGGAGCTGCGTCATTATGTAAAAGACGTTTTGCCTGCCTATATGGTGCCTTCTTATTTTATTCAGCTTGACCATATGCCGTTAACACCGAACGGAAAAATAGACAGAAACAGTCTTCAAAATAACGAACTTACAGCGAAGCAGCCAAAGCAAAGGGAGATCTCTCCTAAGAACATTCAGGATGCGGTTTTCACCATTTGGCAGGATGTGCTGAAAATGACTGACATTGAATGGGAAGACGGATTTTTCGATGTGGGCGGGGATTCGCTTCTAGCGGTTACTGTCGCTGACCGCATCAAACATGAACTATCCTGTGAGTTTTCTGTCACAGACCTGTTTGAGTACTCAACGATCAAAAATATCAGCCAATACATCACTGAACAACGGATGGCCGATACAAGTGCCCCGATGCCAACAGAACCTGCAGTTCATATAGATCAGTCCACCCAGATGAGCGAACTCCCAGATTATTATGAGGATAGTGTGGCGGTTATTGGCATATCGTGTGAATTCCCAGGGGCGAAAAACCATGCTGAGTTTTGGGAGAACCTCAGAGACGGCAAGGAAAGCATTACGTTTTTTAGTAAAGAAGAGCTTCAGCGTTTTGGCATTTCAGAGGAGATAGCGGAGAATGCCAGCTATGTCCCGGCTAAATCTTCAATTGATGGGAAAGACAAATTTGACCCAGGCTTCTTTCAAATCTCTCCTAAAGACGCTGAATTTATGGACCCGCAGCTTCGAATGCTGCTGACTCACTCATGGAAAGCAATAGAAGATGCCGGTTATGCTGCGAAGCAGATTCCGCAAACCAGTGTTTTTATGTCGGCAAGCAATAATTCTTATCGCGCGCTGCTGCCGTCAGATACAACAGAGAGTCTGGAAACGCCGGATGGCTATGTCTCGTGGGTGCTTGCGCAGAGCGGGACGATTCCGACAATGATTTCCCATAAGCTCGGGCTGAAAGGGCCAAGCTATTTCGTCCATGCCAATTGCTCATCGTCCCTGATTGGATTGCATTCTGCCTATAAAAGCCTGCTGTCAGGTGAATCTGCTTATGCTTTAGTTGGCGGTGCAACGCTGCATACCGAGTCAAATATCGGATATATGCATCAGCCGGGTCTTAACTTTTCGAGCGACGGACATATTAAAGCTTTTGACGCTTCAGCTGACGGAATGATAGGCGGTGAGGGTGTTGCCGCAGTATTGCTGAAAAAAGCGGCTGATGCTGTAAAAGACGGGGATCATATCTATGCTTTGCTGAGAGGCATAGGTGTAAATAACGATGGCGCCGACAAAGTCGGTTTTTATGCTCCTAGTGTCAAAGGACAGGCTGACGTGGTGCAAAAGGTCATGAATCAAACGAAGATACAGCCTGAATCCATCTGCTATGTGGAAGCGCACGGAACTGGAACGAAGCTGGGAGATCCAATCGAGCTGGCGGCTTTAACGAACGTTTACAGGCAATATACAAATAAAACGCAATTTTGTGGCATTGGGTCGGTGAAAACCAATATCGGACATTTAGATACAGCTGCCGGTCTGGCGGGCTGCATTAAGGTCATGATGAGTCTTTATCATCAGGAGCTTGCACCGAGCATCAATTATAAGGAACCGAATCCAAATACAGACTTAGCCAGCTCTCCTTTTTACATCGTTGATCAAAAGAAAACGTTAAGCCGTGATATCAAAACGCACAGGGCTGCACTAAGCTCGTTCGGGCTTGGCGGGACAAACACTCATGCGATTTTCGAACAGTACAAAAGAGATTCTGACAAAAGAAAGATAGACGGGACCTGCATCATACCGATCTCGGCAAAAAATAAAGAGAGGCTGCAAGAGTATGTGCAGGATATTCTGGCCTATTTGGAAAGAAAAGGACTTGAGGACGGACAGTTGTCTGATTTTGCGTATACCCTACAGGTCGGGCGGGAAGAGATGGAGCATCGCGTTGCCTTTACTGCCGATCATGTGAATGAGTTAAAACAAAAGCTCACAGATTTTATCAATGGAAAAACAGCGATTGAAGGCTGTTTTCAAGGAAGTAAGCACAATGACAGGGAGATTTCATGGCTGACGGAGGATGAGGACAGCGCGGAACTGATCCGTAAGTGGATGGCCAAAGGAAAAGTGAACAAGCTCGCGGAAATTTGGAGCAAGGGAGCGCATATGGATTGGGTGCAGCTTTACAAAGGTGAGCGTCCATACAGAATGAGCCTGCCGACATATCCATTTGCAAAGGAACGATACTGGCCATCGCAGGATGACCGCAAGCCGTCGGGTCAAATATCATCCAATCAGACAGAGACCGGTTTCATTCATCCGCTGCTCCATCAGAATACATCTGATTTTTCTGAACAGAAATTCAGTTCGGTTTTCACTGGTGAGGAATTCTTTCTGAGAGACCATGTAGTAAGAGGAAAACCGGTGCTCCCTGGTGTTGCGTACCTTGAAATGGCGCACGCGGCTGTCAAGCAGGCGACTGGAAGCAATAATGTTCAAGGGGTCAGAATCAAATTGAATCATACAGTCTGGGTTCAGCCTGTTGTGGTTGACGAACATTCGGCTCAAGTCGATATCGGTCTCTTTCCTGAAGAAGATGGGAAAATCACTTTTGACATATACAGTACACAGGAAGACGGGGCCGACCCGATTATTCATAGTCAAGGCAGTGCGGAGCTGGTATCTGCCGCCGAAACGCCGGTCGCAGATCTCACTGAAATTTCAAGCCGCTGCGGCAAAGGAAAGATGTCACCTGATCAATTTTACGAAGAAGGCAGAAGCAGAGGGATGTTCCATGGTTCGGCCTTCCAAGGAATTAATAATGTGGATATAGGAAACAGAGAGGTTTTGGCGCAGCTACAGCTTCCAGAAAACGTTTCTGAAACGAGAGAACAGTTTGTGCTGCACCCGAGTATCATGGACTCCGCCTTGCAGACGGCAACAATATGCATCATGCAGGAATTGACGGATCAAAAGCTGATTTTGCCATTTGCGCTTGAACAGCTTGAGGTGATTAAAGGATGTTCTTCTTCTATGTGGGCTTATGCCTGCTTAAGTGACGGTGATCACGCCGGAGATATGGTTCAGAAAGCGGATATCGATGTCATTGACGAGAGCGGAGACGTATGTGTCAGGATTAAAGGATTCTCCACGAGAGTATTGGAAGGAGAGGTTCATTCATCAAAGCCTTCATCACGGCATGAACGCTTAATGCTCGAGCCGGTATGGGGAGAACAGAAGGGCGGATTTGAGGACGAA
Organism: Bacillus spizizenii TU-B-10; assembly: GCF_000227465.1. GTDB lineage: Bacteria > Bacillota > Bacilli > Bacillales > Bacillaceae > Bacillus > Bacillus spizizenii. The sequence continues at coordinate 1,904,732 of NC_016047.1, forward strand.
GACCTTTCATTCGCAGAGCAAATTGTTGTTCTCTTTGAAACTGAACGAAGTGTCACAGACAGCCTTGCATCAAACTTGAAGGATGCCCATGTCATAACTCTGAATGAAGCTGAAGGGCATATTGCTGAACGTTATCAGTTTTACGCGCAGAACGTGTTTGAGCTAGTGCAAAGAAAGATCCGTGAGCATTCTGCCGGCCGTATTATGATTCAAGCCATCGTTCCACTAAAAAAAGAGAAACAATTGTTTGCCGGTGTTTCCGGTCTGCTTAAAACAGCTGAATTAGAGTTCAGCAAACTGACAGCTCAGGTCATCGAAATCGAGAAACCTGAAGAGATGAATGATCTTCATGTCAAGCTGAAAGACGACAGCCGGAGGCCTGCGGATAAACAGATTCGATATGAGGCTGGAAACCGTTTTGTGAAAGGTTGGCGGGAAATGGCGCTGCCTTCCGCTGAAGAGCTTCATATGCCGTGGAGAGACGAGGGTGTTTATCTAATTACAGGCGGAGCAGGAAGATTAGGCCTGCTGTTTGCAAAGGAAATTGCTAATCGAACCGTTCGATCCACTATTGTGCTGACGGGACGCTCTGTTTTGAGTGAGCGTAAGGAACATGAACTGGAGGCTCTGCGAAGCATGGGAGCAGAGGTCGTCTATCGAGAGGCTGATGTAAGTGATCAGAGGGCGGTTCGGCGTCTCATGGAGGAAATCAAAGAAAAGCATGGCACTCTTAACGGAATCATTCACGGTGCAGGCAGCATTAAAGATCACTTCATCGTTCATAAAACGAATGAAGAGTTTCTAGAAGTGTTACAGCCAAAAGTGAGCGGGTTGTTACATGTAGACGAATGCAGCAAGGATTTTCCATTGGACTTTTTCATTTTATTCTCATCTGTTTCCGGATGTTTAGGAAACGCTGGACAAGCCGATTATGCCGCAGCCAATACGTTTATGGATGCATTTGCTGCATACCGCAGTTCTCTTGTGTCATCCAAGAAGCGATTCGGCTCAACTATTTCCTTTAACTGGCCGTTATGGGAAGAAGGGGGCATGCAAGTCGGCGCTGAAGTTGAGCAGAGAATGCTGAAAACGATGGGAATGGTCCCGATGCCAACAGATAGCGCCTTGAAAGCATTTTATCAAGGAATAGCATCTGAAAAATCGCAAGTTTTTGTGATGGAAGGGCAGCTTCAGAAAATGAAGCAAAAACTGCTTTCTGCAGGAGAGAAAGCCAAACGGAACGATCAGAGAAACGCGAATCAGGATCACGGACAAACCCGAAAATTGGAGTCGTCTTTGATTCAAATGGTTGGCGAGATTTTAAAGGTAAACACTGGCGATATCGATGTCAATACAGAGCTGAGTGAGTACGGATTCGATTCGGTTACATTCACTGTCTTTACAAACAAGATCAACGAAGCATACCAATTGGAACTAACGCCGACCATTTTCTTTGAATACGGGAGCATCCAAAGCTTGGCTGAATATGTAATGGCGGCGCATCCGGGAGAATTGAATCAAGATGCTGCTGTTAATGACACAGATGAAAGATCAAGCTCATTGCACAGTTTAAACAGCTTGAGTGCATCATTAGGCAACATGGTCAGTGCGATTTTAAAAGTGGATAGTGAAGATATTGATGTCAATACAGAGCTGAGTGAATACGGATTTGATTCGGTTACATTTACGGTCTTTACAAACAAGATCAACGAAGCATATCAATTGGAGCTTACGCCGACCATTTTCTTTGAATATGGAAGCATTCAAAGCTTGGCTGGATATTTGATAGATGAATTTGAGGAAACTTTTGTTCAGGAGAGCAAAAAATCAGAGGGGCAAGAAGAGTTACAGACTAATATATCATCTGAAGTTCCGAAAATGACAGCGCGTAGAAAGCACCGCTTCCAACAGCCTGTTATTGCAAAAGAAGAAAGCAGCAAAAAGCAGACTGCCGATTTTGAGCCGATTGCAATTGTGGGCATCAGCGGCCGATTCCCTGGCGCTATGGATATAGATGAATTTTGGAAAAACCTAGAGGAAGGCAAAGACAGCATCACAGAAGTTCCAAAAGATCGATGGGATTGGCGGGAGCATTATGGAAATCCTGACACTGAAGTCAATAAAACCGACATCAAATGGGGCGGGTTTATTGATGGTGTCGCAGAGTTTGATCCATTGTTTTTTGGTGTTTCGCCGCGAGAAGCCAATTATGTAGACCCTCAGCAACGTCTGTTAATGACGTATGTGTGGAAGGCGCTGGAAGATGCGGGCTGCTCGCCGCAAAGCCTTTCGGGTACAGGGACGGGTATCTTTATCGGTACAGGAAACACAGGTTACAAAGACCTATTCCATAGAGCGAATCTTCCAATTGAAGGCCATGCGGCTACAGGTCATATGATCCCTTCGGTTGGCCCGAATAGAATGAGTTATTTTTTAAATATCCACGGTCCGAGCGAGCCAGTCGAAACAGCTTGTTCCAGCTCTCTTGTAGCCATACACCGTGCTGTGACCGCGATGCAAAGCGGCAATTGTGAAATGGCGATCGCAGGAGGCGTGAATACGATCCTAACCGAGGAGGCGCACATTAGCTACAGCAAGGCCGGCATGCTAAGCAAAGACGGCAGGTGTAAAACCTTCTCTGCCGATGCGAATGGTTATGTCAGAGGTGAAGGTGTCGGAATGGTCATGCTGAAAAAGCTGGCAGACGCCGAGCGCGACGGGAATCACATTTACGGTGTTATTCGGGGGACGGCGGAAAATCACGGCGGAAGAGCCAATACCCTGACATCACCTAATCCGAAAGCACAAGCTGATTTGTTAGTGCGTGCATATCGCCAGGCAGGCATAGATCCAAGCACGGTCACATATATCGAAGCGCATGGAACGGGGACGGAATTGGGCGATCCAATTGAAATAAACGGGCTGAAAGCCGCGTTTAAGGAATTATCCAATAAGAGAGACGGCAGACAGCCGGACATTCCGGATCACCGTTGCGGCATCGGCTCAGTTAAAAGCAATATCGGCCATTTGGAGCTTGCCGCAGGTATCTCAGGTCTGATCAAAGTATTGCTGCAAATGAAGCATAAAACGTTAGTGAAAAGCCTGCATTGCGAGACGCTTAATCCTTATCTTCAGATGGCTGACAGTCCGTTTTACATCGTTCAGGAAAAACAGGAATGGAAGGCTGTCACAGATCGTGACGGAAACGAGCTTCCGCGCCGCGCCGGAGTCAGTTCGTTTGGAATTGGCGGAGTAAACGCACATATTGTGATTGAAGAATATACGCCAAAAGCCAATTCAAAACAAACGGCACCAGAACAGCCAAACGTGATTGTGCTGTCGGCTAAAAATAAAAACAGGCTAATGGATCGTGCTTCGCAATTACTGGAGGCGATTCGCAAGCAAAAATATACAGATAAAGATTTGCACCACATCGCTTACACCCTGCAAGTTGGGCGAGAAGAAATGGATGAGCGTCTGGCGTGTATTGCGGGGACGGTGCAGGAACTTGAAGAAAAACTGCAGGCGTTTGTTGACGGTAAGGAAGAAACTGAAGCATTCTTCCGGGGACAGTCGAATCGAAATAAAGAAACCCAGGCCATTTTTACAGAAGATGAGGATATGGCGATAGCAATTGATGCTTGGATCAGAAAAAGAAAATACGCTAAACTTGCTGATTTATGGGTCAAAGGCGTGACGATCCAGTGGAATACATTATACGGCGAGACCAAACCGCGCCTGATCAGTCTCCCTTCATATCCATTTGCGAAAGATCGCTATTGGGTACCAGTAAAGGAACATTCAGAATCGGACAAGGAAGAACTAGTTGATGCTAGAGAAAAGCGCACCGCATGTATTTTGACAAAACAATGGAGTTTGAGCCCGGTTGGCTCAACAGTGCCAGTGACACGAACGGTTGCCATCCTGAGCAATCAAGAGACAGCAGATTTGGCAGCTGAAGTGTCTACGTATTTTCCGAACCATCTTATATTAGATGTGAGCCGGATAGACTGGCACCAGCCAGACATTGATTGGAAAGAGTTTGACGGCCTAGTGGATGTCATCGGCTGCGGAGAAGATGATGAAGACCAGCTGGATTGGATTGAATGGGTGCAGAGACTGGTTGAATTCGGGCATAAAGAGGGGCTCAGGCTGCTTTGTGTGACGAAGGGGCTCGAATCGTTTCAAAACACATCCGTCCGAATGGCAGGCGCCTCACGAGCTGGTTTGTATCGGATGCTTCAAAGCGAGTACAGCCACCTTACATCAAGACATATGGATGCAGAGGAGGTTATTGATCATCATCGTCTCGCGAAGCAGATCGCTGATGAGTTTTATTCAGATTCTCATGATACGGAGGTTTGCTACAGAGACGGTTTGCGGTATCAGGCTTTTCTAAAAGCGTCTCCTGAAACAGGTGAGGGAGCCGAACAAAGGATGACCTTCCCTAAAGATCATGTGCTTATTATTACAGGCGGGACACGAGGCATCGGACTATTATGCGCCCGGCATTTTGCGGAGCACTATGGAGTGAAAAAGCTGGTGCTGACCGGGCGAGAGCAGCTTCCACCGCGAGAGGAGTGGGCTCGTTTTGAGACATCAAACACATCCGCGGCACAGAAAATTCAGGCAGTGCGGGAGCTGGAAGCGCAGGGTGTGCAAGTGCAAATGCTGTCGCTTACGCTATCTGATGATGCTCATGTTGAGCAAACGCTGCAACATATCAAGCGAACATTAGGACCGATTGGCGGTGTCATTCATTGTGCAGGTCTAACGGATATGGACACTCTGGCGTTTATCCGAAAAACTTCCGATGATATTCAGCGGGTGCTGGAGCCTAAAGTTGCTGGGCTGACGACGCTATATCGCCACGTGTGTAACGAGCCATTACAGTTTTTTGTATTATTTTCTTCTGTTTCAGCCATTATTCCGCAGCTTTCGGCGGGACAAGCTGACTACGCTATGGCCAATAGCTATATGGATTATTTTGCGGAAGCACATCGGAAAAATGCGCCGATCATCAGTGTTCAGTGGCCGAATTGGAAAGAAACCGGTATGGGCGAAGTGACAAATGATGCATATCGAGAAAGCGGCTTGCTGAGCATTACGAATTCAGAGGGGTTACGTTTTCTAGATCAAATCTTATCAAAAACGCTCGAACCGGTTGTTCTCCCTGCGGTGGCGAATCAAACAAATTGGGAGCCGGAGCTACTGATGAAGCGGAGGAAACGGCATGAGGACGGTTTGCGGGAATCGACTTTGCAGAGCCCGCTGGCCAAAGATAACGAAGGGATCGATGCAATTTCTAAAAGTGAGGGGCTATTATCTGAAACACAGTCCTGGCTTGTTGATTTGTTTTCCGAAGAGCTGAGAATTGATCGTGAAGACTTTGAGATTGACGGATTATTTCAAGATTATGGGGTGGATTCGATCATTTTGGCACAGGTGCTTCAGCGTATAAACCGCAAATTAGAAGCAGCGCTCGATCCATCTATTCTATATGAATACCCGACAATTCAAAGATTCGCAGATTGGCTGATCGGCTCTTATTCCGAAACGCTGTCTGCTCTATTCGGAGGCGGGATATCGGGTACATCAGCAACTTTGGAGAACAAAATGGAAGCAGGCGTATCGGCCCCTGCGAAGGAGCGTGCTCTTGCCGCCCAGATACAAGCGCCGACGACTTTTTCACCGGGTCCTCATGCAGAAGATATTGCTGTTGTCGGGCTGTCTTGCCGCTTTCCGGGAGCAGATACGCTGGAAACCTATTGGTCGTTATTATCTGAGGGACGTTCATCAATCGCTCCGGTTCCGGCAGAGCGCTGGGGCTGTAAAACGCCATATTATGCCGGCATGATTGATGACGTCATCCATTTTGACCCTGATTTCTTTCTGCTTCATGAAGAAGACGTAAGGGCGATGGACCCGCAAGCATTACTCGTATTGGAAGAGTGTCTGAAGCTCTTGTATCACGCCGGATATACACCTGAGGAAATAAAGGGGAAGCCAGTCGGCGTTTATATTGGAGGCAGAAGCCAGCACAAACCTGATGAAGAGAGTCTTCATCATGCTAAGAATCCGATCGTGACAGTCGGCCAAAATTATTTAGCGGCTAATATTTCACAGTTTTTTGATGTCCGCGGCCCGAGTGTTGTAGTAGATACAGCCTGTTCGTCAGCTTTGGTCGGCATGAATATGGCCATTCAAGCTCTGCGTAGCGGTGATATTCAATCTGCCTTAGTCGGCGGTGTCAGCTTGCTGAGCTCAGATGCCTCTCACAGACTATTCGACCGGCGCGGCATTTTAAGCAAACATTCATCCTTCCATGTGTTTGATGAGCGTGCCGATGGAGTTGTGTTGGGTGAAGGCGTCGGAATGGTCATGTTAAAAACAGTAAAACAGGCGCTGGAAGACGGAGATACCATATATGCTGTCGTGAAAGCAGCCTCGGTCAATAACGACGGAAGAACGGCAGGCCCGGCCACGCCTAATCTGGAAGCGCAAAAGGAAGTCATGAAAGACGCGCTTGTCAAAAGCGGAAAAAAACCAGAGGACATCAGCTATCTTGAAGCAAACGGGTCAGGTTCAATGGTAACCGATCTGCTTGAACTGAAAGCGATCCAATCGGTGTACCGTTCCGCTCACTCATCGCCTCTTTCTCTCGGCTCCATCAAGCCGAACATCGGGCATCCGCTATGTGCTGAAGGGATCGCCAGCTTTATTAAAGTTGTACTGATGCTGAAAGAGCGCCGCTTTGTCCCATTTTTATCAGGTGAAAAAGAGATGGCGCATTTCGATCAACGGAAAGCGAATATTACGTTTGCCCGAACGCTGGAAAAATGGACAGATTCGCGGCCTGCGGCGGCCATCAACTGTTTTGCCGATGGGGGGACGAATGCTCATGTCATCGTAGAGGCGTGGGAAGAAGATGAAAAACGCGCCAGCAAGCGCAGTCCAATATCGCCTCCGCCATTAAAGAAACGGGCGTTTTCGCCCGGCGAGTCAAAGCCGGTAGCGGAGACCTTAAAAGTGGATGCGGCAAACATATGGGATACTTATGAGGTGGAGGTCTAACGTGAAAAATATAACGAAACAACTCACATTATCGTTAAAAAATCCGTTTATTTATCACCATGTGGTTTACGGACAAAATGTCCTGCCGGGATTAGCCTATATTGATATGATCTACCAGATATTCAGAGAACACGGCTACGCCTGCTCAGAGCTTCAGCTGCGGAATTTATCCATCTATCAGCCGCTGACTGTGGAACAGAATGCGGTGATCATTCTCGATGTCCAATGTACGGAGAAAAAAGAAGGAAAGTGGCAAATCACAGCCAAAGGCTTTGAAAAACGTGGCGGGAATAAAGTTTCAGAAGAAAAGGTCTATATGAAGGCTGACATGCACGCCCACTCCCCGGCTGTATTTGAAGAAACACTGGATCTTAATCAGATTAAAGCAGCTGCGCAAAACGTTATTCAGCTTGATGATGTATATGAACAATGCAGACGTCAGGAGTTAGTGCACAGCGAATATATGAAAGCCAGCGGTCACATTTATGAAGACGAAAACGGCGTCCTTCTTGATCTTTCTCTCGGTTCTGAAGCCATGCATCACGCAGAAGGCTTTATGTTTCATCCGACTCTCATAGACGGGAGCGGGGTGGGTGCCAACAATTTGCTCACATCTTTGCTTAAAGGAGAACAGAGGCTGTATTTGCCTCTGTTCTATGAATCCTTTTCCGCTTCAGCACTTTTGCAGACACATTGCATGACGAGAATTAAGCGCTCCTCCGTCCGGCAGGAAAAAGAGCTGATTTATGTAACACTTGAATTTTTCAACGCTTCGGGAGAAAAAGTGGCTGAACTGAAAAACTTCACAAGCAAACTAGTGCGGGAAGCAGAGCTGATTAGCGGAAAGCAACAGGATGTAGAGGAGAAACAAGAGACGGGAAAGGGCACAGTCGAGCATACTCAAGCTGCTGACACCGTATCTTCATCCGGCAGTATGGGGTCCTATGGCGAGGCTGAACAGTTCGTAAGCCAATTAATTGCAGGCAAAATAAATAAGCCGATCGAACAGATTGAAAAGCAGGTCGGCTATTACCAAATGGGACTGAATTCATCAGGCTTGCTTGAAGTGGTAGAAACCATCAGTGACAAGATCGGTGAGAGCCTTTCGCCGACTCTCTTGTTTGAGCATACCACCATTGCCGAATTGTCAGCGTTTCTTGCCGAGGAATATGCTGAGCATTTTTGTGCCGCTGGTTCCCTTGATCAAAATGAAAGAGAGCACGTCTCCGATAGCATAATCGGCGATAAGGCTGCCGAAGGCCGAAAGACAAGCGGACCTGCTGACTTTTCTCATATTGCACCTTCTGAGACAGCAGGCGACATTGCGATTATCGGCTTGGCGGGCAGGTATCCGAAGGCAAACAATATTCATGAATTTTGGAACAATCTGAAAGAGGGCAAGGATTGCATTAGCGAGATTCCAGAGTCGCGCTGGGATTGGCGGCGCCTTGAAGGAATCACATCTCCTTCGGGTAAGGACATTTCCAAATGGGGCGGATTTATTGATGATCCAGACTGCTTCGATCCTCAATTTTTCAGAATCACGCCGAGAGAAGCAGAGACCATGGACCCTCAGGAGCGACTGTTTTTAGAAACCTGCTGGGAAACGATTGAGGATGCAGGCTACACGCCGAAGACTTTGGCCAAGCCTAAAGGACGGAACAAAAGGCAGCATGTAGGCGTTTTTGCAGGCGTCATGCATAAGGATTATACATTAGTCGGCGCTGAAGAAGCATCAGCGGAAAATGTGTTTCCTCTCTCGCTCAACTATGCGCAAATCGCCAACCGTGTATCTTACTTTTGTAATTTCCACGGCCCGAGCATGGCGGTCGATACGGTATGCTCCTCATCTCTGACTGCTGTACATCTGGCGTTGGAAAGCATTCGCCACGGTGAGTGTGATGTCGCGTTAGCAGGCGGAGTGAACCTGTCCCTGCATCCTAATAAATATATGACATACGGGGTCTGGGATATGTTTTCCACTGACGGGCACTGCCGTACATTCGGCAAGGATGGAGACGGTTATGTGCCGGCAGAAGGAATCGGTGCGGTTTTATTAAAGCCATTGCACCAGGCAGAGAAAGATGGAGATCGCATTTATGCAGTGATTAAAGGAAGTACTGTGAATCATGTGGGCACTGTAAGCGGCATTTCAGTGCCGAGTCCAGTTTCTCAAGCTGATCTGATTGAGGCATGCTTAGAGAAAACGGGAATTGACCCGCGGACGATCAGTTATGTAGAAGCACACGGAACCGGTACGTCCTTAGGAGATCCGATCGAATTACAGGGGTTGATGAAAGCATTCCGCCAATATACACAGGATCGGCAGTTCTGTTCAATCGGTTCTGTTAAATCGAACATCGGGCATGCTGAATCCGCTGCGGGTATCAGCGGTTTAAGCAAGGTTGCCCTTCAGCTTCACCATCAAACACTCGTGCCTTCTTTACATTCAGAAGAACTGAATCCGTACGTGGATTTTGAAAAGTCTCCATTTTATGTACAGCATGAAACAGAAACGTGGAAACAGCCTGTTATCAAGGAGAAAGAGGAAGACATTCTTTATCCGCGCCGGGCGGGTATTAGTTCCTTCGGGGCAACCGGTTCAAACGCACATATTATCCTTGAGGAATACATTCCTCAAACAGCGGAGCAGGACGTTTCATTGCCGTCAGATTCTGACATGCCGGCGGTTATCCCGCTTTCTGCCCGTAATCAAGAACGTCTTCGTGTATATGCAAAACGTCTCTTGGAGTTTCTTCACGACGGGATTCAGATTAGAGATTTGGCTTATACATTGCAGATAGGTCGTGAACCTATGGAAGAGCGGGTTGCTTTTGTAGCAGCCGGAATTCAAGAATTATCAGGTCAATTGAAGGCTTTTGCAGAAGGGCACGAATCCATTCAGCATTGCTGGATGGGCCGAATATCAAGAGGAAGCGATTTATCGCTTTCTGCCGAAACGGTACATAAATTGCTGGAGCAAAGAAAACTCGATCAGATTGCGGAGCAGTGGGCGAACGGATCTGCGGTTGACTGGAAGCTTCTATATGAGGAAAAGAAACCAAAACGGATCAGCTTACCGACATACCCTTTTGAGAAAGTGCGTTATTGGGTACCAAAAGCTGAGGCGGCGACTAATCGTTCTAAGCAGGAAGGACACATCCTACATCCTCTTCTGCATCAAAATGTGTCCGACATGTCGGGAGTCCGCTTTCGGTCAGCGTTCACCGGACATGAATTTTTCTTAAAGGACCATGTCATTAATGGCGAGCGGGTTTTACCCGGTGCAGCTTTATTGGAAATGGTACGGGCGGCTGTGGAAAAGGCAGCTGCAGATCAGTTCCCGACAGGATTCCGACTCCGGAATATCGTCTGGGTTCGGCCGTTTGCCGTCACAGAACAGCAAGCAGACATACACATACGTTTATATCCTGAGGACAATGGTGAGATTGCATTCGAAATCTGCCAAGAGCCTGAAAGCGCAGAGAAGGCGCCGGTTGTATATGGACAAGGGGTCGCAGTGCTTTGTGAGGCTGATGAACCTCGGGTAATCAACATTGAAGAACTGAAGGCAAATGATAATGAGCGGATTCTGTCACCTTCTGATTGCTACGAGGCTTATGCAGAAATGGGCATTCATTATGGTGACAGCCACAGAGCGATTGACAGCATATATATCGGCAAAAACGGAGTTCTCGCGAAATTGACGATGCCTCCTGTGATCTCCGACACGGAAGACCATTATGTCCTGCATCCAAGCATGATAGATTCGGCATTTCAAGCATCTATCGGTTTGAGGCTGGGAAGCGATACGCGTTTAGCAGACAGAAAGGCCATGCTGCCTTTTGCATTGCAGGATGTCCAAATCTTCAAAGGCTGTGAGGCGTCTATGTGGGCGCGGATCACATACAGCGAGGGCAGTGGAGCTGGGGATCGCATGCAGAAGCTTGATATCGATTTGTGCAATGAAGAGGGGCAGGTTTGCGTGCAGATGAAGGGCTATTCTGCAAGAGTGCTAGAAACAGATACAGAAAATCCTTCTGAGACAATTGACACGCTGCTGTTTGAACACGTTTGGGAAGAAAATGCTCCTGACGAGAAGAAAGAGTTTATAGCGTACGAGACACATAAAGTCGTTATCTGTGATTTTGGAGAACAAATGGAAAACATCCGAAACGATCTTGACTGTATAGTCCTGCATCATCATACAGCGGCAATTGATGAACGGTTTGAAGCATACGCCGTACAGTTATTTGAAGAAATCAAACAGCTGCTGCACTCGAAAACCGGGGGACATACATTCATTCAAGTGGCGGTGCCTGCGTTGAACGAGCCGCAGCTATTAAGCGGCTTAACCGGACTGCTCAAAACGGCTGAACTGGAAAATCCCAAACTGACGGGACAGCTGATTGAATTAGATACCGGGATATCTGCTAGTGGCCTATACGAAATATTGGAAGAAAACAGACGCTGTCCTCTTGACACACATATCCGCTACTGGCAAGGAAAACGTATTGTAAGCAAATGGAAAGAAACGTCTGGTGAGCACCTAAGTGCTGACATGCCATGGAAAGATAAAGGGGTTTATCTGATGACAGGCGGTGCAGGCGGCCTTGGCTTCATCTTTGCAAATGAAATCGCAAACCAAACGAATGATGCTGTTATGATCCTGACTGGTCGCTCTCCTCTCGATGAAAGGAAGCAGGTGATGCTTCAAGAGCTGCAGAAACTTGGCGTCCGAGCGGTTTACAGACAAGCGGATCTGACAGAGAAACAAGCTGTTGATGCCTTAATAATAGAGATCCAAAACACTTACGGCGGCCTGGACGGCATCATTCATAGCGCCGGTATGATAAAAGATAATTTCATTATTAAGAAAAAGAAAGAAGAAGTTCAAACCGTGCTCGCTCCAAAAGTAGCCGGTCTGATTCATCTTGATGAAGCAACGAAAGATATTCCGCTTGATTTCTTTATCCTTTTTTCTTCAGGTGCAGGAGCAGTGGGAAGTGCGGGACAGGCTGATTATGCAATGGCGAATGCATTTATGAATGCATTCAGCGAATATCGAAATGGTCAAGCAGCGCTGGACAAACGTTACGGAAAAACACTTTCGGTATGCTGGCCGCTGTGGAAAGACGGGGGCATGCGTATTGATGCTGAAACTGCGAGGATGCTGACAAAAGAAACAGGCATGGTAGCCATGGAAACAAGGCGAGGGATTCAGGCGCTATATCATAGCTGGGTGTTAGGAAAGCCGCAAGTATTAGTGGCTTCCGGTGTTGCCAATCGGATACGTGCATTTTTATATGAAACGGGACATGGTCAAGACCCATCTCACAATATGAAGAATAGAAATGTCAATCAGAATACGGAAAGAGCGGACATTGTCCTGGGAGTCGAGGAAGAGACATTGAGAGAAAAAGCTGAGAATTATGTGAAACAAGTGCTTTCTTCGGTTATCAAGCTGCCGGCCGGCCAGATTGATGCTGAAGCTCCTCTCGAGGATTACGGGATCGATTCTATTATGATCATGCATGTAACGGGTCAATTAGAAAAAGTATTTGGATCTTTGTCTAAGACATTGTTCTTTGAGTACCAGGATATTCGGTCATTAACCCGGTATTTTACTGATTCCCACCGAGAAAAGCTGCTGGACATCTTGAAAATTGAAACAGACAAACCTTCTGCTGCGGAGAATAGAAAAACAGATTCAGAGCCTGAAAGGAGAGAAATCTCTGTTGCCCCAAGAAAGTCCGGATTCTTTCCTTTGCAAGAAAAAGGGCAGAAGCAGCCGAGAAAAAAGGAAACAGAGAAAATTGCAATCATTGGTATCTCAGGGCGCTATCCTCAGGCAGACAACATCTATGAATTGTGGGAAAACCTGAGGGACGGACGAGACTGTATTACGGAAATTCCTGAAGATCGCTGGGATCATAGTCTCTATTATGATGAGGATAAGGACAAGCCTGGAAAAACCTACAGCAAGTGGGGCGGCTTCATGAAGGATGTAGACAAGTTTGATCCGCAGTTTTTCCATATTTCGCCCCGTGAAGCAAAATTAATGGACCCTCAAGAGCGTTTATTTTTGCAGTGTGTGTATGAAACGATGGAAGACGCAGGATATACAAGGGAGCATCTTGGCCGTAAGCGTAATTCGGAGCTTGGCGGAAGCGTCGGGGTGTACGTCGGGGTCATGTACGAAGAATACCAGCTGTACGGAGCGCAAGAGCAGGTGCGCGGTAGGTCTCTGGCGTTAACAGGGAATCCATCATCCATCGCGAACCGGGTATCTTATTATTTTGATTTTCATGGGCCGAGTATTGCTTTGGATACCATGTGTTCTTCTTCCTTAACTGCTATTCATTTGGCCTGCCAAAGCTTGCAGCGCGGAGAGTGTGAGGCGGCATTCGCGGGCGGCGTGAATGTTTCAATCCACCCCAATAAGTATTTGATGCTTGGGCAGAACAAATTTATGTCCAGCAAAGGCCGATGTGAAAGCTTCGGAGAGGGTGGAGACGGCTATGTGCCGGGTGAAGGCGTTGGAGCAGTTCTTCTTAAGCCATTGTCTAAAGCCGTTGAAGATGGCGATCACATATATGGAATCATTAAGGGGACAGCCATTAACCACGGAGGAAAAACAAACGGTTACTCAGTTCCCAACCCGAACGCCCAAGCAGATGTGATCAAAAAGGCATTTGTGGAAGCAAAGGTTGACCCGCGGGCAGTCAGTTATATCGAAGCGCACGGCACGGGAACGTCTCTCGGAGATCCTATTGAAATGACAGGGCTGTCCAAAGTGTTTACGCAACAAACGAATGACAAACAATTTTGTGCAATAGGCTCAGCCAAATCAAATATCGGGCACTGTGAGAGTGCAGCAGGTATCGCAGGATTAACGAAGGTATTGCTCCAAATGAAAAACAGGCAGCTCGCGCCTTCCATACATTCAAACGTGTTGAACCCGAATATTGATTTCCATAACTCAGCGTTTAAAGTACAGCAAGAGCTAGAAGAATGGAAGAGGCCAATCATTTCTGTCAATGGTAAAGACATCGAATATCCGAGAATCGCAGGCATCTCTTCATTTGGCGCTGGGGGAGTTAACGCCCATATTTTAATAGAAGAGTATGTTCCGGAATCTGGGCAGGAACGTTCCCTAGCAGGGAAACAGCCAGCTGTCATTGTGCTCTCAGCAAAAAATGAGGAAAAACTTCAGAAACGGGCGGAACGATTGCTGCATGCCATTCGTGAACAACGATATGATGAAGCTGATTTGCACCGAATCGCCTATACGCTGCAAGTCGGGCGTGAAGCGATGAATGATCGCCTGGCGTTCGTTGTGGAAACGATGCAGGAGCTTGAAGAAAAGTTGAATGAATGTGTCTCAGGAACAGAAGATCGTGAATCTGTCTATCGAGGACAAGTGAAACGCAACAAAGAATCCATTGCCGCTTTTGCCGCTGATGAAGATATGTCAAAAACAATCGAGGCATGGATGAAAAAAGGAAAGTACGCGAAGGTTTTAGACCTTTGGGTAAGAGGCTTGCGTATCGACTGGGACACGCTTTATCAGGATCAGAAACCGCGGCGCATCAGTCTACCTGCCTATCCTTTTGCAAGAGATCGCTATTGGATAGAAGTTAATGCAACAAAGGCTGAGGAAAAAAGAACGGTGGACCCAGCTGCTGAGGTACAGCCGGTCATACAAAAGCCGTCTATAGTGAGAGAAGCCAGCGGCAAGCCTGCCAATATCACGTTACAGCCTTTAATGGCCAATCAGGATCGTTTGCAGCGTACAGCATCTCTGGTTCCATCAGATACAGAATCAGAGACGATCTCGGCGGAAGAATTGTGCGATGCACTAACGGCGAGCTTAGCGGAAGTGCTGTACATGGAACAAAACGAGGTTGACCCAGACGACGCATTCATAGACATCGGAATGGATTCGATTACAGGACTCGAATGGATAAAAGCAATAAATAAACAGTATGGGACATCACTAAATGTCACCAAGGTTTATGATTATCCGACAACACGTGATTTCGCTGTTTACTTAGCACATGAGTTAAGCGCACAAGCCAGAGAGAAAACAGAAGAAAGCGAAGCCCCGAAGCAAACGGGGACGTACGCACCGATGAAACAGAAAACAGCAGCACCTGCTGCTAAACCGGACAATATCTCCCTGCAGCCGTTAGAGCATCATCAGCCGTTGCAGGAAGAACCTGCAGCAACTATTCAATATGCAGCAGCCCAAATATCCGCAACAAGCCAAAATACTGGGGCAATTGAAACGCTGTATGAAGAATTGAGGGAAAGCATAGCAGACGTGTTATTCATGGAGCCGCATGAGGTGGATATTGACGAAGCATTCATTGATATCGGAATGGACTCGATTACCGGGCTCGAATGGATAAAAGCTGTGAATAAGCAGTATGGCACGTCCTTTTCAGTCACCAAAGTGTATGATTATCCAACGATACACGATTTTGCCGAGATGCTAAAGTCTGAGCTTGGAACTCATCTCGATAGAAAACAAGAATTGACAGAACAGAATGATCCCTCTGAAGCTGTTAAACAGCCGGCGGCACTGCCTAAGGCAGAGCCGTCAGAGCGTCCGCTTCAGTCTGTTCAATATCCAATAAAGAAAGAACATGAGAAGAAACCTGCCCCTATTCATCAAGATCACCGGGAGGATGCGATAGCCATTGTCGGGATGTCGGGAAGGTACCCGGGCGCAAGTAATGTAAGAGAGTATTGGGATAACCTGGTTCATGCGAGAAATGCCATTCGGGACATTCCAACATCACGGTGGGATGTTGATCAGTACTATGATCCTGCCTTGAACAAAAAAGGGAAAGTCTATTGCAAATCAATGGGGATGCTTGATGATATTGAACATTTTGATCCGTTGTTTTTTAATATCCCGCCGTCAGAAGCTGAACTGATGGATCCGCAGCACCGAATATTTTTGCAGGAAGGCTATAAAGCCTTTGAGGACGCTGGATATAACGCCCGAACATTAAATGAGAAAAGATGCGGCGTTTATCTCGGCATTATGAGCAATGAGTATGGGGTCATGCTGAATCGGCAGGCAAGAGCAAACGCCACCGGGAACAGCTTTGCGATCGCCGCGGCGCGTATTCCGTATTTTCTTAATTTAAAAGGGCCTGCTATTCCTATTGACACCGCATGCTCATCTTCTTTGGTCGGCACACATTTAGCTCGACAGGCACTCATAAACAAAGAAATTGATATGGCGCTGGTTGGCGGTGTCAGCTTATACCTGACGCCGGAATCTTACATCAGTATGTGTGAGGCTGGCATGCTTTCACCTGATGGACAATGTAAAGCATTTGATAATGGTGCGAATGGTTTTGTGCCCGGCGAGGGTGCGGGTGCGCTGGTTCTGAAAAGGCTGAAAGATGCAGAAGCAGACCGTGACCATATTTATGGCATCATCATTGGCTCAGGTATTAATCAGGACGGGAAAACAAACGGAATCACGGCACCGAGTGTGAAAAGCCAAATGGATCTGGAAAGAGATATATATGAAACATATGGCATAGATCCTGAGAGTATCAGTTATGTAGAAATGCATGGTACCGGAACGAAACAAGGAGATCCAATTGAATTAGAGGCTTTATCCACCGTATTTCAAGAAAAAACAGACAAAAAACAGTTTTGTGCAATCGGCTCAGTCAAAAGTAACATTGGCCATACATCCGCGGCGGCCGGAGTAGCTAGTGTTCAAAAAGTGTTATTGTGTATGAACCACAAAACCCTGGTGCCAACATTGAACTTCACGACACCGAATGAGCATTTTCAATTTGAGCATTCTCCTTTATATGTAAACACGGAGCTTAAGCCTTGGGAATCGGCCGATGGAAAACCGAGGAGAGCCTGTGTCAGCTCTTTCGGATATAGCGGGACGAATGCCCACATCGTTATAGAAGAATATCAGCCTGAACAGAGGAATGATCAATTAACAAAGCAGCATCATTCAACATTATTTGTACTCTCAGCGAAAAAAGAGCAGCAATTGAAGGCCTATGCAAAAGTAATGAAAGATTACGCAAATTCAATAGAAGAAATTGATTTGGAGGATATGGCATATACGCTACAAACCGGCCGGGAAGCGATGGATTATCGGATGGCGTTTTTGGCGGATTCGAAAGAAGCGGTTATCAAAGCTTTAGGTGATTATTTAGCGGATGTGCCAAACAACAGCATATTTGCCGCTCACGTGAAAGCGAAGAAAAGCGAAATCAAGCTATTTGAAACAGATCATGATGCCAAAGCATTGCTGCAAACATGGATAGAGAAGAAAAGGCTGGAGAAAGTAGCGGAATTATGGGTGAAAGGGCTGCAGATCGATTGGAACGGACTTTATGGAGCTCACATGCCTCGCCGAATCAGTCTGCCTGCTTATCCGTTTGCAAAAGAGTATTACTGGCTGCCACATCAAGAAGACAAGCCCGAAAACAGTGGTTCAGCACAGCCTTACTCCGAACCGATTACTAAGCACTGCTTTCTGCGCAAACAGTGGCAGCATTGTCCGATTGAATCAGTAGAACGTACGAATCAAACCGTTGCCATTTTAGCAAACGAGGAGACAACGGCATTAGCGGCAGAGCTTTCGAAGTATTTCTCGAATTACCGTATATTTGACAGTCAAGAGCTCGGTCATGTATCTGCTGCAGGCTTTGAACATATCTCTGGAGCAATCGATCTGATCGGGTGCGGTACGAGCCATGAGCAGTCGATAAGCTGGATAAACTGGCTCCAAAAGCTGATCGAGCAAGGACGTACAAGTAAGTATCGTTTGACGATCTTGGGTGTAACGAAAGGGCTGGAGTCTTTCGAAAATAAAGCTGTTCATTTGTCTGGTGCTTCACGGGCCGGTTTATATCGCATGCTTCAAAGCGAGTACAGCCACCTTACATCAAGACACGCAGATATGGATTGCGCAGCCTCTCATGAGGAGCTGGCCAAACAGATTGCAGACGAGTTTTATGCCAATAGCACAGAATCAGAAGTCTGTTATCGAGACGGCAAGCGTTATCGCGCATATTTGGCAGAGCAGCCAGCAGACGCTGCCGGCCTTTATCAGAAGCAAGTATCCTTTTCAGCAGAAAAAGTCCTGCTCATTACAGGCGGGACAAGAGGTCTCGGTTCGTTGTGTGCGCGGCATTTTGTGAAAACATACGGTGTTAAGCACCTGGTGCTCATCGGCCGTGAAGAGCTGCCGCCGCGTGACCAGTGGAATTCAGTAAAAAGTGCCTCGATTGCTGAGAAAATAAATGCGATTCAAGAGCTAGAAGCCATGGGTGCGGATGTTCAAGTGCTGTCTCTGGACCTGGCCGATTCATTTGCTGTCGCACAGAGCCTGAAGACCATACACGAAACAATGGGGCCGATTGGCGGAGTCATCCATTGTGCCGGGAAGGTGAACAAACATAATCCGGCATTTATCAGAAAATCACTAGAAGAGATCGAACAGGTGCTTGAACCGAAAGTCGAAGGCCTGCAAACGTTGTTTGATCTGCTCAAAGGTGAACCGTTGGCGTTTGTTGCCTTGTTTTCATCAGTATCAGCGGCCATTCCTATTCTTGCAGCCGGACAAGCTGATTACGCGATGGCGAATGCATTTATGGATTATTTTGCAGAGGCGCATAGAGATGAATGTCCAATTGTCAGCATTCAGTGGCCTAACTGGAAGGAAACCGGTTTAGGTGAGGTTCGCAGCAAAGCTTTAGAACAAACGGGATTGGTAAGCTTGAGAAACGATGAGGGATTACAGCTGCTGGATCAGATTCTATCCGATACACAGCATGCTGTCGTGCTGCCGGTAATCCAAGATACAAATGTATGTAAGCCGGACAAGCTTATACAGCCGTCACGGCCTGTTGAAGCTCTCTCACATCCTGAGACGAAAAAGCAAGCTGACACTCAAAACCTGTTCCTTGAAACAGTCGACTGGCTTGTAACTCTATTTTCAGATGAATTGAAGATAGCAGCTGAAGATTTTGAAACGGATGAGCCTTTCCAAGAATACGGAATCGACTCGATTATATTGGCTCAGCTGGTACAGCAGATGAATCAAACATTAAATGGAGATATTGATCCGTCGATTTTGTTTGAATATCCGACAATAGAATCCTTTGCAAACTGGCTCATATCGAAATATGATGTATCAGCTATTTTGCATCGATCTGTTCCTGAGAAACAGACACCTGTCAAGGCACAACCAGCAATGAAACAGACGCCACTGCCAGAACAGCAGCCGCAACAGATAAGTCATGTAAAAACAGCGAGTCTTACAGAAGATATCGCCATCATCGGTCTTACTTGCAGGTTCCCTGAAGCGGAAACGCTTGAGGCATACTGGGATTTAATACGTGATGGACGGTCTGCGATTAAACCTGTACCGCCTGAACGATTCGGGCATTCCAGCTCGAATTACGCGGGTCTCATTGATGAAATGAACCGATTTGATCATGATTTCTTCATGATGTCCGAGAATGATGTCAGAGCGATGGATCCTCAAGCTTTGGCTGTATTGGAGGAAAGCCTGAAACTGTGGTATCACGCCGGTTATACAGAGAAAGAAGTGAAAGGCATGAGGACTGGTGTTTATATAGGAGGCCGCAGCCAGCACAAGCCTGATCCGTCCAGTCTTTCAAAAGCAAGAAATCCGATTGTGGCTGGCGGACAAAACTATTTAGCAGCTAACATTTCACAATTTTTTGACTTAAGGGGCCCAAGTATTGTCTTGGATACCGCTTGTTCCTCTGCGCTGGTCGGGCTGAATATGGCCATTCAGGCTCTCCGAAGCGGAGATATTGAGGCAGCGGTTGTGGGCGGCGTCAGTTTGCTTGATGCTGATGCGCATCAAATGTTTCAGGAGCGCGGACTTTTATGTGACAAACCGTCATTCCATATTTTTGATAAGCGGGCAGACGGTGTCATTTTAGGAGAAGGCGTGGGTATGGTTCTCGTCAAAACCGTCAGCCAAGCACTCGAAGACGGAGATTCCATATACGCAGTCATTAAAGCCGCTGCTATTAACAATGACGGAAGAACGGCAGGCCCATCTTCACCGAATCTCGAGGCGCAAAAGGATGTCATGCAGACAGCGCTTGAAAAAAGCGGCAAAAAGCCTGAAGAGATCAGTTATCTCGAAGCGAATGGTTCGGGATCAGCAGTAACAGACTTACTTGAACTGAAGGCGATTCAAGCCATTTACCGCTCTGGGTCAAAGGCGCCATTAGGGCTTGGATCAGTGAAACCTAACATCGGCCACCCTTTATGTGCTGAAGGAATAGCGAGCCTGATTAAAGTTGCTTTAATGCTGAAACATAGACAATTGGTTCCATTCCTGTCAGGTGACGAAAACATGCCGTATTTTGATATAGAAGAGACAGATTTGTATTTTTGTAAATCGCAAACCGAGTGGAGCGAAACAACGCCAGCTGCGGCAATCAATTGCTTTGCCGATGGCGGAACAAATGTCCATCTGATTGTAGAAGCTTGGAAAGACTCGGCTGGGCGTCCAATCAGAAGAAAACCTTTGCCTCTGCCGGAATTGCATCGTCAGCCCGTTTTAACAGAACCATCAGCTCAAACCGTGCAGAAAAAAGTGCTTTCAGACACGGGGGCTCCTAAAGATATGTTTTGGAAAACTTTCAAATAAGAGAGGAGTGGGAAAATGATAACTGAACAACTGACCATTTCAATAAATAATCCTATTATGTCCAACCACAAGGTATATGGACAAGCGTTATTACCCGGCCTTGCTTATATAGATTTGATCTACCAAGTATTCCAAGAACATGGTTATGCATATCAAGAGCTTGAATTGAAAAACCTGACCATTTTTTACCCTTTGATCGCAGACGAATGGTATGACATTGCTTTGACCATTCACGTGTCTGAAAGCAAGAAAGGGAAATGGTCCATCATCATCGACGGACAAAAACAGCGTGGTGAGTCGCTATCGGACAAAAGACAATATGTGACGGCTGACATGCATCGTAAAGAGCGAACTGCTTTTGCCGAATCAATAGACCTTAATCAGTGGAAACGTACAGCTGACAGGATTCTGAATTTGGATGAAATATATGAACAATGCTGCTCTCAACAATTAGTGCATACTGGCATGATGAAAGCGAAAGGGCAGATTTTTGAAACCAAAGAGGGTGCTTTGATAGATTTATCAGTCGGACAGGAAGCGTTGCTTCATTCTGAAGCGTTTCTGTTTCATCCGACTCTCATTGACGGCAGCGGCATAGGTTCAAGCTGCCTGCTCTCAGATCAAACGATGTATCTGCCATTGTGTTATGAATCGTTTTCAGCTTCGGAACGATTGCAAAAAGGATGTACAGCCCGGATACTTTCTTCATCTGTGCGCCAGAAGAAAGAACTCACATATATGACGATTGAATATTTTAATTCATCAGGACAAAAAGTGGCCGAGCTGAAACAGTTTGCAGGCAAGTCTGTACGGGATGCGGCAGTCTTTCCTTCTGCAAAAGAAAGTCAAGAAGAAAGACAAGCTGTCTCTCAAAACCCTGGTCAGGACTATACCGCAATTGAAACGTATTTGCGTCAATTGCTTGCTGAACAGCTTGAAAGGCCGGCAGAACAAATGGATATCCATGCCGGATACTATGAGCTTGGGCTGGATTCACCATCCCTCCTTAATGTGGTTCAGGAGATAGGGGCTAAGATTGGAGCGGACCTCTCTCCAACACTGCTGTTTGAATATACAACGATTGCAGAACTAGCTGCGCATCTTGCTGATTACTATTCAATTGGAGAGGTGGACGATACAGTCCGCCAGTCTCCTGTACCAATGCAGAATTCTTCAGCAGCCGCTATCTCTTCACGAGAAATCGGGGAGGATATTGCGATTATCGGAATGGCAGGCCGTTATCCTAAGGCAAAAAACATACAGGAATTTTGGGAACATCTTAAGGCAGGTACCGACTGCATCACAGAGATCCCCAACTCGCGGTGGGAATGGAAGGAAAACAATGGGCTGGAGTCACCTTCAGGCAAGCCATTCTCGAAATGGGGCGGGTTTATCGAGGATGCTGATTGCTTTGATCCTCAATTTTTCAGGATCTCACCCCGTGAAGCGGAAACCATGGACCCTCAGGAACGCTTATTTTTAGAGACGTGCTGGGAAGCTATTGAAGATGCGGGGTATACACCAGAAACAATTGCTTCACAGCAGGGAGAAAATAAAAGGCAGCATGTCGGCGTATTTGCCGGTGTTATGCATAAGGACTACTCCCTTATAGGAGCGGAGGCTCTATCAGAGCACAATCCATTTCCTTTATCGCTGAATTATGCGCAAATTGCCAACAGGGTCTCTTACTATTGTAATTTCCACGGCCCAAGCATGGCGGTGGACACGGTCTGCTCTTCTTCATTAACTGCGGTTCATCTGGCTATAGAGAGCATCCGGAATGGAGAATGCGAGGCCGCGCTTGCAGGAGGCGTCAATTTATCACTGCATCCGGCCAAATATATCAGCTACGGCAGTGTGGGGATGCATTCGAGTGACGGCTATTGCCATACATTCGGCAAAGGCGGGGACGGCTACGTATCTGGAGAAGGTGTCGGAACAGTATTGTTAAAGCCGCTCCGAAAAGCTGAACAGGACGGTGACCGGATTTATGCTGTCATCAAAGGCAGTGTCATTAATCACGTAGGAAAAGTAAGCGGAATTACAGTTCCGAGCCCTGTCGCTCAAGCTGATGTTATCGAAGCGTGTTTAGAGAAAACGGGAATTGATCCACGCACCATCAGCTATGTTGAAGCCCATGGCACTGGAACCTCATTAGGGGATCCGATTGAAATACAAGGATTGGTGAAGGCTTTCAGCCGCAATACACAAGACAAGCAATTCTGCTCAATCGGTTCTGTGAAATCAAACATTGGCCATGCCGAATCTGCAGCCGGCATCAGCGGCTTAACAAAGACTGTCCTGCAGCTGCATCATAAAACATTGGTGCCATCATTACACTCAGAAGAGCTGAATCCATATTTGCAGCTCGATCAAACCCCATTTTTTGTCCAGCATGAAACGAAAAAATGGGAGCAGCCTTCAATGGCAGAAAACGGGATGGACGTCACATATCCCCGCCGCGCCGGTTTAAGTTCGTTTGGGGCCTCAGGGTCCAATGCGCATCTTATTTTGGAAGAATATATTCCGGCAGAGAGCTTTTCAGAGCCGGTTTTATCGAAAAATGAAGAAGTAATGATTCTATTGTCCGCGAGAAACAAAGACCGTCTGCAGGCTTACGCTGTTAAACTCCTTGCTTTTCTGAGCGAGGACGTCAATCTTGTAGCGTTAGCTTATACATTACAGACGGGCCGGGTGGAAATGGAGGAGCGGGCAGCCTTCATCGTGAAGGACATAAAGGATTTAACTGCTAAGCTTCGGGCGTTTACAAATGGTGAAGAAGAGATCGATGGTTGCTGGACTGGGCAAGCCATGGAGGATCAGGAGGCTGCAGAACCAACATCAACAAACAGCGAGTTGAAGAAAATGGCGGAATCATGGGTTCAAGGAAAGCGGGTCATCTGGGACGGCTTATACGGCGATCGCAAGCCGCTTAAAATCAGCGTTCCGACCTACCCGTTTGCTAAGGAGCGCTACTGGATACCGGCTCCTGAAACGAAAACCAGCACTGTGAATCATACCTTACATCCGCTTGTGCACCGCAATACGTCAGACTTTACTGAGCAGCGCTTTAGCTCTGTTTTTACAGGCAAGGAATTTTTCCTTTCTGATCATGTTGTGCAGGGACAGAAAATCTTGCCGGGTGTTGCCTATTTAGAAATAGCAAGAGAAGCAGCGGAAAAAGCTGCGGGCGATCTGGAAGATGAACAAAGAGTTGTGTCGCTTAAAGACATCGTCTGGGTCCGCCCTATCACGATAGGAAGTGAACCAAAAGAAATACATATTGGCCTTTATCCTGAAGATAACGGGGACATTTCCTTTGACATTTACAGCATTTCTGAAACTAAAGAAGAAACCCCAATGGTACACAGTCAAGGCCGTGCAGTCATTTCAGCTGAAGCGGACACCCCAGTTTTAGACCTTGCATCAATCCAGACAGAATGCAGTCTGGACACAGTAACGTCAGAACAATGCTATACGGCGTTTCGAAAGATTGGGCTTGACTATGGCGAGGGCTATCAAGGGATAGAAAAAGTACTCGTCGGACAAGATCAATTGCTTGCCAAAATCTCATTGCCCGATTCTCTAAAAGACGGTAAGCAGCAATTTACGCTTCACCCGAGTTTGATGGATTCCGCCTTCCACTCCACAGTCGGTTTTATCGTTAGCTCAGTCAATGCTGACAGACAAGCTCATCAGCTTTCTCTCCCGTTTGCATTGCAGGAGCTTGACATTTTCAGCCCGTGTCCAGAAGAGATATGGTCTTATATTCGATACAGTTCAGATAGCAAAGCGGAGGACAAAGTCAGAAAATATGATATTGATTTATGCGATGAGAACGGGAACGTTTGTGTTCGAATGAAGGGTGCTTCGATGCGAGCACTTGATGGAGAGCAGGCCAAGCCTCAAACAGTAGCTGATTCCCCGCTGACAGGGCATACGATGATGATCCCTGCCTGGGAACCGGTTTCTCCAGATAAGGAGGGCGATGCTTCGTTTATCGGTAAGCGTGCTGTTTTATGCGGCGGTACTGAAGGTGAACGGGCATTAATAAAGCAGCATTATCCTCAGGTTTCCTTTATCGATATTCGGCCTGCAGATGATATTGATGCAATAGCAGACAAACTGCAACCGTGCGGCAGCATTGACCATGTATTGTGGATTGCTCCGTCATACTCGGAGAATATGTTTAGTGAGGGACAAGAAGAGGCTGTTCTTCAGGCGTTTAAGCTTGTGAAGGCATGTCTTCAATTAGGTTATGGTGAGAAACAGCTAGAATGGTCTCTTGTGACCGTCCAAGCGCAGCCGGTTACGCAACATGAAACTGTACAGCCAGCTCATGCAAGCATTCACGGACTCGCCGGCACAATCGCTAAGGAATATCCGCATTGGAAAATTCGTCTTCTTGATCTTGAAGAAGGCTGCACATGGCCGGTAAAACAAATGTTTACCCTTCCTGCTGATCGTCTCGGCCACGCTTGGGCCTATCGGAATCAGCAATGGCATCAGCAGCAATTGATCCCATATCGGCACTCACCGTCAAATGACACGCTATATCGAAAAGGCGGAGTCTATGTGGTCATCGGAGGCGCCGGGTACATCGGGGCGGCATGGAGTGAGTACATGATCCGCCGCTATCAGGCGCAAATCGTTTGGATTGGACGCAGTCAAATCAATGATGCCATCAAGGCAAAAGTAGACCGTCTTTCCGCTCTTGGCCCTGAGCCTTACTATATTGCTGCCGATGCAGCGGATATGCATTCATTGCAGCAGGCTTATGATCAAGTGAAAAAGCGTTATCCTCACATTCACGGAATCGTTCACTCTGCAATGGTTTTATCTGAACAAAGCCTGGAAAAAATGACGCTGGAAGAATGTAGAGCCGGACTGGCGGCAAAGGTGGATGTCAGTGTTCAAACGGCCCAAGTGTTCCGTCAGGAGAATTTGGATTTTGTTTTATTTTTCTCTTCGCTTGTAGCCCATATCAAAAATGTGAAACAAAGCCATTATGCCTCTGGCTGCGCATTTGCAGATGCTTTTGCTCACCGTCTTTCTCAAAGCTGGGCTTGCCCTGTAAAAGTCATGAACTGGGGATATTGGGGGAACAGTGAAGCGGCTGAGGATGAACAATATGTACAGCTCATGAATCAAATTGGCTTAGGCTTAATTAAGCCTGCGGAAGGCATGAAGGCGCTGGAAGCACTGCTTTCTGGGCCAGTCAGCCAAACGGCTTTCATTCATACGACAAAACCTGTCGCAGTCGAAGGCGTGAATCAGAATGAATTCATCACCCTTTATCCCGAGCACCCTTCAGCTAACGATGAAAGCCTGAAGGAGCGCCTGCCGAAAACAGGACAATTACAAAGAGTCACACATGAAGAGCTGGACGATCTTCTTTACAGGTTGTTGTTAGGGCAGCTACAAACGGCCGGACTGTTTGATGGTCATAGATTATCAGTTGAACGCCTTCAACAATACAAGACTCGTGAATTTTATGAAAAATGGCTTCAGCAAAGCAGTGAATTCCTTCTGCAGCATGATTATCTTAAGAAACATGGAGATTCATTGATGAGGAAGGATCAAGCAGAGGATATTGGGCTGCTTTGGCAAGAATGGAATGCGAAAAAAGAAAAGTGGCTCAATGACAGCAATACAAAGGCGATGGTTGTTTTAGCAGAGACCATGCTGAAAGGATTACCGGATATTTTGACAGGAAAAGTGCCTGCCACGGATATCATGTTCCCGCATTCCTCGATGGAATTGGTGGAAGGCATTTATAAGCATAACCAAGTGGCAGACTATTTTAATAAAGTGCTTGCCGATACGTTAATCGCTTACGTGGATGAACGGCTGAAGCACGATCCTGAGGCATCGATTCGCATTATGGAAATAGGCGCAGGCACAGGCGGCACGAGTGCCGGAATCTTTCAAAAACTGAAAGCCTATCAAAACCATATCAAAGAATACTGTTATACAGATCTGTCGAAAGCATTTTTGCTGCATGCTGAAAAGGAATATGGGGCGGAAAATCCGTACCTGACGTATCAGCTTTTTGACGTGGAAAAACCAATTGACCAGCAGGAAATCGAGGCTGGCGGCTATGATGTCGTCATTGCCGCTAATGTCCTTCACGCGACAAAAAATATCCGTCAAACCCTGCGGCATACAAAAGCAGTGATGAAAAACAACGGAATGCTGCTGCTGAATGAAATGGCGGGAAACAGCCTGTTCCCCCACATCACCTTTGGTCTCTTGGAAGGCTGGTGGCTGTATGAAGATCCTGCAGTGCGGATTCCCGGCTGTCCAGGCTTATATCCTAACAGCTGGAAAGAGGCACTAGAAAGCGAAGGCTTTGAATCTGTCTTCTTCCCGGCCGAAGCTGTCCATGATCTCAGTCACCAAATTGTCGCAGCCTCAAGCAATGGGCTGGTTCGCCGTATGATGATGGAAAGTGTGATCGTGCCAGAGAAAGATATGTCTCAGACATCATTTAACGAGCCAGCCAATACACAAAACATAGCTTCGGAGAAAGCGGGACAATCCAATACTGATGCTCTTAGAGAAAAAAGCACAGAATATATGAAAAAACTAATCGGAGAAACATTGAAAATTCCTGCAAGCAAAATTGAGTCATCTGAACCGCTTGAAAAATACGGTATCGATTCTATCGTCGTCGTCCAGCTGACGAATACATTGCGTAAAGAATTAGACCATGTAAGCAGCACTTTATTTTTCGAGTACCAGACCATCGACGCGTTAGTAGAACATTTAATCAAAACAAAAACAGAAGCACTCATGAAACTGACAGGTCTTGACCGTCAAGTTCACCAACAGCCACCGGCCGCAAGCAAGAATGAATCTTCACAGAAGTCTGGACACGCCGTTAAAAGATCGCAGCGCTATCGCAAGCTTGGCTTCAGCAAGGAGAAAGAAACGCCAACACACGCTCTTGCCAGCCGTGACGTTGCCATTATTGGCATATCCGGACGTTATCCTCAGGCGGAGACAGCAGAAGACTTTTGGAATAACCTAAAAGAAGGAAGAAACTGTATTGAGGAAATTCCGAAAGAACGCTGGGATTGGAGAGCCTATTACGATAAAGAAAAAGGAAAAGAAGGGTCGATTTATACGAAATGGGGCGGATTTATCAAGGATATGGACAAGTTTGATCCATTATTCTTTCAGATTTCTCCGCTCGAAGCAGAAAGAATGGACCCTCAGGAGCGATTATTTCTGCAAACCGCTTATGCAAGTATTGAAGATGCGGGATACACGCCTGACACGCTCTGTACAAGCAGAAAAATCGGCGTCTTTGCCGGAGTCATGAACAAAAATTATCCGACCGGCTACGGCTATTGGTCTATCGCCAACAGAATATCCTATTTGCTGAATTTCCAAGGTCCGAGCCTTGCAGTCGATACAGCCTGCTCCTCTTCTCTGACAGCGATTCATTTAGCGCTGGAAAGTATTTATAGCGGATCAAGTGATTGCGCCATTGCCGGCGGTGTCAATGTAGTTGTCGACCCGGTCCATTATCAGAACTTATCTGTCATGAATATGCTCTCTGCAAGTGATACATGTAAATCATTCGGCGATGACGCAGATGGATTTGTCGACGGTGAAGGCGTAGGAGCCATTGTGTTAAAGCCGCTGCAGCAAGCAATAGCAGACGGCGACCATGTTTACGGTGTGATAAAGGCCAGTGCGATTAACAGCGGAGGAAAAACAAATGGATATACGGTTCCAAATCCTCATGCACAGGCACAGCTGATTAAAGAAGCGATTGAGCGCGCCAACATTCCTGCCCGGACCATCAGTTATCTGGAGGCGCACGGAACAGGCACCGCATTAGGAGATCCGATTGAGATAGCGGGATTAACAAAAGCATTTGAGGAAGATACGCAAGAGAAACAGTTTTGCGCGATTGGCTCCAGCAAATCAAATATCGGCCATTGTGAAAGTGCAGCCGGCATCGCCGGGCTGACAAAAATTCTTTTTCAGTTTAAATACGGCCAAATTGCGCCATCTTTGCATTCTCAGCGATTGAATCCAAACATTGAATTCAGCCATACTCCGTTTGTCGTTCAGCAGCATCTTGGCGAATGGAAACGCCCGGTGATTGACGGGCAAGAGGTGCCGAGACGTGCCGGATTGAGCAGTTTTGGCGCCGGAGGGTCCAATGCACATATGATTCTGGAAGAATATATTCCGAGAACAGAAGCGCAGACTCCTGAAGCTCATTCTCCTGCGTTGATTGTGCTGTCAGCGAAAAACAGGGAACGGCTGCAAGAAAAAGCGGAACAGCTGCTCACAGCCATTCAAGAAAAAAGGTACAGCGAAACAGATCTGTTCAGGATCGCCTATACTTTGCAAACGGGCCGTGAAGCAATGGAGGAACGGCTGGGCTTTATAGCGGAATCATTAGAGGATCTTGAGAGAAAGCTGAACGATTTTATCGAAAACAAAGCAGACAGCCTGTACCTGGATCGCATCGATGACAACAAAAAAGCATTAGCCGTCTTATCAGCTGATGAAGATACGGAAAAAATCATAGAGGCATGGATGAGCAAAGGAAAATACACGAAACTGCTGGATCTTTGGGTGAAAGGCTTGTCTTTTGACTGGGGCAAGCTGTACGGAAGCCAAACGCCTGTCCGGATCAGTCTTCCGGCATATCCATTTGCAAAGGAACGTTACTGGGTACCAAGCCCGGCAAAGGATCCGGCGCGTATAGAACAGAATCATGAACTGCAACCAGAAGAGCATTTCGAGGTTATGACTTTTCAAGAAGTGTGGAAAGAAGAGCCGGCAACTCTCACATCGAAACGTTTCAAAACGCTCATCTGTTTTCTGACGGATAGAGAAAAGCAAAACGCATTCGCTGCATCTGTGAAAAATGTTGATCAGGACACCAAGATCATTTTTATTTCACAGGGCGAGGTGTACAGCAAACAATCTCAAAACAGCTATCAGATTGTGCGGCAAGAACCCGTCACTTTTGAAAAAGCCTTCCAGAGCATTCAGGCGGAACATGGAGAGCCAGATGCAATCCTCTATTTGTGGCCTGCGGAAGACGCGAGCTGTATAAAGGACCATTCCTGTATTGTCTATCTATTACAAGGTATGACTGCAGCAAAGCTTCACCCTTCACGGCTGCTGCTGGCAGGACGTTTTGAAAATGGTCTTGACCGGAGCTATCTGGAATCATGGATTGGCTTCGAACGTTCACTCGTGCTTGTCCTTCCACACACAAAAGTGACTGGGATCTTTCAGCCGGCAGATCAAGAATCGATGGAGGATTGGGCGCGAAAAATCTGGACGGAATTACAGGCTTCAACTGAACAAACCGTTTTGTATCAAAATGGGAAACGATGTGTGTGTCACATTGAACAGACCACGATACAACCGAACAACAGCAAATTGAAATTTGGCGGTACTTACCTAATGACAGGCGGTTTAGGAGGGCTCGGTTATTTATTCGCCAAGCATTTGGCTAAACACTATGCCGCAAACCTGATTTTGACAGGGAGGTCGCCTTTCAATGACGAAAAGCAAAAGAAATTAAAAGAATTAAAGGATCTAGGCGGCGAAGCCATGTATGCAGAAGCAGATGTTTCAGATCCTATCGCGATGGGAGACTGCGTAAAAAGAGGGAAAGATCGATTTGGTACCATCAATGGTGTTATTCATGCAGCCGGGATCGAAAGCGATTCTACTATTTTTGACAAAGAGATCGAAAGCTTCCGGCGCATCATTGAACCGAAAGTCAACGGCACGATAGCGCTTGATGAATGGCTTAAAAATGAAGCCCTTGATTTTATTTGTTATTTTTCTTCGTCTTCTGCTATTTTAGGAGATTTTGGCTGTTGTGATTATGCAATCGGGAATCGGTTCCAAATGGCTTATGCACAATACAGAAATGAGCTTCATAGCGGAAAAACGTTTGTCATCAACTGGCCTGTATGGAAGGATGGCGGAATGAAGATCGGTGATGAAGGAACAACCGATATGTACCTGAAATCAAGCGGTCAGCGCTTCTTAGAAGCCGATGAAGGCATCCGTCTATTTGAACACATCCTGTCTCAGCAGGATGCTCAGCATCTCGTGATCGCTGGCCAGTCCAGCCGGGTCAGCCGCTTTTTAGGAATGACTGAACCAGCTGTTCCGGAACCGGCCATTCAAGCACCTGCAGCACAAGAAAAAAGGGAAGAGATCAAAACGCTAAGCATTGAAAAGCGTTTAGAACACGATCTGAAAGAACATATTCACGCATTGCTTAAAATCTCAAAGGACAAGCTGAATTTGAACAAAAATTGGGCCGACTTCGGATTTGATTCGATCTATTTGGCTAAATTCTCGAATGTGCTATCAAAGCATTTCAACATCGAAGTGACACCGGCTTTATTTTTTGGCTATTCGACTTTACAAGAATTGATCGGCTTCTTCTTAACGGATCACAAAGAGCTGATCGAAGCACTTTACCGGGATGATGCATCTGAGGCACAAAAGCCCCCTGAAGCTGATGTGAAAATTCCTGCAGTTCCTGTACCAGAAAGCAATCATAAGAGCGACAGGCAGTCTCACGCCGAGCCTATCGCCATTATCGGAATGAGTGGCAGGTTTCCTCAAGCTGATTCGATCCATGAGCTATGGGACAATCTGAAAAACGGCAAACATTGTATCTCTGACATCCCGAAAGAACGCCGCGACTGGGGTGGTGCTGACGGAGATCCAGAAAAAGCAGTCCCAAAATGGGGCGCATTTTTGAAGAACATAGACCGATTTGATCCACTGTTTTTTCAAATATCGCCTAAAGAAGCCGAAAGCATGGACCCGCGCCAGCGCATTTTTCTAGAGGAAGCATGGCACACGTTTGAAGACGCTGGCTATATGGGACATCGGATAAAAGGAAAATCCTGCGGTGTTTACGTAGGTGTGGAAGAAGGGGAATATGCGCATTTAATCGGAGATACGGATTACATTAATGGTACGCAAAACGCCACATTATCTGCGCGAATCGCATACGCATTAGATTTAAAAGGGCCTAATATGGCGTTGACAGCGGCATGTTCATCTGGACTTGTGGCGATTCATCAGGCATGTTCAGCCCTGCGTCAGGGAGATTGTGAAATGGCTTTAGCCGGCGGCGTCAGCCTGAATATTTCTCAAATGTCTTTTGAAGCGCTGACAAGAGCCGAAATGCTTTCTCCAAATGGACAATGTAAAGTGTTTGACCAGGATGCCAATGGTCTGGTGCCAGGTGAAGCAGTAGCTGCTGTTCTCCTGAAACCATTATCAAAGGCCATTGAAGATAAAGATCACATTTATGGCTGCATAAAGGCCAGCGGTGTGAATTACGATGGCAAAACCAATGGCATTACTGCACCAAATCCTTTTAGCCAGGCAGAATTGATCGAAAACATTTATGAAAAAAATGAAATCAACCCACTCGATATTCAATATGTGATGGCGCACAGTACCGGCTCAAATCTTGGAGATCCGCTTGAGGTCCAAGCGTTAACGAGCGTGTTCAGCAAATATACGAAGCAGAAGCAATTCTGCATGATCAGCTCGATTAAACCGTTAATCGGACACACATTTGCAGCGTCAGGGGTGGTTGCTTTAATCAGTATGCTGATGGCAATGAAAAACAAGACCATTCCGGCTACTCATCATTGTGAATCGGACAACCCGTATATTCAGTTTAAAGAAAGCCCGTTTGTGCTATGCAAAGAGAACCGTCCATGGATCAGGAAAAATCAGAAGCCGAGGATGGGAACAATCAGCACGACAGGAATCAGCGGCACCAATGCGCATGCAGTCATTGAAGAATACATCACGGATGAGCAGCCGATCACACAACGGCATAAAGAGTCAGCTGAATCCCCGCAGGTCATCGTGCTTTCAGCCCAAAATGACGATCGGCTTCAGGATGCTGTCAGCCGCATGATTGCGTATCTTGAGCAGAATCAAAACCTTTCTTTACCTGATGTTGCATATACACTTCAGGCGGGGAGAAAAGCCATGGAAGCAAGGCTCGCGATTGTTGTGAACAATCAGGAGCAATTGGTGCGAATATTGAAGGAATATGCGGAAGCAATGAAGAATGGTGGGGTATCAGGCCAACAGGCATCTCTTTATACAGGACATACGGAAGGGATGATAGAAGAACAGGATGAAGCAGTCCTGCAAATTCTCGCAAAAGAAAGAAATTTGGAAAACATTGCGGAATGTTGGGTGAAAGGATATCAGATTCCTTGGGAGCTCCTTCATGAAGGTGATGACGTTCGGATGCTCCCTTTACCTGGCTATCCATTTGCAAGGGAGCGGTATTGGGTTTCGTCAGGCAATCATCAATCAGAGGCCGCTAAACCGCATACACAAGACATGAAAAAAGAGGTTGACGAGCCTAATGGGGAAACGCACATGCAAAAGATCATTGTTCAATTTTTAGCACGAGAGTTGGGCATATCTGAGGATCGCATCAATTTCAAAAGAAACTTTCTGGATTATGGGATGGATTCAATTCTTGGCCGAAAATTGATGCGTCATATCGAAAAAACCACGCAGATGAAGATGACCGGCCGGGAAATCCTTGAATGTCAGACAGTTCAAACTCTATCCGCTCATTTGGCATTAAAAGCAGAAAGACAGAATCAAAGCGCGGCAGCACATCAAACAAAGGGCACGTATACAGACGAGCAAATCATCGGATTGATGCAAGGGGTGGCGCAAGGAAAATTGGATTTTAAGAGTGTGCAAAACATCATAGAAGGGAGTAAATCGTATGAATCATAAAGAAATTCTCGATGCCTTCAGATCAGGAGAATTAACCATTTCTGAGGTAGAAGAACATCTTCAAGGCAAGAAGCGGCAGTTGAAAAGCCCGCTTTCAGAAGGACAAAAAGGACTGTGGATGCTTCAGAAAATGTCTCCTGATATGAGTGCATATAATATTCCTTTATGCTTTCGCATCAGCAAACGAATACATGCAGAGACGTTCAAGAAAGCCCTTCTGTTTGTGCAGAGACAATATCCTGTTTTAACCAGTGTGATTCAAGAGGAGAATGGCATTCCATTTCAAACGGTTCAGTCGTCAGAAGCTCTTTGTTTTGAGGAAGAGGATATTTCAGCGATCAAATCAGCAGAGATATTGCCTTTTCTAAAAGAAAAAGCAAAAGAACCTTTTCATTTGGAAGCTGGTCCGTTATTGCGCACACATCTTTTTCATCGATCAAAAGAAGAATGCATTGTGCTCATAACGATTCACCATATCATATTTGACGGTGTGTCGATGCTGACATTGATATCGGAACTTTTTAAGGCGTATCAAGAATTAGTGAATGGGATTGAGCCCGTGCCGCAGCCGCTAACAGCTGATTATTACGATTTTGTCGATTGGGAAACCCGGATGCTGAATAGCAGAGAAGGGGAAGAGCATCTCGCTTACTGGAAAGAACAGTTGTCTGGGAATCTGCCAGTTCTTGATCTTCAAGCTGACCGCCCGCGGTCTTCAGCACGAAAATTCAAGGGGCAAGCATATAAAAGCTTGCTCCCTCATCACCTGAGAAATCAAATCAAATCGTTTGCCCGCACCAATCATGTGAATGAATCGGTTGTGTTTCTCTCCATTTACAAGGTCCTGCTGCATCACTATACAAAACAAAAAGATATCATTGTCGGCGTTCCGACAATGGGGCGGCATGAAGATAGCTTTGAAACCCTTATCGGTTACTTTATCAACATGATGGCTGTTCGAAGCAAGAATATCGGATCTCAGCCATTTACAGCATTTATTCGGGAACTGCAGCTGACAATGGCTGACGGTCTGGACCATGCGGCATATCCGTTCCCAGCATTGGTAAGAGAGCTGAATGTAGACCGCTCGGCCGCGGATTCGCCGGTTTTTCAAACAGCCTTTCTGTACCAAAACTTCTTTCAGACAACAGGCTTGCAAAAAGCGCTTGAACCATATCAAACGCTTGGCATTGAATATATTGAGGATATTCGGCAAGAGGGAGAATTTGAGCTGGCACTCGAGATATATGAGCAAGAAAATGAAACAGTGCTTCACCTTTTGTACAACCCTGATCTATATGAATTGTCCTTCATTGAAAGCATGATGGAGAACTATATGAAGCTCGCGCAACACATGATGGAGGATCCGTCTTTGCCGCTTGAAACCTACTCTTTACAGTTACATCAAGAACAAAACAGTTTACTGGAACAATGGAATGCGACAAGCACAAACACGCCAAATGACAAGTGTATACATGAAGTGTTTGAGGAAAAAGCGAAACAAACCCCGGATGCGGTTGCTGTGATTTTCGAAGACAGGTCTCTTACATATAAAGAAGTAGATGAAAAAAGCACATCTTTGGCAATCTATCTTCAACATCAGGGGGTTGGACCTGAACACCCTGTTGGAATTTGTGCAGAGCGTTCGTTTGATATGATCATCGGGATTTTAGGAATACTGAAAGCCGGCGGAGCGTATGTGCCGTTAGATCCAAGCTTCCCGCAAGAACGGTTGGAGTACATGCTCAAAGACAGTCAGGCATCCATTGTCCTGACCCAACCTAACGTTCATCATACGATCAGCGGATTAATTGGCAGCCATGTAAAAGCTATCAATATCGAGTTGGCTTGCCGGAATGATTATACAGATCAGCAAAGCAGCGGTTTAAAACGGGAAGTAAAACCGGAGCATCTCGCTTATATCATTTACACATCGGGAAGCACTGGACAGCCTAAAGGGGTTATGGTCGAGCATAGGAGCATTATGAATACCCTAAATTTTCTTGAATCTCACTATCCCGTGACTGCTGAGGATGCATATTTACTGAAGACGAACTATGTGTTCGATGTATCGATCTCGGAATTATTTGGATGGTTTATCGGAAACGGCCGCCTTGTGATTCTTCCGCCTAATGGAGAGAAATCACCGCAGCAGTGCATGGATTATATTGAAAAATACAAAGTGAGCCATATTAATTTTGTACCGGCTATGCTCCATGTTTTTTTAGAAACGGCGAAAGACAACAAGCAGTTCACAGAGGATGGACCGCTCAAGTATATGATGGTTGCGGGTGAAGCTTTCCCTAAAGAATTAGTGAAAAAGGCGGTATCAATCCTTAAAAACTGCCGTGTTGAAAATATTTACGGACCTACGGAAGCCTCCATTTATGCTGCGTATTTCGGATGTGGAAACGGGGATATTGCAAGTCACCATACGCCGATTGGAAAACCTGTCTCCAACGTGAAACTTTATATTGTGGACCAGCATTTGATGCCTGTGTCGATTGGAAAGCCTGGTGAGCTTTGCATCGCGGGAGCCGGCTTGGCAAGAGGCTACTATAATAAGCCTGGCCTCACGGCTGAAAAATTTATTGACAATCCATTTGAACCAGGGACCAAGCTTTATAAATCAGGTGATTCAGCAAGATGGCTTCCTGACGGCAACATAGAATATTTAGGTCGGATTGACAGCCAGGTCAAAATACGCGGTTTTCGCGTCGAACTGGGCGCAATAGAAACAAAGCTGAGTGAATATCCGGGCATTTTAGATCAGGCGGTCGTGGTGAAGCAGCTGGAAGGCCATCAACAGCTCGCTGCTTATTATACAGAGGAAAGCGGCCATTCCTCTGCAGATCCAAAAGAGTTGCGCCGTCATCTAAAATCCAGTCTGCCGGAATATATGATACCTTCACACTTTATCCGCTTAGATGAGCTGCCGTTATCGCCCAGCGGGAAAGTGAACCGTAAAGAACTGGAAAAACGCGAGATCGTTTTCAATAAAAAGAAACCAAATCGCTTGCAGTTAACGGAAATAGAGGATCAGGTGCTTCGCATTTGGGAGGAAACGCTCAAGGTCAGCGGATTTGGACCGGGAGAAGGATTTTTCGATGCGGGCGGTGATTCGCTTCTGGCTGTAGCTGTGGCTGAACGAATCAAAAAAGAATTGGATTGTGAATTTAGTGTTACCGAGCTATTTGAATATTCCACAATCCGTGCAGTGAGCCAATACATTTTGGAGATGAAAAACTCAGAAAAAGCCATAACTCGAAATGAAGACGATGATGATCTCAAAAGAGATGGAAAATACCAGCAGCAGACGATCCCTCCTTATTTTGACGATAGTGTTGCGATTGTGGGGATATCCTGCCAATTTCCGGGTGCGAAAAATCATCATGATTTTTGGAATCACATCAAGGAAGGCAAAGAAAGCATTCAGTTCTTCTCTGAAGAAGAGCTTCGCGAAAACGGAGTTCCGGAAGAATTGATTCAACATCCTGACTATGTGCCTGTGCAATCTGCGATCGAGGGGAAAGACTTATTCGACCCTGGTTTCTTTCAAATTTCTCCGAAAGATGCTGAGTATATGGACCCTCAGCTCCGCCTCTTATTGCTGCATTCCTGGAAAGCGATTGAGGATGCAGGATATGTGGCAAAGGAGATTCCGGGCACAAGTGTATATATGTCTGCGAGCAACAATTCATACAGAACGTTATTGCCGAAGGAGGCAACAGAAGGGCATGAATCACCGGATGGCTATGTCTCATGGGTTTTAGCCCAAAGCGGAACCATCCCGACGATGATCTCACATAAGCTCGGATTAAAAGGGCCAAGCTACTTTGTTCATTCTAATTGTTCTTCATCACTAGTCGGCTTGTATCAGGCATACAAAAGCCTGACATCAGGCGAATCTCAATATGCGCTTGTCGGAGGCGCGACATTGCACGCTCAATCAGCGATCGGCTACGTACACCAAAACGGATTGAATTTTTCAAGCGACGGTCATGTTAAGGCGTTTGATGCTTCAGCGGATGGAATGGCCGGAGGTGAAGGCGTAGCGGTTATCCTGCTGAAAAAAGCTGTGGATGCCATAAAAGACGGAGACCATATTTATGCCATTATGCGCGGAATAGGCATTAATAATGATGGGGCAGATAAGGCAGGCTTCTACGCGCCAAGTGTAAAAGGCCAAACAGAAGTGATACAGCATGTATTGGATCAAACCAACATCCATCCCGAAACGGTCAGTTATATTGAAGCGCACGGAACGGGAACGAAATTAGGCGATCCTATTGAATTGTCTGCTTTAAATAAAGTGTACAAGCAATACACCGACAAAACACAATTTTGCGGAATTGGTTCAGTGAAAACGAATATTGGCCATTTAGATACGGCTGCTGGGTTAGCCGGATGCATTAAAGTTGCGATGAGCTTATACCATAATGAACTTGCACCGACTATCAACTGTACGGAGCCGAATCCGAATATAAACTTTGAAAGCTCTCCCTTTTATGTTGTCCGCGAACGAGAGCCGTTAAAGAAAAGTGAAGGTGTCCACCGGGCGGCTCTGAGTTCATTCGGTCTTGGCGGCACTAACGCCCATGCTATATTTGAGCAATATGAAACCCTTTCTGCATGGGCAGGGAACGAAGGCGATCAGCCCTATATCATTCCTGTATCAGCAAAAAATAGTGAACGGCTCCAAGCATACGTAAAGGAGCTGCTGACCTATATCAGTCAAAACAAGCAAACGCATATCTCTCTAAGAGATTTTGCATACACCTTCCAGGTCGGCCGGGAAGCAATGGACAGCAGGGTCGTTTTTATAGCGAACGATCTGGAAGAATGGAAACAGCAGCTGGAAGCTTTTGTGAATGGAAAGCCGCTCGCAGAAGGCTGTATTCAAGGAGAAAAAACGAGAATGACATCCGCTGAACAGTTGCTTGGAAACGCTGAAGCGGAAGAACTGGCTGCATCACGGATATCAAAAGAAGAATTGAAAAAGCTTGCCGAGATGTGGGCAAAAGGCTTTCACGTTGAATGGCGGAGGCTTTACCAAAATACGACGCCGCGCCGCATCAGCTTGCCGACATACCCTTTTGCTGAAGAACGGTACTGGCCTGAAAGCGGCACCAGCGCTATCACAACAATTGAACCATCGCGTTTGCATCCTTTGGTGCACCATAATACATCGATTCTGTCAGAGCAGCGGTTCAGCTCCACCTTCACAGGACAAGAGTATTTTATTGCCGAGCATATCATTAAAGGCATGGCGATTTTGCCGGCGGCGGTCACGCTTGAAATGGCAAGAGCCGCTATAGAACAAGGAATTGGCGAATTGGAGGATCATGAAACTGGAATCAGGCTGAAAAATGTCGTGTGGGTTCGTCCGGTTGTAGCAGGAGATGAGCCGGTTCACGTAAACATCGGACTTTATGATGAAGACGGCGGACACATTCTTTATCGGATGTATGGTGAGCCGGAATCTGTTGATGCAGAACCAGTTGTATATAACCAGGGTATAGCGGAATTGATGCAGGTAAAGCAAGAAAAAGCGCTGGATCTTTCTGAGATCAAGACCCGATGTGATCAAAGCAGAATGGACGCTGCCTTGTTTTATGAAGGAATGATCGGAGCCGATTACGGTCCCGGTTACAAGAGTGTAGAGGCCGTATATAAAGGCGAGGGTCAGCTGCTTGCCAAATTATCACTGCCAGAATCTGTCATGCATACGTTGGCCGATTATATTCTTCATCCAAGTGTAATGGACGGGGCGTTACAGGCGGCTGAATATTTGCAAAACGTCGTCAGAGCGGAGCTGTCAGACAGTAAAGACTTTAAGGCAGCACTGCCGTTTGCCCTGGAGGAGCTTGAGGTCTTTCATCAATGTGTCACTGACATGTGGGTTTATGTTCAATTCAACGCGAAAAATAAACCAGGGGATCTGATACAGAAAGTCGATATTGATCTATGCGATGAGCATGGCACGATTTACGTGCGGATGAAAGGATTTTCGACGAGAGTGATGGAGGCTGATATACAAACCGAACCATCAAAAATAAACGCTGAAACTTTATTGCTTCAGCCCGTTTGGCAAGAACAAAAGGCAGCTGAAGGCGCGGCGGCAAATAAATATGCAGAGCATCTCGTGTTCCTATGTGAATATGACAATGAGGCGAGAAGACAGATTGAAGCAGCGATCGAGGATGTCCATGTATATAGCTTGGAAGCAAGGCCTTCTTCAGTGGATGGGCGTTTCCATTCTTATACGGAACAAGTGTTTAAGAAGGTACAAGAGATCATTCGCACGAAACCGAAAGGCGGTATTCTCATTCAGATCGTAACCTTTGCCGAAGGAGAACAGCAATTGTTTTCAGGGTTGACTGGACTGCTGAAAACGGCCGAGCAGGAAAATGCCAAACTAACCGGCCAAATGATTGAAGTCAGCAGTGAAGAAAGCGGAGAAGGCATTGTTGGCAAACTGATAGAAAATCAAATGAGCAGCGATTCATATATCAAATATCACAACGGCACACGATACATTGCTGATTGGCGTGACATCAAAACGGCAAACCAAGACATCAGCAAGCCGTGGAAAGATGATGGCGTTTATCTCATTACAGGTGGTGCCGGAGGCTTAGGCCTTATTTTTGCAAAAGAAATCACGGAACAAACGAAGAATGCGACAGTGATTCTGACAGGCCGCTCGCCTCTTAGCGAAAGTAAAAGCAATAAGCTTAAAGAGCTTCACGGCAAGGGGGCTGAGGTCACCTATCAGCAAACAGATGTTACCGATAAGATTGAAGTCTACCAGCTTATTGACAGAATTCAGAAAACATACGGCCGTTTGGACGGCATTCTTCACAGCGCGGGAATCATCAAAGACAGCTACATGGTCAATAAATCAGCCGAAGACCTGCACGACGTACTGGCGCCTAAAGTAAAAGGACTTGTTTACCTAGACGAAGCAAGCAAGGATTTGCCGTTGGACTTCTTTATTCTCTTTTCATCACTTTCTGGAAGTTTAGGAAGCATCGGTCAGTCTGACTATGCGGCTGCCAATGTATTTATGGATATGTATGCAAGCTATCGAAATAGACTTGCCGACCTCAGCCAGCGGCACGGGAAGACACTTTCTATAAACTGGCCGTTATGGAGCGAGGGCGGCATGAAGGTCGATCAAGAAACAGAGAAAAGACTTGTGCAAATGGCCGGGATTGTTCCTATGAGAGCAGAAAAAGGAATTCAGGCATTATATCAAGCGTTTCATTCCGAAGCAAACCAAGTAATGGTGATCGAAGGCGATGTGCAGAAGATAAAACAAAACATGCTGGCAAAAACCGCCTCGGCACCTATGGAAAAGAAGGAAACAGAGAGCATGACTGAACAAGCAAAGAACATTGATACAGACAATTTGCTGGATAAAGTAAAGGCGATGTTAAAGCGGGAGGTCGCCAAGCTGTTAAAGGTTAAGCTTGAAACGATTGATGATCATGCCGAGATGACGGTGTATGGATTTGATTCTATCTCAATGACGGAATTCACCAACCATATCAATCGCGCCTATAAATTAGAGCTGACGCCAACCGTCTTTTTTGACCACCCGACGATTCATGCGTTTGGCAAGCATTTGTCAGAAGAATATCAAGCGGTGTTTGCGAAGACATTTGCTGTGCGCGCAGCATCGGCCCAGGTTCAGCCTGCTGCCAAACAGGAGCAAGCCTTACATGTCAAAGCTAAAAGACGCCGGAAGCAGCAAGTCACGCTGCCAAACGCCGCACAGAGTGATGCTGGGCATGAGCCTATTGCCATTGTGGGCATTAGCGGGATTTTCCCTATGGCGAAAGATGTTGATGCATACTGGAAGATCTTAAAAGAGGGCAAAGACTGCATGACGGAAATTCCGAAAGACCGCTGGGATTGGCGGGAATATGAAGGTGACCCGGCGAAGGAAGTCAATAAAACGAACGTAAAATGGGGCGGTTTTATTGACGGAATTGCAGATTTTGATCCATTATTCTTCGGCATTTCCCCGCGTGAAGCGGAACAAATGGAACCTCAGCAGCGCTTACTGTTGACTTACGCCTGGAAAGCGATCGAAGATGCAGGATATTCGGCGAAACGTCTGTCTGGCACAAAAACAGGCGTCTTCATCGGAACGGGAAATACAGGATACAGCTCCCTTTTGTCAAAAGCCAACT
Organism: Bacillus spizizenii TU-B-10; assembly: GCF_000227465.1. Classification (GTDB taxonomy): domain Bacteria; phylum Bacillota; class Bacilli; order Bacillales; family Bacillaceae; genus Bacillus; species Bacillus spizizenii. Next base: position 1,946,495 of record NC_016047.1, read on the forward strand.
CGGCAGTAGAAGGCTCAGCGGCGGCCAATACAAGCCCTTCAGTCGGTCCGAACCGGGTCAGTTATTTTCTTAATCTGCATGGGCCGAGCGAACCGATTGATACAGCTTGCTCCAGCTCATTGGTGGCTATCCATCACGCCATCTCCTCAATTGAGGAAGGCACTTGTGACATGGCATTGGCCGGCGGCGTGAATACAATTATCCTTCCTGAGGTGTATATCAGCTTTGATAAAGCGGGGGCACTGAGTAAAGAAGGAAAATGCAAAACGTTTTCGAATCAAGCCGATGGTTTTGCCCATGGAGAAGGGGCCGGCATCCTGTTCTTGAAAAAATTAAAAGCGGCTGAAGAAGCGGGAGACCACATTTACGGAGTCATAAAAGGCAGCGCAATCAATCACGGCGGCCGTGCAGCATCTTTAACGACGCCTAATCCGAAGGCGCAGTCGGATGTCATTCAGTCGGCATATGAAAAAGCGGGAATCGATCCGAAAACCGTAACCTACATTGAAGCGCACGGAACCGGGACGGAGCTTGGAGATCCGGTTGAAATTAACGGATTGAAATCAGCTTTTAAAGCACTGGGTGTGAATGAAGGAGATCCATCAGCCAATCCTTATTGCGGATTAGGGTCTGTGAAGACAAACATCGGCCACTTATCGCTGGCAGCCGGTGCAGCAGGCATCATTAAAATATTATTGCAGCTTAAGCACAAAACCTTAGTGAAAAGTCTTCACTGCGAAACCGTGAATCCATACATTCAGCTGAAAGACAGTCCGTTCTATATCGTACGGGAAACGGAAGAATGGAAAGCGATGAAAAATGAACGGGGAGAAGAGCTGCCTCGCCGAGCAGGTGTCAGTTCATTTGGGATCGGCGGCGTAAACGCCCACGTGATTATTGAGGAATATATTCCAGAAGCAGCCGATGAGATTATACCGTCCATCACACCTGAACATCCGGGTATCTTCGTTTTATCGGCTAAAAACGAAGCGCGGCTAAAAGAATATGCACAGCAGCTGGCAGATGCGATTGATAAGGAAACATATAGTGACGTAAATCTCACCCGCATCGCTTATACACTGCAAGCCGGACGGGATGCGATGGAAGAACGTCTCGGGATTATTTCTGGTTCCATTGAGGATTTACAGCAAAAGTTAAAAGACTTTGCAGCAGGCAAAAGCGATGTGGAGGATTTATTTAGAGGCAGGATTGATAAAGGCACGCTGCAAATGCTGACAGAGGACGAAGAGATTCAAGAAGCCGTTGAAAAATGGATGGAACGGGGAAAGTACGCAAAACTGCTTGAGTTATGGGTAAAGGGGCTTGATGTAGACTGGACGAAACTGTATGGCGAGAATCTACCAAAGCGCATCAGCTTGCCGACATATCCTTTTGCAAAAGACCGTTATTGGATCTCTGATCATATTCAAAAAAGCGGCAGCCCTGAAGCAAACAAAGCAGCCTCCCGCCTTGGGGGAGCCGTGCTCCATCCATTAATGCATCAAAACACATCGAACCTCTCGGAACAAAGATTTAGCTCCATCTATACGGGAGAAGAATTTTTCCTTGCCGATCATGTTGTCAAAGGCCAACGGATCTTGCCGGGTGTGGCACATCTTGAATTGGCGCGGGCGGCTGTCGAACAGGCAGCAGAGGTACAAGGTGTTCCGTGCACCATGAAGCTAAAGAATGCGGTTTGGGTGCGGCCTATTGTTGTAGAGGATCAGCCGCAGCACGTACACATCAGGCTTTTACCGGGAGAAAATGGTGAAATCTCTTATGAAATCTACGGTAATCCAGACGCTGCAGGCGAACAGTCAATCGTCTATAGCCAAGGCAGTGCTGTAATAAGTCCTGCTGAAAACCTGCCGGTGGTTGACTTGCAATCCTTGCGGGAGCAGTGTCAGCAAAGCGATTTCAGCGTTACTGAAGTATATGACACCTATCAAATGATCGGTTTTGAATATGGTCCTGCTTACCGCGGGATGAAAAAAATCTATACAGCCGAACATTTTGTTTTAGCAAGATTGTCATTACATCCGTCTGCTTTAGATACGCTCAGCCAATACAACATGCACCCGGGGTTGATGGACTCTGCTTTGCAGGCATCGAGCATTTTAACAGACGCGGGGGATAACCAGCTGACACTGCCTTTTGCGGTCCAAGAGCTTGAAGTCTTCGGAGCATGCTCTTCAGAAATGTGGGTATATGCAAGATACAGTCAAGGCAGCAAGGCAACTGATAAAGTACAAAAACGGGATATTGATATGTTAGATGAGAACGGCAATGTTTGCGTACGGATGAAAGGATTGTCTTTCAGGGCAGCTGAAGGCGGCTCTGGATCGGCAAAACCTGATCAAACGCTGGAAACCCTGATGTTTGAAGAACAATGGGTGCCTAAGGCTTGTGAAAAAGAAAATCCTGAGCCTCATTACGAACGGCACATTGTCATGCTTTGTGACATGGATGGCCTCTCAAAAGACAGCATTGAATCAAGAATGATAGGAGCGGAATGCATCGTTTTGGAGTCTTTCCGCGAAGGACTGGCAGAGAGGTTCCAAGATTATGCCGAACAAGCGCTTGAGACAGTACAGAGCCTTCTCAAAAGCAAGCCGCAGGGCAATGTCCTGATCCAGCTTCTAACTTCTGCCCAAAGAAAACAGTACTCATTCTCAGGGCTATCGGCGCTCCATAAAACCGCCAGCCTGGAGAACAAAAAATTGATCGGCCAGACGATTGAGATCGATTCAAACGAAAACATTGAAAGTGTGATAGAAAAACTGAAAGAGAATAAAAGACACGCAGGAGATCAGCACATCAAATATGAAAATGGCATACGGTACATCAATGAATTACGTGAAATGCAAATGGCTGATCAGGACATAAGCCTGCCGTGGAGAGATAAGGGCGTATACCTCATCACCGGCGGTGCAGGAGGACTCGGGTTTATTTTTGCAAAAGAGGTTGCTCGTCAAGCCGAACAGCCTGTGCTCATTCTGACAGGCAGATCTGCGTTGAATCCGGATCAGCAGGTACAGCTAAACGAACTTCAGCGCTTAGGGGCTCGCGCAGAATACAGACGGATTGATGTGACACAAGCAGAGGAAGCCTCCGAGCTCATCACAAGCATCACATCTGATTACGGGGACTTGAATGGCGTCATTCACAGCGCAGGGCTGATTAAAGATAACTATCTCGTGAACAAAACCAATGAAGAGCTGACACAAGTTCTCGCACCTAAGGTAAAAGGACTTGTGAATGTGGATGAGGCAACCGAGCATCTCGCATTAGATTTCTTTATCCTCTTTTCTTCAATATCAAGTGTTGCCGGCAGCGTAGGGCAGGCGGATTATGCGATGGCTAACGCGTTTATGGACAGCTATGCAGCTTATCGAAATGCGCTTGTGACCGCCATGTACAGGCACGGGCAAACGTTGTCGATCAATTGGCCGCTCTGGAAAGAAGGCGGCATGCGCGCGAATAAAGAAATTGAAAACATGACTTTGAAAAACACAGGTGTGACTCCAATGCGGACCGAGACCGGCATTCAGGCGCTGTATAAAGGTTTGGCATTTGGCAAAGATCACGTCATCGTCATGGAAGGGTTCAGAGACATGATGAGGGAAAAGTTGACTCAAAAACCGTCTTCTAATGATGTTCCAATGAAAACAGTGCAGGTACCGGTGACATCGGAAGCAAGAATCGACCAAGACAGTTTGTTTGACCATATTCAAGAAGCTTTAAAGCAAGCAATCTCTCAATTGCTCAAAATCAAACCTGAAGAGATTGACCCGGATATGGAATTTAATCAATATGGATTTGATTCGATAACGTTGACTGAATTTGCAAATACACTGAATGAGCAGTACAAGCTGGATCTCACGCCTACGATCTTCTTCGAACACGCAACTGTTTATGCATTTGCAGCGTATCTGTCAGAAGAATATCCAAATGCCTTTACAGTTCAAACGCCTGTCAAAGCTGAGCAGCCTTTACAACCTGTAGAAAAAAACATGACATTTTCAGCTGAAAACCGCTTTGCAAAACCTTCGGTAACGCCAGTGCAAAAGGCAGCTGATCACGGGCCTGAGCCTATTGCGATTGTGGGGCTGAGCGGCGTTTTTCCGAAGGCAAAGGACATCGAGGAATACTGGAAGAATCTGAAAGCGGGCGTAGATTGTATTACAGAGGTTCCAAAAGACCGCTGGGATTGGCAGGAGTATTACGGAGACCCTCTAAAAGAAGCGAATAAAACAAACGTCAAATGGGGCGGTTTTATAGATGAAGTAGCTGACTTTGATCCATTGTTCTTCGGCATATCTCCGCTTGAGGCGGAACAGATGGAGCCTCAGCAGCGCCTGTTAATGACCTATGCGTGGAAGGCGATAGAAGAAGCGGGATACTCAGCGCGAAGCCTGTCAGGAACCAAAACGGGTATCTATATCGGGACTGGAAACACGGGGTACAGTTCGCTTTTGTCAAATGTAGACATCGAAGGCTCGGCAGCTGCGAACATGAGTCCTTCTGCAGGACCGAATAGAGTCAGTTATTTTCTGAACATTCATGGACCGAGCGAACCGATCGACACTGCATGCTCAAGCTCTTTGGTCGCCATTCATCATGCGGTTTGCGCAATTGAAAACGGAAACTGTGAAATGGCGATTGCAGGAGGTGTCAACACAGTTGTAACACCGCAAGGCCATATCGCCTATGATAAGGCCGGGGCGCTGAGCAAAGAAGGAAGATGCAAAACATTTTCTGATAGAGCCGATGGATTCGCAGTCAGTGAAGGTGCCGGCATTCTCTTCCTGAAAAAGCTGACAGCGGCTGAACGAGACGGTGATCATATTTACGGTGTCATCAAAGGAAGTGCGGTAAACCACGGAGGCCGCGCAAATTCTCTGACGACTCCTAATCCGAAGGCTCAGGCGGATGTCGTGAAAACAGCATATGAAAAAGCGGGAATTGATCCAAGAACCGTGACCTATATTGAAGCGCATGGAACTGGAACAGAGCTTGGTGATCCAGTAGAAATCAACGGCTTAAAAGCGGCATTTAAAGAGCTTTATGAAAAAACGGGAGACCCGGCAGTTCGTAGCAGTCATTGCGGACTTGGATCTGCAAAGACAAACATCGGTCACTTATCGCTCGCGGCCGGTGTGGCGGGTGTCATTAAAGTGTTATTGCAGCTGAAACATAAGACGCTTGTAAAGAGTTTGTACAGTGAAACGATAAATCCGTATATCAGACTGGAGGACAGCCCGTTTTATATTGTGCAGGAATCCAGAGAGTGGCAGGCGCTGCAGGATGAAGCCGGCCGAGAGCTGCCGCGGCGCGCCGGCGTCAGTTCATTTGGCATAGGCGGCGTCAATGCCCACGTGGTCATTGAGGAATATATTCCAAAAGAAGCAACTCATCCTGCACAAGCGCCAGCTGTGACAGCACAACATCCGGGCATCTTTATCTTGTCGGCAAAGGATGAAGATCGTCTGAAAGACCAGGCCCGTCAATTAGCAGACTTTATCAGCAGTCAATCTATCACATCTTGTGATCTCACTGATATTGCCTACACACTCCAAGTGGGGCGTGATGCAATGGAGGAGAGATTAGGGATCATCGCTGTCTCGGCAGGGGACTTGCTGAAAAAACTGAACCTCTTTATCACTGGACATGCAAGTGCGAAGTACATGTCAGGCAGAGCAGACAAAGGGATCGTACAGACATTGAGATCAGATGATGAAATACAGAAAATCCTCAATAACAGCTGGGAGCCCGTGATATATGAAAGACTGCTTGAATTATGGATAAAAGGCATGGAAATAGATTGGAGTAAACTGTATGGCGGCAAACAGCCGAAACGCATCAGTCTCCCAACCTATCCATTTGCAAAAGAACGCTACTGGATAACGGATATGAAAGAGGAGGCAGTCACACATCATGCAGCACCTAGTGTCGAAATAGCAGCTTTGCACCCATTAGTACAGTCCAACACATCCGATCTATCAGAGCAGCGTTTCAGCTCGACCTTTACAGGTGCTGAGTTCTTTTTCACCGATCATAAGGTGAAGGGAAGCCCGGTCATGCCGGGTGTGGCATATCTTGAGATGGTTCATGCTGCCGTTACGAGATCAGTGAGAGGAATCATAGAGACACAATCTGTTGTTCACATCAAAAATGTTGTGTGGGTGCAGCCGATTGTGGCGGATGGCCAGCCTGTTCAAGTCGATATCAGTCTGGATCCCCAGCAGGACGGTGAGGTTGCTTTTAACATCTTTACAGAGGATGCGCACAATGGGCGGAAAATACACTGTCAAGGCAGTGCTGCAATCAGCGGGGCAGGAGACATTCCAGTTCAGGATATCAGCGAGCTTCAAGATCAATGCTGCCTAAGCACACTCTCACACGAGCAATGTTATGAATTATTTAAGGCGATCGGCATTAAATACGGACCTGGTTTTCAAGGAATAGATCGGCTTTATATCGGCCGCAATCAAGCCCTGGCAGAGCTTTCCCTGCCTCCTGGTATATCTCACACGCTGGACGAATTCGTTCTTCATCCAAGTATGGCAGACTCTGCTTTACAAGCGTCAATCGGGTTGAAGTTGAATTCCGGCGACGAACAGCTTTCTCTGCCTTTTGCGCTGCAAGAGCTAGAAATATTCAGTCCGTGTACAGATAAAATGTGGGTGTCTGTCACATCTCGTCCAAATGAGGACAGAATACAGAAACTGGATATGGATCTATGTGATGAACAAGGCCGAGTGTGTGTACGAATCAAGGGTATTTCCTCAAGGGTACTGGAAGAAATACAACCGCAAGATGAGCCGAAGTCACCAGATATCAAGGCATCTCTTGATGGAGCGCTTCTTATGGCGCCGGTATGGGATCAAGTACAACTGGAGAAGAACAGCATTCCGCCTGCTGATGAGCGTGTTGTCATCCTCGGAGGGGATCACAACAGCAGAAAAGCTGTTCAAAGGCAGTTCCCGTTTGCCGAGGAGCTGTATATTGAGCCGAGCGCATCGATTCATGAGATTGGGAGCCAGTTTGAAACACTCGGATCGTTTGACCATATTGTGTGGCTGTCCCCTTCCCGTGTGACAGAAAGTGAATTCGGCGACGAAATGATTGAAGCCCAAGATCAAGGCGTGAATCAAATGTTCAGGCTCATTAAGGCAATGCTCTCTTTAGGCTATGGAGAAAAGAAGATGAGTTGGACGGTCGTGACGGCAGATACGCAATGTGTTGATCAGTATGATATTGTCGACCCGGTCGACGCCGGTGTACACGGCCTGATCGGTTCGATGGCAAAAGAATATCCAAATTGGCAGACAAAGCTGATCGATGTCAGGAAGCATGAGGATTTGCCGGTGTCTGAGATCGTTTCCTTGCCAATTGATCAAGAAGGGAATACTTGGGCCTATCGAAATCAGCACTGGCATAAACTGCGTTTGATTCCAGTGCACAACAATCAACCAGTGCATACGAAGTATAAGCACGGAGGCGTTTATGTCGTCATAGGCGGCGCAGGCGGTATTGGCGAAGCCTGGAGCGAATATATGATCAGAACGTACCAGGCACAGATTGTTTGGATTGGCAGAAGGAAAATGGATACAGCGATTCAAAGTAAGCTGGACAGACTTGCGCGTCTAGGGTCAGCCCCATTTTACATTCAAGCTGATGCGGCTAACCGCGAGGAATTAGAACATGCTTATGAAACAATCAAACAAACGCATCGAGAAATCAACGGCATTATACATTCTGCGATTGTCTTGCAAGACCGAAGCCTGATGAATATGAGTGAGGACTGCTTCAGAAACGTTCTTGCTGCAAAAGTTGATGTAAGTGTGCGAATGGCACAAGTTTTCCGGCATGAACCACTGGACTTTGTTTTGTTTTTCTCTTCCGTACAATCGTTTGCGAGAGCTTCCGGACAAAGCAATTACGCTGCCGGCTGCAGTTTTAAGGATGCTTTTGCACAGCGGCTTTCTCAAGTATGGCCTTGTACAGTATCCGTGATGAATTGGAGTTATTGGGGAAGCGTCGGTGTTGTTTCCTCACCGGAATATCAGAAGAGAATGGCTCAGGCAGGCATTGGTTCGATTGAAGCCCCTGAAGCGATGGAGGCATTGGAATTGCTGCTTGGGGGGCCTCTGAAGCAGCTAGTGATGATGAAAATGGCAAACGAAACGAATGATGAAGCGGAACAGATAGAAGAAACAATTGAAGTGTACCCGGAAACTCATAGCTCCGCCATTCAAAAGCTGCGAAGCTATCACCCGGGTGACAGCACAAAGATTCAACAACTGTTATAGGAGGGGAAACGCCAATGCTGAACACAGAAGACATTCTCTGTAAAATGCTTTTCGCACAATTGCAGTCCATAGGGTTTTTCACAGAACGTAAATCCCAGCCGGTATTGGAGAATTTCTATGGCAGATGGTTTGAAGAAAGCCAATCGATTTTAGAACGGCATCAATTTCTCAAGCGAACGAAGAATGGACATATTCCAACGCGCTCAATAGGGACCGTAGGTGAGCTGTGGAAGGAATGGAATGAACAAAAGTCGGACCTGCTTCAAGACAATAATATGAAAGCCATGGTGACATTGGTGGAAACAGCACTTAAAGCCTTGCCGGATATCCTGACCGGCAAGGCGTCTGCCACCGATATCCTGTTTCCGGATTCTTCTATGGATTTAGTAGAAGGGGTCTATAAAAACAACCAAGTCGCAGACTATTTTAATGATGTGTTAGCCGACACGTTAACAGCCTATCTGCAAGAACGCCTGAAGCAAGAGCCTGAGGCGAAGATTCGAATATTAGAAATCGGGGCCGGAACCGGCGGTACAAGCGCGGCGGTTTTTCAAAAATTGAAAGCCTGGCAGACACATATAAAAGAATATTGCTATACAGATCTGTCGAAAGCATTTTTGATGCATGCAGAAAATAAGTACGGTCCGGACAATCCATATTTGACATATAAACGATTTAATGTGGAGGAGCCGGCATCTGAACAGCATATTGATGCAGGGAGCTATGACGTGGTCATTGCAGCGAATGTGCTGCATGCCACGAAAAATATCCGGCAGACATTGCGAAATGCAAAAGCAGTTCTGAAAAAGAATGGGCTGCTTCTCTTAAATGAAATAAGTGATCATAATATATACTCGCATTTGACGTTCGGCCTTTTGGAGGGCTGGTGGCTGTATGAGGACCCTGATCTCCGTATACCGGGCTGCCCGGGCCTGTATCCGGACACTTGGAAAATGGCGCTTGAAAGTGAGGGATATCGCTATGTTTCCTTTATGGCTGAACAATCACATCAGCTTGGCCAGCAGATCATTGCTGCTGAAAGTGACGGAGTCGTCCGTCAAAAGAAGAGAACTGAGTCGGCAGAAGATACAGGACCTACACAAATGAATGCTGTAAAAGCTCATTCACAGGAAAGCGATTCTCTCATTGAACAAACTGCACAATTTGTCATGCAGACGCTGGCAAAATCAATCAAACTATCACCAGAGCGTATTCATGAAGATACAACATTCGAGAAGTATGGAATTGATTCGATTTTGCAGGTGAATTTCATTCGTGAATTAGAAAAAGTGACGGGGGATCTTCCAAAAACCATTTTATTTGAACATAACAACACAAAAGAACTCGTTGATTATTTAGTAAAGGAGCACGAAAGCAAGCTCCGGACAGTACTGTTAAAAGAAACACCACAGCCTGCCAAAAACGAAGCTCTTGTTCAAACGGAGCGTGCAACTGCTAGTAAGCCGTTTTCTTTTACTACACGCCGTTTTGCTGGAGATCAGCAGGTTAAAGAAACGCAGCAAGCATCAAATAGCGAGGTAAAAAAGGAAACGACAAGCAATGTCCAAGAGGCCCAGACGAAAGATTCTGGTACAGAAGATATCGCAATTATCGGGATCAGCGGACGCTATCCGATGTCTGATAGTTTAGAAGAGCTATGGGTGCATTTAATCGCTGGAGACAATTGTATTTCAGAGGCTCCGGAATCCAGATGGCGCACATCGTTATTGAAAACATTATCAAAAGATTCAATAAAGCCTGCAGATAAGAAGCGTTATGGCGGATTTTTACAAGACATTGAAGCATTTGACCATCAGCTTTTTGAAGTGGAGAAAAGCCGAGTGATGGAAATGACACCGGAACTCCGCTTATGTTTAGAAACCGTCTGGGAAACATTTGAGGACGGCGGCTATACCCGCACCCGGCTGGATGAACTGCGGGATGGCGACACCGGAGTGGGTGTCTTTATCGGGAATATGTATAACCAGTATTTTTGGAATATCCCATCAATAGAGCAGGCAGTCCTCAGTTCAAATGGAGGAGACTGGCATATCGCGAACCGCGTTTCCCATTTTTTCAATCTGACCGGACCGAGTATCGCTGTCAGCTCTGCATGCTCCAGTTCATTAAACGCCATTCATCTTGCCTGTGAAAGCTTGAAATTGAATAGCTGCTCTATGGCAATTGCTGGAGGGGTCAATTTAACACTTGATCTCTCAAAGTATGATTCTTTGGAGCGAGCCAATCTGCTGGAAAGCGGAAATCAAAGCAAAAGTTTTGGCACAGGAACCGGGCTTGTTCCCGGGGAAGGCGTCGGAGCTGTTCTGTTAAAACCACTATCGAAGGCAATTGAGGATCAGGATCATATTTATGCTGTGATCAAAAGCAGTTTTGCCAATCATAGCGGAGGAAGACAGATGTATACAGCTCCAGACCCGAAGCAGCAAGCAAAATTAATTGCCAAGTCGATTGAAAAGTCGGGCATTGATCCGGAAACTATCGGCTATATTGAATCAGCGGCAAACGGTTCAGCACTCGGCGATCCCATTGAAGTAATTGCATTGACAAACGCGTTTCAACAATACACAAATAAGAAACAGTTTTGTGCGATAGGCTCTGTCAAATCCAACTTGGGGCATTTGGAGGCGGCCTCCGGCATTTCTCAGCTGACAAAAGTGCTGCTACAGATGAAGAAGGGCACGCTGGTGCCGACAATCAACGCAACACCTGTCAATCCAAATATTAAACTGGAAAATACGGCTTTTTATCTTCAGGAACAAACGGAGCCATGGCATCGCTTGAATGATCCTGAAACCGGAAAACAATTGCCTCGCAGAAGCATGATCAATTCCTTCGGAGCGGGGGGAGCCTATGCCAATCTCATTATAGAAGAATATATAGAGACGGCTCCTGAGAGACAGATTGCTTCCCGCCAACAGGAATTTACAGCCGTTTTTTCAGCAAAAACAAAATGGAGCCTGCTCAGCTATCTTGAAAACATGCAATTGTTTTTAGAGAAGGAAGCTGCTCTGGGTATTGAACCAATTGTACAGGCTTTACACAGGAGAAATCACAATTTAGAGCATAGGGCTGCATTTACAGTAAAATCGACTCAGGAACTGATCGAAAAACTAAAGATGTTCCGAACATCAAAAGAAAGCTCACTCCAGCAAGGTATTTATACATCATTCGATTTACAGCCATGTGCGGGATCAGCCCATAAGGATAAAGAAACAAACCCAGCAAAGCAATGGGCACAAGGGGCATCCATTGCTTTTAAAGAAGCAACTCAAGGGAACCGATCCGGCTGGGTTCACCTGCCACACTATGCATTTGATCATCATACAGCATTTCATTTCGATGTTCCGTCGGGTCAGGGGAAACCACCGGCTGTCGAAAGCAATATCAATCATCCGGTCATACAAGATCAATTCACATATGATGAGCCTTACGTGCGAGGCCACGTCTTCAACAATGAACGGGTGCTTGTCGGTGCAACATACAGCAGTCTGGCCATTGATGCATTTTTTAACTTGTTTCCTGAGGAAACCAGCGGCCGTATCAGCAAATTAAGCTATATCAATCCAGTTGTCATCAAACAAGGCGAGACCATTGAACTACAGGCAAACCCGCTTCAAATAGATCAAGTCATAGAATTACAAATCATGTACCGTGAGCTGGCCTCTGATACATGGAAGTCTGCCGCCATCGGGCAATGCCAAAAAAGTTTATTTGAAACAAAAAAAGTCAATATCGAGAGCTTAAAGCAGTCATTAACCGAGCTTCATCACATCGAACAGATGTATAAAGCCGGAAACGGGCCTGAGTGGGGAGAGCTATTTAAGACGATTACTCATCTTTACAGAGACAATAGGTCGATACTGGCAAAAATTCGCCTTCCTCAAAGCGGTCTGGCAAACAGGCATCTGTACACTGTAAGCCCATTGGTAACAAACAGCGCCTACTTGGCTATCCTCAGTTTCTTAGAGCAATTTGACATTGAAGGCAGCTTCCTGCCATTTGGAATCAATGATATCCAATTTACAAAACATACGATACAAGAGGATTGTTGGTTTCTGATTACATTGGTTAAAAATACAGGTGACATGCTGCTGTTCGATGTAGATGTAATCAATGAATCGTCAGAAACAGTGCTGCGCTATTCGGGCTACTCGTTAAAGCAACTACGTATTTCAAATCACAGAGAAAATGAAAATCAGCCCATCAAAGTCAGCAATCTAAAAGACCGTATCAGAAGCTATGTAACAGATAAACTGGCAGTAAACATGGCCGACCCGTCAAAACTGTCTCTTTCAAAAGCGCATATTATGGATTTGGGGGTTGATTCCTCTCAATTGGTTGCGCTGACAAGGGAGATGGAATCAGAAACAAAAATCGAATTAAATCCGACGTTGTTTTTTGAATATCCAACTGTTCAAGAGCTTATCGACTTTTTTGCGGACAAACATGAAGAATCATTTGTCCGGCTGTTTGGTGAAGCTGATCAGCTGCAGGAACGCCCGGCTAAAATCGATAACAAAATGAAACAGATCCCGGCACATGAGGTGAAGACGGATAAAACAATTGAACATGCGACAGACGGAATAGCCATTATCGGCATGTCGGGGCAGTTTCCGAAAGCAAACAGCGTCACGGAATTTTGGGACAACATCATTCACGGAAAGAACTGTATCTCTGAAGTGCCGAAAGAACGCTGGGACTGGCGTAAATTTGCTTCAGCTGATAAAGAGGAACAATCTAGCCTTCAATGGGGCGGATTTATAGAGGGAATAGGTGAGTTTGATCCGCTGTTTTTTGGCATATCACCTAAAGAAGCGGCACATATGGATCCGCAGGAGTTTCTGCTCTTGATACATGCATGGAAGGCGATGGAAGACGCAGGCTTAACAGGACAGGCCTTATCTAGCCGTCCGACAGGAGTGTTTGTCGCGGCCGGCAATACAGATACAGCTGTGATTCCTTCCTTAATTCCTAACCGTATCTCCTATGCACTGGATGTAAAAGGGCCAAGCGAATATTACGAAGCTGCCTGCTCCTCAGCTCTTGTGGCTTTGCACAGAGCCATACAATCAATTCGATACGGCGAATGTGAGCAAGCCATTGTCGGGGCTGTGAATTTGCTGCTTTCGCCAAAAGGCTTCATTGGCTTCGACTCAATGGGATATTTGAGTGCAGAAGGACAGGCCAAATCCTTTCAAGCAGATGCGAATGGCTTTGTCAGAAGTGAAGGAGCAGGGGTTCTTATCATTAAACCTTTGCAAAAAGCCATTGAGGATTCAGATCATATATATTCGGTCATTAAAGGGACAGGTGTATCACATGGCGGCAGGGGAATGTCACTTCACGCGCCAAATCCGGTTGGTATGAAGGAGGCACTGCTGAAGGCTTATCAAGGAGCGCAAATCGATCCAAAAACGGTGACCTATATAGAAGCGCATGGGATTGCTTCTCCATTAGCAGACGCGATAGAAATGGGGGCATTAACTTCAGGCTTAAGCCAGCTTGAATTGGAACTTCCACAGGAAGTACAGGAGGAAGCGCCATGTTATATCAGCAGCTTAAAGCCAAGCATCGGACACGGTGAACTGGTCTCCGGCATGGCTGCTCTCATGAAGGTCAGCATGGCAATGAAGCATCAAACAATACCAGGCATATCCGGATTTGATTCATTGAATGATCAGGTGTCAATAAAGGGCACCCGTTTCCAAATGACTGCGGAGAACCAGCAGTGGGAGGATGTAAAGGACGGCTCAGGCAGAAAAGTCCCGCGCAGAGCGAGTATCAACAGCTATGGCTTTGGAGGCGTAAATGTGCACGTCATTTTAGAAGAATACATTCCTTCACCAAAAGCACCGATTCATATGAATGAGAATGAAGCTCACATTGCGGTTCTTTCTGCAAAGAATCAAGACAGGCTAAAAGCAGTTATTCAACAGCAGCTTGATTATGTGAACAAACAACAAGAACTGTCATTACAACATTATGCTTTTACACTTCAAACCGGACGAGAGGAGATGGGAGACCGGCTGGCGCTGGTCGTCCGCAATAAAGAAGAGCTGGTAACCGGCTTGCAAGACTGCTTAACAGCCGCGGAAAAAGGCGAAAAGCCGAAAAGTTCTGTACCTGTCTTTAGGGGAAATGCGGAAGAGGGCTCGTCAGATATAGAAGCCTTGCTGGATGGTCCATTAAGAGAAATGGTGATAGAGACTTTGTTGTCTGAAAACGACCTTGAAAAGATTGCATTTTGCTGGACAAAAGGGGTGCAAATCCCGTGGGAGCAGCTTTATCAAGGAAAAGATGCTTGCAGAATACCGTTGCCAACCTATCCATTTGAAAAGAGAAGTTGCTGGAATGGCTTTCAAGCAATAGAGAATACGCCTTCTGTTTCATATGATGAGCATATCAACATCCGCGATCATCACATGTTAGCTGATGTATTAGGGATGGCTCCAGAAGAATTGCATCCTCATAAGCAATTGCAACATTACGGATTTGATTCGATTTCTTGCATACAGTTATTACAGCAATTGCAATCAAAGGTTGACCCTCTCATCACCTTGGCGGAGCTGCAAGCATGCCAAACTGTACAGGACATGACGGACTTGATCGCAAAGAAACAGGAGGATGCATCTTTACAAAATGATCATGCTCGCACGTTTGCGGAATTGATACCGTTAAATGACGGCAAGCGGGGGCGCCCTGTATTTTGGTTTCATGGCGGGGTGGGAGGCGTTGAAATCTATCAGCAATTTGCACAAAAAAGCCAGCGCCCTTTTTATGGTATTCAAGCCAGGGGATTTATGACTGATCATGATCCTTTACATGGAATTGAACAAATGGCTTCCTATTATATAGAGATCATTCGAGCTATACAGCCGGAAGGCCCTTATGATGTAGGCGGATATTCCTTAGGCGGAATGATTGCATATGAAGTCACACGCCAGCTCCAAAATAAAGGTCTTTCTGTCAAAAGCATGGTGATGATTGACTCTCCATACAGTTCTGAGACGAAAGAGTATGAGGCTTCTATGAAAGCGTCAATGCTGCAAACAATCAATACGATGCTGGCATCGATTGCAAATCCGGATAAGCTTACTGACGTTCTCATCAGCCGTGAAGAGGTAGACACCAGCACAGAGGAAGAAGAATTCCTGTCTGAGCTGATTGATTTGGCAAGAAAACGGGGATTAAATAAACCGGAGAAGCAAATACGTGCGCAGACGAAGCAAATGATGAAAACACAGTGTGCCTATGATGTTGAATCGTATACTGTACAGCCTCTGCCTGACCCTGAGGCGGTAAAATGTTATTACTTCCGTAACAAAAGCAGGTCTTTCTTTGGTGATTTAGACATTTATTTCACTTTCTCAAATGAAAAAACATCGTTCGATCAAGCTGCCTACTGGGAGGAATGGGAGCGGCAAATTCCCCATTTCAACCTGATAGATGTCGATTCAAGCAACCACTTCATGATATTAACGGAACCTAAAGCGTCCAAAGCCATGTTAGAATTTTGCGAAAAACTCTATTCAAATAAGGGAGTAGTAAACGCGAATTTCCTTAAGGCTTTCCGGAAAAAACATGAAGCGAAAGAAGAAAAAGAAGATGAATTGGTGAAGCGCTGAGAAACACAAACGCCCCCTATTTAAGGGGGCGTTTTGAATATGTTATTTTGAAAGTGAAACAGGGAGACATTCTAACCCTCTTAAAAAGACATTTTTTCTCCATTGAATGTCATTAGGCGCTGCCGCGAGTTCAATATCCGGAAATCTCTTTAGAAGCGCGTTGAACGCAATGTGGCCTTCCAGTCTGGCAAGCGGTGCTCCTAAGCAGAAATGAATGCCAAAGCCGAAAGAAATATGTCTGTTAGGCGATCGATTTAGATTTAATGTTTCCGGGTTCTCAAAAAAGTTTGGATCGCGATTGGCAGATCCGATGCCTATAAAGATCATGTCTCCTCTTTTGATCGAATGCCCCTTGTATGTAAAGTCCTCGATGGCCCACCGATTTGCCATCATAACGACAGGCGAGGTGTATCGCAGCAATTCTTCAACTGCTGTAGCGATCATTTCAGGATGCTGCTTCAGTTTTTCGAACTCCTCCTTGTGCTGAAGCAATGCGAGGGTGCCTGATCCGAGTAAATTAACGGTTGTTTCAAGGCCCGCTACAACCAGCAAAAACAGCATCGAATAAAGCTCTTTTTCACTTAACTTGCTGCCGTTTTCATCAGCATGCACAAGCTTACTGATTAAATCGTCTCTTGGCTGTATCCTTCTGTCATGGATCAGCTTGGCGATATAGTCTTTAAATTCACGAAGGGCTTGATTTGTCAGCTCTCTGTTACTTTCAGAGGTATCAACTATCGCATTGGTCCAGATTTGAAACTGTGCCCGATCCTCTTTAGGAATTCCCATCAATTCAGATATAACAATAAAAGGCAAAGGGGATGCGAAGGACTTCATGATGTCCGCTTTATTTTCTTTTTCCATTTCATCTAAAAGCTGTTCAGTAATTTGTTCGATGCTGCCGCGCAGATTTTCAATGGTGCGGGGAGTAAATGCTTGATGAACAAGTGATCTTAAGCGGGTATGGTCAGGTGTGTCTTTTGCCAGCATATGATCGGATACGAAATCGATATCCTCGCTGACGTTGAGCATTTTGATTTGTTCTTGGCTCATCACGTTTTTAACGTCTCTTGTAATTCGATTGTCTTTTAAAAAGGCCATACAATCATCATATCGGGTGATTAACCAAGCCGGATATGTGCCTCCGAATCGTTTTAATTCAAATCGGTGAATGGGATCTTCCTCTCTAAATCGGCCCAATACTGAAAAAGGATTTTGATGAAATTCTTTACCATGCGGATGAAACATCAATTTTTCCATGTGCATTCTCCTCGCCTAAAATAGGGTAAATTGGTAATTTCATTTTGTTATACAAGTTGCAGGTTGCAAAAAACAGAATTGTTTGAAACTTGATCCTGTCTCTAAAACTATATATCTATTCTAGGCGGCATTCAATAGGGTGAAGAACGAAAAAATGAAAAAGTGGCGCCATGTAAAGCAGCGCCTTTGAATGAAAGCTCAAAGGCGCTAAGCTGTATTATTTTGATGAAAGTGACTATCAGCTGTGCTGGACATCAAATGTATATACTGCACGATCTGTTACAACCTTCAATCCTTCGTTTTCTTGGTGAATATGAATATCGCCTAATAAAGGAATCTCATAGGCATTTTGCGGAAGCGGTACGTCGCCGTCCTCAGTGAATGTTGTTCCTTCGCCTTCTAAAACGAGTTCTTCTTTTGCAACATAGTCATCAGGATGATTCGTGCTGCGTATACCCACTTTTTGAAGGTGGAGAACAATCTGATCCAGGTCTGAAATCTCTTCATCATGGGTCAATTCACCTTTTCTAATATCAAGGGTTTGGCCGACTTTTGATTCCAGCCATTGAGAAAGCTGTGTATTCGTGTGTGCCATCAATATTCCTCCTTTTGATCTACACGATACTATTCCCAATTGCTGCATCTTTTACACGGAAAAGAGCCGCCTCACTCTCTATGTATGAAACAATTCGCTGTTCAGAGCCTTGATATAACGTACGGCAGAACGCTGGACTGCTTCGCCGGCATTCTCTCTGACAACTTTAGAAAAAGCATTATAAATCCGGTTAAATTGAAGCGGTTTCACTTTGGCTGCTATTTCTTCAACTTTGGAGGCGGGGAGGGGAATGAGATTTGGATAGCTGTACATAAAGCTGACCCAGTTCCGGTCGGCCGCAACCGTAATGACATCCCCGGTCAACAGACAGCCTTTCCCTTCATTGCCGTTGCTCCAATGGAGAACAGCACCGCCTTTAAAATGTCCGCCCAGTCGGTAAAGATCCAGTCCCGGCTTCATGTTGAGAGTTTCCCCTGACCAGAAGTGAATGTGATTGCTTGGCCTTGCCACCCAGTCTTTGTCATCCTCGTGAATATAAATCGGAGCCTGAAACGCTTCAGCCCACTCAACCTGAGCAGAGTAATAATGTGGATGAGACAAAGCGATGGCTTGAATACCGCCTAATTCGTTGATTTGGTCAATTGTCTTTTGGTCAAGATATGTAATGCAATCCCACAGCACATTGAAGCCCTTATGCTGGATCAAATGTGCTGTTTGTCCGATCGCAAACTCTGGTTCAGTTTTGATGCTGTAAAGATGCTCTTCTTCCTTTTTGAGGATGTTTTGAAGGTTTTCTTTCTCACGCATGTCTTCAAGGGTTGTCCAAGATTGTCCATCCGGATGAACATACTGCCTTTCGTCATCGCAAATCAGACATGAGTTCGGCGAATTTACAGTCTGCGCATGTTGTACTCCGCATGTTTTGCAGATATAATATGGCACTTTTTCACTTCCTTCATCCATTTTCTATTATTTTATCCCATTATTATGGAAAATCAAAACATAAAGCCGGCAGTTCTGCAGAGAGAATTGCCGGCTTTATGGTACTGTCTATTGGCCAGGAACGGAATTTTCTGCGTTGACGGCGCCCGCTCCGTAAACATTCGGATCTTCATCTTTCCATTTGTCCGTGCCGTTTTTCAAAAGCTCTTTCACTTCATCAGGTGTAAGATCCGGATTTTGCTGAAGGATTAAAGCTGCAATTCCTGCACAGATCGGTGTTGCCATCGATGTTCCTGACATTGTAAAATACTGAGATCCTACACGGCTTGATTTTTGAAGCTTATCGATATAAGAATTGGGAGAGCGCAGGGAAATAATATTAACACCCGGCGCTAAAATATCGGGCTTTTCTTTCCCGTACACTGTCGGCCCGCGGCTTGAGAAGGAAGCGACCGTATCATCATCGCTGTTTGCGGTATTGTTATCGTCAAGGGCACCTACTGTAATCACCTTTTCGCTCACGCCCGGGCTTGCAATGGTTTGTGGATCAGGCCCTGAGTTTCCGGCAGCGACACAGACGACAATCCCTGCGTTCCACGCTTCTTCAACCGCTCTGACTAACGGGTCTTCTTGTTCATTATCATATCGAAGCGCATCGCCACCGAGCGACATACTGATAATATCAATCGGTTCATTCGGGTTGTCCTCATTGTATTGAATACACCACTCTACACCTTCAATAATATCAGCTAACGTTCCCGAACCTTGCTTGTTCAAAACCTTCACACCGATTAGATTGGCTTCCGGTGCAGGCCCGCGGTATTGGCCAGAAGAGGATGCGCCGCTGCTTGCAACATCACCTGCACAGTGTGTGCCATGACCATTATCATCATACGGTTCTGTTTTTTGATTGACCATGTCCGCGAATCCGATAATTCTGCCTTCTAAATCAGGATGCGGGTAGATTCCTGTATCGACAACAGCGACAGTAACACCTTTTCCAGTCAGGGTCTGCCCGTTTCTGACGACTTCCTTCGCGTGGCTTGCTTCGGTTGCCGTGTCCAGTAGCGCTTTGACTTCGCGGTTTAAATACACTTTGCGGATATCACTGCATTCAGAAAGAAGGGAATGTAACGCTGAAGGGGTCACCTCGGCGCTGCAGCAATTGATTTTATTGAATCGGCTTTTTAACTTGCTGCGTTTTTCTTTTTGCAGTACCTCTCCAGCCATTTGACAGCCGGTCTCGTGACAGCCTTCTTCAAATTCAATAATGACTGACATTTTTTTTCTGTTTTTCAATTTGGTTTCGAAAAACTGATGCAAGAAGCAAGGAGTCCATTTGAAGGGCTTGTAAAGCTGCAAGACGCTTTCCCGTAACGGCCAATCTAGCTTATGAGCATTTGCTCTCACCATTTGTACCATAGAGTACCCAAACATGTATTTTCCTCCTATTATAAGGTTCACTGTATACTCTATGAACAGATGATAGTTTTGGTAAGTTTGTTTGTCCTTTATAAGAGGCGGACAAGAGTTGGTTTTTATGAATCTTTCGAATTAGATTCAGGAGTTGTGGCAATCATTGGGGATTGAAAAGGAACGTTTGTTCGTATTATAATAATGTCATATTAAACTGGCAAAGGGAGAGCAGCTGTATGAATTTCTTCTTTCATCGGTCTTTGGAAAGCCAAATACCAATTAGCATTATATATATGAAGAAAGACGGAACGATTAGTAAAAGAACAATTATTGTAAGACAGAAAAGCCAAACGCAAATCAAAGCATTTTGTTTTTCGAAACAACAGATCAGAACGTTTTTGTTGGATTCGATCCTCTCCTGTGACTTTGTGAGAACAAATAAACAAAACCTCTATTTGGCAGACAGATAACAGGCTGTCCGTCTCAGCAACTGGGCAGCCGCTAATAAAACCCTCCTTAAACCTCTATACATGTAATTGCCAAGTGAGGTTATTCCTACCTTTTTTATCTTTCCTCTCAATCTTTTTTCACTCATATTTCAAATGAACCGCTATTAACCGTGACAATCAATTGATTTTTTGAAACCGGGAACTTTTTCACTGATGATATAGCGTATACAATGGTAAGATAAAACCTATTGGCTAAACCTCATATAATGAACCGTGCCATTCTTATGAAAGGAGTTAAACATGAGAAGATTTATACTAAATGTCATATTAGTCTTAGCCATTGTCTTATTCCTGAGATATGTTCATTACTCATTAGAACCTGAACCATCTAATCAGCCAGATACATATTCAAATTTCAGCAGCTTGGCAGAAAATGAGAGCCCAGCCGATTATGATATTTCTTATAGTGAGAAAAAAGGAAGCAAAGTGTTAATTATGTCTCCACACGGCGGAAGAATTGAAGGCGGAGTAAGCGAGCTTGTGCGGTATTTCAATAATGAATTCTCTACATACCTGTTTGAAGGGTTGAAGTCACACGATAACCAAACGCTTCACATTACAAGCACCAACTTTGATGAGCCATTGGCCGAAAAGAAAATCAAGGAGCATCAATATGTTGTGGCTTTTCACGGATATAAAGGAGAGAACAAGAATACACTTGTTGGAGGCACAGATCGAAAGCGGGCGAAAATGATCGTAAGAGCCCTTGAGAGAAGAGGGTTTTCCGCTGAGTTAGCGTCGTCTAAAAGCGGTCTTGCTGGGTTGAGTGCCGAAAACATTAACAACCAAGGGGAAACGGGGCTGAGTATCCAGCTGGAAATTAGCCGCGAGCAGAGAGAAGCATTTTTCGATGATTTTTATTATAAAAATAGGAAATACACAAAGAACAGTGAATTTTATGCTTATGTGAGTGCGATCAAAAGTGTCCTTGAAAAAGAGTATTCGTAATAAGCAGATCAGAAGACAAAATAAGAGAAGATCAGTAGACTGAAATAGGATTATAAAAGGAGGCAAAACATACGATGGCAGATCATCATTTTTATTTAAAAGCGAACTGGCCAGGCAACCGCAATGATGTCGGTACGATCGAAAGCGGGAACTTAATCACATCGATTTCCATTCCTAAAGAAATGGATGGACCGGGAGAGGGGACCAACCCAGATGAAATGCTTCTCGGGGCGGCAGCGACCTGTTACATTATTACACTTGCTGCAATGATGGAAAGAAGCGGGCTGGAAAAGGAAGACTTGCAGATGGAGTCAGAAGGTATTGTCGACGTCACAAAAGGAGTTTTTACATATAAAAAGATCATTCATCGTCCCTCTGTCGTGCTCAAACATGATGCCTCACAAGAAGATGTCACATTGGCGCACAAGCTTTGTGAAAAGGCGGAATCGTCATGCATGATTTCACGCGCAATTCAAGGAAATGTCGAGCTGCAGCTTGAAGCCTCCGTAAAACGGGCTGGAGAATAAGAAACAGACGGTCACTCACAGACCGTCTGTTTTTTTTCTTTAGCAGGGGCTTTCGACTGATTTAACACGACGACGCCTGCAATGACAAGCGTGAGCCCGAACACTCCCTTTAAGCTGATGGTTTCGCCAAAAAGCAAAAACCCGACAATGGCTGTAAGCGCCGTTCCAACGCCAGACCATGTCGCATACGCGCTTGATAAGTCAATTGTTTTTAAAGAAAAGCTTAGAAAGGTAAAAGCAGAAAGAAATCCGGCAATGACTCCGACAATGGGCCAGGCTTGTGTAAATCCTTCTGAAAGCTTCAGCATTGTGCTCCCGAAAACCTCAGATACAATGGCAAGAGCCAAATAAAGCAATCCTTTCATCATTATCACTCCTTTACTGCCAGTTAAGTAACACGACCCCTGATATTAATAAAAGAATCCCGATAAGCCCTTTGACATTCAATTCTTCCTTAAACCATTTCACTCCGATCACTGCCGTCAGCACCGTGCCTACACCGCTCCAAGTCGCATACGAGAGGCTGAGGGGGATATGGTTTAAGGTCAGCGACAGCATATAAAAGGCGAGGGAATAGCCAATCACAACTAAAGCGCTTGGCTTCCACTTTTTGAAACCGTCAGATACTTTCAACATGGCCGCTCCTATCGATTCCGAGCATATGGCAATCGTGAGGAATATATATCCTACCAACATCGTAAATTCTCCTCACTTCAACTGCATTTTTGATTTGAAAAGATCTACAGCTAGAAAAATATTAGTGTATACCTATGTATGAGTCAAGAGATTCATTTTCAATCACCTAAAAAGACCCCTTTTTGAAGAGGCCTTTTGTGTTTAATAGTAGTAAGGGAATGGGGCGTACGGATAATAGGGATATCCGCCATAAAAATAAGGATTAAATAAAGCGCTTCCTACAAGCCCGCCAACTAGGCCGCCGAAAAAAGGTCCCCCGTAAAAACCGAATGGCCGGCCAAACCCAAATCCAGGTCTTCCAAACCCGTAGCCGAATCCAGGTCTTCCAAATCCGAAAGGTCTTCCAAATATTCTTGTATCTTCAGCAGTGAAATGTTCTATCTCGTTCATTTTTTCTTTCCTCCTGTAATAAAGTGTAGATGATGCAGTGTATTCAGCCTACCCAGATTTGATTGGGCGTTTGATGAAAAAGAAGGGATGTGATCACATTGGGCCTGTATCCGTCTGACTGGTCAAAAGCGCCGCCTCACGCACATGCTTATCATGTCAAAACGACGAGAGAACAGGGACATTATCATCTCATTGAAGGATTTACTCAGCCGGCTAATGGATCGAATACCGATCAGCATACACATTACTTTACAGGGATCACTTCTTTTGAAAACGGCCATTTTCACCGGTATTACGGAATCTCAGGGCCTGCGATTCCCTTAGCGGACGGCACCCATTATCACGAAATCGAAGAAACGACGTATCTGGCCTATAATGAACCGATTGAGATCCGGTACGGAGGCGTGGTGTATGATCCGAAAGATGACGGAAGAAAAACGCATCGGCATGCCCTGAAAGGAAAGACGAGAGAAATCGTCGGCAATGAGCCGCTCGGGTGGTAGAAGAATGTTTACCAGTGCAAAAAAAGGGCAAAATGGATAGGTGGTTGTACATGATGAATGCTATAATGGGGGGAGATTTATAAAAGAGAGTGATACACATTGAATAATACGAAGCAGCCCGTTGTCATTTTAGTCGGACCGACGGCAGTGGGGAAAACAAATTTAAGTATTCAGCTAGCCAAATCCTTGAACGCGGAAATTATCAGCGGTGATTCGATGCAGGTTTATAAGGGGATGGATATTGGAACAGCTAAAATTACTGAACAGGAGATGGAGGGAGTGACCCATCATCTGATTGACATTTTAGATCCCCAAGATTCCTTCTCCACCGCCGATTACCAAGGCTTAGTGAGAAACAAAATAAGTGAGATTGCAAAAAGAGGAAAGCTTCCGATGATTGTCGGCGGTACAGGGCTTTATATACAGTCTGTGCTTTACGATTATACATTTACGGAAGAGGCGAACGATCCTGCGTTTCGACAGAGCCTGCAAGTCGCTGCCGAGCGGGAAGGCGCTGACTTTCTTCATGCCAAACTTGCAGAAGCAGATCCCGAGGCAGCAGCTGCGATTCATCCCAATAATACAAGAAGAGTCATTCGCGCGCTGGAAATTTTACATACGTCTGGAAAAACGATGTCTCAGCATTTGAAGGAACAAAAACGAGAACTTCTGTACAATGCAGTGTTAATCGGACTGACAATGGATAGAGACACGCTTTACGCAAGAATTAATCAGCGGGTCGATATGATGATGGAGGCAGGTCTTCTTCCAGAAGTGAAACGCCTCTACGACAGGAACGTGAGAGACTGTCAATCGATACAGGCGATAGGCTATAAGGAGCTATATGCATATTTTGACGGTTTTGTGACACTTTCTGATGCCGTCGATCAGCTAAAGCAGAACTCAAGGCGGTATGCGAAACGCCAGCTGACGTGGTTTCGCAACAAAATGCAGGTTACCTGGTTCGATATGACACCGCCCGTTGATATGGAGCTGAAAAAAAAGGAAATTTTCACACATATAGCAGGAAAACTCGAACTTTAATCGAAACTGTATGATATAGAGAATCAAGGAGGACGAAACATGAAACCGATTAATATTCAGGATCAGTTTTTGAATCAAATCCGGAAAGAAAATACGTATGTCACTGTTTTTTTGCTGAATGGCTTTCAGTTGCGTGGCCAGGTGAAAGGCTTTGATAACTTTACCGTATTGCTGGAATCGGAAGGTAAGCAGCAGCTTATATATAAACATGCGATCTCAACGTTTGCGCCGCAAAAAAACGTCCAGCTTGAACTCGAATAGATCAAAACATACCATGTCAAGGCATGGGGAGGCTGTCGGGGGAATCCCGGCAGCCATTTTTTAAAATTGATCCACTTCCGTTCCTAGCTTTTTTGTAAGCTGACCATGCCAAGGCACGGTCTTTTTTTATGAAATCAACATATGCAAGACTAACTCGAATATCATGTAAAAATCACAATCTGGGAGTGACGCGACCTTGTTTGAAAGTGAAGCAGAACTGAGACGAATCAGGATTGCGCTTGTGTGGATAGCTGTATTTTTGCTGTTCGGGGCGTGCGGGAACCAAGAAACCATCATTGAAACAGACAGCGGCAATTCAGACTATGAAACGCCTCAGCCAACCTCGTTCCCGCTTGAACATAATCATTTTGGCGTTGTGAAGGACGGCTATATCAAAATTTATGAGTATAATGAGTCCCGCAATGAGGTAAAGCTGAAGAAAGAATACGCGGATGATGAGCTTGAATAAAATTCACAAGCATCCGAATTTACAAAGCGGATGCTACCCGCTAAACTAAATACAGACACAGATCAAACAGAGGGTGAAAAAATGAAGCATAAAGTGATCGTGAATCATTGGGAAGAAATTTGCGAAGATGATTCTTGCTATGAATACGGAACAAGCATCATTGTGAACGGAAAAGAATTAGTCAGAGAAGCGTCAATTATCAGCGCTTTGAAGGCGGTTTTAGAAGAGATCGGTGCGGATGTTGAAATAGAAGAAACAGTAGAGAGCGAAAAATGCTGTGATAGCTTAAGAAAAAAAAATCTAGACTACTAAGCAGTTTTTTTTCATGTTATGATATACATCGGCTTAAAAACGACACCCCGAGTAGGACGAGAGATGATTCTCGTTCTGCTCTCTTTTTTGGGCCCTAATGAGTCTGCCCATTTGCCTGATTTGATCAAAATATGAATTTTTCATAAAAACAAATCTATATATTGTGTTTTTGATAGAGGATAGTATACTATATATAGTGTTAGTGATGAGAGATTCATATTTTTTGATAGGTCGTGATAAAACGTGGTACAAATCATATTTGATTCGAAAACAGGGAATGTTCAGCGGTTTGTGAATAAAACTGGCTTTCAGCAGATACGCAAGGTGGACGAAATTGATCACTTGGACACTCCGTTTGTTTTGGTCACCTACACGACAAACTTCGGTCAGGTACCGGCATCAACACAATCATTTCTCGAAAAATACGCCCATCTTTTATTAGGAGTCGCTGCGAGCGGCAATAAAGTATGGGGCGATAACTTTGCAAAAAGCGCCGATACCATTTCAAGACAATATCAGGTGCCGATCTTGCACAAATTTGAACTCAGCGGCACATCTAAAGACGTTGAATTGTTTACTCAGGAGGTAGAAAGAGTTGTCACAAAATCAAGTGCCAAAATGGATCCAGTTAAATAACGAAATCATGATCCAAAAAGATGGAAAATTCCAGTTTGATAAGGATAAAGAGGCTGTACATAGCTATTTTGTAGACTATATCAATCAAAACACAGTTTACTTTCACGATTTAAAAGAGAAGCTGGATTATTTGATTGAAAACCAATACTACGAAGAGGAATTCTTAAGCCTTTATTCTTTTGAAGACATTAAAGAAGTGTTTAAGACAGCTTACGCTAAGAAGTTTCGTTTTCCTTCCTTCATGAGTGCGTTTAAATTCTATAATGACTATGCTTTGAAAACGAATGACAAAAAAAGAATCCTCGAGCGTTATGAGGACCGGATCTCAATTGTTGCGCTGTTCTTCGCAAACGGCGACACTGAGAAAGCAAAAGAATATGTGAACCTGATGATCAATCAGGAATACCAGCCGAGCACACCCACATTTTTGAACGCCGGCAGAAAACGCCGCGGAGAACTTGTGAGCTGCTTCCTGCTCGAAGTCAATGATTCATTAAACGATATTTCAAGAGCGATCGATATCTCTATGCAGCTTTCTAAACTGGGCGGCGGGGTTTCTCTTAACCTGTCCAAGCTTCGCGCGAAGGGTGAAGCCATTAAAGATGTTGAAAACGCCACAAAAGGCGTTGTAGGCGTCATGAAGCTTCTAGATAACGCGTTCCGTTATGCTGACCAAATGGGGCAAAGACAAGGATCTGGCGCGGCGTACTTAAACATTTTCCACCGCGATATCAATGATTTTCTCGATACGAAAAAGATTTCAGCGGATGAAGATGTGCGTGTCAAAACGCTATCTATCGGTGTTGTCATTCCGGATAAGTTCGTTGAGCTTGCACGTGAAGACAAAGCGGCTTACGTATTTTATCCGCACACGATTTATAAAGAGTACGGCCAGCACATGGATGAGATGGATATGAACGAAATGTACGACAAGTTTGTCGACAACCCTCGGGTGAAAAAGGAAAAGATCAACCCGCGGAAATTGCTTGAAAAACTGGCGATGCTTCGCTCTGAATCAGGCTATCCATACATCATGTTCCAAGATAATGTGAATAAAGTGCATGCAAATAACCATATTTCCAAGGTGAAATTTTCTAACCTTTGCTCTGAAGTGCTGCAGGCATCTCAGGTTTCTTCATACACAGACTATGATGTAGAAGATGAAATCGGTTTGGATATTTCCTGCAACCTGGGTTCGCTTAACATTCTCAACGTCATGGAGCACAAATCAATCGAAAAGACAGTTAAGCTTGCGACAGACTCTTTAACACACGTGTCTGAAACGACTGATATCCGCAATGCGCCTGCTGTAAGACGGGCAAACAAAGCGATGAAATCAATCGGTCTCGGCGCTATGAACCTTCACGGCTACCTTGCGCAAAACGGTATTGCGTATGAAAGTCCGGAAGCGCGTGACTTTGCAAACACGTTCTTTATGATGGTGAACTTCTACTCTATCCAGCGTTCTGCGGAAATCGCAAAAGAGAAGGGCGAAACGTTTGATCAATATGAAGGATCAACCTATGCGACAGGTGAATACTTCGACAAATACGTTTCAACTGATTTCTCACCGAAATACGAAAAAATTGCTAACCTGTTTGAAGGTATGCATATCCCGACGAGAGAAGACTGGGAAAAGCTAAAAGCATTTGTAGCTGAAAACGGCATGTATCACAGCTACAGATTATGCATTGCGCCGACAGGCTCGATCTCATACGTTCAATCAAGCACGGCGTCTGTTATGCCGATTATGGAACGGATTGAAGAAAGAACATACGGCAACTCAAAAACGTACTACCCAATGCCTGGGCTTGCATCTAATAACTGGTTCTTCTATAAAGAAGCCTACGATATGGACATGTTCAAGGTTGTAGATATGATCGCGACTATCCAGCAGCACATTGATCAGGGAATCAGCTTCACATTGTTCTTAAAAGACACAATGACGACTCGTGATTTAAACCGAATCGATCTGTATGCACATCACAGAGGAATTAAAACCATTTACTATGCAAGAACGAAAGATACTGGGCAAGACAGCTGCCTTTCTTGTGTTGTTTGATTAAAGGAGAGTTTATAGTGACGAAAATTTATGACGCAGCAAACTGGTCAAAGCATGAAGACGATTTTACCCAAATGTTCTATAACCAAAACGTGAAACAGTTCTGGCTTCCGGAAGAGATTGCTTTAAACGGCGATCTCCTCACATGGAAGTATCTCGGAAAAAACGAGCAGGACACTTATATGAAGGTACTGGCCGGACTGACTCTTCTTGATACAGAGCAGGGGAATACGGGGATGCCGATCGTGGCTGAACACGTTGACGGCCACCAGCGGAAAGCGGTGCTGAACTTTATGGCGATGATGGAGAACGCTGTCCATGCGAAGTCGTACTCTAATATTTTCATGACCCTGGCACCGACTGAAACGATTAATGAAGTATTCGAATGGGTTAAACAAAATAAATATTTGCAGAAAAAAGCGCAAATCATCGTCGGACTTTACAAAGCGATTCAAAAAGATGACGAGATTTCACTGTTCAAAGCGATGGTTGCTTCCGTCTATCTGGAAAGCTTCCTTTTCTACAGCGGTTTCTATTATCCGTTATATTTCTACGGACAAGGAAAACTAATGCAAAGCGGGGAAATCATTAACTTGATCCTTCGTGATGAAGCGATTCACGGCGTCTATGTGGGTCTCCTTGCTCAGGAAATCTACAATAAGCAGACAGAAGAGAAAAAAGCAGAGCTTCGCGAATTTGCGATCGACCTTCTGAATGAGTTATATGAAAATGAGCTTGAGTATACAGAAGACTTGTACGATCAAGTTGGACTCTCACACGATGTAAAGAAATTCATCCGCTATAATGCCAATAAAGCGCTGATGAACCTTGGATTTGATCCATATTTTGAAGAAGAAGATATCAATCCGATCGTTTTAAACGGATTAAATACAAAAACAAAATCACATGACTTCTTCTCTATGAAGGGGAACGGTTATAAAAAGGCGACAGTTGAGCCGCTCAAAGACGATGACTTTTATTTTGGAGATGAAAAAGAGCAGATATAATATCTGCTCTTTTCGGCTTGAAGGTTCAAATGAGGAGGACGCAGTAACCATGGGAAAAATGGACGAAATGATTTTAGTCGCCCCGCGCGATGACGTGTTTAAGAAAGAAAGCTTAACCTTCCAGGGTGTGAACAGTGAAGATAGCAAAGTAGCAGAAATCATGGCTCAGATCGAAGCAGGCTATCGTGAAATGAGAAGGGGAGACGCAGAAGAAGATCCGCATTTCAAGCAGCCGATTCCTTATGTCGTCATTAAGCGCGAAGATGAAGTTTTCCTTTACGAGCGGCTGGCTGGCGGAGGGGAATCACGTCTGCACAATAAGCTTTCTCTCGGCTTTGGAGGCCATATGAACTCCATCGAAGGAGCAGCCTCATTTGCTGAAGTCTTAAAGCTGAACACAGACCGTGAGCTTGACGAAGAACTGCAAATAAATGAAGAGGATAAACAGGCGATTGTCACACTGGGACTCATCAATGATGATGAAAACAGTGTCGGCAAAGTGCATATCGGTATTCTTTCTGCGCTTCAATTACAGCCAGGCTCACAAGTGGAAGTGAAGGAGAAAGAACAAATTGCTGGAAAATGGATGAAAGTCTCTGAATTAAAACAGGACGACATCTATAACCGTCTGGAAACATGGTCACAATTTGTTGTTGATATCCTTGAATAAAAAAACCCGGTTTCTCGTGATGAGGAGCCGGGTTTTTTTATGAGACGCTCGTCCGCGTTTAGACTATGATTCTAGAATCACAATAGCGTCAAAGCCGGCATTTCTCGCTTTGGCAGCAAGAGCGTCTGCATTGTCTTTGGATGAAAATGCGCCAATTTGTACTTTGTATAATCCATCCTTTAAAAGGACAATCGTGTCAAAGCCTTTAGCTTCGGCACTGCTTGCAAGTGAGTCCGCATTCGCTTTGACTTTAAATGCGCCAATTTGAACCTTATATAACCCTGAGCTGGATGTCTTTTTAAGGCTAAAGGCTTGCTCCAGCCCGTTTGCATGGCCTCTCGCTAAGCTTTGAATAAAGCTGTTTGTTTTCAGCTTATTTGCATCCGCAACGGTATCAATGAAGCCGTTCTCGGTTAATAGGGCAGGCATTGCCGACTCCCTTAGAACGTGGAAGTTTGCTGTTTTTCTGCCGCGGTCTGCAAAGTCGACAGCTTGTATCACATTAGAGTGAATTGCCGATTGGTAAGTCGTCGTCGGGGCACCGACACCCGGGTAAATATAGCTTTCAAAACCTGTGCCGCCCCCGGAATTAATGTGAATGGACAAAAAGAAGTCTGCTCCCCAGTTATTTGCAGCGTTTGTCCGGTCGCTTAAGCTGACATATTGGTCGCTTGTCCTGCTCAGCAGCAAAGAAACGCTTTCATACTCATTTGTCAATATCGTACGTAAAGCTAAAGCGATTTGCAGGGTTAACGTTTTTTCTTGAAGGCCATTTCCTGTTGCGCCTGGATCAGACCCGCCATGGCCAGGATCAATAAAAATCTTAACCATTCTTCATCACCTCATTACAGGATATGAAAAAGCACGGCTCCTGCTTGTACGATTATCATTCGTCTGAAAAATGAGGAAATAACCCTTTCACATGAGGAAATTATTTCTCGGGAAAGCGCACAATTCAACATGAAGCGACAGCAGATTCTATCTGAATGAAAAATGTGAATATGTCATTTGCTTGTGAGAATTATGGGTTCGGCTTTATTTCAACTGATTCCGTCTGGTCTTCGGTTTTGCGTCAGGCATTCGGAACGTAAATTCATACGCAAAGCTCCTTTCATATGCTGAGAAGAAAAAGGGGGGGGAAAACGTGTCGCTGAAGACATCTCTTTATTAATAGAAGAAAAAGAAATGTCTCAGGTATCTTACGAATGAGAACAGCAAATTAACCGCGATCCATATGCTGACAGGTGTGATCGATTCGTATTTTTGGCTCGCTCCCTGTTCAAAACCGAAGTGTCATGCCAAACAGGGTGAGCAACGGACAAAGAACACAGCTTGGGAAGGGATCTTCCGCTGAGAGATTCGTTTGAGCTGTTAAAAGCGATATAGGAAGTGTCCGTGATAAAGAGATTTATATGTCAAAGGCATATCACCATATTCATCGCTCAGTGTTCCTTACAAAATTGTTAAAAACAAAATCTCTTGGTTTGTCCACCCCATGTCCGTGAATACAATAAGAAATAAAGTATTTCTCGGGAAAGCGCAAAATTCCTTATCATTCCCGAAAAAAGCAATTGTTTCGACACATGATAGGCGTTTGTCACAAACGGCATCCGCTTGAATATCATATAGAGAGAACAGAGAGGTGAAAATGTTGGAGCGCGCTGTGACATATAAAAACAACGGACAGATCAACATTATTCTTAACGGGCAAAAGCAGGTGCTGACGAATGCTGAGGCAGAGGCGGAATATCAAGCTGCATTGCAAAAAAACGAAGCAAAGCACGGCATTTTGAAGGAAATCGAAAAAGAGATGAGCGCACTGGTTGGGATGGAGGAAATGAAACGCAACATCAAGGAAATATACGCCTGGATTTTTGTGAATCAGAAACGCGCGGAGCAAGGCTTGAAGGTGGGGAAGCAAGCGCTGCACATGATGTTTAAAGGAAATCCGGGAACAGGAAAAACGACGGTTGCACGGCTGATCGGCAAGCTGTTCTTTGAAATGAATGTTCTGTCAAAAGGCCACCTGATAGAAGCGGAGCGGGCTGATCTGGTCGGGGAATATATCGGCCACACCGCCCAAAAGACGAGAGATTTAATCAAAAAGTCATTAGGCGGCATTTTGTTTATAGACGAAGCCTACTCGTTGGCAAGAGGCGGCGAAAAGGACTTTGGGAAAGAAGCGATCGACACACTCGTAAAGCATATGGAAGACAAACAGCATGAGTTTATTTTGATCCTTGCCGGATATTCTCGTGAAATGGATCATTTTCTCTCATTAAATCCAGGTCTCCAATCAAGATTTCCTATCTCCATTGATTTTCCGGATTATTCTGTCACACAGCTCATGGAGATTGCGAAACGCATGATCGCTGATAGGGAATACCAGCTCAGCCAAGAAGCGGAATGGAAATTGAAAGATTACTTAATGACAGTCAAAAGTACGACAAGTCCCATTAAATTCAGCAATGGCCGTTTTGTCAGAAATGTGATCGAAAAATCAATCAGAGCGCAAGCCATGAGGCTTTTAATGGGCGATCAATACTTAAAATGTGATTTAATGACCATTAAAAGCCAAGATCTTTCCATTAAAGAAGAAGCATCTGGCTCTGCATAGACCTCTCGGTTTTCGAGAGGTCTGTTTTTTGCTTGTATTTCTTGCTTTTCAAAGCAATCGATTTGTGGTATACACATGCAGGGTTTGGTATGATAATACTACTGCCCAATATGCAAAAGAAAGGAACATCCATTTGAACGAACAGGAAACAAGACAGGAAAAAGCTATTTTAGTCGGATGTCAGCTGCCGCATATCACGGATGAGCATTTTGAAAATTCTATGGAAGAGCTTGCATCTCTGACAAAAACAGCAGACGGAAAAGTATTGACCAGCGTCACACAAAAACGGAACAGGGCTGACGCCGCTACATATATAGGAAAAGGGAAGGTAGAAGAGCTGAAGGCACTGGTTGAAGAGCTTGAAGCTGATCTCCTCATCTTTAATGATGAGCTGTCGCCAAGTCAGCTAAAGTCATTAGCAACAGCAATTGAAGTGAAGATGATTGACCGTACGCAATTGATATTAGATATTTTCGCAAAGCGGGCGAGAACGAGAGAAGGCAAACTCCAAATTGAGCTGGCTCAGCTGCAATATGCACTTCCGCGCCTGACGGGGCAAGGGATCAATCTTTCCCGGCAAGGCGGTGGAATTGGGGCGAGAGGTCCCGGGGAAACGAAACTAGAAACTGACCGCCGCCATATCAGAAATCGCATTCACGAAATCAACACACAGCTTTCAACTGTTATTCGCCATAGAAGCCGATACCGTGAAAGAAGAAAGAAAAACGGTGTGCTTCAAATTGCGCTTGTCGGATATACAAACGCGGGGAAATCAACATGGTTCAATCGCCTGACAAGTGCTGACAGCTATGAAGAAGATCTCTTGTTTGCCACACTGGACCCGATGACCAGAAAAATGGTCCTGCCAAGCGGGTACAGCGTGCTTCTGTCAGATACAGTAGGATTTATTCAGGATCTTCCGACGACATTGATTGCTGCATTCCGGTCAACGCTTGAGGAAGTCAAAGAAGCGGATTTGATCCTGCATTTAATTGATTCCTCAAATGAGGATTACCCGGGACACGAAAAAACGGTGCTTCGGTTGCTTGAGGAGCTTGAAGCCGATGACATCCCGATGCTGACGGCTTACAATAAGCGAGATCAAAAGCTGCCTGATTTTATTCCGTCCGCCGGAAAGGATCACATTATGGTCAGTGCGAAATTTGAGGAAGACGCTGAAACGTTTAAAGAAACGATTCAACGCTATTTGCGCCAAGAGCTGTTAACGTCTTTTGAAGCGCATGTGCCGGCAAGTGAAGGCAAGCTCCTTTCGAGAATCAAATCGGAAACGATGGTTGACCGCTTCTATTTTAATGAAGAAAATGAACGGTACGACATATCAGGCTATGTACAAGAAGAGCAAAGCATCATTGGTGAATTAAAGAAGTATATGTAGGAAGGAAATTCAAAAACATGTTTGACACATTAACACACGGAGAGTTATTGAAAAAAACGGCAATGGAAGTGGAAGCGGACATTGCCGGTGTTCATAAACAAATAGAAGAAATTAGCGAGCGCAATGAATGGAGAGTGCTTCAAAGCTATAGAAAACACAAAGTAAGCGACACTCATTTCACGCCGTCTACTGGATACGGCTATGATGATATCGGAAGAGACACGCTTGAAAGCATTTATGCGGATGTGTTTGGCGGAGAAGCGGGACTTGTAAGGCCGCAAATTATCTCAGGCACGCATGCCATCTCGATTGCTTTGTTCGGTGTTCTCAGACCGGGGGACGAGCTTCTTTATATAACGGGCAAGCCATATGATACGCTAGAAGAAATTGTAGGCGTCAGAGGCGGAGAAAACGCTGGATCGTTAAAGGATTTTCAAATCGGCTACAATGCGGTTGATCTGACGGAAGACGGAAAAATAGACTATGATGCAGTCGCCGCTGCGATCAATCCGAAGACGAAAGTAATCGGCATTCAGCGCTCAAAAGGATATGCGAATCGTCCTTCTTTCTTAATCAGTGAAATAAAAGAGATGATCCGTTTTGTAAAAGAAATCAATGAAAACCTGACCGTCTTTGTGGACAACTGTTACGGAGAATTTGTGGAAGAGCTTGAGCCTTGCCATGTCGGAGCCGATCTGATGGCGGGATCTCTCATTAAAAATCCCGGCGGCGGTCTTGCGAAAACAGGGGGCTATCTCGTCGGAAAAGCGAAATGGATTGAAGCTTGCTCTTACCGTATGACGTCACCTGGTATCGGCAGAGAAGCAGGAGCATCTCTTTACTCGCTCCAAGAAATGTATCAAGGCTTCTTTTTGGCGCCTCACGTTGTGTCCCAAAGCTTAAAGGGAGCGGTGTTTACAGCGAGATTCCTTGAAAAACTGGGCTTCACTTCAAACCCGAAATGGGATGCGAAAAGAACAGATTTGATACAATCCGTTGAGTTTTCTGACAGAGAAAAGATGATTGCCTTTTGCCAGGCCATTCAATATGCATCACCGATCAATGCCCACGTGACGCCTTATCCAGCCTACATGCCGGGATACGAAGATGATGTCATTATGGCAGCAGGCACATTTATTCAAGGAGCAAGCATCGAATTATCAGCAGATGGCCCTATCCGCCCGCCATATGTAGCGTATGTTCAAGGTGGATTAACCTATTCGCATGTGAAGAATGCCATATGCAGTGCAGTGGATTCACTCATGGAAAAGCAATTAATTTAAATTTTTTAAAAATTTCACTGAATTACATGTTAAGAATCCTTACATCATATTGACACAAAATATAACATGACCTATAATGAAACTAAGTTAAGAAAAGGAGGAAATTGAGATGAGTGATAATATTCGCCGCTCAATGCCTTTATTTCCAATAGGAATTGTCATGCAGTTAACGGAGTTATCAGCAAGACAAATTCGATATTATGAGGAAAATGGATTGATATTTCCAGCCAGAAGTGAAGGGAATAGACGATTATTTTCATTTCATGATGTAGATAAACTGTTAGAAATCAAGCACCTGATAGAACAAGGTGTAAACATGGCAGGAATTAAACAGATTCTGGCGAAAGCGGAAGCCGAGCCGGAGCAAAAACAAAACGAGAAGACGAAAAAAACAATGAAACATGATCTGTCCGATGACGAACTGAGACAGCTCCTGAAAAACGAGCTCATGCAAGCCGGCCGTTTTCAAAGAGGGAATACATTCCGCCAAGGCGACATGTCCCGCTTCTTTCATTAATCCGTTAGCAACTGTTTTGCTATATACATTTACCTTTTAAGAGGAGGAGTTTTACGAAATGGCAAAGTACACTAGAGAAGATATCGTAAAATTAGTAAAAGAAGAAAACGTGAAGTATATCCGTCTTCAATTTACTGACATTCTTGGGACAATCAAGAATGTTGAGATTCCTGTAAGCCAGCTTGAAAAAGCGCTTGATAATAAAGTCATGTTTGACGGTTCTTCTATTGAAGGATTCGTTCGCATCGAAGAGTCAGACATGTACCTGTATCCAGATCTGAATACATTTGTTATCTTCCCATGGACAGCTGAAAAAGGTAAAGTAGCACGTTTCATCTGTGATATCTACAATCCGGATGGCACACCTTTCGAAGGTGACCCGCGAAACAACTTAAAACGGATTCTGAAAGAAATGGAAGACCTCGGCTTCAGTGATTTCAACCTCGGGCCTGAGCCTGAATTCTTCTTATTCAAATTAGACGAAAAAGGCGAGCCGACGCTTGAACTAAACGACAAAGGCGGATATTTCGACTTGGCTCCAACTGACTTGGGAGAAAACTGCCGCCGCGATATCGTTCTTGAGCTTGAAGAGATGGGCTTTGAAATCGAAGCGTCTCACCACGAAGTAGCACCTGGCCAGCACGAAATCGACTTTAAATATGCTGGTGCAGTCCGCTCTTGTGACGACATCCAAACGTTTAAACTAGTTGTCAAAACAATTGCCCGCAAACACGGCCTGCATGCGACATTTATGCCAAAACCATTATTCGGTGTGAACGGTTCCGGTATGCACTGCAATCTATCACTCTTCAAAAATGGTGTTAACGCATTCTATGACGAAAACGCAGATCTTCAGTTAAGTGAAACAGCGAAACACTTCATTGCAGGTATCGTGAAGCACGCAACAAGCTTTACAGCAGTAACAAACCCGACAGTAAACTCTTACAAACGTCTTGTTCCTGGCTATGAAGCACCTTGCTACGTTGCATGGAGCGCGCAAAACAGAAGCCCGCTTATCCGTATCCCGGCTTCCCGCGGCATCAGCACACGCGTTGAAGTCCGCAGTGTAGATCCAGCTGCTAACCCGTACCTTGCACTTAGCGTATTGCTTGCTGCAGGCTTAGATGGAATCAAAAACAAACTGGAAGCGCCAGCTCCAATCGACCGCAACATCTATGTGATGAGCAAAGAAGAGCGCATGGAAAACGGAATCGTTGACCTTCCAGCAACTCTTGCGGAAGCGCTAGAAGAATTCAAATCAAACGAAGTCATGGTCAAAGCACTGGGCGAGCACCTCTTCGAACACTTCATCGAAGCAAAAGAAATCGAGTGGGATATGTTCCGCACGCAAGTTCATCCTTGGGAGCGCGAACAGTATATGTCTCAATATTAATCTTTCAATCCCTTGGCACTATTGGTGTCAAGGGATTTTTTGATTTTGATTAATAGAATGAGAAATTAGCATTTTTGGTCAATGACCAAATTATGACCAAAAATATTTGAAGTTAGAAATCTAACTCTACGATTGACGACGTAATTTTCTTAATTCTTTATCCGGTTTTGGTCAAGTTTTTTACTTACATGGGAATAAACATTCGCGGTTACCTTTATGACCTAAGCGCTCTCATGTCTGCACCTGGCTCTAAAAGTAATACAGCATGCGTGTGAATGCATGGATTGGCATTTTATCAATTTTTGCTCGTTTTAAAATGCGATTAAACGCATTGAAGAGAGTAGACTTACGTATAAGGTTAAAAGACATCAGTGAAGACGAAATAAAAAAAGTCGAAAAAAAGTTAAACTTAACTTTGCCTCAACAATATAAAAAATTGATTATTCAACAAAATGGTGGATTGATTAATTTTAATGCGTTCCCAACAAATCAGGAAACGTCTTGTGCAGACGACCATATTGAAGTTGATCACATTAGAGGGATAGAAAAAGATTTGGGAATCTTAGAGAGTGAATACCTAATAAAAGAATGGGGTCTACCGCAAAAACTGTTGTTAATACAGGGAGATGGACACAATTGGGTTGCATGGGATTATCGCCAAACGAATGAGAATCCACCTGTTCATTACTTTGACCTTGAATTAAATAATGACTTTAAGATTGCAGATTCATTTGATGAATTTTTATCTAAGCTATATACATATGAAGATGAAACTCATGAATACGATAACTTAGATTTTGATATTCATACGATTGATCCAAATGATCCTGATGCTATACAGAAGGAAGAAGTCGAAAAAATACTGATTAGTAAGAATCCTTTAGAGATTCATAGGATTTCTCTTTTTCCAATCCAAAGTCTTGAAGACCTAGAGTGGATACTGCACATTATTAAAGAAAATTCCATAGAAATAAAAGGTGACATGGCTTTTGAATTGGCTGATGTATTGATGTCAATTGTTTCTTCGTACACACATCAAATAAAGTCGGCAAATTTAAGAAAGATAGTTCGAGAAGCTGCTCAGGAGTTAGGGAAGTCCAAAAATGCAGATACTGAAATTCTATTAGATCAATTTAAAGACTTCATGTAAAACAAACCTTCATATCCTCTCTTTGTTTATTTTTAATATCATCTTGAGTAATGTGTTAAAATCCTAAAGAATAGAAGGAATCAATAAAAAGCTATCGGAATATTTTGAGTGTTGTTTTGACTTTGCTGAAGCCAGTCAGTTGCATAATCGATTTCTGAGATAGTGGCGGTTCAAGATTCAGATGAAAATCCAGTGGATTCTGAGTATGAAGATGATTTTAACTGCGAAGAGGATACATTCGAGGATTACTAAAAACTTCGGGGGAGGGAAAAGTTGAATAGCACATTCACACCTACGAGCAGCTGTTGACAAGATGGTTTAGACGATCTTTTAAATGTCATTATTAAAGTCTACAACCAGAATTTGTCTAAAAGACAAAATCAAAATACGTGATTAGCCGCAAAAGGTGAAGCAACTCACCAATGGCCAATGTTCCAACAATAAGAAAAAAAATCCTCCCACAAAGGGTGGATTGCTAATACATATTAACTAAAGTGTAAGTCAATGAAACAATGAATAAAAAATACGATATATAAGAAATTGCTTTTGAAGAACTTGTTTTATGTCTATGGAATGTATAGATAAGTGCAAAACCCAGGAAGAAAACTGTTACAAACCAAGAAGTGTATTGAGGAAAGATGACGACCAGCAATACCATGATTGTTGAAAAAATAAACGAAGATTAATGAGTAACTTTATGATCATTATTCAAAGAAATCTCACCTCTACAAATTCTTACCCAATTTAGTGTGTATTAAAACATGATACATAAAGGAGATTAGAAAAATGCCAAACATTATTTCTAAAGAACAAGGTGAAGCAATTAAATACTTTAGAAACAAATTAAACTGATAAACAAAGATTTATACATACCATTGATTAATTTCGAATTACTTAAAGACAAGAACGAACAATATGCGAACGCTTATGAGCTGTACAAAAATGATCCTTATTTGTTTATCAGGGCACTAAAGGCATTATTTTTTTGTTTAATTATTTTTATAAGGAGAAATAAGTATGAAACAATTTCGATTTAGGGGTACAGTAGTGTTATTAGATAATGAATTGTGGTGTGTAAAAGATGAAAATGGGATAATTCAAGATGCAGGTGAGTTATTAACCGGAATTGATATATTAACGGAAAATAATGTACCAGGCAGCTTTGAACTCATTGAAGGCGATGAAATCGAAGTCATTGTTAAAAGAAAATAAACTGAAATTTTCATATTAATCAAATAAAACATGTTTTATTAAGTAGTTTAAAGAAGGAGTGGTTTAAACAATTGAAGAAACATTCATTAAGAAAGGGGCAATAAACATGCAAGTTTTAAGGATCATATTTGTTCATGTTTTGTCTGCATTATCAGCTGCTGTTGTTTATATTTTTGGCATTGATTATGATGGCTACATTCCATACTTCTTAATAAGTGTTATTCTCTTTATCTTTTATTTAATTTTTGCAGCACCTGTCCAATATTTCTTAAATCGCAAATCAAAAAGGTTTAACCTGAAATATTTACTCATATACATATTCTTTTCCTTCTTAGTATGGTTAGTCTTCGCTGTGATTACTGATCCAAAGAACACCTTAGACTTTCTAATGGGGTACGAAATTTACTTATTTAGCATTTCATTTGCTATCATCTTTTGGATATGGGACTCAGTGTTTCTGCAAAACAGAGCAAAGACAGCAGCTTAAATTATCACAATCCTTGTCCTTATACACGCTGAAACAATCCTGATAGTTACCAAAAATCCAGACTCTGTTTTGACTGAGGAAACAACAATTTTCTCTATGGCAGTAAATTCGACCGGGATTTTGATCGCACTTAGCTATTCTATAATTCTCAATACACAATGATGAAGGCTGTACTCTAAATATGAAACTTAGCAGAATAACTCTAATTGGATGGATATTTCCAAGAAGCGAGAAAGAATTCACAGGAAGTTAGTTGGACTTCAGTGCAAGCAGATCGAGTAGAAGGTGATGCTAATCTCTGCGATCACCTTCATCAAACTTCAATTACAGCTTGCCACTGCTAACCAATTACTGCTAACCAATTACTGCTAACCAATTCCTTGTTTCGCTTAGGTGAATCTTTGCCACTTGTTTCATAGTCTTAGAAATGTTTACGAAACTATATCAAGAAGGACTGGGCATTAATTGATACGTGACATTTCTTAAATATTTAAGAAACTGAATAAAGAAAATGAAGGCAAATCTCAGACGAATTCGATTTTTCTGAAAAAAACGTTGAAAAAGGCGAAAGGATTTTATAATATTAAATCAAGTTAGTTTGTTTGATCAACAAACTAATGAGACGAATTTTAATTGTCCATAAGAAAAAGGTTCTTACTAAATATGGATGGAAGGGAGATGAGGCTCGATTTAATTGGAGCTAAACAATGTATGAACGAAAGAACGAGGCTTTTTTCCTTTTGCAGGCATATAAGGTATGACGAAAAAAGATGAGTTTACTGCTTGTTGATCACCATTTAGATGATGAAAATGCTCTGTGAACGTAAATCACTATAATTCTCTTTGAAAGCGCTTTTATAAACACTTCCTGTCCATAAGTTTAAGGGAATTGTTATACCATTTCATACTGTTCCTTATTAAAGGATCGAAAAGGGGAGAAATCATGCTCAGTGAAAATGTAAAGAAGATTAGCATGGTTGAAAAAGTTGGATATGCGTCTGGAGATTTTGCATGTAATTTAATTTATGCAACAGTGTCTACTTATCTTTTGTTTTTCTATACAGATGTATTTGGTTTATCGGCAGCAACAGCCGGTACTATGTTCTTGGTGGTTAGAATAATCGACGCTCTTGCTGATCCTTTTATTGGAACAATAGTTGACAGAACGAATAGCAGGTTTGGACGCTTTAGACCGTATCTTTTATTCGGAGCTTTTCCATTTGTCATACTGGCAATACTCTGTTTTACAACCCCAGATTTTTCGGATATGGGGAAATTAATATATGCCTATATGACCTATGTTGGCTTGTCGCTTACATACACAATGATAAACGTTCCATATGGCGCGTTAACTTCTGCAATGACTAGAAATAATCAAGAAGTTGTTAGTATAACATCTGTCCGTATGTTATTTGCGAATCTTGGGGGACTTGTCGTTGCATTTTTTGTTCCCTTACTGGCTGCCTATTTAAGCGATACTTCCGGCAACGAATCTCTTGGCTGGCAACTAACCATGGGTATTTTGGGAATGATAGGCGGGGGCCTTTTAATCTTTTGTTTTAAAAGCACAAAAGAGCGTGTCACTCTTCAAAAATCTGAAGAGAAAATTAAATTATCTGATATATTTGAGCAATTTCGTGTTAATCGTCCACTTGTTGTATTAAGTATTTTCTTTATTATTATTTTTGGAGTGAATTCAATCAGTAATTCGGTTGGCATTTATTACGTAACGTATAACTTAGAAAGAGAGGATTTAGTGAAGTGGTACGGTTTGATAGGAAGTTTGCCCGCTTTGGTCATTTTACCGTTTATTCCAAAGCTACATCAATTATTGGGGAAGAAGAAATTACTAAACTATGCATTATTACTGAATATTATCGGCCTCTTAGCTTTACTGTTTGTTCCGCCAAGTAATGTATACCTCATACTTTTCTTTCGATTAATCGCTGCTGCTGGAAGTCTCACTGCCGGAGGATATATGTGGGCGCTCATTCCTGAAACAATAGAATATGGAGAGTACAGGACTGGGAAAAGAATGGGTGGGCTCATATACGCTATCATCGGATTTTTCTTTAAGTTTGGTATGGCCCTGGGAGGAGTTATTCCTGGGCTGGTTCTAGACAAATTTGGGTATGTGGCAAATCAGGCACAAACTCCGGAGGCATTAACGGGAATTTTAATTACAACAACCATTATTCCAGTGTTTTTGCTGGTTCTAGCCATGATTGATATTAATTTCTATAATTTAGACGAGAAAAAATATAAAAACATGGTACGAGAATTAGAGAATAGAGATAAAGTTTATTTGGATCATATTGATGATTTCAAGGCTTAAGAAATAATGAGTCAAAAGAAAATAGCTGAGGAGGAGTTCCAAATGAAGATTATCAATCCAGTACTTAAAGGATTCAATCCCGATCCAAGTATTTGTAGGGCAGGAGAGGATTATTATATCGCTGTGTCTACATTTGAGTGGTTTCCAGGTGTCCAGATACACCATTCAAAAGATTTAGTGAATTGGCACTTAGTCGCACATCCATTACAGAGAGTTTCACAATTAGACATGAAAGGGAACCCTAATTCAGGCGGGGTTTGGGCACCATGTTTAAGTTATAGTGACGGAAAGTTTTGGCTGATCTATACTGATGTTAAGGTAGTAGATGGCGCTTGGAAAGATTGTCACAATTATTTAGTTACTTGTGAAACCATTAATGGTGATTGGGGGGAGCCGATTAAATTAAATAGTTCGGGGTTTGATGCTTCTTTGTTCCATGATACGGATGGAAAAAAATATTTATTAAATATGTTATGGGATCAGCGTATTGATCGGCACTCATTTGGAGGAATTGTCATACAGGAGTATTCTGATAAGGAGCAAAAATTAATCGGTAAACCGAAAGTTATATTTAAAGGAACTGATAGAAAACTAACAGAAGCTCCGCACCTTTATCATATCGGGAACTATTATTATTTATTAACTGCAGAAGGAGGAACACGGTTCGAACATGCTGCTACAATTGCCCGTTCTACAAATATTGAAGGCCCATATGAAGTTCATCCCGATAATCCAATCCTAACGTCATGGCATGATCCAGGAAATCCACTGCAAAAATGTGGACATGCATCGATTGTTCAAACACATACAGGTGAGTGGTATTTGGCTCATTTAACGGGACGTCCTATTCA
Source organism: Bacillus spizizenii TU-B-10 (assembly GCF_000227465.1). GTDB lineage: Bacteria > Bacillota > Bacilli > Bacillales > Bacillaceae > Bacillus > Bacillus spizizenii. The sequence goes on from NC_016047.1 coordinate 1,989,905, forward strand.
TCCTGACGATGATTCAATTTTTCAGCAAAGAGGATATTGTCCTTTAGGCAGAGAAACAGCTATTCAAAAACTCTATTGGAAAGATGAATGGCCTTATGTAGTAGGTGGAAAAGAAGGAAGCTTGGAGGTAGAAGCGCCTTCTATACCCGAAAAAATGTTTCCAGCAACGTACCCGGAAGTTGATGAATTTGAGGATTCGAAATTAAATATTAATTTTCAAACTTTAAGGATCCCGTTTACGAATGAATTAGGTTCATTGACTCAAGTGCCAAGTCATTTGCGATTATTCGGTCATGAATCATTAACCTCGACATTTACTCAGGCATTTGTAGCAAGACGTTGGCAAAGTCTCCATTTTGAAGCGGAAACTGCTATTGAGTTTTATCCGGAGAATTTTCAACAAGCCGCTGGATTGGTGAACTATTACAATACAGAGAACTGGACGGCTCTTCAAGTCACGCATGATGAAGAACTTGGCCGGATTCTTGAATTAACAATATGTGATAACTTTTCTTTTTCACAACCATTAAAAAATAAAATTGTTATTCCTCGTGAAGTAAAGTATGTATATTTAAGAGTAAATATTGAAAAGGAAAAATATTATTATTTCTATTCTTTTAACAAGGAAGATTGGCACAAAATTAACATTGCATTGGAATCGAAAAAATTATCTGATGATTACATCCGGGGAGGAGGGTTCTTTACAGGAGCCTTTGTAGGGATGCAATGTCAAGATACCAGTGGTAATCATATTCCGGCCGACTTTAAATATTTTCGCTATAAAGAAAAATAATTTGTACGTGAAAAAGGAGACTTCTATTTTAGGACTCCTTTTTCATATGAGAAGGTATCATACGTAAATATTCCTTAACAAAATTGTCCTATTCAACATTAAAATAACAAAACAAAAAACTCATCTTTGAAGATGAGCGTAGAACATAGAGATTTGTACATTTTAATAATGAATTACATTTTAACGATATCTAGAAAATGTTCAATAACAATGGAAGACATCCCTAATGCCGGTGCATTCTTTCCTAAGGAAGATGGTAATAATTCATAGCTATTGCCTAATTGGGGATAAACCCTGGACGACACTTCACTTCTAATTGAATTTAAAACCATAGGATGCAATTCAATTATGCTGTTTCTTAAAATGATGGCTTGTGGATTGAATGTATTAAGAATATTGGTAAGGCCTATTCCTAAATAGAATCCGAAATTCTGTAATGCATTTAAGGTGCCGATATCATTCAGATGGGCGAGGTCTATGATATCTTGATAGGACACTTTTTTCTCTTTAGTCTGAAGAGATTTTAATAAAGCCTTCTCTGAAGCATACAATTCCCAGCAGCCTCGGTTTCCGCAACTGCATTTAGGGCCATTAAAGTCTATTGTCATATGTCCCATTTCTCCAGAGAATCCGCTTACCCCTCTATATAATTGATTGTTGATAATAACACCGATCCCTATACCTGTACTGATACTTGCATAAATAATGTTATCGTGATTTTTTGCAGCACCAAATACTTTTTCTCCATATGCACCAGCATTTGCCTCATTTTCAATAAAAACAGGCACATTGAACTTCTCTTGTATGAAAGATTTTAAGTCAATTTCTCTCCAGTTGGAGTTCGGAGTGAAAACAATTTTTTGATTTTTATCAATTAGTCCAGGCACGCATATGCCTATACCAATAAGCCCGTACGGAGATTGTGGCATATGCGTAATAAAGTGATGAATCATATCAATTAAAATGTCTTTCGTTATTTCTGGAGAATTGCATTCCAAATGGTGGTGTTGATCAAGAATGATCGTTCCTTCAAGGTCTGTTAAAATGCCATTGATATAATCCACACCAACATCTATTCCTACGGAGTATCCTGCCTTTTTATTAAAAACAAGCATGACAGGTCTTCTTCCGCCGCTTGATTGTCCCTGACCTATCTCAAATACAAGATTTTCTTTCATCAGCGTGTTAACCTGTGATGAAACAGTTGATTTATTTAATCCAGTCATTTCAGATAATTTTGCTCTTGAAATAGGTGAATTCTTAAGTATTTCTTTTAATAATAACTTTTGATTTACTTTTTTGACAAAGGTTTGATCTGCGATATCCACTTCATCCACTCCATTTGTATAACCTTTAAATTAAGTTGAAATTTTTGTGTTTTCAGTATGAAACATAGTACATAGCGAATCTTACCTTTATTATATCGAATGTGTTCATAAATAACTAAAAAAATATTGAAAATACTGATGAGGTTATATAAGATTAAAATAAGTTAGTTTGTTTGGGCAACAAACTAATGTACAACTTACTTACAATATGACATACAATGCGCCTGTATTTGAATTTATTTTTAAGGGGGAAATCACATGGCTCAATCTCATTCTGGTTCGGTTAACTATTTTGGAAGCGTAAACAAAGTGGTTTACGAAGGGAAAGCTTCCACTAATCCTTTAGCATTTAAATATTATAATCCTCAAGAAGTAATCGGCGGAAAAACGATGAAAGAGCATTTGCGATTTTCTATTGCCTATTGGCATACATTTACTGCTGATGGCACAGACGTTTTTGGAGCAGCTACAATGCAAAGACCATGGGATCACTATAAAGGCATGGATCTAGCTAGGGCGAGAGTAGAAGCAGCATTTGAGATGTTTGAAAAACTAGATGCACCATTTTTTGCTTTTCATGATCGAGATATTGCACCAGAAGGAAGTACGTTAAAAGAGACAAATCAAAATTTAGATATTATCGTGGGCATGATTAAGGATTACATGAGAAATAGCAACGTTAAGTTATTATGGAATACTGCGAACATGTTTACAAACCCCCGTTTCGTCCATGGTGCCGCGACTTCTTGCAATGCAGATGTGTTTGCGTATGCTGCAGCACAAGTAAAAAAAGGGTTAGAAACAGCAAAAGAGCTTGGCGCCGAGAACTATGTATTTTGGGGCGGCCGTGAAGGATACGAAACATTGTTAAATACCGATTTAAAATTTGAGCTTGATAATTTGGCAAGATTTATGCATATGGCAGTAGATTATGCGAAGGAAATCGAGTATACAGGGCAGTTTTTGATTGAACCAAAACCAAAAGAGCCGACCACCCATCAATATGATACAGATGCAGCAACAACCATTGCCTTTTTGAAGCAATATGGCTTAGACAATCATTTTAAATTAAATCTAGAAGCCAATCATGCCACATTAGCCGGGCATACATTCGAACATGAATTACGCATGGCAAGAGTACATGGTCTTCTCGGCTCTGTTGACGCGAACCAGGGGCATCCTCTTTTAGGCTGGGACACGGATGAATTTCCCACAGATTTATATTCTACGACATTAGCAATGTACGAAATCCTGCAAAATGGCGGCCTTGGAAGCGGTGGATTAAACTTTGACGCGAAGGTCAGAAGATCTTCTTTTGAGCCTGATGATTTAGTATACGCCCATATTGCAGGGATGGATGCATTTGCAAGAGGATTGAAAGTAGCCCACAAATTAATCGAAGATCGTGTGTTTGAAGATGTGATTCAACATCGTTATCGCAGTTTTACTGAAGGAATTGGTCTTGAAATTACAGAAGGAAGAGCTAATTTCCATACTCTTGAGCAATATGCGCTAAATAATAAAACAATTAAAAACGAATCTGGAAGACAGGAGCGATTAAAAGCGATATTGAACCAATACATCTTAGAAGTATAACAGAAGAAAGAGGAGCCCCAGATCCATCTATAAGAAGATATAGCAAGATAGCCAAGTCACCTAACTACCCGTCATGATTCCTTTACTATTTCTTATTGTTATGACGGGTAATTTCTATAATTGGGATTTATTTAAAGTGAATGGTTTTTTAAAAGGTTAAGGAGTGAAAAAATGAAGTATGTCATTGGAATAGATCTTGGAACGAGTGCTGTTAAAACCATTTTAGTCAATCAAAACGGCAAAGTTTGTGCAGAAACGTCCAAAAGTTATCCGCTCATCCAAGAGAAGGTGGGATATAGTGAGCAAAACCCTGAAGACTGGGTGCAGCAAACAATTGAAGCATTGGCTGAATTGGTTTCTAAATCCAATGTTCAAGCCAAGGATATTGACGGGATAAGCTATTCAGGACAAATGCATGGGTTAGTACTGCTTGACAAAGATCGTCAGGTGTTACGTAATGCCATTCTTTGGAATGATACCAGAACGACGCCTCAATGTATCAGGATAACCGAGAAATTTGGCGATAACCTGCTTGACATCACAAAAAACCGTGTTCTAGAAGGGTTTACATTACCTAAAATGTTATGGGTGAAGGAACATGAACCTGAACTTTTTAATAAAACTGCTGTTTTTTTGCTTCCGAAAGACTATGTGAGATTCCGTATGACTGGTGCGATTCACACCGAATACTCCGATGCAGCAGGAACTTTACTTTTACATATTACTCGCAAGGAGTGGAGCGATGATATTTGCAATCAATTTGGTATTTCTGCAGATATTTGTCCTCCGCTTGTTGAATCTCATGAATGTGTAGGATCGCTGCTTCCGAACGTTGCGGCGGAGACAGGGCTATTGAAAAAAACAAAAGTGTACGCTGGGGGAGCAGATAATGCCTGCGGTGCTATTGGAGCGGGGATTCTTTCTTCCGGAAAAACATTATGCAGTGTTGGGACGTCAGGGGTCATACTTTCCTACGAAGAAGGCAAAGAAAGAGACTTTAAAGGGAAAGTGCACTTTTTTAATCATGGAAAAAAGGATTCTTTTTATACGATGGGAGTCACGCTCGCTGCAGGATACAGCTTGGACTGGTTTAAAAGAACGTTTGCACCAAACGAAGCGTTTGAGCAATTATTGCAGGGGGTGGAATCTATTCCGATAGGGGCCAATGGACTGCTATACACTCCTTATCTGGTTGGTGAAAGAACGCCACATGCAGATTCTTCTATTCGGGGAAGCTTGATCGGAATGGATGGAGCCCACAAAAGAGAGCACTTTTTGAGGGCAATAATGGAAGGCATCACATTCTCTTTACATGAATCAGTTGAGCTATTCCGCGAAGCAGGAAAATCAGTTCATACTGTTGTTTCTATTGGTGGGGGAGCTAAAAATGAAACGTGGCTGCAAATGCAAGCTGATATTTTCAATGCGAAGTTGATTAAGTTAGAAAATGAACAAGGTCCAGCCATGGGGGCCGCTATGCTAGCTGCCTTTGGAAGTGGATGGTTTGAATCCCTTGAAGAATGCGCAGAGCAGTTCATTCGTGAAGCTGCTGCATTTTATCCAAAGCAACAAAATGTTCAAAAATATAAAACACTATTCGAGTTGTATAAGAAAATTTACACACACACAAAGGATCTAAATGCAGCTTTGAAGAGCTTTCGAAAAAACTAATCATAAGTGTGATTCGTAAAGAGTGTATTTTTTGTCAGGAGATCAACGAAAGAACAATTAACGATTAATCATCATCAAAGACCTTTAATGACATAGCAATATTTTTAATCACAAAACACTAAGCTATTACAATAGTAACTTAACTGATAGCAGGAACAATAATATAACTACTATGGCTGCCTTTTTTTGAGAAATGGTGAGAACAAACATTACGGTAAGGTCTAAATACAACCTAATCAAACAGGAGGAATACCGAATGAAACAAAAAAGAATGAAGTTTTTGTTAGCGGTTTTATTTAGTCTAGCGCTGACATTACCTGCATGGCCCGCACAGGCGGCAACTACTATTACCTCAAATCAAACTGGCTCTCAAGATGGCTATGATTATGAATTGTGGAAGGATTATGGGAACACCAGTATGACGCTCAATAGCGGCGGCGCATTTAGTGCCCAGTGGAGTAACATTGGGAATGCTTTATTCCGAAAAGGCAAGAAATTCGATACAACCAAGACTCACTCAGAGCTTGGAAACATATCAATGAATTACAACGCAGCCTTCAATCCGGGCGGAAATTCCTATCTATGTGTTTATGGATGGACGAAAGATCCGCTCGTAGAATATTACATCGTAGATAATTGGGGCACCTATAGACCGACCGGAACGCCAAAGGGTACTTTTACTGTTGATGGGGGCACATATGATATTTATGAGACCACTCGAATCAACCAACCTTCCATTATAGGTATCGCAACCTTTAAACAGTATTGGAGTGTCCGGCAGACAAAACGAACGAGCGGAACCGTATCTGTCAGCGAACACTTCAAGAAGTGGGAAAGCTTAGGAATGCCAATGGGTAAGATGTATGAAACCGCGCTAACGGTAGAGGGATATCAAAGTAATGGCAGTGCTAATGTAACTACTAATGTACTGACTGTTGGAGGGAAAAGTAAATCATCCTTTTAAGTTTTGATTCAAACCTGATTTGGTATCAGTCCAAACTCTTGATTGAATTCGGGAGTATATTTGCACACAAATAACCCCTCACATTAACGTGAAGGGGTGTTTTTTATTATCTACACGATCTAATAGCTATTTTTATATTATTCAACAAGATTCATGTTTAAAAAGCACGATCAACTCTATCTTGTAGGAGTTACTAAACCAGATAAAAACATATAGGATAATATAGTATCTCCTGGAACTACTATACAGCAGAAAATTTCACAGGCATAGTTGCATGACCTCTGTCTATTTTAGATTGGTAAGCAGAATGGAAACTAGACACGCCAGCTACATCTTCCTTAACTCAGTTTGCAAACGTTTCTGTTCCTCGAGTTGACGATGGAGCAGAAGAGGTTTCATTTTCATTTGTACTGGAAGTTTCACTCAATTCTTTCTTTGGGAGATGCATTCTGATACGTTGCTGCTTTTTTACCCTTAGTGTTTGTCTGTTTCACGCAACCATTAAATCCTCTGTTAGTCACATAACCATTCCTGCTCCAGATTGAAAGTTTTTCTGATTTCGCTTCTTGCTCATCTTTCGTAAATTGGTCTATGTATTTTGTGTTAGGCTCATATACATACGCTACTCTGGCCAATCCTTCTTTCAATAATGTCTCTTGAACAGACTTGCCATCGACATAAACGTAAGCTAACAGTCTTCCATACTTATCTCTGCGATCGCCTTTATCAAATTCCAGCTGAAGCTTACCGCTGTTGACCAATTCTTTATTTCGTTTTGACGCATCTTCACCGTATGGTTGAACACAAGAATGTGGTTTCTTCGTCTCAGGTGTATCAACGAGCAAGTAGCGAACTGTGTCTTCCTTTCCGTTGTAAATAACCTTAATCGTATCTCCATCAACTGCTCTATCTAATGTAACATTCACCAATTTCTTATGATTTTTTGAATGAGATGTGCCAGCCTTTTGTTCTGGCTGTTTATTTTCATTAGATTGAGTATCTTGAGAGACTTGCTCTGTGTCATTAGAATCTGAATGGCTTTTTTCTGCGTGATTTGATTCACAAGCTGCCAAAGTAATGCTTAAAACGAATGCGATAATACTGACCAAAACTTTCTTCATATGATTTCCTCTCTAGAATGTAAGTTCTTGTATGCTCTCCTTTAAATCGGTTAAACATCATCATTATAACGAGTTGTACATTTTTTGTGAATGAAAAATATCCATAACGCTAAGGGAGATTACATTGAATGCTTACAGTCAAAATGTAAACTTCACAATGAAGTGACAAAAACATACCTATCACACAAAGGAAACAAACAATTCTGAAGATTATATTGATTGAAAACGCTTTTGGAATTATGATAATATCAGATATGACAATAATGTGACAAAAACATCACTACAACATAACAATTCATCGCTTATGTGTATTCTATCGATGAAATATGAAAGCGATTACAAACCCAGAGGCAGAAGTCTAAGATAGAGATGACTTTAGTTTTGTATCAATATCCACACTGAAAGAACTTATTAAGTATTCTTAATAAAGGCAGGGGAAATGGATATGAATGAACATCGAAATCGAAGATTGAAATTAATAATGATTTCAGCAACATTTGGAGGGCTTCTCTTTGGATATGACACCGGAGTTATAAATGGAGCTTTGCCTTTTATGGCAAGACCAGATCAGCTTCAGTTAACACCGGTTACAGAAGGGCTTGTTACAAGCATTCTTTTATTAGGTGCGGCGTTCGGAGCGTTGTTATGCGGCAGATTAGCTGATCGCTATGGCCGCCGTAATATGATCCTTAATCTTTCTTTTTTATTCTTTCTGGCATCACTTGGAACAGCGTTAGCACCTAATGTTTTAATCATGGTGGTCTTTCGTTTTTTGCTCGGGCTGGCTGTTGGGGGAGCTTCAGCGATGGTACCGGCCTTTTTAGCAGAAATGGCACCGCATGAGAAGAGAGGACGAATGGTAACTCAAAATGAGCTAATGATTGTCGGCGGGCAATTTCTAGCATATGTTTTTAATGCGATTCTTGGTGTTACAATGGCAAATACCGGACATGTTTGGAGATACATGCTGGTCCTTTGTGCCGTTCCGGCTTTAATGTTATTTGCCAGTATGCTCAAGGCTCCAGAAAGCCCGAGATGGCTAATCTCCAAAGGCAAAAAAAGTGAGGCGCTGCGTGTTCTTAAACAAATTCGAGAAGAGAAACGTGCAGAGGCTGAATGTAGAGAAATACAAGCAGCGGTAGAAAAAGATACCCTGGAGAAGGCATCACTCAGCGACTTTTCTACACCATGGCTGCGCCGTCTTTTACTGATTGGAATCGGTGTTGCCATGGTGAATCAAATTACAGGCGTGAACTCGATTATGTATTATGGCACTCAAATCCTTAAAGAATCTGGTTTTGGTACAAAAGCGGCTTTAATCGCTAATATTGGAAATGGTTTGATTTCAGTCATTGCAGTTATATTTGGGATTTGGCTGGTTGGAAAAGTGAGCCGGCGACCAATATTATTGATTGGTTTGGCGGGGACCACGACAGCACTTTTATTAATAGCAGTATTCTCAATAGTGCTTGATGGATCTGCAGCACTCCCTTATGCTGTACTTTCTTTGACCGTTTTATTTCTTGCCTTTATGCAAGGATGCGTAGGGCCTGTGACTTGGCTGGTCATAGCAGAAATATTCCCTCAAAGATTAAGAGGGCTTGGTTCTGGAATAAGTGTTTTTTTCCTTTGGATATTAAACTTTATGATCGGCTTTGCATTTCCGATATTGCTTAGCTCTGCAGGTTTGTCTTTTACCTTCTTTATATTCGTGGCGTTGGGTATATTGGCAATCGGTTTTGTTTACAAATTCATGCCGGAAACAAAGGGGCGTACACTTGAAGAACTAGAAGAGCATTTCCGTTCTCAACACGATAAAGATACCCCTGAAAAATCAGCTATTGAGGTATAATAAAATCATTATACTGATGCATGAAATCTCTCTGCTTATAGGAGGGATTTTTTGTTTGGTTTCAGAAAAGTAAAACCCCTCCGGTAGCGGAATCTTGATTCAGCATAAAAGAGAGATTTTGGGGTATTTACAAAAAAACGCAAATGCAAAACTACACGTATAATACTGGAATTGATACTTTAAAAATCTCGCCATCTCTTATATAAAAACGAGGGATGCGGCGGCTTAATGTAGACACGACTTCATAGTTAATCGTATTGAGCATTTCAGCCACTTCATCAACGGAAATCTCGGCTCCTTTTTGCTTACCGTAAATCACGACTTCTTCTCCTTGTTTGCCTTCACCGTTCTCTCCTAAACTGACCATGATCATATCCATTGTTACTCTTCCCGCCACTGGGACTCGTTTTCCGCGATGAAGAACAAACCCGCGATTTGAAAGTGCACGGGAATAACCGTCAGCATATCCGATCGGGAGTGTAGCAATGACTTCGTCGGGTTCTGCGATGTATGTAGCACCATAGCTAATGGTTCGGGGTTCTGTCCGCATGGTTTTCACATAAGCGATACGCGCCTTTAAACTTAATGCAGGAACAAGCTTCACGAGGTTTAGTTGTTTGATATAGGTTGAAGGATATAACCCATATAAGCCGATACCTAAACGAATCATATCAGCACTAAATTCCGGAAAAGCAATAGCTGCAGCCGTGTTGCTCATGTGCACGGTGGGCAGTTCAATGCCCTGGTTCTTTAAAAAGCTGAGAAAACTAATGAATTTATCGTGCTGCAGCTTGGTTAGTGTGGTGTCAGCTTCATCAGCTGTAGAAAAATGTGTAAATATCCCTGTCCACCTGAGGGATTTGCTTGCCTTTAGTGCCTTCACTACTGCTAAAAGTTCTTCCTTTGTGCGTACACCTAATCGTCCCATCCCAGTATCCACGTTAATATGAATAGCCAGCCGGTCAGTACTCGCTTCTTTTTCCAATATCTCGTTAGCTTCTTTCATCCAATCAACCTGAAATGCTGATAATGTTATATTCCAAGCTGCTGACTTTTTCACACAACTAAGGGAGGTAAAACCAAGCACAAGGATAGGTGCTGTAATCCCCGCTTTTCGTAAAACGATTCCTTCCTCCACGCTGGCAACAGCGAGCTCACTCGCCCCGTGTTCCAGTGCATGGCGCGCCACTTCTACAGACCCATGACCATAACCATTCGCTTTTACGACAGCCATAATTTTGCTTTTATTTGGAATATGACGGCGAATTGTTCGCAAATTTTTTTTTATGGCATCAAGATTGACTTCAATCCAAACTTCTCGGCAAAGCTTTGTCATTAATGCTTCCTTCCTTCTTATGGAATAGTAAAAACCGCATTTAGCCGCAAAATAAATGTTAATTGTTGGATGGTTTCGATCTTATTTTATTCAACTTCATTTGAAATCATTCAACAGCAAATCTATGATATATGAGAAGGTGTCATCGATGCCGAAATATTTGCTTTCAATGTTCTATAATCCAAACGTGAAACTGAAGATACTGGCCGGGCTAACTCTTCTTGATAAAGAACTGGGGAACGCCTATTGTTACTGAACATAGGAAGAACTTTTTAAATGGGAAGGCTGAGAAAATGTGTAAAAGAAGGCGGGTATCAAACCGCACTTGATTCCTGTTCCACAAACCTAACATCTGAGTATATAATTAAATTCATGTTCAGAAAATCGTTTAAGTGAGGAGTATACATGAAAAGGGGAGTTAGTTTTCAAATACCGAATGAATATGGAAATTATCTATGGAGAATACTGCAGCCGTTAGAAATAGCTAATTATATGTGGCAAACGAGTGGGGAATCTTATTTTGTTGTAGACGGAGAGCTAGATAATGAGGAGCTCTTTAATGATTACGCAATTGTTGAAGGGACTGACTTTGCGAATCGATTAAAAACAAATCAGTACTACATCATTTTCGTTGAATTGAAAGCATTTCCATTTGGAAAAACGGTTAATGAAGTCCAGACATATGAAGAGTTTGTTGACAGTGATTGCGAACTTGTCCTTTTGATAGCAGATAATAGCTATGTTTCGATTTACTGTAAAAACAAAAATACCATTGAAATACTTTACTTCAATGCTTTAAATAATGATTTTGAAGAAGTTCTATTTATAACTGATGAAAACGACACAAGAACAGGCCTTACCGTATGGTAATTCAATAATGTTAAAGGAGTAATACATATGACAATGCAAATTAAAATCAAATATCTAGATGAAACACAAACAAGAATCAGCAAAATTGAGCAAGGAGATTGGATTGATCTTCGAGCAGCTGAAGATGTAGCAATTAAAAAAGGTGAATTTAAACTTGTCCCATTAGGTGTAGCTATGGAATTGCCCGAAGGTTACGAAGCACATGTCGTTCCTCGTTCGAGTACATATAAGAACTTTGGCGTTATTCAAACAAACTCAATGGGTGTTATCGATGAGTCTTATAAGGGAGACAAAGATTTTTGGTTCTTTCCTGCTTATGCGTTACGTGACACAGAGATTAACAAAGGGGATCGGATCTGCCAGTTCAGAATCATGAAAAAGATGCCGGCAGTTGAATTAATTGAAGTCGAGCGTTTAGGGAATGAAGATAGAGGAGGACACGGTTCAACGGGAACGAAGTAAATAATAAAAACCTTGGCTGTATTCATGCTTTGATCTGAACAATGGAAGTTTCAGCCAAGGTACATATAATAATATGTATAAACAAATTTTAAAAAGGGAGGTTTTGGAAAAGAGAAATAGTAATAACTAAAGTAGATAAAGAACCTAAAGATGTCAAAGAAACAATTTTTCGGGTGCTTTGCTTTTTTGAAGGTTTACTTAGTTCATGAACAACTGCACCCCATAAAAGCATGGATGCTAAAACTATAATACTAATATACATATAGATGCTCCTTTTCTTATTTACAGTTTTTACATTTTTATCGATTTTACCACATTTAGGATTGAGATGTCGATGAAACAAGCATCTCTATAAAAGAATACTTTTATCTAAATTTTTATAAGTAGGGGAAGGCAGCCATGAGACAAGTTCAAAATATAAGATGAAATGAGACACAAGACTTCACAAAAAAATCTGAGTATCGTCGACAAATATCATAAAAAAAGCCCCCGGTATGTCGCCGGGGAATAAATAGATGTTTAAGAGATTTAGTGATGTTTTTTATATGATTCGACAAAATCATAATAATGATCATCGTCATCATAATACTTTTTGTCGTAATGATAATCGTGATCATCGTAATACTTTTTATCATGGTCATAATACTTTTTGTCGTAATCATAATGTTTTTTATCATGATCATAATACTTTTTGTCGCAATCATAATGCTTCTTATCATGGTCGTAATACTTTTTGTAATACGTTTTTTTCCAAGTGTAATACTCTTCTTTATATTTTTTATAATAACCCAATTAAATTCCTCCTTTTATTTGATTCGAAATTAATTTATGAAGTTTAAATGATATGGTATGGTCAAATGAAATAAGAATAGTAAAAAGAGGCTGTTTAAAAAACTTTCTGAAAAACAAAATGGATAACTGCTTATTAAAGTAAGAGCGGGAGAAGGACTCAATCACTGTAAAAGAATAAAATAATATAGTGTATGGAGAAGATTAATATACGTAAAGAGAGACTTTCTCTAATATAAGAATATTTGAACGTCTTGGTTAAGATTCAAGAACTCTATGTTGTGATTCCTGATGCTGCTTTTAAAGGATTTATAGTTAGACCTTAACAAACAGCAAACCGGTCAGAAACGGATTAAAGAAGGAATGATCTGCTGCCAAATATCATAAAAGAAAGTGTTAATGATCAACTGAATGAAAATTAGAGGGGATTTGTTTTAAAGAAAGCCCAATTGCACATGGACAAATGACAATTGATATTGAGGTAAAATACAATGCATTAAATCAGAGGGAGCGATTGGAGGATTTAATGTGTTTAGACAATATCCAATTTGGTATACACAAACACCTTACTATTTGAATGTTCATGTGCCTCAATATCAAATCATTTCTTATAATCCTCAACAATGTTATCAACGGTGTATGTATCAAACTGGCGGTAACTATGAGCAATGTGACAGACTATGTTATGGTGAAATACAGGTGTAAAAGAGGGGGTTAACTCCTCTTTTACAGTAATTAGAATAAAAATCTCATTTTATCTGCACGTGCTTAGTATTTGCGTTAATATTGTTTTCGTAATAAATTATGCCAAGTAACTGAAAATGAAAGAAGGATATGAATAGTTATGACTCAATTCGATAAACAATACAATTCAATCATAAAGGACATTATGAATAATGGAATCTCAGATGAAGAATTTAATGTAAGAACCAAGTGGGACTCTGATGGAACACCGGCTCATACACTAAGCGTGATTAGTAAGCAAATGAGGTTTGACAACTCAGAGGTTCCTATTTTAACGACAAAAAAGGTTGCCTGGAAAACAGCCATTAAAGAGTTGCTCTGGATTTGGCAGCTAAAATCTAACGATGTTACTGAATTAAACAAGATGGGCGTACATATTTGGGATCAGTGGAAACAAGAAGACGGCACCATCGGAAATGCTTATGGATTTCAGTTGAGCAAGAAAAACAGAAATCTAAATGGAGAAAAAGTGGATCAAGTTGATTATCTTCTTCATCAATTGAAGAACAACCCATCTTCACGCAGACACATTACAATGCTATGGAATCCAGATGAATTAGATTCAATGGCCTTAACGCCATGTGTATACGAAACTCAATGGTATGTTAAGCAAGGAAAGCTCCACCTCGAGGTAAGAGCACGGAGCAATGACATGGCGTTGGGAAATCCATTCAATGTATTTCAGTATAATGTGTTGCAGCGCATGATTGCTCAAGTGACTGGTTATGAGCTTGGTGATTATATCTTTAACATTGGTGATTGCCATGTGTACACACGTCATATCGACAATTTGAAAATCCAAATGGAAAGAGAGCAATTTGAAGCACCTGAATTATGGATCAATCCTGAAGTCAAAGATTTTTATGACTTTACGATTGATGATTTTAAGTTAATTAACTATAAGCATGGGGACAAGCTTTTATTTGAGGTAGCAGTATAATGCTGCCTCTTTATTGATCACTATATTGTAGTAGGCAATCCTAATTTTATTTTTAAGACATCCGGAAGATGAATGAATTTGGATTATCGAAGAAGTTAAAAAGATAAATACATATATTCTAAAGACTCAAATAAAAAAGATTAACTTTACAAGTTAATCTTTTTTATTTAGAAGAAAATATCCTAATTTTGAAACTAGATACAACGTGAAAGCGATCATTAAGGTTCTTGATATTACAATTCCATGAATGGCCAGATCATATCCAGCAGGTATCAACGCTTTTGTATTAAACATAAAATACATTGATATTAGAAGCGCTATAATAACCAAAAGCATTCCAAAAGGACCTGCCTTTCCATATTTCATACAATTTCCACCCTATATTAAAATATGATATAACAAACAAATGAGCTGAAGATTCTGATGATTATTTCTAAAATAATGCGAGCTATGAACACACGTGCCATTTTTTGTGTAATTGTCCTAATAAAACCGCCTGGCAATGCCGGCGGCCTTTTGCTGCTTTATTTATTAACAGAAATCGAAACGTTATTTCCTGAAACAGAAACCTTTGCGAAATCCTGTGTATCTACCACAGGAGTGACGGCTTTATTGTCGATTGTAATGTTGTTAAAAGATGTCGAAAAGGTTGCTTTGATGGCATTACGCTGACTTTCATACGAAACAGCCGCGGTAGCAAGTGTTTTCCATTTTGAAATCGTGCCGATGTTGGTTCCTTGGATTTCTGTGATAATCCGTCCGGTATAACCATCATTGTTCGTTCCCCAAAGAGTCATGCGTGTATTGCCGTTCAAATTTTTATAAATTGTCATTTGGACTGTGCTTCCAGGGCGGAAGCCTTTATTGTATGTGAATTTGTCTTTTCCTTCGATATACGTTTCTTCATTTTTGGCACCAACCTTCATGAGGGGCTTCCAGACGTTGTATTGTTTGCTGTACTGGAGCCCGATGTCTGCCTCAGTTCCGCTTGTTGCCCTGAAGCCTGAATAAATATAAGGCGTAGAGACCGAGTCATCATGTTTTACGGTGTCGGGAAGCTTGATTTTAGCTGTGAAAACGGCGCCAGTACTGTTCAGATAGGCGCGGCCGCCGATGCCTTTAGGCAGCTGGGTGGCTGCTTTTGCGACCTGAGTGTCTGCCGCGGGCAACCCTGGAATACCCGCTGAAAGTGTTCCGAAAAGAACTGCTGTTCCTACTGTACTTGCAATCAATACTTTTTTCATCAAAATTCCCCCTTTTAATAGTGGTTTCGTCATTCATTATACCTTATTTTGGAACTGGATTTATGTATATCAATCGACAAAATATTTCATTTCACCAATCAGTTTCATGTTGGATGGTTTATGGGACGAAACGGCTCCTCCAATTTGAAAACTATATACATTTATTAGATGAAAGGGTTAGCTCACAATGGTTTTAACCGATTTGAAATCTTCCTCAAAATAAAAACACAAATGCTTAAAGAAACGATAATCAAAAGAATGACCGCTATTGTTTCCCAGCCGGTTAAAAAGGGGTGATCTTTAATTACTGCTTGTCCTTGCAAAATCATAAAAGTACAGGTACCGACTAAGAAAAGAAAACAAATACTTAGAATCGCCAACGATTTACGTGTATATGTTTTCAATTCGTCTTTAACATACAGCAAAACGAAAACAAAGCAGCTAACATTGGCAATCGTTTTTACCACATCAAAGTTTTTCATGACAATTGATATAAATAGACAAAGTAAAATAAGATAAAATACGATGTTTTTAGACAAAGAATCTCTCCTTTTATGTATGGCCCTTAAAGAGCTTACAAAAGTTCCTTTATCACTGCAATACTTGGAAGCAGAACCAATCGCACTTTCATAAACTAATTAAACTATGTACTAAATATTCAACATGAATTTAGATTCAGTCATTAAGGAAAACTTCAAATTATACCAACAGTAGATCAAACAAAAAAACCCGGCATTAGCCGGGGAAAAAGTGAAATCGAGGAGATGTTAATGGAGTTTAGTAATGTTTCTTATGCTTTTTATACTCTACAACATAATCATAGTCTTTTTTGTCGTGATCATAATATTTTTTATCATAGTCGTAATATTTTTTGTCATAATCACAGTCATAATATTTTTTATCATGGTGGTCATAGTATTTTTTATCATATTCGTAATACTTCTTATAATACGTTTTTTTGACCGTATAATACTCTTCTTTATATTTTTTGTAATAACCCATATTTACTCCTCCTTTATTATTGATACGCTTTATTATATGGCGAATTGATTGTGCGGCTTGGACAGTTACTATCATAGAAGAAAAAAAGGGCTGTCCAAATCATAGAAAAAGAGGCAGATGACACAGAAACAAATCAACATAAAAAGCCGATTTTTTATCGTCCCAAATCATTTATCTTATATTAGTTTGTCTTCTTTGTTTTCTGAATCACTTTTTCTTACATCCTGAGTCAGTCCGCTGGCCGCTTGTTTACATCTTGATAAGGCTTTTCTGGCAGCACGGCCAACAGGTCCAAATACGAAAAAAACCTACAAATAAATAACGAGTATTTTTGTGAAGCTTACTTCATGTTTTTTTCCTCCTGATTAAAGTACAACCTGCGAAACAAATGATAAGAGATGACGATTCAAATGGAAATGCGCTTATTTTGAACAAGAATTGATTCATAAAATGGCTGCAGCCGAATATAATGTCCAATGCCATTTGTAAAAAAAGCGGAGAGGTGATCTGGATCAATGTTGTTTACGCTGGCCAGTATCTATGGCTTTTGCGAACAAGGCACGGGGGTATAGGGATCATATCGGCCATAATGGGTGGCATATTAGATTCAAAGAAATGATAGTACTGTGACTTGCTATGATTGAAAGAGAGGAGAGATCTGGTTGATACGATTCAATAAGGTAATTGGATTCCTGTCTGTTTTAGGATTCACTGCGGTTTTACCATTAACAGCACAAGCAGAACAAGCGGGAACTGCTGGGGCTGGGGAGTGGGATAAGTTGGGGACTTACACATATACTTATTCAAGTCCGACGGTATATTCGAGCGGAGGAGATTTTAGAGTCTGCCTTTCAGGAAGCACTCCTTTTTCTGTCTCGCTGCACTTATATGAGGATGATGCCGGTGACAATCCTGATGATTATGTAGGGGCAAACTATTTTTCTCCCGGAGAATGCCACACTTTTAGCAGTATTGGAAAATTTGTAGATGGGAGCAATAACAAGGCCGAGTTCTTTGTTACCGATTACTCTGGTAAATCTAAAACAGTTACGTTTTATGATTGATGGACTCAAACTGTGAAGTATAACCTTTGAAAACAAAAGAGAGAGACACCTCTCTCTTTTTCTATTCTTCGACAGTCTTACGAAGCCGTTCATTTACAATGCTTGTCCAGCCTCCATCCATCTTATCGCGTATGATGGAGCTTTTCTCGTTTGCTTTGCCAATCATTTCATTTGGCTCCTTCCAGCCGCCGTGAATAAGGGTAAACCTCGTCTTTTCTCCTAAGTCTTCTAATTGAAAGGTAACGATCCATCCATCTGTATCCCATTCAAATGAAAGTTCAGTGGGAACTTGAACAGTCAAAACTTTACAAGGAGATGGCCCAAACGGTGATTGTAAGTGGAATTCTTGTCCTTCTTTCAGCTGAAAATCATTGGGCATAAACCACTTGGCAATGCCTTCTGAAGTGGAAACCGTTTCCCAGACTTTCTGAATAGGTGCCTCTAGGGTAATATTTTTCGTAATATCCGGTAATGTATTTTCGCGATTTTCACGATTTTGATCCATTTCGTTTACCTCTAACATATGATGTTTTTTTCAATTAAATCATATAATAACTAATAAGATCATGTCCATATCTTACATGATTTATGCTGCAGCCTGTTGTTGAACATTGTATCAGTCCCATCCAGTTTGATCTGTTAAAGGGGGGAGTTCCTGCGTGTACGAGAAAGAAAATACAGTGAGAGAGTGGAAAGTGTATCTTTTCGTCTTTTCATTCATGATTGTTTGTGCAGTTGCATTTGTTATTTTTGAACCGAAAATTTTGTTCAGCCAAATCGTTCTGCGCGGATTTGATGCCTTCATCAGTTTTGTTTTATTAACGAATGTGCTGTTTTTCTGGAGAAGGAGCAAACGTATAGCATATGTTTCAGGAGTTTTAGCCGTTATCAATCTCATTATGGTTATTTCTCTGGTTTAATCTAAAACAGGAGGTTTTTTTATGCTTGGAAAAATTAAAGCAGCCATTGATAATAGTCCGGGAAAGCCGGCTAGAATTGTAGTCAGTGAAAAAACGTTTCAGCAACTAGAAAAAGAGATGCGTTTTGTTTACGTTTCCAAACCGAAAACGATAATGGGAATACCTGTGGAAGTGTCAGATCAGGCAGAAAGCTTCAAGCTGGAATTTTAATCTATTCCGAACTGCAAAAAGGCTCATTTTGAGCCTTTTAATTATAATAAAGTTAAGATTCGTTATCATTTCAAACAAGCGCTTGCAAACATGTTTCAGTTTTTTATACTTAAGTGGAGTATTTCAGCTTTTTTAGAATGCTGAGAACATGGGAGGGAGCAATGCACAAACATAAGCGCAACAGCTTTAAAACTCTGATAGAAATTTTAATTGTTTCGACAAGACTCGGGTTTACATCATTCGGAGGTCCCATTGCTCATCTGGGCTACTTTTATGAAGAATATATTCGCAAAAGAAAATGGCTGGATGAAAAAAGCTATGCTGATTTGGTTGCTTTGTGCCAGTTCTTGCCCGGACCGGCGAGCAGCCAAGTTGGGATTGGGATTGGTGTTATGCGTGGCGGGTTACTCGGCGGTATCGTTTCATTTCTCGGCTTTACGCTGCCCTCTGTTTTGGCACTTATCATATTTGCCCTTTTGTTAAAAAGTACCGATATAGAGCAAGCCGGCTGGATTCATGGTTTAAAAATCGTGGCGGTTGCAGTTGTTGCACATGCTATAACAGGAATGGCTCAAAAACTGACGCCTGATGTTAAGCGAAAAACGATGGCTTTGTTTGCATTGGTTGTTTCACTTTTATGGCAAACCGCGTTTACCCAATCAGGTATTATAATCATCTCAGCAGCGATTGGTTTTCTGCTGTTTAAAGAGTCTATCGACAAAAAAGAATCAGCATTCCATTTTCCTATTTCTAAGACATTCGGAAAAGTGTGTCTTTCATTATTCTTCGGATTGCTTGTTCTTCTGCCTGTTCTGCGAGAAACTGCGGATTTGCGCTGGCTTTCTATGTTTGACAGTTTTTACAGGGCAGGTTCCTTGGTTTTTGGCGGGGGACATGTTGTATTGCCGTTATTGGAACAGGAATTTGTACCAACTGGAATGGTCAGCAAAGAAGCATTTTTAGCAGGATATGGTGCAGCACAAGCTGTGCCGGGACCGTTATTTACATTTGCCGCCTATCTTGGTGCAGTCATGGGCGGCTGGCAGGGCGGAATGTTAGCAGCTATTGCCATTTTCCTGCCTGCGTTTTTGCTGATTTTAGGTGCGTTGCCCTATTGGGATATTTTGCGGAGGAATCCCAACCTAAAGGGAGCTCTTGCAGGAGTGAATGCAGCGGTAGTCGGAATTTTAATTTCAGCTTTTTATTTTCCGATTTGGACAAGTGCGATTTTGAATCCGATTGATTTTGCGTTTGCGGCTGTATTGTTTAGTATGCTTGCTTATTGGAAGCTGCCTCCTTGGGTGATTGTAGTCACCGGTGTCATTGGCGGTTTTCTTCTGAACCTTCTTTATATTTGACTTCTTTAAAGCGTGATGAAGACGTTCATCATGCTTTTTTTATTGGGAAAAAAGACGAACATAAAAAATAGATATATGGGAAAAATAATCCTATTAGACAGAAGGGAATTGACAGATGGATAATATGATATCAACACTTACTGACTGGAATGTGTGGTTTCAAGCGTTAGTTGTATTTCTCGTTCCATATGCAATCTATAAAGTGTTTACTTGGATTCATATATAAGAGGGTGCAATTATGAGGTGGCGGAGTAATCAGTACAAAACACAGAAGCAGCATCAAGAATCAGATCATTCAAAAACTAAAAAGCAGGACAATGATGTGTTAACCGGTAACGTCGGATACGACATTGAGCAAGTAAAAAGAAAGATCGGACATAACGGAGACGTTCATTTCCGTGAACTTGAGATCACTCATTTACATGTGAAAGCGGCATTGATCTTTGTTGATGGACTGTCTGATCAGGATTTGATTAATAAAGGACTATCAGCGTTAGTCATGAATCAACCTCATCAGGTAAGTGATGAAATGTCTCAATCCGGCAAAGGCATTTTGACTTCGCAGTATATAAAGAATCAAATCGGATCAATCGGTGATGTCATAGAATCAGAGAAAATCAGTGATATCGTACTGAATGTTTTCATGGGTTCAACAGCGCTTCTTATCGACGGAATGCCGCAGGCCTTTCTTCTGGGAACAGTGAAAAAACAAAATCGAAGTATTGAGGAGCCGCTTTCAGAAGCGCTTGTCAGAGGGCCGCGCACGGGTTTTACAGAAGAGTTGAGTACGAATACAGCGCTTTTAAGACAGCAAGGAAAAAATGATCAATTAACATTGCAGAAATTTGAAGTAGGGACACGGCTAAAAAAAGATTTAATCATTGCTTATATGAATGACATTGCAGATCCAAAAGTGGTCGAGGAAGTAAAAAAAAGAGTAAGAGGGATTGAGATAGATCATCTGCCGGAATCAGGCTACGTTGAACAGCTAATTGAGGATAATTATTTGAGCCCATTCCCGCAAGTACAGAGTACAGAACGGCCTGACCGCGTCATAAGCGGATTAATGGAAGGAAGAGTAGCCATTCTTCTTGATGGCACTCCGTTTGCTTTGCTTGTTCCAGTCACTTTCAGCATGGTGCTTCAATCGCCTGAAGATTATTATGAGCGGTGGTTCCCAAGCTCGCTCATCAGATTGTTGAGGTTCATTGCGGCAATCATAACGTTATTTGCACCGGCTTTATATATATCATTTATTTCTTTTCATCCGGGGTTAATTCCGACCAAACTGGCAATTTCAATTTCCGGGACGCGTCAGGGTGTTCCGTTCCCATCCCTCATTGAAGCCTTATTTATGGAAATTGCGATCGAAATTTTACGGGAAGCGGGGCTTCGCCTGCCAAAACCCATCGGACCTGCGATAGGAATAGTTGGCGGATTAATCATCGGGGAAGCAGCTGTGCAGGCGGGGATTGTCAGTCCAATCATGGTCATTGTTGTTGCGCTCACAGCAATATCTTCATTTGCCATCCCGCATTACAGTACAGGCATAGCACTTCGGATGCTTCGGTTTGGCGCAATGTTTTGCGCGGCGGTGTTTGGATTATTTGGTGTCATTATGTATTATCTACTGCTAAGCAGCCATGTCGTAAAGCTAAAGAGTTTTGGTGTCCCATACGCAAGTCCGGCAGTGCCTTATCACTTGAAAGATTGGAAAGACTTCGTCATCAGAATGCCTCTTTTAGTCATGAAGCGCCGGCCTAAAATGATGAATACGGATAATACAAAACGGGTGAAGTGATGAACTCGACAGGATGGTGATTAAGTCTCGTGTTCAGCTCAACAAGTAAAATTACAACCGCTCAGGCAACGATTATCATCATTAATTATATGCTTGCTGCCGGAGTTCTTACGCTCCCCCGGACAGTAACAGAACAAACGAAATCTCCTGATGGATGGATTTCAGTTTTATTAGGCGGGATCATCGCCGTAATAGCTGGGATCATCATAGTTAAATTAAGCCAGCAGTATCCTAAGGAAACGTTTTATGAATATTCCAGACATATTGTAGGAAAATGGGCCGGCAGCTTGATCAGTATCGTTTTTATTGCTTATTTTTTGATACTAGGTGCATTCGAAGTCAGAGTCATGTCTGAAATCGTGGAGTTTTTTCTCCTTGAAGGGACACCGTCTTGGGCCATTATTATGACAGTTCTTTGGCTTGGGCTTTATTCGATTACACAAGGGCTTGATCCAATTGCCCGGCTTTTTGAAATGATCTTTCCGATTACGGTCATCATCTTTTTAACGATAGCCCTCATGAGTATAGGCATATTTGAGATCAACAATTTACGCCCTGTATTTGGAGATGGAATCATGCCGATTCTCAAAGGAGTGAAGACAACGACCCTTTCATTTACGTGTTCAGAAATTATGCTCATTTTAGTAGCGTTTATGAAGAAGCCGAAGCATGCAATGAAAGCGGTTGTGTTCGGGACAGGTGTTGTGACCTGTTTTTATATCATTACGCTGATTATGGTCATCGGTGCACTATCAGTTGATGGAGTTGTGACGAGAACATGGCCGGGACTTGACCTGATGAGAAGTTTTGAAATACCTGGTTTAATATTTGAACGGTTTGAATCATTTCTGCTTGTCATTTGGATTATGCAGCTTTTTGCCACGTTTATTATCACTTTTTATGCAGCTTCTTTAGGAGTTTCGCAAGTTTTTAAAAAGAAACCGCTTTCTTGTATGTTTGGGCTGCTTCCTGTTATTTATATCTTCTCTTGCATGCCGAAAAATGAAAATGACGTGTTTATTTTGGGCAATATGGTCAGTCATTTTGCTTTGTATATATTTGGCGCTTTGCCGATTTTGCTTTTAGTCATATCGAAATGGAGGAAAAGAGGTGAAACGTAACATAAAACATCCAGTGTCCGTTCTCGTCATAGTATGTCTGCTGATGGTTTGCGTAACAGGATGCTGGAGCAGCCGGGAAATAGAGGAGTTGGGTCTGACATTCGCTATTGCAATTGATAAAGGAAAAGAAACAAATACTGAAAAAGAGTTAAAAGAAGAGGGAGGGAGCTATCCGAAAAAAGACAACATTACGCTGACCTATCAATTTGTTAATGAAAAAGCGGCAGGTGCAGGTACAAGCGGTGGAGGCGGTGGCGGACAAGGGGCACAGAAAGCGTATATTAATATTAGTGAAACAGGGGATTCGTTACAGCAGATCGGAAGCGAGATTGCGTTAAGAAGGGACCGTGAAGTGTTTAGCCCGCATTTAAAAGTTATTGTCCTGAGTGAAGATGTGCTGGGTACATATCCTATCGACAAAATGCTGGATCAATTTTTTCGTGATAATGAAATCAGGCTGAGCTGTCTTGTTTTATCTGCAAAAGGGGAGGCGAGAGAAGCCCTCCAGCTGAAAGAGAGCGGTGAAATTCCGGCATTTCGGCTGATTGGATTAGGTGAAAATGAACATAAAGTTTCCAGAATTCTTCCCCCTGTGACACTCGCGAAACTAATCGGAAAACTGCATTCTGGCAGCAGTTTTTTACTGCAAAATGTAGTCTCGGTAAATGGAGCGATCAAGTATTCCGGAGCAGCGGTAATCAACGGGAAGTCTAAAAAAATGATCGGTAGTTTAAATGAATATGAAACGGAGGGGATTACATGGATTGCCGGGGAGGGAAAAGGCGGAGTTGTCAAAAGCTATGATAAAAAGAGCCAACAGGTGATTGCATACGATATCAATAATATTAAAAGCAAAATCAAGCCCATAGTAAAAGGAAGGGATATTTCATTCCATGTCGATATTGAAACAGAAGGGGATTTGGTTGAAAACTGGAACACAAAAGAGACGTTGGACACTCAGTTTTTAGAACGTATTGAAACAAATACTGAAAACGAAGTAAAGAAAATAGTCGGTAATGTATTAAAAAAAATCCAGCATGAATATAAAGCAGATGTTGCGGGTTTTGATGAATCTTTAAGACTTGAGCATCCGGACTTATGGAAAAAGGTGAAAAATAATTGGGGTGACACATTCAGTAAGGTTGCCATCACGTACAGCGTAAACGCCACAATTACTCATTATGGAACGGTTAAAACACAGTGATGAATCAAATAGATGCTTAAAAAGAAGAGAAGGCAAATACCTCTTCTTTTTTATGTGTTTTTAGGATTAGTATACTTTTTTTGGAGGTAATGGATTTTTTTGAATGGTCAATATGCTAATATAGAATTGCTTCAAATCGAAGGGAGGAGGGGCTGTGAGACAGAAACCGATTTATGTAGAAATCGAAATGAGATCTGATCTGGATAAGCTTTGGGAATATACACAAAACCCATCGCTGCATAAGGAATGGGACCTCCGGTTTTCAAATATCACGTATTTGCATAGGCAGCCATACCAAAAGCAGAAGTTTCTTTACGAAACAAGGATAGGCTTTGGATTAAAGGTATCGGGTACAGGAGAAACAGTCGGTGTTTTCGACAAATGTTCATCTGAAAGAGTTTCCTCACTGGCTTTTGGCTCTGACCATCCGTTATCTCTGATTCAGCATGGCAGCGGGTACTGGAAGTATATACAGCGAGACAACGGGAAAATGATGTTTTTAACACAGTACCAATACAAAACAGCCTACGGGCTGCCGGGAAGATGGATCGATCGTTTATTATTTCGGCCGCTTCTTGGCTGGGCGACTGCATGGAGCTTTGATGCATTAAGGCTTTGGATTGAGCAAAATAAACATCCGAAACACACAATTCGATCGGCTATCGTCTATGTGTTAATGTGTCTGTTTTTCAGTCTGTTTTGGTTTTATCAAGGCTTTACAGGTTTTGACACAAGGATTTTTGCAGGGGCAGCGGAGATAGGTATGGGTATTTTATGGCTGATTCCATTAAAGAGAAAATGGATCATTCATGCTGTACAGGCTTGTATCTTTGCTGGATTCGCTTTTCGAGGTTCCGAGATATTATGGATACTATTGAGTGTGTTTTCTGCGGCAAGTGGCGTTCTTAGTCAGCAGCTCCCCAGTGCCCGGCACACAAAACGAAAGAGAAAGAAGTGACATTGTGAGTTCGATTTATGAAAAAACGATCAAGAACTATCATTTACTGCATCCCAAGCTGCGAGAACGGTATCAATTAGACGAATCTCATGCATTCAGCGGGACAGGAACGATGTCAGAAATAAGCGGAGGCTCTTTTCTGGTCAGAATGCTGTTAAAGCTGGGTGTTTTTTTCAGGTGCTTTTTTTCAGAAAGAGGCAAAAACATCCCATTTACCATTCAAAATAGAACTTGTCTTTTGAATCGGGAACATACTGGGATAGAATGGAATCGTACATTTTTCTTTAAAGGCAAAAAACGTTTCTTTGACGCGATCATGGTATACGACGAAAAAGAAGATAGAATACTTGATTTCTTCGGCAAACCTCATCTTCTGCTGTCTGTTTTAGCGTTCGAGGCATCTCCTGACGGCTCTCTAACGATTACAACGGGAAAGCAATGGCTATTGATATGCGGAAAAAGAATACCGCTTCCAAAATGGCTGACCGGTACATCCGCTGTTTGCGAAACGTTTGATGAAAGAAAGAATTGCTTCACCATTCAAGTGCATGTCCAAAATACAATTCTCGGCACTCTTTTCTTTTATAAAGGAATGTTTCAGGAAGAAGAGAGAGAATCATGATAAAACGAAATGGCATGATCAGTTCGCTTTGCTTTATAGGATTTCTTGCAGCGGAAGCGCCTCATATATCAGTGGCAGAGGCACTTGTTTTGTTATCCATTCTTTTTTTCGTGCCGGGAATTTTTCTTTTTGTCTTTCAATCGCAACTTCGGGCTGCTCCATTTCTGGAATCTGTGTTAATCCAATGCTATCCGGCAGCCGCTTTCTTTGCGGTGCTGGCTCTTGTGACAGACATCGGTGGTTTCGCGCTGATCTGGTGGATGTACACAGTTTTTATGGCGCTGTATGCGATCCTTCGTCTTTGGGAAAAAAAGATACATAGAATCGAAGAGACATCAGTTCTGTTCGGGCTTATCTATTTGGCGGGAGGAGGTTTTTGGTTTTTTGCTTATGCTGCACATTTGCAGATAATGCAATTTGGCCCTCTCATCATTTTGCTGACTGCTGTCCACTTTCACTATTCAGCTTTTCTTATCCCGATCTTTAACGGCTTGCTCGGGAGAATCACCAGAAAAAATCGAATGTTGTACAGTTGGATAACATGGGTGATTTTGTTTTCGCCCCTTCTTATCGCGCTTGGCATCACATATTCAAAAACACTAGATGTCATTGCGGTTGGCATCTATATGGCGGCGCTTTATCTTCACGCATTTTTGGTGTTCACCACATCTTTTCGCAGCAAGACGGGAAAATTTCTTATTCGGTTCTCTTCTGCCGTTCTAATGATAACGATCTCTTTCTCGATGATTTATTCATTTGGTGTATTTCGGCAAGACGTTACACTGACCATTAATCAGATGATTTGGATTCACGGTTTTGTTAACGCGTTTTTTGTTATATTGCCCGCTCTCATAGGATGGAGAATAGAAGATCCGAAGCCTTTTGATGCAGACAGCGTAAAGACATTCAGCCGTATCTACGGAAAAAGAAGGATTGGAAAAGACTTTTTAGCTAACATTCAAGCTGAAAATAACGTTCAGTACAGAGGGCTCGTGGATGATATGGGAAGCCTTCGATCAAAAGATTTTTCACCTGAAAAACTGGCGCCGTTCATTCTTTCGTTTTATGAACAAACCATTGATTATGATGTAAAAGCAAAAGTGACGTGGAGCACGTGGTTTAGGCCGCTTGCAATGGTTTACGAAAGGTTCAGCAGAAGAACCGGCCAAATCCATTTGTCGACGAACCCTGACTGGTATAGGATGTACAGCACGATAAAGGGTGTTCATTCGAAAAAAGACGGAAGAAAAAAAGTGCGTGCCTGGATCAGAACAAATGAAAAAAACGAAACCATTTTTACCGCTCTATATTCAGTATATCGTTCGAATGGAGAAGGGTATATGAACATTTCTCTACCGCTTCCATTCAGCAGTATGACAGGCATTTTAAAGCCTTATCATCATCGTGAGAAGCTGGTTTTGACAAGCCGGCGGAGAAAAAGCGGAGCCGGGGATGAGGGGATTTATCTGCAAACAAGAGCGGGAACTTGTCCGCTGCCTTTATCTGAAACCTTTCTGATAGAAGCTATACATGACAACAAGTTAACTGCTGTTCATCACATGTGGCTGTTTGGAATAAAATTTCTAACTGTACATTACATCATTACATATTGTCCGTCCAAATGAAAGAACCTAATACATAGAAGAGGATTCATCGGCCAGCTGTTTAATGATTAGATCTGCTACATTCCAATTCTGCGCCGCATCTAGACGGGAAAGGAAGGATTAATGATGTTTTATATCAGTTGTTTTCTGATTCTTTGGCTGGCTGCGGGATTTACAGTGGGAATGAAACAAGTGTATGTCGATCAGCTGTTTGATAAAGACGTAACCGAAAGACTGGAAAAAGAAGCGGATGATCGTGGCCACGCTGACCGGATGATCAAACAGCGTGTCCTTTACATTGCAGCAGTGACATTAAGTGGGTTTATCGCTGTTTATTATGAAGTGAAAACAATCCCGCAAAGGCGAAAAATAAGAAAAATTGAAAAAAACATCATGAAACTGAATAAAGAAAATAAACGAAGAATGAAAAGAAAATAAAAATGCACAGGCCAAAGGGCAGGTGCGTTTTTTTTCTGTTTGATATGCGAATTGGGAAAAAGGTAGTTGGTGCCAACTTACTTTTCATAAATTCAGAAATGGGAAGAACAGCGCCCGGGCCAATGGTATATAATATTGTGAATTTAACAAAAATTTAACAAGGAGGACGAGAAATTCGTGCTAAAGCCTCAAAGAAACCGACATCCTGTTGATTTGGACTTAGAGGCGGAGTAGATGAAACCGGCCAAAGTATCCCTGCTCCGCCGTTTGCTCCATTCCTTGAAGCATGTTGATTGTAACATAGCCAAACGTTTTCCATCAACTCTTAAAATTGTAAAATTATTGTTTATTTTTATGGTGTTTACTCCGATTTCTTCAATATATGCTGAAGATGTATATCAGAATTTTGAGGAATTAAAAAACAATGAAGATCCTTCTGATTACGGCATTGTTACGAAAGAAACCGGCAGTCCTGTTCTTGTTTTAGCCATTCACGGAGGAGGTATTGAAGGCGGGACAAGTGAAATAGCGAGAGAGCTCAGCAAAGAGTACTCGATGTATTTATTTGAAGGCTTAAAATCGTCAGGAAACTCAGTGCTGCATATTACGAGCACGCATTTTGATGAGCCTCGGGCCCTGAAAATAACGGGAAGTCATGAATATGTCATTTCATTGCACGGATATGCAGAAGAAGATCAGCAGATCGAAGTCGGCGGTACAGATCGTGTAAGAGCGTCAGATTTAGTTGAAAAACTGCAAAATGCCGGTTTTCCTGCTGTATTGCTCGGTATGGACCATCCGCATGCAGGTGTAAGTCCGAATAACATTGCAAATAAATCAAAAACAGGTTTGAGTATCCAGTTAGAAATGAGCACAGGTTTTAGAAGATCTTTGTTCGGCGTTTTTTCTTTAAAAAGCAGATCTGTTACTCAAAATGAGAGGTTTTATGATTTCACAGAAGTGATGTCCCGTTTTATCAATAATAGCTACTGAAAAATAGGAGGCACTAAGCCTCCTATTCCTCATGCTTCTCATTCGTAACGTCAGGAAACAGCTCGTCTGCGGCTTCTGTTTGATACTGCAGTGTGTTATCCCTGGCTGACAGTTCATTTCGGAAGGTTTCATCCAGCACATTTTTTAGCAAATACCGATGAAAAAAGTATTCAAAAACAGTAAGACAGAGGGCGGAAAGTAGAGCAGCTGCAAACGGTGGGAAATCATTTCTTGTTTGGGTTAAAACAAAGACCCAAAGAATAACGAATGAAAGTCCAAAGTCAGCCAATGAAGCTGTAATATTGTTTGTTCGCGGAAGGACGAGCATGTCACCGGATAGATAGGAAACAAAACCTAGGAAAAGTGCAATAAACATTACACTTAAAAAGGGCGCGTGATAGACTCTGTCCAAAATCACATATAAAAGGGCGAGAGTGAAAGCAACCTTTGAAGCAAGAGCAATGATATGTTTCATTTGACCACCTAAATTGTTATTTTTGAAGAAAGCCCTTGGCTGTAAACAAATTATAAAAACATAAGTAATTCAATTCGACAATCATTATTTTAAACAATCCGATTTTGTTTACACTGGTATTTTTTGCTGACTGCATGAAACTTTTTTGGAAAAAAGTCGTACATATGGATGATCAGCTTTCAAGGGGGAATGATTTGTGAAGGTGAAAGGAATCAATCACTTATTATTTTCAGTTTCTCATCTGTATACATCGATTGATTTTTATCAAAAAGTGTTTGATGCCAAGCTTCTGGCAAAGGGAAAAACAACAGCATATTTTGATTTAAATGGCATTTGGCTTGCGCTTAATGAAGAACCTGACATTCCGAGAAATGACATTAAGGCGTCTTATACCCATATTGCATTTACTATTGAAGATCAAGAGTTTGAGGAAATGTCAGCAAAATTAAAAAGGCTTCATGTCAATATTCTGCCTGGCAGAGAACGAGATGAACGCGATCGAAAATCAATTTATTTTACCGACCCTGACGGCCACAAATTTGAATTTCATACCGGAACCCTTCAAGACAGGCTTCGTTATTATAAACAGGAAAAAACGCATATGGATTTTTATGATTGAAACGACCTCTTGATATTACACAGAACATATACATAAATCTCATGTAGGGTTAAAATGTGGTAAAGGAGGGGTGTAATTGAAAATAAAAATCTTAGGCTTAACAGCAGTTTTGATGTGTTTTTTTGGCATTGGCAGTACCCATGTGTCAGCTTTAGATTTTGATCACAAAACAGACTTTATTTTAAATGACAGCACAAAATCGTTTGTTCTGGAAAATATCAGTGATGTCCCGGCGATCGACTATATTTTAGGCTATCAGTTTACGATCTTGGGAGCCAATACTTGTTCAGTTGAGATTAAACTTCAGCGAATGGGGCTTACGGGAGAATATACCACACTGAGCACGAAGCAATTCAGCGGCAGCTGGTTTGATTTTAGTGCTCAGGATAAGGTTTCTATCGATCCATTTCACCGATACCGTATATTAGCAGAAGAACACTCAGAAAACTGCACGAGTGTTCGGGTAAAGGGCAGTTATGGTATACAATATTTTCATTTTGATTGAAGCTCACGTTGATCAAGAGAAGTGAGCTGTTTTTTTAGAAAATGTTGAACCAACTATACTATGTACTAAATTTTCATTAAAATTCAATTGCTGCCGTTGCTCCTTACATAAACATGAAGCCGCGTCATTCCACGACCTAAGAAAATGAAACATTTTTAAGGACATAGCGTCTAATGTTTTAAACGGACAATATTCAGATGAAAGTTTCCTAAAGGAAAGAAAATTTCTTGACTTCAACAATTGTTTGGTGGATAATTATGGTGTAAACATGATGTTCTTTTTCCTCCTATTCAGGCTCGCACCCATAAGTCAGGGCGAGCCTGCTTTTTTGTACAATAAACCCCCTCTCCATAAAGGAAGAGGGGGTTATTTCATGCATTTGATAGATCAATAGGTTAATGGACGGTTCTGAACACGCCAATCACTTTCCCTAGAATGCTGACATTCTGCAAGATGATAGGTTCCATCGTTGGGTTTTCAGGCTGTAAGCGAATGTGAGTATCCTCTTTATAGAAACGTTTTACCGTAGCTTCATCATCTTCTGTCATCGCAACTACAATTTCCCCGTTGTTCGCTGTATTTTGCTGTTTAACGATGACATAATCCTTATCGAGAATACCAGCATCAATCATACTGTCTCCCATAATCTCCAGCATAAACACATGCTCGTCCGGAGGAACCATACGGTCAGGAAGCGGAAAATATTCTTCAATATTTTCTACTGCTGTAATAGGAGATCCCGCCGTGACTTTCCCGATGACCGGTACATTAACGACCTGACTTTGCGGAATGTCTACTTCTTCATCAAGTATTTCTATTGCTCTAGGTTTTGTCGGATCCCGTCTGATCAGCCCTTTTGTTTCCAGACGGGCCAAATGGCCGTGGACAGTTGAGCTGGACGCAAGCCCAACAGCCTCTCCGATTTCTCTCACGGAAGGCGGATATCCTTTTGATTTAACCTCTGCTTTAATAAACCGGAGGATATCAAGTTGCCTTTTTGATAGCTTCGTCATTTTTCGCACCTCAAAACGTCGATTTTAAGAAGATTATAGCATGATTTTCCTTACAGTACAAACATAGGTTCGAAAAAAACAATTGACAGAAACGTTTGTTCGTATATACTGAAATTATAAAAAAGCGAACAAACATTCCTGTTGGAGGTTATGATCATGAGTAAAGAATCTATTATTTTTGTCGTTCTATTCTCAGTGATTTTGAGCGCGGTTATCCTTTTGCTGTCATATACAAGCAGCGGTCAGGAGCTTAATCAGTATGCTAAAATAGAAGTCCAGCAAGGCGACACACTTTGGTCAATTGCTGATCAGGTAGCAGATACAAAAAAGATAAACAAAAACGATTTTATTGAATGGGTAGCTGATAAAAATCATCTTCAGACGTCTGATATCCAGCCGGGAGATGAGTTGGTGATTCCATTGAAAAAGAAGCATCAGGATGCATATGAATTGGCAACTGTAAGATAGAGAGGAAAGATAGAAAAAATGAAAGCACTCATATATGCCCGCGTAAGCACAAATAAAGAACAGCAGGAAACTTCATTAAAGCGGCAGGTGGAGGAGCTAACGGCCATTGCAGCCGAGAACGGCATGGAAGTCGTCAAAGTGATTTCTGAAAAAGCCAGCGGATATGAAATGGATCGGGACGGTGTATTTGAGCTGCTTGATGAGATCAAGAATTCGGGAATTGATGTTATTTTGGTTCAGGATGAGACTAGGCTCGGTCGGGGAAATGCAAAAATCGCCCTGCTCCATTGTATCTACAGAGAAGATGTGAAAGTCTATACAACGGCTCACAGAGGTGAACTGGAGTTATCGGAGGCTGACTCGATGGTGCTGGAGATCGTCAGCATTGTGGAAGAGTACCAGAGGAAAATTCACAATATGAAAATCAAGCGGGGAATGAAGCGTGCAGTAAAAAACGGTTTTAAACCGCAAAAAAACCTGAAAAACCAACATGAAAACAGCGGAAAGGAAAGAATAGAGGTCCCAATCTCAGAGATCGTCCGCCTAAGAGCGAATAAACTGACGTTCGCAGAAATTGCCGCAACGCTAAGAGGGTTTGGCTATGATGTGTCTAAAGCGACCGTCCACCGGCGGTATCAGGAATACATAGAGAATGACGAGACAGCCGAGTGAATCAGTTGTAAAACTCTTTTTGATCTAGTACTATATAGACAAAATGCAATAAAGGAGTTTAACATGATTTCAAACGCTAAAATTGCCAGAATTAATGAACTTGCTGCTAAAGCCAAAGCTGGCGTTATGACAGAAGAAGAAAAAGCCGAACAGCAAAAGCTTCGTCAAGAGTACTTGAAAGGTTTTCGCTCTTCTATGAAAAACACGTTAAAAAGTGTGAAAATCATAGACCCAGAAGGCAATGATGTAACACCAGAAAAGCTAAAAAAAGAACAACAAAATAACAAACTTCACTAATATAAGAGGAATACGGAAATATCGTATTCCTCTTTTGCATATACTATAAGCAAAACTCTTATGTGACAAAATTCAACAAGTTTCTCTCAAATTTAAGCTGAAACAGTTGAGAAAAAGTCGTCAGACATTTATGATGTAAGGGTACAACACATAAGGAAGGGGATTTTTATGGATACAATTGAAAAGAAATCAGTTGCTACCATTCGCACACTGTCAATAGACGCTATTGAAAAAGCAAATTCTGGTCACCCAGGGATGCCAATGGGGGCCGCTCCAATGGCATACACGCTGTGGACAAAATTTATGAACGTAAGTCCGGCAAACCCTGGCTGGTTTAACCGTGACCGTTTTGTTTTATCTGCTGGACACGGATCAGCACTTTTATACAGCATGCTTCATTTAAGCGGGTTTGATCTTAGCATCGAAGATCTTAAGGGATTCCGCCAGTGGGGCAGCAAAACACCTGGACATCCTGAATTCGGACATACTGCCGGTGTTGATGCGACAACAGGTCCGCTCGGCCAAGGAATTGCCATGGCGGTCGGAATGGCTATCGCTGAACGCCATTTAGCAGAAACTTACAACCGCGATTCATTTAACGTAGTCGATCATTATACATACAGTATTTGCGGTGATGGTGATTTAATGGAGGGCATTTCTTCTGAAGCTGCTTCACTCGCAGGCCATCTTCAGCTTGGCCGTCTGATCGTATTATACGATTCTAATGACATCTCTCTTGATGGAGATCTCGACCGTTCATTCTCTGAAAATGCAAAACAGCGTTTTGAAGCAATGAATTGGGAAGTTCTTTATGTTGAGGATGGAAACAACATCGAAGAATTAACAGCGGCTATCGAAAAAGCACGCCAAAATGAAAAGAAACCTACATTAATTGAAGTGAAAACGACAATCGGTTTCGGTTCACCTAACCGTGCCGGCACATCCGGTGTTCACGGTGCTCCGCTTGGTAAAGAGGAAAGCAAGTTAACAAAAGAAGCTTACGCGTGGACATATGAAGAAGATTTCTACGTACCGTCAGAAGTATATGAGCATTTTGCTGCAGTGGTTAAAGAATCAGGCGAGAAAAAAGAACAAGAATGGAATGCTCAATTCGCTAAATATAAAGAAGTTTATCCTGAACTTGCTGAACAGCTTGAGCTGGCAATCAAAGGAGAGCTTCCGAAGGACTGGGATCAAGAGGTTCCTGTTTATGAAAAAGGAAGCAGCCTGGCATCCCGTGCCTCTTCCGGTGAAGTTCTCAACGGACTTGCGAAAAAAATTCCATTCTTTGTCGGAGGATCTGCTGACCTAGCGGGATCAAACAAAACGACAATTAAAAATGCCGGTGATTTTACAGCGGTTGATTACTCAGGCAAAAACTTCTGGTTCGGTGTTCGTGAATTTGCGATGGGTGCAGCCTTAAATGGTATGGCGCTCCATGGCGGACTGCGTGTATTCGGCGGAACTTTCTTTGTCTTCTCTGATTACCTGCGTCCGGCAATTCGCCTTGCAGCGTTAATGGGTCTTCCTGTCACTTATGTCTTCACACATGACAGTATTGCGGTAGGTGAAGACGGCCCGACGCACGAGCCTGTTGAACAGCTTGCTTCACTCCGTGCGATGCCTAACCTTTCCTTGATCCGTCCTGCAGACGGAAATGAGACAGCGGCAGCATGGAAGCTTGCAGTGCAAAGCACTGATCAGCCAACAGCGCTAGTATTGACACGCCAAAACCTTCCTACGATTGACCAAACTGCTGAAGAAGCATTGGCAGGAGTAGAAAAAGGAGCATATGTCGTTTCTAAATCTAAAAACGAAACACCTGACGCTCTTCTTATCGCTTCAGGCTCTGAAGTAGGTCTTGCGATTGAAGCACAAGCTGAATTGGCAAAAGAAAATATCGATGTTTCTGTTGTCAGCATGCCTTCAATGGACCGTTTCGATAAACAATCTGTTGAATACAAAAACTCTGTCCTTCCTGCAGATGTGAAAAAACGTCTTGCGATTGAGATGGGCGCATCATTTGGATGGGGCAAATACACAGGGCTTGATGGAGACGTGCTCGGCATAGACCGATTCGGTGCATCTGCTCCTGGCGAAACCGTCATCAATGAATACGGCTTCTCAGTTCCAAACGTAGTGAACCGAGTTAAAGCATTACTCAATAAGTAAAAGTCTTTTAAAGAGGATGAGTCAAATCATCCTCTTTTTCTTGTTTATCCGACAAAAATAGTATTGGCTGTTTAACAGTAATAGACAATTCTTTCTTTTCTTCTTTTGTATAATAGAGAGCAAATGAAATGCTGCTGGAAAAGGGGATGAAAAGATGGAACGTCACTACTATACGTACCTGATAAAAGAGGAGTTTGCTAATCACTATTTCGGGCGGGAATCGGTTATGTTTGAGCTGTTTCAAGACTATCATTGGACAAGCCTGACAAAGCAGCAGTATGAAATGACAGAGAAACAGATTCAATATATTACACAGCCAATCCCGATTCTACATATGCATCAGCGGTTAAAAATGAATTTACACAATACGGATTACAGGCAGCTAGATTATATTTATAGATTAGCTTTGCCGAAAGCAAAAGGCCACGCGACGTTTATGATGAAGGAGCACATGATAGAATTAGTGGCTTCGGGGGATTACGAGGCAGAAACGATTTTCTTTGAGGTGTTGAGAAAAGTAAGCCCTTGCTTTCTGGCTATGGATTTTAATTCGAAGCGTTATGGATGGCTAAATCCGGTGAAAGAAAGAAATTTTGTCTAAAACCGAAGAAAAAGAGATGTAAATGTTGTATAATAGCTTTTGGTTTAGTACACTTTAAACTAGACAACATGAAGGAGGAAATAAAATGACTTTATGGGTTGGCATCCTAGTGGGCGTAGTTGCATTGCTCATAGGTGTTGCACTCGGGTTTTTTATTGCTCGTAAATATATGATGAGCTACCTTAAAAAGAATCCGCCTATTAATGAACAAATGTTACGCATGATGATGATGCAAATGGGAATGAAACCTTCTCAAAAGAAAATCAATCAAATGATGAAAGCCATGAATAATCAAACGAAATAATACGTAAAGATTATGATATAGAGAAACATGGTTATAAAATAAAAAACCCTTATACGGGTTTTTTATTTTGCAATCATTCATCACCCGCTACTGCTCTAAGGCGCTGCTTTTGATATTGTATGAGAAGATGGTCAAGCTCCTGACTGAGCTCTATCGTAATATGAGATGTCATTCCGTTCGCCATGACAATTTGCAGCAGCTCTGCTCTTTTTTTTTCAATTTCATTTAATAGATGCTCTCTAATCACAGGGATGTATCCTTTCATACATTAGATCTTCAAAGTGAATGTTTATATTATATCCATATTTATACTAATTTTCAAATGAGAAGGAGTACAATATCTCAATGTCAAATTAAATTATATAAGTTTTTTCTGTAAATAGAAATCCTTCAAGTGAAAGTGTTAAAAAAATGAAATGATTTTGTCATAACTTGAAGGAATGTCAAATCATGAAGGGATGATGACATGGGAGACGTGAATTATTTTTTGACATTCGGAGCGGGATTTTTATCCTTTATTTCGCCTTGCTGCCTGCCGCTTTACCCAGCTTTCTTGTCATATATTACAGGGGTCAGCATGGATGATGTGAAAACAGAAAAGCTGCTGCTGCAGAAAAGAAGCTTGTTTCATACTTTGTGTTTTTTGCTTGGCTTTTCAGTCATTTTTATCGCTTTAGGCTATGGAACATCTTTTGTTGGCAGCCTGTTTAGGGATTATCACGATGCAATTCGGCAAATTGGAGCGTTGCTTATTATTTTGTTCGGTTTCATTACGCTCGGCGTGTTCCGGCCTGAGGCTATGATGAAAGAGCGGAGAATCCACTTTAAGCATAAACCAAGCGGGTTTTTAGGTTCCGTCTTAATTGGAATGGCATTTGCGGCGGGATGGACGCCATGTACCGGTCCGATATTAGCTGCTGTTATCACACTTGCAAGCACAAATCCAGGCTCAGCGGTGCCGTACATGATGTTATATGTACTCGGTTTTGCTGTTCCGTTTCTTTTATTGTCTTTCTTTATCACAAAACTGAAGTGGATAAGAAAGAACCAGCTTTTGATCATGAAAGCAGGCGGCGTTTTGATGATTGTGATTGGTGTGCTGTTATTCTTTAATTGGATGAGCCTGATCATTATTTTGCTGTCGGATCTTTTTGGAGGATTCACTGGTTTTTGACGGTAAATTACTTTCGTACTACTACTAGTCCTTTTGTTTTTGGTACAATAAGACTATTATCTGTGGAAATCGATTGTTGGAGGGGAATATGACAAGAGTTTTAGTTGTAGACGACGCCAAGTTCATGAGGGTGAAAATCAGAGAGATCTTGGAAGAGGCAAATTACATAATCGCAGGCGAAGCCGCGGACGGTGAGCAAGCAGCGGACCTGTATAAAAAACTGCGGCCGGACATCGTGACAATGGATATTACAATGCCAGTGAAAAACGGCATTAAGGCGCTTCGTGATATCTTAACCTTCGATCCTAAAGCGAAGGTCATCATGTGCACCGCCATGCGCCAGCAAAGAATTGTAACGGAAGCGATTGAGCTGGGGGCAAAGGACTTTATTGTCAAGCCGTTTGAGGAAACAAAAGTGTTAGAGGCTGTCAGCCGCGTTATGGGATATTAACGTCATTTCTTTTCAAAATGGTTTTTTTTATTGTTTTGGAGTATAGTATATAGTATCAACACTCCTAGAAACAAAGGAATGATAAGTATGATGATTATAGTTTCATCGATTATTGCTGTGTTAATGGCTGTAGCTGTGATGGTGGTCAGAATAAAGTCCTCTGACAAGCCCGTTTCACCGAAAAAAATCATTCTTCCGCCGATTTTTATGAGTACGGGAGCGTTAATGTTTTTATTTCCGGTATTTTGGGTCACTGGTGCAGAGTTTTTAGAATCAATCACTTTAGGCGTGATTTTTTCTATTTTTCTCATCAAAACTTCTAAGTTTGAAATTAAAAATAATGAAATTTACATGAAACGCTCTAAAGCATTTGTATTTATATTAGTCGGTCTTTTGGTGATCAGAATCGCGATGAAATCGATTTTGAGCACATCAATTGATTACGGCGCATTGAGCGGAATGTTTTGGATTCTGGCTTTCGGTATGATTGTGCCGTGGAGAATCGCCATGTATTTATCATATCGAAAACTTCATAACGAGCTGCAGTCAGCTAATATTCAAATGAATTAAAAAACCTTTCCTTCTATCAGGAAAGGTTTTTTATTTGAGAAGGGTCTGATAAGGTTCGAGATCGATTTTTTTGTCCTGCAGATGTCTTTTTAAGAAGGTATGGTCTCTTTTAGGAGTTGCGAGAATATAGCCTCTGATCATCAGTTGCTGATCAATCTTTGATACCTTTTCTTCTAATGCAAGCTCACCGATTTTACCTGCGATTTTGGCTTTTGCTGCATCTCTGAACAGCTCCGGAACCGGCGAAACCAATTCATTAAGAAATTGTTTGTTTTCATTGCTCCACAAATGCATGCTGTTTTCGATATAGTAATCCTGCCAATCAAGCTCTGACCTGCCGTCTTCTTTCGGTAAACGCTTTAAAAACTTTCGAAACATAAAAAAACCGCCGATTGATAATAAGACAACCATCATGATCACCCAAAACAGAATAAACCACAAAAACCAGCCTTCCAGCATCAATCATTCCCCCCTTATTCTAACCATATTGTATACGAAGAGAGATTAGAAGAACACAGTAAAAAAAGAATAGAAAGAAATGATAGACGTCTAGTCAAAAGAGATAGTAGATCATATTCTATTGTATAGTGAATCTGCTATTTGGCCATGGGAGAGTCACTAGAGGGTATTTGACGATAAATGGACGGAAAAAAGTCACTTTCATAATAGGGGATGAAAGTGACTTTTTATATTAGCTGAGAGGAAATTGAAGAGAAAAAGAAGAACCATCTTCTGTTTCTTTATTGACGGCAACTGTGAGTATTTGATTTTCGCATTCGGTTTGAATGGTTTTGTCATTAAAATAAAAAGGAAGCATCATTTGTTTTTCAAAAGTCTGCCCTGACGATTTGACTGTTAAGATGAACTCGCAGCCAGACAGAGTAACCGTTACTTGTGTCGGCTGTAAAAAAGTCAGATCCGCTTCAATAATATACTGCTGACTTGTTTCATATAAATCAATAGGCAATGTTTCATCGTACCAGGCGAAGGGGTCTTCAAAAAATTGCCGAAGCCATTCATCCATACTATCGAAATCATTAGCGTCATTACGTTTTGAATGGGTCATGGAAGCATTCCTCCACATATCAACCTTGCTTTACATCATATGCGGAATATCAGAAATGGGTGAACGCATAAAAAAACAGACACTAAGGTCTGCTTTTCTTACATATCATGGCTTGAGTTGTGCTTCTGTCTTGTGTGGTTTCGGTTTTTTACTTTTTTGCTACCGCTGAGAGGCTCCGGCTGACCCGGATTGTGTCCTTTAGGGGCGTTTTTATGCATATCTTTACTTGTATTTTTATTGGTCATAAAATGAGAACCTCCTTAAAAAGAGTCCGGTGCTATTGATTGGTTTTTCTTTTTTTATTATTTTGGCGTTCAGCTTCAGTCAGTACAAGCTGGTCGTTTTCGACGTAGCCGGCGCCTTTGCCTTGGCTTTTCGCGTCATTCATTCCGTTAATGACGTGATTCGCTTTTCTTTTGACCATCATTATCACCTCAATCATAATATGGCTCCTTTTGTTGTGTTATATGAGAGAGCATAAACAGTAATAATTACCGGTACATTTGTCTGATAAGCCGAACTTATTGTATTTAATAAAAACATTGATATTTACTTATGTATGATTTTGTTTTAATATGAAATTGTGAGAAAATTGTGATGGAATTTACTTCATCTGAGAATGATCTGATCTGAAGGGGGATTTTGGAGAATGGCAAACGAGCAAAAAACTGCAGCAAAAGACGTTTTCCAAGCGAGAAAAACGTTTACTACTAATGGGAAAACATATCATTACTACTCTTTAAAGGCGTTAGAAGATTCAGGAATCGGGAAGGTTTCGAAGCTTCCTTATTCTATCAAAGTTCTTTTAGAATCAGTATTGCGTCAAGTTGACGGATTCGTCATCAAAAAAGAACACGTAGAAAATTTGGCAAAGTGGGGAACTGCCGAATTAAAGGAAATCGACGTTCCGTTTAAACCGTCTCGTGTTATTTTACAAGACTTCACAGGGGTTCCGGCAGTAGTAGACCTTGCTTCACTGCGTAAAGCGATGGCAGCTGTCGGCGGAGATCCTGATAAAATTAACCCTGAAATTCCTGTTGATCTCGTTATCGACCACTCTGTACAGGTTGATAAAGCGGGCACAGAAGATGCGTTAGCTATTAATATGGACTTGGAATTCGAAAGAAATGCAGAACGCTACAAATTTTTAAGCTGGGCAAAGAAAGCGTTTAATAACTATCAGGCAGTGCCGCCTGCAACAGGTATCGTGCACCAGGTAAACCTAGAGTTCCTGGCAAGTGTCGTCCATGCC
The DNA here is from genome assembly GCF_000227465.1 of Bacillus spizizenii TU-B-10. Classification (GTDB taxonomy): domain Bacteria; phylum Bacillota; class Bacilli; order Bacillales; family Bacillaceae; genus Bacillus; species Bacillus spizizenii. The sequence continues at coordinate 2,030,549 of NC_016047.1, forward strand.
ATTGAAGAAGACGGTGAACTTGTAACGTATCCTGATACGCTTGTCGGAACAGACTCACATACCACAATGATTAACGGTATCGGTGTTCTTGGCTGGGGTGTCGGCGGAATTGAAGCTGAAGCGGGAATGCTTGGACAGCCTTCTTACTTCCCAGTTCCTGAGGTAATCGGCGCGAAACTTGTCGGCAAGCTTCCGAACGGAACAACAGCTACTGACTTGGCGTTAAAAGTGACACAGGTGCTGCGTGAAAAAGGCGTTGTCGGCAAGTTTGTTGAATTCTTTGGACCGGGAGTTGCAGAACTGCCGCTTGCAGATCGCGCAACTATTGCGAACATGGCTCCGGAATACGGTGCTACATGCGGATTCTTCCCAGTAGATGAAGAAGCGCTAAACTATCTGCGCCTGACAGGCCGTGATCCTGAACATATTGATGTAGTCGAAGCATACTGCAGAAGCAATGGCTTGTTTTACACTCCAGATGCGGAAGACCCTCAATTTACTGATGTGGTTGAAATTGACCTGTCTCAAATTGAAGCAAACTTATCAGGTCCAAAACGCCCTCAGGATTTGATCCCGCTTTCTGCTATGCAGGAAACGTTTAAAAAGCATTTAGTCAGCCCTGCGGGTAACCAAGGATTCGGTTTACATGCAGAAGAAGAAGAAAAAGAAATTAAGTTTAAACTCCTTAATGGCGAAGAAACAGTTATGAAAACGGGTGCGATCGCCATTGCTGCGATCACAAGCTGTACGAATACATCCAACCCGTTCGTTCTGATCGGCGCCGGACTCGTAGCGAAAAAAGCGGTTGAGTTAGGGCTTAAAGTGCCTAATTACGTAAAAACGTCACTTGCACCGGGCTCTAAAGTCGTTACAGGATATCTTGTGAATTCAGGCCTTCTTCCATACATGAAAGAGCTTGGTTTTAACCTCGTTGGGTACGGATGTACAACATGTATCGGAAACTCAGGTCCGCTTTCACCAGAAATCGAAGAAGCGGTTGCGAAAAATGATCTTCTGATTACATCTGTCCTTTCCGGAAACCGTAACTTTGAAGGGCGTATTCACCCGCTGGTTAAAGGTAACTATCTTGCTTCTCCGCCGCTCGTTGTGGCATATGCGCTGGCTGGAACGGTAAACATTAATTTGAAAACTGATCCGATCGGTGTGGGCAAGGATGGTCAAAACGTATACTTTAACGATATTTGGCCATCAATGGACGAAATCAATTCACTTGTTAAGCAAACTGTTACGCCTGAGCTCTTCCGCAAAGAGTATGAAACAGTATTTGATGACAACAAGCGATGGAACGAGATTGAAACAACAGATGAAGCCCTATATAAATGGGATAACGAGTCAACTTACATTCAAAACCCGCCATTCTTCGAAGAAATGTCTGTTGATCCAGGTAAGGTTGAGCCATTAAAAGGTCTGCGTGTTGTCGGTAAATTCGGCGATTCAGTCACAACTGACCATATTTCTCCTGCGGGGGCAATCGGAAAAGACACGCCTGCCGGAAAGTATTTGCAAGAAAAAGGCGTTTCTCCTCGTGACTTTAACTCCTACGGTTCCCGCCGCGGAAACCATGAAGTTATGATGAGAGGAACATTTGCAAACATCCGCATCAAAAACCAAATCGCACCGGGTACAGAAGGCGGATTTACAACGTACTGGCCGACTGGTGAAGTAACGTCCATCTATGATGCGTGCATGAGATACAAAGAAGATAAAACAGGTCTTGTCGTATTAGCAGGAAAAGACTACGGTATGGGATCTTCACGTGACTGGGCTGCAAAAGGAACAAACCTTCTCGGCATCAGAACGGTAATTGCTGAAAGCTTTGAAAGAATTCACAGAAGCAACCTTGTATTCATGGGTGTGCTGCCGCTTCAGTTTAAACAAGGTGAAAATGCGGAAACACTCGGTTTAACAGGTAAAGAAGTTATCGAGGTTGATGTGGATGAAACAGTTCGCCCTCGTGACCTTGTGACAGTAAGAGCAATCAATGAAGACGGTAATGTAACAACATTTGAAGCAGTCGTCCGCTTTGATAGTGAAGTGGAAATTGATTACTATCGCCATGGCGGCATCCTGCAAATGGTGCTTCGTGAAAAAATGAAGCAGTCCTGATGAATCTATAGGAAGAGAAGGCATTTCTGCTTTCTCTTCTTTTTATGACAAAGTGTGCTGCGGAGGTGGCATATGCTGAAAAAATGGCTCGCAGGTATCCTGCTTATCATGCTTGCCGGTTATATGGGATGGAATTTGTATCAAACATACAGCAAAAAAGAAGTGGGGATTGAAGAGGGACAGCAAGCACCTGATTTTTCTTTGAAAACGCTATCAGGAGAGAAAAGTTCCTTACAGGACACAAAAGGCAAAAAAGTGCTGCTCAATTTCTGGGCAACTTGGTGTAAACCGTGCCGTCAGGAAATGCCGGCGATGGAACAGCTGCAAAAAGAACACGCTGACGAACTTGCGGTTGTTGCGGTAAATTTCACTTCAGCTGAGAAAAGCGAGAAACAGGTCCGGGCATTTGCTGAAACGTATGATTTAACGTTTCCCATTCTGATTGATAAACAAGGGATCAATGCTGACTATAACGTGATGTCATATCCAACGACGTATATCTTAAATGAAAAAGGTGTTATTCAAGACATACACATTGGCACCATGACAAAAAAAGAAATGGAACAAAAACTGGATCTTGATTAGATTCAGTTTTTTTATGTTCAGATATGCTTACAAGTTTTCAGAATTGGAAAAAATAAAAGAATATGCGGAGGTGAGAAGAGTGAAGAAGATGAGAAAGCGTTCTTTTCATGAGCTCGTCATGGAAAACAAAAAAGAGCTGATGACCAATACGGAGTATTTAAATCAGCTTGAGGAAAAGCTTGAACAGCGATTTAAGCAAAAATAACCTTTAATTTGTATTCATGTTTACCCCTCCTTTTGAGAATCCTATCTGTTGAGGAGGGATAAACATGGGAAACAACAAGAAAAACGGTCAGCCTCAATATGCTCCAAGCCACTTGGGTACAAAGCCTGTAAAATATAAAGCCAATAAAGGGGAAAAAATGCATGATACTTCAGGGCAGCAGCCGATCATCATGCAGACAAAAGGCGAGTAGCGCCGAATCAAGTTTATTTCTAGGGGGTACATCCGAATGACAAAGAACCAAAATCAATACCAGCAGCCTAATCCTGATGATCGTTCTGATAACGTAGAAAAATTGCAGGATATGGTTCAAAATACAATTGAAAACATAGAAGAAGCAGAGGAATCAATGGAGTTTGCTTCAGGAGAAGATAAACAGCGTATCAAAGAAAAAAATGAAAGACGCGAACAGAGTATCGAAGCGTTTCGTAATGAAATTCAAGACGAATCTGCAGCGAGACAAAACGGATACCGTTCATAAAAACCAGGGAAACCTGGTTTTTTTCTTTCTGATTTGATTATGGTAAAATGGGGCTAAATTGACGTTAAGGGAGCAGAGTAATCTTGCATGTATCAAAAAAAGAAATAGAAGTGCGTTATGCAGAAACAGATCAAATGGGGATTGTTTATCACGCAAATTATCTTGTATGGATGGAGGTCGGCAGAACGGCCCTCATTAAGGACTTAGGCTTTTTATACAGTGATATGGAAAAGAGAGGCGTTCTGTCTCCAGTCGTTGATATCAATATTTCCTATAAAAAGCCGCTTCATTACGGAGAAACCGCGGTTGTGCAAACATGGATAGAGGAATACAACGGTTTTAAAACCGTCTATGGTTATCACATTTATAATCCGGCCGGTGAGCTTTCCATCAAAGCCACCTCATCTCATATTTGTGTAGATAAAGAAAGCTTTAAGCCTATTCAGTTTCGTAAAGCTTTCCCTGATTGGCACGAGGCATATGAAAAGGCCAAAAAATAGGGAAGTGAACGAGATATGGCGTTTGGTGTGAAACGTGAGGAACTCAACCGGTGGAAACAAGCAGTGAAAAGAGGAGAAATCGCATTTTTAACACATTACTGGCTGGATGACCGGTTTCCGGAAGCAAAGACTGTGACAAAAGCAGGCTGTGCAGATATTGATAAGCTGATTCAGTGGGGAGCGGCGTACGGTTTAAAAAAAGAATGGATACATAAAAAAAGTGAATTTCCTCACTTTGATCTGCTGGGTGAGACACAAAAATATATTTTGGAGCAAGAAAACCTGACAGATCATCTTATCAGATTTCATTTATAAAAAAAGAGCGCACATAATGTGCGTTCTTTTTTTATTGGTATTCAAAAACCGGTTCATCAGCGTCTGCTGAATAGCTGACTAGTAGGTCGTGGTTATCGAAGTACCAAAGATCACTTTCTTCAATAAAGAAGGTGATGCCGCCGGCTTCTGCAGTGGCTCCAGCCTCTTGTGGGGCATCTTTCGCCACTCCGAGGGAAAATCCCTTTTGAACGTTGCTGCAGCCGCCGTAGCGGACGAAAAAGCGAACCTGGTCTCCGCTTTCTAAATCGAGCTCTTCCTTATACCAGTTCAGTGCGTCTTCGTTAATTGTCATATTCATAACAGAACACCCCTTTGTTCTTCATTTGAATTTTCTCTATTATAAACGTATTAGGCTATTCTGTGTCAAAAGAGAAGGTTTATAACCATTTCACTTTAGGTTCTGTTTTATTAATAATTCGTTTAATGTTCGCCCGGTGTCTGTATATCACAAAAATAGTGAGCAAGGTAACGACAATCAATAAATACTTATCATGGACAAAGAGACTATATATAACAGTATAGATCCCTGTTAACATCGATGACAGAGAAACAAATTTAGTTAAGTATAAAAAGATGAAAAATACCGCGACCATCGTGATAAATAACAGAGGTGCGTAAAATAGCAAAACGCCTCCGGACGTTGCCACGGCTTTGCCGCCTTTAAATTTAGCGAAGACGGGAAACACATGGCCCAAAACTGCAAAGACTCCTGCTAGAAGCGGGTGAATATCAACATGCATGAGAAAAGGCAATGCAGTTGCCAGCGTACCTTTCAAAATATCTCCGGCTATCACGATCGAACCAGCTTTTACGCCCAACGTACGGAATGCATTGGTAGCTCCTAAGTTGCCGCTCCCGTGCTCCCGGATATCAATTCCCTTGGCAAGCTTGCCAACAATTAAGCCAGATGGAATGCTGCCTATCAAGTAGGCCAAAATAATCAATAAAGCAATTAACATCTACATTTCTCCTTTTTCAAAATCCCTTCTTTCTATTTTAACATGAGATATCATAATCTGATGATAAGTTTTTTAAAGTTTGCTTACAAATAAAATCAAACATGCATCATATTTTGATTTCTTACATTTTGATCGTGTAAAATAGATGAAAAAGGAGTGGTACATGATGCAAAACCCTTCCAAAGCGGAAATTAAAGAGATTCTTGATCAAAGCAAGCGAATCGCGGTAGTGGGGCTTTCTGACCGCCCGGATAGAACGTCGTATATGGTTTCCAAAGCGATGCAGGATGCGGGCTATGAAATCATTCCCGTCAATCCTACAATTGATGAGGCACTTGGTGTCAAAGCTGTTTCATCTTTACAGGAGATTGATGGTCCGATTGACATCGTCAATGTATTCCGGCGCTCAGAACAGCTGCCAGGCGTGGCGGAAGAGTTTTTGGAGACAGACGCTCCAGTATTTTGGGCACAGCAAGGGCTGGTAAACGAAGAAGCTTACCAGATGCTAAAGCAAAAAGACAGAACGGTTATCATGGATCTGTGCATAAAAGTGGCGCACGCTGTAACAAAATAGATGCAGAACTGCAAAAATCCTTGTGAATTCAAGGATTTTTGCTTTTTAATTTTAAGATATTGTTTGCGTATTACGGTGAAACAGATACAATAAAGCTTGAACAGCTTTTTTTGAATACCTTGTCTAGCTGGGTTTCGGCCGTTCGATTTGCGAAGGTCTGCTGCTTTATATATAATAAACAAACATACGTTCTCATAGTGTAAAAACAGCACTATCCGATGTTTTGCGAACTGATTCGTTAGCTCTATGTTGCGATTGCAAACATATTGGTTATAATGAGGAGTCCAAGGCAGTACTGGCTCGAGGCGAGGTTTATAACAAATACTTTATACTATTGATGGTGTAACACTGAAAAAGAGAAAGACAATGTTAGTTTTTGAAAGGGGTTTGTACGTTTGGCTAGAAAACAGCAATTTGATTACAACGAAGATGCCATACAGGTGCTCGAAGGCCTTGAGGCTGTCAGGAAAAGGCCGGGTATGTATATTGGCTCTACTGACGCACGGGGCTTGCACCACTTGGTTTATGAAATTGTAGATAACTCTGTCGACGAGGTGCTTGCCGGCCATGGAGATCACATAATCGTCAAAATACATAAAGACAACAGTATATCTGTACAGGATAGAGGCCGCGGCATGCCAACCGGAATGCATAAGCTCGGCAAACCAACCCCTGAAGTGATTTTAACGGTGCTTCATGCCGGAGGAAAGTTCGGTCAAGGCGGCTATAAGACAAGCGGAGGGCTGCACGGAGTTGGTGCATCAGTTGTGAATGCTTTATCTGAATGGCTGACGGTTACCATTGAGCGGGACGGTTTCGTCTATCAGCAGCGTTTTGAACACGGAGGAAAGCCAGTCACATCTCTCGAAAAGATCGGCAAAACAAAAAAGACAGGAACGCTAACACACTTTAAGCCAGATCCAACGATGTTCAGCACAACGACTTATAATTTTGAAACGCTTTCTGAACGCTTAAGAGAATCTGCGTTTTTGTTAAAAGGATTAAAAATTGAGCTGATTGACGAGCGCAATGACCAGCAAGAGGTCTTTTATTATGAGAACGGCATAGAAGCGTTTGTCGCTTACTTAAATGAGGAAAAAGACGCCTTGTCTGAAGTGGTCTCATTTGAGGGAGAGCATCATTCAATAGAAGTGGACTTTGCGTTCCAGTTTAACGACGGCTATTCTGAAAACATTTTATCGTTTGTTAATAACGTCAGAACAAAAGACGGCGGGACTCATGAGTCAGGTGCAAAAACAGCGATGACACGTGCTTTTAATGAATATGCGCGAAAAGTGGCTTTGCTGAAAGAAAAGGATAAAAACCTGGAAGGCACTGATATAAGGGAAGGGCTTTCAGCCATTATTTCTGTTCGGATTCCTGAGGAGCTTCTTCAATTTGAAGGACAAACAAAAGGAAAGCTGGGTACGAGTGAAGCGAGATCAGCAGTTGATGCGATTGTTTCGGAGCAGCTTGCTTACTTTTTAGAGGAAAACCGGGATACTGCAACGCTTCTTGTCAAAAAAGCTATCAAAGCGAGCCAGGCACGCGAAGCGGCACGCAAAGCCCGTGAAGAAGCAAGAAGCGGCAAAAAACGAAAAAAATCAGAAGCGACATTAAGCGGGAAGCTGACGCCTGCGGGTTCGAGAAACCCGGCAAAAAATGAATTGTATCTCGTTGAGGGGGATTCTGCAGGCGGATCAGCCAAGCAGGGAAGAGACCGCAGATTCCAAGCAGTTCTGCCTTTACGCGGTAAAGTCATTAATACGGAAAAAGCTAAGCTTGCTGATATCTTTAAAAATGAAGAGATCAATACAATCATACATGCGATCGGCGGGGGTGTCGGAGCTGATTTCTCAATCGATGATATCAACTACGACAAAATCATCATTATGACCGATGCGGATACGGACGGCGCTCATATTCAAGTGCTGCTTCTTACCTTTTTCTATCGCTATATGAAGCCGCTCATTGAACATGGCAAAGTGTTCATTGCACTGCCTCCTTTATATAAGGTCAGCAAAGGAAGCGGAAAAAAGGAAATCATTGAATATGCATGGTCTGATGAAGAGATGGGTGATGTCCTGAAAAAAGTCGGCAAAGGTTATACCATTCAGCGATATAAGGGTCTTGGAGAGATGAACGCAGACCAGCTGTGGGAAACGACGATGAATCCGGAGTCACGTACGCTTGTAAGGGTCAAAATCGACGATGCGGCACGTGTAGAGAGACGTGTCACGACGTTAATGGGAGACAAAGTAGAGCCGCGCAGAAAGTGGATTGAGAAAAACGTCGCTTTCGGCTTAGATGAAGAAAGCAATATTTTAGAAAATGAAAACTTATCGGTCGCTGAGGAGGTTTAATGTTGTCACAGCCAGAATTATTTCATGATTTACCATTAGAAGAGGTGATCGGCGACCGTTTTGGACGCTATAGTAAATATATTATTCAAGACAGGGCGCTTCCTGATGCAAGAGACGGCTTAAAGCCGGTACAGCGCAGAATTCTGTACGCGATGCATACAGATGGAAACACGTTTGATAAAAACTTCAGAAAAGCGGCCAAAACGGTCGGTAACGTCATCGGTAACTATCATCCGCACGGTGATAGTTCGGTTTATGAAGCAATGGTGCGGATGAGCCAGGATTGGAAAGTGCGAAATGTGTTAATTGAAATGCATGGGAACAACGGAAGCATCGACGGAGATCCCCCGGCAGCTATGCGTTATACAGAAGCGAGGTTATCTCCGATCGCTTCTGAGCTTCTTCGGGATATTGACAAAAATACAGTTGAATTTGTGCCGAACTTCGATGATACAAGCAAGGAGCCTGTTGTACTCCCGGCGATGTTTCCTAACCTATTGGTCAACGGATCTACCGGGATTTCAGCAGGATACGCAACCGACATTCCCCCTCATCATCTGGGAGAAGTCATTGATGCTGTCATCAAGCGCATTCAAATGCCATCTTGCTCTGTTGATGAACTCATGGAAGTCATTAAAGGGCCTGATTTTCCGACAGGCGGGATTATTCAAGGCGTTGACGGCATAAAAAAAGCTTACGAAACCGGAAAAGGAAAAATTATTATCCGCGGAAAAGCTGAAATTGAAACAATCAGAGGCGGACGAGAACAAATTGTCATTACGGAAATTCCATTTGAAGTGAATAAAGCAAACCTTGTGAAAAAAATGGACGAGTACCGCATTGATAAAAAGGTTGAAGGCATCTCAGAGGTTCGCGATGAAACGGATCGAACTGGGCTGAGAGTGGTCATTGAACTGAAAAAAGAAGCGGATGCCAAAGGCATTTTGAATTTCTTATATAAAAATACTGATTTGCAGATCACCTATAACTTTAACATGGTGGCTATTCATAATCGCCGTCCGATGTTGATGAGCCTGCCGTCTATTTTGGATGCATATATCGGCCACCAAAAGGAAGTCGTCACAAACCGGTCCGTTTATGAGCTTCAAAAAGCAAAAGACAGACATCACATCGTAGAAGGACTCATGAAAGCTTTGTCCATTTTGGATGAAGTCATTGCAACAATTCGTTCTTCAAGCGATAAACGTGACGCTAAAAACAACTTGATAGCGAAATATGAATTTACAGAGCCTCAGGCTGAAGCCATCGTGTCACTGCAGCTATATCGTTTAACCAATACAGATATCACAGCACTGAAAGAAGAAGCAGAAGAGCTCGGCAAAAAAATTGAAGAGCTCGAATCCATTCTGAGCAATGATAAAAAGCTGTTAAAAGTGATCACAAACAGCTTAAAAGCACTGAAAAAGAAATATGCAGACACGAGGCGCTCCGTGATTGAAGAAAAAATTGAGGAAATTAAGATTAACCTTGAAGTCATGGTTGCGTCTGAGGATGTATATGTGACCGTTACGAAGGATGGCTACCTAAAACGGACGAGCCAGCGTTCATTTGCCGCTTCCAACGGCCAGGATTTCGGAATGAAAGATACGGACAGGATGCTCCATCAGTTTGAAATGAATACGACGGATGTGCTGCTGCTCTTTACGAACAAAGGAAGCTACATTTATTGTCCGGTTCACCAGCTGCCTGATATTAGATGGAAGGACATGGGCCAGCATTTTTCAAATATAATCACCATTGACCGTGATGAAACGATTGTAAAGGCCATACCGATAAAAGAATTTGATCCGTCGGCGTATCTATTGTTCTTTACGAAAAACGGAATGGTGAAAAAGACAGAGCTCACCCATTATAAAGCACAGCGTTATTCTAAAGCGCTTGTGGCCTTAAATCTGAAGGGTGAAGACGAACTGATTGATGTACATGTAACAAATGGGGAAAGCCAGATCTTTATGGCCACTCACCTAGGGTATGGCTTATGGTTTGGAGAAGACGAAGTAAATGTAGTTGGCGCGCGTGCCGCTGGTGTCAAAGGGATTAACTTAAAAGAAGATGACTTTGTTGTCTCTGGAGAAATCCTTCAAGAATCTGATTCAATTGTATTGTTCACACAGCGGGGAGCGGTGAAACGCATGAGTCTTTCCGAGTTTGAAAAAACATCCCGTGCAAAACGTGGTGTTGTTATGCTAAGGGAACTGAAGAAGAATCCTCACCGGGTCGTAGCGCTGTTCGCTTGCGGTCTTGAACAGCGGCTTATGGTGGAAACAGAAAAAGGCGACAGAAAAGAACTGCAGGCAAAAGACTTGCGGACAAACGACAGATACAGCAATGGCTCTTTCTTTATTGATGAAGAGGAATCAGGCAAGGTTACAGCTGTCTGGCGCCTTCATACAGAACAATAATAAAAAACCCGCTCATATCATGTGAGCGGGTTTCGTTTGTATTTCAATTAGCTTTCATGGCTAGTGAAAAGATCTGTAAAGGCATGAACAAATTCGATTCCTTGCCATACAAATAAATTCAGCGCGGTGAAAGAAAATAAGCCTAAAATCACCATTCTTAAGATAAACAACATGTTTAACAGCCTCCTCATATTTTCGTTATATAATCGGGTGATGTTGAACATGAAGTTTGCCGAAATAAGACGATTGATAAAATTTGGCCAGTATAAAGCTTTTTTTCCGCTGGCGCCTGCGGGAGTATCCCGTACTTTTGCTTTCAGCGGTCAGAAGCAGAACAGCCATTGCCCATAGAGCAGTCAGCGCAAATGCCCCTGTGATGGATTTCTTCTCATCATCTGCATTTTGCCCGGCTTTCATCTCATGCATTTCCTGCTGGTCGGCTACGGCTTTATAATGATGGCCTATATCAAAGGCGTGGGGAATTGAGAACAAATGAAAGCTGGCAATCGCCAAAAATAAGATGGACGCTTTTAGTATCGTTACTTTTTTCAAATGATCTCCCCCTCCTTTAATATTACTGAATATTTTTATAATAATACCCTAACCCATCCTAAAAGTAAACCGATTTATTAAATTTAAAAATAAATTTCACTTTGTTAAGTATATATCTTTTTGCTTATTTTTAAAGAGAAATTTCTTTTATTAGTGTATGTATACTAAGATGTGAATAAAAACACATTTTAAAAGATATGTTTGTTGTTTAGGAATTATGATTTTATTTATCAAAGGAAACGGAAGGTGGCAGGAAAGAAATTCTTACTTTTAAAAGAGAAATCTTGCTTATAAGAAATATTTTTATTCATAGGAAAATAATAGAGAGGGAGACCAAAGGAGTGAAGCATCAATCTAGGACAACAATCTTCACGAAAAAACTTCCTAATTCGACATATTGTGATATAATAAAACTCGTTATGTTAAAAAATCTAACATCAAATATGAATTCACAATGAATTGATGAAAACGGGAGGTCAATATGGAGTCTTTTTTCAACAGTTTGATCAATATTCCAAGTGATTTTATCTGGAAATATTTATTTTATATTTTAATAGGACTTGGACTATTTTTTACACTTCGTTTTGGTTTTATCCAATTCCGTTATTTTATTGAAATGTTCAGAATAGTAGGTGAGAAGCCTGAAGGAAATAAAGGTGTTTCGTCTATGCAGGCGTTCTTTATTTCTGCTGCATCCCGAGTCGGTACAGGGAATTTGACTGGTGTTGCCTTAGCAATTGCGACAGGCGGACCCGGCGCTGTATTTTGGATGTGGGTTGTAGCTGCTGTAGGTATGGCTTCAAGCTTTGTTGAGAGTACGTTAGCACAGCTTTATAAAGTGAAGGACGGAAACGATTTCCGCGGCGGACCGGCCTACTATATTCAAAAAGGTCTTGGAGTCAGATGGCTCGGCATCGTATTCGCTGTCTTAATTACCGTATCATTCGGTTTAATCTTTAACGCTGTTCAATCCAATACAATTGCGGGAGCGTTAGAAGGCGCATTTCATGTGAACAAAACAGTTGTGGCTACTGTTCTTGCTGCTTTAACGGCTTTTATTATTTTCGGCGGTTTAAAACGTGTAGTCGCAGTGACACAATTGATTGTTCCAGTGATGGCTGGTCTTTATATTCTCATTGCACTATATGTTGTATTCACCAATATTTCTGCATTCCCAAGCGTTATTGCGATAATTGTCAAAAATGCTTTGGGATTTGAACAAGTTGTCGGCGGCGGACTGGGAGCTATCATCGTCATCGGTGCACAGCGCGGGCTTTTCTCTAACGAAGCGGGAATGGGTAGCGCGCCTAACGCTGCTGCGACAGCTCATGTTTCGCATCCGGCAAAGCAGGGCTTTATTCAAACATTAGGCGTGTTTTTCGATACATTTATCATATGTACGTCTACAGCGTTTATCATCTTACTATACAGTGTAACACCAAAAGGTGACGGCATCCAGGTTACACAAGCTGCTCTGAGCCACCATATTGGAGGCTGGGCGCCTGGTTTCATAGCAATTGCAATGTTCTTGTTTGCCTTTAGTTCAGTTGTCGGAAACTACTATTATGGGGAGACAAACATTGAATTTATTAAAACAAGCAAAACATGGCTGAATATTTACCGCATCGCGGTTATTGCTATGGTTGTCTTTGGATGTGTAGCAGGGTTCCAGATTGTGTGGGACATGGCGGACCTCTTTATGGGTATCATGGCGCTGATTAACTTAATTGTTATTACACTGCTGTCGAACGTTGCTTACAAAGTGTATAAAGATTACGCGAAACAGCGTAAACAAGGACTTGATCCTGTATTCAAAGCGAAAAACATCCCGGGTCTTAAAAACACTGAAACTTGGGAAGATGAAAGACAAGAAGCATAAGAACACGGCTGCATTCAATCAATTGAATGCAGCTTTTTATTTGGCGAAAAGAAGCGGAATGTTTTGATTTCATAAAAAAATAACGTGTAAAGTCCTGGTTACATACTTTTATATGTGGTCCGCATGTATCAGCAGTATCTGAAACAAGACAAAAAGAGCAAATTGGCAGGTTTTTAAACCGCCTAAAAACAAGAAATTAGGTTGATAGACAATCATAAGAAAGATTTTTACAATGAGTCCGTGCTAAAAAAGCGAAAGGGAGGAGAACGGTACTAGGCATATGTTTTACATAATCATTTGAAGGAGGAAAGAATATTATGAAACGTTCAGTCTCTATCTTAATTGTATGTTTATTTATTGCATTACTAGCAAATAGCGGCTTGACTGCTCCAGAAGCATCTGCAGCAGTGACAAAAACGCCAGTATCCATAAATGGCCAGCTTAGCATAAAAGGTACACAGCTAGTCAATCAAAACGGCAAAGCGGTGCAGCTGAAGGGGATCAGTTCACACGGATTGCAATGGTATGGCGATTTTGTCAATAAAGACAGCTTAAAATGGCTGAGAGACGATTGGGGCATTACGGTTTTCCGCGCGGCGATGTATACGGCCGACGGCGGTTATATTGATAATCCGTCTGTGAAAAACAAAGTAAAAGAAGCGGTTGAAGCGGCAAAAGAGCTTGGGATATATGTCATCATTGACTGGCATATCTTAAATGACGGCAATCCAAATCAAAATAAAGAGAAGGCAAAAGAATTCTTCAAGGAAATGTCAAGCCTTTACGGAAGCACGCCAAACGTCATTTATGAAATTGCGAACGAACCAAACGGCGATGTGAACTGGAAGCGTGATATTAAACGGTATGCGGAAGAAGTGATTTCCGTTATCCGCAAAAACGATCCCGACAACATCATTATTGTCGGTACCGGTACATGGAGCCAGGATGTGAATGATGCTGCCGATGATCAGCTAAAGGATGCAAATGTCATGTACGCGCTTCATTTTTATGCCGGCACACATGGCCAGTTTTTACGGGATAAAGCAAACTATGCACTCAGCAAAGGAGCACCTATTTTTGTGACGGAGTGGGGGACAAGCGATGCTTCCGGAAATGGCGGAGTATTTCTTGACCAGTCGAGGGAATGGCTGAATTATCTCAACAGCAAGAACATCAGCTGGGTAAACTGGAATCTTTCTGATAAGCAGGAATCATCTTCAGCTTTAAAGCCGGGAGCATCTAAAACAGGCGGCTGGCCGTTATCAGGTTTATCCGCTTCAGGAGCATTCGTAAGAGAAAACATTCTCGGTACCAAAGATTCGACGAAGGACATTCCTGAAACGCCAACACAAGATCAACCCACACAGAAAAACAGCATTTCTGTGCAATACAGGGCAGGTGATGGAAGTGTGAACGGGAACCAAATCCGCCCGCAGCTTCACATAAAAAATAACGGCAACACCAGAGTTGATTTAAAAGATATCACTGTCCGTTACTGGTATAACGCAAAAAACAAACCTCAAAACTTTGACTGTGACTACGCGCAGATTGGATGCGGCAATGTGACCCACAAGTTTGTGGCGTTACATAAACCTAAGCAGGGTGCAGATACCTATCTGGAACTAGGGTTTAAAAATGGAACGCTGTCACCGGGAGCAAACACAGGGGATATTCAGCTTCGTTTTCACAATGATGACTGGAGCAATTATGCACAGGGTGAGGATTATTCCTTTTTCCAATCAAATATGTTTAAAACAACGGAAAAAATCACATTATATAATCACGGAAAACTGATTTGGGGAACAGAACCCAAATAGTTTAGCTTTTGGCGGGCATCAGCAATGATGTCCGTTTTCATCATCTTATACAGCAAAACAAGGAGGTTTAGGTTGTGGATGAAACACTGAAGCAGTATATGATGCTGTTCAAAGAAATGAATAATGCGATAAATGGTCCGGACTATCCTGGTAAGGAAAAAGACATCCAATATCAAAAAGAACAGATCGAAGCTTACGAAAAACAGCTACAGCAAGGTTTTTCTACAGATTATGACTACGATGTATTTGCTGACTCGGTTATCAAATGCGCATATGGCGATATGACGCTGGAAGATTTGGAAGCAGTTTATTATGGATTGACAACGCCATTTTTTTGATTAGACTTCCAACAGTAAAATTTCAATTTCTGTCTCACTAACTTAAGTATACTTTTGTATTGAGATGGAAATTCATTTATTTTGTTTACTTCCTAGAATATATATTATGTAAACTAAAAAATGAAAACAGGCAGCAGTTGTATTTCATTATCGTCCTCCCCTTCTTTTTTAATGGTTTGTTCATATTTTAGTAATTGTTTATTCAACTCTCTTCTTTAAAGTGATTTGTACATAAGATGGCTTCCGCGGCCACTACTGAATTTCTTCGATTGGAGGTAAAATGGAATGCCGTTATGCTGAAGAAACAAATGACTACGCTTATACGTTTTGGTACCGTCGGAGTTGGCAACACGCTTATTGACTTTTGTGTATTTTTCCTTTTAACCGCTTTACAGGTGCCATATCTCATTGCCCAGGTTTGTTCTTATACGTCCGGAATCGCCAACAGTTATATTTGGAATCGGATTTGGACGTTTGAAGTGAAGAAAAAAGCCGACAAACAGGAAATGATTCGGTTTATCGCCGTTAATCTCGCAGCGTCCGGTATGACGTTTTTGCTGCTATTCGGCCTTCAAAAAGCCGGATTGTCTCTTCTGATCAGCAAATTGATTGCAACTGTCGGCGGTATGGTGATTAATTTTATCGGGAATCGCCTCTGGGTCTTCCGCGATCCGTTGAAAAAATCAGAATCAATGTAAGAAAACTGAAATGGAGTGAAGGAAATGAAAAAAATCAGAAAAGCCGTCATCCCTGCAGCAGGTCTAGGAACACGTTTTTTACCTGCAACGAAAGCTCAGCCTAAGGAAATGCTCCCTATCGTTGATAAGCCTGCTATTCAATATATCGTTGAGGAAGCGGTTCAGTCAGGTATTGAAGATATTTTGATTATTACAGGGCGAAACAAGCGCGCGATTGAAGATCATTTTGACCGTTCCATTGAGCTTGAACAGAATTTGATTGAAAAAGGGAAAACAGACATCTTAGGCGAAATGCAGGACATTGCAAATCTTGCGAATATCCATTATATTCGTCAGAAGGAGCCGCTTGGCTTGGGACATGCCGTTTTGTGCGCGGAGCATTTCATTGGCGATGAACCGTTTGCCGTCCTTTTAGGTGATGATATTATGGTGTC
The DNA here is from genome assembly GCF_000227465.1 of Bacillus spizizenii TU-B-10. Taxonomy (GTDB): domain Bacteria; phylum Bacillota; class Bacilli; order Bacillales; family Bacillaceae; genus Bacillus; species Bacillus spizizenii. The sequence goes on from NC_016047.1 coordinate 2,046,838, forward strand.
TGAAACACCGGCTCTTCGGCAATTAATGGATGTATATGACGTTTATGGCACAGAGGTTGTCGGTGTACAGTCAGTTCTCCCTGAGGATGTCAGCAAATATGGTATTATCAATACATCAGGGTCTCAAGGGCATGTATACGAAGTGAACGATTTAGTGGAAAAGCCTTCTCCTGAAGAAGCGCCTTCGGAAATCGCCGTGATGGGACGTTATGTGCTGAATTCATCGATCTTCCCCGTTTTAAAGTCCATTGGCAGAGGCGCGGGCAACGAAATTCAGCTTACAGATGCGCTTCGTGAGGCTTGCCGTAAGCAGCCTATCCATGCCCGGCTGCTGGAAGGAAATCGATATGACATTGGCGATAAGCTGGGTTGTTTTAAAGCGAGCACTGAAATCGGCTTAATGCGCCCCGAAATGAGATCTCAGCTTTTGGCCTATTTAGAAGATGTGATCAAACGGGAAACGAAAGAAATGCTGCGATAAAAAATTGTAACCATCTTGCTCGTCAATCAGTCATATAATAGAGAAAAAGATTAGGACAGGTGTGAAGAATGTGGGCAGTTTGATAAGCGAAATTTTAACATGGCTGACGAACATGGGATATGCGGGCATTGCGATTGGCTTGATGATTGAAATCATTCCGAGTGAAATTGTATTGGCCTATGGCGGCTATATGGTATCGGAAGGCACGATTGGGTTTATTGGCGCCATCATTGCGGGTGTTATCGGGGGCACCATTGCCCAGATCTTTATTTATTGGATCGGACGCTATGGCGGCAGACCGTTTTTGGACAAATACGGGAAGTACTTATTGATTAAAAAGCATCATATCGACATGTCAGAAAACTGGTTTCAAAAGTACGGCACGGGTGTTGTCTTCTCGGCACGTTTTATACCAGTTGTCAGACATGCGATATCCATTCCCGCAGGCATTGCCAAAATGCCGTTTCTCAAATTTGTGGTACTGACTGTACTTGCTATCATTCCGTGGTCTATCCTCTTTGTTTATTTAGGCATTCAGCTCGGAAGTCAGTGGGATGACGTTGAGAACATTGCGGGCACTTATACAACGCCGATAATGATATTGGCTATTGTCGTTATCGCCCTTTATTTTGTGATTAAAAAACGTACAGCGATATTTAAACGATAGCTAGCGGATATGCATAAGGATGATTGATTCATCCCTATGCATATTTTTTTATCTGCGATGCTGGTTTGCCAGCTTCAAATGCTCCGCTAAAAAAGCGACAAATACTTCATCCCGCACGAGCGTTGCGGCATAATTTCTTTTAATAAACCATTCTGCTTCTTCAAAAGCTGCGAATGTTTCATCCTGTGTTTCTCCGTTAATTTGGATATTCCACTCGTTGTCTAAAGGAAACAGAAAAAATCTCATTTGTGCGCGATTTTCATATAATGATCCGTTCGCCGATCCCTTTAGGTTATAGATATTACGGAAAGCATCTGGACGGACAGGTTCAATCCGGAATGCTTCAGCAACAAACAATTCGTATACTTCGTCGGTGATTGAACATCCGGATGCCTTTGCATGCCCCCCGCCTCCGTATCGGCCGGCGATTTCTGACACATCGATGTAATCATGAATGGTGCGCAGGCTGACTCGTTTTGACCCCATGCTTAAAATCGCAATGTAATCGAGGTGGGGATTTTCTTTTCCTAGTCTGTTTCCAAGCTCTGAATGATACGACTCTGCGTGGACAATGCCCACACAATGTTCATGAACAAAGGTTTGCACCATCTCCCTTTTCTTTCTGCGGAGGTAGCGCTCGATTTTTGCATCTTCTAAATCAAGCAGTTTCTCTTCAAAATCATCAAAGAAAAATTCATCATGCGCAGAAAGACGCTGAATCATTTTTTCTTCAAATTCATCGATTGACAGCAGAAAGAAAAGATCATTAAGCCGCTTCGCCTGTTTTTGATCATACTGCTCCCACTCCCATGTATCATATTGGCGGACGAGCTCTGTAAATTGATCTAAGGCATTTGTCGGTTTCATAAAACCATTTTCAACGAGATAGCCATATAAAAGCGATGTGGCCGATGAGAGCCTTCCATCATCATACTCCACTTGGACAAATCCCCATTCATGCTCATTCAAATGAAGCGCTGTTTTATGATGGTCAATCAGCTTCACTTTTCCGCCCGCATGAACATACTTATTTAATCTCTCTTCGTTTTCTTCGTTGACGGCGAGATCGGTGATGAATAATGCGTCTTGTCTGTTGCTCTCCTTCGCTTTTTCTAAAAAGTACTGCACTTGAGCGTTTAAGCCGTTGACAGAGTTATACCGGACCTCAACATCTTTCCCGAATGCCAATTTTGCTACGATTCCGCATCCTACTCCGTCCAAGTCGTTATGTGAATATAAATGATACATAATGTAGGCCCCTTTTTATGATGAACTGACAATTGCCGCTAGAGGTGCGGCACCCTTTATTTACTATTCTAAAAACCATGGTGTTTTATGCAAAGTTAATTGGTTTACATAATATTATTATTGCAAATATAAAAAAGAGCGCTTTTTGCGCTCCTTAAGTCCTTGCTTTTTTATACAGGGTAAACCGGATGCTTTCGATTGGTAAATGTCATTTCCTTTGTCATGTATGCCTTGAGCCGTTTGGCCAGCTCATCACGCAGCGAATTGGCTGGGATCACGGCATCAATGATCATTTCTGAAGCCAGGCGGTAGATATTGATGTCCTCTTTGTATTCCTCCCGTTTGCTGCTGATAAATGATGCCCTCTCTTCTTTCGGCAGCTCAGCGATTTTTTTTGCATAGACGGCGTTTACAGCTGCTTCAGGGCCCATGACGGCAATTTGGGCGGTTGGGAGCGCTAAGCAGCAATCCGGTTCAAACGCAGGCCCTGCCATTGCGTACAACCCCGCTCCGTACGCTTTGCGGACAATGACAGAGAGCTTTGGAACAGTTGCTTCCGACATCGCTGAAATCATTTTTGCTCCGTGCCTGATAATGCCCGCTTGTTCTACCTTTGTGCCGATCATAAAGCCGGGGATATCCGCTAAGAACAGCAATGGAATATGAAACGCGTCACATAAGGTAATAAATTTAGCCGCTTTGTCTGCTGAATCGTGAAATAAGACGCCTCCTTTTACCTTTGGTTGATTAGCAACAATGCCGACAGACTGTCCGTGAATTCGTGCGAGGCCCGTTATTAATTCCGGTGCGAATAAAGCTTTGATTTCAAAAAATGAATCTTCATCAATAACCCGCTCAATCAGCTCATGCATATCAAAAGGCGCATTTTGATTTTGCGGAATGATGTCGGCAAGCGGGATGTCGAAGTGTTTTGGCGGGCGTTTCTCTTGCATAGGCGCTTTTTCTTGATAATTAGCCGGAAAATACGATAAATAAGCCCGTGCCAGACGTATGGCTTCTTCTTCAGTTTCTGCAAGAATATCTCCGCAGCCGGAGATTGAGCAATGCATACGTGCCCCACCCATTTCTTCGAGAGACACTTTTTCGCCAATGACCATTTCCGCCATCCTCGGCGAGCCTAAATACATGGAGGCGTTACCCTCTACCATAACGACAATGTCACAGAAGGCTGGAATATAAGCGCCCCCTGCCGCAGACGGTCCGAAAAGCAGGCAGATTTGCGGAATGCGTCCCGATAATTTGACTTGATTGTAAAAAATTCGTCCTGCTCCACGTCTCCCTGGAAAGACATTGATTTGGTCAGTGATTCTGGCGCCAGCCGAATCGACTAAATAAATGAGCGGACAGTTTAACTTTTCAGCTGTTTCTTGAATTCTGATGATTTTTTCAACCGTTTTGGCTCCCCATGAACCTGCTTTCACTGTTGAATCATTGGCCATCACACAAACGGTTTGGCCACCGATTTTGCCGATAGCCGTCACCACTCCATCAGCGGGAAGCCCGTCTGACATACATTCCGCAAAAAAAGCGTCTTCAAGCTCGATATCATCGTCAAACAAACGAGCAAGCCGCTCTCTGACAAAGAGCTTGCCTTTTTCCAGGTTGCTCTGATGATACTTTTCCGCCCCGCCTTTTCGAATCTGTTCGGCCCGTTCTGTTCGTTCCTTTTCATAATCCATGAGCATTGCCTCCCTTTTATATTCCCTTATATACGGCCCGTCTTTTTTCTTGAAACGCTTCAAGTCCTTCTCTCCTGTCTTTTGTCGGAATGGTATGTTCATATGCTTTTTGTTCAATTGCCAGGCCTGTAGCAAGATCTGTCTCCAACCCTTTATTAATTGCGAATTTAGCCTGACGGACAGCAATCGGCCCGTTGGCAGAAATAGCTGCGGCCAGTTCCTCTGCTTTTGGCATGAGGTCACGAGGAGCCGTGACATGCTCTACAAGGCCTATCTCTTTTGCTTCGTGTGCGGTTACGCGTCTGCCTGTATAAATTAATTCTTTTGCTTTTCCTCTGCCAATCAGCCGGGGCAGCCTTTGGGTCCCACCAGCGCCTGGGATAATAGCTAACCCTGTTTCCGGGAGGCCCAGAACAGCTGATTCAGCTGCGATTCGAAGGTCGCATGCCAATGCCAATTCTAGCCCGCCGCCTAATGCGCTTCCGTTTATCGCGGCTATGACCGGCTGCGGCAAGGCTTCAAGGAAAGCCGCCGTTCTTTGAATGAGAGATACACTTTCCAGAACCTGATCTTCTTTTAGTTTTATCCGTTCTTTCAGGTCTGCGCCCGCGCAAAACGCTTTTTCACCGGTGCCTGTGAGGATGACGCAGCGGATGTTCGAGTTGAATTCAATTTCCTGAAGAATCAATTGCAGGCTTCTAAGCATTTCCGCTGAAAGAGCATTTGCCGCCTGAGGCCTGTTTAAGGTGATCAACGCAATATGTTCATTTTGGACAGTAAAAAGAACCGATTCTCCCATTGTATTTGCCCTCTCTTTTATGAAGATGATTTAAATACCTGTAAATTTCGGCTTGGCAGCTGCTTGCCCATTTTTTCTTCTATCCATTTGGCTGCGGATAGCAGTTTATCAAGATTTACATTTGTTTTGATGTCCATCTGTTCAAGCATGTATACGATATCCTCAGTTGCAGCGTTTCCGGAGGAACCTGGGGCATATGGACAGCCTCCGAGTCCGCCTGTCGAGCCGTCGAACACAGTGATGCCCATTTGGAGAGCTGTGACCATGTTGGCCAGCGCCGTTCCTCTCGTATCATGAAAATGCAGGGCAATTTGATTGGCCGTGAATCGTGCCAAAAGAGCTTCAAGCACGGTTTCAACTTGGGCGGGATTTGCCGCTCCGATCGTATCTCCAAGCGATAGTTCAGAAATCCCGAATTCAAATAGGGCTTCAGAAAGGCGGATGACTTGTTCAATGGGGACATCTTTCTCGTACGGACAGCCGAAAACGGTTGAGAGGTAGGCTCTTGTTGAGAGGTTTGCTTTTTTTGCGTCATCGTTTACTTGTTTTAGAATATGAAGGGTTTCAGTAGTAGATTTGTTGATGTTCTTTCTGTTGTGCGTCTCGCTGGCGGACATAAAGACGCAAGCTTCGTCAATGCCTCCTTCAAGCGCATTCTCCAGCCCCTTTTGATTCGGGACAAGTGCCGCGTACGTTACCCCTTTTGCACGGTCGATGCCTTTTGCCACGTCTATGGCATCTCGAAGTGCCGGAATCCATTTCGGGTGAACGAAGGATGTGATTTCAATATACGAAAGCCCTGTCCGGGATAGCTGGTTGATCCAAGCGATTTTATCTTCTGTTTGTATCCATATGGGCTCGTTTTGTAAGCCGTCACGCGGGCCGACCTCTTTGATTTTCACTTTTTTAGGATATGACATGGTCTTCCTCCAAATTATTGAGTGGAATCGCTCAATTCGAGCAACACGTCTCCTTCATTTACAAAATCGCCTTCATTTTTTTTGACTTCTATTACGGTTCCGCTTCTGTCTGCAACGATCGGGATTTCCATTTTCATTGATTCCAAAATGGCAACTTCCTGGCCTTTTTCAATGTGGTCGCCGGCTTTGACGTGCACTTTCCACAGGTTTCCCGCCATTTGTATCATAACCGTCATGACAACTGCCTCCTTTATAGGTGTTGTTTCAAAAAGTCAGTCGTGACATCCCCTTCTTTAAATGCTTTTGATGCCGCAGCCTGTATGAGAAGCGGAAGATTTGTTTTGATTCCCTCTATCCGATAGTCGCGGAGCGCTGTCTCCAGCTTTTCAATGGCTTCCGCTCTGGTTTGGCCTTTGACAATCATCTTGGCGATCATAGGGTCATAAAAAGGGGTAACGGTGCTGTCTTTTGCTACCGCACATTCGTGTCTGACCCCTTTTGGGAGTGAAAACGCAGTGATTGTACCTGGTGACGGATAGAAGGTCTTGGGATCTTCCGCGTATATTCTAACCTCTATCGCATGCCCGTTTCGTTTGATGTCTTGCTGGGAGAATGTGAGAGTATGGCCCGCAGAAATCCGTAACTGATGCTCCACTAAGTCCAGGCCCGTTATTTCTTCAGTCACGGGGTGTTCAACTTGCAATCTCGTATTCATTTCGAGGAAATAAAAGTTTTGATTCGGGTCAACTAAAAATTCGATTGTGCCTGCATTTGTATAGCCGATCGCTTTCGCTGCTTTTACGGCCGTTTGCCCGATCTTCATTCTTAGTTTATCGTCTAAAAATGGTGACGGCGCTTCTTCAATGACCTTTTGATGCCGCCTCTGAACAGAGCAATCGCGTTCAAACAGGTGTATTGTATGGCCATGCTGATCGGCCAAAAGCTGAACTTCGATGTGGCGGGCATGTTCAATGACTTTCTCTATATACATTGAACCGTCACCGAAAAAATCTGCTGCGCGCTTTTTGTTCCCCTCGTACGCCTTTCTTAATGCTTCCTCGTTTTGAACAAGCTGCATACCGATGCCGCCTCCGCCTGCTGAAGCTTTCAGCATGACAGGATAGCCGATTTGTCTTGCAGTGCGGCAGGCTGCCTCTATGTCTCCGAGGGATTCTGAAACGCCGGGCACCACAGGGACACCTGCCGCTTCCATTGCTTTACGTGCTTCAATTTTGCTGCCCATCTTTGCGATGATATCGGGTGCAGGGCCGATAAACACGATGTTTTCTTGCTTGCAGCGTTCAGCGAATCGGCTGTTTTCTGATAATAACCCGTATCCCGGGTGGATGGCGTCGGCGTTTGCTTTTTTCGCTGTCTCTATGATTCTCTCTATATTTAAATAACTTTCACTGACTCTTGATTCCCCGATCAAATAAGCCTCTGTGGCCGCCTTTGTATGGGGAGCATCTCTGTCTGCTTCAGAATAAACCGCGACCGTTTTGATGCCGAGACGGCTGCACGTTCGGATAATTCTCATTGCGATTTCTCCACGATTGGCGATCAGTACTTTTGTAAACATGACTTCACCTCATTGACATGATAATAAGTTGAACATTTCAATCGTTTTTTCACGCAGTTTATATTTTTGAATTTTGCCTGAAGCCGTCATCGGGTACTCGTCTGTAAAAATAACATAACGCGGAATTTTGTGGCGGGCGATTTTCCCTTTGCAATAGTCCTTAATTTCTTCAGGTGAAGCGGTTTTCCCGTCTTTCAGTTTAATCCAGGCTGCGGCCTCCTCCCCGAATTTGGCGTCAGGCACACCAACGACCTGTACATCTAAAATATAAGGATGCCGATATAAAAATTCTTCGGTTTCCCGCGGGTAAATGTTCTCACCGCCTCTAATGAGCATGTCTTTTAATCTTCCGGTGATGCGGCAGTACCCGTCTTCATCCATGACAGCAAGATCTCCGGTAAACAGCCATCCATCGGGATTGATTGCTTTTCTGGTCGCTTCTTCGTCTTTATAATAGCCTTTCATAACGTGATAGCCGCGGGTGCAAAGCTCTCCCTGCACGCCTCTTTGAACTTCTTGACATGTCCCGGGTTCTACAATTTTCACTTCTGCATGAGGCAGGGCACGGCCGGTTGTTTCGACTCTCCTTAAGAAGGAATCATGCGCCCTCGTTTGCGTAATGACCGGTGAGGCTTCGGTTTGTCCATAGGCGATCGTAATGTCTTTCATGCCCATCTTTTCAATAACAGCTTTCATCACTTCACTTGGGCAGGGAGAGCCGGCCATGATGCCTGTTCGGAGCGTCGATAGATCATATGCATCAAAATCCGGATGATGCAGCTCGGCGATAAACATGGTCGGCACACCGTGGAGCGCTGTGCATTTCTCTTTTTCTACCGTTTTAAGGACGGTAACGGGATCAAATTCTTGTACAGGTATCATGGCTGCCCCGACGGACACACACGCTAAAACCCCAAGCACGCATCCGAAGCAATGGAAAAACGGAACCGGGATGCACATGCGGTCTTGCGAGGTTAATGCCATACATTCAGCGATATTGGCAGCATTATTGATGACATTAAAATGGGTCAGCATTACCCCTTTAGGGAACCCTGTCGTTCCTGATGTGTATTGCATGTTAATCACATCGTCTTTTTCAAGGCTGTTCATTCTGGCTTCCAGCTCAGCATCCGACACTGTTTTCGCAAGTATCTCTGTATCGTTCCAATGATACATGCCCGGCAAACGTTTATCGCCAATATAGATCAGCGTTTTTAAAAAGGGATATCGTTCTGATTTCAGCTGGCCAGGCTCTGTTTCTTGCAGCTCTGGAATGAGGCTCTTCAGGATGTCTGTGTATGAAGTGCCCCGGTATGAATCCATGACAATAAGAGCGGCAGCATCCGATTGCTTTAACAAGTAATCGAGTTCGTGTGCTTGATAATTAGTATTGACGGTCACGAGCACAGCTCCGATTTTTGCGGTGGCGAACTGAACGGCAAGCCATTCGGGGATATTCGAAGCCCATATGGCTACATGGTCTCCTTTCCCAATCCCCATCCGCATGAGTCCTTTAGCGGTTTGACGGCACAGACTGTCAAATTGGGCGTACGTATAGCGAATTTTTCTGTCTGGATAAACAACCGCTTCTTGATCGGGATAGGTTTCAGCGATTTGTTCCAGCAGTCTGCCGATTGTGGAATGGATGAGTTCAGCCATGCATTGTTCCTCCTTTCTAAGTAATTGGAAAGCGTTTACATTTTATTTCAATAGCTGTCTGGCAATCACGATACGCTGAATTTCAGAGGTGCCTTCACCGATTTCCATTAATTTTGCGTCCCGCAGCATCCGTTCTACCCCATATTCCTTCATGTAGCCTGAACCTCCATGGATTTGAATGGCTTGATTACAAGCTCTTGTCGCCATTTCAGATGCAAACAGCTTGGCATATGCTGCTTCTTTTGTGAACGGACGGTTATGGTCTTTCAGCCAAGCGGCTTTTAACACCATTTGCCGTGCAAGATCAATTTCCATCGCCATGTCAGCAAGCTTAAATTGGATGGCCTGAAAGGAAGAAATCGGCTGTCCGAACTGCTTTCGTTCTTTCGCATATGCCAATGATGCTTCAAGTGCCGCTTGGGCGATGCCGACTGCAAGAGCAGCGATGGAGATTCGTCCCCCGTCCAGCGTGTATAGAAACTGCTTAAACCCTTTTGTTGGATCGCCAAGTAAGTTGCCCGCAGGCACTCTCACATCCTCAAGCAAAATTTCCGCTGTATTTGAACCGCGGACACCCATTTTATCGTACGGGCTCGTAATCGTAAGTCCGGCTGTGTCAGTTGGCACGATCAATGCGGAAATGATGTTTTTTCCTTCTTTGTTTTTGCCTGTTACTGCGGTTACAATCACCGTTCGTGCGTAACTTGCATTCGTGATCCAGCACTTTTCGCCGTTGATTACATACTCATCACCATTTGTAATGGCTTTCGTTTGAGTCCCTCCTGCATCTGAGCCGGCATTTGGTTCCGTCAGGCCGAATGACCCGAGTGCTTTGCCTGAAGCCAGCGGAGTCAAATGCGCCCGTTTTTGTTCTTCTGTTCCGAAGTAATAAAGAGGACTTGCGCCTAGCGAGACCGCTGCAGCGTAGCTTAATCCAGTACTTCCGCAGGCTTTGCCGATTTCTTCAACCGCTAAGGCATATGAAATCGTATCGCCGCCTGATCCGCCGTATTCTTCGGGAAATGGAATACCCATCAGCCCGAGCTCACCCATTTTTTTAAATGTTTGTATCGGGAACTCGCCCGTTTGATCTACATGTTCAGCGTGAGGAGCGATTTCTTTTTTCGCAAAATCCTTTACCATTTCACGAACCATTTGTTGTTCTTTTGTCAGCTCAAAATTCACTTGATTTCCTCCTTCACATCTTTGTAACATCCTATTAGGCGAGTTCTGTAATCATTCCCTGACAAAAGAAGTCTGAAAATTAAAACCGATTCATTTTTTACGTGAAAACATCAATGGGATTGGCTTGTTTCGCAACTGATTTTAATGTCAGTTTTTCTAAACCGTTTTCTACGATACATGCTTTGGCTGATTGAATGAGTGCTTCTTTGGAAATGATATTTGGTTTTGCCATGGTGCTCCTCCTTAAAAGTTAGTTAGTTCAATAACTGACTTTTTAAATCTTCTATCCGTAGGGTTTTTTTGAAAAAGAAAAGACTTATATGTATTCGTTCTTAAGAATGCCGTACATTTCTAAATCGACAACTCCTATACCGGACCAATAGGAAGCTTGTCTGACTAATCCTACTTTCATAAAATTGTTTTTTAAGAGGACGTTTTTTGAATTCTCGTTTGCTGGCATGACTTCAGCTTGAATTCTATTTACATTGACTTTCTCAAATAAAAATGAGACAAGCATGCGGACGGATTCAGTGGCAAAGCCTTTCCCCCAGTATTCTTCAGCAAAATAGTATCCAATCGTTACCATGTTTACTTTTTGGTTAAAATCCATCGCTTCAATGATTCCCGCCATTGTATTCTCTTGACTCTTCGGAAAAATTCCCCACTTGATTCTGCTTTTTTTGTTGTAATCCCTATCAAAATGGCTAATCATTTTCTCTACTGTTTTCATGTTATGTTTCGGAATGATGCCGCAGTATTCGAACACTTTGTCATTATCGTAGATTGAAAATACATCCTGTACGTGCTCCTCTTTGATGTTACTTAAAACTAGACTTTCAGATTCCAATACTGGGAAATGTGCAAAAACCGCTTCCATATTCATTTGAGTCCCTCCCTTGCTTTTCTTTAACAAATTCAGCGGCTCATCATAAGTATCTTATCTACCAAAATAACTTTTTAAAAAAAGACGACTTAGAAAGCCGTCCTTCTCATTTCTTATTTAATCTTACGTTTGGAAGCCTTGCTTTCGTTATGGAGCCGGTCTGCTGAAGTGACATAATACGTATATTTCTTGTTTGGTTCTGCCGTCTCATCTAAGAAGGTTTGCTGCTCATTTGTTTTTCTAGCGGTTGCCAGCAATGTTTTGTGCTTTTTCCCTTCGGCTCTGTATATCGCATAATAGGCTGTTTCTTTCGTTTCTTGATTTGATGGGTGGTCTTGTATGTGCAGAAGATTGCCGTTTTTGTCTTCGGTGACCTTCGTAAGCTTCGGTTTATTTGGGGCGGTACTGTCAAGCCAAGGCATTTGCGGAACCAGTGCCGGTTTGCTGTAAAGCTCGATAATGAGCCTGTCTTTGATGCCAAGCGGATTTTTGTTGAGGTCTTTGAGGCTGAAATGCATGCTTCCTTTCACAAGCTCAAGCTGACGGTTCAAGGTGATTTGTCTTACATACTCCTCCGGGTCGGACCATGGCGGATCAAAGTTATTATTGATTTTATAGGCTGCCTGGCCAATATATAAATGAACAGGCCTATTTTTGACTTCATTGCTCCACCAATCAGCCAGTACGTCGTAAGCTGCTGCATTGAAGCCGATGCTCCAATAGATTTGCGGAGCAATATAATCGATGTCGCCTTCTTGGATCCAATGTCTCGTATCTGCATAAAGGTCGTCATAGTTCCTGACGCCTGCTTTGGTATTCGATCCGGTTGGGTCATCTGCCGCGTTTCTCCATACACCAAAGGGACTGATGCCGAATTTGACATATGGCTTTGCAGCTTTAATTGTTTGGTTGATTTGTTTGACAAGCTGGTTCACATTATCCCGCCGCCAGTCATCAATATTGGAAAAAGTGCCTATTCCGTATTGTTCATACTGTGTTTGATCAGGAAATTCCTGTCCCGCTATTTTATAAGGGTAAAAATAATCATCCATATGAACGGCGTCGATATCATACTGTTTTACCACTTCTTCAATACCTTTGACGATAAAATCTCTCGCTTCAGGAATGCCCGGATGATAATAAAGCTGGTTTCCATAAGCGGCAACCCAGTCTGGATGCTGTCTTGCCGGGTGATCCTTAGACAATTTATTGAGGTCCGTATGATTCATTGTAATGCGGTAAGGATTAAACCATGCGTGAAATTCTAAATTTCGTTTATGGGTTTCTTCAATCATAAATGCAAGCGGATCATAGCCCGGGTCTTTCCCTTGGACACCGGTTAAGTATTCAGACCAAGGTCCGTAAGCGGACGGATAAAAGGCATCTGCCGTCGGTTTAATCTGAACAATAACGGCATTCATCCCCATTTTTTGTACATCGTCCAGCAGTTTGATATACTCCTGCTTTTGCTCTTCCACCGATAAACCTTTTTTTGACGGCCAATCAATGTTCAATACGGAAGCAATCCATACGGCTCTCAGTTCCCTGTCAGGCTGCGCATTGGCCATAAACGGAACGGAGATGACAAACGTTCCGATGATCAAGCTGACAAGGAAACGGACAATCGACTTTTGACAAACCTTCATTCTGTTTCTTCTCCCCCATTACATCACTTTCACTATTCGCTATTACGGTATTCCCGGGCTGTAAAAGGGTGCTTAATCGGATTGAAGAAATCAGGATTTATGTCTATATCACCAGATAAACGAAAAAAGTCCTGAAGCATTTTGTTCCGCTGCTTTAGGACTTTTTATCATTTATCATGGTTTGCAGGCTCTTTAACACATCAATGAGTTTTACGCCGACACCGACAGCTGTTTCAAGAATCGCCTGTGCTCCTGCGATGGCTAAAATAAAGATGACTGGAACTGCAATACGAGGCAAAAAGAGATAACCCAGTCCAATCAAGATTGCACACCAAACGCCGGCACACCAGTAGCAATTGAGCATGTACCCAAAGTTAGAAGCCGGCACGCTTTTTTCGTCTACATGTCCGTTTTGATCAACGATCCTTTTCTTTTTCATAAAAGGTTTTCGGATAAATTCCGTGATTTTATCGAAGACAATCAAATGTGTCAGCCTGTAACTGGCTAGAATCAACATGATAAAAGTAAGCAAAGAAAGACGATCCATGACAAGCCTCCAAGAAAAAGGATGATGTTATCATTCCCAAGTGTCTGCTATCCATTCTTAATACAAAAAGAAAGACGGACAGAGAATGGCCCCTGTCCGCTAATCTGCTGCCTCAACTTTATGGGTGAAGTTAAAGCGTTCTTCAACCAGCACCTTATTTTCGCTCAGATTTTGTGCGACTCGTATATGGCAATTGTTCATGAGGTACAAGCTCACCAAAATGCCGTTCTTCAATACTTTTCATGATAGACCGAATCGTATTCACGTTCTCTTCAATATATTGAGGATCAAATATTGTAACGTGGCCTCCCTTTAATTCATATTCCTGGTAATTGTGAGCGGTTGAGTGCGTCCAACCTCTTTCGGTCATATCGTCGCATAACAAGTGATGAATGTTGGCATTGACGGTGCCGGAATTGATCAGTTGATTATGATATGCAAGATAGCCTCTAATTTTTTCTTTTATTGAAGGAATGGTTAATATCTCTCTATAATAAATCGGAATAATATCCAGATTTAGATGGACGATCTCTTCTACTTCCTTTTCAGATAAATGAGTCAACGAAGTGGTGATTTGAGAGTCCAGCATAATCACATCAGATACGGTGCGTCCTCGCTGCTCCAAGGCTTTGGCCACTTCAAAAGCCAAATTCGATCCTGAAGAATATCCAAGCAAAACAAATGGTCCCTGTTCTTGAATGTCTATCATGCTTTCTGCATACCGGTCAATTATCGATTTCTCATAGGATGGGTCTTCTGTAAAATCAGCGGCATAGACAACGCAGTCGCCATCAAGCCTGTTCGCCATTTCATTATAAACCAACCCATATCCAATTAATGGAGGGAAACAGAACACAGGGATCGAACCGTTTTGATTCAACTTGACGAATACGTTTTCCGTCTTGGACGGTAAAGCCGCGGCTTGAATAGCCCGTGCCATTGTTTCGATGGTAGAGGCTTCATAAACGACGTGATAATGCAATTTGATTCCCATAACTGCTTTAATTTGATCAACTAATTGTAATACTTTGAGTGAATGGCCGCCAACGTCAAAGAAGTTATCTTTAATCCCCAGCTCAGAATGAGCCAAAACGTCTTTCCATATCTCAGCCAGCTGCTTTTCAATCAACGTTCGGGGAGCAGCATATTCGGTTCCGGCCAGCATATTTCCATCAGGAGCGGGCAAAGCTTTTCGATCGATTTTGCCATTGGCGGTTAAAGGCATTTCATCTACCCGTACAAAGTAGGCTGGAATCATATAAGCGGGCAGTTTGTTCTGCAATTGCTGCTTGAGCTGGAGCGTTTTTAATGATTCGTCTCCTGTCACATAAGCACACAACTGGTTGGAGCTCTCTTCTTCGACCGCGAGGACGACCGCTTCTTTAACAGATTCCACTTGCAATAAAGCCGCTTCGACCTCGCCGAGTTCAATACGGTAGCCTCGGACTTTCACCTGATGATCGATTCGTCCCAAATACTCCATATGTCCATCCGGCAACCAGCGGGCGGCATCGCCCGTTTTGTACATTTTCTCGCCTGCGGCAAACGGATGTTCAACAAATTTTTCAGCCGTTAAGTCAGGACGGTTCAAATATCCCCTGGCTACTCCGGCTCCGCTAATATACATTTCTCCGGGGACACCGATCGGCACCGGTTTCATACCCGAATCCAGCAGATAAATGTTCATATTGGCCGCAGGCTTACCAATTGGCACCGATTCCTGTCTGTCTTTCTTCGGATCGTAGAGATAAATCATACATCCGACTACAGTTTCCGTTGGCCCGTATTCGTTAAAGATTTCAATTTGATCTTGAAATTGTGCGCTGATGCTTTTTGCCAGCCGTGTACTTAAATTGTCGCCGCCGACAATCATTTTCCGGATCGTGCACTCAGGCGAGATGTTCATTTCTTTCAATAACTGCAAATGAGCCGGGGTCAGCTTGATAATATCAACCCTAGAATCCTCAACAATGGATGAAAGCAAAGTCGTCCTGTCTTTATCTCCGTAGACAATGATGGCATTTCCGCTGATGAGCGGTGTAAAAATAGATGTTACCGTTAAGTCGAAAGCAATGGATGAATATAGCGGAAAGGTCGTTTTCTCACCTTTTACATACACCCTGTCAGCCCACCAAATATAATTGGTTAAGCCTTGATGCTCGATTAATACCCCTTTAGGCTTTCCTGTAGAGCCCGATGTATAGATGACATACGCCAAATCTTTTATATTGCTTATCCGCTCAAGATTAGAGCGCTCTTCGTGATAAGAATTTTCATCATCCAATAGAACGATCGTGCCTTCAAGAGCCAATCGCTGCTGAAGATGGCTCTGTGTCAAGACAATTTCTGTTTTGGAGTCGTCTAATATATACTGTATGCGCTGCTCTGGATAATCCGGATCAATAGGCACGTAGGCGCCGCCGGCTTTTAATACGGCCAGAATTCCCACAACCAGTTCAATGCTGTGGTCGCTGACGATAGCTGCGGTTTGGTCCGGCCTCACTCCCTTGGCCCTTAAGGTTCGTGCCAATTGATTGGCTTGTTCATTTAATTGCCGGTAGGTCAGTTTCTGATCCTCAAAAACAATTGCGACCTGCTCAGGCGTTCGCTCCGCTTGTTCCTCAAACAATTGATAAATTGTTTTTTCCTTTGGATACTCGGTCGCTGTATCGTTACATTTTTCGATAAGGAGCGATCGCTCATCTGCCGAAAGGATATCGAGTTCTTGAACATGCATCGCCGTATCGTTTACCATTTGCTTGATGATTTCCATAAAATGCGCTTGTATCCGTTCAACAGTTGCTTGATCATAAACATTGGCATTGTATACAAAATGCATTTCCATATCTTCTGCCGGCATCACAATGAAATTAAAATCGTAATGAGTATGTTCTTCCAAATGGAAATCACTAATGTCTAAGACGTCGTGATCCCGCTTCATATGCTCCATTTGTTTCTCGACCGGGTAATTCTCAAATACCATAATATGATTGATCAACTGCTGCTTTTGTTCGGTTTGAGCCTGAATTTCATACAATGGAAATGTATCGTATGGTTGAGATGCCAGTGCATGCTCCTGGTTCATTTTCAATACTTGTGCAACTGTCATCTCTGGTTGAGCACAAACACGTATGGGAATGGTATTAATAAATAGGCCTACCATTGATTCAATACCCGGAATGTCTGCCGGCCGGCCGGATACGACAGTGCCGAAAACGACATCCTGAGTACCGTTATATCTTTGCAGCAACAAGCCCCATGCGGTTTGCATCCATGTATTAACGGTGACATGATGTTGGCTTGCGGCTCGTTTGATTTCCTCTGTGAGCTGCTTTCCGAGACGGCACGCAAGCTTTTGTTTTTGATATCCTCTGGCCTGATCGGAAAATGGTTCTTTCAACAAAACAGTTTGCCCTTCATAACCGTCCAAATAATCCCGCCAATAGACTGCAGCTTGCTCGTGATCTTGTTCATCCAGCCATTCGATATATCGTCTGTACGGCGTCACGGCGTCACGCTTCGGTTGCCTACGCTCAATAATCGCATAATAGGTTTCAAACACTTCTTTCGTAATCAGCGGCAAGCACCAGCCATCCATTAAAATATGATGAAAGCTCCAAATCAATCGCGCTTTGTCTTCATCGGTTCGCAGGATCGATACGCGCATTAAAGCATCGCGGGTAAGATTGAATCCCCGCTCCTTATCTTTTCTCGCAAAAGCAGCAATGAACTCGCTGCGTTGATCAACATTCATATTGCGAATATCTTCAACGACAGTTTCAATCGGCTTATGCCGGAGCACAATTTGCAAGGGCTGTTCTTTCCATTCGGTATAAAATTGAGTTCGCAGAATGTCATATCTTTTGGCCAACTGCGACAAACTCATCATAAAAGCCTCGATATCCAAGAGGCCCTTCAAATCAAAAGCCGCTTGTTCAAAGTAAGCTCCGGAAGCCGAATCAATTAAACTATGGAACAACATTCCCTTCTGCATAGGGGTTAACGGATATATATTTTCAATTTCGCCAAGATGCTGTGCTTGTTGTACAAATTGATCTAGTTCGTCGATAGATATTTCTTTTAACGAAATATCGCTTGGTGTCAGCTGAACTTGATCCTGGGCCGTACAATGTTCGATGACTTGTCGCAAACTGCTTTTGAACAGATCGGCGCATGTTTCCATTGTTTCTTTATGATATTGTTTACCGCAGTAGCTAATTGCCAGTGACAATTGTCCGTTTGAAATCATGCCGTTAATATCAAGGGCATAGGTGATGGGATGCTTGTCGCTGGCTATTTTTCCGCTGGAGTAAGGTGATACCTCAATACCCCCTTTTTGTAAATCTTGATCAAATTGCCCCAGAAAATTAAAACTAATTTCCGGTTGTCCGGTAAATTCCCGAGCCTCTCGGTGATCGGATAAATACTTGATCAGGCCGTAACCTATTCCTTTTTGGGGAATCTTACGCAAATGTTCTTTCACGGTTTTAATCCGCTGCGAGATATCTTGGTCCGCCTTGATGGGAAGGAATACCGGGTATTGGCTCGTAAACCAGCCCACTGTACGTGAAATATCGAGGTCTGGAATAATAGACTCTCTGCCATGTCCTTCAAGATGAATGAGAATGTCTTCGTGTCCAGTCCAACGATGAATAGCAATTCCCAGCCCGGTCAGCAATAAATCGTTTATTTCAGTCGTATAAGCTCGATGAGCGTTTTTTAATAACCGCTCTGTTTCCTCTGCCGTCCATTGGACGATGATCGTTTCCCGGTCTTCGGCTAGGCCGATTTCCTGCTCGTTATCCTTTGGCAGTTTAGGTGCTGGAATATGTTCATGCTGGAACCAGTATTGATTTTTCATTTCAAACTCCGGACTTCCTGCATAACGTTTCAACTGTTCCGCCCATAACAGGTAGGAATCCGTTTTCTTTGGAAGCTGGATCGCTTCTCTGTTTTGCAGCTGCTCGTAAGCAGCCGCTATATCTTCGATTAATATTCTCCATGAAACGCCATCGATGACTAAATGATGGGCCACAATCAGCAAATGATCTCCATCATGACACTGAAACAATCCCAGTTTAATGAGCGGGCCTTCAGCTAATTGAATGGATTGCTGAATCTCATTGGATAATGTTTCAATCGCTTGGGCAACATTGTTTTCTTCGAGTAACGAGAACACTTCAAGACTGAATAGATCCCCTTCGTCGATCCCCCGATTTCGAGCTTCGTATCCATGTTTTGCAGGAACATAGACCATGCGCAAAGCATCATGATGCTCGACGATCTTTCTCATGACTTCCTGAAGCATCGGTACATTCAATCCCTCTTTCCAATAAAGCATGACCGCTTGATTATAGTGGTGCAGATCGGGGTGTTGCTGGTCAAAAAACCAATGTTGAATAGGCGTCAGCAAAGCCGGACCTTTGATTTCCCCTTGTTCTGCAACTCGGGTGACCGGTTCTACATAGGGAACAAGTTCAGAGATCGTTGGGTATTTAAACAAGTGTTTGATTTCAAACTTATACCCGGCTTGGTATAATCTTGAGGACACTTGAATCGACTTAATGGAGTCTCCCCCTAATTCGAAGAAATGATCCGAGACTCCGACCCGCTCTAAGCCTAATACTGACTCCCACGTTGCGGCTAGTATTTTTTCCAGTTCTGTCCGCGGAGCTGTATAGTTCATACCTGTGAGATTCTCTCTCGGAGAAGGCAGTGCCCGGCGATCTATTTTTCCATTCAAAGTTAGCGGCATCGCTTTCAGCTGAATGAAATAAGCAGGTATCATATAGGAAGGCAGCTGTCTGGATAGATGTTCCCGAAGCTCGCCTGCCGTTAAAGTATCGTTTGCGGTGTAATAGGCGCACAGGGATGTTTCCCCGTTGATTTCTTGTGCTAGAACGATGGATTCCTGAATTGACGGGATATGGAATAAAGCGGCCTCGACTTCGCCAGTTTCAATCCGATAACCCCGAATTTTCACCTGGTGGTCGATTCGGCCCAAATACTCGATATTTCCATCCGGCAGCCACCTTGCTAAATCTCCCGTCCGGTACATCCGCTCTTCCGCTGAAAACGGGTTATCTACAAATTTCTCCGCCGTCAGCTCTGGGCGGTTCAAATAGCCCCGCGCAAGTCCATCTCCCGCTATGCACAGTTCTCCTGCCACACCAACTGGCTGCATATGTCCGGCCTGTAATATATACAATTGAATGTTTGAAATTGGCTTGCCTATAGGAACCGAGGTATACCTTTTGTCCGCCTTGCATTCAAAGTACGATACATCGATCGTTGCCTCAGTCGGTCCGTACAGGTTGATGATTTGAGCATGGCTCACCGGTGCTATAATGCGCTGAAACCCGTCCACATGTTTGGGCGTTAAGGCTTCGCCGCTTGCAAACACATATCTTAACGACGCCAGCTTTCGCTTTAGCTTTTCGCCGGGCTTCTGTTCCATTGATTCCAGAAAAGCATGCAGCATCGCTGGTACAAAATGCAATGTGCTGACACCTTTTTGTGCAATTGTATCCAATATCAACTCAGGGTTCTTTTCTCCTCCGTTTGGCAACAATACCACTTTAGAGCCTACGATTGACCACCAGAACAGTTCCCATACCGATACATCAAAAGTGATCGCGGTTTTTTGCAGAATTGCATCCCGTTTATCCAGCGGGTAATTTTCCTGCATCCACACCAGTCGATTGATCACTGAGCGGTGCTCCACCATAACCCCTTTCGGCTTACCTGTTGATCCTGATGTATAGATGACATATGCCAACTGATTCGGGCCGGAAGTCGATTCCAAGTTTGAACCGTCTTCGCTGAAGGTTTGCGGATCTTCCATATCCAGCACTTTCCCCGTAAAAGGCACTTTCTCCCGCAAATGACTTTGCACTAATAGCAACTTCGTATCTGAATCTTCCAATATGTATCGAATCCGTTCCTCAGGATAGCTCGGATCAATCGGCACATACGCACCACCAGCTTTCAAAATCCCAAAGAGCCCTACGATCATTTCCAGGGAGCGTTCGGCCATAATCCCAACCGGCTGATCCGGATGCACACCTTCGGATTGCAGCGTTCGAGCGATCCGATTCGCCTTTTCATTAAGTTCCTTGTACGTCAGCTGGCTTTCCTCGTACACGACAGCCACTTGATCCGGCGTACGATTCGCTTGTTCCTCAAACAATTGATGAATCGTTTTTTCTCGCGGATACTCGGCCGCCGTTTGATTATAGTCCTGAAATGTATTAATTTCCGTGTCAGTCAAAATATGAAGCTGGCTAATGGTGATGTCAGGTTGAAATAGTATGATTGAATAAAGGCGATTTAAATGTTCGATCACTTGCATCATATACTGATGATCATAAGCTTGTTCGTTGTAAGTTACTTTTAAATGAATAGCGTCATTCTTGATGTCAAATTGAAATAATGTATCTGAAGCAGCTGTCTCTTTAAAATGGGTGAGGTGAATTTGATCTAATGATACGATCGCAGGGATCATTGGCAAATGGTTGGAATTGTAGGTTAGATTTAATGGACCGACCATTTTATCAAAAGGAACATCCTGATTTAAGATGGCATCGTTCAGCGTATGTTTGAATTCATTAAATATGGATTTAAACGTACTGTTCTCATTTATGTTTTGTTTGAGCAACATGATTTGATCCAAACGAAGGTCTTCATCGGTTTCGTCTTCGAAGGTTGGGACACCTACAATAATACTCTCTTCCCCTGTATATTTGTGCAAAAGGCACTTGATACCAACCAGGAGAACCAAATAAACGGCCATTGGTGATTGATTCGCCATCGTCATGATGCGCAGGGATACATCGGATCGCAATGAAGTATGAATACTGTTAGAGGTGTTTAAAGCATCGTGCTCTAATGCTGATGAGTCCGACATGTGAAACGAAGGGAATGCAATGGGACGATCTTCCGCGTCGAACATGTTGCTCCAGAACAGTTCCTGTTGTTTAAATTCTGACATTTAAATCCCTCCAGTAAATTTAAATTCTTGCTTCGAAGGCGGCTGACGGCTGTCCCCGCATGATCAACATGATGGAGACAGCTGCTACCGACTGTTTTTAGAAATCTAATTCGATTACGCTTGCAAAGTGTTCCTTTTTGTTTACTTTCTCGCTTAATTGGATCTCTTTTAATGGAATTGATGAGTTTTGTATAACTGCTGATAGGATCATCACGTAATCCTGTGCCAGCGTAGCAATGGTTCTCTTTTTAAATAGCTTCGTACAGTAGTCAAAGCTGCCTTGAATCTCGTGCTGGTTCATCTCGAAGGTCAGCTGCAAATCAAATTTTGCCACTGTATGTGTTTCTTCATAAGGTCTGACGGCAAGAGAATCTATTTCAATATCCGTTTGCTCTGTATTTTGCAGAACAAACATCGTATCGAATAGCGGATTACGGCTTAAATCTCGCTGCACTCCCAGCTTCTCAACCAATTCCTCAAAAGGATACTCTTGATTTTCATAAGATTTTAGCATTGTTTCTTTGGTTTCTGTTACATAATCTATAAAGGTCTTTTCTCCAGCCGGAGCCGTGCGAATGGCTAATGTATTCACAAACATCCCGATGATATGTTGTAAATCTTCATGCACTCTTCCCGCAACAGGTGTACCAACAACGATATCTTCTTGACCGCTATATTTGGCCAGCAGTATGGTATAGGCTGCGAACAAGATCATATACGTAGTCGATCCCGTCAATTCTTCCAGCTGTTTAACACCTTGGACAACAGACTCGTCGAGAACAAAGTTGTATCGTTTCCCATCAAAGCTTCGAACTTGCGGTCTGGCAAAATCTTTCGGCAACTCAAATGACGGAAGCGCCTCGTGAAATACATCCAGCCAATAGTCTTCCTGCTTCTTCATCCGTTCTTTCTGCGCTGCTTGCTGCTGCCATGCAGTGAAGTCTTTGTATTGAATCCGGAGCGGTGCTAATTCTTTACCGTCATACAATTGAATCAGTTCTTCGACAAAAATGTTCATAGAAGCGCCGTCCGTAACGATATGATGCATGTCAAACATGAAAATATGCTTTTCTTGTTCCAATTCAATAAGTCCAACTCGAAGCAATGGGGCCTTGCTTAGATCGAATGTACGTACGAAGGTGCGGAACAGCTCCTCGACCTCCTCAGTCGTTGCCTTGTACCTTTCGATAGTGAACTCCACCTCCGGCTTGACCATCTGCATCGGTTCTCCACGGATCATTTCAAATCCGGTTCGCAGCGATTCATGGCGCTGAATCAGTCTATGGAACGCAGTTTGTAAACGATCCATGTCGATCCTTCCCTCCAGCGTCAAAATCCCCGGCATGTTGTAACTTAGTTCTCCGCCTTCAATTTGTGTGGATAGGTAAACCATCTTTTGTACGGAAGATACAGGATAAACATCCTTCACTTCTACAGCAGGGATATAATCCGGTCCGCAGGTTTCCGAGTTTGCGATGACTTTTGCCATTTCCTCAATGGTCGGCCCTTGAAACACTTCTCTTAACGAAATCGTTTTGTTGAATTGCTTATGGATTTTGCCAACGAGCGTCATCCCCCGTAACGAATGCCCGCCCAGATCGAAAAAGTTATCTTTCACGCCTACTTGTTCTACCTTCAATACTTCTTTCCAGATGAGAACTAACTGTTCTTCCAGTCTCGTTCTTGGAGCAACATAGTCAATCCCGGTTTGCATGCCTGCTACGGGCAGCGGCAATGCACTGCGATTCACCTTTCCATTTGATGTTAACGGCATTTGCTCCAGCTGCATCAGGTATGAAGGTATCATGTAGCCAGGTATTTGCTGAGCAAGCTTTTCTTTGAGTTGACTGATTGGCAGTGCTTGCTCCGCTACAAAATAGGCATACAAATCGCTTTGCCCTTCTGCGTTTTCTCTGGCCAGAACAACTGCTTCCTGTACACGCTCAATGTTGAGAAGAGCTGCCTCCACCTCGTTTAGTTCGATACGGTAACCGCGAATTTTGACTTGATGGTCCATTCTTCCCACATATTCAATGTTGCCATCAGGAAGGTAGCGGGCAAGATCCCCAGTTTTATACATCCGTTTATTTGCATCATAGGGATGCGGAACAAATTTTTCGCGTGTTAAGGATTCCCGGTTATGATAACCTCTTGCCAAACTGACCCCTGCAATACAAAGCTCACCAACGATACCAATAGGCTGTAGCGTCCCGGCTTCATTCAGGATTAGAATTTCTGTGTTCGAAATCGGTTTACCGATTGGCGGCATCTCCTGATGAATTTCCGGATCGACGGTACACATGGTCACGACATGCGTTTCTGATGGACCGTAATGATTATGCAGCGTAACTTGGTGACGCATCAGCATTTCACGCAGCGTATTCGTCATAATAAGCTGCTCTCCCGCTGTGATAATATGATCCACACATTCGGCAAACGGTTCAAAATATTGTTTCTCCGATGCAAGGAGCTTGAGGAACGCAGTCGGGAGAAATGCCGTTTGTATCCTGTGTGTCTTGACAAATTCGTTGAGCTCACGAATCTCCCGTTTTGCCTCGTTGTCGATAATATAGAGTGTCCCTCCGCTTAAGAGCGTGGAGAAAATCT
This sequence comes from Bacillus spizizenii TU-B-10, assembly GCF_000227465.1. Classification (GTDB taxonomy): domain Bacteria; phylum Bacillota; class Bacilli; order Bacillales; family Bacillaceae; genus Bacillus; species Bacillus spizizenii. The sequence continues at coordinate 2,070,749 of NC_016047.1, forward strand.
CTTGATAGCAAACATCGAAACTCATTGCGGCAAATTGCAGCACTCTGTCAAAGCGCAGCTGTGTATATTCCCGCTCATAAGCGAGTAAATTCAACATGGTTTTATGCTCTAATTGAACCCCTTTAGGTTTTCCGGTAGTACCTGATGTGTAAATGACATAGAATAAATGATTTTCCGCATAGGAAAGGTTAAGGTTGCTTGCATCACCCTGATATACCAATGGATCGTCAAGCAGAACTACAGATCCTTCGAAGGAAGGAGGAACGGTATGCCCTACACAAGTCACAAGTACATCGGCGCCGCTGTCTTCCATTAAATAAGCACGCCGTTCATCAGGGAGTTCCGGGTCTATAGGAAGAAATGCCCCACCGGCCTTTAATATCGCTAATATTCCGATCATCATATTTGCCGAGCGCTCCGTGAGAATGGCAACCACCCGATCGGCACCTACGCCTTGATTCCGAAGCACACGCGCCAGTTGGTTGGAGCGTTCATTCAACTGACGATAGGTAAAGGTTTGATTTTCAAACAAAATGGCGACACGATCAGGAGTATCCTCAGCCTGCTGCTCGAATTGTTGATGTATTGTTGTTGGCATACGTTCATCGATTACTGCAGTATCATTAAAAAGATTCCAAATTTCATTCTTTTCTCGCGGTCTCATCATCTCCAAAGAAGCGAGCCTTGCCTCAGGATGTTCGATGATCGCATCGATCAGCTGCACAAAATGCCGCATCATTCGTTCTACCGTTTCCGGTTTGAACAGTGTCGTCAGGTATTCCATTGTGCAATGAATGTGTGTCTCTTCTTCTACAGCCGTTAAGGTTAAATCAAATTTAGCCATCGTATGCTTGCTAGGATAAGGTTTAAACGTCAAACCATCCATCCCTAATTGTTCTTGCTCTGTGTTTTGCAACACAAACATCGTGTCGAACAACGGATTACGGCTTAAATCCCTGGCGATGTTCAGCTGGTCGACGAGCGCTTCAAACGGATAATCTTGATGCTCATAAGCTTTTAATGCATTTTCCTTCACTTCAGCGAGGTACTGAGAGAATGTCTTCTCTTTGGCAGGATAATTTCGCATCGCCAGTGTGTTGACGAACATCCCGATGATGGAATCCAAATCCGCATGCGGTCTTCCTGCTATGGGACTCCCCACAACAATGTCTTCCTGGCCGCTGTATTTGGACAGCAATAAGGTGTAGGACGCCAGCAGCACCATATATAAAGTGGATTCGGTTTTGAGTGCCAGTTGTTTTAATCCCTCGCTTCTTTTCTCATCAATCGTAAAGTGCAGCGTCGCCCCGGTAAAATCCCGTGTGGAAGGCCGTATATAATCGGTTGGCAAATGAAGGACAGGGATATCGCCGCTGTACAGCTCCAACCAATAGTCTTCTTGCTTTTGGATTTGTTCTAATCGCGCTTCTCCGGTTTGCCATACTGAGTAGTCTTTGTATTGGATTCGCAGGGGCGGTAATTCCGCTCCTTGATATGCTCTTACAAATTCTTTGATCAGTACATTCATGGATGTTCCGTCAGAGATAATATGATGCATATCAAACATCAGTATTGCGTGACTGGGTTGAAGCTCAATCAGCCCGACACGAAGGAGCGGAGGCTCCTCCAGTTGAAATGCACGAACAAATTGACTGATACAATGATCGATTTCATCTTCCTTGGCATAATACGACTCTACTGCAAATTCAACGTGATCTAAGACGTACTGAACAGGTTCTCCGTCCACCATTTTGAAGCCGGTGCGTAAAGATTCATGGCGATGAATCAATTTGGCAAAGGCCTGCTGCAGCTTATCCCGATCCAGCTCACCTTTGACAGTCATCAGGCCCAGCATGTTGTAGCTCAGCTCTCCGCCTTCCAAATGGTTGAGAATATAAAGTCTTTTTTGTGCAGAAGAAACTGGATAATATGGCCTCTTTTCAATTAGAGGAATAGAAGCATACCCGGTTTCCTCCATCGTCATGATTGCCTGTGCGAGCTGTTCAATTGTTGGGAACTGGAATATGTTTCGCAATGGAATTTGAACATGCAATTGCTTTTGAATTTTTGCAATGAGCGTCGTCGCTCGCAGGGAGTGTCCACCTATATCAAAAAAGTTATCTCGAATCCCCACCTGTTCTAAACAGAGAACATCCTGCCAAATCCTTGCGAGCTTCATTTCTGTTGAATTTCGCGGCGGCACATATTCCGAGCCCCCATATCGCTTTCCATCCGGTTCTGGTAATAAGTTGCGATTCAGCTTTCCGTTTGGCGTTAATGGCATTTGATCCATTTGCACAAAATAAGCCGGAATCATATATCCTGGCAAATGCCGGGTGAGGCGATCCCTAAGCTGACTCGTCGGGAATGGCTTGTTCGCTACATAGTACCCGCATATATAATGCTCGCCATCTGCATCTTCAAGGACAGAAGCGACGGCTTCTTGAATCTCAGGAATGTTCAACATTATCGATTCAATTTCACCGAGTTCAATCCTAAAACCATGAATTTTCACCTGATGATCGACGCGCCCAATAAATTCTATATTGCCGTCCGGCAAAAGACGGGCCAGATCTCCGGTTCTATACATTCGACCCGAAGGAACAAACGGATCGTTAACGAATTTTTCATTCGTTAATTCCGGCAAGTTCAAATATCCGCGCCCCACGCTATCCCCAGCAATGTACAACTCGCCTTGAACGCCCACTGGCTGTAATCGCTGCTGCGAATCGAGAATGTACATGCGATTGTTGCCCAGCGGCTTGCCTATAGGGACATGAACTTGACTGCGAGTCCAAGCGTCCGCAGAAACTTTGATGTTGAACAAGGAAGCATCGACACAAGTTTCGGTTGGTCCATATACATTTGTGATGGCAGGTACTGCGCCATCAGCGCCAAATAAGTGCATGAACTTGGTTACCGTCGTTTTCGGAAGTGCCTCTCCTCCGATTAACAGATGACGAAGCGGTACTCCTTCCCTATCATCTGCAGCTACCAGCAGCTTCAAATGGGCGGGCGTCCCGTCGGTTACGTCAATGTGATGCTGTCGATAGTATTGGCATAAGGCCTCGCCATCAGACACAGCCTCTTTGGGAACGATAAACAAGGTATGTCCTAACAACAAGGAAGCATACATTTGCTGGACCGAAGCATCAAAATAATATGGAGCGAGCATGGCCACATGCAAAACCCCATCATAAGCGGAGTAAACCTCATTACGCAGTCCTTCGATGAGATGAATCACCTGGCGATGTTCAATCAACGTGCCTTTCGGCGTACCTGTCGTGCCAGAAGTGTAAATGCAATAGGCCAGTTGATCGAACTGGCATGGCACCGCCAGATTGATATCTGTTTCATGGTAGGCTTGTTCCTCTTTCATATTGATACATGTTCCGGAAAAGTTGAGTTTTTCAGGCAGTTCGCCGTGTGTAAGCAATACGTTAATGCTTGAGTCCCTTGCGATATAATGAATTCGTTCTACAGGAGAATCAGGGTCTATTGGCAAATACGCCCCGCCCGCTTTTAAAATCCCGAAGATCCCTACAATCATCTCCAGAGAACGTTCAGCCATAATGCCGACGAGTTGACCCGCTTGTATTCCTTCGACTCGCAAGGCTTGCGCAAGCTGATTGGCTCGTTTGTTCAGTTCGCCATAGGTTAACGATTCTCCCTCGAATACAACTGCTGCACGATTTGGCGTACGGAGCGCTTGTTCCTCGAACCGCTCATGAATTGTTTGTTCGTGTGAGTAGCGCATTTCTCTAGTCTGAAAACGGCTGAGCAGCTGTTCCTTCTCTTGCTGAGTCAAAAGCTCCAATTCTTCTATTTTGATGTTTGGGTGCTCTAATACCTGATGCATTAGCTGTTCAAAATGCCCGCTAATCCGCTTCACTTCTGATTGTTCATATACGTTTTGGTTATAGCCAAAATGAACGTTCAGTTGTTCGCCAGGAATGACAACCATATTAAAATCGTAATGTGAATGCTCTTCCATATGAAAATTCATAATGTTTAGCTCTGCAGCATCATGGCCTTGCTCCACCTGTTGTCCTATCGGATAGTTTTCAAAGATCAGAATATGATCAATTAAGTTTTGCTTTTGCTCCGTTTGTGCCTGAATTTCATATAACGGATAGGTATCGTATGATTGGGAAGCCAGTGCCTTGTCTTGAACCATTTTCATCGCTTCAACGAAAGAGCTGCCCTCGTCACAGCAGATTCGAACTGGAATTGTATTAATGAACAGACCGATCATTTGTTCCACTCCAGAGATTTCTGCAGGCCTTCCCGACACGACACTGCCAAAGACAACGTCTCCGGTCCCACTATATTTTTGTAATAAAATTCCCCAAAGTGTTTGAATCAACGTATTTACCGTGACATGATGCTGGTTTGCGATCCGCTGCAATTGTCTTGTTTGTTTTTGATCGAATCGGCTGATCTCATTGGCATAAGCATACGCTTTTCGTTCATGCTGCGGTCTTTTGTGAAGAATACGGTTTTCACCTTTGTAGTCTTCAAGATACTTACTCCAGTACCGTTTGGCCGCATTTTGATCCTGCTGATCAAGCCATTCGATATATTTACTGTAAGGATCAGTATACGCAAGGTCTGTTTCCCTGCCCTCTTGCAAACCGATATAGTGTTCAAATACTTCCTTCGTAATAAGAGGCAGGCACCAGCCGTCCATAACAATATGATGGAAACTCCAAATCAAATGATACTTGCGCTCTTCGATACGGAAAATCGCGATGCGCATCAATGGATCCCTAGCCAAGTCAAATCCTTTCGCTTTATCCTCACTTTGGTAGGATGCGATTTTATCCTTACACCGGTTCTCATCTATGTCACGTAAATCTGTAAAATGAACTTCCATTCTTTGTGTCTTATAGACAATTTGTAAGGGGATATCATTCCAGCCGCTATAAAAACGGGTTCGCAGCACGGCATACTTAGCAAATAAATGATCCAAGCTTGCTTCAAACCTGTCGATCTTTAATTCTCCCTGTAAATCAAATGATGCTTGTTCGAAATAAGAATTTGAATCCTCATCCAGCAAGCTGTGAAACAGCATCCCCTTCTGCATCGGAGTTAACGGATACACATTCTCGATCTCGCCTGAATTCGGCAGTTGGATCAAAAGCTGGTCTAATTCGTCAATGGTCATGCCTTTTAACAAAATATCGCTTGGCGTCAGTTCCGTTTGTTTTTTATGAACACAATGCTCAATGACTGTTCGAAGGTTGTTTTGAATAACTGCCGATAACTGGTCGATCGTTTCTTTTGCGTATTGTTTGGTGCTGTAGCTAATCGTCACCATCAATCGATCATTGACAATCATCCCGTTCATATTCAATACGTATGGTCTGATTTGATTTCCGCTCGAGTCTGAACCGCAGGAGTAGGAAGATAATTGAACCGCATGATTTTGAAAATCTTGATCAAACTGCCCCAGGTAATTAAAACTGATCTCTGGAGTCATTTTCGCTGGGAGTGTCGCTGTTAAGCCGCTTAAATACCTTAGTACTCCATAGCCGATCCCTTTATGCGGGATTTGGCGCAGCTCTTCTTTGGCCGTCTTGATGTAATAAGATATTTCTTTGCCTGGTTCTATGTGAAGCACAACCGGAAACAGACTTGTAAACCAGCCCACCGTGCGAGAGATATCCATATCTGGGATCACTTCTTCTCTTCCGTGTCCTTCTAAATGAAATGCAATCTGTTCAAGTCCTGACCAATGTGATATGGAAAGTCCTAAGGAGCTTAACAGAAGATCGTTTATTTCAGTGTTATAAGCGCGATTCGCTTGTTTTAATAATTGCTCCGTCTCTTCTTTGGTCCATTCCACAGTTACTGTTTCACTGTCTTTTGAATACGTATGCGATTCCTGAAAATCTTTAGGCAACGGTTTCACATCGGTTTGTTCAATCCGTGCCCAATACTCTTGTTCTTGCTTTATGGCATCACTTTGCGCATATGCCGAGAGCTTTTCGGCCCATAGCCGGAAAGAGTCTGTTTTGTACGGCAATTGAATGTCTTGCCCTTTAACGGCTTGCTTGTAGCCGCTAACGATATCCTCCATTAAAATGCGCCAGGAAATCCCATCTACAATTAAATGATGGATTGCAATGAGCAAATGATCCCCATCCGCACATTGAAACAATCCTGCTTTCATCAATGGCCCATCGCTTAACTGCATGCTGTTCTGTATCTGGTTAGCCTTGGCTTCAATGGCCGGACCTGGGTCGGCTTCTGCTTTTAGATTGATGACGTCAAGATGATATAGCTCGCTTTGAGCGATCTCTGCATTCCAGGCCTTGTATCCGTGTTCTGTCGCATGGAACGTCATGCGGAGCGCATCGTGATGCTCTCCAAGCTTTTGCAGCGTTTGGCGAAGCGGCGATTCCTGAAAGCCTTGCGGCGCATACAGCATGACAGCTTGATTATAATAATGCGGATCTGTCGTTGTTTGCTCAAAGAACCAGTGCTGGATTGGAGTCAGGCTTACCTTTCCTTTGACTTCATCTTGATCGGGAATGCGCACGTTCTGCTCGATATGCGGACTCAATTCTGCAATCGTCGCATATTGAAACAAGTGTTTGATTTCCATTTTGTATCCCAGTTGATTTAGTCTGGAAGACACTTGAATCGACTTAATGGAATCCCCGCCAAGATCAAAGAAATTATCCAGAATGCCAATCTTTTCAGCGCCTAATACTGACTCCCAAGTCGAAACTAATAGTTGTTCCACCTGAGTGCGAGGAGGCTTATATGCTACTCTGTCATGCAGCTGTAAATCAGGTGCCGGCAGCTCTTTTCGGTTTATTTTTCCATTCGGCGTTAAAGGCATTTTCTCCAGTTCGGTAAAATAGGCTGGAATCATATAGCCAGGCAGGGATTGAGACAATTGCTCCCGGATCTGGGATACCGTTATGGATTGGCCGCTCACGTAATACCCACACAGCTGCTTCAATCCATGTGCATCTTCTCTGGCTATGACAACAGCTTCTTTGATCTCTTCTGCTTGAAGCATCGCTGTTTCAATCTCGCCTAATTCAATGCGATAGCCTCTGATTTTGACTTGCTCATCCATTCGTCCCAAGTATTCAATGTTCCCATCTGGGAGCCACTTCGCCAAATCCCCGGTCTTGTACATTCTGGCTCCGGTTACAAACGGGTTTTTAACAAATTTCTCAGCTGTTAATTCCGGCCGGTTCAAATATCCTCTGGCAACGCCGGCTCCACTTATATATATTTCTCCAGGTACGCCGATCGGCACCGGTTTCATATCCTCGTCCAACACATAAATGCTCATGTTGGCCGCTGCTGTACCGATTGGCACCGATTCTCTCATGTCTTTGACTGCATCGTAACGATAAAGCATGCATCCGACAACAGTTTCCGTCGGCCCATATTCATTGCATATTTCAATTTGGCCGTCGAATTGCTCATGAATGCTTTGGGCTAACTGAGTGCTGAGATTCTCTCCTCCTACGATCATTTTTCGGATCGCTGTCTTATTGGCGATATTCATTGCTTTCAATACGTGCAAATGAGCCGGGGTCAATTTAATGATATCCACCCTTTGGTCCTGCACAATCGATGAAAGCAAAGCAGTTTTGTCCTCTCCGTCATAGACAATAATCGTATTGCCTGTGACCAAAGGTGTAAAAATAGAAGTTACTGTTAAATCAAAAGAGATGGACGAGTATAATGGGAAATTGGTTTTCTCTCTCTTCACATAGACCTCTTTCGCCCACCAAATATAATTGCTCAATCCCCAGTGCTCGATTAATACGCCTTTAGGCTTGCCTGTGGAACCAGACGTGTAGATCACATAAGCCAAATGGTTCGCATTGCTGAGCGGTTCAAGGTTAGAGGCTTCTTCGTGATAGGCGCTTTCCTCATCCAATAAAATCACGACGCCTTCATAGGTAATCTGCTGTAGGATGTCACGCGGCATCAAGATGATTCCGGCTTTTGAATCTTCCAGAATGTACTGAATTCGGTCTTGCGGATATTCTGGATCTATTGGGACGTAGGCGCCCCCGGCTTTTAGAATGGCAAGTATCCCAGTCACCAATTCGATGCTGTTCCTGCTGATGATGGCCACAGGTTGGTCCGCTTGCACACCCCTAGCTCTCAATGTTCGTGCCAGCCGGTTTGCTCGCTCATTGAGCTGATGGTAAGTAATCTGCTTGTCCTCATCAATAACAGCAGCTTGATCTGGTGTTTGCTGCGACTGCGCTTCAAACCATTGATAAACCGTTGTCTGCGGATATGGCGCGGCTGTATCATTCAGGGTCTGAAGAAGCTGTCTTTTTTCGCCTTCCGTCAACAATTCCAATTGTTCCACCCGGATATCCGCATCAGCAACGACTTGATGCAAAATTTGCAAGAGGTGTCCGCGAACCCGCTCCATGCTTTCGCGATCATACACCTTAGCGTTATATTCAAAATTAATATTGATTACATCACCCGGTATAACAGTTAAATTTAAATGGTAGTTGGTTTGCTCTTCCATTTTAACGTTTGAAATTGCGATAGGCGATTCGTGATGTTGACCGATACTTTCCATGTACTGATCTACAGGGTAGTTTTCAAATATCATTAAATGTGTAATTAAATTTTGTTTTTGGGTCGTAAGAGCTTGTATATCGTACAACGGATACGTCTCATACTTTTGAGAGGCTACTGCCCTTTCCTGCGTCCGTTTCATGAGCTCAGCAAAAGTGGTTCCAGCTTCACATTGGATTCGCACAGGAATGGTGTTAATGAATAAGCCAATCATGGTTTCCACGTTTGGAATCGCCGAAGGCCTTCCGGATACAACACTTCCAAAAACGACGTCACGGCTTTGATTGTATTTCTGCAGCAAAATCCCCCACGCCGTTTGCAGCAGTGTGTTCAGTGTGACATGGTGCTTGCTGGCCGTTTGCTTCATTTTCAAAGTGAGATCGGTGTCGATGGCACATGACACTTTCTCCGGAAAATAATGCTCATCCTCTGCTTGGTGACTGTCCTTGAGAAGGACGGTTTGTTCTTCATACCCTTCCAAATATTGATCCCAATAACGCTTGGCCTCTTCTTCATCTTGACGATCAAGCCATTCAATATATTGACTATATGGTGTAATCGCTGATTGTTCGGGCTGCTTTTGCTGGAGCAAAGCAAAGTAATGATCAAATATTTCTTTCGTGATAAGCGGCAAGCACCATCCGTCCATCAAGATATGATGAAAACTCCATATAAAGCGATATGTCGTATCATCCGTGCGAAGGACAATTACGCGCATTAACACGTCTTTCGCTAAGTCGAACCCCCGAAGCTTATCTTCTTTGGCGTATGCACAAATCCGGTCATCTTGCTGCGCTTGATCCATCTCACGCAAATCGATGAATTGGAAACCAATCTTTTTCGTTTTACATATGATTTGCAGCGGCTGATCTTTCCCTTTGAGAAAGTTCGTGCGGAAAATTTCATATCGTTTTGTTAAATCATCCAAGCTTTTTGAAAATGAATCGATATCCAAATCTCCATGCAAATCAAACGTCGTTTGCTGAAAATATGCGCCGGAACTTGAGTCAAACAAGCTGTGAAACAGCATGCCTTTTTGCATCGGCGTTAACGGATATATATTTTCCACTTCGCCTAATTCACGCGTTTGGTCCAAAAGCTCTTCCAATTCGTCTATTTTGATATCCTTTAACAAAACATCACTTGGCGTCAATGACGTCTGCTGCTGGCTTACGCAATGCACAATGATTTCTTGCAGACTTTCTTTTATATTTCGGGCAAATTGCTCCATGGTCGATCTTTCATATTGCTTATGGCTATAGCTGAGTGTCAGCGATAATTTCCCCTCTGCAATCATGCCATTCAAATCAAGTACGGCCGTTCTCGGCTGGTTTTCATTCATCGATACACCTGTCGAATAAGGAGATACCTGTAAAGCATGCTGCTGCAAGTCTTGGTCAAACTGCCCTAAGTAATTAAACCGAATTTCGGGATGAAGCTGCAGGCTGTCAGCTTCCGCACGGCCGGATAAATATTGAATGATACTATAATTCATTCCTTTATTGGGAACCAGGCGCAGCCCTTCTTTCACAGTCTTAATGCGCTGTGACAGCTCTTTTCCTGCTTCAATCTTCAGTACGACAGGGTACTGGCTCGTAAACCATCCTACCGTGCGAGTGATATCCACATCTGGAATAACCGGTTCTCTTCCGTGACCCTCTAAGTTCACGACAACTTCCTCCATGCCTGTCCATCTGTGAACGGCCAGCCCTAGTGAAGTCAGCAAAAGATCATTAATTTCTGTGTTATAAGCGCGATTCGCTTGTTTTAATAATTGCTGTGTTTCTTCTCTTGTCCATTGAATCGTTACGTCATCGCTGTCTTTCAATAATGAATCTTCAACAGCGTTATCCTTAGGCAATGGTTTCAGCTCTAACCTTGTAAGCTCGTTCCAATAGGCAAGCTCTCGCTCCATATCGGTTTCCTGTGCATACTTGGACAATTGCTCCGCCCAGAATGGAAACGAGTCTGTTTTTTGCGGAAGCCGAACCATTTTCCCGCGCTCCGCCTGCTCATAGCCGCTTGCGAAATCCTCAAGTAAAATGCGCCAGGATACCCCGTCAATAACTAAGTGATGAATCGCAATAAGCAAATGATCTCCGTCTGCACATTTGAACAAACCAAGCTTCATCAAAGGTCCTTGGCTCAATTCCATACTGCTTTGAATCTGATTCGCTTTATTGGCAACAGCATGAGCCGGATCGGCATCCTCTTTACAATTCATCACTTCCAGCTCGTACAATTTACTTTCTTCTGTGCCCGCAATTCGAGCAGCATATCCGTTCGGCGATTCTTCAAAAACCATCCGCAATGCATCGTGATGCACAGCAATACTTTCTATGGCTCGGCGAAGCGGAGACTCTTTAAATCCTTGCGCTGAATATAACATTACGGCCTGATTATAATGGTTCGCATGAGGCATATTTTGTTCAAAAAACCAATGCTGAATCGGGGTCAGGCTTGTCCTTCCCTTCACTTCTCCTTGATCCGCCATTCTGCTAACCGGCTCTACAAATGGGCTTAGCTCCGCAATGGTGGGATATTTAAACAAGTGTTTCATGTCAATCTTGTATCCGGATTGATACAATCTTGAAGAAACCTGAATTGATTTAATTGAATCTCCGCCAAAATCAAAGAAATTATCTAGAATTCCTATACGCTCAGTGCCTAGTACCTCCTGCCAAATGGACGCCAGCAGTTCTTCTATTGAGTTTTGCGGTGCTATGTATTCATTTTCCATCCGCGTTTTTTCATCAGCAACAGGTAAAGCTTTCAGATCGATTTTTCCATTAGAAGTGAGTGGTATTCGTTCTAAATGGATAAAGTAAGAAGGAATCATATAATCCGGCAGCTCTCGTGATAATATCTCTCTGAACTGCCCTGTACTTAAAGATGGTTCTCCAACATAATAGGCATACAATTGCTTGGTTCCGTCTTGACCCTCTCGCGCAACGACTGCCGTCTCACGAACCTCTTCCAGGTTGGATAGGGCCGCCTCCACCTCGCCAAGCTCGATACGGTAGCCGCGGATTTTCACTTGATGGTCGATTCGTCCCAAATATTCGATTTTTCCATCGGGCAGCCATCTAGCAAGATCCCCCGTTTTATACATCTTGCGGCCGGGGATAAGCAAATGGTCAACAAATTTTTCTTCAGTTAAATCAGGTTGATTAAGGTAGCCGCGGGCCACTCCAGATCCTCCGATATACAGTTCTCCGGGTACGCCTATCGGCTGGATTTGGCGGTGTGCTCCTAAAATATAGACTTGGTGATTGGCCACCGGCTTGCCAATTGTGATCTGTTCATCAGCAGAATAAACAGGTTGAAACGTAGAAACCACGCTATTTTCCGTAGGGCCGTATTCATTATTGATGCGAATCTGAGGCTGCAGAGAAAACAGCCGCTCTACCGTGTCGGGTTCAAGTTTCTCTCCGCCTACAACGACATGTTGAACATGAAAGAAGTCCTCTGCGCTCATCTGTTCGGTCATTGCTTGTAACAGCCGGGGAGAAGTCGAGAAATGGGTAATCCTCTCCTGCTTCAGAACGTTTTGTATTGCAAAAAGATCTTTGTTGTCTTCATTAGGCAAAAGATACAAAGCAGCGCCAGAGATTAGCGGACCGAAGAAATTTAAAATAAACGCATCGAAAACATAGGGATACAAAACAAGGACGCGATCCTCAGCAGAATGCTTAAAAAACGCCTTTTTCCACTGGAGCGAATTCACAATCCCGCCGTGTTCGACCATAACCCCTTTCGGCTTCCCTGTTGTGCCTGAGGTATAGATGACATAGGCCAAATGGCTGTGTTCTGCAATCGGCAATAACAGTGAGCAATCAGCATGGTAAGATGTTTCGTCATTTAGATCGATCATCGGGCCGTCAAAGACAAGGCTGTTTTTGAAATGCCGCTGAACAACAAGCACATCTGCATTCGCATCATTCAGCACATATTGAAGCCGCTCTTCCGGATATTCAGGGTCAAGAGGCACATAAGCGCCCCCTGCCTTCCAAATGGCCATGATGGACACGATCATTTCTAATGAACGCTCTGACATGATGGCGACCAATGTATCGGCTTGAACACCGTAGTTTCGCAACGTTCTTGCCAAACGATTAGATTTCTCATTCAATTCTCTGAATGTCATATGGTTGTTATCGAACTTAACAGCTACATAATCAGGCGTTCTTTCCGCCTGCTCTTCAAATAATTGACTTACAGTCTTGTTTCCAGGATAATCTGCGGCGGTGTCATTAAAGTCAAACAAAATTTCCTGTTTGACCGCTTCGGGTATGACTTGTGCTGTATGGATTGCAGCTTGGGGCTGGAACAAGATCACGGACAGCAGCTGATCGAGATGGGACACGATTTGGTCCATATAGTCCTCATCATAAAGATTTCCGTTATAAATAAGTTTCAAATGAATCTCGCTACTCTCCAAGTCAAAATGAAACAACGTATCAGTTGCAATGTCTTCCTTAAATTGCAAGGAATGAATTTCATTGAGCGAAACAACGGTATGAATTAACGGGATGTTCTCATTGTCGTATTGCACATTTACATGCTGGACGATTTTTCGAAAAGGCAGGTTTTGATTTTTTAGCGAATTATTAACCGCTTTTTTTAGTTGTTCGAACACAGTTTTAAATGTACTTTGGCAGCTAAGCGTATTTTTCAATAGGACAATGGTATTGACAGCTGAAGAGCTGCTTTTTTGCTTAGATACCGTTGGAATACCCAGAATCGTGCTCGCTCGATCCGTATATTTATACAACAAACATTCAATGCCTGCCAATAAAATCAAATAGGTTGCCATTTCGGAATGATTGGCCATTGTCAATATTCTTTGAGATACTTCTGGAGATAAGGAACGATAGATGCTTTTTTCCTGGTAGCCAACACGGGTTAATGATGCGTTTTCCGCTGTTTTAAAATACGGGATTACACTAAGGCTATCCTCTTCATCAAACAGATTATCCCAGTACGTTACTTGATTTTTAAACACCGACATTGGAGCACCTCATTTTTTAGAGTATAAAGAAAATAATGTATGCTTTCCCATGCTTTTTAAAAGTTCAGTTCAATAGAATGGATCATGTTATCATCTTCCGCGGTGCTGCCGTTTAATTCGATATGTTCGATTTGAATACTTGGCTGTTGACTGATAGCGGATAAGATGTGTAAATAGTCTTTTGACAAAGCTTCGATTCTGCTTTTCTTAAATAGTTTCTTCGAATATTCGAACAGACCGTGATGTTTGTCTTGACCTGTCTGAATCGACAAGGTGAGATCGAATTTTGCAACTGTATGATGAAGCTTATAAGGCGTGAATCGAAGGGAATCAAGCGTTAATTCAGCCTGATCAAGATTTTGCAGCACAAACATCGTATCGAACAAAGGGTTGCGGCTTGAATCTTTTGGAAGATGTACATGTTGGATCAATTCTTCCAATGGATAGTCTTGATTTTGATAGGCATGTAGCATGTTTTCCTTCACTTCGTTTAAGTAATCCTCGAATGTTTTACGGCCTGCCGGGTGATTGCGAATGACTAAGGTATTGACAAACATTCCCACAACAGACTCTACATCCATATGACTTCGGCCGGCGACCGGGGTACCTACGACGATATCTTCCTGTCCGCTGTATTTGGATAAAAGAATCATATAAGCTGCCATTAAAATCATATACAATGTTGTTCCTGTAGCTTCTTCCATTTGACTTAAGCGCTGTTTTAATTCTGTCGGTATAAGAAATTCAAATGATTCGCCTTCGTAATTGCGTATGGCAGGTCTCTCGTAATCCGTTGGCATATCCAATACAGGAATCTCATCATGAAAATGATTGAGCCAATACGCTTCCTGTTTTTTGATGTTTTTCCTTTGAGTTTCCGTTTGCTGCCAAACCGCATAGTCCTTATATTGAATGGGAAGCGGATCCGGTTCGTTTCCCTCATAAAATTGGTTTAAATCTTTCATCAGAATGTTCATAGACACGCCATCGGAAATGATGTGATGCATATCGACCAGCAGCACATGCTTTTCAGGTGTAAGTTCAATCAGTCCGACTCGCATTAACGGCGGCTTGGTTAAATCAAACGATTTGATAAAATCAAGCACACGGTCTTCCACTTCCTCTTCTCTCGCTTGAATCTGTTCTATTGTAAATTCAACGCTTGGATGAATTCGCTGTGCCGGTTCGCCTTCGTATAGTTCAAAGCTGGTCCGCAAAACTTCATGACGTTCAATTAATTTTTGAAAAGCAGACGTCAATCGGTCTAAATCAATAGCCCCTTCTACACTCATGGCGCCCGTCATATTGTACGTCAGCTCGCCTCCTTCTGCATGACTTAACAAATACATCCGTTTCTGTGCCGAAGAAACCGGATAATAGGACATTTCCTGTGCAGACGGAATTGATACATATCGAATTTTCTCCATGCGTAACGCCATGTTAGCCAACTGTTCAATAGTAGGAAACTTAAATATGTCTTTTACAGACAGATTGACATCCAGTTCTTTGTGGATTCTGGCAGCTAAGGCCGTCGCTCGTATGGAATTTCCTCCAAGATCGAAGAAATTATGCTTGATCCCCACACGATGTATTCCGAGCACCTCTTGCCATAAGGCTGCAAGCTTAGATTCAACCTCATTGCCTGGCGGTACATATTCAGCTATCTGCTCTAAACTTACCTCTGGTGCAGGCAGTGCTTTACGATTTATTTTCCCGTTGGACGTTAACGGTAATTGCTCAAGTTGGACATAATGGGACGGAATCATGTAGTCCGGGAGCTCCTGTGATAATTGTTCTCTAATCTCCGCAATTGTTATAGGTTTATTGCTCACATAATACGCACACAATTGTAGTAAGCCATCCTCTTCTTCTCTGGCTATAACTACAGCCTTTTGGACCGCTTCCACTTTATGCATGGCAGCTTCAACTTCACCAAGTTCAATTCGATGTCCTCGGATTTTGACTTGTTCATCGATTCGGCCTAAATATATGAGATTTCCATCACGTAATCGTTTTGCCAAGTCCCCCGTTTTGTACATGATCGTTCCCGGAGCAAACGGGTTGTGAACGAACTTCTCTGCTGTTAAACCCGGACGATTCCAGTATCCTCTGGCTACACCGGCTCCACTGATATACATTTCACCCGGTACGCCAATCGGAACCAAGTTCATGCTGGCATCCAACACATAAATGCTCGTATTGGCGGCCGGTGTGCCTATTGGCACAAATTCTCGCCTGTCACGTTCAGCGTCGTACCGATAAATCATACATCCGACGACCGCTTCTGTCGGCCCGTATTCATTGAATATGTCCAGTTGGCCTTTAAACTGCTCACTGATACTTTGGGCAAGCCGGGTGCTTAAATTTTCTCCGCCGACAATCATTTTCCGAACTGTTGTTCCCTCTGCTATATTCATTTCTTTAAGCACATGCAAATGCGCCGGCGTCATTTTGATGATATCTATTCTCGGATCCTGCATAATTGTTGATAGCACCGCACTTTTGTCTTCGCCATCATAGACAATAATGGTATTTCCTGTGATCAGCGGTGTGAAAATCGACGTCACCGTTAGGTCAAAAGAGACGGACGAGTATAAAGGGAAGTTGGTTTTCTCATCATTCACATAAACCTCTTTCGCCCATCCAATATAATTGGCTAACCCTCGGTGCTCAATGAGTACACCTTTCGGGTTCCCTGTGGAGCCAGATGTATAGATCATGTAAGCCAAATCATTTGCACCGCAGATCGGTTCAAGATTGGAACGATCCTCATGATATGAGCTTTCCTCATCCAAAAGCACAACGTCAGCATCAAGCGTTAAGTGTTTATGCAAATCGAGCTGTGTCAAAACGATCTTAGCCTCTGAATCCTTCAGCATATACTGTATCCGGTCCTCAGGATACTCCGGATCAATTGGCACATATGCTCCGCCGGCTTTTAGAACAGCCAAAATCCCAACAATCAGCTCGATGCGATGCGGGCAGATGATGGCAACGAACTGATCCGCTTGAACACCCTTTGTTCTTAACGTTCGCGCCAATTGGTTTGCCCGCTCATTTAGCTGTCTATACGTGCACCGCTCATTGCCGAATATAACGGCTTCATAATCAGGCCGCTGTTCTGCTTGCTTTTCAAACCATTGACATACTGTGTCGCTGTGCGAAAGCGGCGTCTTTGTGTCATTACACTCCATCAGAAGCTGGTGCCTCTCGATGTCAGAAAGCATAGGAACGGAAGACAAGGATTTCTCCGGCTCCTTAACAAGGCTGTCTAAAATACGGGTGTAGTGCTTTATGATTTGCTCCACCGTTTCTTGTTCAAACTGGTTTGGATTAAAATCGAAATGAATATCTAACTGTTGTCCTGCATCCTCGATCGTTAACATCAAATCATATAAAGAGACTCCGGGATTACGTTCTTTTACCCTAAATGTACACCTATCTTGATGAATCTCTTGGAATTCAATATTTTGATACACGAACATTGTGTTAAACAGTGACTTACCCGTTGTTTCCCGTTGTACGTTTAATTTTTCTACTAGCCAGTCAAACGGATAATCCTGGTTTTCGAAAGCATCAAGCGTTTGCCGTTTTACTTCCTCCAAATAATCCGTAAACCTTTTATTAGCCTGTGGTTTCGTGCGAATCCCCATGGTTTGAATGAATATACCGATCATGCTTTCGATATTCGGGTGATTTCTTCCGGAAACAGGCGTGCCTACGACGATATCTTCTTGGCCCGTATATTTGTGAAGCAGCACGTTGTAAGCAGCCAGAAGCACCATATACAGAGTCGTTCCCGTCTGTTGCGACATTTCTTGAAGCGAACGGATTAAACTCGACTGCAAGGAGCAGGTCACACGCTGTCCTTCGGAAGACCATTCCATCGCTCTTGAACCGTCTGTCGGCAGTTGAAGGACAGGAACTTCTTCCTTGAATTGCTCGAGCCAGTATGTTTCCTGCTGCTCCATGACCTCTCCGATTAACAGCTGGTTTTGCCACTCTGCGAAGTCTTTATATTCAAATTTAATTTCCGGTAATGGGTTACCATGATAAAAAGCGAACAATTCATTTGTAAGTATGCTCATGGAATAGCCGTCGGAAATGATATGATGCATATCGATGAGCAATTCAGCCTGTTCATTATCGATCTTGATCAGCTCCGCACGAACCAAAGGAGCTAGTTCCAGACGGAAAGGTTGTACAAACCCATCTGCGTAGGCTTCAAATTCTTTACGGTCCATCGAATGGACACGAACGTTAAAACCAAGCTCGCCAGCAATCTGCTGCACAATTTCACCATCTATGATGTGAAAAGAAGTGCGAAACGCTTCATGCCGCTTCATGACCTGTTGAAGGGATGCGATCAAGGCTTTTTCATCGTACTTCCCTATAATCGATATTTGGCCAAACATGTTTTGTGAAACTTGATTCGGTTCCATTTGATGGAGGAAATATACTCTTTGCTGAGCTGGAGATGTCCGGTAAAAGACTTTCTGCTCAACAGGCTTCATCGGGGGATACTTGACATTCTTTTCACCCCGGATGACATTCGCCAACTCCTTAACAGTCTGATGGCTGAAGAATTGCCCTATAGATACCTTTTGATTAAATGTTTGCTGAATCTTAGAAAGCATAAGCGTCGCTTTTAGCGAGTTTCCTCCCAAAGACAGAAAGTGGTCAGATCTGCCCACTTTCTCCAGGCCGAGAAGCTCCGCCCAAATCTGCGCAATTTGCCGTTCTGTTTCATTTTCCGGCTCTTCGTAAACGGCACGAACACCCTTATGGTCTAATGTTGAAGAGATACGCAGCTGATGATCGGCATACAGCTCAAGCAAGTCGAATTGATCTTCCTCGGAAAACATGATTAAGGCATCAAGAGGAGCCGAGTCTCCCTCAACCATTTTTTTCAGCAAGTTTACAAAGCCCGCTCCCCACTTGTTCATGATTTCCGGACTGATGACGTTCGTATTAAAATCGAAATCAAGAACATACTCTTGATCCAACTCCGTTACGTTAAGAAATAAATCGTATGAAATGCATTTTATAGGGTACGCAATGAGCTCAGCCTCCATCTGTCCAAAGTCAAGCTTTCGAAAAGGTCTGTCCAAATTAAAAATAATACGCATATCCGGCATTTGATCGTGCGGAAGCTGGCTGGCCACTAATGTCATCGGAACATCTTGATGTCGCATGACTTGATCCATGGTTTCCTTCATATGACCCAGATAATCGGCTAATGTGCTTTCTGAAGAAGCAGTGTTCTTCACGGGAACCATGTTGACACAATTTCCAATCAGCTTATGTTGTTTCATATGCAATTGGCCTGCGGTTGGAATCCCAATTACAAGGCCAGCCTGCTTGGTAAGCTGCTGCAAAAAAAGATGAAATGCTCCCAGAATAGTTACAAATACGCTATTTTTTATCCGAATGCTTAATGACTTTATCGCCTCGCTCAATGGACGGTCCAGTGTAACTGTATAGCGATCTCCCTCGTAACCATGCGGATAACGGGAAGAACTCATGCTGGGCAAGAATGCCTGCGGTATTGGTTCAGAGAGATGCTGCCGCCAATAACGAACTCCTTCTTCATAATGACCATTCTCTATCTGAGCTTGCTGCCAATCTAAATATTGGCGAAACGAAGCAACCTCATGAGATGGAAGCGGGCTTCCTTGTACGATGGCAGCGTACGTGCTCTCTAGCTCTTGTACAAAAACAGCGATCGACCAGCCATCGGCGATGATATGATGAAATGTCAGCACTATCAGATGTTCGTCTTGATTCGACGTAAGCACATGAACTCTAAACAAGGGCTTCTGTTCCTGGAAATGAAACGGGCGCTTGGCATCTTCCGTCAGCCATTTTTGAACCTCCGACTCTCGCTGTTCATTCGGGTAACCGGTAAAATCGATGACAGGAATTTCAACATTTATTCGAGCCTGCACTTGCTGTACTTCGTCATCGACATGAATGACCGTGCGTAAAGCGTCATGGCGTTTTACAATATTTCGCACCGCTTGTTCTAACAGCGTATGCTGCACCGCCCCTTTCACTTTGAGCATAATAGATTGATTCAATGCCGCAGAAGCATCATTCCCATACTGGGATACTACAGCCAATTGTTTTTGTTCAGGAGAAAGCTCGTATATTTCGGGTTCTTTATGGCCTCCGTCATCAGGAGAATTCGGCCCTTCTGGAATAAATCCGCCGCGGCGAAGATCTTTCACCGTTTCTTGAACGGCTTGAATGATATAAGCAATATCATCCGAAGTATGAGCCGTAGACAAGAAGCAGTTGCGTCCTTCCCAAACATAGACTCCTTTATAATTGAGATGGTAAAAGAACAAATCATTATCAACCGAAGAGACAAACCGGAATAAGGAACCAAATTGAACCATACGAATGGGCACTTGCGATTGTTCAAAATAGGAATTCAATTGATCAACCAAGTAGGCTGTCTTTTGATTTAACCGTTCATACAAAGTTTCTCCCTCGGCTTGAAGATGTCGAAGCACGGCTAATGACATTCTCATCGTAAGCGGGTGAGTATTAAAGGTGCCCGCTACAAACGTGCGTTTTGCCTCATCCGTTGGATAGGAGTCGTCTCCATACTGCCATGTTCCGCCATCGATCGTATTCATGAACTCAGATTTTCCGGCAACAATACCTAGAGGCTGGCCGCCGCCGATGATTTTCCCATAAGTGACCAAATCGGCTTGAATGTCGAACCATTCCTGCGCGCCGCCGAGACCGATCCGAAATCCTGTAATAATTTCATCCATAATCAGGGCTGTTCCGGATTGCTGTGTGATTGCCCGTAGTTCTTTCAAAAATGATTCCGGCTGCAAATCCGGCCTGCGGCTTTGTACCGGTTCCACCAGGACGGCTGCCAATTCATTTCCCAAATTGCGAATCACGTCCAATGAATCAGGATTGTTGTAATGCAAAATAATCAAATCATTCATAAAGCTTTGCGGTATCCCCGGAGCCAGCGGATTCGCAGGCGCAGACCCGCCTTTTGTGTTGGCAACACCTAATACGCCGTCAAATGTGCCGTGATAAGAGCCCGCAAACACTACCACTTTCGTTCTTCCTGTTGCCGCTCTCGCCAAACGTAGGGCAACCATGACTGCTTCCGTGCCGGAATTATAGAAAGCGACCCTTTCAACTCCTGTGCATGCACGAATTCGATCCGCAACTTCTCCGGCAACATTCGACATCGGACCAAGCGGCGGCAATGCAGAATGTGTTGAATCAACGACAGTTTGAGTAATAAAGGACGGATGATGTCCAAAAAGGTTCACCCCAAATCCCATGGTGATATCGATATATTCGTTTCCATCAATATCCCACATTCTAGAACCATCCGAACGTTCAGCGATGATCGGGTAAACCATTTCCTTCCAATAAGATCGGAAGCTGGACAAGTTGCGGTTATTGGCATGAGCAAATCGGGTTTCGTCCGTATATTGCTTGGAACCTTTCGTTTTGTCTACGTATTTTTCTATAAATGATTCTAAATATTGTCTTTGCTTCGGAGTATAGTTGACCTGTTCATTCAAGGTCTGACGCTGAAAAGGAACATAAGGTTTTGCTTCTTGAGCCGAATTCTTTTTTACAGTGACAGGTTTGGGAGAAAAGCTCGACTTATCTTGCGAAATCTCGTATTCTTTCGATACAGAATGGCTGTTGTTTCTCAACAAATTAAAGCTTTCCAATTGAGCTTGTAAAGTTTGCTGGATTAATTGATTCTGTGAAGCAATAATTTTGTCCAACATATGCTCTTGATGTTCCAACTCGGGCTGTGCTTCTGAAATAACAAGCTCTTCCTGCGCCGTAACACTTTTTTGAGGTGGAGTGAATGCAGCTGATGGAACAGCCTCTGCCAAATAATCGACAACATTTTGAATGTTGTTCATCGTATCAAAAAAACGTTCCATCGGAATATCCACATTAAATTCATCTGCGATCGCTTTTTTGAACTGTGTCAGCATGATGGAATCCAATCCGAACCCGATAAAATGGGCATTCGAATCGATCTCATCCGCTCTGATTCCCGATGCATTGCTGATGACAGTCTTCAGAAAGGATTCAATATGCGTCTTCGTATGATTTATATCCAATGCTACTTCCCCTTTCTCTTTTCTTTCCTTGGCGCTTTCATGGACAGCCTCAACCCAACAGCGATTCCGTTCAAATGGATACAAAGGCAATGGCGTTTTTTGTACAACTTCATTGGAATAAACCGCTCGCCAGTCAATCACGGCTCTTTGCACATATAATTCCGCAACACGATTCAACCAAATGATTCGTTCATCCTTTGTGCAGGCCCGATGCTGCATGAGATCAGAGACTTGTTTACTCAGATCGTCTTTTTCGGCAGGCTGCATTTCCTTGATGTTTTTATAGCCAAAGTGTACTTGGGGAAGATTTCTTTCGCCTTGAATCAAACTGGTCAGCTTATCTATTAATTCTTGTTTGCTGGATACAATCAGGGCTAAACAATAATCTAAATGAGCCCTTCCTGTACTGGCCGTATAGCAAATTGACCTCAATGATGATTGACTGTCATCCGAAATATATTGCCGATACTGATGAGCCAGTTCATATAGTGAAGCTTCAGTATGGGCGGATAACACAAATAAATGCGGATCATTCCCTTCCTCCGGTGCATACTCACTTTCAGGAGTATATTCTTCCAGTACTACGTGTGCATTCGTTCCGCTAAAACCGAATGAACTGATACCACCCCGCAGCGGTCGGTCTTCAGGTGTGAAATCCATCACTTCTTGATTCACATAAAATGGAGAAGAGTGAAATGGAATTAATGGATTCGGTTTATTAAAGTGAGCCAGCGGAGGGATTTTTTTGTGATTCAACATAAGGACAGATTTTATCAGTCCAACGATGCCTGCCGCTTCAAACAAATGACCAATGTTTGCTTTAACAGAGCCGATCGCACAAAACTGTTTCTTTTCCGTAACCTTCTCAAACGCTTTACAAAGACCGTTAAATTCAACAGGATCCCCGAGCTTGGTTCCGGTGCCGTGCGCTTCGATGAAAGACAGCGTTTCAGGAGTAATGCCAGCGTCTTTCCAGGCCATCTCAATCACCTCGGTCTGAGCTGCCGGGCTCGGTGCGGTGATTCCAACAGTTGTCCCGTCTTGATTCATCGCGCTTCCCTTGATCACACCATAAATATGATCTCCATCGCGAATCGCAGCCTGCAAAGGTTTCAACAGGACTGCTGCCACGCCTTCGCCAGAGCCTGTTCCGTCCGAATCCTCGCTGAACGTTTTCGTGAGCCCGTCGGAAGATTCCATATCGAGACCGATACGCATCGGTAATAGCGAAGTTCGAATACCCCCGGCAAGAGCCATTTCACAATCGCCTGTAAGCAATGCTTTACATGCCATATGAACAGCAACAAGTGATGAAGAGCAAGCTGTATCCACGGTAACCGCTGGCCCTTTCAAATTTAGAAAGTAAGCAATTCGGCTCGCCAACACCGAGGGAAGATTGCCCACAATATAATGATGAAGCTCCTCCGGATAATTCGCAGAAAGGAGACGTTCGTAATCGTAACCCACCTTCGAGTACCCTACATATACCCCGACATGACTCCCGCTAATGGTGTCGCCGGCATAGCCTGCATCTTCAATCGCATGCCATGCGGATTGCAAAAATAGCCTTTGATTGGGATCCATGAATTTTGCGGTTTTGGGAGCTAAACCAAAGAACGAATAATCAAAACGGTCGATTTCATCTAAATAGCCGCCCTTTACAAATTGTTTTTCATTAAATTCGCTTTGAATGGATCGTAAATAATCCATCGCATCTTTAACTCTTGGTGCAGGATATTCCCGAATGCCATGCTCGCCGTTTTCGAGCAGGTGCCAAAAATCACTCTTACCCGATGCTCCTGGAACATTGAGAGACATTCCAATAATGGCAATGTCTTTTGACGAGGAGCGGCTTGGCTTTGCTGTATCAGTTTGTTTGATTGCGGAATGGCTTTCGACAAGAAATGCCGCTAAATCAGCGATTGAAGGATACGTAAAGAGATCAGCAACCGTAAGCTCGCAACCAAACCTTTGTTCAATGCGTTCGGCAATTTGAGATAACTGTATTGAAGTTGCACCCATGTCAAAATATTGATCATTTAGGTGAATCTTTTTTCCATCCATCACTTCGGAAAAGATAGACAGCAATGCTGTTTCGATTTCATGAATAGGAGTCTGTACCGGTTCCGTCGAATGACTCTCCAGAAATTCCTTGATTTTGGTTGACTCTAGCGAAAATTTCCCCGACTCATACTGCTCAGCCAGCTCATAGCGTTTAACTTTCCCGCTTGTCGTTTTTGGCAGCTTTCGGATCGGCAGGACTTCTTTGATGCTCCATCCGCCTCGCTGGTACAAGTGCTTTTTAATGTCTTTAACAAGTGGTGCAAACTGCTCCGCTGATTTTTTGTAAACAGCAAAAAGTACGATTTCTCTGCTTCGTGACTCTTGATCATATACACCGCAGGCTGCAACTCTTCCTAAATCAATGTCTTTCATCTCAAAGGCGACTCGTTCAATATCGTGGGGGTACACATTTTTTCCGTTCACAAAAATAATGTCTTTTTCCCTTCCGGTTACGACTAAATTACCTTTTCTAATGAAGCCAAGATCTCCCGTTTTCACCCATCCATCAGGAGTCAGCGCTCTGTTCGTACTTTCGGGGTTGTTATAATACCCTTGGGTTACATTCTCACCCTTAATCTGGATATGACCGATAAATCCGTCTTCCAATCTCTCGTTTGCTTCATTACAGATTCGAATTTGGCAGTAATCAATAGGCTTTCCCACTTCGACGAATGAAGCACAATTTTGATCCTCTTTGCTTACTTCAACGGCTCTTTCACCTAGATTTAGATGATCGCGATGCAAATAAACAGGGACAAATTCTTCTCCAATTTTAGAGAATGTTGCGCCAACCGACGCTTCAGCTAAACCGTAAACATTTAAGATGGCAGATCTTTTCATATTGAACGCTGCGCATCTGCTCAAAAATTCATCACATAGCTCTGGCAATATAGGTTCTGCTCCGTTTGCAATGACCCTGATATGGGATAAATCCCAATCGTAACTTTTTTTGTCTTTCAAAAATTTAAGGAAGTAATTGTATCCAAAATTAGGTGACGATAGAATGCTGGCTTTATGTTCATGAGCTTTTTTCATCCAGAGAATAGGTCTTCGAATAAATAATTCTGTCGGCATTAAATTTTGATTGATGCCGGCCAAGGCAGGAACAAGGTGGCAAGCAATGAGCCCCATGTCATGGGTTAAGGGCATCCAAGATAAAAGAGTGTCTTTTAAGTCGATAGCCAGCGCATTCCGGATTGCACATGTATTATGTATTAAGTTATGATGGGTTAACATGACTCCTTTCGGGTCTCCTGTCGATCCGGAAGAAAATTGAATAAAGGCCAATTCATCGGCCTCAGGTTCATATAGCGAAGCGGGGTGGTCGTAGATTCGATCCTGAATGATGTCGGATTTCTCGATTAATTGATGATGGAAATCTTGTAAATCGTGATCAGCAGCAAATTTTTTCATTTTATCTAATACTGTTTCAGAGGCAATCAAGAATGGATTGTTTAAGATATTCCAAATACGCCATACCTTTAGCTTGTGGTCATCATCTTCTCCGATACTGACGGGTACCGGAATCATTCCTCCTAATAAACAAGCCCAAAAAGCGACGACAAATGATTTGTTTTCTTGGATTTGAAACACAATTTCTTGCTTTGGCTGAATGCCGATATGTTGTAAGTAGCCAAGAAAACCTTGCGCCTCGTCAAACAATTGGCGATAAGAGACAAATGTCTCGATTTTATCGGATTCGATAAAACGGATCCCGCGATCTGATATATTGCTTCTTTCCCGAATAACATCGACTAAGGTTTGAAATTGACTGGTATACATAGGTCCCCTCCTGGGCAGCTTTATTTTAAAATCCGCAATTGTTCCCAAGTCGGAAGTTGTTTAGCCTCACAAATTAATTGGCATAAATGGATCGAATGTTCGAGTTCTTCTGCTGAAAGCTCTTCTTTTCTTTCCACTCTCTCTTTGAGCAGTTGTATTTGCGGAAATAATGGGGTCGTCAGGTTGGAATAGGTCTTTGCATCCTTGTTATAATTTCGCGCAATGATGGATTGAAGCATCATTTTATTCAATTGCTCCTTACGTAAATTAACAATATTTTCATTTCTTTCCGCCGAATCGGAAAGCAAATGCAAGTCAGATGTTTGACCAAAAGGGTAAGCTGCAATATGCTTCGTTATTTTTTTCAATAGACCGACCAAGACGTTCTTGGGACCCATTTCGATGACTTCCGTGACTCCATGCAAAAGCAAGTAGTGCATCGACTCCACCCATCTTACCGGCATAGTCATGTGCGATTGCAAATGTTCCCTGACCGAATGCCCATTGTTATACGGAACCGCTGTAACATTCGAAATGATCGGCCATGCAGCATCTTGGAAAGAATATTGATTTAATGCATTCTGGAATTGTTCAGACGCTGATCTCATCATTGAACTATGAAAAGGGGCGCTGACGTTCAAATAAGTGTGATTAGCCCCCATTCTCTCAGCTTTTTTAATGACCAATTCCACAGCCTGCCGATGTCCTGAGATGACATGCTGTTGATCCGAGTTCATGCATGCCACGCCTACTGGAAAGTCTTCCGTCGAAATTTCCGTACACAGGTCTTGCAGTGGTTGGATATTGATCTGTGTGATTGCGGCCATCGTGCCCAGTTGCTCAGGATCTGCATTTTGCATGAGTACCCCTCGCTGCCTTACAAGCTTAACGGCATCCTGAAAAGAAAGGACACCTGCACAGACAAGCGCTGAATATTCGCCCAAGCTGTGACCTGCCAAAAAGTGCGGTTTAATTCCTATTTCCTGCATATATACTTGATAAGCGATGACACTAACCGTTAAAATGGCAGGCTGGGCATTCATTGTCCTTGTCAATTCAGTCATATCGCCATCAAAGCACAGCTTTTTTACATCCATGGAGATGGCATCGCTTGCCTCTTCAAATAATCTCTTCGCCAGCACAAAATCATTCCAAAAACTTTTACCCATCCCAACAAACTGAGAACCTTGTCCCGGAAATAAAAAGGCAAGATTATTCATTAGCTCCCTCCAATCTTTTCGAACGGATATACGTCATATACTTTTTGTACCGTCATAGCATCATCATCACAAAACATGCATATGGGATCATTGTCATAATTGCAGCTAAATGGAAGCCTAACGATTAAACGTCTTTTTTTAGTTGATGCGTTTGTATGTCTCTGAGGGTGTTCAAGATTTGATTGTGTTTGATTATAGTTGAATAGCTCTAGGTGGAGGAAAACAAAAGCAAGGGTGAAAACCCGCGGCAGATAAAACTGCCAGGGGCGGACAAAGATGTCGTTGCAAATCGGCCCAAAAACTTTACTGAATTGAGCCACGCGACATATGGAGTATCTACTTTAGAAGCTATTGTTTGCGGAAGCTTGTCCTGCTAGTCTTGGGAGAGGCCTATAACTTACCACGCTAAAATGAGACCGGCTAAGGCGATACAGGTTTAACCATGGCTTGGGTAGTACATCTACAACTATGGATGCTGAAATCACCTGCAAAAAACACTGAAACAAACCAGCGAGTCGATAAACTGTACTTTCCTTTGGGCATAGGTTAAAGAATAAGGATGTTCAGCTCAATAATTCCCTCCAGTTCTAATAATAAGAGGTTAAGAAAGTGAAATAATGACAGAAAAAGAAATTATATGGCTATATAATCCATATATGCACTATATTAACGTATATTTTTTAAAGTACAATGAAAAATGTAAAATTTTTATAACGTTTTTTTAAAAATAGTATTATTTCTTTAGTTTTTACTTCTTTTTTTGTCGTAATTTTGAATATAACGTGATAAAAGTATCGCTTTTTGTCAGGTCTTCTAAACTAATTTTTTGGTTGTGACAATTTTCTAAAACGTGTAAATGCTGTTATGTGTTATATGTATACTATTGGTTTATATATAATTTTAAGGAATAATTAATGTGATAGGAGACATAAAAAAACCTGTTTTCGCTTGGAAAACAGGTCTGACGCTATTATTGATTTGCCAAGATGACAGCGATTTGATCCTCAATATCTTTTCCATCCTCGTCATCAATCAATCCGTTTAGAAGAATTGAAAAAACAAGGGTTTTTCCGCTCTTGGTTTCTGCGTACCCGGATAGAGAGCTGACCGTGCTTAGCGATCCGGTTTTTGCCCTTATTTTTCCTTGTGCAGGAGTGTCTTTCATCCGGTTCCTCAGCGTTCCGCCTATCATTCTGTCACTGTTGCCCGCAACAGGCAGAGATTTTAGATAAGCTGAGAACCATTTTTTATCTTGAATGTCATATAACAGCTTTGAGATTTGATCTGAGGATACAGCATTAATATGAGAGACTCCTGAACCGTCCCTTAACACAAGTGATTTAGGATCAACACCGAATTCGGGAAGCGTACTGTTTAATACTTCGAGTCCCTTTTTCCAGCTCCCCTCTTCTTTTTTCACTTTCCCCATTTCTTTTACGAGCACCTCGGCATGTCCGTTATTGCTTAATTTCATAAACGGAACAAATAGTTTTGACAAAGGCATTGAACGATGAGAGATTAACACGTCTGAAGAATCGGGTGCAGCGCCCGTCTTGACGTTCCCTTTTACAGTAATTCCTTGTTTTTGTAGTGCCTGCTTAAATAAATCCAAGGCGTATCCGGCCGGCTCCCAGACAGCAATCCATTCCTTTGTCTTGCTTGCGCCAACCGGTACGCTTCCTTCAATGGTGATCGTGTTTTTCCCATGCTCTCTTTCGATCGTGAGGTCTTTCTTTTGGCCGGCCGAAGTCGTTTCTGCATTGTTCTTAATCGTTACATAATCTGTCTTTGGAGATACAGAAACTGCAGGCTTTTCCCCTTCTTTTTTACCTGGGGTTACCTCTACAATTACAGTGCCTGCATCATAGTCTTCATTCGGAGACGCTGTTAAAGCAGAGACTTGCGCGCCGTAATACGTGTATTCATCACTCCATGGCATATCAGGTGATAATCGGATGTCATCATACCACGTTTCATCACCGATCAGATTGCCTTTAATCACGTTCACGCCGGACTTTTTCAATTTCTCAGCCATTTCTTCAAAATCGGATGGTAAAAGTGTCGGATCTCCTTTTCCTTTCAGATAAAGGTTTCCATTCAGCTTTTTCCCTTTAAGTGTGCCGTCTGTCCGGACCTCGGTTGTAAAGGAATAGTCCTCACTAAGGATAGAAAGTGCCGCGGCAGCTGTCAAAAGCTTCAGAGAAGAGGCGGGCCTCATTCGGATATCTCCTGAATGCTCATATAGAACAGCGCCTGTATCCGCAGAGCGAACAGTGATGCCGGCCATTGCGCCCTCGAGTGCAGGATGATCAGCTAAAATCTTATCGATCTGCCCGGCAAGTGCATCTTGTTTTTCAGCCGCTTGCGCAGCCTGATGCATATAAGGTACCGAAGCAACCACGAAAAGCAGCAAAACAGCAACATAAAGCTTTATGCTTTTTTTCATTTTTTTACCCCGCCTCTCTGCGCCTCATCATTGGCTATTGATGATTCAATTCGATGGTGATACTGCTTTTGGCTGTCGTTTCTTCTCCTGGCTCAAGCACTTGTAAACCAGTGAGTGATGAAGACAAATCAAGATTCACTGCGTTTGTCACCCATGTGTAAGGTTCAGGGCATAAATACCCCTGTTTTCCGTCCGCATTGTATACAACCCAATGTTTAAATTGTTCATCTGCCTTATAAATAATGCTTACATGTGCATGCTGATGATAAATGACTGCCTGATTTTCTCCGCCTCTTTTCTGATAAGCAGATAAAAAGACATCATCCAGCTGCTTGTGGCGTAAATCCATCCCTTCATGCAAGGCTTCTTTATTCGGTACATCCATCAGCTTTCCGGTCGGCAGCAGGCGTTCATCCAACTCCCATTGCTGATCTGCTGTCAGGGAGAATAATGAGCTTTCTTCTGGAAATACAAATGTAGTATGATAACCGATTCCCCAAGGAAACGCTTCCTTTCCTTTGTTCATGACGGTCGCATATTTAAGAAGAGTATTCCCCTTTAGCGTGTATGTCATCCGAACGACGGCATGATGTGGAAATTGCTTATACACATGGGGAAGCTCTGAAAGATCAATTTCCGTTTCAACGATCACTTCTTCATCAGTTTGCTTCATGGTCACTACGTTCCACTTTTCTTGATAAAGAAACCCGTGAAGATGGTTGTGTTTATCCTTTTCGTTGATATCAAAATGATATGTTCTGCCCCGGAAACTGAATGTACCGTCACTTATCCGGTTAGGCGGAAACAGGATCGGAATGCCATACAATGTTGGTGTGTCATGAAAGCTTTCTGCTGTTTCCGGTTCACGCAAAAGCTGGATCTTTGTTGCTTTGTCCATGAGAGAAATGACGTTGCTCCCCCACTCGGGAACGACAATCATTTCTATATGTTCGTTACCTGCTTTGATGGCAGGTGTTCCTAAATGCGTAATCTTCTCAATATAGTTAGCCATGTGTCCTCAACCTCTCCTTGATTCATTGCTCGTATAAGAATTCAATGTACTGTGCCATATTTCCTCCATTTTATGTTTTCCCTATCAAATAAAAAAACACCGTTCAAATCATGAACGGTGTGATTCGGGAGTCTATTGGATGAGACGTGTAATCTGTTTCTTCTTCCACACGAATTGATAATACCCATAAATCAACAGCAAGCTGACGGCAAACGCAGCCGGATAGCCAACCCAGACGCCGAGTATTTCAAGCTTTGTGTAGTGGGATAGTACGAATGCGACAGGCACCTCTACTCCCCAGATGGCAAAAATGCTGATAACGGTCGGCCATAAAACCGTTCCGCTTGCCCGCATCGTCGCAGAAATAATTTGGGCATTTCCAAACAGCAAATAGCTCCACAATGTAATCATCAAGAGACGGTGCGCGATGTAAAGTGTGTCTTTCTCGGTTAAAAATAACGCTAAAATCTGCTGTGAAAACACATAGATCAGAATGATCAACACGCCGCCAATGATATAATTCAGCCAAATCCCGACGCGGATGACCTGCTTTAAGCGGTCAGATTCGTTCGCTCCGATCGATTGCGCGGCGAAAATAGACACCGCAATACCAAGGCTGACGGCCGGCATCTGCACATAGCTGGCTACCTGGTTGACCACGCCGTATGCAGCTGTCGCATTAGAGCCGTAATGGTTGACGAATGAAATAACCGCTATCTCTGATAATGAGACGAGAATCATATTGATGCTTGATGGAATCCCGAGGCGCAGCAGGAGAGCCAGCAGTTCCTTATCCATTTTCAAATAACGCCGTACCGTTTTATCAAATTGCAGCGGATGGTTTCGTTTTCGTAAATACACCATTAACACGAGAAATGTCGCAATCGTGGAAAAGACGGTTGCATATGCGGAGCCGTATATGCCCAGTTTCGGAAAACCGAACATGCCAAGGATTAAGACGGGCAAAAGCGCTATGTTGATGACCGTGCTCACAATCAGCGTATAAAACGGTGTCTTAGAATCCCCTGTTCCGCGCAAAAATGTTGTATATGCAAAATATAAAAACATAAATGGCATAGCGTAAAATAAGATACGTGCATAGCTGGCGCTGACATGAATTACATTTTCAGGCGTGCCCATTAATCGAAGAATATCCAAAGTGAAAATACTGCCGATGACGGCTAATACAACCCCTAATAAAAACGTAAACGTGAGCGTCGTTCCGACAACAGCCTTTAACCGCTCCTCATTCTTCGCCCCGTAGGCTTGTCCGATCAGGATCGAACTTCCTGAACCGATCCCGATTGTAAATGAGATTAAAAGAAAAAATAACGGGAAAAAGGATGATACAGCTGCAACCGCATCAACACCAAGCCATCTGCCTACAGCCATCATCCCGACTAGCTGGCCGACTGATTGCAGCACATTGCTTAGCAGAAGCGGCACTAAAAAGAGTGACATAGACCGCCAGACAGATGGATTGCTTTTCTTCTGAGTGACAAGTTGTTCTTGTGATGTTTCCATATTGAAAGCTCCTTTATTTGAATTCGTTTGTAAACATGCCCCTATTCTTTTGACAAAAACAGGATATGCAACATGTTATTATTCATCACTGTACATATGAAACCCTTCCCGATTCTTCTAATTTTACACATCTTTTTAGCTTATGAAGAATAAACTAGCAAGTAACAGCCTATTTCTTTGTAAGGAAAAGAATAAAAAATAATTTATGCAAAAGTATTGTAATCTATCCGTAATTATTGTAACATTTGTAACATAAGAGAAAGAGATTTTGAAGGAGTGAACCACAATGAAAAAATGTCTTCTATTTCTAACAACTATTGCACTTATTCTGTCATTAAGTACAAATGCATTTGCGAAAAATAATTCAGGCGATTTATCACAAAAACAAGCACTGCAGCTGGCATTATCAGCAAGAGAGCATTTTTGGAACACAATGAGCGGCCACAATCCAAAAGCGAAAAAAGCAGTTTGTCCATCAGGCACATTTGAGTATCAAAATCTTCAATATGTGTATATGTGCAGTGATCTAGGCACTAAAGCAAAAGCAGTGAATTACTTAACTCCTATTTTCACAAAAACAGCAATCGAAAAAGGGTTTAAAGACTATCATTTCACTGTTTCAAAAGGAAAACTTGCGGTTCCAATCGGTGATGGAGACAACCTATTAAATTGGAAAAAATCAACCGCTAAACTGATTTCTAAAAAAGGCGGCACAGTCACATACGAATTTACCGTTCCTACTTTAGACGGATCACCTTCAGCGAAACGGAAAGTGACATTTGTAAAAGAAAATAAAAAATGGAAAGTCAATCAATTTGACGCAGTTATATAAGAAAAACGCCCGGTATAAGCGGGCGTTATTTATTTGGCATACAAAAAGACAACAGACGAAAAGCCTGTTGTCTTTTTGTAAATATAACGCTCTAGGAGAGATTCGAACTCCCGACCTGCAGTTTAGGAAACTGCTGCACTATCCGCTGTGCTACTAGAGCTTTTTGTATTTATATAGTAGCTCTGATGAACAAAATTTTCA
Organism: Bacillus spizizenii TU-B-10; assembly: GCF_000227465.1. Lineage (GTDB taxonomy): Bacteria > Bacillota > Bacilli > Bacillales > Bacillaceae > Bacillus > Bacillus spizizenii. Next base: position 2,103,544 of record NC_016047.1, read on the forward strand.
AGCGGTTTGTATTAAAGCCCTCCAAAAACCTTATACGCGGCCCTTGTCGTGTCTTCATCAATACCGATATACCGCATTGTAATCGAGGGTGATGAATGATTCAGTATTCTCTGCAGCTCGGCAATGTCTTTTGTCCGCTGATAAAAATGATAGCCGAACGTTTTCCGGAGCGTATGCGTCCCTATCTCCTCAAGTCCGCACGCCGCGGCGGCTTCTCTTAAAATCCTGTAGGCCTGAATGCGGGAAATCGGTTTCCTGGTCCGGACAGACTTAAAAAGATATTCGTTTTCTTTCATGTCTTTTGTATACTCGTATATTTCCTGTTTCAGTGATTCTAAAATGAGAATCTTCCTTTTCTTTTTCGTTTTGCTTTCAGTCGCCCATAAATGATCTTTGTTTTTAACGTCCTTCACTTGCAGCGGCAGAATATCAGAAATGCGGAGCGCGCTGTTGATGCCGAAAATAAACAGAAAATAATCCCGCTTGTTTTTGTTTAGCAAATACTGTTTTACATCTTGAATTTTCTCTAAGCTGCGAATCGGCTGTACAATATGCATCAAAAAACTCCTTAAAAACCGTTATGTAACGTTTTGAGGTCTATGTTACTATTATAGCTGAAAAACGTTGAATGTCAAAGTACGGCGGCATTTATGTAACATAATATACATAGTGTTACATAAGGAGATGAAGTAGTTTCTAAAAACTCTCTCCCTCTTAAATGTATTTTAAAGCTTCATATAAAGCTTTTGATCTATTCGATACATATCCCTCTAGATATCATCAAAAAACCTCTTAAAACAAAATCTGACGATTCGGTTTTTCTGATGTTTTTAAAAGGATATACAAAAAAAGACACAATTTGAAATTGTGTCCTAATCCTCATCCTTTACATCAATATCTTCCGGGATCGGTTCATTTAATATTTCCTGCACGAGTGTTTTGTAATTTTCCAGCTGTTCGAGATGCGTTTTGAACTGTCCCTTATAAATCAAAAATTGCTCACCGTCATGAACGACCCTGATTTTTCCTTCGAGCACCATGCTTTTAATATAATCCTCTGAAAGATTTGCATATTCTGCTGTTTCTTTAATCGTTAAATACATATAGCAGTCCTTTCTTAATCCGTAGCTGATTCTAATATAGCACATGGCTCGTATCAATATAATCAATTTTGCACAGAAAAACTGGTTAATGTTCTATATAATATACCATTTGTCACTTGTGAAAACGCTGTAAATTTTTTACGCTAAGATTGTAACATAACAGCTTCATATAGGAGGGAGAACATGAAAAGAACGTGGAATGTCTGTTTAACAGCTCTGCTTAGTGTTCTGTTAGTCGCTGGAAGTGTCCCTTTTCACGCGGAAGCTAAAAAGCCGCCCAAAAGCTACGATGAGTACAAACAAGTAGATGTAGGGAAAGACGGCATGGTTGCCACCGCGCATCCTCTCGCTTCGGAAATCGGTGCTGATGTGCTGAAAAAAGGAGGAAATGCGATTGACGCGGCAGTTGCCATTCAATTTGCACTCAATGTAACAGAGCCGATGATGTCAGGCATTGGCGGCGGCGGTTTTATGATGGTGTATGACGGAAAAACAAAGGATACAACGATCATTGACAGCCGTGAACGTGCTCCAGCAGGCGCAACCCCCGATATGTTTCTCGATGAGAACGGCAAAGCCATTCCTTTCTCTGAACGTGTGACAAAAGGTACTGCCGTCGGTGTTCCAGGCACGCTGAAAGGCCTGGAGGAAGCCCTGGATAAATGGGGAACCCGATCGATGAAGAAATTAATCACCCCTTCTATTAAACTCGCTGAAAAAGGATTTCCGATTGATTCGGTGTTGGCAGATGCTATTTCTAATTATCAGGAAAAGCTGTCACGGACTGCCGCAAAAGATGTATTTTTGCCAAATGGCGAGCCGCTTAAAGAAGGCGATACATTGATTCAAAAGGATTTGGCAAAAACGTTTAAGCTCATTCGCTCAAAAGGCACTGATGCTTTCTATGAAGGAAAATTTGCCAAAGCACTTTCTGACACTGTACAGGATTTCGGCGGATCAATGACGGAAAAAGATTTAGAAAATTATGACATCACAATCGATGAACCGATTTGGGGAGACTATCAAGGCTATCAAATCGCCACTACTCCTCCTCCAAGCTCTGGCGGTATTTTCTTATTGCAAATGCTGAAAATACTTGATGATTTTAACCTTTCACAATACGATGTCCGCTCATGGGAAAAATATCAACTGCTTGCTGAAACGATGCATTTGTCTTATGCCGACCGTGCGTCTTACGCAGGTGATCCCGAATTTGTAAACGTTCCTCTCAAAGGCCTGCTTCACCCCGATTATATTAAAGAACGCCAGCAATTAATCAATTTAGATCAAGTCAATAAAAAACCGAAAGCCGGTGATCCTTGGAAATACCAAGAAGGATCGGCAAACTATAAGCAAGTCGAACAGCCGAAAGACAAAGTAGAAGGCCAAACAACCCACTTTACAGTTGCCGACCGCTGGGGAAATGTTGTTTCTTATACGACGACAATTGAACAGCTATTCGGAACTGGTATTATGGTCCCTGATTACGGCGTCATTTTAAACAATGAATTAACAGATTTTGATGCGGTTCCTGGCGGAGCTAATGAAGTACAGCCAAACAAACGGCCTTTAAGCAGCATGACCCCGACCATTTTATTTAAGGATGACAAGCCTGTCCTCACCGTCGGATCTCCTGGCGGGGCCACCATTATTTCATCCGTCTTGCAAACCATTCTCTATCACATCGAATACGGCATGGAATTAAAAGCTGCTGTTGAAGAGCCGAGAATTTACACAAACAGCATGAGCTCCTACCGCTACGAAGACGGAGTTCCTGAAGACGTCCTCAGTAAACTAAACGGCATGGGCCATAAATTCGGCAAAAGCCCAGTAGAAATCGGAAACGTACAAAGCATTTCTATCGACCATGAAAATGGCACCTTTAAAGGCGTAGCTGATTCAAGCAGAAACGGCGCGGCGATCGGCATTAATTTAAAACGGAAATAAAAGATAAAAACTGTACTCGCTTCAAATGAGTACAGTTTTTTGTATGCAGTCCTTTTTTATATAAGAACGGAAACAATATCCACTTCCATTTAATATGCTTTTGTGTGGTATTCCGTATGCCAGCTTTCTTGACAATCGGCTACGCTTTTGTTCAGCATAACAGACCGAAACCAATGCATCTTTCTTCATCATTTTATTACGCTTATCTCATCAATAAATCTCTGAAACGCACTCGTAATAAAAAAGTCTTTCCTGTATATAAATACGATCTCTAAGTCTTGATACGCTGCTGGCAGCTGATGAATCCATACATTCGTAGGACGCTCGGAGCAGTCTACAGCGGACTTAGGAAGCAGCGCCGTGCCCAACCCGGCGGATACTCCTCTTATAATGGCTTCCAATGTGCCAAACTCTATGATTTTTTGATGTTGAATGCCTGCTTCCTCCAGCAATCTTTTGACCCTGGCGCGATGAGAACAGCCAGCTCCAAAAAAGAGCATCGGCTGGCGAAGCATGTCTTCTGCCGTTCCTTCCCGTGATGAAATCAATACCAATTCATCATGGGAAGCATGGATTTGTCTGACATCAGGGTGCTCAACCGGCCCGTATACAAAAGCGCCATCAACTTTATGATCAAGAACCTGCTGAATCAAATTGTGTGTATCAGCTGTGTTTACTGATAAATCTACTTCAGGAAAGCGCCTGAGGAAGGAGGCCGCATGCTCGGGCAGATGCGTTACCGCCGTTGTTTCCAACGATCCGATCCGCAAAGGCCCTTTCGGATGCTGGCTCATCTGTGCTGATTTTTCAGCTTCGTCTAATAGCAATAATACTTGATCAGCATATTGCAAAAGATTTTCTCCAGCAGCGGTCAGCTTCATCCCCCGATTCGTTCGATGAAAAAGCCTGATATTCAAATTTTCCTCAAGGTTATGTATTCTAGCTGTCACATTCGACTGAACATAATTCAGCATTTGGGCTGCTTTCGTTATGCTTCCTTCCCGGGCAACAGCCCGAAAAATCTTTAAATCTCCGCTTTCCACGGGCTCTCACCTTCTTGCTATGATTAAAAGTGATATCGGCTATCATTTTTGTTCATTTTACTTGAAGAAAACCGCTATGTAAAATATGTAAAGATATGAAAATACAATTCAATGAGGAGGCAGACAGCATGAAAGCTGTAATTCACAACGGAAAAACCGGACTTCAGGGATTATCATTTCAAGAGGTTCCATCAAAAAAGCCCGGATACGGAGAGGTAAAGGTAAAATTAAAATCGGCAGGTCTAAATCACCGTGACCTGTTTCTTATGAAAAACAAGTCTGAACGAGATCCTCATGTGATACTGGGATCTGACGGCGCCGGGATCATTGAAGAGGTTGGTGAAGGCGTCAAAAACGTTGCTATTCAAACAGAAGTAATTATTTTCCCGACATTGAACTGGGATTTGAAAGAGAACGTACCGGCTGTACCTGAGATTCTGGGAGGCCCTTCTGACGGAACGCTTGCTGAATACGTGAACATCCCTTCACAAAATGCGATCAAAAAACCTTCTTATTTATCCTGGGAAGAAGCAGGCGTTTTACCTTTATCAGCTTTAACTGCATATCGAGCCCTGTTTACGAAAGCCCAATTGAAAAAAGGCGAGCATCTATTGATACCCGGCATCGGCAGCGGTGTTGCAACCTACGCTATGTTCATGGCTAAAGCGATTGGAGCAACCGTAAGCGTGACTTCCCGCAGTGAGGAGAAAAGAAACAGGGCGCTGCAATTAGGTGCTGATTATGCATTTGATAGTTACAGCAATTGGGATGAACAGTTGCAGGAAAAAAGGGCTGATGTTGTTCTTGACAGTATAGGCCCTGCCCTCTTTTCGGAATACTTCCGCCATGTAAAACCGAACGGCCGTATTGTCAGCTTCGGGGCAAGCTCAGGTGACGATCTCTGTTTTCCAGTACGTTCTTTATTCTTTCCTCAGATCAATATATTGGGAACATCAATGGGGAGCTGTGAAGAATTTCACGATATGCTGGCTTTTATTGAAAAACATAAGCTGCGACCTGTAATAGACCGCACATATCCTTTAGAAAAAGTATGTGAAGCATATACGAGAATGCAGGAAGGCAGACAGTTTGGAAACATCGGAATCATAATGGAATAAAAAAGAAACCGGCTGGCAATCAGACCGGTTTCCTTTATATCATAATCCCCTTTATTTACGGAAGAACTGAACTCCCCATCAAGTATCGATCCACTTCACGCGCCACTTCACGGCCTTCATTAATCGCCCATACGATTAAGCTTTGGCCTCTTCTTGCATCCCCTGCGGCGAATACGCCATCGATATTTGTTTGATAATCCCCATATGTTGCGCTGATTTTGTTATTTACAGAATCAACACCGAACTGTTTCAACAGCGGCTGTTCTGTGCCTTCAAAGCCAATAGCGATGAAGACAAGCTGAGCAGGCCATACTTTTTCCGTTCCAGGAAGCTCGCGGAACTCGTATTTTCCGTGCTCATTTTTCACTTTCTCCATTTGAATAGTATGAAGCTCTTTCAGCTTGCCATGTTTATCCGCAACCAATTTTTTCGTTTGAATGGAGTATTCCCTCGGATCTCTTCCGAATTTTGCTTCCGCTTCTTCATACGCATATTCAAGCGTAAAGATGTGCGGCTGTTCAGGCCACATATTGTCATTCGTGCGGGCTGGCGGAAGTTTCGGGTGTTTGCCGAATTGATGCACGCTTTTGGCTTTTTGTCGGAGAGCAGTAGCGACACAGTCAGCTCCTGTGTCTCCTCCTCCGATTACGATGACATCTTTCCCTTTGGCATCAATGAATTGCTTGTCTTTAAAGTTAGAATCTAAATAGCTTTTTGTTGCGAGTGTCAGGTAGTCCATCGCATAATGAACTCCTTTTGAGTCGCGTCCTTCAATTAATAGATCCCGCTGTTTTTGAGCGCCTGTGCACAGAATCACAGCGTCAAATTGCTCCTTCAGCTCATCAGCTGTAATGTCAACGCCGATTTCTGTGTTCGTGACAAAATCAATTCCTTCTTGCGTCAGCAATTTAACCCGGCGTTCTACAATCCCCTTCTCAAGCTTCATGTTCGGAATGCCGTATGTTAAAAGGCCGCCGGCTCTGTCTGAGCGCTCAAAAACAGTGACGGAATGTCCTGCTTGATTCAGCTGGTCTGCACTCGCCAGTCCGGCTGGGCCCGACCCGACGATGGCCACTTTTTTGCCTGTTCGTTTTTTGGGAATTCTAGGCTGAATCCAGCCGTTCTCAAATCCTTTGTCGATAATGGTCCGCTCAATGTTTTTAATTGATACGGCCGGGTCTGAAATCGCTAATGTACATGAACCTTCACAAGGAGCGGGACATACCCGCCCAGTGAATTCAGGAAAGTTGTTTGTTTTCAAAAGACGTTCCAATGCTTCTTTCCATCTGCCCCGGTAGACAAGATCATTCCATTCAGGAATTAAGTTGTAAATTGGACAGCCGGATGTAAATCCGTTAATGTCCGCACCGATCTGGCAAAACGGCGTACCGCAATCCATACACCGCGCCCCCTGACGTTTCGATGCTTCTTCTGAAAAAGGAGCAGAATATTCTTTCCAATCCTTTAAGCGAGTGAGAGGGTCCCGCTCAGCAGGTTTTTCTCGCTTGATCTCCATAAATCCAGTTGGTTTCCCCATGTTCCTCTCCCCTTCCTTACTGCACTACCGCTTGTTTTTGTCCCGATGTTGCTGTATTCTGCTTTGGCTTCGTGTTGGCTTCAAATGCGAACATGACGGCTTCTTCATCTGATAAACCTGCAGCTTTTTGCTCTTCGATGCTCGCCAGCATTTGTTTATAGTTTTTCGGAATGACTTTGACAAATTTTTTCACGCTGTTTTCCCACTGATCAAGCAGGTCTGCCGCTTTTTGGCTGTTTGTATACCCAGCATGTTTTTCAAGCATTGCTTTAATTTGTTCGATTTCTTCCTCATCCTCTAATGATTCAAATAAAATCATTTCAAGATTGCATTTGCGTTTAAACGCTTTTACATCTTCGGCGAGAACATAAGCGATTCCGCCGGACATACCTGCAGCGAAGTTTTTGCCTACATCACCGAGTACGACAACACTGCCGCCAGTCATGTATTCACAGCCGTGGTCACCAATACCTTCTACAACCACGTTCACACCGCTATTCCGAACGGCAAAGCGTTCACCCGCACGTCCGTTAATGTATGCTTCTCCGCTTGTCGCACCGTAGAAAGCCACGTTGCCGATAATGACGTTGTCATCTGAAGCGGAATTGAATCCTTCCGGTGACTTGACGATGATTTTTCCGCCAGAAAGCCCTTTTCCGACATAATCATTTGAGTCTCCATCCAAATAAAGCGTCATTCCTTTAGGAACGAAGGCTCCAAAGCTTTGTCCGGCTGATCCGGTAAACTGCAGCTTGATCGTATCTTCAGGAAGCCCTTCTTCTCCGTAGCGTTTTGAAATTTCACTGCCTGTTATCGTTCCGGCTACACGGTTTGTATTGTTAATTGCGATAGAAACATCCGCTTCTTTTCCAGACTCGATGGCTTCTTGTACGGCCGGGAGAATCGCTGTGATATCAAGTGATTGATCAATTTTATGATTTTGTGGCGATTGGAATGTTCGTACGCCTTCAGGCTGATAAAGAAGTGTAGACAAATCAAGCTGGCTTGCCTTCCAGTGCGCCTTCGCGCGTTCACTCACATGAAGTACGTCAGTGCGGCCGATCATTTCATCAAATGTCTTGAAGCCTAACGCAGCCATGTACTCACGAACTTCTTCAGCAATGAACAACATATAGTTCACAATATGATCAGGATCTCCCATGAACTTTTTGCGAAGCTCTGGATTTTGTGTCGCTACCCCGACAGGACATGTATCCAAATGGCAGGCACGCATCATGACACAACCGAGTACAACTAATGGAGCCGTTGCGAAACCGAATTCTTCAGCTCCGAGCAAGGCAGCCATCACAACGTCTCGGCCCGTCATGAGCTTTCCGTCTGTTTCTAATACAACACGGTCACGGAGTCCGTTCAGCATTAATGTTTGATGTGCTTCTGCGAGGCCAAGCTCCCACGGAAGCCCTGTATGTTTAATACTGGTTTTCGGAGAGGCACCTGTACCTCCATCGTAACCGCTGATTACAATGACATCGGCAGTCGCTTTGGCAACACCTGCAGCAATTGTGCCTACGCCTGCTTTTGACACCAGCTTCACGCTGATTCTTGCGTCACGGTTGGCATTTTTCAAATCGTGGATCAGCTGGGCCAAATCCTCAATCGAATAAATGTCATGGTGCGGCGGTGGTGAGATTAATCCGACACCAGGCGTTGATCCACGGACATTGGCAACCCAAGGATATACTTTATTGCCAGGCAGCTGCCCGCCCTCACCCGGCTTAGCGCCTTGCGCCATTTTAATCTGCAGCTCATCTGCATTGACGAGGTAATGGCTTTTGACACCGAAACGTCCGGATGCAATTTGTTTGATTGCACTTCTTCTGTCATCACCGTTTTCATCTGGAACAAAGCGTTTTGGATCTTCTCCGCCCTCACCGCTGTTGCTTTTTCCGCCAAGACGGTTCATTGCGATTGCTAAAGCTTCGTGCGCTTCCTTACTCAAGGATCCAAATGACATCGCACCTGTTTTAAAGCGTTTGACAATCGATTCAGCGGATTCGACTTCTTCTAATTTCAGCGGCTTTCGGTTTCCGTCAAATCCAAACAAGTTCCGTAAAAATCCGATTCGCTCTTCATCTGCCGCTTTTGTATATTGTTTAAACAGATTGTAATCATTTCTGCGGCATGCCCATTGCAAGGTATGAATCGTTTTCGGGTTAAACGCATGATGCTCTCCGCCGTTTCTCCATTGGAAGTCACTTCCTGATTCAAGCGTTTTGCTGAAATCATCCTGATACGCTTCCCGGTGGCGGCGCTGCGCCTCTTCCGCAATTGTTTTTATGTCGATGCCGCCGAGCTGTGATGCAGTACCTGTGAAATAGCGGTCAATTACATCACGGCTGATTCCTACCGCTTCAAAGATTTGGGCGCCTCTGTAACTTTGTACAGTTGAAATCCCCATCTTGGACATGACTTTTACGACACCTTCAGTAATGCTTTTTCCATATTTGCTGACCGCTTCTTCATAGCTGATATCCAAACGTCCTTCATCAATTTCCTGCTTGTAGGTCGCATAAGCGAGATAAGGATTAATCGCATCTGCGCCGTAACCGATTAATGCTGCAAAGTGATGTACTTCACGCGCTTCTCCTGATTCCACAATAATGCTGACTTTCGTACGCAGCCCTTTGCGGATTAAATGCTGATGCAGCGCGCTGACTGCCAGAAGCGGCGGAATTGGTGTCAGGCGTTCATTCATCTTTTTATCTGATAAAATTAACAGGCTTACGCCTTGGCTGATGGCTTTCTCTGCCTGTGTGAACATGTCCTTTAATCCGCGTTCAAGATCCTCTGAAAACAGCACATCGATTTTTTGGCTTTTTAAATCAGGATGAACAATCGTTTTTAATGCGTAAAATTGTTCGTTTGATAAAACAGGTGTATACAGTTTAATCCGGCGAACGTTTCGCTCACTCGGGTGAAGAAGATCGCCTTCTGCACCGAGCCACGTCATCGTTGATGTCACAAGCTGCTCACGAATCGCGTCGATTGGGGGGTTCGTTACTTGTGCAAACAGCTGCTTAAAGTAGTTAAACAGTGATTGCGCATGGTCTGACAGAACAGCAAGCGGCGCGTCATTCCCCATTGAACCGAGAGGATCTTTGCCTTCTTTAATGACAGGAATTAAATATTTTTGGATATCTTCATATGTGTATCCGAATGCCTTCTGGCGAGTAAGAAGATCTGTAAACTGTTCTTCCTCTCTTGATTCCGGATCAGGATTCACTTGCACAAGCTCTTCTTCAAGCCACTTTTGGTACGGGTACTCCGTTGCAATTTGTGTTTTGACTTCTTCATCCGAGATAATGCGGCCTTCTTCTAGGTCTATTAAAAGCATTTTTCCAGGTTCGAGACGGTTTTTATATAAAACGTTCTCCTGTTCAACTTCAATAACGCCTACTTCAGATGAGAAAATAATATAATCATCTTTTGTTACATAATAACGGGCCGGACGGAGACCATTCCGGTCAAGGATCGCACCGATTTGTTTTCCGTCAGTAAATGAAATGGCTGTCGGTCCGTCCCAAGGCTCCATCAGGGAACTATGGTACTCGTAAAACGCTCTTTTTTCCTTAGACATATGCGTATTTTCTGTCCAAGGTTCAGGAATGAGCATCATTGCTGTATGTGCCGGTTTGCGTCCAGCCATCACGAAAAATTCAAATGCGTTATCCAAAATGGAAGAGTCACTGCCGTCAGCATTTAAAATCGGCAGAATCTTGTTTAAATCCTCACCGAAGCTTTCAGATACAAATTGCTGTTCACGCGCTCTCATCCAGTTGATGTTTCCGCGAAGGGTGTTGATTTCACCGTTGTGAACCAAATAGCGGTTAGGATGCGCTCTTTCCCATGTAGGGAATGTGTTGGTGCTGAAGCGTGAATGGACAAGCGCAAAAGCAGAAACGAATGCTTCATCCTGCAGATCAGAATAAAACGCATCAACTTGTTCAGGTGTTAAAAGGCCTTTGTAAACGATGGTCTGGCTTGAAAGACTGGCAAAATAAAAATCAAAACCTTCCGTTACTCCCCAGTTTTCAGCCTGTTTACGAATGACATACAATTTTCGTTCAAAAGACAAATTGTCCTTCAGATCAGAACTTGCGCCAATAAATACTTGACGGACAAACGGACAGCTTTTTTGCGCTACTGTTCCGATTTTTCCGACATTTACAGGTACAGTTCTCCAACCAAGAACGACTTGGCCTTCTTGTTCAATCAGTGCATTGATTTGCTTTTCGATTTTTTTTCTTTCATCTTCCTTCTGTGAGAAAAAGACCATTCCTACCCCGTAACGCCCTTTTTCCGGCAGATTGATGTCTTTGCACTTTTTCCTAAAGAAAGCATCAGGGATTTGAACCAGTAAGCCGGCTCCGTCTCCTGTATCCGGATCACTGCCTTGGCCTCCTCTGTGGTCTAGCTGGCAAAGCATCTTAAGCCCTTGTTTGACGATGTCGTGAGTCTGCTTGCCCTTTAAGTGCGCATATAGGCCGATTCCGCATGCATCATGTTCAAATTCAGGACGGTAGAGACCTTGAGCTTTTGGCATTTGATTGTACGTCATAATTCCTCTCCCCCGATCAATTTCCGATAATACCGGTCATAAAATCTAACACTCTATAATCATTGTAGGTTTTCAAAACGATATAAACAATATATAATTTAGATCAAAAGAATCTCAAAATGAGATAGATGGATGTGAGACAAACATGGAGCTGCGCCAACTGCGTTATTTTATGGAGGTGGCTGAAAGAGAACACGTTTCAGAAGCCGCTGATCATTTGCATGTGGCCCAATCAGCAATCAGCAGACAAATTGCAAATCTTGAAGAAGAATTAAATGTGACTTTATTTGAACGTGAAGGGAGAAATATCAAACTCACGCCGATCGGAAAAGAATTTTTAATTCATGTGAAAACGGCGATGAAAGCCATCGATTATGCGAAAGAACAAATTGATGAGTATCTCGACCCGCATCGCGGAACGGTAAAGATCGGCTTTCCTACAAGCCTTGCCAGCCAGCTTTTGCCGACTGTCATTTCAGCATTTAAAGAAGAATACCCGCACGTCGAATTTTTGCTGCGCCAAGGCTCCTATAAGTTTCTGATTGAAGCTGTCAGAAACCGCGATATTGATTTGGCTTTATTAGGGCCGGTGCCGACGAATTTCCCTGACATAGCAGGGAAAATTTTATTCACAGAAAAAATTTACGCGCTTGTTCCATTAAATCATCCGCTTGCCAAACAAAAAACGGTTCATTTAATTGATTTGCGCAACGACCAATTTGTATTGTTCCCGGAAGGATTTGTACTCAGGAAGATGGCAATCGATACTTGCAAACAAGCCGGCTTTGCTCCTCTCGTTTCTACGGAGGGTGAGGATTTGGATGCGATCAAAGGATTAGTGTCCGCAGGAATGGGCGTTACCCTTCTGCCTGAAAGCACTTTTGCTGAAACGACACCTCGTTTTACTGTGAAAATTCCAATTGAGTTCCCTCAAGTAAAACGGACTGTCGGGATCATTAAACCAAAAAACAGAGAGCTTGCTCCGTCTGCGAATGACTTTTATGAGTTTGTCATTCAATTCTTCTCTAAGCTGGAGCAGTATCAATAAAAAAACGAACCCGAGCTTCTATAAAAGAAGCTTCGGGTTTTTTACTGCAAATTAATTTACAGGCAAAGATAAATCTACATGGCAAACAAATGCTTCCTGATCAATCACAGCTTTGTTTATCAATTCTTCCTTCTTTTCCGGTTCTTGAAGCTGTACAGAAGAATAATTGACGATTCCGAGCCCGATTTCTGCCCCTTGTGAATCCATCAGCCGAACAACTGATCCGCTTTTGAATTTTCCTTTAATCTCCTGTACACCGTCCAGATATAAACTCGATTGGCCGTTTGTTATTTTTCGGGAATAATCATCTGATAAAATCATTTCACCTTCCGGGCCGGAATTAAAAGCGATCCACTGCTCCTTTTGATTCAACGGAAGCGTTCCCTCTGCTTCAAAATAGGTGCCTTCCGCTACTTCATGAACGGCTTGATATAAAATATCACCTGCATCTGCCTGACCAAGAAATCCTTTAATTCCGGATGCCATTACGATTTTAAACGCATCAAGCTTAGAGCGCATACCGCCAGTGCCGACGCCGCTGCCAGTGTCACCTGCACACGCTTCGATGTCAGGCGTTATTTCACTTACCCGCTCCATCCTTTTCGCTTCTGGATTTGTACGCGGATTGCCGTCATATAATCCGTCGATATCTGATAAAATCACAAGCATATCTGCATCAATTAATCCGGCGACTTTTGCGGCGAGCGTATCATTGTCGCCAAACTTGAGCCGATTGACGGTAACTGTATCATTTTCGTTGATAATCGGGATGATGCCGCGTTCGAGGAGTACATTCATTGTATTCCGGACATTGTTATACCGATATTCATCAGAAAAATCGCTTCTCGTAATTAAAATTTGGGATGCAACATAGCCGTGTGCCAAAAACAGCTTTGAATAAGCTTCCATCAGCAGGCCCTGGCCGATTGAGGCTGATGCTTGTTTTTCCGGAAGTTTTTCGGGTCTTCGGATAAATCCGAGCTTCCGATATCCCGCCGCCACTGCGCCTGAGGAAACCAAAATCACTTCATAGCCGGCGTCTTTGAGTTTGACGACTTGGTCGACCAACGCTTCTAATTTTCGAATGCTGATTTCTCCATGAAGGCTTGTTAATGAACTGCTTCCAATCTTCACAACGACTCTTTTCATGTTTGTATCAGGCGTCACTTTATCACTCCTGATAGCGGTGCCGCTGTTTTTTCGATATCGTCGCTGATTTCCTTTGAACGCTTAGCCGCATGCTTAATCGCTTGAGAAATCGCTTCTCCGCCGCCGCTTTTTTTCAAGGCTTGCAGCCCGGCAGCAGTCGTTCCGTTCGGTGACGTGATATTGTCTCTTAAGACCTCAGGCTGTTCTCCTGTTTCCATGAGCATTTTTGCGGCACCTAAAAGCGTCTGTGCGCCGATGCTTCGAGATAACTGTTTATCGAGGCCCGCTTCCTCGCCTGTCTTTTCAATGAATTCCATTAAATAATAAAAATACGCGGGGCCGCTGCCGGCAATTCCGGTGAATATGTCCATTTGATTTTCTTGGATGGTATAGACTTCACCCATGCATCCGAGCAATGCTTCAGCCAGCTTTTGCAGGTCTTCTGACACATACTTGCCAAGCGCAATGGCTGTTGCAGAAGCACCGATCATACTGGAGGTGTTGGGCATCACCCTGACAACCGGCTGTTGATTAAGCAATGATTGTTCAATAAAAGAGGTGGTTATGCCGGCAAGGACCGACAAGATTAATTGATGGGGTTGAATACGTGTTTTTAGTGATGACAGAGCGCTTTCGGCGTCTTTTGGCTTCATTGCCAAGATGAGCACATCCATGTCTTCAATACACATTTGGTTCGGTGAGGCGCCTTTGATTCCATATTGAAGTTCAAGTTCAGCTAATCGCTCTGTATTGCTGCGGTTTGTAACGCAGATGTTTTGTTTCGGGATTTTGTTGGCACGAACGATACCTGATATCATTCCTTCCGCCATAGATCCTGCTCCTATAAAGGCTACTTTTTTTTGATCAAAGATCGGTAACATCTCCTTTGTTCGCTTTTTTGTTCGCATTTTCACACGTTTAAAATGTTACCACGTGAGGAAATGATGTCAAGTGTGAAGGTCATCATTGATTTGTATTGTTTCTTTTCGACAAATATGTATAATGTAAAGCAGAAAACACCCGATGCACACTGCTGCGCGGGTGTTTGTTTCTATTAAAAATTATCTGAGAGCGCTTTTTCAATCAGTTTTTTACAGCGGTCCAGCTCAACCTTCAGCTGTTTTTTATATAGTTTGGCAGCCTCGTAATCTTTAAATTGATAGAGTACGACTTCCTGGAGCTTAGCCCCTTCTTTTTTTACTTTGATTTGCTTTAATATCCCGTCATCAAGAAGCTCATGCAAAGACCGGTATACTTCTGTGTGATTTGGTTTAAATCCAATCTCTTTAAATTCAGACCGAAGCACCTCAAGCAGCTTTAGTCCGTAAAGTCTTTCTTGCTCTGTCATCGTTATCATATAAAGTTTTAAAAATGCGCGCTGTTTAACTAAAAAGCCAGTTGAACTTCTTTTTTCCTCTTTCATCATATGCACCCCTTCTTCTGTCACTGAGAACACTATGTACTAAATATTCAATTTTATACTATTGGTTTCCTTCTTTATATTAAGGACTGTTAATCCAGTAATCCTCATATTTGCTGTTTATCATTGCAGCGGAATATAAAATAGATATTGAACATTTGGTACACAGTTCATTTAGTTTTATTATAGCCGATCTTCACCGTTATCTTCAATGTGAAACGATTGTCCGATTTACATTTTCTTTATTTTATGTCCATTGAATTGAAAAACAGGGTTTGGTAACGTATGGAGAAAGGAGATGATAGAATGACAAATCAAACTGCACGCCCTTCAAAGGAAGAACGTTACGCCAACCTTATTCCGATGGAAGAATTGCACTCCGAAAAAGACCGGCTTTTTCCTTTCCCAATTTATGATAAGCTCCGGCGTGAGTCCCCTGTCCGTTATGACCAACAGCGGGATTGCTGGGATGTTTTCAAATACGATGATGTTCAGTTCGTCCTGAAAAATCCCAAGTTCTTTTCATCAAAACGCGGCATACAGACTGAAAGTATATTAACAATGGACCCTCCGAAACACACCAAATTACGGGCTCTCGTCAACAGAGCGTTTACCCCAAAAGCAGTAAAGCAACTCGAAACCCGCATAAAAGACGTGACAGCATTTCTCTTACAAGAAGCACGGCAAAAGAGTACAATCGATATCATTGAAGATTTTGCAGGTCCCCTCCCTGTTATCATCATAGCTGAAATGCTGGGCGCTCCGATTGAAGACCGCCACTTGATTAAAACATACTCCGACGTACTTGTAGCTGGAGCAAAGGATAGCTCCGACAAAGCTGTTGCTGACATGCTCCATAATCGGCGTGATGGCCACGCTTTTTTAAGTGACTATTTCAGGGACATCCTGTCAAAACGAAGAACTGAACCAAAAGAAGATTTAATGACAATGCTTTTACAGGCGGAAATCGACGGAGAACATTTAACAGAAGAACAGCTGATCGGTTTTTGTATTCTTCTTCTCGTCGCAGGGAATGAAACGACTACAAATTTGATTGCAAATGCAGTTCGCTATCTGACAGAAGACTCAGTGGTCCAACAGCAGGTAAGACAAAATACAGACAATATTGCCAATGTAATAGAAGAAACGCTTCGCTACTATCCGCCTGTGCAGGCCATCGGGCGTGTCGCGGCGGAAGACACAGAGCTTGGCGGAGTGTTCATCAAAAAGGGATCTTCCGTTATCAGCTGGATCGCGTCAGCCAACCGCGATGAAGACAAATTTTGTGAACCTGATTGTTTTAAGATTGACCGCCCTTCCTATCCTCATCTCAGCTTTGGATTCGGGATTCACTTTTGCCTCGGCGCTCCATTGGCCAGGCTTGAAGCGAACATCGCTCTTTCCTCCCTTTTATCAATGTCAGCCTGTATCGAAAAAGCTGATCATGATGAAAAGCTTGAAGCGATCCCTAGTCCCTTTGTGTTTGGCGTTAAACGTTTACCAGTGCGGATTACATTCAAATAAAAAAGCCTGTCGTAAGACAGGCTTTTCATTTTTACGGATTTGTTGACCATAATCCCGCTGTTTTGATGAAAATTCGCGGATCTAATTTCAATTGTGCCACCATATATTCAGCAAGATCCTCTGGCTGCATAACCTTTTCAGGATTACCGTCAGTTAAGTTCAATTCAATAGACATATCACTAGCGACAGTGCTCGGCGTTAACGCGCTGACTCTGATATTATGCTTTCTCACTTCTTGCATAAGAGATTCTGTTAACCCGAGAACCGCAAATTTAGAAGCGCTGTAAGCACTAGTTGCAGCAGCTCCTCTTTGGCCCGCTGTAGACGAAATATTAATAATGTCTCCAGCTTTGCGTTCGATCATTTCCGGAAGCACCGCGCGAGTGACATGATACACACCCATTAGGTTGACTTGTATAATATTTTCCCACTCGTCAGCTGACAGATCTAAGAATCCGCCAAATTTGCTGATGCCAGCGTTGTTAATGAGGATATCGATATCACCGAGCTGTTCTTTCACTTGAGCTACAGCTTGGTTAACCTCTTCGGCATCTTTTACATCTGCAGCGGCAAATGCTGCTTTTACACCAAGCGCTTTGACTTCTTCAGCCACTTTTTCAACATTTGCGGCAGTCCGGCCGATTAACCCGATATTCACGCCTTCTTTTGCAAGCGCAAGAGCTGTAGCGCGGCCTATTCCTCTGCCTCCGCCTGTGATAAGAGCGGTTTTATTTTGTAAGCTTTGCAATTGAAGCACCCTTTCTTTGTTTACATATGTACGATATCACATTATAAGTACAATAAATCCAATACGCAAATCAAACGAACTGTAAAAACATCATTTCTTCTGATTAAAAAAACGCAAACAGGGTAATGACATAAGAAAAGGAGTGAACATATGGTTATTGTTTATATCAGTCTCGCAGTATTGGCTATTTCTATCATTTATTTAGGGGCTAATGTGATTCAAAACAAGAAAAAAATAGATCCCGCACTAAAGGAGCTCACCTCTGTTACGCAGGCTATGCAAAAACAAGTCGAAGGATTAAAAACAGAAGCGCAGCTGCTGACACAGAAACAAAAGAAGATTCAGCAGGATGTCCAAATGAAAAAAAACGCATTTCAGCAGACAGCTGCTGAGGTAAAAGAAGTTCCTCAAGCAGTCAAAGAGGTGTGGCAGGCAGGCCATTTAAATAGCAGATAAAAATGAATGATATCCCATTGTTACGATCAGAATGGACAATGGGATATCATTTTTTGAGGAGGCTTGCGCATGATTGTAAACCCAAGCTGCTTAGAGGAGTTCAGAGAGAAACTGCATTCTCTTCCTTCGTCGCTTACAAAGTCTGATTTACTTGCTTCTCCATTTCGTCTCCATCAAGAAAACGAACTTTGCATCTACTATTCACCTCATAATGAATATATCAACCGGGCTGCCTCTATTGTGATTGCCGGAATCACGCCAGGTTTTTCCCAGATGAAAACAGCGTACAAAACAGCCGCCGAAAGCCTGCGGCAAGGCCGGTCTCTTGAGCAAATGGCAGTAGACACGAAAAAAGCAGCGGGTCTCTCCGGTTCGATGAGGCATAACCTTATCACGATGCTGGATTTTTGCGGGCTGCCGCAGGCGTTCGGCATTCAAAGCGCCGCACAGCTTTTTGGAGACTTACGGCATTTGCTTCATACAACTTCCGTTATCAAATATCCTGTCTTCATTCAGCAAAAAAACTATACCGGTTACAGCCCGGCTATCACTCGATCACCTATCCTAAGCACCTATGCTTTTGGGCACTTCCCTGCGGAGCTCAATAAAGTGACGGGACCGGCTCTTCTCATTCCGCTAGGAAAAGCAGCCGAAGCAGTCTGTGAAACACTGCTCAGCCAGCACAGCCTCCGGAATTTTTTTTACCTACGCGGATTTCCCCACCCATCAGGCGCGAACGGCCATCGTTTGAAACAATTCAGTAAAAACAAAGAGCAACTAGAAAGACAAATTCGTTCCTTTGCTTCCTCAGGTTTGAATTCACTATAGAAAAGAGGAAATAAAAGGGATATGATAAACGAAAACACAAACTTGGGGAGTGGTGGAATGTTTCCTGTATTAGAAACGGATCGGCTTACACTTAGACAAATCAAAGATCAAGATGCAGAAGCCATTTTTGCTTGTTTTTCAAACCATGAGGTGACACGCCATTACGGAATTGAAAACATGGGATCTATAGAATAGGCCATGTCAATGGTTCAATCGTTTGCCGGCCTTTATCAAGAAAAACGCGGGATACGGTGGGGAATTGAAAGAAGAGACACCAAAGAACTAATCGGAACAATCGGATTTCATGCTTTGGCTCAAAAGCATAGGCGTGCAGAGATCGGTTATGAAATCATCCCGGCGCATTGGCGAAACGGATTTGCATCAGAAGCCGTGTCAGAGGTTGTATCCTACGGGTTTGCCGCCCTTGGACTGACACGTATTGGCGCAGTTGTATTTACTGAAAATGAAGCCTCAAATCGACTGCTCGTAAAAATGGGATTTCAAAAAGAAGGTATCCTAAGACAGTACATGTATCAAAATGGAAACCCTTATCATACAAATGTGTATTCTCTTTTAAAATTAAGGGGATAACGGTATTATCTTGCTCTGTACGTACATCCCCTTCCCTTTTAAATGTCCGATTCATGACCTGCACCAGCTTTGACGTCTTGATTCTTGATCACTTCCTTCCAGATGTTCACCCCTTATGCGCTCACATAACTTACAAAATAAAAAAGATGCATAGTGGTCTATACATCTCATGTTCTATTTCCCCTATTCATAAATCCCTTTATTGATCCTTCTTCTTGTGATAAAACCCCCAAGGAAACAAAACACAGCCGACCACATCAAAATGTAGACAACCTGAATCTTGTATTCCCACATTGTATGTCCCATTTCTACCCCATGAATGAAAGTCATATACGCTTTTTGCGGCAGTATCGCACAAAGGGCATTTAATATTGGATAATGTGGAGTAAAAGAAATAAAACAGCCTGACAATACACATGTGATCACACTGATACCGCTTGTCATCAAACTGATGTTTCGCTCCATCACAGAAGCCATAAAGATAGCGAATGCTGTTGCAAGCACTGTAAGAACACCCAGTAATCCAGCAAGAATATCCAAACGGAAACCAATTTCAGCATGAAAGAGTACATTTGTAATCACGATGGCCAAGTAAGTGGGTATGTATAAACATAAAAACGTAAAGATAAACTGAACCAATAAATATTTCCCCACATGCACGGGAGACACTAAAATCCTTCTGAAGGTTTTGAGCATCCGGTCTTCTGGATATAACCCAGTCAATGCCACACCTTGCATCAATACAAGCATCACGATAAAGCCTACTATATTCGTTCCCCTTCCCCGTTCAGTCCTTAATTCGTCCTCTCCCCGGTAGCTGCCTGGCATTTTTCCAGTCTCAAAAAATTGCTGGATCATTTTTTGATCCGCTTTACTTTTCAACGTGGTCACTTTGTAATCACGTTGATTTTTTTCTACGATGGCTGCATATTTCCCTAACACCAGATCAGAAAACTTCGGCTTCTGATGTACCGTTACCACTCTAAATGCAGAATCACTCGGCATATGTTGCACGTCGTCCTGTTCTGTAACAAAAGCGATTGTTTCTTTGAAAACCGGCTTCCCGGAAAACATAATCGCAACGCCGATCATCAGAGGGATAATGATCACTGCAATAATGATAATGGCTTTTTTGGACAGGATTCGCTCCCACCTGTTTCGGAATAAACTCAGCATACATATCCCTCCGGCTTAAATACAACATGCGAAACGGCAATACAAATGATTGAAGCCAATAATAGTCCTGACATAACAGGCAGCAGCATACTGAAATCGTGATCATAAATGAGGCGATATGAACATTCTGTTACCCATTTAACCGGAGAAAGAAGCGATATGTTATTGACGGTATCTCCAAATCTGTGAATCCCGAAAAATACACCGCCAAAGAAAACAAAAGAAGCTATCGGAATTTGCATGATCCCGTTCGCCTGTTCTTCATTTTTGAACAAACAGCAGAACATTGTGCCAAAACAGCAGCCGAAAAATAAAAATACATACAATAAGAGCATGAAATACGGGAGTTCCTGTCCTCCAAAGTTCAAATGAAAAATCGTCTGGGCAATCAACACATTCACGCTGTACATGATGACACTGAATATCCAAGTTGATAGTAATTTAGAAAGATAAATACTAGTGGTCGAAACCGGCGCATACACAATGCGGATGTTTGCTTTCTTCACCTTCTCCTCCATAAACGTATTAGAGGCCGTCATAGCGATCAAAGCCGCAGCGAAAATCATCATATTTACTCCGTAATAATCGTACGAACTGACACCGCCAGCTCCAAAGCTGTTTTTCGAAACAAAGCCCATGACCAGAATGAGAACGAATGGAAAAGCCGTATTGGCGATCACGAGAACCGGATTCCTTACAATATTCATAAAATCAAACGTTATCAATTTTAACAAACTCATTTTGCTCTCCTAATCTCTTAAATTTCTTCCCGTCAGCTCTAAAAATACCGTTTCTAACGATGCCTCTTTTTTGTTCATGCTTAGAATGCCGCAGCCCTGGGCACCCAATTCTGCTATGATTTCACTCAGGTAATCTTGGTTCTGCCGAACGGTAACTTTTAGTTGACGGTCTGAGAAATCAACTCCTGTCACTCCTTTGACTCCTCTAATTGAGTTTTTATTTAATTGCTGAGCATGCGTCAACTGAAAAGCATATGTCATTTCTTTATTCACTTCTCTATATAGCTCTTCTTTTGTTCCATTGGCAATGATTTTTCCTTCATTCATGATGATAATGCGATCTGAAATAGCCTCGGCTTCTTCCATATAGTGTGTTGAGTAAATAATGCTCGCGCCTCTTGTTTTCAGCTCTTTTATCGATACCAAAATGTGATGCCGGGATTGCGGATCGATTCCTACTGTCGGCTCATCCATGATAATCAGTTTCGGCTGATGGGCAATAGCGCACGCAATGTTTAATCTTCTTTTCATCCCGCCAGAAAACGTCTTAGGCTTGTCATCTTTCCTGTCATAAAGCTGCACAAGCTCCAAAGCCTCTTTTACTCGGGTTTTCAGTTCTTCTCCTTTAAGCGAATAAAGGCTCGCAAAAAAACGAACATTTTTCTCAGCGGAAATTTCCTCATAAATCGCGATATCTTGAGGCACAATCCCGATGCCTTTCTTCATTTCCTTTGACCATTTTTTCACATTATGGCCCAAAATCGTAACGTTTCCGGAACTGGCCGACAATGCCCCGGATAACATATGAATGGTTGTGCTTTTCCCTGCACCATTTGGACCTAGTAAGCCAAGTACTTCCCCCTCTCTCACTTCAAACGAAATCCCATCTACCGCCGTTTTGTTTCCGTACTGCATTTTTAAATCTTTTACTGCCGCCACGTTGTTCATACGTTTCTCCTTTTTACATTCTCCGTTTTGCGAATTCCTGCAATAAATTTGTTTTCAAATGATCCCGATTTTGTTCAATATCAAAATCAGCAGCGTTTTCTTCAAAACCATCCTGTTCTTCTCCATCGAAACTGTATAGCTTCTTCAATAAAACCCACAATATTTCCAGCTCTTCCGTAGAAAACTCTTTAAATAGATCTGCCATAAAGTACACCGCTTTTTCACCGCATTCCTCCATGACACGTTTTCCTGAATCAGTAATCTTCACATTAACCGCTCGCTTGTCGCGTTTACTTGGTACAGTGGTGACATAACCTCTTTTTTCAATGCTACTGACAAGCCTGTTGATGTTTTGTTTTGAAGTGCCTAATTTTTTTGCAATGTTGTTGAATGTCGTTTCTTCTTCCGGTAAATGCAGTATGGCAACCATCGTCATAAATTGTCTTGACGTTAAGCTTTCATAATAATCGTCCCCGCGTGATTGAATTTTGTTTAAGACGGAAAAAAGTGTAGCGTAAGACTGCTGCATTAAAAATAAATCTTTCAGTTCTTTAGAATAATCCATGATGCTCCCTCCATAAAAGACAATATATTGTCTTTATAATCATAACATTTCGTACTCTATTGTCAATATGTTGTCTATTTTTATTTAGAAAAGTTTTACAGCCCCCTCAACAATTCATACAATAATAACATACTGAACGATACGAAAAGAGGTAATGTTGATGGCTCGTCATCGTGAATTCAATGAAGATCAAGCGTTGGAAGCCGCTATGAATCTGTTTGGGAGAAAGGCTACGAAGCCACTTCAAGATACGTCGTTCAGGCGAGTTAAAAAGCAAGATCAACGCTGAACAAAGGCGCAGACCTTTATTTTATTCTCATCGGGCTGACTGTGATGATGAAATCCCGCCCAGATCAGCCATTTGTACAGCATTCCGTATCGGAAATCCTTGCATTACTGAACAAATGATAAAAAGCGCCCTGAGACAGGGCGCTTTCTGATTAAGATGCATATTGAGGAGACGTTTCCTCCTGTACTGCTTTTTCCTCAGGTATATGAATGCATTTCGTCATGACTGCACTCGCAAGATAAAGGACCGCAAAGATCCAGACGACGCCTTGCGCACCGACGAGACCGATGAACAGCCAAGCGAGCGCAGGACCGACAAACGCTGATAAACCTGCAGCCAAATTCAACACAGACATGGCCGCTCCTTTGTCTTTTCCGGCCACCGTCGGCACAATCGCACCGATCGGTACATAGCCTGCCAACAAACCTCCCCAAATAAAGCCGATCACGCTGACAACCGCTACACTTCCGCCGGAGAAAACAGGTGCATAATATAATAGGATGGTGAAAATACCGCAGCCGACTCCACCAAACCAAATAACGGTATTTTTCCAGCCGAATTTATCGCCGACAATTCCAAAGATAAGGTTAAACACAATGTTCCCCAGAAAAATCGTTCCCCAAACCTGCAGCCACACATTGGTTGAAATCCCGTGCTGAGCCATGTGCATCGGTAAAAAGACTGGGAAACCATATGTACCAATGCTGTTGATGATTCTGATGATTCCGCCTGTAAGCACCTGAGGATTCGTAAAAAGAATGGTAACTCCTTTTAAAAGTTCCTCGGCTGTTTCCGATCTTTTTCGTTTCTTCTTTTCAAAACGGTCTTTATTGATAAACAATGCGAAGATGGCACCGAGACATACCCAGAATATCGAGCTCCAAAGCGTATTCAAATAGCCGAATGCTTTGATCGCATAGCTTGAGTACCAAGCACCAAACACAAACATGCCGAGGCAATATGCAATCCAAAACCAGCCGACAGCAGTGCTCAGTTTGTTTTGGGGTGTTCTGTAAATGACCCATGTCAAGAAAGAATAAGCAAAAAGCGGGTAGCCTAACCCTTTTACGAAGTAAGTCACATACATCACAGGAAGGTTCAGCTGTTCAAATCCAAACACGATAAAGGCAGTTGTACCGATCACATAAAACAACAGCCCCATAAACATCGTCCGTTTTGCGCCAAATGCTTCGAGACATACACCTGAAAACCAGGAAGCTATGGCAAGCGCAATCCCGTAAATGCTAAAAATTGAAGCGGATTGCTGAACCGTAAGTCCGTTTTCGATCAGAAACGGGCTGAGCCAGCCTTGTTCAAGCCCGTCTCCCATCATAAACAAAACAACCCCTAAAAACCCCCAGGCAAGCCGCTTCGGTATTCCCATTTTATCTAACATATCTGTCTCCTCCTTAGATGCTGATATCAATTACCGTATTACCTTGTTAAAGCCGAAAATTAGTTCATTCCTTAAAACAGCAGCACATACCGCCTTATATCAACACTTTGCTTTCTGACTCTGAAAAAAAACGCTGTGTTTGCTTCCATTCCTCATATAAAGCCAGTTCGACCCGACAGTCCTGCGGTTCGATCACCCGGATATTTGCTGACATCTCTTCCGTCAATTGAAAGGTTTCATTGCAAATGACTGCAGCGCCAACGACAGATGCCTGATGATATCCCTCTTGGACATAGATTTTTTTCTGAAGAAGGTCCGCGATATATTGAGTGAGTGCTTTGCTTTGGAATCCTCCTCCGCACACCCAAACAAAGTCACGTTCAAACGGAGTAACCTTTGTTAAAATGTCAAAGTTCCATTTGATCGAAAATGCGATCTCTTGCAGCGCCGCACGTACAAAATGTGCTCTCTTTAAATTTGAGGAAAGCGGGGCATCAAAAAGAAATCCGCCTCTCGTTAACGCATTCTTTTCTGCCGATAAGTAAGAACCGAGAGCCGCCACACACGCATTGTCTTCTTTAGCAAGGGCAGAAATCTCTTCCTCCATCACTTCGTACGATTCATTTGGATAAAATATCTGTTTTAATTTTTGATAATTCAGGCCGGTAATTCCCGGATTCGTTTCCACAAGCCAATGTCCTTGATCTGTATGGCAGTTCAGCCATGCTTTATGTTTTGTGTCGCCATGATCAGCAGTAATTTTGGTTATTGGCGTTGTTGTCCCTGATACGATGACAATGTCCTCAAGCGCAGCGCCAGTGCTTTTCACAGCCAGTTGTGTATCACCGCCCCCTGCTATAACCTTAGCAGTTATAGAAAGGCCTAATTCGGACGCATATTCATTTGTTATCGTTCCAATCGCTGTTCCCGCTCTTACAAGAGGCGGAAGGATGGATGGTGAAAAGCCGAATATGCCGCACATCTCTTCTGACCAAGTGTTTTGCTTCACGTCAAACAACAGGGTTTCGGTTGCCTGCGATGGTTCATATGTCAAAATTCCGCTCAGCTGATATGTCACCCAATCACTGATGCTTGTAAAACTAGCAGTCTTTTCCCATAAAAAGGGCTGACGCTGTTTTAAACCATAAAGCTTGAGCGCAGAAAAAAGTGCAGTCGGGAGGCGGCCTGTGCGGCTGTATATCTCTTCCTGATTGGGTATACTCTCCTCCCACTCACGGCCGCGATTATCAATGTTCGGCAGCCCGAGAAAAGAGTCGCCGTTTTGATCGATCAGAACAATCCCCTGTCTTTGACTTGTCGATGTCAAACCAATAATGTCAATATCACCTGAACGAGAAAGCGCACGTTTTGCCAGTTTCATCACTTGCTTCCACAGCACCTGAGGAGAAAAATAACGGCTGTCCGGGTAAAGCGTCTCGGTAGCATACACGATGTCCTCCCTTTCAACCGTTTGAACGCTGCCCGATACACTTACGACCGCTACTCTCGCATTCCCTGTGCCGATATCAAAAACGAGATAGCCTTTTTGTTTTTTCATTCCTGTAACCTCCTCTCTTAAACCTCTGTTTTCAGCTCATCTTTGTTATACAGTGTCGGAATATTAAGAGTTTTTCCAACCTTCCACCTTTTGAGGGCTTCGTTCAGGATCGTCACGTGATGATCTTCTACTTCAAAGGTTGCTCCAGCGAGATGCGGTGTTGCCAGAACATTAGGCAATGAAATGAATTCGTAATCTGATTCCTCTGGAGGTTCATGATAAAAAACGTCTAAAATCGCTCCTCTGATTTTATGTTCTTTTAATACAGATAAAAGATCTTCACGGTTTACCACAACTGCTCTTGAAGTATTGACGAAAATCGCACTCTCTTTCATCAGATTAAAATACTTCCGATCAATAAGTCTCAGTGTTTTCTCAGTACGAGGCAGATGGACAGAAACGATATCACTGTCTGAAAACACCGTTTTGAGAGATACTTTTTCATACAGCGGATGATCGTCTTGTACGTATGGATCGTAATACTTTACTTTACAGTCAAACGCTGTCAGCAGTTTTGCAATCCTTTGACCAACCGCGCCGAACCCAACCATGCCGACCGTTTTTCCCGTTAATTCGTTCCCTCTAAATTTGACATAAGCCTGCAAGTAATCGCTGTCCCATTTTCCATCCTTCAGCCATTGATTAGAGGAGCTGGTATGGCGGAGAAAGGAAATCACATTACCGATAAACATTTCAGCAACCGCTTGTGCATTCCGCCCGGGTGTATAGAAAACGGGTATACCTCTTTTTGATGCTGCGGCCACATCCACATTGGATGGCATTCCTCTGCACACGCCCACAAATGAAAGTTCTGGAGCAGATGCAAATACGCTGTCTGTTACTTGATCAAGCTCAGTAATCAAGCCTAACGCATGTGTTTCTTTTAGGAGCTGAATGAGTTCATCTTCCCGGTATGCCCGGCCTTGTTCCTTCCAGGGATGATAAGTAACTGAGCCGAACAATTTTTCAAGCTCTTTTCGTCCTTCTTCGTTGTACGGTGCCGTAACCAAAACCGTCATGGTGCAAAACATCCTTTTCATCATATTTTTCCATAAAAAAATCTCTTTCCGAAGATGGAAAGAGATTCATGTATAAGCGTGTCCTGTTTACAGACAGACGCCGGTTTAAACCTTGCTTTCCTATCTTTCAAGCTGACGCTTGCTGGAATTGGCACAATAATGTTGCCGAGGTTTCATAGGGCCAGTCCCTCCACCTCTCTGGATAGAAAATGTTGAGTATGTAATTTTCAGAATGAAGAATACGTTTATCATAAAGAAGTCTCAGATTGATGTCAATCTCTTTTTTCAGAATTGACGTTATCATCCGAAATGTTATAATTCTTACAAAATATCTAACTAGAGAGAGGAACTGGGCCATGAAATCTTTTGCCACACAACAAAACGGCATTTTTAAATCCGTTTGCTCGCTTGACTGCCCGGATCAGTGCGGATTGTTAATACATAAAAAAGACGGAAAAATTGTGAAAGTCCAAGGTGATCCTGATCATCCTGTCACAGCCGGAAACATATGCAACAAAGTCCGAAACATGACGGAGCGCATCTATGATGAAAAGCGGCTGACTACACCGCTTAAACGGACAGGTGCGAAAGGCCAAGCGATATTCGAACCGATTTCTTGGGAAGAGGCAATCGATACCATTACCTCCCGCTGGAAACAGCTGATTGATGAAGAGGGAGCTGAAAGCATACTTCCGTACAGCTTTTACGGAAATATGGGGAAATTAACAGCTGAAGGTATGGACCGCCGCTTCTTTTACCGCATGGGTTCAAGCCAGCTCGAAAGGACGATTTGCAGCAAAGCAGGATCAGAGGGCTATAAATATACAATGGGTATAAGTGCGGGAATTGATCCTGAGGAAACCATTCATACGAAACTATTTATTTTTTGGGGAATCAACGCAGTCAGTACAAATATGCACCAAATTACTATCGCCCAAAAAGCACGAAAACAAGGTGCCAAAATTGTCGTGATTGATGTTCATAAAAACCAGACAGGCCGTCTTGCAGATTGGTTTATTCCCATAAAACCCGGAACCGACAGCGCACTTGCTCTTGGCATCATGCACATCTTATTTAAAGAAAACCTTCATGATGAAGCATTTCTGTCTGAATACACGGTCGGCTATGAAGAGCTCCGTGAACACGTGAAACAGTATGATCCGGAGAAGGTATCACTGATCACCGGTGTCAGCACCGAAGATATGTATCAGCTGGCAAGAATGTACGGCGAAACCTCCCCTGCTTTTATTAGAATCGGAAACGGACTTCAACACCACGATAACGGCGGGATGATTGTACGGACGATTGCCTGTCTTCCGGCGGTCACTGGCCAATGGCTGCACACAGGGGGCGGCGCAATTAAGCATAACAGCGGAATTTTAGAATATAACACAAATGCCTTGCAGCGGCCTGACTTACTGAAGGGGCGCACACCGAGATCATTTAATATGAATCAGCTGGGCAAAGTGCTTTTGGAAACAGATCCGCCGATTCGTTCTCTTTTTATTTACGGGACGAATCCAGCCGTTGTCGCTCCAGAAGCGAACAAAGTCGGACAGGGCTTGCTGCGGGAAGACCTGTTTACTGTGGTTCATGATTTATTTTTAACGGAAACGGCTGCATATGCGGACATTGTACTGCCTGCAACATCCGCTTTTGAAAATACTGATTTTTATACCTCCTACTGGCACCATTACATTCAGCTTCAGCAGCCAGTAATTGAGAAATATGGAGAAAGCAAGTCTAACACTGAGGTGTTCCGATTACTGGCTGAAGCAATGGGGTTCACAGACCAGGAGCTCAAAGATTCAGATGAAGAATTAATCCGCCAGGCGCTTGACCATCCAGATAACCCATATTTGGCGGAGATTGATTACGATTCACTTACTAAGCATTCATTTATGAAAGCGAAACGCGAAAAGCCGCTGTTTCCAGGCGAACTTCCGACTCCAAGCGGAAAAATAGAATTATACTCAGAGAAAATGAAACAAGCCGGTTTCCCGGCTTTACCGACACATACGCCTCTTACATGCGATAACGAATATCCGTTTATGTATGTTCCGGGGCCAAACCATAATTTCTTAAACTCAACGTTTTCCAACAATGCGAAGCACATCAAGCTTGAAAGGACGCCAAAGCTCTTTATCAACACAAAAGATGCTGAAGAACATGGAATCATTGATGGGGATCCTGTACGAATTTGGAACGGTCGGGGAGAATGCGAGCTGGCCGCTGCAGTCGGAGAACAAGTGCTGCCCGGGGTCGTAGTCAGCCAAGGATTATGGGCGGATGAAACAGGAAAAAAACAGCTTGTAAACGCGCTTACCCCAGACCGCTTGTCCGATATGGGCGGCGGCGCCACCTTTTTTTCAGGACGTGTACAGATTGAAAAAGCATGAACAAAAAAACGCCCAAATCACGTTCTGGCAGTTTTTTTGGTTGAAAATGAAACCCGGAGTATGCCAAGCCCGTATAACATAACATCGACATAATGGAGGCATGCATATGGACGTTTTTTTAGGAATCGGTGTTGCTTTAGCTGGATATTTTATCGGTGAAGGCTTAAAGCAAATGAACCATCCAAAAGCATATGAAAAAAGTGATACCTTTCTTATAAAAGAACGAGATATTCACTTTTACATCGGACATTTTTTAGGAATAACGACAACTGAGGCAAAACAGTTAGCTGGAGACATGACAGACATTCCATACATTGAAATAAACGGAAAAAAATATGTACAGAAACATATGTTAAAAGAATGGACATTCACATTAATTGAGAAACATCAGGGTGAATAAAGCAAATCTGAGGAGAGCGAGATTCATTGTCACGCTCTTCTCAGTTCAGATGTATAGTCAGCTGATCATCCTCTCAGTTCAAACATCGATTCTATTTTAAGTAAACTTGTAAAGATACATTCTGATTGCCGTAAGACCAAACGGTGTTTTCAATTTTGAGGTTCTGGCTGAATGTTTCAATCCATACCTGTTTTGAGTTTAATAAAAGACAATTGCGCTGAGTTAAGCGTCACTTCTTCAATCTGCTCGTTTTTTTGATACACAAATACAACTTTTATGGTATCTCCGTCTTTCGCCATATTCATCTTCAATGTCTCCCCTTTATGATACGTAGAATGCCACTCTTCTAAAATTTTTTAAACTTTATTTCGATATCCATGTCATTTCTCGTACAGCGCCCCCCCTTTTTTCTAAAACGCGAACCTGATTTACTTTATTTTCCCGGTAAGCTGCACACGTTTATAAAGGATTAGAGAATCCCAAAACCAGTAAATCACTGCTGATGCAATACTCAACATATAATAAATATTTGATTGGAATATCCATGATATTGAAGCAGGCTCATTGATAGCATAAAACAGGAATACAGAAATGAAAGCGAGTACAATGTAAAACGATAGATACATTAAACTGAATGTTCTTGCTGTTTTCTGCAAGATCATTTGCAGCGGAAAAGCAAAAAGCCCAAACATCATAAAACCATATAATAAAGCAAGTGCTCCTGTGAATAAAGCGATCATCAGCATGTGATAGGTGACGAGAGAATAAAATCCGAAAAGCAAACCAAA
This sequence comes from Bacillus spizizenii TU-B-10, assembly GCF_000227465.1. Taxonomy (GTDB): domain Bacteria; phylum Bacillota; class Bacilli; order Bacillales; family Bacillaceae; genus Bacillus; species Bacillus spizizenii. The sequence continues at coordinate 2,133,913 of NC_016047.1, forward strand.
AGAAAGGCTGGATAGTCCTAACGTCATAAGCTGATATGATACCATTTTGTTCATTTTTTCACCTCCTAACTGACTTTTTAATGGTGGCTGTTATGTTTACATGCAGATTCCTTCCCTAACCTGTCCTAATCTCTGCTTCTTTTTCAAACGTTTTGTACAGTGTTTCCCAGCTTTAGACAGCTTCTTCATATACGAAGTGTGCTAATAAAAGGTTTCAAAAACGACCGAAGGTAAAGCCTCTCTGGCTTAAATGGGAAAGGGTCAACGAAAAAAAGCGAATGAATACCTGCCTAACAGACAGAATAAGAAGAGTTGATATTCAACACTTTTCGTAAAGGGGTGACACCAATGAGTAAAAAAGGAATTCAAAATTCAAGTATTGAGCAAATAAGAAATGACCATGAGACTGAAACAGCTTTTAAAGTAGATGATCCTAAAAAACATGGTTCTGATCCTAAAAGAACGAAATAAGTTTCGACTTAATCCCATATGACACAGTTAAATTTCAATAATCTGGAGTGAGTAAAGTGACTCAAAAAAATGGAGCAGACAGACCGGATGACTACAAAAGATTTTCTTCAATTGACAAGGACTATGATTTTCAGCAGACTTTAAATGAAAGTGGTAAGACAGAAAATGCAAACGCTGAAACTCAAACTCATAATAAAGAAAACATAAATGACACCACAGATGTGGCTGGAAAATATTTCGATCCCTCAGATTATAAAGGAACCACGCAATTGGAAAAAGGATTGGCTGAAACTCATGAACAAGTCAGCGATGACTATTTTGAAGGGACTATTGATCAAAATTTGGACTAGTCATTTAAAACGGAGCTAACTTTAAAGAAGTAAGTTAGCTCCGTTTTCACAGTGAAAATACCTGTCAATGCTAACATCATACCAGCTTCTGATATTGAGGAAGCTTAAAACCCCACCGAATAAGATGGGGTTTTAACGTCATGTAACCTAATTAATATTTAAAACGATGAATGACCGTTTGAAGTTCTTCCGCCAACTTGGATAGAGATTCTGCAGCATAAGAGATTTCCTCCATTGAATGAAGCTGTTCCTGTGATGATTTTGCAACCGCTTCTGTATTTGCTGACGTTTCTTTTGTACCAGCGGCTAATGTATGAACTGTATGCTGAATTACTTCAACGCCTGATGTAAGCTGCTGTGTTGCCGCTGCCACTTCTTGTATTTGAGAAGTGACCTGTTCCACCAAATTCAGTATTTCATTGAAATTCCCTGTTGTCTCTTGAGAAAGAACAATACCTGAGCCCACATTTTCTTGAACAACCTTAATGTTATTCACCGTTTCAATTGATTCATTTTGGATGGTTGTGACCACCGATTGGATGTGATGGGCTGATTTATTCGTTTCATCGGCCAATTTCCGAACTTCTTCTGCCACCACAGCAAATCCTTTTCCTTGTTCTCCGGCTCTGGCCGCCTCGATCGCTGCATTCAGTGCCAGCAAATTTGTCTGCTCTGAAATATTTGTGATTAGCGAAGAAATATCGCTGATTTCTGCTGTGCTCGCTACCAATGCCTGCAAGCCACTGCCGGCTGAATCGACAGATTTATCAATGAACTTCATCTGATCTAACATTTTGTTGACGGATTGAGATCCTATTTCAGCCTTGTCTCTCATCGACGAAGAAAGATCCGCTATGTTACCTGTATTTGAAGCAACAGATGATATACTGTCTAATAATTCAGTAATGGATTCCGCGCTCTTTTCTGTCATTGAGCTTTGCTTCACATTGCTGTCGGCAGCCATCTGCATTGCTCCGGAAATATGTTCAGAAGTTGATTTCGATTCTTCCGCGCTTGCCGATAATTCTTCGGAAGATGCAGCGACTTGTTCAGATGAGCTGCTGATCTGCTTCACAATTTGAGTTAATGAATGGGTAAAAGAATTGAAAGATTGAGCAAGCTGCCCAAATTCGTCCTTATTTTTCACAATGACTTTTTTGGTTAAATCCGCCTCGCCATGAGCAATTTCCTCCAGCTGCCTATTCATACTTCTTAATGGCACCATAATGGACTTTAACAACAATAAGCTTAAAACAATGCCTACCATTATTGATACCACTGTGACAATGATGATGAACCATTGACTCATTTCCCCATTGCTGTGTATTTCACCTTTTAGATCCTCCACCTCTTGATCCAGGCGATCAGACAGCTTATTGACAGCTGGATCTACAACTTCTTTTCTTAACGTTCTTTCTTCTCCAAAATGAATGGTTTCTGCTTTTTTAGGATCTGAAGAATAGGCTTTTAATACTTGCTGATTTAAAGCTCTATACTGAATAATACTTGTTTTAATGTCTTCAATATTTGATTGATATTTCTCTTCATCAATCAAGTCATTGACTCGATCCAGGCTCATTAAGGCATCGTCTGCTTTTTCCTTCATTCCCTCTTCATATTCTTTGTCTCCGGTAATCAGAAAGCCTCTTTCATCATTTGATAAACCGGCCAATCGATATTGGATGTATTTCATTTCTTTTTGGAATTCCATTTTGTCTTTAAGTTCTTCATTCTTTTTCACAGTAGAAGAAATCATAAAAACGGAGGAACCTCCAATTCCAATCATTGAAAGAACTAATATTGATACAATCCCCAGCAATTTTGTTTTCACTTTCATGTGTCGTTTTCCCTTTCTGCACTATGTATGATCGAAATAGCTATTCGCTTACTCCCATGTCAATAATATCGACATGTTTTATCAAGTTTTATAGTGATGTCTTATCCAGTACATAAGCAAATTGTTTACATCTCTGGACAATGCAGAAAAACACGAAAGACATTTACTGCCTTGTCTACATAGTATTTCAATTTGCTCTTTTCTATTCAGGCATACTAAAAAAGGCTTTTCCTATCTCAAATTAGCTGAACAGGCTGTTCTTTCGAAAATATAATACAATACGCAGCATGATGTGAAGGAGCGAAACGCCAAATGGGGATCATCAATGGAAAAGAATTCATTGACCGATTAAATAAACTAGAAAACGAAATATGGTATGATGGCGAAAAATTAGAGGGTAACATTTCTGATCATCCTGCATTTAAAGGAATACTCAAAACGAAAAGCTCGCTTTATGATTTGCAAACGAAGGATGAGTTAATCAATGAAATGACTTATCACCTTCCTGGAGATCTTGATCGAATCGGTCTCTCATATCTTCAGCCTAAAACCAAAAGTGATTTGAGAAAAAGAAGGAACATGATAGAACATTGGGCTAGACATACTCACGGAATGATGGGGAGAAGTCCGGATTATATGAATACGGTCATGATGAGCTTTGCATCCTCAGCAGAGCTTTTAAGAGATAAAGAAAATTGCTTTCCGGAACATATACTAGACATGTATCAGAAAGCTGCTAAACACGATCTTTCCTTTACCCATACATTCATTACCCCCCAAGTGAACCGGTCACAGTCCTATTTGGGGCTAAGTGAAAAACCGATATCTGCTAAAGTGATCGATAGAACTGAAAAAGGATTAATTATACAAGGTGCACGTTTGCTTGCGACTCAAGGCGGGTTAACTGATGAAATCTTGGTTTTTTCGGCACCGAAATTTTATTTTGAAAAGGATGAAGCTTTTGCATTTTCGATTCCATCTAATACAAAAGGTGTCAAATTCATCACAAGAGAATCATTTGTATTAAGCGATTCTGCCTTTAATCATCCCTTAAGCTCAAAGTATGAAGAAATGGATTCAATCGTAGTTTTCGATCACGTGTTAGTGCCATGGGATCGTGTGTTTTTTTACGATAATGTTGAAGCAGCTAAAGACTTTATGACGAAAAGCTCCTTTCATGCCTTTACCTTTCACCAGGTCGTCATTAGGCAAATGATCAAAATTGAATTTCTATTAGGAGTTGCACAGCTTCTGGTCGACACTATTAATGTTTCTGAATACCAGCACATACAAGAAAAGCTCTCTGAAATCATTGTTGGATTGGAAACAATTAAAGCACTTATTGACAAATCAGAAAATGATGCTCAGTTAGATGAATACGGCTATATGCGTCCCAGTTTGATTCCTCTTCAAGTCATCAGTACGATCATTCCTGCTCTATATCCTCGATTTACTGAAATCATACAATTAATTGGCGCTAGCGGAATGGTGACGCTGCCGACAGAAAATGCGTTTGACTCAGAGATACGGGAAGATCTTGACCAATACCTACAAGCAACTAATACAAACGCTGAAGAGCGTGTGAAAATGTTCCGCTTGGCGTGGGATTTAACCATGAGTTCATTCGGAACAAGGCAAACACACTACGAAAGATACTTTTTCGGAGATCCTATTCGGATTTCAAGCAGACTGTACACCAGTTATCCAAAGCAGCAGCAAGTAAACATGATTAAAGCGTTTTTATATGCAGATGTTGATGATTGATATCTAATCTCTTCATGTAACGAAATGAAAAAAACAGCGGGAAAGGTCCGCTGTTTCGTATTTTTTATTCAGGAAACTGTACATGGCCCGGCACTGTATATGCATTAGACGTTCCGCTTTCAGGCAGCTTCGGAATGGTATCTTTCACAATTTTTCCGCGGATGTCAGTCATTCTGACTTTGAGAGAGCCTGTCCCTACATTAGTGCTGACAAAATGGTTATAGTCCATTTTCTCCATGTTAATCCACTTACCATCCTTTTCATATTCCATTTTCATCACAGGATACTTGTGATTTCTGACTTGAATTGCAGCCCACCATCTGCTGCTGCCTTCTTTGATCCGGTACGTGAAGTTGCCGCTGATTGGGGCTTTGACAACACGCCATTTAATATTGATTTTTCCGTCTTTCATATCGCCGATTTTTCGGAAGGCATTAGGTGACAGATCAAGAGCTCCCCGAGCGCCTTCAGGATACAGATCGGTAACGTAGACAATTGTTTTTCCTTTTGGCCCTTCAACTTCCAAATAAGAGCCTGCAAGTGCCGCTTTCACTCCCCCGTAATTGAGATCTGCAGGATTTATTGCTGTAATCTCCATATCGGAAGGAATGGGATCCAGTAGGAAAGCTCCTCCTGAATAACCTGACCCTGTATACGTTGCATAGCCTTCATGCAGGTCGTCATATGCTGCCGAAGCTTGCGGGGAAAAACAAAGGATCATCAACAAAACCATACCAACAATTGCACTGATATTCTTTTTCATAAATCTCCTCCTCAATCCAGACTTCAAATGAGAATCATTATCATTATAAGACTCAATCCATCTGGTTTGAAAGAGGAAATAGATTCATAGATGATTTTAAGACAGATTCACTATCATTCATATATCAAAGGAAGGGTTTTTATGAAAAAGTCAATACGAATGAATGAGTATACCCATCAGCCAAATTCCTTATTTTTATTTGCTGAGCTGTATTCTCATAGCCATAAACGAAATGAAACGAGCTGTTGGCCTGATATCAGCTATTATTTTTCCCCGCTCAGTTTCAACTTAGCTGTCATCATGATGCCAAATATCAGCACAATCGGAACCCAAATGATGATGTCATAAAAATCAGGCTCAGCTAAAGCTACAATAATAGCCCCCACACAATATAAGATAATAGCCAGCGCTCTTAACACAGCATCTCTTAAGAATGTCTTCTTCTGCTTCTTAAAAAACAAACGGCCGGATAAATCCTCTAAAAAAGAAGCCAATGTTCCGGTCAACACAGTTGAAGAAATACCTGCGATCCCCAGCTTTTTCGCTGCTATTGTTTGAATCCCCATGGAAATGCTCAAGAGTGTAATAAGAATATATACAGGAACAAAAGCCGAATAAAAAGAAAGACAAGCAAAGACAAACAAAATGAATGCTTCAAGTGCCAACGCTTTTGTCACAGCAGAAGGCCAAAGGGTATTCTCTGCCTTTCCGACCATCAGTGTTGAAATAATCACGCCGCATATAAATCCGATTAGCGCAGTCAAAGAATTAAAAACTGTAACCTGAAGGGATTTGCCGATCGCTAACCCAAATAATACAATATTTCCAGTCATATTCGCTGTGAACACATGTCCCAGGCTTAAATACCCGATTACATCCACGATTCCAGCTGTTAAACATAAAAGTGAAAGCAAGGTGTTTCGATAAGCTGCTGCAGTCAACGGTGCATCAATCCTTTCTTCTGTTTCAATTGTTAGTGTGTCTTTTAGCGCAATCTGTATTTTAAATAACCCGGCATTAATTAGGAAGATAGAACCTATCATTCCTTTTTATTTACTGTAATAATAATCCTTGCGAGGAAATTATTACATTCGAAAGGAAGCATATTGTGATGAAACGATTTTGTTTATGGTTTGCCATGTTCAGCTTGTTATTGGTTCTCTTGCCTGGAAAAGCGTTTGGAGCCGTCGATTTTCCAAATACCTCAACGAATGGCCTTTTAGGATTTGCCGGAAATGCTAAAAATGAAAAAGGCATTTCTAAAGCGAGTACAACGGGTGGAAAAAACGGTCAGATTGTTTACATTCAAAGCGTAAATGATTTAAAAACCCATCTAGGAGGATCCACTCCGAAAATTTTAGTGCTTCAAAATGATCTTTCCGCATCTTCGAAAACAACAGTTACCATTGGCTCTAATAAAACACTCGTAGGCTCTTACGCGAAAAAAACGCTAAAAAATATTTACTTAACAACTTCATCTGCCTCTGGAAACGTCATTTTTCAAAATCTAACATTTGAACACAGTCCACAGATAAATGGAAATAATGATATCCAGCTTTATTTAGATTCCGGCATCAACTATTGGATTGACCACGTCACATTCTCAGGCCACAGCTATAGTGCAAGCGGTAGTGATTTGGACAAACTCTTGTATATCGGAAAATCAGCAGATTATATCACCATCAGCAACTCAAAATTCGCGAATCATAAATACGGTTTGATTTTAGGATACCCAGATGATTCACAGCATCAATATGACGGCTATCCTCACATGACAATCGCCAACAATTATTTTGAGAACTTGTATGTAAGAGGACCGGGTCTCATGAGATACGGATATTTTCATGTTAAAAACAATTACAGCAACAACTTTAATCAGGCGATTACGATTGCCACAAAAGCAAAAATATATTCCGAATATAATTACTTTGGGAAAGGCAGTGAAAAAGGCGGAATCCTCGATGACAAGGGCACTGGTTATTTTAAGGATACAGGCAGCTACCCTTCTCTCAACAAGCAAACCTCTCCGCTGACTTCCTGGAATCCCGGATCTAATTACAGCTACCGTGTCCAAACGCCGGAGTATACAAAAGAATTTGTCACGAAATATGCCGGATCACAAAGTTCAACTCTGGTATTTGGCTACTGACACAAAAGAGGCCTGCGTAAAAAAACGCCGAGCCTCTTTTTGTACTTATAGGCTATTTTTAAGCGATCTTGTTACACTCCTTCAAGTCAAGGGCCGGTCAAACCAATCTTACCAAAAAGCGTATTTTCTTTTTCACAATAACTTCTCAACCGGCTTTCTTATTATATCAGGTTATCGCAAGTAAATAGAATCCATATGACAAAGTTTCAAAATAGATTCTTCTTTTTGAATGACATTTGTTTTTTATCATCTATAAATTAGACCGCCATCAGTTAATATCGCCTGGCCTGTAATGTAATCTGAATCATCTGAAGCTAAGAATGATACCAGATTAGCAACATCCTCAGGTGTTTGATATCTTTTAAGGGCTATTTCCGAAGAAAATTTTTCAAAAGCTTCCCCCAGCTGCAAATCATCACTGTGTTTCACCATTTCTTCATCAATTCTGTCCCACATTTTCGTTTTTGCGACTCCGGGACAATATGCATTCACTGTTATTTTATACTTCGCCAGTTCTTTAGCAGCTGAATGTGTAAAAGACTTTACCGCGTGCTTCGTCGCTGAATAAGTGCCCAGCATGTCAAATGATTCGTGGCCCGCTATGCTGCATGCGTTAATGATTTTTCCCTTTGTTTTTTGTTTCATAAACTGATCAGCGGCTGCTTGAGTGCCAAAGACAACTCCATTCACGTTAACCTGAAATAATCTATTCAGCTGTTCTTCTGTGATCTCCAAAAATGGTGAAACAGCTTCAATACCCGCATTGTTTACAAAAACATCTAAACGGCCAAACTGATCTACTGCTTCTTTAACCAAATTGTATTGGTCATCACGTTTCGATACATCACCTTTCACTCCAATCACATGAAACTGTTTCTCCTTGAAATCTGAAACAGTTTCATGTAGCAGTGCATCATTGATATCATGCAACACTACACGAAAACCATCTTGACATAGTCTCTCTGCGATGCCTCTTCCTAATCCTCCTGCAGAACCCGTAACTATCGCTGTCTTGGACATAAACATTCCCCTTTCGCAATGAGTTATCGTGACTATATATTTATTTTAACAAATCATTTTTTCTCTACTTCATTTAAACTGCAGAGACAAAAGAAAGCTTGGCTCTAATGCTTCCCGCCCTAGATGCCCATATCAGAGCTTTCTGCGCATAAAAAAACAATTGAATCAATGCCCTTTTCATTCTTATCTTTAGACAGTAAAAAAAGGCCACGCGTTTTAGATCGGCCTTCACATTCAAACTTTTATCAATATTCGTATACATTATCAAACTGATAACCGTATAAACCTTTAACTTTCACTTCTCCACAGTCTTGATCTTTCGTTAGCTCTAAATAATGATTTTTGAACGGCATTGCTTCGGCTTGATCAGTTGCACTTAAATCAAAATGGTTGCCTGTGAAATTTTTCTCACTTAGCGTGATTTCATATCCTGATAAAGACAGGCGGAACATTCTAGCATGAATTGTGCATCCTTCTGCATCATAAATTGTGAATCGGTATCCGAACTGAGACGGAAACCTATTTGGATTTGACTCATCGTACATCATGAACGATTTTTGATTTTCTGTCATCGTAAAACTAACTTTTTCCTCATTTTTCACAATAGCTGCTGAAGCATTCCCTGCATGGATTGTCATCAAAAACAAAGCTAAGATTAACATTAAAAGCTTTTTCATTTCGTTTCCTCCAACCTTTTTATTTCAATCTATTGGAATTGGAAACTTTGATCAATATAAACTTTACTAAATAAGTCTTTAGGGTCAGTTCCTTCAGCTTGTCATGAAAATGCTGAATGAATCTAATGACTAATCCAGCATCATACTTTATGAATTATCTAAACCATGCCTTTTCTAAATGATTTGTGAAATTAGGATCCTTAAAAGGGACATTCGCTTTACCGAAATCCGTTATATTTAAAGCATTTCTCGCTACCGGTGTTAAGTCTTCCCACCCGATTAATGGCTGAGTGCCCCCTGCATGATCACTAATATGCAGTTCATGATTTAAAGGCCATGTGCTGTCATAGGCAATTAATGGATGTGTATCCTTCATATTGCTTTCATTTGGTTGAACATTCGTAAATTTTCCGTGTCCGGAGTATGCAATTGATAAAACTTTCGGATTTTGATTAGCCGGATTGTCGATCCAAACTACGATTCCTTCCCAGTCATGTCTATGACCCAAACCTGGGGAAGCCTCATCCTTTGGAAAATACCAAGCATACATAATTGCCCACACATCATTGTACCAGGTAGAACGTGAATAAACTTGTCCAGTATGTTTGCTGCAACCCCCTTCAGGCGCTCCAGTTGGCTGTAACCCGCCACTCGTATTGCCTTGTGCATCTACTGCCGGAAAGGGCACACAGCCGCTATAAACCTTCAAATACGGCTGGAACCGTTTTGCGGCTTTTTGAGTAACAGAGGTTGGAGCCACTTCATTGAACCCTACTACTTTGTCATGATCGATGACAGCAGCATCAACTGTTGGAACTAAGCTGATAAAAGCGAAAAATGTCATCAAAACAGCAAACACTATCTTCTTCATTTCATTTTCCTCCTTATCGCATTCGTTATGTAAAGCCTAAGCTGCAAAGTCATTATACAAATAATGGAACCCCCATTCAATCAAGTTTACAGAATCTTAAAACCAATAAACATAATCTCTACAATTGTTCTGCCACTCTATTGAATGAATACATTGCTTCTTTACATTCAACTGTTAGCCAGCAACCGTTTCGCCTTTTTGATTTTCATGTTTCCAGCCTGTACAATATTCTAAAACCCGAAAAAGGATGATGGACATGTGCGGCAGGTTTACTTTATTCTCTACATTTGATGATATTATTGACCAGTTTGACATCGATCAATTTTTGCCTAAAAACGAATACCATCCAAGCTATAATGTCGCACCATCACAAAACATCCTGGCAATCATCAATGACGGATCACATAATCGCCTAGGCAAGCTTAGATGGGGTCTTATTCCTCCCTGGGCAAAAGATGAAAAGATCGGCTATAAAATGATCAATGCTCGGACTGAAACAATAACCGAGAAACCGGCCTTTCGAAAACCGCTTGTCAGTAAACGCTGCATCATTCCAGCCGACAGTTTTTATGAATGGAAACGGCTTGATCCCAAAACCAAAATTCCGATGCGGATCAAACTGAAATCATCTGCTCTTTTTGCGTTTGCCGGGTTATACGAAAAGTGGAAAACACATCAAGGGGACCCTCTTTACACCTGTACAATCATCACAACTACGCCTAATGAACTCATGAAAGATATACACGACCGAATGCCGGTTATATTGACTCATGATCATGAAAAAGAATGGCTGAATCCTCTGAATACAGATCCGGATGATCTGCAAAGCCTACTCCTGCCTTATGATGCAGATGACATGGAAGCATATGAGGTTTCACCATTAGTGAACTCACCTAAAAATAATTCACCTGAGCTTCTTGATGCACAGAATCGTATGTAGTGATAGAACTACTATAATAAGATTATGTAAAAAAGCTTTGTTTCTTAATGCCAATCCACCCTAGATATAATGAATATTTAGTACATAGATCAATTAGTTATTTTATACGATTGATTTAAAATAATATTATTATGTAAACAGAAATAAATAAGCAATGTAAACTCCTTCAGACAATGGGGTTTACATTGCTTATTCATCTAACCCTTTGCAGAACAGCAAAGGGTATTGTAGCATCTAGAATGAAAATCTCTTTACTTTTCAGCTTTGTCAGAAAAATAACTGAACCACATTAAACTTACGAAACCTGCAGCACCCATGATTGTAAATATGATATAAGCCCATGTGGATAAATCCATACACTTCCCCACCTAAGAAATAAATTAAGGAAGCTTTTATCTTCAATTAAGATCTACTTCTTTCTTTTTCGTGTCCAATTTTATACTAATAAAAATGTTGATGATTGCAGCTGGAAGATATAAAATTCCTACTCCCAGAATGCCTGAAATGGTACTTAAACTTACTATGTAACTTTTTGTCAAGGCTTGACTGTCAATCAAAATTAGAAGTGTAATCAATCCAGCTAAAACACCTACAAACCAAGCATTACCAAAAGCATAAGAATCATCCAACACTCCTAGCCATTGCCCCAATATTGAGATTCCAATAGCAGTAAAACTGGATAAGAAAGTGAGTGCTTTCATTCTCGCCCTCCGTATTAAAGCCATTGTCATTTTACGTAATCAACTGATTAAATATTTTGAAAACCGCTATCAGTAATGGTTATCATTTCCACATAAACATTTTAAAGCCCATCACAATACAATGCAAGCAGAAAAACCCTACATAACGTATACATAGGGATTTAATAACTGTTTATTTATTTTAATGAAATACGCATGACCACATTCAGCCTTACTGTAGCTTTTAACTTAACAATAGTGAAAGCCATTGTATGATCGGTTAACTTCTTTACGTGTCGGGATATTTCACAACAGGCACTTTCTTCTTACGCAGAGAATCGAGCATGACTGATCCAGCATTCAAGTTGCTTTGCACTAATTCTTTAGGCGTCAATGCCATCCACTGATTGAGGGATATATCTGCATAGCGGTCACTTTTGAACATTTCTAAAAACCATAACGTTTCTGTACCAGTGTTTTGTACATAATGTCCAGCATTAGAAGGCACGTATCCAACGTCGCCTGCTCTATAATCAAATGTGCGGGCAGTCCCATTCCCGATAAATACTGTCATGCGTCCCTGCCCTGTCAGATAATACTGCCACTCATCGCTATTGGGATGCCAATGAAGCTCTCTCATCGCGCCAGGCTCAATCTGAACAAGTGCTGCCGCGATGTTTTTAGAAATCGGAAAGTTGGAAGAGTCAACAATTCGTACGCTCCCCCCAGGCGTTTGAATGGGGGTTTGATTCAACAACTCATATTTAAAGGGCAAGGGGACTTTTCCGTATGGTGACTGAATGTCTTCACTGGCGGTTGATCCCGGTACATTACCTTGATAGATATAGACTTGTTCTGAAGGAAGAGAGTGAAAAGCATTCTCCGGCACACCAAAATTTGCAGACAGAACATCTTTTGGCGTGTGCGCAAGCCAATCTGAAATGGTTAACGTTGAAAACTCAGAAAAGTTTCCATCATCGAAAACGAGGAGAAATTCGCAATGTTCCAATCCTTGAATGGAATGCGGAATTCCTGCGGGAAAGTACCAAAGATCGCCAGGGCCAACATCAGCAATGAAATTTCGTCCTTCTTGGTCAACAGCTGTAATACGGGCCCGTCCCAAAAGCATATAAGCCCATTCCGCTTGTTTATGCCAATGAAGTTCGCGTACTCCTCCCGCAGTTAAGCTCATATTTACTCCTGCAATTGCGGTCGAAATCGGAAGCTGCCTGACGGTGATTTCACGTGACCAGCCGCCGTGATCTAATTTCATGGGAGCATCTGAGAATGAAAATCTCAAGTTAGGAATCATACCTTCGTCTGTAAGAGGCGGAACAAGTATATTCGGATTTTGAATATCCCGCATCATATTTCGCGGACCCGCATCAATAGCTCCGGCTCCATCACTTCGAATAGGCTGCTGCACGTTTCTGTCATCATGATTGATTGGTTGTTTTTCCAACAGCAAGCACCTCGTTTTAGAAATTAACAAGTTTTTATTCCAGCCTATGCAGGGTTTCATATTGCTGTGCCTAGAATTCCGCAAATAAAAAAGTGACCGCCAATGTGGTCATCTATTCATCAAATAAGCTATCTTTTATACCATGGCTTCTTATGTAATTTGATTTCTTCTGTCTGTTTTTTCTCGCCTGTTTTCCACTCCACTTTCACCAATACATCATGTCCTATCACTTCATCTTCAGGCATATAATTAAAGGTAGCGATGTGGTCCTCCATATGTCCTCCCCCTGGCATTTCTTCACCAGTGTATTCTGATAAGTCGTACTCATCTATGTTATCATCTTGATACTTTTTGCCATCTACATACAGAGTAATTCTTTCAACAACAGTCCTTTTCTCGTCTTTCTTACTCCCCTGCCAATACAAATTTAAAAAGTAATTAGGTCCAATTGACGTCTTATCTGATTTTTCAAGGTTAGAAACCCACAGTCCGCTTCTTCCGCTACCCTCATATTTCACTTTGTTTCCTGAGATCATTACATTGATTGCTGCGATGCAGATTATCAAGAATGCAGCAATCATCAACAGCCATTTTTTCATGTTGTTCTTTTTTCTCATGTTTTTCCCCTCTTTCTTCACTCTTTAGTAGAAAAATGTGATCAAAATGTTACTGAAAAGAAAATAAAAAAGGAGCCAGTGATTCAACAGATGGCTACTCTACACTTTTTGAACTTAAATTAAAGGGTTAGAGACAAAATTATAAACATGCTCTTACATACATTTTTTGCTTAGTCAATAACCTCCAAAATTATTACATTATTTAACAAAAATCCCTATGATTATGGTAATATCTTAGAAAGAGGAGTTAGGTGAGTAGGATTGCTTTAGAAATGGTTGCTACTGCGCTGACAAGAAGTGATTCAACTGCTTGTTCATTTTAATACTTCTCTATTCGTATTCAATAAAGACTTTGTGATCATCAACAAACATTTCACTTCCATCAGATAAGTGTATCCAAAAAGCTTTCTCTGGTTCTTCTCTATAGTCAAAAATTGCAGTAACTTTGACGCTTGACTCATTTTTGATTGGTTTTCCAACTGTTATTTTCGTTTTTTCCTCTGGCAAAGTAATGGATCTAATCATAAAACCATCCCATCTTATTAGTTTTACTCTCCCTCTCCCCTTTCCTTTCTCCGCAGTATGCTTGCTTATCTATATAAGAAATATGAATATTCTATTTCAATGACTGACAAATTTTAAAATAAGCTGCTTTTAACACTTAATGAACACCATCTTCAGTGAACTTAAAGGTCTGTTTTAAACGGCGTCCTTCTTGCCCCTTTTGCGTCCAGATAATCACAACTTCTAATTCAGAGGCTTTATCTGCCAGCATAAAATGCTTGAACCTCAACGGCGAGCCATCGTTTAAACTTTCAGCTAACGTTTTAGCATCCTCTATTTGATTTACACAATTTTCATCGGGGCATCCAAAAAGTGAAAACCTTGTGATTGAATCAGGATCATTTCTATACAATTGCACATCTACTGTAGCTGCTTCTTTCCCATGTTTTTGACTTCCAAGGAATAAACATTATATTTCCCTTTCTTAGGTGAAGCAAAATCCTTTGCATTTTTTGCTTCACTTACTTCTACAGACCACTGTTCTGTTTTTTGTGTAATGGGCAACACCGTAAAAGTAAGGGCGTGCGCTTTTAATTGAACAAAAGCAAACGCAAATAATATAACATATAAGAAAAATAATACCTTCTTCACTTCATTTATCCCTCCTTTCTTTTTCAATAGCTTGTCCTATAATAGTATCCTATTGCCGCTCAGCATTTATTTCTCTCGGTATTTGAGATGGGGCTTTAGGAACTTTTCTCAGCTTGTTGTTGATCACATCAGAAGAGTAAAGCGTAACAATCATACTTCCCCCATGTCGTTTTGCCCGAATGAGTATTGGCTGGTTATATTGGTTTTGAAAGAGAAAGTCAGGACCTCCCCAGCTTACTGTAGCATCACGTCCGGGCGGAACATATGGCACGCTTCTTGTATGAGAATAGCGCTGAACGATTCGCAGCCCTGCGCGATCGACTGCATTAAATAGTGTAGATGATACCTGACAAATTCCTCCGCCCACACCTTCCGACAACTCACCTTTAACAATAATGGGCGCACTCTTATATCCTTTGTCCCGAGTTCTCATTCCGACAACTTGGTTAAATGAAAATGTCTCATTAGGGAAAACAACATGATTGTCAATCGCTTTTGCAGAAAGAGAAATATTATGTGATCGGCTTTTATTATTCGAATTAAAATATGTTACGTACTGACCAAGCCGCTGCGTACTAATGTGAGCAAGCATTTCGCTGTCAACTTTCGGATAAATGTTCAATTCCGGCACTTCTATCTTGGAGGGGCCTTGGCCATAGAAATATGCATAAAACTTTTCCATAAATGCCTGTTGATAGAGTTTGTAACCAACCCTGCCCGGGACGATGCTTCCCTGTTCGTTAAGCACAGCATTTATCGGCTCCCGGTAAACTTGCTGATCCAGCTGTTCGATGAATTTACGGTACTTTTCATGGTCAATCATCGGAGTACCGGGAAGAGGCATTGTAAAGTTTTCACGATTAACAGTAGCAATCGTCCGTCCTTGCTGTGTGACCGTTAAGCTGTCAGGCGGCCCGCTCGGTTGAGCAAATAATAAAAGACCAGTGATCCAAATTTGTATCATAAGCGGTTTACCTCCCGACCATTAGTATGAACAGCAGCTTATCCTTTGATGTATTTCTTCCCATCGTTTGTTTGAATATTTAGATGTTGATTCACTTTTTTTAGAGAAAATAGAAAAGCCCTCATAAGTGAGCTCTCTAATTATTCTTACCAATTCCCTGAGCTGACTGAAGCACACAGCTCAATTCGTTGCACAAGTTTAAAATCGACTAAAGTTATAGAGCATCTCCCTGGAATGAGGAATGCTTTTTTTGCTTGTCTAAAATGAAAAAGATCCCTTATAACAACAATAAAATAATCTATTTCAATACTTTTTTATTGTAAAACGATAAATTTCATGTTAAATTCAAAATGACAATAAATCAGTGAGGTGCTTTTTATGAATCGAGTCTCAACACTCTTTTTAAAGATTGCCGTTATTCTTATTGGAATTCCGATTCTTGCTTTGTGCATTTTTGTGGTGCCTAAGATCGCCAATTATGCAGCAGAATTATTACCAAATATGGCTTATATACAATATCTCGTTTTCGTCTTTTTGTATGTAGCGGCGATACCTTTTTACTTTGCTCTTTATCAAGCGTTTAAACTTTTAAGCTATATTGACAAGAATAAAGCTTTCTCTAAAATGTCTGTAAAAGCTTTGAAGAATATAAAATACTGTGCGGTCACTATCAGTATCTTGTTTGCGGCAGGCATGCCATTCTTTTATCTGATGGCCGAGATAGACGACGCCCCGGGTATCATAGTCATCGGATTGGTCATTATTTTTGCTTCAATGGTGATTGCAGTCTTTGCTGCTGTTCTTCAAAAACTCTTAAAAGAAGCGATTGATATAAAATCAGAAAATGACTTAACGGTCTGAGGTGATGAACATGGCAATTATTATCAATATTGATGTGATGCTTGCTAAAAGGAAAATGAGCGTAACAGAGCTTTCGGAGAGAGTTGGCATCACGATGGCTAATCTTTCGATATTGAAAAACGGAAAAGCAAAGGCCATTCGATTATCAACTTTAGAGGCGATTTGTAAGGCTTTAGAATGCCAGCCCGGAGATATTTTGGAATACCGAAGTGATGAAGACACACAGGATTCATAAAGAAAACAAAAGAAAAATAAAGTGATTTGGTGGTGATCCTATGGACGCAATCCTATGTCCATTTAGCTGCTATACGAAGCGTGCCTTACATATATTCAGAATATACCTTTGGAGGCACACATCATGAGAGCCTTAAAACAACTCGTTCGTTTTGGTTGGGAACAGGCCCTTTCATGTTTGTTTCCTGTCGTTATTTTTGCCTCTTTGGCTAGTACACAAATCATCCCTCTTCCCTTCTTGCCACGGTATGATTGGCTGCTCATCATCTGTGTTCTCATGCAGTGGTGGATGGTGCGTTCCGGTCTTGAAACACGGGATGAATTAAAAGTGATCACATTGTTCCACCTTATTGGACTTGCTCTTGAACTTTTCAAGGTGCATATGGGCTCCTGGTCTTACCCAGAGGAAGGATATTCCAAAGTTTTCGGGGTGCCTTTGTATAGTGGATTCATGTATGCAAGTGTAGCCAGTTATCTATGTCAGGCGTGGAGGAGACTTAAGGTTGAATTGATTAAGTGGCCGCCGTTTTATGCAGTTGTTCTGCTTGCCGCTGCGATTTATTTGAATTTTTTCACCCACCATTATTCGATTGACATTCGCTGGTGTTTATCTGGACTTGTCATCATTGTCTTTTGGCAAACTTGGGTCATATACGAGGTGAATGGAACTCGTTACCGTATGCCTCTCGCACTTTCTTTTGTGCTCATCGGATTTTTTATATGGATAGCAGAAAATATCGCAACATTTTTTGGGGCCTGGACGTACCCAAATCAAACCGAGGCATGGAGTCTCGTTCATTTAGGAAAGGTGAGTTCATGGCTTTTATTGGTAATTGTTAGCTTTCTTATAGTAGCGACGCTAAAACAAGTTAAGGGACAGAGTCATATAAAGGCAGAGACCGGTGAACCTTTTTTGGGTTGAAGTTACCCCAGCGTACAAAGACCGAATAAAATGAAAAAGCAACGTTCAATTGTTGCTTTTTTCTTTTAACTCTGCCGGTGAATATTCATCTTCCTCTAAGGTTAACCCGCAGAATAATAGTTAGAAATGTCATTTGCCACTAGATCTTTTTACTGCATTCTTCCTTTAATAACATCGATAAAGCTCCCCGACACTTTTTATAGAACGTTCATAAGACTTGAACGATTACGGATTCAGATGACGACTGCTTTCAACACCTTGATAAATTCATGCGCCGCCGGCGTTACATCATCAAATGAATGCGCGATGACGCCAATATCACGGGTGATCCGGGGAAAGATGTCCTTTTTAATCAATTGATGCGGGACAGATGAAAGTGTAAAGTTTGAAATAATGCCTACGCCCAAGTTGTTTTTGACCATATTGATCAAGGTTTCGGCATTTTGCACAGTCAAGTTTTCCTTTAATTCAATGTGATGCTGCTGCAACGTATTTGACATTGCAATTTCATGACCGCCTTTGCAAAAAATAAGGTCATCTTGATATGTGTTGAGGTCGACATGCTTTTCCTGTTTTAATTCGTCATCTTGCGGAGGGATGACTGCCACCATATAGTCGTTGCACAATAGTTGATTGTCAAACGGTTCAAATGGAGATGCTGCGATCCCAATATCAACCGCCCGATCCTCGACCCAACCTTTGATTTGATCAGAGGTCCCCTCGACCAATTCTATGCGGATCAGCGGGTATTTTGCTCTGAATGCCGCAATCGCCTGCGGCATGATATTTGTTGAAACAGCAGGAAATGAACCGATTTTCACCTTCCCGCTTAACAGCTTGTTTTCCCTGTTGGCTACTTGATATATTTTGCTTTCAATCCCCTTCATTTGCCTCGCCAGCAGTAAAATGTCCTTTCCGACGTCAGTCAGCATTAAACCATGATGTTTATCCCTGATCAGCAATTTGAGCTGCAGCGAGCTTTCCAGGTTTTTAATCGCTTTGCTTACCGCCGGCTGAGAGATGAACAATTCTTTTGCCGCTTCTGTAATGTTCAATTTCTCCCCGACTTTTACAAATATGTGAAGATGGTTCATGTTCATAACCATATGGTTATACCCCCGATAATAAAAATGTATTTCAGTTATATACAAATGTAACATATGATTGAAACCAGCACGATATTTAAACAAGAAAGGCGGCTTAATAATGGTAAAAGTCATGCTGGGAATCATTTCTGTCACACTTATCTGGGGCTATACTTGGGTTGCGATGAAAGTAGGAATTCATGACATCCCCCCGCTTTTATTCTCGGCTTTGCGCCTGTTCATCGGAGCGGTTCCTTTATTTCTCATTCTCTTCATTAAAAGAAAAAAACTTTCAATGGGAAAAGAACATATCAAAAGCTATATCTTCATGAGCCTGCTTATGGGTTTGGGCTATATGGGGATCTTAACGTATGGAATGCAGTTTGTCGATTCAGGAAAAACCTCTGTTTTGGTGTATACGATGCCTATATTTGTTACGGTGATCAGCCATTTTACATTAAACGAGAAAATGAATGTGTATAAAACGATCGGGCTGATAAGCGGCTTCTTCGGACTTTTATTTATATTTGGAAAAGAAATGCTGAATGTCGATCAAAGCGCTTTATTTGGAGAACTGTGCGTCCTTGGGGCAGCGCTTAGCTGGGGAATTGCGAATGTGTTTAGCAAGCTTCAATTCAAGCATATCGATATCATTCATATGAATGCCTGGCATCTTCTGATGGGAGCCGTCATGTTGTTGGTGTTTTCCTTTATATTGGAACCGGTTCATTCAGCCGAATGGACATATCAGGCGGTTTGGTCATTGCTGTTTAATGGTTTGCTTTCTACAGGTTTTACATTTGTCGTATGGTTTTGGGTGCTCAATCAAATCGAAGCATCAAAAGCATCCATGGCATTAATGTTCGTTCCCATACTGGCTCTATTCTTTGGATGGCTGCAATTGCACGAACAGATCACCATGAACATTATGATCGGGGCTCTGATGATATGCTGCGGCATTTTTATGAATACATTTACATTTTCACGACAGAAAGTGTAAATTTTTAAAGAAATACTTTTTCCCTTTCGATGTTGGCCTCGTATGACAGGAGACGGCTAGTATGAGAGCGTCTTCTAAGTCCTGACGGCAGTCTATTAAACAATGAAAAAAGCTAATGTCTGAATGTGAGACATTAGCTTTAATGGCTGGCGTTTAGGTTGGTGAGCAGCTACTTGCAGACAGCTTTATTTGCAAAACCTTGTTGCTTTTTATCATATAATTGTACTGTGCTTAAAATCATTTATTTGATTTAAAAAAGTGTCTAATTCGGCAGAATTCAAATAATAATTGCTTATGTATAAAAAGGATTCTTTTATCTAAAAATTCTTAAATACTGAATGAAAGAAAAACATCAAAATAATGATGGCTAGTACAATCACAATCTCAAAAGTATGTGAACTGCCATCTTCTTTTTCTTGCTCAGTCTTCTCCCTCATTTGTTCCCTATATTTTCTTTGTATTTCATCTTTTTTCTTATCCATCTTACTCGACTCCTTTCAAAGTAAAGCCAAGCAATTCTGAATTAGTAAAAATCAACCATCACCTTTCACCTTCATTTTTTTCCATTATTTTTGTGAAAGGCAATTAAAATCACTGTTGCCAATATTGTTAAGATTGATGTCTTTGTTTATTTCTCGTGCATACGGTTTAATGAAATCCACAATAGGTGTCATATCAAAAGGAAAATCAAAGTCCAGCAACTCAGAATTTGATTTATATACCTGTTCTTTAACAAAGAAGTGACAATCTGGTTTCATGTTTAACAGACCATCTATAATAGAAAAGGTATCAGCTGTAAAGTCTTCAAGATATCTTTCTTCAGTGAATGTAATGATAAACCTCACTCTGAATAAAACGATTATTCATTTACTTTTACGCCACAATTCTTCACTACATTCTTAAACAAAAAGCAATCTATTCAGATATAATCCTTAGTGTTTTCTTCTCTCATCTTTTTGTTTAGTTCGAAACCAATTAAGACATTGATAATCGCAGCTGGAAAATATAAAATTCCTGCACCCATAATTCCTATCGCCGTACTTGAACCAACGATAAATGATTGCATTGCTACACTTCTTGCCTTCAAACTAAGTAACACAAGAATTCCTGCTAAAACACCTATAAACCGAGCATTACCCGAAATAAAGAAATCAGATAAGATCCCAAATAATTGTCCAACGATTGATAACAGAATTCCTATAAAGCTGGAAAGCACAACTAGTTTTTTAATGACTTGACACCCCTTTCAAAGCCTTTCATTCAACTACTTAAACCGTTTTTGATATAGATTTTTAAGTATAGAATCCCACGCTACAAACACTTCAGCAATCCACCACTCTCTTTCCGTTCAGTCCAATACCAAATGATCCTAATATCCAATATGGTCGCTATGACAATTGGATTACACATTGTTTAAAAGTTCTGTAAACAGGTATTAAAATGAAAAAACTTTTTTACATGATGTATTCTCATTAGTAAAGGTTAACATTTTCACAGTAAACAATTCTATACTTTTGTGTATAAAACTGCCGTTTCATTCAGATATTAATCATCTTGGCCGTTTCCCTTATTTCTACGCCACCAACGAGCTACTACTGCAGGTATTAGCAGTAGAGTACCGACAATAAGCAACATAAACAAGATTACAAACAGTGCTCCTGTTCCCGGAACAATTTCTTCATAGGTAATAAAGCGTTCATCCCCCTGCAGGACGAAGAACCGAGAATTTTCGAGAAAGGCTAGATGAAAGGCTATAGACGTCCATAAGCTTTTTGTTACAATACGCAGGAGTTGAAGGATGAATCCAAAAAACAACAATAAAACAATATAATCTAATGTGATAGCAGGTGATTCAATTCCTGCTATATATTGCAAACCACTTACAGTTAATGGTGCAAGCACAAATAGGATCGGCTGTAGGAGTAAGGCTATGAAACAATTAAATCTCCTGTTCAGAGCATTGTACACCGTCCCACGAAAAGTTAATTCCTCTGGAAAAGCTTCATAAAAAAAAGCGATCATCATGTTTAAGAGCAATACAGTAACTAAATGGGCAGAGAAGTGAAATTGTGTAACTTTGATCCAGCCCAATAAATGGGCGATAGCGAATCCAGATGCTGATAGAACAATCACATACATTGCGCCCATAATGGCTTTCGGAATGGCTTGCCGCCACCCAGACAGTCCGATAGAGTAGAATGGTCTACTAGAAAACCGCTTAAGAAGAATGTAGAGCAACGGGACAGTAATTAATGTCACTAAACCTGCTTGGATACCTTGCTTCAAAAGCTTGGAAGCTCCCGCTTGGCTAGCCATTGAACCGACTAAAGTAGCAAAAAACAAAGCAAAAACAAACGTTCCCCAGCTGAGCAAGATCGTTGCCAACCATTTTGGATGATTGTTTTGTTTTCCGCTTTGGTTATGATAAGTATTCATTTGGATGCCCCTTTCACATCATTCATATAAGCACTAAACAAGAAAATAAATTGCGCAACTTATTTAAACTTTATTATTACGATACGTTCTAGATGCTGTTATTGTTTCAAATTTCTTCCTTACCCTACTTCAGTTGCGTCGATTTTTTTTAATAAATAGACATAATCCAGCATTCAAGGTTATTTAGACTTTAACAAAAAAATGCCCTTCCAGTTCAAGGGCATTTGGTAACGATTCTATCAATTTATTGTATTCATTAACTCGAAGAAGTATTCAGGTTTATGGGTCTTATTAAGCTTATACCACGAATGCAATGTATCTGGTGCAAATACATCTAGTTTTTTCAGTACTTCCATCGCAAATTCCAGGGGAGCTATTCCTGATGCAGTTACCAAATTTTCATCAGATACTGCAGGTCCCATCTCGTAAAATGTTTCTCCTTTATAAGTAGGACAGACCATTTTCATATACTCTAAATCATTGCTTGTATGCTTTCTAGAATCTAAGTATCCATGATTCGCGAGGCCTAGGGTTGCACCACAAATGGCAGCCACAATCGTGCCAATCTTTAAAGCTTCGCCAACTTTTTTCAAGATCGGTTGATGAATATCTTCTCCCCAAGTATTCCCTCCGGGTAAAATGATAAGATCATTACTCTCAAGAGTACACTCATCAAGCGAAATGTCTGGTTTTATGCTTAGCCCTCCCATCGTCGTAATCATTTCTTTATTAGCTCCTACTGTAACTACTTTTAAAGGTGCAACCTCTTTTTTAAAATATCTCCCTGAATGAAGTTCTGCAATTAAATATCCATATTCCGAGTCTGACATTGTATGAAATACATAAAGATAAACTTTTTTTGTTTGCATCCATAACACTCCAATCACAATTGATAAAGCCCATTAGAATGACTTCGTGCCCATCCTTTAATGCCGTATGGGTGGCAATAGGAACAATTATAAACATCTCATGCTACACCTGCCCTATTATCATTGATGTAACATTTCGCATAATGTTTACCTTTAAATTGGTGTTTTTCTATTTTCTTGTTCCACTCTTTCCCCTTGTTCTCTTAACTTACTAAAAATCAAAAAAAGATGAACGAATAGGTTTTTATTTAAACATCTCATTGGAAATATATCGATTTCACTCCTATTTTTGTGGTATTAATAGAAGGTGAATACAAAATAAATTGAATGAGGAGGCCCGATTCATTTGAAAAATAAAGCGACATTAAAACTTGGAATATGTATTGGACTTTTATGTTTAAGCCTTACTGGTTTCAAACCCTTTTACGGATCAACGCATGCTGAAGCAAAAGGTATAGGAGACACAAAAATGACAAGCTGCATAACGAATAAAAAATTTGTTCAACTTGAGAAAAAATTTGATGCCAGGCTTGGCGTTTATGCAATTGACACAGGTACAAACAATACGATCGCTTACCGTCCGAATGAACGGTTTGCTTACTCATCAACCTATAAAGTTCTAGCCGCAGCTGCTGTCCTGGAGAAAAACTCAATTGAAAAACTTAATGAAGTCATCTACTACAGCAAAGACGATCTTGTTACATATTCTCCAATCACAGAAAAACACGTAGATACAGGTATGAGCCTGAAGGAAATCTCAGAGGCTGCTATCCGTTACAGCGATAATAC
Organism: Bacillus spizizenii TU-B-10; assembly: GCF_000227465.1. Lineage (GTDB taxonomy): Bacteria > Bacillota > Bacilli > Bacillales > Bacillaceae > Bacillus > Bacillus spizizenii. The sequence goes on from NC_016047.1 coordinate 2,157,829, forward strand.
TGCTGGGAACATATTGTTGCAACAACTTGGCGGCCCTAAAGGTTTCGAAAAGTCACTGAAACAGATTGGGGATCATGTAACCAAGGCAAATCGATTCGAGACGGATCTAAACTCTGCCATTCCTGGAGATATTCGTGACACAAGCACCGCAAAAGCATTAGCAACCGACCTTAAAGCTTTCACTGTGGATAACACTCTCACGACTGATAAGCGCACGATCTTAACTGATTGGATGCGGGGGAACGCTACTGGTGACGAACTGATTCGGGCAGGCGCTCCTATAGGATGGGAAGTCGGCGATAAATCTGGAGCCGGAAGTTACGGAACACGAAACGACATTGCTATCGTTTGGCCGCCTAATAGAGCTCCTATTGTTTTGGCAATCCTATCAAAACGGTTTACGAAAGATGCTAATTATAATAATGCTCTTATCGCTGAGGCTGCAAAAGTCGTCCTTAACGATCTGAAATAGTAGATGAAGACTCCTTTTTGGAGTCTTCTTATTCTGAAACCGGTTTATAATACTCTTGGTTTATTCGGACTCACTTCCCAATATTTCGTATCGTTAGAAGACACTAACATATCAAATATATCTCAAAATTAGAATCTAAGTTAACCGCATCTTCAAAATCATCAATTGAATCGAGGTATAACATATATTCTAATCCATTTCTTGATTTGTGTGTACGTATCTTCCACCATAATAATACCCAATTAAAACGTACCCCTCGGAGAAATCTTGAACTTCATTATATTCAATGATTCCTTCTATACTGAGTATTTCAACCCCTTCAAACATTTCCATCCCATTATGTTGTAACAAAAACTCTTTAAAATCATTAGGAAAAGTAACACCTAACTTCTTTTCTAAATTGCTAATTTCTTTAGGACTTGCTGGATCTTTGAAGTGAATGGTTTTTCCATTAGTATCCATCTTGTTTGATTCCATCAATGAAGCATATACCAATAGACTTTTGGAGTACACTTCTATTAAGGTTAAAAAAAGATCGGCAGATGCACGAATATCTAACCGATCTGCAATAGAATAGCTCCTCTTAGAAGCTTCCAACACCATTTGATTCTGGAACTTCCATACTCAAACACTCTGTGTTCTCCCAGTTCCGTTACATTTTCCTTCGTTGTTACAGTCAACATTTCACTAGCTGGTGATGCCTTACCTGAAACACTAATCGCTTTTACCGTATCGTCATAACTAAGCTATTAAAAACGTATCGTTATACACTGTACCAGATGCGGTGCGAATTTTCTGATTAGCTCTGTATACCTCATATTCTTGTCCATTATTGGAGGTTCGACATCATCGCATTAGGTTTACATCAATTACGTTATAAAAGGCATTAGAGGTATCCGCAACATCCCACACCCCTAGTATGACATGATAACCACTGCGATCAGTTGGTACATAAATCTTATGAGATAGATTAGTATCAGCCTTTGAGCCATCATGATCTACAGTTCCAATTAATTCAAACTCATCTCTTGTTAAAGGTTTGTTTGGATTCCAATCTTTCTTGGTTATATAATAGTGCCACTTTGATGTTGCATGAGGAGCAGTATAGTGCCAAGTAAAGGTGTTTAGACCCCCACGGATGTTTTGTTTTACCCAATGATCTGCAGTCTGCCTGTCTAACCCAAAGTCAATTTGACCCGAGCCTCCATTTGCTGATGCAATTTTCCCATCTGGCGGACCCGCGGACGGAAACCCTTTTGGTCCCTCTACCGATTGAGGATTATCAATTACGGAACCATACTTTTGATTAGCTGCCGTCCAACCAATTATTTGTTTTTCTAATGAACCCATGTACGCTCTACTAGCAGGTTCTTTTATATACCCGTGTGCAGATACATCACCTGCAAATAAAGTAGCACCAACACCTAGAATAGCAGTTAGAACAGCCCCCTTGATAAAACCCTTCATTACTAAATCATTCCTCCCTTTATTGTGAAATTTTTCTCTTTCCTACTATAATAATTCATTACGTGTGAGGTAATCTCCTTCTTTATCATTGAAGGCGTAAAATTTAAAGAATTTCATGCTCTCCAGTTCCTTTGTTCTTCAGCTTTTTGACAAAACCTCCTTGCATACAGCTTTCCATTTTTGCCACAGATACCGAACACTTTATCAATCTCTACCTGATCTTTTGGAAACTCTATAAAACTCATATCATCTGCAGTATTATTTAACCCTGCCGCTCGATATGTGTGGTATTGATTCCTCTACACCAATTTTTAATAAAACACTGCAACTTGAATCAAAAACTGCAGCTGGGTTCTTTACTTGTTATATACTTCCCCTGAATCGTCTTAATTAGAAACAAGGCATTTTCCTCTTTCTCTTTAAAACACTTGTTTTTTTCAGAATCCTTGTAAAAAAGAATCCATTTTGCAATTCAACATCAAGAAAATCTAATTCTTCTTTATTGTCATTTTATTTGGTCTTGATCGCACGTATTCTAAATGTAGCTTTGACATAAAGTCACCGATGTTATTAATAAATTCCCTGACGTTTAAAAGAATGTCGGCGATGCATTTTTCCTTAGATAATGCCTAAAGTTTTGTTCTTTTTAACTAAACTGGGCACTATAATTGAGCTATAGGTTCATAGAAAGAAAACAATTAAAAGGAGGATTTTTGTGTTTCAAACCTTAGACCATTTTTTAAAATCTTGGGAGTTCGAAGCCGATGCAACACAGAAAATACTAAATAGTCTAACTGATGAATCACTTAAACAGGAAATAACTTCACAAAATTGGACTTTAGGCCGTATTGCTTGGCATACTGTCGCTGCCATTCGCATCATTACCTCAAACACAGACTTAACATTTCACGCTCCAGCTGAAGATTATCCTGTTCCTGCTTCGGCTCAGTTTATAGCAGACAGCTATCATCAAGCCAGTAATGCATTTGTACAGGCATTAAAAAACCAATGGACTGACCATACACTTCAAGAACATATCAACTTTATTGGCCAACAATTGCCAAATGGTTCACTTTTGATGTTTTTGATTCAACACCAAAATCACCATCGAGGACAAATGACGGTTCTTATGAGACAAGCAGGATTACCTGTTCCAGGTATTTATGGGCCAGCAAAAGAGGAATGGACAAAATTTGGTTTGGAACCCCCGCAAATGTAATCAAACTTTTTTTATAAAGAAGTTAACCCATTACAATATATAAAAGCATGTTTTGAACAATCTTATTTCAAAGCATGTTCTTTCCTTTTGTTCATTTATCAATATTGTTATAAACATAAATTTAATTAAGTTTTATTCCAAGCTTAGACTAAATAATATTGCCTGAGTGATCGGATTACTAAAAAACACTGATAAGGTGACTATATTCGACTTCTTCCATTTTCGTTGAGAACGGCTTTTCACATTGTTTACACTTTATTTGACCTCACCTTATTTAATCCATATTTTCCACGTCTCTTTTCTGATTAAAATTGTTGTTTTATTGGGATTCTTCATCAAAAAAGCGCTCTGCTTTCTGCTGCAGATGCGCTTCATCTCTCGAAATATGGGTATGGACATATACCATCATTCCAGATTATTTGGACTTAATAACTCTATCTTCTAGTTGCTGAATCTTTCTTAAAAGCTTCTAACTCTCAAATTTTTAAAAACGTAGACGGGTAGACGGTAGCCTCCAATATAGTTACAACATAAGCTAAGAAAATCCTATAACATTGTTCCTCGGGTTTGCATATGGAGGGCTAATTTATTCCTCGAGAGATCCCACAAAGAATGGATCTCCCCTGTATATAACTTTTCTCCGTCATAAGGAATTGAGTAATGGTAAAGTCAAATGTATCTACTAACAATTCAACGCACATAAAAGTTGATCTTAACTAATTGAATCACCCTTAGCTTATTTTTAATATCAATTAAGTAAGTCTCCTGATGGTCAGTTTATTAGATAATTTTCCACCCTCTTTTTTGATGTGTTTATAAATGCTGCTAAAGATTCTATGTTCTAAGTAGGAGGTGATATTTTGTTTGTATCGCCAATGTTGCTACATCCAATAAAGACCTTTTGTTGAAGAGGTAAGATTTAAAAATTTCTATTAGTTCATTTCCACTCTTCCTCTAAAATAGCGTAATAATATTCATCCCACCATTCATTGCCTTTGGGAATACATTTTTTAAAGAAGCCTTCTCTTCTCATACCGATTTTCTCCATAACTCGGTATGATGGAATATTCTCAGGTTGACACGTAGCTATAATCCTATGTAAGTTCATTTCTTTAAATCCATATTCCAAAATAGCTTCTGCTGCTTCAGAAGCATACCCTCTATTTTGATAACTCGGATTAAACACCCACCCAATCTCATACGTATGTTCACCAAAATACTTATAAAAAACAATATGGCCTATAAGAGAACCTTCATCTATTAGTACTACAGGAAATTTTTCAGCGTTATCACCTCTGTTTTTATTTACAAATTCTTTTGCATCTTCTACAGTAAAAACCCCTTCTGGTATATACTTCATAACATTAGCATCTGATGTATACTCATATACAGCTTGCCAATCTTTGAATTCAAATTCACGTATCAATAACCTTTTTGTTGTTATATGCATTAAAGTAACTCCCATCACCGTCGCCTCTTAGTAACTCACAATAACAAAAATTTCTCAAGGAACGATCAGCAGCCCGTTAGCTATCCCTGATTAAAGATGATCTGTTACCACACTGTTACGTTAGAACTTCCACTACTTTGATATCCCTCTGTCGCTAAGACTTGGTAAGACCAATTGCTACCCAGATTCATTCCATGACTCTTCCATGCGTTAACATGATTGCTGAAAGTGATTGTAGCGTTGCTTCCAGTTGGTCTCTTCGACTGACGAACACTCCAGTACTGCGTAAAAGTAGTGCTTGGGCCATCAATGGAAGGTGCGTTATAACGTGTAGTTGTATATATGTCATATGTACCCCCATCACTGTTTACAGTACCTTTATACGTTCCTGTTGGTCTATAAGTACCCCATGAATCCACTACATAATATTCTATGAGAGGTGATCTCGTCCAACCATATAAAGTCAAATATCCATTGCCATTCGGCGCCCAAACTCCGGCATTATAGTTTATTGTCCTAAATGGCGAACCTGTAGTCCAACCTTTACCAACAACGAAATTTCCGGTATTAGACCAATTAACACTGTAATTCCCGCCAGACCCATTGACAGCGTTTACTATTCCGCCCCCATCAGTCCAATTTTGCCAGTAGTCTGTGCTAGCTGCAGAGGCGGTTGCCGAAAACAAGCTAATACTCATTAAAGCTGCCGTTAATCCAACTAAGAAATTCTTTTTAAACTTAAACATATGTTACCTCCTTAATATTTTTTCTGACTTTGACATGAGGTAGCACTCGTATATATTTAAAACATTATTAATTACCGACGTCAAAGCTTTAGATCGTCCCCTTCAATATAATACCATGAATTCATGAGCGAATATTAAGAATAACTGTAATTTAATTACAAATACCTAAAAAATCACATTATAAGTGGTCTTGTTTCACCATAGCCTTATCCTTTTTTCATAGAATCACAATTCTTGTTTCTAAATCTGATGGAGTAATATCTGTAATTAATCCCCATTCGAACCATTTCGTATAAAGGAGATATACATTAGAGATTGTGAAGTCTTTTTAGCTGCTTCAGGCAGTGCTCCTGACTTTGAAGCTGTATGGAACGTTTCATGTCCAGAAAATCTGCTCATAAGATTGTTTACTGCGTCTTTGATGTTATCTACAAAGACGGTCAGTCAATTGCAGCTAGGCCCCTCACTGAGCATAAGACAGTTCTGAACTCACTTGAACTAAATCATCGGTCTGAACTATTTGGATATGGACTACCCTGAAAAAGCGATCCCTCATTTTAAGGATGCTCTAGACAAAGCACGAGAAATCGATATGTCACGATTAATCGGATCATCTCTGTACAACCTTGGCTTATGTTCATTTGCCGAGGAAGCTTATGAAAAGACAGCTGAGTACTTTAAGGAGGGGATTAGAGTATACCAGGATAATGGGTATGAGCACTCAAATCGGTTATTAGACATCAATGTTGACAAAAACCACATTCAAAATGAGGAACAATCAGAAGAAATCTCTTGGTGTGCACACGGGTGTCTTTGTCCAAAAATTTAAACGATGAGATTATGGCCAAAATGTTTGAATTCATTCATGCCTTATATGTAGATAGCGGCAAAGAAAAATTAAATTCGATTCTAAATTATATAGAATTAAAGTCAATGCTTTCAGACGTAGAGGATTTAGCTGCAGCGAAGTATTAATAGAAGACCATAAAGTGGCTGTTGCTTATTATGAGAAAGTGCTTTATGCCCGTAAACAAATTCAGAGAGAGGATTGTCTTTATGAAACTCTTAAGCGTGCATCTGTCTTTATTTTAGCCATTGTTTTAATTGAACTCGTCAGCATTTATTTAACTAACACTCAAAAAGATGTCCAAGATGCTTGTAGAGGACATACAGCCAGTATTGGATACTTTACTGATGGTCATTCATATGAAATGGCTAGTAGAGGCCATACTTCTTGAATATGTATTATCCCCCCTGAAAATTTTGAAAGGGGTTATTTTTCTGATTTATGTCCACCAGTAAGCCCAGCTCTGTGAAGCGCAGTTCCTGCAGGTGTATAAGAAACTATTCTTAGAATCGCTTTCGATCCGTATTTGTTTCTATCCCATCCATTACAAACCCGAGCTTTCTTCTTTCAAATAGGCTTATTTGCTGATTAGAGTCATCTTCAATATTAGACAGAGTGAACTGAATACTTCGTACTTACATGATTCTAGTAAAAAAATTCGTTATTATCATTATTTTGACTGATGTTCCCTTTTAAAAGAATCATGTATGATCGTTAAAGAAAACGATTTCAAAGAAAGGGGATGCCAACATGGCTTATCGTATGAAACGAGTGTTGTTGCTTCTTTTTACTGGATTGTTTATGAGTTTGTCTGCAGTCACTTCTACTGCCTCGGCTCAAACAGGTGGATCGTTTTTTGACCCTTTTAACAGCTATAACTCCGGATTATGGCAAAAAGCAAATGGTTATTCGAATGGAAATATGTTCAACTGCACTTGGCGTGCAAATAACGTATCAATGACGTCATTAGGTGAAATGCGTTTGGCGCTAACAAGTCCATCTTATAACAAGTTTGACTGCGGGGAAAACCGCTCTGTTCAAACATATGGCTATGGACTCTATGAAGTCAGAATGAAACCAGCTAAAAACGCAGGGATCGTTTCATCGTTCTTCACCTACACAGGTCCAACGGATGGAACTCCTTGGGATGAGATTGATATCGAATTTTTAGGAAAAGACACAACAAAGGTTCAATTTAACTATTATACAAATGGTGTAGGAAACCATGAAAAGATTGTGGATCTCGGATTTGATGCAGCCAATGCCTATCATACGTATGCGTTCGATTGGCAGCCAAACTCTATTAAATGGTATGTCGATGGGCAATTAAAACATACTGCGACAAGTCAAATTCCGACAACACCAGGAAAGATCATGATGAACTTGTGGAATGGTACGGGTGTAGATGAATGGCTCGGTTCCTACAATGGTGTAACACCTCTATACGCTCATTACGACTGGGTCCGTTATACAAAAAAATAATGTCTAAGAGCCTGCTACCCTGATATAGCCAGGCTCTTATGATTGTAATGAGAAGTTGTTGGCATTCCCTATAGTGAAACTGAAGAGCAAATTAAAGAAACAATTCTATACTTTTTAAATTTATATGAATTTGTTTCTTAACTAAATGATACAAAAAGCGATTGTATTTTTAGTCGCTTTTTGTTATGACTTATGCCCACCAGTAAGGCCAGCTCTATATAATGCCGTCCCTGCAGGCGTATAAGAAACAGCCCATAATATCGCCTTTGCATCGTACTTATTTCTTATCCCGTCCCCCTGTATAGAAAAGGATGTCTTGAGGTATGCGGATGAAGGATTTTCAAACCAGCACTAAAAAGCCCTTTGAGTCGCTTGAAAGAGGACAACTTTTACATAATTCGTGATCACTTGTTCCTCTGTTGATACCTTACATATATTGCTATCACCCTGGATCTCCTTCCTATAAAGTTTTATTAAATAATGATTGCCATCGCTAATGCATTTGTCAGCTTTGCACTCCCTCGATGATTTTTACCTTCATAAAATGCATCACCCTTGGGTAAGGCTATGTAACAGCTGTTTGTCCAAATGAGGAGAATTTAAATGAGGTTGAAAACAAAAAAACACCGATAGTATGAAACCATTGGTGTTTACAAGACATTTTCACTCCCAGTAAACTTAAATAAATCCTAAACTTTGTTTCTGAAAAGCTCTATCATCTAATATTTTTTTATGTTGATTGCAGCGTTTATAATAATTAATCTTATTGGGGAGTAAAAACGAAATATGTTTGAAAATCACTCGTCCCTCAAAAAATTAAAAACTGAGCGGCAGTTCTTCGAGTGCTCTCATCAGAAAATTCCCTTTCCATTTAATTTGTTCCTTTTCGCCTTTTATCTGTATATTTGGACAGCGGCGTAATAAGGTGGAAATAGCAATCTTTGATTCTAAGCGGGCAAGCTGTGCACCAAGGCAAAAATGGCTGCCATGGCCAAAAGCAATATGGCGGTTGTTCTTTCTTTCAATATCAAATATGTCAGCATTCGAAAATATCTTTTCATCACGGTTTGCTGATGCTAAGGAAATGATGATCACATCTTTCCGTTTAATCTCCTGCCCATGCAGTATAAACGGTTCAGCGGTCCAGCGAATAGTCGTTAACTCAACCGGGCTGTGAAACCGCAATGCTTCTTCTATGGCTGAATTAATCAAGCCCGGCTGTTGGCGGAGCTTTTCTAATTGATCATGGTGACACATCAGAGCATATGTCATATTGGTGATTAAGTTTACGGTTGTTTCATGACCTGCAACGATAAGCAGCATAATCATCGAGTACAATTCTTCTGTACTCAATTGTGTGCCTTCACTTTCCACTTGAATTAATACACTGATTAAATCTCCTGCAGGTTCGCTCCTTTTTATACGAACTAAGTATTCCAGATATTCAACAAATTCTCCTAACAAATGGTCATTCTCCTGAAGTCTTTCAGGGGCATCTGAAAAATCAATAATTGCTTGCGACCAAACTCTGAATCTTTGACGATCTTCTAGGGGAATGCCAAGCATTTCACTTATCACGATAATCGGCAAAGGAAACGCATAATCGTCTACTAGGTTCATGAATTTGTTGGGCTGTACTTTATCCAATAAAGAATCTGCTATATGTTGAATTTTGTCTTCCAATTGCAAAATCATCCGATGAGTAAATGCTTTCTGAACAAGAGTTCGCAGACGATTGTGATCAGGGGGATCTGAATTAAGCATATGCTTTGTTAAAGGCTCTTCATTCTTCAATAGAACAGGACGTTTTTCTTCTTTTGCGGTAATTACATTTTCATAGTTTTTCTTTAATTTTTCATTCTTTAATAAATGTATTGCATCATCATATCTCGATATGAGCCAGCCTTCTCCCAGTTTTCCTAAAGATAATGGGTAGAGTGGGTGTGATTTTCGTGATTCTTTGTAAAAATCATATGCTTCATCTTTAAATGCACTCGAACACAATTGGCTTTCAGTCAAAATGGTTAAACTCTTTTTTTGTTTTGAAGACATGCATTCAACCTCCATCTTCATAAGGGTTATGATAATCTTTACATATAAACAGAACGATTTGTAAAACTATTTCTATTGGTCTCAATTGAAAAATATAAATTTTCGAGTCATTATCTATCACAAAAAAGAAATCTAATTATATGTTTGAAGGACTTTTCTTTTAAAACCCCAATTATAAATTTCATGATCAAATCGCCTGATACGGGATTCACTAAATTCTTCAAAGCCGTTCTTTTGGTAAAATGATCTGTTGAGATCAGTATTGGTGATAAGGGCTAAGACGCCGCCCCCGCTTTTTGAAATAAAAGGTATTAGACAGTCATTGATCATTTTGCTGCCCAAACTCTTTCCCTGATAAGATGGCGAAACTCCTAATACTTCTAAGTACCATGCTGGCTCTTTTAAGGATTTGTAAGATTTTTTAGCCTCATTAGCCACTGTCAACATGTTCAATACTGAAAATCCCCCTATTTTGATTAATTTTATCCCCCCTGCTGCTATATAATCGATCAAGCTAATATCAGGTTTATCACGATGTTGTAATAGAGCAGCAACAACAATTTCACCATTCTGAATACCAACAAAACAGAAATGCTTTTTAAAATATGCTTTTGTTAGTACTTTATGCATTTCAAAAATAAATGAACGATCTTTTTTTCCGCGTTTTACGAGTAAATCCATAAAAGGATATTGCTTGAAAGATTCATGGAATAGCTTTGCCACTTTGTTTAATTCATCAGCTCTTGCTTGTCGAAAAAGAAACATTGATACACCCCCTTTTCCAATAAACATTTTTTGACTCATGAACACATGTTCATTATAATGGTAAGAAAATTTGAGTATCAATCTGCAATTTAGCTGTACATTTCCAAGTGAGGATCCACTGAACATACTGACCTTTATAGAAAAAACTACAGAATACATATATCAAAACGTCGAAATTTTCACATTGTTATCAAAACCAAAAATGAATGTTCTTTCAATCAACAAACTTAAAGAATTTTTTAAAACGAAAATGATTGAGGAATTGAGCATGTTACGACAATCAGCAAAATCAATTACGGAAACTGAGAAATTCGAAACAACATTTATCGTTTCAGGTGTAGCAGGAGTTATAGAGGAATGGATCAAGAACGGCATGGTACAAACACCATCGAGTGTTTCCGGTATCATACAACAATTACTGTTGAAAATCGAAGCATAGAGACAAAAGGGTATATATACTTTTTTACTATCCTTAGTACTTTCTTGCTTTACATGAGACTAATCTGGCTATATTGAAAGAATCCGTTTACTCCACAAAGCATGTTTTTAAAAATTCAAGTAATACGTTTTTAATATTAAAGACAGAGTTAAAAAAGAAGCTGATTAATGTCGATCTGACAATACTCAGCTTCTTTTGTTAACTATATTTTTAATTATTTATTGCCAACCATTAATTTGCATCCAAGTCCAATAAACACTATACCTGAAACTTTATTTAGAATTGAATTTCTTATTATCTTTAAGAGTTTTTGTGGCTAATGTTGAAAAGTATGTTACAAACATGTAACACAGCAACACTATTGTAGCGAAGGTAGCCCCTAAAGCAGAAAGGACATTGATACAGATTGTCCTGATGTTGATGCAAACTGAGGTAAAAATGATAAATAGAACAGAATATTTTTAGGCATTGCGATATTAGTGATAATCCCTTGCATATAATGTTTTTTAAGCGTTTCGTTAGCTGTATTCTTTAAGCTTATTCCATCACCTTTTTTAAAAGGTAGGAAATAGTTTTCCTTGTATTAACAATTAACAACCAAACAATATATTAGCTTAAAAAAGCAACCACACTGGTGGCTGCTTACATAATTTAACTAACTTTCCCTTCCTTTTGCTTCTGTTCCTCAACCATTTCCACAAATAGCTGAAGAAAACGAGTATCAGCAGTCAACTCTGGATGAAAAGCACAAGTAAGAACATTTCCTTCTCTTGCTGCAACAATTTTCCCATCATATTTTGCTAACACTTCTACATTTTGCCCCGCACTTTCAATATAAGGAGCCCGGATAAAAACAGCTTTAAAAGGATCCTCAAGTCCAGTTATATCAAGATCCACTTCAAAGCTGGCAATTTGCCGGCCAAACGCATTTCGCTTTACTGAAATATCTATAATTTCCAAGTAAGATTCATCTGAAGCAAGCTCCTTAGCGACTAACACCATGCCAGCACAAGTTCCAAAGATAACTTTTCCAGCCTTGTAAAATTCTTTTAATGGATCAAAGAAATCGTAACGGTCGATAAGCTTTCTCATCGTTGTACTTTCACCACCAGGAAGAATTAACCCATCATTTTGTTCAAGTTGCTCAGGTTTCTTGATGACAACAGCCTCTAATCCCAATGCTTTAATTTGTTTCACATGCTCTGAAACGGCACCCTGTAGTCCTAAAACTCCAATTATTGCCATCTTACCAACCTCGCTCTTGCATTCTTTCTTCAAGAGATAATTTTGAAATGTCGATTCCTTTCATCGCAGTTCCAAGCTCTTTAGAAAGCTTGCTGATTAGATCATAATCAGTGTAATAAGTTGTAGCTTGAACAATAGCATTTGCAAATTTTTCAGGATTTTCAGATTTAAAAATACCTGAACCAACAAACACTCCATCAGCGCCAAGCTCCATCATTAACGCAGCATCAGCAGGAGTAGCAATCCCTCCAGCAGCAAAGTTTACAACCGGAAGCTTACCCGTTTTTTGAATTTGTTTTAAAACCTCAAAAGGTGCTCCAAGTACTTTCGTTTCAGTCATTAATTCATCTTCGTTCATCACAGAAATTTTGCGGACCTGAGCAGTTACTTTACGCATATGGCGAACGGCTTCCACAATGTTACCTGTACCAGGCTCACCTTTAGTACGTAGCATTGCAGCACCTTCACCAATACGGCGTGCAGCTTCTCCAAGATCACGGCAGCCGCATACAAAAGGTACAGTGAAATCGCTCTTCAATAAATGGAACTCTTCATCAGCAGGTGTTAACACTTCACTTTCGTCAATGTAATCAACCCCCATTGCCTCAAGTACTTTTGCTTCTACAATATGACCAATACGAGCTTTAGCCATTACTGGGATGGATACTGCATTCATTACTTCTTCAACAATACGGGGATCTGCCATTCTTGCAACCCCACCCGCAGCCCGGATGTCAGAAGGAACTCTTTCTAATGCCATTACAGCAACAGCACCTGCTGCTTCTGCTACTCTTGCTTGTTCTGCATTGACAACGTCCATAATGACGCCGCCTTTTTGCATTTGAGCCATGCCTCTTTTTACAGTTTCAGTACCTAATGTTTTTTTCATTTGTTACACTCCATTCCATCAACTATTGTATTTAAAGAATATGTTGATTAGTATAAAAAGGAATTGACCACATTGAAAGTGCCAGTTTCTTAAAAAACAGAATGTCAGTTTTAAGGAGATGCAATGAAAATGGAAATGCTATCATGTCATTTAGATAGATCAAGTGATATACCTTTATATGAACAATTATATTTATATATAAAAAAAGAAATTATAGCAGGTCGCATACCATACGGGACAAAACTGCCCTCTAAACGAAAATTAGCTGATTTTTTAAAAATCAGTCAAAACCCAGTTGAGACAGCATATGAGCAATTGGTAGCAGAAGGATATATTGAGGCTTCTCCCCGCAGGAGCTATTTTGTTATGACGTATGAAGATTTAGAATATGTACAAACAAATCAATACTTACAAGAAAATACAGAAGAAGCTCAGGAATATATAAAATACGATTTCCACCCAAGCGCTATTGACACAAAGAATTTTCCATTTTCCGTGTGGCGCAAATATGCCCGAAATACAATCGACAAAAAGAATCATTCCTTGTTACTGCTCGGAGACTCACAAGGAGAGATGGTGTTGCGGCAAGAAATCGCTCATTATCTTTATCATGCAAGAGGAGTACATTGTTCACCAGATCAAATTATTGTTGGCGCAGGCATAGAAATTTTATTGCAACAGCTATTGCTCTTATTAGATAAAAAAATGGTATATGGTGTAGAAGATCCTGGTTACCATTTAATTTTACGAATTCTGAAGAGCTATCCAAATGAAGTGTACGCTCTTGAAGTAGATGAGGAAGGAGTAAAAGTAGATACGATTCATCATAAAAATATAAATGTCGTTTATATAGCACCATCCCATCACTTTCCATACGGAACTGTACTATCGGTAAATCGCAGGACTAAGTTGTTAAAATGGGCTGCAGCGAAAAAAAACCGCTATATTATAGAAGATGACTACGATAGTGAATTTCGCTATATCGGAAAATCAATTCCTTCCTTGCAAAGCATGGGTCTTGCTGAAAAAGTGATTTATTTAGGAGCATTTTCAAAATCATTGATGCCATCGATCAGAATTAGTTATATGGTGCTGCCAAGACACCTCTTGAAGCAATATAAAGAAAAGTTGTCATTCTATCACTCCCCCTCTGTCTCAAGAATTGACCAACACATTCTGGCTCAATTCTTGAAGGAAGGAGATTTCGAAAGGCATCTAAATAGGATGCGAAAGCTTTATCGCCGTAAGCTCGAAAAAGTTATAGAATTGCTAAAACCGTATGAAGATAAGCTCTCAATCATAGGAGAACACTCTGGACTTCACATAGTTCTTGTTGTTAATAATGGTATGAGTGAGGATGAACTGGTCAAAAAGGCATCTGAGGCACACATGAAAATTTACCCGATATCCACTTACTCACTCGAGAAAAAGTCTGAAAGTCCTCCAAAAATCATTCTTGGATTTGCCGGTATTCATGAAGATGAATTAGAAGATGCAGTGCAAATGTTGTTAAAGTGCTGGAGACTTTGATTTATTTTCATTCAAACAGAATACCCCTAGACATCCTTATCGGTTGGGATAAAAAAACAAAATAAACGTAGATACTGTGGTTTCCCCTATATTTTTATAAGTATGATACACATCTCCTGGGAAAACCACAGCTTCTCACAGAAGAAGCTCTGTAGACTTTATCTTCTATTTCAATTTCTATATTTCCAGTGGAAATGAAAACATATTCTTTAACGCCCTTATAATGAGGATTGGACTTAGGTACGCCACCTGATTTTATTTCCATTTTATAAACCTCAAATTTAGTTTCATTATCAAAAAGAATAAATGGACAAGTCATATAATTTCCGTCATCTTCTATCAAGTGGGTAGAATTGTCTGATTTCACTATTTTTATAGATGGTTGCGGCGTTCCTGTACATGGTATTCCTCTTTATAATGCAGCATTAGGTTACGCAAAGCTTGCATGCCCAGATGGACTGAAACCTGAGTTAAAAGATTCATGTGAGAGAGTTTTCTCAGCAATGAATAATGCACCTGAGATGGTAGCTGGTACAGGCGGATTCTGCACTGAACTTATAAAGAAGACTAACGGGAAACTTATTGGAAAGCTCGGATCTGACGGGGTATATTGTGTAGCAATTAAAGGATTGGACATTTGTATTGCAATAAAAATTGAAGATGGGAATTACTCTAGAGCAATAGCTCCGATTGTTATAAGATGTCTCGAGGATCTTGGTGTGTTAAATCCCTCGGAAACGAAAAATTTGAGATCATTTAAAAGTATGAATATAACCAATGCTTCAAATAGCGAAGTTAATGCTGCGTTTCACCTTGACGAGGCAGTTCATTGATCTAAAGTTATGACTCGAACTATAAACGAAGCATCCCGGAATGTTACTCTAGCACCTAATCATGAATTCCTCGATTGATTTTACTTCTAAATTAACCGTTAATGTAACGGCTTTTTCTCATCTCTAAGAAGATAAGCGAATCTTGTTTTACAATAGTAATACATTTTTCACTATTGTCTCCTCTGCCCTGCACCATGCAAATAAAACGGCAGGAATTATATTCCTGCCGTTTCATATCGTGTACGTTTCCCAATGAGATCGAACCAGATATCCCTTCCCTGATTATGTGAGAAATAATATTACTCCATTAAATAGAGTACGTACTCCAGCAATTTTTAAGTCGTCCCACCTTCAAAAAGCTGTACGGGCAAATACGTTTCAAGCGGCAAATCATCAAATTCGCCTTCAATTTGTTTTTCTAAAATCTCAATGGCTGTTTCGGAAATTAATTCGATCGGCTGATCAGTAGGTTTGAAGATTCTCGGCCTTGAAGAAGAAGAAACAGCTATCAAATACAGCATAACTGATCAAAAGCTCTCACTCGATTGCTCTAAGATGGGGAAATCGCGAGACAGTGTGAGAAATGCGCCGCTAGACGCAAATGGAAAGCTGACACTGCGTATATTTATCGACAGATCCTCGATCGAAGTATTCGCAAACCATGGAGAAATAACGATGACTAGCCGCATTTATCCGAAAAAAGATCGATTGGGAATTGAGCTTTTTTCTGAGAAAGGCGCTGTAAGGGTTGAGGAATTCACCTATTGGACTTTAAAAGACATCTGGAAGGAAGATGAATCGCTTGAAAAAGATATTTTGCATCGGTGAAACACTGATTGATTTCATTCCAGTCCAAAAAGAAAAGGCTTTACAAGATGTCACATCCTTTGAACGCGTTGCCGGCGGCGCGCCGATGAATGCGGCAATCGCTGCTGCAAAATACGGCGCACATGCCGTCATGCTGACGAAGATTGCTAACGATCATTTCGGGGATTATATAGTTGGCGTACTTAAAGAAAATGGCGTAGATACTTCTTTTATTATTCAAAGCGATCAAGGTGAAACCGGATTGGCATTTGTATCTGTAGACAAGTCTGGGGAAAGGAGCTTTCATTTTTATCGAAAAAATGCCGCCGATTTGCTGCTTTCACCGGATGAGTTGATGTCGGAAAGATTTAATCAAGGAGATATGCTTCACTTTTGTTCAATCGATTTAGTTGACAGTCCAATGAAACAAGCCCATATCAAAGTTATTGAGGACTTTCAAAGAATCGGTGGAATCATTAGCTTTGACCCCAATATCAGGCTTCCTTTATGGCCTGATGAGGCAAGCTGCCGTGAGACGATTCTGAGGTTTTTGCCTCTTGCGAATATCGTAAAAGTGTCCGATGAGGAATTGCAGTTTATCACAACCATTGATGACGAACAAGAAGCAGTCACATCGCTTTTTACCGGACTTGTTAATGTCGTTGTTCTGACAAAAGGAAACGACGGTGCGGCGATTTATTTAAAAAATGGCGAGTCGTACGAACATAAGGGATTTAAAGTAGCTGTTTGCGATACAACCGGTGCGGGCGATGCCTTTATCGGCGGCTTTTTATCTGAATTGATGTCAATCGGCATATCAAAGGAGACGCTGTGCGAACAAATAAGTAAACATCACCGGCGCTTGCTGACGTTTGCAAATGCAAGCGGAGCTCTCACTGCTTCTGTAAAAGGAGCAATTCACGCTGCACCGGGCAGACAGCATGTACTGAACTTTATTTCGGCTAGGACGGAAATCCAAGAAAAATAAGAACTTAGAAATAATCCACTCATATTTACTAAAGAAGAGTGGATTATTTCTCTTGCACTGCCCAACTCTTACAGTAGTTTAATGTAAACGTTCTGCCATGAAATAAAAAATACTGGTGACTTATCTACTGAACTACCTCAATAAAGACTTGCTTATGAGGATAACAAAGTCGTTTTACAGGAACTAACTTAATTTAATTTAAACCTTTTTTAAAATCAGACATTATTAAAACATAACAAGGGGAGATATTAATGATAAAAGAAAAAGAGAAAATGTTAGCCGGGGATTTATATAATCCGTCGGACCCCGAGTTAGCAAAAGACAGACAAAACGCAAGCCAACTTGTTAGAATTTACAATCAATCTACAGAAACCGAAGTAGTTAAACGGGTTAATTTATTGAAAGAGTTACTTGGTTCATCAGGAGAAAACGTATATATGCAACCCAATATTAGGTTTGATTATGGATATAACACTTATGTAGGCGATAACTTTTTCGCAAATTTTGATTGTACAATTTTAGATGTATGTGAAGTCCGATTTGGTGATAACTGTATGCTTGGACCTAGTGTGCAAATCTATACGGCTACACACCCACTTCATCCAACAGAACGCAATTCAGGGTTAGAATATGGAAAACCCATTACTTTCGGAAATAATGTATGGATTGGGGGAAGTTCAGTAATAAATCCAGGAGTTACGATAGGTAACAATGTGGTTATTGCTGCTGGTTCTGTTGTTACTAAAAATGTGCCAGATAATGTTGTTGTTGGGGGCAATCCAGCTCAATTAATTAAACATCTCGAAATATAATACACTAGCGTTTTCGATCAGTAAAAGAGGTATGATCCTTAAATCAGTTAGGCTTTATTCTGTTTCAACAGCTGGAACCAGCATATCGCATCTTTTATAATTAACGGGAACGATACTTCAATAATTTATGATTACAAAGATTATCCAGATGTGAAATACGGTCGCTGCGACAATTGCGATTACACTTTGTTCAAAAGCACTGTAAAAAGTGGTGTATTCTTGCGTGAATGCCGGCGTTGTGGGATGAAAAAGAGCATTTATTTTAATGCTCTTTTTGCTTAAGCCCTTTCTTTCTATTCCTTCTGTAACCTGCATAAGAGCCGCCAAAAATAGCGATAAACATTGCAATCCAAATGAATATATTCAAGTCAAATCCCCCAATTTTAAATAAAACACTTCTTTTATCTTGATTCTTTATGCTCTCGGATTAAGACGCGTAATCATGTTAAGGTTAATTCATGACTGCATAAGGAGTGATACCTTGCTAAAAGTTGCAAAAATTTCGGTTTCTTGCATTGCATTAGTCTTGTGCGTATACTCACTGTTCAATCAAAATGAATTATTGTTGATTGTTGTGCAATTATTTGTTGCCGCCCTTTTATCATTAGTCGGAGTTGAAGCGATATTAAGCAAACAAAAACTGTCTGGATATTTACTGTTTGGATCAGCAGCCTTCTTACTTGTTGTAAACGGTGTGAAATTCATGATTTAATTTAATGTGTTAATTTCGTAGGAATATCGAATCCCAAAACCAATAAATAAACGCAGCTACAATACTCATAATGTAATACTCAAAGCTTCTGAACACGGTAAGAGCATTTGGCGGATAATCAACAAACCAGAACAAAAACACAGCTGAAAAGGCCACTGCAATATAAATTAAAAAATTGATCAAACTGAATTTTCTGCGCCTTCTTCTTAGCCACACTTGCAAAGGGACAGCAAACACCAAGTAAGTGATTAAAGCGTAAAATGCAATGATGCCGATAGTGACTAATGCGATTGCCATAAAACCGGAGTAAACAAACATATACAGACCAAAGATTAGACCATATGACAAACTTGAAATTGCCAGAGTATAAACATAACTGTTTACCATTTTATTAGATAGCAATTTTATCCTCCTGTCGTAGAAAAACCTATAACAGTGCAGAACTTTACTTAAGCCAAATAGCTTTAGCAGCATCTATTTTTGACGTCATGGTGGATGCCCGAATCCAAATTCAAAGAGGATGAAATTTAAACTTGCATTAGCCACCTTGTCAGTTGTCGTAGGGTTAGCAATTTTTAGTGGCTTTCCATCCTCGAATGACAAAGGATTCCATGAAGCTAAAAGGAACATTACTTCTATTCAACCAACCAAGTTTTTTGTCTAATGTTTAACCGGTTAGAAGCATTATTGAACAATGGGTGCTACTAATTTGTCAACTCTTGATTAATCATTAGCTAATTAAATTAAAAAGGCTGCACTACAAAATACAGTTTCAAAATAAAATTTTAATGGTTAACTTTCAAAAAGGCTTATATGAAATGAATCAGAGGACTATTGAAAAATTGAGTACATGATTCTTCAGTAAATCTTGTACAAGTGATGGATAACATGATATTGCCCGCCCGTACCTGGATCATCAGAAACCGGATTTTATTTTAGAGTTAATATGATTAGACATAATAAGTCATATATCGACGAAAGTTTGTTACCACAAATGCAAAGCAAGAAACGAAAGCGCCCATGCCAATATGCCGAACATTACAAAGAACCTTAGAAAAGTCTCATATTTTGTAAGTCTTCGTTCTCTTTTTGTTTTACCCAATCTCCAATAAAGGGCGTAGCCGGAGAACAATAAAATTATTTGTCCAAGTTGCGACACAGATTCTAAAAATTCTATACCATTCATTGATTTTCACCTCGTTTATTTATGAGAATAGTAAAGTAGATTTTTATTATCTCAGATGAAAAATCCATTTCCAACAGTTTATGTAAAAACTAGAAATCTGTCTAATGGTATGTTTTCTTTATCCAGCAGAACCATAAGTGTACGGTGGCAGAATACGTTATGTTTCTCCATTAAAGCAACAAATTAACATTGAAGATTTATCATCTTATTTTTATGATTTATGTCCACCAGTTAGCCCAGCTCTATGAAGTGCTGTCCCTGCCGATGTATTAGAAGCTGCTATCGGAATCGCTTTTGATCCGTATTTGCTTCTAATCCCATCCATAACGAATCCAGGCTTCTTCTCTTCTCATTATCCGCTTCAAGTAAACTCAACTGTTGATTAACATCATTCTCAATATTAGAAAGAGTGACTGAGATACTTCGCACTGTCTTTCCCGAATAAAACTTATTGAAGGGCATCAAGCTGAAAAGCCAAACCTGACTGTCTTTTACATTGCACTATCTTGTTCTATAATAATTCTCTGCGGTATAATAGCGCCATTCCCAAAAAGTTGCCCCATTAGATTGTATATACCGGTCTATAAATATCTCAAAGTTTACATTTAATGGTGTATACTCACCCAATTGAAATATAAAAAGATAGTTGGGATCACCTTTGTCCAATTTATCTTTGTCGATCATCAAATGACAACCTTCTAATAAGTGACCAATTGGGATGCCATTGATGCCTTCAAACAAATCCTCATATTTTAATTCTTCTTCAATCTCTTCAAGACTAAATAAATAAAGTCCTCCACCTATATTCTCCCCATCAGCAAGAACCTCAAAAATTTTCGCACTATTATGTTGTGTAATAAACTTCTGATAATCATCTGGAAGTTTAAGTTGATACTTCGCTTCAAAGTTGAGAATTTCATTAAGTGCTGCTTGGTTCGGAGAAAAAGTAACAAGACATTCCATGATATACCCTTCCGAACAAAACAATTTAATAGCCCCCTTTTTCATCTAAGAGACTTTTCAAACCATTTGTTCTTTTAACGAGAATCAACAAATTCCAAAAGATGTGAATAGATCGTGATAGCTGCCCTTTTCACTGAATATAATGCAATAAATTCAAAAAAGAGGTGCCCCCCAAAAGTGAATTCTCTAATGAATGAAGATATGATAAAGATCATTAGAAATGGCCTTAGCGCATCACATCATCCAAAGCATATTATTGTTGTGGGAGCTGGATTGGCCGGGCTTGTATCAGCATCTTTGCTAAGAAATGCCGGTCACAGAGTAACGATTCTTGAAGCGAGCGGTAGAGCAGGCGGCCGTGTCTGCACGTTGAGATCTCCCTTTAGTGATGGGTTGTATTTCAACGTTGGTCCGATGCGCATACCGAATATCCATATGTTAACCTTAGAATATATAAAAAAATTCAGGCTGCCAACAAATGTATTTATCAACAGAACCCCAATGGACATCATTTACACGAATGGAGTCAAAACACGTCTCCATCTTTTTGAACAAAATCCTGGAATATTAAGATACCCCGTTGCACCAAACGAACAAGGGAAAACCGCTGAAGAGCTGATGCTTTCTGTATTGCAGCCTATATTAAATTTTATTAATCAAGATCCTGCAAGAAATTGGCGGATTGTTGAAAAACAATACAAGAATTATTCGTTAAGCTCTTACTTAAACACTTTCTTTTCATATGGCGCGATCGATATGATAGGTATACTTCTCGATATGGAAGCGTATATGGGTATGTCCCTTGTTGAAGCGTTACGGGAATCCGTCTTTTTTACATCACCAACTCACTTCTATGAGATAACAGGCGGCATGGATCGGCTTCCTCATGCGTTTCTTCCTCAATTAAAAACAAATATTCTATACCATCAAAAAATGATGAAAATTTCTCAAAATGAGAACAGTGTTACGATCCATTGTCAGCATCAACAAACAGCAGAACATGTAACGTTCACAGCTGATCTCGCTATTGTAACCATTCCTTTTTCAACATTGCGATTTGTGAAAGTCGAACCATACCATTCTTTTTCCTACTATAAACGGAGGGCAATTCGCGAACTGAACTATATGAGCGCAACAAAAATCGGCATAGAGTTTAAAAGTCGATTTTGGGAAAAAGCCGGGCAGCGCGGCGGCAAATCTATTACTGATCTTCCGATTCGATTTTCGTATTATCCAAGCACTGGTATTGGAGCAAATGGACATGCTGTTGTTCTGGCGAGTTATACTTGGGCAGATGAGGCACTGATGTGGGACAGTCTTTCAGAAGGAGAGCGTATTCAGTATACTTTACTGAATTTATCTGAAATATATGGCGATATTGTATGGTCAGAATTTGTGTCCGGCGCCTCTTTTAGCTGGAGTCAGAACCCTTATTCTGCGGGAGCCTTTACAGCTTTCGAACCAGGACAAGAATTAGAGCTGTATCCTTATATCCCTGTCCCTGAGGGAAGAGTTCATTTCGCTGGAGAACATGTCTCACTTACCCATGCGTGGATGCAAGGTGCGATTGAATCTGGAATACGTACCGCTTATGAAGTTAATCGTTTATCTTAGATCCTGCTCTCATCTTGTACTAAAGCTCGTTGAATAGCAGAATTTCATATAATCAAGATCATAATCAGATGTACAAATTCAATTACAATAACAAAGTAATCCTTGCATTCCTTCACCCGCCATGCTATATTCATATAGCGATGAGCTGAATTGTGTAAGCCGATGTACATGCCCTTTGCGGCGCACACGAATGTGGCGTGTGGTGCATCGCCTCAATACGCAAAGACGTTTGCCTTAGGCAAACGTCTTTTTTTGTGTGTTATCCGATTATTGTGCCGTTTGGAACGGGCTGATCTGGCTGCAATAGGACGACATCCCTCTGGCCGGGGATGCCCCCAAGAACCAGCACTTCCGATTTAAATCCGGCGATCCGGCGCGGCGGAAAGTTGACGACTGCTATGATTTGCTTGTTGATAAGATCTTCGGGCTGATAGCGGTTCGTGATTTGCGCGCTCGATTGCTTCATGCCGATTTCTGCTCCAAAATCAATCACAAGCTTAATCGCCGGGACTCTTGCTTCAGGAAATTCCTCCGCTTTTACAATAGTGCCTGTTCTAATATCCAATTTCTCAAAGTCCTCAATGACTGCCATATCAATAACTCCTTTTTCTCCTATTATAAAAGAGATATCCAAGGTTCGTTTAACCAAAGAACCATCATTTTTTATCCGAATATAAGGTGTTTCGATATAGCCGGGGCGGCATGCCTGTACTTTTTGTGAACCATCTTGTAAATGAAGAAAGATTTTGAAAGCCCAGCGCCTCGCTCACGACGGTAAGGGTTTCATTTTTCTCTATCAGCATTCGTTTCGCTTCCTCAAGCCGAAGATTGGCAATATAGTGCTGCGGAGACTTCCCCGTCTGCTTTTTGAACCAGTTTGAATAGTAAGCTGGGTGGTAATGCTCGATTTCTGCCAGCTTCTTAATTGTCAGCCGCTCAGATAAATGGCTGTGGATATAAGCAATTGAGGCGTAGGTATGGGATTGCAGCTTTTCTTTTATGTATTGAACAAGCATATGCAGCGAGTTCGCTGTTCCGGCCTTTGCTTCCTCTGTCAGCAAGTACCTGATCGAAGACCAGAAAGGATCAATCGCAGCTTCAATGCCCGATCCTGCATGATACTCATCAATTTTCATTGCATGAAGCGGAACATCCAGTACAAGACATTCATTTCTACCGATTGAACGGAAACGATGCTCGCACTCCGGCGGAATATATAAAAAATGATCCGGCTTTAATTTCACCTCGCGTCCCTCTGTCTCAAGATCAATACTCCCTTCAAGCGGAAAAAGAAATTGGCTGTACCCGTGCTTATGTGAATGATAAAGGCGTGTGTATGTCCGTTTTTCGCAAATAATCTCTTGAAGCGAGTCCATCAGCAAGCTCCTTTCTTTGATCATCTTTTAATCCGATAATGGTGTTCAGATATAGGCGAAAATCCGATTTTTTCATATAAAGAAACTGCCGCCAGGTTTTCTTTTAGCACTTGTAAAAACATGTGCTTTGCCCCGTTGCTGATTGCCCATTCAGTCAACGCCCTGATCACTTGGGTCCCTGCCCCTTTTCCTCTATGCTCCTTGGCTACAACGATTTACTGAGTCCGCCATAGCCATCAATGACAGAAGCCGTTCCAACTGCTGTCAGGCTCTCTTGGTCATACATCGTGAAAAAGGTTTTACACGACGGCATACGTTCGAAAATGTTTGTGTAGCCTTGATGCCGCTCCGGAGAAAATTCTTCCAATTGAATAAAATGATCAATCCAAACAGAAGACGGCTCCTCCTCCCACTTGTATGTAAATCGACTGTTGTCATCAGTATGGCTCATAATGTCCCAGCCCAATGCTGTCATCTGAAAGCACTCGTCTGCCTTTTCATATCCGCTGTCTGCCAATACGGCATCAAGCCCTTTCGGAGATGCATTGCTGATATGAAAACAAACAGGCAAGCCTAAGCTTTTGTAAAAATGCTCGGCCTCTTGCTGGAAATCTCCTTCAGGCGTATCCGCAGAGGTCCACACGCTGTTCGCCCTTTTGGTTACGCCAAAGTTCGCTCGAAGAAGCCATTGTCCCATGTTTTTCTGAATATAAGACGGCCATGAAGCTGCCGCTAACTGCTCAATTTTATGAATGTCATCCATAGCCTGATGTCTCTCCTCTGTGTATACTACCATGACATTATACAATATTCAGAAATATAAGACATCTATTTCTTAGTTTACATAACATTTTTATTGTTTATTGATAAGCCGGACAAAAACGTCCGAATTGAAAATGACAGACTTTCTGAAATATCCTCTTCACGTTCAAATGCTTCTTTTGCGATTAAAGTCGTAAAGCCATGCAGCAGGCTTCTAAGCCCCCTTGTCGCATGAATGGCAGTCTTTTCGCTTGCATAGCCGTTTTCAATGAGCAGGTTCGTAACAATCCGGACAATTTGGTCTGACACGATTTCCGCCCTCTTATCCTGAACCTTAAGCAAAGCCGCTTCATAATATCCGGGATTTTCAACTGCAAAATCAACATATGCCTGAGCTAAAGAAAGCATAGCGGAATCTCCTTTTTGTTCGGTTACGGAGTCTGCCATTTGATCTAAAAGCCTTGTCAGCCCGCTGACAGCAAGCTCTGTTCTGATCGCTTGCAGCCCGTTGATATGATTATACAGCGACGGAGGGCGTACATTCATTTTTTTAGACAGTGCGGCAAGCGTGACACCATTCAAGCCTTCCTGATCGGCAATCTCCGCTGCGGCGTCTACAATCATTTTTTGGCTCAATCCTATTCTCGGTGACATGCTCATCATCCTTTCTTTGCTTTTTGGATTGCCTGTCTCATCCGCTCTGAGGGTGATTTCAGGAAATTCCCATGTCCGACTGCTAGACAGGAAGGCGCCTTGTCGGCAAGCAATTGTGCGCTTTTAATGGCTTCCTCCTTATTCCATGTGGCGAAGGCTGGAAAAGGAAACGCCCATTTTATCTGGCCTGATACAGCGATTCCTCCGCGCAACTGAAACGCATCTCCTGCTATGATCGTGCCGTTTCTTGTATCAAGAAATGACATGCTGCCCGGTGTATGGCCCGGTGTAGAAATTGCAAGCAAAGAACCAATTGTTTCACCGCCCGTCAACAGATGGTGTGGCTTTGTTTGCACGTGTTTCGGAATACCTCCTTTTATAGGAGTATGCGGCTCATCATGACGCAAAGATGTGTCACCTTTCAGCAGGAAAGAATCCCGTTCTGAGATCATCACCTTTGCATGAGGAAATGCTTGTGTCAGTGCATCCAGTGATCCGACATGATCCCCATGAGCATGGGTCAGTAAAATATGATGAAGCGGTTTTCCTAACTGGTTTACAGCTTGAATAATTCCTTTATAGCTGTCCGGAAGTGCGGCATCAACAAGGGTGACTTCGTTTTCTTCCTCTACTAAATAGCAATTGACCGGAAACAAAGCTGGAAAAAAAGTCAGCTGCCAAACTGTTTGATACTGGGTAATTCTCATTTATTTATCCCCCTAATAAAAACTAATGGTGTTAGTTTTATTATTAACTAACACCATTAGTTTTTCAAGAGTTTATGAATGTTTTATGGCAACATATATGTTAACTTGTGCTCTCTGAGGTACTGTTGCACTTTGATCATACATTTCAAAGTCACCTGTAAATGTACGCAGATGACGCTTATCCCAAGTCCAAATTTCCTTCCAGGTTTCGTACACAACCTCTTCAATAGGGCCGATTTTTGAAGTAAAAACGGCATACGCGGAAGCCGGCAAATCAATGTTTTCATATGGTTCCGGAAGAGTCCGGCTGTCCGCCTGAAACGTTCCGATTGAAAACGTGTAAAACCCTTTCGTCTCCTGTTCGTAATTGGAATATAAGGAAATAATGCTCTGATCTGTTGCCTGTGAGAAAAGAACGCTCATATCCTTCTTCCAGAATTGGTCCCATAGTGCCGGGATCCGCCTTTCTTCCGTCATTTCCAATGCGTTGCTTGTCCGTTGTGACAGTCCGGCAAACCATTTCTGTTCTAAGTGTGTCATATGTGAAAAACTCATAAGATCCCTCCTTTTTACCTAGATTATAAAAAAAGAAACCTGACAGCAGTGTGTCAGGTTTCATATACTTTTTGCATTTGGCGAATGGTATCTTTTACTTTATCCCGTATATGAAGAGGTTGCAGAACCTCAATATCCTTTCCGAACTGCAGCAAAAAACCGATCAGCCATTGATCTTCAGGAAGAGAAATCACTGCCCGGCAGTTTTCATCTTCATCGTAAAGAAAAACGTCATGTCCGAACCATTCAAATATGCGCTGACGTGCTGACGGCTGAACGAGAATAACCAGTTCAGTTACACGGTCCTTTTGGTACCAGTTCTTATCCCACGGCAAGGTCTCCAGCTGGATTTCTTTTCTGATAAAGGACTGATGTAATATGGTCAGATCTTTCATTCGGTTAAGTTTAAAAAAGCGAAAATCATGTCTAACCAGACAATAGGCATATAAATACCAGTGTCCCGCCTTGCAAACCAATGTATAAGGTTCCGTTTCACGCTGAAGTGTTTCCCCGCTTGCGTTAGTATATGTAAATGATATCGTTGACAATCGATCGATGGCGGCGCTGATTTTCTCACGAAGCGCCTTTTGATCTTCAGTCTGGCCCCAAGCCGTCATGTCAATAAACCATTTTTCAGTTTGGTGCTTAAATGCTTCAGCTGACTGCTCAGGTATGAGGTGCTTGATTTTTTGATAAGCTGTGCTGTGAGAAACAGGTTCATACATAGATGAGACACTCTGCAAAGCGGAAGCGATCGCAAACAGCTCCTCCTCTTTCAGCCACTCTCTCTCAAGCCGATACGTCTCCATAATGCCAATTCCGCCCCCGGAGCCCTGTGAGGTCACAATTGGAATACCAGCTCTATTGATCGTCTCAATATCACGGTAAATTGTTCTGACGGATACTTCAAACAGCTCAGCAAGTTCAGCTGCCTGCACTTGTTTTTTGCTGATTAATAACACAACCATCGCTAACAAACGTTCCAGTTTCATTATGCGCACCTTTTCTTTCTTTTATTTTACAATCCTAACATTTTTATAAAGCTTGGGCATATCTATTATGCGGCCAAATACACCTTGCATATGTTATGAAAACAGGGGTTTCCCCTTCTTTTTTGTGTTCAGTATTGATTTCAGCTACTATTTCGAACCGGATAAGCATACACTTCTCATCGGAGGGGATTTCACATCATGCATCTTACACTTCAAAGCGTTTATCCTGCCATGATTATCATCTTTTTTCTGTATAAAAAAATTAAAAGGTCCATCGGATATCAGCCGCTGAAGCCTCGCTGGCTGTTCACCCGTATGATTCTTTTCTCGCTGTTTGCTTTTGGTCTTTCAATATTCAGCGTCATTCACCCTTTTTTATATGGATATCTCATTTTCGGCATTCTTGGCGGATGGCTCCTTGTCGTTTTCGCAAAGAAAAACATCTCCTTTGAAAAGCGCAGAGGAAAAATTTATTTTCGGACTCATATTTGGGTAGAAGTCATTCTTTTAACCTTGTTTCTATCAAGATTTCTGTATCGAGTGACAGAGCTTTATCTTACCTCGCCTGATCTCAACAGCCTTGGATCTTACAGTCAGTCAATTGGAACGGACCCTCTGACAATTGGCGTTTTTTTTCTGATAGCCGTTTATTATATCGGTTTTTCTTCTTTTGTCATCAAGCTCAGCAGAAACGAACTCGATCAGAACGGACACAATAAAGAAAAAGACATCCTTGCCCGCTAACAGCGATTAAGCAAGGATGTCTTTTTTAATCATGTTGTGTATGATGGATCATTTGTTGAAGAACATCTAACACGTGTTCATCCTCCGGTGAGTAATAAATGGATGTTCCTTCTCTGCGCGATTTGACAAGCCGGAGATTTTTTAAGAATCTGAGCTGGTGGGAAACAGTGGATTGCAATAAATTCAGCTTTTCTGCAATTCCGTTCACTGCATGTTCACCTTGGGATAATAAATGGAGAATTCTGATTCTGGTAGGATCAGAAAGCGCTTTGAATGTTTGCGCGACTAGAAACAAGGTTTCCTCATCAAGATCAGCAGCCGTTCGGTCCGTTTCTCTAAATTCAGTCATCTGTATCACCTTTCTTTATTCATAGTTTTATCTTATAACAAATGTGCTTGGGTGCAAACCAGCCTGCTTATGTTCCAATTCAATCTCTTAGTTTAAATTTATGTTTCAAATCAGGTTTTTACTTGGTCTGATATATCGTTCTATGTCATAATAAAAAGGTCATACTGCTCCAAACATTGAGGGTGAAACACAGTGAAGAAAAAGAGAAAAGGCTGTTTCGCTGCTGCGGGTTTTATGATGATTTTTGTCTTTGTCATCGCCTCTTTATTATTGGTCTTGCTTTTTTTCAACCGGGATTTGATCAAAAAACTTCCAATCGATACGAAAACGATAGTTTTGGAACGTTTAACCGATTATAAACCGCTGGTGGAAGACGAGCTTGAAAACCAAGGACTCTCTAATTATACATCACTCATTCTAGGCATGATGTATCAGGAGTCAAAAGGAAAAGGCAATGATCCCATGCAGTCCTCTGAATCTCTGGGGTTAAAACGCAATGAGATAACAGACCCTCAACTCAGTGTTAAACAAGGCATCAAGCAATTTACCCTCATGTACAAGACCGGTAAGGAAAAAGGTGTGGATTTGGATACCATTATTCAAAGCTACAACATGGGGGCAGGTTACATTGATTTTGTAGCTGAACATGGAGGAACGCATACTGAGGAATTGGCAAAACAATACTCCGAGCAGCAAGTCAAAAAAAATCCTGATCTGTATACGTGCGGGGGAAATGTGAACAATTTCCGCTATCCGTATTGCTACGGTGATTACACGTATGCGGAAAAAGTAAAAGAAAAAACAAAAACTGTTGAAGAATCTTTGCAGGTTGCAACACTTGAAACCATGGAATCAAAGGCTCATAAATAAGAGTCTATCAATTTACTGACAAAAGCCCAAAACAGATTTGGGCTTTTGTCATGTTTAAAAACGTTTAAAAAAGCCATACGGAGTATGGCTTTTAATAATAAGGTGATATCATCAGATATACAACAACGCCTGTAAGGCTTACATACAGCCACAGGGGCATTGTCCATCTGGCAATTTTTTTATGGCGCTCCACCTGCATGCTGAAGCCTCTGATCAGCGTAAACAGCGCAAGCGGCACAATGATCGCAGAAAGGCAAATATGCGTAATTAAAATAAAGAAGTAGATCGGGCGCATAATCCCTTCTCCGCCATACAGCGTATTCTCCGCAATCGAGTGGTAAACAACATAGCAAATCAAAAATAGTAATGTTGTTGTGAATGCGGCTAAAATAAAGCGTTTATGAGCTTTGATATTTTTCTGTTTAATCATAATCAGCGCGGCCAATAAGAAGATAAACGTAAAGCTGTTGAATATCGCATTCAGCATTGGCAAAATGTGAATATTCGCATGGCTGAACTGATCTAATTTAGGCATAAAAAACAGCACTGCGATTAAACCGTTAATCAGAACTGTCAGCGTAAGGACAATCCCCGTATAATTTTTCGGTTTATTTTCTGTTTGATTCATTTGGTGACCTCTCCTAATTTGTACTGGCTATCCAAATCGTATGCAAATTCAAAGAAGATGTCAACGTTTTCGACTGCTTCGTCAGAAATTAGACACACTTCAAAGGCCGGCGGCTTTTAGCCCCGGCCCTGTTAGGTTTACGCCTCTTTGATCAAATGCTCAACGGCCTTATATTCATTTTCATTCAGCAGGTTCTTTTGAATTTTCGAATGAATAGGTTTATTCATGTGCTGATCCAAGATATCCGCCGTTTCTTTATCACCGGCGATAACCATTCGTTCCCATCTTTTCGCGGCCGCTTTTTGATCTAGATTGGCAGCCAGTCGCTTATACAGTCTCGTTTGGTTCTCCCTTACATGTTCCCTCATCCGGTTCTCTTCAAATGGTACCGCTTTTTTTGCAGAGGAATGGCAATTCTCCCAAGACTCATTGATGATATCGTACTCATAATGCTCAACCGCCTCAATTTTGCCTAAAACGGTTTCAATAATTTTCACTTCATGCTGCTGAGTTAAAATAAACGCCGTACTTGGGTACGTTTGGCGCAAATCCTTCAACTGATCCAGAACAGCTGTTTCTTCCCAGTAAAATCTTGTTTCTACAGGGATTTGAAGCTTAATTGGTTCCCATATACCGCTATCGGAAACAAAAAATACGAGACTGCGGGGCATGTCTTTTCCCATTTCATTGAGGTATTGATCAATTTTCGTTCTGATTCCATCCAGACACTTCTCTTCCACTGGATCACTTGCTGCCAAATACTCTTTCAATCTGCCGAATCCTGATTTTAGGGCAATTTTCCATTCTCCCCCCTGTTGCTCTGGATCTCTCATGTCTGTATTAAGATATAGGGAGAGAATTTTATCCGGCGGTTCCAATTGGACATACTGTAATTTATTAATCAATGAATCAATCGCCATTCCGATTCCTCCTTTTTCACAGGTTAGTTTTCTTTATCCTCTCTTAAAAACGATCAAACCTTACTTTGCGCTAATTTCTAGTAATAATGGATTTGTTATTTACAATGCCCCTCTCATCTAATACAATTGGTAACTGTGTTTCTAAGCTGATTTTTGAAAGGAGATTGATCTTGTTTACTGTTAAAGAAAAAAATCGTCAAGAACTTGAGGAAGAACTACATGATTTAGAATTTCAAATTTACCGCATGCAGGAGAATATGAAGGATCTATCCAAAGACGCCAAAGTGCTTGGTATTGATCAATCGAAACATGAAGAGTGGATGATCGTTTCCTCGATTGATGATGGCCAAACATGCAAAATTATGCTTACCGATTGTAAAACGGCTTATAGAGGAAAAGGCTGTTTTTCACTTGTAGCGTCTTACAAGGACGATGCCATTCATATCGGCGACATAAAAGGCCCTCCGAATCACGGATTTGGTTCCATTTGCATGAAATATTTAAAAGATATCGCCAGAGAACACAATATACCGAAAGTCACCGGCGACATTGCCAAACGGGACTGGAATCATGTAGACCGGCTGATTCATTTTTATGAAAAACATCAATTCAAAGTATGCGTCGATCATGATACACAATCAGGCTGTATTAAGTGGGTTGATTTGTAAAAAAGTCTGGATGAATGTGCCAAGATGTGCTGTAATGGTGTAAAACCATTGATGGAGGGTCCTATGTACGCTTCAAAACTGAAAAAGGGAGACGAAATTCGGATCGTGTCTCCCGCGACTAGCATGTCCATATTATCAAATGAAGCAAAAATGCAAGCAAAAACGGCGTTAGAACGCTTAGGTTATCGGGTAACCATATCGCTGAATATGCAAATGAAATAAACGAATTTGATTCATCTTCTATCGAATCAAGAGTCCATGACCTGCACGCTGCCTTTTTCGACCCCGGAGTCAAAGCGATTTTAACGACACTCGGCGGTTTTAATTCAAATCAGTTGCTGCGTTATCTTGATTACGAGAAAATCAAACAGCATCCAAAAATTCTGTGCGGCTATTCCGATATAACGGCTCTTTGCAACGCCATTTATCAAAAAACGGGCCTTGTTACGTATTCAGGCCCCCACTTTTCAACATTTGCAATGGAAAAAGGACTCGATTATACAACAGAGTATTTTCTTTCTTGCTGCGCTTCGGACGACCCGTTTGACATTCATCCTTCTAGCGAGTGGAGCGATGACCGCTGGTTTTTGGATCAAGAGAACAGGCACTTTTACCCTAATAACGGCCCTGTTGTGATCCATGAAGGTTATGCTGAAGGCACTTTGATTGGCGGAAACCTTTGCACACTTAATTTGCTGCAGGGAACAGAGTATTTTCCTGAAACAGAAAATGCCATTTTATTGATTGAAGATGATGATATGTCAGACATCCATATGTTTGACCGCGATCTGCAATCACTCATCCACCTCCCCGCTTTTTCTCATGTAAAGGCGATTTTGATCGGCAGATTTCAAAAAGCATCAAACGTATCAATAGAACATGTAAAAGCCATGATTGGAACAAAAAAAGAATTATCCGGCCTTCCAATCATCGCAAATATAAATGCCGGACATACCTCACCAATTGCCACGTTCCCTATAGGTGGAACATGCAGGATTGAAGCTGTTTCGGGAACATCACGAATATGGATCGACAAACATTAATCAGCTTGTAAATTTCTTTTTTTACAAGCTTTTTTAGCGCAAACATTTATGCAAGCTACACGAGGAGACATGACAAATGTCATATATGATGCATGATGTGTGCTACTACAAACGACTTCTCTCATTGACGTATACTGAACAGAGACACACAATGAGAGGATACTTACTATGACTGAACAAACCATTGCACATAAACAAAAACAGCTGACAAAGCAAGTCGCCGCTTTTGCTCAGCCCGAAACAAAAAACAGCCTGATTCAGCTTTTGAACACGTTTATTCCTTTCTTCGGACTCTGGTTTCTGGCTTATTTCAGCCTCAATGTCTCCTATCTCCTTACGTTAGCATTAACAGTGATTGCCGCAGGATTTTTGACAAGAATTTTTATCATCTTCCATGACTGCTGCCATCAATCATTTTTCAAACAAAAGCGCTATAACCATATTTTCGGTTTTCTGACAGGTGTGCTGACTTTATTCCCGTATCTTCAGTGGCAGCACAGCCATTCAATTCACCATGCCACAAGCAGCAATCTGGATAAACGCGGAACAGGAGACATCTGGATGTTAACAGTAAACGAATATAAAGCTGCATCCAGACGAACAAAGCTTGCATACAGACTTTATAGAAATCCGTTTATCATGTTTATTCTCGGACCAATTTATGTTTTTCTGATCACCAACCGTTTTAACAAAAAAGGTGCAAGACGTAAGGAGCGTATAAACACATACCTTACGAATCTGGCAATTGTAGCGTTGGCTGCTGCTTGCTGTCTGATCTTTGGATGGCAATCGTTTTTACTGGTGCAAGGCCCTATTTTTCTAATCTCAGGTTCAATCGGTGTATGGCTGTTTTATGTGCAGCATACATTTGAAGATTCTTATTTTGAAGCAGATGAAAACTGGAGCTACGTTCAGGCTGCTGTGGAGGGCAGTTCATTTTATAAACTCCCGAAACTGCTTCAATGGCTGACAGGTAATATCGGGTACCACCACGTCCATCATTTGAGTCCAAAGGTGCCTAACTATAAGCTTGAAGTTGCTCATGAACATCACGAACCATTAAAAAACGTACCGACAATTACCTTAAAAACAAGTCTGCAGTCACTTGCATTCCGCCTATGGGATGAAGATAAAAAACAATTTGTATCATTTCGGGATATCAAACATATACCTTCCAGCCTTCCGCCTGATTCAACAGAAAAACAGAAACTGCGGAATTACGCCTGATGATGAAGGAGGTCTTCTCTTATATACAAGAAGGCTTCCTTTTTATTGTTTTGAGGGTGCATTCTGGCTTTCGCAATGATAAAGTTACATGTAAGATGAAAAGCGAAAATGAGGTAATATTATGATTAAAAAGCATTTTACATTTCAAAAACTAAGCGGGATTACGCCCTATATATGGACGATATTTTTCATCCTCCCATTCTACTTTATATGGAAATCATCATCTACAGTTGTTATCATCGTCGGCATCATTTTGACACTTTTATTTTTTTCGGTATATAGATTTGCTTTTATCTCAAAAGGCTGGGCCATTTATTTATGGGCGTTTTTGTTAATCGGCATTTCAACCGCCTCCATTACTCTGTTCAGTTATATTTATTTTGCTTTTTTTATCGCATATTTTATTGGAAACATAAAGGAACGCGTCCCCTTTCATATTTTATATTACGTCCATTTAATAAGCGCAGCCGTCGCAGCTAATTTCAGTCTCGTATTAAAAAAGGAATTTTTTCTGACTCAAATTCCTTTTGTCGTCATTACCCTCATCAGCGCGATTTTATTGCCCTTCAGTATAAGAAGCCGCAAGGAGCGCGAACGACTGGAAGAAAAACTCGAGGATGCAAATGAACGGATTGCCGAGCTGGTGAAATTAGAAGAGCGGCAGCGAATTGCCCGTGACCTCCACGATACACTTGGGCAAAAGCTTTCTCTAATCGGTTTAAAAAGCGACTTGGCAAGAAAATTGATATACAAAGATCCTGAACAAGCAACACGTGAACTGAAAAGCGTTCAGCAAACTGCGAGAACGTCTTTAAATGAAGTCAGAAAAATCGTATCCTCCATGAAAGGCATCCGGCTCAGGGATGAAATCATAAATATCAAACAAATTCTTGAAGCAGCCGGCATTACGTTTATCTACGAAGAAGATAAATTGCCTGAAAATATCTCATTGCTTAATGAAAACATATTGAGTATGTGCTTAAAGGAAGCTGTCACTAACGTCGTTAAACACAGTCAGGCTAAAACCTGCCGAGTTGACATTCAGCAGCTCTGGAAGGAAGTCGTCATTACAGTGACTGACGATGGAACGTTTCAAGGTGAAGAGAAGTACTTTTCAAAAGGACATGGCCTGCTTGGCATGAGAGAACGGCTTGAATTTGCAAATGGGAGCCTTCACATCGATACAAAAAATGGTACCAAGCTTACCATGTCAATTCCTAATAACTCAAAATAAACAAAAAAGGATGGCTTACATGATTAGTATATTTATTGCGGAAGATCAGCAAATGCTCTTGGGCGCTTTAGGATCACTTCTAAACTTAGAAGACGATATGGAAGTCGTAGGCAAGGGTACAAACGGTCAAGATGCTGTTGATTTTGTCAAAAAACATCTGCCTGATGTATGCATTATGGACATTGAAATGCCCGGTAAAACCGGGCTTGAAGCTGCTGAGGAGTTAAAGGATACAGGCTGCAAAATTATTATCTTAACCACTTTTACCAGGCCCGGCTACTTTCAGAGAGCCATTAAAGCAGGTGTTAAGGGTTATTTGTTAAAAGACAGTCCGAGCGAAGAGCTCGCAAGCGCCATCCGAAGCGTCATGAACGAAAAACGCATCTATGCACCTGAGCTGATGGAGGACATATACAGCGAGGCTAATCCTCTTACAGACAGAGAAAAAGAAGTGCTCGAACTAGTGGCTGACGGTAAAAACACAAAAGAAATCGCTCAGGAACTCAGCATCAAAAGCGGGACGGTGCGAAATTATATCTCAATGATTCTAGAAAAGCTTGAAGTGAAAAACCGAATAGAAGCCATTACCAGGTCAAAGGAAAAAGGTTGGTTTAAATAAAAAGGATCTTGGCATCTGCCAAGATCCTTTTTATTTAGCCAGCAATTCCCCAAGGAGAAAACAAAAGGTACGTCGCCGCAACCAGAATCAGAATGATACAGGACACCAGCTTTACATGTTTCCAAGGTGTTACATCCACTTGCGGATTGTGATCAAGCTTATAATCCGTTTCCCTCGGATACAGCTTTCCTGTCAGAAGCATCACAGCCACTGAAAATGGAAAGAGTACGGCAAGGATGTACAGAAAATGAATGTGCCCTAAATAGATTTTTGATAAGCCGTATAAAACAATATGGGCTGGTATCGCTATTTTCACAGCTAATGCCGGCACTTTTTTTGTAAAGAAACCAACAACGACCGCTGCTAATATCGGTACATTAAAAAATCCGAACATCTCTTGAAGATAGCTGTACAGCCCTGATGGCGCATATAAAATAAAGGGTGCGATGACAATCGATACTAGCCCGAGAACTGCGACGAAAATTCGCCCTGTTTTGACGAGCTCAGCTTCATCTGCATGAGGCTTACATAACGGTTTGTATATGTCCAGAGTAAACAACGTAATGGTACTGTTCAGAGAGCCGTTAAACGAGCTCAAAATCGCTCCGAATAAAATAGCGGCGAATACACCGGTAAGGGATGCCGGCAATAGATCGACGATTAGCCGGGGATATACACTGTCAGCATTTTCAATGCCGCCCCCATATAAATGAAAGGCAATCACTCCAGGAACGACTAAATAAAAAACGCCGATGAGTTTAAAGAAACCTGCTAAAAGAGCGCCCTTTTGTCCTTCAGCCAAATTTTTCGCTCCTAATGCCCGCTGAACGATCGCTTGGTTAACAGCCCAATAAAAGAGATTATTCACTAATAGCCCTGTTAAAATCGTCGGCCACGGCACATCTGCCGAATTGCTAATATCAATTGAATTGAGTTTTTCCGTATGTAAAGCCGTCAGTTGAGCAACTCCGCCCCCAAAGCTGCCTTGTCCGACTGTAAGAATACCTAATATCACAATAAAAAAACCGCCGAAAATTAATCCGATTCCGTATATGGCATCTGCTGAGGCAGCGGCTTTCAATCCGCCAAAAAAGATATAACAGCAGCTCGTTACGCCAATAATTAAGGATATCAGAAAAACTGCCATAAATGTGCTGATGCCAAACGTCTCTGTAATGCGGAATACTTGATTTAACACAAGAGCCCCTGAATACAGTACTGTCGGCAGGAATGAAACAGCGTAGCCAATGATAAGTAGTACAGAAACGATCTGCCTTGTTCTTTGATCAAACCGCTGCTCTAGAAAATCAGGTATCGTGGTAATTCCCGTTTTCAAATAACGGGGCAAAAAGACAAGTGCCAGGAAAATCAACGCAAGCGGTGCACTCGCTTCCCATGACATCGCTGTCATAGACCCTGCATAGCTTTGTCCATTTAACCCGACCATCTGCTCGGTTGATAAATTAGTTAACAGCAGCGAGCTCCCGATATATAACGCAGTAAGGCTTCTTCCTCCGAGAAAATATCCATCGGACGATTGCAAGTTAACCCCCTTTGTTCTCTGCCATGAAAATAGAAATATCCCGATATTGATAACCAGAAAAGATACAATGATCCAAAGCAACTGCCAGCAACTCCTTCTGCAAATAGATAGATGATAGGGGCATTTACCATCTACCCATTTTTCACACGTGAAAAACATCGGAACCGCTTTTCTTTTATCAGCATATGATACATTATATACATCTCTAAACAGAACGAAAAAAGACACAAGCCAAAAAGCTCGCGTCTTTTATCACAATCTATATGATTAGTTTAAGATTTTTACATTTACAGTTTTGACGCCCCAATTAGATGCATCACTTTTATTAGGTACAAATACGTCGATTTTATTTCCTTTAATAGCGCCGCCAGTGTCTGCTGCTGTTGCTTCACCGTAACCTTCAACATAGACTTTAGAACCTAGTGGAATCACATTAGGATCAACCGCGATAACTTTCGCGTTCGGGTTCTTATTTAAGTCAACGCCTGTTGCTGTAACGCCGGAGATGCCGCCGTCGTTAGCAGTGTAAGCAGTAGCAGTAACTGTTAGTTCTTTTGAAGCTTCTTGATTATTTGTATTAGATTGAACAGCCTTTTCTTCTGTAGGAACAGAAGTTTCTGCTGCAGCCTTTGTTTCTTGTTTTGGTTGTTGTTGAACTGTTTCTTGTTTAGGTTGCTCTTTTTGCACAGCTTCTTGTTTTGTTTCAGTTTGAGGTGCGCTTGTTTGCGTATTCTCAGTAACTGTGTTTGCTGCTGTTGCCTGACCTTTTACTGAAAGTGTTGATCCAGCATAGATCATGTCAGAGCTTAGGTTATTCCAAACTTTCAGGTTATTGACTGTTGTTCCGAATTGCTGAGCAATCTTTGTCAGCGTGTCCCCCGCTTTAATTGTATATTGCCCAGTAGTGGTTGTTTCTTCTGAAGAAATGGTCAGTTTTTCTCCTGCAATGATTTGATCAGAAGTTAACTTGTTCCATTCTTTTAAGTCCTTTAGGTTCACTCCGTTTTTCTGAGAGATCCCCCAGAGCGTATCACCCTTTTGCACCGTGATTTCTTTTGCAGAAGCGTGAGCTCCGAATGCAGTTGATGAAAGTGCAGCAACTGCTACAAAGGACATAATCGTCTTCTTCATAAGTAAATCCTCCCTTGTTAGCTTTTTATTGGCGGCTAACAGGTGATATCGTAACACACGTAAATGTCAAATCAATAACAAAAAGATATGATTTAGATTACAGTTCCTTTACATGAAGGATTTCTCTCTGCTGGAAAGACTTGCTGAACCCTTGATATAATAGGCTTCGCAAGTCTTTTTATTTTGAGGAAAAAAAGAGAAAATAAAATGTGTTTTTTATAGAAAAAAAGATTGATTTACTGTTTTTTTAGTCTGTCATCCCTGCATAAGCTTGTATTTCTTGTAAAAAAAGCCGGCCGTATTTTGCTCTTTTTTGTTCTCCGACTCCTTTTATAGACAAAAGTTCCTCATCATTTACGGGCTGTTTTCCTGACATTTCTTTTAACGTTTGGTCAGAGAAAACGACAAAAGGAGGAACACCCTGCTCTGCCGCGATTTCTTTGCGAACGATGCGCAATCGTTCAAACAGCTCGTCATTTTCAGTAATCGCTGCCGCTTTTAACGCTTCTTTTCTCGTTACTGATAATTCTCCTCTCAGCACATTCCTTCCTTTACTGCTGACAAAAAGAGTCGGAAACGTTCCGTCTGACATCTTGATGAAATCGTCAGAAATAAGAAATTCGATAAAATCACTGATTTCCCCTACTGATTGGTGTTTTAATATCCCGTATGTTGAGAGATCGGAAAAGCCGTTTTCAAGAACTTTTTTATTTTTGGAGCCGGCCAACACCTGGGCAACCATCGTCTTGCCAAATCGTTCTTTCATGCGAATGATACAAGATAAGACCATTTGCGCCTCCCGGGTCACGTCATGGGACGTCCTTGTATCAGTGCAGTTTCCGCACTGTCCGCACGCATCAGGCTCCGTTTCTCCGAAATACATAAGGATAAAACGCTGCAGACAGTCTTCCGTGTGACAATAGTCGACCATTTGTCTCAGCTTTTTTAAATCTTGCTTTTGTTTCTCTTCATGCTCTGATTGTTCAATTAGGAAACGCTGCACCATAATATCCTGCGGTGAAAACAGGAGAACACATTCGCTGGCAAGACCATCCCGTCCAGCTCGTCCAGCCTCTTGATAGTAGCTTTCCATATCTTTCGGAATTTGTGCATGTAGAACAAATCTGATATTTGATTTATCAATGCCCATTCCAAAAGCAGAGGTTGCCACCATCACTTGCAGCTCATCATTAAGAAACCTTTCCTGCTGCTCTTTTCTCACATCATCTGCCAAGCCCCCGTGATACCGGCCTGCACTGATCTGATTTCGTTTCAATCTCTCATAAATTCGATCAGCTTCTTTTCTGGTCGCTGTGTAGACAATCCCTGCTTCATGTTTGTTGTTTTGCACATATTCATCAATAAAACGATCCTTATTTTCTCCTTTTGCTACTTTAAAGGTTAAATTGTCTCGGGAAAATCCGGTATGTACCGTATTTTCTTTTTGAATATGCAGCTGTTTGCAAATATCCTCATGAACCTCAGGTGTTGCTGTTGCTGTTAATGCCATGATGACAGGCTTGTCATGTAATTCTCGGAACAAAATTTCAATATTTCTGTAGCTTGGCCTGAAATCGTGGCCCCATTGAGAAATACAGTGCGCCTCGTCTATTGCGACCAAAGGAACATCAATGTCCTGCAAAATCCGTATAAACTCCGTGGACGTAAGTCGCTCCGGTGTAATGTAAAAAAGCTTATAAGCCCCTTCTTTGAGTCCGTTCAGCCTCTCATATATTTCCTGATTGGATTGTGTGCTGTTAATGTAGGCGGCGTTAATCCCCGCTTCTTCTAATGCATCGACTTGATCCTTCATCAAGGAAATCAACGGTGAAATGACGATCGTTGTCCCTTCAAACATTAGTGCCGGAATTTGATAGCAAATCGATTTGCCTCCTCCCGTCGGCATAATGCAGGCCGTATTTTGTCTCGCTTCCGTCACCGAGCGGATCGCTTCTTCTTGTCCGCTGCGGAGCTTTTCATAACCGAAATAATGGGCCAGAAGGGATTGGGCTCTATGTAACATAACGTGTAAACCTCGCTTTTCCTTGAATTTCTCCCATCATATCATAAAAAAGCGGCCTTCATTTCTTTCACACAGAAATTGAATTTTCACTATACCTATCTTTTTTAGATAAAATAAAAAGCCATTTCCAAAAAGGAAATGGCTTTCGCTACGTCTTGCCGTATGCAAGTAAGAAAGTTTTAAACCACCACTCCTCAAAGTGGGTGTTTGCAGAAACGTTCCTGTCGTCCTCTACAAGGAGGCATGACATTCCAGCTTCGATATAAAACTCCCTATTACAGCTTAAAGGTTAAAACTTAATTAACAATACGCACAAAGTAGCTTCTTTTATATAGTACACCATCAGCCGTTTTTTATCAAGGGGCCAGAACAATTGTTTAGAAAAACTTTTTCCAGCGATTAAAA
This sequence comes from Bacillus spizizenii TU-B-10, assembly GCF_000227465.1. Classification (GTDB taxonomy): domain Bacteria; phylum Bacillota; class Bacilli; order Bacillales; family Bacillaceae; genus Bacillus; species Bacillus spizizenii. The sequence goes on from NC_016047.1 coordinate 2,198,797, forward strand.
CTGCTTTTTCGCTATTATATCTGATGATTCGACAATCCGAAAAATATATTACAATAAAAAAACAGCCTTTTTCGCTAAGAGGAATGATTACTTTCTTCTATATAATATGTATACAAAAAAACTCCTATCGCAGTGATAGGAGTCTTTGTTCCATTAGAATTTTGCAGCAAGATCTTTTGCTTCTTGTAAACCTTTTTCAACGATTTCTTGTGCTTGATCAGGCGCTGCGTTATGTCCTTCGATGACAACTGTGTGCAAGTCTTGAACACCCCAGAAACCAAGAACTGTTTTCATGAAGTTTAATGACATTTCAAGTGCAGCCATTGGTCCTTCAGAGTAAATGCCGCCGCGCGCGTTAAGGAGTGCAACTTTTTTGTCGCCCATTAAACCAACTGGTCCTTCTTGTGTGTATTTGAATGTAACGCCTGCACGAGACAGGTAATCAACATAAGTATGAAGAACGGCTGGCACTGTGAAGTTCCAAAGCGGGAATGCGAAAACAACTTTGTCAGCTTTTACAAACTGATTCAGATATTTGTCAGCAATTGCTGCTTGTTTTTTCTCTTCTTCTGTCATTTCCATTCCTTGACCTGCTTTAAATGTTCCGTTAATCATATCTCTTCCAAGGTAAGGAAGGTTCTCTTTATGAAGATCTAATTCAACCACTTGATCAGCAGGGTTGTTTTCTTTATAAGCAGCTAAGAAAGCTTCGTAAAGTTTAGTTGAAACGCCTTCTTCAGCTGTACGGTCGCTTGATTTTACAAATAATACTGTAGACATTTGTATTCCTCCCGGTAAACTTTTTATATTTACTTACAAATAGTATGTTACTTTCTTTTTTACGCAAAGTCAATCACTTTATTTTGAATATGAGATTTTTTTTCAAAAAAAAGCAAGTACATCTAATATCGGTGTACTTGCTTGCCATTTTCACTTTGAATCTTGTTCACGATCCAAAATCTCATACGTCTGAGAGCTTTTTTGATCAATGGTTTCTTTATTGGATAGATCTTTTACCTGCTCGTGAAACTCTCTTTCAAATGACGGAGCGTCTGTCTCTACATCATCCTCCATATCAGCTTGGGCCTCCACTGTCATTCTTGCATAGGGAACAGCTTCAAGCCTTTCGTAAGGAATGTCTTGGCCGGTTCTTTCACACACTCCGTATGTTCCATCTTTCATTTTTTGTAATGCATGGTTGATCTCCTCTAACAGCTCCCGGTCGATCTCTCTCACCGTTTGGTCTGTCATCCGGTCTGTGACGAGCGTGCCGTGGTCTGCCATGTGGTTGTCAACCCCATTGGAAAGCTCCCCCACTTCTTCAGTCATTGATTCTGTTTCCTTCTTCTCGCCAGACAATTCTTTTTGCATATCGAGCAATTTATAATAGAGATGCTTCTTTTGTTCTTTTGTCAGCGCCATGTGTATCCTCTCCTTTCTATCCTGTTTCCCGTTTTGCCCCTTGTCAAACATGAGAACTTGATAGAAAGATGAGCGACTGCATCTTTGCACGGATCGCAACCGTTGGCGATAATAGTGTTTCAGGATTTCTTTGGCAGTTTTTTGTCTTCTCTTCTTTCGTAGTTGTAAAAACAGAACAGGGCATGTACGCTCTGCTCTGTTTTTTATATAAAAAAAGCCTAACCATTTTTTGAACGGCTGGCTCATCAAATATTCAGCTGCACAAGTGCTTTGTCAGCACCGCTTGAACTTCGCTTAAATCGGTGTCTTTCGCAAATTCTAATTCGAACGTTTTGCTTCTAGTCATCAATAAAAGCCCAGTGTCCGGGTCAAACATGCCCGCTTCTTGGATCGCAAAGCTTTCAATTGTTTTATATGGAAGAAATACACGAACCTTCTTTTTAGAAAACATTTTATTGTCAAAGAAAATGATCCGCTTATTTGTAAAGCAAATTTGGTCCACTCGGAGCTTATAAATCGATTCTATTCTTTCCCCTTCAACGAGCAAAGCTTCAAGCTTCTTTGCATCCGTTGATCTGCTAACAGAAAAAATACCCAATGAAGAACCCCTCTTTCTGCATTTATCTATTTGTTTATTCATTCACTACATAAAAATAAGTCCTTTATCCCTATATAAGAATACGACATAGAAGACATTTAAACCATTACGAACAGATTACATTTTTCAAATTTTTGATTTGTTTTTCGTCTTTTGTGCTTTGTCATCAAGTAATACGCACGTATAGAGAAAAAAGTTTCAATATTCAGCATTATTTTTTTAAAAAAAGTGGTTTTTAAAGTTTTCATTGATTTTGTTTTATTTTTCCTGTTTTAATTATAAAAAACCGCAGCTGAGCTGCGGTTTTTTTATCCTCTGCTTTCTTCAGGCTTTAAACCTCTTCGAAGTATTCTTTATAATAGCCACCGACTTTATTCGTATTGTCGATCACAAAGAGAAATTCCTCTGTTTCATTTTTCACTTCATATTCTTTTCCCGGAGTTAAAACGCGGTTCACGATATATTTTTTTGCGTTTGTCTGCACACATTTTACCTTTTTGATTGTTTCTTTTTCAAGCCAATTGTTATGAATCATAAATGAAATCTCCTTTTCATATCTATAAGCTTATTGTAGCTTTTTTCTTTTGTAAATTGCAATATCGGTTATTCATTGATTTTGTCTTGTTTTCTATTATAGAATGTTTGTATACGCTTACTCTTACAGCAAATATCACAGCTTATTTCTGCTATTCAAACAATGAATCAATGTGCTATCACCAAGAATCTCAAAACAGACCATAAAAAATGACTGGAGGTTTGTTACAGATGAGTTCTTTAACGATGCAAGTGACGAAAAGGCTGGAGACATTTTTACAGGGAACAAAGAAGCTTTATATTGACGGAAAGTTTGTTCCGAGTGCCTCAGGGGCAACCTTTGACACACCCAACCCGGCGACCGGCGAAACCTTGATGACGCTGTATGAAGCCCAAGCTGCGGATGTGGATAAAGCGGTTAAAGCTGCCCGAAAAGCCTTTGACCAAGGCGAATGGAGAACAATGTCTCCGGCTTCTAGAAGCAGACTGATGTATAAGCTGGCAGACTTAATGGAAGAGCATAAAACTGAGCTTGCTCAGCTTGAAACACTTGATAACGGGAAACCGATAAATGAAACGACGAATGGAGATATACCTCTGGCTATTGAGCATATGCGCTATTATGCCGGCTGGTGTACAAAAATAACAGGACAGACGATTCCGGTTTCCGGCGCTTATTTTAATTATACGCGCCATGAGCCTGTCGGCGTCGTCGGCCAGATCATTCCATGGAATTTCCCGCTCCTGATGGCGATGTGGAAAATGGGCGCTGCTCTTGCAACAGGCTGTACAATCGTGCTCAAACCGGCTGAACAAACACCGCTTTCAGCTCTTTATTTGGCAGAATTAATTGATCAAGCCGGCTTCCCTGACGGTGTCATCAATATCATTCCGGGATTCGGTGAAGATGCGGGAGAAGCGCTGACGAATCATGAAGCGGTTGATAAAATTGCCTTTACCGGTTCCACTGAAATCGGAAAGAAAATCATGTCCACCGCTGCGAAAAGCATTAAGCGGGTTACATTGGAGCTGGGCGGAAAATCACCTAATATTCTTTTGCCGGATGCGAATTTGAAAAAGGCGATCCCAGGCGCTTTAAACGGTGTGATGTTTAATCAGGGCCAAGTCTGCTGTGCGGGCTCGCGCGTTTTCATTCATAAAGACCAATATGATGAAGTTGTTGATGAGATGGTGTCCTATGCTGAATCACTCCGCCAAGGAGCGGGACTTCATAAGGATACACAAATCGGGCCTCTCGTGAGCAAGGAACAGCACGAACGCGTTCTTTCCTATATTCAAAAAGGAAAAGACGAAGGAGCAAAAGCAGTGACTGGCGGAAGCTGTCCTTTTGAAGAAGGATATTTTGTCGCACCGACTGTGTTTGCGAATGTTGAAGACGAGATGACCATCGCAAAAGAAGAAATTTTCGGACCGGTGCTGACTGCTATTCCATACGAAACAGTCGATGAAGTCATTGAACGAGCGAATCATTCAGAATATGGACTCGCAGCCGGACTATGGACAGAGAACGTCAAGCATGCCCACTATATCGCGGACCGTCTTCAAGCCGGAACCGTCTGGGTGAACTGCTATAATGTGTTTGACGCAGCATCCCCGTTTGGCGGTTATAAACAGTCAGGACTCGGACGAGAAATGGGATCATATGCCTTAGATAACTACACAGAAGTCAAAAGTGTATGGATAAATCTCGAAGACTAACATGTATGTCAAAAAAACTGCTGCCTGCCAGCAGTTTTTTTCTTTCTGTAATGGCGGTAAAAGACGCTGAATATATATGCTTCTGAAGGAGTTGAGCGTGATGGGCACACTTCAGGAGAAAGTAAGACGTTATCAAAAGAAAACCATTGCAGAGTTAAAAGACAGGCAAAATGCTGACGGTTCGTGGACATTTTGCTTTGAAGGACCAATCATGACAAATTCCTTTTTTATTTTGCTCCTCACCTCACTAGATGAAGGCGAGAATGAAAAAGAACTAATATCAGCGCTTGCAGCAGGCATTCGCGAAAAACAGCAGCCCGACGGCACATTCATCAATTATCCCGATGAAACGAGCGGAAATATAACGGCTACCGTCCAAGGATATGTCGGGATGCTGGCTTCAGGATGTTTTCACAGATCTGATCCGCACATGAGAAAAGCTGAACAATTTATCATCTCACATGGCGGTTTGAGACATGTTCATTTCATGACAAAATGGATGCTTGCTGTGAACGGGCTGTATCCTTGGCCTGTTTTGTATTTACCATTATCACTCATGGCGCTCCCCCCAACGTTACCGGTTCATTTCTATCAATTCAGCGCATATGCCCGAATTCATTTTGCTCCTATGGCTGTAACACTCAATCAGCGATTTGTTCTTAATAACCGCAATATTCCATCTCTTCGCCATCTCGATCCGCACATGACAAATAACCCTTTCACTTGGCTTCGATCTGATGCTTTTGAAGAAAGAGATCTCACGTCTATTTGGTCACATTGGAAGCGCATTTTTCATGCACCCTTTGCTTTTCAGCAGCTAGGCTTACAGACGGCTAAAACATATATGCTGGACCGGCTTGAAAAAGACGGAACATTATACAGCTATGCGAGCGCAACCATATTTATGGTTTACAGCCTTCTGTCGCTTGGTGTGTCACGCTACTCTCCTGTTATCAGGAGGGCGATTAACGGCATCAAATCACTGATGACAAAGTGCAACGGGATTCCTTATCTGGAAAACTCTACTTCAACTGTTTGGGATACAGCTCTGATCAGCTATGCCCTTCAAAAAAACGGCGTGACCGAAACAGACGGCTCTATTACAAAAGCAGCTGCCTATTTGCTAGAACGCCAGCATACCAAAATAGCAGATTGGTCTGTTAAAAACCCGAGTGCAGCACCCGGCGGCTGGGGATTTTCAAACATCAATACAAATAACCCTGACTGTGACGACACTGCAGCCGTATTAAAAGCGATTCCCCGCAGTTATTCTCCTTCAGCTTGGGAGCGAGGGGTGTCTTGGCTTTTATCGATGCAAAACAATGACGGCGGATTTTCTGCTTTTGAAAAAAATGTGAACCATCCTCTGATCCGCCTTCTCCCGCTTGAATCCGCCGAGGACGCGGCAGTTGACCCTTCAACCGCCGACCTCACCGGACGTGTGCTGCACTTTTTAGGCGAGAAAGCTGGTTTCACTGTGAAACATCAACATATTCAGCGCGCTGTGGGCTGGCTTCTCGAACATCAAGAACAGAATGGGTCATGGTACGGGAGATGGGGTGTTTGCTACATATACGGCACATGGGCTGCTCTTACGGGTATGCATGCCTGCGGGGTTGACCGAAAGCACCCTGCTATACAAAAGGCCTTGCGCTGGCTCAAATCGATACAGCATGATGACGGCAGTTGGGGAGAATCCTGTAAAAGCGCTGAAGTCAAAACGTACGTCCCGCTTCATAAAGGAACCATTGTACAAACGGCCTGGGCTTTAGACGCTTTGCTCACATACGAAAATTCCGAACACCCATCTGTTGTGAAAGGTATGCAATACCTTACTGACAGCAGTTCTCATGGCGCCGATAGCTTGGCCTATCCAGCAGGAATCGGATTGCCAAACCAATTTTATATTCTTTATCACAGTTATCCATATGTATTCTCTTTGCTGGCTGTCGGAAAGTATTTGAATTTTATTGAAAAGGAGACAGCAAATGAAACGTGAATCTTATCAAACGGAGATGTTCAATTGGTGTGAAGCCTTGAAGGATCAGATTCAAAAGCGAGGACAGCTTGAACAGTTTGAAGATCAATTTGACAAAATGATTGAAGCACTGGAAGATGACCAAACAACTGAAGAAGATTGGTATAAGCAGGCCGCTGCCCTTTATCGGGATATTACAGAATCAGAGGATACAAGTGAAAGACGCGCTTACGTCCCTATAGGAAAACATGTGCTGCCAAAGCTTCCGTACAAATATTCCGCCTTAGAACCTTATATATCACGCGACATTATGGTCCTTCATCATACGAAGCATCACCAAAGCTATGTTGACGGTCTAAACAAAGCAGAAACAGAGCTAAAAAAAGCGAGAGCGTCAAAGAATTATGATTTGATCACTCATTGGGAAAGAGAGCTTGCATTCCATGGAGCAGGGCATTATTTACACACTATTTTCTGGTTTTCGATGCATCCAAACGGAAAAAGGCGTCCTACAGGGGCATTGTTCCAAATGATCGATATTTCATTTGGAAGCTACTCGGCTTTTAAAGAACATTTTACTCAGGCCGCTAAAAAAGTGGAAGGTGTCGGCTGGGCCATTCTGGTCTGGGCTCCCCGATCAGGACGGCTGGAGATTTTAACGGCAGAAAAGCACCAGCTCTTCAGCCAATGGGACGTGATCCCTCTTTTACCGCTTGACGTATGGGAACATGCCTACTATTTGCAATATAAAAATGACCGGGCAAGCTATGTCGATCATTGGTGGAATGTCGTGGATTGGCGCGAGGCAGAAAAACGTTTCGAGCAGGCAAAAGAAGTCGTTTGGAAACTCTATTAAAAAAAGCCCCCTTTTCCCGGGGGCTACGTGTTTTAAAAAATGCCTATCACATGCAAAAATACGATGATGATGGCAACAGGAGATAGGTAACGAATGAGCAGCAGCCAAACCGCAAACCACTTTCGTTTGAGATTGGAACCGCTTTTCAGCTCGTCAAACAAATCCTGTTTCGGTATTTTTAACGGGACAAAAATAGAAATCAATAACGCGCCTAACGGCATTAAAATATTGCTTACAAGATAGTCGGCCGCATCAAAAATAGACAAGTGAAATAGAGAGACGTCACTTAAGACACCGTAGGATAATGCAGACGGCACACCGACAATAAAAATAGCAATTCCGCCTAACCAAGCGAATCGTTTTCTCTTATTGACATCGCCTTTTGAAAGCACTGCGACCAAAATTTCCAGCATTGAGAAAGCGGATGTCAGTGCCGCAAATAAAAATAGAATTAAAAATGCTAATAAAAAGATAATTCCAAACGGCATTTGATTAAACACAGTCGGCAGCACGTTAAATAACAGGACCGGCCCTTGGTCTGGTTTGAGGCCGAATGAAAATACAGCTGGAAAAATCGCAATTCCTGCCATTACAGCAACAAGCATGTTTAATACAGTTACTGATACAGCGGACTGCACAACGTTTTCCTGTTTCTCTAAATAAGAGCTATACGTTACCATGACTGATACACCGACACTTAATAAGAAAAAGGATTGGCCCATCGCATATAAAATTGTATTGGCGTCAATCGCGGTTAAATCAGGCATCAGGAAAAACTTGAGCCCTTCCATCGCTCCATCAAGTGTAACGGAACGCACCATTAAAATAACAAATAATATAAAAAGCGCCGGCATTAATATTTGGCTTGCTTTTTCAATTCCGCTGCTAACCCCTTTTGCAACAACTAAAATTGTCACCACCATAAAGAGCAGCTGGCCTCCAACAGCCAGGTAAGGATTTGAAATCGTACTTGCAAATATCGTATCAAAACCAGATGTTTGCGATAAACCGCCAGTGAAGCCTTTTGTAATATAAATTAAAATCCACCCGCCGACGACACTGTAAAAAGATAAAAGAATAAAGCACGTCGCCATTCCTAAATAACCGATCCAATGCCACTTCGTTCCCGGAGCAAGTGTTTTATAGGATTGTACGGCATCTTTCTGTGTTTTTCTGCCTATGATGAATTCACCTAACAATAAAGGCAGTCCGATTAAAACCGTAAATAAAATAAAAATAAGTAAAAATGCGCCTCCTCCGCTGGTTCCCGCTACATATGGAAATTTCCATATTGCACCAAGCCCGATAGCTGATCCTGCCGCGGCTAAAATAAAGCCGAGCTTCGAAGACCATTGATTCGCTTCCTTCACCCTATCACTCCTATTATATCTAACCATTATAAAGATTCATTGTAAGAATATCTTCCTATATAGTCAAGAACATTTTAATTAGTTTACATAATGTAATTATTGTTTTCTATTTAAAACCAATCCATCTATTAATATTGAATTATTCAGAAAATTAATTATAATAAGAGAATGCTTTAAAATCTGTGAGAATTTCTGCTGAAGTTCTTGATAAATGTGTAAGGAGTGTTTTTATGGACATCATTAGAAAAATAAGTCATTTCGCGGGACAAACCTTTGGCATATGGGTCATTGTTTTTGCCGTGCTGGGATTTACTTTCCCGTCTTTTTTTACATGGATCAGTTCTTATATTACGATTTTTCTTGGCATTATCATGTTTGGAATGGGTCTTACACTGCAAGCCGATGATTTCAAAGAGCTGATCAGAAAACCTTGGCATGTCATTATCGGGGTAATTGTTCAGTATACTATCATGCCGCTCGTTGCTTTCGGCCTCGCATTTGGGCTGCACCTTCCAGCTGAAATCGCAGTGGGTGTTATTCTTGTCGGCTGCTGTCCTGGCGGCACAGCCTCTAATGTCATGACATTTTTAGCAAAAGGAAATACGGCCCTTTCTGTTGCTGTTACAACAATTTCTACCTTGTTGGCGCCTGTTTTAACACCGATTTTGATTATGCTGTTTGCCAAGGAATGGCTTCCTGTCTCGCCAGGGGCTTTATTTATTTCAATCTTACAGGCTGTTTTATTTCCGATCATTGCAGGCGTGATCGTTAAAATGTTTTTCAGAAAACAAGTGGCAAAAGCCGTACATGCCCTTCCGCTTGTTTCTGTCATTGGCATCGTTGCGATTGTCTCAGCTGTCGTCAGCGGCAATCGGGAAAATCTGCTTCAATCAGGATTCCTCATTTTTTCTATTGTCATCCTGCATAACGGTATCGGTTATTTGCTTGGATTTCTTTGTGCAAAGCTTTTAAAAATGGATTATCCGTCTCAAAAAGCAATTGCAATCGAAGTCGGCATGCAAAATTCAGGACTCGGTGCTGCACTCGCTACGGCTCATTTCTCACCGCTATCTGCCGTACCCAGCGCGATATTCAGTGTATGGCATAACCTTTCGGGTTCCATGCTTGCAACATACTGGTCAAAAAAAGCGAAAAAGAAACAAACAGCAGCCAACAGCAGCAATCTGTCTCTTTAAATACGCATCAAAAAAGGTACATCACTTTATCGTGATGTACCTTTTTTTATTATCCCTCTAATAAAAGCTGTTCAGGATCTTCCAGTAAATTTTTGATTGTCACTAGGAAACCAACCGCTTCTTTACCGTCTACAATCCGGTGATCATAAGATAAAGCGATATACATCATCGGACGGTTTTCAAAACGCTCTTCATCAATTGCTACAGGGCGCAGTTGAATCTTATGCATGCCCAGTATACCGACTTGAGGGCTGTTTAAAATCGGAGTCGACATCAGTGAACCGAAAGTCCCTCCGTTTGTAATAGTGAAGGAACCGCCCTGAAGCTCGCTAAGGGTCAATTTATTGTTTCTTGCTTTTTTCGCAAGTTCGCCGATTTCTTTTTCAATTCCTGCAAATGTCAGACGGTCCGCATCCCGTACAACCGGAACGACAAGGCCTTCATCAGCTGCAACAGCAATCCCGATATCGTAGAACTTCTTAACGATCAGCTCATCGCCTTGAATTTCCGCATTCAGCAGCGGATATTTCTTCAATGCAGCAACGACCGCTTTCGTAAAGAAAGACATAAAGCCGAGCTTCACTTCGTTTTGCTCAAAGAATTGATCTTTGCGGCGTTTTCTAAGGTTCATGACAGCCGTCATGTCTACTTCATTAAATGTAGTCAGCATCGCTGATGTTTGCTGTACCTCTACAAGGCGTTTTGCAATCGTTTGTCTGCGGCGTGACATTTTTTGCACTTCGACAGGTTTGTCGAAGCTTTGCTGTGTTTTTTGAGCCTGAGGCTGCTGTTGTTTCTGAAGAGCCGGTTTTGACGCTGGTTTTTCGTACGCTTCGACATCCTGCTTGCGCACTCTTCCTAACGGGTCTCCCGTCGGAACCTGAGACAGGTCAATTCCTTTCTCTCTTGCCAGCTTACGGGCTGAAGGAGAAGCGATCGTTCTTGATTTTGCTTCGGCTTGCGCTTCCTCGCTAACCTCTTTTGCAGCTGGTTCAGCCTGCTTCTCTTCTTTCTCGCTATCTTTGCTTTCAGCTTTCTCTGAAGGTGCAGGGGCAGAACTTTCACCCGCGCCTTCTGAAATCGTACCGATAATTTCTCCAACTTGGACGGTATCACCCGAATCTTTCAATACCTCTTGAAGTACACCCGATTCTTCTGCTGTCAATTCAACATTTACTTTGTCCGTTTCTAGTTCAAGCAGATATTCACCCTGTTCTACATAATCACCAGGCTGCTTCAACCATTGGGCTATTGTTCCTTCTGAGATTGATTCTGCTAATTCAGGTACCTTAATTTCCGCCATTTTTTCATTTCCCCCTTAGTTTTTGCGAGTCAAGCTATCAGATACAATACGTTCCTGTTCTTTTTTATGAACTGTCGGATCTCCCTCTGCAGGGCTGGATCGTCTTCTTCGTCCAATATATTGAACGCTTACGCCCTGTGGTGCAATCTCTGTCAAATATGGGCTGATATAACTCCAGGCCCCCATGTTCTGCGGCTCTTCCTGTACCCAAACGATTTCTTTCAGGTTCGGAAGTTTTGCAAATAATTCTTTGACTCCTTTTGCCGGGAATGGATACAGCTGTTCAATTCTCGCAATGTGAAGCCACTCTTTACCGTCTTCTAGCTTATTGAAATCGTCGCTGATGTCTATGGACACTTTACCGCTGGATAATACAAGTCTGGTTACTTTTTCATAGTCATGAGAAAGTCCGGACTGTTCGTATACAGGCTGGAAGCGGCTTTCGCTGAGCTCCTGCACTTCCGAAACCGTATTCGGATTACGAAGAAGGCTTTTCGGCGTCATAATGACGAGCGGCCTGATTTCTTCACGAAGCAGCATTTTGGCCTGTCTTCTTAAAATATGAAAATATTGTGCAGCGCTTGTCAGGTTGGCAACCGTCCAGTTGTTTTCCGCGGCAAGCTGCAGGAACCGCTCGATTCTTCCGCTTGAGTGCTCGGGCCCCTGTCCCTCGTAACCGTGCGGAAGAAGCATGACTAATCCGGATTTTTGGCCCCATTTGGCGCGTCCGGCAGAAATGAATTGGTCAAAATACACTTGAGCAGCGTTGGCAAAATCTCCGTACTGCGCCTCCCACATGACAAGCGTTTCCGGTGAATGCACGTTATAGCCGTATTCAAAGCCGAGAACCGATCCTTCAGACAGCGGGCTGTTATGAACAGCAAAAGATGTGTCACAGTCAGATAAGTGATGCAGCGGCACAAATTCTTCGCCCGTCTCACTGTCATGAAGCACAAGGTTTCTTTGGGCAAACGTTCCGCGCTCGGAATCCTGTCCAGTTAAACGAATCGGTGTTCCGTCTTTCAAAATAGAAGCAAACGCAAGTGATTCAGCCAAAGACCATTCCACTTTTCTATCGTCATCGAATGCCTTGGCGCGTCTTTCTAAAATACGCTTAAGCTTGCCGAAAACGTTAAATGACTCCGGCCAGTTGATTAATTCGCCATTCAGCTTACGGAGCACATCAAAATCAATGGATGTGTCCACATCAGGGAAACCGTTTGAAACAGGCTCTGGAAGTTCAATTTCACAGGCGGTATGTTCCTTTTTAGCCGGCACTTTCTGATAAGCATCCTCAATGCGCTTCGTTACCGATTTTTCGATGTTTTGAACAACTTCTTCGGTAAGCACGCCTTCATTTACAAGCTTTTCAGCGAAAATTTGTTTGACGGTCGGATGCTTTCTGACAGCCTCATACAGCATCGGCTGAGTAGTAGACGGCTCATCCATTTCGTTATGTCCGTAGCGTCTGTACCCGATCAAGTCAATCAGAAAGTCCTTGTTAAATGTTTTTCTGTATTCGACCGCAAACTTAACAGCTGAAAGACAGGCTTCAGGATCATCCGCATTTACGTGAACAATCGGAATTTCATAGCCCTTCGCCAGGTCACTGGCATAGTTTGTCGATCTTGATTCAGCGCTTTCTGTTGTAAATCCGATCATGTTATTGGCGATAATATGAATCGCACCGCCTACTTGATACCCTTTTAAAGAACTTAAATTCAATGTTTCAGCGACGATTCCTTCCCCAGGGAATGCAGCGTCTCCATGAATTAAAATGGCAAGCGATTTTGTTTCATCCTGCACCGGGTATCCGCTTTGTGTTCTCGTTTCCTGTGCCGCTCTCGTGCTGCCTTCAACAATCGGATTGATAAATTCCAAGTGGCTCGGGTTGTTTGCTAACGTAATGCGCGCTGATTTTGTTTCAGCGTCTTGAAGCTCCCGATTCGCCCCCAGATGGTATTTGACATCCCCTGTCCATCCGTAGCTGATTCCGATTGATCCCTCAGACGGGACAAGATCTTTGTTCGGCGCATGCTGGAATTCGGAGAAAATAATTTCATACGGTTTGCCGAGCACGTGTGCCAAGACATTCAGGCGCCCCCTGTGTGCCATCCCGATGTTGACACTCGTCGTGCCAGATTTGACAGATTGTGCAATAATGTCATCAAGCACTGGAACAAGTGCGTCCAGCCCCTCGATGGAAAAGCGCTTCTGTCCAACGAATGTGCGGTGCAAAAACTGCTCGAAGCCCTCTACTTCTGTCAGTCTTTCCAGAACAGCCGACAGCTTTTCAGATGAGTTCTTCTGGAACAGCTCGCCGGATTCAATCATCTTTGTCAGCCACTCGCGCTCTTTGAAGTCATGCACATGGTCAAATTCAAATGAGATGGTTCTTTTATACGTATTTCGTAAATACTGAATGGCTTCTAAACCGTTCGTAATGTTTTTAGGAGCGTCTTTGCAAATCACTGACGCAGGTATTGCTTTTATTTCTTCTTCAGTTAGCCCGTAATCGGATAGTGGAAAGAGTTCGCTCTTTTTCCCATCCTTTCTGAGCGGATTGACGGAAGCGTTTAAATGGCCATAGGTTCGGATATCTTCTGCAAGTCTGACTGCGGATGCGATCTTTTGTATCAGATCGGCTGTAACACGTCCCTTTTCTTTTGTTCCCGAGGCCTCTTTTATATCGCTTGGCGGAGCACCGAGCTCGTCGAACATTTCCTTTAGATCCGGATCAATGCTGTTCGGATCCTGGGTATACTGATCGTAAAGCTCCAGCGCATAGCCGAGGTTCGGACCGTAAAAATCTTCCCAATTCATTCGTTGTTTCATACTATTTTGAAACATTTGAATATTACCCCCAACTTAGATAATCAAGTGAATGATTCACTATCTTAAAATAACTTTCGAACGCTGTGTCCAAAATTATGTAATAAAAACGCTTCCAACGATATTTTACCACTGTTTGCAATTTGATTCTACCTTGATTGTTCACAAAATAGTAAAAAACCTTTATAAAAAACAAAAAATTTAATCATTTGAAAAAAGAAACGCCAAAAAGCATAGGATAAAGGACTATCCTATGCTTTTATGGAGCAGTTTTTTCAGCAGCGGATACAGAACATCCGGGAGCTGATCAACATCCGGGACAAATATACTGAATTTTCCGTACATATCCTGAATGGTCTTCATTTGCGATTCTTCTATTTCTGAGTTGGAGAGAAAAACATTTATCACTTCTATTCCTCTCTTTCGGGCTTCAATAACCGCTTCACTTGTATCAACAATCCCGTTTTGTTCATAGCCAAACGCGGCCGGCTCTCCATCTGAAAAAACGATCAAGAACTTTTGTGCTTCGCTGCGCTGCAGCATTTTTTTCGTCATCTGCCGGATCGCATAGCCGTCACGGTTATCTTCCTCAGGCTCAAGCTGCATAATTGCCGGTCCAGCCTCTTGTCTTAATGATGATTGGAAGGGAATAACCGTATTGAAATAGTTTGGCTGGCTTGTTTCGGTCGCATCGTTTGTGTCCTCCCAAAAGCCGACAATCTGATGCGGAACCGCTACCGATTTCAACGCTTCGTGAAACAGCACGATTCCCCGCTTTGTTTCATCCATTTTGTCGAACATGCTGGCAGAACAATCGACCAGCAATGTAAAAACCGCGTCAATTTCTGATGATGGTTCTTGTTTTTTGTAGAAAAGACGCGGATTTCGCTCAGTGAAGTAACGAAGAAGCTTATTGTTCAGCCGTCCGGCATGAAGGTCTGTTCTAGGCAATGTTTTTTTATGCTCCAGCGTTTTTTGAATCATTTGTTTTAAACGCTTTTGATACGATTCAATCGTTTTTGCCTGCTGTTTATAAGAAAGCACTTCTTCACTCGTTGCCGGCTGCGGTTCTTTATAAATCGGAAATGCGTATTTATTTTCTTTGCCGTCAGCCATACCCGCACCGTTCGGCTGGTCTTTTTGGGACTCCATCGCTTCCAGCTTGGAATAGTCTTTCCGTTTTGTTTGTCTGGCTGATCCTTGGACAGAGCCAAGGGCTTGATCTCCATCGTCGCCTTCCCTTGAAGCGTCTTTTCCTAAATCTGATTTTGCTCCGTGTTCAATATCAAATTGAAGGAAGCTTTTAGACGGTGCTTCTGTTTCCCTGTGCCATGTCGGCATTTCTTCTTCATGGATATCCTCATCACCGTCTGATTTTTTTGGAAGCGTGATGTCATCACTCAGCTTCGGCGCTTTTTTCTCTTCTTCAAATAACGGTTGTTCTGCAGCTTTTGCGTAGTCAAGCTCAGGCAAAAAGAAGTAGGTGTTCAACATGTCTTTATCAAGCACCTCTTCAAGTCCGTCCATAAGGTCTTCAACAATTTTAAGAACCTGCCGTGTCGAATCTGCTTCATACACGCGCAGGAGCTGCTGCTCAATAAACGGGCGCATCAGATCGATATCTTCACGCATAGACGGAAGGGTCTCGAGCGGCGATTCCGTTGTTAGCTTGACATAGATCGCGCAAAAGAGGGCATCCGTAAAAATGCTTCGCTCTAAATTTAAAGTCAGCTGGGTGGAGAAATGTTTTCTGTACATGTCTTTTCGCTTCGCAAATACATGTTTCGTACCGGGGCGCTCGTGTTTGATACATTCCTCAATCCTGATGTCCTCAAGCAGCATAAACAGCTGCTTGGCAAAGCTTTTGAACGTAAGATGCTGATGGATATCATTCAAAAAGTTTGCAAACTCGTGCAGCGAGCTATATCTCGTTCCGACCGAACGCAGGTAGACGTCGCTTTTCAGACCCGCTTCCATGTCCTCCGCTGCCCTGTCTTTCCAAAAGTGGCTCATATAGATTTTCTTTTCAAATGGATTGTAATAGGACTGAACGCCATATTCCACTTCTACCGCTTCACTCTTGGTGAGTGTTTTGGCCAAATCAGTGAGCATCATAAATAAAAACGAATCTATTGTGCTGTCGTTAAATTTGATAAATTTCATCGCAGCTCCCTCATTCAAACAGAGTTTCTGCGATATTTCGAACGGCCGCCTTTTCCCGGTCATCATCAAGCTTCTCTACAATTCCCCGCTCAATGGCACGACGCGGCGGAATATAAGCGGCTAAATCACATGTATCAATTAACGCTCTAATGGATGCCGCTTCTTCAGACACCTGTCCGTTATTGGCCTGAACGATCAGGTCAGAGGAAAGCGTGATAAACCGGTCAATCAATTTCTCATCTTGCAGGGCTGACTGAGACATGAGAACTTGTTTCAGCAGCTCGCCTTTAATATAAGGCACATCAATGATGACAAAACGGTTTTTCAATGCTTCATTCAGCGGAACAGTACCGACATAGCCTTCATTGATGGCTGCAATGACTCCGAAGCCTTCTTTAGCCCGAATGACCTCGCCTGTAAACGGATTTGTCATCATTTTTCTGTAATCTAATACGCCGTTTAAAATGGGCAGTGTTTCCGGCTTTGCCATATTGATTTCATCTATATAAAGAAAATGGCCTTCTTTCATGGCTTTTGTGACAGGCCCTGAAACAAACTCGATCGTCGCCTGGCCAGATTGATTTTCAATCGTTTTGTAGCCGACCAAGGCTTCTGCGTCCAAGTCAACTGAACAGTTGACACTGTGCATCGGTTTATGAAAATAGCTGGACAATGTTTCTGCCAGCTTTGTTTTTCCTGAGCCTGTAGGCCCTTTCAGCAGGACATTTTTTCCCATGGCTAATGCGATAATGGCGTCGAATAAAATCGCTTCATCGTCCGCCTCATAGCCTGATGTCCCGATGAGCGACTGAAACTCTGGGGAAATCGGCTGATCTTTATATGATAATAGCTTTTGTTGTATATCTTCCGGCAATGTTAAGTGCTGTAATTGAGTTGTCATAGACAGGTTCCCTTTCCTATTCGTATTCCATTAACGAGTATACTAAAAAAGCCCCTGTATGCTCAATACAAAAGGGCTTGGATGATATTACTGCTTCTCGTTATTGCCGGAAAGGGCTCCGCAGACGATACGCGCACCTGAATTGCCGCTTGGATTTGTCAAATAATCGTCGGCATGCTCATGAATAATAAACGCACTTCCGTCCTGGTCGAGAATATTTAGTTTACTTCCTTTTTTCAGTGAGGTGTCCGGCGCATTCATAATGACATCTACTTTTCCATCAGCACCGACTTCAAGGTTCGGCAGATCTCCGGCATGATGTCCCATCGGATTATTGAAGCCGTGTTCTTTGTTCAGCGGATTAAAGTGGCCTCCCGCTGATTCAAAATCCGGCCTGACACATGAACCTTTCTCATGGATATGAAAACCGAGAGAAGCGCCGGGGCGCAGGCTGTTTGCGGAAATATGAATGTCGAGTCCTTCGTCTTCTGATTCTTTGATTTCTATAAAACCGACTGCTTTGCCTTCACGATTAACCAGCTGGACATGATGACCAAACGCTGACGTTTCAATCACTTCTTTTTCCGGTACCCGCTTAGGAGGGTCATGAGGTTTTTTTTGTCCGCATCCCGCAACTCCCAGTGCCGTCACCATCATCAACAGCAAGAGACGGTACATACTGTCTCCCCCTTGTTTTTTCTAACAGTGTGGTCAATCATTTTCTGATATAAACAAAAAAGCCTATAAAAAGGCTTTTTGTCATACTCATTTTTAAAAATAGCTTCTTGCGCCCAAGTAGCGCTGTTTCCAATATGAATTGCTGAGATTGGAAATGTCGACGCCTGATGAGCTTGCATGAATAAAGTCTCCGCCGCCTAGATAAATCCCCATGTGAGACGGGCCAGATTTATATGTGGTAAAGAAGACAAAGTCTCCGACTGACGGCTGGCTGACTTTTTGCATGACATTCCAATATCCTGCCGTACTCAATCTCGATATCGATGATACATTATTAATGAGGTAATAAATGAAGCCGCTGCAATCAAAACCTGCAGGCGTGTTTCCACCCCAGCGGTATGGCACCCCGACATATTTTTTCGCTTCTGTTATCATTCTGTCAATCTTCGAACCTATTTGAATGTTTGATCCTGAGTTGTCTTTTGGCTTTGTTTGATTTGAATTGTTAGACTTTGTTGTTCCCGAGATGGTCAGAACCTGTCCAATTTGCAAGACATCAGATGACAAATTGTTTTTATCGCGGATACTTTGCACAGTGACTCCGAGCTGATTCGCGATTTTCCACAGCGAATCGCCTGCTTTTACCCTATATGTAGTTGTTTTTGAGGAATTGGAGTTTGACGGCTTCTTGGAACCGCTGTTTCCGCTCTTAGGTGAACTGTTCCCTTTTATTTTGAGTACCTGCTTAGGGTAAAGGGTATCTGATGTTAAGCCATTTAAGGTTTTCAATTCAGCTACAGTCATATTTAAGCTGTTTGCGATTTTCCACAGTGAGTCACCAAGCTTAACCGTATATGTACTTTTCGAAGAGCCTGAAGAATTGGAACCGCTGTTTTTCTTCGATCCGTTTGAGCCGCTTGAACTGCTTGTCCCTTTGATCTTAAGCTTTTGCCCGGGACGAATCAGGTCGCTGGTCAGGCTGTTTAAGCTTTTAAGCTCAGAAACACTCATTTTATGATTTTTAGCAATCATCCATAGCGAATCACCATATGCAACTGTGTATGTTGATGTTTTGCTTGAGCTTGATGAGGATGTCGTGTTTTTTTTGCTGCTTTCAGGAATTTTAAGGCTTTGTCCGACATAAAGCACTGTTGATTTCAATTTGTTTTCGGATTTCAAAGCTGATATTGTCGTATCATATTGACGGGAAAGCTTCCAAAGAGAGTCACCGCTTTTTACTTTTATCGTTTTTGCTTCCACGGGGGCTGCGGCCATCGATGACCCGACAACTGCGGAAACAGCCAAGCCGGCTACAATCTTTTTTTTCATTCATTCAACCTCCTAAACTGTTTATAGCACAAAAACAGTTAGTATTTTGTTTCCAAAAATGGCACACATCAGTTTTATCGTCACTTTTTCAGCAAGTTACATCCTTTTCAAACATTTGGCTGCGATTTCAGCATCTTTCGACCTTTAAATCTTCAAATAAACACCTAACATTTTACATAAGCTGCATATGTTTTTCGAAAGTCTAAGGAACTAATTAAGCGGGGGTAAAAATGATGGTTTTCTATTGATGAATGGAGCAGATTTTCCTCCTTTCTTGTCTGTTTTTCTAATCAATTCTCTATCGATGTGTCAAATCCCTTCCTCTGCTTTCTTACGAAAATGCCAAAATGCCTGTTCTTTTGATAAGAACAGGCATTTATATTATGCGTTGGCTGATTGAGTTTTGAGTTTCACAACTTCTAGAATGCTGTCGGCCGCTTTTTTAGAGCCGCCTGCCGCTTTCAATGATTGTCCAATGTCTTTCGCCTTTTTAGCATACACAGGATTGTTCATCACTTCTTGAATCGTTTCTTTCAGAAGGCTTTCAGATAATTGTTCTTTTTTCAGCACTTTTCCTGCGCCTATTTTTTCCACTTGATTTCCTACAGCAAATTGGTCAGCTCCCATCGGAATGACTACCAGCGGGGTTTCAAAATACAAACCTTCACTTGTGCTGTTCATTCCCCCGTGTGTTACAAATAAACTGGCTCTTTTCAGGATCTCAAGCTGAGGGACATACGGGCGTACAATGAAATTCTCCGGAATGTCGTTTAACTCATTTGCTTTAATATGTTTGCCTATGGAAAGCACAACTTTACCATCAAAGTCTTTACATACCTCGAGACATTGATTAAAAAACTGTTTTTGATTGTTAAAAATGGTCCCCATTGAAATAAACAGCACGTTTTCATTGTCAATCTGATCAAATGGGAAATCATTGTTCCCGGCTCTTTCTGTAATGGAAGGGCCGACAAATACATATCGATCGCCGAATTGCTCAGCCATTGGCTGAAATTCCCTTGATGTGAAGACAATTGTCAAGTCCCCATCTGAAGAAAAAACGTCAAAAGGCTTCTTGATCTCTGTTTGAAAATCAGCATTTAATGTTTCTACAAGCTGCTGGTATGATTCATAATGAGGCGATTCTTCAATTGACCCTTTCATGTAAGAACCCATCATTTCCTTTAGAAATTCCTCATTCATTGCAAAGGTAGTACACAATGAAAATCTCGGCAGCTTCAGCAAGTTGGCAATGATTTTACCGGCCAGTAAATGGTGATCATATATGACATAATCATACGATTCATGTTTGACTTCATCATATATATGAGTCGCAATATCCTTACAGCCTTTCAAAAAGGCGCAGATCATTTCTGTGAAATCTCTTTCTTCATCTCCTGTTGCGTTTTTTCCGAAGTAGTCTTCTCGAAAATCATGATACTCACGAAACCCAATATCAAGAGCTGCAATTTTTTCTTTGTATTCCTTCACTGCGTAGTAAGTAATATGTTCTCCCCGTGATTTCAGCTCCTTCATTACACCGATAGACGGATTAATATGCCCTTCACCGGGAAAACCGATCATTAATACATTAGCCATGCGGCAGCACCCTTCCTTTAAAATTTATGTAATATTTTATACGGTACTACAAATACAAAATCAGGTAAAGTATTTAACTTAATTAATATTAACGTAATGTAACTTTTCTACCGGTTTATATTTCCTGCTTTCAAGACAAAAAGCATTCAGCTTAAAGTGAATGCTTTAAAAAAGACCCGAATTCAGTCATTTTGTCTCATGATAGGATTCCTAATCAGGCCCTTTTATTTATTTTTACGTTCTTGGCGAAATTAACGGATATAATACACCATCTTTGGCAAACGACATCTTCCCTGTCTCCTCTGAAACAACGAGCACAAGCGCATCCGTATACCCCGACATACCAAGAGCCGCGCGATGCCTTGTTCCCAAATGGACATCCACTTCCTTTGTTGTCAGCGGGAGGACATTGGCTGCTGAGACAAGTTTATTTTCCCTCACCAATAAAGCGCCGTCATGTAGAGGATTTCCGGGGAAAAAGATGCTTTCAATTAATGATGCGCTGATCTCCGCATGCAGGGAGGTTCCTTTTTGAATAAAATGCTCAACAGGGTCCGCTCTTTCAATCACAATTAAAGCACCATGCTTATGCTCCGATAGGGCTTTAATCGCCTTGGCCAGTTCGATAAATGCCGGTGTAAATTGCTCAATGTATGTTTGCAAATAAAAGGATGATGCGATGCCCTGCATGTCCTGAAAAATGTGGCCCAATTCATCTAATTCACAAAGAAGGCACTGGTCTTTTTCGTGTAGCGTTTTCAAGATTAGCGACGCATCACCTAATATTTGCTCTAAATACACTTGTATTTTTCCCTTAAATGCATTTTCTGATATCTGTTCATAACGCATAGACCTCATCTCCTTTTCAAATTTCCAACTTTTCACGCATGCTAATCTTATTGATGCACATTCTATTGGTAAAGGAGGGATGTAAAGAATGGAAATCGAAAGAATCATTCAGTATGTTTGCACCTTTTTAGGCGTGATTTCGCTTTCTTTTATTTATGCCCAAATGTTTAGAAAAACGAAACCGACAAAAAAAGAATAGGTCCGGCGTTCATTGCTTTTTATACATAAAATGTTATAATTTCTCTCGTTATGAAAAAGAAACGGAGATCAATGTATGAAAGAAACTCGAAACGCCCGTCAAAAGATCAAACAGCTTTTGCACATTTTAATTCCGATATTAATTACCCAGGCGGGGCTTTCTCTTATGACCTTTTTAGATACGGTGATGTCAGGGAAAGTCAGCCCCGCTGATTTAGCTGGTGTCGCTATTGGCTCAAGCCTTTGGACACCTGTTTATACAGGACTTGCAGGTATATTAATGGCAGTCACCCCGATTGTCGCCCAGTTTTTAGGCGCTGAAAAAAAACAGCAAATTCCCTTTACTGTTTTACAAGCTGTATACGTGGCCGCGCTTCTTAGCATCGCCGTTTTAGCGATTGGATATGCTGTAGTTGACCTTATTCTTGGCCGATTAAATCTTGAAACTCATGTCCATCAGATTGCCAAACACTTTTTAGGCTTTTTATCGCTCGGAATTTTCCCTTTATTTGTTTACACTGTTTTGAGATCATTCATTGATTCATTAGGGAAAACGAGAGTCACAATGATGATTACACTCAGTTCTCTTCCGATCAATTTTGTATTGAATTACGTATTCATTTTCGGGAAATTCGGAATGCCGGCACTTGGCGGCGTCGGCGCCGGGCTAGCGTCCGCGCTTACATATTGGTGTATCTGCATCATCAGTTTTTTCATTATTCATAAATCCGCACCGTTTTCCGAATACGGGATTTTCCTTACAATGTATAAATTCTCTTGGAAAGCATGCAAAAATATGCTCAAAATCGGGCTGCCTATTGGGTTCGCCGTGTTTTTTGAAACGAGCATTTTCGCAGCTGTCACGCTTCTGATGAGCCATTTTAATACAGTGACTATCGCGTCCCACCAGGCAGCCATGAACTTTGCTTCACTTTTATATATGCTGCCGCTCAGCGTGTCCATGGCATTAACAATTGTTGTCGGTTTTGAAGCCGGTGCAGCCCGTTTTAAGGATGCGCGCTCATATAGCTTGATCGGCATCATGATGGCGATCGGTTTTTCTTTGTTGACAGCAGCCTGTATCCTTTTATTCAGAGAGCAAATTGCCGGCATGTACACTTCTGACCCCGATGTGCTCCTGCTGACACAGCACTTTTTAATTTATGCCCTGTTTTTTCAGCTTTCTGATGCTGTTGCAGCACCGATCCAGGGAGCGCTCCGAGGGTACAAAGATGTGAACTATACGCTTGCGGCCGCATTTGTCTCTTATTGGGTCATTGGCCTTCCGGTCGGTTATGCGGTCGGTACGTTTACAAGCCTCGGCGCGTTTGGCTATTGGATCGGATTAATTACAGGACTCGCCGCAGGAGCAGTTGGACTGTTTTTCAGGCTGGCTAAACTGCAAAAACGTTATTCGCAAAAACAATACATTTAAAAGAGGTGATCAATCATGGCAAAAAATAAGAAATTATACGAATATCTTTCTCAGCATGCGGAGACGATCAGTTCAACATGGTACGAAACAATCGAGGAGACTGATCCGAATTCCATTTATGCATCAACAGACACTGCTGTCATTCACAATTTAAAGAGCCAGAATCTCGCCTTCAACTATAAGATAAACCGTATTTTTATAGATGATGAGGAGGTATACCTGCCTATACTGAAAGAATGGGCTTTTGAAGTGACACAGGATCAAGAGCATTTAAAGACTCCTATCCACTATATTATCCGGGAGTTTGTTAGAGTGAGAGATTTATATGTTTCCTATTTGAAAGAATTTGTCCATCACAATCAGGACACTGTGAAAGGCGAAGAAGCCGAAGATTTGTATCACTCCCTTATAAAAGCGTTCGATCTTGTGATTCATATTTTTATAGAAGAAATGTACAAAAACACAAGCCTTCAGCTTCAGGCTCAAAAAGATATGATTACTGAATTAAGCGCACCGGTTATTGTGCTGTTTCACAGCGTCGGACTGTTGCCTTTAATCGGAGATATTGATACAGTACGCGCCAAACTTATTATGGAAAACACCCTGCATCAATGTGCGGAGAAAAAGGTGACACAGCTGTATATTGATTTGTCAGGAGTAGCTGTTATTGATACAATGGTTGCCCACCAGCTGTTCAGTCTGATTGAAGCGCTCCGTTTAATCGGCGTTTCATCCACATTGTCGGGAATCCGCCCGGAAATCGCGCAAACCGCGGTTCAGCTAGGCTTGTCTTTCGAAGATATTTCCTTGAGATCCACCCTCGCTTCGGCGATTGCATCTGACTTAAAATTAAAAAAGGTATAAGGCTTAAGGCCTTATACCTTTTTGATTAATCATTCCATTGATACGTCCAATATACTTCTTCTTCAAACCATGTTGCCATAACAGGTTCATTGTTTTTCAATTTTTCTTCAAGCTCTCTGAGCATGCCTTCTGTTTGAGTGCGGTGAGCTCTTAACGCATTCATCTTAATATCAGCTACTTCTTTGATATCAAGTACGACATCAGCTTCGCCAAGAACCTCTTCTCTGTTGCGTGTAATAGCCATGCAGAGCGTGCGCGGACGGTCTTCTTTCTTTTTGCGGTACAATGCACGAATAACCGCTTCCCCGCATGCATCATGGTCGGGGTGCACACCGTGTCCAGGATAAAATGTGACAATTAAACTTGGTTTTACATCATCTATGATCTCTTCCATGATATCAGCTAAATACTCATCGTCTTCAAATTCGAGCGTTTTGTCACGGAGCCCCAGCATCCGAAGATCATTGATATCCATTTCTTTGCAAGCGTTAATGAGCTCTTGTTTTCTTAGCAGCGGCAATGTTTCCCGATTTGCGAAAAATGGATCGCCCATATTTCTGCCCATTTCACCTAAAGTGGCACAGGCGTACGTAACGGGTATGTCTTTTTTTCTGTTTAAGGCGATCAGGCCTGCCACTCCGTATGATTCGTCATCAGGGTGAGGCAGGATTACAAGTACGTGTTCTTTCATTATTTTTCACCCTTTTCTTTAAACTGTGAACGGTTTTTCACTGATTTGTAGAGAAATAGCCAGTTTACCGCCCGGCAGGTGTCCCGCCATTAATAAACGGTTATCTTCATCTATCGTGTATTCAGTCAAGCCTTCAGCATAAATCCAGCCTTCTTCTGTTTTTAAGCCAACACGGTAAGGTCCGCTTCCTTTGATTTTTGCCTGATGATAGGTGACTTTTGCATTGCGGATATATGCAACAACCGTCATGTTTTTTTCATTTAAGTGCGCTGAATAAGAACCGGTTGTGGTTTCCAAATGGATATATACAGGGCGGTCCGCATATCGTTCTAAAGATGCTTGCACATCTTCCTTTATGATTGCTTTCATGATTGCTCCCCTCTTTCTTCTTTTAAATGCTCTGCACGTTCTGTATGTAATTTGACCAGCTGATATTTCACAGCCGGTTCGAGCTGTGAATTCACAATGCGCTGAATCGCGGCAAAATATTTTTCCAGCATCGGTTTCCGGAGTCTCGGATGTGTTCGTTTATCCAAGAGCTCAAGATCAATCGCCTCTGCTACCGCTTCTGCGTCATCACTAGTGAGAGATCTGTTGTTCCAAAGTGAAGCGTAGGCTTTCACTATCTCTTTATCATTGTCCATCGTCTTGCTCCTTTATGTCTTACATACATGAAATGATTATACATAATATATGCTTCAGCTGAAAAGCCAAAGGCCTCAATGGCTTTTTGACGCCCGTTTCCACTTTACTTGTGAAAACGTAAACAACAGCAGCGCAGCCCATATACAGCTGAATGTAAAAGCCTTCGAGCTTGAAAATGGCTCATGGTAAACAAACAGCCCGATCAGCAAGGTAATGGTCGGTGCAATATATTGCAAGATTCCGACTTGATACAGCGGCAGCCGTTTCGCCCCTTCCGCAAACAATAATAGCGGCAAAGCAGTAAACACACCAGCAAAAAAGAGAAGCATCCACGTGCCCCCGCTTTCTGCACCAGCTGGCTGAACATGGCCGCTTAGCAGCAAATACCCCAATGCAATCGGCATAATCATGAATGTTTCCAGCGTTAAACCGATGGCGCTCGGCAGACTTGTTCTTTTTTTGCTTAACCCGTACAGACCGAAGCTGAATGCGAGCAGAAGCGCAACATACGGAATGGAGCCGTACTGGAACGCTGAGATGATGACGCCGGCCGCAGCAATCGAAACCGCCACCAGTTGCAGGCGATTCAGTTTTTCCTTTAAAAATAAAATTCCAAGGAGCACTGACACAAGCGGGTTAATGTAATAGCCAAGACTAGCCTCAAGCAAAAACCCATGGTTGACAGCCCATATGTATACAAACCAGTTAATCGAAATCAGGATAGAAGCGAGAAATAAAGAAAGGATGCCTCCGTTTTTTTTCAAAGAGCGCAGCTCCTGCCACCCTGTTTTCCATTGCCGCAAGAAAAAAAGCACGATACACATAAAAACAAAAGACCATATAATACGGTGAGCCAAAATATCAAGAGCTGGCAGCTGTTCGAGAAGCTTCCAATAGAGCGGAAACAGCCCCCACATGATAAAGGAAACGGCTGTATAAAGAACGCCTTTTTTTGTTTCTGAATATTGCATGTAAATCCCTGCCTTTCTTTAGAGCATCTTATATTATATCACGTGAAAGATCTGCCGGGCATATACTATTTTGTCCATGAAGAAAGGGTGTGACGACGATGTTTGAATGGAACAAGTACTTTCCTTTCCACAATCAATTTTCCAAGGAAGCATTAAAAAAAGCAGATCCAAAAGAAGTTGAAACATATGTAAATCGTGTGATGGAAAGTGTGTTCGGCAGTGATTATGCAGCTCAATTTCCTTTCCGCGATCCCCTCCCAAAAAAAGAACAGCCCGCCAAACCGGATGCCAAACCTGATATTGATATATTCGAAACAGCAGACCATGTGTTTGTAAAGGTGCCAATCAGCGAAGGCCTACTGGAACAGGTGAGAATCAAACACACATCTCACGAATTATTGTTAGAAAACTTTCCTAGTTCAGAGCATCCAAAAAAAGTAAACCTTCCTTGTTTAGTCAAACGCAAAGGAACAAAAGCCGTCTATAAGGATGGCCTTCTGGAAGTCATGTTTCAGAAGCAGCAAGACTACAATATGTCCGAGGTAGAAATCATCCGATAAAAAACGGCCTGCACCGATGCAGGCCGTTTTTATTAATAGAAGCCGGGGTAACCCCCGTATGGCGCGCCGGCACCAAAACCGTACGGTGCGCCTCCGTATCCGTAAGGACCAGGCGGATAAGCATAGGGACGAGGATAGTTAAACAGCGCACTCCCGAGAAAACCACCTAATAAACCACCAACTAAAGGAGCTCCAAACAAGAAAGGATTACGCGCCGGGTATCCGACTGGATCTGGGTTCCCGCGATAATACGAATGGTGAGGGTACATGATTTTTCCTCCTTTATGACTGCCTATACATAAGGTATTCAACAAGGAAGAAAAACGATTGGGCTATGAACTGAATCTATGGGTGTTACATCACAAGCCCTGCCAATAACACACAGCCGAGCCCGGTTACTGAGAGAACTGTTGTAAGCAGCGTCCAAGTTTGAAATGTTTCTTTCATGCTCAAGCCGAAAAATTCCTTTACCATCCAAAATCCTGCATCATTTACATGACAAGCGATGACACTTCCCGCTCCGGTTGCCAGTACCATTAATGCCGGGTTTACACTGCCCGCCTGCATAAGCGGAGCTGCCATTCCCGCAGTGGTAAGCGCAGCCACGGTAGCAGAGCCCAAACACAGGCGCAGAACCGCAGCAATGATCCATGCAACGAGCAGCGGCGACATATTTGTTTGACTGAAAAGATCAGCAACATAATCACCGACCCCGCCGTCAATCAGCACCTGTTTAAACGCCCCTCCCCCACCTATGATGAGCAGCATCATCGCGATTTGTGAAATTGATTCCGATAATGATTTGCTGATCTCCTTCATAGATATTTTACGCGCATATCCCATCGTATAGAGCGCAAGTATAAGCGAAATAAGCATTGCCGTTCCCGGTGTACCGATAAATTCTATGATATCTTTTTCTTTTGAATGTTCTTTCAATAATAAAGAAAAAACAGTCGCAATCGCCATAAAGATAACCGGAAATAAAGAAGTGGCAACACTGATTAAAAAGCCTGGTGTTTCATCCAGCTGAAATTCTTTCCGCGGCCCTAATGCTGATAAGTTTCCGCGTTTTTGATACGCACCGGGAAATCGCTTCATCGCAAATTTATTGAATAAAGGCCCGGCGATGACAGTCGTCGGAACAGCGATGATGATTCCCAAAAGCAGCACCTGGCCAATATGGGCGCCGTATGCAACTGAGATGGCAGTTGGCGCAGGGTGCGGAGGCAAAAATCCGTGGGTAACATTTAAGGCGGCTGCCATCGGGATTCCCAGATAGAGAAAAGGCATTTTTAATTCTTTTGCAATTGCATACACAATCGGAATCAACAGTACAAGACCGACTTCAAAAAACAAGGCAATGCCGATGATAAACGAGGCAATAACCACCGCCGCCTGTATTCGTTTCCTCCCGAATTTGTCAATCAGCGTAATGGCAATCCGATAGCCGCCCCCAGCGTCTGAGACAAGCCTCCCGAGCATCGCGCCAAGTCCAAACACTAAAGCTAAATGCCCCAGCTGCCCGCCGATTCCCGCTTCAATTGAAAGAACAATTTTATTGATATCCATCCCAAGTCCGATGGCTACTAAAAAAGAAACAACAATAAGTGAGACAAAGGTATTTCATTTTACTTTAATAATGAGAAATAACAGAATCAGCACTCCGACAGCAACAATTAAAATCGGCATGGTACCCCTCCACCAAATGTGTTTTAAAATGAATATCATGACAATGTTTCGGCACTTTAAAAAGAAAACGCTTTCGCCAACAACTAAAAAAACGTCTTGGTTATATAATTGTCATCTTTTGGTTAACTAGTATATTCATACTAATCTCCTAATCTAGGACTGTCAATTGTTTTATGAGTTTTTCTCGATTACCTATCGCCTGTCTAAATATTTTTAGTTATATGTTGATTAACTTTTGGTTATGTGTTATGTTTTTTATCAAGTAAGCAGCCAATCTAAATCTATTTATTGTCTGAAAGCAAATCACAATGTGAAAACAAACGGATTACAACTTCACAAGAGGAGGAATTCACATGCCATTATTACGTTTTGATTTAATTGAAGGCCGTGACGAAAAATCACTGCAATTATTATTAGATACTGCCCACCAAGCAATGGTCGAAGCGTTTGGTGTTCCGGAAAGAGACCGTTATCAAATTGTCCATCAGCATCCCGAAAATGAGCTTATTATCCAGGATACAGGATTAGGGTTTCAAAGAAGCAAAGATCTAGTCATCATCAGTATGACAAGCAAAACAAGAACAGAAAGCCAAAAGGAAAAATTGTATGCCCTGCTGGCTGAAAAGCTAGAAGCAGAATGCGGTATTTCCCCAGAAGACCTAATGGTTTCCATTACCGAGAATGGTGGCGCAGACTGGAGTTTCGGACTCGGTGAGGCGCAATTTTTGAATGGAAAACTATAAAATAATGAAACATAGTAAAAAGAGAGCTTCAGCAGAGGCTCTCTCTTTTATTCTCTCATTTCTTTTTGACAAAAGCGGAAATCATCAGAACGAAAACAGCCAGCAAGAAGAGGTATAACGGAGTGATCCAAATTTGGTGGATAGAGCCTAGATCTCCTTTTTTACATCCAGTTTCGATGCCAATGTAATTCCAATGGAAGCTGACCGGGTTTAAATATAAAATTTCAGAATTCATTCTGACAAATATAAAAAGTCATGTAAACGGTATGAACCACCCCTTACATGACTTTATCATTGAAACATAGGCTCGTTCCCCGACGCCCTTTCCTTATTTCTCTTCTTCGCACACTGTGTCACCGGGCTCGCAAAATTGGTCGGCCCATGCCTGCATCTCTTGGAATACAGCTTGAAGCGCTGTTCCTTTTTCAGTCAGCGTGTAGATGACTTTGACCGGCGTTTCAGGGAGAACCTGCCGTTCGACGATCTCGTTTTGTTCAAGCTCCTTAAGGCGCTCTGCGAGCATTTTTTGGCTGATCATCGGAATTGTTTCCGTTATCTCTTTAAACCGTTTCGGCCCATCCATAAGCACATGGATGATCAGACCGTTCCATCGTTTTCCCAACAATGAGAAAGCGGATTCCATTTTAGGGCACATTGTATTTCCCACAAGTTCTCATCCCTTCATCTATTGATTGACATGTATTCAATGATCCATTACAATAATCTTTCAAGTTACATTTAGTAAGCTTCTAACTTTTCTATTATCATACCACGTTTATCCGAAGGAGGAAACACTATGACGAATACTCTGGATGTTTTAAAAGCACGTGCATCTGTAAAGGAATATGATACAAATGCCCCGATCTCTAAAGAGGAGCTTACCGAGCTATTGGACCTTGCCGTTAAAGCGCCTTCAGCTTGGAACCTTCAGCATTGGCATTTCACTGTATTTCACAGCGATGAATCAAAAGCAACGCTTCTTCCTATAGCGTATAATCAAAAACAAATCGTTGAGTCTTCTGCTGTTGTTGCCATTTTAGGCGATTTAAAAGCAAATGAAAACGGTGAAGAAGTTTACGCTGAATTAGCAAGCCAAGGCTATATTACAGATGAAATCAAACAAACATTGCTCGGCCAAATCAACGGTGCCTACCAAAGCGAGCAATTCGCACGTGATTCCGCTTTCTTAAATGCTTCTTTAGCAGCTATGCAGCTTATGATTGCCGCAAAAGCAAAAGGTTATGACACTTGCGCAATCGGCGGATTTAACAAAGAGCAGTTCCAAAAGCAATTTGATATCAGTGAGCGCTATGTACCGGTTATGCTTATTTCAATCGGAAAAGCAGTGAAACCTGCTCATCAAAGCAATCGTTTACCGCTTTCAAAAGTGTCAACTTGGCTGTAAGGATATGAAAAAACCTTAGTCCGAATTACGGACTAAGGTTTTTTTAAACAATCGCATCTTTGTACCATTTACGAGCCTGTTCAGCTTCATGCTGAGTCAGCTGATGGCCCCCATCCTGCCAGTAAACGGAGGCTGATGCCCCGCTGTCACGTAAATAGCGGTGAAGCTCTTCTGATTCTTCCTTCGTGCAGAGAGGGTCGTATTTCCCGGCACCGATAAAAACAGGGAGTCCAGTCATATCAGGTAGCTTGATACCGCGAATCGGAACCATCGGATGATGCAGAATAGCCCCTTTTAAAACATCTTTATAATGGAAAAGAAGGCTTGCCGCAATATTTGCGCCGTTTGAATAACCGACCGCAATCACTCGGCCGCGGTCAAATTGATGCGTTTCTGCAGCCTCATCGATAAAATTTTTCAATTCCCTTGTGCGCTCCACGAGGTCCTTTTCATCAAAGACACCTTCACTCAGGCGTTTGAAAAATCGCGGCATTCCATTTTCAAGCACCGATCCTCTAACACCAAGCAAATGGGCATGAGGGTCTATAAACCGTCCTAATGAAAGCAGATCGTGTTCATTTCCGCCAGTGCCATGTAACAGCAAAAGCACATTGTCAGATGTCCCTTTTTCATAAATATACTTCATTGTAAAATCCCCTTTCTAAAGTTCAGGCAAAATGTCTGTAATTTGTTGTCTATGTTTCTCCAGCCATTCAGGCAGTTTTAATGAGGTTCCCAGCTCATCAAACGTTTCATCTGTCATAAAGCCAGGTTCATCTGTGGCGATTTCAAATAAGATACCGCCTTTTTCCCTGAAATAAATGGATGTAAAGTATTCTCTGTCAAGGATTTCTGACGAAGGAAGATGGTTTTCCGCAATAATCGGCAGCCAATTCGCCTGTTCCTCTTTTGTTGTCCGAAACGCTACATGGTGTACCGTGCCATAACCTCCTACCCCTCTTTTTTCAGGGTGTAGATGCACGTCAATGACGCCACCAATGGTCGCTGAGGATGTCAATCTGACAATCTGGCCTTCTTCCGCCGCTTTGGTGTATCCAAAGCTTTCCGTTAACAATTGAATGGTCGCCTGCGGGTCATAGGAATACAGCAGCACGCCTTTCATTCCCGTAATCGCTTCATATTGTGAAATGCCGTCAGGCGTCCACTCGCTTTTCTCGCTTTTCCCGCTTTTCGCATCCTCCATAATCGCTAGCGGAAGGTCTTCCGTATCATCAAAAATAAGACCCTTTTCACCGAATAACGTTTTCTCCTCTAAGTTCAACCCGTTTTTCTCAAGACGTTCCTTCCAAAAAGACAGGGAGCCCTTAGGAACTGAAAAGTACACCCGGCCCGCTTGGCCTTTGCCTACCGTTCCCTGTCCGCTTCCTTGGAACGGAAAAAAGGTCATAATTGTACCGGGATCTCCATTTTGATTCCCGAAGTAAAAATGATACGTTCCGGGATCATCAAAGTTTACTGTTTTTTTAACAAGCCGCAGCCCGAGCACTTCTGTATAAAATCGCAAGTTTTCTTGCGGATCTCTGGCAAATGCTGTGACATGGTGCAATCCTTCTGTTTTCATTTTCCCACTCCTATTTATCTCGATTTCAAGATATTTATTATTTTAAACCTTTATTGAAGAGGATGCAAACCATGTGTTTTGATTAAATAATTGAAAAAATCATTTTTTTCTAATAATTATCTTGTGATCTTTTCTTACAACTGCTATTATAGTGAGCATTATCATGATTCAGGAGGAAAGTAAATGGTTAAAAAAGCACTTATTGTTATTCTCATTCTTTTGCCATTCGTTCAGCTTGCGCTATTGCCGCTTGTGAATCGAATTGAACCGATTATTTTCGGCCTTCCGTTTTTCCACTTTTGGCTGCTGCTGTGGATTATCATTACGCCGTTATGCTCGTTTGGCATTTACCAGATGCAAAAAAAAGATGGAGGACTTGAATAATGCAAGGGAATCTGACTGCACTTCTCATTACAGCTATTATCGTTTTAACCGTTGTCTGTATCGGGTTTCTCGCCGGAAGAGACAAATCCTCACGCACTTCGGTGGAAGAATGGTCTGTCGGCGGCAGACGCTTCGGCGGTCTTCTCGTCTGGTTTTTAGTAGGCGCCGACCTCTATACGGCCTATACTTTCTTAGGGTTAACCAGTACTGCTTTTACAGGCGGAAGTGTTGCATTTTTCGCCATTCCTTATTCTGTCTTGGCCTACTTTATCGCCTACTTCTTCCTGCCGAAACTTTGGAAAGTTGCGAAAATTCACAAATTAACAACACTCGCAGATTACGCACGGGAACGTTTTGACAGTAAGCTTTTAGCAAGCCTTGTTGCCATCGTCGGTGTGCTCATGCTTATTCCGTACATATGCCTTCAGCTGAGCGGCATTCAAGATACGCTCCAAGTTGCCGGCACCGGGTATATTAACGTAAAATTCGTTGTCATCATCTCATTTATTCTTGTTGCTCTTTACACGTTTTTCAGCGGGATTAAAGGGCCTACCTTTACAGCCATCATTAAAGACATTTTAGTATGGGTTATTATGCTGTTTATGGTGGTGTCCCTCCCTCTCATTCATTTTAACGGCTGGACACCAATGATTGACACGTTAGTGAAGGAAGCGCCGCAAATGCTGACGATACCGGCAGAAGGGCCAAAAGGCATTCCTTGGTTTATCACAGCATCTATTGTTTCCGCCCTGGCACTTTTTATGTGGGCACATGCCGCTACAGGAGTTTTCACAGCGAAAAGCGCCGATGCAGTAAGAAAAAACAGCATGTTTTTGCCGCTTTATAACATTGTGTTAATTTTGGTCATTTTTCTTGGCTTTATCGCCTTTCTTGTCCTGCCGGAAGATACAAACCCAAGACTGGCGCTGCTGCATTTGATTCAAACATCTTACGGCGGCGTGGCACAAGGTTTTGCATATGCCACGATCGCTCTTGCTTCTTTGATTCCTTGTTCCATCATGGCAATCGGGGCATCAAATTTGTTCGCCAATAACTTGTACCGCGATTTGATTCATCCGAATGTGTCTCAAAGCAAGCTGACCCTTATCACACGTTCAATGGTGTTTGTTGTCATCGGCCTTGCGCTTCTGTTTGGAATGCTGTTCCCGACTGCCTTAGTGACACTTCAGCTATTAGGTGTATCAGGCATGGTGCAAATCTTCCCGGCAATTGCTGTCAGCCTATTCTGGAAGCATCAAACGAAAGAAGCGACGGTTATCGGATTATTAGTCGGCCTTGCAGTAACGTTTATTGTGTATACCACTCAATCCGCACATGGCATTTATGAAGGGTTCTGGGGATTGGCTGCCAACATCATCGCTGTGGTTATTCTGAATCCGCTGTTCGTCAAGAAGGCAGGATCCAATCCTGTCATTGAAGGTTTATTTGGTAAAAAACAAGACGCTGACCCGAATCAAAAGGGTGCATAAAAAACCATACGCGGTAGCCGCGTATGGTTTTTTTACATTTCTTTTTTCAGTGTTTCAATTGCCTTCTCCATTTGCGTATCATTATTTGCGAGCTTCTTTTGAAGTTCTGTCATTAATTTCGTTGTTGTATCACCAGTCAGTACACCTGTTTCTTTCAGCTTCTCTTTTTTCTGGAACTGTTTAACCACAGATACAAAATCCTGGTCATACGTACTGTTAACCTTTACCTTGTAGCCAAGTGCTTTGAACATTTTCTGAGCTACTTTGACGTTTGTGCCTGAATCACCTGATTTGTACGTTTTATCCGCGTCCAAATACGGCAGCTTCGCGTAATCAGGCAGCTCTGCTTTCACTTGAGGCTTGATGCCTTTTTTGTGAATCCATTCACCGTCGGCAGTCAGCCATTTGGCGACTGTCAGTTTGACGGTAGAGCCATCATCATATTCTTTTGCTGTTTGAACCGTGCCTTTGCCAAATGTCGTTTCGCCGATTATCGGTATGCCTGACGATTCATGAAGGGCAGCGGCCATAATTTCCGCGGCGCTGGCTGTGCCGTCATTTACTAAAACAACAGTCGGCTTGGTCACTTTTCGATCTTTTTCGGCCTTCATGACTTCTTTTGAACCGTTTTTGTATTCAACCTGCATGATGTTTTTCCCTTTATCAATAAACAGGTTGCTCATCGTAATCGCCTGGTCCATTAAGCCGCCCGGGTTGCCCCTCAAGTCTAAAATATAGCCTTTGGCGCCTTTTTTCTCTAAACTGTCAATCGCATCTGTCAGCTCTTTAGCAGTTGTTTCAGAGAAAGAAGTGATTTGGATTTCGCCGATGTTGTTGTCTTTCATCTCGGAATAGACGGTTTCTACAGGAATGGTATCGCGCTTAATGGAAAGATCGATATTTCCAACTCCCGCTCTGTTCAGCTCAAGCTTCACTTTTGTGCCCTTTTTGCCTCGGATTAAAGCGACGGCTTCATTTACATTCATGCCTTTAACGCTTTTTCCGTTCACCTTTAGGATTTGGTCCTTCGGTTTGATTCCGGCTTTTTCAGCAGGTGAACCTTTAATTGGCGACACAATAAGGATTTCTCCGTCTTTCTCCTCTACTTGGGCTCCGATTCCTTCAAAGGATGCAGAAATCGTCTCGTCGAATGATTTTGCTGCCTCTTGATCCATATATGTGGAATA
Source organism: Bacillus spizizenii TU-B-10 (assembly GCF_000227465.1). Lineage (GTDB taxonomy): Bacteria > Bacillota > Bacilli > Bacillales > Bacillaceae > Bacillus > Bacillus spizizenii. The sequence goes on from NC_016047.1 coordinate 2,233,968, forward strand.
CGGATCATCCAGAGATTGAATCATTCCTTTAATTGCTCCGTCTACTAATTTGTCATCATCTGTTTTTTGGTAATAATCACTTTTGATTTGCTCATACGCTTTATTTAATTTGTCGAACTTGCTGTCTCCCATGCTTGCTGATGTTTGGCCTAGGATGCTGGAATTGCCCGTAATAAATAAAGTAAGCGCCGAAGCGACAACCGCAGTGATCAGCACAATAAAAAACAGTTTTAATTGCCGTTTCAATTAAACACCACCTTTTTCTTCTTACAATATTATCATGGACGAATACTTATTCGTCAACTCGGAGCAGAAATGAAAGAGAAACGCCCTTCTTTCGCTTTTCATAAACCTATGTCTCTATACGACATATGATAAAGAAAAAGGAGGATTTGATATTGAGCCGATATTTAGAAATGCTGTCCTTATTCGGTGTCGCAGGAGCACATCCAGGTGGGCTCGCTTTTTCAAAAGCGGTCTTGCAAAAGGCTGCGCCCTCCCCGAATCAGCCGATTCTTGATGCCGGATGCGGAATAGGCCAAACTGCGGCTTATTTAGGACATTTGCTGTATCCTGTAACAGTCGTTGATAAAGACCCTATCATGCTTGAGAAAGCAAAAAAAAGATTTGCAAATGAAGGGCTTGCCATCCCTGCATATCAGGCGGAGCTGGAACACCTCCCGTTTTCTTCTGAGTCCTTTTCCTGCGTCCTGTCAGAATCGGTCCTCAGTTTTTCCCATCTGACATCCTCTCTTCAAGAAATTTCAAGAGTATTGAAGCCCGGCGGGATGCTGATTGGTATAGAAGCAGCTTTAAAAAAACCGATGCCCCCCACAGAAAAACAGCAAATGATGGATTTCTACGGCTTTACTTGTTTACATGAAGAAACCGAGTGGCATAAAACTCTGAAGTCTTATGGCTTTCAAAGTACTAAAGCGATAACACTACTCCCGGATGACATGGAATTTGAGCCAACGACAGAAATGGATTTATCGCAAACGATTGCTCCTATTTATTACGATACGCTTCAAACACATTATGAACTCATGCAGATATATAGTAAGTATATGGGTCATTGTATCTTTATCGCGTATAAGTAAAACGGCGTATCGCCCCCTGTTTTCGTCCAACCTTTTTTCCCTATCTATCATATGCTGATAGAAAGTCAGTTTAGGAGGGAAACAATATTGGAGAGATATTACCATCTTTGCCGAAACCATCAAGGTAAAGTCGTCAGAATTACAGAGAGAGGCGGAAGAGTTCACGTCGGCAGAATTACCCGTGTCACGAGAGACAAAGTTTATATAGCTCCGACCGGCGCAGGGCCAAGAGGCTTCGGTTACGGATATTGGGGCGGTTATTGGGGATATGGAGCAGCTTACGGTATTTCCCTCGGTTTAATTGCAGGAGTGGCTCTGGCTGGTTTATTCTTCTGGTAAGCATAGAATAAATATCTGATCAATTGCTAGATTCACCAGACACAATGAAGCCCGCTTATCAATTGTAAGCGGGCTTTCTCTTTTAGATTTTCTTCACTTTTTCAAAGTATTCTTCGAGCGTTAAATCATTATCTTGCATGACCTTTGCGGCCTTTTTGCCTACATAACGCAGGTGCCATGGCTCATATTCATATTTCGTGATATCCTCTTTATTTTTCGGATAGCGAATGATAAAGCCATATTTATAAGCATTGTCCTGTACCCATTTTCCGTCGGCCGTGCTTCCGAACGCTTCATTTAGCTCAAAGCCATTGCTCCGGCTTGAAATGTCCATCGCAAGGCCTGTTTGGTGCTCGCTTTCACCCGGGTAAGCGACCGCTTCCTTTGCCTTCTTTTCCCCTTTTAGGCTTACTTCATTGTCAAAAATGACTTTCTGTCTATCGTACGAACGGTACCCCGAGACAGCTGCCAATTCATAGCCTTCCTTTTTCGCAGCATCGAACATCGTTTTTAATGCGTCGGCCGCTTCCTTTCTGATGTAACGCTTTTGAATCTTTTCTTCAAAAGAAAACTCTACATCAGGTATGACTAGATCGCTAGGTTCATAGTTTCCGGGCAGTGCGTATTGTTTATTGACAAGCGCGAGTATATTTTCTGGATTTTGAATGGTTTCCAGACCGTCTACTTTTTTAGTTTCATTGAAATATTTGCTTTCCAATGAAAACTCACTGTCTTGAGTGTTTGTTTTTTTGCTCTCAGTTGTTTTTTGATCTGTTTGTTTTGTTTCTGCTGTGGTTTTCGTATCCTTTTGAGCATCTCCATTCGACATGCTGCAGCCGGCTCCGACTATTGCCGTTACACTCAGAGCAGCAGCCAGTGAGAACCATTTACCGGACTTTTTCATATTACATTACCTTCCTTTTATCAATCGTTTCCGTATTCACAAAGAAGAGGCTGCCGGCACCCAGCACGCCTCTTGATTTATTTTATTGTGATACGGAATGTAAAGCCACTTCTATCATATCATGAAAAGTAGTTTGACGCTCTTCCGCTGTTGTTTCTTCTCCTGTTAATACGTGATCACTCACGGTGAGGATTGACAGCGCTTTTCTTCCGTGCTTCGCTGCTAATGTATACAATGCAGTTGTTTCCATTTCAACGCCCAGCACACCGTATTTTGCAAGCTTTTCGATTTGCGAATCGTCGTTGTAGAACTGGTCAGCTGTAAATACGCTTCCTACCGCCACAGGGACGCCTTTATCTTTTGCAGCATCATAGGCATTTTTTAAAAGCTCGAAATCTGCGCAAGGCGCAAAATCAATGCTTCCGAAAGCGACTCTGTTCATTTGTGAATCAGTTGAGGAGGTCATCGCCAAAATGACGTCTCGCACTTTGACATCTTTACGGATAGCGCCACAAGAACCTACTCTTATTAGATTTTGCACGTCATAGCTTTGAATTAATTCATTCACATAAATTGAAATAGACGGAACGCCCATTCCCGTGCCTTGCACGGAGATTTTTTTGCCTTTATATGTACCCGTAAATCCATACATGCCTCTGACTTCATTGTAGCATTCTACATTTTCAAGATACGTTTCAGCAATAAATTTTGCTCTGAGAGGATCTCCCGGCAAAAGCACTGTGTCCGCAATCTGTCCTTTTTCAGCACCTATATGTACACTCATCTCATATCCTCCTGTAAATCTAAATTATCATCCAGTCCGTTCATTTTACAACGAATGTCATGATGTGACAAACTTCAGCATTGATTATAAAGGAATCTGGCGAAAAAAGAAATGTTCCAAGGCCGTTTGGGCACTTCCTGAGAAAAACGGGATAATCGAGGTGTTTATTTGAAAACCTAACCGCAGGAAGGAGGGATGAGACATGGGTAAAAAACAGCGCAACCGGATCACCGGCCAAAAAAAGAACAATCATATACCCGCAAAAGATGTAATTGCAGCTGAAGAGGCGCACGGGAAAGAGTATTCCGCGGCCAAACGCAAGCCTTAAACTGCAGAAAACTGCGGAAATCCGCAGTTTTCTTTTCATTATGTCGTTTGTACAATTAGACGATTAATTTTCCTCCATCCGGCAGGAAGCAGCTTGTAATATGTTTTCCCTTTTCTGCCTTCATCAATCAAAATCACGTCCCCTGTGGCCATAAATCTCGCATCATAATCACTTGGAACGGTGTCAAATACATTAAATAAAGAGAATGCTCTTTTCAGTACGTCTTGATGATCGCTCCCGTTGAGTTCAGTTCGATAGACGGCTCTGTAGCCCTTTTTTTCGCCAAATCGGGGTGTCTGAAATATTGTCACGTCATAGGAACAAGACTTCTTTTTAAACACGGATAACATCATCAAGATCCCCTCCCTTTTATTTCTTTAACATATTGGCGTTTTTGTCACGTTTTCCTCTCTCTATTTTTGTCGAAACCGCTCCATCTTTTCGTCAAAACCTTTTACTAGGAAAAACAGCAGCAAACCAAGACTAAAGCCTCCTAACACGTCGGTTACAAAATGAACCCCAAGATAGACTCTGCTTATGCCGACCAAAACTGTAATTAAACCGGCTATGGTATATACTATTTTTTTATGTTTGGACAAAAATGGGAGGTGTTTCACTAAAAAGTAGGCAATGACAGGATAGACACAGGCAGCATTCATGGAATGGCCGCTCGGAAAGCTGAAGGATGATTCATGAACCAGTGGTGCAAAATCAGGCCTCACTCGTTCGATCCATTCTTTTAAGACTTTGTTTAACAGCCGATCCGCACCGAATACCAAGAGCATCCAAAGGCCGTCCCATGTTTTTCTGTAAAAAAACAGACCCGCTCCAATGATCACGATAAGAGGGAGCAGAATAGAAGAAGCACCAAGCTGTGTTATCCCTGTCATGACATCATTAAGCCATGGCTGACGGATCAAAACAGCTGCCTTGCTTATCGCTTCATCCGCTGATTGAACAGCATTTGTATGAATGGCCACAGCTAGAAAAAGAAAGAAAAGAAACAGACTAACGGGCTTGTACAACAATTTAACCACCTCGATTTTCACAGAAGTCATAGATCACGAATAATAAAACCGGAGCTGATCGCTCCGGTTTTAAACCTCAATCATCTTCATCCAGCTCTTCATCTATCATACATTTTTCTATCAAATAATCAAAGGTAATATCAGCGATTTCAAACAGCTCATCCTCACTCGGTATGTAGCCCCGTCTTGCAAGCTCTCTGTAAAAAAATTCAGCGATTTCTTCCGTATCAATCACAAGATCTATTTCTTTCATCTCCGTACCGCCTCCTTTTTTATGTTTTATGAAAAAACAGGCTGAATTATACCCGGTGTTCTAAACAATTCTTTCAGTCATATACATTGAATAAAAAAACTAGCCATGGGAGGCTGACACAATGATTGCTAAAATGATGGAAGCACTGGACGGAGAAAGATTTGATATCATAATGGAAAAAACGCTCAAAGGAATGACGCATGTGATGATTTGGGGCTGTCTTCCTTATTTTTTATATGTCTTGATCCGTATGTTCACAAACTAACTGAAATGCTCTTTTAAACTTTCCAGAACAAACATCATCATATCTTTATATTCTTCATCTCGAAACATTTCGTACAGAATTTTGTAATCATTATAAATATCCAGAAGTTCATCAACAATTGATACAGCAAGGATGTGAAGGGTATCTTGATCTTCATCATCGCCTTCAAACTGAAGAAGAGCAGACGATGCGATATCTTCGCCGATCTCATGGCCAGTTTCTCCGACATAGTGGACAAACAAAAGCTGGTGGACAAACTGGTCCATTTCATATTTTCTCAGCACCAGTGTGAGATCCTCTTCCTCCGTTTCAAGCCACTCTCCATCCTTTAAACGGGTCAGCTCATAAATGATATCTTCCCAGCCATCTTCTAAATATCTCCAAATTTCTGTTCTGTGGCCGATAATGCGAAAGAGTTCTTTTCCATAATCTTTTACATAAACAACGTCCCCAATAAGGAATTCATACTCTATATCAAGCTTTTCCATGTCGACAATGACACCCTCATAATCTTTATAAAGCTGAATGGACGATTCAAAGTATAAGACTTCATTATGATTCACTTCATAAAGATAGTGTTTATCAATTTGGTGTACTTTTGTGATGGTGCCGACTGTTCCATACATAATGACGACTACGATATCCCCTACTTGGAATTTCGGTTTATTTTGCTTCATGGTGTCTCCCCCTCGCCGCAACATTTCTCATACGCTATCGTATGCCGGGTGACGCCAATTCGCATGGGCATGAAAACCAAAGGAAATATCCAATTATGGTATGGGTGAGGACATAAAAAAATCCGCAGTAATCTGCGGATGAAACAGCTATTATCTGCCGTGCACTTCAGCCTCGTATTGATCCCAAGCTTCATCAAACGTCGCCATCGTGTGAAGATAATCAGCGTTCAGCTCCAAATATGAACTGATTTCATGATAATCGGTTGAGGTTTTCGGGAAGCTGTGATCCTCATACGCCTGATTGGCAAATTCACTGATGTCGTCCTTCGGCTTCGGGTGTCTATATTTCAATAAGTAATGATAAAAGGATTTCATGGGTTTCCCCTCCTGGTGTCTGTCTTTTGTTGTTCTATTATACAGTTCAAGTGTAAAATTACAACAAAAGAATAACGAAACATCATTCAGGAGAAGTCAAAATAGTTGCGTTTCAGAATCCTTTCTGTCTCCATGAGCTGCTGATACGTCAGGCTTTCAGGCAGTTTTTTTGTTTGAATCAAAAGCAGCTGATCCTCAATCTCCTTAATCGTGGCTTCCTCTTGATAGGTCATTCCGCAGGAAGCACACACCATGGCGGGAGTGTCTGTCAGTTCTATAGCTCTTGTTCCGTCAGGGAGCTCCCAGTACACCGTGTTCCTGCCGGATACCGCTTCAAGCTCGCCGCACCATTCGCATGCTTTCATGAAGAATCGCCTCCGATTTCAGCCTCTCTCTGTTTTTTCTGCTGTGCCAAAAATTTCTTTTCTTTTAGCTGGTCTCTTTTCTCACGCCGGTCTTTTAATGTTTCATGCTCGGGATTCGATGTGTAGGCCTCTCTCCTTTTGATTCTGGCTACATTTTCCGGTGTAAATGATACCTCTTTGTCAGCAAAAATAGCACTGAGCCCGATCGGCTCCTTTTTGTCAGCGATTTCAGGGAAAACGGACTCAAAATAGGCGTCGGCCTGGTTAGGGATATAATTCTCCGGTTCCGGATATGACGTAATCACACCTTCAAAATTTCTTAAGATGACTTTGTCAGGGCTTTGCGACAGTACATAGTTTGGCTGCAGGGCGATTTTCCCCCCGCCGCCTGGTGCGTCAACGACAAAGGTAGGAACCGCGTAGCCTGAGGTATGGCCTCGCAGCCCTTCAATAATCTCCAAACCTTTGGAAACAGGAGCTCTGAAATGCCCAATGCCCTCTGACAGATCACATTGATAAATATAATACGGACGGACCCTGATTTTTACCAAGTCGTGCATGAGCTTTTTCATGATGGGAACGGAATCATTAATACCGGCTAACACGACGGCCTGATTTCCGACCGGCACTCCTGCGTTCACCAGTTTTTCACAGGCCTCAACTGATTCCTCTGTCATTTCGATGCTAGTGTTGAAATGGGTGTTCAGCCAGACCGGATGATATTTTTTCAAAATCTCGCATAGCTGATCGGTGATGCGCTGCGGAAAGACGACCGGCGCCCTTGTTCCGATTCTGATTACTTCCAGATGCGGAATGCTGCGCAGCTCTTTTAAAATGTATTCTAAAATTTGGTCATTGATTAGCAGTCCGTCACCGCCTGAAATTAAACAATCGCGGATTTCGGGTGTTTCCCGGATATAAGCAATTGCAGCATCAAGCTGTTTTTTAGGGACTCCCATTCCGATTTGTCCGGAAAAACGCCTTCTTGTGCAGTAGCGGCAGTACATGGAACATTGATTGGTGACAAGAAACAGCACACGGTCGGGATAGCGGTGTGTCAGGCCGGGTACCGGTGAATCTTCATCCTCATGGAGGGGGTCTTCCAGATCGTATTTTGTTTTGTGCATTTCTTCAGAAAGCGGTACAGACTGCATGCGGACCGGGCATCTCGGGTTATCGGGATCCATTAAAGAAGCATAGTAAGGTGTAATATTTAAGGGGATCGTTTTGGTTGAGATTCTGACGCCTTCCTCTTCATCCTCGGTCAAATTGATGACTTTTTTCAAATCATCTAACGTTCTTACCGTATGTGTAAGCTGCCAAAGCCAATCGTTCCATTTCTCTTCCGGAACGTCCTTCCATAACTCTATCTCCTTCCAATGCCGTTTCGGTTTATACCATTTGCTTTCCAAATGAATTCCTCCTCGTGCATCATTTTGACTTACAGGTGCTTGCACCAAATATTCATGTTTTCAAGACCTTCCGCTATATAGCAATTATTGATCAGCCTTCCTCCGTACTGATAACCGGAATGGTACAACACAGCATTCATCCCAAAAGACGCAGCGCGGGCGAGAGAAAATACATGAAAGATATTCTCTTCAGCCATTTCTTTTTCTAATGCCTCGATTAAAAAGCTTGTCAGCGAATGGCCTCGATATTCCGGAAGCACAGCGCAGTCGGTTATTTCTGCATGCCCGAGCTCTGGGTTGATTTCTGCGCTTGCTGCGCTGATCAGGCGGTCATGGTCAAGCATGACATAATACATCGTATTTGTATTCATCGTCTTTTCAATATAAGCAGGGTCAAATACCGGGGTCGGGTACGTGCGAAATACTTTTTTATACAGCATCGATAGCTGGTACATGTCGTTTGTTTCCGCTTTTCTCATCGTAAAGGCGGGTGTATTATCACTGCGGAGGCGAGGTGCTATGCGATATAAAGCTTCGATCATTTCCTGTTCCTCTATATAAGAATGTGTTCGTCTCCGGTTTTCTGTGAGGTAACGGACCATGACACAAGCCGGGTGGCCGAGATAATAGCCCTTAAGAAAACCCTCCGGCACAAACAATTGTTGGGCAAGCACGGCCTCATCATGCTGTTTCGTATAGACGATGATTTTTTCCGCATCCTCTTCTCTTGCCGCTGCCACGATATCAGGCAGAGCCTTCTCAATGGCTCCGTCATAACGAACCACTCTGATTCGTTTATTAAAGCCGTCATGGTCCAGAACTGCTGTAACACCGTTACTCTTTATGGACTTGAGCATCCGCATCCTCCTCGTCTGTATGAAGCCCGCACCAATCCATAACAAAAAGTGCAATAATTTTAGCAGATTCTATCATGGCTTCAACCTCAATGTATTCATTTGCCTGATGAGCCGTTTTTGTTTCCCCAGGACCGAAGACAATCACTGGCGTATCTCCTGCATGGTATAAAAGCCCTCCGTCCGTTCCCCATGGCGAAGCTTCGATGATTGGCTCTGTCTGTTTCGTTTTTTCATAGGCTGATTGCAGCACTGAAATTAAAGGGTGATCATCAGGTAAATCATTCGGCAGCCATTGAGCGCCGAACCATTCTACTGTTACAGGATGGCGTTTAAACCATTCGTCACGGTATTCTAAATCCTTCAGCCAGTTTTCCAATTCAAGTTTTACTGCTTCTGGTTTTTCATGGGGAGCAATTCCGCATCTCCCTTCTATGACGACACGGTCTGCAACTGACGAAGGCCATGCTCCCCCTGAGATGGTGCCGATATTCACTGGTACCGGTATTGGGACATTGTCATACAGCGGATCCGAAATTCTGGCATTGCGCACTTTCTCCAGCTCTTGTATCGCTGTGATCACGTGCACGCTTTTTTCAATTGCGCTTACTCCCTCATAGCGTGTGCCTCCATGTGCCGCTAGCCCCTTCACTGTGATTCGAAACCACATCGAGCCCTGCTGCTTTATAAAAAGTTTCATATTCGTCGGTTCCGGAATCAGCGCACCGTCAGCACGATACCCTCTCATGATGGCAGACAGTGTTCCCGCGCCGCCGCACTCTTCATCTACAACACTTTGAAACAATACATCTCCCTTTAATTTAACATCGCAGGCGTGCAGGGCTTCTAAAGCAAAAAGAAGGGCTGTATTGCCTCCCTTCATATCCGTTGAGCCGCGGCCGTATATTTTACCGTTTTCTTCTACAGCTTGAAACGGTTCATACTTCCAATCCTTTACGCTTCCTTCAGGCACAACATCGATATGACCGTTTAAAATCAGCGACCTGCCCCCGCCCGCTCCCGTTTTTTTTGCAACGATGTTCGGGCTCTCATGAAAATCGGAGCGGTCTGATTTAAAGTAGGGATGCTGTTTTAATTGCTTTAGGCTTGGCTCCCACACGTCAATGTCCATATGAAATTGCCGCAGCTTTTCAAGCACAACAGCTTGGGCGTTAAATTCTGCGCCCAAAGTGCTTTTTTCTCCAACCAGTCTTTTGAGAAGACGAATGGCTTTGGCCGAATGCTGATCAAGCCACCCGATTACTTTTCTCTCAATGTCTTGCATCCTCATTCCCCCTTTTAAGAAAAAGGCATATCTATTTTGATTTCAGCTTCAGTCAGCCTCGTCACCTCGTCGATAGTCGAGCCATTCATCAGCTCTTTTAAAATAAAATGACGTCCATTGACCTCAAGAACGGCTTTTTCAGTAATGATCATATCTACACAGCCTGCTGCGGTTAATGGAAGCGTGCATGTTTCCGTTAATTTAGGCCTTCCCTTTTGATCTGTATGACTCATGACGACAACCACTTTTTTCGCTTTTTGGGCCAGTTCCATCGCACCGCCCATGCCCGGCACCTTTTTTCCCGGGACAAGCCAATTTGCCAAATCGCCTGACTGACTCACCTGTAGGGCGCCTAAAATCGTAATGTCAATTTTGCCTCTTCTGATCATCGCAAAAGACATCGTTGTATCAAAATAAGACGCCCCTTTTACAGCGCGGACAGGATACCCCGCGGCGTTGCACAAATGTTCATCCTCTTCACCCTTTTCAGGGCTTTCACCAATGCCGAGCACACCGTTTTCCGCCTGCAGCATGACCTGCATGTCAGGCGGCAAAAAGTTCGGCACCAAGGATGGGATGCCGATACCGAGATTCACAATCATGCCCGGCTTGATTTCAGAGGCGGCCCGTTTTGCGATCTGTTCTCTCTCTGCTACTCCCAAGCCCATTTCCACTTCACTCCTTCGCTACTCACAACCCCCTCGACAAAAACCCCCGGTGTGACAATCATTTCTTCAGAAATCTCTCCCATCGGGACGATCCGCTCAGCTTCGGCAAAGGTTCTCCTGGCAGCCATTGCCATAAGCGGATTCATATTGCGCGCTGTTTTGTCATACGTTAAATTGCCGAATTCATCGGCAATGTGCGCATTGATGAAAGCAAAATCAGCCGTCAGCGCCTCTTCAACCAAATATCGCTTTCCAGCCACAGACACGATGTCCTTTTCCTCACAAACCATTTGATTATCAATACCGACGTCGGTTAAAATGCCGCCGAGTCCCGATCCGCCGGCGCGAATCCGTTCCGCAAGCGTTCCCTGCGGTGAAAATTGAACCTCTAACGTCCCGTCTGTCATCTGTTTTCCGGCTACAGGATTGGAACCGATATGCGATGCGATCAGAGTTTTGACTCGTTGATTGACAATAAGCGGGCCGACCCCTATTTCCGGGAACCCGGCATCATTGCAAATGACGGTTAAATCCGTTACACCGCTGTCCAATATAGCTTCAATCAATGAAGGAGGCGAGCCGACTCCCCCAAAACCGCCAAACATCAGGACCGATCCGTCCTGAACATCTGCAATTGCTGTTTCGATGCTGATTGTTTTTTGAAATGGCGCCATTTGATTTCAATCCTTTTTCAGTATTTTTTCGACCGCTCCAACTGTTTCTGAAAAAATAGATATCAGCTCTTCAACTTCACCGTCTGAAATGGTAAAAGGAGGAGCAATAATGATAGCATCTCCTTCCCCGCTGTCTATTCCCGCTTTGGCAGGATAGACAATCAGCCCGCGTTTTTTCGCCTCGCCTACAATACGCTGGGTAACCGCCTGCTCTTGAGGAAAAACGTTCTTCGTATTCTTGTCTGCTACAAATTCAACCCCTAATAGCAGTCCTTTTCCGCGCACATCACCAATGATCTCGCTTTGAGACGCTGCCTCAACAAGCTTCTTTTTCAGTACAGCGCCCTTTTTCTCTGATTGCTTGATCAAGCCGTGCTTTAACACATACCGCAAAACTTCAAGAGCGGCTTTGGCTGAATAGGGATGTGCACTATATGTGTGGCCGCTCATAATCACACCGGAGCCTTGTTTTATCGTTTCAATAATCGAATCAGATACAACGGCAGCGGCAATAGGTGCATACCCGGCACCGAGACCCTTTCCCAGTACAGCAATATCAGGAACGGTGTGCCAATGCTCTGTCGCGAGCATCCTTCCCGTTCTTCCAAGCCCTGTCATCACTTCATCTGCAATAAAGAGCACTTCGTGTGTGCGGCATACCTCACTTAATCTCTCATAATATCCCGGAGGCGGAGTAATCGCTGCTCCTGCGGCACCAATAATAGGCTCAGCCACAAAGCCGGCGATAAATTGGCTTCCGATTCTTTTGATCGCAGTTTCCAGTTCATCAGCGGCAGTCTGAACAAAGTTTTCTTCCGTCCCATGATTCCGCCGATAAACATGAGGAGCTGAAATAGCGGGATATCGCTCAATCAGATGGGTGAATCGGTATCTCCTTTCATAGAAACCAGATAATGAAAGCGCTCCCAAAGTTATTCCGTGGTAACTGCTCCACCGAGACAAAAAGATGGATTTTTGTGTTTGCTTTTTTTCCTGCCAGTACTGAATGGCGATTTTCATAGCTGTTTCTATCGCTTCTGATCCGCTGTTGACAAAAAAAGACCAATTCACATTTCCCGGAAGCTCCTGCGCCAAGAGAGCGGCTAATTGCTCGGCAGGCTCGCTCGTAAACTGTGAGCGGTAAGCAAAAGACACTTGATCAAGCTGGTCTTTCAGCTTCTCAGTCACATCACGAACCCCGTGTCCGATATTGCATGTCACTGCACCTGATGAGCCGTCAAGATATCTTTTTCCGGTCTGATCATAAACATATGAACCCTTTGCATAGCTAACCACCGGATAGGCCGAACTAAGCTCCGGCTTAATCAAATAACTGCTCATGCTCCCACCTCAAAAACCCTTTTGATATATTGTATGAGTGTCCAAATTGGGGCATGACGTTCCCCGCAAAAACTTTTTCACACAAAAAGAGCCTTCCTGACCGGAAAGGCTCCTTTGAATTTCAACATTTAGCAAATGAAAGCGGCTCCGACAATAATTAATAAAATGAACAAGACAACAATCAATACAAACGTATTGGTCCCGCAACCAAATCCGTAACCGTATCCAGAGTATCCATACATGTTGTTTTCATCCTTTCTTATCACGATATACGGCATTTTATGCGGGCCAAGTCCCAAATGGTTTGTGCAAACGCCTATTTCATGTAAGGAAATAATGAAAAACAGTATGCACCCGCTCATATTTTTTAAATGTCAGCTTTTCGTAAAAATGGGTTGCGCCGTCAGTGCTTGTAGCCACTAAATAGGCTGCTTCCATTCCTAATGATTTGGCGATGGACAGCATTTCTTTTACTAAGATACTGCCATAGCCCCTCCTTTGAAACTGATCCAAAATTGCCACTTCTTCAATTTTAGCCGTTTTCTCTTGCGAATGAATGAACAGCTCGCCGCACCCAATAGGAATCTTCTGTGCCTGGTCGCTGTAACAAACAACAAGGATGATCGTACCCGATTCGTAAAAATGATATTTTCTTTTTAATTTTTGTTCAGCGATCGCTTCTCCAATATAAATGGAATCATAAATCTTCATGATAGAAGAGCCATCGCTAAGGCTTTTTGCCGTTCCCCATGCCGTTAACGGATGTCCCATCTGCCCCTTCCAGTCACTAAGCTTCATGTCATATAACAGCTCATCCTCGACGACAAACCCGCTTTTGACAAGTGATTGCTTCAAACCGAGCGGAAAAACATGCTGCGGCGACGCTTTTAAATGGAGATAATTCGCTTCAAGCAGCTTTGGTACGGAGGGCAAAAAGTCCAGTAACCGTTCCAACGGAAACGTATCATGGAGCTGAACAAAGTTATGAGAAAAAATTTGCGGAAGCTTCGGATCTCTGTAAACACTGTAATGATCAAACGATGCCGATTCAGACGTTAACAATATATATTGATGTTCCGTTTTTGAATAATGTCCTGTCATGTACGTCTCCTTTTTATGACCTATACCTTTATTCAGTTGCAATATTCAATTTCTTTATAATCTCATCGTACACCGGATAAAACGGCTTTCCAATTGGAAATTGCTGAATATTTCGGAAAGAAGCGGATATTGGCTTCTGATGTAAAAAGAACTTCCTTGTTACTTGTTCACTAATCGGATGAAAGACGCCGTTTAGAAACAAAAACGGCTCGCGATCTATAAAAAACAGCCTTCGCCCAGGCGGATTTTCGATCCATCCAGATCGTTCCCGCGTAATCGGCAGCCCTTCCGGCAGCGCCTTCAGTTCTTCTTTTTCAATTGTCAGGATGTCTTTTCTTTTAAATTGATAAAATTGAAAAGCATACTGATCCACAATCAGTCTTTTTTTTCCGGCTTCGATATAAAATATTGCAGGATGGTCAGCTTCCTTTACTAAAATGTAATTCGGAATGTTTAAAATTTTTTCAATCCTATATTGGAATAAATACGGGTCTGGAACAGCCACAGTCCGATTTAGATACAAAGAACTCCACCTTTCCCCGACAGGATGTCTTACACCCTGATCAAGAAAATACACATTTTGATCTGATCCTTTTACAAAAGAGCCGTCAATCAAATCGGCGGGCAGAAACCGATATGCATTTTGAAATGAATCGGGGGTTTTATAGGTTGTATCTAATACTTCATTTATCGGCAGAAATGGGGCAAAGTTGTTGATCCTTGCCCAAAAAATTGAGTCACCATGATTCCAATGCTGCATATCATCATCCCAATAGCTTCCATATTTATGTTGAATACGATCAAGTAACGAACGGCGATGCATAACTGAGCAATGATCGACTTGAAAAGCGGCCTGATCTAGCACTGCATTGGCATTTCTATAGAAATGCGAGATTTCCTCTCCCCGTTCGTTTACATGTACAACTTTTTGTTTTGAATAGACAGCCTGTGCTTCAGGCTTATCTAAAAACGTCTGCACCATACGGCTCAGCCGCTCAGGATGATAAACAGTGTCATCGGTGAGATAGGAAATGTAATCGCCGTCAGCAAATGGGAGCGCTGCGTTAATTAATGTGGCATAACGGGTTGTTTTTAATCGTTCTGCAGGATGTATGAAACTATTTTCATAACGAATGCGTTGGTCATGAAGGTACTTGTGAATCACCGCAGTTGTTTCTTCATTAGAATGATCATCCATGATAAAAAGCTCCCAGAGATCATGCGTTTGCTTCATGACACTTTCAATCGCTTTTTGCAGATAATCAGGTTTGTTGTAACTTGTTAAAATAATAGACACTTTCTCTCCCATCTATACAACCCCCCTATCGTCAAACATAAAAACGGCTCCGCAGCAAGCAGAGCCTCTGTCTTCATTTAAAAAGCACCCCAGCTTACAATACTTGAGAGTGCGACATTCGATCTCGTGTGATTTAACGGGTTTTGAAAAATAACCAAATCAGTCAGAACCTCTTTTACGATGACGTTTTGAAGCGTATCTCCATTCGACAGATGAACTGTTGAAACAGGTACGCCAAGCTCTTTTGCAAATACAAGCTGCCGTCTGAGATCAGATGGATTTCCTTCAGAAGATGATTGACGTATGAGCAGAATCAGCAAAAGCAGAATAAAATGCAGTTCATCTTGATTTTCTTCTGGATTCACGTGTTTCTCTAAATCCAAACAATCCCTCTCCCTTATCCTTATACTCTGTTTCACAATATGAACTGACTTTGATTTGTGGTATAGGCTATGTCCACTCTTTTAAAAAATCAGCATTTTCCTTAAATGTATGAAAAATAGATCAGGTACGGCGTTCGACTCATACCGATTGGCAATCAGAAGAATATGATTAACGTGAGTTCACTATTGGATAGGAGGTGTGTGTAATGAGCTCTGAAAAAGCACAGTTAAAAAAGGATTTGATTAAAACCCTTTTAAGTCCTTTATTCCCAACTGCAACAGAAGGAGGAGATAACGTGGAGAATCATCTTAAAGACTTGCTTGAAGCTGCGATCGATCAAAAAGTAGATGAAAGTGAAATGATTACAGCTGAATCTACTTCCCTTCCGGCAAGATGGATTTTTGCCAGAGTTACGCCAGGCACGACAATCAGCATTGTGACTGATTCTGGTGATATGATCGGGCCGGTTGTGTTCGTTGCTTTCGATCAAGTTCATGGTATCGTATTTGTAACACAGGAAAGTTCCGTCACTCCGGCAGGTCAAGCTACAACATTAATTGATGTAGACAAAGTAGAAAGCGTTACGTTCTTTTCATAACATCTGATGAAAGTCTTGTATATCCAGTCGGGATACGGAGGAATTTACAGTTATTTTGATCGCTGGGTTGAAGAATGTTTTCGGATCACTCATACAGAGTATATGTCTGCAGATATACCGGAAGCAGAATCTCTGGTGAAGATCGAAGCGTTTCAGCCGGCCTTCGCACTTATGATGGTTGGAGATGCCGTTCCTCACGACTGGCTGACCTGGTTAAAGGGTAAGGGTATACCCGTGTATGTTTGGCTGACCGAAGACCCATTTTATATTGATATCAGTCTTCAGGTGATTAAGCACGCTGACGCCATATTAACGATTGAACAAAATGCCGTTCTCTATTATCAGGAGCTTGGCTTCCAGCACGTCTATTATGTTCCGATTCCAGTTAATCATCGGCTGTTTAAAAAAATGGACACCGAACATTCCTTTCATTCAAATCTGCTTATCATCGGCTATCCTTACCCTAATCGGGTTCAGCTTATGAAAGAAGCGGTACATCTGCCTTTCACGGTTCGAGTAATCGGAAAGGAATGGAGAAAATATCTGCCTAAAAAAGTGCTCAAACAGCCGCATATCGATGTCGTCAGCACATGGATTCCACCCGAACAGGCCGTTCATTATTATAACGGGGCAGACATTGTGATCAATGCGCATCGGCCTTATCATTTTGCTTTCAACAAAAATCATATCCGCATCAAAAATGCCAGTTTTAATAACCGAACGTTTGATATCGCTGCATGCGAAGCATTTCAATTAACAGATTTACCCGCAGCCCATCCTTTTTCATCCTTTATTTCTTATTACAGCATCAACGACTTTAAGGAAAAAGCCGCTTATTATATCAACCATCCTGAGGAACGGCATAAAGCTGCAGCATCCAATTACAAAGAGACCATACCCGCAAATACGTATGATGAGCTTCCTGAAAAACTAAAGGCGATTTACCTGGCGCTTTCTTAAAAGATCGTTCATTGATATGAACGATTTTTTCATTCACAGAAAAAAGCAGCTGAGCAAGCTGCTTTTTTTCTAGCCGTCAGAACGGTCCTTCAGCTTCCGCGGATTCACCTGTTTATGAAGATCAGGCTTTCCGCCAAGATGCTGTGCAATCTGTTCCCATGACACAATTTTGAAGTTTTGATTGACGGCTTGTCCATTGTCGATATTTTCGCCGTCCTGCGCCACAAAAATCCCGTACGGATATTTTGGGCCAAGTCCGAAACCGAGAACATCAATACCGTCTGTGTCACTAGTACCGTCTATCTTCTCGCCATCTGTGATGTCAAAGTTGGCTACATAGCGATTGCTTCCCTGCCGTTCATACATTGCATAGCTGTTATTTCCCTGACTTGAGGCCATGAGATAACCTTTGCCGTCTGGCGCATAGTAGATCGTCAGTCCTTCAATATCAGCTGTCACATGTTCTCCTGTCGCACGGTCGACAACCTGCCCCTTTGATCCTCCGTCTGGCTCAGCATGAAATTTCCAGATGGCCTCATCTTCCTCTGCTATATACAGGTGCCCGTACTCATCATCCGCAACAAGGCCTTCAGTTTGAGAATTCAATTTAAATTCACGCACTTTTTTCCCTGTTACATAACCCTTTCCATTATCAACAATGTCATACTGCTCAAATTCGCCTTGCTTGCCTGTCACTAGTGCGTAAAATGCTCCTGTTTTCTGGCTGTGATACAGGCTGAATCCGTAAACTTCAGAAATATCAGTGGAAATAGGATGTTTCGGGTCTGTAATGCTTTTCAATTTCCCTTTATCCCCGTCAATTGCATATACTTCGATTGTATTCTTTCCTTCAGACCGATTGGAGGCGGCAGCAATATCAATTTTTTCGCCGTTAAATGGAAAATCATAACGCAGATCGACATTATTGAGCTTGCCAAACTCGTAAGAATGAAGCTGTTTGCCGTCTAAATCATACACGACGAGCCCTGACTTCTTATTTGTCGTGATCAGTTTGCTTTTTTCCGGATGCTTTTCATGAACCCAAATGGCCGGGTCATCTGCTGCGTCATCGCTAGAAGCGACAGGATCTGTCTCCATTTGCGCTGTCACTTTAAAATGATGTTCCGCATTCACATGATGAGCCGACACCGAGTTTGCTGTCAGGCTAAGCAATAAACCCGCGGCAGTGCTTAGCAGTATTGTTTTTGAAACCTTCATTTGGTACCCTCCTCTTTATTACTATCACTTCTATTGTAAAATATATACAGGTATTTAACTGTGAGGAAAATGAACCTTTTTTGATAGTGTTTCTGACTCATAAACCACTTGTGCCTACGAGGTACGTGAAATGGCTCTGTAAGATTTGCTTTTGCGGCGCGAAATAAAATTATAATGAATATTTAGTACATTGTTTATTTAGTTATTCTATTCCCCGGCTGCGTCTATTTTTCCATTTTCTATTAAAATAGAACACTTTGTGACATGATCATTCCCCTAAATTTTGTTTTATTGGTTGCTTTCATTAACTCGATTAAAAAGTTGAACATATGATGCATGGTAGAGAAACGAGAGTTGGAGGATAAGCCATGCCTAAACAGCAAACAGCAGAACTAAAACCATTTTTCCATAACAAAACAGTTTTAGTCACTGGCGGAACGGGTTCAATCGGGAGTCAAATTGTCAAACGCCTTTTGCTGCTTACTCCGAAACAGGTGATTGTATTCAGCAAAGACGACAGTAAACAGTATGTCATGAGCCAAAAGTATGCGGAGGATAAGCGGCTTTTATTTGTACTCGGAGATGTGCGCGATTACAGAAGGGTGAATCAGGTGATGAAAGGCGTCGATATCGTCTTTCACGCTGCTGCGCTGAAACAGGTTCCGACCTGTGAAGAACATCCATTTGAAGCGATCCAGACCAATCTCATCGGCGGACAGAATGTGGTGGAAGCTGCCCTTTCACACCGAGTGCAGCATGTCATCAATATCAGTACAGATAAAGCTGTATCTCCTGTGAACACAATGGGTGCCACCAAGCTGTTATCTGAAAAGCTGTTTCATCAAGCAAACCGCCACGTTCAAAACAGAGGAACCGTGTTTTGTTCGGTCCGCTTCGGAAATGTTCTCGGCTCAAGGGGTTCGGTCATCCCTATTTTATTTGAACAAATGATGGAGGGTGAACCGCTGACCATCACAGACAAGAACATGACCAGATTTTTCATGTCAATAGACGATGCGGCTACACTGACACTGCAATCAGCTGCTATTACAAAAGGCGGAGAAACCTTTATTTTTAAAATGGAATCACTGAAACTTGAAGAACTGATTCACGGGTTTGAAGAATATGCATCGCAGCACGGGCTCCCGCGGCCGGCTGCAGTAGAAGTCGGCAAACGTCCAGGTGAAAAGCTTCACGAAGAATTAACATCCCCTCATGAAATTGAATCACTGTATGAATGGGGCAATCTTTATGCGATCCTTCCAGAGCCGGAAAAACATCCTGATTTTCGCAAAGTCAATCTGCCCGGGTATCAATCAGATCAAGCCCCTCTCATTACAAAAGACAGAATTGCCCAGATTATCGAAGAATTGCATCAAGAAAAAAAGGCATAAAAACAAGCCTGTCTATCCATTAGGCAGGCTTGTTTTTTGTGTTTTATTTATGAAAGAGATGCAGATAGCTTTCGTATCCTTCTTCTTTCAGCTTATCTTTCGGCACAAACCGCAGCGCCGCTGAATTTATGCAGTAACGAAGCCCGCTTGGCCCCGGTCCATCATTAAATACATGGCCAAGGTGAGAATCCGCAGTACGGCTTCTCACTTCTGTGCGAATCATGCCGTGGCTCGTGTCTAGTTTTTCTTCCACCTCTTCTTCTTCAATCGGCTTTGTAAAGCTTGGCCAGCCGCAGTGGGAATCAAATTTATCCTTGGATGTAAACAACGGCTTGCCTGACACAATGTCTACATACAGCCCTTCTTCCTTATGATTCCAATATTCATTTTGAAACGGCGGCTCCGTGCCATTATTTTGCGTCACCTCATATTGTATGCGGTTTAGTGACTGAATTTTTTCTTCTTTATTGTTCGCCATTTATTTCGCCCCCCAATGCTCGCTGATAAATCCGGCACGTCCAGAACCTGTCCGGTAGCGCTGATAATGTCCTGGATTCTTTTTATAAAAATGCTGATGATAGCCTTCCGCTTCATAGAAAGGTTCAGCTTTTAAAATATCCGTTACAATCGGATCTTTAAATATTCCGCTTTTCGCCAGGCGTTGCTTGGAAGCCTCCGCAAGCTCCTTTTGTTTATCGTTATGATAAAAAATGGCTGCACGGTAGGAACTGCCGCGATCGGCAAACTGGCCGCCGGCATCTGTCGGGTCAATTTGCTGCCAAAATAATTCAAGCAGTTTTTCATAAGGGAACACATCAGGATTAAACGTGATTTGAACGGCTTCACGATGTCCTGTCGTTTCACTGCACACCTCTTCATACGTAGGGTTTTCAGTATGGCCGCCTGTATACCCGGACACCACTTTTTCAATTCCCGGCTGTTCGTCAAAGGGTTTAACCATACACCAAAAACAGCCTCCAGCAAATGTGGCGATTTCTTTTTTTTCAGACATACTGGTGCCTCCTTTGTTAATACGTGGTATTATTATATTATAGCATGTAAAAATAGAATGAAAATGATTCTGCTTTTCAATAAAATCTATAGGTTTTAAGCAATATGCTTATGTAATGGAGGTTCACAAATTTGAAAGTAAGAACACAGATGATGTACGATATGGAAACTTTACTCCGTAAAGTCTTTAAACAAATACGCAATGAAATCAATGAGATTCTAGATAAAGAGCTGTCACGGAATGAATTCACCATTCTGCGAATCCTCAGTGAACAAGGGCCTAAAAAAGTCACCGAATTTGCGCCTATTTTAGAGGTATCGGCAAGCCACATTACGGCTGTGACTGATGCGCTGGTAGAAAAGGAATGGATTACGAGAATCAGATCGAAGGAAGACAGACGCATCATCCGCATTCATATCACTGAAGCGGGCGAAAAAGTCCTTCAGCATTTCAACGAGAAAAAAACGGAATATTTCTTTAAACGTTTTGACTGCTACAGTGACGCCGAACTTGCCTCATTAATCGAGCTCTTCAGCAAACTAGATAAAAAACGGTGAAAAAAAGCACATACCGCTATATATGGGTATGTGCTTTTCTCAGCGCCTCACTTATTTTTCAGTGAACAGTTTCATTGTTTTCCAGCGGCCGTATCTGTAATACAAAAACGCCGCACAGCTGCTTAATAAAAAACTCATTCCGATTCCGAGCCCGATCCCTTTCTGTCCAAGCCAAGCTGAAAATAGAGCTGTGAAAGGATATCTCAAAACCCAAAACGAAATCAAATTTAAAACCAGAACCTGCAGCATCGCTCCCGCAGCTCTGACGATTCCGTTCAGTACGAAATTAATCCCGATAAAAGGGTAGAAAAACGCGATCCATCGCAAATATTGTTCACCAAACGCAACCGCATCTGGCTCACTGATAAATAACCTCATGAGGTATTTACCAAATACCCAAATCATAACTGCAATCACCAGCATGCAAGAAATAACAGCCATTACACCTAGCCTTGCAATCGTTCCCACTCTTTTATAGTTTCCGATTCCGATATTTTGCCCTGCCATACTGTTGACCGCCGTACCGGCAGCCATTGCTGGAAGCGTGATGATGCTGTCGAGCCGCTGTACCGCGCCGAAGCCTGATACCACGTGCTCCCCGTATGAGTTGACAACACTCATAATCGCCATCATTCCGCCTGTGATCACCATCATCTGCAGACCGGCTGGAATCCCGAGTTTCATAATCAGCGCGGACTCTTCCCACTTGGGCACTCGCGGAATTGAGAACGGCACAAGCTTGTGTTTGATGACATAGAACAATCCATACAGAAACGCAATGCCCTGTGACAAAATCGTCGAATAAGCAGCTCCCGCTATTCCCATGCGGAACACAGAAATAAAGAGCGGTGCCAACACTGTATTCAGCACAACGGCAAACGCAATAAACCGGAGAGGTGTCTTGCTGTCGCCGAGCGCCCGAAGCACAGTACTGATAAAGTTATAACCAAACAAAAATAAAATGCCGATAAATTGAATCTGTAAATAGGTTTCAGCAAGCGGTATCATTGACTCCGGCGTTTTTAGAAGACGAAGCAAGTGCTCTGACAGAAAAAAACCGGCCGCGCCGAATCCGATGCTTAGGCCTGTTAATAAAACGACAAAAGCGTTAATATACGACGCCATTCCTTTTTCATCATCTTTTCCCTTTTGCTGTGACAAAATGGTTAACGTCGCATTGTTAAGGCCCAAAATAAAAGAAAGCACGGTTAAAACAATCGTGCTTGATACTGCTGCTGCCCCTAGAGCCTTTGCCCCCAGTAAATTGCCGATCCACAAACTGTCTATAAATTGAAAGGAAACCTGCAATGCGTTTCCAAGCATAATAGGCGTTGAAAACAGCACAAGCTGTTTCAGCACGTTCCCCTGTGTAAAATCATATGCTTTCATTTTTTCTCCTTGTGTTCTCAAATTTTCGTCAGACCGCACGAAAAAAGAGACGTTGTTTCATGTCTCTTTTTTTCATGATTCATCGGTTTTTTTCCGGTCTCTCATACCGAATGTAAACACCATCACACTTAGGAACAAGGCACAATAGGAAATGTTCAAGTACATTTGGTCCATATCTTCAGCAGCTAGATGATGATAAGCAAGCCAGCCGAAATACAGGGAAAATGTAAAGGATAATAAACTGAAATACTGGTAAATCCGTTTCATTTTCAGTCACCTCTATTGTTTAGGATGGTAATAGGAAAACTCAATTTCATCTTTTTCTAAATTTATTTTATCCGCTTTGACATACATTCCATTCGTTAAAGGCATTTCTGACAGGCGCACTTCAATGCTTTTATCGCCGGGATGAACGTGGACAAATGACGGCAATTCGTAAAAGCTGTCCATATAATTTAACACAAAGCTAATCGGTATACTCAATTTCCCTAACGAAAATTTCGTAACATTCAACTCCACATCGCCATTTTTTTTCACGGTCGGTTCAAAAGCGACAAACGCATCAATGGACGTGGAAAAAGCCTTGATTTTCCCTGCGACATGAACATCATCATCTATCTCTACTTTATAATCAAGCTTGTTTGATGCTTTATCGTTTAAATATGAGTTGACAAACGCAGCTAATGATTCTTTTGTGCTTGTCACTTGAAATCCATACTCGCTCTCAGATGAATCCTTCACCTGGGCTTGTTCTCCCGGCAGCATAACAAGTGCCATAAAACCAACAGCAAGGATAATATTGATTGCAAGCAATATAAAAAACAGTCGTTTCCACTTATTCATGATGTCACCCTACTCTTTCGGTAATCCTTCTTTTTTAATGGCTTGATAGACGCGCTTCGCGATAAGGGAATAACCCGTACCATTAGGATGAAAATCATCTTCCTCAGAAATTCGGCTGCTGTCACTTTTTTCATTAAACAAGTCGTCGATATGAATGATTTTTGCATGTTTATCTTTTTTCAGCTCTTTTTCAGCAATATGGTTCCAATCAGTGACAACTCCGTTTATTTCATTTAATTCAGATAACGTAAACGTAAACGGATTATACATGCTGACATAAATCAGCTCAGCGTGATCATTCAGCTCTCGAATTTCAGAAATAATTTTTTCAAAACGCTTTTCAAACGGCTTTTCCGCTTCCTCAAACGGTTCAACGGTTAATTGAAGAAAGTTTTGGCGAAGGACTTTCATCAAATCATTACCGCCAATGGTAAAAAAGACATAATCTGCGTCCTTTATGCCTTTTTGAACCTTTTTATCTTTTAGTTTCTCTAATAAATCATCCGAACGGTTCCCTTTCACGGCATAATTTTTTACGTCTACCGTTTTTACTTGCTTATCTGAACGGATGGAATCCGCCACCTTGCCGACATATCCTTTTCCGTCGGGATCTCCGACTCCTTCTGTCAGCGAATCTCCGACAGCAGCAATGACAATGTCCTCTTTCGTTTTCGGTTCATGAGCTTTTTGCTTTCCCTCAGATGCTGTACGTATACTCGTACAAGCAGTAAGAAGCAAAATCAAACTGGCCATGAGTGAAAAAATGCGCAGCTTCAATCTTGTTGCTCCTTCCCATTCTACTAGTGGAAAGTGTATCATGTTTTAGAAGATTTGCAAATGCCTAGTCTTCTAGCTTACTTGAGTGTACTGGCTGACTTCACATCGGCGATAATATCATCGTACGGTGTATTTTCCACTCCATTGTAATCTTTCAGCACCTTGCCGTTTGGACCTACCAAATAAAAAGAAGATTGATGAATAACTTGGTCCTCTCCCTCCGGTTTCTTCACAATCGCTTTAAAGCTCTTAAGCGCGAACGCCTCAATATCACTCTGGCTGTATCCCGTGAGGAAATCCCAATTATCAAAAGTTAATGGATAATTTGCGGCGAATTTCTTCAGCTGTTTCGGCTTATCGTTTTCTGGATCAACACTAAACGATACGATGCGGACATCTATCTTCTCGGCTTTCAGTTTTTTTTGCAGATCGGTCATATGAGCGGTCATCGGCGGACATACAGTTTCACAATTGGTGAAAATAAAATCCGCCAGCCATACTTCTCCTTTTAAACTCTCTAAAGAAACGTTCTTGCCGTCTTGGTTTTGAAATGTAAAAGGCTCCACTTCGTAATTGAGCGGATCTTTAATCTGTTGTCCCCCGCAGGCACACAAAAGCAGAAAAAACAGCCCTGCCGTTAAACCCTTGATAACCTTCATGACATTCACCCTTTCCAGCCAGCATAAAAGCGCTTTCTAAAATCGTTCTTACCTGCTGCGTCCCATGTTTGTATTCGATACTGGGCAAAAAAATCCTGCATGCCTCCCAATCACTGATTACAGAGGGAGACATACAGGTATAAACGTCATATTACGCGTTGTGCTTTAACACCTCTTGATGAAAAACAGCCTGATAATCTGCCCATTTCATCCGGCGCTTCATATAATGTCGGAAAGAATACACTTTTGCCCTGCTGTTTGATGAAAACACTTCTTTTAAGTAGAATTGCAAATGGTGATGTAACATAAAGAAATAGTGCTCATCTTCCTTTAATACAGGTATTTCTGTCACTTTCACCTGAATCCCGTCACTGCGTTTGAACTCTAGGCTTTTGAGTAACAAGCTATCAATCCTCTTTTTTTGTTTTTCTTCTATTATATACAATGCCAGCCGGGCTGTCTGTCATTTTGCGCGGTTGTGTAAAAAAATTAGATCAGCAAATGGAACAAGTCCTCATCCTTATTCACCTCTACATAATGAAACGGTTTTCTGTTCATCCGTTCAATCAGCGGCCCATAGTCGGCCTTGTTCTGCAGCTCGATGCCGACAAGAGCAGGTCCGTTACTTTTATTATTTTTCTTCGTATATTCAAATCTTGTAATGTCATCATTAGGCCCGAGAACTTCGTCAAGAAATTCGCGGAGCGCCCCCGCTCTTTGCGGAAAATTGACGATAAAATAATGCTGAAGTCCTTCAAAAATCAAGGACCGCTCCTTCATTTCCTGCATTCTTCCGATATCGTTATTGCCCCCGCTGACCACACATACCACATTTTTGCCTTTAATTTCATTCTTGTACAAATCAAGCGCTGCGACAGAAAGAGCTCCAGCCGGTTCAGCAACAATCGCACATTCGTTATATAATTCAAGAATGGATGTACATACTTTTCCTTCAGGCACAAGGAGAATGTCATCAACGACAGATTCCAGCGTTTGGAACGTTTCCTCCCCAATTTTTTTAACAGCTGCTCCATCTACAAACTTATCAATTTTATCAAGTGTGACGACATGTCCAGCTTTGTTTGATTCAAAATAGGATGCCGCTCCCGCCGGCTCAACAGCAATTACCTTTGTATCAGGAGACACATTTTTTAAATATGTACCTACTCCTGAGAGAAGGCCGCCTCCTCCGACACTTGCAAAAAGAAAATGCGGTTCTGTATCAATGTCGTTTAAAATCTCGACTGCCAACGTTCCCTGTCCGGCCATCACATCCGGATCATCGAACGGGTGGATAAACGTCCGGGATTCCGCCTCACAGCATTCAACAGCGCTTTTATACGCATCGTCAAACGTATCACCTGTCAAAATAATATCGATAAACCCTTTACCGAATAGTTCAACTTGAGATACTTTTTGTCTCGGTGTTGTAGACGGCATAAAAATTTTCCCGTGAATGCCAAGATGTTTACACGAGAACGCCACACCTTGAGCATGGTTTCCGGCACTCGCACATACAACTCCGTTCTCAGTCTGCTCGCTGGAAAGCTGTTTCATTTTATGATAAGCCCCTCTGAGCTTAAAAGATCTGACAACTTGCAAGTCTTCACGTTTCAAATAGATATTGCATTCATATCTCTCAGAAAGTCTGTCATTCCTTTGCAAAGGTGTGTGAATGACAATGTCCTTCACGTTTTGATGAGCCTTCAAAATGTCTTTCACTTGGATGAGAGAGTTTTCTTTAAGCAACGGTTTCATGTACAGATTCCTTTCTTGTTTTAAATCCCTATTTAATATGCCATTATAACACGAATATTCAAAAAATAAGACAATTATTTTTATTTAATAATTAAAAAAATACTGACTATGTTTATCACATCTTGTGTAAAACTTGCTTCACCAATATCCTGGGAGTCCTAAGAAAAAAGATGATCGTAAATAAAACGTGTTTTCAGCCAACAGGCATGATATAATAAAACCAATTAGAACCAAAAGGAGCCAATTGATGAATACCGCAACAATACCTAGCACATTTCAACATCTCATCGGAGAACATCAAACATTCCTGGAAGCGAAGCGAATCGCCAAGCAGTTCTCACTATCAGAGCTTCCTGTCCTGATAACAGGAAAAATCGGAACAGGAAAAGATCATTTCGCACAAGCAATACACCAGGGATCTTCGAGATACAGCGAACCCTTTATTAGCGTCAATTGCAGCACCCATTCGGAAGAAAGCCTTATGCGTGAGCTTTTTGGCCCTAACGGAAACTCAGGTGTGTTTCAAAAAACGGCTCGAGGAACCCTTTTTCTTGATGAAGTATGGCGCATGCCTGCCTCTGTACAAGCTCATCTGCTAAAAGTGCTAGATTCAGACACGGAGAAACCGCGAATCATCTGTGCTTCCGCAGATGGATGCGCGGAACATACATTCAGGCAAGACTTATTTTACAGACTGAATATTTTAACGCTCACACTGCCCGAATTGTCTGAACGCAAAAGCGATATACCGCTTTTGACACAATATTTTCTCTCACATTCCGGTCAGCAATTGTTAATTGATCCCTCAGTCTTTTCGATGCTTGAGCAACACACATTTGAAGGCAATGTCAGGGAGTTAAAAAACGCCGCAGATTATATGGCGGCAGTCGCAAACGGGGGAACGATTCATCCATATGACCTGCCTCCATATATTAGGGGCACAATAGACGAAAAAGCGTCGAAGAAAAAAGCGAAGCTGTTGACTTTAATGGAAAAAGCCGAGTTTTTGTTTATTTTGGAAACAATAAAAGCGTTAAACGAAAAAGGAGAACCAGCCAGCAGACGGATCATCTCGGAACACAGCAAAAACACCCAAACCTCGTTATCCCCGCAGCAGGTCAGAAGCCGTCTCGATTATTTGGAGAAAAAAGATTATGTCACAAAAAGCCGCGGACGCGCCGGCACTAAAATTACGTTAGAGGGTTTGAACTTTTTAGAAACACTGAAAAATCAAATGATCTAGCGATCGAAAGGAGAATGCACTTGTTTACAATCAAAGAAGAGATTGCCAATGCGATAACACACGGCATCGGTGTGCTCTTATCCATACCAGCATTAGTGTTTTTGATCATATTTTCGGCTCATTACGGGTCTGCATGGGACATTGTCAGCTTTACAATATTCGGCGTCTCTATGCTGCTGTTATATTTGAGCTCCACACTGCTTCACAGTATCACACATAAAAAGACGAAGGATATTTTGGAGATTATTGACCATAGCGCCATTTACGTACTCATCGCCGGAACCTATACGCCTTTTTTGCTGGGGCCGCTGAAAGGCACACTCGGCTACACCCTTTTGATTATCGTTTGGTCTCTTGCCCTAGGCGGAATCGTTTTTAAAATTTTCTTCGTGAAACGCTTTATCCTATTGTCGACCTTAGTGTATTTGATTATGGGATGGCTGATGATTATCGCGGTTAAACCTTTATACGCTTCGCTGAGCGGAGCGGGATTCAGCCTTCTTTTTCTCGGCGGCATTTTATACTCTGTCGGAACCATCTTTTATATTTGGAAAAAGATCCCCTTCCATCACGCCATTTGGCACAGCTTTGTATTAGGCGGAAGCGCTGCGATGTTTTTCTGTGTGCTGTTTTATTGTGTGAAGGTGCCGTTTATTTCGTAACAGAAAAGCGCAGTCTTAAAGACTGCGCTTTTTTCATGCACGTAATTGTTTTTCATTTGCAGGTATATAAGCTTTTGAAAAGGACAATTCAATGTCTGCTGGTTTTAAACGTTTAAAAAACGATCCCTTTTGCAGGTCATCTGTTCCTTTCGTTTCCACCATCACCAACGGAAGATGATAGCGGATTGCAAGCTCTACAGGATCTATAGGACCATCTAATGAAAGAATCAGGCTTTGTCCTTTTTCCAGCTGTTTCGTCACATCTTCATATACCTTTTCTGAATCACCGTCTGAAATCACATCCATCCGATCTAGCCATTGCCCGATAAAAGGCAAGCGAAATACTTTTGGATTGGCAATAAAACCGGCCGGTTCTTCAATATATCCAGCAATTAAGGCCAGTTCAGCCAAACGCAAACGAGGATGCACATACAAAACAGGACCGCGCGGTATTGGCTCAGGCTGATGGATCGTCACAACTGAACCGGTGATGCCGATACAGCCTTCCAAAAACGCCTTTGGCTGCTCGTAGACAAGAGTCATCTGTTTTTTGTATGACAGACGGGGATCAAGCATCCTTTGATTAAATAATTGTTTCATATTTTTTAACAGCATATACACAATATAAACCACTAGCAAGCTGTAGCGAACCAATTAAAATCCTCCCACTTCAGAAGAATTCTTTTTTTCAAACACCAGAAATTCATAATCGTACGGGTTTTTTTCGTCCTTGATCCCCCGTTCAGAAGAAACCAGCTTCCAATTGGTTTCATCAAATTCGGGGAAGTGGCGGTCACCCTCAAACTCGTGATGAATTTTCGTCATATACAGTCTGTCCGCATAAGGGAACAGTGCTGTATAGAGCTGAGCCCCTCCGATCACAAAGCATTCCTCAGAGCCTGAACAAATGTCCAAAACATCCTTTAACGAACTGACAACCGTGCATCCCGGAAATTCTGAAGCCGGCGCTGATGTGACGACAATATTTTTCCGGTTTGGAAGCGGACGTCCAATCGATTCATATGTTTTCCGGCCCATAATGATTGAATGGCCCGATGTTACTTTTTTAAAGTACGCAAGATCATTGGGCAAATGCCACGGCAAATCATTGTCTTTGCCGATCAGCCTGTTGGCATCCATCGCAAAAATGAACGAAATCATACGCTGACCGCTCCTTTAATATGAGGATGCGGATCATAATCCTCGATGATAAAATCCTCAAATGCAAAGTTGAAAATAGAATCAATCTCTCTGGCGAAACGAAGCTTCGGCAGCGGGCGAACGTCTCTTGTCAGCTGCAAATTGACCTGTTCAATATGATTTTGATAAATATGAGCATCGCCAAATGTATGAATAAACTCGCCCGGTTCAAGCCCAGTCACATGAGCAATCATCATGGTTAACAGGGCATAAGAAGCAATATTAAACGGCACACCGAGGAAAACATCAGCAGAGCGTTGATACAGCTGACAGGACAGCTTGCCGTCAGACACGTAGAATTGGAACAGGCAATGGCACGGCGGCAACGCCATTTTATCAATTTCACCAACATTCCATGCGCTCACGATTAAGCGTCTGGAGTTCGGATTTGTCTTAATATCTTCAATAAGTCGCGAAATTTGATCAACGGTTTCCCCGTCAGCTCCCCGCCAAGAACGCCATTGTGAACCGTATACAGGTCCGAGTTCCCCGTTTTCATCAGCCCACTCATTCCAGATCCGCACTCCGTTTTCCTGCAGATAGCGTACATTGGTATCCCCTTTTAAAAACCACAGCAGCTCATGCGCAATTGATGTAAAGTGGAGTTTTTTTGTGGTCAGCATTGGAAAGCCTTCCTGTAAATTAAATCTCATTTGATACCCGAAGGTGCTGATTGTTCCGGTCCCTGTCCGGTCTCCTTTTTTTTTGCCATGCTCTAATACATGTCTGCATAAATCCTTATACTGTTTCATTTTTTTCATCCTTTAAAAGTAGTCTTCTAGTAGTGTAACACAATAAAAAATCATTTCTGAACCCAGAAATGATTTTTTTATAGTCAGCTGATGACAGGTTTTTCATCCTGTTCTTTTTCTTCATCTTGAAGATCCTGATGCGTATGAGCAATTCTGCTCGCCGCTGCTGCCGCAAGGGCTGCCACAATATCATCCAAAAAGGTATGAATACCGTCTGGACTTTCATCAAGTTCCTTAATGATTCCAATCTTCTCTTTATCCAAATAACCGAAGTTGGTCAAGCCGATCGATCCGTACACATTAACGATTGAAAGAGGGATAATTTCATCTATGCCGTAAAGCGGTTCATCCGTTTCAACAAGGTGCTGCAGCGGTTCCGGAAGAAGTTTCTGCTCAGCGAGCTGATCAAGCGCAAGACCTGTTAAAACAGCATGAATAATTTCACGTTTGTTCAGCACTTTATTTACATTCTCCATGCACACACTGAGCGGCAGATTTGGATTGTATTTTTCCTGAAGTTTTTGAACAATCCGCGCAATATCTTCTATCATAACGCCCCGTTTATTTAGCATATCTTTTGTTATATCGACCATTTCATTCATTGTGTACTTTTTCATGTCTAATGGCATCTCCTTTACGCACTCATCCAGTTGGGAGGCGTGTTGCGGTCCCAGTAAATGCTCCCAAGCTCATGATGTGATTGAAATCCATCTTCTGCTGTATGATAGTGAAAATTAAACCAGTAGCCGTCGTGAGGCGGGTGGTCTCTTCGCACATGAAATCTGAGGAGATCTTCTCCAGTCGTCCGATTGTAAACGTTGAAAATTTTTTCCGTTTTGCCCGCTGAAGGCATGCTTGAAATCACAACATCCTGATACGCCTCATCATCTTGCAATGTTGCTAAATAATCACTAATCACGTTTTCAATTTGCGGCAGGATCTCTTTCCGATAGTCATCCTCAATGACCGGAGCGATTTTGCTGCCGAATTTCAAAAAGGACTGATCCTCAGCACTGTCAAAGAGCTGTTCCTTGTAGGATTGAAAAAGCAGTTCAGGGTCTTGCCTGTCTTCCGACTCATCATCATCGTACAGATCATGCTCATCATAAAAAGCGGTGTAATCATTCTGCTCAAGACTGCTCGGCTGTCCGGAGGGCTTGTCCGCCATAAGAGCAGCCGGAGGAGATACGAGCCCGAATGTTACGATGGTAAATAAAACTACAAGAGTCTTTCTCATCCACAATTTCATGACTGCTTATTCCTCTCTATTTTATTGTCATGTTTCTCTTATTTTAGCACACCCGAAACATGCAAGTCATGTATGATATGAAACTGATATGCAAATTAGGAGATTTGTTGCTTTGCGGTTTGTGTAAAAACGCTTACAATATTATGTGAAAGGAGGCTTTCCGCATGATTGACGCCCTGTTTGCCACAGTTTCACTCTTAACATTGTTATACTTTGTCGTCATGGAAGTCACCGATTAACAGAAAGCCCGTGATATCAATCACGGGCTTGTTTTGCTTGCGACTTGAATAACGCCATAATGGAACAATGCTGTTTTTCTTTTCATGACGTTAAAACCAAACTGTTCAAATCGCGGGCTTTTCCAGTGGTCTTTTAGCACAACGCTTTTTCTGGCAGCGCGCATCGCTTCTTTGATACACCCTTCGTGCAAAACTGAATCCTCTGCCAAATCCCGTAAAGGCGCGATGCCGTCAGACGTCTCTACAGGCTCATGAAACATTGGATCGAAATAAACCACATCAACAGAGTTGTCAGGAAGCTGCTTGATGTATTCAAAGCAATCCCCATTCTTCACTTGGATTCTTCTCATTGCAGCTTGAAGCTCTTCTATGCCCGTTTCCCATGAATGCAGTCCCGTCCTCACGAGAACGGACACAAGATGGTTTTTTTCAATCCCAATCACAGAACCCGTTTCGCCTACTGCCATACTTGCGATAATGGCATCCGAACCCAGCCCGAGTGTGCAATCTAAAAACGTGTCCCCTTCCGATAAACCAGCTGCCCGAAGCATCGGCTCCTGCTCCCCCCGTATGAAGCGTTTAGCTCTGAACATCGCTGTATTCGGGTGAAAAAAGAATTTGGCACCTTGTTTCGTATAAAGTTCAAACCGCTCTTTGCCGACCACAAGCACATCACGTTCAGCTGACTTCAGCAGGTTTTCAACCGTTTGTTTATTTCGGCCGCAGTATGGCATATCCAGCTCTAAGGAAAGCTGCGTTGCGGTTTTTATGGTGTGTTCAGACGGTCTATAGCTTGTTGTTATCATCTTCAGTACTCCTAAAAAGAAAATGCCCGGAAAACGGGCATTTAGCAGTGTGCATCAAAGGCAGCGGTCAAATTTTTCATAATCTCTTCCATATCGTGTCCTTCAATTTCATGACGTGGAATAAAATGTACGACTTCTTTGCCTTTCAAAAGAGCCATTGACGGTGAAGAAGGCTCCTGGCCAGTAAAATACTCACGCATTTTTGCAGTAGCTTCTTTATCTTGACCCGCAAATACAGTCACCGTATTGTCAGGTGTTTTGTCATGCTGGAGGACTGCCTGTGTTGCTGCAGGACGCGCGAGGCCTGCCGCACAGCCGCACACAGAGTTAACGACTACAAGTGTTGTGCCCTCTGCCTTTTCCATAAAGTTTTCTACTTCTTCCGCTGTTGTTAATTCATCAAAACCTGCACCAGTCAGCTCGCGGCGCATCGGTACGACAAGCTGGCGCATGTATTCTTCATAAGCCATTGACATAAAAAAAGCCCCCTCTATTATCCTTCATCTGAAGTAAGGATACTATAGAGAGGGCCGGATTTCAAATGTTCACGCCTTAAAATAGAAGAAAGAGTTCCCCGCTGTCTAGATTTTCATGATACCGCCGGTGTTGGCGCTTGTCACAAGTTTAGAATAACGTGCCAAGTAGCCGGTTTTCACTTTCGGTTCAAACCCTTTCCAGTTGGCTTTCCGTTTTTCCCATTCTTCCTCTGGCACTTGTACATCCAAGATACGTTTTTCAATATCAACGATGATATGGTCTCCGTTTTCAACAAAGGCAAGCGGTCCTCCCTCTGCGGCCTCTGGTGATACGTGACCGATTGAGAGTCCTCGGGAGGCTCCGGAAAAACGTCCGTCTGTAATCAATGCCACTTTCGGTCCGAGTCCCATTCCAACGATTTGAGATGTAGGCGCAAGCATTTCCGGCATGCCAGGTCCGCCTTTTGGCCCTTCGTATCGGATGATGACAACGTCGCCTTCTTTTACTTTCCGGTTGATAATGCCGTCAAGCGCCTCATCCTGAGAATCAAATACGACAGCCGGCCCTTCGTGTCTCGTGATACCGTTTTGTACGCCGCCTGTTTTAATGATAGCGCCGTCTGGAGCCAGATTACCGAATAAAACAGCAAGGCCGCCCTTTTCAGTGAATGGTTGATCCAGCGGATGGATGATGTCATAATCCTTTACTTCATGTCCAGCAATGGTTTCTCCAAGTGTTTTTCCTGTAACAGTCAGCGCGTCCAAATGAAGCGCGCCTTCTTTCTTGGAAAGCTCATTCAGCGCTGCTGACACACCGCCCGCTTCATGAAGATCTTCAATAAACACATCAGATGCAGGAGCCAGCTTGGCCAAGTGCGGCACGCGCTCAGCGACTTCGTTAATGCGTTCTAAAGAGTATTCAACGCCGGCTTCGTTTGCAAGGGCAAGCGTATGAAGAACGGTATTTGTTGAACCGCCAAGCGCCATATCGAGTGCAAACGCGTTATCAATCGCTTTTACAGTGACGATATCACGCGGTTTGATATCTTTGCGAATGGTTTCCATTAATTGCGCAGCCGACTTTCTGACAAACTCTTTGCGTTCCGGTGATGTCGCGAGAATGGTCCCGTTACCCGGCAAAGCAAGTCCAAGTGCTTCGGACAGGCAGTTCATTGAGTTCGCCGTAAACATCCCAGAGCAAGACCCACATGTTGGACATCCGAACTGCTCTAATTCTTGAAGTTCGTTTTCATTGATTTTTCCGGCTTGGTAAGCGCCTACCCCTTCGAATACTGAGGAAA
Organism: Bacillus spizizenii TU-B-10; assembly: GCF_000227465.1. Taxonomy (GTDB): domain Bacteria; phylum Bacillota; class Bacilli; order Bacillales; family Bacillaceae; genus Bacillus; species Bacillus spizizenii. The sequence continues at coordinate 2,268,495 of NC_016047.1, forward strand.
GGGAGATTTTCCGTCCGTCACTTGTTCTTCCTGCCGCCATCGGCCCTCCGCTGACAAAAATCGTCGGAATGTTGATGCGCATTGCCGCCATGAGCATTCCCGGCGTGATTTTGTCGCAGTTCGGAATACAGACCATTCCGTCAAACCAGTGTGCGGATACAACCGTTTCCACAGAGTCAGCGATGATTTCACGGCTCGGCAGCGAATATCTCATACCGATATGCCCCATCGCGATGCCGTCATCTACTCCGATGGTATTAAATTCAAACGGTACGCCCCCAGCTTCTCTGATTGCTTCTTTTACGATTTTTCCAAACTCCTGCAAGTGAACATGACCAGGAACGATATCAATGTATGAATTACAAACCGCAATAAACGGCTTGCCAAAATCCTCTTCTTTTACGCCTGCTGCACGAAGCAAACTGCGGTGCGGAGCTCTATCGATTCCTTGTGTGATCATGTTACTGCGTAATTCTGCCATGGTGATCCCCCTAAATTCTTTCAATTGTTAGATTGGATTTTATTTTAACAATTTTCAGTTTATTTTTGGGCTGTTTTTGCAAAAAGATAAAATACAGGCCGCCCTCGCCTTGATTATTTCCTTCATGTTTTTATATTTATATAGCTTTCTATCGATGTGAACCCTCCAACTATTAATATTGTTACTTACTATAAATAGTTTTCGGGTATTTTTCAACAATATTCGAAATAATTTTTATAAAAAGTGAATTCATATAAAAAAGGTGCATGATCTGCACCCTTTTCTTTCTTTTATTCACCTTTATTTCTACTCTCTGTCATTTGTTTCCAAACAGAACCTTTTGCTTCTTCTCCATGCTCAATACGCTCAAGCGCCATTTTCACTTGAAGGCTGACCTCAAATTCGGGATCATCTTCGGCAGCGCGCAAAGCTTCAATTGCACTTTCATCGCCTACTTCGTACAGGAACATAGCCGCACGCCAGCGGACAAGCTTGCTGGAGTCGCTTAACGACTTGATCATAGCAGGAATAGCTTGAGGGTCGCCGATATCAGATAGGCAGTCTCCGGCCGTTCTTCTGACTGAGACAGCTTTGTCCTCAAGTGCTTTATACAATAGAGGAAGAACATCAGGTGTTTCAATCATTCCTAAGTACACAACAGCCTGTCTTCTGATGGACACCTTGGGATCATCCAATGCCTTTTGTAAAACCGGGATATCCTCCTCTTTCGGGTCCATCTGTTCCAGATGTGCATAACGCTTTTTCCAGTCCTCATCATCCAGCATGTCGAGCGTTACTTTATACGCTTTGCGCTGTACTGCTTGTTTTGCTTCGCCCTTTCCTTGAGCGGCTGCTTCTGTCAGCCGTTTCAGCCGATCATCACTGTATGCGGCCTGAAGCTCTTCTGTCACGTCATGACCGATTTCATTAAAGTCGCCGAATCTAACGCCTTGTTCTTTCCAGGCCCGCTCAAACACAACATTTGAGGCTTCAGATCTGAGTTTTAAGATCGCCTGCTGAAAGCGTTCAGGTAAGCCGAAGCGCTCTTCCCGCTCCCCATCCGTCAATTTGACCTGCATAGGAATGCCGCTGAACATCTGTACAAAAACTTTCACCTCTCCAAAAGACTCTTGATCAGAGCGGTTTTCTTCTGCGCTTTCAGCACTTTCCATCCCAAATGCAGTGCGGACTTGCGGTAAAATGTCTTTCCAGTCGTATCTTGCATTTCGTTCAACAGCAAGAAAATCAGCGACGTGATAAACCCCTTTAATCCCTTCTATTTTAAGGATTTCCGCTATAACAGGCGGTGCGCCTTCTGCTTGATCCGGTTTATAGTTATTGCTTTTGCCCGCCGGAAGCTCTTCCGTTAAGATAACCTTCATTGTATTCGGGCTTGGCGTAGGTTCAATTGATTTTATCTTCATGATCGTCCTCCTATAGCATATCTGTGACTTATTCTATCATAGTCGCCCTAAGCCTTCTATTACGACGTTTTGGCATCAATCCCGGGTATATCTTTTTCTAATTGACGGACAAACTGAAGCATAAAATCGTGTCTTTCTTCTGCCAGTTCCCGTGCGGTGTCTGTATTCATCATATCTTTCAGCCGCAGCAGCTTATGAAAAAAATGAGCGTAGGCGCTTTGATCATCTCCATAAAGGCCGTGCCCTTTTGCACCCGCAAACATGAAAGCTCTCGCAATGCCGACAGCACCAATTGCATCAAGCCTGTCAGCGTCCTGTACGGCCTTTCCCTCTATGGAGAGCGGCTCCCCCTCAAACTTTTCCCTGTCCCGAAAGGACATCCTTGTGATAATGTGAATCACTCTGTCAGCATCCTCTTTTCCAATTCCGAAAATAACGAGCTGATCATATACTTCGCTCACAGAGAGCCTGACCGTATCAGGAAGTTTGACATCAATTAAATCATGAACCAACGCCGCTGTTTCAACGATGAACAAATCCGCGTTTTCCTTTTCTCCAATATACAAAGCAAGATCTGCAACTCTTGATACATGAAGCCAATCATGTCCAGAACTTTCGCCTGTTAGGACAGATTGCACCCATGTTCTGATTTGCTCAGCCTGCTTCAATTCCTTCATAAAAACACCTCTTTATTGCCCTAATAGCTTCATGATAACGTCTTCCAGCTCTTTCGGATTTGTATTTGGTGAATATCGGCCAACGATTTCTCCGTTTCTGTCCACTATAAACTTCGTGAAATTCCACTTGATCGCCTTAGTTCCCAGCATCCCTTTCGCGTGCTCCGTCAAATACACAAACAGCGGGTGGGCGTTTTTTCCATTTACTTCTACTTTTGAAAACATAGGAAACGTAACACCGTAATTTGTTTCGCAAAAATCCTGTATGTCTGCCTCGTCACCAGGCTCTTGGTTCATAAATTGATTGCAGGGGAACCCTAAGATCTCCAGGCCCTCCTGCTGATATGTATCATATAACTCCTGAAGCTGCTTCAATTGGGGAGTAAAGCCGCATTTACTCGCTGTATTCACGATCATCAATACCTTTCCGGCAAAAGGCTGAAGTGTCATGTCTTTCCCTGTTATTGTGCGTACCTTCATATCATATATAGACATGTAAGTCCCTCCTATGTCCCTGCTGCTGATTATTTTACCTTTTTTCTATCTCAATTCAAAATGCAAACACCTTTTATCAGAACTCTTAAGAAATGAATCAAATAAGTGGTGAGCATCTGCTCATTATAAATTCATGTGGCTCATATTTTTACTTATCATTCTATAAAACAATACAATTCCCTTCTGAGATACATCATGGAAAATCATTTTACTGTGAAACCAAATGATGTATCTATGCGTTTTATTTAAAGAGTTTTCTGTTGTTTCCCCTCAACTCTTATAGATAGATTGAAAATTGGCGTGAAAATTCCTATAATGAAGAAAATCAAACGGGGAAATGATGGAGGTGGCACGTTGCCTATTAATATACCAACACACCTGCCGGCAAAACAGGTGCTTGAGAGTGAACATATATTTGTAATGGATGAAAGCAGAGCATTTCATCAGGATATCCGGCCGCAAAAAATTATCATATTGAATTTGATGCCGAAAAAAATCCAAACAGAGACTCAGCTTCTCAGATTGCTTGGAAATTCACCTTTACAGGTTCATTTTACATTTTTAATCCCAAGCACACACACGCCGAAAAATACTGCAAGAGAACACCTTGACGAATTTTACACGACTTTTTCCAATATCCGTCACAAGAAGTTTGACGGCATGATTATCACCGGTGCGCCGATCGAGCATTTGGCGTTTGAAGATGTTTCATATTGGGAAGAGCTCAAAGAGATCATGGAGTGGAGCAAAACAAATGTCACTTCAACCTTGCATATTTGCTGGGGCGCTCAAGCAGGTTTGTATTACCATTACGGTGTGGAAAAAATTCAAATGCCGAAAAAAATCTTCGGTGTGTTCGAACATTCAGTTCTTTCAAAACACGAAAGATTGGTAAGAGGTTTTGACGAGCTATACTATGTGCCGCATTCCCGGCATACAGATATAAATATGGAACAGCTTCAAGCAGTGCCCGAGTTAAATATTCTTACCGCATCGAAGGAAGCTGGGGTTTGCTTAATTGTGTCTAAAGACGAAAAACAAGTCTTTTTAACAGGGCACCCTGAATATGATACAAATACGCTTCTTCAAGAGTATGAAAGAGATCTTGAACGAAACCTTTCTACTGTCGAGGCGCCTAAACATTATTTTGCAGAAGACAGCAAGCAGCCGGTGAATCGCTGGAAAGCGCATGCGACATTATTGTTTATGAACTGGCTGAATTATTACGTTTACCAAGAAACTCCTTATGAATGGGACTAATTTTTCTTTTTTTAGTGATACGCTGAGCAAAAAATATGATAAAATACATCTGATTCAGTATGCGTATAACAAAAATTTAAAATAATGGAATCCAAATCTTTTAAAATTAGCTTAATTTTTTCACTGCATTAATAATTTGATTATGTATTTGTGTTATGTTTATGTATAGACAATAACTCCTTACGATGCATGAAGCTTGCTTGTTGTTGATTACATTGAGGTGAATTTACTTGAATACCAATAAAAGAGTATTAATTTTGACTGCAAATTACGGAAATGGACATGTGCAGGTAGCCAAAACGCTTTATGAGCAATGTGTACGTCTCGGCTTTCAGCATGTAACAGTTTCTAATTTGTACCAAGAGTCAAATCCGATTGTTTCAGAGGTAACTCAGTACCTTTATTTAAAAAGCTTCTCAATCGGGAAACAGTTTTATCGTTTGTTTTATTACGGAGTTGACAAAATCTATAATAAACGTAAATTCAATATTTACTTTAAAATGGGTAATAAACGATTGGGCGAACTTGTCGATGAACATCAGCCTGATATTATTATTAATACATTTCCGATGATCGTCGTGCCGGAATACAGACGCCGAACAGGCAGGGTCATCCCTACCTTCAACGTTATGACTGATTTTTGCCTTCATAAAATTTGGGTTCACGAGAACGTGGATAAATATTATGTGGCGACAGATTATGTGAAGGAAAAATTGCTGGAGATCGGTACTCATCCAAGCAATGTAAAAATCACCGGAATCCCAATAAGGCCACAATTTGAAGAATCCATGCCAGTGGAGCCGATATATAAAAAGTATAATCTTTCACCAAATAAAAAAGTGCTTCTAATCATGGCAGGCGCCCACGGTGTATTAAAGAACGTAAAAGAGCTGTGCGAAAACCTTGTCAAAGATGATCATGTGCAGGTGGTTGTCGTGTGCGGAAAAAACACGGCTTTAAAAGAATCTTTAAGTGCGCTTGAAGCAGAAAACGGTGACAAATTAAAAGTTCTTGGCTATGTGGAGCGCATTGATGAGCTGTTCCGGATCACAGATTGCATGATTACAAAACCTGGAGGCATTACTTTGACAGAAGCAACTGCCATCGGTGTGCCTGTCATTCTGTACAAACCCGTGCCTGGCCAGGAAAAAGAAAATGCAAACTTCTTTGAAGATCGCGGAGCTGCGATCGTCGTGAACCGTCATGAAGAGATTCTCGAGTCAGTCACTTCCCTTCTCGCAGATGAAGATACTTTACAGCGCATGAAGAAAAACATTAAAGACCTTCATTTAGCAAACTCATCTGAAGTGATTTTAGAGGATATCCTGAAGGAATCAGAAATGATGACGGCCAAACAAAAAACCAGAGCGCTATCTTGATGATGTTTTGGAGAGCACACGAAAATCGTGTGCTCTTTTTATTTATATTCATTCATTTATAAAAGCGGTTACATTTTTTTGTGAAACTTGCTCTTCTTTTGAAAAATAAGCAGTTTCGAAACTTGACGGGTGCTCCCAGATGGTGTATAGTTGAACCATCATTTAACAATGAATCAACGTTAAATGGTGACAAAATTTTTTTTAGCACACGGGTGCTACAGTACTAGGAGGAATTAAGCAATATGCAAAACGGTAAAGTAAAATGGTTCAACAACGAAAAAGGATTCGGCTTCATTGAAGTTGAAGGCGGAGACGATGTATTTGTTCACTTCACAGCTATCGAAGGAGAAGGATACAAATCATTAGAAGAAGGACAAGAAGTTTCTTTTGAAATTGTCGAAGGTAATCGTGGACCTCAAGCTTCTAATGTTGTAAAACTCTAAACTCAATACATGATGATGAGATGACAAATATAGGAGAGGCATTTGCCTCTCCTATTTGATTTTCATCTGGATCTCAATCGCCAAAATATTTTGTTTGCACCTCTGTTCAATCTCTTCAACGTGTTTTTCCATTGACGGCTTCCCTTTTTTTGCGATATCCGCCAGTTCTTCTAAATCACTGTATATTTCTATAAATGTTTTGTGAAGGATCGACTTCAAGTCTTTATCATCCATAGCTGCGTTCCCCTTCTCTGCCAAGATACCTCAAATAGTAAAACAGCCCTATTTATTCTGGTTCAATAGTTATATCGGCTTATTTTCATTTTATTTTCTATTTTAGTACATAAATTTTAAAGAAACTCTGCAAAATAATCGCGGAGGTGTTTGTTGTGACTTCAGAATTTCATGATGAGGATCAGACTGGCTTTACGGATAAGCGGCAGCTGGAACTGGCGGTGGAAACAGCGCAGAAAACGACAGGAGCTGCGACGAGAGGCCAAAGCACAACATTAGTCGATTCCGCATACCAAGCCATTGAGGATGCAAGAGAACTGTCACAATCTGAAGAGCTGGCAGCTCTCGATGATCCTGAATTTGTACAGCAGCAACAGCAGCTGCTGGATGACAGCCAGCATCAGCTTGATGAATTTAAAAAATAAAAACCGCAGCTTCTGCGGTTTTTATTTTTTAGTGATTGGTTAAGACATCTCCGTATGCTTTCAGCTTTTCACCAACCGTACATTTATTAATACAAAATGAATGCGCATAGGTTTTGCCAAATTCTTTGCGAAACTGCTTCTTAATAAAACAGTCCTTGCAATATTCATCGTGCAGTTCTGTCAGTTCTTTAAAGATCATTTTCTTATCCAAGATCGTCATCTCCGTTACGGTCTAATTTCGTGTGGCTTTCTACGAATTGATGGGATAGAATTTTTTTAGCGAGCCCGTCAGCTTCCTGGTTGTCTTTCCGCTGTATGGTTTCGTAGGTTGGAGTAAGCTTCATCGATTCAAGGAGTGCTTCTATTTTGTCCAGCCATTCATTATGAGACGGATCATAGCAAGGCCAGCTGCCGTCAAGCTGATTCAGAACCACAAGCGAGTCCCCTTTGATCGTAATTGAATTTCTGCTTGCCCCAAGCTCTCTTACTTCTCTTATTGCTTCATAAAGCGCCGCGTATTCAGCTTCATTATTGGTTTTCAGCCGGAAGCTTTTATTTTTTCTCAAACGATGCCGGATTCCTCCCAATGAATAATAAATGACGATTCCGAGTCCGGCCAGTTCGCTCTCCTTATCGAAACTGCCGTCAAAATAAACAATAATGTCATCAGGCTCTTGAGCAAGCTCCTCTGTCAGCTTTTCCAATTCCTTCAGCGACCAGCTGCCGCCTTTCTCGTCTTCGAACTCGAGTTCTTTCATGTATGGATAACGGCCAAGTTCTCTTGCGAGCATACGTGCTTGCTGTGCTGTCAGCCAGTCTTCGCCCAAAAATGAGACGGTTCCCGTCCCTTTTGCTTCTATTTTCATATGCGGTCTGAGCTTCATTACAATCACCTTACCATTCATTAGTTGCCGGGCTTGTGCTATAATCAAACCAATCTTAACCCCGGAAAGGAAGCATTTTCATTTTGTTTAATAATTCGTTTTGGATCATTTTTGCGATCATTCATTTTATCATTGTTCTTTTATTTTATAAAGGATTTGGCAAAATGGGACTATTTGTTTGGATCGGTTTTGCGACAGTCTGCGCCAACCTTCAAGTCGTAAAAACAGTCGAACTGTTTGGCTTAACAGCAACGCTCGGGAATGTGATGTACGGCACAATCTTTTTTGCGACAGATGTGCTGAATGAAAAATACGGACCGGCTGAAGCCAAAAAAGCGGTATGGCTCGGATTCTCAACGCTCCTGACGCTGACATTTGTCATGCAAGGCGTGCTGCTTTTCGAACCGGCTTCCAGCGACATATCACAAACAGCACTGGAAACGATTTTCGGATTCCTTCCACGAGTCGCGTTAGGAAGTCTGCTTGCCTTTATCTTCAGCCAAACGCTGGATGTTTATGTATATTCGGCAATTAGAAGGATATTTCCTTCTGATCGGCTTTTATGGCTCAGAAACGGCGGCAGTACAGCAGTCAGCCAGCTGTTTGATACATTTATATTTACTGGTGTCGCTTTTTTCGGCATTTATCCTGCAGGCGTTTGGCTTCATATTTTTATTTCTACATATTTGATTAAGTTTGCGGTATCTTTGATTTCATTGCCTTATGCCTATGCAGCAAAAAAAATGATACCGAATGATGAAAGGAGTTCCTAATGCCTACAGAAATATATGTAGATGGCGCAAGCGCCGGTAATCCCGGACTTTCCGGCATCGGCATTTTTATCAAACATGAAGGAAAAGCAGAATCTTTCTCTATTCCAATCGGAATGCATACAAACCAGGAAGCCGAATTTCTTGCATTAATTGAAGGGATGAAGTTATGTGCAAAGCGCGGGTATCAATCTGTTTCCTTTCGAACCGATTCAGATATTGTGGAACGGGCCGCTGAGTTTGAAATGGTTAAAAATAAAACGTTTCACCCGTATGTGGAAGAAATCATCCGATTAAAAGCGGCCTTCCCTCTTTTTTTCATCAAATGGATACCGGGCAAACAAAACCAAAAAGCCGATCATCTGGCAAAAGCAGCGATCCGGCTGAATGACAAGAATGAAATCTCGATCAATGGTCATCCTAATGACGAGGTGAACAAACATGAAAAAGAAAGATAAAGGCCGGCTGACCGGCGGTGTTACTCCGCAAGGCGATCTGGAAGGCAATACACATAATGACCCTAAAACAGAGCTTGAGGAAAGAGCCAAAAAAAGCAATACAAAACGCTAGAAGATCTACACGATCTCTCTAGCGTTCAGCTTTTCAAGCATGCGCTCAATTCCTTTGATTTGGTGGCGGCGAAGCATGTCAGCCGCCTGCTCCATTTGCAGGGTAAATAAAGCGTCTTTCAGTGTGCAGACCAGCGGAACAGAGCAATGAATTTCCGCAAGCTTCCTCGACATCTCCAAATCGCTTAAACCTTGCTGAATTTTCCCCTGCTGTCCCTTCGGAAGAAGAGAAAGATTTTCTAATAAGCGGTCAATTGTTTCATATTCACGAATCAGTTTGTAGGCTGTTTTTTCTCCGATCCCTTTGACGCCAGGATAGTTATCACTGGAATCACCCATAAGCGCTTTAATATCAATCAAAGCCCTCGGCAGAACGCCTGTTTCTTCATAAAAAGTCTCTTTTGTATAGACTTTATAATTTCCTATTCCTTTTTGGAGCAGAGCCACGCTTACTTTATCCGTTAACAGCTGAAGTAAATCTCTGTCCCCTGTTACGATCGTAATGTCAGCTTCATTCGCAAACAAAGCGGCAAGAGTTCCGATACAATCATCCGCTTCATACCCAGCAAAACCGATATTCATGATACCAAGCTCAGCGGCCGCTTCCTTTGCCAAATCAAACTGCGGGATGAGCTCCACAGGCGGTGCACTGCGGTTCGCCTTATAATCTTGGAACAGGTCATTTCGGTACGTTTTGCTTCCCATGTCCCAGCAGCAGACGACGTGTGTTGGCTGGAAAGTTTCAACAGCTGTGATCAAATGCTTTAAAAATCCGTTGACGCCGTTCGTCGGCATCCCGCTGTCATTTATCATAAAGTTGCGATGCACGGCCGTGGCAAAAAACGCCCGGAATAAAAGAGCCATGCCGTCAACTAGCAATAGTTTATTATTATTCATAAGATATACTCCCTTTTCTTTCATTCTTTCTATTTTACCATAAAGCGCGCAAAAATAAAAAACAGCATCTCTTCAATTAGAGATACTGTTTTAATATCATCAGTCGTTGTGTCTTTTGTTGCTGGCGATCAGCTTTTCAGCTTCGCGTCCTGCGTAAGAGTCAAAATGGGTTTGAAATCCGTTTTTCTTTTTGGCATTGTTATTCGCCTGTGCATTTCTGTTTCCCAGTTTTGTTCTGCCCAACATGAATCCCCCCTTACATCGGATACATATAGTATATGCTTCCGGCAGGAGATTCACTCGCGACAGGATCATCCAGCTTACATACGGCTTACGTATTCTCTGACCATTTCTTTTGATACAAGGCGTCTTGTAGGGACGATGCCTTTTTTGGCGAGCTGATTGATCTGCTCGGTAATTTCATTAATTGCATCTGTAGTAAAAGGCTCATCGTTTTTGCATTTTGAAACCGCTTCTTCAATGGCCATTTCACGCATGTTTTCAAGACGCATAAATGCTTTGATATGCTCGTGCTGTTTTGATGAATGTGCTGAAATTGCTTTATGTACCTCTGACATGAATCGTTCATCTCGCTTTTTTCTATTTAGTCTATCATGACTTGAAATACAAGCCAACTGAATTTTACATTTTTATTGTATGGTCTGATCTTTGCCAGGAGATGCATGCTTGGTATGCCTTTTCAATCTCTTTCGCATGCTCCCCTTCCCCATATCCACCTAAATACGTGTCTTTTTGATCCTTTATTTGTTCCATTGCTTTTTCAGCCATATCCTCCTGTAAACGTCTGAGATGATCTGTGTAATGAGAGATAAGGCTTTCTTCTTCGTTTTTCACCCAAACCTCTGTGATTTTCGTGAGTTTCATCCGAACAGCTTCGATGAAGGCCGCTTTTCCTTTCTGTTCAAAAAACTGCTTCGGTGATTTGATCTCTTTTTGTTCCTGCTCAAAGGCACGTTCGTCTAATTCAGGTTCAACTTCCTTAAGCTGTATGCCGTTCGAATGCTGATGGCCCGCATAAATGGAAAAATAACCATCCTCGTTTAATGTTTTTTGAAAGCTTTCCAGCCACTCTTCGGCAATATGCCGCTCGATGAAACCGCTCATGCGTACATCAAGCGTTTTGATTTCCTGAACATATTCAAACTGATATTCATGTAAGGCGGTTGTCATCGCCTTGCCGACGTTCTTTTTCCAATCTCCGTTCTGAAGCCCGGGATGAAATGCCGATTTTAATAAATCATTTGCAAAAAAGGATAATCGCTGTGTAATGTGATAAAGCTGCTCTTTTGTGTCTTTTTTTACTTTCTCAATAATGGTTTCTGAGTTCCGCCGTTTCTCGATCTCGGCTGCAGTCCGCTCAAATGACAGCATAAGGCGCTGTTTCTGTGCTTCCTTTTCCTCCCTGGACTGATGCTGGGATTGGTAAAGCTGGAAAACAGTTTCGCATAGTTTGTCTGCTTCCGAACTGAGCTGTGCAGCTGACGCTTTTTTTACATCCACTTCAATAAATCGGTCTAAGTGTTTTCTTACTTTCGGGAACTGGTTATAAAATGATTCCGGTTTGCCGAGCAGTTCCTCTTTACTTGATACAGTAAAGAGCTGCGGTTCTTGAATCCCCTCTTTTACAAGCTCTGCGCTGACATAATCGGTCACTGTTTCGAGCTCTGTTTTATCTTTCGCAAGGTCTGCCGCATTAATGACGAAAAACATTTTATCCATACTGAGCGATTCTTTTACCAGCCCGAGCTTTCGCAAAAATGAACGGTCTCCTTTCGAGAAGGAATGCTGATAATATGTCATATAAAAAAACGCATCGGCATCTTTAATATATTGGAACGCCAGCTCTGTATGCCGTTTATTCATGCTGCTCGCGCCGGGCGTATCAACGATCGTAATCCCTTTTTCAGTCAGCGGACATGTATAATAGACTGTTACCTCTTTCACAGCGCAGGCCGTTGTCTCCTCTGCCACATAGGGTTTTAATTCAGACAGCGGAATTGTTAATTTTTTTTGTTCCTGTATATATTGCTGAACCTTTTCGTATGCAAGCAGGAAATTGCTGATCAATTTGATATGTTCTTCCGGCAGCTGGCTTTTTTTGACTGCCTTTTCCCATTTCTCTGTGAAAGAACGGCCTGCTGGTTCTTCTTTTATTCCGGTGAGCTGTAAAATTTCAGCCGTTATGTCATCTTCCGTCTTAAACACCACATCCGCCGTCTTGTTTATATTTCCATTGGTTGGTTTTGTAATTTTGTTAATTGTCGCTGTGGTTGGCGTTGGTGAGGATGGCAGCACCCTTTCGCCGACAAGCGCATTGGCAAATGATGATTTCCCCGAGCTGAAGCCTCCAAAAAGCGCAAGTGTAAATTTCCGTTCTTCAAGCCTTTTAATTCTTTCCCGAAAGGCTGAAGTTTGCTTTGATAACATGCTGTATTCGCCTAAAAGGTCAGACAAGATGTGAAAGCGTTTGATTTGGTCTTGAAGCGGCAGCTCTTGCTCCATTTTGATTTCTGGTTTCTGCATCGACTGCTGCGTCTGCCGGTCTTGGCTTCGTTTCTGTTTTGGAGCCGCTACTATTTTTTTCTTCGTTTTAAACCAGTCGGTGTCTATGTGCATCGGGTATACGGACTTCTCTTCCCAAATGGCCCACATGCAATCAGCTTTCTCGCGGGCATTATTCTCTAAACGGGCCTGTTCTTGGAGGTGGGAGAGTTTTTCTGATTCCTGGATGAGACGGCCATTGATGGTTTGCAAGTCTTTGGAAACACGCTCTTTCACCATCGCGGTAAGCTCCTTTATGATGTCTGCCGCTTTTCTTTTCGCCTCTTTGCGGATGAGCTCTGCCAAGTCTTTTGTATATTGCAATACATATTCAGAGGAAAGAGCTGCACCTTGCTTGACCGCGCGCTCAATGATGTCAATTTCAAGCGGAGTGCGGAAGGCCTGAATCAGCTTTTCACTTTTAGCTGTATGAACATCAAATGACTTGGCGAGTTTATGGAACGTGTCTATTATGTGCCAATCCGCTTCGGCCTCTGTTCGTTTTTTCACATCAGAGAAAAAAGCATTCCTTCTTCTATCTCTTTCCTGTGCAGTTTTTGCTTTAGAAAAGAAAAAACCGGTTTTAAAAGAAGGCTCTCGCGATTCTAGGAATGCAGCTGCCAACTCACGCATGTCAAAGGGGGTCAGATTGGCGTTTTTTAAAATGCGATTGATTTCTTCCTGCATCCTGTTTTCTGCCTCAGTCGCTTGTTTTGCCGCCTCATCCAATTGATCACGCAGCGATTGGACCAGATCAGTTTGTGTACCAAGCTGTTCAGCAAAGGTTGGACCGTCTGTTTCGTCTTTCAAAAGGATTTCCGTATGTTCCTTCAGCAGATTACGGACTTTTTGTTCTGTTAAAGCCTGCAAATTGCTTTTTGTTTGCTGTTCTATTCTTCTTAATTCTTCTCTCAGGACCCCAATCTGATTGAACGGGTGGTTCAGTTCTGTCACTGACGTAAAATAAAGTGATTCCTTTGAAATGCCTTCATTGCAAAGCATCTCCTCTACCTGTGCTTTATAGTCTCCGAAGTGTGTCTCCGCCTCATCGTGGCGGTCAATTTGATTGACGATAAAATACACATTCTGAATGCTTTCTTTTATCGACCTGAGAAACTTTACATTTTCCTCAGAGTGCACGTGATTATAGTGAACGACGTAAAACAACGCATCCGCCTGATGGAGAATAGACGCCGCTGATAGAAAATGGGCATCATCTGTTGAATCAATCCCAGGGGTATCAATATACGCAACCCCAGAATCGATCTCAGTATACCGGTCAAAAATTTCAACGCTTTCAATCTGCTCCCCATCTTTGCAATATTGCTGCACCTTGTCTTTCTGGTAAGCCCCCTCCAGCTCAGCACACGCTCCGTCTGTTGTATGAAGCCGAACACGCTTTTCCCCGTTTCTGATCACAACAAGGTTAGCGCTTGTCGGGATCGGGCTTGTCGGCAAAATATTCTCCATTAACAGGCAGTTCAGCAGTGACGATTTGCCCGCTGAATAATGCCCGGTAAACGCGATATAAACCTCTCCATCTACCGCTTTTTTCATGACTGCAGCCAGTTTAGCAGCTCTTTCTTCATCTTGATTCTCGATGAATTGCTTATAAAGTTCCCCTGTTTTGTGCATAAGCTCTTTTCTGTTATGTTCTGTCATAAATCTGAACCCCTTTGTGCCGTTTCAATTGTGAATCTTTTTCGAAGATCTGAATACATTCCTCTTTCATTTTACACAAGAATGAGCCAAATTTCTTTAAGAGAATAGAAAAAAGCTGCCATTACGGCAGCTTCTATAAAAGAAAATCTGCAACTTTGACAAGTTCCAGATTCATTTTAAACAGATTTATTAGAGATTCCTTTTAATACAAAACCAATTAATATACTATATGTACAAACCGCCCCAAGCAAAAACAGCATTGTCATTTGCTTCACCATCCTGATTGAGAATCTTTTTCAAATTCATTTTAACATGGATGAGAATGATTTTCAATCTCTATTTTATACTGTATTCCTCTAATGCTTTGTCTTCTGTACGTATCCTGACGGTTAACAACACGGCGTTGACAACGGAAAACAGACACATGGTGACGTACGCTTGGTACAGCAGCGGAATCAATAAGATTTCTAATATAACAACGGTATAGTTTGGATGCTTCATCCATTTATAAGGGCCTTTTTTTACAAGCTCCGCACCTGGAACGACAAGGATTTTCGTATTCCAATATGCTCCTAAGGAACAAAGTGCCCAATACCGTACTGCCTGCACGCTTAAAATAGCCGCAGCGATACAGATCCACCAGCTTGACGGCTGTTTGTTCATCAGCAGCACTTCCGCAATTAAAGACAGGAAAAAAAGGATATGCATGATGATGATATACGGATAGTGGCTCTCGCCGAATTCGATCGCCCCTTGTTTCTTTACCTTTTGTTCGTTTTGTCTGGCTACTGCCATTTCAGCTGCTCGTTGAGCAATGAGAATGGCGATTAACAACCAAAACATGAATCAAGCCCCCTTTTCCCAGTTGAATAACAGCAGCTCTGATGAAAATCCCGGTCCCTAGTGCGCCAATCAGTCCCCGTTCTGCTTCTTTTTTATGTCCGTTCAGCAGATGCTCTTTGATCACATACAATATTGTGGCTGAAGACATATTTCCGTGCATTTGCAATATGCTTTGTGCAGATAAAAGCTTTTCTGATGTCAGCTCAAGACTTTTGATGTATGCATCGATCACTTTCTTTCCGCCTGGATGTGCCAAAAAAACACTGATATCACTGAATGACAGCTGATGTTTGTCTAAAAAAACCTGTACATTCGTTTTGAGCCATTTTTCCACCAAAGTCGGAATATCTCTTGAGAAAATGACTTTGAATCCTTGCTCAGTAAAGTCCCAGCCCATAACATCTTCTGATTGTTTCATCAACACAGATTGAGAATCTGTTATCTTCGGTACAAGCTTCAGTTTTGATGTCCTGCGGTCCGCCTTCTCTCCGCATAATAATGCTGCGGCAATGCCGTCGCCAAAAAGCGAAGTGCCGATAAGATTGCTTTTCGTTTTATCTTCCGGCTGGAATGTCAGACTGCACAGCTCAGCAGCAATGACAAGCACGAAAGCCTCAGGATACGCTTTGCAGTATTCGGCTGCACGCGCGAGTCCGCTGGCTCCTCCTGCACAGCCGAGCCCCCAAAGCGGAATCCGCTTCGTATATGGAGAAAACGGGAGTTCATTCATGAGCCGCGCATCGATGCTCGGTGTGGAAAGGCCCGTGGTGGAGACGAAAAAAACAGCATCCACTTTCTCATAAGGGATGGCTTCTTGAAAAAACTCAGGATGAGAGAGGCACTCGCGAACAGCCTCACTACTGTGCTTAAGTGTTTCTTCTATGTATATTTGATTTTTTTCTTCGAAGCTGTGACCCTCTTTATACCATTCAATCGGCTTGACAAATTGTCTTGAGTGGATTTGCCCATTTTTAAATGAGGTTAACAGCCGGTCAATATCTTTAAAGGAATGCTGAAACATATAGCGGGCGAACTCAGTCGCTCTCTCTTGGTTTACATCGTACGCAGGAAGACTTGTTCCGATGGATAAAATAAACGCCATGCGATCACCTCTTTGCATACATTGTGCCGCAATGATCTTTTTTATATGCAAAAAACTCCGCCGCGGCGGAGTTTAGACTGCTGTTTTTTGCTCAGTGATGTCAGCTTTTTGTTCTGTTTTTTTGGCTTTAGAAAATACGTTATATATAATATTTAAGACTACTGCAGTGAAGCTGCCTGCGACAATGCCGTTTGTTGTAAGAAGCGTTAAGGCACTCGGAAGCTGCTTAAAAATATCCGGCACAACTGTTACACCGAGACCCAGACCCACTGAGCAGGCAACAATCAGCAGATTTTCCTGTTTGGCAAAATCAATGCGGCTGAGCATTTTGATTCCGTAAGCGATCACCATTCCAAACATCGCCACCATCGCACCTCCTAAAACAGCAGATGGAATAATGGTCGTGAAAGCAGCAATCTTCGGAAACAGCCCAAATGCCATTAAGATTACACCCGTGACAACAATTACGGCATTTTTCTTGATTCCTGTCAGCTGTACAAGCCCGACATTTTGAGAGAATGCCGTGTAAGGAAAAGCGTTAAAAATACCGCCCAGCAGCACAGCCAGCCCTTCAGCGCGATAGCCTTTTGACAAATCTTTCTCTGTCAGACGGCGGTTCGTCAGGTCACCTAAGGCAAAGTAAACACCAGTTGATTCTACAAGGCTGACAATCGCAACGATGGACATCGTAATAATAGGCGCTGCGTGAAAAGACGGCGCTCCGAAGTAAAATGGCTGAATCATTTGAACAACTGCCGCGTCCGAAACGTTATCAAATTGGACTTTTCCCATAAAATAAGCGATGAAAGTACCAATTAAAATACCGATCAAAATCGAGATGGATTTGATAAAGCCTTTCGTAAAACGGTATAGAAGCACAATGATACTCAAAACGATAAAGGCGAGAGCAAGATTGGAAAGGTCTCCGAAATCTGCACTTCCTTCACCGCCGGCCATGTTATTCATGGCTACCGGCATAAGTGTAATGCCGATTATCGTAACAACTGATCCTGTCACGACCGGCGGAAAAAATGATACGAGCTTTCCAAAGAAAAATGAAATCAGAATGACGAGAATACCTGAAGCGATAATGCTTCCGTAAACCGCTGAAACCCCGTATTCAGATCCAATCGCAATCATCGGCGATACAGCGGTAAATGTACAGCCAAGCACTACCGGAAGCCCGATCCCGAAAAATCGGTTGCTCCACACTTGCAGAAGTGTAGCCACACCGCACATAAAAATATCAATCGATACTAAGTAGGTCAGCTGTTCGACAGTCAGGCCCATTGCTTTTCCAACTATGAGAGGAACGACAATGGCACCAGCATACATGGCGAGCACATGCTGTATCCCTAAAGACAGCGTTTTGCCAAATCCATTTTTCATGAATGAACCTCCTGTACGAAGGACACTTTTCCTTCTTCCAATGATTGAATTCTTGCCAAAGATTCCACTCGGTAGCCTAAGTTCACAAGTTCATCTCTTCCCGGCTGAAATGACTTTTCAATGACAATGCCAAGTCCCGCAATAGAAGCTCCTGCCTGCTTCACAATCGACACGAGCCCGTGCGCTGCTTGCCCATTTGCCAAAAAATCATCGATAATCAGCACATGATCCTGATCCGACAGGTGGGTTCCTGAGACTGCGATTTGGCTTTCTGTTTGCTTTGTAAAGGAATAAACAGACGCTGTCAGCAAGTTGTCGGTGAGTGTTAATGATTTATGTTTTCTCGCGAAGACAACCGGCACACCAAGCTTCAAGCCTGTCATTACAGCGGGAGCGATTCCGGATGATTCGATTGTCACAATTTTAGTAATACCGTCTTTAGCAAATCTGGCGGCAAATTCGTCACCGATTTTCTGCATAAGCAGCGGATCAATTTGGTGATTCAAAAAAGAATCCACTTTCAATACCTGATCAGATAATACGACGCCTTCTTCCTCTATTTTCCTTTTCAGTGCTTCCATCCTGCTTACCTCCGTTATGAGAATAAAAAAAGCATTGCCCGCTCAAAAAAAGAGCAAGCAATGCTGATATAACAAAAAACCGTACACATGCGGTCTCATTGCTCACTCATAGTCGGACATTTACGGTGCCCGGTAGAAACTTGCGTGCCATATCCACGCGATTATATGAGTGTTCTTATGATATTGTAATAAATTATATCAAGATTCTAATCTCTTGCATAGACGAAAAATGAAAATTTCCGAACTTTATTTTCATTTTCTGAAATATCATTCGTCTTTCAAGGAATTCCGATCATAAAAGAGCCTGACGGCCGTGCCGCCAGGCTTTTGATTACGACAGATAAAGATTTGAATATTTGTTTGACAAATATTCAATTAAATAGCGTACATTCAGCTCTTCTCCTGTTGCATCCTTAATAATGTCTAACGGCTTTTTCCGTTTTCCGTGAATGTGCACCTTTTCCGTCAGCCATTGCTTTATCGGATGAAATTCCCCTCTTTCCAAGAGAGTGTCAAATTCAGGAATATCCTCAAGCATTTTTTGTTTCAGCTGAGCCGCATACATGTAACCGAGCGCATAGGATGGGAAATAGCCGAAATCTCCTCCTGCCCAATGGACGTCCTGTAAAATTCCCTCTGCGTCCGTCTGCGGTGTAATCCCTAAATAATCCTGGTATTTTTGATTCCAAAGCGACGGCAGTTCTTCCACTGACACTTCATTGCTAAAAATCGCCTTTTCAATTTCATATCGGATGATAATATGAAGAGGATACGTTAATTCATCCGCTTCAACCCTGATAAATGAAGGTTTTGATTCATTGATTGCCCGGACAAAATCATCCAGAGAGATGTCCTTGAACTGTTCAGGTGATGCTTCTTGAATCTTCTTATAGTACGGTGTCCAAAAATGCTTGTTGCGGCCGATAAAATTCTCGTAAAATAATGATTGAGATTCATGGATTCCCATTGATGCACCGTCTGATAAGTTCGTGCCGCTCAGTGCTTCGTCAATATTTTGCTCGTATACCGCGTGGCCACACTCATGAATGGTGCCAAAGATCGCCGTACGAAAATCTTTTTCGTCGTATCTCGTCGTGACGCGAACGTCTCCGCGGTTCATCGTGGTCGCAAACGGATGAACAGTTTCATCAAGCCGTCCACCATCAAAATCGTAGCCAAGCTCCTGTAAAAAATACAAGCTGAGCTCTTTTTGCTTTTCTTTAGGGAACGCTTTTGTGATAAAGCTTGTATCTGGTTTATTTCCGGAAGCTGTCACCTGTTTAACAAGAGGAATAATCGCTTCCTTAAGCTCGGAAAACAGCTGATCAAGCACCTTTACCGTGACACCCGGCTCAAACAAATCAAGCAATGCATCATAAGGATGCTCTTGATAACCCCAATACGTAATAAAACGTTTATTGCATTCAATCAGCTGCTCTAAATAAGGGGAAAACAAGCTGAAATCAGATTTTCCTTTCGCTTCTTCCCACGCAGTTTCTGCCTTTGAACACAGAATTACGTATTCCTTGTATTCAGCCTCAGGGATTTTTTTATTCTCTTCATACTCTTTTTTCGCCAGCTCTACTGCCTTTTTCGTATCTTCAGACAAGTCATCAAATCGTTCATACAGGGCATCGATTAGCTCCTTCATCCGATCTGATGTCTGGATATTGAATATATCTGTTGAAAGCTGGCCGATGCTTTCGGCACGGTCCTCTGAGCCGTTTTTTGGCGCGCCTGTTCTGGAGTCCCAGTGCATTAACGCAACTGCTTCGCTATAATGTGAGATTCTTTTTAAAAGATCAAAAAATTCCTTTTCATATGTATGTATCTCCATATCCATTCCCTCCCTATTCTAGCCGTTCCATTACAGGCTAATGGAAGGGGGTATGAAAGTCAACTTGTTTGTATAAGAGGCTGCCGGCATTTGGCGGCAGCCTTCTTTGTTCAGTTGATTGTCATTTGATTTTTTGGCGGCGGTGTTTTCCGTTTTTTCTCATTGATTTTTTTATCCACCCATACTGTTGCCAGCGGGGTTAACAGCGAGGTGACGATAACGCTTGTCGCTATGATTGCGGTTGCTGATTCGGCAACTGGCGCAAACGAAGCATTCGCTTCCGCTAATGCGTATGGCACGGCTACAGCTGCCCCCGCCGTAGAAGAAGCCGCCACTCCCGCGACACCATCTCCCCGCGCGACAAAACGATCAAGCAAAAACAAGGAGCTTCCCGATAAAATGACGACAGAAACACCGATAAAAATGCCGAGAAGCCCTGATTGGATCAGCATTCCAAAATTCAAGGTGTTTCCGAGGGAAAAGGCAAAAAACGGGATGATCGCCGGTACAACCTTGCTGAATAAGTCTCTGAGGTCATGATCAAGATTTCCAAGTATACACCCGAGTAAAAACGGGATGACTGTCGCTGCCAGTGTTTCCCACGGAAATGCGGCAAGTCCCGTCACACCAAACGTCACCATGGTCATAAAAGGCCCTGATTCTGTACTAATAAACGCGAAAGCGCCAGCATCCTCTTTTCTTCCCATATGATTCATGAGCGCCAAATACAGGCCGCCGTTCGTTTCATTCATCACTGCGACAATTGCTAAAACAGAAAGACCTGCAAAGAAGCCGGATTGTATGCCTTCATCAGGTATAAATTGCGCTGCGATCACGCCAAGCAGCGCCGCAAATCCGACCTTCCCCAATAATAATGTGATTCCTTTCCTTGCGATATAGCCTGAAGAACGAAAATCAATCGTCGCTCCTACGCAAAAAATAAAAACACCCAGTATCGGCAGCGTTCCGGTAATCAAAGCACCCGTAAACCCTCCAAAGAACTCCGCTGTTCCAGGCGCAAACGTATTGAGCGCTGCTCCCAGAAACAGCGGAATAATCATCATTCCGCCAGGTACCCGTTCAATTGTCGCTTTGATTTTCATATGTGGATTCTCCCATCCTCCGGTTATGAAAAAACAATCTCACTTACACTTGGAAAACAGCCTGCAAATCATCTTTTGAACAGCTGCCCAGCTGGCTTCCGACGCCGACGGCGCCAGCTCCGGCTTTGAGCCAATTCGGCACTTCAGACGGATGTATCCCGCCTGTCGGAATAAAGGTCACCTGCGGGAAAGGGCCCGCTAAATTTTTCATAAATGGGATGCCAAACACACCGCTTGGGAATAGCTTCAATGTAGTAAAACCACATGTCAGCGCTTGCATGATTTCGCTCGGAGTCAATACGCCAGGGATATAATGTGTCTTTAAAAAAGAAAGGTGTTCAGCAAGGTCAGCTGAAAAACCCGGACTGACAATAAACTGTGCGCCAGCCTCAGCAGCTTCTCCCGCTTGCTGTGCAGTGATGACCGTGCCCGCGCCGATTAAGATATCTTCTCTATTACGGAAGGAATCGATAATATCTGAAGCCCCAGGCGTCGTATAAGTCACTTCAACCGCACGAATCCCTTTATCTAGTAAACTCTCAATCTGCTGACAAGCCTCCTGTTTATCATTTGAGCGGATGACTGCAATCAGCCTTGCTTCTTTCAGACGGTTTTCAACGATTTTAGACTCCATATTAATAATCCCCTTTCTTTTGGTAAACCGTTCTTTGAGCAGATAAATACGCGGCTAATTTCTCCCTGGTCGGCAGGCCGTCCATATCCCCCGGTGCCTGCACTTGCAAAGCGCCAATCGCATTTCCCCTTTGCACCGCATCCTTGTACGATAAACCGTCGAGGATACCACTGATCACACCGACTGCAAATCCGTCTCCGGCACCGACTGTATCAACCACCCGGTCGACCCGGAAGCCTTCTGCAAATCCTTCACTTGTCTTCGTTTTAAAGTAAGCGCCTTCTTTTCCGAGTTTAATAGCGACAAAGCTTACACCTTTTTTCAGATAATAGTCTGCAATGCCTTCAGGTGTTTTTTCTCCGGTCAATAGCTCTCCCTCTGCGATCCCCGGGAAAAACCAGTCTGCAAGCCCAGCCAAATCATTGATTGTGTATACCATTGTTGCTTGATCAGGCCAAAGTGAAGCTCTCAAATTGGGGTCGAGTGAAATCGTCTTCCCGGCGTTTCTCATGTCGTTCATAACATGATACGTGAAGTCTTTCATATCGGCTGATAAGGCAGGCGGAATACCTGTTACATGCAAATGGCCTGCGGATTGAAAATAATCTCTCGGATATTCAGCAGAAGTTAATGTGCTTGCAGCTGAGTTTTTCCTGTAATAGGTAACTTGCGGATCGCCTTCTTTCACTTTTGACTTCAGCAGTAGACCAGTGGGATTTCCGTCCTGCGAGCGGATCACGCGGGACACATCCACTCCCTCTTTTTTAAGCTCCTGTAAAATAAATGTTCCGAGCTGATCATTGCCTACCTTGCTCATCCAGCCCATCTGAAATCCGAGTCTGGCCAGGCCGCAAGCGACATTGCTTTCCGCTCCGGCCAGCCCTTTAGAAAAAGTGGATACTTCATGAAGGCCTCCATACTCATTTGCGTAAAACATGGCCATCGATTCCCCGAATGTCACCGCATCAAGCTTCATCTCTTCCTAACCTCCTCTTAGTTGAGGGCACCTAGGATTAAAGTGACTGTCTCATGATGACTTCTGCCTCTAATTCAATGGTTTGAGGCGCTCCCTTGTCACCTTCAATCCTTTTTAATACACGTTCCATCGCCGTCCTGCCCATATCATGTGACGGCTGGGCGATCGTTGTAATGCCCGAACCAATCAGTTTATACCATTCCGTATCATCAAACCCAGCAATCCCTATATCTTGAGGGATGCGCAGGCCAAGCTCTTCCATACAGCTGATGATTTTCAGCATAATTAAGCCGTTCAAAGCCAGAATCGCTTTTTTTTGCTCCGGCATCTCCTTGTGAAAAGAACGAAGCGCCACCTTAAGCTTCTCCTTGTTTTTCACGTCAATTTCATACATTCTTACAAGCCCGTTCGCATTTTGGGCCGAAGCCATTTCCTGATACACAGCTGCTCTTTCTGCACGAGGGCTGATTGATGAAATCGGTTCGGTAAACAGCGCGACATCAGTGTACCCTTTGCTGTAAATCTTCTGAAGAATCTCTTTTGTGATCCTTCTGTTGTCAGTTGTTACCGTATCCAGTTTCAGATCCGGAAGTTTCCGGTCAATTAATATCGTTGGAATTTGCTGTTCGGCAAAGGCGTGCAGCACATCCTTGTTTTCTCCGGTTGCGTTTAAAATCAGCCCTTCAACCGAATGGGCTTCAAGCTTTAAGAGCATTTCCCGCTCTTTTTCAGGACTGTTATCTGTGTTGCACACCATAATGCTGTAGCCATATTGATCACAAACCTCTTCGACTCCCCTGAAAGCCGCGACCGAAAAAGGATTTGTAATGTCAGCTACAACAAATCCGATTAATTTGCTTTTTTTTATTTTCAAACCTTGTGCCATTTTACTTGGTCGATAATTCAATTCTGCAATTGCCTTTTTAATGTTTTTCACTTTTTCAGGAGAAATCGCATCAATTTTTCCGTTGATATAGCGGGAAACTGTCGATTTCGAAACTCCTGCATATTCAGCTACGTCTTTGATGGTCGTATGGCCAGTTGTTTTCTTTTTCATTCAAGTGCTCCTGTATCTCATATATTTGAAACCGATTTCAAAACCGTTACAACAAAAGAATACCATATTTTTAAAATTTGGAAAGAGTTTTTTTAATAATGTGCTTATTCACAATTTTCCCGTTGACTCTTTTCACTATTTATCCTAAAATTTTCTTTGAAACCGTTACCAAAATATTTTCATTCAAGTGATGCCGAAATCCTAACCAAGGGGGAAATACAATGGAAAACCGTTATTCTGTACACCCTGAACAAGTAAAACGCTTTACAACAGAGGAGCTTCGCAGTCATTTCTTAATGGATACTTTATTTACGGAAAACAAACTTACGATGTATTACTCACATGAAGACCGGGTTGTCATCGGCGGCGCCGCTCCTGGGCAAAGTGACCTGAAGCTTGATGCCGGGGATTTCCTTAAAACAGATTTCTTTTTAGAACGGCGTGAAATCGGGATTATTAATGTCGGCCAGCCTGGCGCTGTCAGGGTTGGTGATGATGAATATGTGCTTCAAACAAAGGATTTTCTCTATATCGGAATGGGCAATCAGGATGTAGCATTCACAAGCCTGAACGGAGAACAAGCTAAGTTTTACTTCGTCTCCGCTTGTGCCCATCAAAGCTATCCGACGCAAAAAGCCGCTCTTTCTGAACTGACACCGGACCGGCTTGGCGATGATGCAGCGTCTAACGTCAGAAGCCTGTACAAAGTCATTCATCAAGATGGCATTAAAAGCTGTCAGCTTATGATGGGAATTACGATGTTAGATCAAAACAACAATTGGAATACTATGCCGGCACACGTCCATGACCGCCGGATGGAGGCTTATCTTTACCTTGATCTTGAGAAGGATTCGAAGGTGTTTCACTTCATGGGCCAGCCGGACGAAACCCGCCACCTAGTTGTCGGAAATGAGCAGGCTGTCCTTTCTCCTGCTTGGTCTATTCACTCTGGCGCAGGAACATCAAACTACAGCTTTGTGTGGGCAATGGCTGGAGAAAACTACACATTCACGGACATGGATGTCGTTCCGATGGATGGGCTGAAATAAGATGAGTTATCTACATGACGCCTTTTCATTAGAAGGAAAAACAGCGCTGGTAACAGGACCGGGAACGGGAATCGGTCAAGGAATTGCCAAAGCGCTGGCCGGGGCCGGCGCTGATATTATCGGCACATCACATAAAAGCAGCCTGTCTGAAACACAGCAGCTTGTGGAACAAGAAGGCCGAACGTTTATGTCTTTTACATTGGACATGAGCAAGCCAGAAGCGATAAAGGATTCTGCAGCTGAGCTGTTCGAAAGCCGGCAGATCGACATTCTTGTCAATAATGCCGGTATTATTCACCGAGAAAAAGCGGAGCATTTTGCAGAAGAGAACTGGCAGCATGTACTGAATGTCAATCTAAACAGCTTGTTTATTCTGACACAGCTGGCAGGCAGTTACATGCTGAAAAGAGGTTATGGAAAGATTATTAATATCGCCTCTCTCCTATCTTTTCAAGGCGGTATCCTCGTTCCCGCTTACACAGCGAGCAAACACGCGGTTGCCGGTTTGACAAAATCATTTGCAAATGAGTGGGCGGCGTCCGGTGTTCAGGTCAACGCAATCGCCCCGGGCTATATTTCTACCGCGAATACACAGCCTATTCGGGATGATGAAAAGCGAAATGAGGACATTTTAAAAAGAATCCCTGCCGGCCGCTGGGGCAAAGCAGATGATATCGGGGGAACTGCAGTCTTTTTGGCATCACGTGCTTCAGATTATGTAAATGGGCATATTTTAGCAGTTGACGGCGGCTGGCTATCCCGCTGACACATTAAAAAAGCTGACGAACACGATCGTCAGCTTTTTCTATTACATCATATGCGGTTTAACAGGCAAGACCTTTTTGACTTCATCAATGATGCGTCCATTTTCTCCGCCAGCGTAAATGTGAATCGAGCCGCTGTCTTGATTCGAACGAATCAGGCGCCCGATGCCCTGCCGTACGCGTAATAACATATATGGCAGATCAACTTCTTCGAACGGATCTTTTTTCGCCCCGTTGCGTTTCGCTGTAAATACAGGATCATGAGGCGGGAATGGCAATGACCAAATGGTAACATTCTTCAATGCGTCACCAGGAATATCGAGTCCTTCCCATAAGTGAACCGAACAAAGTACTGTTTCCTCTTCCTCTTGGAATTTCTCCACTAAGCTGCTGATTTCCTCATCACCTTCAAAGAAAATCGGATACGGCAGCTCCCAAGCCGCCGATAGCTGCTTAAACTCGTTTAATTCTTCAAAAGAAGGGAAAAGCACCAGCGTTCTGCCTTTATAACGTTTGATTGTTTCAATCGTTTCAGCCGTTTTTTGTTCAGCAGCCATATCTGTTTTTGCATATAGATTAACGGTCATTTGCTCGTCATAATCATAAGGAGAATCAACGGTTAATGATAAATAATCGTGAATCCCGAGACTGTCGGCAATATAATCAAACGAACCGCCTTCTGACAGCGTGGCAGAAGAAAAGATATAAGGAATTTTCTTAGAAAACACTTTTTCGCCAAGCACTTCCGCTACCGTTCTTGGCATCACAACAAAGGTTGATTCAGCTTCCTTTTTCTCAAGCCAGCTGATCGCATCCTTTTGATATAGAGATAATGAATACGCCATTTGTTCAACATATTCTTCCACAACTGACAGCTCGTATTGATCAATCGTGTACATCTCAGACTCGAACACAAGAGCCTCACCGATTTTATCAAGCAAACGGCAAAGCTCGTCCGCCGCCTTTTTGACACGCTGGTCATTTTTTATTTCTAAACGGTGTGAACCGGCTACTTCTTTTGATTCTTCAGAAAGAACATAGAAAAATTCATCGTTTGCAGCAAGCGCATCTTCAATCAGTTCAGCAAACTCTTCTCTGATGTCATTTTGAAGCAAACGTTCTAAAAACAATTCAAGAGTAGACTGCTTCACTCTGTAGGTTAACGCTTTTTGTGCAGCAAACTCTAACAGATGTCCTTCATCAAATACAACAGCACTATGATCAGGCAAGAGCGGCAGCTGGCCTTCTCGTTTGCGCGATTCTTCCGTCCACACATGCTCCATATAAAAATCATGGGAACAAATGATCAAGTCCGTTGACTTGCGGTAATAATCTCTGGAAAGTGTCAAACCGCATCTATGTCTCATATCACAAGTCAGACAATCCTGAAACGAGTCGTAGCTTACTTCAGACCATTCTTCATTTGATAGATTTGCGTACTGCTTACGGTCGCCATACGGATAAAAGCGCTGCATCGCCTGTGATTCATGAACAAATGAGGGTAATGACTCATAAAGATCCAGCCATTTATCATCATCAGATCGCTGCATCGTTTTTTCAAGCTTCTTCAAGCATAAATATTGCTCATGTGACTTCGACAGCCTTGTATCAATTTTCAGATCCAAATGCTCAGCCAGCTTTGAAATATCGCCCTCTTTTTTCACTAGCTGTTCGATTAATGTTTCATCAGCACAAGCGATAATGGCAGGTTTGCCGACATATCTTGCATAGCTGATCGCGAAAAGAAGATAAACCAGCGTTTTCCCCGTTCCCACTCCAGCTTCGGCAAACATGACTTTTTTCTCTTTAAACGCCCGCTCCAGCTGAAAAGCCATAAATACTTGCTCATCCCGAAGATCAAACCCTTTTTCGGGAAGGATATCGTAAAACACGTCACCAATCCAATTGTTCAATTCTTCATAAAAATTCTTTGTTTTCGTTAAAGAAAAAGGCAAACGTGATGTTGTCACCTAGTTTCAACCCCCAACTATTCGACATTCAGACCACCAATAATATCATTTCCTACTGATGAATACAATAAAAAAACTTGGCAATGCCAAGTTTTTTTACAACTTACTTTCGATTGATCACATGCGCCGATAAAAAAGGATGGTCTGTTGAATAAATATGTTCCACCGCTTTTTCTAAATCATTTAGTGCATGCGACATCACAGACGGAGACGAATCAGCCCCGTGCTCCTTCAGCTCGTTGGCTGTTGCGTCAAGCGCCCTTTGAATGAGATTAAAATGTTCGCTGTTCAGCATGAGATCACCTCTGATGGAAATAATCATCATTGTATGCGAACTTTTCATTTTATATACATGCTTTCCGCATGTTATCGCCGAAATATGCACAAACTACACTCGATATCCCGTACCCGGAATATCCGTCTTATCAACAATATTCTATCAGGGAGTGATGTTGACATGAGTTATAGAAATCGATTAGATCAGCATTCTGAACTGTTTCATCACAATTGGACGCGGCCTAAACGTTCTAAGTCTCAAGTAAACGGTCACACTGAAATGTCCCAAACCAACATTATATTGAGAAGCAACGCGAAAGCGCACCGTTGGTAACGATAGAATATGGCTGAAAGATGAAAGAAGACGCATGTAGAGCGTCTTCTTTTTATGCGTTTTCTGTTTTCTTGCGCTGCGGCCTTACTTTTGACCAGTATTGATAATAATCCGTTTTAATAAATCCGTTAAAGAGCTTTCGTTTCTTCGTCGCTTTTCTGCCGTATGCTTCCTCAAAATTCTCATTTGATGTCAGCATATACACAGACCAGGTATCAAGCGGTTCGAACGCCTGTCCCATTTCTTTGTACATGTGCTCAACGGCTTTTTTCTCGCCGAGACGTTCTCCATAAGGCGGATTGCCGACAATTACGCCAAACTCCAGATTTGTCGTGAAGTCTTTGACCTGCATCTGCTTAAATTGGATTAAATCCCCCAAGCCTGCTTCCTCTGCATTCTCTTTTGCGATTTGAACCATACGGTGGTCTATGTCGCTTGCGAAAATCGTAAGCGGCTGGTCATAGTTCGCCTTTTCTTCGACTTCGAGCCGTGCTTTGTCCCACCGATCTTTTCCGATCCATTCCCAATCCTCTGAGACAAAATCGCGGTTAAATCCGGGGGCGATGTTTTGGCCGATTAACGCGGCTTCAATCGCAATCGTTCCGGAACCGCAGAAAGGATCGACAAATGGACGGTCCGGGGTCCAATTGGTTAATTGCACTAAAGCGGCAGCAAGTGTTTCTTTAATCGGCGCGCCGCCCTGGTCGACACGGTATCCTCGTTTATGGAGCCCTGTCCCTGACGAATCCAGCGTAATAACCGCTTGATCTTTCAATAAAGAAATTTCCACCTTATACTCGGCACCTGTTTCTTCAATCCAGTCATTGGCTTTGCCGGACTGCAGCTTGAGCTTTTCGACAATTGCTTTTTTGACGATCCGCTGACAGTCAGGAACGCTTGCAAGTGTTGATTTTACCGATTTCCCGATGACAGGGAATTTCCCATTCTCAGGTATAAATGAGCGCCAGTTAATCGCTTTCGTTTTTTCAAACAGTTCATCAAATGTTTTCGCTTTAAAAGAAGCAACCTGAACCTTTATGCGGTCGGCTGTTCTAAGCCAAAGGTTCGCACGGCAAATGGCAAGCGCATCACCTTCGAAAATAACTTTTCCGTTATCAACCTTGCATTCGTATCCTAAATCTCGTACTTCCTTTGCGACAACAGCTTCAATGCCCATCGGCGCCGTTGCAATTAGTGTATACTTCTTCATCGTATCACCCTGTCTTTTAAAACTTTTCTCTTTTCAAGATAAAAGCTCTCCTTATACGGGAGAGCTTGTTTTCATCATTTTAAATGTAAGTGATCTAACGTTCTGTAAGCCATGTTTTGTTCCGTCGTACTGCAAACGGCTCATCACCTCGTACTCGGGCGGCAATCATCTATCTACAGAAAGCTTTCTGTCCTTCTCTCCGTTGAATTCCGTCAAGAAGGTTCCCCTACCAAAATTTGGGTTTCTCGCTCGAGGGGTTTACCGCGTTCCACTCTCACCATTTCTAGTGAGACTTCGTCACTGTGGCACTTTCAAGGATACTCAGCCATATCCAAAGGACGTAGGCTTTTTTCCTGCCGTCAGCCTATCAAGGCTGCCCTAGCTTATGACTTCGCTAGGCACGAACACTACGGGCATCTCAGCACCGTGCGAGCATGGACTTTCCTCTACAGATTCAAGATCTACAGCGATTACCCGAACGTTAAGAACATGAATTATTATATAACAACTGATTGCAATTTACAAGCGCCATTTTTTTCAAGCGCGATCAATCATAAAGCTTGCTGCCAAAAACGTGTTTTTCTAAGTTGGACAGCCGTTTTAAAATATCAAAATTCGTTGTGTTAGATTGCACAGGCTGTTTTTTGCTGGCTTCTTCAAGCTGTTTTTTCAGCTGCAGATTTTCCTGCTGCAGTTCTTCAATTTCTTGATGGAAGGTTTCATAATCCTTAATAATCATATCTAAAAATTTGTCAACGTCTTCTTGCTTGTAGCCTCTAACGCCTGTTTTAAATTCTTTTTCCAAAATTTCTTTCGCAGAAAGCTTTACTTTATCAGCAAGCATCTTTTTCACCTCGTATCGTGAATCATTACATATATTTTTTCAGAAATCTGTACGGTTGTCAAATTTCTCTTATTGCTATGAGTAGCTGTCTTCCTCTACTGTCACTCTCAAGTCATCCATTGTGATAAAGTAAATGGGATAGCCATCCTGTTCGCGTCTCTTTTCAGCCGTCTCAAGCATGTACCTTGGAGATCCTTCCCTCTCAGGATCATATAAAAGCATCAGCGCATCTGATTTTTCTATGAAGAACTGATTTTTTTGTTTAAATTGTAGCGGGCTTTCATACGGCCTGTGAGTCAGGCTTTCTTCATAGTCAGCCTGTGCCAGAACAGCTTCATAAAGCTCTTTATTAGGCTCTTTCCAGTTCTTTTCCTGATCGTAAAAAGGAGTAATCACAGCTACCTTTAAATCAGGGTATTCCTCCTGCAGATCATATGCAGCTTCAGCCGCCCACAGTTCCGCTCCAAGCTGGCCCGATATTAAAATCCATTCTAAGCCCTCATCTAAAAGTCCGATCAACCGGTTTTTGATCGCTTTTTTTATGTAATACAGTGCCTTATCATCCTGTTTAAAAATCCCGAGTTCAAATGGCTTGTATCCTGTTACTGCCAATACTTTCATTACTTCACCTGCTTTAAAAAATGGGGCTCCCATTGGGCCCCATTTTGATGTGCTGTTTGTTTACACCATCAAGCTGCACGTTTCCATACTAGTCGCAGCAAGGTTTTCCTGCTTGAAAATGCTGATGCGTTGCCGGATCAACATTTGAGAAAGTATGTGGAAAGTAGTGAACGTGCTGAAAATGCTGGTGATTTACGTTTGTTGTGTGCTGTGGGTGAATATGCGGCACGATAGTATTTGAAAACGTATGGTGTTCACAGCAATGAGTAGGATGGACAATCGGCGCCATCATGTGCGGTCTGCAGTGATGCATGTTTAAATCCCCTTTCCATAAACTTTATTACAATACTAAGATATGAAAAATAAGGGGTACATGTTCTAATGCAAAGACCTATTTTAAAAGTGTACAATTAAACTGTCTTTAAAGTTTGAAAACACAAAAGCAATCAAAAATACCACAACAAAGAACAAGTAAAAAACACCCTTATACATACCAACTCTCCCTTTAAAAATAACTACCGTCATTTTACAGGATTCGCCGCTATTCTACAACAAAATCAATGTGAATTCAGCAAAAAAATTCATGGCGAAACAAGTCGTCTTTTGCGCTTTCCCGGGGAATATTTAAGAGGAATATTTCCTCTTCAGCCGGGCAATTCTTACTTGCAGTTTTTCTGATTCTTTTTCTGATAAGAATGCCGCATCACTATGTAATTGTTCTGCTATATACAATGCTTTGCCAAACTCTTTTTTCTTATGCTCAAAATATTTCGCGAGCTCTATCACAGCAGTGTATCTGCACTTCTGATTTTGGGAGCGGGACAACTTTTCCCAAAGCGGCACTGCTTCTTCCAATCGGTTTTGTTTTTTGTACAGGAGCGATAAATCCAGCCGTGCTCTGTCCTGATCCTCAAACGACTTTTCTTTAAGCCTTTCCAGCTGTTTGACCGCTTGATCCGTTTCTTTATGGGCCATAAACCATTTCGCCATGGCATAAGCTTCACTGTGCTCAATGTGCTCTTTTGGCGTATAAGATGCTGATAGAATTTTTTTAGACATATGAATGTACAATGAAATGAGCGATAGCACATCCATTTCATTATGATGCAGGACACCTTTTAAAAGATCAGGCTCTTGCGCCTTGATAAAATGAAAGTAAAGCATTGGCGCCAAGTAGCCCGGTGTGTCTTCTTGTCTGTGAATGCCGAGCTCCTCTTTTTCAACCGTGCCAAGTGATACGCGGTCCATTTTGTGTTTCCACAGGCGTCTTGCTCCATGCAGAAGGTCAAAGTGACCGAACTCCGGGAGCTTCGGAAGTCTGTCACGGATCAATGTGTGCCTTGTTTTCACCTGCGGCCAATCAAAGGCTTTTCCGTTGTAGGTTACAAGTGATGTAATGTCAACCTCACTTAAAAAGCTTTGATACAAGGCGACTTCATTCCCCGGTTTGGGCAAAAGATGCTGTTTGACTGTCACTCGGTCTTCATATACTCTCGCATGGCCAAGCAAAAAAATGGTATTTCCGGCTCCGCCTCCAAGACCAGTTGTTTCTGTATCAAAGAAAAAGAGACTGTTTTTGTTATACCCTTTTGCTGACAAAGTATGCGACAGGCTGCTTTGATTCCACAGTGTAATCACTTCATCAAGCTCAGAAAAACGGTATAACCCATGGCGGTGAGAAAGCGGATATTCTACTTCTCTGATGAGGCAGTATTCATCTTCGAAGAAAAAAGGCTTCATGCCAAAAGCCTCCCACTCTTCTAAAAACGGGATTTCAGCAAAATTGTTTTCTCGTTGGCCTGCTTCTATTTTATGTTCTCCTTCGTCGAGCACCATATGCTTTTTCATTCGCTGGAGTTTCCCTTTTAATGACATATCTGACCTCCCTCCTTACGCCATTTGATCCAACAGCTGCAAAATTCTTTCCTTTGCTTTTATCCCTTCTATTTCGGTACCTATACAAGACGGACAGCCGTCATGACAAGGACATTGCTTAATGAGCTGTTTTGCCGCTTCATTAATGTCTGAAAAACGTTTGAAGACTTCCTCAGCCAAACCGATGCCGCCCGGATAATGATCGTACAAAAAGATCGTCGGCAATCCGGTATGGGCTGCTTTGATTTGAGAAATGACATGAACATCGTTTCGGTCACACATAATATACACAGGGACAATATGCTGCAGCACATTTGAGATGCCAAGAAGCAGCTGTTCCAGCGTCTTTTCCCCGATGTCTTCATCTGCTGTTTTGATTTCGAGCCAAGCTGCACTTGTATGCAGTTCTTCTTCCGGCAAATGAATAGGACCAGACCCGATATTTTCAAAAGTGGTCATTTTAATTTTTTTAAAAATGGTCGGCAGGGCATTGACAGTGACGTCACCATAGTGCAATGACGTACGGCTTTTTTCCTTCGTTTTATCAATTTCTAATACTTTTAGCTGAACTGCCAGGTTGGCATCCGTGTAATATTCGACATCGACTTTTCTGACATAAGCCTTTTTATGGTCCCAATCGAGCTTCTCTACTTGATATTGAACCCCTTCATGCAAATAAATCGCTTCATCATGCAAAAGCGTCATCGCGCTAAAACGATCCATTTCACCGATAATCCTTACATTTGCAATATCCGATTGATCAACAATAACGACATTTTCCTGTGATGCGGAACGCAAGCTGATATTTGATGCAGGAAATGATTCACTTGCCCAATGATACCGTTCGCCATTCCGGTGAAGAACGGCCTCTTCCTGAAGGTACTCAAGAATATCACTTACATCCATCGGCCCAAACTCTTCATCAGCTCTAAAAGGAAGCTCATAAGCCGCACACTTTAAGTGGTCTACTAAAATAATCAAATTCTCCGGATTGATTCTTGCAGATTCCGGCGAACGGTTAAAGAAATATTCGGGATGCCGCACAATATATTGATCGATCGGCGTTGAATTGGCGACCATGATAATCAAAGACTCACCGTGTCTTCTGCCGGCTCGCCCCGCCTGCTGCCATGCACTTGCCACACTTCCAGGATACCCCGTCATCACACACACTTGCAGCTGGCCGATATCAACACCAAGCTCTAAGGCATTCGTACTGACCACTCCTAAAATTTCGCCTTCTCTCAGACCTCTTTCGATTTCTCTTCGCTCTTTCGGAAGATAGCCCCCCCGATAGCCTCTGATTGACTTTGTCCCAATCTCTTTTTTCACAAGCTCTTGAATATGGCTTAAAATAATCTCCACCCGGACTCTGCTTCTGGCAAAAACAATGGTCTGCACTTTGTTTTTCAGGAACTCTTTCGCCAGTTCATTCACTTCTGCTGTTGCGCTCTTTCTAATATTCAACGGTTTGTTCACAATTGGCGGATTATAAAACACGAAGTGCTTCCGTCCGCTCGGGGCGCCGTTGTCATCGACCAGCCGCATCGGTTTGCCCGTCAGCTGCTCTCCCAATTCCTTCGGGTTGGCAATCGTTGCGGAAGTACAAATAAAAACCGGATCACTTCCATAAAACTGGCAGATCCGCTTCAGCCGCCGGATCACATTCGCCACATGGCTCCCGAAAACGCCGCGATACGTATGAAGCTCATCGATGACGATATACTTAAGGTTTTCAAACAAACTGACCCATTTCGTATGATGCGGAAGAATGGCAGAATGCAGCATATCGGGGTTTGTAATGACAATATGACCTGCTTTTCTCACCTTTTGTCTGATTGCCGGAGACGTATCCCCGTCATATGTAAAGCTTTTAATATCAATGCCCATTTCATCAATGATTTCATTTAGCTCGCTCTTTTGGTCTTGTGCCAGCGCTTTAGTCGGAAATAAATATAGCGCCCGGTTTGTTTCGTCTTGGGCGATGGACTGCAGAACTGGGAGATTATAGCATAACGTTTTTCCTGATGCGGTTGGCGTTACGGTAACGATGCTTTCTCCTTTTTGCACATATTGAAAAGCGGAGAATTGGTGGGTATATAGTTCATCAATGCCCCTTTTCGAAAGGGCTGCTTTTATTCTTTGATCTATACTTTCAGGCATCGGCCTTGTTCTTGCTTCACGAGGCTCAATTTCATGCCAATTCACAACGTTTTCATTTCCTTTTAACTCAGAAATGAGCTCAGTCAGTGATTTCTTTTTCATTCTTTACACCTCTTTGTCAAGTACAGTTTACCGAATATTTGTTTGCATGGCTAGGTGCAAATTTTATACAATCGAACAAAAAAAGCAAGGCATACGCCCTGCTTATTTCGCTTTTATTGTAAGGAGCTTTGTTTTACCTTTGTTAGCAGCCTTTTCCCCTGCCGGCACAATTGATCCTACAGCCTCACCATTCATAATAACGATGGGGATGACGGTACTGCTCGCTTTTTCTTTGATTAATTCCAAATCACACGTAATCAGCGGGTCACCGACCTTCACTTTGTCCCCTTCTTTGATGTGGGCAGTAAACCCTTCTCCGTTCATATTGACCGTTTCCAGCCCGACATGAATTAACAGTTCAATTCCTGAGCGAGTCCGAATGCCAACGGCGTGTTTGGTGTGGAAAATCTGAATCACTTCACCTTCAACAGGTGAAACGATTTCACCGTTTGACGGTTCCACCGCTATTCCTTCCCCCATCATTTTCTGTGAAAAAACAGGGTCCGGCACATCTGTCAGGTCCAATACCGTACCGTCTGCCGGAGAATAAATAACCTCTTCTGTCACTTTTTCCTGAGTTTTGCCCATTCCGAATAATTTTTTCAGCAATGTGTTTTCTCCCTTCTCATTCGCTTCAACCGTTATCCCTTCATTCACCACTATTTAACCACACTTTCAATTTTGCTTCAATTTATAACAACATCTGGCATAGGCGCATAATCTGGATAAAAAAGGCGGTGGCAGATTTGGAATTCAATGATGACAAAAAGAACGAACTGCAAAAGAAAGAAGAAATCATCACGGAGGCAATGGATCATCTGTTTCAATCCTCAGCATTCGGCAACCTATTAAACGGATTTCAAAACCTGATCAACTCGAGTGTAAAGGATGTACAGACGACCATACATGTCAGAGAAAGAGATACTGGGCTGTATGTCGATATTACAATTCCAGCGACGTTTCGTGATGGCGAGATCGTCGTTGATATTAAATCAAGGTATCTGCACGTAACTCTCCAAGAGAAACAGAAACAGCAAAATGAGGCCACTTTTACAAGCATGACGAGAACGGTTCAGCTGCCTTATGAAGTACACCAAGAAGATATGGAAACATCTTGGAACGAGCAGACAATGACACTTTTCTTTCCAAAAAATAAGCATGAATGAACGACTCATTCATGCTTCTATCATTTAAAAAAGCTGGTAAATCCCTTTATTAAAGATCCGACCTGATTCATTGCACTCATCACTTGACCTGTCGTATCCATCATTTTATTAAAATCAAACTGCCCGTTGGCTTTTTTGAACTGCGACATAATATTTTGGAATTGTGAGGGCTGCTGTTGATTAGGCCTTGGGATTGGATAAGGGTTGGAAAATACAGGCGGCTGCATAGGCATAGACTGGTTCGGAACATACGGCTGATAATATTCTTGCTGTCCATAATGCTGCTGCGGGAAGTATTGCCCAGGTGAAACCTGCTGATAATATCCCTGCATTTGCTGTGGATAATAATAGCCCATTTGCCGAGGATAGCTCTGAGAACTCCTGTTCATTGCGATTCCCCCTAAACTCTACATGTTTCTCTTCTATATATGTATGAACGAAAACTATTGTTTGTGTCACAGGTCCTGATTCGCGTTTGTCAAATTGTGTCGAAAGTTTAAATTTTTTAAAAACAGAAAAAAGTCGAATCATTATGGTACCATATTTTCAATACAGATGAGAGGGGATGCACCATAATGAACGTATCATACTTAAGCAAACGTTTTGCAGAAATGAAGAAATATGAAACAGACTGTATGAATAAACTGATGGACTTTGCCAAGTTCCTCTATATTCAAGGACATCTCAGCACAACTGAGTTTCGTAACAGTATGAAGGTTCTCGAAGCAAATGGAGCAGAAAGCCCGGCATATGAGTTGAATTAACGTCCGGCCCCCTATAACAAACTTAAAAGAAGACAGCCTTTACCGGCTGTCTTCTCTTGCAATTTCATCCTTTACTGCGTGCAATGTATAAAGGACTGACTCAGTGATGTCCTTGAATCGTTTTTTATGAATATGATGAACATATGATTGAAGGACCAATTCCAGAAAATTATCCTTTACGGTCTCGATTTGCTCTTTATGCACATATTTCGGACGGCGGGCTTTTATCAATTCAAGCGCCCCTTGCGCCCAGCGAGCCGCCAGATCATCATTCTCTTCAACTGCAGGCTTTATCGTCTCAAAAAAATCATAAGAAAGATCACTGTCTTTTCCTTCCTGATATCGATCAGCACCTTTTTCAGCAGCTTCAATCATTTGCTCGGTCATTTCCAGCAACGTTTGTGATTGCAATACCCTTCACCTCAATGCATATCGTACCAAATTTCACTCGCAAATTCAGCCGATACGGTATACCTTTTCAAACGCATACCTGTGTTGAGGCGATTGACAAAGCTCGTTTATACAAATATGAAGGTCCATGAGTTCTTCTTCCAGCACACTCAGGCGATCGTTTTCCGTTTCCCGCATCTCAGCCTCAAAGGCAATTACAGAATGATTCAGGCTTTGCTCAGCTCGGGTTAATTCATCTTCTATATCAGAAAGCATACGGAGAATATCTGTTTTGCTTACATAACCGGACATTCGTGTACCTCCCTTTCCTCGTCTCTCCCGGTTAACATTCTTTGCTCTTCAGGCTCTTTCCTTCCTCATGACAAAACTAGAAGCAAATCGCCAAACAAACAGGCATTCCACGAAAAGCTGAAGTTTTCGACAAAAAGACCCGCAAAAATTGTATGATCCTCTCCCTTAATGCAAACGATACTTGTGAGGAGGTGCCGTATGAAAACAAGACCGAAAAAAGCCGGCCAGCAAAAAAAGACGGAATCAAAAGCAATCGATTCTTTAGATAAAAAACTAGGCGGCCCGAACCGCCCTTCTACGTAAGAAGCAAGGAAATTCCTTGCTTCTTTATTTTTTCAGCCAATGCTCCAACGCAAAAAGCGCATGAAGCTGGCGTTTTTTATGTAAATACCAGTCTGTCAATTCAATCTGCTTCGGCAATTCCTCACGCCTAAAGAACGCTTTCTTGATCTTTCCATGAAACCAATCTGTCTTCTCTCCGTCTAATGAGTGGATTACCTCAGGATAGCATGTCCTTAACATAGGAGATGTTCTTTTTGTGATCCCGATCATTTTTTCCATATCAAAACGGGAGCCTGTGTGCGGCACTGTATGCAAAAAGTGATAAAAAGAGGAGAACAATTCCGGACTGAACAGCAATTGAGACAGCTGCTTTCCCAGCCTTACCCTTTCCTCTGTCTTTGAAAAGCGTTTCACTGAAATGCCGTAAAGAAACCCGTCTGAAGAAGGAAAAATAACCGTGTTAAAATGAAACCAATCACTTAAATAAAAAGGAATCGTGTCAAAAACATTCTTTTTAAACGAAGGATTTTGTATAATAGGTGTTTGGATAGTGTTTTGTTCATTTATAATGAGGGCATACATCAGCCGCTCCGTGTTTCGCTCATGCCAAAAACGGGCCCATTCTTCCGTCATAAATTGCGAGACCCCAAACACATGCAGGTGATGGAACAGCGGTTTCCCGATTTTTTTTGACCAGTGGTACAAAAGAAGCTGCGGATAGGCATCCGAAAAAATAAGCCAGTTCGCTCTTTCATAGGCTAAAAAGAACCACTTTTGCTGTCTCTCACGGAGTCCAAGCTGAAACAGACTGCCTTTTAAGTCAGTCATTGACCAGCCGGCATTGCGAGAAACGAAGGATGCCAAAAGCGACCATTTAATTTCCGGATGACGGTCATAAAACGCTTTATATGCGTTCGTTCTTGAAATGTTATCTGCGTTTTTTGATTTTGTCTGCCGCTCAATCCGGCACAGAAGCTTTCTGATGGTCTGTTGTTCTTGCACGTTCATTCACTTCCGTCATGAATAGTTTAATAAGGAGGATGAGAAAGTGATTCGTTATCCTAACGGAAAAACGTTCCAGCCGAAACATTCGGTTTCATCCCAAAACAGTCAGAAAAGGGCCCCGTCTTACAGTAATCGCGGGATGACCCTCGAAGATGACTTAAACGAAACGAATAAGTATTATCTGACAAACCAAATTGCCGTCATACACAAAAAGCCGACACCAGTTCAAATTGTAAATGTCCATTATCCAAAAAGAAGCGCCGCAGTGATTAAAGAAGCTTACTTTAAACAATCATCGACAACAGATTATAACGGGATTTACAAAGGGCGGTATATTGATTTTGAGGCGAAAGAAACGAAAAACAAGACCTCTTTCCCCCTGCAGAATTTCCATGACCATCAAATCGAGCATATGAAGCAGGTAAAGGCTCAAGACGGTATTTGTTTTGTTATTATATCCGCTTTCGACCAGGTTTATTTTTTGGAAGCCGATAAGCTGTTTTTTTTCTGGGACAGAAAAGAAAAAAACGGCAGAAAATCAATTCGAAAAGATGAGTTAGAGGAATCAGCATATCCGATTTCTCTTGGATACGCACCTAGAATTGATTATATTAGTATTATTGAACAGCTTTATTTTTCGCCATCTTCTAGTGCGAAAGGTTGATTAACGAAAGGTTGAGATGTTATGTCAGATCAATTTAACAGCCGTGAAGCTCGACGAAAAGCGAACAGCAAATCGAGTCCTTCACCGAAAAAAGGCAAGAAACGAAAAAAAGGCGGATTGTTTAAAAAGACCCTTTTTACTTTACTCATTCTGTTTGTTTTAGGCGTAGTCGGCGGTGCGGTAACATTTGCCGTCATGGTTTCAGATGCTCCATCATTGGATGAAAACAAATTAAAGACGCCTTATTCATCGACAATTTATGATAAAAACGGAAAAGAAATCGCTGAATACGGCTCCGAAAAGCGGACCTACGTCTCGATAGATGAAATTCCCGATGTTGTAAAAGAAGCCTTTATTGCGACAGAGGACGCCCGTTTTTATGAGCACCACGGGATTGACCCTGTCCGTATCGGAGGCGCCTTAGTCGCCAACTTTACAGATGGCTTCGGGGCTGAAGGCGGAAGTACAATCACACAGCAGGTCGTCAAGAACTCCCTTCTTTCTCATCAGAAGACGCTGAAACGGAAAGTGCAGGAAGTTTGGCTATCGATTCAGCTTGAACGCAATTACTCTAAAGATGAAATTTTAGAAATGTATTTAAACCGGATTTATTTTTCTCCTAGAGCATACGGAATCGGAA
Source organism: Bacillus spizizenii TU-B-10 (assembly GCF_000227465.1). Taxonomy (GTDB): domain Bacteria; phylum Bacillota; class Bacilli; order Bacillales; family Bacillaceae; genus Bacillus; species Bacillus spizizenii. The sequence continues at coordinate 2,308,610 of NC_016047.1, forward strand.
AAGCGGCGGAAGAATTTTTCGGCGTCACAGATTTAAGCAAATTGACTGTGGAACAAGCTGCGACACTTGCGGGTATGCCGCAAAGCCCGACAGCGTACAATCCCGTTAAAAACCCGGATAAAGCGGAAAAACGGCGGAATATTGTACTCAGTCTGATGAAAAAGCAAGGATTTATTTCTGATTCTGAATATAACAAAGCGAAAAAAGTGGCAGTGAAAGACGAAGGCGTTGTGTCACAGAAGGAATATGAAAAAACAAATTCAAATAAATACAGCGCGTTTATTGAAGAAGTCATGAAAGAAATTGAAGAAAAATCTGATGTCAACCCAGGTACTGACGGATTAAAAATTTATACGACATTAGATACAAAAGCACAAGACAAACTAGATGAATTAATGAACGGAGACACCGTCGGATTTACTGAAGGCATGCAGGGCGGCGTTACGCTTCTCGATACAAAAACTGGAGAAGTAAGCGCGATTGGTGCAGGACGCAATCAGCCTGTCGGAGGCTTTAACTATGCAACTCAAACTGAGGCACAGCCTGGTTCAACCATAAAGCCGATTTTGGACTACGGCCCAGTTATCGAAAACAAAAAATGGTCCACGTACGAACAAATTGATGACTCAGCTTATACGTATTCGAATGGAAAACCAATCCGTGATTGGGACCGTAAATATCTAGGGTCTATCTCTATGCGTTACGCTCTTGCACAATCAAGAAATATCCCAGCTTTAAAAGCATTCCAGGCAGTCGGTAAAGATACTGCTGTAGACTTTGCAAATGGACTTGGACTTGGATTAACAAAAGATAATGTATCAGAGGCCTATTCAATTGGCGGTTTTGGTGGAGACGATGGTGTTTCTCCTCTAAAAATGGCAGGCGCATACAGCGCGTTTGGAAATAACGGAACGTATAATGCACCACATTTTGTAAAGTCTATTGAATTTAACGATGGCACGAAGCTTGACTTAACACCGAAATCAAAATCAGCAATGAGCGATTATACTGCGTTTATGATTACAGATATGCTGAAAACAGCTGTTAAGACAGGAACTGGACAGCTTGCACAAGTACCCGGTGTGGAAGTAGCAGGAAAAACAGGGACAACAAACTTTGATGAAAATGAAGTCCAAAGGTACAATATCGCAAGCGGCGGTGCCCGAGATTCTTGGTTTGTCGGCTACACACCGCAATATACAGCAGCAGTCTGGACAGGTATGGGAGAAAACGAAGCTGGAAAGAAATCTCTTTCAGCTGAAGAGCAAAAAGTTGCAAAGCGCATTTTCGCCCAACTCATTGCCGACGTCGATGACGGAAGCGGATCATTTGAGAAGCCTGACAGCGTAGTGGAAGCCACTGTAGAAAAAGGCTCTAACCCGGCAAAACTGGCAGGACCAAATACGCCGAGCGATAAAAAGCTCACAGAGTACTTTGTAAAAGGCACAGCTCCTTCTACTGTTTCTAAAACATATGAGAAAGAAGAAAAAGAAGAAACAGAAAAACTGTCTGGTTTAAACGTGAAATATGATAAAGACAATCAATCTTTGACATTAAGCTGGAATTACGATGGAGATGCGACCTTTGCTGTTAAGCAATCTGTTGATGGCGGCAGCTACTCAGAAATTCAAAACAGCTCTGCAAAAGAGGCAGTCATTTCGGGCGTGCAGCCAGGATCTGTATACAAATTCGAAGTAACAGCCGTCAGTGATGATGGCAAAAGTACAGCTTCCACATCCTATGAAGTACCGAAAGCTGAAGATGATGAAGATAAAGAAGATCAGCAACAAACGGATGATGAAAATAAAGATGATGAGAAGACTCAGGATGACACACAAACTGATGATTCTCAAACAGATGACAGTCAGACAGATAAAGATAAGACAGATGATTCAACAAACGACCAAGACAAAAAACAAGACAACACGAACACCAATCCGCCCGACAACAATAACCAAGACCAACCTAACAATAACAACAACAATAACAACAACAGCAACAACCAAGATACGTCGGATGGTGATACGAACTCAGATACGAATGATTCATCAGGTTCTGATACAAATAAAAACAAAACAGAAACACAAACGAACTTATCATCAACAACTGAAAAAACAAATTAAACAAAAAGCCATCACCTTTTGGGTGATGGCTTTTCTCTTCATAATAAAAAACCTCTCCTTTTATGGAGAGGTTTTATCGATTCATCGCATGGTATTTATAAAAATGCTTTTTCATTTCAGTAAACAGCTCATCAAGCTGAATAAAGCAATGGTATTGGGTCGGCTTTAGAAGAATAAATTCTACTCGTTCAGCCCAATTGATCGGCTTGGCGGGGAATGATTTCTCCGTCAGTTCTGCCCAATCAAGCGATTTCACCCGCTCACCTGCTGTCCAGTGAAGCGAAGCCAGCAAACACACAATGCCCTTCAGCATATCATTTTGGTCGCATCTCGATTTTCGTGTTTGAAAAACAGGGAGAAGTGATGCTTTAATGTCTTCCCACACATTAAATAATAGCGGAACATACTTACCGCTGTCCTCCCATGGCAAAATGCCTTGAGATTCCGTGCAGAAATCAAAATACACTGGGTTGATCTGCAAGGCTTCTTTCATATCCGAGGAGCTCAGCTGGCCAAGACTGCGCAAGTATTGCTCATAAGAAGCCAACACTTCTTTCGCTTGCGTCATCGTTTCACCAGTCCTTTTTTATCTCTCTTCTGCCCTTCTCTGCACAGAGAAAGCAGCGGGCATTCCGCACAGCGCGGTGACTGGGCCTTACAGTGATATCTGCCGAAGAAAATAAGCCGGTGATGCGTAACGGACCAGTCTTCTTTCGGAACCTTGCGCATCAACGTCTTTTCCACTTCCAGCACCGAGTCCTTCCAACGGCAGATTCCCAAACGCTTGCTGACTCTCTCCACATGGGTATCTACGGCGATGGCCGGCACGCCAAAGGCAACGGATACCACGACGTTGGCGGTCTTTCTTCCGACACCTGGCAGTTTGACAAGCTCATCACGGTCTCGCGGCACTTCCCCGCCGTAATCTTCAATAATCATTTTGCTTAGTTTTTGGATGTTTTTCGCTTTATTGCGATACAAACCGATTGATTTAATATCCTGCTGAAGCTCTTCCAGCGAAACAGCCAAATAGTCTTCCGGCCGTTTATATTTTTGAAATAATGTTTTGGTCACTCTGTTTACAAGTGCATCTGTGCATTGAGCAGATAAAGCGACTGCCACCACTAATTCAAAAGGATTGGAATGAACCAGTTCACACTCTGCGTGGGGAAACATGTCGCCTATCTTGTCTAAACAGAATTCAATTTGTTTTAGATTTAACACGATTGTCACCTTTTCACTTTATTGTTCAAGCCAATTGTAAAAAGGAACCTGCCTTTTATACTCTTTTTGCGGTTCATTCTGCTTTGCTTGTACCTTCCGGAATTTTTGGCTGTGGATTTTAGCCTGTTCTACAGTTTTCAGCCCGTTTTTCTTCCACTCAAACAAAATCCGGTCAATGTAGCGGAAGCTGAGTTTCCCTGAGAGTACAGCCTCTTTTAACGCGTGTTTGATCAGCTGTGCGTCATGCTGATCTTGATCCTGCCAAATGGCCAGTGTTTCACACTCCAAAGGTGATAAGGGTCTGGCGAACTCTTCCTCAAAAATGGTATAAAGGCTTTTTTGTTCCCCTTCTGCTTTTCTTTCCTGTGTTTGAGTCTGTGCAAGCTGTATATACTCGTACAGCTTACCCCATAAAGGCTGAAGAGAATATTTCTCAAATTTGATGCCATTTTGGTCTTCGCATTCTTCAATAAACAGAAAACCTTTTTGAATGAACATCCGCAATCTGTTTGTGCATTCCTCAACAGAAATTGACATCCCTTCCTGCAGCTGATTCGGTGTAGGAAAATAAGAGCCTTTTTCTAAATGCATTTTGATTTTTAACAGCAGGATAAGTTCTGTTTCATTAAGCCCGAGCTGTTTATAATGCGTGAGCAGAAGATTAGGGATTGTTGACGTTCCCTGCTCCTGCATGTCAATAAATTGATGTTTTTTCATTGTCACACCTCTTACTGTAAAGGATCACGAATTCCCCTTTACTGTAAAAAGTCTCCCTTGCAGGAGACTCTTTTTCTTGTTTCATTTGAATGTATTATGGATACAGGCGGTTTAATAGTCTTGGGAACGGAATGGTTTCACGAACGTGAGGCGCTCCGCTGATCCAAGCTACTGTCCGCTCTAATCCAAGGCCGAAGCCGGAATGAGGAACTGATCCATATTTTCTAAGTTCAGCATACCATTTATATGCGTCAGAATCCAGTCCATGTTCTTTAAGACGAGCTTCCAAAAGTTCCATATCGTGAATCCGTTCAGATCCGCCGATGATTTCTCCATAGCCTTCCGGCGCAATCAGGTCAGCGCAAAGCACGACATCATCACGGTCAAAGGCAGGTTGCATATAGAATGGTTTTAAGGACGTCGGGTAGTGGGTGATGAAAACCGGTTTGTCATAGTGTTCGGCAATCGCTGTTTCATGAGGCGCTCCGAAGTCATCTCCCCACTCGATATCATCAAAGCCTTTTTCTTTCAGAAAATCAATCGCTTCGTCATACGTGATTCTTGGGAACGGAGCTTTGATTTGCTCAAGTTTTGACATGTCTCTTCCTAATGTGTTTAATTCAATTTTGCAATTCTTAAGAACTGATTGCACAATGAATGAAACGTAATTTTCCTGTACTTGAAGGTTTTCTTCAAATTCTACAAACGCCATTTCCGGTTCGATCATCCAGAATTCGATCAAGTGGCGCTTTGTTTTAGACTTTTCCGCTCTGAATGTCGGTCCGAAGGAGAATACTTTTCCTAAAGCCATTGCCGCAGCTTCCATGTAAAGCTGACCGCTTTGAGACAGGTAAGCATCTTCATCAAAGTACTTTGTCGCAAAGAGCTCTGTTGTTCCTTCAGGTGCGCTTCCAGTCAGAATCGGCGGATCGACTTTTACGAAGCCTTCATTATTAAAGAATTCGTAAGTCGCGCGAATGATTTCATTACGGATTTTCATGATCGCATGCTGGCGTTTTGAACGCAGCCATAAATGTCTGTGATCCATCAAGAATTCCGTGCCGTGTTCTTTTGGCGTAATTGGATAATCAGTCGCTTCGTGAATGACTTCAATACCTGTCACAGCTAGTTCATACCCAAGCGGAGAACGCTCGTCCTCTTTGACAATCCCTTTTATATAGAGTGACGTTTCCTGCGTCACTGATTTAGCTGTTTGGAAAATGCTTTCTTCCACTTCCGCTTTTACTACGACACCTTGAATAAATCCGGTACCGTCCCGCAGCTGTAAAAACGCGATTTTCCCGCTTGAACGCTTATTAGCGACCCAAGCTCCGATCATTACTTCCTCACCTACGTGCTTGTACACTTGGTTGATTGTTGTTTTCAACATATTTCCCTCCAAAACAAGAAAGACATTCGGAAGCCCATTGCCCCGAACTCTATTATCATCACTTTATTATACCCGCTCTTAACTAACCGGGTCAATGCAGATAAAAAGCGGCTTTTCTTTCAGCCGCTTTTTAATCTGTTAGCTATGTTTTTCGACAAAACGCTTGATTCTTTCAACCGCTTTTTCAAGAAGCTCTAACGATGTTGCGTAAGACAGACGGACATTATCAGGAGAGCCAAAGCCAGATCCAGGAACAATCGCAACTTTTTCCTCCTCAAGAAGCGCTTTAACAAATTCATCTACATCTTTGAATCCGCAAGATTGGGCTGCTTCTCTTGCATTCGGGAACAAGTAAAAAGCACCTTCTGGCTTCACACAGCTGAACCCAGGGATTTCTACGAGCTTTGCATAGATTGTATGTAATCTATGTTCAAATGCTTCTCTCATTTCCTCCAATGGCTCAGAAGGCCCGTTATAAGCAGCAATTGCTCCGTACTGTGCGATTGATGTCGGATTTGACGTACTGTGGCTTGCAAGGTTCGTCATCGCTTTAATAATGTCTTCAGACCCAGCTGCATAACCGATTCTCCAGCCCGTCATGCTGTGTGACTTCGACACGCCGTTAATAATAATCGTCTGCTCTTTCAGACTGTCAGACAGCTGTGCAATGGAAACGTGTTTCTTTCCGCCGTATGTAAGTTTTTCATAAATTTCATCAGACACAATCAGGATGTCATGTTCAAGGCACACTTCACCAAGCGCTGCCAATTCTTCTTCCGTATACATGACACCAGTCGGGTTGCTTGGAGAGTTGATGACGATCGCTTTTGTTTTATCCGTGATCGCATTTTTCAGCTGTTCAGGAGAAATCTTGAAATGATTTTCCTCAAGCCCTTCTACATAAACAGGCTTTCCGCCAGCGAGTTTCACCTGCTCCGGATAGCTTACCCAGTAAGGCGTTGGAATAATGACTTCATCTCCTTCATCCAAAATCACTTGGAAAAGGGTGTACAGAGCATGTTTGGCACCAGTGCAGACAATAATTTGAGACGGTTTGTATTCAATATTCTGGTCACGTTTAAATTTCTCTGCAATGCTGTTTTTCAGTTCAGCCAGACCACCTGAAGGCGTATATTTCGTATGGCCTTCGTTCATTGAACGTACAGCGGCATCAATAATGTGCTGCGGTGTATTGAAGTCAGGTTCGCCTGCTCCTAAGCCGATGACATCATGGCCCGCCGCTTTCAGTTCTTTCGCTTTCGCTGTGATTGCCAGTGTGGTAGATGGTGTTAATGCGGATACTCTTTTTGCCAGTTTCAACTTGAACTCCCCCTAATTCGTCTTAAGGCGTGATATTTTTGAGAATCTTTCCAGTTGTAAAGTCCACATAACTTAAACTGTATTGACCTTCTTTGTCTAAGTACGTCACTTCCCAAAGCAGGACATTTCCTTCTCTTGCCAGGTGAACCTCTTTTTGCTTTGAAACCAGCCCTTCATCCTGTATGATTTTTGCCGCTTTGTCTTCCGAGATACCCTCTTTTGCTTCTTTTGAGAGAATTTTTGCTTTTTTATCAGCAGGAACCCAGACATATAATGTAGTGCCTTTTTTGTCCGTTCCCTTTACGATATAATATTTTTCTTTTCCGACAAATGTTTCGACTTGATCAACGTTGGCGAGATCGGTTTCTTTTTTAGCTTCAGCAGCTGCTGCTTCGTGCCCCTCTTCCTTTTGTGCCATGGCTGATTTATAAATACTTGCCGAGACAAGAAGTACTGCTAAAAAAATAATACCAAAAATGGCGGTAAATATTAATGCTTTTTTTCTCATCTTCTCACCTACGTACGATAAATAGTAAAAACGGCTTGGTTTTTGTTTTCTTCATCCAGCGCAAGGCCGAACATCAGATTGTCTCTCTTCAGTGTCCGATTCAGTGTGTCTACAATTTTATACAAGTCATCAGAATGCTCTACGTTAATTGTTGAAAGAATTTCGATTTTGCTTTCCATTTTTTCATCCTCCAGTTTGAACAAATATTGTTAGTCATACTCCATTTCAGGACACGCCATACTAGTATCACAGAGCGGCAAAACCGCTTTTAAATAAAACACCATCCTACTCCCACACCGGAAAGCCGCTTTATGCGGCTTTTATTCATTTTCCCCGGCAACGTAAGCCTCAAGCTCGCTGTCAGTCATTTCAGATACGGAGGTTGTCGGCAAGGCATCAAGAAACAGCCGGCCGTAACCAGCCGTTTTAATCCGTCGGTCCAATATGACAATCGTCCCTTTGTCTCCGGCTGTCCGCAGCAAGCGGCCGATTCCTTGTCTGAAGGTCAGCACAGCTTCCGGAAGTGATACTGTTTGAAACGGGTTCCGCCCTTTTTTGCGGGCAAGCTCACATTTTGCAGCATGAAGCGGATGATCAGGGGACCGGAATGGAAGCCTCACGATCATTACCGTTGTCAGCTCATCACCAGGGAAATCAACGCCTTCCCAAAAGTGATTCGTACCAAGCAGGATCGCCTGATTAGAGGTTTTAAAAGTCTTCATCAGTTTTCCAGGACTTCCGCCTGTAATTCCTTGCGCTAAGAGCTGAATGCCGGAAGCGCTCATCACGTGCTTAAGTTCCTGATGAACCTTTTTCAGCATATCATGGGATGTTAACAGCACAAGGATTTTAGGCTGTTTTTCCTTTGCCATCAGTTCAATATAACGGGCAGTATCCTGTATAAATTCGGCTTGCCCCGTATCTTGGATTGATTTCATTTCTTTTGGAATCAACACCCGCATGCGCTCATCGTAAGAAAAAGGCGACTCAATTCTCATTGTCCGCGGGAAAAAGTCACCCAGCCCCAGTCGTTCAATCATAAATTGAAAAGAATCTTCGACTGTAAGGGTTGCAGATGTAAGCACCACACTGTTTTTGCGCGCGAAAAACTGATCAGCCAGAAGTTCACCAGGTTCAAGCGGCTGTGCGTAAATGGCCACCGCATTTTTCGCTCCCTTTGCGTCTATTTCAATCCAAACGGCTTCATCGTCTTGAGACTCAAAGAACAGTTTCTGCAACGTCTGACAGTACTGCTGCAAGCCTTTCATGCTTCTTTGATATTCATCCGCTAAAAAGACGGTTTTGCTCTTCATACTCGTCAGATGTTTTTCCATCAGGGCCGACTGTGCCTCAAAAAGCTGCTGCAAATGTGTCAGCATAGAACAAAGCCTCTCCGCTCCATCCGTTAAAATCGACCAGCTTTTATCTTGGCTTTCTTTGTTCACCTTAAAAACTAGACGGTTTAAGTCTTCTTTAGGTTTTCTTCGTTTGACAAAAGAATGCACTGAGCTGAAGAAAGCATCACTTTCTGCTTGAATGTGCTGAATCCACTCTTCCAATTCGAAGAAGGAATCAACCGGCAGGCTGTTTCGCTGGAATAGCTGTCTCATCTTTTTTAGAAGTCCCTGCTCCTTCAAAGTGCCGATTCTGCTCAATTTAGTATGCAATTCTATGTACGTGGCTCTTTTTCCTAAATGTTCGCTTGCCGCACGTTCAAAATGATGTGCTTCATCGATAATAAATGTGCCGCTTTCAGGGAGCCTTTTTTTCTGGCTGCCTTCATCGGTCAGCAAAAGAGAATGGTTGGTGATCACCAAATCGGAACGCATAGCAATCTGTTTGGCCCGCTCATAAAAGCCGGTCACATTCTCATTGCGACTTCTTTTATAGGATTCATCGTCATAAGCCAATCTGTCCCACAGCAATTTTCCGCCTGAAGGCAAATTCAGTTCAGCTACATCTCCTGTGTTAGTCTCTGTCAGCCAAACGAGGAGCTGTGCCTTTGTCAGTACGGCATCATAATTATCATCGTCTTCATGAAGCACCTGCTCGAATTTATAAAGGCATAAATAATGCGATTGCCCTTTTAAAATCGCCGCTGTTACCGGAAATGGAAACAGATCTTGGACAACCGGCAAATCCTTTGTCAGAATCTGCTGCTGCAAAAGCGTTGAATACGTACTGATAATGACCGGCTTTTTTGATTTCTTGGCAAAAAGCGCAGCTGGAATAAGATAGCCAATCGTTTTTCCGATTCCCGGAGGAGCTTCAATCAGCGCATGCTCACGATTGGCAAACGCTTCAGCTACCTCTTTCATCATCATCATTTGGCCTTCTCTTTTTTCATACCCAGGCATTAACTCTGACAGCGCTTTTTCATTTCCCGCTTCCCAATTTTCGATCTCAAATGAGAAGTTCCCCTCTTCATTGGCACGTTCATCGATTGATTGGGGTTCTCTGACAGAAAAAGAGGAAAAGCGCGCATAACCCGGTATTTCGGTATGTCTGTTTTCATAAATGAACATATCCAACAAATGCGTCAGATCACTGATAAAATGCTGCGAGAGCCTTCTTAACTGCTTTAATGTCGGATAAGGAAGCTGCCGCAGCTTTTCAAGGATTTCCAAAAAAATAAGCCCTGTCACTTCAGCGTCGCTGTCAGCCCGATGCGGCTGATCATGCCGCAGTTGAAGCTCCTCGCTTAATTCGGTCAGCTTATATCCCTCAAATCCCGGAAAAACAATACGGGAGAGCTCGACAGTATCCAGCACTTCACAATCTGGGAGATGAAAGCCCGCCTTATGTAACTCATACTTGACAAACCCAAGGTCAAAATGGATATTGTGGGCGACAAAATAAGCGCCGTCAAGCAAATGGAACACTTCTTCAGCGACAGCCTCAAACGGCTGTTCATGCTCTACCATTTGATTAGAGATTCCAGTAAGCTGCTCAATAAAAGCAGGAATGGATTTATTTGGATTAATATATTTTGAAAACCGCTCAGTAATTTGTCCATTTTCGATTACAACCGCTGCGATTTGTATGATTTTATCGCCTTTCTTCGGCGAATTCCCTGTTGTTTCTACATCTATAACAACGAACCGTTGCTTATTCATTAAAATGGACACCTCAATTCTTGCATACGACAAAAGTGTAACACGTTTTGTACGGAAATGGAGCGGCAAAACCGTTTTACTCCCAAAATCTTAAAAGAAAACCCCCGATAAAGGGGGCTTTTCTTCTACAAAATTGTACGAGCTGGTTCGTTCCCCAGCATTTGTTCAATTTTGTTTTGATCGTTCAAAACAGCCACTTTCGGCTCGTGGCTTGCCGCTTCTTGATCAGACATCATTTTGTAGGAAATAATGATGACCTTATCTCCCTCCTGCACAAGGCGTGCGGCTGCACCGTTTAAGCAGATGACGCCGCTTCCGCGTTTACCAGGAATAATATACGTTTCCAGACGTGCTCCATTATTATTATTCACAATTTGCACTTTTTCATTAGGAAGCATTCCCACCGCATCAATGAGATCTTCATCAATTGTAATGCTCCCCACATAATTCAGATTTGCTTCCGTAACGGTTGCCCTGTGAAGCTTGCCGCTCATCATCGTGCGATACATATTATATTCTCTCCATTTCTCGAATATCAATAATGATATTATCTATTAAACGCGCTTTTGAAAAAGCAACTGCTACAGCCAGAATGATCTTTCCTTCAATTTTGTTCACAGGCTCGAGTTCCGGATAGGAATAAAGCTCCACATAGTCAATGGTGCCGCTTGTCGTATCAATGATTTCTTTCGCAGCTTTTATTACCGCTTCAGGGTCTCTTTCGCCGGCTCTGATCAGCTCCGCACTTGTTTGAAGGGCCCGATACAGCTTAGGCGCTTCTTTTCTTTCCTCAGCTGTTAAATATACATTACGGGAACTTTTGGCTAAGCCGTCTTCCTCTCTGACCGTATCGACAGCAACCAATTCAATATCCATGAAGAAATCGCTGATTAAGCCATCAACAACTGCTACCTGCTGTGCATCCTTTAAACCGAAATAGGCGCGGGTCGGCTGCACAAGATTGAACAGCTTCGTCAGTACAATTGCAACACCGTCAAAATGTCCTTCTCTTGAGCGTCCGCATAAAACGCCTGTGCGTCTTTCGACATGAATCGTGACATTCTTTTTACCGGGATACATATCATGAGCATCAGGCGTAAAAAGAATATCGACTCCGGCGTTTTCTGCAAGAGCCGCATCCCGCTCAATATCTCGCGGATATGCCTCAAAATCTTCATTAGGACCAAATTGCGCAGGATTCACAAAAATACTCATAACGACGACGTCATTTTCTTGTCTTGCTTTGTCTGCCAAGGTTAAATGCCCCTCATGCAGAAATCCCATCGTCGGAACAAATCCGATTGACTTCCCCTCTGACTGATATTGTCTTATGGCTTCTTTTAGCTGTGAAATATCTGTAATCTGTCTCATCTTATTTTCCTCCGTACAAGCCGTCCAGCACTGTCTGATTCATTTGAAAGGAATGCTTTTGTTCAGGGAAAGCACGATGTCTTACATCCTGGACATATCCGCTGATTGCTGTTTCGATTGTTTCGTCAATTCGCGTATATTGCTTTACAAATTTAGGTGTTCTCTCAACACCGTGGCCGATAATATCATGATAAACGAGAACTTGCCCGTCTGCTTTCACACCAGCCCCGATTCCGATGACCGGAATGCTTAGCATCTCGGCAATTTTGGCTGTAAGTTCTGCAGGCACACATTCCAGCACAAGCATCATAGCTCCTGCTTCTTCGCATTTTATACTGTCTTCTATTAATTTTTTGGCGCTTTGTTCGTCTTTGCCCTGTACTTTATACCCACCTAATACACCGACTGACTGCGGTGTCAGGCCTAAGTGACTGACTACCGGAATGCCCCCAAGCGTCAATGCGCGAATGGATTCAAACACGCCTTCTCCGCCCTCAAGCTTCAGTGCGTCAGCTCCGCTTTCCTGAACGATAGCCGCTGCATTTTTCAGCGTATCCTCCTTGGACAGGTGATAAGACATAAACGGCATGTCTGTCACAATAAAAGTATTCGGCGCGCCTCTTTTAACAGCTTTTGTATGATGGATCATGTCCGCAACTGTCACACCGACAGTTGAATCAAGGCCGAGGACGACCATTCCGAGTGAATCACCGACTAAAATCATGTCAACTCCCGCTTGTTCAGCAAGCTTAGCTGCCGGATAATCATAAGCGGTCAGCATCACAATCGGTTCTTCATTCTCCTTCATTTTTAGAAAATCGAGTTTTGTTTTCATGTTTTCTCCTCCTCATGTTTAGAGGAGATGAGCTGCCGTTTTCTTATACAAGCCAAAAAACCTTCCGTTTAACGAGAAGGATTCTGCACTTTCTAAAGTTCGGCGAGTTTCATCCCTCTGTCCCAGTCCTTTTTTGGATCAAGGCAGACTGCTGCAATGTCTATCTATTTTTATAATAGGTGCAGTTCGCAGGCGATACTGCCCAATGGAAGTATACCAAAATCAACGTGCTTGTACCAACACATTAACCCAATTCAATATCGGCAGAATAGATTTTTTTAATGCCTTCCTGCGTTTCTAAAAGAAGAACGCCTTCATCATCTATACCTAACGCCTTCCCATAAAAGGTTCCGTTTAACGTTCTGGCTCTCATATTAGTGCCGATTCCCAGCGCATAGCTTTCCCATAAAAGCTTAATCGGCGTAAAGCCGTGTGTCATATAATCCCGGTACCGTTTTTCAAAGCAAAGTAAAATATGCTGGATGATGCCGGCCCGGTCAATTTTTTCTCCGGCAGCTTGGCTGAGGCTTGTCGCGATGTCCTTCAGTTCATCTGGAAAATCATCAGACTGCTGGTTAACGTTAATGCCGATCCCGATGATAACTGAACGTACACGGTCTTCCTCGGCCTGCATTTCTGTTAAGATGCCGACTGTTTTTTTTCCGTTAATCAAAATATCATTAGGCCATTTAATATCCGTTTGGATGCCTGTTGCCTCTTCTATTCCCTGCACAACAGCTACTGCAGCAAGTAATGTGAGCTGCGGTGTTTTTTGGAGCGGAATGTCAGGCCGCAAAATCAGGCTCATCCAAATGCCGTTTCCCTCTTGGGAATGCCATACCCTAGACATTCGCCCCCTGCCGGCTGTTTGTTTGTCAGCCACCACAAGAGTGCCTTCCGGTGCGTTATTATTCGCAAGCTCATGCGCCGTTTTTTGCGTGCTTGAAATAACGTCTTGATAAATAAGATGCTGGCCCATCACTTCCGTTTTCAATCCGAAGCGAATTTCACTTTCACTGATTTTCCCGGGCTTTTTGATAAGCCGATATCCTTTTCTTCTAACGGCTTCTACTTCATAGCCCTCTTTCCGAAGCTCTTCAATATGCTTCCACACAGCAGTTCTGGAACAGCCGAGCGCATCACTTATTTTTTGGCCGGAAATAAATTCATTTCCAGCCTGAGAAAATAATTCAATAAGGTCTTTTCTTAATGTTGACCGCATGTCTTCAGCCACTCCTCTATGTGTTTCTTTTGATTGGAGAGCTTTCCTGTCACAACAGCCTGCTCGATCCGCTGTAATTCTTCCGACACCCATTTCCCGGCAGGCCGGTTACGAAGCGCAAGCAAATCCTTACCCGTGAAATCAAGATCCCTAAGACTTTTGATCGGCAGGCTTTGATAAGTGTTTTGAATGTCCTTTAGTTTTTCGTCATCCAGTTTTTCGTTTTGCCGAAGCTGCGATATTTTGGCCGCTGATAGAAGTGATTTTTCCCCGGCATTGTACATTGACATAGCGTCAAGGCTCTGGCCAAACGTATGGGCTATGTGAATCGCTTCCTTCATCACTTTTCCCGGGAGCTTCCATGCTTTCAGAAAAAGCGGCGCATCTTTCAAATCTATTTCAAGATCAATTAAAAGCGCAGCCCAAAGCTCTTCACGGGATGTTAAAGAGTAAAAAGGAAACTCACTCGCCGCAAGCAGGTTCTCTCGTTTATGATAAAAACCAGGCAGTTCCTCATACAGCCCCGTTTGAATGAGCGTTTGAAGCGCCTGGCGGGACGCTCTTCCCTGCAGCATTTTTTCAAACTCTATTGTTTTTCGTTCAACTGAAACATGGGATAGGAGTGATTTTTCTTTCGTGATGGCTTCTTTTGTTTCTAGTGAAAGCGTAAAGCCAAGCTGGCTCATAAAGCGTACAGCTCTCAACATACGAAGTGCATCCTCTTGAAATCTGTCCTCAGGCTTTCCGACGGTTCGAATCAGTTTCTGATCAATATCTTTCTTGCCGCCGAAATAATCAAGCACCTTCCCATCCGCTGTCATGGCCATCGCATTAATCGTCAAATCTCTGCGTTTTAAATCCTCTTCTAATGATGTGATAAATTGCACGTCTGACGGTCTTCTATAATCTTCATACTCTGATTCAGTCCGGAATGTAGTGACTTCATAGGTTTCATCTTCCCAGAGCACAATAATCGTCCCGTGCTCTTTGCCTACATCAACCGTCCGCTGAAACAACCTTTCTACTTGATCTGGTGCCGCATCAGTCGCGATATCGACATCTCCGATCGTTCGTTTCATATAGCCGTCACGAACTGCACCTCCGACAAAATAAGCCTGGTGGCCCGCTTCGATTAAGGTGCGGAGCACGGGAAGTGCTTTGATAAAAACTTGTTCCATGTTATCACTCCGGTTCTGCTAAATCGGCATAAATCTGTTCATACTGGCTGACAATTTTTTGTGAAGAAAACTCATTTTTGAGCATTTCCATTGCAGCCTCTGTAAAACGCTTGCTTAGCTGTTCATCTTCTAAAATACTCATCGCGCGGTCTGTTGCGGCTGCAACGTCGCCGACATCCACCAAAAATCCGCTCACATTGTTCTTAATAACCTCCGGAATACCGCCAATGTTTGTTCCGATACAAGGCACCCCGCAAGCCATCGCCTCAAGCAGGACAAGGCCGAAGCTTTCTTTTTCAGACAGCAGCAGCTTTAAATCGCTAATGGAATAAAGCTCCTCAACACGATCTTGATTTCCAAGCATTAAAACTTGGTTTTCCAATCCATATTTTCTGACAAGCTCACAGGCTGTCGATTTCTCCGGACCGTCTCCGACTAACAGCAGCTTCGCTTTCGTTTTGCCGGCGATATTCCGGAACACACGGATGACGTCCTGCACACGTTTAACCTTTCTGAAGTTGGACACATGGATGACAACTTTTTCGTCTGGTAAAATACCATGTTTCTCTTTAATTGCCGCAGTGTTTTTCTTCAGATACACGCGCTCGTCTATAAAGTTATAAATCGTTTCAATTTTTTTCTCCGGTTTAATTAAATCGTACGTTTCAGCTGCAAGCGCTGAGGAGACAGCTGTCACCCTGTCTGATGCCTCAATGGCAAAACGGATAAGATCTTTTAAAGAGGGGTCATAGCCTAACACAGTGATATCCGTGCCATGCAAAGTTGTCACAATGCCGATATTGCGTTTCAGCATCTGCTTTGCAAGATAGGCGCAAACCGCATGCGGGAGAGCGTAGTGAGCATGGATAATGTCTAAATTCTCCCGTTCTGCCACCTCAGCGATTTTGCTTGCTAATGTCAAATCATACGGAGGATACTTAAAAACAGCATATTGATTAACCTCAACTTCATGAAAATGAATATTGGGGTGATATGTATTTAGTCTAAACGGAATGCTTGACGTGATAAAATGGATTTCATGTCCCTTTTCAGCAAGCTGCTTCCCCAGTTCTGTCGCAATGATACCTGAGCCTCCGACGCTCGGATAGCATGTGATACCTATTTTTAGTTTTTTCATTGTTCTCCCCCAAGCACATCATGATCGAGCATCAGCATCCGTTTTGAAAAGAAACCTTCGGCATACTCCACACCCGCTTCTTTACCGTAAAGCTTTTCTCTCGCTTCAACGATCTCGATATAGCCATTCGTCAGAGGAGTTGAAACTGAATCCTTTGACGGTATAAACTGGCTTTTGTAGGCATTGAGGCTTTGTTTTTTGGCCTCTATTGTATCCGAGATATCAATGACAAAATCAGGCTGATGAAAACCATTTATCATATAATAGTAAACCTTGTTTACTTTATGCGCGGGAAGGCTTTTTTCGTCTTTATATTTGTGGATTCCTGCGGAAAAGATTGCTTCTTCCACCAGTGCAGCCGCATTGCCGTGATCCGGATGGCGATCCTTTTTATACGGCATGAAAACTGCTCTGGGCCGGCAGGTTCTGATGACACTGACAATCGCCCGAATTGCCTGATCACTCATTATCAGACCGCGGTCTGGAAGTGTCAGCTGAATTCTTTTTTCTGCACCTAATACACGGGCTGCTTCAGCTGCTTCTTCTTTACGTAAACTGACCGTTCCGTTTGAAGAGAGTTCCGCTTCAGTCAAATCACATATCATTACTTTTTTTCCCTGTTTGACAAACTTCGCGATTGTGCCGCCCATTCCGATCTCGACATCATCACTGTGGGCGCCAAACGCAAGAACGTCAGCATTATACATTCGGCTCTTCTCCCCGAAGAAGATCGCGGAATTCGAAAACACCTTCATCAAGTGTGCGGACAAGAATCTCCGCAGTACCCATATTTGTAGCGAGCGGAATGGAATACACATCACATAACCGGATTAATGCCGAGACATCCGGTTCATGCGGCTGCGCGGTCAGCGGGTCGCGCAAAAAGATGACAAGATCGAGTGCATTGGCCGCGATCAGTGCACCGATTTGCTGGTCTCCCCCTAAAGGGCCGGATTGAAAACGTTCAATTTGAAGACCTGTCGCCTCTTGAATTTTCAATCCTGTTGTTCCGGTCGCGTATAGATCATGATGTCTCAAAATATCCCGATAGGCAGTCGTGAATTGAACCATATCCTGTTTTTTCTTGTCATGCGCGATCAAAGCAATTTTCATCATTTATCCCCCTGTCTAATCAATGATATTTTCTAATCCGTACACAAGCTGATCGATCTTCATGACTTGTTCGACTGACAGTTTAACACCTGACATGAAAGAAGCGCGGTTATAGGAATCGTGGCGGATCTGAAGCGTTTGGCCATCCATACCGAACATGACTTCCTGATGTGCGATCAATCCCGGAAGACGGACACTGTGCAAGCGGATACCGTTTTGCTCCGCTCCTCTAGCTCCTGGAAGAATTTCTTTTTCATCCGGGTGTCCTTGCTGCTTTTCTTTACGAACTTCTGAAATCATTTCCGCTGTTTTCAGCGCCGTTCCGCTTGGCGCGTCAAGCTTCTGATCATGGTGAAGCTCAATAATCTCAACATCCTCAAAGTAGTTGGCAGCCATTTTCGAAAATTTCATCATCAGCACCGCACCAAGTGCAAAATTTGGAGCGATGATGGCTCCGATTCCCTTCTCTTCTGTTAAAGACGTAAGCTCTTTTAAATCAGCTTCTGAGAAACCGGTTGTTCCGACAACCGGACGAACTCCGTGTTCTAATGCAATTTTTGTATGTACTTTCCCGATTTCAGGCGTTGTTAAATCAATTAAGACATCCGGCTGTGTTTCCGTAAAGCATGCACAGATATCTGTGTAAATGAGAGCGTCTGACTCAACAGACATCACATCAGATAATTTTTGCTGGTCGTATGTATGGTCTATGGCCCCGACAAGGTCAAAATGAGGTGTTCGTTCTGTCAATTTAACAGCTTCCTGCCCCATTCTTCCACGCGGTCCTGCAATGACTACTTTAATTGTTTCGTTTGACATCTTGATCTCCTCTACTTTCCTTCTTCTTTTCTGGTCCAGCGATCTTTATCTCTAGTATTAAATTTATGCATGACTCGGTCGTGGGCTTCCTCTAAAGAGATATCAAGAGAGTTGGCTAAACAAACCAATACAAACAGCACATCGCCCATTTCCTCTTCCATGCTTTTATCATCTTCAGACGCTTTTTTTGGTTTTTCTCCATAGCGGTGATTCACTTCTCTGGCAAGCTCGCCAAGTTCTTCGGTCAGCCTCGCCATCATGGCAAGCGGGCTGAAATATCCTTCTTTAAATTGGCCGATGTAACGGTCTACTTCAGCCTGTATGTCTTTCATTGTTTTATCACTCACTAAACGAAACCTCCTATCATCCTCTTACATGTTAGCTAATTCAGATACGTTTGACAAATGTTTAAGCACGTTTGCTGTTTTCTTTTTCATCCACTATAATATAAACGCTATCTAATGGAAGGAAAAGGGGTTTTGTGTGATGCTTGGAGAAATTAGATTAAAAAACATATTTTTTATTTTAATCGGAGCGGCAATTTTTTCATTTGGCTTGGTTCACTTCAATATGCAGAACAATCTGGCTGAGGGCGGTTTTACAGGTATTACACTTTTGCTTTATGCCCTTTTCCACATCAGCCCCTCTATCTCGAACCTGGTTTTGAATATTCCGATCTTTTTTATCGGCTGGCGTTTGCTTGGCAGGACAATGTTTGTTTACACCCTTGTCGGCACTGTAGCCCTGTCTTTGTTCCTCAGCATTTTTCAGCGATATGAAATACATATGCCTCTTCAGCACGACTTAGCGCTCGCTGCTTTATTTGCCGGCGTGTTTATCGGAGCCGGATTAGGAATTATTTTTAAGTTCGGCGGTACGACAGGCGGAGTTGATATCATCGCCCGTTTGGTCAATAAGTATTTTGGGATTCCGATGGGCAGAACGATGTTTGCTTTCGATGCCTGCGTTATCATTTTGTCTTTGCTTACTTATCTCTCCTACAAAGAAGCGATGTATACTCTGGTGGCTGTATTTGTAGCGGCAAGATTAATTGATTTTATTCAGGAAGGCGGATACGCTGCTAAAGGCGCTACAATTATCTCTTCAAAAAACGATCTGATTCAGAAAAAGATTCTTGAAGAAATGGAACGAGGCGTCACCATTTTGAAAGGACAGGGTTCTTATACAAAAGAGGATATAGATGTCCTTTATTGTGTTGTGCCGAAGAACGAATTGGTGATGCTGAAAAGTGTGATTAACTCCATTGATCCTCATGCCTTTGTGGCGGTAAGCGATGTCCACGATGTGCTTGGAGAAGGATTTACGCTTGACGAAAATAAAAATCCGCTTCCACGCTGACATTTGATAGAAAAAAGGCGGCAGCAGCCGCCCCTCATACTTATTTAGGGTAGTCCCGTTTTTTCAGCTTGTTTTTCTCCGCTTTGTACTTTCTGTAGCCGACATAGGTCAGAGCTGTAATGATAATACTGCCGGTTGTGATGATCACCCAGAGTAAAGACGGATCGGCATCATCCTCCTCCACCCTGTCAAATACATTTTTTAGATCATGCTGAAGAAGAGAAAGCCGTTCAAGCTTCGTGCTCTCAGTCATTTGCTGAAATTCCTCTTGCTCAATGACGTCTATATGTTTCCCAACTGTTTCAAGCTGATCCTCTGATACATCGATTGTAAGACTGGGGTAAATCAAATCATATAGACTGATAAATTCATTCCATTTTTCATGAAAGCTCGTACTTTCATTCTTTTGGACATCCTGCTTCAGTTCAGCAAAGGCTTCCATAATCGGTCTCTCCAGTGAGCCCCAAAGCGGATCAGATCGATTGTCAACTGCGTCCATCAGCATTCTGAACTGCGCGGCTGCTCTGAGTTTTTGTGTATCTGATGTATCAGCCTGCTTTAAACTCCGTACCATATCGTTATAGCCCAGTGTGATTTGACGGATTTGGGCTCCAGTTAGCATGGTGTCTTGCTTTTTTTTCTCAGCGGATTTTAATGTTTTTTCAAAATAAGCAAGGACTTGCAGCGCCTCTTCATATTTTGACTGGCGGGTCATTTGAAAAACTGTATCGGATAAATCGTTTAACTCTTCGAGACTTCCCCGCTCTGCAGCCTTGGCATTTCCATTATAAAAAATAAGAGCAATCAACAAACAGATCGTCAGCTTTCGTTTCATGCAGGTCCCTCCCACTCTCTCTCCTTACAGAATATGAAGAAAGGGACAAGGATAGACCAACATTGTCTTTACATCAGCTCAAGCTTTGTTTGCTTTTTCGAGACCACGAGAAAGTAAGCAAGCCCAATTGAAAAAATGCTCAGCCAAAATGTTCCGTACCCTATATCAGTCATATAATCAGAAAGCATAGAGTATTGCGGCATCATGTCAAACAAGTAATCAATGACATCGTTGTGGAGCGTCCAGACTGCAGCAATTGCAAGATGCCAAAAAGAAAAACGAAAATACGGACTGTACAACACGCCTTGGACTGCCATGGCAAAATGCGAGGCAATCAGCATATAGCCCTCCCACGGCAAGTCACCTTCTACAGCCAGCACAAGAATATTCATAGCGACCGCCCATAGGCCATACTTTACGAGGGTGACTAACGCAAGCGCCTCAAAGAGCGGAGCGTTCCGTTTCATGATAAAGGCGAGCAGCACAAACAGAAAGAAAAACGTTGCTGTCGGACTGTCCGGAACAAAAATCAGGAAACGGGCCGGTGTCTCCAGAAGCTGCGGCAAGTACCAATAGTATCCGTAAACCGTTCCCAGAAAATTGATGGCTAAGACAAGAATAAGCATCGGCCGCTGTCCTAATACATATTGAAACCATTTCACATTAAATCAACTCTCAGTCTGTAAAAATAATATGTCCATATAAAAAAGCTGACGCCTGGTCAGCTTTTGATAATAAAAGTATATCCTTCCATTTCACAATTCACAACACGTTATTTTGCGGTTGTTTCAGAAATAAATTTCGCAAGTTCTTCGAGCTGCTTATCATTCCCTTTGAATACGCCCGCCGGCATTTTGCCTTTCCCTTCAACAGCTATTTTTTTGATTTCATCCGGCTTCAGCCCGGTGTCAACCAACGAAGGCCCGGCTGCCCCTCCTTGAAGGTTATCCCCATGGCAAGAAATACAGCCCTGCTCTTTAAAAATCTTATATCCTTCTGCATTGGTGTCAATGTCGGCTTCTTTTGTGATTTTCCCCTGTTCTTCTGCCTTAGCCCAGTCGTGAGTAGCAACTGACTGCCACGTCAAAAACACAGCAGCGGAAATCGCTAAAAGCATCATACCGACAGCAACAGGACGCTTCCACGGCCTTCTCTCTGTTCCTCTGTCAAGGAATGGCGCCAAAAGCAGGGCGCCAAAAGCGAGTCCCGGCATAATCATGGCGCCGACCACTGTAAAGCTTCCGGCGGCGTATTCATACTTCAACAGCTGGTATAAGAAAAGAAAATACCAATCCGGCAGCGGAATATAACCTGTATCAGTCGGATCCGCCATCCGCTCCAAAGGCGGCTGATGCACAATCGTCAAAACAAGAAAACCGATCAGAAAGACAGCTCCAACCATCCATTCCTTCAACAAGAAATTCGGCCAGAAAGCCTCTGTTTTACCAGGATACTCCGAATAATCCTTCGGTATATTCGGCTTTTTTTCAGCCGGTATCCTTGAGTCGCCTACAAATTTCATCCCTTTGCCCCGGTGCATGTCATCCCCTCCCTTTTATTCGCAGATCAAGAGTTTAAAGCGGTCCTGAAATCCCCTGCTTCCGGATCATAATAAAATGTGCAGCCATCAGCCCGAACAATGCGGCAGGAAGAAAGAATACATGGATCGCAAAAAACCTAGTCAGCGTTTGGGCGCCTACAATATCCGGGTGCCCCGCAAGGAGTGTTTTGACTTGCGTCCCGATCAAAGGCGTGGCTTCAGCGATCTGCAGCCCGACTTTTGTTGCAAACAGAGCCTTCATGTCCCAAGGAAGCAAGTAGCCTGTAAAGCCCAGCCCGAGCATGACAAAAAAGATCAGTACACCGACAATCCAGTTCAGCTCGCGCGGCTTTTTATACGCCCCTTGGAAAAAGACCCTCAGCGTATGTAAAAACATCATCACAATGACCAGGCTCGCACCCCAGTGGTGCATCCCCCTGACAATTTGGCCGAATGCCACTTCATTTTGCAAATAATATACCGATTCCCAGGCATTTTTGATATCAGGCACATAGTACATCGTTAAAAACATTCCAGATAACACTTGGATAACGGTTACAAAAAACGTCAGTCCCCCAAAGCAATACACAAACGCAGAGAAATGATGGGCGGGATTCACATGTTCCGGTACTTCGTGATCGGCAATATCCCTCCACATCGGTGTAATATCAAGCCGCTCATCTACCCAGTCATAAATTTTGTTCAGCATGTCACCCTTCCCCCTTAGGCTTTGCTTTTCCAAGATACAGGAAGCCGTCTTTTACTTCTTGCTCATAATGATCAAGAGGCGAAAGCGGCGGCGTGCCCGGGACATTGGTGCCGTCCTTTTCATAGAGTCCGTAATGGCATGGACAAAAGAATTTATTCGGATTTTTAGGATCACTATTCCAGTTCACCGTACACCCTAAATGCTTACAAATTGGCGAAAGCGCTACAATCTCATCCCCGCTTTTGAAGACCCAGGCTGATCTTGACTCTTCTGACTCATACCAGGCATCGACTTGGTTAATTTTGAAATCAAAGCGCTGCGGCTCTTTTGTCAGCTCATCTACGCTGACAACCTGAACCATGTCCTGCTTCCCTGTCGATTTTAATACCGGGTCGAGTGCAAAGCGAACCATAGGCATGAGCATACTAGCCGCCATAAAACCCCCTACGCCTGTGAGCGTATAATTCAAAAATTGACGTCTGGATATATCATGTTTTCCGCCCATAACTTCTCCCCCCTCTAGGTCACCCCTGCAAACTGACTAAAATAGAAAATATTGCAATAACTCTAGACACCCTCATAATATATGAATCTCTCAGCAAGGTCAATATAGCCAAAATATTGTTTATAAGGAAATGTAAGTGTTTTTATTGGATGCTCCACAACTGTAACAAAACGTTCAAAATTTCAGCAGTGCGTTCATCCAATATTTTTCTTTTTAAGGAGTCATTTAAATGCTCTAACGGAACAGACGGTGTCACAATGATTTTGCCTAACGCATCCTCACTTTTCCAATTTTCATCAGACGTGAGCAGCACAACATGCGGAAATTCTGATATAAGCTCTTCCCGCAAATCCTTAAGTCCTTGAACGGTTATTTCATTTCTATCAACATATGTATATGGAGGCAGTAAATATACCCGTCCCTTTAACTGCCTTTCCAGTTCTTCTGACAGAAGCTGCGTGAATTCTCCTTTCTCCGCCGCCATTTTGAAATGGTCGCCTACCTTTATGTTAATTAATGGAATGACAGCGGTATCAATGTAATCCTTAGCTTGTAAATAGTCCTTGGCATCAGTCATTCTCCACCTCATCGTTCTCCCCCTTTACGACAACAAGCCTTGCAATACACTGCAAGGCTGGTCAAATTATGTGAGCTGATTCAATTGGCGCGATAGTTGTTCAAATGCTTCTTTATCATGACGATCTAGCGCATCGTCAATGTCTTTTAATAATTTTTCTCTTTGGAATGTGGAAATAGCGTGCTCCAAAATTTGTTCAGCCAACCCCTGATCTTTTTTGTTCTCAAACAGATCCTTCGGAATATGAGGGTTGGATTCCAGTACTGCAGCATACTCAGGTGAGCTGTACGCTGAACGGAAATTAAGCTGGATAAACAAATCCTGCTGTTTATTTAATCTAATATCATGAAAAGATTTTTCCGCGTCGGTTGTCATGACATTCTCTTTATAGAACCGAAACGGAACTTCTTCAACACAATGTGTTGACATTATAATGCCTCTCGGGCAAAATTCTGCCTGCTCTACAAAATGAACCTTCTCCATGAGAGAATCATGGCTCATTAAGTAGTTCAAGATCCAAACGCACTCTCGGCGCTTTAACTGATAATGGTTTAAAAACCAGCGGATAAAATCTTTTTTCTCATTGACAGAAACAGGGGTCTGCATGTAATTCCCTCCTCTATCGTTCGTATAATCTATATACTGATATGTTCCACATGAATGGTGAACATTCCTGCTTATCTAGAAAATTCATCCTCGATTCGCAAAATCGTTTCTTCCAGCTCTTCATTGGCCCCGTCAATTTCAAGAACCTTTTTCAAAAGCGGCAGCGCTTCTTTTTGCAGGCCTTCTTCTAATAGGAAGCTTGCGTATTCGTATAAGAAATCTCTGTCCTCCCGGTAGTGAAGAAAGGCAGCCTCAAAGGATTGTTTTGCTTTCTCGTATTGCTCTAATTCGGTATATGCGCTCGCAAGATACCAATTGTATTTCGGGTCTTCTTCCCCATAACCGCGCACCTCTTGAATAAGATCAATGATCTGTTCATAATCCTCTTCTTTATGATACACGGCAAGAAGTGTATGAAGTGCCTCGACGAAGCCCGGATCAAGTGCAAGCGCCTCCTGAAGCAGCTTTTTCCCATCTTCTGACTTCCCGATTTTTAAAGCCATTTTTGCGGCATAGAGGAAAAGCTCTTTGTTATATTCATCATATCTGATACCCTCTTTTGCCGTTTTTAATGCCTCTTCATACATCCCTTCAGCTTCATAGCTTTTCGAAAGCGGCATATAAAGTGAAGAATAAGATGGATCAAGCTCTTTTAAATCAGACAGCTGTTTAATAGCTGTTTTAACAAGCCCCGCCTGTAAGGCTGTAAACCCATAGCCGAAAATCGTATTAGGATCAGGATTCTCATCAACAGCTTTCTCGTACCACGGAATGGCATCCTCAAATTCACCTGAGGCACTTAACGATTCGGCCAGTCTTTGATGGACATTAACGCCTCCGATCTCACTCTGCTCCTCAGCCGTTGTTTTAAAATATTGAACCGCTTTTGCATAGGCTCCCTGAGTAAAGTAAAGTTCACCCAGTGCAAAATCAATAATGGGTTCATTGTCCAGAATGGACTTTGCCTGTAAAAGCTTTTGTTCACTGACTTCGAATAACCCTTGCATCTGATAAAGATCCGCCATAAGCAGCAAACTTTCCGGATATGATGGATCTGTTTCCGGAATGGTTTCCAGCACAGCGAGGGCTTTTTCTTCTTCGTCAATATCTATTAAAAGTTCAGCGTAAAAATTCGTCAGTTCTGTTTCATTTGGATATAAATCATGTAAATCACTGATCAGTGAAATCGCTTTTTCTACATTGCCCCACTCGTAATAAAGCTGGGCGGCAATGGCTTTGTCTTCATCATGGAGCTGGTTTTCAGCTTTCGAGAGAGTGTTGAGGCCTTTTTCTGTTTCACCTGCTTCAACTAATTTTATGGCTTCTTGAATCAATGTATTCAAATCGGACCGGTCCTTTCTTTTCCTATAGAACATCAACCATACAAAAAAGCTTTATTTGTTCGGGTTAATCTTATCATAATTCAGACGAAAGCCCCCGGCAAATAAGATGCTTGCTGTACGGCAGGGAATTATTGAGTCTTATTAGTTTACCAAAAGTTCTTGAGATAGAAAATGAAAAAAGGAAGATCGCCCTCTGTACAGTAAAGCAGCTCTCTGACCTGCCGGCTTGTAAGTAAAGCGCATCCCCCCTTTTCGTTTTTTCTTTTCTATAAGACAAGCTATGTTTTTTGGTCTCGGATTATGATTCTCACAGGCAATCTGCACAAAAAATCCTGAAGGAAAAACTTCAGGATTTGTTTGAAAGCTTATTTAAATGCTTGAAAAAGGTTGGATAAGAAACGTGAATGGCATCTGTCTGCTCAATTTCAATTGGCTCCTCAGTTATACAGGAAGCGATACCAAGCATCATTCCGATTCGATGATCTCCATGGCTGGACACTGTTGCGCCGCCTTTCAGTGTTTGCTTGCCATAAACCTTCATTCCATCTGCTGTCGGTTCAATCTCAGCACCTAGCTTACGAAGCTCAGAAACCACGGTGTCAATGCGGTTTGTTTCTTTTACTTTAAGCTCTGCCGCGTCCTTAATAACGGTTGTTCCTTCCGCCTGAGTCGCAAGAAGCGCGATGATAGGGATTTCATCAATTAAACGCGGAATGATATCTCCTCCGATTTCAACCGCTTTTAGAGATGACGTTTCTATAACCAAATCTCCATAAGGCTCCGCACTGCTGTCAGCAGACGGTTTGATTTCAAGCTTTGCCCCCATGTTTTTAAGGACGTCAATGACACCTGTCCGAGTCGGATTTAAACCTACGTTTTTTAATATAATCTTGCTGTTTGGAACCATTGCACCCACAGCAAGGAAAAACGCCGCTGAAGAAATGTCTCCAGGAACAAAAATATCTGCAGCTGTCAATTTCTGCCCTCCTGTAATGGAAACACTCGTTTGATCTTCAGAGAGTTTCACGCCAAAAGCAGAAAGCATCCGCTCAGTGTGGTCCCGAGATTTATGAGGCTCTGTGACGGTTGTTGTGCCCTCAGCCTGTAATCCGGCCAGCAAAACAGCAGATTTAATTTGTGCGCTTGCAACAGGTGATACATAATCAATGCCTTTTAATGAAGCGCCGCTCACTGACAGCGGTGTAAATTCTCCGCCGGCTCTGCCGTCGATTTTAGCCCCCATTTGCTTCAAAGGCTCAGTTACACGTTTCATTGGGCGCTTCGCAATGCTCTCATCTCCGGCTACCGCGCTGTAAAAAGGACGGCCCGCCAAAATGCCGAGCATGAGACGAATCGTTGTACCTGAATTTCCGACATCTAAAAGGCTTTCTGGCTCACTCAGGGAATCGATTCCATTTCCGTGAATCACTACATCGCTGCCGTTTTGCTCAATTCGAACACCCATTTTTCTAAAACAATCGATGGTGCTCAAACAATCCGCTCCCGGCAGAAAGTTTTTAACAGTTGTTGTGCCTTTCGCTAGCGCGCCAAACATGACGGAACGGTGAGAAATGGATTTATCACCAGGAATATGTATTTCTCCGTTTAAGGCCTGCACCTTTTCTCTTTTCATTATTTTCCACCTCAATCAGCATAAAAAGTTTCATATTCCGCCCGGGTTTCAATGCATTGTTCTGCCCGTTTGCGGTCATCATCAGACTGAAAACTGATCCTTAAAATCCCGTTAATATCTTCTCGTGTTTCAATAATGCGGATATTCGTGATACTGATGCGCTCCGCAGCTAAGATAGCCGTTATCTCGGAAATCACACCCGGATGATCGGGAACATCCACGTATAAATCGTAAAATGCAGGTATCGCGCCCTTCTGCCGAAGCGGCAGTCCGTCGCGATAATCCTTGGCCGCTTTAAAATAACGAAATAGATTTTCCGCATCTTCTTGTTCTACATATGTCCGGATCGTCTCAATTTCACGAATCCACTCTTCAAAACGGTCCAAGATTTTATCTTTATTATGTAATAGAATATCCCGCCACATTGCGGGGCTGCTCGATGCAATCCTTGTAATATCCCTAAACCCGCCGGCAGCAAAACGCTTAACAAGCGGATAAAGCTCTTCCGAATGATGGGTTTGATGAACTAGGCTTGCTGCGACAATATGCGGAAAATGGCTGATCACACTTGTAACGCCATCATGCTCTTCTGGTGACATTTCCACAAAATGGGCATTCGTCCCCTTCAGCAGGTTTTTCAACTGTTCTACCGCTTGTCTGTCCGTTTTCTGGCCTGGCGTTAAAATATAAAATGCATTTTCAAACAGGAATTCCTTCGCAGCGGCCACTCCTGATTTATGTGAACCCGCCATCGGATGCCCCCCGACAAATTGGTAGCGACCAGGCAGCACTTGCTCAGCGTATCGAACCACTTTTTGCTTTGTGCTTCCTACATCGGTAATCAAAAGCTGATGTTCAATTCCTGAATGAGCCAGCTCATCAAGCATAAGCAGGGTTTGTGCGACAGGTGTCGCAATGATTACTGTAGCTGCCTTTTTTGCACCGCTAATAAACGAATCAGCACGCTCGTCTATCACACCTAATTTTAATGCGGCTACTACCTGTTCATCAGAGATGTCGATTCCGATAATCCGTTTGCCCGGATGCTCTTTTTTGATCGCTAACGCAATCGAACCGCCTATCAATCCGAGACCGGCGAGCAATATTGTATCTTTCATTCGATTCATACGTCATCACCTGGTTTATAGACTAAAGAGGTGATATTTGATCACCTCTTATAAAATTTCAGCTAAAATTGCAAGAATTTCTTCATTTTGCTCTTTTGTTCCGATCGTAATCCGGAGTGATGTCGGGAAACCTAATGCATTTCCTGACCGGACAATATAGCCTTTTTCCAGCAGAGCCTGAAACAGTTCATCAGAAGGACGGTTAAAGTCAATTAACACAAAATTGGTCTGTGAAGGGTAGCACTTTAAACCATGAATCTTCGCAAAATCATAATATTGCTGAAGGCCTGCTTTATTTTGCTCGACACAGGAAGCAATAAACGCTTGGTCATCAAGTGCTGCGATCGCCGCAGCCTGGCCTAGACGGCTCGTATTAAATGGCTCTCTTGCCGGCTCAATCTGGCGAATCAGGTCCTCGTCAGCAATTCCATATCCGACTCTGAGCGCAGCCAGACCGTAAGCCTTTGAAAATGTCCGTAATATGATCAGATTGGAATACTTGTTTAATAACGGCACAGTTTCCGGGTAATCCTCAGCTGTTACATATTCATAATATGCTTCGTCAAGAACAACGAGGACACGAGAAGGAACGCGCTCCAGAAATGCGAGTAATTCCCCTTCTGATGTATAAGTGCCAGTCGGGTTATTCGGACTGCATATCCAAACGACTTGTGTCTGTTCGTCAATTGCTTCAAGCATGGCGTCTAAATCATGTGAGCCGTCAGGACGAAGTGCGATTTCACGAACTTCAGCGCCTTCAATGACCGCATTATGTTTATACTGCGGAAAAGTCGGAGCAGCCGTTATCGTGTTGGTTTTATCGTTTAAAAATGCCCGGCAGATGATCTGAATGATTTCATCTGAACCGTTTCCGAAAATAAGTGATGTTTCACTGACATTGAGGTGCTCACTGAGCCTTGTCCGCAAAGCGGCGCTATACCCGTCCGGATAAAGCGCAAGCTGATGAATCTCATGCTGAAGCGCCTCTTTTGCAGCTTCTGAACAGCCGTACGGATTTTCGTTTGAAGCAAGCTTCACAACTTTATCCAAGCCATATTCTGATTTCACTGCTTCAATCGGCTTACCAGGCTGATAAGGCTTCAGCTGTTTTAAATGTTCTTTGATACGCAAATCCAGTCACCTCATTTTAAGCTGTACAAGCCGCCAAACGCCGTTGCGTAATCTTCAAACTCCTGCAGCGCTTGATCTCTCGTTTCAGCGCTGATGAGCCGGTCCTTTAGCTCTTCTATTTTTCTGACGAGCGCACTTCCCACTACGACACCGTCACAAATTTCATTCATCTTCATGACCTGTTCGCGGTTTGATATACCGAATCCTACAGCAACCGGCACAGTGCTAAGATCCTTCACTGTCCGGATGAACGGATACACGGATGAATTGAACTCATTGCGGACACCGGTCACACCTAGAGAAGATACACAGTAGACGAAGCCCTCGGCTTGTTCAATAATGGTTTTCAAACGGCTTTCGCTTGTCGGCGCAACCAAAGAAATATACGTCACCTCATGGCTTTTGCATTCCGCTTGAAGGCTGGCGCTTTCTTCTAATGGCAGATCCGGAACAAGCAGACCGTCAATATGATTTTCCCGCAGTAAAGCGAAAAAGTATTCTTTGTTCAATTGTAACACAGGATTATAATACGTAAAGAGGATAATCGGAATATTCACTCCGTTTTTTTTCATTTCTCCGCCTAATTCGATTGCCTTTACGATATTCATTCCATGATCAAGCGCCCGCTTTGAAGCACGCTGGATCACCGGACCGTCTGCAAGCGGGTCTGAGTATGCAACACCAAGCTCCAGTGCTGTGGCGCCTGCTTTTTGGAGTGACTTCGCCAGTTTAACCGAAACCTCAGGCGATGGATCTCCCGCTGTAATAAACGGGATAAACAATTTTTCTGATGCTTGAAGATCTAATTTAAACATGCGCTTTCACCTCTTCTTCCAATACATTCATTAATGTGTTGACATCCTTATCTCCCCGTCCTGATAAACAGACGAGAACGGTTTGATCGCGATCCATCTCTTTGGCGAGTTTGAATGCTTTCGCTAACGCATGGGCAGATTCGATCGCCGGCAAAATCCCCTCTTTTTCTGACAAGAGTTTTAATGCATCCACCGCTTCTTCATCTGTGATACTGTCATAAGTGACACGGCCGCTCTTATGCAAATAAGCGTGCTCCGGACCGATTCCAGGATAGTCGAGTCCTGCTGAAATGGAGTAAGGCTCAATAATTTGCCCGAACTCATCTTGAATCAGATAAGTCAATGAACCATGAATAACGCCTACGGTTCCTTTCGACATAGTAGCGGCATGAAGAGGAGTATCAATTCCTTTTCCGGCTGCTTCAGCGCCGATCAGTTCAACATCTTCATCTAAAAACGCCTGAAACATGCCCATCGCATTGCTTCCTCCGCCTACACACGCCACTACTTTATCAGGCAGAGTGCCTTCAATGTGTTTCAGCTGATCCTTCGCTTCCTCTCCAATCATTTTCTGAAATTCTCGGACCACCTGCGGATAAGGGTGCGGTCCGACAACTGATCCAATCATGTAAAAATGATCCTCGCAATGCTGAACCCAGTACCGAATCGCCTCATTTGTGGCATCCTTCAATGTGCCGTTTCCGCTTGTTACAGGCACAACTTCCGCACCAAGAAGCTTCATGCGGAAAACGTTCAGAGACTGGCGGGCAACATCCTCCTCGCCCATAAACACAGTACAGGAAAAGCCGAATTTGGCTGCGACTGTTGCAGCGGCCACACCGTGCTGACCGGCACCGGTTTCAGCAATGATTTTCGTTTTTCCCATTTTCTTAGCGAGCAGCGCTTGACCTAACGCATTATTGATTTTATGAGACCCTGTATGGTTCAAATCTTCTCGTTTCAAATAAATTTTCGCACCGCCTAAATACTCAGTGACTCGATCAGCGAATGTGAGTGCAGTCGGCCTTCCGGAATAGTCATTTAACAGCTTGTAATATTCATTACGAAAAACAGGATCATCCTTGATCTCTTTAAATGCGGTTTCAATTTCTTCTAACGGCTGCATCAGTGTTTCCGGAACAAACTTTCCGCCGAAATCACCGTATCTGCCTATTTCATTCGGATATGGATACATATTGGTTCATCCTTTCTTCTAAAAGCCTCATCAGATTCTGTTCTTTTTGTCCGTTTTTTTCGATTCCGCTGGCAAGGTCAATTCCTGCCGGCTCATATTTCAATAAGTCTGTGATAGTGTCCGGATTCACGCCGCCTGCGATAAAACAGCGTTTGCCTATAGCCGCCTGCTGGTATTCCGGCACACAGTCCCAAGAAAAAGCAACACCAGTGCCGCCTCTTGCCCCTTTGACAGATGAATCAATCACAAAGCCGCCTACATTATCTTTAAAGCGGGCTATTTCTTGAGTTGTGTTCTCATGATGGTGAAGCGCCTTCCATATTTCACAATCTGTCAGCATGCGAAGCGCATCGGCATCCGCCGGTTCCTCATCACCGTGAAGCTGAATGACATCGAGATTCAAGTCGTCGGCAATGCGTGACATCGACTCTATCGATTCATTAACAAAAACCCCTGCAACCCGTTTTTCGACACGAACTTGACTCAGCCACTTCTTCACATCTTGCGGAGATACTTTTCGTTTGCTTTCAGCAAAAATAAAGCCCAGATAATCAGCCTGCGAGTCCGCTGCAAGCTGCAAATCCTGCAGTGACCGTATGCCGCAATATTTTAATGCCGGCTTCTTCACATCCTCACTCCCCGAACAAAGCATGGATTGCTTTTTGCTGTGATGTTTGTCTCATCAATGATTCACCGATAAGCACAGCTCGTGCTCCATGTTCTTTGACAAATGTTAAATGTTCTAAAGAACCGATTCCGCTTTCGCTGACAAGCAGTGATTCTTTCGGAGCAAGAGATGCGATTTGTTCTGTCTGCATTATAGAGGTTTCAAATGTTTTTAGGTTTCGGTTGTTTATGCCGAGAATATCAGGCGTGAACACTTTCAATATTTGTTCTAGCGTTGTTGCATCATGAACCTCGACTAACACGTCCATCTCCTTTTCACCTGCTTCAAGATATAATTCATGAAGGT
Organism: Bacillus spizizenii TU-B-10; assembly: GCF_000227465.1. Taxonomy (GTDB): domain Bacteria; phylum Bacillota; class Bacilli; order Bacillales; family Bacillaceae; genus Bacillus; species Bacillus spizizenii. Next base: position 2,341,032 of record NC_016047.1, read on the forward strand.
GTAAGGGATCAAGCACTTCGCCGATTAACAAGATGGCATCCGCTCCGATTCTTCTTGATTCCTCCACTTGAAGAGAATCAATAATAAAATCTTTTCTGAGTACAGGGATCGAAACAGCACGCTTTACGTCTGATAAATAGCTGTTTTCCCCTTGAAAAAACGGGGTGTCTGTTAAAACGGAAAGCGCATCTGCTTTCGCAGTTTCATAGTCTTTTGCAATCCGCACAGGGACAAAATCCTCTTTAATGAGCCCTTTTGACGGCGACGCTTTCTTCACTTCAGCAATCAACCCGATAAACCGATTCGGGCTTGCCAGCGCCTCTTTAAATGAACGTTTTTCGAAAGGCTGCTCTTCCGGCAGGACCAGTGTGTTTACTTCTTCCTTCTTTTGTTTGATGATGTTTTCAAGCATAGATCTCTTCCTCTTTCTGCTTTATTCGTTCAAGCTGCGCGGCAGCGCCTCCGCTTGTAATCGTCTCTAATGCTAGCTCCGTTCCTTCCTTCAGTGAGGCGGTGATCCCCGCCGTGTATATCGCAGCCCCTGCATTAAAAGCAGTAATAGATAAAGCGGAACCGCTGCTTTTATTTTCAAAAATGTTCTGAATAATACAGGCACTCTCTTTCGGTGACTGCACCTGTAAATCTTCAAGTCTGCCATTTGTGAAACCGAAATCTTCCGGTGAAACGGTATATTCCCGGCGCTCCCCGTCCTTTAATTCAATCACGTCAGTCGGTGCTGTAATTGAAAGCTCATCTAAACCGTCACGGCTTGATACGAACATGACGTGCTTCGGCTGAAGCGTCTCCAGTGCGCTTGCCATCACTCCAGCTTTTTCAGCCGAATAGACCCCAATCACCTGACGCTTCGCCTGCAAGGGATTGCTGAGCGGTCCGAGCAGATTAAATACCGTTCTGAAACCCAGTTCTTTTCTAGTACCCGCTACATGTTTCATAGACGAATGATAAAGCGGGGCAAAAAGAAATCCCATGTTGTTTACTTCAATGCTGCTTTTGACTTTTTCGGGAGTCGTTTGAATTGGAACCTCTAACACCTCTAAAACATCAGCACTTCCGCTTTTAGAAGAGACAGAGCGATTGCCGTGCTTAGCGATTTTTGCCCCTGCTGCTGAGGCAACAATTGCTGATGCCGTTGAGATATTAAAAGTGGAAATACCGTCTCCTCCGGTTCCGCATGTATCAACGACATCAGGAAGTCCATCAACTGTAAGAGCGCGTGCCCGCATCGCCTTAATAAAGCCCGTAAGCTCTTCTGGCGTCTCTCCCCGATGAGCAAGAATAGACAATATACCGCCCATTTCAGAAGGCGTCATTTCCGCTGTCATCATCATATTCATCAATGCCTCTGCCTCATCGGCAGTAAGTGTTTTTCCGTCAACGCACAATTGTAGAAATTTGTTCATCAGCTTTATCCTCCTTGCTATGGAACATGTCTTCTGCAATATGAATCGTTTTCAGCAGCGCACCGGCTTTATTACAGCTTTCTTCGTATTCGGCTTCCGGAACAGAATCTGCAACAATGCCAGCACCTGCCTGTATCGATGCAACACCGCCCTTTACGCTCATGGTGCGAATCGTAATACAAGAGTCTATATTACCGTCAAATCCGATGTAGGCGATGCAGCCGCCGTATGTCTCTCTCGGTGTAGGCTCCAGCTCTTGCAAAAGCTGCATGGCACGGATTTTGGGAGCGCCTGTTAAAGTTCCTGCCGGGAAAGCGGACATCAGTGCATCGACTGGGTGAATCCCTTCTTTCAATCGACCTGTAACCACCGAAATAATGTGCATGACATGCGAAAAGGAGACAATTTTTGTGAACTCCGGCACAGAAACAGATCCATACTCTGCTACTCTGCCAATATCGTTCCGGGCAAGGTCAACGAGCATGTAGTGCTCTGCTTTTTCTTTTTCATCCTTCATCAGCTCAACTTTGAGTTTTTCATCTTCCTCCTTATCTGCGCCTCGTTTTCTCGTACCGGCAATCGGATGGATTTCCAAGTGCCCGTCCTTAACATGGATTAAACGTTCCGGAGAGCTTCCGACTATTTCTCTGTCTTTGAGTTTCATATAATACATATACGGAGAAGGATTGACGATCCTAAGCACCCGGTATAACTCAAAGGCATCTGATTTTATCGGAATCTCAAATTTTTGTGACAGAACCCCCTGGAAGATATCGCCTGCTTTTATATATTCTTTTATTTTTTCTACATCAGCCATAAAAGCTGATTTTTCATAATTAGATGATACTGTCTCAAAGCTGGGTGTCTTATATGAATCAGCAGAGAGAAACAGTTCTTTTATGTTTTTTTGATCCATCATTTTTTCTATGAGATCTTGAAGCTCTTGATGATTTTGATGAAATACATCGATTTTTTCGTTTTCTGTTTCCTGTCCATTGAGCCTTGCATATTGGATAAAGTGGACGTTTTTGGTTTGATGATCATACGCAATTAATGTCCGGCAAACAAACAGCATACACTTTTCCATTCCTGCTTCTTTTGAATGCGGAGGAACAGAAGGCTCAATCAGCGGGATCATATCATAGCTTAAGTACCCGACAGCTCCGCCGACAAAAGGAATGCCTAGCTCTGGCGTTTTGATGTTGTAGGTGGTATTCATCCAATTCAGAACTTCTTTAAGTTCAATTCCTGTGTAAAGAGATCTGCCGTCCTGATCTGTAGCTGTAAAACGGCTCTGCTCTTCTTTAATCGTGAGGAATGGATTCAGGCCGATAAACGAATATCTTGACCAGTTGGATGTATCATCCTTGCTTTCAAGAAGATACGTAATCTCCCTGTCGAGCTTCTCTATCATTTGAATGGGTGTCATCGTATCGACTGTGAAGGTCTCCACAATCGGTATGGTGTGGTGGGACAAGCTGTCCTGTAAAAATGAAGAAATATTGGATTGGAAATACATTGCTCTCACTCCTTATGGCAAGGAGAATGAGAAGATGGCATGAGAGGATAAAACATTATATAACAAATAAACCCAAAAGAAAGGCTTCTTTTGGGTAGAATAAACATACATGTCTCAGCTCAACTACACTCATTCTCTGCTACCCTATTCTCTAACTCAACTCAATCAATCGCTTTATACACACTCTTGTGTATTTCTAAGCTGTTCTTATCGTATTACAATTCAGTATTTTTTGTCAATGATAAATCGGGTCTTAATACAACGGCTTTTTCTAAATATACATGTCTGATCTGATCCTGAGGAACATCTGTCTGGACGGTCATCATGACTCTGATGCACTTTTTCAGACCGCCGATTACGTCCATTTCCTGCATACAGGTTACCGGCACATACTGCCATCCTGAAAGCTCACGAACAGCTTTTGCCGGGAAAACGGAGTGCAAATCAGGTGTCGCCGAAAGAAGCATTTGAACAACATCTTCCGGTTTTGTTTTGTTTTCTTCTATGATTTTCTCTAACAGCTGTTTTGTTTTTTGTAAAATTTCTTCTTCAGTATCTCGTTCAACTGTAGTTGCTCCGCGAATTCCGCGAATCATCATGATGTCTCCTCCAATCGCCATTTGTTCAGCCAACTCTCAAGTTCATTTCTGGAAAATGTGTGATCAGCAACTTTTCCTAATTCGTTGAGCACGATAAACTGAATCTTCCCGCCACGGGTTTTCTTATCATTCATCATACGGTCCAATAGAACCGAAGTTTCCGTCTCTTTTTTAATTTGATTTGGATAGCCTAGGCTTATTAGCCAGCTGACCAAACGTTTCCTGTCCATTTCACAGTCCGCTGTCTTTTCGCTTATATATAAAGCAAACTGCATTCCGAGGGCTACGGCATCACCGTGAGTGATCTGTCCGTATCCATATTCGGCCTCAACAGCATGGCCGAGCGTATGTCCAAAGTTTAAGTAAGCTCTAATCCCCTCTTCTTTTTCATCCTGCTGAACGACAGATGCTTTTATTGAAATGCCTTTAAAAATCATGTCATTTAGCTGATCACTGGTGATATCGCGCAGTGAGCGGATATTCAGCAGCTCTTCCAGAAACGCTCTGTCATAGATAAAAGCGTGTTTAATCACTTCTGCCATTCCGGATCGAAGCTCTTTTTCAGGCAGAGAACGCAGGAAGTCTGTATCGTAGAGCACGGCCTTCGGCTGGTAAAACGCACCGATTAAATTTTTTCCGAGCGGATGGTTCACGGCTACCTTTCCTCCGACTGCACTGTCATGCGCCAAAAGCGTCGTAGGCATTTGAATGAAATCAATGCCACGCATAAAAGTGGCAGCCACAAAACCGGCAAGATCTCCTACAACACCGCCACCGAACGCGATGATGCATGAGGAGCGATCCATATGAAAACGAATCGCTTCACTCTGCAGTTTTGTGTACATGTCCATGGATTTCGCCTGCTCTCCACTCGGCACCGTCACTTTTTTCACAGGCCATTTTTCTTGCAGCAAATGAAGCATTTCATCACCATACAGGCGGTCAACCTCTTCATCCGCGACAAGCATAATCCGTGTTAAAGGCCTGTTTAAAGAGGTTAATAGTTCGCAAGCCTCTTTTCTGATGCCTTGCCCGATAAAAACAGGATACGACGAGGAAGCGGTTTGAACATGCAGTGTTTTCATTAAAATTCCCTCGACAGTTTTCTCATATTCTCCACATTTTCTCTAATACGGTCGATTTGATCTAAGCCGAATTGTTCAACGACTGCGTTGGCAATTTCCCATGCGACAGCCGCTTCAGCTACTACACTTGCCGCAGGCACTGCACAGCTGTCTGAACGTTCAATGCTGGCAGAAAAGGGTTCTTTCGTTTCAATATCTACGCTTTTCAGCGGTTTATACAAAGTCGGAATCGGCTTCATGACTCCGCGGACAACAATCGGCATTCCTGTCGTCATGCCGCCTTCCAGTCCCCCGAGTCTGTTTGTAGCGCGGGTATATCCCTTTTCCTCGTCCCAAATGATCTCGTCATGGACTTCGCTTCCATTTCTTCCGGCTGCTTCAAAGCCGATGCCGAATTCCACACCTTTAAATGCGTTAATTGATAGAACAGCAGCAGCAAGCTTGCTGTCCAGTTTGCGGTCATAATGGACGTAGCTGCCCACGCCTACCGGCATTCCCTCGACAATGACTTCTACAATTCCGCCGATGGAATCTCCGTTGGCCTTCGCTTCATCAATGGCAGCCATCATTTTTTTGCCCGCTTCTTCATCGTAGCATCTGACCGGAGACTCCTCCGTTACACGCTGCAGGTCATCAATTGACGTATATTCTGTTTTTTCAGCTTTAACTGCTCCAATTTGCAATACGTGACCTGCCACCTTAATGCCGAGCTCAGAAAGAATCTTTTTAGCGACAGCTCCTGCCGCCACTCTGACAGTTGTTTCCCTTGCTGAAGAGCGCTCAAGCACATTTCTCATATCACGGTGATTATATTTAATCGCACCGTTTAAGTCAGCGTGCCCAGGTCTCGGTCTGGAAATTTGGCGCTTCATTTCCTTTTCTTCATCCTCTGTAATCGGAGCCGCGCCCATGATTTTTGTCCAATGCTTCCAATCGTTATTTTCAACGACGAGAGCAATTGGTGAACCGAGTGTTCGTGCATGGCGCACCCCGCTCATAATTTTGGCCTGGTCTTTTTCGATCTGCATGCGGCGGCCGCGGCCGTGGCCTTTTTGGCGTCTGGCAAGCTCAAAATTGATATCTTCCTCCGTTATGTAAAGCCCGGCAGGCACACCTTCAATAATGGTTGTCAGTTGGGGGCCGTGTGATTCTCCGGCTGTTAAATATCTCATGACTTCTTCTCCCTTCATCGCATTAACGCTTTTAAGTAAAACTACTATAACATATTTTTCAGCAAAAAGTCAGTCTATCTTTTTTGATAAAAGAATGTATCGGCTGGAATCAGGCCAAATTTCTCAGGATTGAAGATTTGCTCGGTGCTGCCGACAAATAGAACTCCATTCTTTTTCAAGCTATGTGCCATTTTTAAATAAAGCTCTTCCTTCGCGCTTTCTGTAAAATAAATAAATACATTGCGGCACACAATTAAGTCAAAGTCTTGTTCATAACGATCAGCCAGTAGATTGTGCTTTTTGAATGTAATATTCTTTTTGATTTCCGGTTTGACTTCATAACTTCTATTTGCGTTTTGAGTAAAATAACGATCCTTCACAGATGACGGCACTTCTTGTAAAGACCTCTCCTGATAGACGCCTTTTTTCGCTTTTTCCAATGCTTTTTCATCAATATCAGTCGCCAGGATCTGAAAGCCGGGAAGACCTTTTTGCTGATCCAAAAGCATGGCAAGCGTATAAGGCTCCTCACCCGTTGAGCAGGCGGCACTCCATATCTTTAAAGGCTTAGAGTTCTTGATTAACGGCAAAATAGCAGTCTCAAGAACTTCCCATCTTTTATAATTACGATAAAATTCTGAAACATTGATCGTCATTCTGTCCAATGTTTCATTTAAGAGGGCTTGATCCTTTTCCAATGCCACCGCAAAGTCCTTAAAGCTTTGAAACCCCTTTTTCTCATAAAGCGACGTCAGCCTTCTCTTCATTTGTGCTTCTTTATATAATGTCAAATCGACTCCGGTTAATTGTTTCCACTTCGTTGTAAATACGCTGTATGTATCCATCTCTCTACTCTCCCAGTCTCGCTGTCTTTTTGTCCTAGTATAGCTTGTTTTATCAGGAAATTGTATTGTTTCAATAAAAAAATCAGCTTTGCAGCTGATTTTAGATCGTTAGGAAAGGCAGGAATCTGATGCATCCTGCCATTAAACTCTTTATTCACTTTAATGTAAACCTTTACAAAAGAAAACGAAAACCGGCGGCATTACATGGTGCCGGCTCTGTTACTTATTTTCATAATGATTAATAGATCCAGCCTGCCATGAGCTGTTGATATGATACTAATTCTTCATTCTTAAAGAAAATGTTAATCTCGCGTTCTGCACTTTCGAGAGAATCAGAGCCGTGGATGATGTTTTTTCCGACAAACATGCCATAATCTCCCCTAATCGTACCAGGCAAAGCTTCTTTAGGATTTGTCTTTCCGATCAGCTGCCTCGTTACTTCAATGACATTTTCGCCTTCCCAAACCATTGCGAATACAGGTCCTGAAGTAATAAACTCAACGAGCTCTCCGAAGAAAGGCTTCCCTTGATGTTCGGCGTAGTGTTTCTCAGCCATTGGTTCAGTCACTCTCATTAACTTGGCACCAGCTAATTGTAAGCCCTTACGTTCGAATCTGGATAAAATATCTCCAATGAGCTGACGTTGGACACCGTCTGGTTTCACCATGATAAAAGTCTTTTCCATCACATTCTCCACCCCATCATTATGTATGTATAGGCTTTCACACTGCACACCGAAATCGTAACATCTTTCTGATAATTAATCAATCCGGGGCGGAGAAATTTCTTAATATCTACAAAAATTAAAATTTTCTTTTACCGATATATTTTGCGATGGCCGCAAGAGACGAACGTGCCCGCCCTCTCGGAAGCGTGTTTAACTTCTGGAAAGCTTTCTGCAAATACATTTCGCTTACTGCCATAGATGCTTCAATTGCATCCGTTTTTTTGATTTCCTCAATGATTGGTTCAAGCTGTTCCTGCGTTGTCTCGCTGTTAATCAATTTAAGCTGATTCTTTAATGCTGGATTTTTCAGAGCATACAGCACTGGCAATGTGACATTCCCTTGAAGCAAATCTCCTCCAACGGGTTTGCCCAGCTCTTCTTCAGTTGAAGTAAAATCAAGGATATCATCAATGATTTGATAAGACATGCCGACGTAATACCCAAACCAGTACAGCGCCTTATGAATCTTTTCATCAGCCCCGGACGCAATAGCACCGAGCTGGCAGCTGACCGCGATCAGGAGCGCCGTTTTTCTTTTGATGCGACGGAGATACGTTCTGAGATTTTGTTCCATGTTGTATTTGTCTTTGATCTGCTCGATTTCCCCAAGACAAACTTCAACAATCGTTTGTGACAAAATCCTATGGGCTTTCGGTTCGTTAATTCTCGTCATCATTTCAAGAGATCCCGCAAGCATATAATCGCCTGTGTACATCGCAATGCGATTATCCCACTTTGCTTTGATTGTCGGCTTCCCTCTGCGAAGCTCCGCATCATCAATGACATCATCATGAACCAAAGATGCCATGTGAATCATTTCCAGAGTGACGGCGACATATTTAATCTTATTAATATCGTAATCGCCAAACATGCCGGAAAGCAGCACGAAAACGGGCCGAATACGTTTCCCTCCGGCCTGCAGCAGGTGAAGACCTGCCTCGCTTAAAAGCGGGTAATCGGAACGTACGGTTTGTTCAAGTTCTCTTTCGATTACATCAATATCGTCATTTAAAAAAGAGTAGGCCATTTTAAATTTCATATCATTCACCCAAACATCTGTGTTTTCATTTCCATCCGATATGCGTGGCAGCGACTCCGCCAGTAAACGAATGATATTTGACATTTTTCAGGCCCGCCTCTTCAAACAGGCCTGCCAGTTCCTTCATTCCAGGGAATTCTCTGGCTGATTCTTGAAGCCAAGAATATTCTTTATAGCTCTTCGCAAACAGTTTCCCGAAAAACGGCATAATATACTTAAAGTACATAAAGTAAGCCTGTCTGAATCCGAACATTTCCGGCTGGGACGTTTCCAGACATACCACCTGGCCGCCCGGCTTTACCACACGTCTCATCTCTTTCAATACGGTCAAGTAATCAGGGACATTGCGAAGTCCGAAGCCAATAGTGACATAATCAAATGTATCATCATCAAAAGGAAGCTCCATCGCATTTCCGTGCAGCAGTTCAATTTGGCTGAATCCGCCGTTTTTCACTTTCTGCTGTCCGACACTCAGCATATTTTCACTGAAATCCAAGCCCTTAATCTCGCCGCTTTTTCCGGCTGCTTTTGCAAGAGCGATCGTCCAGTCAGCCGTTCCGCAGCAGACATCAAGCGCTTTGGCGCCTTCTTTCACATCCATAATGCGCATCGTTTTATCGCGCCATTTTTTATGCTGCTGAAAACTGATGACGGAGTTCATTTGGTCGTAGTTTTTAGATATTTTTTCAAATACTCCATGTACGCGCTGTTCTTTTGATTCCTGCATAATGGTTTACCCTTCTTCCACTTTCTGATGATAGGTTTGATCTTGGCTGATTGTCTTCAGACGGTTTAATAAAATGTGCTGAACAGGTGAATTTAGAGGCAAAAGTGACTCAATGCTGTTTTTCGCTTTTTTAAAACAATCTTCTAATATCTCTTCTTTTGTTTTTCCCAGCTGTATAAAACTGCCGATCACATCCAGAAATGTATCATTTCCGTTCATAAGCCGCTTAAATACAAAAAAATCACTCGACAGCTTTTTCCAGCGCGGAAGATTGAAGTGTTCCGCAACCCTATGGAATAAAGCTGATTCAACGATGCCGACACTTTCGAAAAAATCGTGTTCGTCCTTGAAAGAACGGTCATATAGACGAATTTTATGTTCATTGATTTCTTTGATGGCTGTAGCAAGCGTCCGAATCATGTAGATATCCTTCATTTCAGATAGTAAAGAGTAGTACAGCCCGCTGAAATAATCGCCTGCGAGAACAGTCAATTGGCGGTTTTTGTTTTCGTCTCGTTTTATGACTCTGGCTGTCGTCACTTCATCATGGGTATCAAGGGCGCTTTGTACAAGCATCGCTGTTACAATATAATTTTCTCTGTCGTTGTTTTTTATGTCGGCTTCTTCAAATAAAGCATGAAAAAGAAGAAGCTTATCCTCATCAATTTTTGGCGCAGAAATATGCTTCGCTAAATAAGGATGAGACAGCTTTTGTTTTAATTTCGTGTTCAGATTGGCTAAAGTTCCGTAGATGTCTTGCAAAAATATCACCCTTGTCCCCAAATTCACATTTATTTCTTAATCTATGTATGAGTCTTATTTTTTCATTCACTTACGCAGGTATCATTATAGCATAAAAAAAAGAAATTGGCTGTATCCTCCCGCTGTTTGCGAACATTTGCTTTTAACAGCGGGGACAGCCAGCTTATTTTTTTTCGCTTTTCATTTCTCCGTATGCGGTTTGAATGAGTGCCTCTCCTCTGACTTTAATGGCAGAAGTATGCTCTGTGAACTGAGCGATGATTACTTCTCCCTTGTCGAGTTTTTCGGAGTGGTGAAACTTTGTGTCTGTTCCTCTTGTCAGGCCGATTACATTCACTCCGTCCTCAACCGCTTTAATGACGACAAAATCACTTGAATGCTTTTCGTTCATTTATAGCACCCTCTATCTTTATTAGTCCTGGCGTTTAATATGTTCCAATACTTCAGCGCGGGCAGCGGCATCATCTTTGAAAACGCCTCTGACTGCTGAAGTGACAGTTTTTGCACCCGGTTTTCTGACACCGCGCATCGTCATGCACATGTGTTCTGCTTCAACCACTACCATTACGCCATGCGGGTCAAGCGTTTCTACGATGCTTTCCGCAATTGTAGAAGTGATGCGTTCCTGAAGCTGCGGACGCTTTGCAACGGCTTCAACGGCACGTGCCAGTTTGCTGAGCCCTGTGACCTTTCCGCCTCGCGGTATATATGCAACGTGTGCTTTTCCATAAAAGGGAACAAGGTGATGCTCACACATAGAATGAAACGCGATATCTTTTACAAGAACAAGCTCCTCATGGTTTTCACCGAAGATAGTCTGGAAATGTTCTTTTGGATCTTCATTCAAGCCGGAGAATACTTCGGCATACATCTTTGCGACTCTTTTCGGGGTATCAAGAAGCCCTTCTCTATTCGGGTCTTCTCCGATCGCTTCTAAAATTTGACGAACAGCTTGTTCGATTTGCTCTTTATTAACTTCTTTCATGTTCTATGTCCTCCACCAATGAATACATTTAATTTCGATTCTAGCACACATGCCCCGCTAAAAGCAAAGTGAATGCCCTGTCAGGAAGCCCATGCTCTTGAAATATGAAAAGCCCCTTAGAAAGGGGCTTTTCTGTGAAGAAATAAAGTGTATGTAAGCTAGATGCATACACGATCTATATTCACAATTATTTTCCGGCAACTGCGTCTTTAAGCGCTTTACCTGGTTTGAAAGCAGGTACTTTGCTTGCTGGAATTTCGATTTCTTCACCTGTTTGAGGGTTGCGTCCTTTACGTGCAGAACGTTCACGCACCTCGAAGTTACCAAAACCGATCAGTTGGATTTTATCACCGTTTTTAAGTGCATCTAAGATCGTATCAAAAACAGAGTCAACTGCTTTTGTAGCGTCTTTTTTAGACAATTCGCTTGCTTCTGCAACCGCATTGATAAGTTCTGTTTTGTTCATGCCTTTCACCTCCTCCCAAAAGGAATACATTCAGTTCGTTTATTATCATTTCTTCACAGTTCAGTCTGATTCTAAACCTGTCTCAGAAAAAAATCAGAGCAGGCAAGAGAAAGACAATTAAACGGCTTTTTAAGAAAAACTGCACTCTGAGGAATGTTTGTCCAACAAAGTGAAGAATTTCTGTATGTAGAGTAACACATATAAAAAGCCATATCAAGCATTTTAAAGCGTCAATCCCTTGCTCGTCAAGGATTTAACGTGATTTACCGAACAAATATTCCTTTTTTTCCTTTTTTCATCCTATTCCTTGATCCTTTTCCATTATTAAGAGCATAGAAAAAAGACCTCCCATTCTATAAAGAGGTCTTCCGGTATTACAGGATGATGGCGATTAAGCCGCCTGAACCTTCGTTTATAATTCTTTCTAACGTTTCTTTTAATTTGTACCGTGCATTTTCAGGCATTAATGACAGCTTTGCCTGAATCCCTTCTCTCACAATTGAGCTCAGTGACCTTCCGAAGATATCGGAGTTCCAGATGGAGAGCGGATCATCCTCAAAGTCCTGCATTAAATAGCGTACAAGCTCTTCGCTTTGTTTTTCCGTTCCGATAATCGGCGCGAATTCGCTTTCGACGTCTACTTTGATCATATGGATCGACGGAGCGACAGCCTTCAGCCTCACACCAAATCGTGAGCCCTGCCGTATAATTTCCGGCTCATCGAGACTCATATCAGTTAAAGCAGGCGCCGCAATGCCGTATCCCGTCTGTTTGACCATTTTTAAGGCATCGGACACTTGATCATATTCTGTTTTCGCATGAGCAAAGTCCTGCATGAGCTCAAGCAGATGGTCTCTTCCTCTAATTTCAACGCCAACCACTTCTTTCAGGATTTGATCATATAATTGGTCCGGCGCATACAAGTCAATTTCAGCCACCCCTTGGCCAAGCTCGATTCCGGCTAATCCGGCACTTTCAATGAACTCAAACTCGCTGAATTGGCCGACAACCCTGTCTACGTCCCGGAGACGCTTAATATCCTTAACCGTTTCCTTTACGGATTCCTGATAGCTTTCACGCAGCCAATGGTTTTCTTTCAGCACCATTACCCAGCTTGGGAGATTGACATTCACTTCAAGCACCGGAAACTCATAGAGGGCCTCTCTGAGCACATTCAGCACATCTGATTCCCGCATGCTTTCCACGCTCATTGCCAATACCGGGATATCATATTTTTCGCTTAAATCCTGACGCATGGCTTCTGTTTCCGGGTGATACGGCCTGACTGAATTGATGACCATGATAAAGGGTTTGCCAACCTCTTTCAGCTCTTCAATGACTCTTTCTTCAGCCTCTATATAGTCACTTCTGGCGATATCTCCAATTGTGCCGTCTGTCGTAATGACAACTCCGATGGTCGAGTGTTCTTGAATGACTTTTCGTGTGCCGATTTCAGCAGCCTCATGAAATGGGATCGGTTCTTCGTACCAAGGCGTGTTGATCATCCGCGGCCCGTTTTCATCTTCATATCCTTTTGCGCCGGGCACTGTGTAACCTACGCAATCTACTAATCTTATATTGACATCGAGTCCGTCTGACACATGAACAGACATCGCCTGATTCGGAACAAATTTAGGCTCTGTAGTCATAATCGTCTTGCCGGCTGCGCTCTGCGGCAGTTCATCCTGCGCACGGGCCCGGTCTGCTTCGTTACTGATATTCGGGAGCACCACAAGCTCCATAAATTTTTTAATGAACGTGGATTTTCCTGTACGGACAGCACCTACGACTCCTAAGTATATATCGCCTCCTGTTCGTTCAGCGATATCCTTGAAAATATCGACCTTTTCCAAGTGATCCCCTCCCGGACTTCCTATCCTTATCAATTTTATTAAACTCTTTCAATCAAACACAGGACACTATATGTGTATGACGTTGTCCTATTTCAATATGACATCTTTAGAAAATTTCCCATCCTCAATCTATTAAAGTATAAAAAAACCTTTCTCCCTATTTGTATGCACTGGAGAAAGGTTCATTCCTATTTGATATCATTTTCTAAAAAAACAGGTTCCTGTTTGTCATTTACCGTATATTTCACAGAAAACACGGGGACAAAGGGGGTTTCTTGCCAAATCATATCCTGGATTTCAGACCCGGGTTTAAACGTTTTTTTGCTTTTTTTGAGGAAAGAAGCCAGCTCAGTCCGGTAATCGGCGTATATTTCTCCGTCTCCGTCAATCATAAGCGGCAAGGAATTCCCTGAGATTGGGCTTGTCACTGTAAGAGAGCTTCCATCTCCCAGCTTCTTCTCATCGAGTGTAAATAAATCACGTGATAGCACATCCTTGTAAGGCGGATATTGATGCTCCTGGCGGTACATTTGGACACGCAATTTTACATCGCGGATTTTTTCAGCCATCCTTAGATCAATCAATTTAACAGTTGGATCGTTCTCTACGTCAACAAGCACGTATTGATAGTCTCCCCCGCTTTCATATGCCGTGCTCGGGGGTTCAGCTATATATCTCGGCGCTAAACGGTTAAAGTCTATCGGATACTTTTGATATATCGGTGTCGACATATCTTTTGTTTGAATGGGAAGCAGCCCTCCATTTGCCTTTTGAAATTCATCAATAGCAGACTGGACCTGCTTTAGCTGGTCCTGATAAGGAATGGCATGTACACTGCTTTTCCGCTCATTTGGATATAAACAGCCTGATAAAAACACGACTGCCGCAAAAATCATAGCGCACTTCAGTTTACCCATACAGCACTTCCTTTTACAGCTTTATTCATTGACAGGGCCGCTGAATACCACGACAAACACAATAATTCCAGATATGAGCATACACATGAAAGCGAATGACGAAACCGCAATCTTCAAAAAACGGTTTTGGCACTTAAAGCGGCTTAAATAGATGGAAGCTACAGCCAGAAACATCAGACCCATGGACCCTAGTGCAAACCACATTTTCATCAATGCCAGACTCAATGACCTGCGCCTCCCCGATATGTATGATGTAAGCGTTATATTTTAATTTTAATATACAGCCCCGGAAAAGATCAACCAGATTTTCCATCCTTTGATAAAACAAAAAAACTGAAGCAAAGAGGGGGACCTTCGCTTCAGTCAACTTGACTATATTCACCTGCACGTTTAAGAAACACTCTCTTGGACTTCGATGCTATAGTATGCGACTTGGCATACAGATGCATCCTCTATTGCCTAAATCGGCAAAATGTTTCAGGAGATCCCAAGACTTGGGTGTCCTTCTGTTTTTCGGGCTTTCGTTCAATTAAGATATGCGATCTCCCATACGATTGACACTTTTACTTCACTTGATTTTCAAACGTATTGACAAGATCCTCCATCTCGTGGGTTTTCCCTCTCGCCATTAAAGATTCAACAGCAGTTTCCACTTTTTGTCCGTTAAATAGAACTTGATGGAGTGCTTCTGTAATCGGCATTTTCACATCATATTTCTTCGAAAGCTGGTAAGCCGCTTTTGTTGTGCGGACACCTTCGACTACCATTCCCATCTCTTCAAGAACGTCTTCAAGCTTGTACCCTTTTCCGAGCAAATTGCCGGCACGCCAGTTTCTGGAATGAACACTTGTGCACGTCACAATCAGATCGCCTACTCCTGTCAATCCAGAAAACGTCAGGGGATTCCCGCCCATTTTCGTTCCGAGTCTCGCGATTTCAGCAAGTCCGCGTGTAATCAAAGCGGCTTTGGCATTGTCGCCATATCCTAAACCGTCTGTGATTCCTGCGGCAAGGGCAATAATATTTTTTAAAGCCCCGCCGATTTCAACGCCGATAATGTCAGGGTTTGTGTACACCCGGAAATTGTGATTAATAAATAAATCCTGCACCGCTTCTGCTGCCCTCATGCTCTTTGAAGATGAAGTAACGGTCGTTGGATGCCGCAGCCCCACTTCTTCCGCATGGCTCGGCCCCGAAAGGACAACAATATCTTTTCTGACATCGCTCGGGAGCTCGATTTCCATAATCTCAGAAATGCGCAGGAGTGAATCCGGCTCTATGCCCTTGCTGACATGAACAAAGACTGCCTTTTTCGTCATAAAAGGCACAGCCTGCCTCAGCACTTCCCGAATTGCTTTTGTCGGAACCGCAACGATAATGAAATCTGCGTCCGAAACAGCTTTCCCGATATTCGTTGTTGCCTCTATTGATTCTGGAAGCTTGACGTTCGGCAAATAATCCTTATTTTCATGCTGATCATTAATTTGATGAATCAGCTCTGCACGGTGCCCCCACATGGTTACATCGTGATGATTATCGGCTAACACTAAAGCCAATGCCGTCCCCCAGCTTCCCGCTCCGAGCATAGTGACTCTTTTCATATTTGCTTCACACCTTTTTATTTTCTAGCTCTTGCAAATATTTTGATTGGTGTCCCCTCAAAACCGAACGCATCTCTGATTCGGTTTTCTAAAAAGCGTTCGTACGAAAAATGCATCAATTCCGGATCGTTTACAAACACAACGAAGCTAGGTGGCTTCACCGACACTTGAGTCGCGTAATAAATCTTTAAGCGAGAACCGTTATGAGTCGGCGTCGGGTTCATTGCCACAGCATCCATGATGACATCATTTAAGACATTCGTTTGAACTCGAAGTGAATGGTTTTCGCTTGCTTTGATAATCGCAGGCATCAGCGTATGGATCCGTTTTGTCGTTAAGGCTGACATGAATAGGATTGGCGCATAATCAAGAAATTGAAAATGATCACGGATATTTTCTTCAAATTCTTTCATCGTGCTTTCATCTTTGTCAACAGCATCCCATTTGTTTACGACGATCACGACGGCCTTACCCGCTTCGTGTGCATAACCGGCGATACGTTTGTCCTGTTCAATAATGCCTTCTTCGCCATCCAGCACAACCGCAACGACTTCTGAGCGGTCAATTGCTTTCAGCGCGCGCAGCACACTGTACTTTTCAGTCGTTTCATAGACTTTCCCTTTTTTTCGCATACCGGCAGTATCGACAATGACAAACTCCTGCTGGTTGTACGTAAATGCCGTATCAACAGCATCTCTTGTCGTTCCTGCCACGTTGCTGACAATGACACGCTCTTCGCCGAGCATCGCATTCACAAGTGAGGATTTTCCGACATTCGGGCGTCCGATCAGGCAAAATTGAATAACTTCTTCATCATATTTCGTTTCAGGAATGTTTTTAAAATGCTCTGCAACGGCATCAAGTAAATCTCCTAATCCGAGTCCGTGTGTTCCCGAAATTGGATACGGCTCGCCAAAACCAAGCGAATAAAAATCATAAATATTCGCTCTCATTTCTGTGTTATCCAGTTTATTAACTGCCAAAACAACAGGCTTTTTCGTGCGGTACAAAATTTTTGCTACTTCTTCATCAGCAGCTGTTACGCCTTCACGGCCGTTCACCATAAAAATAATGACGTCCGCTTCATCCATGGCGATTTCAGCCTGCTGGCGAATTTGCGCTAAGAATGGCTCATCACCGATATCAATACCGCCAGTATCAATCAAATTAAAATCATAATTCAGCCATTCAGCCGAGCTGTATATCCGATCCCTTGTCACACCAGGGGTATCTTCTACTATTGAAATTCTTTCTCCCGCAATCCGATTAAAGATTGTGGATTTTCCTACATTTGGTCTCCCGACAATGGCTACGACAGGTTTACCCATAGTACCCTTCCTTTCGATCCAGCCGCTTTCATTTTTACATAAATTTTCAACCGGTTATTAAAATCATTTCATTCACTTTTATGAAAAGAAACCCTTCAGAGGAAGGGCTTAACTCATTTATTATATCAGTTTTTACTGGGATCACAACTATTCTTAGAAATGTTTCACGATCAAATACACGTCATCTCCAATTCTATGCGCTATTCCATCAAGGATCGCCTCAAGATTTTTAGCGAAAAGCTCCATCTCCTTTTGGTCATTGCAAAAAAAGACAGGCGCTCCCCCTGCAGTCCGGTTTCGGTTCGTCGTGATCACAGACAAAATCACTTTCGTGAGAGATTCGCTCATCCTATCACCTTATCCTGGTTCTTGATAAATTCTGTCGGCATTCTGATCGCGTTTTCCAAGGTTGGAACATTGCTGATGATCTGAACAGCCGTTTCGGGGTGGTTAATTTGCGGCAGAACAAAGACTGCTACTCTCCCGTCATTTAAATCACGTTTTGCAATGGGTGTCAGAGACGGCTCGCCTGAATCCCGATAAACCCCGAGCACATTGGAAACATCAAATAAAATCGCCTGACGCTGCCCTAAGTTGGCAATCGTCGCTGCTGAATTAAAGTTTTTTGGCGTTAAAATAAAGCCCATGCCATGCTTTAAAATCAGCTCTTGTTTCTCCGGAAGTCCGATATTCATCATATAAATATTATCAACAAACAGTCCCGGACCGTCAAAGTGAGGTTTTATGTACTCGATGTCGACAATATCCTTCAACACACTGCCCGACATAAATTTCATTGCCAGCAAAAAACAAACAACAGCCGCTAAGACTGCAGCCCATATGGATAAAAACACATACGCAGAGGTTGTTAAAAGCGCTGTAAAGATTACGATATAATTTCTGCTTTCAAACGCAATGGCAATTCCCTCAATATATGTGCTTCCCCTTGAGACAAGTTCATATGAATCCATTTGCGTCAGTGTGTTCCGCTCCATGTTTCGGACATCTCTAAATTGTGTCGCTGCCAACGTTAAAAATGTGATGGCCGTAAATTCCTCCTGCAAAAGCGCCGGCATAATAATTGCCCCTAAACCAGCCGCTATCAGCCCTAGTGCAATGTGAATCACTTTCCCATGAACATAGGTCGGATACTGGCGGTAATCCGTTTTGAGCATATAAAGCCTTGTCGCGACGCCGGCAATGACCCCAGCAATAATCGGATAGATGTAATCACTCATGACATTTTGGTAGCTCCTTTGTTTGATCTTTTGCTTTTTTGACCAATCTGGCTTGCGAGCTGTTCGTATTTGGATATGCCAAACAGCAATATCATGCCTGCAGAACAAGCATTCAGCCATTGAAAGCCGCCGACAGCCAAAGTCCCGGCCAACTTTTGAATCACAAATGAATACACCAGTTCGCCTTGGCACATCCCTAAGACAAATAAGGCAAGCTGCTTCTCGAAATTCCTTTCAACCGAAGCTGTCAAAAGCACTATTAATATAACGGCCGCCCACTCAGGTTTTATGATGAACCAAACCGGATCATATAATGCAAAAAGATAAACAAACGCATACCCGCCAACAAGCGTCAGAAAGACCATGAGATAACGAAAACGATACATTCCCAAATACCCGGCATAGACACACCCGCAGACGAAAAACATCATATAAGCAGCATTTAGGGTAAAATATAAAGTGATGTCATGTATGCTTAAAATAATATTAGTCAAAATAAAGACAGAGACGGCAAATCGTCTTTTCGTCTTTTCAAAAATAAAGGTTGTCAGGACCCACAAAAACCACATTGACCAATAGTAATAAAATTGTTCCATTTTGCTTCCTCCATACTCCCAGTATGGAGCCCAAGCGCATTTTTTAAACAATCCATCTCACATAAAGGAGCATGATCATGGGAAAAGACAGACAGGAGAAAAAACTCAAAGCTTCGGGCAGAGTCGAATCAGACCGCGACCAGTCCATTCACTATGACGGAGCGACAAGCCTTGAACAAAACGGAAGATTTAAAAAGAGAAAATCATAATACAAAAAGCCCAAAACTCATTAGGTTTTGGGCTTTTATCATTTATCTCATACCATAGCTGGACGTATCGATCCCTCTCTCTGTGAGCCAGTGATAGGTTTCACCTTTGATTACAAGAGGGGCCTTTTGCAAATCAGCAATCGTTCTGGCGCCCAGCACGGTCATAATCATTTTTAATTCCTCAAGGATCAGCTGAATCTCCTCAAGCAGTCCTTCCTCTCCGCTATCAGTCAACGCCTTTAAAAAGTGTCCTGCCATTCCGGTGCAAGAGGCCCCTAGCGCAATTGCCTTTGCCACATCAAGCGCACCCTGCAGGCCGCCGGAGGCAATCATTGTGCTTGCAGGAAACGCAGAGCGGATTTCCGCCAAACTTGCAGCTGTCGAAATGCCCCATGAGTTAAAAAAAGTGATTTGCCGCTGCCTTCGGAGATTTTCGATTTTCGAAAAATTTGTACCCCCGTAGCCGCTAATATCAACAGCTGCAGCACCAGCTTCATACAGCTTCCCTGCTGACTCTTTGCTCATACCAAAGCCGACTTCTTTCACAATGACTGGTACACTGACCTGACTGCAAATTTGCTCAATGCGGTCCAGAGCGCCGCTAAAGCTTCTGTCCCCTTCAGGCATCACAATTTCCTGAATCACATTCAAGTGAATTTGCAGGGCATTTGCTTCAAGCATATCAACTGCTTCCTTCGCCTGATCAGCTGTCGCCTCGCTTCCCAGGTTGGCAAAAATCAGTCCGTTTGGGTTTTCCTTTCGAACGATTTCATACGAAACACGCTCTGAGGGATCTTTTAATGCTGACATTTGTGATCCGACAGCAAGAGGTATTCCAGCTTGACGAGCCGCTCGTGCAAGCGATTTATTAATTTCATATGTAAGTTGTCCGCCGCCGCCAGTCATTGCATTGATAAAAATCGGCGAACTGCTTGAAAGTTCGCCGATTTTTGTGGAAATATCTACTTGTTCTAATGCAAGATCGGGCAGACTGACATGAACAAACGTAATATCATCAAGACCTGTTTCCCGCTTTTGACCGGTGGACAGGGCATGATTGATGTGTTGTCTTTTCCGTTCTGCTCGAGTCACGTTTATCACCAATTATTTTAGTTTATTCAGCTTATCTCCGATCAAGTCTCCAAGCTGGAAGCCAGTGCTTGTTTCTTCCTTCGCCTGATATTGACGGTAATCCTCTTGATCGGCTTTAGGTGCTTCTTCAAGTTCACGCATGCTTAATGAAATGCGCTCCTCATTTTCATTCACATCAAGAACCTTCACTTTTACAGTCTGTCCTTCTTCAAGGACTTCATGCGGCGTGCCGATGTGTTTATTGGAAATTTGAGAAATATGAACGAGACCTTCAACACCTGGAAGGATTTCAACAAAGGCACCGAAGCTGACAAGACGCTGTACAGTTCCTTCAAGCACATCACCAGACTTCACTTTCTCGCCGATTTGGCTCCACGGTCCAGGCAATGTATCTTTGATGGATAAAGAAATACGTTCATTATCACGGTCTACAGATAATACTTTCACTTTTACTTCTTGTCCCTCTTCAACAACATCAGACGGCTTCTCTACATGGGAGTGGGAAAGCTGTGAAATGTGTACAAGTCCGTCGATACCGCCGATATCAACAAATGCGCCAAAATCAGTCAGGCGCTGCACTTTGCCATCAAGTACACTTCCAACTTCAAGAGACTGAAGAAGTTCTTGTTTTTTATTCGCTTGTTCACTTTCAACAACTGCACGGTGTGAAAGGATGACGCGGTTTTTGTCACGGTCAAGCTCTACAACGAGCAGAGACAGTGTTTTCCCTTTATAGTCAGTGAAATCTTCAACGAAATGCGCTTCAACAAGTGATGCCGGAATAAAACCGCGAACGCCGATATCAACGACAAGACCGCCTTTCACGACATCTTTCACTTCAGCTTCAAACACTTCTTTTGTTTCAAATTTTTTCTCAAGGTCTTCCCAAGCGCGGTCTGCATCAACAGCACGTTTAGATAAAATCAAAGCATCGTCTTCCACTTTTGTTACTTTCAGGTCAAGCTCGTCGTCTACTTTAACAACATCCGATGCTTTCTCTACATGAAGACTTGATAATTCACTGATTGGAATAATGCCGGACTGTTTGACATTGATAATTTCAACATCCACATGTTTGTCCTCTACCTTTGTCACAATCCCTTTAACTACATCTCCAACCTCTGGCACTTGAACATCAATTTGATTCATTTCCTCTGTCATTTGAATAACCTCCTTGGTCCAAACCTACACAGCTTAATTAAAACGGTTTGAAAGCTGAACATATAAACATGCCCGCTTTTTAGCCGAATATGTATTAAAGAATCATCCAAAAAAGTTTTTTGAATGATCAATAAAAAGTTTTATTAGTATTAACTTCTAATAAAAGGACAGGTTTGTCAAGCAATAACATTCTTTCTTTGTTGAAAAATTCAAAAAAAGTGGCATTTGCCATAATCAGCGGGACTTTTGTTCCACCGCCTCGAGGATTTTATCAGCTACCTCTTGAATAGAAAGGGAGGTCGTGTCGATTTCAAGAGCGTCCTCTGCTTTGCGCAGCGGAGATACTTCACGCTCTGAATCAAGCTTATCTCTTCTTGCAATTTCCTCGATCAATGTTTCATAGTTGACATCGTAGCCTTTTTTCACATTCTCTTCATAACGGCGTTTCGCTCTCTCTTCAACAGATGCCAAAAGAAAAATTTTCACTTCTGCATTCGGCAGCACGTGAGTCCCGATATCACGTCCATCCATAACGACGCCGCCTTTTTCCCCAAGCTGCTGCTGGCGTTTCACCATTTCTTCTCTAACGCTTCTGTGCTTGGCCGCAATTGAAACTTGGTTGCTGACTTCGTCTGTTCTGATCGCCTCAGTTACATCGGTGCCGTTAACGAGCACTTTTTGTCCTTCTTTTGCTGTAATCAGTTCAATGTCTGTCCGCTTTAGCAGCTCAGCCAATTTTTCTTCATTTGTCAGATCAACGTTTTCTTGTAAAGCCGCGTACGTTATCGCCCGATACATCGCTCCTGTATCAATATATATGTACGATTTTTTCTCAGCCACAATTTTGGCAACGGTGCTTTTCCCCGCAGCTGCCGGGCCGTCAATTGCAATCGATAATTTCTTGTCCATAATTCCTCTCCTTGCTCTTTTCTCCTCTATGGATTGTATCACGAACTTTATGAAAAAGGGTGAAAAATTGATGAATAATTAATGTTTGAAGGTTTCAATCCTATTGTTCTCCTCCATTTTATCCACCCCTTCATATTGAATCACTTTTGATACATAAGGTTCAATATGCTGATAGTGAAAAAGAATCTGGACACCAAGTAAAATGATGACCTGAATGAACAATAATTTAATCAGCAGCCGTTCAAATGTTTTCATCGGAGCACCTCCATCACAAATAGTATGGAAGTGTTTGCCGATGTTTATTCCATCCTTGCCTTTCTTCTCTTATTTAACTGGCGCCGGATGCAATATTGAAGCAGAAACTGCTGGTCACTTGCTGCGATTCCTGTATACTCAAGGGTCATTTTACGTTTCCCTGATTTCAGGTCATCAAAAATTCGTCTGACAACGGCTTCTGTTTCTATTTGACGTGTGTTCTCCTCTTCAGAAAGACTGATAATAAGTCGCAATGATTCCCCGGATTGAAGAGAACGGCCTTCAGCTAAAATTACGGCGATGCCGCCTGCGCTGATGTTATAGGAAAGTGTGCAGAACTCTTCTTTATTTGGCGGCTGAATTAGCACATCCAATACCGCATCAGTTCTTACATACTGGCGGCGCTGGATTCGTTTCATTTTTTCACTGGGAGGCATTTCAAGACAGATCATTTGAAGTTTTTCCTTCACTTTACCTTTTATACGGCTTGTAAAACGGTAAGGAACTTCATCTTTGCCCACAAACTCTACCGTTACTTCCATATCGTTATGTAAAATCACAGTTCGCCCTGTAACTACATCAACCGGATATGCTATCAAAAGCTCATTGTTTTCGATGCTGACTGCCTTGCTCTTTGCTTTTTTTAATTCATTTTCTTCTATATATTCTAAAAGTACATTTTCTCCAATCCCTATCATTGACTTCACTCTTTCGTATTCAATATACTCGCTTTTTTATTAAAGCACGTAATGAAAAAAAGGAAAAGACATTTAGTCCTTTCCTCCTGTTTTTTATAGGTCTTTATATATAGGTTCTGCATTTTTTAGTTTTTCAACCTTTTCTTCTGATCCGTCCTTGGCATTTATATACATTCTAAATGTGTCATTTTCAATTGTTCCGAGCATTTCATAGCATAATACTTCTTGGCCGAGTTCATTTGTAATCAAAGCAAGCCTTGTTTCTCTCACTTGTACATTTTTATTTAATTTAGATTTTGCTTCTGCTTCAGTAATAGCCGGCTTTGGTATATCTCTTTTTCTATGGGCTGTTAGGAAGTCTCTTGCTGAAAACCCGACAACTTCACCGTCATCCAAGGCCACTTTCATACGAATCGCTTCCGGGTACATCCGGACTTTATTTTCAACAGGAACATATGAAAATACGCCGATTTTATCATATTGGGCACTTTCATCAATTTCCAAATCTTCTGTCTCATAACCGTTTTTCTTTAAAAAAGCGAGTGCACGGTTCGATCCGTCATTCAAACTGATTTTCTGATCTTTCACTTCTCTGTTTTGAATTAAATATACCGGATGCCCGCCCTTTTTCGTAATATCCATATAAATCGCTGCTTTATGGTCTGGGTCTTTCATGCTGATGCTATAAACGTCGCGATTTGTTTTTTTCCCGCTCTTTACTACTTTAATGGAATAATTATTATCCGGGGCAAAGCGCTCAGCAATTTGTTTTGCTTCCTGTTCGGAAATTTCTTTTCCCTTCAGATGGTCGAAGCCTTTCTCTTCTTTTTTTGTGCTGGTGAAACTCGGGCCAAGATCTGTTCCCGTGGAGAATGCACCAACATTCTTTTCAACAGTTTTAAAGCTGTTGATAATCGTATTATCACTTTGTTTTTCATCAGAAGCCAGCGCCATCTCCACGTCCATCCAGCGAAGGTTTTTGCTCATGACAAGGTGCTGAACATGACGCAGTTCATTTTGTATATCTTCGGACTGCTGATATAGTTTATTTAGTGATGTATACTCGTTTTTATCAAGCGGCTTTTGGTCTAAATCTCTGACTGACGTTTTATAACTGAAATCCCCGATCTTTGATAATAGCTCTTCTGTTTTGTTAAACGGCATTAATGTAAGCGGCAGCTGGCTGACGCTATTATGAGCTTCAGATGTAATCCTCCACACATCTATCAATGCAGGTGATAGTGATTTTTGGCTGTTCATGGCAAGTGTTGTTCCGATTTTATCATGAAGCTGATCCATCTGATAGGTAAGTTCATGAAACGCCCGCTGATAGTTATTTTCAGCATGAAGAAGAACTGCGTCTTTTTCCTGGTGCTCTTTGTATCCCCAGTAGCCTGTACCGACTATTGCAATACCAAGCAGGGCGATTAAAATTCCTCTGATCATTTATCACACCTCTTTTTATGCTTTCTCATGTCCTGCTACTCACAGAAAATGTGTTTACCGATTCTTTTAATCTGCGGACGTCCCCAAATCCAAGCACTTGTAGCCGTATCCGGGTTAAAGTAGTACAGCGCTTCCTCTGATGGGTCCCATCCATTGATGGCATCCAGCACTGCTTCTCTGGCCGTTTCATTCGGCTGCATGTAAATTTGACCGTCGGCTACTGCTGTGAAGGCTAGCGGCTCAAAAATAACCCCCGCTACAGAATTCGGAAATAATGGGCTGTTCAATCGGTTCAAAATGACTGCTGCAATGGCAACCTGTCCCTCGTACGGCTCGCCCCGGGCTTCACCATAAACTGCCTGAGAAAGGAGCCTGATATCATTGTTGGAAAATCCGCCAGGCATGTTAGCTGCGACCGCATCCTGTTTTCTTGCTTTTGCAGGTGTATTGTTTTGCTGTTTATTCGCTTTAGGCTGCTGCGTTGTTTTTTGCGCAGGCTGTTTCTGCCGCGCTTCTGCTTGTTGTCTTGCCTTTTGTGTTGCAGCTTTTGATGGTTTCGTCTGGTATTTCAGCGGAATTTTTCCGTAATGCGTAAAGGTATTCCCTTTATTAAGCTGTTCCATGACATATTCACGATAGTATTTAGATTTAGATATTAAGGTTTGCTTTGTTTTAGCCCCGACAAGGCCGTCAACCTCTTTTAACCCGAATTGATCCTGAAAGTTTCGAACTGCCCAGTACGTTCCCCATCCATAAACCCCGTCAATTTTTCCGTTGTAGTATCCGTTGTACTGAAGGCGCGCCTGGAGTTCGACCACATCATCCCCTGTTGCCCCTCTTTGAATGACCTGATTCGAAAAGGCAGAGATGGTTTCAGTATTGATAAACGTCGTGATTGTAAAGGAAAAAAGGATGAGACATGCCATAATCGATCCTTTGGACTTCATCTTTTCAAGCCTCCTACAGCAAATTTTTAAGTGTAATCGTATTTTCTGTAACGAGGTTATTTTTATACACTCTTTCCTTGTTATCCCTCAGAACATAATATCTGTTTTGATAAATCAACACACACAAAAAAGCCGCACGGTTGCTGTGCGGCTTCTATACTTGCATCATATTGACGGAACGGGCTTTTTTCGCTTTTCGCAAACCAAACCACCATAAAAATAACATAAATGGAAACATATAATAAATCCAATTACTGAGTGCTGTCAGGATAAAATCATACGATCCATGCAAAAGTGACGGGAGAGCTAAAGAAAGAATAAGCCACTTCACACGCGCCTTATCAGCGGAAAAACGGGCTTTCCCAAGGTAAAATCCCATAATAACGCCTATTAATGCATGGCATGAAACAGGCAGGAGCGCCCTGACAAACGCATGCTCCACACCGTGGCCAATTAAATAAAGAATATTTTCGAGGGTTGCAAAACCGAGCGACACACTTGCCCCGTATACAATCCCGTCATAATGCTCATCAAAGTGGGCGTGAGGGTAAACACTGACCATCAGAATAAACCATTTTAATGATTCCTCCAAAAACCCTGAAGATAAAAAAGAAACGAAAAAGCTTCCGCCTCCCACATTCTCTTTTTCAAGCACGTACTGGATAAACATTGTGGGAAATACAAGAACAACCCCTAGAAAAAACGACCGAAGCACCATATGTACAGGTTCATTATCATACTGATCTTTTAAATAAAAATAACTTAACAGCGCGATGCCGGGAGCAATTCCTGCAGAGATGATTGCAAACATCAGGCAACCTCTTTCCTTTATATTCCTAAGTCTATCCTACCATGTTGTTTATGATTTTACATCTGTCAGAACCTAAAAAAACAAAAAGAGCATACGAATTCATCATATGCTCCCCTTCTTTAATAATTTTCTCTTTTTGCGATTTCCGCTGCGATATGTCCTCCGTGAAATCTGCCGTTTTCAATAAATATTTCATTTGCATTGTTACCTGCAGCAATGACCCCGGCAATAAAAATACCCTTAACGTTCGTTTCCATCGTTTCTTCATTGAAAAAGGGGCGTCCTGTTTCTTTATCAATTTCAACACCCATTTTTTCAAGAAATTGATGGTCGGGATGATAGCCTGTCATGGCAAATACAAAATCATTTTTAATGGTAATAAGTTCCTTTTTATCTGAGCAGAATACCACTTCATCCTCGGTGATTTTTTCGACACTAGCGCCAAATTCCATACGGATTGTACCGTTTCTGACGAGCGCTTCAAATTCAGGCAGAATCCATGGCTTAATGCTTGGCGAATACTCCTTGCCCCTGTATAAAACTGTGACACGCGCTCCAGATTTCACGAGTTCAAGGGCGGCGTCTACGCTTGAATTTTTCCCGCCGATGACGACAACATCTTTATCAAAGTATGGGTGGCCTTCTTTAAAATAATGAAATACTTTTGGCAAATCCTCACCGGGTACGTTCATATAGTTTGGATGATCATAGTAGCCTGTTGCAATAATACAATATGGCGTCGTGTAGGTCCCTTTTGACGTCTCTATAACGAATGTATCGTTTTCCGCTTTCGTCACTTTATGCACCATCTCAAACGCATTTACACGGATGTTTTTCCTTTTGACGACTTCCCGGTAATACGACAAAGCCTGAATTCTGACAGGCTTTCTGTTTTCCGTAATAAATGCCACGTCTCCGATTTCAAGCTTTTCACTTGAGCTGAAAAAGGTTTGATGCGTCGGATAATTGTAAATACTGTTAACGACATTTCCTTTTTCGATGACGAGGGCATCAATGCCAATTTGTTTTAGGTGAATGGCAGCAGACAGTCCGCAAGGTCCTCCGCCTATAATTATTGCTTTTTCTTGAATCATTTCCGTCAACTCCTGCGATTGGCATTTCACTACATATTTTTCTATTTCCGAATAAAAAAATCTCCTATTTTATCATAGGAGATTTTTTATTTTTATGCAAATCATCAACTTATATCCAGCCTCTAAAACGCGAAGCTTCAGCCATTTTGCGAACGCCGACCATATAAGCAGCGAGTCTCATGTCAATTCTTCGGTTTTTAGCCATTTCATAAATATTGTTAAATGATTTGACCATCATTTTTTCTAATTTTTCTTCTACCTCTTCTTCACTCCAGTAGAAGCCTTGGTTATTCTGAACCCATTCAAAATAAGAAACTGTTACGCCCCCGGCACTTGCCAGCACGTCTGGTACAAGCAGAATGTCCCGGTCTGAAAGAATTTTTGTTCCTTCAAGCGTTGTTGGCCCGTTTGCCGCTTCAACGACAATTTTAGCCTGGATATTATGGGCATTTTTTTCTGTAATTTGATTTTCAATCGCAGCGGGAACGAGGATATCACAATCCAGCTCCAACAGCTCTTGGTTCGTAATGGTATCGTTGAAAAGCTTTGTTACGGTACCGAAGCTGTCACGGCGGTCGAGTAAGTAATCGATATCGAGACCTTCAGGATCATAAAGTCCGCCATACGCATCTGAAATGCCGACAACCTTTGCCCCTGCATCATGCATAAATTTCGCCAAATAGCTTCCCGCGTTTCCGAAGCCTTGGACAACGACACGCGCACCTTTAATATCGATGCCTTTTTTCTTAGCCGCTTCCTTAATACAGATGGTTACACCTTTTGCTGTCGCAGATTCTCTCCCATGAGATCCGCCAAGCACAAGCGGCTTGCCTGTAATAAATCCAGGCGAATTAAATTCATCAATTCTTGAATACTCATCCATCATCCAAGCCATGATTTGTGAGTTTGTAAATACATCCGGCGCCGGCACGTCTTTCGTCGGGCCGACAATTTGGCTGATTGCTCTGACATACCCTCTGCTCAGACGCTCCAGCTCTCTAAACGACATATCCCTTGGATCACAAACAATTCCGCCTTTACCACCGCCATATGGAAGATCAATTATGCCGCATTTTAAACTCATCCAAATAGAAAGCGCCTTCACCTCTTTTTCTGTTACGTTCGGGTGAAAACGTATCCCGCCTTTCGTCGGACCGACAGAGTCATTGTGCTGCGCACGATAACCTGTAAAAATCTTTACTGAACCGTCGTCCATACGAACAGGTATTTTTACCGTTAATAATCTCATCGGCTCCTTTAACAGTTCGTACACTTCTTCAGGATATCCCAATTTTTCCAGAGCCTTATGTATTACGGTTTGGGTTGATTTTAATACATCAAGTTTGTCCTCTTCTGTATGACCGGTGTTTCGATCGGCTGCCATTTGAGTTAACCTCCTAGAATCTTCTGTTTCTCACATGCTCCCTTTCAGAGAATAGTATACACCTTCATATGATCTGTGCATAGAATAAACGTTATGTTTTTCCATGTTTTTTAACGAAAAAAAACTGCTGTGAAATCAGCAGTTTTCCGTTGCATTCTTATGAAAAATGAGTCTGTATCGTCTCAACGGCATTACCGTCCATTATGATCTTACCATACTCATGCAAGCGATAAATCGTTAAAGTTGTCGGATTGCCGTATTCAGCCAGAACCGCCACAACCCCCTCAGCCGTATGTGACCCCAGATCTTCTAGGCTTAAAAAGTACTGTCCGTCATAGTGGTAGACAGTTCCCCCATTGATACCGATTCGCTGTAAGCTTTCTGAAAGCTGAATGATATCTTCAAAGGAATGGAATTGATAAATGATGTCCGCACTTTCATCAAGCTTGACTTGCATTTCGATGTAATCATCATCATACTCATCGTCTTCTGAATCGGCGCTTTGGTCCTTTGTTACAATCACAACCATCCCTTGTGCTTGGAGAGAATACACTTCCACTGCAATCGGTCCATTCGCTTCAAAGCCGAGCTCTGTATTAGCTTCATTCATCATATCTTTAAATAACTGGTGGACTTTAAATGAGTCCTTCCAGAGGTCTTCTTTTGTCAATCCCCGGTCTGTCAAATCATCGAGGGTCAAAAAGATTTTGATCTTATTATAATTCAGACGCTCAAGCCGCATAACGTTCCCTCCTGCCTCTACTTGCACACAAATCATATAACACATTATATGAGATGATGAGTCATAGGTTCTTAATTGTTATCAGTTTACACTGAGTTCACTAGTAAGACAAGCACAATGCAGTTTTTATTACCTTATGGATTTTTTGCTTTTGAGAAGCTATTCCGGCGCACAAAGCGTCACAATATGCGTTTCCGGCTCAGCACCTAAACGAAGAGGCACTTTTGTTGTGCCGTATCCGTTGCTAATGAGATACGCTGCATTTTTCACGATGCCTGTTTTCCCGAGTTCATACGGGCCGAATTTTCCAAACCTAATCTGACCGCCGTGGGTATGTCCGCTGAATATCGCATCAATACCGTCAGCTTCATTGATTTGTTCATGAATCTCCGGGTTATGGCATATCAGAATATTCAGCTGGTTTTTGTCGAGTTCTTTAATGGCTTCCTCATAATGATCCATCTCCATCCTGATATCATCAACTCCGGCAATCGCAATCGTATGGCCGTTGTACGAAAACGGAATTGACTCATTCCTCAGAGTGATGACACCGTGCGCTTTGAATATGGAATACAGCTTATGCTGCCTGACTTCATAATCATTATTCCCCCACACAAACACGACAGGGACCCCGAAAGCCGTGAGCCTTTTGATGTTTTCCTCGATTCTCGTACTGGGCACACCGCCCTCGGCTAAATCACCGCCGATGATAACCAGCTGAGGGGCATGGCTTCGCGCTTTTTCTAAAAGATCTTCATCGATGAGACGTTTGTGAATGTCCGAAATAAAAAAGATTGTAAGAGGCGGCTTACCCTTCATTTTTGATAAAGGAAACGTATGTGTTTTCAAATGGTTGCCTTTTGCTGTTGAGTACATCTTTGCCGTCATTGCCGCTGCCGCCACAGTTAGCACACCGGCAATTTTCACTGATAGCTTCATAAAAACTCTCCATTCTTTTAGAACTTATCAATAAGACGGACAATAAAAAAAGACGTTTCTATCGTTTGAGAAAACGCCCGATTTTATTTACTTTCAAAATATAGATTAATGTCATATTGGTGCTTCATCATTTGAAAAACAGATTCTCTCGCCTTCCATTTATCCGGCTGCGGCCAAAGATCAGTGCTTTTCTGAATAATTTCGCATCTCAGTTTATGAAAATCGCCCTCAGCTTTTTCTTCCTTTTTCTTAAAATAATATGAAGTGCAGTATGCAAAAGCGGTTGCCATCATCCAAAATAAATAAAAGGTATGGCTAAGCATTTCTTGAAGAACAAGCTGAGGCGCCGGGCTCTTGATCATGATCATAATACATAATAGGCCTAAGCAAATGAGTGAAGTCCATCGCCATCTGCGGCATTGCGTTGCATAATTTTCAAATTTTTGTTTTCGTTTCACCAGCGCTTGGAGCATCTGTTTGGTCGGCGCGTCTGTAAACTGATCCATCTGACTCCATAAGGTTTTCATACGCTTCACACCTTGTCCATTTTCATTTCTACAATATATGAGCGTAAAATAAAAAAATGCCCTATTCATCCATTAAGGGGATGTCCAAAACTTGTCCGGTGTAAACATCATTTCCATTCAGATGATTATACACACGAATTTTTTCTTCTCCCGACCGGCTTTTATAATACTTCATAGAAATGCGGTACAGCGTTTCTTTCTTTTGGACGGTGTGCTTGACAACGCGTTTTGGCTCAGATTGAACTGGTTCAGCCGGCTGCCGCTCTTGCGGTGCCGCTTCTTGTTGAGAAGAGGAAGCAGCCGCGGCGGTTGCTTCCTCCTTATTTGCTGAGACTTCTTTTTCCGCTACAGCAGGCTGTTTCTTATCAGTTGTTGTTTTTGCAGGGTCTTTTGCCTTTGTATCCTCAGACTTTTTTTTTGACTCTTGCTGCAGTGCGGTCTCTTTAGTTTCTTTGGTCTCTTTGGTGTCTGCGGTGTCATTTTTATCCTCTGGTTTCGGCACAACCTCATATTTGCTTTGGCTGCTGTCGATAAAAACATCTTCATAATCGTCATGATTATCCGGATAGTTTTTTAGATAAAATAAGCTGACTAACACGATAACCGGCACAAATACAAATAATACAGCGAGTACAGTGAATAATGGCGTTTTTGTTTTGCCTTGCTTTTTTTTCTGTTCTCTTTGATTTTTTACAGATTGTCTTGTCGGAAGGCTTTCTCCATCATCATCGACATAATCGTCCGCCAATGCGGCGTTTTGATCTTCATAAAGATTCTGGGCTTTTCTTCTCTCTACTCTCGACATGTTCGTCATGTTTATCCCTCCTCACATGTTCAAAACGAATCTGACAGGCAAACACGGCATCAATGATAAAATGCGCCGTCACCGGAACAAATAAGTTACCGGTCCATTCATACATCAGACCGAGCAAAAAGCTGATTGCTGTCACCATGATAAATAACAGCCATTTTGACAAATACCGAAAGTGCAGAACGGCAAATATAAGGCTGGCCGCCCATAGACCGATATGAGTCTGCAGCACTCCTCTGAATAACATTTCTTCCGCAAAAGCAATCAGAAGCGTTAAAAATATAATATGAGGGATTGACCTCTTACTGAATATTTTTTTATTGATTCCGCCGTCATTATATAAATGAGGCGGACACCATTTCATCACTGCCATATCGGCTAAAATAACAATAACCGAAATAGAAACACCATACCATATGATTCGCAGATCGTGAATATCCCAGAGTTTTAGTACGTCTCTTACATCCTCAAAAAAGAACAATCCCGCTAAGGCTGCTGCGATGATGATCAAAAGCTGCGTCAAATATAACTGCTTGAGCATATCACGATCAGACATATGCTGAATGAAATCCTTTTGCTGTTTCAGTTTAGCTCACCTACAGTCTGCAAGCTGAATATCCGGTGCAATTCCGAACTCCAACTGACTAATGGCGCCATTTTACTCCGTTCTCCTTTTTGTTCATACAGGGATAGATCAAAACCGCAATGTGAACAGCACGGAAGATTTCCGTCATCAGGCTCGTATGATTCATCAAAATAGTTTAACAGTGATTGCCTTAAACAGCCGTCATGCTGAAGCAGAAAAGATACGCGGCGCATTTTTTCCAGCTTCAGCTCCATGCGATATGAAATTTCCTGTTTCATCAGTTCAATTGATGTTTTCCCCTGCATAAACAGATGTATCATCATACGTGCTTGTGTCTCTCCGACACCATACTGCATTAATACGTCACGCAACCTTCTCTCATCCTGCTCATCCGTCTTTTCAAGCACACGGATCACATCGGCGATTTCTGCCACTGTGACACTCTCCATTTGGATAATCTGCTCCTGTAATTCAAAATCACCTGGTGCCCGCAGCAAAATGCTGACACTCGGTTTTCCGTCGCGTCCCGCTCTGCCGATCTCCTGCATAAAAGCTTCAGCCGTCTGCGGGATGTGGAAATGAATCACATATCTGATATCAGGTTTATCGACACCCATTCCAAACGCATTCGTACAACATATCACATCAAGCTGATTATGGATAAACTGCTGCTGTATTAAAATCCTGTCGCCAGACTCCATACCGCCATGGTAAAAGTCGGCTCTGCTGCTCGTCTTGCTCTTAATTTCACCCGCTAATTCTTCAGCCCATTTCCGTGTCGGACAATAAACAATTCCGGGTCCTTGCAGGTTTTCAACCAGCTGAATGACCCTATCTATTTTTTCGGCAGTATCCGCCGCATTTTCAACCCGAAGGGCGATGTTTGGGCGGTTGACTGAGTTGAGATACCGTTCGGCATGCTGCAGCTCCAGCAGGTTCGTGACATCTTGCAGCGTATCCTTTGTAGCCGTAGCAGTCAATGCCAGAACCGGAGGATGCCCAAGTTTTTTTCTCAGCTGTCCGAGCTTTGAATAGTCAGGCCTAAAGTCATGCCCCCATTCAGATATGCAATGTGCTTCATCAATAACGAATAGGCTGATCGGGACGTTTTTCAATTTTTCCAATACATATGGCGACTGTAAAGCCTCAGGAGACAAGTACAAAAATTTATAACGATGAATATGTTCCAAAACGAATTGTCTTTCCTGCCTGCTAAGCATGCTATTCAAAGCGGCCGCACGTTTTTCACCCCGTGCTTTCAGCTGCTGTACCTGATCCTCCATTAAAGAAAGCAATGGAGAAACGATTAATACCATGCCGTCAAGCATGTAGCCAGGCAGCTGGTAGCAAAGCGATTTTCCTCCCCCGGTCGGAAGCATCGCAATGGTATCCTTCCCGCTAAGTATGCTTCTAATAATGTCCTCCTGCCCTTTTTTAAAGGAAGTAAAACCAAAAAACTGATGTAACGTTTGCTGTAATTTAGTCATATTGCTGCACCTGCTTTGTCAATGCCAGTCTGATTTGAAAGTAGCTGAACCGCTGCTCCAGCCCGTCTCGAATTTGTTTGATTTTGTTCGTCCGCATCCGTTTGGCAAACTCTGCAATTTGGAGCTGGTCTTCCGCTGATACATAGTCATCAATCACAAACGCAGGCTCGTGAAGAGAAATCTCGACAATATGGTCTTCGATCGTCGCTGTTTTCAGCTTTCTGATTTCAGCAATACGATGTATCGGAACCCCTTGTTTGATCATCTGCCATGTTTTTCTGGTTGACTCTGTCAGAGCATTATCTAAACGCACATCAGAAAGGAGATCCTTTAACAAAGTATCTTCACACTCCGGAAGAGAATGAATAAAATAATGTACCGAAGCCCAAAACATGATATAAACATACCATTCATCTTCTTTCAGCGTGTCAGCAAGCTGCCTGCTCGTATAACCGATCCTATCGTGTGAGGTTAAGGAGTAGACAAAAATTTGCGCTGCTTTGTCACCAACCTCATGCAAATGCGCCTCCAGCATGGCAAAAAGACTGCTTGCCATCTCTATATGATCCGTATGCCGGGACAGGTATCTCTTTACCCAGTGAAGTGTCTTATAATCCTTTGTGACAGGGATATACTGCCTGCTCCCTTGCAGTTTATGAGATAAGACCTGCACAAGCAGCGAAAGCCTCTTCCAAAGCACGCCGGCAGCCTGCTGATAATAAGCGCCGTGGCAATGAACTGGCCAAGGCCGCTCACTAAGGGCGTGCCTTAATCCTGCTGCGCCGCTGGCTGTCACTTTGTATGTATCTGTTTCAGACATAGGTTCGAGATATGAATGCTGTTCAAGCTTGGTGAGCGACGCTGAAATATCGCTTCTCGAACATTGCGCCGCCATTCCAAAGTATTTTGCAGTCTGAAATAAGCCGGCATCTTGAATGGTTTGTGACGATCTTTTGCCTTTGAATAGGTGAAAAACAGCGCTTCCCGACCGTTCTCCGTTTATTTTAAAAAGGCAATCGAGAACCATAATATCGAAGTAATTTAATGACAACCTATCCACCCACATTCTTCCTGACAAAAATCGTTGATTTGCTCTCTTTATTTTAACAGATTTTAAACAGAAATCGACGTTTAAAGTCATCATTAAGGGGGATGTTATGTAGATAACCCCTTATGTGATAAGCATTCTCAATCATTTTTCTGTTGAAATGTGGCAGCAACATCATTACAATAAGTAAGAGGAATAGGTGTTAAATTGATTAAATATAAAGATTGATCCATTTGTTCCACCAAGAACAATCTGGGAGGTTTTATTCATGGCAAAGTACACAATCGTAGACAAAGATACATGCATTGCATGCGGCGCTTGCGGTGCTGCTGCACCAGACATTTACGATTACGATGATGAAGGCATCGCGTTCGTAACGCTTGATGAAAACAAAGGCGTTGTCGAAGTTCCTGAGGTACTGGAAGAAGATATGATTGATGCATTTGAAGGATGTCCTACTGATTCCATCAAAGTGGCGGATGAGCCATTTGAAGGCGACCCGCTTAAATTTGAATAGAAGAAACAAAAAAAGCTCCCCTGCGGGAGCTTTTTTATTTAATGGATATGTGCGCGCTGCTGTTCAATCCATGGCTTAAGCTTGATGAAGATAAGTGAGAATACAATCGTAATCACAATGCCTTTTATGATGTTAAAAGGTAGGATACCAGCGACGACCGCTGTTTTCAGCGCGCTGTCAGATAATGCCGGCGAATGTAAAAACCACGTGTATGCCGGGAGAATCAGAACATAATTTAAAATACTCATCAAAATGGTCATTGCAGCTGTGCCTAGAAGCAGGCTGACAGCCAAGCCCTTTGCTGAGTTCAGTTTCTTAAATAAGAAAGCAGTCGGCAATATAAAGAGTGTTCCTGCGATAAAATTCGCAATTTGCCCTACAGGAACTCCGGCCATGCTACCCTGAATGATATATTGAAGAACGTTTTTTATCGCTTCTACGGCAATACCCGCCAAAGGTCCGTAAATCAGAATGGCAATAATAGCGGGCACGTCGCTAAAATCAATTTTTAAATAATCCGGAAGACCCGGAAACGGGAAATTCAACAGCATCAAAACAAATGCAATGCTGCTCAGCATACTGATCACAACTAATTTTTTTACTTTCACTTCACTCTCTCCTTTTCGATCACATCTTACTCGAAAACGGAAAGGTTCTTTTCCAGCCAATAAAAAAACCGCTTCATGTATAAAAGCGGGGTTTCGAAAATTAGGCTAGGCAAAGAAACGTTTTAAAATACAATTTCAAAACGCTTATGAACCTCCATCTTCTCCCATCCAGACTGTACTGTCGGCTCCGGAATCTCACCGAATCCTGCTGTAAAAACAGCTCGCGGGCTTAGAGCAATTGGCTCATCACCGCCGGTAGGGAATTTCACCCTGCCCCGAAGATTGATCATATGAATTTAGTTCCATTATAAACGATAACTGGTTGGCTGTATAGAGAATTGCTTCAAATTATATATAATACCTGAAAGCTATAAAAACATTGATTTTTAAGCTTTCCTTTTATCCTTTACTGCGTCAATACACGTTGACACTCTATTGAGAATATGTTAAATTATCAGATATTTAGTTTGTCAATTTAGGAGGAAATCTAACGATGTTTCGAGTATTGGTCTCAGACAAAATGAGCAACGACGGCTTACAGCCACTTATTGAATCAGACTTTATTGAAATTGTTCAAAAAAACGCAGCAGATGCAGAAGATGAATTACATACTTTTGATGCTCTTTTGGTGCGAAGTGCGACAAAAGTAACAGAAGACCTTTTCAAAAAAATGACTTCTTTAAAAATTGTCGGAAGAGCCGGTGTCGGTGTAGATAATATCGATATTGACGAGGCGACTAAACACGGAGTAATCGTGATTAACGCTCCAAACGGCAACACCATTTCGACAGCTGAGCATACATTTGCGATGATCTCTTCTTTAATGAGACACATTCCTCAGGCTAATATTTCAGTAAAATCCAGAGAGTGGAACCGCACAGCTTACGTCGGTTCAGAGCTTTATGGAAAAACGCTTGGGATTGTCGGATTAGGCCGAATCGGAAGCGAAATTGCACAGCGTGCGAGAGCGTTCGGTATGACCGTTCACGTTTTTGATCCTTTCCTAACTGAAGAAAGAGCGAAAAAAATCGGCGTAAACAGCCGTTCATTTGAAGAAGTGCTTGAAAGCGCGGATATTATTACCGTTCACACGCCTTTAACAAAAGAAACAAAAGGCTTATTGAACAAAGAAACGATTGCAAAAACGAAAAAAGGTGTTCGCTTAATTAACTGTGCGCGAGGCGGTATTATCGATGAAGCAGCGCTTCTCGAAGCTTTGGAAAGCGGACATGTTGCCGGTGCAGCGCTTGACGTTTTTGAAGTTGAACCGCCAGTAGACAATAAACTAGTTGATCATCCATTAGTCATTGCGACTCCTCACTTGGGAGCATCGACGAAAGAAGCTCAGCTGAATGTCGCGGCTCAAGTATCAGAAGAAGTTCTACAGTTCGCAAAAGGTCTACCTGTCATGTCAGCTATCAACCTGCCTGCCATGACAAAAGATGAATTCGCTAAAATTAAGCCTTACCATCAAATCGCAGGAAAAATTGGCAGCCTAGTATCCCAATGCATGAAAGAGCCGGTACAGGATGTTGCCATTCAATACGAAGGCACAATTGCCAAACTTGAAACATCGTTCATTACAAAAAGTCTTCTGTCAGGCTTTTTAAAACCGCGCGTGGACTCAACTGTTAACGAAGTCAATGCCGGGGGTGTCGCAAAAGAACGCGGCATCAGCTTCAGTGAAAAAATTTCCTCTTCTGAATCTGGATACGATAACTGCATCAGCGTAAAAGTGACAGGAGACCGCAGCACCTTTACTGTAACGGCTACGTATATTCCTCATTTCGGAGAACGTATTGTCGAGATCAACGGATTTAATATCGATTTTTATCCGACGGGTCACCTTGTATATATCCAGCACCAGGATACAACAGGTGTCATCGGCCGAGTAGGACGTATTCTCGGAGATAACGATATTAACATTGCAACCATGCAGGTTGGCCGTAAAGAAAAAGGCGGAGAAGCCATCATGATGCTTTCCTTTGACAGACATCTTGAAGATAAAATTGTGAAAGAACTAACAGATGTTCCTGATATTGTGTCTGTGAAGCTCATTGATCTTCCATAATCCCAAAAAACTCAAGCTTTATAAGCTTGAGTTTTTTTATTGTTCTATTTTCGTGTGTTTTTATGCAAAATCTCTAAGACATTCCTCAGCTCAGAAACAGGTATTTGACCAGGTGCCGATGCCTCTTCTCCCGCGCCAAAAGTGCAAGCTGATCCAAAAACCTCACCGCTCAGCCTGCTGATCAGCCCTGCATCAGCCATTGACATTGTAATAATCGGACGGTCTGCATATACTGTTTTCATTGTATACGTCGCATCAAGCAGCGTTAAGAGATCTCCTGTATCATTCGGCATGACAGCCATTTTTGGAATATGCGCCCCTAAATCCTGCATTTTCCGAAGTCTTGAAAGAATCTCATCTTTCGCAGGCGTTTTCTCAAAATCATGATTTGATATCACCACATAGACATTGTTTTCTTCCGCCAGTGATACTAACGCTTTGACATTTTCATCTCCTGAAAATAATTCAATGTCAATAAGATCGATGTCTTTTGTTTGGACTGCCGCTTCCAGCAAAGCAATGTATGAGCTTTCATCCATTTCCATGCTCCCGCCCTCTTTATGAGTTCTGAATGTGAATAGAAACAGCTTGTCCGCTAAAGACACCCGAAGCTTAGAAATCATCTTTGTGACGGCTTCTCTGTCATTTGCTTTTTCAAATACGTCGACTCGCCACTCTACAATGTCCGGATTGAGTAATTTTACAGCTTCTGCTTCGTTCAAAATTTGTTTTTCCGTTTTTCCCATCAGCGGAACGATGATTTTCGGCATCCCTTCTCCGATGGAAACTCCTTTGATTGTTAACACGTTCACTTGTCTCAAATCCTTTCAATCGTTACCTTGTTTTATTATACACGCACAACTATTTTTTTGAAAATTTCTATTATATGAATCACAACTAAAAAAGAGCCTGAAAAGGCCCTTTTTTAGTTTAAGGAAATCGGATTTGGAGCAGCTGGTACCGAAATTGCATCTGATACGTCATATCTGCCGATTTTTCTTGTTCTGGTTTCCGTAAAAGTCACTTCTGTAAAGCCAAACTCTTTAGCTGTTAAAAGAAGTCCCTCAAGCATTAAGATACCGGCAATAGAATCGTCAACTTCTGAGTCTTTTGAGAAACGGATATATAAGTGTTTCTGTTTCTTCGTTACAGATTGGACTGCACCCGCTTGAATTAGAGGTGTTGTCTCTTTTTGGCTGCTCGATTCCATATCCTTAATCGCTTCTTTTACTGTATCAAATGTTTTGTCTGACGGAACGAGAAAGTCTTGTCCTTGTTTATTTTGGTACAAGTAATAGGCTCTTTTCGACTGTTTTGGAATACGGATTTCCGTGTAAGTTCCATATGAGCCAATGATTGCACCGCCCTCATTTTGATCCGATAAAAATTTGACTTTTTCATAAGGACTCCATTTTAAGGATTCTTTCAACATTTTTTTTAACAGTGTATCATCTTTTACTGAAAAAGCCTCAATGGGCTGATGGACTCGTATACTTAATTCCTTTTGCCTTTGATTTTCCTTTACCTCCACTTCATCTATGAAGGAGGGGATCGTAATGGCATGATCAAGGATACCCAGTTCACCACTTTCAAACAGCATATCCTGTATCGTTTGGTCTGCGTTTGTTTTTTTGATGCTGATGGGTATAATTGCAGATGTTTCGGCATCAGCAATCGCTACAGTGATGTAATTGTTCTGTTCCTTTTCAGGAACAACAAATGAAGTCTGATCCAGGGATGAAGCAGCTTTTGGGCTGTCTGCTGTCTCAGTTTTCGTTACAGCGTTCTCTTGGGACGCTTCTTTTTGTTGAGGCTGTGCCTGGTCAAAGAAATGAGGAGAAATAATGAAGGCGATAAAAACCGCAATTGCAGCGGCACACGCGGGGCCAATCCACCTAACAGCGGGCTTTTTTTTGCTTTTTGCCATCGTCAGCCGCTTGTAAATATCCTGAGGCGAACGATGGTCTTTAACTGCCGGAAGTTGACTTAACAACTCCTTTATCTGTTCTTCGTTCCATTCTGACTTCATCATCCATTAGCTCCTCCCTCAAAAGCTCCATATGTTTCCGAAGTACTTTGAGCCCTCTGTGTTGGGTCGTTTTGACTTTGCTTTCCGAGAAGCGCAGAGCATTGGCTGTTTCCTGAATTGAATATCCCTGAATAAACCGCAAGATAATCACAGCTCTTTGATCGATCGTGCATTGATCAAGCGCAGCATAAATTTCCCGAACATTTTCATGTTGAACCGCAAGTTCGTCCGGAAGCAATTGCTGATCTCTGACATCTTGTGTATCCCAATCAAATGTGCCGAGTATACGCTGTCTGATCGTCTGCTGTTTACGGAACCAGTCTATCGCAACATGGCGCGCGATCGACAAAAGCCATGTTTTTTCACTGCTTCTTCCTTCAAACGTATGATAAGAATTTAATACCCGGATATAAACCTCCTGAAGAAGATCTTCTGCCTGGCTTTTATCCTTTACCATATAAAATAAAAATTGGTACAAATCTTGATGATATGTGTCATATAACAATTGAAAGGTTTCTTCCATTTGAAACCCCTCCGTTCACTTTTTTGTCGTAT
This sequence comes from Bacillus spizizenii TU-B-10, assembly GCF_000227465.1. Taxonomy (GTDB): domain Bacteria; phylum Bacillota; class Bacilli; order Bacillales; family Bacillaceae; genus Bacillus; species Bacillus spizizenii. Next base: position 2,381,838 of record NC_016047.1, read on the forward strand.
TAATAGCTTGAAAAGTTACATTACAACTATATTACGAGAAACTGGAATTTGGAAGGGAATTTATATTAACATATCCTTAAATTTTATTAATGTTGGCTTTTAAAAAAACACCCGCTCGATTAGCGGGTGTTTCTTATGGAACAAGATTCTTCGGCAAATTCAGACTCGATTTTATGGTTTTGTCGGAATATAAAATGTAAATGTCGTTCCTTTATCCATTCGACTGTGCACCGTAATCGATCCGTTGTGGGCTTCCACGATATTTTTAACGATAGCCAGCCCAAGCCCGGTTCCTGCTCTGCCTCTTGTTCGCGCTTTATCTGCTTTATAGAACCGCTCAAAGATAAATGGCAGATCTTCTTCCGGAATGCCGGATCCAGAGTCTTTGATATCAATTTTCAATCCATCCTTCACAGAATGGACTGCAATGGAAACACTGCCGCCGGATGAAGTATGCCGCAGCGCGTTATCGATCAAGTTGGTAAATACCTGTTCCATCTTGTCCTCATCAAACATAAATTCCTCTTCTGTGAGAGAAATGTCTTGATGTAAACTTATATTTTTTTCTTTAGCAACACCGGAAAACTTCCGAATGATCTTCTCTAAAAATTCATTGACATTGATTTTTTCATAATGCAAGCCTGTATGGCCTGATTCCATTCGGGCTAAATCAAGCAAATCATTGACTAGACGGCCCATTCGCAACGATTCGTCATAAATGATTTGAGCAATTTCTTTCCGATCTTCTTCGGAGCTTGCAATGTCATCGACAATTGCTTCACTGTATCCCTGGAGCATAGAGATCGGTGTTCTCAACTCATGGCTGACATTTGCGATAAAGTCCTCACGCAGCTTATCTAGGCGGCGTTCTTCAGTCATGTCGCGCAGCACGGCAACCGCCCCTCTGACATGCGATTCCGCATAAAGCGGCGACATCAAGAGCACCCATGATCTGCCTTGCAGTGTCATCTCAATCATTTGTTCTTTTTCAGTGCTGACAGCGTTTTGAAACAGCTCTTTTGCTTCAGGCGGAAGGTTATCGCCTTCTTTGATATTCATATTCTGCTCATAATACCAAGCCTGAAGAAAACGTTCAGCCGGAGGGTTTGTCACAAGAATTGTACCGTCGATATTAATGGTAATGACCCCGTCAGCCATACTGCTCAAAATGTTAGATAGCTGCTCTTTTTCTTGATTGAGCGCATTAATATGAAAGTTAAGCTGCCGGCCCATTTGATTAAAAGCGGTTGCCAGTTCACCGATTTCATCCTGGGTTAAAATCGGGATTTTTGTATCGAACTTGCCCTTCGCCAAATCCTGTGCGCCTTCTCTCATTTTTCGGAGCGGATACGTGACCCTGCTTGATAAGAAGAAAGCGAAAAACGTGGTCAGTACAATCGCAATCCCCGCGGCCAGGAAAATATAGCGGGTCGTGTGTTTTGTTGTATCTTTAACGGCAAGCAAAGACTGAGATAAAAAGACCATGCCTTTCTTTCCGTCTTTTTCATACGGGACACCTACAATCAGACGTTCATTATCCGTGTCTGTATCGCTCAACCCCGTTCGTTTGCTTACTTTTTTATGGTCTTGGAGAGCTTTATTTAAGTCTTTGTCATGCTGTATTTGTTCAACCGTAATGGACGACAGGCGATTTTTATCATTCGGAGAATACCAGTACTTTTTCTCATCCTGAATAATGGCAATGCTTGTTAAGTTATCAGCGAGCTCCCAAGTGATTGATCTTGCCAGTGCCTGATCCTCGTGATTTTCTAGGATGACAGCAACTTTATTCGCAAGCTGTGTTAAATCATTCTCGGCTTCTTCCACGTGATAATTCTCAATAAATTCCAGCAAAAGAACCGTTAAAATGAACAATACGATCAAGACAAGTGAAAGGATCGTAAACCACAGCTTGCCTACTACGCTTTTCCAAAATTTCATTCAGTGCCTACCTCGAATTTATAGCCCACGCCCCATACGGTGACAATTTTTTTCGCAGCTTCCGGAGATACCTTGTTCAGCTTCTCTCTCAGGCGTTTGACGTGAGTGTCTACTGTCCGCAGATCACCAAAAAACTCATATTGCCACACTTCTTTCAGAAGCTTTTCCCGATCATACACTTTGTCAGGTGTTTTTGCTAAGAAGTATAGGAGCTCATACTCTTTCGGCGTCAGGCTTACTTCTGTTCCATCAGCCGTTACGCGATGGGCATCATGGTCAATGGACAGATGTGAAAACACAAGCACATTTTTCGTCGGTGTATTGGCATTCAAATAAGAGGTTTGGGATGCTCTTCTCAAAAGGGCTTTTACCCGCAGCACGACTTCTCTCGGGCTGAACGGCTTGACAATATAATCATCTGTTCCCGCTTCAAATCCCTGCACCCGGTTTGCTTCTTCTCCTTTTGCAGTCAGCATGATGATTGGTGTCGCTTTTTTTTCCCGAACTTGCCGGCACACTTCAATTCCGTCAGTCCCCGGCATCATCAGATCAAGCAAAATTAAGTCATAATTGGCTTCAAGCCCTTTGGCAATGGCTTCATCACCATTTTCCGCTTCGTCTATGACGTAATTTTCACGTTCAAGGTACATTCTTAAAAGGCGGCGAATTCTGGCTTCGTCATCAACTACTAATATTTTGGTTTCGTTCGTTTGGTCCATCGTTTTCCCCCTGCTTTCCTTCTGTTACTTTCATTTTATCAAATCATGAGAAAGTTTGAGAACTGTGTCGCTTTCTAAGGACTATGCATAAGAATGAAGTCCGGCAAGCACTAGATTTACGAATATTAAATTAAACATAATAATAGCAAAACCGATTACGGCCAGCCATGCTGACTTCTCACCGTGCCAGCCTCTTGACAGTCTTAAATGCAAGTAAGCGGCATAGAACAAAAACGTGATCAGCGCCCATACTTCCTTCGGGTCCCAGCCCCAAAATCTGGTCCACGCGAGCTGAGCCCAAATCATCGCAAAGATCAGCGCGCCGAGCGTAAAGATTGGAAACCCGATTGAAACGGCCCTGTACCCAACCTCATCCACCAGATCAAGATTGACGTTTTTCACCAGCGGATGTAACAGAGCGCTGATTCTTTTTCTGATGATCAGACGAAGCGCGCCATACAAAACAAGCCCTGCTCCAAATGACCAAATGACGGTGTTCACCTTTCTGCCTGAGAAAAGGGCAGGCAGCTCAGCAAGCGGCTCCATTCTCCCCTCGGTCAAAAGCTCCCCCTGATGCGGGCCGACAAGCGCAGGCATTTCGTACACCATCACGCTTTTTTCTTTATTTTTATCCACCCAGTTAAACTCCGCTTCATAGCCTGCAATACGAAATGCTGATGTGATCGCAATAAAGGCGACAGTTGTGACCAGGATAAACATAATCGCTTCAAGCCAGAACGTTTTTTTGCTTGGTTTTGTCTGGTCTACATGCTTTAAAAGAAAGATGACACCTGCGACAAAGCTGATGGCAAGTATAGCTTGCCCAAGCGCGGCTGTTGTTACGTGAATATACAGCCAATTGCTCTGCAGTGACGGAATTAAGGGTGAGATATCCGTCGGAAACATGCTTGCATAAGCGATCAGCAATAAAGCGATTGACAGCGTAAACAGGCCCAATGAAGGCAATCTATAGATAAAATATAAAATAATAAACGCCAAAACAAGCATCATGCCAAAGGCGGTGGTGAATTCAAACATATTGCTGACAGGCGCATGGCCGCTGGCAGCCCACCTAGTGATGAAATATCCCAAGTGGCAGAGAAAACCGATAATAGAAAGAGTGATTCCAATATTGGCCCATCGGTTTGGCTTGCCCTTTTTATCTTTATTTCCGCGTATGGCCCCGCCGAAAATCGGGACAGCGATTAAATACACAAGAAAGGCCGCATAAAGAAAATTTCCGCTCAGCTCTGCCATGACATCACTCCCTTTTCGCCTATTTCTGTGTTTTGATTAATTCTTTTTGGTCTTCCGGTTCAGTGAGTCCGGAATCAGCCAATACAAAGGCTAAATCCTTCTTCAGGCCATACCAGTTTTTATTCGTATGCCCCGCCACCATGACTGCGCCGTCCTGCGAGTGCAGCCAGATTCTTCGGTGCTGCCAGTACATACCTTGAATGACACCGATCATAAAAATGGCTCCGCCGACGGCAAGCACCCAGAGTGTCAGATCCTTTCTGACTGTAAGTCCGGTAATGTTTTTCGTTTCAACATGGTCAAATTTCAGCTTGTATTTATTGCTGCCGGAGCCTTCGATCGTTTCTTGGATGGCAACAAAGCTTTTTTCCCCCTTCGGTTTGTCCGGCGTTATGATATTAAAGACAAAAGCCGGGTTGTTAGGGATTTTTGTTTTTGTGCTAGGCTCTCCATCCTGATTAAAATAGAAGTCTGGCAGGTAGCTGGCAATTTCAACTTTGTAACCGTTACCAAGATCATAAACCGAATCTGGATCCAGAAGGTTGATCTTCAAGCTCCCAAAGGATTTTTTTGTTTTTTTGTCTATTAACTGGAACACCATTTGATCAAGCTGATTCTCTTTATAATCCACCTGGTAAACGGAAAAGGAATCAAAACGCAGCGGCTGATTGACACGGATGTCCTCTTCTGTTACTTTTTTCAGCTTCGGTTTCTCGCCATAAACAATTTTTCCTTCTCTCTTGTAAAGTACGGCATCTGTTTGAAAGTTCTTTGCTACTCTCCCGTCCCCGACTCTGTCAATGGCATCTGCGAATACCTTTTTTTCTGTTTTACTGTTATAGGTCTCTACGCTGAATTGATTGTTTTTCAAATAATATTTTCCGTCTGTTCCCGGAATTGCTGCAGTTTCGCCTTCTCTGACCCAAAGCGTCTCATCGACGTACATGCCAGGCACAAATCTCAGCATCGCACCGATCAGAAAGATAATCAATCCAATGTGGTTGACATACGGGCCCCAGCGTGAAAAACGCCCTTTTTCGGCAAGAATGCTGCCCTCTTTTTCTCTGATTCTATAATGCTTTTTCTTTAAGAGAGCAGCAATCTTTTCTTTTGCTTCCCCGTCTAGTACAGTATCCGTTTCACTGAACAAGCGCTGCCTTCTTAAAAAAGCAGGACTCCTTCTGACACCTTGATTTTTTAACGCTCTGTACAATGGAATGACCCGGTCGAGGCTGCAAATCACAAGTGAAATGCCGATCGAGGCAATGAGCAACAGGTACCACCAAGATCCATATAAATGATGAAACCCGAGCAAATAATAAAGCTGGCCGAACGTGCCGTACTGCTCTTTGTAATAAGTATCAGCCTGTGCGCCCGGAGGCAAATAAGCTTCTTGGGGAAAAATGGTGCCGAACGCTGATGCGGCAAGGGTTATGACGATAAGCCATATTCCCACCTTAACCGAAGAAAAGAAATTCCAAATTTTATCGATGATGGTTTTGTTATAAGTTTGTGAACGTCTTGCACTTCCGTCATATCTCATATCAGCAAGCGGAGGCTGAGTTTCTTGGAGAGCTCTTCCGCACGATTCACATAGAACGGTTCCGACCGGGTTTACATGTCCGCATTCACATTTGACTTGCTTCATCCCGAAGTCTCTCCGGGTTTAATCAGATTCATATAATCGTGTATCATGCTTTCTGTCATAGTGCCGGTCACCACCTTGACAACTTTTCCTTCCGGATTGATTAAAAAGGTTGTCGGAAGCGGAGATACGTCATAGGCATCAAGCACTTGGCGATCTGTATCCAGAACAACCGGAAAATTGACTCCGTAGGATTTCATAAAATTATGTACTGCTATCTTTGACTCCCCAACATTTACCGCGACAATTTCAACACCTTGGTCTTTAAAATGCTTATATTGGTTCGCCATATAAGGAAATTCTTTTTTGCACGGTTCACACCATGTACCCCAGAAATTCAAAAAAACACCTTTCCCCTTTAAGTCACTGAGCTCGACACGTTTCCCATTCGTATCTTCTAGGACAAAATTCGGTGCATCGGACCCTTCGGATATACTCTCTTTACCGGCAAATACAGCGTTGTAAATGGTATAGCCAAGTGCACAGATTAAAACGAGAAGGATGCCGGTCCGAATGAATAAACGCCTTTTTTTCTTCATTGTCCACTGCCCCCTTCCCCCTATTGCAGATCCATTCAATTATATCATTGCACGTTCATTTCACATTTCTTACTTTTTGAAGGTTATGTGAAATTTAGAAAGCGTTTTTACCGTGATCCGCCAGCGCTCTGAGCCTTTTGACTTCATGCGGTGTTAGCTCTCTGGCATCTCCCGTGTGCAAGCCTCGCAGGTTTAAAAACGCGTATTCTTCACGCTTCAGCTTGATTACCTCATGCCCGATCGCTTCGAACATGCGGCGCACCTGTCTGTTGCGTCCTTCATGAATCGTCAGCTGAATAATGCTTGTTTGCTTTTTCTTATCCAAAGACAGCAGCTTCGCTTTAGCAGGCGCCGTTTTGCCTTCTTCAAGCCTGATGCCGCGCTCCAGCTTTCTGAGCAGCTCTTTAGGCGGGATGCCTTTCACCTTCGCCACGTATGTTTTGTCTATTTCATACTTAGGGTGCATCAGCTTATTGGCAAACTCGCCGTCATTGGTTAAAAGCAATAGACCGCTCGTATCATAATCCAGACGCCCAATCGGGTAAATGCGCTGCGGGACTTCTTTAAAAAAGTCCGTCACGACTTTGCGCCCTTTGTCATCTTGGGCTGCAGAAATAACGCCTCTTGGTTTATATAAGAGAAAGTAAACCGGCTCTTCGCGTTCAACCTTTAACCCGTTTACCTCAATCTGATCAGAACCGGTAACCTTTACACCAAGCTCTGTTACTACTTTGCCATTCACCTTTACTTTTCCTTCTTTAATCAGCTCTTCTGCCTTTCTGCGCGATGCAACTCCGGCATGAGCAATCACTTTTTGCAGTCTTTCCATGTCTTTCACCTCAAGTATTATCTTACTTTTTTCAACCTTAACAAACAAGCTTTTTCAAATTCCTATGCCAAATCCAAAAAAAACGCCGTTTTCAGGCGCTCCCAAATAATAACGTAACGATGATGATAGATGCAACTACGCCGATTAAATCAGCAAGAAGTCCCACCTTTAATGCATCCCCCATTTTTTTGATGCCGACCGCTCCGAAATACACAGTCAGTACGTAAAGCGTTGTATCTGTTGATCCCTGCATGACCGAAGCCAGCCTGCCGATAAAGGAATCGGGTCCGTATACTGCAATTAAATCTGTCGTCATGCCGAGTGCGGCCGTACCGGAGATCGGGCGGATCAGCGCAAGCGGCACTACCTCAGCGGGGATGCCGATAGCGGAGAAAACCGGTTTTAAAAGGTCCATTATAAAATCAAGCGCGCCTGATGATCTGAAAACAGTTATGGCGACAAGCATTCCGACTAAGTAGGGGATAATGGAAAAGGCGATTTCTATCCCTTCTTTTCCGCCTTCGACGAACGATTCATATGTGGGAACCTTTTTAATAGTTCCATAAAGAAGAATTCCGGCAATTATGATCGGAATCATGGCTAAAGACAGCCAGTTGATGATTTCCATCCGCTCACCTTCCCTTCTTTTTGCGGCGGTAATAAAAATACCGGTCAATGATAATGGCGCCGATTCCGGAAATAAGTGTCGCTAAAATACTAGGTCCGACGATATCTGTCGGCGTTTTGGAGGAATAAGCCATTCGAACAGCGATTACGGTTGTCGGAATGAGGGTGATGCAGGACGTATTCACCGCTAAAAAAGTAATCATCGACCGGCTTGCTTCCGTTCGGTTTCCATTCAGCTTTTTCATTTGCTCCATTGCTTTAATGCCAAGCGGAGTTGCTGCATTCCCGAGACCGAAGAAGTTCGCCATGAGATTCGATAAAATGTAGCCCATCGCCGGGTGATCCGGCGGTATATCAGGGAACAGCTTAGATATAAAAGGCCTGCACATCCGGCTGAAAATATCCAAAAGCCCTGACTGCTCGGCTATTTTCATTAAACCAAGCCAGAAAACAAGCACGCTCATCAGTCCGAATGAAATCGTAACAGCTTCCTTCGCACCCTTAAATACGGCTTCATTTACATCTTGCAGAGTTCCGTTGCACATCGCAAAAACAAGTCCGATCACAGTTAAGCTGACCCAAATTATATTGACCATTTTGCCCCGCCAGCCGCATTCAGAAAGATTGATTTAAACGTTTCAAAAAATTGTTTTTTCGGTTTTTGATGTCGTTCATTTTCATAATAGATCGGCACTTTTGCGATCGTTTCATCGTTGAACATGATCTTCATATGCCCTACGATGTCGGGAATTTTTGAGGCGTCTTTTTCCCATGTTTTTTTCGGCTTAAGGAGCGTGGTTTTAATGTTGACATCTTCTTTTTCCTCTTCGGTTAGCAAATAGGTGATATCACGTTTGATAAAAGCCTTCGATTCATAAAATGTGCCTTTCAGCTTTGGAATGTCCCCTTTTTTCGCGATTAAATAGGTTTGATAATGATCAAACACATAGTTAAACATCTTCATATGATCATCCCAATCGTTAGGGTCATTTATGGTGACGGCTATCAGGTCAATGCCGTCCTTTGAAGCTGTTGAGACCAGTGTCCGTTTTGCAAGTTTTGTATATCCTGTTTTTCCTCCTGTGCTGTATCGATAAAGCATGGTCAGCAGTTTATTTTTGTTTTTCCAGACGCTTTCCATCGTTTCTGCTTTGTATATTTTCGTACCAGAAATCTTTTGATAGTCTTTCAGCTTCATAGCGTATTTGGTTAAAATGGCCATGTCATAAGCTGTTGAATAATGATTTTCATGGTCGTCCAATCCGTGCGGGTTTTGAAAACGGGTACTCTCCATGCCAAGCTGCTCAGCTTTTTGATTCATCATATAAACAAATCCATCGAGGCTTCCACCGACATGTTCAGCAATTGCGACAGCGGCGTCGTTTCCCGATCTCAGCATCAGGCCATACACAAGATCTTTTAATTTCACTTTTTGCCCCTCTGTTAAATAAATGGCAGAGCCTTCTGTTCTGACAGCATTTGCGGACACTGTCACCGTTTCATCCATTTTGCCGGATTCGATGGCGAGAACGGCCGTCATGATTTTTGTGATGCTTGCAATCCGCCTTTTTTCATGCTCATCCTTGGCAAATAACACTCTGCCTGACGCTCCGTCAATAACGATCGCGCTTTTTGCACTGACATCTATAGCAGCATGTGCTGTGTTCACATTTACATTTGCAATAAGAAAAGAAATCATGACCATGAATACTGCTTTTTTGAAAATGCGCATGTTTGCTCACGTCCTTGTGGTGGTTTGTACAAGTTTATGCGCATGTCCACCAGTTATGAATAACAATTATATATCTGCAGGTAAACATAAAAAAACTCTCCCTGAAAAAGGGAGAGTAAAAGTTATCTGATTGGAGCCATGCTTGATCCGGACGTTTCGTAATGGGCCAGCTCTTCCCTCATCTTCAGAAAGGCTGCGCTCAGCGGCAATAATAATTGCTCAAGCGACGCAGGAACAGCATGGTAAAACTCAATTGCGCTGACCCCGGTATAAGATGCCCGGCTATTTTCACACCACGTGTCTTTTTTCGGCATAAAGAACTCTTCGATGCATTGGTGATACACATTATAAAGTGTTTTTTCCGCTCTGGCTTCCTGAAAAGGCTCCTGCATCAGGAGACGGCGGCACGCTTCTGCGCCTCCTTCACAAAATACTGTCATTCTTCTCAGAGTGCTCAGCACATCACAGCAGTATCCTTTCTCAGTAGGCAATTCAGCCTGTAAGGACTCCAGCGTCGTTTGATTTAGGTAATCGTTAACGGTATTGACAACCATTGATAAGAATTCGCCTGTTTTTTGAGTCTGCGCTCGCACAATCGAATGTCCCATTTCGTTTGGTATCTTCCCCTCATGTCTTTGTCTCTCACATTTTGCTTCTTTCATGATAGCTTCTTCCTTATATCTTATGATGATGAAAAAGCGCGATTCATTAAACTTCTATTTTATATCTTCGAAGGTTTGGTTAAAGTTTTCAAAAAATAAATCTGCTTCTTCTTGAAGAACGTCTTCTTCCGCATTTTCGGGCAGCGGCGGAAGCTCGTCCAGCGTTTTCAGACCAAATTGTTCAAGAAAAGTCGGCGTTGTGCCGTATAAAATAGCCCGGCCCGGACCGTCAGCCCGTCCGACTTCACACAATAGCGCCTTCGCGACAAGGCTGTGTAAAATCCGCTCTGATTTTACACCTCTGATTTCTTCAATTTCTGCTCTCGTAATCGGCTGTTTATATGAAACAATGGCCAACACTTCTAAAGATGCTTGAGAAAGGCCCTTTGATGGCACTTCAATCAGTTTTTTCAAGTATGGCGCAAAGTCTTTTTTAGTAGAGAGCATGTACGTATCTGCATATTCAATAAGTTCAATGCCCCTTGTATCCCCGCGGTATTCGTCCGCCACATCCGCCATGATGGTGTTCAGTTCTGGCTCTTCGATTTCAAGCACTGTTAACAGCTGCTTTTTTGTGAGCCCTTCATCGCCTGCCGCATAAAGAAGGGCCTCCACAATAGCTTTCCAATTCACGATATCAAGCCCCATGAATGGATTCACTCCCCGTAATGTAAATATCTGAAAAATTGTGTTCCTGTTCAATGAGAACCAGCTGATTTTTCATCAGCTCGAGAACGGCTAGAAAAGTCACAACCAAATGGTCTTTTTGCTCAAATGGAAACAGGTCCATAAAGTTGATTCTCGTTCCTCTTGATTTCAGGCTGTGCACGATTTCGTTCATTCTGTCTTCGATTGGTATTTCCTGTCTGGTAATTGTTGTTTCCATCGGCCTAGTTATTTTTTTGCGTTTCAGCACTTTTTGAAAAGCCCCGATCATATCATAGACCGTGACAGAGAGCTTTTGCTCAGACTGTTTTACTTCTTTTGCATATTCGCTCAAATCACTCGGCGGTTTTGTGAACGATTTTTGTCTTTCTTCTTCCCGTTCTTTTAAATCCTTCGCCGCATCTTTATATTTTCTATACTCGATCAGCTTTTCAATCAATTCTTCCCGTGGATCTTCTTCTTCAAGTAATTCATCTTCAAAAAGCTCCTCCTCTTGCTTCGGGAGCAGCATTCTGCTTTTAATGCTGAGCAGCGTGGCAGCCATGACCAAATATTCGCTGGCAATATCGAGCTCAAGCACACGCATCGTATGTACATATAATAAATATTGTTCAGTGATCTTCGCCACAGGTATATCATATATGTCAATTTCAAGACGATTGATTAAATGAAGCAGAAGGTCCAATGGGCCTTCAAACGTATCAATTTTCACTTGATATTCTTCCATCATCTCACCATTTTCAAGTATCACTCTCATTGCCAGATAAACTGGCTATCCTTTAGTATAAGCCACCAAAAAGCTCTCGTCCAATACTATTTCATTTCCTGTTTTAAAGCGGTTTGTACAGAATATTCAAAACAAAAAAGGCGTTCGCTCAGACTATAACAAAGGAGGCAGGAGAAAAAAGTCTTAGCGGCGGTTCCCCTTTCAATGTCGGGCTAAGCGTTCTTTTTCCTTCTCTCCTTCCTGTGTTACACTAAAGGCAGATTAAAGGAGGAAGCATCTTGTATCCGAAAGCTTATATCGATTATCTCGTTGAATTTCACGCGACACGGGATTATTTTGAATGCCATGAAATATTAGAAGAATATTGGAAGGAAGATCCGCCAAACAATCGAAAAGTTTATTGGGTCGGCTTTATTCAGCTTGCGGTTGCTTTGTATCATCACAGAAGGCAAAATACAGCCGGGGCAAAAAGACTGATGGCGAACAGCATCCGAATTCTTCAAGCGGAAAAACAAGCGGTCGAAGGCTTGGGGCTTGATCATAGTCGCTTACTCGAGCTTATGCAGTCGGTTTACGAACAAATTGAAACGGGCTCTTCCTATGAAAGCATTATGCTGCCGATCAAAGATGAGAAGCTGGAGGAAGCATGCCGAATTGAATGCAAGAAAAAAGAGTACACATGGGGGCAGCCCAGCACACTCACCGATACGTTTCTTATCGACAAGCACCGTTTGCGGGATCGGACTGACGTCATCCTTGAACGTGAAAAAGAAATAGAACGGAGAAAAAAAAGCAGAGGCTGATTTCAGCCTCTGCTTAATTATTGTATGAAATGTCTTGATCTTGCTGACCTTGACAACGTTCGAAAAAGCTCTGCGTTAATTCATTTGGAACCAGTACCTGCGTTTTGAATAAATGCTTTAAAGCATCCATCATCTGTTTTCCGATTCCTTGATGGCGATGAGAAGGATTTACACTGATATGCCGGATCTCAACTTCAGAATCCTTTTTTTCGACTCCGATTGCTCCGACGATATCCTCGTCCTCTTTCCAAAGAAAGAGCTGGCGGTCTGTATCCGTTTCGTAGTCCTTAATTGTCTGCTGAAGCTGCTTAAGGTCTTTTTCATTCGGCATGAACGAAAGAAGTCCCATCGCAATCTTTTCAAACGATTTTTTATAACGAATTAACATAAAAACCCCTCTATATCAAAATGTCCAGTCTGCTATTAACGGATACGAATAGGTGATCCGTTTTCTCACATTATATCATTTTCGCCATATTTTTAAACTGTTTTCAGCAAATTATTCAAATGAACGGTTTAAATTTGCCATTTCTATGGCAGAAACAGCACAATCTACACCTTTGTTGCCCGCTTTTGTGCCGGCACGCTCGATCGCCTGTTCGATATTTTCAGTTGTCACAATACCAAAGATGACAGGTACACCAGTAGTGTTTGCTGCTTGCGCGATGCCTTTTGCAGCTTCATTGCAGACATAATCGTAATGTGTCGTCGCGCCTCTGATGACAGTGCCCAATGTGATAATAGCGTCATATTTTTTTGTTTCCGCCATTTTTTTCGCAGCAAACGGAATTTCAAATGCGCCTGGAACCCAAGCCACATCGATATCATTTGTGTCTACACCGTGTCTGAGCAACGCATCTTCTGCACCGCTCAGCAGCTTGCTTGTAATAAAATCATTAAATCTTCCTACTACGATTCCGATTTTAAGACCTGTACCAACTAAATTTCCTTGTATGATATTCATATGATTCCCATCCTTTTTTGTGATATTTGTGATTAGAAATGAAGTAAATGACCCAGCTTGTTCATTTTGGTTTGCAAATATTTTTTATTGTGCTCTTTTGCTTCCATTTGAAGAGGCACTCTTTCTGAAATGCTGAGCCCATAGCCTTCAAGGCCGGCGATTTTTCGCGGATTATTCGTCAAAAGCTTCATATTCCGCACACCGAGGTCGCGTAACATTTGTGCACCGATGCCATAGTTGCGAAGGTCAGGCAAGAATCCAAGCGCCTCATTGGCTTCTACGGTGTCATAGCCTTGTTCCTGAAGCTTATAAGCTTTTAATTTATTGATTAAACCGATGCCTCGGCCTTCTTGGCGCAAATACAAGAGCACTCCCCGGCCTTCTGCGGCAATTTGCGTCAGCGCGGCGTGCAGCTGCGGGCCGCAGTCACAGCGATGAGATCCAAACACGTCACCTGTGAGACATTCTGAATGCACCCGGACCAATACCGGTTCTTCACCGAACGGCACATCTCCCATCACAAATGCGACATGCTCTTTTCCGTCTACCTCATTTGTGTATCCGTAAACCTTGAATGTGCCAAAATCAGTAGGCAGCGTAATGTCGACTTCACGCTCGACAAGTGTTGTTAGATTGTAACGGTATTGAATCAAATCTTTAATGGTGATCATTTTTAATTGATGCTTTTTCGCAATTTCAATGAGCTCAGGCACTCTCGCCATCGTTCCGTCTTCATTCATAATTTCACAAATGACGCCGGCTCCTTGAGATCCGCAGGCTTCGGCAAGATCAACAGCAGCTTCTGTATGACCCGCTCTTTTCAGGACACCTCCTTTTTTCGCAATCAGCGGAAAAATGTGCCCGGGACGCTGAAAATCAGACGGCACGGATTTGCTGTCCAGCAATGCTTGAACGGTAAAGGATCTTTCTTGAGCGCTGATACCCGTTTTCGTTTTACGGTGGTCAATGCTTACCGTAAATGCAGTATGGTGAGAATCTGTATTATGCTCAACCATAGGGTGAAGATCAAGCTTGTCTGCGATTTCCTCACTGAGCGGCGTGCAAATCAGCCCTCTTCCGTGTGTCGCCATAAAGTTAATGACTTCTGGAGTTGCATGCTCGGCAAGAGCCACAAAGTCTCCTTCATTTTCTCTGTCTTCATCATCTACAACTATGATGACTTCGCCTTTTTTTAAAGCATCTAGTGCTTCTTCTATCGGATGAAACATGCAAATCTTCCTCTCTAAAAGCCGTTTTCGCTTAAGAAGGCTTTTGTTATGGTTTGTTGGGTCTTATTTTCATTGGATTTATGCAAAAATCGATACATGTATTTTCCGATCATATCGCATTCGATATTCACTTTAGAGCCGATCGTTTTTTCTGAAAAAATCGTTTCGCTGATCGTATGCGGTATTAAAGAAATTGTCACTGTGTCTTCTGTCAGCCCGAATATGGTTAAGCTCACGCCGTCCACGGTAATTGATCCTTTTAAGACCAGTGTTTTTGTTAAAGACGGGTCCATCTTTAAATCATAGTAAACAGCGTTGCTTTTCTCATCAATTCGTGCAATTTCAGCAGTTCCGTCGACATGCCCTGAGACGAAATGGCCTCCGAAACGGCCGTTTGCCGCCATCGCTCTTTCCAGATTTACTTTGCTTCCTTTTGATAAATCATTTAGTGACGTAGCTTTGACTGTTTCAGGCATAACATCCACTGTGAATTGATTTCTTGTAAAATCAGTGACAGTCAGACAAATGCCGTTCACCGCAATGCTATCGCCCAGATGAACATCCTCTAAAATCTTTGAGCATTTGATTGTTAAGGCCATTGAATGCCCTGCTTTTTTCATGGATTCGATTGTGCCTGTTTCTTCAATAATTCCTGTAAACATGGTCACCATCCTACTCGTTTATCGGTTTTGCCGTCAGTTTGATATCACGGCCGATTTGGGTTATATCAGTGAATTGTAATAAGGGGACATCTTTCATTGATTGAAAACCTTCACCGGAGATTAAGCTGGGAGCATGCGTTCCTCCGATTAGTTTAGGGGCAAAATAGAAGATGATTTCTTGAAAACAGCCTTCTTTTACAAAGCTTCCGTGAACAGCTGAACCGCCTTCCACGTACACCGACATGATGCCTTCTTCCGCAAGGATTTTCAAAACATCGGGAACTTGAATGCGCTCAGTTTCAAGCGTAAATATGTTCACACCTAAAGCTGAAAGCCGTTTTTTCTTTTCCTCGTCTGCGCGCGTTGTTGTAAAAATCCATGTCGGCGCTGCTTGATCGCAAATCACTTGAGTGTCCTCAGGAATCGAGAGTGCGGTATCAAGTATCACCCGAACCGGCTGTTTTGTCACATCCGGCAGCCTGCAAGTTAAACTCGGATTGTCAGCTATCACAGTGCCAACTCCGACTAAAATGCTTTGGTGTGTTTTCCTGTATTGCTGAGCATCCTGTCTTGCAGCCTCTGACGTGATCCATTTGCTGTCGCCCGTGCTGGTAGCTGTCTTTCCGTCAAGGCTTGCGGCAGCTTTTAGTGTGACGTAAGGAAGGCCTGTCCTCATGAAGTGCAGAAATTTTTCATTCAGCTTCTCCGCCTGGTCAGCCAGGATGCCTTCCTCTACTGCAATACCGGCTTTTTCAATCATGCTGATCCCTCTTCCGGCCACAAGCGGGTTAGGATCTCTCATCGCCACGAACACTCTTTTGATGCCAGAGTTGATAATCAGTTCTGCACATGGCGGTGTTTTTCCGTAATGGCTGCACGGTTCGAGTGTAACGTAAATATCCGCACCCTTTGCATGGGATCCGGCCATATGGATGGCATGAACTTCTGCATGAGCTTCGCCATATTTTAAATGGGCGCCCATTCCGACAATTTGTCCGTCCTTTACCACAACAGCGCCGACGAGCGGATTGGATTCGGTCTGTCCTTCGCCCTGCTTCGCAAGATCTAATGCCAGCTTCATATAATACTCTTCCATTTGTTTCCCTCCCCTCTTTTGTTATTTACCGTCAAAAAAGCCCCGAATTTATGAAAAATCCGGGGCTTTAGGTATTTTACGCAATAGGAAATAACACTATGCATTTTTGATACAATTGCATAGCGGCTCATCATCCTTCTCCCATCCAGACTTTCACTGTCGGCTTCAGCTTAAACTGAATCCACCGCGCGCTTATGCACACGGGTCACGGGCTCTAAAGCGAATTCGCTTTACCACCGCCGGTCGGGATTTCCACCCTGCCCCGAAGGATACAATCTTTATTCATTTGTCCTTATTGGCTATTATAGCGATCCTTTTTAAAGTACGCAATGAAATAAACTTACAATTTGAGAAAAACAAAACATCACCCTTCGATCCGAAAGGTGATGTTTTGTTAATCATTCACTTTGGCAACCTTGATTAAACCATCGATCCGCTTTGATTTGCTGAAGTATGCCTTAATCTTGTCGCCTTCTTTTATATCAGACAAATCCTGATTTAATTTTTTTCCGTTGAAGATGATTTTCGTGCCGTTTTCTGCTTCGCCATGATACTCTGAGCCGTCAATTTCCGTCACTTTATATTCCTGGATGGTGTATTCCTCTTCTTCCGAGGACAAGGTTTGTCCAATTGCTGTCGGAACATCCTTCAGCTCTACATCATTTATGTACATATAACCGCCTGCAAGTAAAAGCAAAAGCACTAACAGAATGGTAATCTTGGTTTTTATTCTTCCCATTTTTAAACCTCCAGCCAATATGAATCTATTCATTCATATGAGTTATTCCTTTTTTTCATGAATAAAAAACCGTAAAGTCTCGTAAATTATTAATATAACGATGCATAACGGGAATATGTTTCACATTTCTGCAAAAAATTCTTTTCTATAGTTATACGAATTTATGTTCTGGTTTTGGGGGATGAACGAAAAAAAGAAATAAAAAAAAGCAGCCTCCTGTTCAGGAAGCTGCTTGATCCTAATTTGTTTTGCGCATTTCGTTAAACGGGAAGAAAACAAACTTAGACTTGCCCGCAATTTGTTTTTTCGTGAAGAGGCCAAGCCCGTTTCGGCTGTCCATTGAGTTCCGCCGGTTGTCACCCATCACAAAATACTTGTCATCAGGCACTTTAACCGGGCCGAAATCATCGGTCAAATGGTCATAACCGTCCTGCTTCGCTCTCTTTTTATTGGCTGCCAAATAAGGTTCGGACACCTTTTTCCCGTTGATATAAAGCTGGTCGTTCTTCATTTCAACAGTATCTCCAGGCAGGCCGATAATCCGTTTGACATAGTGAACATCATCCCCGTTTAATACGACGATGTCTCCTCTATCAAACTCGCCGATGTATTTGACTGTCATATTGACAAAAACCCTTTCACGGTCATGAAGTGTAGGATACATAGAGTCTCCGTCAACGACATACGGCGCAAAAATAAAATTGCGGATGAGCAGAGCGAGGACGACAGCAATCACAATTGCTTTTGCCCATTCTAACATTGTTTTTTTCTTCGAAACATTTTCTGATTTCAACTGATTTCCTCCAATAAACAACGATCTTCAATTTATGTTATCACGAATCAAAAAGAAATCCCATCAGGACCATTGAAGTGATTTTACAATCTGTTCATCTTCATCTTCTGCCCAAATCATGCTTATCTTTTTCTTGTCGATCACAACCAGTCCTGCATCAAATGTCGCTTGGGAAATTGGACTCCAGCAGTTTAGTTCAACATAACCGGACTGAACATCATATCAGCATTCGTATCATACACAGGATCATCAGAAAAATAACGAAAGAAATAATCGCATAGTTCAGAAGCGATGGGCTCGGAAGAAAGAGAGTACTCGTATGCTAAATCTTTAGATCGTATATAAGTCATGAGGTTACGGGCAGTCTGTTCATCTACTGCATTCCATTGATCGCCCAGTCCATGATACCCATGGCGCTTGACAAAATGATTCACGTCATGAAGGTTACTGGAATGTTTGCGGCAGCCTATTTCACAGGTAACATAACCGGCATCCCTTTTTGCTTTCATGATATATTTAAAATCATTGAAGCCCGAAAACATGGATCAGCCTCCAAAAAACAAATCCAATATATTGCCGGCGGTTGAAGATTCTTTATTATAAAACTCTGAATATCCGCAATTCTTACAGTACACCACAAGAAAACGGTTGTGCTGCACATCAAACAACTTCGATAATCCCGTACCGGTTGTGGCTATTTCTTTTTGTCCCGCTTCAGTACTTCCGCATTTTATACAGCCTTTGTTGTTCATAACGCCAAGCTCCTTTTCATAACATCACGTTTGTTTTGATTCATTTTACTACAAAATCCCATTTCCAATGAACCATGTAACTTTAAAGTTTTCTTAATTTTATATATGAAGTCCACAGAAATAAAAGCCAATTCTGCCTGCTTGACTTGACGTGACTGGCTAAAAAAGATGCAATGATTGAAGAATCTACCCCTTTTCGTGACATCATATAAAAGATAAGTATTTTTACCAATAAGTTTACGCTTATTGACTCTAGCAATAATACATATAAAAAATAGTGAATTTGAAAGGAGACTCCGTAAATGATTGATTATCCTATTAATATAAACAACGTTTCCGGGAACAGTGTAGTAAACGTAGGTGGTGCTTTTACGATCAGTCCATTAACTGTGTCCAAATCTGTGTTTGGTTCCGGCGGCTCGAATACGGGAATTGTCATTGAAAACAATTTTGTAAGCCAATCCAAAATGATTAACAGTCAATTTTCCGATCAGAATGTGACTAAAATATTGTAATTCCTGTCTGCTTTTAAGTGAGACAAAACTCTCCTCTTTAACCGGATAAATGTCTTTTTGTTCACCGCCTCTAGCACTCAGGCGGTTTTCTATTGGATCATTTTTTGCAAATAAAAAAGCTTCCCCGAGATGGGAAAGCCTTCTGCCTGCCTATTAGCCTTCTACACGAACTTCTTTCATGACGTCGCCATTAGACATGTTTTTCGCGAATTCTAATCCGCTTGTTACTTTACCGAATACAGTGTGAACACCGTTCAAATGAGGCTGCGGCTCATGGACGATGAAAAATTGGCTGCCGCCAGTGTCTTTTCCAGCGTGTGCCATAGAAAGTGCGCCCGCTTCATGTGTATGCGGGTTTCCTTCTGTTTCACATTTGATTGTGTATCCCGGACCGCCTGTGCCAGTTCCGTGAGGGCAGCCGCCTTGGCTCACGAAGCCTGGAATCACTCGGTGGAATGTAAGCCCGTCATAAAAGCCTTCGTTCGCAAGCTTTTCAAAGTTTGCGACAGTACCCGGTGCAGCTTCAGGATAAAGTTCAAATTCAATTTTGTTGCCATCTTCTAATAAAAAGTAACCTGTTTTCAATTGTATGCCTACTTTCTTTATTTTAATTTTCAAAGGAGATTATGTATGATAGGTTATAGCCTGTCTCTCCTTGTCGCGGCTATTATACCACACCTTTCGGGGGAAAACGAATCTCCCGGCTTTACAAAAAATAAAAATGAAACCTGGATCTCTTTATCTCCGTCTAACCTAACGGAACTGTATTTTCATCATGATTCAGGTCCTCGCAAAGCAGCTCTATCCAGCTGCTTGTGAAATTGAAGGAGGTCAAACTGCTTTGAAAAAAATATGGATTGGAATGCTGGCGGCGGCCGTTTTGCTGCTGACGATTCCGAAAGTCAGTCTCGCGGATGCCGCAGTTGGAGATGTCATTGTAACACTAGGTGCTGATTTATCAGAATCTGATAAACAAAAAGTGCTTGATGAAATGAATGTCCCTGATAATGCCACAACGGTAACTGTGACCAATAAGGAAGAACATGAATATTTAGGAAAATATATATCGAGCGCTCAAATCGGATCAAGAGCGATTTCTTCATCATCGATAACCATTGCCAAAAAAGGCTCTGGACTGAATGTTGAAACACATAATATCAGCGGCATTACAGATGAAATGTACCTGAATGCGCTGATGACTGCCGGTGTTAAAGATGCGAAGGTGTATGTTACAGCACCGTTTGAAGTATCCGGGACTGCGGCTTTAACTGGATTGATTAAGGCGTATGAAGTTTCTTCTGATGAAGCGATCTCGGAAGATGTTAAGCAAGTAGCCAACCAAGAGCTTGTTACGACATCAGAGCTTGGAGACAAAATCGGTAACGAAAATGCAGCTGCGCTGATTGCAAAAATCAAAGAAGAGTTTGCTAAAAACGGTGTGCCTGACAATAAAGCTGACATTGAAAAACAAGTGGACGATGCAGCTTCTGATTTAAACGTCACACTTACAGACAGCCAAAAAGATCAGCTTGTCTCCCTATTCAATAAAATGAAAAATGTTGACATCGACTGGGGACAGGTCGGTGACCAGCTTGATAAAGCGAAAGATAAGATTACGAAATTCATAGAATCAGATGAGGGCAAAAACTTCATCCAGAAAGTCATTGATTTCTTCGTATCTATCTGGAATGCGATTGTTTCTATATTCAAATAAGAAAAAGCGCCGAGAAATCGGCGCTTTTTTATTGCTTTACACTCGTTTTAAAGGGCAGGTCAAGTTTCACAATATCCTCGTATGTTTCTCGCTTCACGACTAAGTGATCCTCGCCATTTTCTACAAATACAACGGCAGGTCTCGGAATTCGATTGTAATTGTTGGCCATGCTGTATCCGTAAGCGCCTGTACAAAAAACAGCAAGAAGATCGCCTTCTTTTACTTCTGGCAGGTCAATATCCCAAATCAGCATATCGCCGCTTTCACAGCACTTTCCGGCAATCGAAACCGTTTTGTCATGCGCTTCTCCGATACGGTTGGCTGTCGCAGCTTCATACTTAGCCTGATAAAGTGCAGGACGAATATTGTCGTTCATGCCTCCGTCTACAGCTACATACTGGCGGACGCCCGGCACTTCTTTTTGAGAACCAACCGTATAAAGGGTTGTGCCCGCGTCACCCACGAGAGAGCGTCCCGGTTCGATCCAAATTTCCGGAATGTTAAAACCATAACGGGCAGCATTTTCTTTCACAGCTTCGATAATTTTTTCAACGTATTCAGTTGCGTGGAGCGGTTCATCGTCTTCCGTATAACGGATGCCAAAACCTCCTCCAAGATTCAATACCTTGGATACAAACGTATATGATTCTCTCCACTCGTCCAGTTTTTTGAAGATTTTTTCCGCGGCTAACACAAAACCGGCCGTATCAAAAATTTGCGAACCGATATGGCAATGGACACCGAGCAGCTGAATGTGTTCTGATTGCAATACTTGCTCAATCGCCCGTTCAGTTTGTCCGTTATGAAGGTCGAAACCGAACTTTGAATCTTCCTGACCAGTTGTAATGTAGTCATGCGTATGCGCTTCTACTCCGGGTGTGATCCGAAGAAGAACATCGATGGAATGTCCCGTTTCTTCACATAGGTCTTCCAAAAGCGAAATTTCATAGAAATTATCCACCACAATGCAGCCGATGCGATGCTCAAGTGCCATCCGCAGTTCTTCTCTGCTCTTGTTATTCCCATGAAAGTGAATGCGTTCTGCCGGAAAGCCCGCCGCAACAGCTGTATAAAGCTCTCCCCCGGACACAACATCTAAAGAAAGTCCCTCTTCCTCAGCGAGCTGAATCATTGCAACTGATGAGAACGCTTTGCTCGCATATGCCACCTGTGCTTTCAGCCCTGCAGTAATAAATGCCTGCTTAAAGCTTTTAGCACGCTCACGTATTAAAGCCACATCATATACGTAAAGAGGTGTGCCATATTTTTCTGCTAAATAGAGAGCGTCCACACCTCCGATTTCTAAATGCCCATGTTGATTTTGTCTGCTTGTGCCATGTAAGAACAATGTCATTCCCTCTTTCTCCGCTTATGGGTGAAAAGGACAGTTTTATGGACTGTCCCTTCATAATTAAGACATACATTATCATACTCTTCAGGCAGTTTCAATGCGATTATGAATTGGTAGGCTGTCTTAAGCGATTTCTTGGGTGAACGATACTTGGTCTTACTTTTGCACCAGGTTTCGCTGTACGGATCAGCACCTGCCACAGCGCCTTGCCGTTAAAGGGAATCAGCGGCCACAAGTACGGTGTCTGGAGAGATTTGATGCTGGCCATGGCAATAATTAACACTGTAAATCCGATAACGAGCCCTTTTACATGAAATATAGCAACGAGTATCATGAGAGTGAGACGGCCCATTTTGTTTGCCAAACTTAATTCATAACTAGGCGTGGCAAAGGTTCCAATTGCTGCAAGTGAAACGTAAAGAATAACCTCTGGCGAAAACAGGCCGACCTCAATGGCAATTTGTCCGATCAGCACAGCGGCAATGATACCCATCGCCGTGGATAAAGCTGTCGGGGTATGAATGGCAGCCATTCTGAGAAACTCGACCCCTAAATCAGCTAAGAATATCTGCAGGATGATCGGAATATGCGTATTCTTATTCAAACCAATAAATTCCATATTCTCAGGAAGCAGGTCCGGCTGCAGGACAAAGAGAAACCAAATCGGAAGAAATATAGTGGATGCAATGATACCGAAGAATCTTACCCATCTTAAAAAAGTGCCGACTGCAGGCGCCTGCCTGTATTCTTCAGCATGCTGAACATGGTGGAACAAAGTCGTCGGGGTGATAATCACACTCGGTGATGTATCAACCATAATGATGACATGGCCTTCAAGTACATGATTAGCCGCCACATCCGGCCTTTCTGTATAGCGGACGAGCGGGTACGGGTTGTAGCTTTGTTTAATGATAAATTCCTCTACTGTTTTGTCTGCCATTGTTAATCCGTCAACATCAATGGCAGCAATTTCTTTTTCCACGATGTCAACCAGATCCGGATCTGCAATATCTTCTATATAACAAATACTCAGGTCCGTTTTTGATCGCTCGCCAACCTTTGTCATCTTGATGCGAAGACGTTCGTCTCTGATCCGCCGTCTGAGAAGCGCCGTATTGACAACGATGTTCTCAACAAATCCGTCTCTGGCTCCCCTGACCACCTTTTCTGTATCAGGCTCTTCCGGATTTCTGCCCGGATAGCTTCTGACATCAATAATAAATGCGAAGCCTGCGCCTTCAACAATGACTGCAACTAATCCGGACAGCACTTGGTCAGTTGTTTCATCCAGCGTTTTTACTTTTTCAACCTGGGCATTAAGAAGCCTGTTTTCGACAATATCAACCAGATTATCTGGATCCTCATCCCGATTGTTAATGAAAACAAGTTCTCTCATTAAATGAATGATATAAGCGGTGTCGGATAATCCATTCAGATAGTAAAGCTGTATTTCCTTGTCTAAGATATTAAGCTTGCGAACCCCCACATCATAGCTAATTCCCATTCCGACCCGATTTTTAAAATACGCTTCATTTTTGGCTGGATCTCGATAAACCCGGATTTTCTCTTCCTTTTGGTCCGGCATGATACCCGCTCCTTTCTAAAATAAACTCGACCGCTTTCATGGTGATTGGCGACCCTTTTGAGATATCGTCTTTTCTGCCCATTTTGCCGATATCCCCGATACCGACAATAAGCGGGAGATCAAGTTTATCAAGGCAATAGACAGTATCTCCGCTCATTCTGTGTTCATCAAATTCCCTTTCTCCGACTTTATCCACGCCGTATTCTGTTATTTCTCCATTGCGGTCAATGCTTACATCAACTCTGGTCCATTCAGCCTGATGTGTTTTTGACGCGACCGCAATCACACCGAGCACTTCAATTGACGGATGGGTGGCGACATAGGTAAGAGCGGCTTCTCCCGGACCCTCACCTTGAAGGCCTGAGTCGTCAAACATGACAAAGACAGGATCATACGGTGCAGAGGTGATCAGCTTGACAAGCTCCGCGCCGCTGCGGATGGAAGGGTTGCCTTTTGATTGTGAAATACATCGGCCTCCCACTTGGCTTGCGGCGTATTCAATTGTTTTAGCGGCATACACGTCCCCGTCTGTTACCAGTATGACCTTTCGCTTTGTCGTCATGTTGACATTATCCTTTCGGTTTGAAAATAACAGCTACGAGAAAGGCGAAGAGAATGGCGGCTGAGATACCGGCAGATGTCAGCTCAAAAATCCCCATGCCGATCCCGATAAATCCGTGTATATGCGCCTGATGCATGGCACCATGCAGAAGACTGTGGCCAAAGCTGACGATCGGAACAGTGGCGCCCCCTCCGGCAAATTCAATAAATTTATCGTAAATGCCGAAACCATCTAAAATCGCCCCTATAACGACAAAGGACGTCATGACGTGGGCTGGCGTCAATTTAAATACGTCTAACAGCAGCTGGCCAACAATACAAATGGCCCCGCCGCATACAAAAGCCAAAAGGTAGTCCATGTTAAGATGCACCTCCTGCACGCTCAAATACAACCCCGTGGGCGATGGTCGGGATGGTTTCTTTTTGCTGGACCATTGTCGGGCTTAACAGCGCCCCGGTCGCCACGACAAATACACGGTTTAATTTTCCTTCTCTCAGCTGCTTAAAAATGTGAGAGTAAGTAACGACCGCTGAACATGCGCAGCCGCTCCCTCCGGCAAAGACCTGCTGATCCGGCGTATAAACCAGAAGTCCGCAATCATCATGCTTTGTGCCGACCGGATAGCCATCTTCTTTTAAGATGTCTTTTACGATGGGAGATCCGACGCCGGATAGGTCACCTGTCAGGATCAGATCATAGTCATCCGCTGTCCGGTTGAGGTCTTTAAAGTGCTGCTTAATCGTATCAGCTGCAGCCGGAGCCATGGCCGATCCCATATCAAACGGATCTGTAATTCCTAAGTCAGAAACCTTTCCGACAGTCGCGCTTGTGATTTGGATATCACCCGGTGTCTGGCTGATGACAACTGCTCCGCTTCCGGTGACAGTAGAGGTGGCAGTGTCCGGTTTTTGGCCTCCGTATTCTGTGGGATAGCGAAACTGTCTTTCCGCTGTGGCATTATGACTGCTGGTGGCAGCGAGCGCCCTCTTCGCAAACCCGCCGTCAACTAGGGCTGATGCGACAGCCACTGTTTCCATTGATGTTGAACAGGCGCCAAACATACAAAGAAACGGAATGTTCAAGTGTCTTGCCACATAGTTGGCCGTCACGTTTTGATTCAGCAAGTCGCCTGCCAGCAATAGATCAATATCATCTTTTGTCAGATTATTTTTTTGAAGCGCTGAAGTAATAGCATCTTCCATTAACTGGCGTTCAGCCATTTCCCAGCTTTTTTGATTACAGTGCATCTCGTCATAGGTTTTATCATATAAAGAGCCGAGCGGCCCGTCTTTTTCCTTTGGTCCGGCTGCCGTTCCCGCCGAGTTGACAAATAAGGGATGTTCAAATACCCAGGTTTGCTTTCCTGTTAATTTCATTTTCTTCTCCTCCTATGACATCAGTTTCTCAAAAGCAAACCGAATCATTCCGACGATGTAAGCAGCCACAACACCAAAAACGATGACATTTCCCGCCAGTTTAAACATATTTGTCGCTACTCCGAGCACAAACCCTTCGCTTTTATATTCAAGAGCCGCGCTTGCCATACTGTTGGCAAAACCTGTGACCGGTACAGCTGAACCGGCGCCTGCAAACTGTCCGATTCTGTCATAGATACCGAACCCGGTAAGCAGGGCTGAAATTAATATCAGTGTTGCCGCCGTTGGATTTCCCGCTGTTTTTTCATTGAAATCAAAAAAATGGATATAAAAATTCTGCAGACCTTGCCCGATCGCACAGATCAGACCGCCTACCAGAAAGGCTTTTACACAGTTCCAGACGTAAGGCGGCTTAGGCTGATATGTTTTCACTTTTGATTTGTAGTTTTCTTTTATGTTTGTCATCTTGAAACCTCCTTATGAATGATCAATAAAATACAGCCAGTGAAATAAAGATCCCGCGATTTTCCCGATCACGATGGCCATTAAGAGAATAATGATTTTACTTCTGAGTCCGATTCGTTTTGCTAAAATCGGCAAGACATTTAAAACCTCTGTAAGGGCAGCTGCAAGCATCCCGACAAACAAACCTGCCAGCAGCCCGACCGGCACGGCAATCCATTTTGTTAAAAAAAGATGGTTCATATGAAGCGTCTCCCATCCCCCGCATACCGCGCCAAGAATAACAGCCGCTTCATAAGCTTGAACAAATCTCATCGTTTTGGTGAGCTGCATCAGCCGCGGAATGATTCCCATTACGGTTAAAAAAGCAACGAAGCCAGCCCCTACCGTGATGCCTCCGCCGAGCCCGACAAAAATAATGAATAATACACTAACGATCATGCAAGTCCTTTATTGTTTCTTGATTCTCATGCATGGCCACATATTGGTCGAGATCAAGCTGGTAGTTAAACATCTCAACCTCCAGCGGGCTAGGCTCTTCATTAAGGCGCTTTTTAAATATATGGTTAAAAAACACAATCATCCCCAGTCCCAAACCGATGCTGTATGGGATTTGAAGCAAATATGGATAGTCATTTCTCTCTCCGGTTATGATTTCATATAGTGCGATATGAACATCTCTCATGCTTACATCCTCATGAAAGTTCATAATGGCAAGACACGATCCGATAAACAGAAGCAGCCAGACACCGATAAACAGAACCGTTGATAACTGCCGTTTCCGATACTGAATTTCAACAATGGTTTCTGCTCCTCCTACCGTTTGAACATCAAGTGTCGGATCTTGTAAATGAATGGCTTTGAGGACTTGTATGATATCCAGAATTACAATATTTTTATCTTTTTCGCTCACCTGATAAAGCGGCATAGCCGACAGTTTTTTTTTCAGCTGAAGCTGTCCTTCAATTTGCGCGGCATCTCCAACCGTGATGATATCTCCCGGATGGGCCAGCACCCTGTGGCGAAGTCGGATAAATATACGTCGTTCCATCATTGATCACCATCTTTCGGTGGTTATATATGTAGTATGTGGTTCGATTTTGTTCTCATTCATCTGCTCGAAAAGACCATAAATTACCATGCTTTTGCACACAAAAAAGCTAGCCTGCATTGCAGACTAGCTATCCGTATGATCCATTTGAACCTTGATCTGTTTTAATATTTTCTTTTCAAGCCTGGAAACCTGAACTTGAGAGATCCCAAGCCGCTCAGCCACCTCGGACTGCGTCTGGTCTTTATAATATCTGAGATAGACGATTAGTTTTTCCCTTTCCTCCAAATCGCTGATCGCTTCTTTCAGCGCAATCTTCTCAAACCATTTTTCTTCTGAGTTGTCAGCGATTTGATCAAGCAGGGTAATCGGATCTCCGTCATTCTCATAAACGGTTTCGTGAATCGAAGACGGAGCCCTTACCGCCTCTTGGGCGAGTACGACATCTTCTGCTTCAATTTCCAAATGGTCGGCGATCTCCTGCACCGTCGGCACTCTGCCTAGTGTTTTTGAAAGCTCATCCTTCGCGCGCCGGATTTTGTTTCCGAGCTCTTTTAATGACCTTGACACCTTTACGGTTCCGTCATCACGAATAAAACGCTGGATTTCACCGATAATCATTGGCACTGCATACGTTGAAAAACGCACATCATAGGTTAAATCAAATTTGTCCACAGATTTTAACAGCCCGATGCAGCCGATCTGAAAGAGATCGTCAGGCTCGTATCCTCTGTTTAAAAACCGCTGTACGACAGACCAAACAAGACGCATGTTTTTTTCTATGAGGAGGTCTCTTGCCTGCTGGTCGCCATCTTGGCTTTGTTTGATTAATTCCTTTACTTCATGATCCTTCAGCTGAGCGTTTTTGCCGTTTTTCTTAACCTCCACATCCATAACAAATCTCCTTAATTACAAAGCGCTTTGCTTTTTGATAAGTGCTTTGTTAAGCGAATCGTTGTGCCCATCTCAGGTGATGAATCGATACTGACATCATCCATGAAATTTTCCATAATAGTAAAGCCCATTCCAGAACGCTCAAGCTCAGGCTTAGTCGTGAATAAAGGCTGGCGGGCTTCTTCAAGATCTGTAATGCCCCTGCCTTCATCACGAATGGTCATATATACGACATGATCTTCCAGCGTCACTGAAATGTAAACTTTTCCGTCACAGTTCTCTTCATATCCATGGATAATAGCATTCGTCACTGCCTCTGACACGACTGTTTTGATTTCAGTCAGTTCGTCCATTGTCGGGTCAAGCTGGGCAATAAACGAAGCAACTGTGACACGGGCGAACGATTCATTCTGGCTGAGGGCAGAAAATTCAAGATGCATTTCGTTTTTCATGATGCCACCCCCAGCGTCAGCAGCGCCTGCTGCTCAGATTGTTCAAAACGGATAATTTTAAACAGACCCGACATATCAAACAGCCGCTTCACCGCAGGAGAGATAGCGCAAACGACCATTTCCCCGCCAATTTGCTTAATTTGCTTGTATCTTCCTAAAATGACGCCAAGCCCCGAGCTGTCCATAAAGGAAAGGTCCTCCAGGTTCAGCACGATATGGCGAATATCATCCTTCTCCAATGATTGAGTCACTTTTTGTTTCAGGGTTTCAGCCGTGTGGTGATCGAGTTCGCCTGTTAATCGAATACAAAGCACAGATTCTTTGACATGCATGTCAATTCCAAGGCTCATGCTCATTCCTCCTTGATATGATCGGATAATGAGTGTTTCGATTTCGACGGAATGAATTCCTTCACCGTGACAAAACTAGTGATCATTCGGCATAATTATTTAAATTTTGTCCAGTCTCCCATCGTCCGCTTCAAGAATGTTATGAACCCGGCTTTCTTCATATCTTCTTTAGCAGCAACAGGACTTTCAGCGAGCACTTCTCCATCCTTTTTCAGAACGAGCGTCCCAAGCTCTTGGCCTTTTTGAACAGGTGCACTTACATTGTCATTCAATTTGATTTCTTTTTTCACATTTTTCATATCCTCGCCTTTTTTCGTCAATATTGAAATCGGCTCAGAAGTAGTGAGTTCGATAAATTTTTGTTTGCCTTTTTTGACCTTTACTTTTGCTACTATTTCATTTCGTTTATATAAAGGATGTGTTTCATATTGACTAAAAGCGAAATCAAGCATCTTTGTCACTTGCGCGTTTCTATCTTTAGGTGTGCTCGCTCCGAACACAACCGCAATGGCCCGCATGTTTCCTTTTTTAGCTGAAGCTGTCAGACAATATTTGGCCTCTCCTGTATAGCCTGTTTTTACACCGTCTACGCCAGGATAAAATTTGATAAGCCGATTCGTATTGACAAGCCAAAACTTTTTATCTGTATTTTCGCGCAAATAGTCTTCATACGTGCCGGTAAACTTCGTTATTGATTCGTATTTCAATAATTCCTTAGCCATGATTGCCATGTCATACGCAGAGCTGTAGTGTCCTTCCTCGGTCAGTCCGGTCGGGTTTTTGAAGGATGTATTTTTCAAGCCCAGCTCTTTTGCTTTTTTATTCATTTTCTTCACAAATTCTTCTTCAGAGCCGGAAATGAATTCAGCCATCGCAACGGAAGCGTCATTTCCCGATGCGATTGCGATGCCTTTCAGCATTTCTTTGACAGTCATTTCCTCACCGGGTTCAAGGAAAATCTGCGAGCCTCCCATTGAAGCCGCGTGCTCGCTCGTACGGACCTTATCACTCATTTTGATTTTGCCTTCATCTAAAGCTTCCATAATTAAAAGCATCGTCATAATTTTCGTCATGCTTGCAGGCGCCAGTCTCTCATTACTGTTCTTGTTGTAAAGCACTTTTCCCGTGTCACGTTCTATCAGCACCGCAGACTTCGCTTCATGAGCAAGCTCCGATGTGCCTTTTCCGTCTTGTTTTGCAAATGCAGACGGTGCAAATGTAAGTAGCATTATACCAATCAACAAAGTGGATAAAAGACGTTTCATCTCAAAAGCCCTCCATTTCATAATCCTTTTTATTTTTTCCAAGCCGGATGGTTTTATACGCCACTGATGGAAAATGTTTCGTATCTTTTTTGGGCATAAAAAAAGACAGCTGCGTCATATCAGACACAGCTGTCTTTTGATCTTGCTATCACTCAATTTTTATTCGTACTGAGCGACGACTGCTTTTACAAGCTGCAAGAATCCTGCTTTTACTTTTTCCGTCACTTCCATTACTTCATCGTGACTTAAAGGCTGATCCAGAATTCCGGCTGCCGCATTAGAGATGCAGGAAATGCCAAGGACACGCATTCCTGCATGATTCGCCACAATGACTTCCGGAACAGTAGACATGCCGACTGCGTCAGAACCCATTGTTCTTAAGAAACGGACTTCTGCCGGTGTTTCGTAAGATGGTCCTGTCACAGCGGTATAAACGCCTTTTTGAATTGGAATGTTAAGGTCTTTCGCAATTTTTTCAGCCAAGCTAGAAAGGTCTTTGTCATAGGCTGAAGACATATCTGGAAATCTGGCGCCGAAATCGGCTTCATTTGGCCCGATCAGCGGGTTTGTTCCCATAAAGTTGATATGGTCAGTAATGATCATTAAGTCTCCCGCACGGAATTCAGTATTGACACCGCCAGCGGCATTTGTCACGATCAATGCTTCCACGCCGAGCGCTTTCATCACGCGTACAGGGAAAGTGACTTTCTCCATCGAATAGCCTTCATAAAAATGAAAACGGCCCTGCATAGCTATGACGGAAACTCCTTCAAGGGTGCCAAGCACAAGCTGGCCAGCATGTCCCTCAACAGTGGATACCGGGAATTCAGGTATGTCTTCATATTTCAGCTTGACCGGATTTTCGATTTCATCCGCCAAAATACCAAGACCTGAGCCTAAAATAAGGCCGATCTTCGGAGATTCCGGCAGGTTTTTCTTAATAAAAGCGGCTGCGCGTTCGATTCTGTCTTTCAAGAAACAGTCCCCCTATTGTAATAAAGATAAAAAGCTTTTCCCGTATTTCGGTTTATTCGTTTGGAAATTATCAGCGATCGTTGCGCCGATATCAGCAAATGTATCTGCAAGCGGCAGCATTTGCGCTTTCTTATGTTTTTTGCTGTAAGCAAGAATCGGCACGTACTCGCGTGTATGGTCTGTCCCGTGATGAATCGGATCATTGCCGTGGTCAGCTGTAATGATTAACAGATCGTCTTCTTTCATTTTCTCAAACACTTCCGGAAGACGTGCATCAAATTCTTCAAGCGCACGTCCGTAGCCCTCTGGGTCACGGCGATGTCCGAATAAAGCGTCAAAATCAACAAGGTTCGCAAAGCTCAGACCAGTAAAGTCTTCTCCCAGCGTATCGATCACCTTGTCCATTCCGTCCATATTGGAAACTGTTCTCCGTGAAGATGTAATGCCTTCTCCGTCATAAATATCAGAGATTTTTCCGATTGAGATCACATCTAAGCCGCTGTCTTTCAATTCATTCATGACAGTGCGGTCAAACGGCTTAAGCGCATAGTCATGACGGTTTGGTGTCCGTTTAAATTGTCCCGGCTCTCCGACGAACGGCCGTGCGATAATGCGGCCTACCATATATTTCGGATCAAGCGTCAGCTCTCTCGCCGTTTCACAAATGCGGTACAGCTCTTCAAGCGGCACAACCTCTTCGTGAGCGGCAATTTGCAGAACAGAGTCAGCAGATGTGTATACAATTAAAGCTCCTGTCTCCATGTGCTCCTGGCCAAGTTCATCCAAAATCGCTGTGCCGGAAGCCGGCTTATTTCCGATAATTTTGCGTCCAGATCTCTTTTCCAGCTCCTGAAGCAGTTCATCAGGAAAGCCTTCCGGGAACACTTTAAACGGTTTATCAATATACAAGCCCATGATCTCCCAATGGCCAGTCATGGTATCTTTACCGTTAGACGCTTCTTGCATTTTTCCAAAATACGCAAGCGGATATTCTGTTTTTTCTACACCTTTGATATCTCCGATGAGACCAAGGCCGAGTTTTGCCATATTCGGCATATGTAATCCATTCATATGCTCGGCAATATGCCCGAGCGTATTGGCGCCTTCGTCATTAAAGTCAGCGGCATCCGGCGCTTCGCCGATTCC
Organism: Bacillus spizizenii TU-B-10; assembly: GCF_000227465.1. Lineage (GTDB taxonomy): Bacteria > Bacillota > Bacilli > Bacillales > Bacillaceae > Bacillus > Bacillus spizizenii. The sequence goes on from NC_016047.1 coordinate 2,413,918, forward strand.
GACTGAGTCCATCACAATTAAAAACACACGATTATATTTGTATGCAGGCATCTCCTGAAAGCCTCCTTTTTTTCTATACGTCTATTGTATCGCTAAGAGGTCAGACAACTCAAGTATAAACCGTTTTCATTCCCGTTGACAATGCATTCGGAAATAATGAGAAACTTCAATATTTTCTGTCGCCCTAAACAAAAAAGCCGCAGCCACCTGCGGCTAGGCGCGCGGATGAAATTGCTTGTACACATCCTTCAGCCTTGTTTTCGTCACATGCGTATAAATTTGCGTCGTGGATATATCCGCATGGCCGAGCATTTCCTGCACCGCTCTAAGATCAGCACCGTTCTCAAGCAGATGGGTCGCAAAGGAATGCCTGAGGGTATGCGGGGTCAGCTCTTTTTTGATCCCAGCTTCCAGCGCGATTTTCTTCAGGTTTTTCCAAAATCCCTGGCGGCTGATCTGTTTGCCGTGATGATTTAAAAAGAGAGCGTCAGACACATTGTTCTTTAACAGTTTTCCCCTGGCTTTTGTCATATATTCCTCAATAGCGGAAGCGGCGGCTTCTCCGATTGGCACAATCCGTTCTTTTCTTCCTTTCCCGAAGCAGCGGACAAAACCCATGGATAAATGAACATCTGCCGTTTTCAATTCAATCATCTCACTGACTCGTATGCCTGTCGCATAAAGCAGCTCTAGCATCGCTTTATCCCGATAGCCGAAAGGGCTTGTCAGCTTAGGCGTGTCCAATAATCGCTCGACCTCATTGAGCGCGAGCACCTTCGGAAGCGCCCGTTCGGTCTTTTGTGTTTCGATATGAACGGAAGGATCCTTGTCCGTCACCTTTTCCCTGAGCAGAAATTGGTGAAAAGAGCGAATCGATGCCAAATGCCGCGCCGATGTCTTGCCGGATTTCCCCGAGTCCTTCAAGTGCTTTAAATATTGGATAATATGTATGCGGGTTACGTGATTCCAATCTGTAACATGAAGGGTTTCTGTTAAATAGAGAGAATAGCTTTTCAAGTCACGTTCATAGGATACCACCGTGTTTTGGGAAAGCCCTCTCTCTACCATGACGTAGTGGATGAAATCCTTTATTTGATCTTTCACTCTTGATCTACTCCCCGTTTTGGTAAAAAAAGATCAACCGGTCGAACCATCCGCCTTTTTCATCCTGATCCATTTCAACAACTTTTACAGCGGAGCCTTCCGGTTTATCGTACCGATGATAGTTTTCATACTCTTGATTCACCCATATCATAGCATAATAGAACAGAGCGGTAAAACCGGTAAACAGGATGAAAACTTTCAATGCATCGAGAGCTGTTTTTAGGAATCTTCCCATGTCCTAATCGATCCTTTCCCTATGGTTCCAGTTATTTAAACCATATGCCAAATCAGAAAGGTTTTATACATAGAAACAGCAAAAAACCCTTTCCCCATGAGAAAAGGTTCGCGCTCGGCACCGTTTATTCAGTTTCTTTTCCGTTACAGCGGTGGCATATGCCGTGAAACGTCAATCTATGATCTTTAATCTTAAATTTCCAATCACGTTCAATGATTTCTTCCACGTCTTCAAGCAAATCTTCTTCAATTTCATCAACGGCTCCGCACTCCATGCACACCAAGTGGTGATGAAAGTGAGCTGCGCCCTCTTTCCGAAGGTCGTAACGGGACACGCCGTCTCCAAAGTTAATTTTATCAACGACTTTTAATTCAGTTAATAATTCAAGCGTACGGTATACTGTTGCGAGACCGATCTCAGGAGATTTCTCTTTTACGAGGAGGTATACATCTTCTGCGCTTAAATGGTCTTCTTCGTTTTCAAGCAGCACTCTTACTGTCGCTTCACGCTGAGGCGTAAGTTTGTAGCTGGATGAGTGCAGTTGTTTCTTAATTCGATCAATACGGTTTTCCATGTCTTTCCCTCCTACGCCGCATTCCATGACTCATTATAACAAAATACGCGCAGAGTTCCAACTATAATTATTATAAACTGATAAATAAAACGATTTTCTCTTAATAATCATTTTAAAAAAGTCTCGATGTAAGCTTTTCCATTAAAACTGGAGATAAATATGCTTCAAAGAGTGATGAGATCAGCGCTAAAAACAGAATGACCAGAAGCACAAAGGCATACCGCCCGAACCACTGAATCGGCGCGTCATGAAGGCTTCGTTTCACGAACAGCTGCCTGATTAACTTTAAAGAAAACGCAATCGCACACGTGCCCATAATGAGATAAGCCGGAATCAGCAGCACATTTTGGGGCAAAACGGAGACAAAGGATAAGAAAAAACCGCTGACTCCCATCTGATTGACAAGGAACCCGACAGTAAAGCCGACGACGATGCCTTTTAGAAAGATCATGATAAAAATAATCGGCATCCCAATAACGGAAATTCCCAATATCCACATCAACCCTAAATACTTTGCATTATGAAAGATACTTTGCCCAAACATATCAGATGAACTTGCCTGTTTTCCATCCGAAAGCTGTCCGAAAAATTGGCTTAAATAGTAGTATAAATCTTCTTTCTGGCTGATGGTCATGCTGTTGACAATAATCGCGCCAAAGATGACACCCATGAAAAACAGGACTGAGACAAATATATAAAGAGAGAGATGATCTTTGACATGTCGGAGAAACATGTCCTTATAAGAGATTTTTCGCATACCGTTTCCTCCCGCCTGCTCTAGTGATTTGATTTAATAGATTGTATGAAAGAAACGGAAAAACATGCCCTTTTTCAAAAAAGAAACGATAGAGAAGAATGCTAGGCGGCTTTTTGGAGCACAAAAAAATCCTTATCATCAACTGCCGTATGATCATAAGGATTCATATGCTTCCGTTTATTCAAAATCTCTTTTTTGCTTTTTGCCATTCTTTCATGTGTGCTGAACGATGGTGTACTGCCTCTTGATAATATGACGTCACGTCCGCCATTTCTAAGCAGATGCTCCCGCTTCTTTTTCGCTCGGCTTTTTGCCATTCTGATCACTCCCTTATTTATTTTCACAACAATTATAGCAAAGATCATCATATGATGAGAAAAAACAGCACCTGTTTATGCCAGGTGCTGTTTTCCTTCATTTATTTTACTGCTGTAAGAGCGGCGTGCTCAACCGCAGCCGCTACCTCATGATGGACTTTTGAATCAAGCGGCTGAGGGACTACATCGCCTTGTTTTGTGCAGGCTGCGATGGCCTCTGCTGCTGCGACAAGCATATCATGATTAATCTCCTTGCTTTTTGCGTTGAGCGCTCCTCTGAAAATCCCCGGGAAACCGAGTACATTATTAACAGAACGCCCGTCAGCTGCATATGCGGCGCCAGCCTGCAGCGCAGCCTCCGGCTCAATTTCCGGCTTCGGATTCGATAAAGCCAAAATCACCTGGCCAGAACGCACAAATGCTGGTTTAATTAATCCCGGAACGCCCGTTGTGGCAATGACAATGTCACATGTTTCCATGAGCTTCTCAATGCTGGCAACTGCCTGTCCGCCGTATTGTTCGAGACGGTTCATTGCTGCCTCTGATTTGTCTGTTCCGTACACTGCTTTCACGCCGTAGGCCATAAACATCCGGCAGATGGCAACGCCTGCTGCGCCCAGGCCGATTTGTCCCACTTTCGCTTCTTTCAGGTCAACACCCGCACTCCTGCATGCCGAGATGGCAGCTGCCAGCGTGACAACAGCTGTACCGTGCTGATCATCATGCATAACAGGGATGTTCAGCTCCTCTTTTAGGCGGTCCTCGATTTCGAAGCAATGCGGCGAGCCGATATCTTCAAGCAGGATGCCGTTAAAACCCGGAGAAATATGCTTTACCGTTTTGATGATTTCTTCAGGATCACTCGTATCCAGCAATATCGGAATACCGCTAATACCCGCCAGCTGATCAAACAGAGCAGCCTTTCCTTCCATGACAGGCATGCCTGCCACAGAGCCAATATTCCCAAGACCGAGAATTGCCGTTCCATCCGTTACAATCGCCACAGAATTGCTGATCGTTGTATAAATAGACGCTTTTTCAGGTTCTTTTTCGATCAGCCTGCACACGTCTGCCACACCTGGTGTATAGACACGTCCGAGCTCTGCCAGTGAGCGGATCGGCATTTTGCTTTTCATTTGGATTTTTCCGCCTTCATGTGCGGACAGGACTTCATCAGATACGGTGTGAAGCCTGATCCCTTCTCCCAAGGCCTGTACAGCCGCGATCACTTCCTGAAGCTGTTCTTCATTCTCCACTTGAACGGTAATATTCCGCATTGTGTAATTGGGTCCGACTTTTACCGTCTCCACTTCACCAATATCCCCGCCCAGAAGGCCGATTGCCGTAGCTACCCTTCCAAGATTTCCGGGAACCGAAGGCGTTTCGATCATCAGTGTCCGAATCATGTGTTTCGCTATCATTCAGTGATCCTCCCCTATTAGCCTAGTTTTTCGGCTTTAACTGTATTGTTTTTCGTATACCATATAAATTTTCCTGTATAACCATAGATAATAGCAAGACCTATTGCAACAAAACTGAGCCACATAAACGGCAGATAAGAGAAGGTAGAAACTCCTAGTATCCCCGCCATGTAAATACCGTTATCAGACCAAGGTACCATACCTGAAGTTAATGTTCCTCCGACCTCTGAATTACGAGATAGCACTCTTCTGTCGAGATTTAATCGATCATAGCTGTTTTCCATAATCTTCGGTGTCAAAATAAGAGAAACATACATCGCACAGCCGAAGATGTTCGCTAAAAACGCTACAATCAGCGTAGATAAAGTGACGTTGCCCGGTGATGTTAATTTCTTTTCAAACATAGAGACGATCACTTTTAAGACGCCAAGCTTTTCAAGCAGTCCGCCAAATCCGAGACCAAAGATAATGACGACAAGGGAACCGAGCATTCCAACGATGCCTCCACGATTTAACAGGCCGTTCAAGAATTCAACATCTGTTTTAATCGAGAATCCGTTGTAGGCAGTTGCAATCGCATCCGCTGGATTCATGCCTTGGAAAACAACAGCCCAGACAGCGCCAAGCAAAGCGCCAATTACGATAACCGGCATTGACGGCTTTTTCATCGCCAATAAGATAATCACGACAACAGCTGGGATCAGCATCCAAATATGAATGTCAAACGTATTTTGCAGAGATGATTTCAAGAAGTCAACTTTATCAAGATCAATATTTTTCCCGCCGTACATAAAGCCGGTAATTGTAAATAAAATTGCTGTAATCACATATGCTGGCACAGATAAAAAGAGCATTGCTCTGACATGATCTAAGACATCCACTTTAGATAGTGAAGAAGCCAGAACTGTGCTGTCAGACAGAGGAGACAGCTTGTCCCCGAAATAAGCGCCTGATAGAATAGCTCCAGCTACAAGAGGAAGCGGAAGGCCTAATCCCTCTCCAATTGCGATCATGGCAATGCCGGCAGTTCCGACTGTTCCCCATGACGTTCCTGTTGCTACAGACATAATTGAACAAATAATTAACGTTGCAAGTAAAAAGATGCTAGGGTGAATAAATTCTAAACCATAGTAAATCAGAGTCGGTACAATCCCTCCGGCGATCCATGTTCCAATAAGTGCTCCTACTGAAACAAGAATCAGAACGGCTTCAAGACCGTTTGATATTCCATTCAGGATGGCATTTTGCATATCTTTATAAGAATAACCGAGTCTGATTCCGAGAATCATTGCGATAAACCAGGAAATGAAGAGCGCGAGCTGTATCGGCAAGTCTAAAAAGACTGTAAACGACATGACAAGTGCTAAAAATGATCCTAGGACAATAATAATTTCGAATAGTGTTGGCAGTCTTACATCCTTCAAAAGAAGTCCCCCTTCATGTAAAAAGCTAAAACGCTTTCAATAAATAGTGCAACACGTATACTATACTTCCTCATCCCTATGTTGTAAACAGCTTATTCATCCGGGCTATACGGAGATGAATAAGCTGTATTTTGTTTAAATTTTATTTTTCTAATAGTTCTTTCCCTGCAATACCTGGTTTTGTCATCTCATATGGGTTTAAAATAAGATCTAACTCTTCTTCTGTCAGCACATCATGCTGCAGGCATAGATCACGGACTGATTGGCCTGTCATTATTGCTTCCCGGGCAATTCGGGCTGCCGCTTCATACCCAAGGTGCGGATTGACTGCAGTGATCACTCCTGCGCTTTTTTCCACGTATTGTTTCAAGCGTTTTTCGTTGGCTTCGATGCCTTTTAAGCAATAGTCAGTGAACGAACGGAAGCCGTTGTTCATGATGCTGATGGATTGAAGCAAGTTAAAGACAAGCACTGGCTCCATAACGTTCAATTCAAGCTGGCCGGCTTCTGAAGCAAGGCAGATTGTATTATCGTTTCCAATGACCTGGAATGCAATTTGGTTGATTAGCTCGGCCATAACCGGATTGACTTTCCCCGGCATAATGGATGATCCCGGCTGGCGTGCTGGCAGAGAAATTTCCGCAAGTCCGGCGCGCGGGCCTGATGCCATCAAGCGAAGGTCGTTTGCGATCTTAGACATGTTCATCATGCAGACCTTTAATGAAGCCGATACCTCTGTATAGGCATCTGTATTTTGTGTCGCATCAACGAGATGATCAGCTCCGACAAGGGGAAGACCGCTGATATCAGCAAGGTGCTTTACAACCTGTTTGATATATTCAGGATCGGCGTTCAGGCCTGTACCTACAGCAGTTGCGCCCATGTTGACTTCATACAGGTGCTGGCGTGATTGCTTGATCCGTTTGATATCACGCTCCAGAACACGGCTGTACGCTTCGAATTCCTGGCCAAGACGAATCGGAACAGCGTCTTGAAGGTGTGTCCGGCCCATTTTAATAACAGAATCAAATTCCTGTGCTTTTTGTTTGAACACACTATGCATATCTTCCATTGTTTTCAGCAGTTTTTCCAACAGCTTCAATGTAGAAATATGAATAGCGGTCGGGAATACATCGTTTGTAGACTGTGACATATTCACATGTGTGTTTGGGCTTAAATGGATATAGTCTCCCTTTTTGTGTCCCATGATTTCAAGCGCCCGGTTTCCGATAACCTCATTCGCATTCATGTTCATAGAAGTTCCGGCACCGCCCTGAATCGGATCGACGATAAACTGATCGTGCCATTTGCCTTCCAGAATCTCGTCAGCTGCTTGTACGATAGCTTGGCCAATTCCTTCATACAGCCGTTTCACGTCCATGTTGGCAAGAGCCGCAGCTTTTTTTACAATCGCCAGCGCGTTAATCATTTCTTCATGGATCTTGTATCCCGTAATCGGGAAGTTTTCAGAAGCACGGAGCGTCTGGATTCCGTAATAAACATCAGCTTCAATTTGTTTTTCTCCAAGGAAGTCTTTTTCCACGCGGTATTCTTTTTGGCCGTTTAACATAATCTTTAACCCACTTTCTCTTTGTTGGTCATAGTTTCTGTGATTTTACAGGACAACGTCATCAGCAATCGGTGTTTCCATAATTTTCTTGACGACTGGAAGATCCGAAGACTGGCCGAGTGCCCACATCAATTTTGGCACGATTGCTTCTGTGTTCATATTTCTGGATCGGATAATTAAGTCTTGGTTGACTCTGCGGCCGACCTCGTAAATGCTCATGTCTTCGCCTTCTTCCAGACATTGAGTTGTGATCACGACGACAATGCCGCTTTCGATCAGTTCATTCACTTTTGACAAAATGTCTCTGCCTTCAAATGGCACGCCCCCGCTGCCATAACTCTCAATGACAATTCCTCTGTACATGCTTTTCAGGGCATCAAACATTTCAGGCTTTAAGCCTGGATGCAGCTTCAGCAGACATACATCAGTGCATAGTGAAGTATCAACTGTGAAGGTGTCGTTCTCAGGTTCCGTTACTTGTTTGTTGTATTCGATCCCGTCTTCATTGATAAAAGCGATATATGGGTAATTGATGCTTTCAAATGCGTCGTAGCTTTTCGTTCTTAATTTGATCGCACGCGTTCCTTGGATGACTCTGCCGTCAAACACAACATAAACGCCGCCCACGCCTTCACAGGCAAAGCGAATCGCGTCTGTAATATTTTTTTTGGCATCAGTTTTTTGGAATGTGATCGGAATCTGCGAGCCGGTGATGACAATCGGCTTTTTGGCATGCTGCAGCATATATGAGAGTGCGGCAGATGTATAGGCCATTGTATCTGTACCGTGTGTAATAACAAATCCGTCATAGGCATCATAATTTTCCTTAACGGCTTCTGCTATTTCCACCCAGTATTCAGGCTGCATATTGGTGCTGTCTATATTCATAAGTGACTGAGTTTCCATCGTGTAATCGTTATCAAGTTTTGATACGTAACTTAATAATTCATCAGCCTTGACTCCGGGAGCCAGCCCATTTTCCCCTTCAACTGAAGCAATCGTTCCCCCAGTTGTCAACATCAATAATTTTTTCATACCATGCACCTCTTCACTGTATCTAAAGATGGGTTGCGAGAAGGCATTCGCTTTTCGCATACTTTTAATGCAATTATAGACACGGAAAATAAAATACGCAAGACATTATTATTCAATTCGCGTACACTTCCTAATACCTATATGATATAATCAGCTCAAGGTGAAAAAGGAGCGGAAGTTCATGAATCTAGATCGTTTAACTGAATTGAGAAAAAAGAAAAATTGGTCGCTTCAATATACAGCTGACCTTCTGGGTATCGCAAAAAGCACATATGCCGGCTACGAGTCAGGCTACCGCCGGCCTTCGCTTGAGGCACTTGCCATGCTGGCTGACCTCTTTGACACAACCTGCGATGAACTTTTGGGCCGCGAGAAACAAAAGCAGACTGCTCCTCAGACCATTGAATTGACCACGTGGAGCAGCCTTGACTTTAACATTTCTGTTGATGGCAAGCCGCTAAGTGAAGACGAAATCATCCAGCTGATCACCTTTATCCGGACAAAAAGAAAAGTACAGGAGGAACTTAGTTAATCTTTAACTCACCGTTTAACTTTCCCGTAGGTTCCTCCTCCTCCGGCTTTCAACTCCAGCTTTCCGGATCTCGCTTTTACAATAAGAGCCGCGGTTTTCGGCGGGACAACGCGAGCCAAATCTTCTTCTGCAGCCTCATGAAGAACAGCCATTTCTGTTCCGAAGGCTTTTTTTAGTTTGTCCAGCGTTTTCGGACCGACACCCGGAACAAATTGCAGCGGGATCTGATGAACATATCGCGGACGCGAGACGCGAACTTCAGTCTGATCACTCAATTCACGCAATCTTTCGCTGACTCCCTTAGTAAATCTGGCATTTCCGCAATTCGCGCACGCCGTTTCCCCGCTCACAGCAGGTTCTCCGCACGCTTCGCAAGCCGTCTGATAATATTTCCCCAATAGCGGGTCCAAGCCGTAATTTGCGGTAATTGTCCTTTCACCCTGCCCCCTTAATGCAAGAGCAAATTCAGTAAAATCAGCTGACTGTACATATAGTTCATTATATTCTCTGCCGATTTTGGCTAACGAATGTGCATCAGAATTTGTTAAAAAAGTATACTGATTCAACTCAGATACGTGTGAAGCCATGTCTGTATCACAGCTTAATCCGAGCTCCACCGCATCTATCATAGAGGGATCAAAAACCTCGGTTAAACTTGATTTAACCCCTTTTCCATATAAGCTTTTATGCGGTGTAAAGATATGGGCGGGGATAAACAGCCCGCCCATTTCCTTCACTTTTTTTTGCAGCTTCAAGCCCGTTTCATAAATCCGTTGTGAGCTTAAGTGAATATTTTTCAGCCGTGCTGACAGCCAGTTTGAAAACAGCTTCATATCAGCCAGCGTCGGCATAAAGACGAGCACATGGATCGGCCCGCTGCAGGCTTCATCATAAATCTCCAGTTCGCTTCCTAATAAAAGAGTCGTGCTGCGATAACGAATCCCCCCGCCGTCAAGCTCGTGATATCTTCCAGATGAAATGCCTTCCTCAAGCTCTAGGATGACTTCCGGAGAATGACAGTCGATAATACCAAGAAGTTCAATTCCTTTATGTTCACTGGCTTCAACCAAAATTCGGTCTAGCGTTAGCGTTTTGGCGCCTGTTATTTTGACAGCCCTTCCTGTAAAGGTCCGGCCGATATGAATGTGCAAATCCGCGTAAATCTTTTTCATTTTTGTGCTTGAAGCGCTTCTTTCAGCTGAAGATACTGAATCGCATAGGCTGTTTTAGCATCATATACTTCACGCGACTCAACCAGCTTCAGCGCATCTTCAAGCGTCACCTCCATCACTTCAACAAACTCGTCCTCATCAAGCTCCCGTTTTTCTTCGAGTACAGAAAGCTCTTCAGCAAGAAACACGTGGACTATTTCATCAGCAAAGCCGGGCGATGTATAAAACGCAGTGATTTTTGTCAGTTTTTTCGCTGTATACCCCGTTTCCTCTTCAAGCTCCCGAAGTGCCGTGTACTCCGGCTCCTCCCCTTTTTCAAGCTTTCCGGCAGGAATTTCAACGATCATCCGCTCAAGCGGCTTGCGGAATTGTTTCACCATGATGATTTTCCCTTCATCTGTGACAGCTAATATGGCTACAGCTCCAGGGTGTTTCACAATTTCACGTTTACTCGTTTTCCCGTTTGGCAGCTCAACGTCCTCTACATAAAGATCAATGACTTTACCTGAAAAGATCTGTTCTTTGGCAATTGTTTTTTCTTCTAATGATTTCATTTCTTCATCTCCCGTTCTGTCTCTATATGATGCCCCATACATTTTATCATACTAGAAAATAGGGGGCTTCTTCGTGAAAGTGCACCGCATGCCAAAAGGTGTTGTCTTAGTCGGAAAAGCATGGGAGATTCGGGCGAAGTTAAAGGAGTACGGACGCACATTCCAATATGTGAAGGATTGGGTCTCTAAGCCGTAAAAGTTGAAACTTTAGCTCCTTTATATTACGGTCAATACAAAGCCTAAAAAAAGGAGTGTGCACATGAGAAAACGCAAACTGGGTACATCTGATTTAGAAATAAGCGAAGTCGGACTCGGCTGTATGTCTCTTGGAACTGAAAAAAACAAAGCCTTGTCCATCCTGGATGAAGCGATCGAGCTTGGCATCAACTATTTGGACACAGCGGATTTGTATGACCGCGGACGCAACGAAGAAATCGTCGGTGATGCGATCCAAAACAGACGCCAAGATATTATTTTGGCAACGAAAGCGGGAAACCGCTGGAATGACGAAAGCGAAGGCTGGTATTGGGACCCTTCAAAAGCTTACATAAAAGAAGCCGTAAAAAAGAGTCTTGCACGGCTGAAAACGGATTATATCGACCTTTATCAGCTTCACGGCGGCACGATAGAGGACAACATTGATGAAACGATCGAAGCGTTTGAGGAATTAAAACAAGAAGGTGTGATCCGTTACTACGGTATTTCTTCCATCCGCCCAAATGTGATAAAAGAATATGTGAAAAAATCAAACATCGTCAGTATTATGATGCAGTTCAGCCTGTTTGACAGACGCCCCGAGGAATGGCTTCCGTTTTTAGAGGAACATCAAATCAGCGTAGTCGCCAGAGGTCCGGTTGCCAAAGGGCTCTTAACTGAAAAACCGCTTAAACAAGTGGCGGACAGCATCAAACAAAACGGGTACTTATCCTATTCGTTTGAGGAATTGACAAATGCCCGCAAAGCGATCGAGAATGTCGCGCCCGATCTGTCCATGACAGAAAAGTCGCTGCAATATCTGTTAGCACAACCGGCTGTCACCTCAGTCATTACAGGCGCCAGTAAGATTGAGCAGTTACGGGAAAACGTTCAGGCTGCAAACGCACGGCGTTTAAGCGAAGAAGAAATCAAAGCGCTCCAATCTCATACGAAACAAGACGTTTACGAAGCACACCGCTCATAACAGAAAAACCAGCACCTGTATGGGTGCTGGTTTATTTATATTGATGCCAATCTATTTGGCTTTCATTAAGGAGCTCTTCAAAGCTTTTGTTTTTTTCTATCTCTTTTTTCTTTCTGATCTGTTCTGCTTTTTCTCTTTCTTGCCTCTTTTCATCCTCTTCCTTCAATTGGCTCTTCATCTCCATAAGCTTTGCTTTGATGTCGGATTGAAGGTCGTCTTTTAACTGATGTTTGTCAGTGGATGTTTGTTTTTTCATGTACGCTTCCCCCATGTTTTGTTTTGAGGCCAGTTTATCACGGAGCATATAGACCGAACAAGCGGACTCTCTTCTGAAACCTTTTTTGATCAGCACAGCACTGTTTAGGTATAATGATTCCAAGTATAAATTTCCTGTATTTAGTTGAAAGGTGCTGTGACTTTTGAAGAAAATCCTTTTGGCCATTGGCGCTCTCTTAACCGCTGTTATCGCAATCGGAATTGTTTTTTCAAATATCATTCTCTTTATCAAGAAAAAGACAGATGAAGACATTATCAAAAGAGAGACAGACGACGGACATGATGTGTTTGATTCCTTTGAACGAATGAAGAAAACCGCTTTTGTGATACCATCCGCTTACGGGTATGATATAAAAGGCTACCATGTCGCACCACATGACACACCAAACACCATCATTATCTGCCACGGGGTGACGATGAATGTGCTAAATTCTCTTAAATATATGCATTTATTTCTTGATCTCGGCTGGAATGTGATTGTTTATGACCATCGCCGACACGGACAAAGCGGCGGAAAGACGACTAGCTACGGGTTTTATGAAAAGGATGATCTCAGCGAGGTTGTCAGCTGGGCCAAGAATAAAACAGGCCATCGCGGATTGATTGGAGTTCACGGTGAATCAATGGGAGCTGCGACTGCCCTGCTTTACGCTGGTGAACACTGTGATGATGGCGCTGATTTTTATATAGCCGATTGCCCCTTCGCACGTTTTGATGAACAGCTTGCCTATCGGCTAAAAACGGAATACAGGCTCCCGTCTTGGCCGCTGCTCCCCATCGCCGACTTCTTTTTGAAGCTGAGGGGCGGCTATCGCGCACGCGAAGTATCTCCGCTTGCTGTCATTGAAAAAATCAAAAAACCGGTCCTCTTTATTCACAGTAAGGATGATGACTATATTCCCGTTTCTTCAACCGAGCGGCTTTATGAAAAGAAACCCGGACCGAAGGCACTGTATATTGCCGATAACGGTGAACACGCCATGTCGTATACGAAAAACCGGGACACATACCGAAAAACGGTGCAGGAATTTTTAGACAAAATAAAAATGCCCAAATCTTAGGCCCTACCTAGTTTTTTCAACAAAAAATGAGGCCTTTCTATAAAAAATAGGGCTCACTTTTTTTACTCCGCTTAACGTGTGAGGAGATGTTGACCAATATCCCGGCTGAAATCAGCATGAACATTAACGAAGAACCGCCATAACTGACAAACGGAAGAGGAATTCCGGTAATGGGGAGAAGGCCTAAAACAGCGCCAAGGTTAAATAACGCTTGAATCATGATCTGGAAGGTAAGGCCGATCGCCAGCAGCTTTCCAAACGGATCATTGATTTGCACAGCGATCCGCACGCCTCTGAACATCATTAACAGGTAAGCCCCGATGATCATCAAGAGCCCGGCCCCGCCGAGTTCCTCGGTAATGACCGCCATAATAAAGTCCGTATGGGCTTCAGGAAGAAATCCCAGCTTTTGAACGCTGTTCCCCAATCCATTTCCCCAGAACCCGCCCGAATCGATGGCAAGGTAGGAATTGATTAACTGGTAGCCGTCTCCGTTTTCATCCTGAAAAGGATCCCTGAACGATGTCAGCCTTCTTAACCGGTACGGCGCCGTCATAGCAAAATATGCGATGCCGGCCCCGGCCATTGTCCCGAGAAGCAATAAATGCCGTTTTCTGATGCCGGCGCACAGCAGAACAGCTCCGCAGCTTAATAGGATCGAAACGGCGGTGCCCAAGTCCGGCTGTTTTAAGATTAGAAAGAACACGGCCGCCAAAATGAGCAGCGGGGGCATGACGCCCTTTCCGAAATTGGCGATGTATCTCTGCTTTTTTGCATACACGTAAGCAAAATAAATAACCATCACAAGCTTCACGGCCTCAGACGGCTGTACGATGAGCGAACCGAAATGAATCCACCTTTGAGAATTGTTTTTCTCCACCCCAATCCCCGGCAACAAAACGAGAATCAGCATCAAAAAAGAAAGCTTCACTAAAAACCGGATGAGTTTGCCGTAAGCTTTATAAGGGAAAAAGACGGCAGCCGAAAAAAAGGTCAAACCGATGAGCAGCCATTGCAGCTGCTTCACAAAAAAATAGCTGCCATTACCGTACTTTATATATCCGAGGGGGTAGCCGGCGCTGTAAACCATCAGCAAACCAAGCGAAGATAAAAACAGAACCGATGCGATCAAAACATAATCAAGCTTTTTTAGATGGGAAAGAATCACCCTAAGCACCTTCAATCCCACCCCCTGCCGAACATATACTGCTTAGATCTGATATTCACACTGAAAACGAGACCTAAAGCAATCATATTGGTCAACAGCGCACTGCCGCCATAGCTGATAAACGGAAGAGCGAGCCCTGTCACCGGCATTAATCCGATTGTCATCCCAATATTTTGAAACACTTGGAATATAATTAAACCTGCAACCCCCGCAGATATATAAACACCGAACAGACTGTTGGATCGCATTGCAATCCTAATAATTCTGTAGATCATCAGAAAATACAGACAGATTAATGTTACGGCGCCCAAAAAACCGAACTCTTCACCAATCACGGCGAATATAAAATCGGTATGAGCCTCCGGAATTTTCCCTCCTTGAACTTGGACTCCATGGGTAAAGCCGCTTCCTGTCAGCTGACCCGATCCTATCGCCACTAACGACTGCGTCAGCTGGTATCCATATGTAGATGCATGTTCATGAGGGCTGAGCCAGCCGTATATCCTGTCAAGCTGATGAGGTTTAATGATCTTTGAAAACATCTCAAAGTAATAATTATGCAAAAACGTCAAAAAGGCGATTAATGCTATGAATCCAAGTGACAGGGACATGATCATTCTGCCCGAAATCCCCGAGACCAGCATTAACGTGAATGCAATCGACAAAATCACCAATGCAGAGCCTAAATCAGGCTGAATCAATATGAAGAAAAACGGAATCATTGTGTACACCATGATTTTACACGTCGGAATGATACTCTCTGTGAAGGAGAACCTTTTATGCTGATATTGATTGAGCACCGAAGCCAACAGAAGAATCAAAATAATCTTCATAAATTCTGTAGGCTGGATTTCTAACACCCCGAAGCTTATCCACCTTTGTGAACCATTTTTATACGTTCCAAAAAAATGAACGAGAATGAGGAGAAAAACAGTTCCTACAAATAACCTGAGCGCCAATCGTTCGAGCAGCTCGTAATCGATATAAGCTGTTCCTGCCATTATGCCAAACCCGACAAGATACCAAATGACCTGCCGTTTGGCAAAATAAAAAGGGTCCTGTGTTTCATACTGCCCCGATCCGCTGTAAACAGCCAGTAAACTGATACAAAACAGACTAAATAAAATGAGCAGAAGACTGATGTCAATGTTGGTTTGTTTTTGTTTCATCTTTAACATGCTCCATTATGATTTAGGTGACAATTGGTTGAAGACGAGTTGAATCGCTGCGGCGTCATCGATATAGCCAATCGGAAAAATATAATCCGGTATAACATCAACAGGAGCAATGAAATACAGCAAAGCACCGCCTATCAGCAGCATTTCACGCGGCGTCCCGCGACCCGTAGTAAATCTGAAATACATGTCTTGCAAACGGGTCAGGAAAGGACCGATGCCGCTGACTTTCTCGACTTTATGTTCAAACTCGTCCTGAATCGTACGCTTCCCTTCCTCTGTCTGAGAATATTGCTGGTACTCAGTCAATTTGCTTTTCAGCTCTTCCATCGTAAAAGACCGGTCATAGACATTTGAGGTTTGCAAAACGTCTTCAATTTCATTAATTGATGAGTGAATATCCGGACGGTCGTTATCCTGCCTCTTCTCCATTGTATAGCCAGCAGCTGTCATCAGCTCATCAAAAGAAACGCCAAGACTGTCTGAAAACCTTTGTAAATGGTTCAGGTTTGCTTTTCTTTTGCCATTGATGATTCTCGAAATGGTCGCTTTATCAATTTGTGTGCGTTCGCTCAATTCTCTTAATGATAAAGACCTTTTTCGTAAATGCTCTTTCAGCAGCACTCCTAGCTGATTTTTCTTTTGTTCCTCCACAATCCTGTTCTCCTTTCACACTAAAAACTTATCAATCTATCAGCCTAAAGACTAAGACGGTATAATGATATAGAATCGTTGTCATAATGTCAACGAATAACCATAACAGCCCGTAACACCTAGTGTTTCCCACTATGAAGTTGTTGACAATTAAACAAAAAAAGAGCGAGCCAGAACTCTCACTCCTTCCTCTATAACGTCAAAACCCTCTTAGTTTTTTACGACACTCCAATGATTTTTCTTCTTTTGGCAGAGTGCCCATGAACATATGGATGTGGCTTTGCACGCTGTTACTTCGATAATCTCGACAACTTTTCTTTCACAACTCCTACGGCAGATATTTTGGTTGGCTAAGCAAACATCGCTAGCACCACGCTGGAAGCTACTCGGAACCTTAGACCTAGCCCGGGGTTTTCTTTCCATAATAAAAAAGCGAAAGGCCTCTTCGGGCTCTTTCGCTTTTTTATTTCACAAAACGTCGGTAATGCCATCCATATTTTCTCTGATCCATTCAATCGCAAGATCTATCGTTGTAAACTCCTGCGTTTCGAATGTCATTTCATCCTGCAATAGCCAAACATCTTTTTTGACGGATTCTGCTCCTCCAATTGACCAGTGGAGCAAAGTATAGGGATGGTTTTGATTTAGGAAGGATACCCACGTTTTATTTTGTGCTGTGTTCTTCATTGCCTTCAGCTTTTGTTCCACGTTTCGTGTCTCCCTACTTTACTAATATGCTCATTCTGGGGCTGAGCATTTCAGCTGGGCTTTTCAGCGCCAGTGTTTTGGCTTTTTCATTGTAATCGATCGTCATTTGATCGTCAAAAAACACTTTTTGCGATGATTGGATATACAGCGGGATGCCATTCGTTTCCAGCTGCTCGCACTGTCCCGTTAATTCTTCAGCCAGCCAGATTGTCGGTACACCGCTTACCGCACAGCCGCATCCTTCTGCATCGTAACGAAGCTGGGCTTTTTTTCCCGGGTTGGCGTCAAACGCCTGCTGCAGTGCCTGTTTTGCTGCATCTGTCACATGTATGTTCATAAGGTGAGACCCCCGTTTTCATCATTTTCGCAATTGTAGCATACAACGCTTCCATTCGCATTGTTTCTGCCTTCTTTCCATCGCTTTGCATGTTCTTCTGCAGTCTTGATCCAATCATCTTTCCCTTGTATGTATAGATTGATGCAGTCCGGATGCTGGGCAGCCAGCTGTTTTTTGAGAACGGCATATTCTTCCGCTATTTCTGGATGAGCTCTGAGATAATCTCTGAATAACAGGTGCCTTTCAATAGCAGGGTTTCCCTTTTCGTACATATGGACATGATGAGTGCGTTTATTTCCACCCTTTTGGAAATAACGTCTGCCAGCTATGCCGTTTTCTCCTCTCGGTGTATAGCCGATAGCCTTCATTAGTGTATCATATTGGCTCACCGCTTCAATGCTTCTGACTTCAATTAATATATCAATGATTGGCTTTGCTGCCATGTTTGGGATTGATGTGCTTCCGATATGATGAACAGCAATGATCTCCGGTCCGAACACAAGCTTCAGCCGTTCTTTTTCTTCATCGAAACATTCCGTCCATTTTTCATTGTAGAGAACGACTTCAACTTTTCGTTCCGGATACAAATGAAAGACAGACAGCAATAGACCCTCCGCGGCTTTGACGGTTTCTGCCTTTTGAAATCCCGCCTGTGTATAGAGCGATACAGCCGGTGTATTTTTCTCAGCTGTGACTACTTCGATTTTCTCAGCGTCTTCGTTTTGATCGATGACAAATTGCAGAAGTGCTCGTCCAATCCCTTTTCTGAAACCGTCGGGATGCACTACAAGCCTGCAAATGGTGAGATGATGCATATTTATCTCATATGAAATGACACCGATTAGTTTGCCGTCTTTCCGATATCCCGCAAACTGTTCATGAGATGCTTGAATATCCTTCGCCTTTTCTTGTAAGGCAGGAATACCGTCAAAACCGATAAGCTCCGCTTCTTTTATGTACGCGGGCTGCTGCACGGCAATAATCTCACGCGCTGTGATGTCTCCCTTATGCTCAAGAAATTCAATCATTTCTCTTCTCCTGAAAACAGCCGCTGCCTCTCGACTTTTGCGATGCGGACTGCATACAACTCGTACCAAACGCTTTTTCCTTTTTCTTTTACCGCTTGATGTTCAGTGTGATGCTTCCAGTGGTTAATGGCGCCCATACTGTCCCAGTAGGAAACAGTTATGCCCCTTCCATCCGCTTCACGAACGCTTTCGACGCCTAAAAATCCCGGCTGATCCGCCGCAAGCGATACCATCCGCTCCGCTGTTTCTCCATATCCTGTGTCATTTTCGCTTTTGACAGATGAAAAAATGACTGCATAGTAAGGTGGCTCAGGTGTTTTTGATAAAAAATCCATCATATTTCCCCCTCATATGTTTTTGACAAACAGTACCTTATCTTGGCCCGGGCCATCGTAGTTTGCAAACACTGAGATGCCATTTACCGTTTTGGTGCCCTTTTCAATGTCAAATCCCAATTTTGTGTGATACGCGATTGATACCTTATTCACAGGTGAAGTGACGCACTTTACCCGGGTGCAGCCTCTTTGTTTTACCGTTTCAATAAAGACATCGTATAATTGTTTTCCAATTTGCATTTTTCTGAAATCCGGATGCACACCGGAAAAATGGATGTATGCCGTTTCAGGATCCGATTGCGATTGAAATCCGATTAAAAATCCGGTCATGCTGTTATCTTCAGATGTAATAAAGCTTGTGTCCTGAAAATGCTCAAAAAATAGTCTCGGCAATTTTTCTTTCAGCTGTCTGCCGCCCCACCATTCATTCATTACAGACGTTACCATTTCATAATCTGAAGACGTGATTGTTCGAATATCCATTACGATTTGATCTCCCTCCGTCTGGCAAAACGAATGTCAGCTCTTTTTTTCTCACAATATAAAAATTATATTTTGCCTGACTGGAATTGTAAATGCCTTCTTTCCTGTATCATACGTTTCCAGATTGCCGAGGGAACAATGTTTGGTATTTTTACACATATTTCTCCCCCCAATGCAGGAGGGAGAAACGTTACAGCACAATATCAAGCACCTGATTAAGTTTCAGCTTATAAAGCTGATCCTCGTCTCCTTTTATCCATACTGTTTTTTCAAACTCTTCATAACGGCAGATTTTCCCGGTGCAGCGGACAATTTCACCGTCCTGAAAGCAGCTGACAGTGACATTCTGAGCAAACTCCATCGCGGTGCAAAGCGTTTGATTCATTTCCTCCAGCTTATCAGGATCAAGGATCGGCTTTTGCAGCTTCTGTTTATGGCGCTTTCTCTCAAGCAGGCTTTGTTTATGTTCCGGCAGAAACATCCTGCTCCCTTCCCACAGCAGGTTGCCTCTTTTTAAATGGTCATTCATTTATAGTGCCCTCCTATTTTAGCCGCACGTTCAAATGCCTGGCCTGCCGCTGTCAGTGACGCCGCCCTGATGATGGCTGTGTCGCCGAACCGGTTTTTAATGCCATCCATCACATAGCCAAGGCTCATTTTCTTTGCATAATCCTGAAATAAATTGAGCTGCCATATGTCATCAGATGAGAGCTGAGACAGATTGACCCCGAGGCGGCGGACAGGCTTCCCGTCCCAAAACGTAAGAAACAGCCGGCAGACAGCCTCATATACATCCTGGGTAGAATTTGTCGGCTCCGCCAGCTTCACTTGCCGGTTGAAGCCCGTTGGCCAATCAAAATCAGCACCCCGGCAGCTCACTGACACCGTCTGCCCCATTACCCCAGCGTTTCGGCTTCGCCTGCA
The DNA here is from genome assembly GCF_000227465.1 of Bacillus spizizenii TU-B-10. Classification (GTDB taxonomy): domain Bacteria; phylum Bacillota; class Bacilli; order Bacillales; family Bacillaceae; genus Bacillus; species Bacillus spizizenii. The sequence continues at coordinate 2,433,942 of NC_016047.1, forward strand.
CACCTCTTCACTCAGTTCCAGCAGTACGATCTTGATTTCTTTATCAAAGTGTTCGTAGTCTTTCGGGAGAGTCATTCCATGCCCAATCGCCTTTTGTCCGTCCAGAGACGAAGTTGACACAGGAGAATAGTCGATCCCGTTCGCCGTCATCCACAGCACGTGGCCGTTAATGCCCCATTTCTTTTTTAAAAGATCGAGCGGAAAAGCCGCGAGCCCGCCGATCGTGCTGATGCCCATCCGGTTTAAATGATGCTTCATGCGGCTCCCAACGCCAAACATGCTGCCCACCGGAAGCGGCCACATTTCGGTTTTCATATTTTCTTTCGTTAAGGTAAAAATACCGTTCTTATTCTTTTTGGCAAAATTGTCGCACGCGATTTTGGCTAGCGCTTTATTAGGACCGATTCCGACCCGCGCATAAATGCCGATCTCCCGCATGATTCTACCCTGAATGCTGTTTGCGATCTCTTCCGGCGTCCCAAACAGCTTCTGGCTGCCTGTAATGTCCATGAACTGTTCATCGATGGAATACGGCTCTACAAGGTCTGTATACTCCTCTAAAATGGCCGTAATTTGCAGTGATACATCAATATACCGCTGCATACGGGGCCGGAGCACAACAGCTTCAGGGCACTTTTCCTGCGCCTCCCACAGCCGTGAAGCATTCGCCACACCTTTTTGTTTCGCCAGCGGGCAGGCAGCCAATACGACTCCGCCCCTTTTTTCAGGGTCACCCGAAACAATGACGGGCCTATTTTTCAAATGTGGATTTTCCGCTTTCTCTACAGATGCATAAAACGATTGCATGTCAACGAGAAAAATCACTTTTTCTTTCATCATACACACCTCTAAAAAGAACTTATGTTCGTTTTTCTATTATATGCGAAAGTATGTTCGTTTTATACTGGTAAATCATTCTTGTCTGACAGAAAATATGATCCAAGGGTTTGAGAGAAGAAAAACATTTAGTAGAATAAAAGCGAAGCACAAAGATAGGAGAGTCATGATGGAGAAATTTGTTGAAAAAATGATGGGACAGGCACTGCGTCAATACAGCAGAAATGTTGCCATAGATCCGTTAAGCCCATATGAAAAACAAAGCCTGAAGCAGCCTTAGAAGAGAGACGGGATGAAGAACCCGATGAGGATCTGCATGCGCATATAGAAGATATCATTTATGACTATGTCACAAACCAAGGGCTGTTCTCTTAAACGCAGGCCATAAAAAAGAAACGTACAGCCCCTCAAAACTGTCTATTCTCAAGCGTGTTATCATTCAGAAGAGACACGGCACCTTCTGCTGTTCTGCGGCTAATGTCGGCTTTCATTGTAAATTTTGACCTCATGTCCGGCATCACTGAGCATTTCCGAAACTTGATCCACATCCTGATGGGTTGAATCACTGCCTGTAATGTTTCAAACGGACTTCCGTTTGCTTCCATGTTCTGCCGAATCGCTTTAAAACGCCCGGCATTCCAGCATCAATTAATATTATGCTTTCACCACACACATAAGCGCCGGACATATCGTCATTTTCCTTCCGAATGCTTTAACCTCAATTTCAACGATGTAAACTCCGTCAGCCCCGTATCCTCCACACATGGTATATTGCAATCCTACAATCAGACATGTTTTGTAGTAAATGTCAATAACAAAATATTTTGAATTTCCCATTGGAGAAGGAAATTTTTTCATATATGATAGAAAAAGATTCTTACATACAGGAGAGAATACGATTCATGAAGAAATGGAAAGATATCCACCCCATCAGCTGGACAATTATCATCGGAACCATTTTCGGCAGAATGGCAACATCGATGAGCATTCCTTTTTTAGCGATTTATTTAACAGCCGTCCAAGGCGCATCTGCTTCCTATGCAGGGCTGGTCATCGCCGCAAGCTCATCAGTCGGCATCCTTGCAAGCTTTTACGGCGGATATATCTCAGACAAATTCGGCAGAAAAAACATGATGCTCGTGTCCATTTTCGGCTGGATGCTGGTATTTGCAGGATTTGCGGCGGCATCTCATCTCTGGGTATTTTTTGTGGTAAACGCATTAAACGGACTTTGCAAATCACTGTTCGAGCCCGCTTCAAAGGCCTTGCTGTCTGATATGACAGAAGAAAAAACGAGACTGCTTGTTTTTAATTTACGCTATGCAGCTATTAATATCGGCGTTGTCTTCGGACCGGTGCTCGGCCTGTATTTCGGCTCATCGCAATCGACCGCACCCTTTTTGGTGCCTGCAGTCATTTACGGACTATACGGACTCGTGCTTGCCATCCAATTTAAAAAACATGCATCATCGTCAACATCAGACCAACCCCGAAATATGAGCGTGCGGGAAGCGTTTATGGTGACGCAAAAGGATCACCTTTTTACAATTGCTTTGGTCGGCATTACGCTATGCACCTTCGGCTACTCACAATTCAGTTCCACATTCCCGCAGTATATGGCGCAGAACCCCTTGATCGGCAATGGAACGAAGCTGTATGGGTTGATGCTGACATTAAACGCAATCGTTGTGTTGACGACGCAATTTCCCATCGTCCATTTTGCAAAACGTTTTTCGCCGCTTTGCTCCCTGATGCTCGGTAATGTGATGGTTAGTATCAGCATGGCCATTTTTACCATATCACACGGTGTTTCGTCACTTGTGATGATTGTGGTCACATTTACAATCGGCGAAGTGCTTTTATTCTCTATGATGGATTTGTTTGTAGACCAGATTGCAAAACCAGGATTAAAAGGCACTTATTTCGGGGCAATCGGTTTTTCACAGCTCGGAAACGTCATCGGCCCCTGGATCGGGGGTATATGTATAGACCTATTTGGCGCTGGCCGGCCGATTTTTATTTTTTCTGTTCTGAGCGGCATCACCCTGCTCGGCCTGCCATTTTTAGCGTTCGCCTATCGGCAGATGAAAATGGACATCACAAAACACCAAACCAGACTGGAAAAGCCGCTTTAAATAAAAAAAACGGGAGAGAATCAATCTCTCCCGCAACAATGAGGTGATGAACATGAATATAGGCGATATGATGTTTCAGCTTTTCGTATTTATTATGTTTGCTGCTGTCATCTTTACAGCTGTTACAAGCTTCAAGTATGCGAAGAACCGAAAAGCGCAGCTGGACCGCATTGAGAAAAAGCTTAACAGCCTATCCGAAGATCACGATTAACCGCTTGGAGCAACGAGCTCTACCTTAATCCGGTCCGGATCCTCACAATAGACTGCATAATGCCCGTCTCCTCCGGCAAAAGGATGCCGATCTCGGTACAACACACGATAGCCTTTTGCCATCAATTTTTCGGTCATCAGGTCGACTTGAAGCTTGGATTCAGCATGAAATGCGAGATGGTTCAGCCCAACACGGCATCTGTGGTATTCCGGCTCTAGAAACTGCTCTTTCGCCTGCACAATCACAAGGTAAAAACAATCTTTCTTCCAACTGATGCCTGAGCTCCATTTTTGATACTCTTTATAGCCAAGTTCTTTTAAGAACCATCCCCAAAATCGTCGAGACGCTTCCAAATCAGAAACATACAGTTCGATATGATGCACGATATTATACCCGCCTTACCAGCACTTCTTCAACCTTATGCCCGTCTCCCTTACGCAAAATGAGATCTGACCTGAATTTAGTCGGCAAAATATTTTCATATAAATTCGGCCGGTTGACACTCTCCCAAATCGATGCTGCCATTTCGTCAGCCTCCTGATCAGACAAGTCTTTAAATTTATGAAAATAAGAATCGGGATTTTGAAAAGCTGTTTCCCGAAGCAGACGAAAACGCTCTAAATACCAAGTGAAAATCCGGCTTTCGTCCGCATCCACATAAATCGAAAAATCAAAGAAATCGGAAACAAAAATACGCGGATTTTTCCGGTCATCCTCCAGGGTGGGCGACTGAAGAACATTAATGCCTTCAATAATCACAATATCGGCCTGTTCTACAACCTCGAACACACCTTCCTCGCGGTCATAGGTGAGATGGGAATACACCGGGGCCTTTACGCTGTCTTTTCCTGATTTTAAGTCATTCAAAAATTCGAGCAGCGCCTTTACGTCATAGCTTTCAGGAAACCCTTTTCGTGACATCATATTTTTCTTTTTCAGCTCGGCTGTAGGAAATAAAAAACCATCTGTCGTGATAAGGCTCACTTTAGGGCGATCCGGCAAACGCGAAAGCAGCTTCTGCAATATCCGCGCCGTCGTGCTTTTTCCGACTGCCACACTGCCGGCGATGCCGATAATAAACGGAATTTTGGCTGAATGAGGGTGCTTTAAAAAAACATTGACATGCTTATTGCGTTCGGCTGCAGACTTAACATGCAAATGAAGCAGGCGAACAAGCGGAATATAAATCGTTTCCACTTCTTCAACAGATAGATAATCATTCAGCCCTTCCACGGCTTTTGCCTCTTCTTCAGAAACAGCAATCGACAAATGTCCCCCAAAGCCAGACCAAGACTCACGATTGTGTTTTGTATATAAAGTATGTAAATTAAGCTCTTTATTTTTCACTGTTTACACCTGACTCTCTGAAGGTTAAAACCCTTACAAAGATTGTAACGGAAAACCCTTTCACTGTCTGCTTATTTTTTCATTTCGTTTTTCAGCAAATCTGCACCAATTCGGTTATACGCAGCCATTTCTTCTTTTGGAACCATGCTTCCTCCCGTTCCCCAGACGACATGTACAGCATGTTCCATCTTATGTTTCTGACTATAGCGTCTTCCTTCTTCAGTCGAAAAGAGCCGAATCGGTCCAAACATGCCGGCAAGAGCAGAGGGCTCTAAATATTTACTTTCAGAGACAGCCAGCATATGAAGCAAGGCATAAAGCGTATCGTCCTCTACGGTATAACAGCCGCTCAGCAGCGGTTCAATCAGCTTACCGACAAACCCTGACGGCCTCCCTACGGCAAGCCCGTCAGCAGCCGTCCGATTATCCAGGCCGATATCCTGGACAGAAATCTGCTCATGGAGTCCGGAATAAAGCCCTAACAGCATACATGGTGAATGAGTCGGTTCGCCGAAAAACACATGAACATGGTCTCCATATAAAAGCTTCAGCCCAAATGCCACACCGCCCGGCCCTCCGCCGACACCGCACGGCAGGTACACAAACAGCGGCGTTTCAGGTCCTGGCTGTATTTCCATACAGTCGAGCTGCGTTTTTAAACGGCTGGCGGCAACAGCATATCCTAGAAACAGCTGACGGGAGTGTTCATCATCAATGAAATAACAGAATGGATCTTGTTCCGCCTGCTGTCTCCCTTCTTTCACCGCTTCACTGTAATCTGATTCATACTCCATGACAGTGACACCCTTTTGGCGAAGGAGATCCTTTTTCCACTGCTTAGCATCGGCGGACATATGCACTGTCACGCGAAATCCGAGTGCTGCACCGATGATGCCAATGCTTAATCCAAGATTTCCTGTCGAACCGACAGCAATCGAATAGCGGGAGAAAAACGCGGCAAATCGGTCTTCCTGTAACATGCTGTAATCATCGGATTCCTGTAGCATTCCTTCTTGAAGCGCCAGCTTTTCAGCATGCTTTAATACTTCATAAATCCCGCCCCGCGCTTTAATCGATCCTGAAATCGGAAGCTCATGGTCGCACTTTAAAAGCCACCTTCCCGGAAATGGCTGCTGATATGCCGCTTCCAGCTTTTCCTTCATATGCTGCATTTCAAAAAGCGGAGACTCGATCATTCCTTTGGCATCTTTCGTCTCAGGAAACACCTTGGCAATGTAAGGGGCAAACCGCCGCAGCCTTTTTTCTGCCTCCGCTATCTCACTTTCCCACTCATCTGCATGGAATAACGAACCCTCTTTCTTGCCCGGATTTGCCCAGAATACAGGCTCTGCATCAATCAGTTTCTGAATAAACGGATCTTTGAGCAGAACATGAAGGGCTTCTTGATTGATTGACATTCAATGATTTCTCCCTTCCTCTACAAAAAACTGCCTGTGATCATGCCAACAAGCTTCTCACCACAGGCAGTTCCATCGTTATTTTTTCATAAGCACGCGTCCTGCCAGCTTTTCAACGAGAGCCGGAAACAGCTGATACAGCTTGGTGCCAGCATTCATTAAACGCGGAAGATTGATCTCCCGTTTGTTCGTGAAAATAGCAGCTGTAATTTGAGCTGCCACGTCATCAGGATCAAGCATCCAGCGGCCGACATTTTTGACATAGTCCCCGCCTTTATCAGCAATGGAAAAAAAGTCCGTCTGAATCGGTCCCGGATTGACTGTTGTCACATAAATGCCGGTTCCCGCCAGCTCCATCCGTAAAGCATTTGAGTAGCCGTGCACGGCATGTTTTGTCGCGGAATAAAGGCTCGACTTCGGTGTTGCAATTTTCCCCGCTTGAGAAGCGATATTGATGATATGGCCCTTTTTTTGCTCAAGCATTTGCGGAAGCACTGCTTTTGTACAGGCGATCAAGCCGAAGACATTCACATCAAACATCGCTTTCATGTCATCTAGTGTCGAGTCTAAAACCGTTTCAAATATACCGAAGCCCGCATTGTTGATCAGTACATCAACCGAGCCGATCTGATCGCGGACACGGGCGATATCCTCTAGGCGGCCGACATCCAGAGGAAAAATCTCACACTGTCCGCTCCATTCCTCGGTTATTTTCCTCTTTATTGCAATCAAACGATCCTCACGTCTTGCCGACAGCAGGACATGGGCTCCTTCAGCTGCGCATAAATATGCGATTCTTTCACCGAGTCCTCCTGAAGCGCCAGTTATCCAAATCCGCTTTCCCTCTATATGTTTCACCCATTTCACCTCTTCATTGTTCTAAAGTATGCAGTTTTTCCTTCCCAATATGACGTGATGGATTCTTCTGCAGCCAACACATCAAGATGCCCTGCCGTTTCTGACATCGTTAAAAATAATTCCTTTTCATACACAGCAGGGAAAAGCTGCTGACAGACCTGAAAAGCGGTCATCGGCTTTTCATCCAGCATGCGCCGCACATCCTCCGTCCTGTTCCTCTGCTTGTCAAAACGCTTCTCAATCAGCGCCTGTACGCTGGTAATCGTTTCACCGTGGCCGGGAAACACGATTGTTGGCTCAAGTTCAGACAGCCTTCGCAAAGACCGCTGATAGTCGACTAAAGGCTTTGACCTTATGTCTCCCGCTTTCGGGGCTTCTATAATCGGATTAGACGAGCTGTTGGCCAGCAGAAGATCGCCGCCAAGCATTCTCCCGCTTTTTTCATGGAAAAGAACGATATGCGACTCAGCATGTCCAGGCATCTCCAAAACAGACCAGCCCTCAAGTCCATCAATCCTCATCCCTTCTCTGACTGTTTTCGTCAGGGATCTCGTACAGGAAAATGCGTACGCTGACCGAATCAGCTTTTCAGCCTTTCCAGTATCAAATGGAACGCCTAATTCAGGCAGCAGCTTTTGAAAAAAACGTTTTTGCCAATCCATATAAGCTTGATTTCGGCTGATATAAGGTTCGTTGAACGGATGCCCAATCACTTCAATTCCATCAGAAAAAACATCAAGCAAGCCGACATGATCAGCATGATGGTGAGTCAGTACAACCTGCTCAATATCTGACATTTTCACGTTTACAGCAGCAAGCTGCTCTTGAAGGGCTGCAGCAGCCTCTTTTGTATTCGGCCCCACATCGATAAGTGTCAGCGCATCACCTTTTACTAGATAAACGATAACATCACCGACAGCAAATGGTGTCGGGACGCGGATCGCAATTACATCTGCAGTTGTCATCCTTTTGCTCCTTGTCTTCATTCATTATTCATATTTTAGCTTTTTCTCGGTCTTGTGTCATTATAGCTGAATGAGAACGGCCCTTTTTGAAAAAGCTATTGACATTAGCTTGTCCGCCATTGCATAATGAACAACAAACTAAAACGAGAACCATTGGAACGCTATGACGAGGATTAGTATACAAGGCAATGGTCAAAGAGAGCGATACCCCCTGGCTGAAAGGTATTGCGGCCCGCTTGTTTGTAGAACCTGCCCTCAGAGCGGTTAGGAAAACCTAAACGTTTCCCACGTTATGGGATTTGAGCTGAGCACAATTTGTGCTAATGAGGGTGGTACCGCGAACCTTTTCGTCCTTTACGTGATGAAAAGGTTTTTTGTTGTTCTGATAGAAGGAGGATACCAATGAAAAAGATAGGATTTGTCGGCGCTGGGTCCATGGCAGAAGCAATGATCAACGGCATTTTGCAAAGCGGCATCACAAAACCAGAACATATCTATATCACAAACCGCTCAAATGACGAGCGTCTGATTGAATTAAAGGAGACGTACGGCGTGTGTCCATGCAGAGATAAAAATGAGTTTTTCACTCACACCGATATCATCATCCTCGCTTTTAAACCGAAGGACGCAGCGGAAAGCATTGACAGCATCCGTTCGTATATCAAGGATCAGCTTGTGATTTCAGTGCTTGCAGGCATTACCATCGAAACCATTCAGCACTATTTTGGCAGAAAGCTCGCGGTCATTCGCGTCATGCCTAATACTTCAGCAGCCATTAGAAAATCAGCAACCGGATTTTCTGTAAGCGCTGAAGCAAGCCAGGATGATATCACCGCCGCAAAAGCTTTATTGGAAACAATCGGTGATGCCACACTGGTTGAGGAACGGCATCTCGATGCTGTCACGGCGATCGCCGGCAGCGGTCCGGCCTACGTGTACCGTTATATCGAGGCAATGGAAAAAGCGGCGCAAAAAGTAGGTTTGGATAAGGAAACGGCAAAAGCACTCATTTTGCAGACTATGGCAGGGGCAACAGATATGCTCCTTCAAAGCGGCAAACAGCCTGTACAGCTGCGCAAGGAAATTACGAGTCCAGGGGGCACAACTGAAGCAGGCCTTCGCGCTTTACAGGACTCCCGCTTTGAAGAAGCGATTATTCACTGTATTGAAGAAACCGCTAAACGCAGTGCGGAGATCAAAGAGCAGTTTGCCGGTGCCGCCTTAGAGAAGCATTCATAGATATAAGCCAAAAGACAGAAGGTACTGTGCCTTCTGTCTTTGGTGTTTCCTAAAACAGCTGGCCGGCAGTTTCTGATTGTTTTAATAGCGCGGAGATCGTAAATGAAAGCAAGTCCGGAAGCACTTCAAAGGAATAAGGCATATACAGTCTTTCCGTCCATTTGTGCGGGTCTTTTCCAGCCGGACCGACATTGAAAACCGGTACATATAAAGCCTGATCTTTGCCGCTTGGCAGTGAATATCCTCTGTTAAAGAGCGGCATATTGCTTGTGTACGCATCAACCTCCTGCTTTTCCAGCTGTAGATAGCTTAAGTCTGAAAGTCCGGGGAAATACTGGACCTCCCGTAGAGCTATGCCGTACCTGTCAGCTGCATAATGCATAAGCTGATCAGCTGTATTCCTGATCAATTGATCGTCCTTTGAAGAAACCGCCGGATAAAACGGCGGGCTGTAAAAAAGAACAATAAGCGGCGCATCTTCCTTACAAAGTGAAGCAAGCTCTGAAACAATTTTCGTCGAAAAATCCCTGTCCCCAAGATCGCCTCTGTTGGCAAAAGCATAATTAAGAACCCGCTCGGTTTCCGAGTTTCCAACACGCATTTTTGCACGCGCGACCAGCTCATCAAATGTCAAAACAGTCACGGTGCGTTCAATCGGCTGAAAAGACTCAAATTGCTGAAAATCCTGTGTTTTCTTTCGAATGTTCGCTGTTATTTCCTCCGCCGCCTGTTCTGCGGTTTTAAGCAACATCTGATGCAGCTCACTGGCCGACCGTTTCATTGACAGCACATTAAATAACGTGACAGCTGTATGCGGTGTCTGAACTGAATACGCCTCTTTCAAGTCCTTTTGCATTAAGTTGACCGGCGGCGGAGTGACTTCACCATCAACCTTTTCGCAATAATCCACATTCAGTTCAAGCAAGCGGTTCATCTCAGATACCATTAAATTTGCGTTTATGCCTGAAAATGGCTCTCCGACATGGGTTTCAATCCCCTTACAGAAAAATCCCGCAAGCACCTTGCCAATGCTTCCTGTATAAAAATATTGCTGCTGATCGCCGGGAAATTTTTCAAACATCGGTTCAGCATTCAGGCAAGCGGTTAATGTGATATCATGCTTTTTCTCCATTTCCTTCAGTACAGGAACCGCTTCAATCATGCCTCTTGAATTCACTTCCTCATCAGGAACGGTAATCAACAGCAGATTGCCCTCAAATTGGCCGTTCATTGCCCGCTCCAGCATTGACAGATGAACAGCAAGCCCCGCTTTCATATCCATCGTCCCTCTTCCGAACAGCCAGTCGCCGCTCTCAGCATCTTTTCGCACACGCTCCGGAAGCAGCTCTTTTTTCTCTAAAAAGGAACTCAAAAGCTCGGCAGGCTTACAAGCCATATGTTTGAATTCTCCGTAATCCTCTATGTCCACGACATCAAAATGACTCAGCAAAAGCACTGTCTTTTTGACATTCTTTTTTTTGACTAGAGCCGTTAGAAAGGATCTGCCGTCGTCCATCGGATGAAGTGTTACATCATTAGGATGTTTTTGAAAATAAGGCTTGTCCTTCAAAATAAAATAAAGATATTCTGCAAGTGCTGCCTCTCCCTTCGAACCGGTGATGCTTTCGTATTGTACAAGAGAAGTTAAAAGGGTCAGCAATTCGTCCTTCGTCTGCCAATTCATCGATCTCCGCCCCTCCTATGTATAAAAACGCTTCTAAACTGAAAAATAAAATGATTCTCTGTCTATTATACAGAAATGTTTGACAAAAACGGATCTTTTGAGCAGTTTATATGACGGGAAAGAAATGACTTGATATAATCAATCTCTAAAACCTTACGGGAGGCGAAAGAAATGGCCAGAAAATTATTCACACCTATTACAATTAAGGATATGACGTTAAAAAACCGCATCGTCATGTCGCCAATGTGCATGTATTCTTCTCATGAAAAGGACGGGAAATTGACGCCGTTCCACATGGCACATTACATATCTCGAGCAATCGGCCAGGTCGGGCTGATTATTGTGGAGGCATCAGCGGTGAATCCTCAAGGACGAATCACAGACCAAGACTTAGGAATTTGGAGCGATGAGCATATCGAAGACTTTTCCAAACTGACTGAGCAGGTCAAAGAACAAGGCTCAAGAATCGGCATTCAGCTTGCCCATGCCGGACGTAAAGCAGAGCTTGAAGGAGATATTTTCGCTCCATCGGCGATTGCGTTTGACGAACAATCAGCAACACCTGTAGAAATGTCAGCAGAAAAAATAAAAGAAACGATCCAGGAGTTCAAACAAGCGGCAGCCCGCGCAAAAGAAGCCGGCTTTGATGTGATTGAAATTCATGCGGCGCACGGATACTTAATTCACGAATTTCTTTCTCCGCTTTCCAACCACCGCACAGATGAATACGGCGGCTCACCAGAAAACCGCTATCGTTTCTTAAGAGAAATCATTGATGAAGTCAAACAAGTATGGGATGGTCCTTTATTTGTCCGTGTATCTGCTTCTGACTATACAGACAAAGGCTTAGACATCGCCGATCACATCGGTTTTGCAAAATGGATGAAGGAGCAGGGTGTTGACTTAATTGACTGCAGCTCAGGCGCCCTTGTTCATGCAGACATCAACGTATTCCCTGGCTATCAGGTCAGCTTCGCTGAGAAAATCCGTGAACAGGCTGACATGGCAACTGGTGCTGTCGGCATGATTACAGACGGTTCAATGGCTGAAGAAATTCTGCAAAACGGACGTGCCGACCTTATCTTTATCGGCAGAGAGCTTTTGCGAGATCCATTCTTTGCAAGAACTGCTGCGAAACAGCTTAATACAGAGATTCCGGCCCCTGTTCAATACGAAAGAGGCTGGTAATGTCCAAAAGAGATATCCTCAACCGGATATCTCTTTTTTTATTTTTTAGAGAAACGATCAGCTAAGGTTCTCCGTCTCCCTAGTAGAACCAATTAGAGGAGATGACTCCAATGAACTCAGCTTGGATGGAAAAGACATATACAATTGACGGATGTGCGTTTCATACACAACACCGGAGAGGATCAAGCGGTGTAACGATTGTCTTTGAGGCCGGCTACGGTACTTCTTCTGAGACGTGGGAACCATTAATGGCGGACATTGATGATGAATTTGGCATTTTCACATATGATCGGGCAGGGATAGGGAAAAGCGGACAAAGCAGCGCTAAACGAACAGCTGAACAACAGGTGAAAGAATTGGAGAGTTTGCTTAAAGCAGCAGATGTAAAACCTCCTTATTTGGCTGTTTCTCACTCATACGGGGCTGTGATCACCGGTTTATGGGCCTGCAAAAACAGGCGCGATATTATCGGCATGGTCCTCCTTGATCCAGCTTTAGGAGATTGCACAAGCTTCTCCTTTATTCCTGAAGAAATGCACAAAGCATATACAAAAAAGATAATGCTTGAGGGCACACATGCAGAGTTTTCTAGAAGCCTGCAGGAACTCAAACAGCGGCAAGTCCATTTAGGGAACATGCCTCTCATTGTACTGTCATCAGGTGAACGGACTGAGAAATTCGCTGCTGAACAGGAATGGCAAAACCTGCACACCAGCATCTTGTCTCTATCGAATCAAAGCAGCTGGATTCAAGCTAAAAACAGCTCGCACAACATCCATCATGATGAACCTCATATCGTTCATTTGGCTATTTATGACGTGTGGTGCGCAGCGTGCCAGCAGGCCGCTCCTCTTTATCAGGCAGTCAATTAACATAAAAAAAGACCGGGCCGTAAAACGCCCGGTCTTTTTTGTTATTTTGTTTCACGATGAATGGTATATTTCTTTAAACGCGGTGAATATTTTTTCAGCTCTAAACGGTCTGGGTTGGTGCGTTTATTTTTTGTTGTGATGTAATTTCTGTCTCCCGTTTCAGTGCAGGCTAAAGTAACATTGACTCTCATATTAGCATCTCCTTATAAAGCGTAATGATTGCGTTTTATTATACAACGTAATTACAATTTGTCAAATAGGAGCTCTTCCTTCAGCCCCGCGGAACGTTTACCTCTAAGAAATCATACGCTGCCACGCTGTTTGGGAAAACGTCAGCCGCTTCTTTTTGAAGCTCCAGAGAGGCATCTCCCTGATATCTTGCGCTGATATGGGTTAAAATGAGCTTCTTCGCACCGGCTTCTTTCGCTGTTACAGCTGCTTGTTCCGTTGTACTGTGAAAATAATCGTAAGCAAGTTTCCGATCTTCCTTAGCAAAGGTCGCTTCATGAACAAGCACATCACAATCCTTTGCAAGCTCTTTTAGCTTGTCACTTACTCTCGTATCTCCGGAAAGCACAACAGCTCTTCCCTTTTTAGGAGGCTCCAGAAAATCATTCCCATTGATGATGCGTCCGTCTTCAAGCGTTACCGTTTCCCCTTTTTTGATTCTTTGATACACAGGTCCAGGCGGGATATTCATTTCTTTTAATACATCCGCCTTTAAGGAACCTGGTACATCTTTTTCCTGCACACGGTACCCGAAAGCCTCTACTCCATGAATAACAGATACTGCCGTGACAATAAACTGATCGTCTTCAAACACGATTCCTTCTTCGATTTCCTTGATCACAAGCGGATATGTCAAATGGGTTTTCGTGACAGCAAGGCTTGTTTCAATAAACGCCTTGATCCCTTTAGGTCCGTACACCGTCAGCTCGTCCTCTCCCCCTTGAAAGGAACGGCTCCCCAGAAGCCCCGGAAGCCCGTATACATGATCGCCGTGCATGTGGGTAATGAAGATTTTTTCTATTTTACGAGGTTTAATCGTTGTATGTAAAATTTGATGCTGCGTGGCTTCCCCGCAGTCAAACAGCCATACTGAACGCCTTTCTTCAAGCAATTTTAATGCCACCGACGTTACGTTTCTCGTCTTAGCGGGAATACCGGCTCCCGTCCCTAAAAAAAGTAATTCCACGTTTCTTCCTCCTACTAGAACTAGTTACCTACAAGAATACAGGATCAGGCGCAAAATGTGAATCTTGCCTCTGAAAGGAACAATCCTTTCGTTCTAGAAACATTTTTACGGCATTCTGCAAAAAAAGGGCTTAAATGTTTGCTTTCGTTGAATTTTAGATTTAAAATGAAGGAAATATACGGGGTGTACTAAAATAAAGCTTCGAATAAAGTGAGGTACTTTTAGTGAAAACAAACCAACAACCAAAAGCAGTAATTGTCATATTCGGTGCAACTGGAGATTTAGCTAAACGAAAACTGTATCCGTCTATTCACCGTTTATATCAAAACGGACAAATCGGAGAAGAGTTTGCAGTTGTAGGAGTGGGAAGAAGACCTTGGTCCAATGAGGATCTTCGCCAAACTGTTAAAACATCCATTTCCTCATCTGCAGATAAACATATAGATGATTTCACGTCTCATTTTTACTATCACCCGTTTGACGTGACAAACCCTGGCTCCTATCAAGAGCTTAACGTATTGCTTAACCAGTTGGAAGATACATATCAAATTCCGAACAACAGAATGTTCTACTTGGCAATGGCTCCTGAATTCTTCGGGACAATTGCAAAAACATTAAAATCAGAAGGTGTTACAGCAACAACAGGCTGGTCCCGTCTTGTCATTGAAAAGCCGTTCGGCCATGATCTGCCAAGTGCACAGGCACTAAACAAAGAAATCCGCGAAGCATTTACGGAAGATCAAATTTACAGAATCGACCATTATCTAGGCAAACAAATGGTTCAGAACATTGAAGTGATTCGATTTGCCAATGCGATTTTCGAACCGCTTTGGACAAACCGCTACATCTCAAACATTCAAATCACATCTAGCGAATCACTTGGCGTCGAAGACCGTGCAAGATATTACGAAAAATCAGGCGCCCTGCGCGACATGGTACAAAACCACATTATGCAGATGGTTGCCCTTCTTGCAATGGAGCCGCCGATCAAATTGAACACAGAAGAAATCAGAAGCGAAAAAGTAAAGGTTCTGAGAGCACTGCGCCCTATTGCAAAAGACGAAGTGGATGAGTATTTTGTGCGCGGACAGTATCAAGCCGGTGAAATTGACGGTGTGCCGGTTCCTGCTTATACGGATGAAGATAATGTCGCTCCTGACTCAAATACAGAAACCTTTGTTGCAGGCAAGCTCTTGATCGACAACTTCAGATGGGCTGGTGTTCCATTCTATATCCGCACCGGAAAACGAATGAAAGAAAAGTCCACAAAAATCGTCGTTCAATTTAAGGACATTCCGATGAACCTGTACTACGGCAACGAAAACAACATGAATCCAAACTTGCTTGTCATCCATATTCAGCCTGACGAAGGCATTACGCTCTACTTAAACGCTAAAAAGCTTGGCGGGGCAGCACACGCGCAGCCTATCAAACTTGATTACTGCAGCAATTGCAATGACGAGTTGAACACCCCTGAAGCGTATGAAAAATTAATTCATGACTGTCTTCTTGGCGACGCAACAAACTTTGCACACTGGGATGAAGTTGCCCTTTCTTGGAGCTTTGTCGATTCCATTTCTGAAACATGGGCAGCAAACAAAACCTTGTCTCCTAACTACGAGTCAGGCTCTATGGGACCGAAAGAATCAGATGATCTTTTGGCGAAAGACGGCTTGCACTGGTGGAATATATAATACGAAAAAGCCGAAAATGCTTGTGAGCATTTTCGGCTTTTTTTCGGCTGTCAAGACTGCCTTATCCCTTAAGACATTCTAGCATTCAATAAAAAACCCCCAAAGCCCTAAGGCTTCGGGGGTTTCTATTGATTACTTCATCCATTCAGTATGGAAGATACCTTCTTTATCTGTACGCTCATAAGTATGGGCGCCAAAGTAGTCACGCTGCGCTTGGATTAAGTTTGCAGGCAGGACAGCTGTGCGATAGCTGTCATAGTAAGCTAATGCGCTTGAGAATGAGGGCACTGGCACACCTTGGGCAACTGCAAGTGAAATCACTTGGCGAAGCGCTCCTTGGTAGCTTTCTACAATATTTTTGAAGTAGCTGTCAAGAAGAAGGTTATCAAGCTCAGGTTCCCGATCGTAAGCTTCTTTGATCTTCTGAAGGAACGCTGCGCGGATGATGCAGCCGCCGCGGAAGATCATAGCGATTTCGCCATATTTCAGATCCCAGTTATATTCTTCAGAAGCAGCTTTCATTTGGGCAAATCCTTGCGCGTAAGAACAGATTTTACTCATGAACAGCGCTTTTCTGACTGCTTCAATCAGCTCTTCTTTATTTTCTGTAACTGGCTTCACATCTGGTCCTGCAAGAAGGCCGCTAGCTTTCACACGCTCTTCCTTCATAGCTGAGATAAAGCGCGCGAATACAGACTCAGTAATAATCGGAAGCGGAACACCTAAGTCAAGTGCGCTTTGGCTTGTCCATTTTCCTGTTCCTTTTTGGCCTGCTTTATCAAGAATCACATCAACAAGCGGTTTGCCTGTTTCTTCGTCTTTTTTCGTAAAGATGTCAGCTGTAATCTCAATCAAGTAGCTGTCAAGCTCACCTTTATTCCATTCAGCGAAAACTTCGTGAAGCTCATCTGCTGAAAGACCGAGCACCTGTTTCAGAATGAAATAAGATTCAGAAATCAGCTGCATATCTCCGTATTCAATACCGTTATGCACCATTTTTACGTAATGGCCGGCACCGTCGGGACCGATATATGTCGTACAAGGTTCTCCGTCAACTTTTGCAGAAATCGCTTCAAGAATCGGCTTCACAAGCTCATGCGCTTCTTTTTGTCCGCCAGGCATGATAGAAGGCCCTTTAAGCGCTCCTTCTTCTCCGCCGGAAACGCCTGTTCCGATAAAATGAATGCCACTTTCAGCGAGCTCTTTGTTACGGCGCTGTGTATCTTTATAGTATGTATTTCCGCCGTCAATTAAAATATCATCCTTCTCAAGATGAGGAAGAAGAGATTGAATTGTCGCATCTGTTGCAGTTCCCGCTTTAACCATTAATAAGATTTTACGCGGTGTTTCCAAGGATTGGACAAACTCTTCAATGCTGTATGTGCCAACAACATTTTTTCCTTTTGCCTCCTGCAAAAACTCCTCAGTTTTACTGCTTGATCTGTTGTAAACAGAAACAGAAAATCCCCGGCTTTCGATATTTAAAGCCAGATTTTTACCCATGACCGCAAGTCCGATAACGCCGATTTGTTGTTTTGACATATTCTAACGTCCCTTCTGCAAACGTTTTAATCATTTTAAAATTTAAATTAAAATAAAATGATATTTATAATAAAGAAATTACCATACTTTCACCCTTTTTTTCAAGCTATTCAACTTTTCTTTTCATCCTGAAAAAAATCTTTATTAAAGCTTGTTCCCTTCGTTTTGCTCTCCTCTTTTTTTACCCTTGCCCCTTTTCTGATCAGCTTGGATCCGTACTTTTCATTCAGCTTTTCCATCATCTGCTGAATGGGCTCATCCTTCGCATCTTCATTAAAGCTGAACAAATCAAGCTGCTTATAGGCCTGTTCTTTTTCTACTAAATCCGTTCCGGTAATGCCAAGCAGCCTGACAGGATTTTTATTCCAATGTTTAAAAAAGAGGTGCTCCGCTTCTTTCATAATTTCATTTTTTTGATCGATCGGATTTTTCAGCGTGATGCTTCTGGTGATGGTTTTCCAATCTGCATATCTAATCATAATAAAAAGCTTCGAAGCCATGACTTCCTTGCGCTGTAAACGGTCACTCACGGAAGCGGCAAGTTTTCTGAAAACGCCTAACAGCTCCTCTTCATCACTGGAATCATGTGAAAGTGTCGATGAGTTGCCGACGCTTTTAAATTCGTAAATGCGCTCCGGGTCAACCGGCGCATGGTGAATGCCGTTTGCTTTATTTTTAAGGCGCGGACCGTTGATGCCAAGCAGGCGCTTCAGCGAGTGTTCATTAGCTGCAGCTAGCTCTCCGATTGTATGAATGCCGAGTCCTTTCAGTTTTTCCGCTGTCTTATTGCCAACTCCGTGCATCTCTCCAACAGGAAGCGGCCAAAGGATGTCGGGCACTTGTCTCTTTCTTAAAATCGTAATGCCAAGCGGTTTTTTCATATCAGACGCCATCTTTGCGAGAAATTTATTCGGCGCGATCCCTATGCTTGACGGAAGCAGCAGCTCTTTTTGCAGCCTGCTTTGAATTTCTTTTGCCGTCTCCAGAGCGCGGCTGCTGTATGGTGTATCGGTCATGTCCATATAGCCTTCGTCGATGGAGACAGGCTCCACCAGGTCAGTATATTCGCGGAGAATGTTAAACATCGCTCTTGAAGAGCTTCTATAGCGGTCAAAGTTCGGCGGAAGAATGATGAGCTCTGGACAATGGCGCTTCGCTTGCCAAACCGGCATTGTTGTTTTGACGCCGCGCGCCCTTGCTTCGTAGCTGCATGTCACCACAATGCCCTTTCGCTCCTTTACGTTTCCGGCAACTGCGACCGGCTTTCCCCGGAGAGCCGGATCATATGCCATTTCCACCGATGCATAGAAACTGTTCATATCAATATGGAAAATAATTCGGCTCTTTCCCTGCATAAACAAATCTCCTTTTCGTTCATTAGACAATGGCTTGTACATATAGTAAAATGAAGGTATTGAATGGATGTGATTACAATGTTTGTGGAATCGATAAATGACGTTTTATTCTTAGTCGATTTTTTCACAATTATTCTTCCGGCTCTGACGGCAATCGGGATTGCATTCCTCTTACGAGAGTGCCGTGCCGGCGAGCACTGGAAATCAAAACGAACAGATGAACATCAGACGGTCTTTCACATTAACCGAACAGACTTTCTTATTATTATATATCATCGCATTACAACTTGGATACGTAAAGTCTTCCGCATGAATTCGCCTGTGAACGATGATGAAGACGCCAGTTCTCTTCTTTTATAAACCGCATTTATAAAAAGGAGGAGAACAAATTGTTAAAAACATATCAAAAACTTTTGGCTATCGGTATCTTTTTGATCGTATTATGCTCGGGCAATGCTGCTTTCGCGGCGACTAATCAGGTGGGAGGCCTCAGCAACGTCGGTTTTTTCCACGACTATTTAATCGAACCGTTTTCCGCTCTGCTTAAGGGTGTTGCCGGGCTGTTTCACGGAGAATACGGACTGTCTATTATTCTCGTAACCATTATTGTGCGTGTCGTTGTACTGCCTTTGTTTGTCAATCAATTTAAAAAACAGCGCATATTCCAAGAGAAAATGGCAGTTATTAAACCTCAGGTTGACAGCATTCAGGCCAAATTGAAAAAGACGAAGGACCCGGAAAAGCAAAAAGAACTGCAAACGGAAATGATGAAGCTATATCAAGAGCACAATATCAATCCGCTTGCCATGGGATGCCTCCCAATGCTGATTCAGTTTCCTATTGTGATTGGGTTTTATTACGCGATTCGCTCTACACCTGAAATTGCGTCACACTCGTTTTTATGGTTCAGTTTAGGACAATCTGACATTCTCGTGTCTCTTAGTGCGGGAGCTATGTACTTTATCCAAGCCTATGTCGCTCAAAAACTGAGCGCGAAATATTCCGCTGTCCCGCAAAACCCGGCGGCGCAGCAATCTGCAAAACTGATGGTGTTCATCTTCCCTGTGATGATGACGATTTTCTCGCTTAATGTTCCGGCAGCTCTTCCGCTGTACTGGTTCACAAGCGGGCTATTCCTGACAGTGCAAAACATCGTCCTTCAGATGACGCACTATAAAAGTAAAAAAGCCACCGCTCTTACTGAGCCGGTGAAATAATGAAACAACCCCGAGCGAAAAGCCGGGGTTGTTTTTTTGTTTCGTCGCACCCTTTTCTGTTATGGCTGAGGCGAAAATGGCCACCCTAAAAAACAGCCGTATCCGTTTAAAATGAAGGAAATCGGGAATACCTTTACTCACATCCCTGAAAGGAGGATATACGTGACGGAACGCTTTCAGCAAAAAAATATTTCTGTGCCTGAAGGCATTTGGATCATGAGACAAACCTGGAATGATGTCTTATTTGCCCACTGGCCTGTTGATGTTTCTACCCTTCGCGCTTTGGTACCGCCGGTTTTAGAATTAGATACATATAACGGGCAAGCTTGGATCAGCATGCTTCCCTTTATGCTCACAAACCTGAGGGCGCGTTTTCTTCCTGCCATTCCCGGTGCACGTGCGTTTCCTGAGCTTAACCTCCGCACCTATGTCACTTATAAAGGCAAGCCCGGCATTTATTTTTTCAGCTTAGATGCTGATCATCAGCTGACGGTCCTGGGCGCTCGCACGTTCTTTCATTTGCCATATTTTTACGCTGATATGAAAGCTGATAAAAACGGTGATGGCATTGACTATGTCAGCAAGCGGAGAGACGACAGAGAAGCAGCATTCCGCGCCGCATACCGGCCCATTTCAGCTCCTTTTACAGCGGAAGAGGATTCGCTCGATTACTGGCTGACGGAACGATACAGACTCTACACCGTTTATCGCAACAAGCTCTATTATGAAGACATTCATCATCATCCTTGGCTGTTACAAAATGCCGAAGCCACGTTTTCGGTCAATACGGTAGCTGAAGCCCACGACATTCCATTGCCAGAGTCAGACCCCTTGCTTCATTACGCTAAAAAACAGGACGTGTTATTTTGGCCGCTTAGGCAATGGCGCTGAATGCAAGAAAAAACCCGATGCGGGCAAGCGCACTCGGGTTTTCCTTTCTTATTTTCCTGCCTCTTCAATAATGGCAACAACCATTTCTGCCGTTTTAACAAGTTCTTCGATCGGCATTTTTTCATTCTTTGTATGAATTTGCTCGTAACCGACAGCAAGATTGACCGTCGGAATGCCATGACCTGCAATAACGTTCGCGTCGCTTCCGCCGCCGCTTGTTTGCAGCTCGCTCGGACGTCCGATTTTAGCTGCCGCTTTTTTCGCGATTTCAACAACTTGGTCGCCGTCTTGATATTTGAAGCCTGGATACATGACTTCAATTTCGACTTCTGCGCGTCCGCCCATATCAGCAGCGGCTTCTTCAAAAGCAGCTTTCATTTTTTGAACCTGAGCTTCCATTTTCTCAGGAACTAAAGAGCGTGCTTCAGCAAGAATATGGACTTCGTCGCATACAATGTTTGTTTGTGTGCCGCCTTCAAACCGGCCGATGTTTGCTGTTGTTTCTTCATCGATTCGGCCCAATGGCATTTTCGAAATCGCTTTGCTAGCGATTGTAATGGCTGAAATGCCTTTTTCTGGTTCAACCCCGGCGTGTGCGGTTTTCCCGTAAATTGCCGCTCTTACCTTTGCTTGTGTCGGCGCGGCCACAATGATATTTCCGACTTTACCGTCTGAGTCAAGGGCATAGCCGTAGGATGCTGTGATCATAGAACGGTCAAGCGCCTTCGCTCCGATCAGTCCTGATTCCTCGCCTACTGTGATGATGAATTCAATCGTGCCATGTTCAATGTTTTCTTCTTTCAGCACTTTAATCGCTTCAAACATTGCAGCCAGCCCCGCTTTATCATCAGCGCCTAAAATCGTAGTGCCGTCTGTTTTAACATAACCATTCTCTACAACCGGTTTTACGCCGTTTCCGGGTACAACTGTGTCCATATGAGATGTAAAATAAATGGTATCTGTTTGTTTTGTTCCTTTTAATGTGCAAATCAGGTTTCCGGCTCCGTGGCCAGTGATATCCATTGTATCGTCTTCCTTTACATCCACACCTAAATCAGAAAATTTTTGTTTCAGCACTTTGCAGATTTCTGCTTCGTGTTTTGTTTCTGAGTCAATTTGGACAAGTTCTAAAAATTCTTCCAGCAGGCGTTTTTCATTCACCATTTGTAAGTCCCTCCATGTTAAAGCGGTATGTTACCGTGCTTTTTTTTCGGTCTCTCTTCTGTCTTATATGCAAGCATGTGAAAAGCTTGAATCAGTCTTTTCCTTGATTCTTCCGGCAAAATGATGTCATCGACCATTCCGCAGGCCGCTGCTTTATATGGCCCGGCGTTTTGCTTTTTGTATTCAGCTGTTTTTTCTTGTTTTGTCTTTTGCGGGTCGGCTGAAGCTTTTATTTCCTTTTCATACAAAATCGATACCGCGCCCTCTGAACCCATCACTGCGAT
Source organism: Bacillus spizizenii TU-B-10 (assembly GCF_000227465.1). Lineage (GTDB taxonomy): Bacteria > Bacillota > Bacilli > Bacillales > Bacillaceae > Bacillus > Bacillus spizizenii. The sequence continues at coordinate 2,456,038 of NC_016047.1, forward strand.
TTCAGCATTTGGCCATGCAAACACAAGGTCCGCTCCGATTGCTTTGCTGTTCATAGCGACATAGGCGCCGCCATACGCTTTTCTGATTATGAGCGTAACTTTTGGGACGGTTGCTTCTGCATAGGCAAACAATAATTTTGCTCCGTGCCTGATAATTCCGTTATGCTCCTGCTGAACACCCGGCAGAAACCCCGGAACATCCTCGACAGTTAGCAGCGGTATATCAAATGCATCACAAAAACGGATAAACCTTGCTGCTTTATCAGCAGCGTCAATCGTCAGGCTGCCTGCCAGATGCTTCGGCTGGCTCGCAACGATGCCGATCGTTTTTTCACCCAGCCTTGCAAATCCAATGACAATGTTTTTCGCAAAAAACGGCTGAATCTCAAAAAAAGACTGCGGATCAGCCAGCTCCTTAATCACCGTCCGAACATCATACGGCTTTGTCGTGTCAGCGGGCACGAGATGGTTTAATAACGGCCTGGAGGCCTCTTTCTCTGGCTTCGTCGCTGCTGTCTGGCCATTCAGCGGCAAATAAGACAGCAGTTTTTTCACTCCTGTCAGAACCTCCTTCTCCGTATGTCCAGAAAAGTGGGCGTTCCCGCTGACGGCATTATGTATTCCCGCTCCGCCTAAGCTCTCCGCATCAACCTGTTCTCCTGTCACTTTTTCAATCACCTTTGGCCCGGTAATAAACATCCGGCCGGTCTGTTCAGCCATAAATATAAAATCTGTGAGTGCCGGAGAATATACAGCGCCTCCAGCGCACGGCCCTAAAATAACCGATATTTGCGGAATGACTCCGGAATATAAGACGTTTCGGTAAAATATGTGACCGTATCCATCTAATGATACCACACCCTCTTGAATTCTCGCACCACCTGAGTCATTCAGCCCGATAATCGGCGCCTTATTTTTTGCTGCCAGGTCCATCAGAGCACAGATTTTTTTGGCATGGGTTTCGCCAAGCGCCCCGCCGAATACACTGAAGTCTTGCGCAAATACATATACAGAGCGGCCGTCAATTGTCCCGTACCCTGTCACGACCCCATCCCCTAAAATGCGCTGTTCTCTTGTTAACACTTGGCTTTCCATGAAAGAATGCAGCTCGATAAAGCTGTCCTGATCAAGAAGAAACGCGATCCTTTCCCGAGCGGTGAGCTTTCCCTTTTGCCGCTGCTGGGCCAGCTTTTCATGTCCTCCTCCTTGTTCTGCCTGCCCGCGTCTCGTGTATAAATGATCAATATGCTCATTCATGTTCATTGGTTTGGTCTCCTTTCGGTTCGCAAAGCTCTACAAGAACGCCGTTTGTTTCCCGCGGAGAAAGAAATGCAATCTTTTTCCCGTTTGCTCCCTGTCTCGGATACCTGTCAATCAATTGAACTTTCCGGTCAGACAATGCTTGAAGCTTTTCAGATAGGCTGTTGCACAAAAACGCAATATGATGCAGCCCCTGCCCTTTCTTCTCCAAAAATAAACGGACGGGGCTGTCAGCTGTCAACGGCTCTATCAGCTCCAGCTTGACGCTTCCTGCTTGAAACAAAGCAACATTCACCTTTTGCTCTTCAACCGTTTCTTGATGAAGAAACGCTAGCCCCAATATATCCTCATAAAAGCTTCTCGCTTCTTCTATCGAAAAAACGGCTATCCCGATATGGTCAAGCCTGTTCATTTTTATCCCTGCTTTCCGCCAATAGATATCGCTTGTCCGTCCATTCAAAACACGCTAAAATATAGACAGATTGTCTAAGGAGTGAAATCATGTCTCAAAAATTGATGAAAAGCGTTTTGATTGTGATTTTGGGAGTTTTTATTCTTTCAAGTGTGCTCTCAGGAATCGTCATGTTTTTCTAACGATAAAAAAGCAGGCGGCTCTATTGAATGGGAACATCCTGCTTTTTTATCAGAGCTTTATGCTCGATAGCAATCTCCTCAAAAGAGCGGGTGTCGTCCGTAATCAGCACTCTCGTTCCCACTGGAATCGTTTGAAATAGATGAACGACCTCATCGTTATGCATACGTATACAGCCGTTAGACACAAATTTTCCTATTGAGTCTTCCCTGTTTGTCCCATGAATTCCGTAAATCCGCCCGTCTGTTCCTTTCGCGTCAAATCCGATCCATCTTGCCCCAAGCGGATTGTCAGGAGATCCCCCTTCAATATTTTTCCTTCTGTAGTAAGGATTCACCGCTTTAACCGTTACTGAAAATTCCCCTTCTGGCGTCAGATCGTCTGTTTTTCCGGTCGCCACGCTGTACACGCCTTCTACTTTATTGTCGAGGATGACAGCAAGTTCGTTTGTTCTCTTGTTGACAATGACATACGGATCGCCCGGCAGCGGGTTTTCGCCAAGCGGCCAAATCGGAGAAATCATCATAAAAATCGAACATAAGAAAAAACGCATAAGCTCCTCCTTTTTCATTAGGTTGACCAATGAAGGAAGAGCTCATGCGAATCATGCGAGTGATTTTTGCGCTTTTATTCCTTTAAAATAACTTTTGATTACTAAATATTGTTCCATTTCCCCGAGAAGATGGAAGAGAGCGGCTCTTGCTTCAAATTCCTCTCTTGTCGCCGGGAGCGGCATCTCCTCAAATTCTTTTCTCATATCAGCAAGTCTTTTCAGAAATTTGTACGCTGTATTTCCCGGGTGTATCGCTTCCCGCAAATCGTGAATAAATTCAGCGATCATTTTTCCCTGATCTACCGTAATAGAGATAGAAGTCACTTTAGGGAGAAGGCGTTCGATAATTTCAAATTGCTTTTCTCTCATTTTAAAATAATGATAATGCAGATTTTCGTAGCGCAGAATGTGGTTTTGCACATCTCGGTATGCCAGGTTTTTCGCCTCCGTGATGAGCTGGTGTGTTTCCGGTATTTCTTTTCCAGTCCAATCTTGCTCACCAGTTAACAAATACCGCTCTATTTCCGCGAAAATGACAGCAAAGTTATCCTCTATCTTTTTGCGATAGGCAATCAGCTTCCGGTCAAGGCTAGGCATATACAAGTTCATCAAAAGAGCGACACCGATACCAACCGTAATCAACTGAACTTCATTCCAAATAAAAGCAAGCGTAATGCCGCCGGACATGTATAAATGAAGGATAATAACTGAACTGGTGACAATTCCCTCGTTAATTTTTAAGAGGACGGTTATCGGTATGAATATCAAGAGAAGCGCTCCGATAACAAACGGGTGATAGCCAATCAGCTCGAAAAAAAGATAAGAAAAAAGAATTGCCAGACAGCATGCCGCAAAGCGGGCCCACGATGCCTGAAGCGACCGTTTTTGTGTGATTTGAATGCACAAAATGGTGATGATTCCTGCTGATGCGAAGTTTTGCAAGTGCAAAAGCTGGCTTATATAAATAGCCAAAGCTGTTCCAAGCGCGGTCTTTATTGTGCGATAACCAATTTTAAACATGTCGGACTCCATTTCTATTTGTTTCTTCAATAAAAAAGAAGAAGCGATCAGCCTTCTTCTTTTTTTCTATATTCTATAATATTTTCTCTAAAAAGTCCTGCGCTCTTTTGGATTTTGGCGAAAGAAAAAATTCTTTCGGATTGCCGTCCTCGACAATCATTCCTTGATCCATAAATAACACGCGGTCAGCTACTTCTTTTGCGAAACCCATTTCATGCGTGACAATCACCATGGTCATACCGGTTTCGACCAGTTCTTTCATAACCTGGAGCACTTCTTTGACCATCTCCGGATCAAGTGCAGAGGTCGGTTCGTCAAACAGCATGATTTCCGGATTCATTGCAAGAGCCCGGGCGATGGCGACACGCTGTTTTTGTCCGCCAGACAAGCGGTTTGGATAGTCATTTCTCTTTTCAAACAAACCGACTTTGCGGAGCAGTTCTTCGGCTTTTTCCTGTGCAGCCTGTTTTGATTCTTTTTTGACATTGATAGGCGCGTACATGATATTTTCGAGAACCGTTTTGTGCGGAAAGAGATGAAAATGCTGAAAAACCATCCCGATGTTTTCCCGGACCTTTAATGTGTTGGTTTTCGCCTCCGTGATCACCTTGTCTTTGATTGTAATGGTTCCGCCATTAGGCTTTTCCAACAGGTTTAAACAGCGAAGGAACGTTGATTTGCCTGAGCCTGAAGGGCCGATTACGGCAACAACTTCACCTTCGGCGATTGTTGTTGAAATGTTTTTTAATACTTCGTGTTTCCCAAATGATTTTGACAGCTTTTCAATCTTAATCATTGGATTTCAGCTTCCTTTCTACAGCCTTGCCGATAAACGTTAAAATCAGGACAAGCACATAATAAATCAATCCGGCGATAATGAGCGGCTCAAGGTAATTATAAGTGGCGGCGCCAGATTGATAAGCGCGCCTCATGACATCACCAAGCCCGATGACGGTGACGATCGCCGATTCTTTTGTTAACGTAATTAATTCATTTACAATTGCAGGTGATATATTTTTGAAGGCCTGCGGCAACAGCAGATCCTTCATCATTTTGCCGTACGGGACACCAAGTGCGACAGCCGCCTCTTTCTGCCCTTTATCAATGGCGTTGATTCCGGCTCTGATAATTTCCGATACATAAGCGGCGGAATTCAATGACAATGCGACAACCGCAGCCCAAAACTGGTCAATTTGAAAGCCGAGCAGCTGCGGAAGCCCGAAATAGACAATCATAAGCTGCAGCACTAAAGGCGTACCGCGGAACACTGATGTATAAAAATCAGCGATCCAGATCAGTGGGCGGAATGTGCTGATCTTGCATAAGCTTAGCACAATACCGAGTATAAGTCCGATAATGGCTGATACGATAACAATTTTCAAAGTAATTGCCAAGCCTTCTAATATAAAAGGAATTTGGGGGATCGTTGCTGAAAAATCCAAATTCATAGTCTTTGTCTCCTTTTCTTACAGGAAAAAAGATTTCCTATTCAATAAAAAGGCTCAACGAAAAAGTTGAGCCGCTTTTTTTACTTCTCGCCAGTGAACCATTTCTTCTTCAATTTCTCGAGCTCTCCGTTATCTTCCATTTCCTTGAGCGCTTTATTGAATTTGTCTGTCAGTTCACTGTCCTTTCTGAAAGCAATCGCTGAACCGGCTTCCTCCGCTTTCGCATCAGGAATCACGAAGCCTTGCAGGTCGTCATTTGATTTGAAATACCCCTCTGCTACCATGTCTTCGATAATCGCGGCATCAAAGCGGTCAGATTTGATTTCCTGCACTAAATCAGAAATTCTGTTGCGGTCTTCTGTTTTAAAACCATATTCTGGAGAAAGCTCTTTCCCCTTCTCTTCCTGAATAGAGCCAAGCTGAACGCCGACTGTTTTTCCTTTCAGGTCTTTCAGAGATGTAATGCCGCTGTCTTTTTTGCTGACAATCATATGATTCGCTGTGTAGTACACATCGGAAAAATCAACTTGTTTTTTACGCTCAGGCGTCGGTGTCATTCCTGACAGAACCAGATCCACCTGTTTTGATTTCAGCGCTGTAATTAAGCTGTTGAAGTCCATATCCTGCACTTCAATTTCGTAGCCAGTCTTCTTCGCCAGCGCTTTTGCCAACTCTACATCAAAGCCGACAATATTATCGCCTTCTTTATATTCAAACGGTTTGTAATCCGCCGAAGTACCCATAATTAATTTTTTCTTGCCGCCTTCTGAACCTGAATTGCTTGAGCCGCAAGCAGATAATGCAAAAATGATGCAGGCAGCTACAAGTAATAAGAGCCATTTTTTCATGATCCATTTCCCCCATATTCATTACTTTTCGTGTATTTGAATATTTATTCGTTAATTTGTATTTTAAACAGTTTCTTATTTTTATGCAATACTATTTTTAAAAATTATCTTCAAGCTTATTTTTCCAACGGTCTCTTTTTGATATTACTAGATAAAAATAGATTCATTGCATAATTGGATTGAATAATCTCTTAATATTTATTCATATCTCTTTGGGATTTTATGCATAAAAAAACCGGGGCCGCTTAGGCACCCGGGTTTTTCGTCTTATACTTCTTCACAATATTCTTCAAAAGCTTCTTGCAGCTTTGCCACTACTGCCATCGGCTCATGGCCTTCAATTTCATGGCGCTCTACCATTTTCATGATTTTTCCGTCTTTCAAAATCGCAAAGGACGGAGAAGATGGCGGATATCCTTCAAAATAGTCACGCGCTCGCGCTGTCGCTTCTTTATCCTGTCCGGCAAAGACGGTAACGAGCTGATCAGGTCTTTTATCATAGTGAACGGAATGGTATGCAGCCGGTCTTGCAATTCCTCCGGCGCATCCACAAACAGAGTTTACCATGACTAACGTCGTTCCTTTTTTCGTAAGCGCCTCATCCACCTCTTCAGCGGTTTTCAGCTCAGTGTATCCGGCAGCGGTAATTTCTTGTCTCGCTTGGCGGACAATATCATTCATAAATAAATTAAAGTCCATGTTCAATGAAGACCTCTCCTTTTTCATCATCTGTTCTTATGATAGCAAGGAAACGTCCATATCGGCAAATAACATTGCTTGACCGTACCCTTTTTTGGTCTCCGTTTACAGCTTACAGAAAAAGGGGATTATATAACCAGTTGTAAAATAAAGGAGCAGTTTTGTATGAGCCACCGGAAAGCGTTACTGATTCATAACGGAAATGCAGGCAACAAAAATATAGAAAAAGCGTTAGGGGCTGTGGTACCGGTATTATCACAAGCTTTAGATGAGGTGATCATTAGACAGACAAAGAAAAAAGACGATGCGTATTATTTTTGCCAATCCATTGATGATTCTGTCGACACCGTCTTTATTCTCGGCGGCGACGGTACAGTCCATCAATGCATTAATGGCATCAGCGCTTTAGAAAGAAAGCCTGCGGTCGGGATTTTGCCCGGCGGAACATGCAATGACTTTTCAAGAGTGCTGGGCATCCCTCAAAATCTCGCAAAGGCGGCGGAAGCACTTGTGTCAGGAAAAAAAACAAGCGTAGACGTATGTCAGATGAACGAGCGTTATTTTTTAAATTTCTGGGGGATCGGTCTGATTACAGAAACGTCGAATCAAATCAACGAAACCTCAAAAGCATTATTGGGAAAAATCAGCTATTTTACAAGTGCACTCCGAACAGTCTCATCTGCCGGATCGTTTCCGATGACATTAAAAATTGATGGAAAAGAAATTAAAGAAGAAGCCGTTATGCTGCTAGTTATGAACGGACAATACATTGGAACGAACCGAATTCCCCTGCCGGATGCCAGTATAGATGACGGCTTACTCGATATCCTCATTTGCCGCGGCACCAATCTCTCCGCATTGCGGGAGCTGATGAGCATGGAACAGGGCACAATTGATCGTTTTACCGGAGAGCTGTCCTATATCCAGGCCTCTCGTATCGAAATTGAAACAGACACTGTCAAAAAGGCTGATACAGATGGAGAAGTCTATACTCATACGCCCGCGGTAATTCAAGTCCTGCCGCGGCACATTGATATGCTAGTCCCGTAAAGATTTTGTAAATCCGTTGACTCTCCTCTAAGAGGAGGCATTAGAGTATAAGGGATACACTTTCGAAAAAGGGGAAGTTACATGGAGAAACAAAATATCACCTTAACAATATTATTAACCAATTTATTTATTGCGTTTTTGGGGATCGGACTTGTGATTCCGGTAACACCTACCATTATGAATGAGTTGCATTTATCGGGCACCGCGGTCGGCTATATGGTTGCCTGCTTCGCTGTTACACAGCTCATTATTTCACCAATAGGCGGACGATGGGTTGACCGCTTCGGGCGTAAAATTATGATCGTGATCGGCCTGTTGTTCTTTAGTGTTTCGGAGTTTTTATTCGGCATCGGAAAAACAGTTGAGGTTTTATTTATCTCCCGTATGCTTGGCGGTGTCAGCGCTGCCTTTATTATGCCTGGGGTCACGGCTTTTATCGCTGACATCACGACCATTAAAACGCGGCCGAAAGCGCTAGGTTATATGTCAGCCGCTATTTCAACAGGCTTTATTATCGGTCCTGGCATCGGGGGGTTTTTAGCGGAAATCTATTCCCGTTTGCCTTTTTTCTTTGCGGCAGCCTTTGCCTTGCTGGCAGCCATTTTATCAATGCTCACGCTGCGCGAGCCGGAACGAAATCCTGAAAATCAGGACATAAAAGGGCAGAAGACAGGCTTCAAACGAATTTTTGCACCCATGTATTTCATTGCTTTTCTCATTATCCTGATTTCGTCTTTTGGTTTAGCGTCATTTGAATCTTTATTTGCGTTATTCGTTGACCATAAATTCGGATTTACGGCCAGCGACATTGCTATTATGATTACAGGAGGAGCGATTGTTGGCGCCATTACGCAAGTCGTCTTATTCGACCGCTTTACAAGGTGGTTTGGCGAAATCCATTTAATTCGGTATAGCTTAATTCTCTCGACGAGCCTGGTATTCTTAATGACATTCGTGAATTCTTATGTTGCGATTCTGCTAGTTACAGTCACCGTATTTGTCGGATTTGATCTCATGCGGCCTGCGGTAACGACTTATCTGTCAAAGATTGCGGGAAATGAACAGGGGTTCGCCGGCGGTATGAATTCAATGTTTACAAGTATCGGCAATGTATTCGGGCCTATTATCGGCGGAATGCTGTTCGATATTGATGTAAACTACCCATTCTACTTTGCAACGGCAGCTTTAGCCATAGGCATTGCGCTGACCATTGCTTGGAAAGCGCCTGCACATCTCAAAGCCAGCACATAATAAAAAGCGCATTCTTTGTGTACTGCAAAGTATGCGCTTTTTCATTATACTGATCATAGAAGGAGTGGTGGCATGAAAGAATCGTATTACTTAATTGGAGAAGTTTCAAAACTGGCAAACGTGTCGATTAAAGCGCTCCGTTATTACGATAAAATTGATTTATTTAAACCCGCCTACGTCGACCCGGATACCAACTACCGCTATTATACAGATTCTCAGCTCATTCATCTGGATCTGATCAAATCATTGAAATATATCGGTACACCTTTAGAAGAGATGAAAAAGGCACAGGACTTAGAAATGGGAGAACTATTTGCTTTTTATACAGAGCAAGAGAAGCAAATCAGGGAGAAATTGGACTTTTTATTAGCATTGGAAGAAACCATTTCACTGGTGAAAAAGCGGATGAAACGGCAGATGGAATACCCTGCGCTCGGCGAGGTGTTTGTTTTAGATGAAGAAGAAACACGTATCATTCAGACAGAGGCAGAGGGAATCGGGCCTGAAAACGTGCTCAACGCCTCCTACAGCAAATTAAAAAATTTTATCGAATCAGCAGATGGATTTACGAACAATAGCTACGGTGCCACTTTTTCATTTCAGCCGTACACCAGCATTGATGAAATGACTTACTGCCATATCTTTACGCCTGTATTGACGAATAAACAAATTTCTGCCATTACGCCGGATATGGAAATCATAACGATTCCTAAGGGCAGATATGTTTGTATCGCGTATAATTTTTCACCTGAGCATTATTTTCTCAACTTACAGAAGCTTATCAAGTATATCGCAGACCACCAATTAACAGTTGCCAGTGATGTTTACGAGTTAATTATACCGATTCATTACTCACCCAAAAAACAAGAAGAATATCGGGTCGAAATGAAAATCCGAATCGCTGAATAATGCTGCATAGAAAAAGAGCATTTTTTGAAGTTATGTTTCAAAAAATGCTCTTTTTGCTTATTAGTAAACAGATGTTTTCTCGTCAATCGATTCTAAAATTTGTTTCACGCGTCCGAGGAATCTTCCGCACACAAGGCCATCAAGCACTCTGTGATCCAAGGACAGGCACAGATTGACCATATCTCTGACAGCAATCATGCCATGATCCATGACAACCGGGCGTTTGACAATGGATTCCACTTGAAGAATCGCAGCCTGAGGGTAGTTGATGATGCCCATCGACTGAACGGATCCGAACGAACCCGTGTTGTTGACGGTAAACGTTCCCCCCTGCATATCATCTGCTGAGAGTTTTCCGTCTCTTACTTTTTTGGCAAGATCATTAATTTCTCTCGCAATGCCTTTAATTGTTTTTTCATCAGCGTTTTTAATCACCGGAACAAATAAAGAATCCTCTGTCGCAACTGCGATTGAAATATTGATATCCTTTTTCTGAATGATTTTATCGCCCGCCCACATGCTATTCATTTGCGGGAATTCTTTTAACGCCTGAGCGACCGCTTTGACGAAAAAGGCGAAAAAGGTTAAATTAAAGCCTTCTGTTTTCTTGAAGGAATCTTTTATGCTGTTGCGGTATGCGACCATGTTTGTGACGTCGACTTCCATCATCGTCCAAGCATGTGGAATTTCTGTTTTGCTTCGTTTCATATTGGAAGCAATTGCTTTTCTTACGCCTGTGACAGGGATTTCTTTATCCCCGGCTGTAGACGCAGGATATGAAATCTCTTCCTTCTTCGGCTCTGGTTTTGGTAAAGACGCAGGCGCAGGAGCTGCTGTTTTCGGCTCCTCAGGTCGTTCTTTCACGCCGCCTGTTTCAATGATGCGCTGAATATCTTTTCGCGTAATGCGGCCGCCGGCACCTGTTCCTGTCACTTGATCAAGATCAATGCCGTGCTCTCCGGCCAAACGAAGTACAGCTGGCGAGTAGCGCTTTTTATTGGGCTGACTGGCTTCTTCGGCGCGGTTTTCTGAGGCAGGTGCAGGTGTCTCAGCTGCTGCTGGCGCCTCCGGCTGCTCTTGTTTTTGTTCAGCCGGGTTGGCGCCTTCTGTTTCGATTTTGCAAATGATTTCCCCGACTTGCAGGGTCTGGCCTTCTTCACCCACAAGCTCTGTTATCGTACCTGTAAAAGAAGACGGAACCTCTGCATTCACCTTATCTGTCATGACTTCCGCGATCGGATCGTATTTGTTCACTTTATCACCGGGGGCGACAAGCCATTTGCTGATCGTCCCCTCTGTCACGCTTTCTCCAAGCTGCGGCATCGTCATTTGTTCAATTGCCATGATTGTATCCTCCTTACGTCTTTAAAACTCCGCTAATTCTCTCATCGCCGCTTCCACTTTATCAGGGTTGACCATAAAGTATTTTTCCATTGTCGGCGCATAAGGCATAGCCGGAATATCAGGACCTGCAAGCCGTTTGATCGGCGCGTCTAAGTCGAACAAACAATGCTCGGATATAATCGCGGCCACCTCACTCATGATGCTGCCTTCTTTTGTATCCTCTGTGACCAAAAGGACCTTACCGGTTTTTGATGCGGCTTCGATGATTGCTTCTTGATCGAGCGGATAAACCGTTCTTAAATCCACCACATGCACTGAAATGCCATCTTTTTCGAGACGTTCTGCAGCCTGTAACGCGAAGTGGACACACAGGCCGTATGTAATCACTGTGATATCGTCGCCTTCCCGTTTTACATCAGCCTTGCCGATTGGCAGGACATAATCATCTGCCGGAACCTCTCCTTTTATCAGGCGATACGCGCGCTTGTGCTCAAAAAACAGCACCGGATCTTCATCACGAACTGCGGCTTTTAAGAGTCCTTTCGCGTCATATGGCGTTGAAGGCATCACAATTTTCAGTCCGGGCTGATTGGCGAAAATCGATTCGACTGATTGAGAATGATAAAGCGCTCCGTGCACGCCTCCACCATAAGGGGCTCTGACAACGATCGGGCAGCTCCAGTCATTATTGCTGCGATAGCGGATTTTAGCTGCCTCAGAAATAATCTGGTTAATTGCTGGCATAATAAAATCAGCAAACTGCATTTCGGCAATCGGTCTCATGCCGTACATAGCCGCTCCGATACCGACACCGGCGATCGCTGATTCAGCAAGCGGCGTATCCATAACACGCTCTTCTCCAAATTGTTCGTACAGGCCGGCTGTGGCTTTAAATACACCGCCTTTTTTTCCTACATCTTCCCCAAGAACGAAGACACGTGAATCTCGTTCCATTTCTTCTTTCATTGCCAAATTGATCGCATCAATATATGACATTACTGACATTTGTACTTCCTCCCTACTTCGCATACACATAATCGAGCGCTGACTCAGGAGCTGCATAAGGAGCGTTCTCCGCTTCATCTGTCGCCTCGTTTATGATTGCCATGATTTCATCCAGCATGGTTTGCTCTGTCTCTTCGGACAGCAGGCCTGCTTCCTTTAAGTAAGCTTGATAAGTAAGCAGAGGATCACTTTTTTTCGCTTCCTCTACTTCTTCACGGCCTCTGTAGCTGCTGTCATCGTCATCACTGGAATGCGGTGTCAGGCGGTAAGAAATCGTTTCAATTAATGTCGGGCCTTCTCCTCTGCGCGCGCGTTCACGCGCTTCTTTCACCGCTTGATAAACCTCCAGCGGATCATTTCCATTCACAGTTACGCCAGGCATTCCATAGCCTACGGCACGGTCGGAAATGTTCTCACATGCGACTTGCTTATCGTAAGGCACTGAGATTGCGTATTTGTTGTTTTCACACATGAAAATCACCGGCAGCTTATGGACAGCGGCAAAGTTTGCTCCTTCATGGAAATCGCCTTGGTTTGAAGAGCCTTCACCAAAAGTAACAAAGGCTGCGATATCCTTTTTCTCCATACGTCCCGCCAGCGCAATGCCGACTGCGTGCGGAACTTGCGTTGTTACTGGAGACGATCCTGTCACGATGCGGTTTTTCTTTTGTCCGAAATGCCCCGGCATCTGACGGCCTCCTGAGTTTGGATCTGCAGCTTTGGCAAACCCGGACATCATTAAATCCTTTGCTGTCATGCCAAACGCCAGCACGACGCCCATGTCTCTGTAGTACGGCAGTACATAATCCATTTCACGGTCAAGAGCAAAAGCCGCCCCTACCTGCGCTGCTTCCTGTCCTTGACAAGAGATCACGAACGGGATTTTGCCAGAGCGGTTTAACAGCCACATTCTTTCATCGATTTTTCTTGCTAATAGCATGGTTCTATACATATCAACGGCTTCCTGATCAGTCAGCCCTAGTGCTTGATGTCGGTTTGTACTCATTCAAGCCCCTCCTTTGTGCTTTTAAAAATGAATGGCTTTGCCGTCTGCGGCAAGCGCTGCTTCTCCAATCGCTTCTGAAAGCGTCGGATGCGGATGAATCGTTTGTCCGACCTCCCACGGCGTCGCGTCCAGTACTTTGGCAAGCCCCGCTTCTGAAATCATGTCTGTGACATGAGGGCCGATCATATGCACGCCGAGGATATCATCCGTGTCACGATCCGCCACGATTTTTACAAATCCGTCGCTATCTCCGTATACAAGCGCTTTTCCTATTGCCATAAATGGGAACTTGCCGATCTTGACATTGTGCCCATTCGCCTTTGCTTCATCTTCTGTTAAGCCGACACTGGCAGCTTCAGGACTAGAGTAGATGCACTTCGGTACAAGCGTTGGATCAAGCGAATGCGGATTGAGACCTGCAAAATGCTCAACGGCAATGATTCCTTCATGCGATGCAACGTGAGCTAACTGAAGGCCACCGATTACGTCTCCGATTGCATAAATTTGAGATTCCTTCGTTTGACAGCTTTCATTGACTGAAATGACGCCTTTTTCAGTGACAATATCGGTGTTTTCTATGCCGATGCCTTCGATATTTGCCTGTCTGCCGATGGAAACTAGCATTTTTTCAGCAGAATAAGTAATGGTTTCTCCGTCTTTTTCCGCTTGTATACTGATGTCGTCTGACGTTTTTGTCATTGTGTCAGGCAGCACTTTTGCCCCTGTAACGAACTGAATGCCTTTTTTCTTAAGAAGACTTTCCATTTCTTTTGAAATGTCTTGATCCTCAGTCGGCAATATGCGGTCCGCGTATTCAATAACCGTTACCTTCACGCCAAAATCATGAAGCATAGACGCCCATTCGATACCAATAACGCCTCCGCCGACGATGATGATCGATTTTGGCAGCTCCTCCATTTGGAGAGCCTCATCCGAAGTCAATACATGCTTGCCGTCCGCTTCAAGACCCGGAAGCATTCTTGGTCTTGATCCTGTTGCAATAATGACTTGTTTCGGGATTAGCATGTCATTTTCTTCGCCATTTCCCCGTTCAACAGAAATCGTTCCCGGCAGCGGGGAGAAGATTGACGGTCCGAGGATACGGCCATATCCGTCGTACACGTCGATTTTTCCTTTTTTCATTAAATGATTCACACCGGCTGCAAGCTTATCCACAACAGCTTGCTTACGCTGCTGCACTTTTTCAAAGTTGAGGGACACGCCAGCCGTTTCCACTCCGAATTGATCGGCTTCACGAGCTGTCCGGTATACCTCCGCGCTTCTAAGCAGCGCTTTACTCGGGATACAGCCTTTATGCAGACATGTCCCCCCGAGTTTTTCCTTTTCCACAACGGCTGTTTTTAAGCCGAGCTGAGCGGCTCTGATGGCCGCAACATAACCGCCGGTACCGCCGCCCAGAATGACTACGTCATACTCAGTTGCCATGGTGACTCACTCCTAGTCTGTCTATTCAATACGATATTGTTTGGATTGCTCTTCGCCCAGCAATACCCTGAGCGCCCCTTGGGCCAGAGACTGCAGTTCATTTTCTCCCGGATAGACTAAAACGTCTGAAATCCAATCTATGTATGATCTGATATTGGAAACAAAGCTTTTGCCGTACGCAAGTCCTCCCGTCAGCACAATCGCTTCAACTTCACCTTTTAATGCAGCGCTGGCTGCCCCGATTTCCTTTGCTACCTGATACGCCATGGCATCAAAAATGAAACGGGCTTTTTCATCGCCCCCCTGAATCATCTGTTCCACTTTTACTGCGTCATTCGTACCGAGATAGCCGAAAAGCCCGCCGGTGCCCACCAGTTTTTTCATGATTTCTTCTTTTGTATACTGTCCTGAAAAACATAAATTCACAAGATCTCCCGCAGGCACTGTTCCTGCACGTTCAGGACTGAATGGCCCCTCTCCGTGAAGGCCGTTATTGACATCTACCACTCGCCCGTGGTCATGGACGCCAATTGTAATCCCGCCGCCCATATGGGTAACAATCATTTTCATGTTCTCATATCGTTTGCCGAGAGAGGCTGCCGCCTTACGGGCGACAGCTTTTTGGTTTAACGCATGGAAAATACTTTTCCGTTCAATTTCGGGCATACCTGAAATTTTTGCGAGCACTGACATTTCGTCTACGACAACAGGATCGACGATATACGAAGGGATATTCAGACCGTCAGCGATTTCTCGCGCGATAATACCGCCGAGATTAGAAGCATGCTGGCCGGCATAGCCGCTTTTCAAGTCCTCAATCATGTCATCGTTCACTTCGTAAGTTCCGCCTTCAATCGGCCGGAGAAGGCCGCCTCTGGCGCAGACTGCATCAAACTTTGAGATATTGATTCCCTGTTCATGAAGCGTTTCGAGAATATGGTTTTTACGAAATTCATACTGATCAATAATATAGTCAAATCGCTGCAGCTCTTCTATGTTGTGTCTCAATGTTTTTTCAAAAATGCTTCGTTCGTTATGAAAAACACCGATTTTCGTTGAAGTTGAGCCTGGATTAATTGTGAGAATGCGTTTTTCATCATGTAGCACTTTCATAACCTCCAGATCAATTTCTTAACGTCTGCTTAATACACTGTGACCGTTTTGCAAAAACTGGCTTCTTGAGCGGCGCATGCGTTCAATCCGTTCCTCTGCCAAGCGGTCAGCCGCTAAATACGTCGGAATGCCGTCACGCTGAGAAATTTCAAGTACACGCTCAATATTGCCGTAAATGCCTTCAACTTTCTTCAATGCGCGTTCTGCATTATAGCCGTAAAGCTCATCTGCCACGTTGATGACGCCGCCAGCGTTAATGACATAATCCGGTGCGTAAACGATGCCCATTTCGTGAATTTGATCGCCATGGCGTGTTTCTTTTAATTGGTTGTTAGCCGCACCCGCGATGACTTTCGCCTTCAGCTGTTTAATGGTGTCGTCGTTGATTGTCGCACCAAGGGCACACGGCGCATAAATATCGCAGTCTTGTGAATAAATCTCTTCCGGATCAACCGCACGGGCGCCAAAATCTTCAACTGCGCGCTGTACTGACTGTTTGTTGATATCCGTAACGATTAAGTTTGCCCCTTCTTCATGCAGGTGGCGGCATAGGTTGTAGGCTACGTTCCCTACACCCTGTACAGCGATGGTTTTCCCTTCAAGAGAGTCGGTTCCGAAAGCAGCTTTAGCGGCTGCTTTCATTCCTCTGTACACCCCGTACGCTGTAACTGGAGAAGGATTTCCAGAAGAGCCGAAAGCAGGAGAAATCCCTGTGACATAATCTGTTTCATCATGAATAATGTCCATATCCTCAACCGTTGTGCCTACATCTTCAGCTGTAATGTATCTTCCGTTCAGTCCTTGAATATAGCGGCCAAACGCGCGGAACATTTCTTCATTTTTATCTTTGCGCGGATCGCCGATTATCACTGTTTTTCCGCCGCCAAGGTTTAAGCCTGCTGCCGCGTTTTTATAGGTCATGCCTCTTGCCAGTCTGAGCGCGTCTTCAATTGCCGCTTCTTCATTTTCATATGTCCACATTCTCGTTCCGCCAAGCGCCGGACCAAGCGTTGTATCATGAATTGCGATAATCGCTTTTAAGCCTGATTGTTCATCTTGGCAGAATACCAATTGTTCGTAATCGTATTTCTCCATATATTTAAAAAGTTCCATGTTCGTTCCTCCTAGTGTGTGTATTCTTCAGATGCGCATATCGCTAGCGCAATAGAATACAGTTTATTTTCAGCGGAATCCGCTCTACTCGTTAAGGCAATCGGCGCTTTTGCTCCCGTAATCACAGCCGCCACGCTGGCCTTCGCAAAATAAATTAGTGATTTATATAAAATATTGCCGGCCTCAATTGTTGGGACGAGAAGGATATCAGCGTTGCCCGCTACATTTCCCGAAATCTTTTTCTGGGCTGCAGCAATTTGTGATACTGCGTTATCCAAAGCAAGCGGTCCATCAACAATGCAGCCTTTGATCTGGCCTCTTTTGCACATTTGAGCAAGAGCAGCAGCATTCACTGTCGCTTCCATTTTCGGGTTCACTGTTTCGACCGCTGCCAAAGCAGCTGCTTTTGGCATATTGTTCCCTACTGCATGAGCCACATGAACGGCGTTTTGCAAAATCTGCCGAAGCTCTTCCAGCGAAGGGGCAATATTCATAGCCGAATCTGTCACAAACATCAATCTGTCAAAGTCCGGTATATCAAACACAGCCACGTGGGAAAGGACACTGGATGACCGAAGCCCCTCCTGTCTGTTCAACACCGCTTTAAGCAAAACAGAAGTCGGCACATTCCCTTTCATTAGAACGTCCGCTGTTTTGTGATGCACAGCACGAACTGCTAATTTTGCCGATTCCTCAGGCGAATCGGCATGAACGATTTCCACATGATGCCCTTGCATAGATGATGTCAGATCGTTTAGTTTCTTGCTGTCGCCCACTAACAAAAAACGGGCGGATAGGTGCTCGGCTGCCAGCTTTACAGCCCGGATCACTTCCTCATCCTCAGCATGGGCAACCGCAATGGTCTTGTTTTTGTACATCGATGCTTTGCCGATCAAATCTTTCAGCTTCATCTGTTACCACCTCTCTTGTTTCGACTCCGCCTTTTATTATGCAAGTTCCATGCCAGCTCCTCGCCATGCTGTCATAACGGATGTATTGAAAAATTCGTGCAGATGTTTGCGTTCATTCTGCAAATTATTGCATGCCTTCATTTGCAAGGCCGTATTTATCCATTTTGTAATATAAATTCCGAATACTGACACCGAGGGCTTTCGCTGTTTTTGTCCGGTTAAAATGATGCTTTTCGAGCGTTTGCTGGATCAAATGCGCTTCAAATTTTTCTACTGCGACAGACAGCTTTTCGCCTTTAATATCCGGAAAATCAAACCCTGCACCTTGTTCTGTGTCACTTTCTTTTTGCACAAGTTCGAATACAGGCAAGTGATCTTTTTCAATCCATTCCATATGCGGATTCAGAAAAATCATGGCTCGTCCAAGGACATTTTCCAGTTCGCGGACATTCCCAGGCCAATGGTATGCGGATAAGGCACGCAAAGCTTGCTGCGAGAGCCCCTTTACATTCCTGCCGTAATCCCGGTTGATCTTTTGGATAAGCCGGACGCTGAGTGCCTCAATGTCCTCCAGCCGCTGCCGCAAAGGCGGAATAGAGATCGGATAGCGGTTAATCCGGTAATACAGGTCTTCGCGGAATGTTCCATCCGCCATCGCCTTTTCGATATTTACATTTGTCGCCGCGATCACTCTGACATTGACAGGGATCGCTTTCGTGCCGCCCACTCTGACGATTTCCTTCTCTTGAAGGACACGTAGCAATTTCGCCTGCATATTTTGTGTCAGCTCGCCGATTTCATCTAAGAAAATGCTGCCGTTATTGGCTTCTTCGAATAAGCCCTTTTTACCTCCGCGCTTCGCTCCTGAAAACGCACCATCCTCATAGCCGAACAATTCTGATTCAAGCAGGTTTTCAGAAAGGGCTGCACAATTCACGCGAATAAATTTATTGTATTTCCGGTCGCTTTCGTTATGGATGGCATGGGCGAACAGTTCTTTTCCTGTTCCCGATTCCCCGCGTAGCAAAATCGTTGCCGGCGTTTTCGCCCCGAGCTTCGCCTGTTCAAGCGCAACCAGCATTTGCTCGCTTTTGCCGATAATGTCGTCAAAAGTGTATTTCGCTTCAAGCGTCCGAATGATTTGCCTTGCGCGGTTAAGCTCCGCTGTCAACATTTTAATTTCGGACACATCGTGAATCACACCGACGCTGCCTTTCAAAATCCCGTCTACAATGACCGGCGCTACATTTACGATGACCTCTTTTTCATTCGGGCCGACCTTCATTCTGACACCGCGGACAGGCCGTCTTGTTTCAAGCACCTTTAAATGCATGCTTTCACCTTCAGAGATATCAGTGTTTGCAGGCTTGCCGATGACTTCTTTTTCAGAAAGCCCCGTCATTTTCGTATACGCTTTATTGATCAAGAGTCCGATGCCGTTTTCATCAACGACAGAAATTGCCTCGTCGGAGGATTGAATAATCGCCTCCAGCATCGTGCGCACCTGTTTGAGATTCGTCACTTCCTCCGCCAGCTCAACGGCATCCGTTATATCCTTGAATACACAGAGCGCTCCGAGCAAACGGCCGCCTTCATCAATGATCGGCAGTCTGGTAGTCACGATTTGATTCTCACCTAAAAGCTGCTTTTGGTTGTATTCAGGCTCTCTCGTTTTTAAAATCCGCGGCATCTTTGTGCTCGGAATGACTTCTTTGATCGGGCGCCCGATGACTTCCTCGCGTTTTTTCCCGACCATCTTTTCGGCCATATGGTTAAAGAGAATGATTTCTTCATTGATATCAATAAAAATCATCCCGTCATGGGTAGAATTAAAAATTCGATCGTGTTTATATGTTTGCTCTTTTAGCATTTGAATCAGGTGCTGCTTTTCTTCCATCAGCTGAAAAACGATGTACGCCATTTTCCCTGGCATAACAATAGTCTCTTCATGCTTTTCCTGAAGGAGTTTGTCAAACACGGCTTGATCGCCGGTGGTATGAATGACGATATCCGGTTTTTGTTGTATGTAAGGTTTCCAATCAGATGAAACGGCAATCCCATACTGTTCTGCTTCTATCAATCCCGGCGCCTCGGGGTCTTTGTCAACCACGGCAATGATCTCTATGATGGCTGTTTTGATCAGAATGTGTAATAACGCCGTTCCCCTTTTGCCGGCACCTACAATCAGTACCTTTTGCATCCCGCTACCCCTTTGCATGAAAAAATTTGCACACCTATTTATTCCGTTGCAATAATTTGCACAACCCTATGTTACCACGTTTTCTTCTCTTGACAAAATATTTTTTCCGCTGGACAATAAAGGAAATGAAAAGATAAAGGAGTTTTCTGAGGATGAGCCGACTTCTTGCGCTTTTGATATTAGTCATCCCCGGTGCCATTTCCGCTTTAGGCATTAAACTGATGAGGGAGACGCTTTTCGGCCATACGATAAAGCCATTCGGAGCTCTTTGGCTCCAAGGTTTGTCAGGATTTATCTTTTTTGTGTTCGGCCTTTATGTGCTGGCCGGGTTCATTTTATTCAGAGACAGAAAACGCAATCAAGTCAGCCCGCGATTCAGAAAACGATAGCTGCAAAAAAGCCGGAGAACTCTCCGGCTTTTTTTAGTCGAAACTATTCGTCAGGCAAAACAGTCTTGGCAATTGTTTTATCCAACGCTTCATAGTCATAATAAGAAATCGTCTCGTACAGTTCTTTTCGTGTCTGCAAATGATGAAGCCCTTCTTTTTGTGAGCCGCGCTCCTTCATCAAACCAAACATTCGTTCATAAGCTTTTGCCGCCGCTCGAAGCGATGTGACAGGATAAATCACCATGCGAAACCCCATATCTTCGAATTCATCGGCGCGATAATACGGCGTTTTCCCAAATTCGGTCATATTCGCAAGGAGCGGAACGGAGATGCACTCAGCAAACTGGCGGAATTCGTTCTCCGCCTGAAGCGCTTCCGGAAATATCGCGTCCGCTCCCGCTTCAATGTAAGCCTCTGACCGTTTTATTGCGGCATCAAGTCCTTCCTGTGCCCTAGCATCAGTACGGGCAACAACGACAAGGGAGGGCGCCGCTTGTTTGATCGCTTTTATTTTTTGAGCCATTTCCTTTATCGGAACAAGCTGTTTGCCATTTAAATGTCCGCATTTTTTCGGAAGCTGCTGGTCTTCGATTTGAACGGCGGCTACTCTGGCTTCAAGCATCTCGCGGGCGGTTCGGGCGGCATTTAACACACCGCCAAATCCCGTATCGATATCAACAAGCAGAGGCAGGTCTGCTGCACGCACAAGATCTTTGGCCCGATCAGCCATTTCTATCGACGTGATGATCCCTAAATCAGGAAGCCCCCTGCTGGCTGTATATGCCGCACCAGACAAATAAATGGAAGAAAAACCGGCCTCCTTTGCAAGCAAGGCGGCCATCCCGTCATGAGCGCCGGGAATTTGCAGAATGTCCGGCGCTGACATCAGCTTGCGGAAACGCCCGGCAAGCTCCTCTTGTGACGATTGTTTATTGACGATCCACGACATGACGCAAGCCCTCCTTCTTTTACATGCAGAACATATCTACGAATTCATTTACGCGCATCGTTTGTAATGTCTCATAGCTGGTACAGCGCTCATAAATGTGTTTGTGCTGTTTATCAGCATAATGAGTTTTGAGATTGGCAGAAAACTTTTCCAGCAGTTTCGGCACTGCTTCGTCTCTTCGAAAACGATGGCCGAGCGGAAATTCACATTCCACCATTTCCGTGCTCGTTCCGTCTTTAAAATAAACTTGAACGGCATTTGAAATGGAACGCTTATCGGGTTTCAGGTAATCCTCCGTATATGTTTTATTTTCAGTCACTTCCATTTTATCCCGTAGCTTATCTATTCTCGGATCACTCGCTGTTTCAACTTCATAATGCTGCGCGGTAATATCACCAAAAAGCAAACCGATTGCTGTAATGTATTGGAGGCAGTGATCACGATCAGCGGGATTGTGAAGCGGGCCTTTTTTATCAATGATTCGGATAGCGGATTCGTGCGTTCTGATGACAACTCGGTCAATCTCATCAATCCGGCCCTTTACCTGGGGATGAAGAATGACGGCGCACTCTGCCGCTGTCTGGGCGTGAAATTCCGCAGGATAAGACACTTTAAATAACACATTTTCCATGACATAAGCATCGAGCGGACGGGCAAGTTTGATCTCTTTCTTATTGAATAGAACGTCTTGGAAGCCCCATCCCGGTGCGCTTAACGCTGTCGGATAACCCATTTCCCCTTTTAACGCCATCAGCGCCAAATGAACACCTCTGCTAGTTGCATCCCCTGCCGCCCATGATTTACGCGAGCCTGTATTCGGTGAATGCCGGTATGTCCTCAAGGCTGCATTGTCAATCCATGCATTCGAAAGCGCATTTTTGATTTCTTCTCTTCTGCCGCCCAAAAGCTTTGCTGCAACAGCAGTTGTCGCAATTTTGACAAACAGTACATGATCAAGGCCGACTCGGTTCAAGCTGTTTTCTAACGCCAGCACACCTTGAATCTCGTGTGCTTTGATCATCATTTCAAGTACGTCGCGTACCGTTAAAGGCTCTTTTCCTTCAGACAGCCTTACTCTCGATACATAATCAGCAGCGGCAAGGATTCCTCCCAGATTATCCGACGGATGCCCCCACTCCGCCGCCAGCCACGTATCGTTGTAATCGAGCCAGCGGATCATGCACCCGATATTAAACGCTGCCCTCACCGGATCGAGAACATATGATGTTCCCGGTACTTTGCTTCCATTCGGCACAATCGTTCCGGGAACAATCGGGCCAAGCAGCTTTGTGCATTCGGGATACCGGAGCGCCAAAATCCCGCAGCCCAGCGTATCCAGCAACACATGCCCCGCTGTTGTATATGCCTCTGAGCTTGCAATCTCTTTCTCAAGCACATAGTCTGTAATTTCTTCAATGACATGATCCGTTTTCAGCATGCTACCAGTTCCTTTCATGATTTATGATTCGGCCTGATGGCGCGGGCCCATATAGCTGACACGGGGGCGGAAGAGACGGTTATTGGAATGCTGTTCGATCACATGGGCGCATAAACCGGACGTTCTCGCGCTGAAAAAGACAGGTGTATACAAAGGAATCGGTATGCCGAGCATCCAATACACCGGGGCAGCGTAGTAATCCAAATTCGGGTAAAGCCCTTTTTCCTTCTCCATCAGCCGCTCTCCTGCTTCACACATCTCGTATAAACGATGGTCACCGGCTTTATCGCATAATTGTTGCAGCGCCTCTTTCATCATGAGTGCTCTCGGGTCCATTTTTTTCATATACACCCGGTGGCCGAATCCCATAATTTTTTCTTTTCTTTTCAGTTTTATTTGCAGAAGCTGCTCAAAATCGGACGTTGTTTTCGCCTCCAAAAGCATATACATCACAGCTTCGTTTGCTCCTCCGTGAAGATTCCCTTTCAGGGAGGCGACAGCTCCTGTCAAAGATCCATAAAGATCCGAATGTGTAGAAGCAATGACCCTTGCCGCAAAGGTTGAATTCGGCATCTCATGCTCACTGTACAGGACGAGGGAGCGGTCAAAAATCCGTTCTTCCAGTGAGGACGGCAATTTCCCTGTCATCATGTATAGAAAGTTTGCACTGTAGGATAGGGTTTGAAGCGGAAGAAGCGGCTCTTTCTTATTGATGATCCTGTAGCTGGCAGCAGTGAGGGCAGGCATTTTCCCGAGAAGCTGATAGGCGCGTTCTTTGTTTGCAGAAGGAGTGCGATCATCTATGTGCCGATCATAGCCGGCAAGTGCCGACAGACCGGTACGCAGGCTATCCATCGGATGAGTGTGCTCAGGGAGTAGTTCAAGCAGACGGAGATGATCAGCAGGCAGGCTTGATGCACTGTTTATGTTTCTTTCCAGCGCTTCCATTTCACTTTCTTCCGCCAGCCTGCCCTCCAGCAATAAATGAACAATCTCCAAGTAGCTTTTTGTTTTAGAAAGATCTATTAAATCATAGCCTCGTATCAAAATCTGGCTGGACTGCGTGTCAAGATAAGAAATATGAGTTTCTGCCGCGATCACACCGTCCAAACCCGGAGAATAATGCTGTTTCTCCTCCATATCCTCAACCTCCGTTTTGCGTTTTTTGTCTATCAGGTTCCGCCAAGCAGATGCTTGGAAATAATCAGTCTTTGAATCTCGTTCGTCCCTTCATAGATTTGCGTCACCTTTGCATCGCGAAGCAGCCGCTCGACCGGATAATCCTTCATATAGCCATAACCCCCGTAAATTTGGACGGCGTCTAACGCCGCCTTCACCGCGGAATCTGAAGCAAATTGTTTAGCCATAGACGCTTCTTTTCCGCAGGCCAAGCCGCGATTATGAAGGTCTGCGGCGTGGTAGACAAGATGCCTTGCTGCCTCAGCCCTTGTCGCCATGTCAGCCAGCTTAAACGATATGCCTTGATTGGCTGCGATAGGCCTTCCGAATTGCACCCGCTGCTTCGCGTAACCAACGGCATGCTCAAGAGCCGCCTCTGCAATTCCGAGCGCTTGGGCCGCAATGCCGATGCGGCCGACATTTAAATTCGCCATGGCAATGTGAAAGCCATCCCCCTCTTTGCCAAGCAAATTTTCTTCAGGCACCTCTGCATTATCAAAAATCAGTTCCGTAGTATTGGAACCATAGAGCCCCAGCTTTCTTTCTTTTTTTCCTACAGTAAAACCGGGTGTGCTTTTTTCAACGATAAAAGCCGAAATCCC
Source organism: Bacillus spizizenii TU-B-10 (assembly GCF_000227465.1). Taxonomy (GTDB): domain Bacteria; phylum Bacillota; class Bacilli; order Bacillales; family Bacillaceae; genus Bacillus; species Bacillus spizizenii. The sequence goes on from NC_016047.1 coordinate 2,480,363, forward strand.
GTGCCTGCCTCGATCTTGAGCTGTTAAAGCAAAGGTGATATAGATATCGGCGGCTCCTCCGTTCGTAATGAATATTTTCGATCCGTTTAATAGGTATTTGCCGTTCTTTTTGATGGCTGTTGTGCGGAGGCTTCCAGCATCCGACCCTGAGTGAGGCTCCGTCAGTGCAAATGCGCCCAAATGGTCTCCTGAAGCGAGCTTCGGTACATATTTCATCTTCTGTTCTTCGTTGCCGAAGTACAGAATCGGATTTGTGCCGACCGAGGTATGAACGGAAAGAATGACACCGACAGCCGCGCTGATTCTAGAAATCTCATGAATCGCCAAAATATAAGAAATAACATCCGCCCCTGCGCCGCCGTATTGTTCCGGCACCGGTATTCCCAACAAGCCGTGTTCACCCATTTTTTTGATCAACTGAAACGGAAATTCGTCCGTTTTCTCCATGATTTCAGCAGCGGGAGCAATTTCTTTTCGGGCAAAATCACGCACCATTTTTCGCATCATGACTTGCTCTTGGGTTACATGCAACTCGGCCACCCCCGGATGGAATTGACTTCAGAAAGTCCTCTCCTCATATTGATAAAAACCGCGTCCACTCTTTTTGCCAAGCCAGCCCGCTTTGACATATTTGCGGAGCAGCGGGCAAGGTCGGTATTTGGAATCGCCAAGGCCGGAATAAAGAACTTCCATAATCGATAAACACGTATCCAGCCCGATAAAATCCGCTAATGTAAGCGGGCCCATCGGATGGTTCATGCCCAGCTTCATCACCTCGTCTATTGCCTCCGGCTTCGCCACCCCCTCATACACGCAATAGATGGCTTCATTAATCATTGGAAGAAGAATGCGATTGGAAACAAACCCCGGAAAATCATTGACTTCTACCGGTGTTTTCCCCATCTTTTCCGCTAATCCCATAACAACTAAGGCCGTTTCTTCTGATGTAGCCAAGCCGCGAATCACTTCAACTAGCTTCATCACAGGGACAGGATTCATAAAATGCATGCCAATGACTCGTTCAGGCCGGGTTGTCACAGCAGCGATTTCAGTAATAGGCAAGGAAGATGTATTGCTGGCCAAAATCGTATGAGGCGGACAAATGTGATCAAGTGTGTTAAACATTTCAGTTTTCGCCGTCATGTTTTCTGCAATAGCCTCAATCACAATGTCCGCATGCTTTGCCTCCTCAAGCGTTCGAGAGAGCGAAATGCGGCTGATCACATCCTTCACTTCCGCTTCGGTCTTTCTTCCTTTTTCAGCATCACGGGTCAGCTGTTTCTTCAACCGCTTCAATCCTGCCTCCGCAGCCTCCGGGTTCACATCGTACATCCGCACATAAAAACCTGCGTCGGCAGCTGTTTGAGCAATTCCGCTTCCCATCTGACCTGCACCGGCCACCATGATATGTTTAATCTCCATTTAAATCCCCTTTTTCGTCATTGTTTTAATGAACCTGCACTAAGACGGCATCTCCCTGAGCCGCACCGCTGCAGATGGAGGCAACTCCCAGTCCCCCTCCCCGGCGCTTTAATTCATAAACAAGCGTCATGAGAATTCTTGCCCCGCTAGCGCCGATCGGATGGCCGAGCGCGATCGCACCGCCGTTTACATTTACTTTTTCAAGATCGAAACCGACGATTTTTTCACATGTCAAAACAACAGAAGCAAACGCTTCATTTACTTCAAACAAGTCAATATCTTGGACAGTTAAACCGTTCTTTTTCAGGAGCTTGTTAATTGCAAACCCCGGAGCTGCCGCTAGCTCGTTCGCTTGCATTCCCATAGTTGAAAAACCAAGAATTGTAGCCAGAGGCCGTTTGCCAAGCCTAGCAGCTTCGTCCTCAGACATTAGCACGAACGCACCGGCTCCGTCATTGACCCCGGGAGCATTACCGGCTGTGATGGAACCATCACTTGTATAAATGGGAGAAAGTTTTGCAAGCTGATCCAGACTTGTGTCACGCCGAATCGCTTCATCTTTTTCAACCATATTTGTTTTTCCTTTTCGGTTGGTCCAGCTTACGGGAACAATTTCATCATGAAGCTTTCCTTCATCGGCTGCCTTAGCTGCTCGCGCATGACTTCTCAGCGCCCATTCATCCTGCTCCCTGCGTGAGATTCTATATTCCTTGGCGGCTGTATTTCCGTGAACAGCCATATGCACCTCATCAAACGCGCATGTTAACCCGTCATAAACCATTAAGTCCCTAAGCTCACCGTCTCCCATCCGCGCTCCCCAACGCCCGGCGGGAACGGCATATGGAATATTGCTCATGCTTTCCATTCCCCCGGCGACAAGAATGTCCGCATCTTGCGCCCGAATCATTTGATCACACAGGGTGACAGCGCGCAGTCCGGATGCACAGACTTTATTTAGCGTTTCTGACGGCACACTCCAAGGCATTCCAGCCAGACGGGCAGCTTGGCGGGAAGGAATCTGCCCTGAGCCGGCTTGGACAACCATGCCCATAACAGTTCCTTCCACCTCATCTCCAGATACTCCAGCGCGATGTAACGCCTCCTTCATCGCAATGCCCCCAAGCTCAGCAGCTTTCACCTCTTTCAATGCACCGCCGAATTTGCCAAATGGTGTTCTTGCAGCACTTACAATGACTGTTTTCCTCATGGTTTCACCTCATTCAGAAGATAGACAGCGCTTACAATTTCTAGTTGTCTTCTATGAATGTATGCTTTGAAACGGGCATGAATGAATGAATGAATGAAAAAAGAAGGCTGCGCCAACAGCCTCCTTCCAACACAACTATTTATTTTTTAGCAATGCCAAAGCCTTTGCAGGAAAATCGGTGAAAATGCCGTCTGCCCCCGCTTCAAAGAGGCGCTTCATATCTTCCGGCCGATTGACTGTATACGGCCGGACCTTGATCGAACTGTTCCTCATTTTCTTCAGTACTTCATCAGCTGTCCCCGGGCTGTTCAGCTTCGGGTGATAGCCGGAAGCTGGAATAGATGTGATATACTGATCAGCCTGATAAAGCACATCTGAAGTCAATGCCGCTCGTTCGATATGGGGAGCGAGCCGGGCGCATAGCGCTAAGCTTTCATGATTAAATGTGGACAGGATGATTCTTTCCTCTATATTGAACCTCTTCACTGCCTCCAGTACTTTTTCTTCCATTCCTTCATAGCGGATCACGCTGTTTTTTAATTCAATGTTGATGAGAAAATCCTTTTTGTCCGCCCACAAGAGCACATCTTCAAGCAGCGGCACTTTGATATCTCTGTACGTTTGATCATAACCAGCGGCGGCATTCGCAGTCTTTATCACATTATACACTGTATCCTTCACGAATCCTTTGAGCGATGTCGTCCGGTCAAGTCTTTCATCATGTATCACAACAATGCGTCCGTCTTTTGTCAGTTGCACATCAAGCTCAATTCCGTCCGCTCCGGCTTCAATTCCTTTTTCAAATGCAAGCATAGTATTTTCGGGATATTGACCTGATGCCCCCCGATGGGCAAAAATCTTTGTCATCGTTTCACCTCAAGCCCTAAAGTTTTCTCCATTATACTGATTTTGGCGGTTCCACTCTAGGATTAAGGCTGTATCAATCTTACTGATCATAATAAGAGTCAATGCCGGTGACAATCGCATCTGCGGCTTTTTGCTGGTATTCTTCACTTCCAAGCTTGTCCGCGTCAGAGCTGTTTGTCATAAATCCAAGCTCCGCCAGCACACTCGGCATTTGTGAATATGTAATGACGTAAAAGTCTGATTCTTTCACGCCCCTGTCTCTCGTTTGTAAGGATGACACCAGCTGGGACTGAATATCTGTCGCCAGACGCCGGCTGTTTTCCCCTTCATAATCAGACTGAAAATACGTTTCTGTTCCTGAAGCTGAAGCAACCCCTGAATTCACATGAATGCTAACAAAAAGATCGGCCTGATTGGCACTTGCCTTTGCCACTCTTTCCTCCAGGGTCAGAAAATGATCGTCGGATCTGGACGCAACTGGATTGGCTCCCTCCGCTTTCAGCTTGTCCGTCACATGCTCGGAAACTGCTAAATTAATATCCTTTTCAAAGAGCCCGTTTCCGACCGCTCCACTGTCTTCACCGCCGTGTCCGGCATCAATATACACTGTTTTCCCTTCTATCGGCTCTGCTGCCTGTGCATAGGGCCCGAGCGTCAAAGCTAATCCGCATAAAGCTAAGCTCCTCCATAACATTCTCAACTTTCTCCCTCCGGTCTTTTATGACGAGTTCTTCTGCAGCTGAATATCTTGCAGTTGTAACGTTCCATTATCCTTTTTTATATATTTCACCAGGACATTTGTGTGATCTGGAAGTGATTCACATTCATCACGTTTATCCTTCGGAACCTGTATCATGGTTTCTTCTCCATTCAAAGAAACCGCAATCGTATGAGGATCAGCCGAGCCAATGTATTTTCCCTCTTCGGTAAACTTTGGGACTGAGTCATCCGCACTTGCAATACTGCACCCTGAGAGAAATAGCACAGTAAACAGCAAAAGAGCCGTTTGTTTCACATGATCACCTCTTCCTGATGTTTGGCTTTTATCTTTGACCAGAATGGCAGATTTGTAAAGCCGACGCGAAAGACGGCACTGGATTCCACATTTTTCAAAAGGGCTATCCGACCTGATTATTTCCTGTTGTTAGAAAGAAAGCAATCGCATTTGTCTATGAGGATGGCTCTAATTGAGGCGCATATTAGAAAAAATTAACGGAAAGAAGCAACTTTTTATTCATTTTAAAAAATTTGAGGAATGATGTGAGCAAATCGTTTGACGAGTGGATCAGCCAGGCGTAACCTTTTAAAGGATATTCACTTTACAGAGAGAAGTTACAGCCATGTCTGTTGCTCGCTGCAGCGTGTCACCACTTGCACCATCGGCCACCAAATCAGCGGCGGCTACAAAGCCCCCGAAAAAGAGCGCAGAAAACATCACTCTGTTCTCAAGATATTCAGCCGGTAAAGCAGATCAATTGCATTAATTTTTACATATAGGCTAGAATATGTGCGAATCCAAACGAAAGAAGATGATCAAATGAACCCTAAGTATAAACCGCTGTTTGAACCATTTACATTTAAAAGCGGCGTTACAATCGACAACCGGATCACAGTAGCACCAATGACTCATTACGCTTCTAATGAAGACGGTACGATATCTGAAGCAGAGCTTGACTACATCATCCCCCGCTCAAAAGAGATGGGAATGGTGATTACAGCCTGCGCAAACGTCACGCCGGACGGAAAAGCATTTCCCGGGCAGCCGGCCATCCATGATGACTCCAACATTCCAGGTTTAAAAAAACTAGCGCAAGCGATTCAGGCGCAAGGTGCTAAAGCTGTTGTGCAAATTCATCACGGCGGCATTGAATGCCCGTCTGAGCTCGTTCCGCAACAAGAAGTTGTAGCGCCAAGTGACGTGTTTGATGACGGCAAGCTAATTGCCCGCGCCTTAACAGACGAAGAAGTGGAAAACATCGTGAAGGCATTTGGAGAAGCGACAAGACGCGCCATCGAAGCCGGCTTTGACGGTGTCGAAATTCACGGCGCAAACGGCTACTTGATTCAGCAGTTTTATTCTCCGAAAACCAATCAGCGCACAGACCGCTGGGGAGGAAGCGACGAAAAACGATTAGCCTTCCCGCTTGCTATTGTCGATGAAGTGAAAAAAGCTGCTGCAGAACATGCGAAGGGTGCGTTCTTAGTCGGCTATCGCCTGTCTCCGGAAGAACCTGAGACACCAGGATTAACAATGACTGAAACCTTTACGCTTGTTGACGCTTTAGGAGATAAAGAATTGGATTACCTTCATATCTCACTGATGGACGTGAACTCAAAAGCGCGCCGCGGTGCAGATCCGACTCGCACACGCATGGACTTATTGAATGAACGTGTCGGAAACAAAGTGCCGCTTATCGCCGTCGGTTCCATTCATTCCGCAGATGACGCACTGGCTGTGATCGAAAACGGTATTCCGCTAGTCGCTTTGGGACGCGAAATTTTAGTTGACCCTGACTGGACAGTGAAAGTAAAAGAAGGCCGGGAAAAACAAATTGAAACCGTGATAAAAGGCACTGACAAAGAAAAATATCACTTGCCTGAACCGCTATGGCAAGCAATTGTGAACACACCTGGCTGGGTGCCTTATAAAGATTAATGTGCAAAGACTGCCGAAACGATTCGGCAGTCTTTTTTCAACTTTAAATAAATAATTTATGTAAACATCTAAACAGCAAAAGAAGGAGCTCGCCAGCTGCTTGGGGAAGCAAATCTAGGAGAAGCCCGTCACGCTTTCTTGCTTTTTTCTTTTTCATTCGTACGTCTCCTTTGTTCATGAATGCTTCCTTACTTACGATTTTACAGGGAAAAGGTTTCAATTTGATCCTGATTGTTTATGCCCCAAGCAGTCGAAAACACATAAAACCACTTAAATGAGAGTCGATCAAGCGGCCTGCCATATAGGATTCTGCAATGATGTTTGAATCGACGCAAAGCACAAGAATAAATAACCCGATTAGTTTCAAACACATGTATCACTCCAACCTGCAAATAGACGCTTCATATTCATTGTCGGCTATAACAAATGTCGCCAAAACAAAACGCCTCCTATTTGGTAATAGGATTGTATTGAGAAATTTTCAAATGGAAAGAAAAACAGCAAAAATATCCCAATCTAATTTACAGACCAGGTTATTATAAAATCCGTATTTTACTTCCTTTTTCCGATATGTATCGGCAATTTTCATAAAAGCACTTCTCGACAAATTGTGAACACAAAAAGAAAACCAGCCATAAAAGACTGGTCTAAAAATCAACTTCTAACATATAACCGTTTTGTTTAAGCCATTCCTTGGCTTTAATATATGTTGGCACTTGTATTGATACAATATTCCAAAACTCTGGTGTATGGTTAGGCTCAATTAGGTGAACCAGCTCGTGGACAATTATATAATCCAAGACATACATTGGAGCTTTCATTAATCGCCAATTAAAGATGACATTATTATTAGGAGTACAAGACCCCCATCTGTATTTCATATCTGAAATTTTGATATCCTTATAACTTACGCCTAAATGTTGAGCATAAGATTTTACTTTTGGCTTGATCTTTATTTTTGCCCGTTCAATATACCAGGCTTTCAATAATGAATAAGCATCTTTTTGGTTTGATCTAGAGATTAAGAATCTTTGACTAAATTCGACTCCATCAATTTCATTATCAACCACTAGGAGTTGATAGTTTCTACCTAAGTACGTTATGGTTTCACCAGAAACAAATTCTTTCGGCTGCAAATTCAGTGGATATTTTTGTTCATGATTTACTTTATCAAGGATCCAATTTTTTTTGGACTTTACAAGAAAATCAATTTTTTCTTCTGATACTCCCTCGGGAGCCCTAACTATAATACTTCTGTCACGCTCAACGGAAATATTTACAGTTTTACGCTTACTGTACTTTATTTCATACTTCAATTCCATTAAGTCTCACCTATGATGATAAAATGATTTGCTTTAGCATGCTCCATTACACGGGTAATTAACACTCTAAACTTACTTCTCATCTTAGACAACCTTAAATACTCTGGGGATAAGAATAAGCTTTGTAAATTACCTTTCAATCTACTTTGCGCCGGAGGACTATCCCAGAAACCCGTTAATTGTATTTCATTCCTAACCAGGTGATAAACGTCCATCGTTAAACTAACATTTTGAGAAATTTGGTCATCTGTAAGCTGGTCGGAGTTAAAAAGCTCCGTCCTGAATATACGGAAAAATGGCATTTGCTTTTTACGGTCTAACCCATAGGTTTCTTCCCGTTCACGGTTTCTAATTTTTTCTCGAAGCTTCTCCAATTCCTCAAAAATCTTCTCCCAATTACCTGCAAACTCCTCAAGGATTTGAGAAAGACTTTCAGAAAATGAAGCAAAAAGCTCGGGATCTTCGTCCATATTAATATTAATATAGTGGCGCACAGCATGTTCAACTTCAGCTGCTTTTGTTTTAGTCCTTTTTCTTCCTTTTACATTTTTTTGAAATTCATCAGACATGATTGAAATTGGTTCTACTTTTTGTGTTATACCTTTAGATTTAAGAAACTCATCGGCGATTACACGCAACTTTTGGGGAATTCCCTTCATGCTAAAACGGTCATCTCTAAGATGTTGTTGGGCTAATCCGTTTATCATCGTAAAGTTTTTCCAATCATTAAAGTACTCCAAGGCTTCCTTTCGAGGTAGTACAGTATTAAAACATTTAGTTAATTGACGATATAACCGGACATATTCGTAGCGTATATCTTCATCATAAAAAATATCGTAAAAAGCATCGGTGTCAGTTAGGTCTTGTAATCCATTCTTCTTTAAAAATTCTGTTATATCTTGGTGAGCTTTTATCAATTCATTTAACTCAGCAGAGTCATCTGAAAGGCTATCTATAATTTCTTGCTGCTCTTTTTCGTCATAAAAATCGAGAGCTCGCTTGATGTGATGGCCAATCCCAACATAATCAACGACAAAGCCTTTATCCTTGCCGTCAGGACCAACTCTATTTACACGAGCTATTGCCTGCAATAAATTATGATTAGTGATGACCCTATCCATATAAAGCACTTGTTCTACAGGGGCATCAAAACCAGTCAGGAGCATATTGTTAACAATAATAATACCTACATTACCATCTTCTCCATCATTTTCTTCTTCAAATGGAAGTTTAAAGCGTTTTATGCTTTTTTTGTGGTACTCGATTTTTGTAAAGGGTTTTATCTCAGGGTCATCATTTCTATCACCAGATATTACAACTGCACTTTCTACCTTTTTTAACAAGTCAATATTGACTAACATTGGATTATGGATTACTAATTCTGCAATTTTCTTTTTTAAAGCTTCATCAATGGCTTTTTTATACCGAACCGTTGCAGATCTTGAATGAGCTACAATTTGTGCTTTAAAACCACTAGAAAAAATATGTTCAACATAATGATCTATCATACTTAAAGCCTTAGCATTTATTGTTTCATTGGCTTCTAAGTATGCTCCTCTTGAACCGTAACCTAAAATTTGTAATCTTTCCGCGAGGTTATAATCACTAAAGACATCTTCAAATTTATCGTCCATGCCTTTTTTGTCTTGCACTTCCGCGTTGTGGGTAAATCCTTCGTAAACAATTTCAAGGATAACTCCATCTTCTTGTGCTTGCCGAATTGTGTATTTATCAATGTAATCTTTATATCGCTTTTCAGTTTTCTCTGTAGGTGTTCCAGTAAAACCAATAGACGTAGCTTCTGGTAATGCCTTATCAAGGTTTGCGCCTAAAAGTGAATATTGGGAACGATGTGCCTCGTCAATCATTATAAGGATATTTGGACTTTTATTTAATTCCGGAAAAATTTGTTCCAAGTCCCTATCTTGAAATTTGTGAATCATAGCCATTACTAAATCCGAGTTATCATTTGCTAATAACTCTTTCAAACTTTTGCCGTCAGGAACGTCTTTAGGATTTATAAATTCTGCTGTCTTTATCGTGAAACCAACACTTTGTCCTGTTTCCGATAATTGTTCTTCCAACTGAGTACGATCTGTGATAAAGATTATTTTCCAAGTCTGTAGTTTAGACTTTAATTTCATTTCTCGAACCAGGAACATCATTGTAAGTGACTTGCCGGAACCTTGGGTGTGCCAAATAATCCCGCCACGTTCAAACTTATTTCGTCCTTCTTCTAGACGTTTAACAGCTAATTTCACAGCCCTAAACTGTTGATATCGGCCGACTACCTTTATTCTTTTTCCTTTATCGTCAGTTTTGAATACAGTAAATACTTGTATGATATCTAAAAGGTTACGGAGGTCAAGCATACCCGCTACTAATCTTTGTTGGTCATTAGGAGAGGACTGTCCATGTTCTAAATCGTTAACTGTTCTTGGATATGGATCTGTCCATCTGTAAAACAGCTTCTCAATATGAGTTGTGATTGTGCCAAATTTTGCAGAGGTTCGGCACGTAGTTATTAAAAATTGGTTGTAATAAAAAAGTTCCTGATTCCCTTCTCCGGTTGCATTACGCTGTTCAGAATACCTTAATAGTTGGTCAATAGCTTCAGTAATCGGTTCTTTAACTTTTGGTGATTTTGCTTCTACAACTACTAACGGCAGACCATTTATAAACAATACAATATCAGGGATGATGTGGTTTTCAGTCCCAATAATTTGAATTTTAAATTGTGAAATAGCGGTAAATATATTATTTTCAATATTTTTAAAGTCAATGAGTCTAACTGTAGGACTTAATTCACCTGTCATCTCATTTTTTTCAACTGTCGTATTTTCAAGTAGTAAATCTAAAACTTTTTTGTTATTTTCCAATAAGCTATTTTCATCAAATGTTGTGACCTTTCTAATAACTCCTTCTATCTGGCTCTGAGTCAAAAAAGGATTTATTCTTTTCAATGATTTTCTAAGTTTGGGTAACAAAACAACCTCCGAAAAGCTATTCCTATAGCTTTCCAAAGGATTTTGTTGCATCTTTAATTCAATTACTTCATTTTCTCCATTATTCCATCCTAAATTTTTCAGTTGTTCTAAAAAAGGCATTTCGACATGATTATACTCGTCCAATTTAAGACTTTCTCTCTGGGTGCCAGAATATTTGTTGTCATTAGAAATTATCACTATAAAGCCACACCCTTTTTCGATAATTCATTTACATGGATTTTTCCAGTTAATAAATCTTGCATTAAGCCTTTCTTAATTCTTTTCAATTTATCATTTCTTATCTGTTCCTCTTTAATTCGTGCCCTAATGCTCTTCATACTTTCAACTATTCGAATTTGTTCCTCAATACTCATTTTCGGAACAAGAAGTTCTTTCATATCACCAACATTAAAGTGCTGTTGTGCAATCCCGCCTTGATATTTCAAAATTTGACTCTTGCCGCCTTTTGAATTTATCCATGTAACAAGAAACTCCGGAATCATTTTATTTAAATCAGGTTTGGTAATAACTAAATCAATACAATTAATTCCATCTAATTTCTCGGTGACGATTGCTGACACCCCAGGATTTCCAGTCCTAACAGAAACTATATCTCCGGTCCTCAGTATACTCTTAGAATTCCTCGCATTGTCTTCCCTTGACATATATACTAAATTGGTAAGTTCAATTCCAGTTTCTTTTACATTAAATGAACGCAACATGGGAATACCATCTTCAACGTAATATTGAGATGGCTTTACAACGATTCCAACTTTTATTTCCTTAGTTAATTGAGAACTTGGAAGTACTCCCCACTCCTTAGGTATTATTCCAATTGGACTCTCCTTAAACTCGTGAGTTAATTCTGACCTTATATTTCCTTTATCATCAATCCCCTTAGTTAACAGTTCTTGTAACAGGCCATCTTTAATACGGTTATATTTTTCAATAAGTTGAGAACTCAAGGTTATTGATTTATCAATTGATCTTAACACTCCGGCAATTTCTTTTTGCTCCTCAATAGCTTCAGGTATTACAAACTCCAAATTTTTAACAATTTTTGCATTTAGGTTGCTCTGTGTGGTGTGAGCAGAATGTTCAAGAATTGAACCTCTTTTGAAATCAAGTAAATAATATAAAAATTCAAGGTCTACCTTATTAAGGTTTGGGATGATATTTAATATTGCCTGATTTGTTGCAACTTCCATTTTATTAATCCTTGGAACACCTAAAGTTGCATATATTGAATATAGTAATGTGTTTTCAGGAACTAACCAGGCTGATGAAGATTGTAATCCATCCTGAGTGATGTTTTTTTTAGTAACCGTCAAATATTTTTTCGTACTTGTCATATCTTCAATGGTAACAAAGGGAATATCTCCATTGTAATAAGATGAGTTATCGCTTTTTGGAGTTCCACCGGATTGCATTTTAATTGCTAATTCCTCTAACTTAATTTTAATCCAATCGCCCATCCAAATTTACCCCCGATAACCTAAGCTTATTAATAACTCATTTAAAGCTTGATCTGCCATTTCTTTACTTTGTTCAATTTCTTCCCATGAAATTGCATATTTATCATAAAGATTTTCCAGGCTATTAATTAGCGTCCTTTTTTCGTTATTTAAATAACGGTGTAACTGAGCATTAATTAAATCATATTGTTTTTCTAAAATTAATGCTTTGCTTTCCTCAAGTGTAATAATCCCACCTATTTCTTCAAGTAAATAATCTAAACTTTCAAATTTTGTTATGAGGCTTACTTTATCTTTAGAAATGGAATTATATTGTTTTGTTATTTCCTTAAAAGCCTTTTTTGCATCGCTAATTTGTCCGAGTACTTCTTTATTAGTACTACTTTCCTTGTTTAATTCCTTTTCTAAATTTGTTACAGATTTTTTTATATCCTCGAAATCATTGGTAGATTTTAAGCTTTCTTTAAATGGGAGAATTAATTCTTGTATATCTAAATCGTATTTTTCCAATTCTTTATCAGCTAACTCGATTAACCGATTTGTTTCCGCTGCCTCTTCTTCTGTTCCGTACCGCTTTAAAATCATTTTCAAGTTTAACAAATCATGTTTCTCTTTAATGTTTGCCTTCAATCCTTTTATTTCCTTTTCCAAATCTAAAATTAGCTCCCTGGCATTAATAAAAGGTGCTGCAAGGTCAATTCGCTGTTTTTCTTTACTGAGATAATCAATTTCATTTTTCAACTCTTTTTTCATTAAAGCAGCTGTTATCTTTTCATCTTCCTCTGCCTCATATTCTAAAACAGCAGAAGCCTCTTCAACTGCTCCAACTAATGATATCTCTTTTAATGATAATTTTTTTTCTAATTCTTCTATTTCAGCTTTTTCCAATTGGAAGAAATGCTTAATAATATACATGTCAGGAATTAGGCTTGGTGCCCATCCATTCGCCATAATTGTTTTCAAGTCATATTTAACACTGTCCCACCAATTTACAAAAACTCCGGCTATTTGATATTGATCTAATACACCAATAGGCACAAATTTTTGCTTAATAGTTTCAAGAAGTTCTTTCCTAACAGTTGGTAATTTACCGCTGTTTTCTTCTCCTGCTTTTGTAATCAATGTAGGTGCCAAAGTAGCAAAATCATTTTTAGCTATCTCCCACCATTTAGTCAACTCGTTCTCTAAAGTAACAAAGGTATTAATTACATTGTCATTTCTCTCAATTATAGTTTTAATCGATTCTTTCCTGTCTACAGTGTCAATAAAAACTTTATAATTTTCTTCCTTGGCATCAAATAAAAGCTCAGTGTTAAAATTAAATTTTTGTGAGTTAGTTTCCTTAACAGCATTAATTTCGTCAACAGGTACACCACCAATAATATGAGCTTTTACGTCTTGAGGCTCGGGTTCAGGAGTGTTATCAACATATCTTCTGATATTCAAATTGTAGTCATTTTCATCTCTGATTGTTGATATATCAACGAGCTTCGAGTATTTTTCTTCCTCAATTTTATTGGTAAATACATATTCAATCTTTTCTATATCTTCAGGCCTCAAGATATTCTGATTTTTACCTTCTGCGTAATCTTGATCTGCATTAATAAAGAAAATTTTATCCCTTAGTTCATCAGGTTTATTTTTATTTAAAACTAAAATACAAGCAGGAATACCTGTACCATAAAATAAATGTTGCGGTAACCCAATAATTCCTTCAATAATATTATCTTTTATTAAACCTTCGCGTATTTCTTTTTCCTTTCCCCCTCGAAACAAAACACCGTGAGGCATGACCACAACTACTTTTCCTTCTCGCTTACAGCTTGCCAACATATGTTGAACGAACATTAAATCTGCTTTTTTACCTGTTTCAGGCGCAAAACCATATCTAAAACGGTTAGTTATAACCATATCTGCTTTTGTGTAGTTTTGAGAAAATGGTGGATTGGCGATGACTCTATCAAATTGTTTTAATTGTCCATGTTCTACATTTAAAGGCTCAGTGAGAGTATCTCCGTACTCAATTTTATAGTTTGTTATGTTGTGCAGTATTATATTCATTTTACAAATTGCCACTACAGTTGGATCGAGCTCTTGTCCATGTAACTCCAAATTTTGAGCTTTCCACCCTTGCTCTTCAACATATTGATATGACTGAATAAGCATACCACCGGAACCAGCAGTTGGGTCATATACACTCATACCTTCCTCAGGTTTTAACAAGCGTACTAATAAACGAACAACTTGTGGAGGAGTATAGAATTGGCCACCTTTTTTACCTGATTCATCAGCAAAATACTTTAATAAGTATTCATAAGCTGCTCCTAACAAATCGGGAAACTCAAAATTATCATTAACTAAAGCAGGGAACTGATTAAAATGGTCAATCATATCCTTCAAATCTTTATTTTTGACAATCTGTTTTCCATCTACTTCCTTATTGAAGTTTATTCGACCCTTAAAAATTCCTGATAAGGTTAGAGGATTCGCTTCTTCAACAGCATCCAGAGCCTTGTTTAGCATTTGGCCAATATTATTTTGTAGGTGTTTTATCGGTGGTTGTTCAATACCATTCTCGTCAATGAATCCTTCGTTCCATCTAGCTCTTTTAGGAACAAAGAATGTTTCACCATAGGTAGCTGGATCTTCCAATAATTCATTTAAAAATTCTTCATCTTCTGGTTCCCCAGTGTTAAGGTGAGAGTAGGTAGTATTTCGCAGGTGTTCTCTTTTCTCATCAAATACATCTGACATCCGCTTCAAGAACAACATTCCAAATATGAATTCTTTGTATTCAGCTGCATCCATTTTTCCTCGAAGTATGTCTGCTGCTTTCATCAAGAAGGATTCTAACTGCTGTAATTTTATCTTCTCTTGTCTCATGATGTGGCTCCTCTACTATCATATATACTAAATAGATTGCTCTAATTCTTAAGTATATTAAACTGGACAGTCTATGGCAAATATAGCCCCCTACCGATTTAGAAAAACGGTATAGGGGGGAAAGGACCAGGTCTAGGTTGGGTGAAAAAAATTGATTCCCCATTATTCAGATTTTCGTAAGTGTAAATACAAAAAAATAACCACCCAGCACCTACGCTGAGTGGTCATGAGTTTAACTTACTACCTTAGTAAAGCAAGTAATGGATTTTCTGGTTGAGGTTGATTTTCTTGATCCATCTGCTCAAGCTTTTTTTGGTCAACTTTAATCTTAGATAAGTCGTTACTAAATTTTAGCCTTTGATTCAGAGGAATACATAACATTGTCATATCCTGAACTATTGACTGCTCGATTATCTTCCCTCAAGCCTATCAACCCACTCGTCTTCAATATCTAATCCGATAATTACTTTGCTGTATAACTCATATCTATACAAGCTCTCAGTTTTGCTAAGTTTATGGAAAATCGCTAATTCTTTTTCATTCATTGGAAATATAGGTTTTGGCTTTGAATTTCCTCTTTTTACTATGGTTTCATCCAAGTTGGCTCGTCTTTCTTTCTCAAACTTTGATACCTTCCTTGTCATATTATGAATACTTTTCACTGGTCTACCCATTGTAATCTTCCTTTCAATTTTCTATTTTTCGTTTTTTGGGGAATGGATTTTTTCACTCCAACCTCCCCTCGGTCTCTTCGTTCACCTAACCATAAAAAATGGGGTATAGGGGGCTATCCCACTTATGCCGTACTATTTCCCAGATCCGATTTTCATATATACTCTGGTTACTCTGTTTAGCATGTTTAGTTAATATTATTACAATAAGTGAATGTAATGGTACGTTTAACTCCTTGGCTTCATTAATGAGCTGTTGAGCCACCATCATTGGAAGCCTTAATGCGATTTGTTTAATGTTTTTAATCAGCTTGGTATCATAATAGTATCTATATAGTATCTATACGTACCAAACAAAAGAGTAAGTCTGCATGAAAAAATTAGTCTGATCTAATCACTGCAGGAAACGGAATCAGAATGATTTTTCTTATAGAAAAGTGGACCCAACTCCGTTTGCTGCAAATGCCACCTACAACTTCACAACCTCCCAGACAGTGTGCTGCTTATTATTAAGCGCTTTTCTCTTGTCAACATTTGTGAAACCATGAGCATTTTATAAACTCCTTAATCATAGTTAGGCTGGCAAGTCTTACATTTCTTTTAGAATCACCGAAATAATTACTGATTGCAGATTCAAATTCACGCTTGCCTTCACCGAACATTCTAAGCCCTACTCGCTTTTCTTGAGCCATACTTAGCTCACTTGAAGCCTCTCCTTTATTTCGTCATTGAATTTTGACGGCCTTCCAGGATGATATGGTCGGAGCCGGTTACTGGAACGAGTATGATCGCCACAACGGGACCACAATTTACACAAAAAATCCTGCACTATCGCAATTCAGTCGCGAACAGAGACTTAGTGGGCGATGGGGTGATCAAATCGCTAAGAACCTCGCCTACTTTATAGGCACAGTTATTGTTCGCAATCCAGATACACACGGTCTAAATGAGGCAAACTTTACATTTGATGAGAACGGAAATATCACGAACGTAAACGGCGATGAGCTTGTCTACGATAAAAACCTAAACGCAATGCTGCCGGCTGGCGCGATCGGCGGCGGGGATGCCATTAAAGTAACTCCCAAAAGTGCGAAAAAACTTGCCGAAAAAGTTAACGCGATGGTCGAGGATCTGAGAATGATGAAAAAAGAAGCGCAAAATGCTTATCAAGAGCACGATGAGAAAGTTGCTGAACTAAAGACGGAATTTTACGGTCAAGTTGGCCATGGCTTTTATGATCAGCTAAATGCGCAGGATGTAACCAATACGTTAGAGGATATAGCCCAGTCTTACGATAAAGGACCGATATTTTACGACACACAGGCTGAACAATCATACATAGATTCGCTACAGGCAGCAATTACAGACCTTGAGGAAATAGTCGGTTTCGGCATGACGAGACAACACCTTTAGAACCTCGATCGCGGCAGGCGTTAGATCGGATTTATTGCGGTATATGTGCGTACGGATGGCGCCATTAAGCTCGTCCACTGAACGGAACGACGCCATTTTAGAGGCTTCTTTCGTATACATTCGGTTTCTCTCCTCGATAAGAGACGGCAACCGTAGCGGAAAATTAGACGCACTTAAATAAGCGTTGACTTGTACGCTTTTTTCCGATAAAATAGACGTAGGCTAGGACGTACTATCTATCGGATTTATTTCCGCTGGATGGCGTTCTTTTTTTTTGTTTTTTTTTTATAAGTTGAAAGTATTTAACGGAGAATGTTTTTGATACTTCTTTGCAATTTCATCCTCTGTAAAATCTAAATATGCTTTTTGAGTTACCTCTACACTCGAATGCCCTAATATGCGTGAAAGTGTGACAAAGTCTCCCCCGTTTAATAAATAATATTTAGCAAAATTATTTCGTAATTGATGTGGAGTCACTTCAATATTCACAGAGTTAGCTGCCTTTTTTAATACTTTTTCAAAGCTACTTACATCTTGTTTGTTCCCTCTAGTCGTGGGAAAAAGATACTCACTATCACTGAATCGATCCCTATATAGAAGCCATCTTCGTAAATCTTTTGAGAGCCGGTCGGATATAAAGGCATAGCGCTGCCGTTTATTTTTAGGGTTAGTAATTAAAATCGAATGCGCTTTAAAATCTAAATCTTCCGGCTTCAAATTAACGCATTCCCCTATCCTCATCCCTGTATCGAGAAGAGTACGAACCATAATCCAATTTCTATACCCATGAAATGTTGTTGTATCGAAGGCGCTAAATAAGCGCTTTATTTGAGAAAGAGAGAGTAATTTTTTCTTTTTGCGTTCAGGTTTAATATTTGCAACGGTCGAGGCCGGACTTTCCTTTATTTCTCTTTCGCTTACCAAAAAATTAAAAAACACTTTAATATTTCGGATATAATTAGCGATTGTGGTATCACTAATTGCCTTTGAATGGTCTGATCTCGCATATGGATTATTAAGGTTTTTAGTCCCCTCGTTAGAAACTACGGTGTATTTGCCGCGTAACCTTAGGTATTTTATATACTTGCGGAGGTGGGCCGCCTTAACATCGCGGGGATCATCGATTTCAAATTCATTTCGGAGGTAAATTGAAAAGAGGCGTAAGGTTTGTTCGTAACTAGCCTTCGTTTTTTTCGAAAGGTTCTTCGAGTCGCAATATATCATAAAATTATCGATTTGAAATTCAAATTCATTAAACATAAAAAACGTCTCCTTTCACCACATTTACATACGGCAAAGAAGACGTTAAATTAATCGGTAAGTTTTCGAGTCATTTATCGTTGTGTTAACGATATTTATCGGTAAACTCTTTATTGATCACGTAATGCAAACCCGCTTCAAAAAAGCCTTAAGAAGCCTTATGTTCTAATCTAAGCTTATCCGCAACCATTGCAATGAATTCGCTGTTGGTAGGTTTAGCTTTTGTCATGCTGACAGTATAACCGAACAGCGAGGAAATGGAATCAATGTTACCTCTGCTCCATGCCACTTCGATCGCATGGCGGATCGCTCTTTCTACACGGCTAGCGGTTGTGTTGAATTTTTTGGCGATGTCCGGATAGAGGACTTTTGTAATACTGCCGAGCAATTCAATGTCATTGTATACCATTGAGATTGCTTCGCGCAGATAGAGATAGCCTTTAATATGTGCTGGGACGCCGATTTCATGGATAATGCTTGTGATGCTCGCGTCGAGATTTTTCTTCTTTGGTTCAGGCTGGCTGCTGCGTATAATGCTGCTTTGCGATGATGGCGCACGATGCGTCACGCTGCTGGCATTTCCGCTGACTTGGCGGATATGTCCGACAAGATTTTCCATATCAAACGGTTTGAGAATAAAGTAGGAAGCGCCTAAATCGACGGCCTTTTTCGTGACATCTTCCTGTCCAAAGGCTGTCAGCATAATGACATTCGGCTGTTTTTTCAGATCTGATTCCCTCAGCCGCTCTAAAACCGCAAGTCCATCCAAATGCGGCATAATAATATCCAATACGAGCACATCGGGATCTTTTTCTTTAAACAACGACAGGCATTCCTGTCCGTTATAAGCAACACCGATCACTTCCATGTCTTCCTGTCCTTCTATATATTCACTCAACAGGCTTACCAGCTCTCGATTATCGTCAGCAACACAAACTTTAATTTTCTCCACGTTTCTTCCTCCCCAAATGTAGTTAACAGGATTCACCCTTGCTACATGTTTACATTCGACAAAACCGCTATATACCCTCTAAAAAAAATCATAATCACCAATATTAGTGGCATATCTTTGTTATTCTATGTTTTTCTCCGTTTTTCGACTAAAAATGAAATTTGACAAACAAGGAAACGTGAATTTGTCGAAAAATCTTCTTTTGTACATTTTACCGTATGTATTCCGAGAAGTGAAGAGGGATCAAAACAAAAAAACTGCCGGAAATACCGGCAGTCAGCTTGCTTTTTCTTTTTCGTAAATATCGATTCCTGCTTCTGACAGCATCCATTCAATATGAACGCCGTAGCCGCTTGTCGGGTCATTTACAAACACATGGGTGACAGCGCCGATCACTTTTCCATTTTGAATGATCGGACTCCCGCTCATCCCCTGTACGATGCCGCCTGTTTCTTTCAACAGTCTTGGATCGGTTATTTTTAAAACCATTCCTTTTGTCGCCGGGAATTTTTGCGGTGTTGTGCTGACGATTTCAATATCAAACTTTTCTACCTTGTCATCATCAATGACCGTTAAAATTTCAGCAGGCCCTTTTTTGACTTCAGTAGAAAACGCAACCGGCAGTGCTTGATCTGAAATGTTGTTTTGAATCGGCTGATGCAGTGTGCCGAAAATGCCAAATGGGCTGTTTCTGTTAATATCCCCGATCGTTTTACGTTCTGAGGAAAATCGCGCCAGTTTTTCTCCCGGATTTCCGCCTGTCCCTTTTTCAATGGATGTTACAGTTGATTTAACAATTTCTCCATTTTCCACTACGATTGGTTTCTTTGTGTCCATGTCAGAAATCACGTGGCCAAGTGCTCCGTATTTTTTTGTTTTCGGTTCATAAAAAGTCATTGTGCCGATGCCAGCAGCAGAATCCCTGATGTATAAACCAATTCTGTACTTGCCTTCTGCTTCATCCTTTTCCGGAATGAGCTTTGTTTTGATTTTTTGTTTGTCACGTTTAATGAGCAAATCTAAAGATTCTCCGGTTTTACCGGCTTTCTGAATAAATGGGGCCACATCATTCATTTTTTCAATTTTCTGTCCATTCATCTCAATAATGATGTCGCCCGCTTCAATACCGGCCGTTTCTCCCGGAGATTTTTTGCCTTCACTTGTATTGATTTGATGAAATCCGACGACAAGAACACCGACGGAATGAAGCTTTACACCGATTGATTGTCCGCCAGGTATGACCTTTAAATCAGGAAGAACCTGCACTTTTGTTTTTTTGATTGGAAATCCGGCAAGATCGTATACTAACTCTGACTCACCTGATTTTTTGCCTGTCACCTTGATTTCATGCGGGTCTTTCTTTACTGTAAACGCTTCTGATGATTCTTGTGCATGAGCGTTTACTGATAAACCTGTTTCAATCGCTTGTGTTTGGGTTTCAAATACTCTCATTTGCGTTGGAATCAGTAAATACTCTTTTAGCGGTTTGCATAAACCTACACTTAATAACGAAACAAGGAGAATTAAACCTACTGCTTTTCTGATGTTATCGGGCATTCACTACTTCACTCTCCTCGCTCCTATCCCACACCTTCTTTATGTCTTGCTGCTACATCTTTAATTTTGCCTTCTGACACCTTATTTATAACTGTCATATAAAGAAAAACATTGGATATACTGATGAACGAATGGATGTGTGCGAAAAAAAATAAGCTGCGCTTCTCGCGCAGCTTACCCAGTTGTTTTGACTTGATCCGCTTGTTTTAGAAGTTCTTTCGCATGGCGTTTCGTCAAGTCTGTTACTTCGACTCCGGCAATCATGCGCCCGATTTCCACTACCTTTTCCTGCTTAGACAGCGGCTTGACACGTGTCGTGGTTCTGCCGTCTTTTAACTCCTTCGCAATATAAAGATGCGTATCGGCCATGGCAGCTACCTGAGGCAAGTGTGTAATACACAGCACTTGTGATCCTATTGAGACTTTATGGATCTTCTCAGCGATTGCCTGCGCGACTCTGCCGCTTACACCGGTATCTACCTCATCGAATATAATCGACGTCACATCCTGCTGCGAGGAAAAAATGCTTTTGATGGCAAGCATCACCCGGGACAGCTCCCCTCCGGAAGCGACTTTCGAAAGGGATTTCAAAGGCTCGCCTGTGTTGGTTGAAATTAAAAACCTGACCAGATCAATTCCTTGGTCAGTCAGCTGAACAGGCTGGCCGTTTACAATCGGCGCCTCCTCATTGCGAGACGCTGTTCTGACCTTAAATTCCGTATCAAAAGTTGATTTTTCCATATAGAGGCTTTTTAATTCTCGATGAATCTCATCGGCCAGCTTTTTCGCCCATGCTTTCCGGATTTGTGAAACATTTGCCGCTTCCACCGCAACATCTTTGCCGACTGAGTCAAGCTCCTTCTTCACGCTTTGAAGATGGCTGTCCCTGTTTTCAATTTGGTCAATCTCTTCTTCAATTTTAGAGGCGTATTCCAAAATCTCCTCAACAGTTGCACCGTATTTTCGTTTCAGCTGTTTGATTTCATTAAGACGCGTCTCAATATAATTCAGGCGTTCCGGGTCATATTCAAGCTCATCCAGCATATTTCTCATCTGAAATGTAGCGTCCTCCAGCAGATAGTAAGAGTTCGACACACTTTCAGACAGTTTTTTCAGCGGTTCGTTAATATCGGATATATCTTCGAGCTGCGCTGATGCCATTCCGACCCAGTCCAGTCCGCCCTGCTCACTGCGAAGCGCGTTATATGCATTTTGCAGCGATTCATAGATCTTCTCAAAGTTTGAAATTTGCTGGCGCTCTTCTTGGAGCTGTTCATCTTCATTAAGCTCGAGCTTTGCCGATTCGATTTCTTCGAGCTGAAATTGAATAAGGTCCAGGCGGTGGGCCATTTCCTGTTCGCTTTCAGAAAGCTGTTTTAGCTTTTTAAGCAGCTTCATATACCGATGGTACCCTTCCTGATATGCTTGAAGCGCGCTTTCTACTTCGGCTCCGGCAAACTTGTCCAAAAGCTGGAGATGATTTTCGTCCTCCATTAACAGCTGGTTATCGTGCTGCCCGTGAATATCTAATAAAAGCCTGCCGATCTCTCTTAACGAAGCAATCGTGACAAGCTTGCCATTAACACGGCAAACGCTTTTTCCGCTCGTGCTGATATCCCTTCTCATGACGATCATTTCGTCTGAAACGTCGATTCCCTGCTCAGTGCATACGTCAAAAACGGGGTGGCCGCTCTCCAATAGAAACAGCCCTTCAAGCTCGGCTTTTGTCTCTCCATATCTGACAAATTCAGATGATCCGCGGCCTCCGACTAAAAGAGAAATGGCGTCTATGATGATGGATTTGCCGGCTCCGGTTTCTCCTGTTAAAACCGTGAGCCCTCGTTCAAAAGAAACCGTCAGTTCCTCAATAATGGCAAAGTTTTTAATCGATAGTTCAGCTAACAAACAGCATTACACCTCTTATCTTTGTTAGATTTCTGTTACAGCAGCTCAAGCAGCCTGTTTTTTACGCCGTCTGTATCTTCAGGAGTCCGGCAAATAATTAAAATCGTGTCATCTCCGCAAATGGTTCCCATAATTTCATCCCAGTCTAAATTGTCCATCAGCGCTCCGATTGCCTGGGCGTTTCCCGGCATCGTTTTCAGCACAATCATATGGCTTGCTGAGTCTATTTTCACAAATGCGTCCATCAATGCCCGCTTCAGCTTGGACAACGGATTGAAACGCTGGTCTGCCGGAAGACTGTATTTGTAAGAGCCGTTATTCGTAGGCACTTTCACAAGGTGAAGTTCTTTGATATCCCGTGAAACCGTGGCTTGTGTTACTTTGTATCCATCCTGCTTCAGCATGTCGACCAATTCATCCTGCGTTTCGATTTCATTGCTTGTAATGATCTCTCTGATTTTAATATGCCTCTGGCCTTTGTTCATGTAAGCACCTCTATTTCCAGCTTATCTGTTCTTTTATGTTATATGATTCTCTGCAAATTGTACATGAATGCAGAAAAAAGGAATAATAGCGCCCTATTATTCCGGTACATCTGCTTTTTTTTCTTTTAACGTCTTATGTGCCTCTTCTACAACGCGGATGATCTCTTCTTCCGGCAGCTCTTGTCCTTCCTGTCCCTCTCCCGGCCAATGCAAATGAAGGAGAAATTCAATATTTCCGTCTCCTCCTGTGATTGGAGAAAATGACAGGCCTTTGCAAATATAGCCTTCAGCCGCAGAGAAACTATTCATTCGCTTGAGAACATCCACATGCACTTTAGGATCTCTGACAATCCCTTTTTTGCCGACGGATTCCCGTCCCGCTTCAAACTGCGGCTTAACTAGAGCCATGCAGTCGCTGCCCGGTACGAGTAATGTTTTGAGGACAGGCAGGATGAGCCGCAGTGAAATAAAGGACACATCAATTGTGGCAAACTCCGGCATGCCCTTTGTAAAGTCTGCCGGTGTTGCATAACGAAAGTTCGTCCGTTCCATCACGACGACCCGTTCATCCTGTCTAAGCTTCCACGCAAGCTGATTATAGCCTACATCCACAGCGTATGACTGTTTAGCTCCATTTTGCAAAGCGCAGTCCGTAAAACCGCCGGTGGAGGAGCCAATATCAATCATAATTTTATCATTGACAGAGACGGGAAATTCCTTCAACGCTTTTTCGAGCTTTAAGCCGCCCCTGCTCACATACCTCAGCGGGTTTCCTTTGACTGTTAGCGGAAGGTCGCGATCAATTTTTTCTCCAGGCTTGTCCAAGCGGTTTTCGTTTGAATAGACGATCCCCGCCATAATGGCTCTTTTGGCTTTTTCACGCGTTTCCGCCAGCCCTCTTTCCACTAATAATACATCTAATCGTTCTTTCTTTGACGTCATGATCCAATTCCTTTGTGTGTCTTTGGCGGCATCAGTAATCTAATACGATTTGCCACCTGCTGTTTTGTCAGTCCAATTTCCTCAAGAAGCGCCGTTACACTTCCGTGTTCAATAAACCGATCAGGTATACCCATTCTGTCGATCGGAGTATGATATTCACCTTGATCATGAGCGAATTCTAAAATCGAGCTTCCGAAACCGCCTTCTAAGACCGCTTCTTCAATTGTTAAAATTGGCAAGCCTTCTTTTAGGATACTCTTCATCATCTTTTCATCAATCGGCTTAATAAAACGCGCATTCACAACGCGCACGGAGAGTCCTTCTTTCTGTAGCTCTTCGGCTGCTTCAAGCGTCATTTCGATTGTTGTACCGAATGTTAAGATGACTGCATCGTTCCCTGGACGCAGCACCTCCCACGTACCGATCGGAATCGTTTTCAGCTGTTCATCCATTTTTACGCCGAGTCCGTTTCCGCGCGGAAAACGCATCGCAATCGGGCCTTCGTCATAGCTGAGTGCTGTATGAACCATATGCTGTCCTTCATTTTCATCTTTCGGCATCATTAAGACGATGTTTGGAATGTGGCGCATAAACGCAATATCAAACACACCTTGATGTGTCTCACCGTCAGCACCTACGAGTCCTGCACGGTCAATTCCAATAAACACATTGGCGTTTTGGCGGCAAATGTCATGAACCACTTGATCATATGCCCTTTGCAGGAAGGTTGAATAAATCGCCAAAAACGGCTTCATCCCCTGCATTGCCATTGCTGCAGCCATCGTTGCGGCATGCTGTTCTGCGATTCCTACGTCGAACATTCGGTCAGGGAATTCCTTTGCGAAGCCTTCTAGCTTTGAGCCGACAGGCATAGCCGGCGTAATGGCTACAATGCGTCCGTCCTCGCGCGCCATTCGCTGCACAGTGCCGCTGACAAGGCCGCTCCATGAAGGA
The DNA here is from genome assembly GCF_000227465.1 of Bacillus spizizenii TU-B-10. Lineage (GTDB taxonomy): Bacteria > Bacillota > Bacilli > Bacillales > Bacillaceae > Bacillus > Bacillus spizizenii. The sequence goes on from NC_016047.1 coordinate 2,505,321, forward strand.
GCTGCTGCTTTCGGTTTTACAAAGTCACCGGTATTGATTTTATATGGTCCGGTACCGTGCCATGTTCCAATCGTATCGGTCTCAGCCGGTTTGTACCCCTTCCCTTTTTTCGTGATGACATGCAGGAGAACAGGGCCTTTCGTTTTTTTGGCGTATTGAAGATTCTCAATCAGCTCATGATAAGAATGTCCGTCCACCGGGCCTAAATACGTAAAACCAAGCTCCTCAAAAAACATTCCGGAGACGAGCATGTATTTCAGGCTGTCTTTGATCCGTTCCGCCGTGGCGGCAAGTTTGCCTCCAACTGCCGGAATCTTTTTAAACAAGTATTCGAGCTCATCTTTGACCCACTGGTACTTCCCGGCAGTGCGCAGCCTTCCGAGCATAGAATGAATGGCACCGACATTCGGTGCAATACTCATTTCATTATCATTTAGGATGACAATCATGTCTTTTTTCTCGTCGCCGATGTGGTTCAAGGCTTCAAGCGCCATTCCGCCGGTCAGCGCGCCATCACCAATAATCGGAATAATAAATTCATCCGTTCCTTTAATATCACGTGCAGCTGCCATTCCCATCGCGCCTGACAGAGAAGTTGAGCTGTGCCCGGTTTCCCAAACATCATGCTCGCTTTCACTCCGCTTTGGAAATCCGCAAAGCCCTTTGTATTGGCGAAGCGTCGCAAATTCTTTTCCGCGTCCTGTCAGCAGCTTATGGACATACGACTGGTGGCCTACATCCCACAAAAATTTGTCTTTTGGGCTGTTAAATTCCTTATGCAGCGCAACAGTAAGCTCTACGACACCTAAGTTTGGGCCGATGTGGCCGCCGGAAGCGGATAAAGTTGTAATTAAAAATTGACGGATTTCATCACTTAATTTCTCTAATTCATCAATGGACATGTTTTTTAAAAACGACGGGTCCTGTATTGATAAAAGATCCAAAGCGGATCAACTCACTTTCAGCATGAATTTCTGCAATGATACATGTCTTCTGCATGTCGAGCTGGACAACAGCCAGATCTCAGACATAAAAAAAGACAAACGCGCTTTTCCTTTTCATTTTTCATATAAACTGCTTACATTTTACCATATCTCGTGCAGCCGCTTCAAATTAGGATCGGTTTAGTGATCTCTTGCCGCAATTAAATCACAAAGCTCATATAAAAGGTCTTTTTGAAGAGAGAGTCCGCCGATCAAACGCTTCGCCTCTTTTATGTGAACATCCAATTTATGTTTGGCTCCTTCCAGTGAAAGAAGTGACGGGTAAGTCGATTTTTCGTTTGTTGTATCCGAGCCGACACGTTTACCGATTTTCTCTTCACTGCCTTCTAAATCTAAAATATCGTCTCTAATTTGAAAACCGATTCCAATATGCCTGCTGAAGGTACGCAGTGTTTCAATATCTTCCTCAGGCGCATCCGCCAAAATCGCGCCGGCGATTACGCTAAAACCAAGGAGCTTGGCGGTTTTCCGTTCATGAATGGATTCAAGTTCTTCAAGCGTGACTTGGCGGTTTTCCGCTTCCATATCAGCTACTTGTCCCCCGACCATTCCTTCAGTGCCTGCCGCTGAAATCAGCTCATTCACAAGCCGAAGGCGCTTTTCTGCTGACACCTCGTCTGACAAGTGGGAGGTGATCAGCTTAAAGCTTTCCGTCAAGAGCCCGTCACCCGCTAATACTGCTGTCGCTTCACCGAACACTTTATGATTTGTCGGCTTCCCGCGGCGCAAATCATCATCATCCATACAAGGAAGGTCATCATGAATCAATGAATACGTGTGAATCATTTCGACAGCACAGCCGACCGGAATGCCGTCCTTTTCACTTTTCCCGTATGCGTTTAAAACGGCTAGTACAATGAGAGGACGCAGCCGCTTTCCGCCAGTCTCAAGGGAATATAACATAGATTCTTTTAATGAGTCCGGCATATCGAGCTTTTCTGTATAGACAGAAAGCTGATTTTCAATCGTTTTTTTCCGCTCCGCCAGAAAACTCGTTAATTTATTTGTCATTTTCGTCTTCCTCCTGAACACTGAAAGGTGCCAGTTCGCCGTCTTCTTTTAAAATGAAGTCCATTTGTTTTTCGACTTTTTGCAGCTTTTCATGACACATTTTTGAAAGAGCCATGCCTTCTTGGAAATAGTTAATCGCTTGCTCTAAAGGCACATCACCCTCTTCAAGCTTTGACACAATGCTCTCAAGCCCTTTCATCGCTTCTTCAAATGTCATGTTTTCATTTTTTTTCACGTCTGTCATTTTTCTTCCCCTCTCTTTTCTAATACTTCACAGGTCAGCACGCCATCCTTCAGCTTGACCTCAAGCTGGTCCTTCTCTTCTATTTGATTGACACTTTTAATGAGTTCGTCTTCTTTATAAGCCAAGCTGTATCCTCTTTCCATCACTTGAAGAGGACTTAACGCATTCAGCTTGCCAAGAACAGTTTGAAATTGGGAATGCAGCTGCTTCATTTGGATATTCATATTTTTTCTCAGCTGATTTGTTTGTTCCTCATATCGTGTTCTCGCTTGCTTCAGCTGTTCATGTGGATGCAGCGCCTCTAATCTGTACGTTTCACGCTCCAGCTGTCTGTTTTTTCGATCTAAAAGAGCGGTAAGCTGTGCTTGAAACTGCTGATAGGCAAGGTCAAACTGCTGCTCTTTTTGCGCATACAAACGCTTTGGAAAACGAAAGGCATACGAGGATTGCAGCGTTTGAATCCGTTCTTTTTTCTGACCGAGATGCTGCTGCATCGCTCTTGTCATTCTGACTTCCGCTGTTTTTGTCCGTTCGATTAAATCAGTGGTATGCGGTACGGCAATCTCAGCTGCTCCTGTCGGTGTCGCAGCTCTAATATCAGCGACAAAATCACTGATCGTAAAGTCGGTCTCATGCCCGACAGCCGATATAATCGGAATGTTAGAAGCAAAGATCGCACGTGCTACAATTTCTTCATTAAATGCCCACAGTTCTTCTATCGAACCGCCGCCTCTCCCGACAATTAATACGTCGCACATCTCTTTTTCATTTGCCTCTTCAATGCGGCTAACGATGGATCTGCTTGCATTTTCGCCTTGTACGAGCGCTGGAAGAACAAGGACTTTTACAAGGGGATATCTTCTTTTGAGAGTTGTAATGACGTCTCTAACAGCGGCACCCGTCGGAGATGTCACAACCCCGATTGTGGCTGGAAATGCGGGGATTTGTTTTTTGTAGCGGTCGTCAAATAAACCTTCTCCGGCAAGCTTCTTTTTTAACTCTTCGTACGCTAAATAAAGTGCTCCGACCCCGTCAGGCTGCATTTCTTTGGCATATAATTGGTAGTTTCCGCTCGGTTCATATACGGAAATTCCGCCTCTGACCAGCACCTTCATGCCGTTTTCAGGTTTAAAAGGCAGACGCTCGCTCTGTCTCGCGAACATCACCGACTGCATTCTGGCGTTTTCGTCTTTCAATGTGAAATAAATGTGGCCTCTTGTGTGTATTTTTACATTCGATAATTCGCCTTTAATCCAAATATTTTCAAGGTGAGGATCTACATCGAATTTTCGTTTTATATACTTTGTCAGCGCTGAGACGGTAACAAACGCTGTTTCACCCATGTCTCAAACTCCTCTCATAAGCATTCCTGCACCATAACTAAAGAAAACCCGCCCTGGCTTTAGGAGCCTGAAGAAGCGGGTATCGTGCTCATATTCACGGCGGGCAAAACCCCGCCTGTGAATATCTCCAATTATCTATGATAACGTACGTTTCGCAGATTTAACAGTATTATGCGCAAGCATCGTGATGGTCATCGGACCTACTCCGCCCGGAACCGGCGTGATGAAGGATGCTTTTTCCTTTGCCCCTTCAAATTCAACATCTCCGCAAAGCTTTCCGCTTTCCAGACGGTTAACGCCTACGTCAATGACAACAGCGCCTTCTTTGATCTGGTCTGCACTGATGAAGTTGGCTCTGCCGACTGCGACCACCAGGATGTCCGCTTTTTTCGTATGTTCGGTCATATTTTCTGTTCTTGAATGACAGTAAGTAACTGTCGCGTTTTCATTTAATAAAAGCTGGCCGACAGGTTTGCCGACAATATTGCTTCGGCCGACTACAACAACCTCTTTACCGGAAAGGTCGATATTGGTTTTCTTCAAAAGCTCAACAATTCCGTGAGGCGTGCAAGGAAGAAACGTATCTTCGCCAAGCAGCATTTTCCCTACGTTTAACGGATGAAAACCGTCTACATCTTTATCAGGAGAGATACGTTCGATCACCGCTTTTTCAGAAATATGGTCTGGAAGCGGAAGCTGAACGAGAATGCCGTGAAACTCAGGGTCTTGATTGTATTGATCGATAATGGAAAGCAGTTCAGCTTCTGTGAGGCTGCTGTCAAATTGATCAAGCTTGAAATTCATTCCCATTGTTTCAGCCGCTTTTTTCTTTCCTCGCACGTAAGAGTGAGAAGCAGGATCATCTCCAATCAAAATAACCGCCAGTCCGGGGGTGACCCCTTGCTTTTTAAGCTCTTCTACCTCTTTTGCCAATTGTTCGCGTTTTTCTCTAGCCGTTTCTTTTCCGTCGATGATTGTTGCAGTCATTTTCTTTCCTCCTATGATTGGTCAATATCAGATTTAATGTTAGAAAGAACCCCGTTTACAAATTTTGTCGCTTTGTCATCACCAAACCGTTTTGCCAGCTCAATCGCTTCGTTCATGGAGACATTCACCGGAATGTCTTCGGCATATGCCATTTCGTAAGCTGCCAGACGCAAAATCGCGCGGTCAACATTGGCAATCCGATCGAGCTTCCAATTCACCAGATGCTTGGAAATCATTTCATCCAGCTGGACTTGATGTTCCAATACCCCGTGTACAAGCTGTTCAAAGAAAGGATCTGTTTTTTCTTCATCCAGTGCGTGTTCTATGGCTTCATTCACTGCAATATCGCTGACATCAATTTGAAATAGTGCCTGCAAAGCTTTTTCTCTTGCTGTTCTTCTTTTCATTTTCTTTCTCCTTTGATCCTCTTTATCCGCTTGTCGTTAAGCCACAAAGAGATCATAACATATTTTTTTCGTATCCGCATATTGAAATCAAGGTTTTTTCACCCTATTACCGAATATTTTCATGCACCTTAATATGATCATTCGGATTTCACGATCATGAAGAAACTCGGCTGCCTTGAGCCGGCTTTCTTCATGCTTTGAAATAAAGGGTAACGTGTAAAAAAACCAAAGGGCCGCCCTCCCCTTGGTTTCGTGTTAAGCCATTTACATTTCTTCGTCGATTTGGACTTCCTGGGCTTTTGTGTCAAATTGAATGCCGACGATGTGAATATTGATTTCATTAATCGAAAGAGACGTCATATTTAATAAGGTTTGACGAATGTTTTCCTGAACGGACGCTGCAACTTTCGGTATCGAAACACCAAATGTAACGACACAGTATACATCGATCGTAATTCCATCATCCGCCAGATCGACTTTGACACCTTTGCCATGATTCACTTTACCGAAGCGTTCGACGACGCCTGTCGCAAAGTTTCCGCGCATTTCGGCAACACCGTCAACTTCTGAAGCTGCAATGCCGGCAATGACCTCAATGACTTCCGGGGCAATCTCAACCTTACCCAAATGCGTATCTTCTTGATCCATTTTAAGCAAGCTGTTGTCTTTCATTCAATTCACCTCCGTAAAAATTATGAGCCCATTACATCATATGTTTCTAAAAATTTCGTATTAAACTCTCCGCCAACAAATGTTTCGTGTTCAAGCAGTTTTAAGTGGAACGGGATTGTTGTCTCAATGCCTTCGATGACAAATTCGCTCAATGCGCGCTTCATGCGGGCAATCGCTTCATCTCTCGTTTTTCCGTATGTGATCACTTTTGCAATCATGCTGTCATAGTACGGAGGGATGGAGTAGCCCGGGTACGCAGCTGAATCGATACGGACACCAAGACCGCCAGGAGGCAGGTACATTTTAATTTCACCAGGTGACGGCATGAAATTTTTACTTGGATTTTCTGCGTTGATTCGGCATTCGATGGCCCAGCCTTCAAATTCAACATCTTCTTGCTTGAGGCTCAGTTCCATTCCTGATGCCACTTTGATTTGTTCCTTAATCAGGTCAGTTCCCGTCACCATTTCTGTGACTGGGTGCTCTACCTGAATTCTCGTGTTCATTTCCATGAAGTAATAGCGCTGTTCATTGTAGTCATATATAAATTCAACTGTTCCAGCACCTGTATAGCCAACCGCTTTTGCAGCCTTTACCGCTGCATCGCCCATTTGCTCCCTAATTTCTGAATCAAGCGCAGGAGATGGTGATTCTTCCAAAAGCTTTTGCAGGCGTCTTTGGATCGAGCAGTCGCGTTCCCCTAAATGGATGGTATTTCCGTAGTTATCGGCAAGCACTTGGATCTCAACATGACGAAAATCCTCTATGTATTTTTCGATGTAAACACCTGGATTTCCAAATGCAGTTGCAGCTTCCTGCTGGGTAATCTTAATGCCGTTAATCAGTTCCTCTTCGGTGCGGGCAACCCTGATTCCTTTTCCGCCTCCGCCTGCTGTGGCTTTTATAATTACAGGATACCCAATTTCGTTAGCAAGTGAAACCGCTTCTTCCACATTTTCTATAATTCCTTGTGAACCCGGTACGATCGGCACGCCGGCCTGTTTCATCGTTTCCCGCGCAACGTCTTTTGTTCCCATTTTTGAAATGGCGTCAGCGCTCGGGCCGACAAATGTGACGTTAACTTCTTCACATAATTCCGCGAAATCTGCATTTTCAGCTAAAAACCCATATCCCGGATGAATAGCATCCGTGCCTGTCAGCTTCGCAACACTCACAATATTTGTAACGTTTAAATAGCTGTCTTTTGATGCTTTCGGTCCGATACAAAAAGCTTCATCGGCCATTTGAACATGAAGGGCATCTTTATCAGCTTCTGAATAAACAGCGACAGTCTCAATTCCGAGCTCTTTGCAGGCTCTGATGATTCTGACAGCAATTTCTCCTCGGTTGGCGATCAATAGCTTTTTAATCATGTTAAGTCTCCTTACTCTGCTTTTACAAGAAATAGAGGTTGTCCGTATTCGACCAGCTGGCCGTTTTCTACTAATACTTCAACGATTTCGCCTTTTACTTCCGCTTCGATTTCGTTGAAAAGCTTCATCGCTTCTACAATGCAGACAACTGTGTTTTCATTTACTTTTGAACCAGCCGTTACATACGGGCCAGCTTCCGGAGATGAAGATGCATAAAATGTTCCTACCATTGGTGAAGTGATTTTATGCAGATTCTCATCTTGCTTAGTTTCTTCTTGGGCAGGTGCCGGCGCTGCTTGCTGCGCTTGCGGCTGAACTGCCTGCGGAGCCTGTGCCTGTACAGGTGCTGCCGGCGCCTGCTGCATGACTTGAACAGTGCCTGCTTCATGTTTTTTCAGTTTTAAGGATACACCTTCATTTTCATATACGAATTCGTCAATTGTAGACTCGTCAATTGCTTTAATCAGCTCGTGGATTTCTTTAATATTTAACATTCAATCGCACTCCTATGTATGAAATTTCTTTTTTATAGGTTACTACTAAAAGTACATACTATGTTCATCTTACAGGAGCGGACTTTTGAATTCAACTCTAATATGATTGGCACGCCAAAAAGCCCGCTGTTTAAGCGGGCGTGTTTTTCCTCTTTTTTACTTGGATGGTTCAAATGTGACAGCGACGTCTTTCATTGTTTTGATTTCTTTTGCCACAAGGTCTATAATGGCTGTCGCCTTCGATTTGGAGTGTTTGTCTGATTTGACTGTAATGTTGATTTTATCTCCTTCAGCATTGACGAGCGCGTCTTCGTAGCCTTGTGTTTTAATAAGCGTTTCCAGCTGTTTTTCTGTTCCTTCCACTTCACTGAGAGCCGTCATTTTATCATATGCTTCGCTCTTTTCCTTTGCTGTTGCATCATCGCTTGACACAATGGCATTCAGTTCTTCTCTTTCTTTGCTTCTGGCATCTTCTAAATCAAGACGGTACGTCGTGAACAGATCATCATCGGCTGTTTCTGTTACAACAGTTCCTTTTTCACTAGCTTCAGCGGATGTCTCCTTGTCTGCTGATGAATCTTTTGTGCCCTTTGTTCCATCCTCTTTTTCTGTTTCAGTTTCTGTACCGTTTTTTTCCTTTGTGTCTTGCTTGGGAGGCGCTTTTTCAGTTGCGACCTCTCCGCTGTCAGACGCGCTTTTTTCACTTTGCATTTGCACGGCATTTTTGCTTTCCGGCGACATGATATAGTAGACGCTTAACACCACGACAAGACTGAGCATTGTTAATAGCCAAACGGTTTGTTTTTTGAGCATTTATGAATCCTCCTTTATTTTTTTAGGGGCAACCGCAACCCGGTGGCTTGGAACATCCAGGACCCGTGTCACCGCTTCAATAATGGTTTGTTTTATTTGAACGTTGTCCACTCCTTGAGCAACAACGAGTACACCGCGTATATCAGGCTTTTTCGTTTGGACGACGACTGGTGTTTCCTTATCGCCGTTTTTGATCATGACGATTTCTTCTTCTGATGTCTGGTCTGTAACGCTTCTTGTTCCGCCTTCTTTGTCTGTTTCTTCAGTGGTTGTATTTTTGTTTGATTTGTTTTTTTCGTATACTTTCAGCGACGTTGCATCAACATTCACGACTACAGAGACATCGTCCACACCTATGATCGTTTCAAGAATTTCTTTCAGCTGATTTTCGTATTCTTTTTCATAATCATCGATCGAGTCCTTAGGTTCATCAGATTTTGAGGCTTTAAACACTTCGGCTGTTTTCTCTTTGCTGTCTTTGGTATCTTGTGATGATACTGGCGTTATCGTTTTGGCGTTTTCTGTTTTCTCAGGTGAAGAAAACAGCTGGCTGACAAGCATAAAGGAAACTCCGAGAACAAAAACGAACAGAAAGTAATGATATTTGGTCAGCTTCGGCTTTTCACCGTCCTTCGTTTGCCCCGGAAGAAACTGCTTTTTCAATACATTCCATAATCCGTTTTTATTCATTGCCGACACTCTCCCCGCCTTCCATATAAACCGTAATTTTCTCACTTCCGATTTCCCAAATGTCCGCGAGCTGTGACTGGATCTGTTTGGCTTCTTTTTGTTCGGCTGCTTCTTTCGTTACGTATGCATGATCTGTATCAATGTGGACCGGCGCGACCGTTTGGACCGTTTTTTCAGAAGACGGGGCCATATACACGCTGATTGTTTGAATATCCTCTTCTGAATCTACCTTTTCTCCTGCCGTGAGTTTGATGTTGCCTACTTTGTATTCATCATGACTGAATCTCTCCTCCGCTTTCTTTTTTAGTTGGACAGCCATTTCTTCTAAAATATATGCACGCTGGGAAGCTTGTATTTCTATTTTTTTTGAATTGATTTGATTTTTTATGTCGGCAGACTCTGACTGCCCGTTTTTTGTAAGATATTCAAAGATGACTGCAGGGTCTGTGTTGAAAAGCTTAAAAATCGGCGTGAGCATGACGACAATTAAGAGCAGGCTGACTACCATTTTTGCGTACTTTTGCATGCTAGAGCTTGGCAGCAGCATATCAATCACAATTGCAAATAGGATAAACAACACGATGGTGGTAAGCCATTCAGTTAAAAAACTCATCCGCCAGCCTCCTTTATTTCATCATCATCGTGAGGTTTCCGGCTGTGATTATGACGGTAAGGCTTAAAAAAAACATGAGAGACACAATGGCGAGAGCTGCAAAAATATAAATGACGCTTTTGCTGATGACGTCGAGGCAGGTTATGACGGGCCCGCCTCCAAGCGGCTGAAGAATCGCGGCTGCCAGCTTATAAATAAAAGCGAGGGAAAGCACTTTGATTGCCGGAAAAGCCGCAATACAGATCAAAATAGCGACTCCGAGAATCCCTACTGTATTTTTCAGCAGTAAGGAAGCGCTGATCACTGTATCTGTCGCGTCTGTAAACATTCGGCCAAGCACAGGAATAAAGTTTCCGGTTATAAATTTAGCCGTCCTGAGCGTAATGCCGTCTGTCACTGCAGCTGAGGCTCCCTGAACAGAGATGACACCGAGAAAAATGGTGAGAAAGACGGCGAGCGCCCCGATGGCGATATTTCTGAGCAGGTTGGCCAGCTGCGTTACTTTATATTGTTCGGTCATTGTGCTGACAATGCTCAGAATCGCTGATAAGAAAATGAGCGGCATGACAATATTCTGAATCAAAAGACCGCTCGTGTTCATCAGAAAGAGGATAACAGGATGAAAGAAGGCTGCAGATACAGCTCCGCCTGAGGAAGCCAAAAGCGCTAAGAGGAGCGGAATGAGCGCCAGGATAAAGCTGGTCATCGTCTGAATGGCCTCTGTCGCATAATTGATTGCCACATGAAAACTGTTTAGCGCAAGGATAATCAGCACCATGTACACAATTGAGTAAGCGACCTTACTGACGGTGCTTTGTTGAAATGCATTTTGCAGAAGCTGCAGGATAACGCAAAATATCGTGAGCAAAATCAATGTGCCCAACAGCTTTCCGTTGGCAAGCACTTCATGAAACAAATAAGAAAAGAGAGCTTTCAGCCATTCTTGCGGTGAAAATGATTTATCGCCATTGATAAACTCAATTATGCTGCCTTTTTGACTTTCCGGCAGCAGTCCGCCGTACTCTGTCATAATGTCATTCCAAAATTCACTAATCTTGTCTGTTTCAAGCGAGGCCGCTGTCCTTTCCGCTAATTGCTCAGCCGTTTCAGCATGGTCTTCCGTTTGTTCGGCGTCACCGGCTGCTTGTACAATGTCTGCACGGCCTGCTATGATCAGCACGGCCAGAAGCAAAGCCCATTGAAAACGCTTCAATCTACCGCCTCCTTTCGGTTATGACATAGAAGGTATAAGTCCGAGAATCGTTTCGATAATGACGGTTAAAATAGGCACAGCCATAACGAGAATTAAAATTTTCCCCGCCAATTCTATTTTCGAGGCGATGGCCCCTTGTCCGGCATCTTTTGTGAGCTGCGCCCCGAATTCAGCAATATAGGCAATTCCGATAATCTTTAAAATGGTTTCAACATAGACCATGTTGACGTTTGCATTAATCGCGATTTTCTCTATCATTCGAATAATGTCGTAGATTTGGTCTACCAAATAAAGAAAAATGGCACATCCGGCAAACACGACGATTAAAAACGCAAAAGTCGGCTTTTGTTCTTTTACAATCAAAGAAAGGAAGGTGGCGATCAGCCCTAAACCTACAATTTGAACAATGTCAATCTGCAAGCCCCCCTATCCTTGGAATAAAAACACAGCTTTTATCTTTTTAAAAAGGTCATCTACAATCGTTGCGACCATAAATAAAATATAGATAAAACCTAACAGCGTCACCCACTGGGCGTATTCTTTTTTGCCCATCTGATCCAAAATCGTGTGTAAAAATGCAACCACGATTCCCACTCCGGCGATTTGAAATATGACATTCACGTCTACTCCCATTTTATTTTTGCTCCCCTCACGTTTACATCAATAGAAGAATGAGTAGCAAGCCCGCTAAAAAGCCCAAACTTTTTATCATTTTTTCATTTTTCGCTTGTGCCTGCTCAGCATCCGCTTCCGAGGCTTCCAAATGTGTCAGCGCCAGCTTGATGTGCTTTTGCTGCGAGATTCGATCATGAATCCCGAGCGTCTCACCAAATTGCTTCAGCACTTCATATTCGCTTTTTTTCAAAGACATGGTGTCCCACACCTTCTTTAAGCTTTGCTCCCACGCCGTTTTCGCAGAATCACTTCCTTTGTCCAGCTGATCACTGAACGTGATAAAAAGAGCTGAAACAGGCTGTGCCAGCTGCTTGGCAATCTGCTGTGAAGCAATATGAAGCGGTGTATGGCCGTACATGATTTCAGCCTCGAGGGATTGGAGCGCCGCACGCAGCTGGCGGATTTGCCGCGGCCGTTCTGTGTAAATCTTCGCCATCTCAAAACCTGTCCATGTTGTCGCCACCACAATGAATACAGCACCCAGCAGCTTCAGCATGTCTTCACGCCCATCGTCCCAGACAACACATTTCCGTCTTTGTCATAAATGCGGCTTACTGTGCCCGGTCCCTTTGCTCTCGATAATTCCAAATAGCGTTCAAAGGCTCTTTCTTCCCACAAACGCTTCAATGAAGGACGCTTCATCAGGTCGGATAGGCTCCAGCCATGCGCCGAGACGATTACTGAAACACCTGCATGCAGCGCCTCAAGAAGTGCATCTGTATCTTCAATGCGCCCGATTTCATCGACAATGATCACCTCAGGGCTCATGGATCGAATCATCATCATCAGCCCCTCAGCCTTTGGACAGGCGTCTAATACGTCAATCCTCTGTCCAAATTGATGCTGCGGAATGCCGCGCAGGCATCCGGCAATTTCTGACCGTTCGTCGACGATTCCTGTCTTTACGGGCAACATATGGTTTTTGCCGGTGCTCGAGAGTCTCGCAAGATCCCGAAGAAGTGTTGTTTTACCGGTTTGCGGCGGACCGATAATCAGCGTATTCAGCCAGCTTTCTCGATATAAGAATGGAAGCAGCGGCTCCGCAATCCCCAGCTTTTGCCGGGCAATTCGTATATTAAAAGATGTGATGTCACGGAGGCCTTTCACACCTCCGTTTTCCGTGATGACTCTGCCTGCCAGTCCGACTCTGTGACCGCCTCTGATCGTGACATACCCTTTCCTCAGCTCTTCTTCGAGCGTATACATACTATAGTTGCTGAGCCGGCTGAGGATCAGATGGGCATCCTCGACCGTGCCGGCATAGGACAAAAAAACAGGTTGTCCTTTTCGAATCAATTCAACAGGGCGGTTGACCCGAATTCTGACTTCTTCGATTTCCAGCCATTGTTGTTCCGGTATTTCAGAAAGGGCGTTTTTCATGGATTCAGGGAGAACCTCAGCGATTTCATTCAACAGAGCCTCCTCCTTTCTACCGATTGGCTTCTTTAAAATGTATGATGTAAGGCAGACTTTATGACAAGCCTCTCTTTATTTATGAACACCCGCCAAAATCAAAACAACACCCGTAAAAATCAGAATCAGCTTTGCATACGACAGCTGTCCGGCAATTTGATAGATTCCAACAGTCATGGTGATGATAAAAATCAGCGGACCGACAATAGCGAGAATGCTGTTAACCACAACCGCCTTCCGGACATCATTTGTTACAAGCATGATAATCGCTGCCGTCAGTTCAATCATAGAGGATAATACTCGCAATCCAGCCATTGTTAAAACAGTAGAATTGATATTTCCAAGTAAAAATTTCATAGCACTCTCCCAACCTCCCATTTTTTTATAGGATATGCTCTAGCTTGCGGAAGTAGTCTTGTCATTTTCGTATAAAAGAAAGATTCTGTTTTTGGGCACAAAAAAAGCCTGCTCCCATTTGGGAACAGACTTCTTTTTTCTTTCTATGCTCTTGAAACGTAAGAACCGTCTGTTGTATTGACAACAAGTGTGTCGCCTTCATTCACAAAGAACGGCACGTTTACAACAAGGCCTGTTTCAGTTTTCGCAGGTTTTGTACCGCCTGATGCTGTATCACCTTTAATGCCAGGTTCAGTTTCAACAACTTTCAGCTCAACTGTGTTTGGAAGTTCGATACCGAGCGTTTCATCTTGGTACATCATGATATGCACAGACATGTTTTCAAGCAGGTATTTTAATTCCTCTTCGATTTGAGTCGCGCTCAGTTCAAGCTGCTCATAAGAAGAAGTATCCATAAATACGTGCTGATCTCCGTTTGCATATAGGTATTGCATTGTTTTTGTTTCGATTTGCGCTTTCGCTACTTTTTCACCAGCGCGGAATGTTTTTTCCTGAATCGCGCCAGTGCGAAGGTTGCGAAGTTTAGAGCGGACAAACGCCGCACCTTTACCAGGTTTTACGTGCTGGAAGTCAACGACGCGCCAAATGCCGCCATCTACTTCGATTGTTAATCCTGTACGGAAATCGTTAACTGAAATCATGTTTAATGTCCTCCTATATTCCAATCACAAAATAATAAGTTCTTTTGGGGAATGGGTGATTGTCCTGTTGCCGTTTTCTGTAATCACGATGTCATCTTCTATGCGGACACCGCCTGTTTCTGGTATGTAAATGCCCGGCTCCACTGTGACCACCATGCCCGGTTCAAGGATAGCTGAAGATCTGACGGACAATCCCGGCGATTCATGAACTTCCATGCCGAGCCCGTGCCCGGTTGAATGGCCGAAATATTCACCGTAGCCTTTTGCAGCAATGTGATCCCTTGTAAGGGCGTCAGCCTCTTTTCCTGTCATCCCCGGCTTAATATGTGCGACGCCAAACGCCTGAGCATCAAATACGACCTGATAAATCTCCTTCAATTGATCACTGGGCTGACCTACAGCGACCGTACGGGTAATATCAGAACAATATCCTTTATAATAAGCGCCGAAATCAAGCGTAACAAGGTCTCCACTTTCAATCAGTTTGTCACTGGCCACACCGTGCGGAAGGCTTGACCGAAGGCCCGAGGCGACAATCATATCAAAAGAAGAGCTGTCAGCTCCCTGGCTTCTCATATAAAACTCCAGCTCATTGGCAACAGCAATTTCAGAAATGCCGGGTTTCATAAACGTCAAGATATGTCTGAAGGCATCATCTGCAATCTTCGCAGCTTCCTCTAATATCTTAATCTCTTCACTAGACTTAATCAAGCGCAACTTTTCTACGGATTCAGCCACAGGCACTAATTCAGCCTCACTGATAACCGCGCTGTACGAGGCGTATGTGCCGTATGTCATGCTGTTCTGCTCAAAGCCGAGGCGCTTGATGCCGAACGCTTCAACCGTGTCGGCAGTGGTCTGAATCAAGCTGCCTCCATGTTCAATGATCTCAAAGCCCTTTACCTGAGCCTTTGCCTGCTCTGTATAGCGAAAATCAGTAATAAACGCTGCCCTGTCACCTGATATAACAGCCAAGCCCGCGGAACCTGTAAATCCGGTCATATAGCGTACATTTGTGCTGCTTGTTATCAGCATTCCGTCAATCCCCAGCTGTTCAAACAGGTTTCTTATTTTCTCTAGCTTCATCTTTATTCTCCCCCTTGCTGGCTTAATAAGTAGCGAACAGCAAGCTTGTAGCCTTCAGCTCCAAGACCGACAATCTGCCCTTTCGCAACCGGAGCGATAACCGACTGATGCCTGAATTCCTCCCTGGCGTATAAGTTTGATAAATGCACCTCAACCACAGGAAGACTGATGCTTGAAACAGCATCCCTGATCGCATAGCTGTAATGACTCAGGGCTCCAGGGTTCAGAACAATCCCGCCGTATTGCTCCTCAGCCTCGTGTATCGCATCTATCAAATCACCTTCGTGATTAGACTGAAAGAAAGTAAGCTGGATATGTAAGGCTTCTGCAAATTGAAAAAGATCTGTTTCAATATCGGTCAGTGTCTGGCGGCCGAATACCTCCGGTTCACGCTTCCCCAGCCGATTGACATTCGGCCCGTTCAAAATTAAAAAATGAGGCACATGAATCTCTCCTTTTCGCGAGGGTTTCTCATGTAAAAAATGTTCACTTCTCGTGAACATTTTATCATACTGCAAAAGGATAATACACTATTCTCTATGTGTTCCCAACGCACGTGCCAGCTTTTCCGAATTCAGCTCATTGTATTCAAATGAAATAGAATAACCAACAAACAGCCCGTAAAGCAAATAGATGCAAATGGTCGTAATAACTGTATCTGCTTTCAGTTCGGTCACCGCGCGAACATCTGGAAAAATCGGATTAAAAACAAAAAACACGATCAGCCAAAGCAGCAAGCCGTATAAAACCCCCGGCCACATTGTTTTTAAACGTTTCAATAGAAGATAATAAAGAAACGCTGCGCCAATTGAAAGAATTCCGATCAAAATAATGCTGATTACGGTTCCCAGTCCATGTTTTTTCCACTCCCCTAGCACAAATGGCTGCAAAATCATATTCGGACTGATTTCGGAAAAATGAAATAAATACGCTATATAAGCAATGAAACTCCATAATACGCCTCCGCAAAAACCTGTTGCCGCCACCCTTCCGGCCATCGGAACAGGCGGTCCTTGCTTCTCATTCAATTGTTGATCTTGTTCTGTATCTTTTTCGCTTGTCATCATGGCACCTCCAGTTAAAGTGTGCCCAAAAAATAAAATGTCAATAAAAAAGCTCACACTTTTTGGCAGCAGCGAGTAAAATTTGAAAATAACGGGTATAATGCATGTAGAAAAAGCAAGGCTATGACAATTTTTCAGCCTGTCAATCTAGAGGTTTAGCGCTGTTTCCTGTACAATAGAGTGAAAGGAAATGGTTAGCAATCCTAAAGAAATAGGCAGGTTGATAATATGTCAAAACATAAAATTCCGCCCGCTTACGGCGGGCAGGCAGTTGTGGAAGGCGTTATGTTTGGCGGAAAGCATCATTACGTTACGGCTATTAGAAGAACGGATGGAAGCATTGACTTCTTTAAGCTTCCCCGCAAACACAATCCGAAACTGAACATCGTGAAAAAGATACCGTTTTTACGGGGGATCGCGGCCATTATTGAAGCGAGCGCAAATGGCACAAAGCATTTGAATTTTTCAAGCGAACGTTACGGGCTCGATCCATCTGAAGACGAGACACTTGAGCAGGAAGAAAAAAAAGTCTCCGGGCTGTCTATGTATCTCAGCCTCGCGGTAATCGGCGTCTTATCATTTTTGTTCAGTAAATTCGTATTTACATTGGTTCCTGTTTTCTTAGCTGAACTGACAAGGCCGATTTTTTCATCGGACATCACTCAGATTGCGGTTGAAAGCCTGTTTAAATTGATTTTGCTGCTCGGTTACATTTATTTTTTGTCCATGACGCCGCTCATTAAAAGAGTGTTTCAATATCATGGAGCCGAACATAAAGTCATAAACTGTTATGAACAGAATTTGCCAATTACAGTGGAGAATGTTCAAAACCAGTCCCGGCTTCATTACCGCTGCGGATCAAGCTTTATTTTATTTACGATTATTGTCGGCATGTTTGTCTATTTGCTTGTTCCGACAGATCCGCTTTGGCTGCGTGTTATAGATCGTGTTGCACTGATACCGGTCGTACTCGGCATATCCTTTGAAGTTCTGCAGCTGACAAATAAAGTTCGTGATATTCCCGGACTGAAATTCCTTGGCTACCCGGGCCTCTGGCTTCAGCTGTTAACAACAAAAGAACCTAAGGATGACCAGGTTGAAGTTGCCATCGAAAGCTTTAACGAGCTTCTCAGACTCGAAGAAATGTCTGGACAAAATCAGAAGCCTTCTCACAACGTCATCTAGTATCCGTTGCCCTGCTATTACTTTCGGAGGTGGACAGTTATGAATCATCGTGTACAACCTATTATTGCTGTATTAATTGCGCTGGGAGCGTTCGGTTTCCTCTATATGTTGGTAACCACTCCCGGAGAAATGGCAAAAATGGCGGTAACCGTCATCGTGGCAGGTATCATTATTTATTTTATTGTGAAATATGTAATGAATCGAAATGCAGGCAGCGAAGGAGCAGCATTCAAAAAAGCGGCGAAACAATCACGGCGCCGGATGAAAGAACAAAAAGCAAAGCACCGCGCCGGACATAAGGGACGTGTCAGCCACCTGCGAAGCGTTCCGAGCGCCAGCAAGCCTAAGCCGATGATTCTCAAGAAAAAAAGCCAGACTCAACTGACTGTTATAGAAGGGAAAAAAAATAAAAAGAAAAACAGAGCGCTTTTTTAATAGGTCCACTGTTTTAAAAACTGCTCTGTCCGTCTTTTACCTAGCTCAATCAGGGCTAGTTTTTTTTGTTGTGTTAAATGAAAATCGGTCGCCATTACGTCGTCAACCGGCAGAAAAATGATGTTTTGTTCATAGCGTGACGCAATATGCCTTGCGTCATGTGCATCCTTCATCGTTTCAAACAGGGCGCCAAACAGTTCGAAAGCGTTGCGGATATTTTTTTTCGGACGCTCTCTTTCACGCGGCGCAAGCGTTACACCGATCACTGGGCGCTTTCTTTCCTTTGAAAACAGCCAGATTGGAAAATTGCTTAACACCCCTCCGTCAACTACCGTGGCGGTGCCTTTGTCCGTTTTTAATTTTATCGGTTCAAAGAAATACGGAATGCTGCAGCTCATTCTTACTGCTCTGGCAACAGGAAACATATCGGGATTTAACCCGTAACGGACCAAATCGTCCGGCAAAACAATCATGGTGCCGTTTGTCAGATCAGAAGCGATCAGTCGCAGAGACCCTTTCTGTAAATCACCGAAAACCCTTATGCCTTTCGCTCTTAACAGATCAGCAATCCATTTTTCTATCGTGTCGCCTTTGTATAAGCCGAGACGCCAGTAGATGGACACCCACTGGAGCATCTTTAAGGGGAGAAATGAGTATCGCTGGTCCAGCAATTTCTCTCCGTCCACTTCTTTAATCAAAGCGTGGATTTCCTTACTGGTGTAACCTGACGCAATGAAAGCGGCAATAATTGCGCCAGCGCTTGTACCCGCAACCCTTTTAAAGCGGAAGCCTTTTTCCTCAAGCACTTCATAAGCGCCTGCCAGCGCAATGCCTTTTACTCCTCCGCCGGAAAACACACCGTCAATATACATCTCATTCTCTCCCCCTTCATCCGATCGTTTACTATCATTTTAAGAAAACACGCGAAGAAATAGACCAACGAATGACGCGAGGCGCAGCGCATCAAAAAAGACGGCCTCCTTTGAGACCGCCTTTTTACTGATTATGATGTTCTGATTTCTTTTGGATTGATTTCAGATCTTTTTTACGGGCATCATCTTCTTCAAAGTATTGAACAAGATCCCCGATGCGATCAATGCTGTTCCAGCTTAAATGATGTTCGATTCCTTCAACATCGTTATATATTTTCTCTTCATCAACACCAATGATTCTTAAAAACTGCTCAAGCAATTCATGTCTGTATACTAGCCGTTTGCCTATTTTTTTCCCTTTAGACGTTAACACGAGACCGCGATATTTTTCATAAATTAAATATTCGTCTTTATCTAGTTTTTGAACCATTTTTGTTACAGAGGAGGGATGGACTGCCAATGCTTCCGCGATATCGGAAACCCGTGCATATCCTTTTTCTTCAATCAGCATATAAATCTGTTCAATATAATCTTCCATACTTGGTGTTGTCATCGAAACCCTCCCAAAAAGCACCTTAACTTTATAAACCATTACAAGTTTACACTAATGAACTTGAAAAAACAAGGATGCTCCGCGGGACAAAAGCCCTTTTTACCGCTTATAATTCCATTCATCTGAGGCGTATTTTGTTTCTGCCAAGTGATGAACAAAATCAAGCTCTTCCTGAGACAGTTTGTACGGCTCCAAATGAATGTTAAGGCCTGTTTCAAACCCTTCTTTAAAGGCTTTACGGGCCTCATCCATCGTCACCCGCTTATCGGTGAGTTCATTAATGGCAACCGCTTTATTTTTGAAATTGCGCTGCATCCGCTCTCTGACTCTTTCACTCGGATACAAGAACAGATCGAACAGCTTGTCCTCATCTAAATCAAGCAGAATGGAGCCGTGCTGAAGAATCACGCCTTTTTGTCTCGTTTGCGCGCTTCCCGCCACCTTGCGTCCCTCGACCACCAGTTCATACCACGAAGGCGCGTCAAAACAAACGGATGACCGCGGATTTTTTAAGCTTTCTTTTTCTTTTTCGGTTCTCGGGATGGCAAAGTATGCGTCCAGACCAAGATTTCTAAAGCCTTGGAGTATGCCTTCTGATATGACCCGGTATGCCTCAGTGACAGTCGCCGGCATTTCAGGATGCTCTTCCGAAACAATCACGCTGTATGTCAATTCCTGATCGTGCAGCACACCTCGCCCGCCGGTCGGGCGTCTGACGAAACCGAGATTATACTTATGTACTGCTTCAAAATTGATTTCCTTTTTAATATTTTGAAAATACCCTACAGAAAGAGTCGCCGGATTCCAGCCGTAAAAACGGATAACCGGGGGAATTTTCTTTTCGCTGTGCCAATATAAAAGCGCTTCATCAAGCGCCATATTGAATGCAGGACTTGCATTGCCTGAGTCTATAAACCGCCAAGTTTCTTTTTCCATTTTGAGACCTTCCTTACCGTTTTAATAGAATCAGTTTATCAAACTGCCGGGAAAATGAAAATATTTTAGTTCCATTATGGATGACAATCGCGCTGTGCTTTACTATAATAGTATTTGTCGAAAACGGCTCTATGGCCTTGTTTTTATGAAGCAGGGTTTTGATTTTATATGCTAAAGGAGTAGAATCACATTGTCTAATATGATCGTTTTGATTATTTTTGCTGCGTTTATCGTCTATATGATTGCTTCATATGTTTATCAGCAGCGAATTATGAAAACACTTACGGAAGAAGAATTTCGCGCGGGTTACCGAAAAGCGCAACTCATTGACGTTCGTGAACCGAATGAGTTTGAGGGCGGACATATTTTAGGGGCCCGCAACATTCCGCTTTCCCAGCTGAAACAGAGAAAAAATGAAATCCGTCCGGACAAGCCTGTCTATCTATACTGCCAAAACAGTGTCCGCAGTGGACGCGCGGCACAAACCCTGCGCAAAAACGGCTGCACTGAGATTTACAACCTAAAAGGCGGCTTTAAAAAATGGGGCGGAAAGATTAAAGCGCAGAAATAAAGCAAAACAGCTGTCTGTAATAGACAGCTGTTTTTATTTATCTCTCTTCCTTCTCATACCTGAGCACCGGGTGTCTTGCCGCTTTTGTTTCATCCATTCTTTTTACAATCGTCGTATGCGGCGCCTCCTGGACGAGTTCCGGATTCTCCTCCGCTTCCCTTGCGATTTGAATCATAGCGTCGATAAACGCATCCAGTGTTTCCTTTGATTCCGTCTCTGTCGGCTCAATCATGATACATTCTTCAACATTAAGCGGGAAATAAATCGTAGGCGGATGATAGCCAAAATCGAGCAGCCGTTTTGCAATATCTAGCGTACGCACTCCCAGCTTTTTCTGCCGCTTTCCTGACAATACAAATTCATGCTTGCAATGACGGTCAAACGGAAGATCGTAATAAGGCGCGAGCTTTCTCATCATATAGTTCGCGTTTAACACTGCGTTCTCAGTAACAGCCTTTAATCCGTCAGGCCCCATGGAGCGGATATACGTATACGCTCTGACATTGATGCCGAAGTTGCCGTAATACGGTTTCACGCGGCCGATCGAGTCAGGGCGGTCATAATCAAATGTAAAGTGCCCTTCCTTTTTGATTAAAACTGGTTTTGGCAAATAAGGAATCAGATCTTTCTTTACGCCGACAGGGCCTGAGCCGGGACCGCCGCCGCCATGAGGGCCAGTGAATGTTTTATGCAGGTTGAGGTGTACCACGTCAAATCCCATGTCTCCCGGTTTCGCTTTGCTTAAAACCGCATTTAAATTAGCGCCGTCATAGTACAGTTTCCCCCCCGCTTGGTGAACAATTTCCGCCATCTCGGTGATCTGTTCCTCAAACAAGCCGAGCGTGTTCGGATTCGTCAGCATAAGAGCAGCAGTTTCTTCATTCACCGCTCTTTTTAAATCCTCCAGATCGACAAGCCCATTTTCATTTGATTTCACCGTAACCGTTTCAAAGCCTGCTACTGTCGCTGAAGCAGGATTCGTCCCGTGAGCGGAATCAGGAACAATGACCTTCGTCCGCTTGAAATCCCCGCGCGCTTCATGATAGGCGCGGATCATCATCAGCCCCGTCCATTCGCCATGCGCCCCGGCAGCGGGCTGAAGCGTAACCTCATCCATTCCCGTTATTTCCTCAAGGTGCTTGCTTAAATCATATAAAAGCTCTAAAGCGCCTTGCACCGTGTCTTCATCCTGAAGAGGATGAATCGCAGCAAAACCGGGAATTCGCGCGATTTTTTCATTTATTTTCGGATTGTATTTCATTGTGCAAGAACCGAGCGGGTAAAAGCCGGAATCCACCCCGTGATTACGTTTGGACAGCGCTGTATAATGGCGCATAATATCCAGCTCGGACACCTCCGGCAGCTCTGCGTCCTCGTCACGAATATAGGTGTCTGACAATAGATCCTCCAATTCGATTTCCGGTACATCGAGTTCCGGCAGACTGTAGCCGATACGGCCTTCTCTGGAAAGCTCAAAAATAAGTGCCTGATCCTGATTACTCATGGCGATCCCCCAATTCCTGAATGAGTGCGTCGATTTCTTCTTTTGTTCTCAGCTCCGTTACAGCAATCAGCATATGACAGTCCATCTCAGGATACGTCAGCCCAAGATCATATCCGCCGATGATGCCTTTTGCCAGCAAACGCTGGTTCACAGCTTTCACCGGTTCATCCAGTTTGATGACAAATTCATTAAACATCGGTCCGTCAAACATAACGGTAAGGCCAGCTTTTTTTGCTTCTTGCTTTGCATAGTTGGCTTTTAAGAGATTTTGACGGGCGATTTCTTTTACGCCATTTTTTCCGAGAGCAGTCATGGCGACAGAAGCTGCCAGCGCATTTAAAGCTTGGTTCGAGCATATATTTGATGTCGCTTTATCTCGTCGGATATGCTGCTCCCTGGCTTGTAAAGTAAGCACAAAGCCTCTTTTTCCGTTTTCGTCTTCCGTTTGTCCGACGAGGCGGCCTGGCACTTTTCTCATTAATTTTTTGGTGACGGCAAAAAAGCCGCAATGCGGGCCGCCGTATGCTGAAGGAATGCCGAAAGGCTGCGCATCACCGACGACGATATCAGACTGAAACTTGCCCGGCGGAGTGAGGAGACCTAACGCAAGCGGGTTGGCTGACACAATAAACATGGATTTTCCTTGATGAGCGATAGGCTCAATATCCTGTAACGGCTCGACCCGGCCAAAAAAATTCGGGTACTGAGCGATCACGGCGGCTGTGTCCTCGCAAACGGTTTGGCGCAAAGCATCAAGATCGGTAACGCCATCTGCAGCGGGAACTTCAACGACTTCAATATATTGACCTTTTGCGTACGTTTTCAGCACTTCTCTCGATTCAGGATGCACGGTTTTTGACACAACGATTTTTTTCTTTTTCGTGTGGCCTGAAGCAAGCATTGCCGCTTCCGCCAAGGCAGTTCCGCCATCATACATAGAGGAGTTGGCAATATCCATTCCTGTTAGTTCACAAATCATCGTTTGGAATTCAAAAATAGCCTGAAGCTCCCCCTGTGAAATTTCCGGCTGATAAGGTGTATACGCCGTATAAAACTCAGAGCGGGAAATGACATGATCCACAATGACAGGCTGATAGTGATCATATACACCTGCTCCTAAGAAAGACGCGTGTTGTACCGTATCACGATTTTTAGAGGCCAGCTTTGTCAGTTCTCTTGTTAATTCCGTTTCTGATTTCGCTTTTTTGATTTGATACTCTTTTTTATATCTGACGTTTTCCGGTATATCAGCAAATAATTCATCGATGCCGCTTACGCCGATAACGGCAAGCATTTCCTGTTTATCCTCTTCTGTTGCAGGCAAATAACGATGCTTCATGTGTTGACTCCTCTCCCCAAGAAAAAATATTAGCGTTTATAAAATGGTGTTTTGACAACCTTTGCTTTCACTAATTTTTTGCGAATCTCCACCTCTACGACTGTCCCGATTTCACTCGCTTCCGCAGCAATTAGGGCAAGGCCGACGTTTTTCCCTAATGTCGGTGACTGCGTGCCGGTTGTCACCTTTCCGACAGACTTGCCATTATAGAACACTTCATATCCGTGCCGCGGTATCCCTTTTTCGGTCATTTCGAGTCCGACAAGCTTTCGCTTCGCTCCGTTTTCTTTCTGTTCACTCAATACTGACTTACCAAAAAAGTCAGATTCTTTTTTGTGCTTTACGGCAAAGCCAATACCTGCTTCAATCGGTGTAATATCCCGGGTCAGCTCCTGGCCGTAGAGCGGGAGCTTCGCTTCAAACCGGAGCGTATCACGTGCGCCAAGACCGCATGGAATTAATCCATGTTCCTCACCCGCATCCATGATTTCTTTCCACAAATACATGGCATCATGAGCACGGCAGTAAATTTCAAACCCGTCCTCTCCCGTATAGCCGGTGCGCGAAATGAGTGCTTTGCAGCCGCTGATATCTGCCTCATCAATAAATGTAAACGGCTTTAATGCAGACAGATCTGCAGACGTTAGCGTTTTTAAAATCGTTTCTGTTTTCGGCCCCTGTACAGCCAAGAGCGCGATTTGATCTGACTGATTGTCAATCTGTACATTACCTGTTACATGCTCTTTCATCCACTCCAGATCTTTATCTATATTAGAAGCATTTATGACAAGCAGATAGCGGTTCTCTCCTTTTTGATAGATAAGCAAATCATCGACGGTTCCGCCATCCGGATAGCACATCGCCGTATACAGCGCACGGCCTGACGTTAACGCGGAAATATCATTTGTCATCAGTCTTTGCAAAAAAGGCAGACTGTCTTTTCCGGACACTTCGATTTCTCCCATATGAGATACATCAAACAGCCCGGCCGCAGTTCGGACAGCCTCGTGTTCCTTTTTTATAGAAGAAAATTGAACTGGAAGCTCCCAGCCCCCGAAATCAATCGTTTTCCCTCCATATTCTTTATACAGTTCAAATAACGGCGTTCTTTTCAGCATCGAATTCCTCCCCTTTTTCAACGGCGCGCTGCTAAAAAACATACAAAAAAAGGACAGAGAAACACCTCATGTAAAATGAAGGTTCTCTGTCCTGGCACCTGAAAGTTTACTTTGCATTCGCAAAGACGTCCCCTTTGGTGGCTTGCGCATCCGCGCAAACACTCTCCAGAGTTGCGTCGAGCAAGAGTTCTTTTGCCTGAGAGATTCACTCCGCAGTTTGCTCCTTCGGCGCCTGTATCCCGAGGTTCTCGGTCAGGTCTCTCCCCTTGCTGTCATTCGCTCATATTTTCATGCTGTTATGGACATACTATAGCAATATCTTACATCAAATACTTACTCATATCCTACCATCATCACTATATGCTGGGCAACAGCAATTTGGGCAGATTTTTCTTATAGTGTTCATTTTAAGAATCGAAGAATAAGAAAGGCGGTTTCAAAGCAATGAATGCAGAAATGATCTACGATACAAAATGGCCTGAAAAATTCGCTGAAAGACTGAAAAACGATGGCCCGTGGGCGAACTGGGAACTGTACAAGCTCTCTGCAGAAATCCAGAAAACATTAGCTATTCCTGAATTTGAAGGCTTACGGGCCCCTTTATACCTGCCTTCCTTTACACCGCTTCCCCACCAGCTTGAGGTAGCGCAAAAAGTGGTTGAAAAAATGAACGGGAAAGCAATTTTAGCAGATGAGGTGGGTCTCGGGAAAACGGTTGAAGCCGGACTGATTCTAAAAGAATATATGATTCGCGGTTTAGCCAAAAAGATTTTGATCCTTGTGCCCGCTTCCCTTGTGTCTCAGTGGGTCAAAGAGCTTCAGGAAAAATTTTTGATCCCGGCTGTTGAACAAAAGAAAAGCTACGTGTGGGAGCAATGCGATATTGTCGTCTCATCAATCGACACTGCAAAGCGCTCGCCCCACCGTGAAATTGTGCTGTCAATCCCATATGATCTCGTCATTATTGATGAGGCACACAAACTGAAAAATAGCAAAACGAAGAACTATGAATTTGTCCGGAATCTCGTAAAAAAATATTGCCTGCTTCTTACCGCGACGCCAATTCAAAACCGTATCGAAGAAATTTTCAATTTGGTGTCCTTATTAAAGCCTGGCCATTTAGGCAGTCAGAATCACTTTCAGGAAGAGTTCGCCAAAAAGAAATCCAGTTTAGAAGCACATGAGCATTTAAAAGATCTTGTGAATAAAGTCATGATCCGCAACAGACGGCATGACACCGGGCTGAATTGGAAACAGCGACATGTTGAAACAGTGCCAATTGAATTTTCTCCATCAGAGCAGGCGCTTTACGATGAAATTTCCAGCCTGAAAGAAGGCATCAATAAGCCGGCCAGCATGTTCTCAATTATGACTCTGCAAAGAGAATGCTGTTCGAGCAGGGAAGCTGTGTATATGACGCTGAAAAAAATGCTTGATCAAACAGAGAAACAAGTACCGGCCATTGATGAACATACCATTTCGGTTTTAATAGACCGCATCAATCAAGTGACACAAAACTCTAAAGCGCTTCAAGTGGTTGACCTGATCAAAAAGATAGACGATAAGGTCATCATTTTCACAGAATACCGGGCCACCCAGATTTACCTGCAATGGTTTCTTCAACAAAACGGTATCAGTTCTGTGCCGTTCAGAGGCGGATTTAAACGCGGGAAAAAAGACTGGATGAAGGATCTTTTCCGCGGAAAGGTCCAAGTCCTGATTGCAACTGAAGCAGGCGGCGAAGGGATCAACCTGCAATTTTGCAATCACATGATCAACTATGACCTGCCATGGAATCCGATGCGTCTTGAGCAGAGAATCGGAAGAATTCACAGGCTCGGGCAGGAGCGTGACGTGCACATTTACAACATGGCGACAAAACATACAGTGGAAGAGCATATTTTAAAGCTGCTTTATGAAAAAATTCATTTGTTTGAAAAAGTGGTCGGCAAACTTGATGATATTTTAACGAAAATTCAAGTGAACAATTTTGAAGAGCACCTGCACGATATTTTGTACCATTCAGCAACAGAAGAAGAAATGAAAATAAAAATGGATAACTTAACCTCATTTTTGTCTTATAAAAAACAGCAGCCTGCTGAAAAAAGAGGATCTTAGCCTGTAAGGAGGTTTTATAAGTGAGACAGCAAGAGGTTCACGATTTTCTGCTTCGTTTTTTTCAGGCAAACAGCTGCCAAATCGTCGATCAAGGTTCAGGCTATATGACAGTGCAGCTTACAGTTGAAATGGACAAACAGATCATGAACCGCCCTTTCTACTGGCACTGGCGCGAGAAGACAGGCGGCGATCCGAATCCGATGAAAATCACTTTTATTACAGATAAAGAATCTGCTCCAAAAGACCTAGATGGCGAATTTATTTATTTTGGGGCACCGCGCCTTTTTCAAATGTTTAAAGCTGTTAAACAAAATGGGAGATTTACCAGAATGTATGAGAAAATTGAATCAGCCGGAGCTAAAGTCCCCCTTCAGCCTTGGCTTGGTATAAATGTCACGATTTCATACCAGTCCGACATGAAAAAGGATAAGCTATTGTCACTAGGTCTTCACCTAGTCTCTGGAACCATAATTGAAGATTTTCACAGCAAGCTGACACAGCTGCCACTGACGTCTCAAATATGTGACTATTGCTTCACCATATCGCCTATGATCAAACCAGAAAGCGGCCTTAAGCGGATGGAAAACTATATTGCCAAATCCGCCATGCAGGAACCGTCAGACTGGGCAGAACAGGCGGTAAACAGGTGGAAAAATGATATGACATTGCTTGACAAGTTTTATGAGCATATAGAAGAAAAACCAGAAGAGTATCATCTAGAAAAACAGGCGCTGAAAGCCTTGTATCAACCAAAGATATCAGTTGAAATTGAAAATGGCGGATTATTTTATCTGCAAAATAATATTTCAATCTAACTTTTTTTACCATTCGACATCGTTCTCGTTTTTTTTGAAAAAATGCGATTATAATAAAGGTATATTGGAAAAAAATTCTGGCAATTTCAATGGCAAATGACTTCCAGAGACCAATGAAGGCATACAATGAGTCATGGCCGGACTGGCTGAAATACATAAACAAGTATTTTAGGAGGAGAAACTGCATGAAAAATGCAAAACAAGAGCACTTCGAATTAGATCAAGAATGGGTTGAATTAATGATGAAAGCCAAAGAGGCAAATATCAGCCCGGAAGAAATACGAAAATATTTACTTTTAAACAAAAAGTCTGCTCATCCTGGTCCGGCAGCCAGAAGTCATACCGTAAATCCTTTCTGAATGTGCTATAATATCACAAGGAAGGTGATGACATTGATTGGCCAGCGTATTAAACAATACCGTAAAGAAAAAGGCTACTCACTATCAGAACTAGCTGAAAAAGCTGGGGTAGCGAAGTCTTATTTAAGCTCAATAGAACGAAATCTACAAACGAACCCCTCCATTCAATTTCTCGAAAAAGTCTCCGCTGTTCTGGACGTCTCGGTTCATACTTTGCTCGATGAGAAACATGAAACCGAATACGATGGTCAATTAGATAGTGAATGGGAGAAATTGGTTCGCGATGCGATGACATCCGGGGTATCGAAAAAACAATTTCGTGAATTTTTAGATTATCAAAAATGGAGAAAATCCCAAAAAGAGGAGTAGTGCCTGAGCAGAGGCACTAACTCCTCTTTTGTCAATAAACATAGAAACGGCCCAGTATATCGTATACTGGGCCGTCTCTTTTTATTGCTGCTATTAATTCTTATCCTCACTATGCGCTTTTTCATTTTCTTTCACGTAACCGTCTTTATCAGTATGTTCCTTTTTGATTGTCAAACCATTCCATTGTGTCGCTTCAAACGAAAACTGAAGCTGAATGGAGTTTCCTTGGTATTTATTTTGGACCATTAGCCCGTTTTCATCTTTTGTTTTGTCGTCTTTGAATTGGATTTCCATTTGAACTTGGTCGAAATCAGTCGGTGTTTTTGGAATACCATCATATTCAGGAGCGGTTTTACCGTCAATTGTTGCTACATTGACTTTACCGCTTGCATTTAAGAATTTAGGGTCAATTTGTTTTTTGATTTTTTCAGCTGCCGCTGCATCATTCTTAGCGGACATCAAATACAAGTCCTTGAGATTGGCATCATCTAAAATAATATTTTTCGGATATCCATTGCCGCCCTCTTTTCCAACTGTCAATAAGGTCACTTCAAACTGGCTCAGAAAATCTTCTGCAGATGTATTGCTGCCTCCGTTTGCTTTAAATTCGCCGTAATTCAGCGCCATTAATACCTCTTTGATTGCAAGTGAGCCGTTATTTTCAAATTGGAAATCTTTCGTCAATTTGTCTCCCGGCTTTAGATTTGACAGATTAACACTCGCTGAATTTTCTTTAGCAGATAAATCAAGCGTACCTGACGCAAAAGTAGCATCCGTTGATTTAATGTCGTTAAATGCTGCCCATGTTCCTCCTCCAACTAAAGCTAATCCTAGTGCCGCAGAAGCAACTCCTAAACTTAATTTCTTTTTCATACCCATGGCAAACTCCCCTTTTATTGAATGATATTATATCGAAACCTGTTGCCAGGTTTACAACTGATGTTAAGTGGACATGGTGCTGTCCTTTGTATCTGTTTCCAAGGCTTTAGTCTTTCTTTCAATTTCTCTA
Source organism: Bacillus spizizenii TU-B-10 (assembly GCF_000227465.1). Classification (GTDB taxonomy): domain Bacteria; phylum Bacillota; class Bacilli; order Bacillales; family Bacillaceae; genus Bacillus; species Bacillus spizizenii. The sequence goes on from NC_016047.1 coordinate 2,534,664, forward strand.
ATGGCACTGCTGATCGTCACAAAAGCGTACACCAGCAACATCACGCCGGGAACAATCAGTAAAACAGCAGTTCCGATCGGCTGACTGGCAAAATGAAGCATATAGCCGGCATATGGAAGCTGAAAACCTGTATATTGTGCGCGGACATTTTCGTCCGATACAAGCGCTGAATCAGCTGCTGCGTTATTGTCCCCTTTTGTTTTAAATAACAAATGGTCTCCTTGCTTCGTTTTGTCAACAATCCTGTGGGTGACCGCCGTATTTGCATCCTGCATAAATGTAATGACGTCCCCCTTTTGGAGCTCCTTCACATCAGTGATTTCTTTGACCAATATTAATGAACCTGTGTTGAACTCCGGCTCCATTGAACCTGAAAGAACTGATTTCAGCGTGTATCCAAACACTGCCGGCTCTCCCCCGGATGAACGTGTTGAAATCACGACAAGTGTCAGCACAATAATGAGAGTAAAGATGATCACGTAGAGAATATTACTCATCAGCTTCATTGCTTTTTTCATCCTCTTCCCCGCTTTCCTTTTGAACTGATTGAGTTTCTTTTTCTTCTGTTACAGTTTCTTGAGATGTATCTTCTTTATTTGATTTTTCTTGTATATCCTTTTGTGATGTTTCATTCTCCTTTTTGACGGCCGGCTTCGTTTCTTTTTTAGGCACTGTCGGTTTTTCATCGCACTTTGCAAGCGTCATAGGCTCCGACCACTCAAAAATACTGCCGTCTGCCGGGTACCCGGCCGGTTTATATACTTTAAATGCATAAATGCCGGGTTTCATTTTTTTCTTCGTCTCAATTTTATAAAGTGAATCGCCGATTTGTTTGGAAACGAACCCTTTTTCGATCACGTTCCCATCCTTTAACGGTTTGCGGGCATTTTCCAGCTTATGAAGCTCCCACTTCCACTTTGATTTCCTAAGTCCCTCGCCTGTATTTTCGAGCTCAGCAAACAGAGAAATAGGTGAGCATACAGTGCCTTTCGTATCCGTTTGATTAGACAAGTGCAAATCACTTTGATCCCAGCGTTTATCATAATCGCAGTTTTTATCTGTATGCTGAAAGTCTGTACACGTTTGAAGCGGGACATCAAATGTTTCAATATCATGAAAAGCAGCGCTTGTATCACCGGAAAATTGTAAGCATATCGCGGCAGTCAGACTGAAAATGACTGAAAGCTGAAAAATAAGCAAAACTTTCAGTTTCGTCTTCGTCTTTTGCTGATTGCGAAACAATCGAAACATATCTTACCTCCTGTAAAACACTGTCACTTGATATAACAATTGTTCTCTTTAAAGAACTGCACAAATAGAGTATAATCAACGTTTAATCGATTGAAAAACACCAAAATCGTTCATTTTGTTCGTTTAAGAGAATGTTTTCATCATATTACAAAGTCTTGCTCAGTATTGCTCACCTTTTTGTTTTTTTGAAATTTTTGGGATTATTATGCGAAAAATTAAATGCATAGCCAATTATGATTTGGTAATAATAAACAACGAAAGGGTGACAGCATGATGATCAAACAATGTGTGATTTGTCTTTCTCTTCTCGTTTTCGGCACCGTTGCCGCTCACGCAGAAGAAGCACCGCTTGTGACCGCCCGCCACATGTCCAAATGGGAAGAGCTTGCAGTAAAAGAAGCAAAAAAAAGGTACCCGCTCGCACAGGTACTGTTCAAACAAAAAGTATGGGACCGCAAAAGAAAAGATGAAGCAGTGAAGCAATACCATTTAACCCTGAGGGAAGGATCAAAGGAATTCGGCGTATTTGTGACGATTTCATTTGATCCCTATAGCCAAAAGGTTAATAAAATTGCCATATTAGAAGAATATCAATAAGGTCCTCCATTTTTGAAGGACCTTATTCGTTATATTTGCGGTTATTTTTTTCGCTTCAGCCATAACCTGAAACCATAGGGTAAAATACCGAACCAATGCTGGGAAGCGGGCGTTTTTGTTTCTTTCCGGACCTCTTTTCGTTCTTTTCGCTCATCTCTCGGAGTATCTATATATTTGACAAATTGCTGAGTCATATATTTGACATAATCATTCGTTTTCACGTGATCACCTCATCATTCAATTATTATGAAGTGTTGGCTCACATGACTTTTTTTATACCCTTTTCTTTGCCCTATTCTGTCCAGCTCAGCAGTTTTTTCTGTTTTTGATCAAACACGATCTGTGCAGTTCTTTCTGTTCCCGACTCCGTCAACGCTTTTAGGTTGATTTCTTTTTGCTCTTTTATCGATGTATCGTAAATGTAATAAGAAACCTGCCCATATGGAAACTGCTGTGAATCCTTTTGGCCTTTCCGCTGCTCAAGAACATGCCGAATTGACAGAAGCGCGCCATTCTGAAGCAAATTCTCTCCTGTGTAAAACTCTTTTGTTTCCTTTTCAAACATGCAGCGTGAAATATATTGCGCAGCAGTAAAGTTCACGCTCAGCAGCACAAGCGCGGACACAAAAAGAACAGCGGGATAAATAAACCCTTTCGTGCTGTCCATTTACCCTCCTCCTAAATACGGATAAACCGGAAAAGCAGTTTGATACACTTTTTGGTTCTCACTCTCAATTTCCAGCAAAACAACACCATTTTCAATATCGGCTCTCATGGCTGCAATATCATCTAGAATCGGAACATGCCCTTTGCCATCTACCCTTTTTCTTATCATTGAATGATAGGTTTCAAAACGTATGTCTTGCCCAGAAGAATTGGTACAGATCAACACGCTCCCATGTTCGGCTGTCTTGACTGCGTGTGACTGCTTGCACTCGTTCATCATCTGTTCCATCGAAATCAGCCATTCTTGCTGTGTGAAACCGTCATGTTCCTGCTGCCGTGACAAAAACAGATGGAAGATCATAGCTAACGATCCCGATATGAGCAAAAAGACGGAAAACGAAAATAATACGTTAAGAAGCGTATAGCCAGTCTGTCCGCAGAATGCTGAGGCAAAATGGTTTTTCTTTATAAGCTGCTGCTGAGATGCATACGTTTTGATATTCCCCCTCCTCCTCCCACTTTAGCGTATAGTTATTATTGTTCATTGTAACCGCTTTCTCCTCAGTTCCTTCACCAGTCATCATATATTTGCTAATGCTTTCATTCATCATTTGGTAGCCGATTTCTCGAGATTCCGTCATATTTTCATCAGCTATCAGCTTGTCCCATAAAGGAACGACTGTCAGTAGCAGAAACAGCCACAGGCTTAGCGCAGACATTGTTTCTATTGTAGAAAAACCTTTATTTTCTCTCCACATTGACTCTTCCGCTCCCTAAATAAACTGTTATGTCATAAGCAACATGTCCTTTTACTCGTATTTTTCCGCCTGCATTCGGGTGCCCTTTCTCATTAAATTCCAAACGGTCTTTTAATGTCTTCGGTTCTATAGAAAGTCCCGTCGCATACGGCCGTTCAATTACCGTATCCCCCATATCTAATTGATATTCTTTTCTCTGAAAGAGAATTTTTGTTCTTTGATGACTGGAAATTGCAGTCTGCTGTGCAAGCATAATATCGTTTTTCAGCTGCCATGCCGCCTGACGGACAGCTGTGTTGTCATAAGCAGGAGGAAGCGTGGTAAACACGGCGATCAAGAGGATAGAGGCGAGGCTTAACACAAGCAAGCTTTCTAAAAGGGTAAATCCCTCCTCCTCGTTTAATTTAATGTTCAACCTTAACTTCTCCGCCAGTGATAATAATGTGCTTCCCATTTGGACAAACTGCATCCTTTTTCACATAACCCTCTGATTGTAAATCAGCAAGACTCGGTGTCTGTCCTTCATGGTCAAGCTCAAATGCAGTCATTTGTGCCTTAATCATGTTTTGAAGGCCTTCACAGCCCTTTTTCTGAATGGTTTGATTATGTTTCGTGACGTTCGGTATCGTAATTAAAAGCAAGATCGAAATAATAAAGAGCACAATTAGCATTTCAACAAGTGTAAATCCTTTCTCATTCATCAGCCTCTTCCTTTCACATTTGATTCATCATCTGATACATAGGCAAAAGCATAGATAAATACACAATTAAGATCATCGCTGCAACAAATCCATAAATCATAGGCTGAAGGATGCCTGTCCATTTTTGCGCCTTGTGTTCCAGCCGCTGCAATATGAACTGACTGTATGTGAAAAGCTCCCGATCAAGGCGGCCGCTCAGCTGTCCGTGAGATATGACTTTTGAAAAATCAGTTTCATAAAAAGGGCTTTCACAAATAGCGGTTTCAATTGATTCACCAGCTTTTAGCCGTTCAATCACTTGTTCAGCCTCGCAGCGGTAAAAAGGGAGAAACGTTTGATGTTTAAATGCGTTAAGGCTGTCATATATTGAGAGACCTGATTGTAAAAGGCTGCTTAGCTGCAAAGAAAAAAAGTAGCTGTTAAACAGCCTGACAAGGTTTCCAACTAAAGGAATTCTGACACAAATAAGCATTTGCCGGGCAGGTGATTTTTTCTTAAACACAAGCCAATAATAAAGCCCGATACCTCCTGCAAATAGAGCCAACAATATGATTACAAGATCAATATGCTGAAAAAAAGCAAAAAGCATATCAGTTGAACGTGTGGTTTCCATATTCATCGATTGATAAATACCGGAAAACTGAGGAATGATGATGGCCTGTAACATATAAAACATGACAGCGACTGTGAAGATGAGGAAAAGCGGATATCGCAGCACCCTTTTCAGCTGGTCTGCCTGTGCAATTTTGCGTTCCAGCAGCTCTCCGCTCTGAATCATGGAGGCAGGCAGTTCACCATGTGTTTCAGCAAAATAACAGATACCTACGGCTTCCTTATGAAATGACAAACCCTTTAATACTTGATAAAACGGGGCCCCTTCCCTCAAACGAGTGATCGCATCAGTCAAGTCAGCCGCCTGCCTCTTATTCATCTGAAGTTCCATCAGCCGTATTCCATCCAGAAGCGTATATCCGCCCTCCGTCATTTCACCGAGCCGCTTCAATAACTGGGCTTGATCCTTTAACGGCCAGGTTTTTCTAATCTGTTTCATGATAAACCCACCGGTCATAGTTGTTTGTCGTCAAATAGCCGAGTGCAATTCCTTTTCTGATAATTTGACGTAGCGTTTGATATTGGTAATTTGCATGATTTCCTTTTGCCTCCTGAATACATTGCTGAAGATTTTTTCCGTAAAGAAGCTCATAAACGCTTGCTCTCCTGGTGTTTCGTGACTGGCGGCAATATACTGATGAACATCCGTTTTCACAAAACGGGCAAGCCAAATCAACCAAGCGCTGAGCCGCTATTGCAATAACAGTCTGTTCGATTTCATTCATATTGATGCCGAATTCAAGCAGCCTGTAAATCGCGCCCTTCGCATCTCTCGTATGAAGGCTCGTCAGCACCAAATGCCCTGTCATCGCTGCCCGTACCGCGATTTTAGCTGTTTCCGCATCTCTGATCTCACCTAAGATAATCATATCCGGGTCATGGCGCAAAATAGCCTTCAGCCCTGCGGAATAAGTCACACCGGCTTTTTCATTCACCTGCACCTGAAGAACATCCTCGTCCCTTGTTTCAACAGGGTCCTCCAGTGTGACAATATTTCGATTAAAGTGTTTTTTTGCATATTGAACAAGAGAGTATAATGTGGTGGTCTTCCCTGAACCAGTCGGCCCGGTAAAAATGAGCATGCCGTGGGAATGTTTTAAAAATGAGAGTAAAGTGGCTCCTGTCTTCGGAAATAATGACAGCTTATCAATCGAAGGGATATTGTATTGAGGCATTACTCTGATCACGAGGCTTTCTTCATTAATTGTGGGGAGCGTTGACATTCTTAAATGAACATTTCCCTCCTCTAGCTTTAATGTAAGCGAACCATTTTGCGGCTTCCGCCTTTCCCCTATGTCCATCGCTGAGAGAAATTTAAAATGTGAAATCAGTCTTACGCACTCTTCTTTTTTCATGTGCCTTTTTTTCAGCAAGGCATGATCAACCCGAAAATGAATGATGGCGTCCCGCTCCCTCGGTACAATGTGAATGTCAGAAGCCTTTGTTATATATGCCTCTTCAATCAAGGTTCTGCTTGTCTTTTCTATTGAATCCAATTTGATTCCCTCTCCTTTCAATGCGTATTGTAGAAAAAGAAGGACCTGTAATCAAACCGTGGAAAGGTGATTTCCGGAGATGTTATATGTAGAAAAATCAATTCCTGCTGACAGAAAAGATTGTTTCAGCTGAATGTACCTCATTGATTTCATTATTTTCTCAATAAAAAAGCAGGCATGATGATCATCATGCCTGCTTCACTCCATCTTTCATTATGCTGATTTAGAAATTTCACTTAATGCTTCTCCGGCTTTTTGATCAGTATCCTTCTCAACGGATAGATCGCCTAATGCCACAATACCGGCAATTCGTTCGTTTTCAAGAATCGGTAAACGGCGGATTTGGTGCTCTGCCATAAGCTGCCCCGCTTCTTCAGCGGACATATCGAGATGGCCGGAAACGATGTCGGCGCTCATGATGTCACTTGCTTTTGCATCCATCTGATTTTCAGCTAAGCATCTCGTCACAATATCCCGATCAGAAACAATCCCCTGAAGTGTGCCATTTTCACAGATTGGAATAGAACCGACATTGGAGTCTCTCATCTTTTTCGCTAGTTCCGTGATTGAAGCGGTTGGTTCACAGCATTCTACATTCTTTGTCATGATGTCTCTTATTTTCATTTCCATTCCTCCTTTACCGTGTTCTATTTATTCTTTATCCGCTGCACAAAAAATGAAACCTCCTACAGTGTCCGCCTTTTCCGGGTTTTCTTTTTCTTCTTCCGCTCCTGCAGCATATCTCCCGTCCAGCCTTTCTTCTTCAAATATAGGTAGATCAGAACCGTCGAAGTGAGAATCAATAAGAGAGAAAAGAGATATCCGTATTTCCAATTCAGCTCAGGCATCACTGAAAAGTTCATCCCCCAGAGGGCACCGAGTGCTGTAACCGGCGTAAAAAGCGTCGTGAAAATGGTCAGCGCTTTGAATATTTCATTTCCCCTGTGAGAGGTAATGACTTCCTCTGAATGCAACAGACTATTAAGCTCCCCTTCAAATTCGCTAATGTATGTAAACCCCCTGTCAATTTTGAGTTGTATCCGCTGATAAACCTTTTTACCTTCATTTTGGGGCAAAAAGGTTTCTTTCAATGCCATTTCAATTTTTTTAGTGCTTAGGATTAAGTTTTTCCAGACCATCAGCTCATGGTGCAGGAGATGGACACGGTTTAAAATGCTTTTGCTATTATCGTCTTTGATTTGCCATCTGAGCTTTCTCAGCTTTACTTCAAATTCATCTAAACCGATTAGATACACATTCATTAACTCGCCGAGAAGGATCAAAAATCCCTCCATGGTACTATCCGCTCTTTCCATTTGCTGGACAACTTGTTTTCCCTTAATCCCCTTCAAAATCGAAAAATCAAAGTTAATTGTGAAAAAATATTGCCTGGTTATATAAAAGTGAAAAACGGTATGGTCTTTTTCCTCACCCAGCCCCTGATCATATACAATCGAGCCAAATACCGCTTCATTTTCTGTTTCAGTCGTGTCTACGCGCAAAAAATTAATATGATGGTTATTTTCAAACCACTTCTCACATTGAGGCCAGTGAGAAAAGTGGATCAGATCTCTTGCTTTATTTCTTTCCTGAGGCCCCATTTGGTACCAAAACCAATCCTTTCCCGTATGTGCCTTCATGTCAAGCTCCTCCAAACTTTTGTTCTTTTATTCTTTAATTGCCCAAGAAAGGCATTGCTAAACCAGTCAACCGCTTCAACGCATGTTTTGTGAGCAATTTCCGGTGGTATGGAATGTAGAAAGACATCGGAAAAGGGAGGTGCATGCCTTCCTTGGAGAAGGCAGTTGTTTTGGAATTTATCAATTTACTAGCAGTCGCTATTCTCATTTTGTTAACAGGTTTTTTTGTTGCCGTAGAATTTTCAATCGTAAAAGTGCGGCGATCCAGAATTGATCAGCTTGTCGCAAAAGGAAAGAAAGGTGCTAAAGCGGCAAAGCATGTCATCACTCATCTTGATGAATATTTATCAGCCTGCCAGCTGGGCATCACAGTCGCAGCTTTAGGACTGGGCTGGCTTGGAGAACCGACTGTGCAAACCCTGCTTCGGCCGCTTTTTCATAAAGCAGGCTTAAATGAATCGCTTACCCACCTTCTTTCACTTGTCATCGCCTTTTTAGTGGTGACGTATTTAAACGTCGTCATCGGGGAGCTGGCGCCAAAGAGTTTCGCCATTCAAAAAGCAGAAAGCATTACATTGATGCTTGCCAAACCGCTTATTTGGTTTTATAAGATCATGTTTCCATTCATTTGGCTGCTGAACCACTCTGCTCGGTTGATTACAGGGGCGTTTGGACTGAAGCCGGCATCAGAGCATGAGCTGGCATATACAGAGGAAGAGCTGCGGGTTCTTTTGGCTGAAAGCTATAAAAGCGGTGAAATCAGAAAAAGCGAATTAAAATACATGAATAATGTCTTTACCTTTGATAAGCGAATGGCAAAGGAAATCATGGTGCCGCGAAATGAAATGGTCAGTTTGTCACTTGATGAAGACTCCATTCCAAACCTGGAGGAAACAGTGAAGCAAACAAAATATACACGGTACCCAGTTGTCAGGGAGGATAAAGATAATGTCATTGGCGTAATCAATATGAAAGAAGTGCTGTTTTCAATGCTGTCGAAAGATTTCTCATTAAAAAAGCAGCAAATTGAACCTTTCATTCAGCCTGTTATCCACGTTATTGAGACAATTCCGATTTATAAATTGCTGCTGAAAATGCAAAAGGAACGTACTCATCTGGCGATCCTCATTGATGAATATGGCGGGACTTCCGGTTTGGTCACTGTCGAGGATATTATCGAAGAAATTGTAGGAGAAATCCGTGATGAATTTGATGCAGATGAAGTGCCTCATATCCGCGAGCTCGGAAAGGATCATTACTTATTAAATGCAAAATTATTAATCAGCGATGTAAACAACCTGCTTGGAACAGATTTATCAGACGCAGAAGTAGACACCTTGGGCGGCTGGTTTCTCACACAAAACATAGACGCCGAGCCTGAAAGTGTCATTGAATATGACGGCTACTCTTTTAAGGTAAAAGACATCGACAGCCATCACATTTTATTTATAGAAGTAAAAAAAGCTGAATAGCCCGAGGGAGGCTGTTCAGCAGCTTTTTTCAGCAATGGCATCAACACTCTTCTATCTTAAACCCTTTATTGGCCAGGGCTTTAGCAAGACTTTGCTCGGTTTTCACATTCGAAAAATCCAGACCCAGCTTCACCACAGTTTGGGCAATTTCAGGTCTGATTCCTGAAATAATTGTCTCAATGCCGAGCAGTTTGGTGCTGTCAATCACTTTAAAAATTTGATAGGCCACCATTGTATCGACGATGGGAACACCTGAAATATCTAAAAATAAATATGAGAGCTTTAACGCTGAGCACTGCTGCAGCACCGACTCCAAAATCGTCCTCGCTCTGTACGTATCAATTTCACCGACAAGCGGAAGAATCCCTATCCCCTCAGATATCGGCATAATCGGCGCACTCAATTCATTAATCATTTCTTTTTGCGCGTTTAATTGTATCATGGTGACCTGGTAATATTCTTCAGTAAAAACTTCGATGATCTCATCAATGGTTTGATTCAAAATCTGGCTCCACTCACAAATGTCCTGAATGCTGATTTCTTGAGAGGAGGCTTCGCTGAATTTCTGAATCCATTCAAACATGACGTGCCTGAAGGCGTTAAACTGGCCGACACTTTCTGTTACAGTCACTTCATGAACGGCACGGTCTCTGGCACATTGAAGAGACCATCGATTGAGCTCATCCTTTACGTCTTCTGCTTTGCTAAGGGATTTCGCCACGATGGTCACTAATGATTCGTGCTGGTCTAATAACTTTTGTTCTAATTTTTGCTGATCTTTAGCGGTATGCAGCCAGTTTCCTTTTGACGTGCAAGTTTCCAGCCATTGTTTCATAATATCTTCTTTGTGCTCTGTTACATGCTGATCAAGAGCTATCATCTTAATGAGCTACCTCCTGTTTTTTAAAAATATATGCTTCATATGTATAACATGTCTGCCTCTACACATACTATGTTTACATTCAATGGGCTATAGCCAAGCGGTAAGGCAATGGACTTTGACTCCGTGATCGTTGGTTCGAATCCAGCTAGCCCAGTTTCTGAACAGGTGAAAAACCGAAGATAAGCTGATTCGTATAAATCAGCGGATCTTCGGTTTTTCATCATGCAGATTGATGAACTGTTTTCTTCTTCGATAACTTCAACAGTTCTCCCGGATTATAACCAATCACCAGCTTTTTGTTGTCCACAAGAATCGGACGTCGCAAAAGCTTCGGCTTCTCGATTAAAAGTTCCAGCACCTCATTTACCGTCATCTCTTCAATGTTTAGATTTAAGTTTTTGAAGGTCTGGCTTCTTGTCGCTAAAATTTCATCAATTCCTTCTGTCGTTAATGATAAAATGTACCTCAATTCTTCCACTGTCGGGGTTTCTCTGAATAAGTGCCGTTCGTTAAATTCAATTTGATGCGCTTTAAGCCAATGTTTTGTTTTTCGGCATGACGTGCAGCTTGGATATGAGTAAAAAATTAATTGTTCCATTCGTTTTTTTCCTCCTCAGTTAACCATCTCTTTGTAGAATAACTACCCGGATCATTTTTTATTTAAACCATTTACAGAACTTTTTTTCGGATTATTTTTAAAAAACCATTCATATAATAGAAAACGCAATCAAAGGAACAAATTCCATTTGTATATCAATAATGAAAATGTTTACATTTATAGGTGTGATCTATTATAATAGCAATCAGAGGGACTCTCGGGAGGGGATAAAAATGAATCGCATGTTCCGGGTGTTAGGATTTTGGACGGGAATTTTTGCAGTCATGTTTTATTTGGGTGATATGAAAGATGCTTCCCTTTTATTTTTTGGACAGACGATCTTATTTGTATTTCTATCGTATTTGAACTTAACTGAACGCATGTATATTTATATTTTTGGGGCTTATTTAACGATTTTCTTCGCCGGCTTTACATATTACTCGATTTTTATTATGGTGCCCGGCGGCGGAGGCCATTAAATGCAAAAAGAGACAAACCTTCTCGGTTTGTCTCTTTTTTTACAATGAAAACCCATTTAAAAACGGATTTTGATCCTGCTCTGTCTGCACGTCTGTTTCAAGGCCATGGCCGCTTAACACCAACGTGTGCTCCGGCAGCGTTAGCAGTTTTTCATGAATGGACGTCAGCAGCGTCTCTTGATCGCCGCCTATTAAATCAGTACGCCCTATGCCGCCTTGAAACAGGACATCACCGGAGATCACCAAGTCTGCATCCTTCACGTAGTAAGAAACACTGCCTGGCGAATGTCCCGGCGTAAATAATGTTTCTAAATGAAACGGTCCGATATTCAGCTCACCGTCTCCTTCAATCAGATGATCTGCAGGCTTAGCTGTGATTTCTATCCCTCGCAGCATGCCGGAGCCGTTTAAAGAGGCATCCGTAAGCCAATTCTTTTCATTCTGATGCAAGTAAACAGGGATATCCCATTTTTCTCTCACTTCATCAAGTGCCCCTATATGGTCAAAATGGGCATGTGTAAGCAAAATGGCTAAAGGCGTCAACCCTTTTTCTTTTATGTATTGATTGATTTTATTTCCTTCGCCGCCCGGATCAAAAATCAGGCATTGATCATCATTGATGAGAAAATATGCGTTCGCTTGAATCGGCCCTACTGGCATTCGTCTCCATTTCACTTATATCACCTCTTTCTTTTTTATGTTCCTATTATGAGGGTTTTTGAAAAAAGATTCAATCAATCGCAATGAAAACGCTATCGACAAACCTATAAAAAACAGGTAGAATAAAAATGGAAAGAATTGCAGGTTTTTCAATGTAAAGGGGGCTGCGTAATGTTACTTGTCGTGATTTTCGGCCTTGTCGCTCTTTTCGCTTTATGGGGAGTCTTGCGTTCTGTTAAAAATAGAAATATACTTGGATTTTTATTGGCCGGAGCCACCTTATTTGTCTTTGGCTGGTTTACCGTGATGACCGTGATAAACAGCGGCTATCCAACTGCACATTAAAACCTGTATCCGATCGGATACAGGTTTATTTTTATTGCTGTAAATGTTTATTGACACTTTCAATTTTGCTTTCAAGCGTCGTTTTTTTGTCACGCCTGTCATCGATGCGGATGTTCGTTGCCACTCTGTGCAGCCCTTTTTGAAACGGCGCTTCGTGAATAGCCTGAATGACTGTGAAAAGGTCACTGAGTTCTCCCTCGATCAGCGTATTCATCGGTGTCAGCTGGTATTTGATTTTCCCTTCAGCTTTATACCCTTCTAAAATCTTTTGCACATCGGCCACGTAAGCACTTACACTAGGTGTTTCCGTACCAATTGGGATAATGGTTACATCTGCGATAGCCATCGTTATTCCATCTCCTTTTGATCAATGATAAGTTGCTTCATTTCATGTGATTTCAATAAAATGATCTGCTCAAAATGAAAGCCGTATAACGCATATTCCCCGTTCGGAGATATTTGAATCGGCTCCATTTCCGGCAGAGAGAAAAGATCTTTTGCCTTTCCCGATGCCACATTGACAGCTGCGAGCTTATATGCATCGCCGCTTTCTCTAAACGTATAAAACAGGCCTTTTGCTTCATCATAGTCATACTCCATTGGAGCCAAACTTGTATATTTCGTTTGGAGCGGCCATTCCGCTGTAACTGGCGATTTTGTTTGCGGCGTTTTAAACTGATACGTCCCTTTTTCTCCGGAAGCTGGTTTGACAGTAAAACTCATTTGATGAAAAGAATCAAAGAAGAGAACGTCATCCTCGAGCTTCTGTTCCGCTTTGGAGGCTGTATCGAATGTATATAAAGGCCCTGACTTATCGCCTCTTCCCTCTTTTATATAATCAAATGTGTTTTTGGATGTCCAATGAATAAACGGAACCTGTATTGGACTTAAGGAAGTCTCATCTTTTTTAGCATCCACCTGATATGTATGGAAATCCCAGTTTTCAGTGAATACCGTGACCATCATTTGATAAGGATCATATTGATTCCAAGCAGCCTCAAGTTCATACGTTTCGTAATCTTTTTGGTAAAGCGTCTCTCCTTTTGCATTAAGCAAAACAACTGCCGTCTTTTGGCTGTGTGTGATTTGCAGCAAAATCATCTGCTTCCTCGGATTAATTTGAACATCAACGATTTGACCATCCGTTTGATAGAGCTTTTTCGCTTTGCCGGTAAAGATGCGGTACGCAAAAAGCTCCGTTTTCGTCGGATCAGACGCGGTATATAAAATTGTGCTGTTATTAAGCCATCCTTCCATTCCATCCGCTTTTTCCGCGGAAAGCGGTATGATGTCTTTTTCCTCATCTTTTGCCGCCGCTGCCTGTTTTTGCTGCTGATGAGATGGTTCGCATGCCGATAAACTAAACAGCAATGCCGACAACAGAATGAAACAAACTGATCTCATCAGCTTTCCCCCCGATCATCTTTATTGTCTCATATTTACTTCGGCAGAAAAAAGAAAAAGTTTCAGTTACTCATGAAAAAATAACGCCCTCCACAAAATGCCGTTTGTGGCGTTATAAATATGTGAAAACTGCTGAAACGGCAAAGGGTTTTGGCCTTTTCCAAGTTCCACCGTATACCCTTCTTTAAAATAATGGTGAATAAACCAATCGCGAAATCCCGCATAGCTGTCTATATCCCGTATTCCTTTATAAATGTTCCCGCTTAACTTCTCAAAATCCTTTATGACAGCAGCAGATTCTTCAGGCTCAAGGCCTTTATAGCCCCAATAAATTTCTTCCCCCTGAGTATGGAGAGCCAGCAGTCTGTCAGGCGGATTCTCCGTTATCAGCCGGTACATCGCGATGGATTCCGGCTCCGTGAGTGGAGAGATTCCCGGAAAATCGCGGTAGCTGGGTGCTGTAGGTTTGCGGTATTTTTCAATTTCCCATAGTGACGGAAATTGTTTATTTAAATCGACTCCGTTTATATTTGCCTTCCATTCATTAAAATTCGGACGATGATCATTTAGCCTTTCAAGCTCATCTTGCCTGGCTCCCATGCCTTCTGGTCCGTTCAAGACAAGATCAACGCCATCCGGATTAACAAGAGGTACGAGAGACAAGGATGTGCTGCTGAACAGCTTCATGGGAGAAAAGCCAAAAAAAGGCGAGTTGCAGCATAATGATATACAGTATTCCTTAAACCATTTCAGCAGGACAGACGTTGTGATCCACTCATTCGCATGAAATGAGGCGTTCATATGAACCTTTTTTGCGGCATGCCCCCCGCCAGTTTTTAGCTCCCAGATTGGCCTGCCGAGTACAGAACGGCCGATTTCCCGGCATGAGACAAACGGAAACACATCAATGATCTTCTTTATTTCCTTTTCAACAGCTGAAGCATCATAGATTTTTTCTTGCTCCACCCAGTTATCAGAAAGGTCCAGCTGCCGAGGCTGTAAAAAGCTCTTTATGTCCTGAATGGTTTGAAGCTCTTTATCGTTATACTCTTCTATAAGATAACCAGGACAATACAATTGATGTTTCTGTGCGGATCGATTTGAACTTCTAAGCAATTCCTCGTCTATCTTCAGTTCTCTCGCCACTCTGGCCAAATTGTGCTTGATCTCAGGTTTCACCGTAATAAACGCCATCATCATCCTCCTTTTTTGTTACTATATGACAGTGTATTAAAAAAAAGAAAGCCTCCCGCCACTTTGATGCGGGAGACATTGTGATTACGATGCCTGATCAAGCATTTGTTCTTCTTTTCGTTTTGACGAATTGTCCAGCCTTTTCTGATCATAAAATCGTAACAAATCCCCATAAATGATTTCATCAGAAAGTGATAGCTCCTGTTTTGCTTTATCAGCAAATGCTTCACATTGTTTTGCCTCTTTTAGCGGCTTTCCTGTCTCTTTGTCATAACAAGCACCATCTGTATAAACAACCTGATCCGTAATAAAACTCCCGTCCCGTAGTACCGTAAAGTCCAGTTTTTCATCTGAAAGCAGATCGTTTCCGAATTGAATGTGATCTTTCGTATCAATTCCTAAAAGATTCATCAGCGTCGGCCTGATATCAATCTGCCCGCCTACTGTTTCAATGGTTTGCGGCTTTTTATCGGTAATACCGGGAATATGAATGACAAGCGGCACCTTTTGGAGCTGCACTTCTTCAAATGGTGTAATCTCTTTCCCTAAAAATTGCCCCATCGCTTCATTATGGTTTTCCGATATCCCATAATGGTCACCGTATAATACGATAATAGAGTTGTCGTATAACCCGTCTTCTTTCAGCTTTTCGATAAACCGTTTCAACGCCTCATCCTGATAGCGCACTGTCGGGAAATATTTATTTAGCGTCTGGCTGCTTGAATCATATTCATCAATCAATTGATCCTCTTCATCTAGATCAAACGGGAAGTGGTTCGTCAGTGTGATCAGCCTCGAGTAAAACGGCTGAGGCAAATTTTTCATCAGCTCTGAAGACTGCTCAAAAAATTCTTTATCCTTCAGCCCCCAGCCGACAGAATTTTTGTCAGTTACGTCATACGAGTTAATATCAAAAAACGAATCATATCCAAATGAGTCGTACATTAAATCACGATTCCAAAAGCTTTTATTATTCGCGTGAAGCACCGCTGAATAATAGCCGCTGTTTTTCAAAATCTCAGGTGCGGCCATGTATTGATTGCCCGCATTTGTAAAAAACACGGCACCTCGTCCAAGCGGATACAGTGAATTGTCCACGATGAATTCTGAATCCGATGTTTTCCCCTGGCCGGTTTGGTGGTAAACATTATTGAAGTTGTAGCTCTGTTTTATAAAATCATTCAGAAAAGGCGTGATTTCTTCACCATTCATCTTTTCATTAATCACAAAGCTTTGCGTCGACTCTAAGGATACGAGAATGACGTTTCTTCCTTTTGCAGCGCCGAATAAGCTTTTGTTGGCATCTTTCGCATTAGCGGTTACGTAGTTTTCAATTTCCGTCAGGCTGTTGCTGTCAGCCAAGGCCCTTTGTGCGGACTGTTTTGACTGAAGAACACCGTCGTAAATATGAAAATTAAACAGGCTGATGTTTTTAACAAGCATTTCCCTGTCAAATGAGCGTGTCAATAGCTGAGGTCTTTCCGCTTCAGACAGGCCTAAATTGAAGAAATAAACAGAAGCAACAAACAGAAAATATGCCGCCCGTTCATTTTTCGTGGAAGGAATGTCCGATTGAAAAGCTTTTTGCCGGATGTGAAGCCATATTAAAACCGCAATATCTACAGCCAATAGGAGGTCTGTCGGCTCAAGAAGTGTTCCGATGCTGCTTCCGAGATCACCCATATTGCTCGTTTGAAAAAGGACAGGGATCGTTAAGAAATCATTGTAAAATCGGTAAAAAACCATATTAGCCAGCAATACAAACGTAACAAGACAGCTCATCGCGATAATGTAGCGATTTCTGCTTTTGCCTTTTAAAAACAGGCTGAAGCCAAAGATGAGCAGCAAAAAGCTCAATGGGTTGATAAACAAAATAAATTCCTGCGTTAGATTGTCGATTTTAATATGAAAACTGGTTTTGTAAACAGCATACGTTTTCAGCCACATCAATAAAATGGCAATCAGCATAAATGAAATCTTCGAAAAAAACGTTTTTCGCATTTCAACCTCCTATGCAGCACGCTCAAAAAATCAGTCTATTCCCAACATTCTCATTAACACATCAAATTAAATCTTAACCTGAACATAACGAAAAATCAATTTCATTTACACAATTTTAACAATTTTGGTGTTTCAGCCATTCATTTTTAGCGATCCAAGCGCCTCCGATAACGCCGGCATCATTTCCAAGTGCTGCGATTGAAATATCAGCCGCTTCGGCTGCCCGCGGAAACGCACATTTGCGGAATGTTTTCTCGACTTTGGATCTCAGCAGTTCTCCGGCTCTTGATACACCGCCGCCAAGAACGATTTTTGATGGATTAAGCGAGCTTGCCAAATTTCCCAGCACCACACCAAGATGCTTGGCCACATAATCAACCACTTCAAGGGCAATTTCGTCATTTTCACCCGCCGCTTCAAATACATCCCGCGCTGACAATTGTTCAGTTGCTTTTAAACGTGTCGTCTGCTTAGCTTTTGCAATTTTCTCTTTTGCAATTCTTACAATTCCGGTTGCCGACGCAATCGTTTCGATACAGCCCGTTTTGCCGCAGTTGCAAGGCGCCCCGCCTTCAGGAATGCTACAAATATGGCCGATTTCCCCGCCGGCGCCATTTATGCCATGTACAATTTCACCATTTGCAATGATGCCGCCGCCAACTCCTGTGCCAAGCGTCACGAGAATGACGTCTTTCGCGCCATCACCCGCTCCCTTCCACATTTCCCCGAGCGCAGCAATATTTGCGTCATTTTCTATAACAGCCGGGATTCCGGTTTCTGTCTCGAGATGGTTTTTTAAAGCATAGTTTTTCCACCCCAGATTTACCGTTTCATAAACGACTCCTGCCGCCATATCTACAGGGCCTGGTGCGCCCATTCCGATGTATTTGATGATATGCTTCGGTTTTTGCAGTTCATCCAGCTTACTGTCGATTGTTTTTGCAATTGTAACGGTAATGGTGTCGCCGCTTTTATCAGTCGGGACTTCCCACTTATGCTGAATTTCACCATATTGATTAATAAAAGCGAGTTTAATTGTCGTTCCTCCCAGATCAATGCCCGCAAACCATATTTCGTCCATTTTTATCACCTTAGCCTTTACATCAATCTCTTTTGTTTTTTTGTTTGTTCCAATTCTTTTCGAAGGACCGCTGCCGCTTTGGCCCACTGCTCCTTTTCGATCATGTGATTCATGTATAATTCCTTTAATTCATCTAGCATAAACTCAATTTCAAGCTCTCTGTCCCCAAAGTAAACAATGTGGCCAAACGTTTTTAAAAGCTGCTGCACATCATAAAATGTATTCATTTTCCTCACCATTCTTGATCTTAACTATCATAAGCGTATTCATATGGAAGCGGCCAGTCAAGAAGAAAACGCTGACAAAAAAGCCAGCCTCCTTACCATCTTCCATTACTAAGATTCTTTATTATTTTCAATTTGCTGCTGCAGCTCCTTGTAGCGCTGCTCCTTCGGCTTCAGTTTTACAGCCGACTTGATAGCCGTTTCTGCTTGACCAAGCTCATTTTTTTCCGCATACAACAAGGCTAAATAATAATATGAGGCATGGTCTTTAGGGTCTTTTTTCACTGCTCTTTCCAAAAGGGAAACCGCCTGATCATATTCGCCGATTTGAATATCAGAAACAGCTAGAATTTTCAAAAGATCGGCAGAGGCATCTTTTTGCTCTGCTTCTCCGTTCAGCAATTCTGTTACTTCTTCATACTTTCCTTCCTGATACAGCTCATTTGCCTGCTGAATCAGCGCTGACTCCTGGTGTGAAGGCGAATGCAATCCGTAATATAAAAATCCGGCCGCCAAAGCAATCAGCAAAACCGCTGATAACAATCTTTTTCCTAAGGCTCCGCCTTTGGGTAACCCCAGTGCTGCAGCAGCGAAAAAGCCGCCAATCAAGCCGCCAATATGTCCCGAATTGTCTATATTCGAAACCGCAAAACCAAAGCCAAGGTTGATGATAATGATGACAATAATATTGGTTCCAATGGTTCTTAAAAACATTTTCCGATTTGACAAAGCTACATACAGCAATGCGCCTAAGCATCCGAATATGGCTCCTGAAGCGCCCGCTGAAGGATAGGGACTGAACACAAAGCTCGCGATTGAACCTGTAATGCCAGCCGCCAAATAAATCAGCAGAAATCTGCCCGATCCGTACATCCGTTCAACCACTGTACCAACTGACCATAAAGCAAGCGTATTAAAGGCTAAATGCGTTATGCCGATATGAAGCACAATCGGAGTCAGAAGCCGCCACCATTCTCCGGCTGCAATCAGACTGTTTTCCTTTGCTCCAAAAGCGACCAGTGTCTCCGTATTTGTGCTGCCCCCGTTTATTTCAAGCAAGAAAAACATTAAGACCTGAAACGCGATGAATAAATATGTAAAGATTGGTTTTCCGTTTTGAAAAACCGCCGCTTCATTTTTTCTCTTTTCTTCTTGTTTCAATACGAGCGAAAGGAAGCGTTCTCTCGCCATTTGCACGTCTTCAAATGAATTACGGGCCTCTGTGCATTCTTCTGCAGGAAATGATGGAAAAACAGCTTGAAGATCATCATGAAGCATCGTTCCCCTCACGACCGCCGGCTCAACTGACACAGTTCCGTTCTCAAAGGGCTTTTCGGCAATCTCTTCCCAGTCATCAACAGGGGCTTCCGCTGAAAAAAATACATTCAGCAGCTTCATCTTGCGTCTGCCAAGTTGCTTTCTGACTCGTTCTACCCGCTCAGCCTGCTCTTCGATATCTCTTTCCATTTCTTGACGGAAATCAAGGTCATGCTTATAAAGGCGAACCAGATCATGAGAGGACTTGTCCGGTGCTTCCAGCCATATTTCATCTGACTCACCGGCTTGTATGACGCCATACCCGCTTTTCACTAGGTGCGCCGCGATTTTCCAATATGTATACTCCAGCAAATACATGTTTACCGCTCCAATGGTTTTTTCTCATTATAACAGCTGGCGCTCCGAACGCCTACTGAAAGCAAAAAATCCCGTTTTTCACGGGATTTTAGAAAGCTTGCTGTATAAATTTATTACGGATAAACGGAATTCTTAAAAAGAAATGGATAAAAGACCGCCTGATTCCCGGCTGGCTGAGTACGGTATTCATAAGACGGTAGCGATTTTGATAAAACATGACGGCAGAAACAGCGAAAATGGCATAAATCATAATTTTTTTCATTATATCCCTCCTGCCAATAGGGTTTGTCATTCTTTCATATTTATTCTTGAATAAGGAGCAGGAAAGTTATGAAAAACAAGAAATGATCTGATCCTCTGTTATCAGCTTATGTACTGGGATGTCATGCGGCTGACGGGGAACGTGCGCAAACAACTGGCACTCCAAAAGCAAAGAGACTGTCTTCCCTTTATAATCGCTTAAAAAACGGTCATAATAACCGCCGCCAAAACCGATCCTAAACCCGTCAGTATCAAAACAAACACCCGGAACGACTATCAAGTCAATTTGCGAGGGTTTCACTTCTTTTGTTTTTTCAATCATCGGCTCAAGAAGTCCGGCGTAAACGGTTTCGAGCTGATCATCGGTCTGATATGTGCGGAATTGCATTTTCTTCGTACCAGGATCGCATTTTGGAATACAAACTTGCTTTCCTTCTTTCCAAGCCTGCTCAATAACTGGACGCGTCGGTATTTCCAGCCCTCTGGAGATGGTGACGGCAATGGTGCTGGCATTTTGCCACCCCGGCAGTGAAAACAAATGCTTGTACATACGTGCTGTTTTTTGAATAAGATCTTCACTTGATACAGCAGATAGTGCTTCCATCGTCTTTTTTCTTAATTGTGATTTCATCTCTCATCCCCCTCGGAATAGAAAAAAAGCCAGAACCTTTTTCAAAGCTCTGGCTTTTTTCTCACACCTCAAACAGCTAGGCTGTTATTTTGTTTCACGGTGTAACGTAGATTTTTTATCACGTGGGCAATATTTTTTAAATTCAACGCGGTCTGGATTGTTGCGTTTGTTCTTTTTAGAAATATAGTTACGCTCACCACATTCAGTGCAAGCCAAAGTAATATTAACGCGCATTATTTTCCCTCCAAACTAAAATCATTTACTTATTCAGACTTATATATAATACCACTATAATGGACGGAATGCTAGGCTGTTTTTCAATGAATTGCTGAATTATTGATGATACGCTTATAAAGCTGTAAATATGATTCCGTAATGAGCCGGGGATGGTGGAGTTTGATCACCTGTTGTCTGCCGGCTTCTTTTATCCGGCGGGCTTTTTCCCGGTCTTTTAACAACCTGTCCAGTAGATCAGCCGCTTCCTGTGCGTGCATAAAATCAACGGCGATTGCCGTTTTGTCATGCAAGGCATAGTCACAAAAGCCGCCCGACTGAGAAACGGCAGTCAGCACACCTTGTTCCATGCTTTCTTGCGCGGCAAGCCCAAACGGTTCATAAAAACTAGGGAAAACAGCCATTTCACAGCGAGACAAAAATGCTCTGAGATCCCTTCTATGCAGAAACGGCAGGAACATGACATGTTCCTTCAGGTTCAATGCCGCAGCCAATTTCTCATAGGAGGACAGAGACGGCCCTTCCCCAGCCAGCACTAAATGCAGATCAGGCTGGCGCTGCCTCAAGATAGCAAACACCTTTAACAGCTGAGAAAACCCTTTTTCCGGAACAAACCTACCAAATGAAAATAGGAACCTTTTATTCATACTCCGTGGAATTTGCCCCTTATCTTCCTCCATAGATGCAGGACTCGGGATAACGGTTAGTTTTTTTCGTGTTGCCTTATCAAGAGCCCGTTTCATAAAAGTGCTTAATACAATCAGTTCATCAGCGGATTCTATAAGGAGCCGTTCGGTCTGAAGCCTGTATGGATGCGGTGCTTCTTGGCACGCCTTCTTCCTTTCGCTTTCAAGACCGTGGATTGTCGCAGCAAGCGGAAGGCCAAGCCGTTGTTTCAAATCATGAGCAGCGGGGGCTGTCATGTCGTCATGGGCATGAATCAGATCAAAGCGTTTATTGCAAGATAACACATGCTGAACGATTGTAAAGTTGGCATCCGCTATAAAATCTTCAAACTGCGCATATGAAAATAGCCGCCTGCTTGGAGTGCAAACTGTTATATTGATATGCGGTTTTAAATAGGAAATGAGACGGTTTAAATGGACACCGAGCCCGCTTTTCGGCTCATGGGGATGTTCGAGTGAAAGCATGAGAACGTTCATCGTTCTTTTTCTCCTCTCCCATAACACGTGTAGGCAGAAAATTGCTTCTCCCACCTGATGTGCGCGTCCTCAGTCTGAAAGCTGTTTATATCACTAAACCCATTTTCAGCAAGATAGATGCCCTCTGTACCAGCGAGCTTGAGAGAGACATTCATTGAGTTAACAATTCTATATTCAGCCCGATATACAGCATCACCAGCCGCCTGTCTAATTGTCCATTCCCCTTTATGATACGTTGTGCGCTTTGTCCTGACAGCTTCGATGCCTTTTCTTTTGATGACAATGCGCAATTCTTTTATCATATCCTGCGGCTTTTCGAAAAGCACCGCTTCAGCCAGCCGCATTTTTCCTTCCGATATTTCCCAGCACACGGTCAAGGTGTTTGCGTTTTGAATGATCATGTCGAATGTGTCCCTAAAAAAAGAAAGCTTATGTCGTATATTATAGGGAAATGGGTATTTATCCATGGACTTCTAACATTCTCCTTTCCTATCGGTCACTCAGTGTTCCTATTAAACCATTACTTAGAGAGGAAGCAAAGAAAGATTTCTCGACAAAATCTCGTTTTTTTCGCGAATTCCTTTAGAATCGATTGGTTTTATGGTATAAAAAAGAAGGATAAAAAAAGAATAGAAGGTGATGAAACGTGGAAATTGCTATTATTGCGTTGTTTATCGTCAGTATAGCGCTAATTGCATTCTCATATTCTCAAAGAGATCCGATGAAAGATGTTGAACAGGAGCTCGAAACACTTCAGCTTTCTGCGATGCAGGAAATTTACAAGCTCAAAAAGAAAATGACAGTGCTTGAGGAAGAATTACTGGAAACAAACCTTGTCATCCGCAAATCAAAGCATAGCGACATCAATCAAAAGATCGCTAAACAAATACTTTCTAAATATAATAACGGCATGTCCGCTGAAGCCATTGCTAAAGCTGAGCATGTATCAGTGGAAGACGTGAATACGATTATCAAAGATAACGAGAAGGTGCTCGTATGACAAAACGGGGCATTCAGGCATTTGCTGGCGGCATCATTTTAGCGACAGCCGTTCTTGCAGCTGTTTTTTATCTGACAGACGAAGATCAGGCCGCTGCTGTAAAAGAAACTAAAACAGTAACCGAACAAGACGTGAACAATTACCTTGATTCTAAAAAAATGGTTTCTGTTAACCGTGATGAATATCAAAAACTTCTCGATTCAAAAGAGAAATCCTTGAACGATGACAGCAGCTCAGACACGAAAACAGACAAAGTCAAAACATACAAGCTCACAATTAAAGACGGCATGAGCACCGCAGATGTATCTGCTATTCTTGAAAAAGAAGGCATCATTTCCTCGGCTCAAGACTTTAACGACTATGTCATTGATGCCGGCTATCACAAAGAAATCCGCGCCGGCGAGTTTAAAGTAAAATCAGACATGAGTTTCAAAAAAATCGTAAAAACGTTAACACGATAAAAAAACAGGCTGACTGTCAGCCTGTTTTTTTATCCAAACTTTCCTGTAATGTAATCGAGAGTTCTTTGATCCTGCGGGTTAGAGAACATTTTATTGGTATTGTCGCATTCAACAAGCTCGCCCATGTAAAAAAAGGCGGTTTGATCAGAAACCCGTGCTGCCTGCTGCATGTTGTGCGTGACGATGACAATGGTATATTTATTTTTCAGCTCAAGAATGAGTTCTTCAATTTTTCTCGTTGAAATTGGATCTAGCGCAGATGTCGGTTCATCCATCAGCAAAATATCAGGATTTGTCGCAAGCGCTCTGGCGATACAAAGACGCTGCTGCTGGCCGCCTGATAGCGAAAGGGCTGATGAATGCAAACGATCCTTCACCTCATCCCATAACGCCACGTCTTTTAATGACTTTTCCACAATTTCCTGAAGCTTCTTTTTATTTTTGGTGCCGTGGACTCTCGGTCCATAAGCAACATTATCAAAGATAGATTGCGGAAACGGATTCCCTTTTTGGAATACCATGCCGATATTTTTTCGTAAATCTACGATATCCACTTTACCCTTTAAAATGTTGCTGCCATTATAGTTCAGCTCACCTGCAAGTTTTACATTCGGCGTCATTTGAATCATTAAATTCAATGTTTTAATGAAGGTCGATTTCCCGCATCCTGATGGTCCGATAATCGCCGTGACCTCGTTTTCATGAATGCTCAAATTGATATTTTTCAAAGCATGATGCTGTCCATACCATAAGTTCATTCCATTGACTTGATAGACTTCCTGTTTCATTACAGCTTCGGTAGCAATACTCATTGCCGCCCTCCTATCCGAATTTCCCGTTAATATAATCCTCTGTCTTTTGCTGCTTCGGACTGGTGAAAATCTGTTCAGTCTGTCCGTATTCTACAAGCTCGCCGTTTAAAAAGAATGCCGTCCGGTCAGAAACCCGCAGAGCCTGCTGCATATTGTGCGTGACGATAATAATCGAGTATTCGCTTTTTAATTCTGTAATTAATTCCTCTATTTTTGCATTTGAAATCGGATCTAGCGCTGAAGCTGGTTCATCCAGCAGAAGAACGGCCGGCTTCATCGCAAGCGTTCTCGCGATGCATAAACGCTGCTGCTGGCCTCCCGATAACGAGAGTGCAGATGAATGCAAACGATCCTTCACCTCATCCCAGAGTGCTGCTTTTGTTAAGCTTTCTTCCACAATCTCATCTAAAACAGCTTTATTCCGCTCTCCGGCATATTTCAATGCATGTGTGATATTCGCATAGATTGATTTCGGAAAGGGATTCGGTTTTTGGAAAACCATTCCGATTTCTCTTCTTAAGCTGACAACATTAATATTGCCACCCAGTATATTTAACCCTTCATAAAGGATTTCACCTTCAGCTCTTGCAGACGGAATTAAGTCATTCATTCGGTTAATGTTTCTCAAAAAAGTAGACTTTCCGCATCCTGACGGCCCAATCAAAGCGGTCACCGCGTTCTTTTCAATATCCATATTCACATGGTGAACCGCTTGTTTAGTTCCGTAAAAAATAGATAGATCTTTCACTTCGAGCACGTGGCGCTGTTTTGGAACGAAAACAGCACGCTCTGGCTTTTCTTTTACCATTTGTACAGACATGTTTTTTCGCCTCTTTCCGTTCTAATTTGCCGTAAGCTTTTTGTAGATCATCGTGCCAAGCCATCTTGCTGCGAGATTAAACACAAGAACAGAAATCACCAGCACCGCAGAACCTCCGTTGGCAATCGCTTCAGCATCCGGAATGATTCCTTGCGTATTTACGTTCCAAATGTGAACCGCAAGTGTTTCAGCTGGCCTGAAAATATTAAGCGGCGATGTTTCAGAAAACGGGTTCCACTCCGTAAAATTAAGACGTGGCGTTGTCAGACCGGCTGTAAATAATAATGCCGCTGCTTCCCCGAACACCCTTCCTGACGCTAAAATTGCTCCTGTGATGATAGAAGGAATCGCACTTGGAATTAAAACCGTTTTTACAGTATGCCAGCGTGATACACCTAAAGCGAGAGAGGCTTCCTTCAGATCTTTAGGGACCGAACGGATCGCATCTTCTGTCACACGCACCATGACAGGAAGGTTAAAAACAGTTAACGCAAGCGCCCCGCCTATGATCGTATATCCCCAGCCTGTTAAGTTGACAAACATCAATAATCCAAACATTCCAATGACAATAGACGGAAGAGACGAAAGCACCTCTATACATGTTCTGATGAAATCAGTCACTTTGTTATTAGGTGCGTACTCAGCCATGAACACTCCGCCGCCCACACCGAGCGGGATTGTAATCAGCATCGTAATAAACAAAATATAAAAGGAGTTAAACAGCTGGTCGCGTATTCCTCCTCCAGCTGCAATGGCGCTCGATTTTGTCGTAATAAAGTCGAAGCTTAGCTGAGAAACACCGTTTATAATAATATAGGAAAACAAGCCTACTAGAATTGCAGCGATAATGGCTGCGCACAACCCAAACATTCCAGTCGCCAGTTTATCTGTTATTTTGCGGTTCATTACACTTTCCTCCTAGATGACAAGTAGCGAATCAGCAAGATGAACAAGAATGACATCACCAGAAGCACAAGCCCCATTGACCACAGCGTATTGTTTTCAACGCTGCCGTATGTGGTGTGGCCCATATTCAGCGTGATGATCGTTGTCAGTGTTCCAGCAGTGTCAAACAGGCTTTCTGGCAATACTCTTGTATTTCCAATGACCATCTGAACAGCCAAAGCTTCACCAAACGCCCGTGCCATACCAAGCACAACAGCCGTCATTAATGTTGGAAAGGCTGCAGGCACTAGTACTTTTCTGATCGTCTGCCATCTAGTCGCACCTAACGCGTAAGAACCTTCTCTTAAGCTCTTCGGAAGGGAAGCCATCGCATCAGCAGAGATCGATGTGATGGTCGGCAGAATCATGATAGAAAGGACAATTGTTCCCGCCAATAAACTGTGCCCTGTCCCGCTCGATTTGAACTGGGCGATAAATGGCACCAATACTGTAAGACCTATGAATCCATAAACAACAGATGGAATGCCGACTAAAAGCTCAATTACCGGCTGCAGCACTTTCTTTCCCCAATTCGGCGCAATTTCTGTCATGAAAATCGCACCTGCAATGCCAAGCGGCGCAGCAATGAGAGCAGAAAGAATCGTTACTGCAAATGATCCAAAAATAAATGGCAGCACTCCATATTTCGGATCAGTATCTGTAGGGTTCCAATTTAGGCTCGTTAAGAATTCAATTGGGCTTACACCATTTACAAGAAAAGATTGCAGCCCCTTAACGCCGAGGAAAATAGTGATCGCAACAGATGCCGCTATCATAATAAGCGCACAAGCTGTCACAATCATTCTTCCCCGAACTTCATCCAATTGCCGATTTTGCCTTGAGCTGATCAAACGCTCGCTCACAGACATATTTTCTCTATTGTTTATCATTGTTTTACACTCCTATGAATGTGTTAAGAGGAGAAACGGTTGTCCCCGCACTCCTCTTTTTATTAAGATCAGCTTTGCTTCCCGTTGGCATCGCGTGTCACTTTCATATCAGTAACCGGAATGTAGCCTTGGTCGGTAACAATGCTTTTTTGAATGTCTTCACTCTTTAGATAATCAAGAAATTCTTTAGCTAAATCTGTTGCTTCACCTTTTGTGTAAGAATGCTGATAAGCCCAGATCGGATACTCGCCAGTTGCAACATTTTTCGCTTCAGGTTTTACGCCGTCAATTGATAGAGCCGTTACTTTGTCATCTGTTAAATATGAGAATGCAAGATATCCAATCGCTCCCGGTGTGTCAGCAATGATCTTTTTCACTGTGTTAGAAGAATCTTCAGTAATGCCTTCTGCAGGTTCTTCTCCGTCAAGCGCATATTTCACAAATGTAGCACGTGTGCCAGAAGAATCAGGACGGTTTACAAGTGTAATCTTTTGGTCTTTGCCGCCAAGCTCTTTCCAGTTTTTGATTTTGCCAGTGAAGATTTTTTTCAATTCATCTTTTGAAATATCCTTCACTCCAGCATCAGGGTTTACAGCTGCTGCCATACCAACTACTGCGACTTGATGATCGACAAGCGCTTTTGCATCGATCCCTTCTTTTTCTTCAGCAAAAACGTCTGAATTCCCGATCTGAACAGCTCCTTCAGAGACTTGAGAAAGCCCTGTTCCAGAACCGCCGGCTTGTACCTGTATATCTGCATCAGGGTTTTCTTCCATAAATTTTTCTGCTGCTGCAAGTACCAATGGCTGCATAGCCGATGAACCAGAAATGGTTAAAGAACCTGATGCCTTTCCTTCTCCTTTTGCAGAATCGCTATTCGTTTTTTCACTTTCTCCTGCATTTCCGCATGCAGCTGCAATCATCATAAAAGCAGCCATCAGAAGCATAAGCACCAATTTGTTTTTTTTCATTTCCTGAATTCCCCCTGCGTATAATGTGTAATTTGTCCTACACGTATAGAGTAAAGGTTCTGTGTAAAAAGGGTTTGAATCGAATGTTAAGCTTTTGTAAATCAGTGCGTTTTTTTGTATAAAAAAAACGCCCACATCATGTGAGCGTTTCTTTTTAGTTATCAGAAGACGTTGTGTTTTCTGCATTCTCTTCAATTTTATCTTTATTCTTTTGCTGAGTATCTTCTTTGTCCTGTTTCGATTTCAGCTCAAAGTATTTATCCAATACCTCTCTGCCGATTTCGTTCGTAATGGTATATTTAGCGCTGTAATCAACATAAGCCCAAGGTACTACTACAGAGATCGCAATCTCAGGATTATCGGCAGGCGCATATGCAACAAGTGTCGTATTATAAGCCGCTGTTCCTGATTTTGATTTATCTGGCCCATCATAGAACGACTGTGCTGTTCCTGTTTTAGCAGCTGGTTTATAAGATGCTGAGGCAAGTTGACTGGCAGCTGTCCCCTTCGTCGCCACTCGTCTAAATCCTGCTTGAACTTCTTTAATATAATCGCTTTTCATGTCGATTTTATTCAGCACTTCTGGCTGAACGGATTGCACGACAGCACCGATTCCTTTATCAGGATTAGGTTCTCTGACTTCCTTCACAAGCTGGGGCTTTAAGCGGTAACCTCCGTTTGCAATCGTTGATACGTATTGCGCCAGTTCCAGCGGTGTATACGTATCGTACTGGCCGATCGCATAATCCAGCAAGAATCCTGTCAATCTGCTTGTTCCTTTATAGCCTGTCATTTCATTTGGAAGGTCAATCCCAGTTTTTACACCGAGTCCAAATTGACTGAAATAATTTCGGAATGTATCAAAAGCCGCAGTATCAATCGGTAAAGCTTGATGCGGTTTATATTCACCTTTACCGATTGCGATTGCAGTTTTAAACATAAATACGTTGGAAGATTTCTGTAATGCAGTCTGAATATCAACTGGCCCCATGTTTTCCCAAGACTTTTTCCCTTTTTTATCTTGCCCGATATACAAAGGTTCATCCTTAAAAATCGTATTCAAATTAATAGCGCCAGTTTGCAGGCCGGTCAAAACAGTTGCACCTTTAACAGCTGATCCCATGGCATAGGATGAAGTCATATTTCCTAATGCATAATCATCAAACTTGTATGTTCCATTCTCTCGTTTAATCTGCTTACCCGCCATCGTTAGCACTTCACCGTTTCTTGGATCCATCATGACAACGAAAGCACGGTCTAACAATTGAGTGCTTGCTCGTGCTTTAGCAGATTTTAGATTCTTCTCAATAATTTTTTCCACTTCTTTTTGTAAATCAATATCAATCGTAAGCACGAGATCTTTACCGGCTTTGCCTTCAGAAACCGTTTTTGTTCCTGTCACATTGCCGTTTGAATCGGTGATATTTTCAACTTTTGCTTTTTGGCCCTGCAGAAGGCTTTCGTATTGGTATTCCAGATAACTTTTTCCAACCCTGTCATTTCGGCTGTAGCCAAGCGACAGATAATGGTCGAGCAAGTTGGACGGCAATCCTTCATCAGAGCTGGAAACACTTCCGAGCACTGAGCGAAGAAGGTTTTTATACGGATATTCACGTTCCCAATCGGACGTAACATCAACACCCGGCAGTTCGTCTAAATGTTCACTCACTACTGCCATTTCTTTCGCTGATACATCTTCATTTTTGATATATTGAGGGGTCAATGCATATCCTGAATCCATCTGTCTTTTGATAGCAAGGATCTGCATGTCTTTATCCGTCAGTTCATTCAGCTGCTTATCAGTAATCCGTTTTAGCTGTAGCTGATATAAATCGTCATCGGATAATTTTTTGTCTTCAACCTGCTGTCTTTCTTTAGAGGTAATCAGCTTTTTCGCTTCTTTCGGTCTAGTCAAAATCCAATAATCTTTTTTATCCCGTTCTGTTACTTTTTTTGTGTCGACTTTAATCATTTCAGACAGCTTTTTTGCAATCTTTAAACGCTGCTCTTGCGTGGTCGATTTAGATCTGGTGTATGTGATTGCATTTAAAGCCTTATTTGTCACGATGGCATTGAAGTTTCGATCATAAATTTTCCCGCGCGGCACCGCCGAGCTGACTTCACTTTGTTCCTGCTTATTAGCTTGATTTTTGTAATCATCGCCTTGCACTATCTGCTTGATGCCCAGTTCCACAATGATCCAGGTAAATATGACAAAGGCAGCCAAGAATAAAATATTCAGCCGGATCGGAAGCGACTTCTTTTTCTCTTTATGATTTTGCTTTTTTGGTTTATTTCTCCTCATAACATCACCTTTTTCTATTTACAGAAAGAAAAGACACTCAAGTAAGAGTGCCAGTTTTCATTTTAAAGGTTTTTTCGACTTTTTTCTACAGATAACCCCTTTTTGACAAAAAATTATCTTTCACCTTTTAAAAGATTCGGTTCAGTTACCCGTTTTTGGCCGTCTTCTTCCATGGTTTCATTTCCCTCTTCTTTCTCCTTAAAACGGATATCCTTGACAAAGTAATAAATCAGCGGATGTCCTACGCCCAATATAGCAAGTGCCAAAGGAATTCCCACATCCTCTTTCAAAAGGGCCACAATCAGAAGAAAACATAAAATGGAGACAATCCTGCCGGCGTTTAAAAACAATTCCCTCAGCACGATATATTCAATTCTTGCTTTTCTGGCATGCCTCGCCCGTCCTATCACATCATATGTAAGTGATACATATGGAACGAGCAAAAGTGGATAGCCGATGGCAATAAAAACGCCGTATGTCAATAATGTCGTAAAGCTCATATGAAACAGAATCAAAAACAGCGCTCCATACAGAATAAGTCCGCCCAGCAAAATCGATTTTTTTCTGTTCTTTTTCTTAATCAGCCTGGATGCAAAGTAGTAGGCAAAGAAGGAAACAGCTGAGTTGACGAGGCCAAATGTGCCGAGGGCCAGTTCGCTGTTTGTCTCAATAAATACAAATACACTGATTAAAAAGACAAAAATCCCTTCTCTCAAACCCTGAAAAAAATGCGCATTCGTAATTCTCCGCCAGTTCATATTGCTATGACGCTCTCCAAATACTTTGCTCAGCATAAAACGGCCCTTTGATTCTCTCCGCTTTAAAAAAAAGCTCATCACGACAGCCAAGGCAAATAAACTGAGGGAGAGACTGAAAATCACTGTATAACCCGTATTATTTTCAAGCCTCGAGATAACGAATCCCGCTACAATCGGGCCGATCATTCCTGCAGAGGAAGAGAGAATACCCATAAATCCGTTGAAAAAGTCCCGCGTATCCGGCTCTGTTATTTCAAAGGTCAGCACGTTAAACGCAAGCCAATAAAAGCCATAGCCCACTCCGAGCACCGCGCCGATCAGTACAAGCCCGCTGGCCGCCGTTTCTCCGGCTAAAAGAACACTTAAATAAAAGGCAGCTAAAAAAATCACACCGAACCTTAAAATGAACACCCTGTCTATTTTTTTGGCTAACCGTCCAGCCAAATAAAAGGTTATCGGCTGCATTATCACAATGGATAAATTATATATCGCTAAATCAATAAATTTACCTGACTGTTTCCAAAGATACACATTAACAAATGTATTGGACAGTGCAATTCCTAGCGAATAAAGCCCGCCAATGGTCAGCAGAAAGAGTAATCCTTTGTTTACGTCTACATCGCCAATCACTTTTTTTAGTTTGCTCATTACTGACTCCCCTTTACTATCCCTTAGTCTGTCTCACTCAAACCGAGATATGTAAAAAGAAGACATAAAAAAACAAGGCCCTATATTGAGGACCTTGCTTGTGTCATTATTTTGCTTCGCTGTATAGACGAGCCACTTCGTCCCAGTTCACAACATTCCAGAACGCTGAAATGTAATCAGGACGGCGGTTTTGATAGTTAAGGTAGTATGCATGCTCCCAAACGTCAAGACCTAAGATAGGCGTTTTGCCTTCAGAAAGCGGAGAATCTTGGTTTGGCGTGCTTGTGATCTCAAGTTTGCCGTTGTTCACAACAAGCCATGCCCAGCCAGAACCGAAGCGTCCAGCTGCTGCAGCTGCGAATTGCTCTTTGAATTTGTCAAAGCTTCCAAATACACTGTTGATCTCATCAGCAAGCGCGCCAGTCGGCTCGCCTCCGCCGTTTGGAGATAAAAGCGTCCAGAATAATTTGTGGTTCGCGTGTCCGCCGCCGTTGTTGCGGACTGCAGTGCGGATGTTTTCAGGAACAGAATTAAGATCTGCAACAAGCTCTTCAACTGATTTGTTTGCAAGAGCAGTGTTTCCTTCAACCGCTTTGTTTAAATTTGTAACGTATGTGTTGTGGTGTTTCGTATGGTGAATAGTCATAGTTTCCTTGTCGATATGCGGTTCTAAAGCATCATACGCATAGGGTAATTCTGGAAGTTCGTAAGCCATGATAATTCCTCCTTAATATATATATGTACTGAAATGCCGCTTCACAGCGAGCCTTTCTTCATTCAATGTAACAAAAGAATGCTTGGTAATCAATGAAAATGCTCACATTTTGGCTCATTTCAGCGGACATATTTCACTTTAACCGATAATCCGCCCTATTAAACCTGCCGCCCACAATTCTTATAGGACCGTCCATAAAAAATATCCGATCATCAAAAGCTGTATGATGCCCTTTGCAATAACCCCTGTTAAAAAGCCAATGAGTGAGCCGAGACCGATTTTAAACGCTGACTTTAAGTCCTTTTGATGGACGATAAGTTCTGCACAAACCGCCCCGATAAACGGCCCTAATATGATCCCCGCAACTGGAATGACGAAAGGCCCGATTAATAAACCGATCGTGCTTCCCCATATGGCGGCTTTGCTTCCGCCGAATCTTTTTACTCCAAGCAGATTAGACACGTAATCTGCGGCGAATAATACTGCGGCAAAAACAGCTTCAATGAGCCAGAACATATAAGAATACGGACCGAACGAAAACAAAAATCCATACAATACAAAGCCAGCAACGATAAATACTACACTTGGAATAACGGGATACACCAGCCCAATAAAGGCGATGATAAATACCGCCGCAATCACCAGCCAATACAACAAATCCATGACATCCATCCTCCCTTTTTACATCCATCTTCTTCATGTCTTCCTTGTATTCACACGCAGGCAACGATACAATAAGCAACATATATTAGTATAGCTAGGAAGTGAAGATAGTGAATGTATTTCAGCTTTTCATCAAAAGTACATACTCTCCCCGTGATATTGCAAAAACAAGATTTCAAGGAATCGGAAAAGCGATTCTTTATGTATTTTTGCTCTCTGTCCTTTTTGCAATTCCAACCGCTTATTATGTAAGCTCAGGGACCGTAAAATCAATGAACGGCTTTAAAACCGTTTTAAACAAAGATTTCCCTGATTTCACAATTTCAAACGGCAAACTTCAAACGGATGAGAAAAAAGCCACGGAATCACAGGCAAATGGTTTCGTTATCGTGTTTGATCCGACAGACGCCTACGGCACCGAACAAATTGAAGCAAAGCAAAACGCGATCGGTATCCTTCAGAACAAATTTGTTTTGGCCTTTGACGGACAAGCCCAAGAAATGCCTTACTCAATGATGCCGTCAGAGTTAAAGAAAAAAGATGTCATTGCAGGTTTAAATCAAAATAAAACGATGATCGTAACTGTTCTTTCGGCTCTCATTTTTCTCGTAACAGCCGCAGGAAAATTTATTGAAGTATCATTTTTAGCGCTAATCGGGGTAATCATTAAGAATTCACAGAAAAAACATCTGTCCTACCATCAGCTCTGGAAGCTTTCAGCTTATTCCATCACCCTTTCGACTGTATTCTTTACGATTATGCGAGCGTTAGAAGTGACAGTTCCAAGTGAATTTTTGCTGAACTGGTTTGTCAACTTTGTCATCCTGTTTCTTGTTTTAAAAGAGATTCCTTCCAAAAAAGTAATTAATAAAAATTAGAAAAATTATATTTATTTTAACCCTTTAAGTAGAGAGTGTAAAAGACCATTCCCATTACACTTTCTTACTTGAAGGGGGATTTAATAAAAAGTATAGAATTTTTAAACGGATACATTTATACAAATAGTTGTTCAATCGCTCAAGAATAAGAACTAGTTTCAATCAATGAGCGATAAAAGCAGAGGTAGTGAAGGTGTAATATGAAAGAATCTGCCCTTCTGAATAGCATTTTGATATATGTTTTTGAATAAAATAAGAGTAACGTTTTATTTATAGTAACGAATAGATTAGTTAAATAGCACAATCGCTTCGGACAAATATTTTACAATTAAATATGTAATAGTAAAGTTAAATTAAACACAATAACGAAAAACTAAAGATTCTTGTTTATTATTCATTCACTAAATAGAAGGATAAGATAATTTAAATTTAAAAAGCTAGATGCCACAGGCACCTAGCTTTTTAAATTTAAATTACCAACAAGTTAGAACCAGCTTCCATTCTTCTTGATAATCATCAGTGTTATACTATTATCTTTTTTGTGGATTTATATATACAAATGCAGCTCCCTTAGCTTTGCCCTTATATACGGATAAACCTACTGCCCAAGGTGTTCCTGTCGGTTTTGGTAATTTACTGAAGTAAAATTTTTTGGTTGGAGTTCTACTTGAAAAATACCCTGAATATTGCGGGCCAATGTCCCCACCCTCAACTATAGATACACCAAAGTTCTTATAATTTAGTTTACCGCATTTTCCATTTGTTTCGGCATAAGCATCAATAGATGTTGCACTTTTAGTATATGTATAAGCATCTGTAATAACTCTTATTTTACAACCAGAGATACCGCTTACTGGTTGCCAACCACTACTTGCTGCCTCAGCTCTTTCTTTAGGTATCGCTACCAACGTTAACATAAGTAGCAAAATTAAAAACACAGAAAATTTCCCTTGCTTCATTTTTGGATCCTCCTTTAAACTATTACTTAATTATCTTAACAAATCCATCATTCATTGTAAATAATGGAATATAAATTTATATTATAAAAGACCCTTTTGTTCTAATTTTATACTATTTCTCTCTGAAGAACATGTTTAATCGAAGAGATCCCGTCCAAAAAAGCTCCTGTATAATCCGAGACTATATTCGCAGTCTCTTTTCTTTTGTCATGAATCTAATTGGACAAGCATACTATGGTATAAAATTTCGTATGCGGGAGGAAAAGCGATGAAGCGTCTCACTTTTGTATGCAGTTTTGTTTTTATTCTTTTTATTCTTTTTTATGATCTCAAAATTGGAACAATACCCATTCAGGACCTCCCTGTCTACGAAGCATCAGCAAAAACGGCTGCACAAGAACCAGCATATAAAACAGTGAAGGTAAAGCCGGGTGATACGGTTATGTCGATTGTCGGATCAGCAGGTTCTCCAGACGACATTGTAAAGGATTTTGAAGCACTGAATCCGAATGTGAAAGCCAACGCCATTCAAGCAGGAGCAGCGTACAAATTCCCGGTCTACCCTTAATTAACGTTAATTTCTTGTCAGTTCGGCGAAGACACTGTTACAATATAATTTGTAAAATAAATTCACATAAACCATACTAGAATTGTTATATCTAGAAGCGGCAACTACAATTAAGGAGCGATTGCAAGTGAGTGAAATCACACATCGTACAAAAACGCGTCCCGTCAAAGTGGGACCTTTAACAATAGGCGGCAACAATGAAGTTGTCATCCAAAGCATGACAACAACAAAAACACATGATGTAGAAGCAACGGTTGCAGAAATTAACCGTTTGGCTGAAGCCGGATGTCAAATCGTCCGGGTAGCATGTCCGGATGAACGGGCGGCAAACGCCATTGCAGATATTAAAAAACGCATTTCCATTCCGCTCGTTGTTGACATACATTTCGATTATAAACTTGCGTTAAAAGCCATTGAAGGCGGCGCAGATAAAATCCGAATCAACCCCGGCAACATCGGCCGCCGCGAAAAAGTCGAAGCGGTCGTTCAAGCGGCGAAAGAAAAAGGGATTCCGATCAGAATCGGAGTAAACGCCGGTTCACTTGAAAAACGGATTTTAGAAAAATACGGTTATCCGACTGCCGACGGAATGGTAGAAAGCGCACTTCATCACATTAAAATTCTTGAAGATCTCGATTTTCACGATATTATTGTCAGCATGAAGGCATCTGACGTGAACCTCGCAATCGAGGCTTATGAAAAAGCGGCGAAAGCATTTGACTACCCGCTGCACCTCGGGATCACCGAGTCAGGAACACTGTTTGCCGGCACGGTAAAGAGCGCAGCAGGACTCGGCGCGATTTTAAGCAAGGGCATCGGGAACACAATGCGCATTTCATTAAGCGCAGATCCTGTGGAAGAGGTAAAAGTAGCAAGAGAGCTTCTGAAATCTTTCGGTTTAGCCTCCAATGCTGCCACGCTCATCTCATGTCCGACTTGCGGCCGTATTGAGATTGATCTAATCAGCATTGCCAATGAAGTGGAAGAATATATTTCTAAAATTAAAGCGCCGATTAAAGTCGCTGTTCTCGGCTGTGCCGTAAACGGACCTGGTGAAGCGAGAGAAGCTGATATCGGCATCGCCGGAGCTCGCGGCGAAGGGCTGTTATTCCGGAAAGGGAAAATTGTCCGTAAGGTTCCAGAGGAAACAATGGTAGAAGAACTCAAGAAAGAAATCGACATTCTTGCTGAAGAACACTATGCAAAGCTTGAAGCTGAAAAAGCAAAATTAAAAGAAGAGACACAAAAAGCTTGACGGGAACCCGTCAAGCTTTTTTGTGTTAGAAGAAAGGAATAATAAATATTCCAAGCACTAATGAGACGACACCGATACCCATCGCCCAAGCTCCAAGGCCTTGGGCACCTCTTCTTCTTGCGATATAGCCGACAATAATACCGGCAGCTCCCAATAAAACAGGCAGTACAAACAATGAAATAATGGACAAGGCTAAAGCAATATACCCTATTCCCCGTCCTTCATTGACATTGCCGCCGCTGCGGTCATTGTCTCGGTCATTGCTGCGGTCAGCAGCACGGTAAGGCTCTGCGATTTCAGCAGCCGTTTCCTCAAAAAAACCATCATTGTCGCGGGTAATATTTGTTCCTTCAGAACCATGATCAACATAGTAGCCGTTGTTATCACGTTTTTCGTAATCGTTTGCCACCTTCAATTCCCCCTTCTGTTTTTATTAAAGGAGCTTTTATAGTTTGATCTATTTCGCCTGATTCATGTTTGCTAAACTTTTCTGTTAATGTCAATTGTTTATGTTACACTTGAAGGGATGAAACTGAAGGAGTGTGGGCATGTTACGCTTAGGAATAGATATTGACGGCACAATCACGGCTCAGGATACATTCGTCCCTTATTTGAACCGCTCGTTTAATCTTTCCATTTCATTAAACGATATGACGGATTATGATTTAACAAAGCTGTTAAACATTACGCAGGAAGAATTTTGGGATTGGATGAATCAAAATGAAGCGATCATATATAAGGAAGCATTGCTTGCACAGCATGCAAAACAGTCACTTGACCTCCTCAAAGAGGAGCACAAGCTTATTTA
Organism: Bacillus spizizenii TU-B-10; assembly: GCF_000227465.1. Lineage (GTDB taxonomy): Bacteria > Bacillota > Bacilli > Bacillales > Bacillaceae > Bacillus > Bacillus spizizenii. Next base: position 2,572,106 of record NC_016047.1, read on the forward strand.
TATTACAGCAAGACGGACTCATTTAACTGATATTACCTATGAATGGTTTGACAGACAAAACATTCACTACGACCACATCGAACTCGTTGGCGGTCATCATAAAGTTGAGGCAGTCAAAAATCATAACATCGACTTGTTTTTTGAGGATCATCACGGAAACGCGATGATGATCGCGAAAGAAGCCGGTATACCGGTAATTTTATTCAATTCCCCTTATAATCAGCTTCCGATTGATTCAAACATCATCAGAGTAAACAACTGGCTAGAAGCCGTTCAATGGATGAATAAAAACAAACATCACTTCATACGTGTCAATAACTGAAAAAGGAGCCAAACTGGGCTCCTTTTCTCATATATATGCAATTAAGCAGTCGTGTTTTCTTGATTTTCCACTGTACAATTAGGGCATGTGCCGTAAATCTCAAATTTATGCCCGCTGACCTGATAGCCATCCAAATCATCACAAAGCTTGTCCATCGGACATGATTCAATTTCCTTGGTTTTACCGCAAGCAAGACAAATAAAGTGATGATGATGATGGGTAAATGAACACTTAAATCGGAAGAGTTTTTCACCGGACAGCTCGGTTGTTTCCAAAATACCAAGTTCTTCATATAAAGAAAGGTTTCTGTAGATTGTATCAAAGCTTAAGCCGGGATAATCATCATTTAATGCAGACAGTACGTTTTTAGCGGTAAGATATCTGTCTGAATCAGCAAAAAGCTGCAGCATATCCTCCCGTTTGTTTGTATATTTATATCCATTTTCTTTCAGTAGGTTCAGCGCTTCTTGTACGTTCATGAAGGTTCCCCCTTTTCGCTTTGCTTAAGAACGTATCACATGTATGAAAAAGAAAATGGCAGCTGTCTGACCAGCAAGCCATTTTCTCTACTGCAGATAAAATTATACCCATAAAATGAATAAAAGTAAATGAAAGCCTAGTGGATTGCGTTTTTGAATTTCCCGCCTCTCGTTTCATGAGTATTCATAATTGTTATGAATGCATTTTGATCGACTTCAAACACGATCGATTTTAGCTTAGTCACTTCCAGCCTTGTGACAACCGCGTAAATCACGTCCTTTTCTTCGTCCGTATATCCGCCTTTCCCCTTCAGCTTGGTTGTTCCGCGACCGAGACGGTGCAAAATCGCGTCGGAAATCTCATCATACTGATCAGACACTATAATGACAGCTTTTGTTTCATCAAGCCCCTGAATTACGGCATCAATTGTTTTCATCGCAATATAATAAGTCATGAAAGAGTACATTGCTTGCTCAGGACCGAACACAAAAACAGCCCAAATGAAAATGAATACATTGATGAACATAACGAACTCACCTACTGAAAACGGCAACTTTTTCGTCAGCAAAATACCGAGAATTTCTGTACCATCCATTGAACCTCCGTTTCGAATAACGAGCCCGACTCCAAAGCCGAGTAAAAGACCTCCGAACACAGTGGCCAAGATAGGCTGAGTTGTAATGGCTTCTACATGGTGAAGCGAGGATTCAATAACGGCAAGCCCAACAATCCCAATCATCGTAGAGACAAGGAAGGTCTTACCGATATATTTATATCCGAAGATCATAAAAGGAATGTTTAACACGACAACGAATAAAGCGAAATTCAGAATTGGGGTTGACTTAAAGAGGTGGTCTAAAATTAGTGATACACCGATGATCCCGCCATCAATAAAATCGTTGGGGATTAAAAATAATTCGATACTTACAGCCGCACATGCAGCTCCTGCCAGAATCATGAAGACCCTGAAAATAAAGTGGGAAAATGTTTCTCTCTTATGTTGTTTTGTTGGGGTCATAAAATCTCCTTTCCTGCAATAACTATTTTTAAATACATTATAAATCTATTTTACCATTAAACACTGACACATTTTACTGTTTTGCCCATACATTAAGTCTGGAGGTGGAATGGTCGATGATTTTATTTCAAAGAATTATTTTGCAGCGGCTTAATCAGGCTACTGCTGACGATTTGCTGAAGTACTCAAAACAATACGGAATCAGTTTAACAAGACCGCAGGCCATTGAAGTAGCAAACCTGTTATACGGGAAAAATGTGAACATTTTTAATGAGAGTGAACGAACGCGGCTGCTGAAACAAGTAGAGGCAATTACATCAAAAGAAACAGCCCAAACTGTTGATGAACTATTCAAACAATTTACAACCTAAAAAATGGGGGAGCTATCCCCCATTTTTTATTGCTGTAAAATCTTTTCGAGCAATGTGTCATCAAATTGTTTTTCTTTCAGCATTTCAATCTCGAAACGGTATGGCGGTTTTTTATTCTTTTTATCTTCACCGACATACGGCGTTTCAAGAATTTTTGGAATGTCTTTTAACTGCTCATGGTGAACAACATATTGCAGGGCGTCAAATCCGATTTCACCAAAGCCAATGTTTTCATGGCGGTCTTTTCTTGCACCTTTGACATTTTTGCTGTCATTGATATGAAGCACTTTAATACGGTCAATACCGACGATTTTATCGAACTCATTCAGCACTCCGTCAAAGTCTTCGACAATCTGATATCCGGCATCATGTGTATGGCACGTGTCAAAGCATACTGACAAATGCTCATTATGCGTAACGCCATCGATAATCTGTGCAAGCTCTTCAAAGCTTCTGCCGCATTCTGATCCTTTTCCTGCCATAGTTTCTAATGCAATCTGGACATTTTGATTCGGATCAATCACTTCATTTAAGCCTTCAATAATTTTTTTGATGCCTGCTTCAGCTCCCGCTCCTACGTGAGCGCCCGGGTGAAGGACAATTTGCTTCGCTCCGATGGCCGCTGTCCGCTCAATTTCAGAACGAAGAAAATCGACACCAAGCTCAAAAGTCGACGGATTTGTCGTGTTGCCAATATTAATAATATAAGGCGCGTGTACGATAATCTCGTCAATGCCGTTTTCTTGCATGTGTGCCCGGCCAGCTTCTATATTTAAGTCTTCAATTTTCTTTCGGCGCGTATTTTGTGGTGCGCCTGTATAGATCATAAACGTGTTCGCTCCATAAGAGACTGCTTCCTGGCTTGCAGCAAGAAGCATATGTTTTCCGCTCATAGAGACGTGTGAGCCTATTCTCAACAACAGGTTCCCCTACTTTCTTTTTTTAGATTGGTTTCTTCTCTGTTTTTTCTTGATTTTCTCCATCTCGTAGCTCATTTTCTTTTTATATCCAGGCTTTACCTTTTTCGGCTTTTTCACAAGACGATGCGCAATTTCATCCGCTTCGTTCGGCGTTTTTTTGCGTTTTTTGCGGCGCTGGCGGTCATCGCCTTTTTTCCACTCGCCCTTTTCAAGCTCTAAGTAATCAAATTCGATGCCCATTTTCTCAAGTCTGGCTAATGAATCCTCATCAGAAAGCTCGAAAATGGTCATCGCTTGTCCTGATGAGCCAGCGCGAGCCGTTCTGCCCACACGGTGAATATAGAAATCGAGATCATCCGGCAGCTCATAGTTGATAACATGACTGACACCTTTAATATCAATGCCTCTTGCGGCAAGGTCCGTTGCAATGACATAAGTGAATTCTAAATCATTGATCTGCTTCATGACTTTTTTCCGTTCACGAGGCGTTAATCCGCCGTGTAGCAGCCCGATTTTCATACCTTTTCCAGTTAAATATTGAGCGATATGGTCAGCAGTGTTTTTCGTATTGGCAAACACAATGCCCAAGTATGGATTCAGATGAGACATGATGTCAAAAAGGAGCTTGTCCTTGTCACGATGTTTCGAGGGAATGAGAATATGCTCGATTTTCGCAGCAGTCACCTGTTTTGGCTCCACGTGGGCGTATTTCGGATTTTCCATATATTTTTTCAAAAATGGTTTCAGCTTTTCCGGAATCGTCGCTGAGAACACAAGCATCTGCAGATCCTCAGGCATGCGAGAACCAATGTAATCTACATCTGCAATAAATCCCATGTCCAGCATTAAATCCGCTTCATCAATGACGAGAGATTCCGCTTTATGAACACTTAACGCCTGTTCTTTGATTAAATCGGCAATCCGTCCGGGCGTACCGACAACAAGATGCGGCTGTGTCTTCAGTTTATCAATCGATTTTTGTTTATCTGTGCCTCCGATAAAACATTTCGAGCGAATCTGGCTGCCTTCCTCACCCTGTGTGATTTTAAGCGCTTCCTGATGAATCTGGTTGGCAAGCTCTCTAGTCGGAGCCGTAATGACAACCTGAACGACATCCTTGGCAGGATCGATTTTGTTTAATAAAGGCAGTAAATAAGCATGCGTCTTTCCAGTTCCCGTCTGTGACTGGCCGATGACGCTTTCTTTTTTTAACACTGCAGGAATCAGCCTTTTCTGAATATCAGTCGGTTCGTAAAAACCAAGGCGGTGTACTGCATCTATAATAAATGGTTTCAATTCATAAAGTTCAAATTTCGTTTCTTTCATTTTTCCCAGCTCCTTAAAGCGGCACATTATGTGTCCATCATCACATTATACCCGATTTTGCATAAAAACACCACGTTTGCAAGGCGTTTGTTTTATTCAGTTATGTAAAGCAAATACCGCAGCCCATGCATATTCTAATAGCAGAGAGAGCTGAAAGGAGGTACAAGTATGTTTTCACCGCAGCAGCCGATGAGAAATTATCCGCAGGCCGGACCGCCCCGCCCCATGCCAAATCAGCAAATGATGGGCAGAAGACCGCCTAATATGCGAAGGCCTTCATTTGGACCGCAGCAGCAAGGTTTTCAGCAATCCGGACAATTTCTTCCTCAGGCAAATGCCGGGGCGAGAAATGGTGCGGGCGGAGGCCTAAAAGGAATGCTGTCAAGGTTCTTACCCGGCGGAGGAGGCGCTGGCGGCGCCGGAGCTCCAGGAGCAGGCGCAGCAGCGAGCGGGGGAGCAGGTCTGCAAAGCATTCAAAATATCGCCAATCCTGCATCTTTATCCAGTATGCTTGGGAATGTGCAAAAAGTGCTCGGCATGGCTCAGCAAGTCACCCCCATGATCCAGCAGTACGGCCCATTAGTCCGCAATCTGCCGGCAATGATGAAACTGTACAGCCAATTAAGTAAAAGTGATGATACAGAGAGCAATGAGGAAAATGAAAATCAAACAGATTCACAAGAAACCTCAGAAACAGAGAACGAGGCTGAAACCAAAAGCTCAGATGGGAACAAAAAATCACAACCAAAAAGTTCTTCTCTATCCAAGAAATCAAAAACATCTGACAGTAAAGAACAAAAATCAAAAACATCTGCCCCGAAGAAAAATGAAGCTGCCTCTCCTTCTCCGAAAAGAACATCAGGCAGTTCAAAGCCGAGATTATATATTTAACATTCTTTGATATCTGAAGTGAGATTGGCTATAATGAGATCAGAAGAATGCAAGAATAGAGCCGTTTGATTACGGCTTTTTATATTGCCTTTACTCACTTCAGTATTGGAGGACAACCGAAAATGGACGTAATTAAAATTTCGCCGCGCGGCTATTGCTATGGCGTTGTTGATGCTATGGTCATTGCCAAAAACGCGTCACTAGATAAAAGCTTGCCAAGACCCATCTATATACTCGGGATGATTGTTCATAATAAACACGTCACTGATGCGTTTGAAGAGGAAGGAATCTTTACTTTGGACGGTGCTAACCGTCTGGACATCCTGAAGCAGGTTGAAAAAGGAACTGTTATTTTCACTGCGCATGGTGTTTCTCCCGAAGTCAGAAAAATCGCTGAGGAAAAAGGATTAGTCGCAATTGATGCTACATGTCCGGATGTGACGAAAACCCACAATTTAATTCTAGAGATGAAAGAAAAAGGTTATCACGTGATCTATGTCGGCAAAAAAGGGCATCCAGAGCCTGAAGGAGCCGTTGGCGTAGCGCCTGAGATCGTTCACTTAGTTGAAACAGAAGAAGATGTGAAAAACCTTGATATCCAAGCAGAGAAATTAATCGTGACCAATCAGACAACGATGTCTCAATGGGATGTTCACGACATCATGGAGCTTGTCAAAGAGAAATATCCTCATGTCGAATATCATCAAGAGATTTGCCTCGCTACTCAAGTACGGCAAGAAGCTGTATCAGAACAAGCGAAAAAAGCGGACTTAACAATCGTTGTCGGCGACCCGAAAAGCAACAATTCAAATAGGCTCGCTCAAGTGTCAGAGGAAATAGCCGGCACAAAAGCATACCGAATCGGAGACCTAAGCGAATTAAAACTCGAATGGCTGAAAGGCGTTAATACCGTTGCAGTTACTGCGGGGGCTTCAACACCAACGCCGATCACAAAAGAAGTCATTCGCTTTTTGGAGCAGTATGAGCATGAAGATCCATCAACTTGGACAACGGAACACAATGTACCGCTCAAAAAAATACTTCCGAAAGTAAAAGCAAAAAACTGAGGCTGTATAAGCCTCAGTTTTTTTATAGAAATGCAAATGGATTTGTATCTGTTTCAGAAACAAAGATAGTTACGTCCAGCTTTTTATCATTGCACATTGACGTCAATTTTCTCGTGACGCCTTCTTTCATGATTTTTTCCGCGTAATGTCCCGGATCAACAACATTCAGGCCTAGCATCATCGCATCATGAGCCACATGGAAGTATAAATCTCCTGTGACGTAAACATCGGCGCCCTTTCGTTTCGCATGATGAATATACTTGTTTCCATCTCCGCCTAGAACAGCTACCTTCTTCACCATGCTGTCAGCTTCACCCACCATTCTGACGCCATTCACTTCAAGTTTGTCTTTTACAAATAAAGCGAATTCCTTGAGCGTCATCTCATTTTTAAGTGTTCCGACACGGCCGAGCCCTTTTTCGGCAGGAGACTGTTCGACAGGATAGATGTCGTAAGCGACTTCTTCATATGGATGGCTTTTTATCATTGCATGTATAACACCTTTTTCGATGCTTTTAGGAAACACAGTCTCTAGCCTAACTTCATGAACAAGCTCAAGCTCTCCCACTTCACCGATAAAAGGCTTGGCGCCATCCAATGGCTTAAAGCTGCCGATTCCTTCAGATGAAAATGCGCAATGGCTGTATTCGCCGATATGGCCGGCTCCCGCATTTCCAAGCGCTGTTCTGACCTGCTCTTCATATTCCTTCGGCACGTATACGGCCAGCTTTTTCAGAGGATCAGTATAAGTAGGCACCAACACCTCTGTTTCACTCAGCTCTAATGCTTCAGCAAGCAAGTCATTGACGCCGCCGTCTGCAATGTCTAAATTTGTGTGAGCTGCATAAACAGCGATATCATGCTTCAAACACTTTTCAATTAACCTTCCGGCAGGCTGATCTGTTGAAATATGCTTTAGCGGCCTGAAAATAGGAGGATGGTGTGCAATAATCAAATCAACCTCTTTTTCAATCGCTTCATCGATAACACTCTCCAACACATCAAGTGTAACCATCACATTTTTAATCGGTTTGTTTAAGGTGCCGATTTGCAGGCCGATTTTATCGCCTTCGACCGCATAGGCTTTCGGGGAAAATTGTTCAAACAGCTGGATGATCTGCTGCCCATTTACGCTTTTAGCCATGATCGATAACCTCCTTTAGCAGCTCTATTCGATCCGCGAGCTCCTTTAATTTCTGTTTATTTTGCTCTGTACTTGCAGCTCGGCTGATCTGTTCATAAATGTTTTGCGTGTGCTGAAGCTCTTGTGTCCATTTTTTCAAAAAGACAGCACTCTTTTCTTTTGCCAAGAAAGGGCCGACGAGCATACCAGCTGATAATGAAATACCGGCATAAGCCGCATCTCTGTCTCCCGCTTCGGCGACAAGCACCTCATAGCACTTTCCGTCTTCTTCAAGGATCACTTCATCTGTCAGCGCATATCCTTCTTTATAAAGCCACTCCCTGATATGAACAGCATGAATATTCGGCTGTAAAATAAGCCGTTCTTTCCCGGTTAATTTGTCTTTACCCGCTTCTAAAATGTGAGCGATCAAAGATCCGCCCATTCCGGCAATCGTAATGGCATCGGCTTCACCTTTTTTAATGACTTCCAGGCCGTCTCCCTGCCTTACAGAAATGTGCGCGCTTAAGCCTGATTTTTCTACCTGCCGCTTGGCAGACAAAAACGGGCCGTCTGTTATTTCTCCCGCAATTGCCCCGCTGGCTTTATGATTCAGCACCGCATAACAAGGAAGGTAAGCGTGGTCAGACCCGATATCGGCCATCACCGCTCCATTCGGTATGTATTCCGCTACTGTTTGCAATCGTTTAGATAATTTTAATTCGTTCACTTGTCATCACAACTTTTCTCCATCATTTTTTCCTTTACTATCATATAAAAAATCAGCCCGGAATCCAAGCTGAGCGAATGATTTTCAGTTTATTTCTTTTGATGTGTGTCTACATACGCAGACAAAAATAAAAGGCTGTCGAGAACATCTCGGCGGCCTGAGAACGAATAAGGAGAAAGATAGATTTGTTATTTAATTTTTGACACCCACTCTGCCATATCATCTAGCTTATCAGCCGGAACAAGACCGGAAGGCATTCCATTGCCACCTTTTTCGATCTTTGTTTTAATCTCACCGACATCTTTCTTATCCCCTACACCTTTTAAGCTCGGACCTGAAACACCTTCATAATTTTCACCGTGGCACGCGATACAGTTTGCCTTGTAAATATCCTCCGGTGAAGCGTTTGCATCTTCCTTTTCAGCAGATTTGCTTTCTCCGCCGCTTGCAATCTCCCGAGAGTCATCAAGCCCCTTTACTGATAAAAAGAAAGTTAGACCAATTCCTAAAACAGCGATCAATAAAAATGGAATAAGCGGGTTCCATTTCATTTCCCTTCCCCCTTTTTGATCCTTCCCCTATGTAAACACTTCTAATTCTAACTTAATTTTACAAAAAGTAAATGGATTGCTATACAAAAGTTTTTTATTCACACTTTATACAAAATTGAATAGAAACATGCCTATTTCTCTGATATCCTTTTTATTCTATTGTATAATGTATTGTATACGCTTACAATAGAAAATATGGAATCATATTTGAAATTTTTCGTCACAATGTCCATTTGCAAATGACATCATTTTTCAGTAAAATAAAGGCATATTATCCATATATCTTTTTGAAAAAAGAAGAACGGATCTGCAAGACCCGTTCCATCTTATTCGAGAAAATCTTTCAAACGTTTACTTCTGCTAGGATGTCTTAGTTTCCGCAACGCTTTGGCTTCGATTTGTCGAATACGCTCTCTCGTTACTCCAAATACCTTGCCGACCTCTTCTAATGTTCTTGTACGGCCATCATCAAGACCGAATCGAAGACGCAATACATTTTCTTCACGATCAGTTAACGTATCAAGTACATCTTCCAGCTGCTCTTTCAATAGCTCATATGCGGCGTGGTCTGAAGGTGAAGTTGCTTCCTGGTCTTCAATGAAATCACCAAGATGCGAATCATCCTCTTCACCGATCGGTGTTTCCAGCGATACCGGCTCTTGTGCAATCTTTAAGATTTCGCGTACTTTTTCAGGTGTTAAATCCATATCTTCCGCAATTTCTTCAGGTGTTGGTTCTCTGCCTAAATCTTGCAGTAATTGACGCTGCACACGGATTAATTTATTAATGGTTTCAACCATATGAACGGGAATCCGGATCGTTCTCGCCTGATCGGCAATGGCGCGAGTAATTGCCTGTCTGATCCACCACGTAGCATACGTACTGAATTTATAACCTTTGCGGTAATCAAATTTTTCAACGGCTTTCATCAGACCCATGTTACCTTCCTGGATCAGGTCAAGGAACAGCATTCCGCGCCCGACATACCGTTTTGCGATACTGACAACAAGCCGCAGGTTCGCTTCAGCCAATCTGCGTTTAGATTCTTCGTCACCCTCCTCAATCTTTTGAGCGTAGGCGATTTCTTCTTTTGCAGAAAGAAGGTTAACCCGGCCGATTTCCTTTAGATACATACGAACTGGGTCATTGATTTTGACGCCAGGCGGTACACTTAGGTCATTAAGGTCAAATTCTTCTTCGGCTTTGGCAAGCTGCTGAATATTAGGATCTTCTGTTTCTTCATTCTCACTAATTAATTCAACACCTTGTTCACCTAAAAATTCATAATACTCATCCATTTGGTCTGATTCAATTTCAAAGCTGGACATACGCTCGGCAATTTCTTCATATGTCAAAACGCCACGTTTTTTACCAGACTCTGTTAATTGCTCTTTTACTTGGTCGAATGTTAATTCTGTCTCGTGGGTTTGTTTATCAGCCATTATGGATCCCTCCTTCCAAAGCTTGCAACGAATTCTATAAGCGGTATGATTCTTATTCGGTCCATTCAGGCGTTTTCTATGTGAACTGCCTTTAACAATGTGCGAATAATGAAATGACAATTCATGATGAGGTTAAGCGATCTATTTGCTCCTCCGCAAGGAATCATTGCCAATAAATGCTTCTCACCGGTTTTCCAGTTATTTTAAAGATCGGTTCAATGTAACGATTTCTTGAGCCAGAGAAGCAGCTCTCAAAAAATCTTTTTGCCTTTCGGCTTCGGCTCTTTCCGCCTCTTTTTCTTTTATCATTGACCAATTTCTTTGATTCAACACTTTTTTTACATAATCTGATAACTCGGCTTCGCTGAGCTCTTGATTAATCTGAAGCATTAATATATCAGACAAGAGCTGGCTAATTTGATCATCCGTCACCCTGGCCATCAGATGCTGAGGCGTCAGCTCGGCACCTTCTTCATAAAAAGCGAAAAGATAGGCGGCTAATGCGCGGTGCTCATCAATATTAAATTGAAAGCCTACCCGGTCAATCACTTTTTTGATAACGCTCCGATCTCGAAGCATGTGGGCGAGTAACAGCCTTTCTGCATTTTCATACGCCGGGCGCAGACGTTTTTGCCTTGCTTTTGTCGTCAGATGCGCTCGCCGCGTTTTCGTTTCACCGCCACTGTCAGCAGGTTTGTTTTGCTTGCTGAAAACAGACAGCTGCTCGGTTAAAGACTCCTGTGACAGCGAAAACTCTGAAGCAAGCTGTTTTACATAGACTTCCTGCTCAAGAGACCCTGAAAGCGTGCTGATTTCTTTCAGTACGTCTTTAATGTAAGCTAAGCGGTCGCCTTCATCAGACAGGTTCTTTCCCTTTCGGAAATATTGCATTTTGAACGCCATTACGGTGACACTGGCGTCGATAATGTCGTTTTTAAATTTTTCCCCGCCGAACTTTTTGATGTAATCGTCAGGGTCCAACCCGTCAGGAATCATTGCAACTCTGACTTTGCAGCCTTTATTTTGCAGAAGATCTGAAGCTTTTAAAGTGGCTTCATAACCGGCTTTATCAGAGTCATAGCAAAGAATGATTTCTTCGACATTTCTTCTCAGGATCTTGACATGATCATCTGTCAGAGACGTTCCCATCGTGGCTATGCTTTCTTTCACACCCGAGCTTACGGCCGATATGACATCGGCAAATCCTTCAAATAAGACTGCTCTTTCCTGCTTTCTGATATGAAGGCGGGCCTTATAAAAATTGTAAAGCAGTTTACTTTTATGAAAGAGCGGTGTTTCAGGACTGTTCATATACTTAGGCTGCTGGCTGCCAAGAGCCCTGCCAGAGAAAGCAACAACAGACCCGTGGTGATCATGGATCGGAAACATGACGCGGTTTCTGAAACGGTCAAAATATCCGCTCCCGTCTTCGCGTCTGATCAGGAGACCCGCTTTTTCCATTTGCGCCTCACTAAAGCCTCTCTTTACGAGAAATTTCGTGATGAAGTCCCAAGAATCAAGAGCATAGCCGATCTGAAATTCATCTATCAGCTCTTTCGTAAAGCCCCTTGAAAGCAGATAATCCAGCGCCTCTTGACCTTCTTTTGTATTTATTAACAAATGATGGTAAAATTTCTTTAGGAGCTCATGAGCCTCAGCCATTTTTTGTTCTCCAGAAGATTCTGGCCGGGCTCCGGAATGGACTGTTATATTATCTGGAAAATCAATTTGGTATTTGTCAGCAAGGTGAGAAACCGACTCGGCAAATGAATAGCCTTCCATCTGCCTTAAAAAAGAGAAAACATTGCCGCCCGCTCCGCAGCCAAAGCAATGAAAAATCTGTTTGTCGGGCGATACGGAAAACGAAGGTGTGCTTTCTCCATGAAAAGGACAGAGTCCAAAGTAGTTTCGGCCTTGCTTCTTTAATTGAACATAATCACCTATGACTTCAACGATATCTGCCGACTTTTGTACCTGATCCACAATTTCATCTGGTATCCGATTTCCCATCTTATAACACTCCGTCGTACATTATTCGATGCTTTAGTGCAAAATCCCTTCATCGTTCGACAGGATTTTTTGCAGCAGTGTAATAAATCGTTCTCGATCTTCTTTATTCAATTTTTTAGGCCCTTTGGCGTATATGCCTTTTCTCCTTTGTTTGCCGGAAAAATGACGGCTCTCAAGAGCAAAATCAATCGTGCCCTCTTTGTAAAGACGCCCTCTTTCCGACATGACGGAGACATTTCTGTTCAACAGCAGGGATGCTAATCCGATGTCCTGCGTCACAACAATATCTCCCGGTTTTACGTGATTTGCGATATATAAATCAGCAGCTTCTTTATGAGGATCAACATACTTCCATTTTTCTTCATTGCTTCTCGAAAGCTGATAATGTTCAAATGAAGCGACAAAAAGAACTTGAACTTCATACTTGGATGCTGTTTGTAAAATTTCATCTTTTACCGGACAAGCATCTGCATCGACAAAAATCGTCTTTTCTTGTTCATTAAGAAGAGTAATTCTCCATCCCTCCATTAAACTCCTGCATAAAAGCAAGCAAAATCGCACATCCTTTAACATTGCGGACGTATATGAATTTGTCGAAAAATTTCCGGGAGAAATTCTTGACATCTTACCCATAATAGTTTATTCGTATCACACGAACCTTAAACCTAAAATTAATCATTTTATCACAATTTTTTATTATAATACAAACTTCACAAAGATGCTATTATTTTTCATTATTCCCTTTTGGCATAGCCAAAAACCCAGGATAGAGCGTCCTGAGTTACATGTTTTTTGTTTTGAGATGATGGATAATATTTGCTGTTTCTTCAACCGCTTTATTTGAAACATCAACAACCTGGCATCCGATCCGGTCCACAATCTTTTCGAAATATTCCAGTTCCTCTTTGATTCTGTTGATATTTGCATAGATCGCTTTGTCATTAAGCCCAAGTGATTTTAACCGTTCTTTTCTGATATGATTCAGTTTATCCGGGCTAATCTTTAAGCCTATGCATTTTTTCGGATCAACGTTAAAGAGTTCTTCCGGCGGGTCAACCTCGGGAACAATCGGAACATTGGCAACCTTCAGGCGCTTGTGGGCGAGATATTGAGACAGCGGTGTTTTAGACGTTCTGGATACCCCGATCAAAACGATATCAGCTTTTAAAATCCCTCTTGGATCACGTCCATCATCGTATTTTACTGCAAACTCGATAGCCTCCACTTTTTTGAAATAGTCTTCATCAAGCTGGCGCACCCGCCCTGGTTCGTATTTCGCTGTTAAACCGTAGGCTGTTTCCATTTTATCAATTAACGGGCCGATAATATCATAATATAAAACATTTGCTTTATCCGCTTCGGCAATCAAATATTCTCTGATTTCCGGCACCACTAGTGTGAAACAAATAATGCCGCCGTCTGCCTTTGCAAGTGAAATCACTTCATTGATAGTGCCTATATCTTCAACATAAGGAATTCTTCTGACATGTGTATCGTCCGCTGAACCGTTAAATTGGCTGAGCGCTGCTTTTACTACCAATTCAGCCGTTTCACCGACGGAATCCGATACAACATAGATGATGCGGTTATTCATATTATCCCCCCGTTAGTTTGCGATCTTATAGGATTTCATTTTCAGATAAACTGACAAGTATTTTTGTCATATTTGTTTTTGTCACTCTGCCGATGACTTCAAAGCCTTTGTCGGTATCTTTGATGACAGGCAGTGCATCAATTTGTTTTTCTATCAAGTGCTTTGCAATGTCCATCACATAATCCTCGCGTCTGCACACCGTAATATTCGGCATCCTTGTCATGATGATGTGAACAGGGACAGATGTAAGCTCCTGCTGGCCTATGCTCGCTCTCAGCAAGTCTTTTCGTGAAAGCACCCCGACTAAAACAGCATCGCGGTCCACCACAAACAGAGTACCTACATCTTCTAAAAACATGGTGCAAATCGCATCGTAAACAGAAACATTTTCGTGAATCACGACGGGGATAGATTGAAAGTCTTTCACTTGAAGCTTTTTGAGTTTATCTGCCAAAAGCTGGGTACCGGTTTTCCCAGTGTAGAAATAACCGACTCTCGGGCGCGCCTCAAGGAATCCTGACATGGTGAGTATGGCTAAATCCGGACGCAATGTTGCCCTGGTTAGGTTCAGCTTTTCTGCAATATGCTCCCCTGTAATCGGCCCGTTTTCTTTTACAATCTGCAAAATATGTTCTTGCCGTTTATTTAGTTCGATCGTACTCACCACCTTTTCACTTCATATCTATGTAAAGAATAATAATCCATATTATATCGTAAATATCTTGTAATCAAACAAAAAAACTCATAAATGGGGAAAAGACGATTACCGATCACACAGCAACCGCCTTTTCTCTCTTTATTTTACAATAAGGGCATTCATATTCGCAAAGGACTTGATCTCATCCGCCAAGCTTACCATTTGCGCCAAACGGTTTGCCTTTAATGTCTCATTATCTGCTATAACCATTGTATGATCGAAGTAAGCATCGATCGGTTCTTTTAAGGCTGCAAGTGAAGCAAGCGCCGCCTCATAATCTTTTTTGCTGAAGTTTTCCTGCAGGTTTTGCTTCGCTGTTTGGTAGGCATCAAACAGTTTTGCCTCGTATTCATTTTCAAACAGATCAGGCTGAATGTCTCCGTGGACTCCTTTTTTGCTGATAGAGATCACTCGGCCTAAAGCCTCAGCTGTTTCCTTAAAGCCCGGTGCACCAAGCTTTTGTTCCAGCACTTGTGCTTTATGCAGCGCTGAGTATGGCTCAAGCTCAGAGCTTTCCAGCACGGCGTCGATGACATCGTGTCGAATCTGTTCCGCATTCAAAACAAATTTCAGGCGCTGAGTGAAGAAATCCATCAGTTCATTTTCTTTTTCGGTTTGTACGAAAGAAAGCAGCTCTTCAAACGAAATTCCCCAGTTGCGGTCCAGAAGAATCGCAACAATACCGCTTGCTTGGCGACGCAGCCCGTAAGGATCCTGAGAACCGGTCGGAATAACGCCGATAGAGAAGAATGAAACGATTGTGTCTAGCTTATCCGCCATTGCTACAACAGCTCCGGTGAAAGTAGAAGGCGTTTCTCCGCCTGCTGATCTAGGCATATAGTGTTCGTTGACTGCCGCAGCCACAGCTTCATCTTCGCCAAGCATTCTCGCATACTTTTCACCCATAATTCCTTGGAGCTCAGGGAATTCGTATATCATGTGCGTGACAAGATCAAATTTAGAAATTTCAGCAGCTCGCTTCACATGTTTTAATGTATCTTCATTGGCCTGAAGACGAACGGCAAGCTTTTCTGCGATTGAAGTGACTCTTCTAACCTTATCTGCCAGAGAACCAAGCTCTTCATGAAAAACAATGTTTTCAAGCTTCTTCACGTTTGCATCAATATTTAGTTTCTGATCTTCCTTGTAGAAGAATGAAGCATCAGATAAACGCGCGCGCAGCACTTTTTCATTGCCTCTGGCCACATTTTCGATCGCGTGGCTGTTCCCGTTTCTGACTGTGATAAAGTGAGGCAGCAATTCTCCGTTCTTGTCTTTGACAGGGAAGTAGCGCTGATGCTCTTTCATTGTCGTGACAAGCACTTCCTCAGGAATTGACAGAAACTCAGATTCAAATGAACCATAAAGAGCTGTTGGGTATTCTACTAAATGATTCACTTCATCAAGAAGATCTTCGTCAACTGGAATGCTCCAATTGTTTTCTGCAGCCATCGCTTCCAGCTGAGATTGAATCATTTGTTTTCGGACGTTAGGATCAGCAATAACGTGCTGTTCTTTCAGCTGCTCTTCATAAGCTGAAGGTGATTCAATTGACACTTCATGTCCAAGGAAACGGTGTCCCTGCGTTGTCCGTCCAGACTCAACGTTTGTGATCGAAAATGGAATGACATCCTGTCCAAATAAAGCGGCAATCCATTTGATTGGCCGTATATAACGCAAATCCTCATTTCCCCAGCGCATGTTTTTTGGGAAATGCAAGCTAGTAACTAAACCGCTCAGTTCCGGCAGAAGCGATTTCGTTTCTTGGCCGGCTTGGAATTTTTGCACGAATACATACTCTGTGCCTTTTACTTCTTTGATGTACAGGTCTTTTACGTCTGCGCCTTGGCCCTTTGAAAAGCCGATTGCCGCTTTTGTCCAGTTGCCGTCTGCATCAAGGGCAATTTTTTTCGCAGGCCCTTTCGCCTCTTCTTTTATATCATCCTGCTTTTCTGCTACATCCTTTACGAAGACAGCAAGGCGTCTCGGTGTATTGAAAAGCTTCACTTCACCGTGTGTGATATTTTTTTCTTTAAGCCAGCCTGTCAGCTTCTCACCAAGCTGAATCATGCTATCATTTAAAAAGCGCGCCGGCATTTCCTCTAAACCGATCTCTAAAAGTAAATCCTGTTTACTCATGAGAAGAACCCTCCCCTTTAAGCATTGGGAACCCTAGTTTTTCTCGTTCCTCATAATAGGTTTTTGCTACTTTTCTCGCTAAATTTCGCACTCTTGCGATATAGCCTGTCCGCTCGGTAACAGAGATCGCACCTTTGGCGTCAAGCAGGTTGAAGGTGTGCGAGCATTTCAGCACATAGTCATATGCAGGATGAACAAGTCCGTTATCCATTTGCTTAATCGCTTCTTTTTCATACGTGCTGAACAACTGGAACAGCATATCGACATCTGACGTTTCAAACGTGTAAACGGAATGCTCGTATTCCGCCATCATGAATAAATCTTTTACTGTAAACCCTGACGTCCATTCCAAGTCGAAAACATTTTCTTTATCCTGGATATAAGACGCGAGACGCTCAATTCCGTACGTAATCTCTACAGAAACCGGTTTACACTCTAGTCCTCCGACCTGCTGGAAATACGTAAATTGTGTGATTTCCATTCCGTCAAGCCATACTTCCCAGCCAAGACCTGCGCAGCCTAAAGACGGATTTTCCCAGTTGTCTTCAACAAAGCGAATATCGTGCTCAAGCGGATCAATTCCAAGCGCGCGCAAGGAATCTAAATACAGCTCTTGAATGTTATCAGGAGACGGTTTAATAATGACCTGAAACTGATGATGCTGATACAGTCTGTTCGGGTTCTCCCCGTATCGTCCGTCGGCAGGGCGTCTGGAAGGCTCTACATAAGCCACTTTCCACGGCTCAGGGCCGATACTGCGCAAAAATGTATACGGGCTCATCGTGCCGGCCCCTTTTTCTACATCGTAAGCCTGCATAAGCACACAGCCCTGACTGGACCAATGCTTTTGCAATGTTAGAATCATGTCTTGAATATTCATTTCAAGCACCTCCACTTTTCCTTCATAAAATGACTGCGGCAGCAACCAAAAAACTCCCGTCTCTATGCTTGCCAGCCGCAAACATAGGGACGAGAGTTCTCCCGCGGTTCCACCCTAGTTGCTGAGAACAAAATCCCAGCCTCTTTTTTTGAAATTGCTCAAGAATGCCTTTCGTTGCGTGCTCATCCTTAGCTTACACCGCCCTAAGGTCGCTTTCATGAGGTAAACGCAAGTACTTCTTTCTCTCACTGCAACATATTTTATAATAAATGATCATATAAAAAGATGGACCAGATGTCAACTTTTGTTTTCACCCATCAGATGTTTCATGCTTTCCATTTGATCTAAAAAGCGCTTTGATTTTAAATATAACCCTGAATATTCTTCATAATATAAATCAATCACTTGCTTTAATTCAGCTTTTGTTTCCTGCTTTAAGGACACATTGCCCAACCTCGACAAATCGAAGTAATAAAACAGTCTCAAAAGCCTTGCCGTTTGCGGTTTAATTGGAACCCTGTAGGGATCTTTTTCAAAGCAGCGATGGCAAATAAAACCGTTATCACGAACAGAAAAATGGAAGGTCCCATCCTGGCTTTTACAATGCACACAGTGATTCAGCTCAGGGTACAGCCCCATGACACCGAGCATCTTCATTTGAGCAATGAAGATGATGACATCCGGATCTGTTCCTTCATTCAGCTGTTTAAACGATTCTAAAATGAATTCAAACAAATAAGGGTTTGGCTTCTTTTCTTCTGTGCCTTTGTCGACTAGCTCAGCAATATAAGCAGCATATGCTGTTAAAAACAAATCTTCCCTGATGCCTCTCATGCTGAGGATCATTTCACCCTGCTGAAGCGTTCCGAGGCCCGTTGTTTTTTGCATTAAAAATGAACCATACAAAAAGGGCTGGCTGACTGCTGATAAACGGCTGTTCGGTTTTTTGGCGCCTCTTGCCATAACACCTATTTTTCCGTGTTCTCTTGTCAGTAATGTAACGATTTTATTCGTCTCTCCGTAATCATTTGTGCGAAGAACGATTCCTTCACATTTTGTCAGCATTTCCGCACCTTCCTAAAGCAGGAGCGGCCAAGAGGTTTATAAAATTGGATAATCAAATCGGGCTAGCTCATCTTCTAGTTCTTCGGGTCTTTCCATGTTCTCTTTTTCCAGCTCTTTAAAAAGAAGATACGTATCAACATTTCCTGTTTGAGAAAATACGTTCCAGGTAAAATTCAACACAAGAAACCCACCTTTCTGTAGTTAAACTAGCTTACCTAACTCCAAATTCTTACCTTTATCTTGACCAGATGTCCTCCATTTCATGTTAAACAAAATTTGCTAATGTATCCCTGTTCCTGTGAGAAAATGACACAGCAAGGAGATTAATATTCGTCCTCTTTAAAGCCAAAATCGCGAAGCTGGGACATTTTATTGCGCCAGTCTTTCTGCACTTTGACCCACAATTCAAGGTAGACACGGGAGCCTAACAGTGCTTCAATATCCGCTCTCGCTCTTTTTCCAACCTCTTTCAGCAGGCTTCCTTTTTTTCCGATCACAATGCCTTTCTGGGAATCCCGTTCGACCACAATCGTTGCCGCTACGTGCACAGAACCGTTGTCCTGTCCTTTGATGGATTCGATGGCCACCGCAATGCTGTGCGGGATTTCTTCTCTCGTCAGATGCAGCACCTTTTCCCTGATTAATTCAGAAATGATAAAGCGCTCTGGATGGTCGGTTACCTGATCACTCGGATAGAATTGCGGCCCTTCCGGCAAATACGCTTCAATCTGCGTGAGCAATGTTTCGATATTATTTCCTTCTAAAGCAGAAATCGGAACAATTTCCTTAAAAGGATAACGTCCCCGGTATTCGTCAATTAACAAAAGCAATTGATCGGGATGAATTTTGTCAATTTTGTTTACGATTAAAAATACAGGCGTAGACATATTCTGCAATTTCTCAATGATGAATTCGTCGCCCTTCCCGTAGCCTTCCTCGGCGTTGATCATAAACAAGATCAAATCGACTTCTTTTAATGTATTTTGCGCCACTTTCATCATAAAGTCCCCAAGCTTATGCTTAGGTTTATGAATCCCTGGTGTGTCAATAAAAATCGTTTGTGATGTGCCTGTCGTCAAAACTCCTTGCACCTTGTTTCTCGTCGTTTGGGGCTTATCGCTCATGATCGCGATTTTTTGTCCAATGACTCTGTTCAAAAATGTAGACTTTCCTACGTTTGGTCTTCCAATAATGGATACAAATCCTGATTTAAAGCTTTCGTTCGTCATGTAAATCCTCCGATGAAAATGCGCCTGGCAATAATTCTTCCACAGTCATTTCTTTTATTTGTCCTTGTAAATTAGTCAGCACGACAATAACGTCCTTTGTGCAAAGCTCAGAAATCACCTGGCGGCAGGCTCCGCACGGAGATACCGGTCCAGGGGTGTCAGCCGCAACGGCCAGCATCTGAAACTCTGTATCCCCTTCAGAAACAGCTTTAAATAAAGCGGTACGCTCAGCGCAATTGCACATGCTGTATGCCGCGTTCTCGATGTTGCAGCCTCTGTACACTTTTCCATCCTTGGTAAGAAGAGCGGCTCCTACTTGAAACTTGGAATACGGCGCATATGCCATATCACGTGCTTTTAAAGCTTCTGTTATCAATTCTTGTTTGTTCATGTGTACATGTTCCTCTCTTACCTATAATGGTACCGCTATCACTTTATATTTTACATAATCGCGCGCTTTTTTTCACGCCCATTTCTAAAAATGTAAAATAAATGTAAGAATCTTCAGCCATTACAGCTTTGGCAAAAAAATAAGTAAACCAATGATACACGAAATGACGGCAAAAACGCAAACAGCCCCGGCGGCAGCGTCCTTAGCCGCTTTAGCAAGTGGGTGATGTTTGTCTGTTATTAAATCAACCGTATGCTCAACGGCTGTATTTAAAAGCTCCAGCGAAAACATTCCCCCGATCAAAAGGATAATAATCGCCCACTCAATTAGGCTGAGCTCTACGAGGAAGCCGCAAATGAGAACAGCGCAGGCGGCTGCGACATGAAATTGGAAATTCCGCTCCGTCCGCGCTGTTTCCCAGATGCCCCGGCCTGCATGCACGAAGCTTTTGAAGAATCGCTTCAGCTCATTTCTATGATCTCTTGAGTCCATAGGCGTCCAGCAAATCCTTTTGCTTAGTAAACATCTCCTTTTCTTCCTCTTTCGTCATATGGTCATATCCTAAAAGATGCAGAAATCCATGGACGGCAAGAAATCCGAGCTCTCTTTTAAAAGAATGATTATATTCCTCTGCCTGCTCCCTTGTGCGATCCGCACTGATGATAATATCACCTAAAACCGGCGGCATTTCTGCGCCTACGATTTCAACCTCGCCTTCTCCCTCTTCTTCAAGAGCAAATGAGATGACGTCTGTCGGCGTATCCTTTCCGCGGTAATCTTTATTGATCTGCTGGATGTCTTCATTGGTAACGATCGTGACAGAAACTTCAGCTTGATCCTGAACGCCTTCACGTTCAGCGGCAAATTGAAGCAGATTTTCTACTTCTTTGAGCATCTCTTCAGAGACACTCCCCGTTTCATCAACAATATCAATCAGTAAACTCATCTATTTCACCTTCTTAGTAGCCTCCGGATATTCAATCCGGGAGTGGAAAATTCCTTTTAATGTTGCACAGAGCGTTTTTGCGATTGTATCCAGCTCCTTAAATGTCAAATCGCATTCACTGAACTGTCCGTCCTGAAGCTTATCGGATATAATACCCCGGACAAGCTTTTCAATTCGTTCAGGATTTGGATTATGCATGGATCTGACTGCCGCTTCAACACTGTCAGCAACTGATATAATCGCGGCTTCCTTTGACTGCGGCTTTGGTCCTGGATAACGGAACTCTTCTTCTGTAATCTGGTCGCCTTTTTCCTTCGCTTTATAATAAAAGAACTTTAAAAGCGAGGTTCCATGATGCTGCTCAGCAATATCGACAAGCTCTTTCGGAAATTTATAGCTTCTCAGCATATTCGCACCGTCAGTGGTATGAGAAATGATGATATTTTTACTCAGCTGAGGAGACAGCTTGTCATGCGGATTGTCAATATTCATTTGGTTTTCAATAAAATATTGCGGACGCTTTGTTTTCCCAAGATCGTGGTAATACGCGCCGACTCTTGCAAGCAAACCATTGGCTCCAACCGCCTCACAGGCTGCCTCTGACAAATTGGCGACCATTACACTGTGATGATATGTACCTGGTGTTTCTGTTAATATTTTTCGCAGCAGCGGATGGTTAGGATTAGACAGCTCAAGCAGCCTCATAGTGGATAAAATGCCAAAGCCTGTCTCAAAAAACGGCATCAGGCCGATGATCAATACAGACGAAGCAAATCCCGACACAACGCCCATCAGCATTAACGTGCCGATTTCAAGACCCGATAGCGCAGTGTTTTGGATCAATAACAAAGAAAGAACGACAACCATATTAATAAACGCTACGAAAAGCCCGGTCTGCAAAATCTTTGATCTTGCATTGTGTTTTCCTAAAAATAAAACACCTGAAATCCCGCTGATCAAATAATAAATTCCTATGACATAATTGAATGTTCCTGTCACACCCTGATTAAACATCATACTTCCGCAAATCGCAAGAATGATACTTCCCAAAATGGCAATGCGTTCATTCATTAGCAGTTTGATTAAGATCGCGCCGGCCGCAATGGGTACCAGGTAGCCGATATTATTATATTCCATCTTCTGGAACAAACTGACAACCTCCATAATAACAAGCAAAAGCGTTGTGATAATGGAGAACAGCAGGATGGATTGGTTTTTAAACTTCAGGTTTTGTTTCTGTTTTTCAAAATAATATACAAGTGTTGCAATGAAAAGTCCGATCATAATCAATAGGCCGCTGATCGGTTTAAAGAGATTTGAGTTATTTAATAACCCGGTCAGCTCGAGTTTTCTGTACACTTCCCGATCAATAAGGTCATTTTCTTCCACGAGCACCTGACCCTGTTTGATCTGAACCTGCTGGACATTGTCTGACGCTTCCTGCCGCTTTGCCTCTGTCGCTTTCGGATCGAAGACGTAATTCGGGATAATAGCAAAACGCCCGATTTCTGTCGCAGCTCCCAAGTATTTAGATGGGATAGAATTGCCCTTTAGCTCTTTTTCTACTTTATCCTTTGCATCAGATAGTTTATCCGATGAGATTTCACTGCTCATGACCGTATTCACTGCCGTGATGACCGTATCTCTGACAAAAGAAAAGTCTTCACTGTCTGCTTTCAGCAATGTCTTGATGGAATCCTCTGATATGGAATCATTCACATCTGACGTTAATTTGTTCTTCACAGACTTAACCATTGATTTTTCCGATGGTGATTTACTGTCTTCTTCTGATGATTTTTTCACTTCGCTGATACTGTCAAATATAGATGACACAAGGTCAATCCGGTTGTCTGTGTATTCTTTTTTTAATGTATATTGATCTTCAACCGCGTCCTCAGCGGCTTGCTTTTTTTCCTCTGTGGCTTTTTGATCTTCCACGGTTGCCGGAGCATAAATGGTCTTGTCGCTGACTGAAAATAGGTCTAAATCAAGTGTTTCCGGCTTAACATGTACAAAGAGCAAAGCAAACATAATGGCAGCCAGCAGAAGATACAGCAGTACATGCATGGAGCGGGCATTTTTAAAGCTGCTCCATTTTTTTGAGCTGCTTTTGGTCTTCCCCTTCTTTTTCAACACAAGAACCTCCTCTTGAAACATCAAGCCCATAAGCAATCATAAAAATGACCCGATAACGCGCGATCGGGTCATTCAGCATTAATTTTGCTTATCGTATGCTTCAATAATTTTCGCAACAAGCGGATGTCTGACCACGTCTGTTTGGTCTAGCTCAATCATAGAAATGCCGTCTATTCCTCTCAGCATCTCCTTCGCTACTGCAAGTCCCGATTTGACGCCTTTCGGCAGATCAATTTGGCTAACGTCACCTGTAATGATCATTTTAGAGCCAAAACCCAGTCTCGTCAAAAACATTTTCATTTGAGCAGGCGTGGTATTCTGTGCTTCATCAAGTATAACATAAGCATCATCAAGCGTCCGTCCCCTCATATATGCAAGCGGAGCAATTTCAATGATGCCTCTTTCCATCAGACGTTCTGTATGATCTGCCCCAAGCACATCATGAAGAGCGTCATACAGCGGGCGCAAATAAGGATCTACTTTTTCTTTGAGGTCACCTGGGAGAAAACCGAGGCTTTCACCAGCTTCCACGGCAGGTCTTGTTAAAATGATTTTTTTGATATGTCCGTTTTTTAAAGCATGGACTGCTTTTACGACAGCCAGATACGTTTTCCCGGTTCCCGCCGGGCCGATGCCGAATACAAGGTCATTCCGCTTCATAGCGGCCACGTATTCCCGCTGTCCCATTGTTTTCACACGGATTGGTTTGCCTTTTGCGGTTTTTGTAATTTCTTCTTCATACATGCTTTCAAAGTATTCAAGTTCATTCTTCTTTGCCATTTTGACGGCGTAAATCACATCACGTTCAGAGATCTCTATCCCCTTGCGAATTAAAGCGAGGAGCGATCCCAGCAGCCTGTCTGCAATCTGAAACGATTCTTCATCGCCTGAAACATAAATCGTTTCGCCGCGCGTAATGATATTTACATTCAGATCTTTCTCCATCAATTTCAAAAAAGAATCTTGGTTCCCGAACAGTGAAAGCGCCTCGTCCGGGCTTTTCAGTTTTTGATTCATCGCAAGTAAATGTTCTGTCATTCTTCAGTCTCCCTGACAATAGGTGTGGTTTGAACGATATCTTCTATAACTTGGTAGAGAATAATCAACTTTACTTTACCATTCTCAACAGTCTGGTGCAAAACTTTTTCACTTTTCACCTCGCCGTCTTCGCCTATTTTATCCTCTACATCCTGTTTACCCAATTTAATGCCTTCTTGAACTGCTTCTTCTTTCGTATATTTTCGCAAAGCCTCTTCACTTTCTCTCGTTTGCTCTTTGATATAGGATACAGGGAGCTTAAATCCGAGAAAATTCAGCGAATGCTTTTCTTGTTCTGTTTTTGGGTGCTTCAATTCCTCTTTTTTAAACGTCATCCCCCAGATCGGGATTGCCAAAGAGCCAAAAGAAAGCTTGTGCTTTGTCCTTACTTTGCCCGTATAGACGTTAAATAATGTTTCAAGCGGGATCGTCACTTCGGATCTGTACCAGGTTTCTCCATAAATTTCTGCTTTTGACGCGACTTCCTGCTGATGCTCTTCACTGCCGATCAGTCCCGAAACAAGCAGCTGTCCCTTTTCCACATGATCGTGGATTGCGGCCATCGGCTGTCCTTTTTGCACAAACATTCTTGTAATGGTTGCTTTCTTTTTGGCGACAATATCGCGCGGGCTAACATACTTTTCTTTTTCGGGCTCATTTTTCTCCACGACTTTCATGTGAATGGTCGTCCCCTTCAGATCAACTCCGACCCAAGTGATATTGTCTATTCCATTGGTTAACGATTTTTGTATTTTTTCGGGCGACATCATTAAAAACTGCAGACGCCCCTTTTTGACGCCGATTTCATTAAGATGCTGCATCATTTGATGTTCCGTTTCAGGCTTAGCGCCTGTCACATCAATTTTCCACACCATATTGGAAAGCAAAAACAAAAGGATGAAAAACATTGCAAAACCGATCGTAAACCCTATATTCAGCTTTGATTTCAGCAACAGGAAAGGAAATCCCTTCCGATTGATAAATCGGGCTTTACATTTAAATTTTCTTCTGACCCGCCGAAAGGCATGTACATCCTGAAGCTGTATATATAACGATACGGCTTCTTTCTTTTTTTTGACATGAAAAACCGGAATCCCCTGTCTTGTGCATTCATTAAGGAGCCTCTCGATCCCTCTTCCCGTCAATTCAAGCTGGACCTTACCCGAAAAAAAAGACAGCCATTTATTTTTCACAACATTTCCCCCTCGGCTTTATGACTCAACATATCGAACGACATCAATCGTACCCTCCAAAAGAATTTCTTCCGGAAGAATTGCCTTGATGACAAAGTTTTTACCTGATATGATGCACTGGCCCTGCTTCAGCATCAACCTCACTTCATTCTCACTGAAAAGCAATAGGCCTCTGTGGTTTTCTATGTAGATATGAAGTCTGCCAACCATTGTAATCCGCGGCAGATCCATCATAACGTCCGGGGGAATTTCCAATGCTCTTGTCAGCCAAGCTTTCATACGATTCTTTCTTTGCCCCATACAAAAAGAACCCCCTTTCATCTCATATGTATGAT
Source organism: Bacillus spizizenii TU-B-10 (assembly GCF_000227465.1). Lineage (GTDB taxonomy): Bacteria > Bacillota > Bacilli > Bacillales > Bacillaceae > Bacillus > Bacillus spizizenii. The sequence goes on from NC_016047.1 coordinate 2,598,000, forward strand.
TTGAAAGGAGGTTCTAACACTTTAATTTTTACGGGCCGAGCGCATCGTATGGTGAGGTTTTTTCGCTCTTGGAGGCCCGAATACCTCTCCTAAGACGATCCCCTGTACCACAGTGTCTTTATTAACCTGGAGCATTTTTTGTTTTGTGTATACTGCTTTTTGTTTAACTGAAGTAAGGTCACGTTCCAGCCCTTTCAGGTTTCTTTCTGTTTCTCTGCGTCTTTCTTCCGCTTCCCGCCTTACCTGTTCCATGCGGTTGGAAATAGGTACAGGAGCCTCTTCTTTTGACTGCTTCTTTTGAGGAGAAGCCGTTTGCACCTGCTGAGGTTTATTTCTGTTTTGGCTGTTGTTCTTTTCCTCTTTGCTCTTTTTACCAAAAATCATAGAAATGATTCCGATAACCGCTGCGATGATTAGCGGATTGGTCAGTATATCTTCCATCAGCGTTCTCCCTTCTTAGAGAGATTATGATTTACTATCTTCATCAGACGAATCTTTCGTCAACTTGCCGAATGAATCGCGCATTTCTGTATCAGCATCAATGTTTTTGATATTCATGTAGTCCATGACGCCAATATTCCCTTCACGCAAAGCTTCTGCCATCGCAAGCGGCACTTCCGCTTCCGCTTCTACCACTTTCGCGCGCATTTCCTCTACGCGGGCACGCATTTCCTGTTCTTGAGCGACAGCCATCGCACGGCGCTCTTCCGCTTTAGCCTGCGCGATGTTTTTATCAGCCTCGGCCTGATCGGTTTGTAAAATCGCGCCGATGTTTTTGCCAATGTCAACATCGGCAATATCGATCGAGAGAATTTCAAACGCAGTTCCTGAGTCCAACCCTTTTCCAAGTACTGTTTGTGAAATCATGTCAGGGTTTTCAAGCACTTTCTTGTGACTTTCGGATGAACCAATTGTAGAGACAATCCCTTCGCCGACACGGGCCACAATGGTTTCTTCCCCTGCTCCCCCAACGAGACGGTCGATATTCGCTCTTACTGTAATTCTCGCTTTCGCTTTTACTTCAATTCCGTCCATAGCCACACCAGCAATGAACGGCGTTTCAATTACCTTAGGGTTAACGCTCATTTGAACGGCTTCCAAGACGTCACGGCCGGCAAGATCAATAGCAGCACAGCGTTCGAATGTGAGTTCAATGTTGGCTCGCTGAGCAGCAATCAGTGCGTTAACGACTCTGTCAACATTTCCTCCGGCGAGATAATGGCTTTCAAGCTGATTAGTGGCAACATTAAGCCCAGCTTTATGCGCTTTAATCAATGGGTTCACCACTCGGTTTGGTATAACGCGGCGAAGCCTCATTCCGATTAAAGTGAATATGCTGATTCTCACTCCGGCTGCTAATGCGGAAATCCAAAGCATAACAGGCACAAATGTAAAGAATACAGCTAAAACAATGATCCCTACTACGATAATAGCCAGAATCATAAGTGTTGATGGATCCATATCAATTCTCCTCGTTTCTGTTTAAATTTCTCTCACGACGATGCGTGAGCCTTCCACTTTTACTACTTTTACTTTCTTATCTTTTTCTGTAAACGATCCCTCCGAAACAACGTCAAGGCGTTCATCATCAATAATGACAGTACCAGCAGGACGCAGCGGTGTAAAGGTTACTCCTACTTTGCCTATTAAATCCGTGCGCGTTTGATTTGATACGTAGCCGCTCTCCGTATTTGTAGAATCATTTAATACAAATTTCTTAAAGAATTTCATACGCTTTCCCAACACCCTTGTCAGTAAGATGAAAGCTGTTATAGAAACAGCTGAGGCGATCAAGAGAGAAACCGCCATGACAGTGAAGCTCCCCGCGGCTAAAAACAGGCTCGCAATAATCGCTCCTAAGCCCAGTAATCCAATGATTCCCCCGGGAAGGAAAATCTCAAGCAGGATGAGGATCACCCCTGCTATAAAGAGAAGAACTGTCTCGTATCCGGCAAAGCCGGCTGCAAGATGCCCGTAAAAGAACAGCAACAAGGCGATGAATCCAACCGTTCCAGGAATGCCGACGCCCGGGGAAAAAAGCTCTACTGTCAGGCCTAAAAAAGCGATTGTCAGCAGAATAGGAACAATGACCGGATTCGTCAGCCATCTTGCTGTCTTTTCTGCAAAGCTTTCCTTTGCATAGATGGTTTCCGCCTTTTCGAACCCAAGCTTCTTTACGAGCACGGATAAATTGTCAGCCGTACCTTCTGAATAACCTACATCAATCGCCTTATCAGCGTTGAGTGTCAGCAGATCTCCCTTCGGCGCGCCGGCTTCCTTGGCATCTATATCCGGATCAGCCATTGCGAGCGCATATTTTGGATCGCGATTATTTTTCACTGCGGCATCTTCCAGCTCTGCCAGCCAAAGTGATTCAGCTTTTTGGTCAGCGGCATTGCCTTTACCGTCAATAATCGCGGCTGCTCCCATTTTTCCGCCGGGCGCCATATAAATGTTATCGGCTTGCAGGGCAATATATGCACCAGCTGACAACGCACGTTTGTTTACATATGCAGTTACGGGGATCTCGCTTTCGGTTACCGAGTCCGCTATATCAATAGCTGATTTGACCAATCCTCCCGGCGTATTGATATCAAGAATAATATGATCTGCATGTGCTTCTTTTGCATCCTGTAACGAACGGGACAAAAACGAGGCGAGGCCCTGTTCGACATTTTTTTCAACCGGGATCACATAAACCGTTTGTTTTTCTGCTTTGGCGTTCAGCTGTACGCCTAATAAAGAAAGTAAAAATATACTCAAAAGAGCAGCACGAAATCCTTTGATTTGAAGCAAGGGCGGTGTATCCCTCCTTCCATTTATAATAGGTGCCTTCTCTTCATACGTAACAAATGTATCAAAGGTTTCATTTTTTTATGTATAAAAAAAGACATCTCTCTTAGAAAGATGTCCTTTTTTACGCCATTTAAGACAATTGACTGCTGACAAGCTTATTAATTAAGCTTCCGTCAGCTTTACCTTTTACTTTAGGCATAATTGCACCCATTACTTTTCCCATGTCCGCTTTTGAGCTCGCACCAACCTCAGCAATGGTTTCATTTACGATTGTAAGCAGTTCTTCTTCTGACAGCTGCTCGGGTAAATAAACTTCTAAAATGTCCAGCTCTTTTTGAACTTTATCTACTAAATCTAAACGATTAGCGTTTGAAAATTCCTGGAGGGAGTCTTTACGTTGCTTAAGTTCACGAGAAAGGACAGTGAGTTCCTCATCCTCGGTCAAACTGTCTTTCTTAAGCTTAATTGCTTCATTTTGAAGTGAAGCCTTAACCATTCGAACGACAGTAAGTTTGTCTTTCTCACGGTTTTTCATATATAGCTTCATATCCTGGTTAAGACGCTCAAGAAGACTCATAAATCCACCCTCTTTTAGAATTTGCGTTTTCTAGCAGCTTCAGACTTTTTCTTGCGCTTTACGCTAGGTTTTTCATAAAATTCGCGCTTTCTTGCTTCTTGCAAAGTACCTGTCTTTGATACACTGCGTTTGAAGCGACGAAGAGCATCTTCAAGCGATTCGTTTTTTCTAACGACCGTTTTTGACATTCTCTTTCCCTCCCTCCGAATACACCAATCGACTACCTTTAAGTTACACATATAAACATGTACTTTGACATTATAATATAAGCCTTCAGTCAGGTCAACTAAGTGAGTTCACTTTTCCGTCATGTGTGCGACTGCCTGTCTATATAATGATAGAAAGGGGTTGATGAATAGGATGTTAATTCTGATTAGCTTTACTGTTCTTATATTATTCTTTCTCGCAGGCATGAACATGCTTCGAAAAGGCTTAATTTCAATGGCGTACTCAAAAATTGAAGAACGTTTGCTTTTATTTACGGACCATCCGTTAAAAGCGTTTCTGATCAGCATTGTATTTACAGGGATTCTTCAGAGCAGTTCAGCCTTTATGGTTATTGTCATCGGCTTTGTCAGTGCGGGCGTTCTTTCTTTTAAGCGGACGATACCGATGATTCTGGGAACAAATGTCGGATCTACCTTTACAACTGAGTTTATTGCTATCAAAATGGATGTTTTGATTTGGGTTCTTTTAATAGGAGGTTTATTGTTTTTTCTGACTGGCAGATATCCGTTGAAACAGCTCGGAACAAGCTTCCTCGGTCTCGGCATCATCTTTTTTTGCATCAGCGGGTTCAGCCACCTTGCAGGGCCGCTTACAAAGCTGAAAACGGGAGCTGAAGTTCTATACCATGTTAACGATTCAAACTGGTCCGCTTTGCTTATCGGTATGGTGTTGACCGCAATCATTCACTCAAGCTCTGTCTGTATCGGCATTTTGATGAGCTTTATGAATGAAGGCATTATCGGACTGACACAGGCGATGAGCGTCGTGCTCGGTTCAAACATCGGGACATGCATTACAGCTGTCATGGCTGCTGTATCCGGCGGATATGCGGCGAAACAGACAGCGTATGCCCATGTGGTGTTTAACGTGCTGGGCGTGGCTCTTGTATTTCCTTTTCTGACGGCAACGACCGGTTTTGTAGAACAGTTATCACCTGATCCCGCACAAAGGATCGCACATTTCAGCCTTTTATTTAATGTGGTGACAGCTCTTTTATTTCTTCCGCTTACAAACTTGTTTTACCGCTTGATTCACTTTCTTATTCCAGCTAAATAAAAAAACCCGGTACATGTAGATGCACCGGGTTTAGATTAAGAAGACAAACGCATGTGTTCAGTTATTTCATCCTCAACAACACGGACAAATTGCCCTTCGTTGTAAGGATAGCCTGCTTTTAGGATTTTGACTTTCACGATTTTGCCGATCATATCTTCCGTACCTTTAAAAACAACCTTCATATAGTTATCTGTGTAACCGACAAACATGTTCTCTTCTTCCGTTTCCTTATACGCTTCCTCAGGGATGATCTCAAGCACTTCATTTTCATACTGAGAAGCATATTCCTTCGCAAGCTGGTCAGATAGAGCAATCAGGCGGTGTACACGTTCATTTTTTACGTTTTCATCCACTTGGTCTTCCATTCGCGCAGCTGGCGTTCCTGTACGTTTACTGTAAGGGAAAACATGCAGTTCAGAGAATTTATGTTCTTTAATAAAGTTATAGGTTTCCATAAATTCTTCTTCTGTTTCGCCAGGGAACCCTACAATGACATCAGAAGTAACAGCTAAGCCTGGCAATGCTTTTTTCAGTTTGTTTAAACGGTCTGCAAAAAACTCCATCGTATATTTACGTCTCATCCGTTTAAGAACTGTGTTTGATCCAGATTGGATAGGAATATGCAAATGATTTACAATCTTATCTGAGCGGTCTAAGACTTCGATCACTTCGTCTGTGATTTGGCTGGCTTCAATTGAAGAAATTCTAATTCGTTTAACACCTTCAACACGAGTGTCTAATTCGCTCAAGAGCTTCGCAAAGTTGTAATCTTTCATATCTTCGCCGTAGCCGCCTGTATGAATACCTGTAAGAACAATTTCTTTATATCCGGCATCGACGAGCTGCTGCGCTTGTTTAATGACTTCTTCAGGGTCGCGGGACCGGAGCAGGCCGCGCGCCCACGGAATGATACAGAATGTGCAGAAATTATTGCAGCCTTCCTGTATTTTCAATGACGCTCTTGTCCGGTCAGTGAAAGCAGGTACATCAAGCTCTTCATACACTCTTGCTTTCATGATGTTGCTGACGCCGTTAATCGGCTGGCGTTCTTCACGGTATTGGTCGATGTAGCCGAGCATTTTTTCCCGATCCTGCGTTCCGACTACAATATCGACACCAGGGATCGCCATAATCTCAGCAGGCGAGGTTTGCGCATAGCAGCCTGTGACACAGATGACACCGTCAGGATTTTGACGAATGGCGCGTCTGATCACTTGGCGGCTTTTTTTATCCCCCGTATTTGTTACCGTACATGTATTAATGACATATACATCAGCTGTTTGTTCAAAGTCTCTTCTTTCATAGCCCGCTTCTTTGAAAAGCTGCCAGATTGCTTCTGTTTCATAATGGTTGACTTTACAGCCAAGCGTATGGAAAGCAACAGTTGCCATTACTGATCACCTCTTAATAACTCTGTTTGATAAGAAATCGCACTCAACGCGTATAGCGGAGCGGTTTCTGTCCTTAAAATTCTCGGTCCAAGGCCGCACGGCACACTGTCTTTCTCTGTGAGCCGTTCAACCTCCGCTTCTGTTAAACCGCCTTCGGGACCAAATACGATCAAAAGGGATGATCCTTTCGGAAGGCTTCGTACAACTGCGCTGAATGCGCTTATTTCACCTTTCTTCGATGACTCCTCGTATGCAACGACACATTTATCGAAATCTTGCATCCGTTGAAGAAGCTGCTGAAAAGAATGGACATCCATCACTTGCGGCACTTCGTTACGGTACGATTGTTCAGCCGCTTCCTTCGCAATTTTCGCCCATCTTTCCCGCTTTTTCTTTGCCTTTTTGTCATCCAGCTTAACAACAGAACGCGCGGCTTGAAAAGGAATAAAGGCGTGAGCTCCGAGCTCAGTCCCCTTTTGGATAATCCATTCAAGCTTATCTCCTTTCGGGAGGCCGCTCGCAATATAAACCTTTATCGGAAGCTCTCTGTTTTCATTCGTCCATTCTACTACAAGGCAGGACACATTATCTTTGGAAACAGATTGAAGTTCACATTTTGCCTCGAAGCCGTCCTGAGAACAGCAGATAATCTGATCTCCCTCATTCATTCTCATCACGTTCACAATATGATGAACATCTTCGCCGGTAACCGAAAAAGCCGGCGCTTCCTCCATTTGCTGCTTCGTGAGCTCGATAAAATATCGTTGCATACGCAGTGACACCTACTAACTGTTATTTTTTCGCAATAATGCTGACCCAATCTTCCATTGAAAGGATTTCTACAATGGTAAAGCCAGCTTGTTCCAGTGATTCTTTTACTTCTTGTTTTTTATGCCCGATGATTCCTGATGTAATAAAATGGCCGTCTTCTTTTAACAGGCTGTACGCTTGTGAGGTAAAGCGAAGAATGACTTCAGCCAAAATATTGGCAACAATCACATCATGCTCCCCTTCAATCCCGTCTAACAAATTGTTTTGCTTGACTTGAGCAATATCGCTCACTTTGTTCAGCTTGAGATTGAGGCGTGCACTTTCTACAGCCACGGGATCAAGATCGTAAGCATGGACCGATTCAGCCTCAAGCATTGCAGCCGCAATACTTAAAATTCCGGAACCTGTACCTACATCAATCACCTTATCACCCTTTTGCACAATGCGTTCAAGCGCCTGAATGCAGAGGACAGTTGTCGGGTGTGTGCCTGTGCCGAAAGCCATACCAGGGTCCATTTCTATAATCAGTTCATCAGTATGGACCGGCGTATATTCCTCCCACGTCGGCACAATTGTAAACTTTTCAGAAATTTTCACAGGATGATAATACTTTTTCCAGGCAGTCGCCCACTCTTCTTCATTCACTTCAGAAATGGTGATGTGATTTCTGCCCAAATCAATATTATAAAGAAGCAGATTATTAATCGTTTCTTTAATGCCGTCCACCGTTTCGCCTAGAAAACTGTTAACCGGCAGGTATGCTTTGACAATGACACCCTCGTCTGGATAATCATTGGGGTCGAGCTGGTAGATTTCCCCGTACACATTCTCACGTTCTTTAATTAAATCAAGCGGGTCCTCTATCACAACCCCACTTGCACCAGCTTCATGCAATATATTTGAGATAGGTTCGACCGCTTCATGTGTTGTGTGAATGCTTAATTCGGACCATTTCAAAACTACCAACTCCTCATCCAATAATTAATCGCCTTTAAACGCGCGTTTTACCTTGTCAAAGAAACTCATTTCCTGTTCGTCAGGCAGGTTTCCGCTGACCTCGGCAAATTCGCGGATAATGTCTTTTTGTTTATCTGTCAGGTTTGTCGGCGTAACGACGCGGACGACGATATGCTGGTCACCCTGTCCATAGCCTCTGACATTTTGAACGCCTTTTCCTCTTAATCTGAATTTTGTCCCTGTTTGTGTACCGGCTGGAATTTTCAATTTCACTTTTCCATGCAGCGTCGGAACTTCCACTTCATCACCAAGAGCAGCCTGAGCAAACGTTAACGGCATTTCACAGTAAATATCATCGCCGTCACGCTCGAAGAACTCGTGGGCGCGCACGTGGAACACGACAAATAAATCCCCGGCAGGGCCGCCGTTTACTCCTGGTTCACCCTGTCCCGAGAGACGAAGCTGCTGTCCGTCATCTACACCGGCTGGAATTGTCACGTTAATTTTTTTGCGTTTTTTGATTTTTCCTTTGCCGCCGCAATCCGCACATTTGTCTTTAATAATTTTGCCCGTACCTTCACAGTGGTGGCAGACCCGTCTGTTCACGACTTTTCCAAACGGCGTATTTTGCTCCACGTTTAACTGGCCGGAGCCTCCGCAGTGGGAGCACGTTTCCGGGTTTGTTCCAGGTTTCGCACCTGAACCTTTACATGTGTCGCACGTTTCCTCACGCGGAATTTCGATGGTTGTTTCTTTACCGAAAGCGGCATCCTCAAACGACAAGGTCATCGTATATTGCAAATCGGCACCTTGGCGCGGTGCGTTTGGATCTCTTCGTCTTGTGCCTCCGCCGAAAATACTTGAAAAAATATCATCGAAACCAAAACCGCCGAAATCGCCGCCGCCAAAACCTCCGCCGCCGAAGCCCTGATTAGGATCAGTATGCCCAAATTGGTCGTAATGCGCACGTTTTTGATCATCTGACAGCGCTTCGTACGCTTCTTTTACCTCTTTAAATTTTTCATCTGATCCGGCTTCTTTATTAATATCTGGATGATATTTTTTTGACAGCTTCCGATAAGCTTTTTTAATTTCATCCTTTGAAGCGCTCTTACTTACTCCCAGCACTTCATAGTAATCACGCTTACTCATCTCGCTTCACTCTCCCGAATTTCTCACATAAATTAGATTGTATCATTTTGAATTATGATTTTTCAATTCCTTTTATCCCGGGCAAGAAAAAAAGTCAAAGCCAAGAGATGCCTGACTTTGACTTTCTAATCATTGAATCAGATTATGAAATGTGCTCTTTTCGGTCAGCCCCAAAAGCGGGACTGACTCGGAGAAGAACTTATTTTTTGTTTTGGTCGTCGTTTACTTCTTCGTATTCAGCGTCAACAACGTTGTCATCCGCTTTGCCTTCAGCGTTTGCTCCGCCTTGAGCTTGCTGTGCTTTGGCAGCTTCTTCATAAAGCTTCATAGAAAGCTCTTGAACGATTGCTTGAAGCTCATCTTTTTTCGCTTTGATCTCTTCAAATTCATTTTTCTCAATCGCTGCTTTTAAAGCGTCTTTGGCATCATTGGCTTTTTTCACTTGTTCTTCGTCCACTTTGCCTTCAAGATCTTTTAATGTTTTCTCAGTTTGGAAAACAAGCTGATCTGCTTCGTTGCGGACTTCGATTTCTTCTTTTTTCTTCGCATCAGCGTCAGCATTTTCTTCCGCTTCTTTTACCATGCGTTCGATCTCATCATCAGAAAGACCTGAAGAAGATTTGATTGTAATGTTTTGCTCTTTTCCTGTGCCTAAGTCTTTTGCTCTTACGTTTACGATACCGTTTTTGTCAATATCGAAAGAAACTTCGATTTGAGGTACGCCGCGCGGTGCTGGCGGGATATCAGTAAGCTGGAAGCGGCCGAGTGTTTTGTTGTCGGCAGACATAGGGCGCTCACCTTGAAGAACATGGATATCAACAGCTGTTTGGTTATCAGCAGCAGTTGAGAACACTTGAGATTTGCTTGTCGGGATCGTCGTATTGCGGTCGATCAGTTTTGTGAACACGCCGCCCATTGTTTCGATACCGAGAGAAAGCGGTGTAACGTCAAGAAGAACTACGTCTTTTACGTCACCAGTGATAACGCCGCCCTGAATCGCAGCACCAAGCGCCACAACTTCATCTGGGTTTACGCCTTTATGCGCTTCTTTTCCAGTTTCTTTTTTGATTGCTTCTTGTACGGCAGGGATACGAGTTGATCCGCCGACAAGGATAACTTTGTCGATTTCGCTTGCAGAAAGCCCTGCATCTTGAAGCGCTTGACGGACAGGACCCATTGTGCGCTCTACTAAATGAGAAGAAAGCTCTTCGAATTTAGCGCGAGTTAATGTAAGTTCAAGGTGAAGCGGTCCTGCTTCTCCAGCTGTGATAAACGGTAAAGAAATTTGCGTAGAAGATACGCCGGAAAGATCTTTTTTCGCTTTTTCAGCTGCGTCTTTCAAACGTTGAAGCGCCATTTTGTCTTTTGACAGATCAATGCCGTTTTCTTTTTTGAATTCAGACACAAGGTGATCGATGATGACTTGGTCAAAATCGTCACCGCCCAGACGGTTGTCACCGGCAGTTGAACGAACTTCGAATACACCGTCGCCAAGTTCAAGGATTGAAACGTCGAATGTACCGCCACCAAGGTCGTATACTAGGATCGTTTGATCTTCATCTGTTTTATCAAGTCCGTATGCAAGCGCTGCTGCAGTCGGCTCGTTGATGATACGTTCTACTTCAAGACCTGCAATTTTACCAGCGTCTTTTGTCGCTTGACGCTCAGCATCGTTAAAGTAAGCAGGAACTGTGATAACTGCTTTTGATACTGTTTCGCCAAGATAGCTTTCAGCGTATGATTTAAGGTGTTGAAGGATGATAGCAGACACTTCTTGAGGAGTGTAATCTTTCCCTTCAATTTCCACTTTATAGTCAGTACCCATATGGCGTTTAACAGACATGATTGTGTTAGGGTTTGTGATAGATTGGCGTTTAGCCACTTCCCCTACTTGGCGTTCGCCGTTTTTGAATGCAACAACTGATGGCGTTGTGCGGTTTCCTTCAGCGTTAGCAATAACTTTAGGCTCGCCGCCTTCAAGCACTGCCACACATGAGTTTGTTGTTCCTAAGTCGATTCCGATAACTTTACTCACTTGAATAACCTCCTGCTATGTAATTATTGATTCACTTTTACCATGGAAGGGCGAATGACGCGATCCTTCAGCTTATAGCCTTTTTGCATTTCCTCAACAACAATGTTGGAGCCATAGTTTTCATCTTCAGCCTGCATAACGGCTTGATGCAGATTAGGATCAAATTCCTGCCCTACAGCTTCGATGGCTTCCACGCCTTCTTTTTTCAAGGCTTCTACGAGCTGACGGTGGACCATTACCATTCCCTGGAGCAAACTTTTCGTCTGTTCATTGTCGGCTTCAACTTGAAGCGCTCTTTCAAAGCTGTCAAGAGCCGGCAGCAAATCAGCCACGATGTTTTGAGAACGGTATTTTTGGGACGCTTCCATCTCTAAACGGCTGCGTCGTTTATAGTTTTCAAAGTCTGCTTGAACACGCAAAAGTTTGTTTTCTTTTTCCTCAAGCAAACCTTGCAATTCGTTAATTTGATTTTGAAGAAGTTCGCTTTCATTTGTTTCTTCCTGCTGTTCTTCAGCGGCAGCTTGTTCTTCAATGACTTCTTGCTCTTCTGTTTCGTTTTGTTCAACGGTTTGTTTTTCTTCTGACATTGTGTTCACCTCCCTCAAAGTGTAAGGAGAAGGGCGGTTGCTGCCCTTCGATAAAATTTGCCAAAATTCCCTTATTCATCATACAAACTTGTTAATGCTTTTGACAAGTCCGAAGTCACATGCTGAAGCAGGCTGACAACCCTGGAATAATTCATGCGGGTTGGACCGATGATCGCAATTGAGCCGATCTGCTTCTGATCAACGGAATAAGAAGCCGTAATCAGACTGCAGTTTTCCATCTCTTCATAGTCGTTTTCTTTCCCGATTTTAATCGAAATTCCCGTGTGTGGGGATTGAACGAGCTTTAAAACATCCTGTTCTTTTTCGATTAATGAGAGCAGTGACCGAACTCTGGTAATATCATGGAACTCCGGCTGGTTCAGCATATTGATTTTTCCGCCGAAAAACAATTTTTCAACGTGATTTGTGGAATGAAAAGTTGAACGAAGCGCGTCAAGAATATTGTCATAGTTCTTAATGTGCTGTCTTAGGTACATGACGACTTCCTTAAATATGCGCTCATTCAGTTCATCCATTGGAACGCCGCTTAAACGGTCGTTCAATATATTTACCAGCTTTTCAATATCAGACAGATCCATTTTGGCTGGAAAATTAATCGTTTTGTTTTCCACATGCCCTGTATTGGTAACGAGAATTGCTACCGCCATATCAGGTTGAATCGGTATGATTTGAATCTGTTTAAGGTAATTCTCACTCAGCTTCGGCCCGAGTACGATGGATGTGTAATTCGTCAGATCGGACAAAATTTGCGCTGATTTTTGAACTGTCTTCTCCAGCTCGAAAATTTTCTCTTTGAAGATCGAGTGGATTTGGTCCAGGTCGCTTTTTGTCAGTTTGACGGGTGAAAGCAAATGGTCAACATAGTACCGGTACCCTTTTTCCGACGGAACACGTCCTGAGGATGAATGGGTTTTTTCAATGAAGCCCAATTCTTCCAAGTCAGCCATCTCGTTTCTTATTGTTGCAGAGCTAAATGTGATTTCATCTTTTTTCGAAAGAGTTCTTGATCCTACCGGCTGTGCCGATTTAATAAAATCGTTGATTATGACCTGAAGGATCAGCAGCTGACGATTTGTTAACATCATCATCACCTCTGTTAGCACTCTCAATAAGCGAGTGCTAATTCTATAACAAAAGTATCAAACCACAAGAAAAATGTCAATTATAACTCACCCAAAAAAGCGCCAAAAACTTCATTACCTAATAATTTCCCCTGATGAGTCAAACAAACGGCAGACTCCGAATTGTGAATCAGCCCTTTTTCAGTGAGGTCTTTTAATACGTTTGGAAAAAGTTCATCCAGTGAACGACCGTATTTTTCTGCAAATCGTTTTTTGCTGACACCGGCTGTTTTTCTCAACCCCAAAAACATTTCTTCTTCAATTTGTTCCTCTGTTGTCACGTCATGTGTATCTCTATACGGAAAGCCTTTTTCGGCTATCAGGTCAATGTAATGTTTGACAGGTCCTACGTTTACTGTCCGTGTGCCGCTGATATATCCGTGGGCCCCTGCTCCGAAGCCGAAATATTCCTCGTTGCTCCAATACGTCAGATTGTGTTTTGATTCCAAACCTGCCTTGGCAAAGTTGCTGATTTCATATTGATGAATGCCGTGAGCTTCCATACGTCTCATCACCATTTCATACATTTCGGCTTCCTGCTCCTGCGGCGGAAGATGAAGCCGCCCTTTTTGCATCAAATTATAAAATACCGTTTTCGGCTCTACAATGAGGGAGTATACGGAATAATGCTCGGCATCCAGCGATAAAGCAGTGTTTAAAGAATGATCCAGATGCTTGAGGGTTTGTCCCGGGAGCCCGAACATTAAATCAAGACTGATATTGTCAAAACCGATTTCCCGCGCCCTTTCAAAAGAGGCAAATACATCTTTTTGCTTGTGCACCCGGCCGATTTTTTCTAACAGATCGTCTTCGAACGTTTGGACACCAAAGCTGAGGCGATTTACGCCGGCTTCTTTTAATATGTTTAATTTCTCTGCGGACAAGTCGTCCGGATTCGCTTCAACCGCAAATTCCGATAATGCGCTTGAGGGCTTCAGCACTCGTATGATCATGTCCATCAACTTTTTGAGCTGTTCCTCAGAGAGAGAGGTCGGCGTGCCTCCTCCGATAAAGATCGTTTTGAGGTCAGGCTCCCCTGTTTTTGCTATTGTATTTATCATTTCCTGTTCGAGTGCGTTTAAATACTCGTCAACAGGCTGGCTTTGAATAAAATATTTATTGAAATCGCAGTAGTGGCAAATGTGCTCACAAAATGGGATATGGATATAAGCTGATTTCAACGAATTCACCTTCTTTACAGAAAGAAGCCGCAGTACAGGACTGCGGCGGCTTCTATTATTTTTTCGGACTGTCGTCCATTTTCAGGACCGCCATAAATGCTTCTTGCGGCACTTCAACTGAGCCGACCTGCTTCATTCGGCGTTTTCCTTCTTTTTGTTTTTCAAGAAGCTTCCGTTTCCGCGAGATGTCTCCGCCGTAACATTTAGCCAATACGTTTTTACGCATCGCTTTAATGGTAGAGCGGGCCACGATTTTCTGGCCGATCGCCGCTTGAATCGGTACTTCAAAGTGCTGGCGCGGAATGAGCTCTTTCAGTTTTTCTACAATTACTTTTCCGCGTTCGTACGCGTAATCGCGATGCACAATAAATGAAAGGGCGTCGATTTTTTCTCCGTTCAGCATAATGTCCATCTTGACAAGTTTAGACGGTTTGTAGCCGATCAGTTCGTAATCAAAGGACGCGTAGCCTTTTGTGCTTGATTTCAGCTGATCAAAAAACTCATAGACGATTTCCGCTAATGGCATGTCATAAACAATGCTGACGCGATTAGCGTCTAAATATTGCATGTCGATAAAATTGCCGCGTTTTCCTTGGCAAAGCTCCATCACTGCACCGACATAATCGTTCGGCACCATCATTGTCGCTTTTACATACGGCTCTTCTATCCGTTCAATCTTTTGAGGGTCAGGCATATTTGACGGATTATCAACCACCACTTTTTCTCCGTCTGTCATATACACATCATATATAACACTCGGTGCTGTGGTGATCAGGTCAATTTTAAACTCACGCTCAATCCGCTCCTGGATGATTTCCATGTGAAGCATACCTAAAAATCCGCAGCGGAAACCGAATCCGAGCGCTTGGGATGTCTCTGCTTCATATTGAAGCGATGAGTCATTCAGCTCAAGCTTTTCAAGAGCTTCCCTTAAATCGTTGTATTTGGCCGTATCGATCGGATATAAACCGCAATACACCATCGGGTTCAGCTTGCGATATCCAGGCAATGCTTCGGCAGCCTGATCGGCCGCGCTTGTTATCGTGTCACCGACGCGTGTGTCACCGACATTTTTGATCGCGGCAGTTAAAAAGCCTACATCACCGACCGTCAGTTCATCTGTCGGAGTTGCTTTCGGCGTGAACACACCGACTTCTGTCACTTCAAACTCTTTGCCGGTTGCCATCATTTTGATTTTTTGTCCCGGTTTTACCGTCCCTTCAACGACTCTGATATACGCCACGACACCGCGGTAAGCGTCATAAAGCGAGTCGAAGATCAGCGCTTTGAGCGGCGCCTCCGGATCTCCGGTCGGAGCGGGCACCTTTTCTACGATCTGTTCTAAAATCTCCTCAATCCCGATACCGGCTTTTGCTGAAGCAAGCACGGCTTCTGATGCGTCAAGGCCAATAACATCCTCTACCTCTTGGCGCACGCGTTCCGGCTCGGCGCTCGGCAGATCGATTTTATTGATGACCGGAAGTATTTCAAGATCGTTGTCAAGCGCTAAGTAGACATTGGCGAGCGTCTGCGCTTCAATTCCCTGTGCTGCATCCACGACAAGAATCGCTCCTTCGCAGGCAGCAAGGCTTCGGGATACTTCGTACGTGAAGTCGACGTGTCCTGGCGTATCAATCAGATGAAAAATGTATTCCTCTCCGTCTTTTGCTTTGTATTTAAGCTGAACAGAGTTTAACTTAATCGTTATACCCCGTTCACGTTCAAGATCCATAGAATCGAGCAATTGTTCTTTCATTTCTCGTTGAGTGATTGCCGACGTTTTTTCTAAAATACGATCCGCTAAGGTCGATTTTCCGTGGTCAATATGGGCAATGATAGAGAAGTTCCGTATTCTCGACTGCCTCTCTAAACGCTTTTCTTTATCTGTCACAATCTATCACTCCTACTATTAAACGCAAAATACACTAGCTTAGATTATATCAATAGGATTGTAAAGATTCAATGTAAAACAAGAAAGAGAAAAGTTCCCTGCCATACCTGGGCTGCTTTTCTCTTTCACACACCTATTGATTCATATTCCGTATCCATTCATACATTGACTGGGCAGTGTTGGTTACGGTATCCGAAAGCGCTTTTCCGGCTTTAGAGAACACATTGAACGTTTCCACCTGTTCCAGTTCTTTTTGTTTTTCTTCTAAATCTTTCGCCGTGACTGTTTCTCCTAAGATCGAGGCTTCTTTTTCATTGTTTTTTCCGTCAGTGAGCGTAAACGCCCCCTTAAGTGAAGGGTCATGATAACCTTTCATACTGAGCATCCCGTTATTCGCCTGCTGCATGCCGAACAGAACACCTAAAAACATGATTGTGACAAGCAGCAAGCATTTGCCAAAGTATGCAATCAAATCAACCACCTATTTCTTATTGTTTTTTCGTCTCGCCGCTCTCCGCGTTGACCTTTTCAGCATCCCAGTACAATTCGCTGAATACATCCGCGGCTGCGTCAGCCGCACGCTGCAGCTCTTCGAGATTATTATCCACTCCGCCAAATTCGAGCAAAAGCGCTCTGTCAGTTAAATCCTGGTTGTAAACACCATTATCACCTGGCGAGCCTTTTGAAAAGACACCTGTGCTGAGTCCGGGGTATTTTTTCTCCATCAGCTTATGAAGCTCGCTCGCAATTTTATAGTTTTCTTCGAAGTTTTTGCTTTTTTTGCCGACGACAAAGGCTACCCGGGCATAGCTTTTCCCTTTAATCGTTGCCGTCGTATCTTTTTTGCGCCGTGAGTCTCTGTGGATGTCAATGATATATTGCAGATTTTTGTTTGAGGCGAGCGCATCTTTGACGACCGGTCTTGATTCATCATAGGATCTGGCATAGTTTAAGCCTTTTTTGTTCAGCTTTGCCTGTATATCGGTTTTGTTCACTGTGGCTCCGATGCCTTGAGATTCAAGCGCTTTTCCGAACATATCTCCTACGAGCGTGACGTTGGCTTTAGAATGGCGCGCCATATCAGGATCGGTCTCGCCTTTTAATAGAGGAAGATATGATTCCGTATTGTGCGTGTGATAGATAAAGACAACCTTTTTATCACCAGTTGTTTGTTTCGGCGGATCTTTTTGCGCATTGTCTGATTGTGTTTGCTGTTTTTCAATCTCTGCCAAATTCGCTTCTCTTTCTTCCTCCATTACCTTAGACGGCGGCGGGGATTCCGCCGGCATATTCGTATAGTCCGTGCCTTGTCCAGCTAACAGAATCTCAGTATCAAATTGCGCAAACCCCGGCAGCTCCCGGCCGAGAAAGCTCCGCGGATCTTCGAGGTTAATACTTGTCGCCAGCTTCAAAGAAAGACGTGAAAGATGAAATGAGCTATCGGTTTGAGATAGATCAGAAGCGAAATAATGGTTTTCCATCCGCAGCAAGTGTGCAAACACGTCACCCGGCAATTCTTCAGCAATTCCGTAAAAAGAGTCAGACGACGGCCTGAGTTCCGGCCGGAGAGACGTCAGCACACCGGATAGAACAAAAATCACGATAAGGCTTACGATAAATAGAAAGATGGCTTTTACCGCTTTCCCGCCATTTACCGCAACAACAATTTGTCTGTTTCTGCGTTTATTTCTCATTGAATCCCTCCAGCGCTTGTCTAGTAATTACTCTATGAACAAGCTAGAGGAAGTAGAACTGTTTAGTGATTGTAGGAGCCTTTGTTTTCTTGTGACACTTTTTCGTGAAGCGCTGTGTTTAACCCATTCGCCAGCACATTTGCCATATCGTCGATAAAAGAATCAACTTCCTTCGGCGTAACCATTAAGTTGTGGCCTAAAGGCGAAAGCACCTCGTGAATGAGCTGTCGTTTTTCATCTTCTTGAAGGGTTCCGACAATGCCGAGGAACGATTGACGCTGCTCTTGATCAGGAAGATCTTCTTCAGTGAGCACTTTCTTTTTCCCAAACGTCATGCCAGCCGGAACAAGCGATCTTGACGGCCTGTTATCCTTCATTTCTCTGCCAAAATGTTTTAATATGTAGTCCACCGTATCGCTGGCAATCGTCACGGCATCAACGACCGTCGGAACTCCGATTGCAATCACCGGTACGCCAAGCGTGTCTTTGCTTAAATCTTTTCGTTTATTCCCTACCCCTGATCCCGGGTGAATGCCTGTATCCGATATTTGAATGGTAGTGTTGACCCTTTCCACCGCCCGCGCCGCCAATGCATCAATGGCAATGACAAAATCAGGCTTCGATTGCTCAATCACACCTTTAATAATGTCGCTTGTTTCGATTCCCGTAATCCCCATCACACCAGGTGCAAACGCACTGACGGGCCTGTAGCCCTCCTGCACATTTTCCGGCTGAAGCTTAAACAAGTGCCTTGTGACCAATAGATTTTCTACAGCCATCGGTCCCAGCGCGTCAGGTGTTACGTTCCAATTGCCGAGCCCGACGATCAAACAGCTCGCATCTTTTGAGATATTAAGGCTTTCAAGAAAAGCCGAGAATTCCTCCGCAAAGACAGCAGAGACCTTTTCCTGCATTTCCGAATCATTCTCTCTGATTCCTTGTGCCTCAAGCGTTAAATAGCGCCCTTCTTTTTTTCCCGAGAGCTCCGCGCCTTCCTTTGTAATATCAACAGTGCGGATTTTAATGCCGCCACGATCGCGTTCTTTTTCAATAAAACCTTTAATTTCTTTTGTCGGCACAGCCTGCTGATTGGCCATCGCTTCCTTCGTTTCAACTGCTAAATCGGTACGTATCAAATACTGATTAACATCTAGCTCACTCTTTTTCATCAGGGGACCTCCTTCATATTAAGTACCTATATTGTTGCCATTTGCTGAATGAATCATGCTAAAAAGAGACCCTTCAATGAAAAATACTTTACATTTATATTGCAATCTAAAGATGTGTTTGATAGAATACAATTTGTTCTATTGTGAAGAAGATTTAACCTTAAGACACTGTGCTACAGGTTGTATCTTAGGAGGTGAAACACATGCCAAACATTAAATCAGCGATTAAACGTACAAAAACAAACAACGAACGCCGCGTTCATAACGCGACAATCAAATCTGCTATGCGTACTGCAATCAAACAAGTTGAAGCTTCTGTTGCCAACAACGAAGCTGACAAAGCGAAAACTGCTCTTACTGAAGCAGCTAAACGTATTGATAAAGCAGTGAAAACAGGTCTCGTACACAAAAATACCGCAGCTCGTTACAAATCAAGACTAGCGAAAAAAGTGAACGGACTTTCTGCATAATATAAAAACGATCCTCAATAATGGGGATCGTTTTTTTCATTTCTATTTAACAGCTGTAAAAGGAACAGTTCGAGCAGGAGCTGCTTGTCCTTTTTCCCTGTTTTCATCTCATAGTCCATGACGGCAAGCTGTTCAATAATTGACCGGAGCTCGGCTTCTGAAAAAAGCCTTGCTTGATCCATCGCCAGCTTTACCCGAAATGGATGAACTTTTAAGTTAGAAGCGATTTGCTTTTGTCCGTATCCTTGTTCCGCGAAGTACTTTGTTTGCAGGATCAGCCGGAACTGGTTCGAAATAAGCGCCATGATTTTGATTGGTTCTTCATTTTGTTTGAGCAAATCATAAAAAATTTGCAGACTCTCCGTTCGTTTTCGGTTGACGATTTTATTAATCAGCTCAAAAATATTTTGTTCAAGGCTTCTCGCAACAAGCATTTTCACATCATCCAGCGTAATTTCTTCACGATCTCCAATAAACGTGCAGAGCTTTTGAATCTCCTGAAAAATCGATGACAGATGTCCATTCACAAGCAGAACCAAATGCTCCGCCGCTTCCGTGCCGATTGTTTTCTGCTCGGTTTTTGCAAGGTTGACAGTAAAATCTGTCGTCTCCTTTGCGTTTAATTCCTTCGCCTCCATCATAAATGCGTGCTTCTTTAGCGCTTTCGTCAGTTTTTTCCGCTCATCCAGCTTTTCATACGGGGCAAGCAGGACAAAGACCGTGTAAGGCGCAGGAGATTGTATATATGTTTCAAGCGCACTGACGTTGTGCTCAATTTTTTCTTTTTTCTTTTCACCTGTTAAAAAGTATGGATTTTTCACAATAACAAGACGCCGCTCCCCCATAAACGGGAACGTTTCAGCATCTGCAATTGCTTGATCCAGCGGGTCCTCTTCCAGATCAAAAACGGATAGATTGAAATCCTTTGTCTCCTGATCAATGACCGTCTGTCTGATCCTGCTGACGGTTTCTTGCAACAGATACGTCTCTTTTCCGTATAAACAATAAACCGGATGAACATCTCCCTTTTTCAGGCTTTTCCACACATCAAATACCATTGTTGTACGACTTCCTCTCTTTCATCATCCCCTTCTATCCTAAATTGAGTTTGCAAAATAGTAAAGAGGAAGCCTGACTGCTGCTTCCCCATTTATATTAAACGCCTGTTCGCAAGCCCCCGGGACAGCTTGTAAAAAGGCGATAATCACCAGAACAGAAAACGTTACCTTAGCTTCTAGATTTTTCAAAACGATTCCATTATACTTAAATCAGTCAGGAGGGATAAAGTTGAATGATTTTGAAAAAAACGTTCAAAGCAAACGAAATGATGCTGTAGATTCAGCTGTTGGTTTTGTTGTGTCCTTCGGATTTTTCGCCTTCTTGTTTGTTATGGCAACGGTTATTCACCTGGTTGGTTCATAACAGCGACTGCCCGGGCTGCTGATTTCTCAGCAGTCTTTTTTTAGTTCGTCTCTGTTATATCTGATGTATCATATGGAGGATAGACAGAAAAGGTTCCAACTCTGTTTTTATATCTATATTGGATTGTTCCGTTTTGATCGGTGCGGAGCACGCGGATGGAATGTCTCTGTAATATTTGCAGAACTTCTTGATGGGGATGATGGTACCGATTGTTTGCCCCCGCCGAGATAATGGCCGTTTTCGGCTGAAGCTGTTTGATGAATTCTTCACCGGTAGAGCCTTTGCTTCCATGGTGCCCCACCTTTAATACGTCCGCTTTTATATTCGGAATCACGTTCATTACCTCCTGTTCCCCTTCTTTCTCCAGATCCCCCGTCAAGATCCAGCTCATACCGCCCGTTTTCATCCACAGAACAAGAGAAGAATTATTTTTGCTTGCCGGATCAGGTGTTTCCGGTGACAGTACATGGAACTGCAAATCCTTTATTTGCAATACATCGCCTCGCTTCACCTCTTCAATTGGGACTCCCTCCTCTCTGGCAGCCTGCAGCACTTTTTCGTCTTTAGGTTCCGACACGAACCCTTTCGGAATCACGAGGCGTTTCACTTTATGATGCTTCAGCAGAGTCTCCGCCTCCCCAATATGATCTTGGTCAGCATGCGTCAGAATTAAAGCATCAAGCTGTTTAATTCCCTTAGCAGTTAAAAACGGAATCAGCACCTTTTCTCCCAGTGAAAACGGGTGCTGTTTTTGCCGCCAAGGCTCTGACAAGTAAGACAAAGTGCCGCCAGTATCAATTAAGACATGGCCCCGCTGATGCGGAGCACCTACATACATGCTGTCACCCTGTCCAATATCAATCATATCGACCTCTCCTTCAGAACTAAGACGAGGATAAATAAAGAGAAGACTGAGCACAGCGCAGCACATGCCGCCAGTTACCATCAGCTGCGAAAAGGAGCGTTTTTCAATCGCCATAAGCAATAGGATGATCGTAACCGTGAACAAAAAGAGCAGAGCAGGTGCGGGACGTGCAATGATGATCGTGAATATATCAATCTCTGCAATTTTTGTGATGAGCTTGTTGGTCCAGCTTATCAAGAAATCAAACCAGCTGAAAAACAATCGACCGGCCGAAGCGGAAAGGCTTAATAGAAAAACACCTGCTACAGCCCCCGGTAAAACACAGAAGGTATAAAAAGGAACCAGCACCATGTTCATCGGTATGCTGATCATGGAAAACTGCTGGAAATGATACAGGAGAACAGGAAGTGAGCCCAGCTGAGCGATCATCGATACCATTGCCAGCTGACCTAAGAAGGTTTTGACACGCTTAAAAATAGAAGAGGAAAGTATTAAAGAAAAACTGACGGCGAACGACAGCTGAAAACCGGCTTCGAAGAGATAATAAGGATTGAAGAGCAAGAGGAAAATATATGAAAGGCAGACAGCACCGGCTGAATGTACACGCCATTTCACGAGACTTCCTGCTAAGTAAATGCCCGACATCAGAGCGGCGCGAAGCACTGAAGGAGCAGCGCCCGTCAACATCACATAGAGCGGCAGAAATAACAGCAACATGATTGCCGCCTTTTCTCTTGTTATACCAATACGGATCATGATATAAAACAAGCCGGCTGTCAAAATGCCGATGTGGAGTCCTGAAATCGCCAAGAGATGGACGACACCAAGCTTTTGATACGCGTTAATCACTTCTTCTTCCACATAAAATCTGTCACCGACTGTAAGTGCTTGTACGATTCCTGCCGAATTAGGAGGCAGCAGGTCGTTTGTGAATGATACAATGTATTTCCTCAAACTGAGCAGCTTATGCTTAAAATTTGCAGGGTCGCTGCAATTTTGGATCGATGTGACAGAATAGTTCCAGTGAATATGCTGTCGGTAAAGATATTCGTTATAATCAAATGTACCCGACACAGTTGAATGTTTCGGTTCTTCCAATGAACCAGTTAATTCACAAGCCATTCCTGGTTCTATGTATGAAAGCCGATCTTTTTCATCAGCAGACTGAATGCGATACGATGCGGCCCATTTTTCACTATCAGGCGTCTTAACGACCATAGACATACGGTCACCATCAATTTTAGGAATACTGTCAATCACTGCCTTGAATTGATAGGTGCCCCGCTGATATAAAGAGACATTCTGGGAATCTGTCACTGCATACAGTGCAAAAAACAATATAAAAGAGAAGAAACAAACAAAAATGAGAAAAGCGTGTCTCGTTTTGATTAAAACGATGAGAAGAAAGAGGAGGAAGAGAAAAACAACGGAGAAATAAGCGGCGGCAGTAATTCCAGCCGTTGCCGAAGCTGCCGCCAAAGGCAATACCAAACGCGAATTACGCATTAATCACACGTAGCTCGTGAAAAGTCTATTAGCCTGTTCATGTATCTTTTTCAAATCTTCCTCTGCTAGACCGGCATCCGCTAGTTTCTCTAAAAGACCCGCTACAAATGAAAGCTTTTCTCTGTTTTTCAGATCAACGATCATTTCATCGAGTTCAACCTGTTCAACAGTTACACCCGCCTGTTCAAATAATTCCTGTGCATAAGGATTTGTTTTGTAATCCTCAGCATAATAAACCGTTTTGATACCAGCTTGAATGATAGATTTGCAGCATTGAATGCATGGATAATGCGTTACATAAATCTCCGCTCCATCAGTCGGCACTCCGAACTTAGAGCATTGAAGAATTGCATTCATTTCCGCATGAATCGTTCTTGCGCAATGATCATCTATCATGAGGCATCCTTCGTCTGCACAATGCACACCGCCCGCGATTGACCCGTTATAGCCTCCAGCAATCATACGTTTATCTCTGACTATAGTAGCGCCGACAGACAATCTCGGGCAGGTGCTGCGCAGCGCCAGTAAATGGCTTTGAGCCATAAAGTATTGATTCCATGAAATTCTTTCCACGTTGTTCCCTCCAAATGTTGTGTTGCCTGACCTTTAGTTTACCTATCAATATGCATGACCGTCAAATCACTTTACTGTAATGGAAGACTTTATTTTCTCAAACGACTTTTCACCGATTCCTGAAACCTTCGTGATATCTTCAATTGTCTGGTAACGCCCATTTTCTTCCCGGTATGCAATAATAGCTTCAGCTTTGGATGGCCCCACCCCTGAGATGCCTTGTAATTGCTCCAAGGTTGCAGTATTGATATTTACCAGCGCCCCCTTCCCTCCATCACTTTGGATGGCGCCTCCGACTCCTTGCTGCACCGCTGTCTCCTCACCCCTTTTCGGGATGTACACCACTGTCCCGTCCTGCAGCAGCTCCGCCAAATTCACTTGCATTTCGTCTGCTTGTTCACTGGTCCCGCCGGCTTTCTCAATTGCCTGAGATAATCTGTCCCCTGTTCGCATTTCATAAACACCAGGATGCTTAACAGCACCTTTGATGTCAATCACAATCGTTTCGTTTGACTCGTCTTTGAATGCTTCCTGCTTTACCTCCGTATTTTCTGTCTCAGTTGATACAGTCTGCTTCATCGGCTCTTTGTTTTTCCCACTGGCCAGGAAGAAAATAACCGCTATGAAAACAGCCGCAGAAGCCGCTAAAATAATTGCTTTCTTATGCTGGTTCAACCAATTCATCGTGCATGTTCCCCGCTTTCGTCATATTTTATTTTGGTAACACATATGGTTTAGAGGATAATAGCTAAAAGGAGGGGAAATCATTGAAGATAGGCTTTATCGGCACAGGAAATATGGGTACGATCCTTATAGAATCATTTATTGAATCAAAAGCAGCCGATCCCTCAAACATGACAATCACAAACCGCACAATTGAAAAAGCGTTGCACATAAAAAACCGCTACAACAGCATAAACGTAACAGAAAGTCTGGAAAAGCTTGTATCTGAGAACGAGATGATTTTTATTTGTGTTAAGCCGCTTGATATATACCCTTTACTTGCAAGAGCGTTACCTTATTTGAGAAAGGATCATATTCTCATTTCAATTACAAGCCCAGTTCAAACCGAACAGCTCGAACAGTATGTGCCATGTCAAGTAGCGCGAGTGATCCCAAGTATTACGAACAGGGCGCTGGCAGGCGTTTCTCTCGTCACTTTCGGCACAAGCTGCGGAGAATCTGCAAAAGCGAAAATCAATGAGCTGATGAAGCATATCTCTCATCCGCTGCAAATTGAAAGTGACATCACGAGGGTGGCATCAGATATCGTAAGCTGTGGTCCCGCTTTTATGAGCTATCTGATTCAGCGGTTTATAGATGCAGCCGTTTCTGAAACGTCAGTGTCCAAACAGGACGCCATTCTGATGTGTAAGGAAATGCTTGTCGGAATGGGGAAACTGTTAGAAACCGAATTGTATACCCTGCCTGCATTACAGGAAAAGGTTTGCGTTAAAGGCGGAGTGACCGGAGAAGGCATTAAAGCGCTGGAAAGCGGTGTGCAGGATATGTTTCACCGGGTATTTCAAAATACTCATTTGAAGTACGAAGAGGATATATCCGCAGTGAAGAAGCAGTTTCATGTGTAGACGAGTATGTCATACGTTTGTCTGTACTGCAAAAGCATAAAAAAGCATTTTAAAAAACCATCGTCTTAGGAAACGATGGTTTTTGATTTCTGCGCCTTGAAAAATAGGCGTTCTGATTGTGCTGATGGCTCTGAATCCGTAAAATCAGCTGTCACGCGATGAAGCTGAAAGCCGCAGCTCTTCAGCATTTCTTCGTATTCATCCACTGGGAATGTTCTTTGCTCGTGCGTCTCATCAAAGCGGTCATACGCTTCTCCGTTCCACACAAAAAACGACATGTCATGAATGACAGACAGCTCTTCACTTCCGGCAAAGCTCTGCCAAATATAGCTGATATCTTCGTCCTGGTCAGCAAATGTGCTATCCGGAAAGACTTCGGCCATTTTATAAGATGAATGAACATCAAACAGCAAAATGCCTTCGGGCTTCAACACCCGAAATACACTTTTAAAGGTTTCGATTACATCATTTTTCGTTTTTAAATAATTTAACGAGTCACAGCATATCGCAACAGCGTCAAACTGGCCGTCAAAGCCGGTAATCTCTCTCATATCCTGCTGCAGAAAAAGAATAGGCTGGTTACTAGAGGCCTTTTGCTGGGCATAGGAAAGCATTTCTTCACTGAGGTCGATCCCCGTGACCTCGAAGCCTTTTTCGGCAAGCCGGATTGAGATTTCTCCCGTGCCGCATGCCAAATCGAGGATACGTCCTTTTTCCGGGAGAGATGCTTCAACCCACTTTGTCCATTGATCGTAAGGTGCGTGTGACATTAACTCGTCATACACGCTTGCAAAACCTTGGTAAATCATTGGTTCATTCCAAGCTCAAGATCTGCGAGCGGAGCGTCTCCCCACAGCTTTTCAAGGTTGTAGTAGCTTCTTTCGTCCTTGTGGAAGACATGGACAATCACATCGCCAAGGTCAACGAGCACCCATCTTGCTTCATCGAAGCCTTCCATCTTTTTGACTTGAATGCCGTTTTCTTCAGCCTGATCCTTGATTTCACGGGCGATCGCCTGCACCTGTTTATCTGAATTCCCGTGGCAGATCAGAAAATAATCAGCAACCAGAGAAATGCCTTCCATATCCAGTGCTAAAATATCCTCTGCCCGCTTATCATCGCAAGCCGCAGCTGCGATCTTTAAAATGGACTTTTGATTCATTCACAAATTCCTCCTGTTCAGTTGCCAGACACAAGCCAGTTATATGTTGAAAATGTATCTGGAAAAACCGGTTGATTTTTTTTCATAAGAAACATCATGGTATTTTTGATGGATTGAATCAGCGCTTGATTCAAATCTGTCTCAGCAAGCTTACGCACCTCATCGACCCCAGGAAATGCCCGATTGGGCTCAATGTAATCGGCAACGTAAATGACTTTTTCTAAAAGTGTCATGCCAGGCCGCCCAGAGGTATGATACCTGATGGCGTCAAGAATGTCTTCATCTTGAACCCCCGCTTCTCTTTGGACCAAATAAGCGCCGACCGGAGCGTGCCACAGCTCCGGATTATGATCCAATAAATGCGAAGGCATTTTTTCACGCGCAATAATTTGTTTCATCTCTTCTTTCGGACGGAATTTGGCGTAATCATGAAAAATAGCCGCTGTTTCCGCTTTTTTAAGATCGGCTCCAAAACGCTCCGAAAGTTCGATCGCCGTGTTCATCACGCCAATCGTGTGGATATATCGGTGTTCGGTCAATTGCTGCTTAACGCATGCAAGTGCCTCCTCACGATTCATATAAACCATTCTCCTCTACATACTTCTTCACTTTATCAGGGATTAAGTAGTCAGTGGGCTTCTTGCTTTTAAACCGTTCCCTTATCATAGTTGATGATACCTCAAATTCCGGAACGTCTGCAAAGAGAAGCGGATAAGGGGTTTCAATATGAAAACCGGGGCGCTTTACTCCAATAAATTGAATGAGGTTCAGCAGCTCGTCCAGCTTATACCATTTCGGCAAATATTCAATCATATCAGCACCGATAATAAAGAACAGCTGATCATTCGGATAACGCTGCTTCAGTAAAGTAACGGTATCAAAGGTATATGAAGGCCCTTCTCTTTCCATTTCAGCCAGTTCCAGCTTAAAGGACGGATTAGACTGAATCGCAAGCTTCAGCATTTCCACGCGATGAAAGCTGTCCGTATAGTCTTCGTCCTGTTTATGCGGCGGAATTTGATTAGGCATAAACCAAATTTCATCAAGCCCCGCTTGATACAGCACCTCATTGGCCATTAAGAGGTGACCGTTATGCGGAGGATCAAACGTGCCTCCGAAAATTCCGATTTTCTTCATTTCAACCACCTTTAAGGAAGCTCGATTTGTTTATTTTCCTTTGATTCTTTATATAACACAATCGTATTGCCGATTGTCTGCACCAATTGAGAGCGGCTTCCTTTTACCAGGGCTTCCGCTACATCGTTTTTATCATCTTCGCAATTCTGAAGAACACTGACTTTAATCAGCTCTCTCGCTTCAAGCGCCTCAGCAATTTGCTTAATCATGTTGTCGTTTACTCCGCCTTTACCTACTTGAAAAATCGGCGTTAAATGATGCGCTTTTGAACGCAAAAAACGTTTTTGTTTACCTGTTAACATTCTGTTCCTCCTAATTTTCCTATGACAATTGATCTCATTTTTTCAATATCAGGCTCTAGTCCAGTCCACAGCTGGAAAGACAATGCTGCCTGTTCAACAAACATGCCCACTCCATCGAGTGTTTTCAGGCCTTTTTGGTGTGCTTCTTTTAAAAGAGCCGTCTGAATTGGATTATACACGATATCACATACGACGGCACTGCTTGCAGCACGCTGTAATGAAATCGGCACATCGTCCACGTTCGGATACATGCCCACAGACGTTGTATGGATAATTACATCATACTGCTCAAGCCGTTCTTCTGCTTCTTTTATGCTTAACACTTCTTTATTGTGAAACGAGGGAGTGGATTCTGTAAGCTGCTTTGCTTTTTCCAACGTCCGATTGCAAATGTCAAACTTTTTCGGGACATTGCGGGCAATTGTTGTAAAGATGGCTCTTGCCGCCCCGCCCGCGCCGATCATTAAGAATGACAGTTCAGAGATGGGCTTGTCCAATACCTTCATTAATGACTTCACAAAGCCTTCCCCGTCGGTATTGTATCCGACAAGCTTGTCTCCCTCTCTTCTGACCGTGTTTACGGCACCGATCACTTTTGCACTATCATCAATATGATCCAGATAATCCATAATGGAAACCTTATGCGGAACAGTGACATTGATTCCATGTACGCCGAGTGCTCTTATTCCTTTTACCGCATCTTCCAGATCATCCTCTTCTACTTTGAAGGCATGGTAATGTCCGTCTAGACTGAGATCTTTCAATGATGCGTTATGAATATCAGGTGACATGGAATGGCCAATCGGATTTCCGATAACCCCGAACAGCTTTTTCATACTCCTCTCCCCTTTTCATTAAATTAATGAACGCCGAACAAATACGTGAACGCCTTTTGGCGCGTAAGCAGTTACTTTTTTATCGGCGTCATGCACTGTTACCCAGCCTAACCCTGAGAAAACGATATCTGTCTTTGTGTCTTTTATCGTAAACGTATGGGCGACCAATTCCGGAAACTCATCCATTTCATCTTTTCCCGGAGGTGTGAGCAATTCCCCTGCATGCTTTTCATAAAGTGCATCTGCATTTTCCAGTTTTGTTCTATGAATCATCAGCTCATTCGGCATATAGCAAATAAAAGGAGACCTTTCCCCTGACACATAATCAAACCTTGCAAGTCCGCCGAAATACAGTGTTTGCTGATCGTTAAGCTGGAATGTGCGAGGTTTCAGCTCCTTTTTAGGAGATAGTATTTTCAGGTCCTTTTTATTGACATAATGCGCCATTTGATGGTGGTTGATAATTCCCGGTGTATCATAAAGCGCTGAGCCGTCGTCCAGCGGGATTTCAATTGCATCAAGGGTTGTGCCAGGAAATTGGGATGTCGTAATAATATCTTCTTCACCTGACACTTCTTTAATAACCCGGTTAATAAAGGTTGACTTCCCTACATTGGTACATCCGACAACATAGACGTCTTTGCCGTTGCGATAATGCTCAATCGCATCAATTACTTCTCTGATCCCCTGGCCGCGTCCCGCACTGACCAAAAACACGTCAACCGGTTTTAAGCCAAGCTCTTTCGCCTCACGCTTCATCCACTGGATCAGACGCTCTCTTTTCAAAGACTTAGGCAAAATATCCGCTTTATTCCCAACCAATAAGATGGGGTTTCCTCCCACTAAGCGTTGCAGCCCATTGATCCAGCTGCCGTTAAAATCAAAAATATCAACAATTTTAACAACAAGAGAATCCGTTTCCCCAATACCGTGAAGAATGTTTAAGAAATCATCATCCGTTAAGGAAACATCTTGTATTTCATTATAGTTTTTCAGTCTGAAGCAGCGCTGGCAAATCACATTTTCTTTCGTAAGCGATGCAGGCGGCGCGTATCCCAGACCTGTTTTGTCCTCGGTTTGGATTGTAACTCCGCAGCCGATACAAACAACCTTATCCATTTCTTACTCCTCCCACTGAATGTGCCCTTTTCGTTTGAGAGCACTCAGTATTCTGCGTTCGACCTGGCGGTTAAAGCGCGTAATGAATCCGTCAGAAGAAGCGACAGGCACGACCAAAATTGTATGGTAGCCATTTCGGTTTCCTCCGAGTACATCAGTCAGCAGCTGGTCTCCGATGACAACGCAGTCCTCTTTTTTCAGCTCCATATTGCGCACCGCTCTGTTAAAGGCTTTGCCCATCGGTTTTCTTGCTTTATAAATGAATGGGATTCCAAGCGGTTCTGAGAAAAGTTTTACTCTTCTCTCATTATTATTAGAGACAATTGTCACTTTAATGCCGTGCTCCTTCATTTCTTCAAACCACTCGATTAAACGCGGCGTCGCGTTCGGTCTGTCCCACTCAACAAGCGTATTATCCAGGTCAGTAATAATTCCTTTTACATTTCGTTCCTTTAATTTCTCAGGTGTAATATGAAAAATATTTTTTACAAACTCGTCAGGTAAAAAAAACTTTTTTAACAAAACCCGCACCCTTCCCTTTTCTTTCTCTCAAAATGATTGTCGAAAAAAATCGAACTTGCGCCTAAAGAAAAACTGAGCAAAAAAATTTCGACAAAAATTGGGTTTCTTCACCAGGTGTGGATAAAATTACACACACTATCCACTCTTATTACATCACTCTTTAGACAAATTATAAACACGATACTCACAAGTTATCCACTTTCTGGTGTGGATAACAGAACGATTGTTCTTATATGCAATTCATGGTAGATTAAAGATAACTTCAGCCACAGATGAACGCAACTTATCAATGTATGCGTTAAAATCATGAATGATTCCAACTTTTAAGGAGGTGTCTCTCCCATTAATTGGGTTCCTAGCATGAGAAAACTGTCTGATGAATTACTAATAGAATCTTATTTCAAAGCCACCGAAATGAATTTAAACCGTGACTTTATCGAGTTAATTGAAAACGAAATAAAAAGAAGATCGCTCGGACATATTATTTCCGTATCTTCTTAATAGGAACTTGTCTATTTTTTCCGGGCGTATTTCCTTTTTTTACTCAGATGACTGATATTATATCACTTCGGTTACGGGCTTTACTACTGTTTTCAGTAAAAAACACCCCTAAAAAGAGGTGTTTTAAAGAGCTGGTTACTATGCTAACCAATATATGCCGCCCACAACCAGGAGAACAACAACTAAAACAACGATAAAAGCGTATCCATATGCTCTGCCTGCGCCATACATGTGAAGCGCCTCCTTAAATAAGGTTTATAACAGCCTATGTAGGAGAAATAAAACGGCTTAGGCCGTTGTCCGGCTCAGTACTTCAAAACCTGTCCATCTTGTATTCCTTCATATACAATCCTTGCCCCTTTAGGTGTCATATGATTGCCTGAAGGATCTATCAGACCGGATTGGATAAGCGCTTCATCAGTTGCTTTTCCGCCGTCTGCTTCTATAAAATGCTTCCAGTTGTCTACAAGAGGGACATCCAGGCGCTTCGACACATCTCTTGTAATATCGTTGTATGAGTTGTGCCATTTCCTCGCCCCGCCTTTCGGTTCAAAAGAAGCTGCTTTATATCTCGAATAGTAAAACAGATGATGCTTCCCGTTTCCTTCAATAATTGGGATACATGTCATTAGGATGGGCTTGATCCCGTGTTTTCTGCTTTCTTTAATAAAATAAACCAGATTTTCTCTAAAACGCTGCTTCGACACTCGCGGTTTCCCCTCAGTCAGTATCGCGGCATCATTCGTGCCGAACATAATAAACAAATGCTTCGGTTTTTGATCCAGAACATCTGTCTGAAACCGCAGACGGGCATCCTCTGTCGTCTGTCCGCCGATTCCCGCATTGAGTATATCAAGCTTTCCGCGCTCAGCCGTTTTTAATATATTGACCCACTGTTGTGCTTTTGGATAATCGCGATAATCCCAATTAGAGCCTCGCGTATTGCTGTCACCAAATGCTACAACGTCTTCATATCCCCTTCCTTCGCATCCTGCTGTAACAAACAGCAGAAGAAAAAGGATAAAAAAATGCTTCATCTTTACACCCCCAAAAGCCTTACCTTAATGTTATACCTCTGTTTCCCTTCATTCAACGAAGAGTTTTTTTCGTTATCACTGTTTTTTCCTATTGTTAACGTGTCCCCCTCAATGAAAATCATTCTTTTAATGCGGCATATCAGGTGATTCTTTTCAAATTCCCTTCTCCTCAATCGAAAAAACACGCAATTAATAGGAAAGAAAATAACCTGAATCCACACTGGAAACAGGCTATCCCTTAAGTCCCACATTCACTTTAACTTCGATTTGAGCTTGGCCTTCGTTTTTGGTCCATAGATACCGTCTGCCGTTAATCCGTTCATGAGCTGAAAACGCTTGACGGCATTCGCTGTTTTCGGTCCATAAACCCCGTCTATTCCATTATTTTTGGCGCCCTTATCAGGATAAAAATGAAGCGCGGCTAAAGCCTTTTGCAGCTGCAGGACGTTCGTGCCCTTTCGATAAGGCGAAGTGAGTTTGATAACCCCTGACGGCAGCGGATATGTTGGAGATGACTCCTTTGGAGGTGTATTGAAGGAAGAAATTCCGTTTATAAAAGAACTCCACTGATCCAAGAGTTTTCGCGGACATTCTTTCCCGGACCATTTTTTATGGGGAACGACATGTTTCAGCGGAATATTGTTTTCCTTCATTAGTTTTCGGATCAGCCACTGGGCATTTGCTGTTGCTTTTTCAAAATCGCCGTCAGCATTTTCGCAGATTTCAATCCCAATCGATTTGCGGTTCCCTGTCCCATTTGTGCCGTCACCCGCATGCCAGCCGTTTTCATCTATCGGGAGATGCTGATAAATGACTGAATCGTCAACTGTATAATGCCAGCTTTCAGATGTGCTTGGATTTTTCACATAATTGGCATGCATTTTCGCATCCGCGCCTTTTGCGGTATTCGCTGTATTATGCACCGTAATGTAAGCTGGTGTCATCGCATAGCCAGGACGATTATCGTTCGATGCCGGTATAAAATCCTTTTTTATCGTGACCATTTCTATCCCTCCCTACTATTAAGAAATGCAGAAAACAGAAAGTTGGACAGCCTATTTTACAAGATAAAAAAGAATTGTGTTCCCAATCCATACACCGTTTTCAGTTGAACCGCTGAAATGACACCAGTTATACTAATCCTAGATGACGGAGATTTTGGCTCCTGACATCACCTTAGTTGGGAGTGACCATAGAAATGTTAAAAAAGATACTAGGTATCATCGTGATGATTACTATCATTGCAGTCGGTTTTTTTCAGAAAGAAGCTTGGCTTGATGCAATCAAAGCAGGAGGGCTGTTTTCTGTTTTATTCAGTATGCTGCTGATTGCCGCTGATGTCTTTTTTCCAATTGTGCCGTTTGCTTTGGTTGCCGCTTTAAATGGCGCTGTGTTCGGAATGGCCAATGGGATTTGGATTACATTAACTGGATCAATGCTTGGTACAATGATGCTGTTTTTTTTCGCCAGGTACAGCTTTAGAGATTGGGCCAGAAAAAAAGTTCAGGCCTATCCTGCCATCCAAAGCTACGAGGCTTCCTTCCACAAAAATGCTTTTGCCGCTGTTTTACTAGGAAGACTCATTCCGGTTATTCCTTCTCTTGTCATGAACGTGATATGCGGACTGAGTCAGGTTCGCTGGCATGTTTTTTTCTTCGCGTCTTTCATAGGAAAAATCCCGAATATTATCGTTGTCACTATTGCAGGCGCTCATTTTACCAGCAATAAATTACTGTCTTTCAGTATTTACGGAGCCTACATTCTGATCATGATGCTGATCATTTATAAAAAGTTCCCTCATCTGCTGAAAGTGCAAAAAAAATAAGGAGGCCTGTTCGCCCCCTTACTTTTTCTCTGTCGCATGGCCTCCGAATTCATTTCGAAGCGCAGCGACAACCTTTCCTGTAAACGTATCGTTTGTTAAAGAACGGTATCTCATCAGCAGCGACATAGCGATCACCGGAGTTGCCGTCTGCAGATCAAGCGCGGTTTCCACCGTCCATTTTCCTTCACCTGAGGAATGCATAATGCCTTTGATCTGATCCAGCTTCGCATCTTTAGAGAACGCTCGCTCAGTCAGCCCCATGAGCCAAGAGCGAATGACAGAGCCATGATTCCACACTCTCGCAACCTTTTCGTAGTCAAAATCAAATTGGCTGTTTTCAAGCACTTCGAATCCTTCACCGATCGCCGCCATTATTCCGTACTCAATGCCATTATGGATCATCTTTAAGAAATGTCCGCTTCCCGCTTCACCTGCGTATAGATATCCGTTTTCGACGGCAGTATCCCGAAACAGCGGCTCTACAATCTCCCATGCTTCGGGGTCACCTCCCACCATAAAACAGGCTCCATGGCGCGCACCTTCCATTCCGCCCGACGTTCCGGCATCGAGATAATGAATACCCGCTTCTTTCATTTGATTGTAGCGGCGAATCGATTCTTTATAATGAGAGTTTCCGGCTTCAATGACAATATCGCCTTTGCTTAATAAAGGTGTCACATCACGCAAAACAGCATCGACAACGCCATGCGGCACCATAACCCATAGTATACGCGGCGTGTCTAATGAAGAAATCAACTCTTTTAGATTCGTTATCCCCTCAGCCCCATATGCTTTCAGTTCATCAACAGCCGCTTGGTTTACATCATACCCGACCGCTTGATGATTGCGGTCTATGAATTGCTTTCCTATGTTTATGCCCATTTTCCCTAAGCCGATTAATCCGATTTTCATGTCTGTTCCTCCTGGTTGTCTAAAAAGCCTTTACTCTTTATGTTCCCTTGGAAATGTATTGTGATACGCAAAAAACAAAAGGCTACAGGATTTCACTGCGCCTTCCTCCATTTTAATTTGCGTTGTTCAGCATCAGATTTTTTTCCGAAGCGCTTTATCGGTTTTACTTGCACGACTGCAAAATCAGGTGCATTTCTTATGTTTTTGTTCCCCCATTACCGACTCTCCTTTTATAACAAAAACCATCAGTTTATCCTTGATTTACCACCACTTTAAGTTAAAATATGGGAAGAGAATTCGATTTTTTCAGTAAAAGAAGGTGACATGTTGCGCGATCAATCTCACACTCTCATTGGAGTTACGAAAACCACTGCATACTTTTTATACGCCGTACTTGCAATCATCGGACTTACAATCGGGTATTTTATCCCGCAATTTGCGAAATGGGCATTATCCCTCCCGTGGATTCCTTTTGAAGGACCGCTCCGGCTGGTCACCTCTTTTCAGGCAGCTGCATTTATTACTGCCCTGCTCGGAATGTCTGCGGGGATTTGGTTCGCTCACTCTGTTATTGCAATGCTGTTGTCTGTAAAGATAACAGATGACACAGTGGAATTAACCAAAGGAAAGAAAGTACAGACGATTCGTTCCGACGACATCGCTCTTGTGTTTATCGATCACAAACGGCTTGTCCTCTTAGGAACAGCCGGATATGAATTAGTACGGGAAGAAATTGATGAAAAACCAGTAAACGTCGAGAAGGCCTTTAGACAGCATCATTACGAATGGTCAACAGATGGTGATCCGTTTAAAGATCAATTTCGCCGGTGGATACCTGATGTACCAGACCTCTCGCCAGGCGCCCATGCTTTATTGAAAGCTCGTCACCATGCACTGAAAGACGAGGAAACAGACGATGTTGAAGAATTCCGTCTCGAACTGGCACAGCTGGGTATCGTTGTTCGAGACGAAGGAACACGCCAGTATTGGCGAAAAGCACAAACCTATCCTCCGAACATTCAGCATCGCGAAGGAACGTAACAACAGAGGCTCAAGAAAGAGCCTCTTCTTGATTACTGCACAATAAAGAGCACTCTGGTGCCGTCAGGATAACCGCTCATTTGATTCCCTACCCACGAGCCGGCCCCGCGATTATCAGAAGGCGTGACATATCGGACATCAGCTCCTGCGCCGCCTTCCTCACAAACCGCCATCGGCCACTCATCCCGATCATAGCCCGGCTTCGTCGGAATTCCTTTTAATGATTCCTGCCGCCTTTTGTCCGCTCCATCCCTGTCGATGGTGCAAATATCAGAATGACCATCTGCAATCGCATCTTTAATATGATCCCCCGTTTCCGGGTAACGAGACAGCGGAAAATACAACACTTTGTCATACAAAGAAGCGCCTTGGATCTGTTGCGGAACCATTAAACAAAGAAGAACTGCTGCAGCAAGAAACAGGCCTGCCATCCATTTTTTCATTCTCATCCCCCCATACATTTGTTCATTTCAATGTATGGGCGCTTGATAAAGATTATTTTTAAAATTTGAAATTCATATGCTGCTTACAAAAGCCAAGCTCCCCTGCGAGAAATTTCCCGGTACAGACACAGACAGCCTCCCGCTCACATACATTTACATATAGGCTTTTGCCTACATACTTTTGTGGAGGTGACGATGGTGACAGGTGTTTTCGCAGCGCTCGGCTTTGTTGTTAAAGAGCTTGTCTTTTTAGTATCTTACGTGAAAAACAATGCCTTTCCACAACCGCTCTCAAGCAGCGAGGAAAAAAAATACTTAGAGCTCATGGCTAAAGGGGATGAACATGCCAGAAACATGCTGATTGAGCATAATCTTCGCTTGGTCGCCCATATTGTGAAAAAGTTCGAAAATACAGGTGAGGATGCAGAGGACTTAATCTCCATCGGAACAATCGGGCTGATCAAAGGAATTGAAAGCTATTCCGCCGGAAAAGGGACAAAGCTGGCGACGTATGCCGCGCGGTGTATTGAAAATGAAATCCTCATGCATTTGCGTGCATTGAAAAAAACAAAAAAAGACGTTTCCCTTCATGATCCGATCGGGCAGGATAAGGAAGGGAATGAAATAAGCCTGATTGACGTTTTGAAATCAGAAAACGAAGACGTGATAGATACGATCCAACTCAATATGGAGCTTGAAAAAGTGAAACAATACATTGACATTTTAGATGACCGTGAGAAAGAAGTGATTGTCGGGCGGTTTGGGCTTGATTTGAAGAAGGAAAAAACGCAGCGTGAGATTGCCAAAGAACTCGGTATCTCGCGCAGCTATGTATCACGGATTGAAAAGCGGGCGCTGATGAAGATGTTTCATGAGTTTTACCGGGCGGAGAAGGAAAAGCGGAAGAAAGCGAAGGGGAAATGATTCGGGGAGGCCGGGTTTAATATTCCGGCTTTTCTCTATTTCATTAAAGTTTCTTTTAAAAGAATTAGAGAAAGAATATATGAAAGAGTTATAAAAATCATTTTTTGTCATCGCTGATAAGCTCTCCGAGAAAGACGGTCAGGATCGTAACAAATGACTTGACTTATAAGTCCTTTGTTGGCATCCTCCCTCAAGCGATTCAAAGCCGGACGTTCTAAAAGCTTCCAGAAAATCCTTCATCAGCATACTTCAGCACATCCTTTGTCCCTGCTTTCTTTATACAGGCTTCAATTTGGCTGTCGATGCTCGATCCCTTGATCGCTTGCTCCTCGGTCGATACCCTTACATATATTGCTATCACCCTGGATCTCCTTCCTATAAAGTTTTATTAAATAATGATAGCAATCGATAATGCATTTGTCAGCTTGCGGTCCCTCGATGATTATTACCTTCATTAAATGCATCAGCCCTTGGGTAATGCTATGTAATAACTGTTTGTCCTAATGAGGTGATTTTCAATGAGTATAAAAAAGCAGTAAAAAAACCGATAGTTAAAATCATCGGTTTTTCGACACCCACTAGGCCCTCAATAAAGTGAAACTGTGTTTTCTGTTAAAAA
This sequence comes from Bacillus spizizenii TU-B-10, assembly GCF_000227465.1. GTDB lineage: Bacteria > Bacillota > Bacilli > Bacillales > Bacillaceae > Bacillus > Bacillus spizizenii. The sequence goes on from NC_016047.1 coordinate 2,635,432, forward strand.
ACCTTTATATATCAGTGTTTATTTATTTTGATTATGTTGTTTTGCAATGATTTATTCATATTGTGGAGTAAAAATGGAGTAGCTTTTTCATCACCAGAAAGATACATGACATGTTATTGGTGACAAGTCATGAACTCCTATAATAAATATAAAGCAAAAAAGATACCAATATGATTTGGTATCTTCATCTAAATCGAGTCCCTCAACATAGTAAATCCATATCATTGGTTATTCTGAATAATTGGTATAGTTATCAAATAGTTACTGCAGCTAATTAATGTTTCTCTATCTGGACTTTCCCAGAAATTTATTTCTCTAAAGGAATATTTACACAAAAGTCATTCGTAAATTTTGACACTTTTCATATTCTTTATTTTGAGTCCTTACATTAAGTTAAAGAAGTTACTTTTTAATCGAATATCGTATTTCCTCTGACTTTATTTGTTTAGCTATAATGTTAATAACGTTCCTCAGAAATTCCTTTTTTGTTAATGACGCAGTCCCTCCACCTTGAGCTAACGTTTTATTTCCCCCTCCTTTTCCATTAATAAGAGAAAGGCTTTCTTGCATAAGGGTTCTCATGTCCATTTTATTTGTTGATCCTCGCCCACAAACCAGTTGGTAGCGATTATCGTTCTCTGATAAGAGAAAAATAAGGGATCGTTTTTCTTGCTCGGCAATCATTTTTGCTAGCTTTTGAAGTTCTTGGATAGATCGATCTGAAAAGGTTTTAATAATAACTACAGTATCATTTTGAATTGTGCTGTTGGCTAATAAATCATTGGCTTCATACTGAAGTATTTTTTCATTAGATTCTAGAAGCTCTTTCTCTAGCTTCTTTACATTTTCAAGTGAACGTTTTACAGCTTCACTTAATTCCCCTTCAGGATGATTAAGCAATCCAGTCAATTCAACCAATACCTTTTGTTTTTGATCGAATTGGGCTATTACCCGATTACCACATACAAAATACAAACGAATTTTTTTTCTTTGTCTTTCCCAATTCAATACTTTAATTGCTCCGACTTCTCCTGTAGCACTAGGATGTGTTCCACCGCATCCGTTATAATCAAATTCATCGATAATGACAAGACGAATATTTTCTTTTACAGATGGGGTTTTACGAATTGGATAATTTACTAAGTCATCATATTCTATCCACTTTGTAACTATTGGTCTATTTTCCATTATCATGTCGTTTGCAAGCTTCTCTGCTTTTCCTACTATTTCCTCTGTTAATTCTGATATGTCAAGGTCAATGGTAACTATATCTTTTCCAAGATGAAATCCAACTGTATGAATATCATACAACTGTGCAAATGCCGCTGACAAAATATGCTGACCCGTGTGCTGTTGCATGTGATCAAAGCGTCGTTCCCAGTCAATAACCCCAACGACCTTATCATCTGAATGTGGTAAAGCCCTTTCTATATAATGACGAATTTCTCCATCTACCTCTTCAACGTTTAAAACTTTGACTCCATTCAATGTCCCTATATCATGTGGCTGGCCACCGCCGGTTGGATAAAAGGCTGTTTTCTCTAAGGTAATGTAAACATCACCTTTTTTGTCCTGTTGTTGTTTCAAGATTTTCGTTTCAAACGTTTTTAGATAGGGATCTTTGTAAAATAGTTTGTGATTACGTATGCTCATGCCTATCCCCTTATATATGAAGTTTTCCAAATACGTTATGGATATTTTTAAAAAGGCTCTTCATGCTATAATTATTGAAGTCTGCCTCTAGCCTCAATGTCTACTTCGTCTACAACTTCTCCATTAGAGACTAGATAGGCTTTTTCATGTAAATTAACAACCGGACAAATGTGATTAGGAATAATTTGAACCTTATCTCCTATATTCACTTGGTTTCTAAAGTCTGCATTGTAAATAATAGCATGTTCGTCGAATACTCCATGAATGTAAACGCCCTCGTATTCTTTGATACGACCAAGCCCTTTGGTTGCTGTAAGCCCTTCACTTCGTGTTTGGGCGGTAATTCCCTTTGCCCCTACATCTGTAATGACTCGTTCTTTTGTTGGTTTACTAATCACGGTTGTGAGTACAGAAGCTGCACAGCGATCATACGTACCAATTACATTTGCCTGTGAGGCATCCATAAAAATGTAAGTACCAGGTCTAATTTCTGTAACTCCTTCTGGAATATCAAACTTAAACATGAAGGGAGGGGTAGAGCCAATACTTATTACTTTCGGCTTAAGGTTCATTTCTTCCGCTATTCGAGCAAAATGTAATGTTCGTTCTACACTCTCTCTATAAAGCTCTTTACAATGTTCTATACTTTTCGCTTTATAAGAATGCCCGTCATGTGAGAAGATTCCTTTAAGCTCGACATTTTTACACGTTTTGATTAATTCTAATAAAGTACGAAAATCATGTTCTTCAATAATCCCAGAGCGTTGTTCTCCTACTTCAATTTCCACTAACACCTGGGCTTTCTTTGTGGCTCCTTCAAATACTTCTTCAATCTCATGCACTTGATACACACTGTCAATACCAAAGGAGATATCAATTGTTTCAGATAGTTTTTTAATACGTTCAATCTTTGATTTCCCAACAATCTCATTTGCAATAAAAATATCCTTCAAACCATTTATGGCCATTATTTCAGCTTCTCCTACTTTCGCCACAGCGATTCCTATAGCTCCCATTTCCTCTTGTAGTTTAGCTAATTTAGGCATTTTATGTGTTTTTGTATGAGGTCGTAAGTTTACTTTCTGTTCATTAGCGTAATTTTGCATATACTTCATATTGCCTTGCATCACGTCTTTATCGATTAAAAGAGCTGGTGTATCTAATTCTATATAATTCATTGTACCTCCTCCTTTATCGCTGCAATGGCTTCAACTTCAACCAGACATCCGGCATATAAATGATTTGATGGAACAACTACTCTTGCCGGTTTATGATTGCCGAAGAAATGAGCATAAACCTCATTGATATCCGGCCAATACTTTACATCTGGGGTATAAAGTCTGCATAATATCACATCTTCCTTGGCTAATCCCCGTTCCTTGAGGACAAACTCCATATTTGCCAATGCCTGTTTTGCTTCTTCTTTTATGCCCCCAGCTGGAATTTTCCCCGTTTCCGGATTCATCGATAACTGCCCTGAAATATAGAGAACATCATTGTGTTCCATAGCTGGCACGTAATGGCCCCCATCCCGTGTTGAATACTTAGTGTGTACAGGCTTCAATATAATCTCCCCCTATTATTCTTAATATTTAAAGCTAGCCTCATCAATCTTCTGTCCAGCAGCCAGCAAAACAGCGAGTTTGATCCTTGCTTTCTTACTGTCATAGCTGCCGCCTAGTATAATTCCGGCATCTGCATATGTTGAAGCACTTCCTTTGAATCCATATACTCCCTTGACTTCACCTTCGTCAGCACTTGTTGTCAGAACGACAGGAATCCCTTTCTCTACGGCTTTCTTTGCACTTTCTAATATTGCTGGAGCCGTATGCCCTCTTCCCGGCGCCTCAATAATGATTCCTGCACTTCCGCACTTAACTGCATAATCTATAAACTTTCCGTCTGATCCAAGTGAACACTTAATAAGTTCTACATTTGGCAATGGTTGAATTAGTTGATACGTCTCACGCTTGATTAATCTTTGATGAATTGCGATCTCATCTTGATCAGCCGTTCCCAAATAACCGAATCCCGGAGAGAAAAAACCATCAACATTTGACGCATGCTGTTTTTTCACATATCGAGCAGCAAAGACCCTCTCATTAAACAACACTGTTACACCTAAGCCTCGCGCATCAGGATGTGCCGCTAATAAGAAAGCTTGTCTTAGGTTCACAAATGCATCTGTACCTTCAAGTGTCGGTCCTCTTTGTGACCCCGTTAACACGACCGGCCTTTCATCAGAAATAACCAGATCAAGGAAATACGAAGTCTCTTCAAGGGTATCTGTTCCATGCGATATCACAATTCCGGCAACATCCTCATTCCGGAAGAAACTCTCTATATTTTGCTTCAGAATGTCAAGGTGATGAAAAGTCATATGACTGCTTGACATTTGAAAGACTGACTTGATTTCAATCTCTATATGAGAAGGCAGTCGACACATTTCAGAAAGCTCTTCACCTGTCATAGCACCTGCTTCTAATAGACCTGTTTCAGGATCAGGCTTACTTGCAATTGTACCGCCGGTACTCAGTAAAATGATTTTCTTGTTTTCCATGATAACTCCCCCATTTTCATATTAAATGTTTCTCTCTTCGTTCCTAATTAGATTTAATCCCAGCCCCGCATAATGGAATCACGATTTTTTCATCAGAAGAATGATCGTATTTTAAATATCCTGCATAGTTAGCTGCTGTTGTTGGCTCAACATAAAAGCCTTTACTTGCTAATGCTGTACGAGCTTTTAGAATCTCTTCCTCATTGGTTGTAATGATTTGACCTTTTGTGGCACGGATGGCTTCTAATATTTGAGCTGATCTTGCCGGTTTGGCAATCGAGATGCCCTCTGCAAGTGTTCCCCTGTTTTCGACGGGTTGAGCAACTTGTTGATTGTTGATAAATGCCTTTGCTAACGGCGCACAATTCTCTGCCTGTATCGCAACCAGTCTTGGCATTTTGTCTATACATTTGTTCTCTAGTAATTCTTTAAATCCATAGTAAACCCCAAGTAATAACGTACCATTGCCAACTGGAATAATAAGCGTATCCGGCTCTCCATTCATTTGTTCCCAAATCTCAAAGGCATACGTTTTTGTTCCTTCATAGAAATATGGATTAAAAACGTGACTTGCATAGAATTTTTTCTCTATATTCACAGCCTTTTGCGCTGCTTCGGCCACATCTTCTCTTGTGCCTTCAATTTCGCGAACGTTGGCCCCATGCGCTTTCACCTGCGCGATTTTCTTAGGTGATGTACCCTTCCCAAGAAATATGTCACATGCGATGTTAGCCCGCTTGGCGTAAGCTGCAATAGATGTCCCTGCATTTCCACTGCTGTCAGCTATCACATGCTTCACTCCCAGCTCCTTTGCCTTAGCTATTAATACAGCAGCACCGCGATCTTTAAAAGACAAAGTAGGCATCATATAGTCCACTTTCACAAGAGTGTTCGGCTCCCCGCTGTCTAACACGATTAAAGGTGTGTATCCCTCCCCCATAGTGATGCCGCTCCATATGGTGGAGTCGCGATCAAATGGCATAGCATCAATATATCTCCACATAGAAGGAATATCTTTGAGCACTTTTGAATCGGACCATTCTACTTTTTCTTTTACAAGGTCTAACACTCCGCCACACTGGCATTTCCACACCTGTTCAGACACATTGTATTTCGTACGGCAAGAATGACATTGATACTGTTCCATTATTTTTAGACTCTCCTATTATATATTTTTTTATATTTTATATATTTTTTTATATGTTTTAGACAAAAAAATATATTACAGACTGGCGATTGCTTCAATTTCAACCTGAAAACCGTAATGCAGCTCGTTCGTCGAAACAACTGACCGTGCTGGGCGATAATCGTGAAAAAAACCCTGACAGACATTGTCAACACGGTCTAACAAATTGATATCGTGAAGATATAAGGTTATCTTTAAAGTTTTTCCTTTATGACTGCCGGCTTTTTTTAAGATATACTCTATATTTGACAATACCTGCAAAGTCTCTTCTTCAATGGTGCCAAATTTCTTTTCCTGCGTGATTGGATCAATGGCAAATTGCCCTGATACATAGACCGTGTTTTGATGAATCACAGCTAAGGCATAATGACCGTTCGATTTTAAATTCCCTGCCTCAAAAATACTCTCCACTCTACTCACTCCTATTGTCTTTTTTTCACTTCATCCAAATAACTATAGACAGTTACCTTTGAAATACCTAATTGTTCTGCCACTTTATCAACCGCACCTTTCATGAGGAATATCCCCTTTTCATCCATAAATCTAATCAGCTCGATTTTTTCCGGGCGTTTCATCAGAGAATGTTTGCGGTTCGCTACAATTTGTTCAATTAACTGATTCGTGATCTCTTCTACATTCTGAATGGAAGCTTCCTGTTCCACCGTATTTGGAGCTTGTATTTGATTGTTCTTTTCAGTGCCAGGTATAAATGCATCTAGTACTTCTTTCATTTGAATCATGACATTCATATCATAGTTGATGCAAAATGCCCCAATCACCTGCTGGTGGCCATCTCTAATGAGGGTAGTCGATGATTTTATTGTTCTCCGATCATCAGTTTGGATTTCATATCCTGCTAAGTAATCACCTTTAAATTCGTTGGATAAAAGAACCTTTCTCACTAAGTGATCAAAGGATTGGCCAACCTCTCTTCCCGTCACATGGTTATTCATTGTAAAAATGACGGAAGACTGCGGTGTTGTCAAATCATGAATGACGACTTCACAATTTGACCCAAACATTTCCCCTATCGTTTTTGCAAATGGTATATAACTTTTTAATATCTGTTTTGCTTCAGTCAAACCCTAAACACCTAACTTTCACTTTTCCTTTAATCGATTTTATTATATATTTTTTTATATGAAAATGAAAGAAAAATATATTTTTTTATATAATTAGATTAACCCTTCTTCTTTCCCCAGTAAATAATATCGGTTATTAAAATTGTTGTGCCAATGTCATTGGTGTCCTGGCATGAACTCCAAAAGAGGTTTAATAACTCCAACAACAAAAAAGATACCAATATGCTTTGGTATCTTCATCTAAATCGAGTCCCTCAATAAAGTGGATCAGTTACAAAAGCCTGTATATTTATTTGAATCATTTTTTACTCAATACGGGGATAATATGGGCACTGTTTTTAATCCGTCCAATTAAAAAAATGAAGGTTCTTCCCCTTCCCATTAGTCCCAAACTTGATCTCCTGCAATTTTAAAACCAGCTTTTGAAGGTCTATCTTATCTACGAAGTGAGTTTTTTAATGAACTAATCTCCAAAACCACCTAATTCCCCATCGCACAGATTCTTCATGAGAACCAAAAAGTTATTGCGGTCTCACCGAAAATTTAAATTGCGGTGCCTTATTGCCTTTTTCTGCGAACGAAAACTTGTTAATATTTACATTACTAGTAGAGTTAAGGGAAGGGTGAATATCTTGATATCATCACATCAGCTGAAGTGGGAATGAAGATTAATGAATGGCATAGGCATATTCAAAAATTCAACGTTACTGATGCTGAAATGTTAAAAGCTGAAATAGAACGTGATATAGAGGTTATGGAAGAAGATCAAGATTTGCTTATTTATTATCAATTGATGGCCTTTCGCCATAAAATTATGTTAGAATACACGCTGCCAACTGATGAAAATCGAATGGAACTTTCAGAATATTTAAATAAAATAGAAGGGCATAAGAAAAAACTAGATAATATGCGCGCTTATTATTATAACTTCTTCCGCGGGATGTATGAGTTTAGAAACGGTGAATACACAAAGGCCATTACATATTACAAAAAAGCTGAACGCAAAATTCCAACGATCTCTGACAAGATTGAAAAAGCTGAGTTTTATTTTAAGTTATCCGAAGTCTATTATCATATGAAAATGACTCATATCTCAATGCACTACGCCGAGCTTTCATACAATATCTATAAAAAACATGAACTTTATTCTGTTCGGCGTATACAGTGCCATTTTGTCATAGCCGGTAACTACGATGACCTTGAAAACCATGAAAAAGCTCTCCCCCACCTTCAAGAAGCTTTAAAAGGTGCTGAGCTGCTTAAAAGTAAAAATACTCACATCTATGCCACCGCATTTTTCAATCTCGGCAATTGCTATCACAAAATGGACAACTTAAATAAGGCTGCTCGTTACATCGAACAAGCCTTGGTTCAATACAGAAAAATTAACTCTGACGTACTTCCGCAAGCTTATCATGACCTAGCATTGATTTATTTTAAACAAGGCAAAAAAGAACAAGCAATGGATTGCTTCCGCAAAGGAATTAGAAGTGCTGTAGATTTTAAAGACGAACTTTTTATGAACTTATTTGAAGCATTAGACGTTCTTTATATAAGAAATGGCGATACACCTAAACTCCTCAACATTTTCTCTCGTTTAGAGAACGGCAAAGGATACCCTTATCTGGAAGATCTGGCATTGTTAGGAGGCAACCTTTTCGATTATAATGGAAAAATAGAGGATAGCGTCATCTGTTTCAAGAAGATGGTATATGCTCAAAAGCAAATATCGAAAGGGGAATGCATGTATGAAATCTAAATTGTTTATCAGTTTATCCGCCGTTTTAATTGGACTTGCCTTTTTCGGATCTATGTCTAATGGCGAAATGAAGGAAGCATCCCGGAATGTAACTCTAGCACCTACTCATGAATTCCTTGTTTGATTCGATAAACAACATTAGTTCTAATTCCCTTTAGCCGTTGCATAACGGCTTTTTCTTATTTTATCCATGAAAAGCATTTCACAAAAGCTGGCAAGCCCAAAAAACTAGATCAAAAGACACAGATCGAATGATTCATTTCCACCCTTTGATCCACATAACATTTAGTTTCAACATTCTTCCATGGTAATATTTTGTTATGACGATTAAATGAAAGGATATGATCATGAAAGTATTTGAAGCCAAAACCTTGCTCCCCGAGGCTGAAAAGCGAGCAAAGGAATACAAAGATTTAAAAAGTAAAATGGTCAAATTAAAGAAAGCGTTCAAAGCTGTTGCAGATTTAGATGATAGCGGAGTTTTCAGGCAAAGGTGCTAATAACATCAAATCATTTTATGAAGATCAAGCTGGCATTGCTGACCAATGGATTGATTTAATTGAGATGAAAATTTCTTTCTTAACGAGTATTCCTGGTTTCTTAGAAGACGCCAACTTATCAGATGCCTACATAGAAGAAACCTTTTTAGCGCATGAGCTTGCTAACGCCTCCACCAAATCAAAATCCATCATGTCTGAACAGAAAAAAGCCATGCAAGATATATTAAATGATATCAACGATATACTGCCTTTGGATCTGTTCTCGACAGAAACTTTTAAAAATGAACTTTCGTCTGCCGAAAAGAAACGAAAAGAAGCCATTGAGAAAATGGATGAAGTTGACGAAAACTTAACATCAGAATACGGACTATCAGAAGCAAATGAACAAATGATTCAAGCTGATTATCAAGCTTTAATGAATGCGACAGCAAAAGGCAAAAGCACCTCTCCTATTCACTATAATGCAAAGGCTTATAGAGACAGTGAGATTCACAAGATGACTGAGGATGTAAAGAAACAATCAACAGACTACATCTCTTTTAAGGACCAACAGACGGAACAAAGAAGAATTGCAAAAGAACAAGAAGAACTGGCGAACAGACCATGGTATGAAAAGTCTTGGGATGCTGTTTGTAATTTTACAGGAAAGGTCTCTGGATATTATGATTATAAAAGAGCCGCTGATGGGGTTGATCCTGTTACCGGCGAAAAGCTAACTGCTGGACAACGGGTCGCTGCCGGTGCAATGGCTGCGGCAGGATACATCCCTATCGTAGGATGGGCAGGTAAATTAGCTAAAGGTGGAAAAGCTGTTTATTCAACAAGTAAAGCATTGTATAAAGCAGACAAAGCTCTCGATGTATACAAAACACCTAAGACATTCCATGCTCTTCAAAACTCCAGCAAAGGACTTTATGGACTTGCTTCTGCAAATGGTTTTAGTGAGGCTATAACAGGACATGACATGTTCGGAAATAAAGTTTCTGATGAACAAAGACAAAATAGTATTAATTTAGCCTTGTCTGCTTTTGTTCCGTTTGGAGTCCATGGGGTAAGTGGGAAACTAAATGCGAAGTCTAAATCCACCAGCGGCATTGCAAGTGGCGCAAATAAAAATTATCATGAATCCAGAAGTGCTAGTCTAAGAGAAATCAAACGACAGTTAAATATCCCCAGAACGCAACAACCCGCTAGTCAAAAAATGGTCCCTCTAACGGACAGCAACGGTAATAGGATACTTAATGAGAAAAAACAACCTGTGATGACTCGAGAATTAACCTACGAAATTAATGGCAAAAAAATTGTAATACAAGATCACTCACATGGCCATGATTTTGGTGAGGGCGGCATTGGAAATCAACCTTCCCATCACAATGTTAGACCTGAAAACAATACACGAAATGGTAAAGTAGATGGTATGGAAGACCATTACTACTTTGATAGAAGAAACAGAAAATAATTGAAATAAGGAGCATTAAAATGATTAATGAAGAAAAATTCATGAATCCTCAAGCTATTATCAATATATTTGGGAGTATGCCCAATTTTACTGACGCGGAATTAATGAATGTTGAATTAAATAGAGATGGCCCCTGCTTATTTGTGCGTCTTATGACAAAAGAAGTTGTTGAGAATAAACCTAAACGCTGGGGAAAGTGGGATGTTGTTTATGTAGAAATGTCTTTTATAGGCGTTCAGGATTTACTGATAAAAAATCTCGGAACAAATAATATTGTTGATCAATTTGAAATTAGTGAACTTAATAGTAATGGCTCATTAAAAATAAAGTGCAATAATCAAATGCAACTCGAATGTCTTTTTGATTGGGCCAGAATCGAAAACATCACTCCAGGTTTATTGGGGATCTCTTAACTGGACAATATGACAGAGTGGAGATTTGCTGAAGAGCCTATTGGGGAGACAACCGTTAAAAAAATCGAAAAGGCATTAGATATTAAGTTCCCTAGCGACTATGTTACAACTATATTAAACAACAATGGGGCGCGCCCAAAAAAAAAGATATTTGACTTTAAAAATACAAAAGGTGCTGTTTTTAATCGATTACATGGTCTAACTGAGGATAGTTCAAGTTTTATTTTAGAGGTCTTAGAAGATTACCAGGATGGAAGAATGCTTCCTGGGATAGTTCCTTTTGCTTGTGATCCTTTCGGTAAAGAAATCTGCTTCGATTATCGTCTGAATAAAGAGAATCCATCCGTAGTTTTCTGGGATCACGAGATTGCATATGAAGATCCTGATAAAGCTTTGAGTCATATATGTGATTCATTTACAGAGTTGGTTAATAAACTATACAAGGAATAAACGAATAAAGCCTTTCCCCTTCTTTTTGAGGAGAAAGGCTCTTTAATACTTTCTCCGGTATAAAAAGGTGGCAAGCTCTTCTCGTTATGAGAGTGCTTTAAATGATTAATTAATTAATTCGGAGTGAAAATGAAATGGACAATAAAATAAAGAATTAATTAATTATTTCTTTAAGGTTATGGGTGATGAACAATTTATACGAATTTTAGAGAAATTCTCCAACGGAGAAGGTTACGGTATAGAGATTACGGTATAGAGAATGTCTGGTGTGTATTTCTGATGACTACGAAGAGTGGGAAGAAGATTACTTTGGAGATGAGGGTATAGCTTTTTATTTCGATTACCCAGCAGTCAAAGAAAATGAAGAAGTACTTTTAGATTACGAAAATTTCTATAAATATTTAAATGAAATTGTTAGTGAATATTTAGAACGACATTCAGTAAATGAACCCGAGGTAGAGAAATACATGAAAAGAATTAAGGATAGGTATGAAATTAAGGTATAAACAAAACTGCTATCCGTTATATAAAAAATAATCTTGAAGAGAAAAATAACATATGAAATATTCATACAAATTTAAAGAAGATCCATTTGGTGATTTAGGAATAGTATTGCCAGAAGAAATCAGTATTTTCTCTGATTTCATTGAAAACATCGCTACAGAAGAACAGGCCAACGAGTATATAGATTACATTGAGAAGGTTTCAGAAGGGATATATGAAGATTTTGAGATTGAGTTAAATGCTACAAGTGTTCTCATCAAGAAAGATGTGACAATTGTTGAAAACTCTTTTAGGATAGAAGAACCCTATGAAAACTCAATTGAAACCGATCAATTTAGAGAATTGCTATTAATATGGCGAGATAAAATTCCAGATATATTTAAAGATTGAATAAATTTAAAACCCTTCTTACATAAAGAAGGGTTTTACATATCGAGGCGGAGATACCATATGGTTGAATGGGATTTCGGAGAGCAACCTGTTAATAACGAGGAAATTATTGAAGTAGAAAACACGTTACCAGGAACTCCTGGAAAAGTCAGCCCGCTTTTTTCGCGCCCGATTGTGTGAAAGATCGTTATTGAACTAAAGCCCCCGATAGTTGAATAAGAATAAGAAAAAGCAAAAGAACTTGCTATTTCTCAAATACATCCAGCAAATTTTCAATGTTAGTTTGTTTTTCATACATACTAATAAAAAAATAAAACCTTGTTAAAACTTTACAAGACACACTGAATTGACTATAGTCTAATTAGACCAAAATATTGATGTAAAGAAGTGAAAAATAAGATGATAAAGTCTTTTTTAATGTTGGGGCAGTCGAATATGGCGGGCCGTGGATTTTTGAATGAAGTAGACCCTATCTATAATGAAAAAATAAAAATGCTGCGCAATGGACAGTGGCAGATGATGACAGAGCCGATTAATTACGACCGTCCGGTTTCCGGCGTTGGCCTGGCGGCATCTTTTGCAGATGCATGGTCGAAAGCTCATCCCGATGAAGAAATTGGCTTGATCCCTTGTGCGGAAGGTGGCAGTTCATTGAATGACTGGCATCCGGAAGGCATCCTTTTTCAGCATGCTTTGTCCGAAGCCCGCTTCGCCCTCCGGTCCAGTCAAATTTGTGGAATCCTTTGGCACCAAGGTGAGAGTGACAGTTATCGTTCGCTACATGAAACTTATTACGAGAAATTAACTCTTATCATCGAGACGCTAAGAAACGAGTTGAAACTTGATGAGGTACCGTTGATTATTGGAGGGCTTGGTGACTTTCTTGGTAAGACCGGTTTTGGACAGCACGCGACTGAATTTCGACAGGTTAATGAACAATTGCTGCGTTTTGCTAATGAACAACAGAATTGTTATTTTGTTACTGCAGCAGGTTTGACTGCGAATCCTGATGGCATTCATTTAGACGCAGCTTCACAACGCAAATTCGGTTACCGCTATTTCGAGGCTTTTTCGAAAAAGCACCATATCCTGAAACCCATTTCGGGAGAGGAGCAATCACTGAAAGTGAATGGTGACTATTCTAAAACAGAACAGATTTACCTTCATAGTATGGATTTGGCTTCGGGTAAAATCACGTACGCGGAATTTGAGGCGCGGATGGCGAAGGTGATGAAACCATAATTCCCTTACTTATCCTTGGCTTGCTAATCCAAAACCCCGGAGCTCACGGCTATGAACTTCTGGCCTTAATGGAAAAACGTCATTACAAATACATTGTTAACTTCACGAAAGGTTCATTTTATTACAATCTGCAGCAACTTGAAGAAAAGTGTTTTATTGAACAGATTCAGCAGAAACCCTCAACCAGTGGGCGTGAAATCCGTAACTTTAAAGTCACAGAATCGGGAAGGGCAGAATTCGAAAAATTAATGATCAAATACGGCACCAAATCGGAATATGTGAACCTGCAATTTTATGGGGCGTTACTCTTTGCCGATGAATTCAACAAAAATAAATTACTGGATCTGATCCAATCACAAATCGACCAGACTAAAACTCGAATCGAGCTCCTTGATGAATACCTGTCCATCACTCAAGAAATTCCTGGCACAATCAATTACTTTCGCCGTATGAACGAAAATTCCCGTTCACACCACTTGGTTAATTTAGAGTGGTTCGAAAAATTGAAAGCAGAAATAGAGTGAACTATTGCATAATAAAAAAATGCAATGTTAAATATATAAGAATATTAGTTACCTAAATATAAAACCTGTGTCGTAGATATCTAGTAACATCATTGATACAGGTTTTATACTCCTTCTTTAAATAAACCAGTAATAGGGTTGTTAACACTTGCCCCCCCAACAAGAGCAAGTGAATCTGCTGCGTGTTCTTCTTTTTCAATCCATCGTATTATCCTTCTTTTAAAATACTCAAATTCTTCTCTGTTTAAATATTCCGTGTATAAAAATGCTAATTGACAGTAGACAATACTAATTCAAATACTTTATATGGGTCTATCATATAGATTGGTACGAGTCATCCATTATCAAAAAGAATTTCATCCTGTACTTGAAACATTTATTGAACGTTATGTAAATGTCTTAACATAAAAAAGAAAGGCCAACATTTAAAACACTCTGTTGGTCTTTCTTTTAATCATACGTAAGAAAGTGATCTGTTACAGAATATCCAACCAAATTTTAACGGTCGTCACCAAAATCAGTAAAGCTAAGATCCACCGCAGGATTTTTTCATTTACTTTTTGCCCCAGTTTTGCTCCTAGAGGCGAAGCGATTAAACTTGAGATAATAAGAATCAAAGAAGGTAAAAAAAGTACCTGACCTGTGATCACCTTTCCAACTGTTGCGCCAATAGATGAAAGAAGTGTAATCGCAAGAGATGAAGCGACGGTGATTCTTACAGGAATATTTAAAATCGATAACATAATAGGGACTAGGATAAAGGCGCCGCCAGCTCCTAAAATACCTGATACGCCGCCAATAATAAAGGCTAAGAACGAAGCTAACCATTTATTAAATAACACTTCTTTGCCCTCTCTATGTTCTTGTCCTCTTTTAGGTATCAACATTAAAATAACAGCTATAATGGCCAGAATTCCGTATATAAAGTTAATTCCTTTTTCAGATATGAGATGAGAAAAGTAACTACCCAATACACTCCCTATAAGAATACTGCTTCCCATGTAAAGGATTAATTTTTTATTTAAAAACCCACTCCTCCGATAAGCCCAAACACCGCCAAGTGTTGCAAAGAAAACTTGAATAGCTCCTATCCCTGAAACTTCATGGGCTGTTAATGACATCACTCCTACTAAAGAAGGAATGTATAATAACATCGGGTAATTAATAACAGATCCTCCAATACCAATCATTCCAGAAATAAAGGAGCCAATAAACCCTATGATGAAAAGAGTGATAATAAAGGCAATGTCCATTCGGGTTTCCTCCTTTTCAAAGGAAAAGGGTATCTTTTTATTCGATACCCCTTCATATTCATTAGCCTTTTTGAACCCAGAATTTCAATACATCTCCATCTTCAGCTTGCTCTAAGATGTCATGTCCACCTAATTTAGACCATGCTGCTAGGTCACTTTTGAATCCTTTATCAGTTGCATGCACTTCTAATATTTGACCTGATTCCAGTTCATTCATCGCTTTCTTTGTTCTGACGATTGGCATTGGACATGCCAGGCCTTTAGCATCTAATACTTTATCTGATTTCATGTTCATCTCTCCTCTGTTTGTTAATATCACGTAGTGTTACCGAATTGCACAACGGTTTGGCCCAATCTCCATTTCACGCTGTTTTTCTTTCTCCGGGTTGATTTCCCCCATATTTGTTTCACGAATCTCTTGATACGCATTGGGTTGCGGAGGCAAATGATCTGTCACTAGGTGTCTAAATTCTGTTTCATCCGCAATGTTCAAACCATGGTTCTCGGCAAATAATGTACCTAGTTTTTTACCAACACTTCCATCCTCATTGAGCTCATCAATGATCATAAAGTGTGCCGGTAATACAATTAAATCCTTTGATAACGCTTTGTAACGGCTATAAAGAGTTTTTCTTAAATACCCTACCCAATCTTCTGCCATACCGGCTAAATCCGGTCTGCCAATTGAATCGATAAATAAGATATCACCTGAAAGAAGATACTGATTATCCACAATGAAAGAAGTGGAGCCAATGGTATGTCCAGGAGAATAAATCGGTTGAATTTTAATCGTTGTATTTCCAATAATAATATCATTTCCTTCTTCCAACGGCTGATAATCGAATACCACTTCTTCAGCATCTTTAGGCGGTAACCAGTAGGTTGCTTTTGTTTTTTCGGCAATGACTCTCCCACCCGAAATGTGGTCTGCGTGAAGATGTGTATCAAATACGTGAGTAATCGTTACACCTTTCTCCTTTGCAAAATCTATAAACACTTCTGCCATACGCGTAGCATCTACTATGGCTGCTTCTCCATTGGATAATATCATGTATGATAGGCAACCTTTCCCAATTCGAACAAACTGATAAATTTCACCACCATCTTTTAAATCCCCGACTTTTACCGGCTCTAAATGTTCACTCCATGCTTTCATTCCGCCTTTAAGATAGGATACAGAAAGACCTGCTTCTGAAAGCATCTCGGATACCATTACAGATGAACCTTCTTTTGCGCAAACGACTAGCACTTCTATATCAGAAGGAATTTTCTCCAATATATCTTCTACGCCATCTAAAAGATCGAAATAAGGAACATTCAAATGGTCAAAGTCATGCCCTTCAATCTTCCAATCACTAAAATCATTTTCATTACGCACATCCAAAATAAATAAAGGTTCTTTGTTAAAGATTTTTTTTGTCACTTCTTTTGGGGTCATTGCCTTTACGGTCATGTTTCAATACCTCCTATATCGAATCTTTTTTTAATGGGACTAAAATGTTAAGGATACATCAGCATCTTTAGCAAAATCTAAAAAGGTAACAGCCCCGCCTACTTCAATTCCTTCTACAAAATCATCTTTTGTTAAACCCATAACGTCCATCGTCATTTGACAACCAATAAATGTAACACCCATCTCTTGTGCCATTTCAATCAGTTCAGGAATAGACGGCACGTTTGCTTTCTTAAATCCTTCCGCAAAGTGTTCTTTCCCTTTCGGCATTTCTAATTCTTGATGCGCTTGCTTATGAATCAGATTTAATCCCTCGAATGTAAAGAAGATAGATACTTCTTGATCACTTGCTGCTGCGGCAGTCGCAATATTAAAAACTTTATAGGCATCAAATAGACCACCATTTGCCGCAATAATTGCTACTCTTGTACTCATTTGTTATCATCCTTTTCTTATTTATTCTGTTTTACCTGTCCAATCACGCATACCAGGGACAACATTAATAACCTTTTTAAAACCTTGTTTTTTCATCGTTTGAGCTGCCATTTCACTCCTTCTTCCTGAATGGCAAATAATATAAATTTCATCATCTTTGTTTAACTCGTTAGAGCGCTTTTCTACTTCACCAAGAGGGATATGCACAACTCCCGGGATATGAGCGTCTTCATACTCATCTACCTCTCGGACATCTAAAATGTTAAGAGGCTCGTCACTTTCCACTTTCTGTTTGAAAACTTCTAGTGAAACCTCAGGAATAGAAGGTGCGCTTTCTGATGAATGCCCTCCTCCTTTACGAAGAAAATGATGAAGTATTTCTCCCTCTGTTTCAGTACCTAGATATTCGTGACCTGTGCTATTTGCCCATGCTTGCAGATCTGCTGTAAATCCTTTGTCTGTTGCTTGAATTTCTAATACTTCACCAGCTTTTAAATCCTTCATCTTCTTCTTCGTTTTTACAATGGGCATTGGACACGTCAAGCCTTTAGCGTCTAACACAATATTTACCTTCATCATTTTTTCCTCCTTTTCAAATAGGGGTGGGGGTATATAAATATACAAAAAAATAATATTTAAGGTTTTATGGCCATGTATTCATACCACCTTTAATATTTGTGATATTTTTAAATCCTTGTTTTTTCAATACCTTGCTCGCCTTTAAACTTCTCATTCCACTTTGACAAATAACAAAAACTTCTTGGTCTTTCGAAAGTTGACTTGTTTGATGAGCCAATTTTGACAAGGGAATATTTTTGAACTCTTTAATATGCCTTGTACGAAATTCATGAGGTGTTCGTACATCGATAAACTGTTTTCCTTTATTTTTCAGCTCTGACTTTAAATCAGTAGTTGTTATCTGTTTAACACCTTGCACTGGTAAAAATCGTCGAAATACAATCCAAAGTAAAAATAAAATAAGTAAGATATTGATGATAACGCCACAATTCATTGTGTTTCACCTCCTTTATTTAATCTGCATTGGTAATTTTAAATAAATAAGTTGACACTGCCTTCTTCAGCATCTGCCAAATAAGCTGCTACACCAGCATAGTCGATTTCATCCAATAGTTCTTTTTCCTTTAAACCAAGAAGATCCATTGTCATCGTACAAGCTACAAGCTTTACACCCTGTTCTTGAGCCACCTCAATCAACTGAGGCAACGTAAGTGCATTATGCTTTTTCATCACATTTTTAATCATTTTAGGGCCCATACCTGCAAAGTTCATTCTAGATAAACCCATCTTATCAGCACCACGAGGCATCATCTTTCCAAACATTTTTTCAAGAAACCCTTTTTTTACTGGAACCAGCTCTTCTTTACGCAAAGCATTTAATCCCCAAAAAGTATGAAAGATCGTCACTTCATGATCGTAGGCAGCAGCACCATTTGCAATAATATAGGCTGCCATTGCTTTATCATAATCCCCGCTAAATAAAACAATTGTTGTGCGTTTTGTTTGTTCTGTCATGTTTATTCTCCTAACTAATTACCCGTGGGGGTATATTGAGATCAAAAAATTTTTTCGAAAGAACTGCTATTATTCAACTCATTAAATACCGGCAGGGGTATAATATAATACATATAAAAATTCGTCAACCTTAAATATAGGTTGATGAATTTTTTATCGACTCTTTACCAATAAGTCGACTGCTTCTTTTACTAAGTTTTGTGTGTCTTCGCCCTTTTCTAAACTTTCACGAACACAATGTTCAAGGTTTGTGCTCACAATTAAACCCATTGCTCGATCGATAGCATTACGTGAAGCTGCTAGTTGGGTCACAACCTCTCTACAATCTTTTCCTTGTTCCATCATAGTCAATACACCTTTAATTTGTCCTTCTATTCGGCGTAAGCGGTTTTTAATCTTTTGATCATACTCCATATATCGATGAAATCCTTTCTATAATTTATTTTTACATTTACATGTTGCCAATTCATAACTATTTACATGGATACCTTTGTTCTTCAGAAAACGCACTCCTAAATTTAATTCCACCCTATCATGAGCTATTATGTGTATTTTATCACGTGGAATCTCTAAATAAAAACGTTTTAGATACGCATATGGGATGTTTAAAATAATACCATCTGAAAAATTGGGTACATCGTTATATTGGCGAATATCTAATATTGTTATGTCCGTGGTCTCTAATTTATCCTTATGGATACAAGAGATTCCGGTTATAGGATAATAACGTCTATACGTTGCATAGATAATAACAAAAATAAGCAGAAATGCAACAACTAAATAATTGATACTAACCACACCACCTTATTAACCCTTTGTTATTCATAACGCAATAATATACCCCCATAGGTATATAGTCAAGTGTGAAAAACTAATTTCTTTGATCTATTAATTAATTTTAACCTCTAACGACTGAAAAACACTCACATTTCGCTAATGCCAATTCGACTAAAAGTAACTCGAATAAAGAAACAATCCGATTTTCATTTAAATCGACTTGTTTAATCAATTACTTTTAAAATTAGCACAAGACAGTTCATCCGCTCAGCAACTATTTCTAATACGTTGCACAGCATGCATTTCTCCGCTGCATGGATATTAAATTGAGTTTCATTTGCATAAGAACAATTTGCAGGTACTGGTTCCCTATGTTTCATGCCGGATGTGACTCGAATTACTCAGAATTCTGCAGAATATCTATGCTAATCTTCCGCAGCGGCTGCATCTGCTTTGGTTGCATGAACTGTACCAAATGGATGGTTTGGAGGAGCATAAATTGAGTATAGTTTTAACGACGTATTACTGTATTAATCACATTTTTCTGAAAATGCAGGAAATCTTTATATATTATTTAATATAAAATTTTACATTCAACACTAGCATGCATTCGAAGAGTAAGCCTTTCATTTACCAATGCTATTTGTATTTTATTTAGCTGAAAGTTCACCCTCTGTTACCCATTTATAATTTTCCACTTGTTTTCCAATAATTGTCGAAGTGACCGACAACCTTAGAGATCTAATCGGAAGGGATTCATTTGTAAAATTTCTGTTGCTTTTGCAATCAGCTTATCCACAATATCATTCTCAGGTTTCTGCTGAAGCACACCTGGGAATTGCGTTACTTGGCTCGGAAATAAGAATGTCATCTTCATATGATTACCTTCAATTTTATTCGTCTGTAATTGGCGGACTTTTGTATAAAAACGTAATAAATTGTAGATATATTATTTTATTCTCACCCAGACAATGTTTAAAAATATAAGTAATCTATCATATCTAACGATACATGAGCAGATGATGATAGCTACGAAAAAGCTCCCTATCACAAGCCATCGTTTAGAAAAACGATTTATCATTAAAGTAAAGAGCTTGGAATGAAGCTTTCGCAACAAATTCTGAACTTACATAGAAATAAGCAATGGTGCTCGAGTACGATTTAAGCATGATCCCAATCCAAAATCTCCAAACCGGTCACAAGAATCAATACCGAAAGAATTCATGCAGAACTTTGATATTCAATTGTTTAATTAACATTGTTCCGATCGGTGCGGCCACCATGCTGGTGACTACCATGATGAGAGAGGGGCTAGCCAGAATATTACGTCACCAGTCAACATTTTCCCGATGACCATCCAATTGAAGAAATGAAAGTAATGGCAGTGAAGAAGACGATGGTGATATCAATTGGTACCAAGATAAACACGCCCGCAGCTCTAACGGTTCCAGGGCGATTTCCAACAATCAATTCGGATAACACCGCTGTTGTTTTATAGAATGTTACACTGGTCAATTCCCGATAACTGGTTCCACTTAGATGAACATCATGATCTCAGCAATAGTGGCCAAGATGACATAAACGACATTGATGGCATCCGCCGAGAGAATTTGCCACCATATCCTCCAACAGAATCCCGTTAATGATCGTGCTCCCTATGTACAACATCAACTAAAAATGGATGCAGAAAAAGCTTGAATTAAAATGATCCCAAATACATCGTACTGCAATCCACGTGCTAGTGGAATGTACACAAGCATAGGGTAATTGATGTTCGATCCCCCGATTCCGAAGAGACCGGATATATACGATCCTATGAAACAGATCAAAAACAAGTGATAATAAAGCTTACTGTTATATGCTCCCCTTCCACTCACAAGGTAGTTAGAAATAAAAAAGTCGATGCCCTCCACTTGTGTTGAGAAGACAACTTGAATAGAGACAAGGGATTGAACCTTGTCACACTATTGCAAGACCGTCTTTCTGCCACTGGACAATGCCGCCGCTCAAACTCAGTACTTGTTTGAACCCGCCGTTAGCTTGCAGGATGCTAGCCCCAATGGCAGATCGGGCTCCGGAACGGCATTGCACAAGGATCGGATAGTCTCTTTTAATTTCATCCAGCCGTTCTTGGAGCGTTCCCAGCATGATGTGTTGCGCATTCGGAATGTGACCTTCCTGCCACTCAGTCAGATTGCGGACATCAAGTACGTGCACGAACCCGTCTTCCACCAATTTAGCAATATCCAATGGTGCTATTTCCGTGTACGATTCAAGTGTAAAAGTGCCGCTTGCCAAGATTTTGTCACTGTCCATAAACCCTGCCACATTATCAATACCTACAGAGCGCAGCGCTTCCAGGAATTCGTTCACTTCATCCGGATTCGTTATGAAGTACACAGGTCGATTGTAGTCGATGAGCCAGCCTGCCCAGTTCGTAAACGACTTGTTAAATGGAATGTTGATTGTGCCTTTGAGATGCCCTTTTGCAAATTCTTGGAAGGGACGGGTATCTACAATTTGTTCGCTATCCAGCAATCTTTTCACTTGTTCCATTGAAGCTATCTCTGGCGCAACAGGTAAATCTTTAAGCAATGCAGGGCCTTCTTTATTAACTTGTTTCATCACGGAGAAATAGTTTGGCGGTTCTGGTTGCCCTTCAAGCAAGGCTTTTACAAAATCTTCTTCGTTGGTGTATGCCATTGACCAGTTAAATAGCTTTTCGTAACCAACAGTGGAAGAAGGAATCGCCCCCAATGCCTTACCACAAGCGCTTCCCGCACCATGAGCCGGCCAGACCTGCAGATAATCTGGCAGTTGTTTGAACTTCAAGAGGGACTTGAACATGGCTCTTGCGCCACAATCTGCCGTTCCCTTGATGCCAGCCGCTTTTTCCAGCAAGTCGGGTCTGCCGATGTCGCCTACAAAGACGAAATCCCCCGTAAAGATACCAATTGGACGATCCGCATTTCCTCCGCGGTCCGTCAAGAGGAAAGAAATGCTTTCCGGGGTATGGCCGGGGGTATGCATCACCTCAAACATCAGGTTTCCGATGGAAAAGCGATCGCCGTCTTTCACAAGTTGATGTTTCAATTCATCTACATATTGATATTTCCAATCTGCGCCGCCTTCATCGGAAAGATACAGCTTCGCTTGGTGTGTCACGCCGAGTTCGCGGGCACCGGAAACAAAATCGGCGTGAATATGGGTTTCTGCGGCCGCCGCGATGTGTAGTCCTTCTTCTTTGGCTACTTGTAAATATGGGTTTAGATTGCGGCCGGGGTCAATCACAATCGCTTCCCCTGTTTTTTGGCAGCCGACCAGATAGGATGCATGGGCCAGCTTTTCATCGTAAAAGTAGCGCAACAACATATTGGATTCCTCCTCTTGGATCATCAATTATTTTTTTCTGCATGGCTGTTTACACTTTGTCCTCCCTTACATCAGTCCTTTCAACATGCCATTCCAATACATGATGGGAAGCAATCTTCTTTTTAACAGGTACATGCTGAATCGTTCTTTGGACTGATCAAATGGAAACGTTTCTTGCGGCACCTTGTGATAGTTAAACTCGGCCAGCACGAGTTTGTTGTATCCTGTAACCAGCGGGCAAGAGGTATATCCATCGTACTTTGCATCTAATGAAGATCCCTTTATCATAGACATCAGATTTTGCACCACAACCGGAGCCTGTTTACGAATTGCCGCCCCTGTTTTGGACGTCGGCAGGTTGGCACAGTCACCAATTCCGAAAACATTGGCAAACTTTTTGTGTTGCAGAGTGTACGGATCAACATCCACCCATCCGCCGGCATCCGCCAATGTACTTTCTTTTATAAATGCAGGCGCTTTCATCGGTGGAGTCACATGAAGAAGATCGTATGTTAATACCTCCTGTTCCTTGGTCTCCAGATTCTCGAACAAAGCTTCTTTTGAATCCGGCCGAATTTCGATCAGGTTTCGTTTGTACATCGTTTGAATGCTCTTGCGCTGGACAACTTTTTCGAGCGCATTAGCGTATTTCGTGACATCAAAAATGGTTGATTTCGCCGAGGCAAAAATAATTTCGGATTGATTGCGAACATTCGACTTGCGGAAATAATCGTCTGCTAAGTACATAATTTTTTGCGGAGCTCCTCCGCATTTTACAGGAGAATTCGGGTGAGTAAAAATAGCGGTTCCGCCTTTAAAGTTGCGGATGTTTTCCCAAGTGCTATCTACCGTTTGGTACGAGTAGTTGCTACAAACCCCGTTTTTTCCGATCGTACCTTTCAAGCCTTTGATCCCGTCCCAATTGATTTGCAAACCGGCTGCTGCAACGAGATAATCATAGGAAACGATCGTTCCTTGTTTTGTAAGAAGTATGTTCTGATTCGGTCGAAACTCTGTTACAGCATCGCCAATCAAGTCGACACCAGCGGGAATTAAGGTAGCCAGATCTCGTTCAGACTCTTCCTTCTTCGCTGCGCCGCCTCCAACTAATGTCCACAAAGGCTGGTAGTAGTGCTTTGTTTGCGGGTCAATGATGGCAATTTGTCCTTTGAGTTTTTTAGAAATCCGGACGAGACGGGCGGCGACAGAGATGCCAGCAGTCCCAGCTCCTACAATGACAATGGAATAACGAGCGTGTTTTGACATAGTCAACCACCTTTTGTTTTTAAAGTTGATGTTTTTCTTAAAGATGCGTCTCTGTTTTTTAAGTTAACATCAATCTTCCTTTATCTATATAGGGGAACTCCCCTACTTTCATGTGAGCCTCGTCTTGATAAGTTTAAGGAGCAGTATGTTAGAGCGTCAGGTCGAGATATTTATTTTTGATCGCATATTGAATCAATTCGTGTTTCGAGTCCAGTTCTAATTTCTGCATCATATTCGTTTTATGGTTTTCGACGGTTTTGACGCTGATTGAGAGTTTATTGGCAATCTCCTTATTGGCATAACCCAGCACAATGAATCTGAGAATCTCCTTTTCCCGAACAGTTAGAACAGAAGGTGGCTTTTTAGACTCTGAATTCAGCCATTGATCAATGATGTCTTGCGATACACATGTCTTGTAAAAGAGATTGCCCCTGTACACTTCGACAATCGCTTGATAAAGCAACTGATAATGACTGTTTTTCAAGACATATCCATGGGCACCCGCCTCTATCGCTTTTTGGACAAAAATTTCCTCGTCATGCATTGTCAAAATCACGATTTTAACAGATGGGTTCAACTTTCGAATCTCACTGCTCGCTGTGAATCCGTCCAGCCCGTTCGGCATCGACAAATCCATCAGCACGACATCAGGTTTCAATTGTGCAGTGCTAAGAACGGCTTCGTTGCCATTATTCCTTTCTCCCGCAATTTCGATTTCAGAAAAACCTTCCAAAAGTACACGGATGCCCTTGCGAATCATCATGTGGTCATCGACCAGCAATACCCTGATCACTCTCCTCCCCCTCCTTATACTGTACTTTCACTTTAATCGTCGTACCTCTCTGAAGTACGGAATGAATACGAAGACTTCCTTCCATCTGATCGACTCTCTCTCTCATATGTTTGAATCCAAGACCTTCCTCTGGCAGCCCGCGTTCAAAACCGAGACCATTGTCCTGAATTATCAAAACGAGATCGCCATCTTCTTTGTACAGTATGACTTCAATAAGTAATGCCTGCGAATATTTCAGGGCATTATGCAACGCCTCCTGAATGATGCGGTACAAATTGATTTCCAAAATCGGCAGCAAACGATTGTTGACATTACTTGAGGCAAACGTAATAGAAACATCCTGATGAGCCTTGTTCAATCTGGAAACAAGGTGCTTGACAGCAGGGATCAGCCCCAATTGATCGAGACTGTGCGGGCGCAGCTGGAGAGAGTAGAGCTTGACATCTTGGATTGCTTTTTCCAGTTCATCGATAATTTCCTGCATGTACTTTTTAAATGTTTCTTCTTGCTTCATACGCGATTGAATCGCTTGAATGCCTACTGAAACCGAATATAGCGATTGCCCTACACCATCGTGCAGTTCCTGAGCCAGCCGCTTGTGTTCGTTTTCCTGGGCTGCTAACGTTTTTTGCAGAACTAGCTTGGAGATTCTAGCTTCCTCTTCCTTTTTCTTCATCGTTAAATCTTTCAGGACCAAAAGAACTTCCATTTGATCGCCGTTTTCTGAAATAACAGCAGTACTCATCTCCATGTCGACGAATCGTCCCTCATAGGTGGGCATCGAGGAAAGAAAATAAGGAATTTCCCGCTTGGCCAGCAAATAACAACGCTCTTCTCTCGCTTCCAACTTTCTCATTTGGCAGTAGGAACAGTAGGGAACCTTTTCCCCTAATTTCCATCCCGTCATCTTCTCTGCGGATGGATTCATCACCAGAATTCTACGTTCCTGATCCATTATGATGATTCCATCCTGCAAATGATCGAAGATCTGCCTTAAATAGCCGCTTTCCATTGACTTTCCTTCTTCTTTATACCGTTCAAAGAAATTCGGGTTTTGACACATCATGGACCCTCCCTCAGCTATCTATTCCTCGTACAATTGACAGACTCTTTTTAACTTCTGTTCAAGCTGAACAAAACGTGCTTCTCTTAGAGATTCGGTTCCCTCAATAAATAAAAGAAGCAAAGGAACTGTGAAGACCGAAAACCTGCCTGCAACCTTCCATCACTTTGTCAGCATTACATGTCCTAATTTGATCTATTGACACCATTGAAGTCAGCTCTGTAGCCCTTCTTTCGTCCACTCCCTCCTTCAAATGAAATTTTCTCTGATCTGCCTATGTTACGCTTTCATTTAAAAAAGATTTTCTCTTAAACCTTAATTATTAATTAAAGATATCAAACCAAGTTTTCACTGTTGTAATCATAATAACGAATATCAAAATACCTTGAAGAACTTTAGCATTCACTTTCTTGCCAATGAAAACACCTAGCGGGGCTGCAATTAGACTGGCAGCCATTACAACCAAAGCCGGCATCATAGGCACCTGTCCAATGACGAGCTTTGTAGCTGTTGTTCCAATCGATGAAATAAATGTAACTGCGAGTGATGTTGCAATTGTGATTCGTGCAGGTATTTTTAAAATGACTAACATGAGCGGAATAAGTAGAAAAGCTCCGCCCGCACCGACTATACCTGAAGCCAAACCGACAACAAAAGTCATGATTGAGGTTAATATCTTTGGAAAGCGAATGTGATCACTTTGATTACCTTCTGTTCCTGTCTTTGGAATAAACATGATTATGGCAGCGACGATCGCCAATATTCCGTAAACTAGGTTTATGACATCTTCGGAGAAAAAATGTGACCCATAACCACCGATTAGACTTCCAAGCAAAATACTAAACCCCATGTTGAAGATAAGTTCTTTATTTAAGTAACCGCCTTTCCGGTAAGCCCACACACCGGAAAATGCAGCAACAAAAACCTGGACTGCCACTATACCTGAAACCTGGTGAGCGTTAAAACCTTCAAACCCCAATAAAACAGGTATGTATAACAACAAAGGGTAATTTATAATTGCCCCACCGACACCAAGCATTCCGGACATAAAAGAGCCAACTGATCCGATTAAAAATAGTAGAAGAATAAAAGATATGTCCACTACCTTTCCTCCTTTCCATCAATAAAAGGGGGATTAGCCCCCCCCTTTATCACAATTAACCTTATTTAATCCAAAACTATAATACACCATCTTCTTCTGTATCTTGAAGCAACTCATGACCGCCTGACCTTAATATCTGAGGGTGGGGAGCATAAAATGTTCCAATTCCTTTTTTAATACTGGTTATTTATCAAAAACATTATTTAGTAAGGTTTTCCCTATGAACCTCAATATTGACATCAACTTTTTTCAATAAATTTCCTAGAGTGCATCCTCACAATGATTTGCTGGTTGAATTTCTGGTAGGCTTAAATAAACATATAAGCTACAATTGCCGATTGTTGTTAATAAATAGTGCAAAAATTTATCTAAAAAACATACCATACGATGTTGGTATGTTTTTTTCAGTCTTATTTAGAATTGGGGAGGAGCTATCCTCATAACAATCGTTTCATGAAAAAAGAGATCATGATTGCTTGATCTCTTTAGTAAAATGGTTTGCATATTTCTCCACCTAACTTTTTAAGCATTAACGCCAAGCTGACGGAGAATATCATGCATATCCACATGGGATCTCTGTTCAATAATTTTACCGTCTTTAATACGCAAGAGAATCATGAGAGAAAATTTAACAGAGTTTCCCGTTGCAGGAACGCCAGCAAATGGAGTTCCTGTATGCTTACCTTCAAAAATAAAATAAACTGATACAAGATCGTCTTCAGCGACCATCGCTTCAATTGGCATTTTAAAACCTGGGAAAGCATCAAAGTTTTTCTTTTCAGACTCAATTAAACCTTCTACACCCGGAAATGGTGTATCCAATTGTGGATAGAATACAAAGTCTTTATGGCAAAAGTCTTTTAAGGCATCGTAATTTTCTTGTTCAATTGTTTCAAAGAAACGACGGACTAATTCTTTATTGCTTTCAACGGTCATAATGATGCTCCTCTCCTACACTTTAAAATAAATCTCTCTGTTTTCATTTAAAATGAGTATGATTCACCATTATCGGGCACTAAAACATTAGAGGATATTTCTTTTTCTTTAATAAAGGCATTTAATTCCTTTCTGGATAATCCCCAATGATTGACAGCCTCCATATGGCTCACGATGATTTTGGCTTCTGAAGCAGCCTTATACGTTTCATAGATATCTTCTTTACCCATGACGAGAGAACCGCCTTCATAGAATTGATTATCGCCGCCGTTCACTACAATGATGTCCGGCTGATGTGTTTCAATCTCTTCTTGAACCGCATCATACCAGACTGTATCTCCAGCGATATATAACGTTTTCTCACTTTGGTGTTTGAACACAACACCGCATACAAGACCTGCAAGTTTTAAAATTTCTCCTCTTCCGTGTTCGCCTTTTGTTTTAATCAGTTGAATGCCTTCAAAGACTGTGTCTTTTGTTAACACTTCAACGTTTTTGAATCCAGCATTTCGTATTTCTGCTGCATCTTCTTCATTTTGGGAGAACAACTTGATATCTTTTGGCAACAACTCTTTAGCTGCCTCATCCCAATGGTCGTAATGTAAATGAGTAACAATAACAGCATCAATATCTTTAATAATATTGTCAACAGATGTTGGCAGTTCAACCAAAGGGTTGTTTTGATCTTGTCTTGGCGCATTTGGGAATGGAGGGTAAGCACCCTTCTCAGCTAACATGGGATCTATTAAAAATGTTTTGCCTGCATATTCGACAACAAGTGTAGCATTACGAATTTGTTGAATGTTCATGTATAAAACTCCTTTTCTTTAGTATATATATGGATAGTTTACCTACATCCAACTTATAAATACATGGAACAAATCAAGTCTTTCTATCGTTTGACTTGATTTTTGAAAGTATGTATTTCATTTTTTATGAATTGAGCATCAATTAGACTAAAGGAACAATGAGCCTGAAAAGTTATATGAAATCATTTACATAACAGTAAAGGTCGAATTTTAAAGTGAAGGTGTAGAAACTATACTTAGTCATTGTATGCACTTTTCGTTTTTTTAACTAAATATAAAAATAATGAATCAAGACAATTAAAACCAATGAAATAGATTAAAGTGACAGGAGCCATATAACTTTTTATGATAAGTAGCATGATAGGCAGTGAATCTACCATGATGATAATCACCCCCTCACGAATTGCTGTTATTCTTACCAATTTTACTTGGAACGGGAATCATGACACTTTCACGAACATTGGTGGAAAAAGTGAAAATACTGATGTATGGTTAATGTTTGCTAAGGGGGGTTACAATTACTGTGGCGTATGATAATAAATTTGAAATAGACAATTCACGTCTGATAGTGGGTTAGGGGTCATTAAAAAGTCTAAAAACGACAACCCAGCTTATATGGGCATTGACATCGTACCTTTTTGAAAAGCCGGATAAATCGTTTAAAGCTGCTCCAATAGGGATGGTTTTCTAATCTATTTTACATGATATCGGTCATTCTGATAATCGGAGTATTTTCTATTGACGGTGTTGTGACAAGGATATTGCCGGCGGATTGAACTGATAAGAGGTTTTGAAATTATCGGCTTAACGGTTTGAATCTATGCTGCTTGTCATCTGGATCATGCAAATTTATGAAAACTACGCTGGAGCAATAGGTCTGGTCTCAGCTTTTTAACAAAAACATTAAGTCCGTTATGTTCGGTTTGCTTCCGCTCGTCTATTGCTAACGCCGAAAAATGTCAATCAAGTCTTTCAGCTTGGAGGTCCAATCGGAACCAGTACCTTTTATTTATTCGGCATAGTCATTCCGTTGCTTCTTTTGATTTCGGAAACGATAATGAGAAACAAAAATGAAACAACTCGCTAAAAAATGCGTTTCCTAGCTTTTATTTTTCTTCTATTTTTAAATGGATGCTGAACATCCATGAAATTGAAGGATCCTTACTCGTCATGACAATGATACTGCTATTGAGAAAGAGTGATGAGTAGAAGTAAGGTAGACCTAGGCGGAAAAAGAACGGATTATCATGATAACAATGTTTACCGGTAGGAGTCGGGTTCAAAAACAAGTGGAATAAGAGGAGATCATTGGATCCGAGAAATCTATTCACCTCGAAAGAAAAGCATCAAAAATGAGATGGCTGTTATCCTAAGGTCTCTGAGCAAAATCGTCAATTTTTTATTACTATTACTTTATAACAACAAAACGGATAACATCCTTAGTTTTAATGAAATTTCGCTCACCAGTATCTTTAAACAAGATATTTTAATTTGTTCTAAAAATCAGAGGCACCTATTTATAGATAAGGCCTCTGGTTCATTACTTATTCAGTTCACGTTCAATCCAAACTATTATAAGTCATTAATCTATGGATGTGAACCGCAAGATACGCTAATTCCTCCTCAGGAATGGTTTTGCCATTAATCTGTTTGATATAGTCCTTTATTTTAAAAGCACCATCCATAGCTTCTGGATACAGACTGGCGATTTGCCCGAATAACATATTATCTTTATCATCTAGCATCTTATCTGAATAGAAACGTTCTACAAAAAATTTAATATGTGTGATAAACCGAGTATAATGAACGTTTTCTGTATCCGTATTGATATTAAAAGTATATCGAACTAAGTTGACAATACTTCCGATCATTTTAGCAAACTTCATACCATCTTTAGATTCTTTCTGTTCTCCTTGAGCGTTAATTAAATGGAATGCGATATTTGCCGCTTCTTCAATTGGTAAATCGATATGAAGCTTTTCGTTTATGAGCTTTACGGCGAATTCCCCAACTTGATATTCTTCGGAATAATAGTTTTTAATTTCCCAATATACTCGGTTGGTGATGTTGATCTTTTTTTTATATCTCTCTACTGCAAAATTCAAATGATCCATCAACGTAAAATAACTGCCGGTATTAAGTTTCGTATGAAGTGTTTCCTCAGCATATCTTATGATTTGTCGGGTCAGTTCTATCAATCCAGGAGAAATAGCATCTAATAAACCAAGAAACTCTTTCACTTTGATATTTTCAATAGGGATAAACATTTGATCAGCCTGGTGTTCCTCAATGATATTACCGGCTTTTTGTCCGTAGCCAATTCCTTTGCCAAGAAGAATGAATTCTTTTTTTTGTTTATCTTCTGCCAAGACGACACTAGAATTTAGGACCTTTTTGATTTTAATCATTTCATCACCTTACCTTTTGCATATCCAGAAAGTTAATCAAGATTAGGATTATATCCTTAACACTCTTACGACTTAAATAACAACAAAGAAAGATACATAAAGATCAAAAAAACCAAGAGGGAGAATAAACTAGAAACGAATATGATAGAATGGTTAGATGGAATAAAAAAACCATTCTGGATTTCCCTTTTCTTTTTTGAGTATTGTATAGTAGCCAAGACACCGGTAACTAACCCCACAACGCAAGCAAAGATTCCTAGAAATATCGCTAAAGTATTCGTAACAGAATCTGAATTAATTTTAATCGTAAAATGTAAAGAAGTTGTTAAAAAACCAACACCTGCAATAGATATAGCTGTCCGGATCCAAGCCAGATAAGTTCTTTCATTTGCTAAATGCTGTTGTGCATATTTTACACTATCTTCGGGCTGATCTTTCCTTTTAATTAAAGCTTTCATTCTTAGATAGATCTCCTTTTTATAAGGCTAACAAAATAATTCACACAAGTAATGCTTATTAAATTAACAATGTTAATTAAAAAGTTTATATACTAGTATAGCTTTGATCACTTATTGCTAGAAGATTAACAGCAACTAATACACAAGATATTTATGATTAAAATTAAAATTAATATTAGCATATACCTATACATTCAAATTGACTTGTTTGTATTTTAGAAAAAATTGATTGGACAAACAGTAAATCTTAATATTATTCCAATTTTTCTCCATTCGATTCAATAACCTTTTTATACCAGTAAAAGGAATCTTTTCTTATACGTTTAAATGTTCCATTGCCATTATCATCTACATCTACATAAATAAAGCCATACCTTTTTTTCATCTCACCAGTGCTTGCGGCAATGATATCGATTGGGCCCCACATGGTGTAACCCATGATTGGAATCCCGTCGATTTCAATTGCTTTTTTCATCTCTTTCAGATGGTCTCGTAAATAATCTATACGATATGAATCATGAACACTTCCATCTCTCTCAACTTTATCAATTGCACCCAGACCGTTTTCTACAACCATTAAAGGAATTTGATAGCGGTCATACAAAAGGTTTAACGAATAACGAAGACCTATTGAATCAATGTTCCATCCCCAATCACTCGTTGGAAGATAAGGATTTTTGTAACCCGTTTTGACACCATTAAGTCCTTTAAAATCTAAATTTGTTTCTTTTCCAACTACATGAGTTAAATAATAACTATACGATAAGAAATCAACTTTCCCATTCTTCAACTCTTCTAAATCACCGTCTTGAATCGGTAAAACGATACCTTCACGTTCAAACTCTTTTAATTTATAAGATGGATAATACCCACGGCATTGAACATCACAATAAAACAACATTTTATGCATAAAATCATTCGTTGCCTGCATGTCTTCTGGATCACAGCTATTTGGATACGCAATATGTCCGGCATACATCATTCCCACCTTATTGTCAGCATCAATATCATGAGCCATCTGAACAGCTTTAGCGCTGGCTAGAAATTGATGATAAGCGGCAGTCATTCTAGTCTGCTCATCATCAGACTGAACCCCGCCCGCCATCCAGGGCTTGGTTGACATAACATTAATTTCGTTGAACGTAAGCCAGTATTTCACTTTCCCCTTGTATCGATTAAAAACGGTTCTGCAATACTGCAAATAAAAATCGATAACTTTCCGATTCTCCCATGATCCATATTTGAGTAATCCAAGCGGTGTCTCAAAATGAGAGAGGGTTACTAAGGGCTCGATCCCATATTGATGACAAGTATCAAAGACGTCGTCATAATGTTTTAAGCCTGCTTCATTAGGCACTTCTTCATCTCCATTTGGAAAAATTCTTGACCAAGCAATGGACATGCGATAGCATTTAAAACCCATTTCAGCAAACAGGGCGATATCTTCTTTAAAACGATGATAATGGTCAACAGCATGGTGGCTCGGATAATATTTTCCTTCCACTACACCATCTGTAATTTCTCTAGGAATCCCATGCACACTCGCTGTCATGACGTCAGCAGTGCTTAACCCTTTTCCATCAGTTAAATAAGCTCCTTCAGCTTGATTCGCAGCGGTTGCACCACCCCATAGAAAGTTCTCCGGAAATCCTTTGTCCATTCCTAATCCCCTCCAATTTAGTTTCCTAAAGCCGTTATCAACATTAAAGACCCACCATGATCAGCAGAATTTCCATCCGCGACTTTTACTGAGTATTGATCTTGATTAGTTACTATGGCAATCGTGACTGGATCAAATCCTTCTTCAACAATCTTGTTAAGGTCAAATTTCACTAGTAAATCACCAGCCTTTACTTCATCCCCAACCTTAACTAGCGATTCAAAATGTTTCCCGCCCAGCTGAACTGTATCAATACCGATATGGAATAAAATTTCGGCTCCATTGGAGGTTTCCATTCCAAGTGCATGATTTGTATCAAAAACCATCTTAATTTTACCGTCAGACGGCGCATAAAGTTCTCCTATACAAGGAATGACAGCAATCCCCTCTCCCATCACTTTGGTTGAAAATACTGCATCATTTACTTCCGAGAGAGGAATGACTTTTCCTGAAACGGGTTGTGCAATATGAACCCCCTCATCTTTCTTTATTCTCTTATCAAAAGTGTGTTCAGCCACTGGTACCTCTGCTTTTTCTTTATCTTCCTTCCATGAAAAGAAGGTAATAATAAAAGATGATATCATTGAAATAACTAAACCCACAAAGGCAAAAATGATATTCTTACTGTTTTCCGGATCAATAAACATTGAAATACTCGCGAGGCTAGGGCTTACAGGTGTAGATCCCGCCAGACCAAACAGCCCAACACTTAATCCCCCTAGCAAACACGAAATAACAATACTATACAGAACACGTTTTTTCTGCAGTGTTATCCCATAAAGTGCTGGTTCTGAAATTCCAAATAAGGCCGAAATACCAGAAGATAATGCTACAGATTTAACTTCCGTATCCTTAGTACGTAGAGCAACTGCAAAACATGCACCACTTTCAGACATGTTGTGTGTTAATAAAGCAGGTAAAAGTAACATCTCTTTTCCAGTAGCAGTGATTGTATTTATTGCATATGGAGTTAAGGCTTTGTGCATACCAGTGGCAATCATTAATGGAAGAACAGCTGCAAGGAGACCTACTGCCACCCATCCCGCTCTATCGAATATAAACAAAATAACATTTGTTAATAATGTTCCTGCTCCAAACCCTATTGGTCCAAAAACTAATAAGGTCATAGGAACTGTGACAAGGAGTGACATCATTGATATAAAGAAAACACGAATAGGCTTTGGTGAAATTTTAGTAAAAAACCTTTCCATGAATGCATAGAAAACCACACCTAATATAGACGGGAATACCTGGGATTCATAGTTTACATTTGTTACCGGAAGAGAAAATAGACTGGCTCCTCCACCTATAAGTTTTGTCATATCAGGGTATAAAAGAATACTCATAGCTGCTGCGGCAACTAAATGATTAACCTTTAATTTTGTTGCGGTTGTAATAGCAACAAGTATCGGTAAAAAGTGGAATACCGCACCACTAATAGACGTTAGTATAATATATGTGTGCCCATTCTCATCTATTAAATCAAGTACAGATAATAGCAATAGCATTGATTTTAAAATACCAGCACCAGCCATTGCCGGAATTAAAGGCTGGAATACACTAACTAAAAAGTCTAAAATCACTGCGCTCATTTTTTTCTTATCTTTTGATGTATTATTTTGCTGCCCGAAACTGCCAAGCTTCAGCAGTTCATCATAAACTTCAATGACGTTATTACCTATAATGACTTGGCATTGTGCCGTCATAACTACGCCTATAACCCGCTTAATCCTTTTAAGCGCTTCTAAATCTGCCTTACTATCATCAGCAAGTGTAAAGCGTAATCTTGTAGCACAATGTCCTAGGTGAATTACATTATTTTCTCCGCCAACATATTGCAGAATGGCAGCTGCTGTTTTTTTATAGTCCATCTTAAACCCTCCTACATTAATATAACCGCTTACATTTTGACTAAAAAAAGACAGGACCCATAAAGACAATATAATATCTAATCGATACAATATTGTCTTTACGGATCCTGCCTGTATTACCAGTAACATGTCCGGTTTCTGATTATTTTTTTATAAGATCATTATATTGCACAGAAATAAAAAATACAAGGGGGGATTAAAATTATTTTCTAAGCATAAAGCTACATGTTTGCGCGACTATAATCATGTATTATAAATTAATTCTAAATTTATTCCTCTAAATAATTTTCTTCTATACCTTGATAAGTGTGGCGTTACGAATTTGTTGATTATTCATTTGTAACACTCCTTTTCTTTGATATGGGAGTTTACACACAGCATTAAATTAATAATTCAGATAACGAATTGACTATACAATAAGCGCCCATTGAATAGCTAAATCAAAGGCTGTCGGAAATTGACGATGAAATATATCTATATAAAATATAGTTCCATTCTAAAAAATATCATTTTTGTAATTTAACCCTTTGTAAACGCAACGCATTCAATATGACAGATACAGAACTAAATGCCATTGCTGCTCCTGCCACCCATGGTGCAAGAAAGCCTGCTGCAGCAATAGGAATACCAATGCTATTATAGGCAAATGCCCAGAATAAGTTTTGCTTAATATTCCGTATCGTTTTACGACTCATTACAATTGCATCGGCAATACTATTTAAGTCACCTCGAATTAAAGTGATGTCTGCTGCTTCCATAGCAACATCTGTACCTGTACCAATGGCCATCCCAGTATCAGCTATTGCAAGTGCAGGTGCATCATTAATACCATCCCCAACCATTGCCACTTTTTTGCCTTGTTGTTGCAGTTTTTTCACTTCTTCTGCTTTCCCTTCAGGAAGCACTTCCGCAATAACTGCATTGATGCCTACTTCTTTACCAATAGCTTGAGCTGTACGTTCATTATCACCTGTCATCATGATCACTTTGATATCCATTTCTTGCAATCGGCGTACAGCTTCACGAGATGTATCTTTAATCGTATCCGCTACAGCAACTAGCCCTGCGTATTGGCCATTAATTCCAACTAACATCGCTGTTTTACCGTTTTTCTCCAACTCATCCATTTCAGGGAGAATAGAATGGATATTAATTCCATATTTCTTCATAAGTTTCCGTGTACCAATGACAACCCCTTGACCTGAAACCGTCGCTTGCACCCCATAACCCGGAATTGCTTCGAAGAACTGTACATTTCCAAGTTTGATGCCTTTGTCTTGGATACCTTCAACGATCGCTTGTGCTAGTGGATGCTCAGATTGTTTTTCGGCCGCCCCAATTAGTGACAAAAACTTCGCTTCGTTTTGATCATCTGCTACTAAAACATTCGTTAGTACAGGTTTACCGTGTGTGACGGTACCTGTTTTGTCGACTACTACGGTGTCAATACGTTGGGTTTGTTCTAAGTGCTCGCCTCCTTTGAATAAAATACCATATTCAGCTGCACGACCTGAGCCTGCCATGATGGAAGTCGGCGTTGCTAGTCCTAGTGCACATGGACAAGCAATCACAAGTACTGCAATTAATACTTCAAGTGCTGGTGTGAACTCACCTGGTCTAACCCATATAATCCATACTAGAAATGTGAGGATGGCAATTCCAACTACAATTGGTACAAAGATACCTGAAATTTGATCTGCCAAACGTTGGATGGGAGCCTTCGAGCCTTGTGCGTCTTCAACAACTTTTATAATTTGTGCTAATGCTGTATCACGCCCAACTTTTGTTGCAATCATTTTGATGAAGCCATTTTTGTTAATCGTTGAGCCGTATACTACATCACCAGCATTTTTATCCACCGGTAAACTTTCACCTGTTAACATGGATTCATCAACGGCTGTTGTTCCTTCTACTATTTCACCATCAACAGGAATTTTTTCACCTGGCTTCACTAAAATCGTATCACCTATTACTACTTCTTCTAACGGTACTTCTTTTTCAATTCCATCACGTATGACGATGGCTGTTTTTGCCTGAAGCCCCATTAACTTTTTTATCGCTTCTGATGAACGGCCTTTTGCTCTTGCTTCAAATAACTTGCCTAAAAGAATGAGTGTGATCAGGACTGCACTTGTTTCAAAGTATAGATGTGGCACGTGGTGTGTTCCAGCAGTTACAATTGCTTGATATAAGCTATAAAAATAGGCTGCTGAAGTGCCCATGGCGACTAAGACATCCATGTTTGCACTGCCATTACGAAGTGCTTTATAAGC
Source organism: Bacillus spizizenii TU-B-10 (assembly GCF_000227465.1). GTDB lineage: Bacteria > Bacillota > Bacilli > Bacillales > Bacillaceae > Bacillus > Bacillus spizizenii. The sequence continues at coordinate 2,672,616 of NC_016047.1, forward strand.
ACCCACATAAAACTGTTTACCGATAATGAATTGCACTGGTGTTGCCAAGATCAGTTGCATCCATGGATTCATTAAGAAGTCTGGTACATATAAAAACGAAGTAAAGGAAAAGTGCCCTACCATCGTCCATAATAACGGTAACGATAAAATCACAGAAATTATGAATTTTCGTTGTTGATCTTTAATGTGCTTTACACGGTGGTCTTCTGGCTCTCCATCCTCTTCTTTTTGGTGAGCACCGTAACCAAGCTTTTCTACCTTAGCAATTATATCCGCAACCGCTATCTCTGAAGGATTAAATTCGATCGTTGCTTTTTCAAGCGCTAAATTAACGTTTGCAATTGCAACACCTTCCATTTTATTTAACCCTTTTTCTATACGAGCAGCACATGCTGCACACGTCATTCCTGTAATATCAAACTCTGCTTTTTGTTTTACAACACCATAGCCAAGCGCTTCTATTTTCTTTTCAAAATCAGCTTCACTCAGTTTTGAAGTGTCATATTTAATCGATGATTTTTCAAGCGCTAAATTGACGGATGCTTGCTCGACGCCCTCCATTTTATTTAACCCTTTTTCTATACGAGTAGCGCATGCTGCACACGTCATTCCTGTAATTTGAATACTTGCTTCTTTCATTTCTTTACTAGTTGCTTTTTCTTCTGTACTCATGATCTTTCCCACCTTCCATATACCGATGAGGGGTATATTTTAATGAAAATTAGAGAGTGCTATGGAAGCACTCTTATTCTACATCATACCCTTGATCTTTGATTGCATCCTTAATTTTATCAATAGATACCTGAGATTCATTAAAAGATACTTCAACCAAAGATTCGTCTAATTTTACGTTTACCTGATTAACACCTTCTAATTGACTAACGCTTCCTTCAATAACCTTTACACAATGTCCACAAGACATTCCCTGTACGTTTAATGTTACCTTTTTCATGTTTTTTCTCTCTCCTTTAAGGGATATGTTATCTAGCATAATATAAGTCATACTGGTGCCAATTTTATTTTTTCATTAGCTTTTGAATCGTTACCAGTAATTCATCTAAAACCTCATCGTCACCTTCTGAAAGGCGATCTACTACACAACCTTTTAGATGACCTTCCAAAAGAATTTTGCCTACACTATTTAAGGCAGATTGTGTTGCAGAAAGTTGTGTGATCACATCATCACAATACGTATCTTTCTCAATTAACCCTTTAATACCTCGAATTTGTCCTTCGATACGGTTCAATCTGTTTGTTAAATTTTTCTTCACTTCTGGTGAGTGATGGCTTCTGCGTTTGTTCATAGCACAACAATCATCATTGTCAATAATTGTATCTAATTCATCCATTTAACTCTCTCCCTTCACAATCATAAAAATACCATACCCCCCTACCCTATGTAAAGTGATAAGTATACTTTTTAAAAAACACCTTAGATGTTCTATTAATTTCTCTTTGGGAGAGTATATAATTCCTAAAAAATGTTAATTTTCACATTACTTTTCCTGTTTCTCTAATAAACTTGTAATTTCTCTCATTTTAAATATTCCGTATGTTCGCCTACGCCTCTAAAAAATAAGCCTATTCACCCTCACTCATATGAAAGGCAGCTTCCAATTTCTTATCGAAAGCTGCCTCACTTAGAATTCAAATTTAGCCATTAAAACGAAAGGATCTGAGTAATAAGAAATATCTAGAAGAATAGACTTTACTTATGTTCACTTACTATCTTATCTTGTGCGTTAATAATACCTGTATGCAATCCTTCATGAAAACTACCGAATAACAACAGTTCTCCAAATGTTTCAAACCCTCTAAATGGTTTATCTAACTTTTGCTCTAAATTCCCCTCACAAGCAGTACGAATCCATGCTGATTGATCTTTTAGAAGTCTAAGCAATTCTTCTTTTGACGGAGCCTGTTCACCCCAGTTTGCTGGACTCGTATCTTTTGAAAAGTAATCCAAGTATCTACCAGGAAGATTTTTAGAAATCGAATGAAAACCATTAGCAAACAATTCCTGTATAGTTAGGATATGCCCTGCATTCCAACGGATATTATTTCTAAAACCTTCTGGAATAGCATCCCACTTTGTTTCGTGAATTGTTTCTAATAGTTCCACAGTGATATTTCGTACGGTTTCTAATTGTTTAAAAATATTTTCCTCTCTCATAATTGCCCCTCCTTTAAATCTATTCACCATAGTTATCCAAACAAATATAAACTGAAAATTTATCGAAGCTATATTTTAAGCACATCTGTTAAATAAAAGTAAGCTACATAAACTTTACTCAATGATTTATACAGTCATTAGGCGTAAAGATGCGACTTACTGTCGGGAAGCTGGTACAGGAACCCAGTGACTAACCGCTACCCGTTTTTTCCCCGTATGTGTATCGTAGATATGACGCTCTATTTTTCCAATATTGCCGCCGTACACATGAATTCCTACACACGGATCATTGGAGGCACACTCCACTTTGTGAAGGTCTTGGTCAGTGGAGCAACAGACGACAACCTCCCCTTGCAGAATATAACGGTCATTACATGCTATCAGTTCCTCATGCTTATTAGAAGGCGGTGCATACTGTATTTCGTGTTCTGTTCCTTGCACTACTCCAATTACGCCCCACGTTCCATGATCATGGACAGGAGTGGATTGCCCAACATCCCAAACCGCAACCGCGATAGAAAAACTCTCATCGTCAGCAATATACAACGGATACAGAGCGTATTTTGGATTCGGTTGCCGATACTGTGAAGGGAGAATATTATCGGCCTGTAACAGATGTCTCATCCTCTCCGCAATCTTGCCAGTCAAAACCTCTTCAGTCCCGCCGTCATGAACAATTCGATCCACATCCTTAATAAAAGACTCAATTTCAGGATTTTTCATTAACAAACACCACCTAAACTAAATTTTATATACCCTACCCCTGTATTGTATATGAATTTCATGCTGAGTTTCAAGGATAAATTCCCTTCCTTATCCAATTCAAGGTAATAGATTTTATTCGAAAAAGTACTTTTGTTAAATGCGTATATATAAAGATGTGCTTCTGGTCTTCAACAATTAAGATAGGAGATTGATTATTAAGATTCTGTTTAAACACTTTTCATTATCAATTATTGTCATTAATTACTTAGCAGCTCTTCAATAAACACCACACTTATCTTAGATGCATTTTCCTATGAAAAAAGTCTTAGTTTCCCCTATAATATTTAACGAATCCAATTTTTAGATTGCCGTCTTTAAGGAGGTTTTTCATCTTGAGGTATACAAACAGTCATTTAGAGGATTGGATTGAAAACTTATACAGGAAGATTGATATTACAGAACCTGAACAAATTAATTTTGAACGGATTGCCGAGGCTTTAGATATTAGGCTTTCATTTAAACCTGTTACAAGCTTCGCACTAAAGCACAGCGGGATTTATAATATATGCTTGGACAGCCGAAAAACCCGAATTGAACAATGGTATGATTTCGTGCATGAATTTTGCCATATACATAGACAGAAGGCGATAAAAAAACAATGCCTGCAACTTGGACTGATTATTTAGAGTGGCAGTCCAATTATTTTACATATCACTTTTGCATTCCAACTTTCATGTTGCGTAATATTAATCTTTCGTACATACAATCACATGCAATTGAAAATGTAGCTTGGTTATTTAAGGTATCTCCTTCATTCGCTAAGAAACGTTTGAGCATTACAGGAAGCTGACTCAACATTTATTTAATCAAACAGTTACGGGAAATCTGTGCACCCCCCTTTTGTAATTAATAATGAAATCCTCATGCATTTGCGTGCATTGAAAAAAACAGAAAAAGCGTTTCCCTTCATGATCCGATCGGGCAGGATAAGGAAGGGAATGAAATAAGCCTGATTGACGTTTTGAAATCAGAAAACGAAGACGTGATAGATACGATCCAACTCAATATGGAGCTTGAAAAAGTGAAACAATACATTGACATTTTAGATGACCGTGAGAAAGAAGTGATTGTCGGGCGGTTTGGGCTTGATTTGAAGAAGGAAAAAACGCAGCGTGAGATTGCCAAAGAACTCGGTATCTCGCGCAGCTATGTACCACGGATTGAAAAGCGGGCGCTGATGAAGATGTTTCATGAGTTTTACCGGGCGGAGAAGGAAAAGCGGAAGAAAGCGAAGGGGAAATGATGTAGAAGAAGCCAGATCAGAGATCAGACATTCCGGCTTTTCTCTACTACTTTTAAAAGAAACTTTTTAGAGAGAGTATATGAGAAAGAGACGTGACAGTTATGAATAATTTTTTACCCAACTCGTTACTGCAATAACATCATTGACAAAACTCAATGGTCAATTTCCAAGAAAGACGGATAGGATTGGAGCAAATGACCTCACTCATAAGTCTTTTGCTTGCCCCTCCCTCTAGATTAAAGCGAGTTCTTCTTGATCGTTTGTTTGTCAGTCGATACCCTTACATATATTGCTCTCACCCTGGATCTCCTTCCTTTAATATATATAAAGATAGCAATCGATAATGCATTTGTCAGCTTGCGATCCCTCGACAAATTATCTTGCCCAACACGAAGATTCACATCGTGTAACAATTGGTTGTAATTTCGGTGCACTGAGCAGATATTTTATCTAGAAGTTCTCGAATTTCATCTTCAATCATATTGATCATTCCTTACATATTAATTAGCAAACTAAGCATTTTGATTAGCAGACTAACTACATCATGCGCTTATTTTCCACGTCAAATATTAGATAGAACAGAATACAAACGATGCACAGAAAGATTGATTAATCAAGGGTGTATAAAAAGCTGCATACTGAGGAAAAAAGCCTTTGGCGGAAAAAAGGAAGAAGCATACATATTTCTCCGTAAATTTATAGGTATATATGGATATACAAAAGGTGCGCTCTAACTGAGTGCACCTCTTGTTTTTATGAATTGTATATTTCTCTGTTTAGATTCACAACATCCTCGTGTGAAAAATCAACATCCTTTTTCTCTGCAAATATTTCTATCACTTTGTCGCGTAGTAATGGTGCTTTTTCTTTATTCGCCTTTTTCAACGCAATTGTGAGTTCATCTTTTGTTAGCTCTGTGCAGTAAGCAGGAGTTCCTGGCTGCTGTCTCCAAGAGTCACTTAAAGAACCGCCGTCTACTGCATCGAAGCCTAACTCGGATACTACGTCCATGACTACTTGTTTTTGTGATGTATCATTACCAGCAACTGCCATAGCGATTCGTTCACTAGAATCTACGGATGTTCCTTCATTTTCTAAAGTATAGGCTAATAAGTTGTTGAACGCTTTAATGACAGGTCTGCCTAATTGATTTGAAACCCAAACACTTTCAACCATTCCGTTCTCGATTTCTTCAATTTTGTCGTCTCTAAAAGGATAATAATTTGAAGTATCTACAATGATTACTTCCTCTCCGACTTGATCGATAATGTTCCGAATGCTTGGCATTGCTTTTGTAGGAAGAGATAATATAAGAACATCAATATTTTTAATTGCATCCTCTACGCGCACAGTTGTTCCAGCAAGCTCTTTTCCTTCTAAAAATTCAATTCCCCTTGCATCTGCAATTTTGACATCATGCCCATTCTTAACTAATTTTTTAGAAATAATTGAGCCAATTGATCCTGCACCTATAATTCCGAATTTCACTATTTTCCCTCCTAAAGAATTTGTATATAAAAGAATAATTCTGCTTAAAGTAACACAATTATATGTTTACCAAATCGCAACATATAATCATTAGATATGAAAAACGAATTGAGTATTGAATATTTCTTTTACATATACTAGAATAAAACCATTTCTCATCTTTTTAAAGTAGGCAATTAAAATTGCCGTAGTACATTTTTTTGTACGTAACAGTAGAAAGCAGGTGAAAAGGTGTCTAGAATATGTAAGGATGGATTTGACAAAGAGTGTATAAAGGAACAAAGAGAAGTATATGGCATTGCCTATACCCAAAATATACTTTCAGGACGCTGGAAGTATATTATTCTTTGGTTTTTAAAAACAAAAGAACGTCGTTATAGCGAAATTAAAGCTTTTTTATGGGACATTTCACAAGGTTCTCTTACAAAGCAGTTGAGAGAACTAGAAACAGATGGATTAATTAAGCGAGAGGTTTTTCCTGAGGTTCCTCCTCGTGTAGAGTATTCACTAACCTCAAAAGGGAAAGAATTCATTCCTATAATTGATTTGATGGAAGAGTTCGGGAAGAAGTTTGGGGAGCAGGTAGACTAATTTTACGATAAGAGTTTGTGAAGAAATGTATTAAAGTAACGGGGGCAAGAGTTAAAAGATCAGAAGCTGTCTAATGTGGCAGCTTTTTTTTACTACTAAGCAGGTTAACACAACAAGAGCTTCCTTTTTTTGGGACATTTGCTGGATTAATAATCTTTTGTTTGTTCCATTTAAATTCTTTTTCAAATCCGTCTTAACAAAATCTAGCCATCTTTTTGCTATTAAGTACAAAAAAATGTACTACGGCAATTTAAATTGCCCTCTTCATAAATTAGAGTGATGATTTTATCATATTGTATACAAGTTACATTATTTTTTTACAAATAACCCTATCCAACTTAATCAGCTTGCATCTAATATTTAAGAAAGGAAGAATGTCAATATGAATACTACAATTGAATTACTTAGTAATCATACATCCATACGTTCTTTTACAAATCAACCACTGACAGAGGAGCAACGAGAAGCAATCTTTAAGGCAGCTAATCAAACTTCATCTTTCAGCCTTCTCCAGGCCGTTTCTATCATTAGAATTACAGATCCAGATCTTCGAAAAAAAGTGATGGAACTTTCTGCGAATCAGCCTTATATTGAAGAGGCAGCAGAGTTTTGGATTTTTTGTGCCGATTTTAACCGAAATCATCAAATTGCTCCCAATGTAGACCTTGAGTATATTGAATACCTTCTAATAGGTACATTTGATGCTGGGCTAATGGCTCAAAATGCTTTGACCGCAGCCGAATCAATGGGACTCGGTGGTGTATATATCGGTGGAGTAAGACTTCATATTACAGAATTAACTGAGGTATTACATTTACCAAAGCATGTGATTCCTTTAGTGGGGCTATGCATAGGCCATCCTGCTGGAGAGAACCCCGGACTAAAACCACGTTTGCCTCAATCAATGGTCATGTTTGATAATCAGTACCAGCCACTAGACGAAGAAACATTAGCAACCTATGATCAACAGATGCGTGAGTATTACCGAGAACGCCCAGTTAAAGCGCCTTTCACAGTGAAAAAAGTAAAGGGATGGAAAGATCATATCGAGGATCATCTTGAAAGAAGCAAACTCCCCTTCATGCTTGAGTATTTAAATAAACAGGGATTTGCTAAAAAATAAATTTTTTACAAGAGGACATTTCTGCATTCCATCCACATAAAAGAGGAAGAGTTTTGACACTCTTCCTCTTTATGCACCAACTCGATCTGCGGAAATTTTGAAATCGCCGTTTGAAGCGCTGTCTTCATCTACGAAGTGAGTTTTTTAATGAGCTAATCCCCAAAACCACTTAATCCCATTGAGAGATTTTCCATGAGAACCAAAAAGTCTACTCTACTATTATTTTAAACTCATCCTCTAATTCCTCTTGAGCCTCTTGTAAAACTTCTAATACATCATCAGCGTATGAACCTAAAAACTTTTTACTAAACTCAAAATTTCTCCAGACTAAAGTTAACGGCAACTCTATCCACCCTGTAAGGCAATCCCATAAAGCGTCTAAATTTTTCCCATAGTAGTCTGGGAAGTCTAATTTATCTTTTAAAGCTTCATGTAAAACTTCTTTATTTTCAAAGTCTTTTCCGTTTATAAATATTTTTTTTCATTAAAAAATATGTCCTCTATTATTTTAACTAACATTTTAGAATGATCTGTTGTTTTATACATTAATACATCATTCGAATAAAGTATCCTTTCATACTTATATGCCTGTTTTCCTTAAAAAAATTTCCTAAATTATTATTTTAGTATGATAAGGAAATTTTAAGGGAATTGATAGCAAAAATATGGTATCGTTATTTCCGTTGTTTTAGACTTTAAAATTATCAGTTCACAGACATTAAATTGGAGGAGCGTTATATGAAAAAAATAGCTCTTGTTCTTTTAGCTCTAATCATTATTATCGGGGGCATATCCTTAATTGTTCATTTTAACAATCGAAAAGTAGCTGAAGATAAGATCGACCAGTATATTGCTGATTATGGTATTCCCAAAAAAGAGATTAAATCAGAGGATTATCCTATGCTTAATTCTTTGAGTTCACCTAAAGGGTTCTTTAAAACTGTTTATGTAAAGAATGAAACTGACAAAAACAACTATTACATTTTTCACTACGATCCTTCTAACAAAAAAGTTACGTTTTCAGGTGTTGTAGATGGAAATGAAGTATCAATCAATGATAAATTGGTTAAAAAATTGAAGTATCAACCCTCTGATAAGGTATTGAAATAAAGCCCTCGCTTGAGGGCTTTATCATTTTAATAATAACTCCAAGTTTCGCTTTAGTCTTAGGCCCATAAATTCCATCAGGAGAAAGCCCATGCATTAACTAAAATCGTCTAATTGCATCTGCTGTTTTTGGTCCATATACGCCGTCAATTCAAATAAAGAGCTGCCAGCGCTTTTTGAATCTGCCGCACTTCTTTGCCCCTTGTCCAATTATTTTACATATCATTTTTGCATGAGAAAGACGGTCAGGATCGTAGCAGTTGACTTCGCTTATGGGTCCTTACTTGCAGAGTATAAAAACACCGATAGTTAGAAATTATCGGTGTTTTCTCGGACAATTATTACGCCCACTAGGCCCCTCAATAAAGGTGGAAGCTTATTGTAAGCATTCAAGCACTTGAAATCATTCATCTCTATTTACTCTGTTTTATATTCATTTTGGGCACAATTTTTCCGTATAAAAAATCTCGTAAGCAAAATCACAGTAACTTGTTATATTGTCGATTTTAAAATCAACGTTACACCTCCTTAACTTGAAGGAGGATTTTTGCATATGTATTTTCATACCCGTCAACTACCATCTCATCCAGCATATATTCCTCATATGCATTTTCTCCTATTTGCATTCCATTCTTTTCAATGAACTCAATGATTCTGCGGTAAGCCTCTTCAGTGTTTCCACCTATTTCATAACCAACAGCATACAGGCCTTTTGGCCGTATATGATAATTTATTTTCTCTATCCCATCTTTTACTTTTATATAAAAGTAACTGTAATTGTAAAAGTCTTTTTCTAATATTTGTTCCCGTGCAAAGATTCCGCCTATCGGATATCCTTCATCTAACTCATACTGTTGAACTTCATGAATGAGTTCTGAAATGGCAGCCACATATTTTCGTTCTGGTAAGTTTAATGTTTTTCGGCTTAACATGAATTTTTCTTCATTTAAATATTCAAAAGAAATCGAGGAAAAATCAGTCTCAAGTGCTTGTTCAGTAAGCGCCACTTTTGTATGTAAGATCGTTTGCAATTGCTTAAGCTCATTTATTTTTTTATCAATCTCAATAGACTTTTCTTTTAGAACATGCAATATTTTGTCTGGTGTTTTGTCTTTTATTAGACGCTTTATTTCTTTTAAAGGAACGCCAAGCTCTTTAAATAGACTGATGACTTGAAAAATCTCAAATTGATGATAGGAATAATACCTATACCCATTTTCTTTTTTTATTTCCGGAGAGAATAGACCAATCTCGTCATAATGAAATAAGGTTTGTTTTTTTACACGACAGAGCTTCGAAAACTCACCTGTTGTGAAATACTTCCTCACATCTTCGCTCATAAAAACCTCCTTGACTATACGGTAACCATATACCTTATGATTTGATTGTACTTGAAAAGAGCTTCAATCTACAAAGAAAAGGATAGGATAGGTAACAAGGGTTTCAATTTAGTAAAGGGGAATTCAGATGAAAAAATCAATAAATGATCAAAAAATGATATTCATTATACTATTAAGCAACATCTTCGTAGCATTTCTTGGTATCGGTTTAATTATCCCAGTTATGCCTTCTTTTATGAAAATCATGCATTTATCTGGCAGCACTATGGGTTATCTTGTTGCGGCTTTCGCCATTTCTCAGTTAATTACTTCACCTTTTGCGGGAAGGTGGGTTGACCGTTTCGGGAGAAAAAAAATGATTGTTCTCGGGTTGCTTATTTTCAGTTTATCAGAGTTGATTTTCGGATTAGGGACTCATGTTTCAATATTTTATTTTTCGAGGATACTGGGTGGCATAAGCGCTGCTTTTATCATGCCCGCGGTAACAGCATATGTAGCTGATATTACAACCGTAAAGGAAAGATCAAAGGCTATGGGATATGTTTCGGCTGCAATTAGCACCGGCTTTATTATTGGACCAGGTGCGGGAGGGTTTATTGCCGGCTTTGGCATCCGCATGCCGTTTTTCTTCGCTTCCGCCATAGCATTAATGGCAGCTGTATCTTCCGTTTTTATACTAAAAGAGTCATTGTCAAAAGAAGAACGCCATCAGCTCTCGTCTCATACAAAGGAATCAAATTTTTTAAAAGACTTGAAGAGGTCCATTCATCCAGTCTATTTTATTGCATTTATTATCGTCTTTGTAATGGCTTTCGGTTTATCAGCTTATGAAACGGTATTCAGCTTGTTTTCTGATCATAAATTTGGCTTCACGCCAAAAGATATCGCAACCATTATTACGATAAGTTCCATTGTTGCGGTAGTTATTCAAGTTTTACTATTCGGGAAATTGGTCAACAAACTTGGAGAGAAAAGAATGATTCAGCTTTGCTTAATAGTCGGTGCGATCTTAGCTTTCGTGTCTACTGTTATGTCAGGATTTATAACTGTTTTGCTTGTAACTTGTTTTATTTTTCTGGCGTTCGATTTGCTACGCCCGGCCTTAACTACTCATTTATCCAATATGGCCGGTAACCAGCAGGGGTTCGTAGCAGGCATGAACTCCACATACACCAGCCTGGGAAATATATTTGGTCCTGCTCTAGGCGGTATACTATTTGATCTTAACATTCATTATCCTTTCCTTTTTGCAGGTTTCGTTATGATTGTCGGTCTTGGTCTTACAATGGTTTGGAAAGAAAAATGGAATGATGTTTCAACCTTGAATTAACTCTATTCTCTATAAAATCAAATTTTGACATTTAGATAGCAGGGAATGCCTCAGATTAGGCACAAGAAGGAAAGGTTCTTTATTTGATCAGCTACATGTTCCTTGAGGTGAATATAGTTTATGCTGAGTATTGTCAAGCTGTCAGCAATCTTAGGATTTCATCTGCCATCACCCTAAACAGAAGCCAGATTTTATTGATACCTTTCCTCTTGATTCTTCCTATATTTCTCGGAAGCATGTCCATGTGTCTTGCATGTCCGTTAGCCTGGGGTTATTTATTATCATCCCTTGAAAATATATTATCCTTTTCGGAATAAGAAAATAAGGAGAATGTAGTATGAGTATAAAAATAAAAGCAGTTACTGACGATAATCGTACTGCAATTCTTGCTCTACATGTCAGCGAGAATCAAATATCATATATTGAATCAACAAAAGCATGTTTAGAGGATGCAAAAGAATGTCACTATTATAAACCTGTCGGGCTTTACTATGAAGGAGATCTAGTCGGTTTTGCAATGTATGGATTGTTTCCTGAATATGATGAAGATAATAAAAATGGAAGAGTCTGGCTTGATCGATTCTTTATTGACGAACACTATCAGGGAAAAGGATTAGGAAAGAAAATGCTTAAAGCTCTCATTCAACACCTTGCTGAGTTATATAAATGTAAGAGGATTTATTTAAGTATATTTGAAAATAATATTCATGCTCTTCGCCTTTATCAAAGGTTTGGTTTTCAATTTAATGGTGAACTCGATTTTAGTGGCGAAAAAGTAATGGTAAAAGAGCTATAGGTTCTTAAATGGTTTCCAAGCCCCCTTCGTTTGCTAAGAAACGTTTGAACCTTAATTACAGGAAGCTGACTCATCATTATTATAGCTATTTGTCATAATGAGGGGATTTTCATAAGTATAAAAACAGATAAAAAAGCCTGGATAAAAAAACTAATTCATCTCATACTTTAAGATCTCATAAGAAAAAATCTCACTTAATTTTATCCAGATGTTATTCTTTTCTTCGTACAACTTCTAAATAATTAATATGTCGCCCAACTATTTTATGCACTTTGAAAATATACCCTTCAGCTTCTAAAACAGATCCAACTGTAGCGTCTATATGTTGAGTCATAAACCAGCCGTCTATCGTATCCACTTCGTCACTCACTAACGCCGTTCCCAATAAATCATTTACATCCTCAATGAGCACTTTCGAATCTAAGATATAATGATTAGTGTTTACTTGTATCTATTAAGGGTATAACTTATAGTTATACTCTATGAAAAGCATTTAATTTTTTTATAAGATTCTTGGCTATATAATTTTCAAAGATGGATTTTCCAAATGATGATATACAAGTTCAAGGTTATGTTGGCTATTTGCATAAAGATATAAATTTCTTTTCAACTCTTTATTCTCAATATTTATAAATTCCAGATTGTCATAGGAGTAATGCTGAAGAATGAGCATCGGTAAATACGTTATGCCGTATCCTTTCATAACATAATCAATAATTGCATGGTATGGGACGGAAATGATTTTAGCATCGAGAATGCCAGCCTTCTTTAATTTAGAAAGAATATTAACGGCTTTCTTTGGGCAAGACCTGAGGGTATCTCAAACATTCCCCTAATTCAACAGTTTCTTTGGGGTAAGGGGTGTCCTTTGGGCGCGACTAATTGAAATTCTTCTTCATAAAGAAATTTAGAAAACAGGCTTTGATGAATTGGATAATATTGTAAGATAACCGAATCAATTTCTCCCCTGATTCCAGCATTTGAATAAATTCAAAACATTCTTCCTTTGTAACAGTAAGATCTACCTTTATATTCGGTCCTTCTAATTCCGGTAGATAATACGTTGCCAAAAAGGGCGAAACACCAAAACGGATCTTATTCATTTTGCGGTGCTCACTTATTTTACGTTTTAAAGCATACAAAAGTGGCTGGATATCCATCAATTAGTTTTTTCCTTTTTCCGTAAGGATTATGCCGCTTGGTGAACGAACAAATAGCTTACAGCCTATCTCTTTTTCAAATAACTTTATTTGTTTACTCAAAGCTGGTTGAGTTACATAGAGGTGATTGAGCCTGAGTAAGTGAACCATACACTGCAACCGCAATAAATACTCAATAGATTTCACTTCAAAGATAAACACTTCCTTAGAAAAGGGGGAATTAAAATATAGACAGGCAAACCACTTTGAAGATTCGGAATCTCCATTGCTTAAATACTTTTAAGCTCTTTTTTGACGTCTTTTTTCCGTGCTTGTTTAACTTTGCACGCGCACCCGAAGCTAGGCCTTGTTAATGTATCGGAGACTGTTTCAAGGATACTGAAACACGCCATATTTGCTGATGCCCGCATTTCCCACTAAATAAGTGGATTTTATTTTTCTTTTACGAAATCCCAAACAAATATACTTTTTCGTTCATGTTCGTTAGCTCCTTTGATATTAAAATCAAAGTTTCAGAACAAAAAAAGACAACCACAAAATGGTTGTCTAGTGTATAATTATTCCTGTACATTTACACGGCTAACTCAAAGGTGGTTTGCTGGCTAAATCCCCTAAAAGGGGGTGACGCCTATGTCAACATTTCAAGCTCTTAGTTTAATGCTTGCGTTTGGGATGTTTATCCTTGCTTTGTTGACGTATTTAGACAAAAAGAAATAGCCCCCCCTTTGAGGCCTAGGAAACTTCTAGGGTTGGTCCATATCTAAATACACCGATAGCCAGCGCCCCAATGGGAGCCAGATTTGTACACAGGCCGGAGTGTTGCAGCACTCCGGTATTTTTTATTTTATGCATTTCTTTTGAAATAAATGCATATTCCTTAGTGAAGCATGTTGAAATGGATTACTATTAAATTAATCTTACCACATTTTTTCTAGAATATCTCGTGAGATTTTCGGTTTTTCTTTCGTTAAAGTACGCAGTTTTTCGTGAAAATGATTAGAATATGGATTTTTATGTTCTAGCACATCAAAATCTTCAAAGATAAACGGCACTCTTCCTCTAATGCTTCTGATCCCACATCAAGACCAGCGATTTTCGCAGAATTTACTGGATGACACATCGACGTGGCACTGAATGGCTCACCTTGTAGGATGTGAACAGCTGGTAAAGTGAAGTAAGGATCACTTCCCTTTTCCCTTTTTCACATAGTTTTCAATTTTTTCTTCCTGTAATCGTTTGTTTTCCATTAGCGGACCGTGCTGCTTGTGACGCCAATGTCTTTTCACTTCTTAGTTCCGCCGCTCTCTTCACACAAGTCTCTGCGGTCTTGGCATTACATCTTCCACCCCTAGATCTCTATAATTATTCTACTTAGACTAAAAAATCATTTTACAATCAATTAAACTATCATCACTATCGAATGAGCTCGATCAGCATATCATGTATTATCCTCTTTTAAGGAAGGTGATGTTATGCGGTCATTTCCATTAATAGTGGTGCTATTCATCCTGTTAATCATCGTTGGGACTTCTTTCTTCGGTGGCTATTAAGAACTCACCTTACCCCATATCCAACAGACGCCATAAGAAATCTTGATGGCGTTTGTTTTGTTATGTGATTAACTCACCGTATGCTGACAAAGTTTCTTAACCAGTGAGTGAAAAATTAGACCATTTTTCACAAAACTTCATCTATTTTCCTGCCCATGAGCTTTTTTAAATTATCCACAGTGTTTACCTTAATACAATTCACTATTGATTTAGAAGCCATTTTATACGCTCAGCTTGTTTTTCCTAATTCAGAATATCCTCCTTCAAAGCTAAGGGCTGCTCCTGCTAGAAATGCTAATAAAAGAGAAATAACGCATTACATGATTCTCCTTTTTCTCAAAATATTGATAAGAACTATGCAAATATAAGTCCTACCGTAACTATAGTGTCAAGTACCTTCATTTTGTGAGGAAGTGTTCTTTCCTTTATGAACTATAGTTGATAGGAAGAAATAGTTGGAATATATATTTCCACGGTAAGATGAATTGAGTCTTAGAATATAAAAGACCGCAAAGCTATCTTAAATAAGCTTTGCGGTCTTTGGGTCTCTTTTTTGCTTAATATAAGTCAATGGTTCCAGCGGAATCCACTGCACATACATCCACTGATTTTTTATTTTGATAAAGGTTTCCTCTACTCTATCGTGTGAGATGAACTCAAGGTATGCCACGTAACCATGAAGGTGGAGGAACCTGCATGTTTCAATCAGTTTTGGGGTAAAAGGCGTGTTGACGTTCCTCTGCTTTACTATTTAATATTCGGTAGCTAGACTTTCCAATATGAAGCGGAATATCCAATTTTTCTAAATTTGGCATTCCATTTTTTAAGAAAAGCTCTTTATCTTGATATCTCTGTAAAACTTCTCCCACAATCCACTCTTGATCGCCCAAAGTGGAAATACTGTGTACTTTACACTCATAAGCAAAATACGCATCAGTTAAAATCGGTATCTCAGCTTTTAGCCCTTCTTCGTATTGAATATTAAATTCTTCAAACTTATTGATATCTCTACCACTATGGGTGCCTAATGCTTGGATTAATTCCGAATACCTTCCTGGAAGAAAATTCACACCGAAAACACCACTTTTCTCAATCATTTTGTAAGTATATGTCTCTTTGTTTACTGATATCCCATACATCCCAGGAGAAGATCCGATATACGTATGCCAACCGGAAGCCATTGCGTTTTTTTCACCTTCATATTGAGCCGTAACGACAGCTACCATTCCAGGGTAGGCGTACCAAATAGGTTCATCTATCGGTGCTCTCATCTTCATCGCTCCTTTTGTTTAAGATTCATTTTTTATTAGAACTTGAGAGGCTCGCATCTAAATCGTCAGGTACTTCTTCAAATGGACCATTCGTTTTAGATGCAGACCAGTTTAATAAATGGGCTCCCGGCAGATTGGTTTCGACTTGCCATTGCGGCATGAGTAACCGAAGCGTCTTATCTTCTGCCATCTTATACATCCTTCCTTTCAAATATTCATAAGAAGATGCACAAATCATAAACCCTATAGCAACTATAGGGTCAAGGGTTAGTTATTTTTTTAGCACTCTTAATTCTGTGAGGAAGTTTTCTTCTCTTAATGAGTTAAAGTCGATTGGAAGAGAAACTTGATATACGTTTCCATCTGTTTGAATGCCATGAGATTCAATATATTGATAAAGTTTTTGATAATATTCATCATAATTTTTTGCAGACCAATCAAATGCGATACATACATATTCACCTGACGGGATCGTGTCTAACCTTATGTTTTTTTCTCCTATGTCTATCTTTTTTTCATTGCAAACAGTGGTATAAATACTGTTGCAATAAATGTCACGAGAATCCTTATAGGGCTTGAAATCATAAATGAATCCATAATAGTTATCTACTACATCTCCTATTTTTTCAATAACATCAGCCAGCTTTCTGTAATACAAATCCGATTGATCATGAGGATTAACTTGAGGCGTCTCTACTTTTAATATGGTTTGTTCATCTAAATACCGAAAATAAACGAAACCTTCATCTTTTTTCCTGCATATGTCTAATTGTTCATTAAGCTGATTCCTTCTCCTATGAAGTAATTGACGAGCACGTTCGAGTTTTTCCATTTCTTGCACAATAACACTTTCTTGCTCCTCAAGAAAGTGTTGTATATCTTCAGGGGTACAAGTATATGAGCCGAAACGCTTGATTTCTTCCAGAGGTGTTCTAATATATTTTAGATACTTGATAATATCTAAATAAAAGAACTGTTTCACATGGTAATATCGATAGCCATTCTCCTGATCTGTATAATAAGGCTTGAAAATTCCGATCCTATCATAATAGCGCAATGTTTGAATTGAGATGTTATTGAGACGGGCTGTTTCTCCAATTGTAAAATATTCCTTCATCAATCTCATCCTTTCTTCTAAGTTCTAAGAATTCTTTCTTCCACTATACACGGTTACCTTCAAAATCCTAACTGAACGAACTTGAGAAAAACCTGTTTAAGGAAAACCTGCCGAGGAGGAAATAAGTCTTCGTCCAGGAATGCTAGAAGGAAAGCTGGGTGAAGGAATTATTTCTATGAACACAGCTATTGATGTCATTACTGAAGTAAAGAGCTGTGAAGACATCGTTAAGGAATTAATGGCTGACTTTATGAAGTAATATATTTAAGATTGATAGGCATAGATTATGCATATGGGTCATTCCTTCAGACGTTAAATATAATTGAACTTTTTAAAAAAAGCTTAATCCTTAAAAAGATTAAGCTTTTTCCCTTTACTATGTTCAAACCAGTTGCCATCTTACACTTTATAGATTCCATATAATGCGACACAATGCTCTTGTAGCACTTCAAGGTTTTATACCCTCTCCCTCGGGTCTATCGCTTACTTCGTTTTAGTTAACATGTAGCTTTGTTTTATCATATCGTATATGTCTTCATCTGGAACAGTTCCGTCAAGAATGATAGAATTCCAATGGTCTTTATTGAGATGAAATGCTGGAACTACCGAAGTGTATTTGTGTCTCCAGAAATCGAGAAAACCGGGTTCACACTTCACATTGATCCAAATATGATCATTTTTTTCAAATATCCACGCAAACACTTTTCTGTTTTTAGCGTGTCGCATTAATGTCCAATTCTTATCACGAAATGGATAATCTACATATGCATCTTTAAAACTCAAACAATAATCAATTGCTTCCTCTCTATTTTTCATTGGTTGTCTCTCCTTCAACAGTTAACTGCCTAAGTTTTTTCTCTACTTTATTTAACCAAAAATGAATAAGTGAATAAAACAACCTTATTGGTCAATTTGCAAGATCAGCACTATCTAAATCATACCTCTATACTCTTTCCCGCGCATAAAAAAATTTTCCAACGCTAAATTGTTAGTTGCTTTTTTCAACGTTTTTGCTATGTTCCTACTCAAAGGGAGCATTGAACAAATAGAAGCTCTCGTTGGTTCTACTGACTATGTATTTTTCCCGGCGGTCCGTCAGCCTGTTCACCGTCATCAATCATCACGAGCTCCGATAAACATAAAACAAGCTGGCGGCAATAAGCACCAGCTTGAAAACTATTCTTATTGAATAAACTCCCCCAAGTAATGACCATTGCTCATTTTTTAAGTTGCAGATACTGGGATACAAACTAATTTGCCCTGACTTTTAATTGGATACTGTTGGACTTATAGACGATCTTCACTTTGTACTTGCTTGGTAAACCTACAGTCTCAATTGATGAAAATGATCCATGACGTTTATGATAGGTGATGATCGTGGATCCGTCTGCCGGTACATAATTGTTCGAAAAATGGAGTCGTAATATTCCTTTCATTTTTGCCTTGCCTTTAATGTGAAGCAGGTCATTTTTCCCGCTGAGATTCAGCTCAAGTATACCCTTGGCAGATTGTTTATAGTCTCCTCCGATGATCAGTTTTCCTGACACATCTTCCTTCAGGGTGCCTCCGTTGTTTGAAACATCACCTCTTCCAAATGCTGTCTTCGAGTCGCCCTCAAGTGTCCCCTGATCAATCCGCGTACCGCCGGAATATGTATTGTTCCCCTCCAGCTTTAACGTGCCTGTCCCCTTTTTGGTCAGCTTTCCGGAGCCGGAGATATCGTTGCGCCAGCGATCCAATGCATGGAAGCCGCCTTTTGAAGAATCCATATTCACGGTAACGTCTTTGGCAAAAGCGCCATATCCATCGGCAGCCGAAAAGAGATTAAGCCGTCCCCATCCTTCAGCGTCATCAAGAACAGGATAGCCGGCAGGAAGACCGGTAGTAGCTAAAATCCAGCGGCGCTGCGTTTTATCAAGGTAAGGAAAACGGGTTTCCAGCAGGACTTCAGCTCCCTTAGGAACCACCATTGGTTTAGCAGTTGGATTGATTTGCCCAAATCCGTATGTCAATCGTTGAAAATATTGTTTTTTATTCATGTCATAATCGCTGAATCGGTCTTCAGCTGTACCAGTTTGTGTTAACAACTTACTGTGAGCTTCATCATAAGCAGCCTTTTTCAAACGATTATTGGCTGGATCAGATAAAATAGCAGCCGCCAAGCCAGTTGCCATGACACGTCCTCCCATTACATCAAGCGGGGAATGCATGCCGGCAACAATGCGGTTATTTCCGAGTTCCGAAGCTCGGGTAAGGAGTTCCTGATAACGCTCCGGTACGGCATAAGCCATAGCAAAAGCGCTGAGATATGCGGCATTCGTATGCCCACTGGGAAAACCTCCGTCTTTGTCTGGATCAGGATTGATAGCAGGAACAAGGGTCGGAACAAGAATAGAATTGCTTTCCCAGCGAAACGGGCGGGGATAATGAAAGTATCCCTTAGCCGGGTTCGTTGAAGAATAAGGGCCGCGTAACGTATTGACCAAACTCACGACGCTGCCGAGACTGGAACTCGTGCTGCCAGAATTAGTTCCTTCATCATGATATTTTTTGATCGTGGCATCTGCCGGAATACTGTTAATCGTTGTTGTCGCCTCCGCCTTCATTCGATATACATCAGTAAGCGGACCAAGACCGTCAATCACACTGTAGCTCTGATTCCTGCGATCATCAAAATATGCGGCATTTTCCTCACTGAAAGTACGGCGTTCTGCAATGTCTACAACTTTTTGAATGTTGGCATCCAATACGCTGCTGTTCAGTTTGGCTCCGCTATCCCAGGTACTTCCGGGCGTCCAAAGCTTATTAAATTCGGAAAGCACCCCTATTGCAGGATTAGAATTCACTGTAGTATTAGCAGAGCTGTTATTTTTGTAATGATCTACGAAGTATCCTGAAGCAGGGGGCGGCGGCGGCATTACTGTTTTTGCTTTCGCTGTTGTGCTCGCATAACATACACTCACAGAACTTTGAAATAATATCAGAGAAAATAAAGCCACTACTAAATGCTTCTTCATCCTTAGTAATTTCATTTTTTCATCATACTCTCCCTTACTCTTAATCGATCTCTCCAAAACACTTTTTTCCCACCCGTCAAGTTATTATTGATCGTATCTTAACTTTGTTAATGAAATAGCGCTGTTTTATTAATGTTTTGTTTATTTTATCTAGGCGCCATTGCTATAGAAGTTGCCCTCGGGCTGAGAGAAAGGAAAGGAAGAAAATTAAAGAGGGCAAAAAAGCTGCTGACGAGGAGTCAGCAGCTAACAAAGGGCTATCTAAGTATTCAATCTACTTAAAGGCTAGGCGTGTTTCCCAAAATGACCGTTTGTGTAAAAGAAATACCATACTTCATGGCCATGTTACTCCTCAATTAATGCGCCATCATCTCATGGGCAATATCGTGGCCGTCCATTTCCGACGGGTAGTAGGTAGGCCAGTTTTTAACTTCATCGAGTAAAGCTTTACGGTCATCACCCCAATACAGATGGTAATGACTAGCTTTAGTCGGATAGATACTATGATCACTAAACTGAATATACTGAGGAAGTCCTTCAGCTTTTTTAGCTAGTTTGAATATGTATCTTACCCCTCTATTACCCGCATCATATGTTAGAATTTCGTACCCATCATACGTATACTTACCAGAATATTCTTTTCCATTTTTGAAGAACGTTACAGTATCTTGTTTGATTAAAATACGGTCAACATCTGTTTTATACCCTTTTTTATAGTACTCTTTATATTCTTCAGCTGTCTTGTCACCTTCATGTTCTGATTTATATGAAAATACTTCGTCAAGAGTACCATCTTGCAGGTATGGATATACAGATTGCCAGTCTCCCTCCCAATCAGAAAGTGACCGATCCTTTACTTGACTGTCTTTAAAATAGCCTTCATAAATTTTTTCTGTTTCTTCATCATGTGCATGACTATGATCGTGATCATGATTATGAGATTCTGATGTTTGTTCTTGCGTTTTAGAAGAGTCTTCTTCAACTGCTGAGGATGATGCTGTTTTATTAGACTCACCTTTAGATGAACCTGAAGTCTGACATCCTGCCAATACTAGTAATGAACCAATCGCTAATATCCCTAACCTCTTTGCAAATAAAATTTTCATTATAACACTCCTTTTCCCCAAAACGAAATAATTACGATTTGTATTATACATCTATCTTGTGCAAAGATCAAAGAGAAAATGCTCCTAATATCACTGAATGGTTGCCGACAGCGGAAATCAGTTATTCTTTTAATATGCGAAAGTCTACGATATTTCCATATCGATCCGCTTCAATGTGGCAGCATCCTTCAAGCAGCTGCTTTAATTTTCCTCGTCCGCGTTGTACCCTTGATTTTGCTCCCGAGTAAGAAATGCCGAGCTTTTCACTTAACTCTTTTTGTGATAACCCTTGAAATTCAGTCAGTTCGAGCGCCTCTCGATACTTTTGCGGCAACCGTTTGATGGTCGAGCGAATACACACAGCTGCTTCCTTGGTGAAGTTTTCCTCCTCTGCATTGTCATTGAAATGTAGATGATCAGGCAATATTTCGCTTTGTTTTTTTGTGCGGTAAAAATCAATAATTGTATTTCTAGTAATCTGATAGATCCAGCTATGGATCTTTTGTTCATCGATCAGGTTTGGGAGATGGACTTGTATTTTCATAAATACGATTTGCAAGATGTCATCAACCATAGATTGATCGTTAACCCTATGCGAAATAAATGTTTTTAACGGCTGGTGAAATCTATCCCATAGATCCTCTATATTCATTTGAAAAAACCTCCTATATTTTTGCGTCTGCTTTACGTTTGCTTCGTCTTTGTAATCGTAACAGAGAGTGGAACAATTGTTGAATCAATTGCATTGCAGCTGTTGCAAAAATAATGATAAAGGAGAGATTTGTTGTGGAGTATACCTATTTAGGAAGAACAGGATTGCGGGTGAGCCGTTTATGTTTAGGCACGATGAATTTTGGAGTTGATACAGATGAAAAGACCGCGTTCCGTATCATGGATGAAGCGCTCGATAACGGCATTCAATTCTTTGATACTGCCAATATTTATGGCTGGGGCGAAAACGCAGGATTGACAGAGAGCATCATTGGAAAATGGTTTGCACAAGGAGGACAGCGCCGCGAGAAAGTCGTTCTGGCGACAAAAGTATATGAACCGATTTCTGATCCGAATGACGGACCAAATGATATGAGAGGCTTGTCTCTATACAAAATCAGACGCCATCTGGAAGGATCACTGAAGCGGCTTCAGACAGACCATATAGAATTGTACCAAATGCATCATATCGATAGGCGGACACCTTGGGATGAAGTATGGGAAGCTTTTGAGACTCAGGTTCGTTTAGGCAAAGTAGACTATATTGGATCCAGCAACTTTGCAGGCTGGCATTTAGTTAAAGCGCAAGCTGAAGCTGAAAAACGGCGATTCATGGGACTTGTCACTGAACAGCACAAGTATAGCTTATTTGAGCGAACAGCTGAGATGGAAGTGCTGCCGGCTGCACGGGATCTCGGTTTAGGGGTAGTGGCATGGAGCCCCCTTGCAGGAGGACTTCTTGGCGGGAAGGCACTGAAAAGCAATGCCGGAACTCGTACAGCAAAAAGAGCAGATTTAATCGAAAAGCACCGTTTACAACTCGAGAAATTTTCAGCTTTATGCAAGGAACTAGGAGAAAAAGAAGCAAACGTGGCTTTGGCATGGGTGCTGGCAAATCCAGTTTTAACTGCGCCGATCATCGGACCAAGAACGGTTGAGCAGCTGCGTGATACGATAAAAGCCGTTGAAATCAGTCTGGATGAAGAAATTCTCCACATGTTGAATGCTATCTTTCCCGGACCTGGAGGAGAGACACCTGAGGCATACGCCTGGTGATACTTTCATTATCAATACTGACATTTTTCTAAAATCTTTATGCTGAACAATCATATATAGGAAAGACAAGAGCTTGTTTGTCTCTTGTCTTTTCCAAATCATGCGGAGAATCCTGGCTAATCATCGACAAGAAACGCTGCCGCTTTATTCACTAAATGCTTATTTGATTACGAAATGACCGTACTCTTTTGATTGAACATGAATCGGTCCATTTAGATTGTAGTTGTTCTCCTTGGCGATAGAGCGAAGCACGTCCACACGGGCAACTGATTCTCTCCACTCATCACGGGTGTCAGGATCTGCTGGATTCATCAGGTCGTCATATCGTACATCCAGGAATTTATTTAACCATTTCTTCTCATCTTTTCCGTCTTTAGGTGAGCCGCCCGCTTTTTTGTTGGTGCGTTTGATCAAGGCATAAAAGGAGTCGGGGTCATCACCATCGCCATGCTGAATAACTGTATCGTACATCACAGCTCTTGCTAATGCCGTTTTCAGTCCGGCTTGGTCTGATCGCTTCATGGCAGGCTGATAATACAAGCGGTCATTTACCTCGTCTTGAGCAGCACGGAAATCTTTATCATTTCCAAGCGAATGCCAGGCAGAAGCGAATCCTTTGAGATTGCTGATGTCATCGCTTTCTTCTTTGGCCAGACGGCGCAATTCAGGCAGGTACTTTTTCAGTTTGTTATTCGGTACTGCCTTTGTGTATACTTCTACTACTTCCAATGCATCTCCGGTAGCCGTAGTAAAGCCTGCCCGGCCGCATGTATAGCCTCTTCCATCATCCAATGGCTCCACATATCCGTATTGGATTTCTGTCGTGCCGTTTTCAAAAATGCTGGTCAGCTGCTCTGCCCGGCGCTTTTGATCCTTATTCAGTCCCGCCGCAAAAACCGTTTCGCTCATCATCAGGGTAAAAAACACGGTGAAAACAAGTGATGAAATCACTGCCTTCTTCCAGAAATCCGCTTTTTTATTCAAACTGATTTTCATTCTATTACCCCCTTTTAAATATTGTAAATACAGACTCAGTATACAAGAAGGGGCTGCCCTATTGTTGAAAACACATTGTTTTGTCAATATTTTGAATCTAAAGTAACATAGCTTGAATCTTACTCTTTTCATTGTCAATCAGCCTTAGCCCCTCTCACTGAGAAGGTCCCTTGATTTTCATACTGCTTCAACTTTAATTAACAAGATGCCATAAGGCATTAATCTATTTTATAATGGAAATGATCATCGAAAATCGTTAGGGAGGTGATGTAAATGGCAAGCAAGATGAGAATGCCAGATTCCGCAACGGCCCATGCAAAGCCTATTATTGGGAAGGCGATACTTTGCATGGGGTAGACTTTCTAAAAAGATCGCCCAAGTAAGCTTTTCTGATATAGTGGCTTTGCACCTTATTTGGCATAAAAAAATAAGGAGCTGGCAGAAATGGCATATGTAAAAGCAACCGCTATTTTACCTGAAAAGCTGATATCGGAAATTCAAAAGTATGTTCAAGGAAAAACAATATATATCCCTAAACCTGAACCCTCTCATCAAAAATGGGGTGCGTGTTCAGGAACAAGAAAGCTGATCGATGACAGAAACGCTTCTATTAAACAAGCATTTAAAAACGGCAAAACAATTAATCAATTATCTGATGAATATCACCTCTCTAATGAAACAATAAAAAAAATTGTCTACTCTAAATAAACAAAATGGAAGCACTGATGAAATGTAATCAGTGCTTTTTATATGGCGAGTTTGTTTCTTAGTTATTTCCTGCATATGATACCATTGGCCAATTGTGTAAAGTGAAGGGAGATGAGAAGAAAGGAAGGTTTTACAAATGAGTATACTAAAAAACGGAACATTGCAAGTACCTGGCGCGAACATCCACTATCAGGTGCGTGGCACAGGCCCAATCATTCTTTTGGTCCACGGCGGAGGCGGTGATGCCGACAAGTTCCATCATGTTGCCGACCATCTGGCTAACTGGTACACGGTTGTTACTTACGATCGCCGCGGCCACTCCCGCAGCAATCTTGCCAATCAGATTGAGGATTACCGTGTGGAAACACACAGTGACGATGCTCACCGTCTTCTAGCCAAAATCACCAATAAACCGGCATACGTATTTGGAAGCAGCTCCGGGGCTGTTATCGGGCTTGATCTGTGCATACGCCATCCCGAACAAGTACATGTCATGATCCCCCATGAACCAATCTTATTGCAGCTTCTACATGGAAATGAGCTGAAACAAACCGAGCAATTCATGGAAGACCTTAAGAAAAATCATCGAAGTGAGGTCATTAAGTTAATATCAAGATTAGAGACAGACGAACAATCAAAGGCTGTGCTGACAAAGCGGCTTCTCGGCAATTCAACGTATTTCACTGAGTATGAAATTCAAGGAATTCTCAACTATACATTAGATATCGAAGCATTAAAAACTGTGTTTGCTTCACCGATGAAGGTACTCCCAGCTGGCGGAAGTGCTTCACGGGAGCTTTTTCCTTATCGTTGCGCGAACGCCCTAGCGGAACAATTGGAAACAGAATTGGTTGAATTCCCCGGAAATCATACGGGGTACACAATGCATCATAAAGAATTTGCTGAGCGGTTACACGACATGTTAGAAAAGAATATAAACATACGAGTTAAGGATTGATTAAAATTAGATTTTTATAATAGGATCAGGTAAAACTAACTATGGTTAGAGAAGATTTCACGAAGCGCAAATAGAATTTTTTACTAATGAGAACGAGCATGTGAGGTGTCCAAATTTGAATTTTGATATTAAGAATGTAACCAAAGTGATATTAGGGATTTCATCGAAAAATAAGTTCGTACATTAAGTTCTCCTATTGATTCTTTCCTATCTTAATTCTTGTATTTTATACCATTAAATACAACTCTAAAGTGGCTGGTTATTTTGTCCTCAACAATAACCAGTGTCTAACATCATAAATCTCTTTTGAAAATCACCACAAATGCAGGTGTGGAAGACGTAATAATAGCAATAATAGCAAAAACCATACCAACTATTGTTGGTATGGTTTCTCTCAGATAGGCCCTGTAGAAGAGACTCAATTGTACGGAGTATACAGCTAATTGCATTTGTAACCGACAGGGCCGTCTGAACCCGTGTACACATATGTGTCAGAAACATATCCAATATTCACGACACCCCGAGAATCTTTCCACTGGATTTGATCCCAAATATTACTCGTTCCATACTTCCCTGTAACAGTCGTTCCATAAGCATAACAATAGTAAGGAACACGCGAGCCGCTTGGAATGGAAAGCATAATAGGATAATTTGTACCTGGACCGCTACGCATATTTACAGGCGCACCGCTGCTTGTTGAGACCGTAAAGTACTGAACGGCAAGTGCCTGACTGGAAAAAATGAATAATGATGCTATCATAACGGTTAACATACTCAGCATTTTCAGTTTTGTCAATGTCATCCCTCTTTCTTCAATTCCTTCATTTTAAAGCGATAGAACATATGCTACCAGCTGCATTTAGGAACAACCGGACCGTCTGAACCCGTGTAGACATATGTATCAGAGACAAACCCATAAACGACCTCTCCGCTGGCAAGCGTCCGCTCTGTGTAATTCCAAATATTACTTGTTCCATACTTTCCAGTTACAGTTGTACCGGTTTTGTAGCAAAAGATCGGGATACGGCTGCCGCTCGGAATAGTCGTTACAATCCCCCAACTTGTACCTGGGCCGCTGCGCATATTTACAGGCGCACCGCTGCTTGTTGAGACCGTATAATACTGAGCGGCAAGTGCATGGCTAGAAAAAATGAGCAATGATGCAATCATAACCGTAAGTGTACTTAGCATTTTTAGCTTATTCACCTTATACTCTCCCCCTTATAATACGTCTGCTTTCTTACATCCAGTAAAAGAAATTACCTTTCAGAAAACCACGCCCCTCCCCTTCCATATATTTATCAATGTACCATAAACTAGATCTTTAAAAAGTGGAATTACTCCTATGTTTTCGACAAAAAAAACGTGACATTTCGCATTTTCAGAATGTGCAAATATGACCTGTCCATTTTTAATAAGACAAGGCTTTTATACACTTTTTGTGATCATTTCATTAACCGGCGCAACAGAAGCTGTTTAGATAAACAACTGTGTATAAGCGTTTTGTGTGCTTGATGAGAATAAAGCGACTTGTGATCATTCCGTATATGTCATTTTTAGCGGAGAAAAGTTCTTTCTGTATGCTACACCCTAATTTCGGGAAATGTAACGATGATTAAAGGAGGTTAAATCACTATGGATCATCAAACATTAGCTGCTCACGAGGCTGTAGACTTACATGAAATCGTTAACTTTAAAACACTTTGTATAGCGAAATCGAAGTTAATGCAAGGACTTGTATTTGACCAAGATCTTAAGGACTTGATGCAAAAAGATGTGCAGCAGTCCATTCAAGATCTTACTGATTTACAAACGGTTTATGAGCGCGCACCATTTCAGGCCCCTGTCCCTCAAAGCCGTCCAACGCCAATCATCAATTGAAAGGAAGGTAAGCCCCTTTGAATCATGATCACTTAGACCCTATTAATTCGCTACATGTGCCTGAACTTGCAGACACTACATTTGCGATGGATTTTCTTATACGAGTAAAAGAAGGCGTGAGAAATACTGCTGTAGCTTTGACTGAAACCGCTTCACCAGATGTAAGAGCCCTGCTGCGAAAACAGCTGATGCAAGGAATCGCGATGCACCAAGAGATTACGGAACTGATGATAAGCAAAAAATGGTTCCATCCGTATGAGCTGAGCGAACAGTATAAGCTGGATCAGCTCTCTGCAAAAAACACGATCATGGTCGGTAACATGAACCTTTTTCCTAAAGAAACAAATCGAAAAGGGATGTTTGACCGGACACCTGATGAACACTAACACTGGAGGTTTTACAGCATGAAGGCAGTAACGTATCAAGGCATCAAAAATGTTGTTGTCAAAGATGTGCCAGATCCAAAGATTGAAAAGTCCGATGACATGATTATAAAAGTCACCAGTACAGCCATTTGCGGATCAGATTTACATTTAATCCATGGATTGATTCCCAATCTGCATGAAGACTATGTCATCGGCCATGAACCAATGGGAATCGTTGAAGAAGTTGGACCAGGAGTTACAAAGGTGAAAAAAGGGGACCGTGTCATTATTCCTTTTACGATCGCCTGCGGTGAATGCTTTTTTTGTAAAAACCAACTGGAAAGCCAATGTGATCAATCTAACGACAATGGAGAGATGGGCGCCTATTTCGGCTACTCAGAGCATACCGGCGGTTATCCAGGCGGGCAGGCAGAGTATTTAAGAGTTCCATTTGCCAATTTTACTCATTTTAAAATTCCTGAAACCTGTGAGGAACCCGATGAGAAATTAAGCGTGATTGCCGATGCCATGACCACCGGCTTCTGGAGTGTTGACAATGCAGGGGTAAAAGACGGCGATACAGTTATCGTTCTTGGCTGCGGACCAGTCGGCCTGTTTGCTCAGAAGTTTTGTTGGCTAAAGGGGGCAAAACGTGTCATTGCAGTTGACTATGTAAACTATCGCTTACAACATGCAAAACGAACCAATAAAGTCGAAATCGTTAATTTTGAAGACCATGAGAATACAGGGAGTTTCTTGAAGGAAATCACCAAAGGCGGAGCGGATGTTGTCATTGACGCTGTTGGGATGGATGGGAAAATGAGCGACCTCGAGTTCCTCGCCAGCGGATTAAAGCTTCATGGCGGAACAATGAGTGCATTGGTCATTGCTTCCCAAGCCGTTCGCAAAGGAGGAACCATACAAATTACAGGAGTGTATGGCGGCAGATATAACGGTTTTCCGTTAGGTGATATCATGCAGCGAAACATCAATATACGCTCTGGACAAGCTCCGGTGATCCACTACATGCCATACATGTTTGAATTAGTGTCGACGGGTAAAATTGATCCGGGAGATGTCGTAAGCCATGTCCTGCCGCTTAGTGAAGCCAAGCATGGTTATGATATTTTTGATTCAAAAATGGATGATTGTATAAAAGTTGTGTTAAAACCTTAAAAAAACGGAGGTGACAGAAATGGAATACGCCTTACATGAAGTGCTTGAGGTCCAAGAAATGACTGCATTTAAGACACTTTGTTTAACAAAATCCAAAACAATGAAGGCGCTGGTATCTGATCCGAAGCTTAAAGAAATCATGCAGCAAGAAGTTGACACAACCACACGGCAGCTACAGGAATTTGCCTCTATTTTATCTAATGCAAAGCATGAATGAGGAGATGAATGATTAATGAATCCTATCATTGAATATCTGACCGGCATGAATGTTTTAACAGACCAAATCATTGCCATGGACTTATTAATTGCAGCAAAAAACGGAGTCAGAAATTATGCGATGGCCGCAACGGAAGCTGGAACGCCTGAAGTGAAAGAGATCCTTACCCGGCATTTAGAGGAAGCCCTCGATATGCACGAACAAATCTCAAGCTATATGATGGAAAAGGGCTGGTACCATCCTTGGAACACAGACGAACAAGTCAAGCTGAATTTACAAAATATCGAAACCGCGATTCAGTTGCCAACCCTTTAACATACCATTGATTTGCTGAGGAATAGTATTGATTGACCACAACTGTCCCTCAGCTTCTGTTTTTTAAAAGTTGAATCGCCATGAGCCCGATTCAATTCCAAAAACAGCTGAGATTGCAGGAAGCCAGACGCCTGTTATTCATGAAGTCAACAGATGCCGCAGATGCTGCATTCCGGATCGGCTATGAAAGCCCATCACAATTCAGCCGTGAATACTCCCGCATGTTTGGTTTTCTGCCTAAAGAAGATATCAAACGGCTGAGGGGAAAATCTGACTAAATGAACAACGGGGATCTATATTTTTTATAAACTATACTAACTGTTTTTTTGATAGCTAAAGTAAACGTTCACTTAACGTCAAATATAAAAGCTGGTTTCCTTCTCATCAATAAACAATAAAATAGGCTGAAGGGAATTATCATTTTTAAAAATCACCTTCAGCCTTAAACCATTTGTTTTTATGACTGTTCCTCTTCATTTGGATAAAGGACAAACTCATATTGATCCCCCTTTATCTGGTCCTTATAGAATTCAATCTTACGGTTTAATACTTGCAGATTTTGCTGTAAAGCTTGAATTTCTATTTCTACCATGTGCTTACGCTTTTCAAGTAAATGCATTCTCTCATGAATCGTTTCCTCACCCATTGCTCGCCCATGCTGTATATTGTTTTAGCTCTGTCATCGTCATTCCTGAATCTTTCAAATGGAGCAAAAACCGCACCCAGCCGATATCATGATCCGTAAATTCCGTATATTATTCTTATTTCGATGAGGATTCAGGAGCCCTTCCTTTTCATAATACCTTAGGGTACTTGTTGTCACACTGATGATGTTTGCAAATTCTCCAATCGAATAAGGAATGTAACCACCTCTTTCGGTATCCATTTCTTGTCGGAGAAACAAGTTTAAATCAAATCCTTATTTTTAACCTGCCCCCTCGGACACAAAGAATGCTATCTTGCGTCACTTATCCGTGAAGACTTTCCGTTTTTGGCCTACTTTTGAGTTTAGCCTCATTTTCACGCAATTTCCCATCATAATCGTCAATTTTTGTATCTAATCTTTTAATTGTTTCATCAATTTCTTTCCGCTTCTCTATGAGCCGCTGTCTTTCATCAGCCAAGATATTTTTGCGAGCTTCTACCGTACGATCTCCTTCAGTAAATAACGTTGTATATTCAATTAACGCTTCTATCGATAGTCCTGCATTTCGCATGCATTTAATGAATTCAATCCATTTGATATCTTCTTCATCATAATCGCGAATGCCGCTTTCTTTTCGTTTTACCGGCGGGATCAATCCTACACGTTCGTAATATCTGAGTGTTGCAGCTGTTAGGCCAAACTGCTTTGCCACCTGCGCAATATTCATACTCTTCACCTCTCTGTCCTCGTCCTGCATGTTTTGAAGGTAACACTTAAAGTTAACTTTAAGTCAAGCGGAAACAAGTTTTAGCTGCTGAATCTTTTTTTCAAACATACAGGGCTTGCCTTAAAGCACACTTTAAGCTCTATACTTCTCCATGCAATAAAAACAGTTTAGATGGAGGGATTGCTAAATGGCAAAAAAACAAACTGCTGGACGAGATATACTAGGAGAATTCGCGCCAAAGTTTGCTGAACTTAACGATGATGTTCTGTTCGGTGACATTTGGGCAAGAGAGGAAGAACTGTCTCCGCGGGATCGCAGCATGATTACAGTTTCTGCGTTAATTGCTGAAGGAAACTTCGAACAATTAAGTCCGCATCTTCAAAAAGCGAAGGAAAACGGATTAACAAAAGAGGAAATTGCAGAAATCATCACTCACCTCTCGTTTTATGCCGGATGGCCCAAAGCCTGGTCAGCATTTCATATCGCAAAAGACATCTTTAAAAATGAAAAGAAAACAGGTCAATACATGACATCTGATCAATTAAGCAATAGCACAATCTTTCCTATAGGTGAAAAAGTTGAAGCGAACTTTACCGGGGATGCATATTTACAAATGATATTTACCGATGAGACGCCTCTCAATGCTTCAATCGGGAATGTCACCTTTGCTCCGGGGGCCCGCAATTACTGGCATTCTCATAAAATTGGGCAAGTTTTGTTAGTGACAGGCGGTGAAGGCTGGTATCAAGAAGAAGGAAAACCAGCTCAATTACTCAAAACCGGAGATGTCATAAATATTCCGCCCCATGTAACACATTGGCACGGTGCGGCGAAAGACAGTTGGTTTGTGCACTTAGCCATTACGCCGGGGGCAACGGATTGGTTAGAGCCTGTTCATGATGACCTGTACCATACCTTATAAAAAATGTACGCCTCGGATCAAATGATTCGGTGCGATTTTACTATAAGGGTTCAACCAAGCCGATCATATGAGATTCATTTTAAGATGAGATTTTTTCAAAAAACCCTTGCCTTAAAGCGGACTTTAAGGTTTATCGTTATGTTGAAGACACGACAAAACTTAAATAAGTGCATGTTTTTATTTACAGCACTTATGATGAAGAAAGGATAGGTTCATATGTGTAATCAACATCATACCCGTGTATTAAGCGTATCACATGCAAAAACCAAATTTGAGCAAACGACGATTGAACGAAGAGAATTACGGCCGCATGATGTCTTAATTGATATTCAATTCAGCGGTATTTGCCATTCAGACATCCATAGTGCATTTGATGAATGGGGCGGGGGCATCTTCCCCATGGTACCCGGACATGAAATAGCCGGTGTCGTAACAGCCGTTGGAGCAGAAGTTACCAAGTTTGCTGTCGGGGACCGAGTTGGTGTCGGCTGTTTTGTTGACTCCTGCGGAGAATGCGAATACTGTCTCAGCGGTGAGGAACAGTTCTGCACAAAGGGTGTTGTGCAGACTTACAACTCATTAGACTACGATGGAAATCCGACGTATGGCGGGTACAGCCAAAAAATCGTTGTCACTGAGAGATTTGTTGTCCGAATTCCAGACAGTTTGGAAATGGATGTTGCCAGTCCGCTGTTGTGTGCAGGTATCACAACGTATTCCCCACTGAAACACTGGAATGTTGGGCCTGGTAAAAAGGTTGCCATTGTAGGAGTTGGAGGTCTTGGACATTTGGCAATTCAATTTGCACATGCGATGGGTGCAGAGGTAACCGTCCTGAGCCGCTCCATGAATAAAAAAGAGGAAGCTCTGGAACTTGGGGCAGATCATTACTTTGCAACTAGCGACCCAGCTACATTCACTGCATTGGCCGGGCGGTTTGACGTGATCTTAAATACAGTATCCGCGAATCTTGATGTAGACGCCTATTTATCAATGCTTCGTATAGACGGAACACTTGTAAATGTCGGAGCACCTGCTGAGCAGGACACATACAGTGTGTTTTCTTTAATCATGGGACGCCGCAGCCTTGCAGGTTCTCTTGTCGGCGGAATTGCAGAAACTCAAGAGATGCTTGATTTCGCTGCTGAGCATGGCATCGCACCTAAAATCGAAGTCATCCGCGCTGACCAAGTGGACGAAGCATACGAACGTATCCTCCGAAGTGATGTCCGGTATCGATTTGTGATTGATATTTCCACATTGTAAGTCTAAAAAATGGGTTAGTCCTTAAATGGGCTGACCCGCTTTTATTTACTGGAAATTCACGAAAAACGATCTCCTTAAGCAAATGGTTTGAATGCCGGTCAATCTTCCTGTTATTCTATGGGCATAAAGAGGTTATAGGAGGTTTTTGATATGAGCAAAAAAATTGCAGTTCTCGTTACAGACCAATTCGAAGATATCGAATATACAAGTCCGGTAAAAGCATACGAAGAAGCTGGCTACAGTGTCGTAGCTATCGATTTGGAAGCCGGCAAAGAAGTTACCGGTAAGCATGGCGAGAAAGTGAAGATCGAAAAAGCAATCTCAGATGTGGATGCTAATGAATTTGATGCACTTTTAATTCCTGGGGGATTCTCTCCAGATTTGCTTCGTGCAGATGATCGTCCGGGAGAATTTGCGAAAGCGTTTGTCGAAAATGAAAAGCCTGTTTTCGCTATTTGCCACGGCCCGCAAGTATTGATTGATACGGATCTTCTGAAAGGCAAAGATATCACAGGCTACCGCAGCATCCGCAAAGATTTAATCAATGCCGGCGCAAACTACAAAGATGCAGAAGTAGTCGTCAGCCACAACATTGTTACAAGCAGAACACCTGATGATTTGGAAGCATTTAACCGCGAATCATTAAATTTGTTGAAATAAACGAGAAGGCACAGACTGTTTAGGTCTGTGCCTTTTTTCAAGTTAAGACTATTTGTTTACATTCTGAAAGACAGCAGTCGCATCCCACACATTTAAGCCAAAATGACCTTCTGAGAATGCGGAATCATTTGCATCGATCACAAGACGGTCATCTAAATAGATTTTAAAGTGATCGCCTTGAGCTTCCGTTTTCAGATGATACTTTTTATTTACGTCTATTGGCGTTTTGTATTCGGCAATAACAGAAGCGACACCGTTCTCAAATTTAAAGAATTTCACTAGGTCATGCTTCGCATCCACGTTGGCAAGATAACCATTTTTGGCATCTTTGTCAGAGCGGAACATAAGCGCTCCTGCTCCTCTTCCGTTTCCATCCTTAATGGTGATATCAGATTCATAGGTGAAGTCAGATCCGGAGGCTGAAGACATGATAAAGGAATCGCCGTCCGATCTCCCTAGTTTCCCCTCAATTGTGTCGGCCCACGTGCCATTTACAGTCGTCCAATCAGTCAAATTTGAGATAAAAGGTGACGTTCCCCACACCTTTTTTAAAGGATATATCGTTAAAGATTTTAGCTTTACACTGCCATTTGCAGCAAATAATTCAAGACCCTTGCTAGATCTATCCGGGAGAATGATATCGGTTATAACCTGCTGTCCGTCATTCCCAAATACTTCAACTGAAGAGCGGTCGACAAAAATGCGCATCTTTACCTTTCCATTTACCGGTTTCAGCGGAGCTGTTTGTTTTCCGGTGTTAAAGGTCGGATTAAAGGTGACGTTCCCCGACTCGCTCCGGTCAACGAACAGTTTGGCGTTCTTTTGATCATAGCCGACTTTTGTAAATTGATTTCTGCCTGCTCGAACTTTAAAACCAAATTCAGTTGCTGAACCTGGGGTCACTTGAAATTCTGCATGTAATTCATACGTATCTCCAGATAGGCCTGCTAACACATTTTGGCTTGCGGGCGATATGGTCTGATTCTTCCACCTCTTAGAGGTCCCGCGAATGGTTTGCAGCTCTTTTATTGGTGTTTGGACGACCCTCACTCCTCCAGTAAGCGTTTTCAATTTCACCTCTCTTGGAATGGAGGTTGCACTTCTCCATGGGGATGTAGGAACATCATTCGCATATTGCCAATTGCTCATCCAGCCTAACCAAAGCCGCCGGCCGTCTGAGGATGGAATATCAGACCAGGATACAGCCGCATAAAAGTCTTTGCCGTAATCCGTCCAGAGAACTTTGTCTGAAGGATTTTCATTGTTAAAATGAGTTCCATCAAAGTCCCCTATGAAATATTGCATGCCTGATCCTCCCGAAACCGCTCCGTTTCCGACACTGACCTGCATCACCCATTTTTTTTGATTCGGATTGCCGTCTACCGGAAGCTCAAACAAATCCGGGCACTCCCATACTCCCCCATGACTTCCTTGCCCCTGTCCAAATTCACTTGCATACGTCCACTGCTTCAAATTTTTGGACGTATAAATGAGGATTCGGTCTCCGGCCGCAAGCACCATCACCCACTTGTTTTCTTTTTCATACCAAAAGACTTTTGGATCGCGAAAATCTTTTTTTCCCGGGTTTGGAATGACAGGGTTGCCAGCGTATTTCGTCCACGTTCTTCCTTTGTCATTGCTATAGGCGATACTCTGCACTTGATGGCCTTCTCGATCCTGTGTATAAATAGCCACTAGCGGCTTCTCTTTGCCTGTCTGAAAACCGCTTGTGTTATTCCTGTCTACAACTGCGCTGCCTGAAAAGATCGTGCCTTTGTCATCCGGAGCCAGCGCAACAGGAAGGTGCTTCCACGTAACCAAATCTTCGCTCACGGCATGCCCCCAATGCATGGGGCCCCACTGAAGCCCGTATGGATGGTATTGATAGAACAAGTGATATTCTCCAGCATAATATACCATCCCGTTTGGATCATTCATCCAGTTTGCTTCCGGCGTGAAATGATATTGAGGACGATAATCCTCGTCATAGTAGCTTGAATCGGCTGCCTCAGCCGGAAATGCCATAGTCAACAGCAGGATGAACATGATCATGACTTGAATAAGTCTCTTTTTCATTTGTTCCTTCGCTCCTCTCTTCATGTTTGAACATTTACAAGAGAGACTGCTGCACAAGTTGATCCGTTTCTGGCAATTCTCCTCTGTTTCTCTGTTATCCGAATGATTGACTATATGATGGAGTGCTGCAGTTTCCCTCTTCTTTCTTACATCACACAGCTTATGCTAAGAATCCAGCCCAATATCCAAGAATCCCGATAATAAAGATCCCGCAAATAATAAGAAGAGGATTCACCCCTTTGCGCAGCATCCATGCCACCAATAACGTTAACCCCAGAGGCAGCGCACCCGGCATAATGCTGTCTAACACATTTTGTACGGTTTGAACATCCACTTTTCCACTTTCATCCTTAATCCTGGACACAACGATTGGAATGTTGATCGTGGTCCATTTGGAAACGAGAGCCCCCATTACAAATAACCCGAGAATCGAAGCACCCTCTGTAAGCTTTTGAATGCGATTCCCCGCTAAATCCTGCAGAATCTCCATTCCTTTCACATAGCCATACTTTAACCCGTAATATTTTGTGCTTAATCTTATGGCGTTCAGCAAGAAAAAGAATAGCAAAGGGCCGGCAATGTTTCCTCCTAAAGCAAGGGATGCCCCTAACGCAGCTAAGACCGGACGAATCGTTCCCCAGAAAATCGGATCGCCTACACCCGCTATCGGGCCCATCAAACCGATTTTCATTCCGCTTATTGCTTTTCCATCAATTCCTTTATTGTTCGCCATTTCTTCTTCCATGGCTGCCGTCACGCCAAATATAGGCGCAGTCAGCCACGGATGTGTATTAAACCATTCCAAATGCCGCTGCAAGGCTTCGTTTCTTTTCGCTCCGGGTCCGTACAGTTTTTTGATCGCCGGAATCATGACATAGCAATATCCCATGGCCTGCACACGTTCGAAGTTAAAGGAGCCGAGCAAAAAATTCGAACGAATAAACATGCTGAAAATTTCTTTTTTCGTTAATCTTTTTTCTTTCTCCATTTTTTCATCCCCCCTTATGGTTTAGGCATCAAGGTCATCATCATCGTCATCATAAACAGCCACATGGCCACTGTCTGATGCGGCGGCGACTGCTCCGTGCGCGTTATGTTTTTGCATCACCTGCTGGTATAAAAGCGCCAGACAGAGACCAAGTGCTCCAAACCCTACTAAGTTAAAATCGGTAAACGCTGCCAATAAGAAACCTATATAGAAAAATGGCTTTAAATAAGGAATATTCATCATATTGATTACCATGGCATATCCGACAACAACGATAATGCCTCCGCCTATTTGCAGCCCTTTTGTAATGACATCCGGGATATTGCCCAAGAACGCCTGAACAGCGCTGACACTGATCAATGCGACAATTAATGTCGGTATCATTACGCGCAGCGCTTGAAACACCATCGCGGTAATATGCATAATTTCAATTCCTTTTATATTCCCTTTTTTTGCGTATTGATCAGCGCGGTGAATGAAAAAGACAGTGATCGTCCGCACAAAAATAGTCAGCGCCTGCCCCGCAGCTGCCAAAGCAACAGCGACGGCGATGCCTTCGCCAATTCCCTGATCAGCGGTAATAACTAAAATGGTTGAGATGACAGAGGCAATCGCTGTATCAGGCGCCATGGCAAGGCCGACGTTCATCCAGCCCAGCGCCATCAGCTCTAGTGTGCCTCCGAGAATAATTCCTGTTTTTAAGTCCCCGAGGACCAAGCCAACTAGCGTGCAGGCCACAAGCGGCCGGTGTGTCTGCCCTTCATCCAATACACTTGCGATGCCGGTGATTGCTGCAATAATTAACAACAAAATAATTTGTAATGAAGACATATTCTCATCCCCTTGATTATTTTGTTACGTTCCGTAAAATCTGTACAAAATCCTCGCTGGCATCTGAAGGCAGCTGCCTCAATTCCAGTGTCACGCCCAAGTCACTTAATGCTTCAAACGCCTTTATATCTTGCTCTGTGACGCTGACTGATTTTGTGATTTGCCTGCGATGATTTTCAAAACGCATTCCCCCGACGTTTACGGTTTTGATCGGCACACCTGCTTCAATAAGAGATACAATATCGGACGGATTTTCAAACAAGAGCATTGCCGTTACTCCTTCATAGCGCGGACTATGAAACGCTTTTGCCATTTTTGAAACCGAAACGGCACTAGCCTTTACATTTGAAGGTGCAACAGAAAGGATCAACGTTTTTCTCATTTCGTCCTGTGCAACATCATCGGAGACAACGATAATTCGGTCTGCTGCATGGACTTTAATCCATCTTGTCAAGATTTGGCCGTGAATAAAGCGGTCATCAATTCTGGCTAACACAATGTTCATTACAATTCATCCTCTCTTGTTTCCTGATTGGCAGTTTTTACTTTTTCTAAATGTTCACTGCACACTTGAAAGCTTTGCTGGCTCATTGCTTTTAAGTTGTTCAGCAAATCTTTAAGTGTCAGATGTTCTCTCAGGCTTAATACCTCCAGCAGAATCGGCAGGTTTACACCGGCTGCCATATCCATTCTTTGATCCTCAGCAATGAAAGAAGCTGCCGCGTTATATGGCGTTCCTCCAAAAATATCGACTAAAAAAAGCACTTCATTTTCTTCCGGAATGTCCTTGAGCGCCTGACGATATTTTTCTTGCAGCGTTTGAATGCCTTCCCCTTTAAAAAACGGCACTGCAAGCAGGTTATTTTCTTCACCGAATATCATCCCTGAAGACTCTTTTAATGCTATGGGAAAATCTCCATGACCACTGATAATAACTGAAATCATATACATTGCTCCTTTCCTGTTTTGTACATCCATATATAATGCAAGGATCGTGCCAACAAAGTTGTGTTAAGCGTTTTCATTAAGTTTTCAGCCAATGATAGTCTGTTGTTGAAACACTTGGAATCAAAAAAATAAACCTGTATTAAAATGGCGTTCCATTTAATACAGGTTCACATTAAAAAACTGCTTTTAAAACAGCTGGCCATGCACTTCTTCAGCGAAGATGGCGGCTATAAATAATTTTTCATCATCACTTATGCGAAGTCCAAGCTTTTGTTCATATGGCGCTAATGTCCGCTCTGTCACATTCACCATTTCTTTCATCTGATCATTTATTTCTTCTTCCTCTGAGAAAGCAATCGGATTCTGCTTAATCACCCTTTCAAAGGCGAACGCCGTATGCATGATGACTTTGATCAAAACTGCATTATTGAATATGGCTCCCAGCTCATCCTGAACAGTTTGCAGCCACTCTAATAACATTTCGATAATATGGTGGGGGTTCAAGAAGACAAGGTACTTTTTTAAGCTATCCTCACAAAGCTCCCTGACAATGATATTTGCTTCGTTCAATCCATTGCTCAAGGGGATGCTGCCTTTGGTAATCGCCTGTTGAATCAGCTTCTCTCCCTCCCCTTCAATTAACACTTCTAAAGATACATGCGGAGCATTGATTTTAGGGTCTTTCGTTCCGACTGTCGCAAGGATCTCATACTCTTTTTCGATTTCTTTTATCCGGTTTGCCAATTTAATAGATGAAACGGTCAATATGTGAATCGGGGTATCGGAGGCTTTGTTTACGATCGTGGTCA
Source organism: Bacillus spizizenii TU-B-10 (assembly GCF_000227465.1). Lineage (GTDB taxonomy): Bacteria > Bacillota > Bacilli > Bacillales > Bacillaceae > Bacillus > Bacillus spizizenii. The sequence continues at coordinate 2,712,049 of NC_016047.1, forward strand.
GGATGTCTTCCAGCTTTTTGGCCGTTCCGCTGCCTGTCGTGCAGATGGAGACCAGTGCTTTCTTTTTGCCAGATGCTGCTGGCTGCCGCTCCCATAATTCAATAAAATCCTTCGTGACCGATTGATAGATCGCATGCAAATTCAAATCCAAATAATTCACCTTTCTGACAGCATCCAGCACCATTGAGGTCGTAACATTGCTGATTGTTTTGATAGCAATGCCTGTTTTTTCCTCCAGCTTGCTCTCCAGCATTGCAAGTGACCCCATGTCTACCAGCATTAAAACACCTTCGCCTTCGTCAACCTGTTTCATTTTTTCCGCTACGCATTCGATAATGTCCGAAGGTGAAACAGAAAGCGGCATATCAACTGCTGCAATTGGAGTGCTTCCTAACAGTTCTGTCGCAACTTCAACCATTGAACTCGCCGTGCTATTTCCATGTGCAGCCACGATAATACCGACCCTTTTGTTCTCTTTTAACGATTTAATGGAGTGAATCAGCATCGTTAAGTAGATGACCTCTATTTCCGGAATAGCCACTTTAAAATATTCCTGAATTTTATCTTTAAAAATCATCGCCACCCGATATTCTTTCACATGAGTATCACGGATTTCATCAGTCTCCTGTGTGTTTAAAACATCAATTTGCTTACCGCGCTTTAAAAATGCGTCAATATGCATACTCAAGAAATAAATAAATTTACGGTCAAATGTGCAATCCAGCTCATGTTCAGCTATTTCTTTTAACTGTTTGGTCATTTGAATCACGTCATCTTCAACGAATGTCAGCAGGCTGTCCTTTTGAAACGCCCGATGCTGAAAAAAACTTCTGACATGCAAATGGATATCAGTCAAGATGTATTGATTAATATCCTTTTTAGATAACCCTTCTTTCATGAGGGTTTTCACTTTTTCCTCGATCAAATGATACAGATTAAATGAGAGATCTTCGTCAATTTTTGTTGTTTCATCTTCTACAATCGGAGAGATGATCGTTGTGATATTTACATATTCAGAAATCGCTTTGCTTCTTTGCATGTTTTTGCTGCTGGACATCCAGTCTTGCTTGATTTCATCCGGCAGATCCCGAACAGTCAGTTCAATAACCTCATTTCTGTCAAGGTTGTGCAAAAACCCGTGTGCACAAACTAACTGGACATTTGATTTCAGCTGTCCCACATTCCCGAATTTTGCAGAATGAATAAGCGCATTATAGACATCTATGTGCACACTCAGATTTTTCTTAATTCGCTCTGCTTCTTTCCCTAATAAAAACGTCGTCAAATCCACTCTTTCTTTAAGCGATCGTTCTTCAAGCGAAGGAATATGAATAGTCATTGGGATTCTTCGCAAAAATGTTTTTAAAAGTGCAGAACTCGGATTTTCTGTAGTGGCGCAAATAAACAATACGTTTGATGTTCGTTTATGTTCAGATTCTCCAAGCCGGTTATAAGAACCGCTGTCAATAAAATAAAACAGCATTTCTTGTCCCTCAGGAGGGAGACGATGGATTTCATCCATAAAAAGAATCCCTCCATTGGCCTGTTCGACTAAACCAGCTTTATCCTCGCCGGCACCTGTAAATGAGCCTTTTTTGTGTCCGAATAATTGAGAAAGCAATAATTGAGGATTGTTGTAGTAATCTGCACAGTTAAATGTAATAAATGGAGCACCGGTCTTCAAAATGTCAGAGTAAATGGCAAACTGGTAAATCCGGTTTGCAAAAAGGGATTTACCGGAACCTGTTGGCCCTAAGAGGAGCATATGCAGACCGTTCGGCGGATAAAAGACAGCTGCCTTTGCCTGGGAGATTGCTTTCTTCAAGCTGCCTTTTGCCCCAATCATAAGCTCTAGAGGATTCGTGGAAATGTTTTGATGATTCTGTTTTGGATTCCCGGAAAACAGCTCCAGGCCTTTCACTTCCATCATCTCTGTATCCCATTTCTTGTTATATAACCTTTCCACTATTTCGACTGGGATATATCGCACAGGAAACGTTTTAATTTTTATGACCTTTTTAGATCGGACGAGATTGTTCAATTCAAAACTGACATTGGACCGCTCCATTTTCAGCTGCTCAGCAATTTCCTTTGCTGAATTCCCCTGTACTTTTAAAAGTTGATCTAAGCTGGAGTCATGAAAATTATGCATGAGCTGATGGTATATTTTATCTATTCTTTTCACGTCTATCATCCTTTGCCCTTATTAGATAAGCCCTTAACAAGAATATTCCGAATCTTTATGACAGACAGCCTTGAGATTATCTATTGATACACTTTCAGAAAGGTCTTTATAGCAGATTGACATACTGACCTTTTATGCCTATGTGTTTATCACTTCAAATTATTTATGTTTGATATTAGTATTTTAGATTCGCAGTTCTTCAAGACTGTGCTCCTTCCAAAGTAATAATCAGTAAACAGTTTATCATTCTTCAGGAACGTAATGATGGAAAAATCCCGAATGACAGAAAATAAATCTAATAGATCAGGACATTTTCCCCAAAATACATTCCCACTAGACATGACATCAATTGAAAACAAAAAAATGCCGGACACTCTATGTGTCCGCCACAGTGATTCACGATAAAAAATCAGGATGCAGCAACTGCCCGATCTTTCTCATTTCATTATGCAAAACTTCTTTATCCTTACAATACATCTGGAAGGTCAGTGAATCTGTAAACATAAAAACTTTATCTCCATCGGCAAAGAATAAATAATGATGATTTCTTGCAGCCATCTTGCCCAGGATTGAAAAATCACCGATATGAGCGATTTGATATCCCCTGCTGTTTTCAAGCAAAGTGGGCGTATGATCATACAAATCGTTACCTATTAAAAAAGCCTTATATTCTTCATAAACCTCAGCAAACTCATCATCCATCATATCGTCCAGATGACATCCTCCCTCCCAGTCATTACTTAGAAATGGCGTAACAACTGTTTGGCCGAATGTTGATAGATAAGGAGATATCCATTGAAAAAATAGATCCTCCATATGGACCCACTGTTTTTTCGAAACTTTTATGTTTGTATAAGGATTCTCGACTGAGTCAAAACCGAATGATTGATAAAAATCTTTTGTGATAAGCATATTCTTCGGGAGACATTTGGCACCTTTACGCACAAGCAAATGAAAATTATATTTTTAAAATTTAAAAATCAAACATTGTATTCTCTTAGATGGTATAATATCCGATAAAACTTTATTCATCTTTTATTATTGGAGGAAAACAAAATTGATAGGCAATTCTACCAAAGACAATTTTGGACAACAGCAAAAATTGTCTAGAGGCCTTAAAAACAGGCATATACAATTAATGGCGATTGGGGGTGCAATCGGGACAGGTTTATTCTTAGGCTCAGGAAAATCCATTCACTTTGCGGGACCATCCATTTTATTTGCTTACTTGATCACTGGAGTCTTTTGCTTTTTCATTATGCGTTCGCTAGGAGAACTGCTCTTATCAAATACGGGATATCACTCTTTCGTTGATTTTGTAAGGGACTATTTAGGCAACATGGCAGCGTTTATCACTGGCTGGACCTACTGGTTCTGCTGGATTTCTCTCGCGATGGCTGATTTAACCGCGGTCGGCATTTATACGCAATATTGGCTTCCCGATGTGCCTCAATGGCTGCCGGGTCTTCTTGCGCTTATCATCCTGCTGATCATGAATCTTGCCACCGTTAAACTTTTCGGAGAATTAGAATTCTGGTTTGCATTGATCAAAGTCATTGCCATATTGGCTCTTATCGTAACTGGTATTTTCTTGATTGCGAAAGGTTTTTCCACAGCTTCCGGCTCAGCCAGCCTCACGAATCTTTGGAAGCACGGCGGCATGTTTCCAAATGGATGGCATGGATTTATCCTTTCATTCCAAATGGTTGTCTTCGCTTTTGTGGGAATTGAACTTGTTGGACTGACAGCAGGTGAAACAGAAAATCCCCAAAAAGTGATCCCTAAAGCCATCAATCAAATCCCTGCCCGGATTTTACTTTTTTATGTCGGCGCACTTTTTGTCATTATGTGTATCTACCCTTGGAATGTTTTGAACCCAAATGAAAGCCCATTTGTTCAAGTCTTTTCTGTTGTAGGCATCGTTGCCGCTGCCAGTATGATCAATTTTGTTGTATTAACATCAGCGGCATCAGCGGCTAACAGCGCTTTATTCAGCACAAGCCGCATGGTCTATTCTCTAGCCAAGGATCATCACGCACCTGGATTATTGAAGAAATTGACTTCTTCTAAAGTTCCAAGTAATGCGCTGTTCTTTTCAACCATCGCCATTCTAATTGGCGTCAGCCTGAATTATATAATGCCCGAGCAAGTCTTTACACTGATTACAAGTGTTTCTACAATATGTTTCATTTTTATTTGGGGCATCACGGTGATTTGCCATTTGAAATATCGAAAAACAAGGCAGGATGAAGCGAAAACAAACAAATTTAAAATGCCTTTTTACCCATTATCCAACTACTTAACACTCGCATTTCTCGCGTTCGTTCTTGTCGTATTGGCACTGGCGAATGATACACGTGTTGCTTTGTTTGTCACTCCGGTCTGGTTTGTTTTATTGATTATTTTATATAAGGTGCAAACCCGCAGAGGATATAAGATGAAATAATAAAAAAGACAAGGGATACTCACTCCCTTGTCTTTTTTGTATGGGTCAGACATTAAGCTAAGCTTGAATATGAAATGTCAGCTTTTATTCGGCCTCTAAAATCGTTTACTTCATTTAGGCGTATCACCTCGAATATTAACTCAAACCAGTTTTGATGCCGAAACCTACTAATATCATTCCGGTTATTTTTTGAAACACTTTCTGGAACTTCGAGTTTTTCATCCATTTTTTTGCGAAATCAATAATATAAACGAGAAAGAGGAACCATAACACCGCTAATAAGGTTAGGATTGAAGCTAAAATGATGAGCTGCTGGTTTATATTCCCCTTCAGATTGATAAATTGGGGCATGATTGTAACATAAACCAAAACAGTTTTAGGATTGAGAATGTTACTAAGTGATCCTTGCATAAAGGAAGTTTTATAATAACGTTTCGGAGAATTTCCCGTAGTTGTTGCTTGGGATTGCATGTCATCTATAGAAAACATGCTTTTGGCAAAAAAACTTTTGATACCTAAATAAATTAAGTACGCTGCTCCCAAATATTTGATCGTTGTGAAAAGAAACACCGACTTTGCAATAACCACTGATAAACCTAAAATGGCGATAACGGTCCAAAAGGAAAGTCCTGTTGCTAATCCAAGAATGTTATAACGGCCAGCCTTTGCGCCGTATCTAAGGGTATTTTTCATCACAAGCATTGTATCTGCACCCGGTAAAATAACCATCATGGCAGCTATCGGTATGTATGTGAGTAAGCTGTGCATTTCTTCTCCCCCTTTAAAAAATCCTCACAACATATAGTGACTACAAAAGTAACTACTCATAAAATTGTATCAATGGGTTTGGAATAAATCAATATGGTTTGTTAAAATAGCGATTACAAAGGCAGCGATTGCTCTTTATATTGGAGGATATATGAAAGAAAATATGTTAGACATTTTAAAAAACCTCAATTTTACCGAATATGAATCAAAAGCATATCTTGCTTTATTGCAAGAATCACCTTTAACAGGCTATGCCGTCGCCAAAAAATCCGGAGTGCCCCGTTCTAAAATTTATGAAGTCCTGGAAAGCCTTGTCATTAGAGGAGATGTTTTTGTAAGTCATGGAAATACGCCTCAATATGTCCCTGTACCCGCTAAAGAACTGATTAAAAACCGCCGGCTCAAAGCGGAAGAGCATTTTGATCAGGCTGAGAAATACTTTGAAAAATTCGAGCAGACTGCAAATGACCGGGAAAATATCTGGAATATCACCGGACGCAATGAAATTCTTGAAAAGGTGAAGGCTTGTATCTTATCCGCCAAAAAAAGAATCCTCTTAGAAATATGGAAAGAGGATTTTGATGAGATAGAATCAGAGCTAAAACAGGCGGCAAATCAAGGTGTCATTGTCACCATTATTGCGTACGGAGACATCGTATCTGATTTTGCTACTGTTTACCTTCATGATATGAGCAGTGAAATTACAGAAGAGTATGACGGACGGTGGCTTGTCTATAGCGGGGATGATTCAGAAGTGGTAGCAGGTATCGTCTCTCTTGGCAACGACAGCCGTGCTGCATGGACAATGCATGTAGGTTTAGTCATGCCTATAACTGAAGTGATTATTCATGATCTGTACCTCATGGAAATTCTGAAAAAGCATAGAGGGCTTTTAGAAGAAAGCTTTGGAGAAAATCTCATTCGGTTACGCCGCAAATTTTCTATCCACTCAGATTTCAAAAAACATTATTTGGAATAGAGCAATAGTACAAAAACATGGCTTGTTGATACAAGTCATGTTTTTTTATGCATTCCTTTCTACAAAGTGTTTAGGCTCCTCCCCCTCTGATCATTTCTTTTAAAAAAATGCGATTCTGCGCAAACTATTTTTCAGCCTTCCGCGTCTATCCTAGGTAACAGCCTATGATATACGTATATTCAAAAAGGAGCCCTTTATTGCAATGAAGAAAAAACAAACAACAAAAGCGTTGCTTGTCGCATGCATAACTGATCATAAGCAAGATTTCTACAGGTTGGCTTTCAGTTATGTGAAAAATCAAGATGACGCATTAGATATTATTCAGGAATCTATAAAAAAAGCGCTGAGCTCAGTAGAAACGGTTAGAAACCCTGAGACGATAAAAAGCTGGTTTTATAAAATTTTAGTACGGACAGCTATTGATTTTTTGCGCAAACAAAAAAAGGTAAAAGTGATGGATGACGAAACGATAGAGTTTTTAAGCAAAGGAAAGGAAGACCATTACAAGGATACCGATCTCCATGAAGCGCTTGACGAATTGCCGTACCGCTATAAAACCATTATTATTTTGCGTTTTTTTGAAGACCTCAAATTAGAAGAAATTGCGGAAATTACAGGAGAAAACACGAATACCGTCAAAACGCGCCTCTACAGAGCATTGAAGCTGATGCGCATTCAGTTGACGAAGGAGGATCTTTCTTAATGGATAAGAGATTGCAGCAGTTAAGAGAAGAATATAAAAATGTTCAGATTCCTAAAGAACTTGATATCATTGTTGAAAAAGCCCTTCAGCAAGAACCAAAAAAGAAAAGAATCGTCATGTGGCCGACATCGGCAGCTGTCGCGGCGGCTATTTTATTCACTGCACTTGTCAACATCAACCCTGACGCAGCTCAAGCGATGTCGAGAATCCCTGTCATCGGCAAGATTGTCAAAGCCATCACTTTTATTGAGATCAAAGAAGAGAAAGATCAATCGAGCATCGATGTCAAAACACCTGCTCTGTCCGGACTTTCTAATAAAGAGCTTGAAAACAGCATTAACCAAAAATACTTGAAAGAAAGCAAGCAGCTGTACAAGGAATTTATACAGTCCACATCTAAAAACAAAAAAGGGCATCTCAGCATCTATAGTGATTACGAGACAGTGACAGACACGCCAGATTTACTCTCTATCCGGCGAGATATTGAAAAAACACAAGCATCATCTTACACCCAAAGCCGTTATATCACAATTGACAAAAAGAATGATATCTTACTGACATTAAAAAGCTTATTCAAAGATGAACGCTATATCAACGTCATCAGCCAAAACATCAAAGAACAAATGAAACAGCAAATGAAGGAAGATCCAAATAAAATCTATTGGCTCACTGAAGAAGATGCAGAACCATTCAAAAAAATTCTTCCTGATCAAACGTTTTATATTAATGAAGACCATAAACTTGTGATCTCATTTGATGAATATGAAGTCGCTCCCGGCTATATGGGCGTTACCGAGTTTGAAATTCCAACCAGCGTCATATCAAGCTTGCTCGTGGGAGATCGTTACGTTCGATAATATAAAAAAACATCCAACTCATATGATGGATGTTTTCTCTCTTCTCTAAGTGAGATCGTAACCTAGCTATCAAAAACAACGAGAATATCTGCACACTATTGGAGGAATACCCATGTATCACAAGACACAACATCATCGATACATCCCTGGACTCGATGGCCTTCGGGCTTTTGCCGTCCTGTCAGTTATCGCTTATCACCTAAACTTCAATTGGGCTAACGGCGGCTTCATTGGAGTTGGTATCTTTTTTGTTTTATCCGGCTATTTAATTACATCTATTCTATTGCCGGCACATGGAAATGATATCAGTCTTGATTTTCGGGATTTTTGGGTGCGCCGAATTCGGCGGCTTCTGCCAGCGGCTTACCTTATGATCTTTTCTGCTGTTATTTGGGTTGTATTGTTTGATAGGGAACTATTGCATACTGTACGCGGAGATGCCATTTCTTCTCTCTTATATATAAGTAATTGGTATTTTATTTTTCACAAACTATCATACTTTGATAGTTTTGGTTCCCCATCACCTTTAAAAAATCTTTGGTCGCTGGCGATTGAAGAACAATTTTATATGATATGGCCGATGTTCTTGGTTGTTGGGATGTACATATTTAAAAGCCGCGCCAGATTGGCGGCGGTGGTATCATTGCTTGCGCTTTGTTCAGCCGTGATGATGAGCATATTGTATGAACCCGGCGCAGATCCGAGCCGCGTGTATTACGGTACAGATACTCGGTCGTTTGAGCTTCTCATCGGATGTGCCTTGGCTTTGGTTTGGCCTATGAAAAGGCTGTCTTCCAACAGGCTGCCAAGTAAACTGAAGCACACATTGCACGCCACTGAACTTTCGGCATTTTGTATTTTAGTGTTGTGTGTCTATTTCACAGATGAATACGAGCCTTTTCTTTACAGAGGCGGAATGCTTTTGATTAGCATGGTCGCCGCAATCCTTATTGCATGTGTTTGTCATCCGAGCAGCTTTTTAGGCAATCTGCTTTCATGGAGGCCGCTTCGTTGGCTTGGAACGAGGTCTTACGGTATTTATCTTTGGCACTACCCTGTGATTGTGTTAAGTACGCCAGTTCAAGAAATCGGAAACCCTGTTTTTTGGCATATCGTGCTAAAGGTTATTGTGACATTTATACTCGCCGAGCTTTCCTATCATTTTATTGAGAAGCCGATACGAACACAGGGATTTAGATTCTTTTTCCGCCGCGTTTTTATACATAGAATCAGGGAATGGAAAACGACAACTGTCCTCAGTAAAATGTCAATTGGTTTCGTCATTCTCGCTGTACTTATTTTTGCGGGAGGGCTGTCTGGACTAGCCGGAGAGCAAAAGCACCCCACCAAATGGACGTATAGCTCACAAGAAACAAACGCTGATACCAGCCAGGCTTCTGAGGACAGAAAGAATGCTGCAGTCGATAAAGACAAGGAAAACGATGCCGAACAAAAGACAACAGACTCCCATCAAGATCAAAAGGAAAACAAAAATAATGGACAAGAGACTAGCAAAAATAAAGACACGCAATCTCAGCAGGAGAAAGAACCCGCAGACTCTGACAAAGAAGTGTTAGCTATAGGAGATTCCGTCATGCTTGATATTGCCTCACACCTTCGGCAGTCACTTTCACATGTTACGATTGATGGAAAGGTGGGGAGACAAATGTCTCAAGCTTTGGAGCTCACAAGGGAATACAAGTCTTTTAATCAGCCGAACAAAGCTGTCATCATTGAGCTGGGAACCAATGGTTACTTTACAGACAGCCAAATTGAACAATTGCTTCAAGCTTTCTCAAAAGCTCATATCTACCTTGTCAATACACGGGTCCCCCGTCAATGGGAAAGCAAGGTAAATGAATCTTTGAAGTACCAGGCAAGCGCACATAAAAATGTTACGTTAGTTGACTGGCATACAGAAGCTCTTCAGCATCCAGAATACTTTACACCTGATGGCGTACACTTGGTTCCTCAAGGGGCTAAAGCTTTGACTGGTCTTATTGTTGAGGCGATGGAATCGTCTTTGTAAAAAAGAAGTCCTATTTAAAAACATTGTTGATCATTCTCTGACCCCTCCATTTCCCAAGGCAATTCTTATGTTTACATGTCGTTTACGTGAGGGTAAGCCTAAATAGAATGGAGGGATGATAGTGGCAGCTAATGAAGAACATGACATCAAAAAAGAACTGCAACGATACGAACTTTTTTTCAAAAAACGATACAAGATTCTTTATACCGTAAACGATTTTATCATTGGTGCTTTGTTTCTCGTCGGGAGCCTTTTCTTTTTTTATGACCAATTAATGTCGGCAGGGATATGGCTATTTGCGATTGGGAGCTTGCTGCTGTTAATCAGGCCCACGATTCGGCTGATTCATGACTTTCATTACCGAAAACATGTGGAACGCCAATTTAAACATCGCTCTTCAACAGATGGCTCATCTTGAGGAATAGGCGAGAACAAAACACCAAAAAAGATGTGCAAATCACAAAAACAAGACTTTTAGACTATTTAATTTAAAAATAAGGCAAAAAACCTAAACTTTTGTCCCTGTGTGACGATATTAACAATAAGGCCGGCGCGATACTCCCTATAACATCCTTTTCAGTAGATTTCATTATCGTGCCGGTTTTCTCACATGCAAAGCAATCCCGCCAATCTAATTGATGGCGGGATTTGATTTTTTATTACATTCCTGTCCAAACATCTTTCACATAACGTTTTTGATCTTGCAGCTTTTCCAGCCAATCGGCTGATTCTTCCTGACTTGCTCCTTTTTCAGCTTCATATGCCTGACGCAAAGTATTCTCTACATCAGGAGCCATTTGCGATCCATCACCACATACGTAAATGTGAGCACCTTTTTCAATGAGTGACATCAATTTCTGCGTATCTTGTTTGAGCAAGTGCTGGACATATTCTTTTGATTCGTTTTCAACGCGTGAGTAGCATCGGCGGATTGTCACCAAACCATCCTGTTCCGCTTGATCCAGCTCTTCTCTGTAAAGATCATCATGATCGGGGCGTCGGCAGCCGAAGTATAAAAGAGCTTCACCAAGCGCGCTTCCTTCCTTCTTCAAAACAGATCTTGCCTGAATAAAGCCCCTGAATGGCGCAATTCCTGTACCCGGTCCGACCATAATCATAGGGGTTTCAGGGTCATCTGGCATCTGGAATCCGGATTGCGGCGTTCGGATGAAACAGGCTGCTGCATCACCTGTATTCAGCTCTGCTAAATAATTAGAGGCGACGCCCCGGTATTCGCCTCGCCCGCTCCAGGCTGAGTCTTTAACAACGCCTACTGTCATGCTCACGATATTGGCATGGACTTTCGGTGAGCTTGAAATGGAATAATATCTCGGTTTTAGTGATGGCAAAAGTGCTAAAAACCGCTCAAACGGCATTTCGCAGGCAGGATAATCCTCTAAAAAATCAAGCATGGTAAGACGTTTTGCCAATACCTGCTCTTTATAAATGCCATCATCTGAAACGAGCTGTTCCAGCTCTTTTTTATGCGGCGGACAGACTGTATAAGAAGCCAGCTCCCGCAGCTGAAGCCTTGAAGCCGGGTCCTGCAACTCCACATAGGACGCCAATAAATCCATCACTTTGATCGGCCGATCCATCAGAAGATGAGCCATATGAGGGCCGCCGCTCATTTTCATCACATGATTGGACTGCAAATCGAATCGGCTGAGGACCCGCTGAACAAGCTTCTGGCTGTTTTTTGGCAATATGCCGATATGATCGCCTTCCTTATATGTTTTGGCGTCAGGAATCTGCAATTCAATATGGCGGGTGGAACGCGGGCTATCAGCCGTCTGGAGCTCCCGGTTCTCTAAAACGTTCCCTTCAAACGCGCCATATGCTTTGGCAAGCGGCGTTTCCGTCGCTTCACTGAGAAAAGTAATTGATAATGAAGGCCTGTCTTCTTTCTGAGCTATTTCGTTTATATGAAATGCTTCCATCGTTTCCTTCCAGAAGCGGTTTTCCCACGACTCGCGATGGCTTTCAAAATCATCGGCGGCATCGCCTTCCCCAATCGCTGTTAAACGTGATGCCCCCTTTGCTTTCATCATGTCATCTATCAGGCGGGGAATCCGCTGATACGTGCTGGCCCAGCTCCGGTTTCCGCAGCCGAATACCGCATAAGAGACACCTTTCAATTGTCCTTCCTCAAGCCCTTCCAGCCACTCTACAAAGCCTGCAGCATTATCAGGCGGCGCCCCATTATAAGAAGCCGTAACGATGACGACTGCGCCTTGTTCTGGAAGCTTGCCGATATAATCATCAAGCGGAGCCGTTTCGGCTGTAAAACCCATCTGGCGGCCGTAAGCAGCCAGTTCACCGGCTATTCCTTCTGCTGTCCCAAGATTCGAGCCGTAAAGAACGAGTAATGGTGTGCCGTGTTTAGGCTTTGTTTCTTTTGGCTTCGTTTCTGTTTTGATGTCAGCCTGTTCTTTTCTCTGTACATTGATTGCCGCTGTTTTCCGCGGTTTCACAGTAATCTTAAATTCATCCGGTTTGATCGTTAATGCCTCTTTGATTTTTAGTTCGTATCCAGTATGGTTCATCACATCAAAATGCTTTAATACAAGACCGAGAACCATTGTCGCTTCTTGGAGAGCAAACTGCATGCCAATACAAGCACGCTGCCCGTTTCCAAACGGCTTATACGCATGGTGAGGAATACGCGAAGGGTCTTCAAACCGTTCCGGACGAAAAGCTTCTGCATCCTCTCCCCAAGCGTTTTGATCCCGGTGCAGTTTCGGAATCAAAACGGTGACAGGCTGCCCTTTGCTGATCGGATATTCCCCGCCTAAAACAGTATCTTCCTTGGCATAGAGAGAAAAGGCCGGAGCTGTTGGGTACAACCTGAGTGTTTCATTTAAAATCATCCGAATGTATTTCAGCTGCTGGATTTGTCTATATTCCGGCGTGTCATCCGTTAACACGCGATCCGCTTCCTCTTGCGCTTTTTTCAGTTTTTCCGGATGTGTAAGCAGACAGTAAATCGCAAAGGAAAGCAAACCGCTTGTTGTTTCATGCCCTGCAATTAAAAACGTTATGATTTGGTATCGAATGTTTTCATCATCGAGCGTTTCACCTGTTACAGGATCTTTGGCATAAAGCATGAGTGATAAAAGATCCTTAATGTTTTCATCCGGATTCGCTTTTCGCTCAGCTATCAATCTATCGACCAGGGAGTTCATGACTTCTATATCCTTTTGGAACTGCAGCTTCGTTTTCACCATCATCTTATCTTGCAGGCCCAGTCTTTTCGATTGGTTCATCGCCTCTTTTAAGGCACGGAGCATACTGGTGATAAACGGATGCTGAGAATCACGGTAAAAGCTGTTGAAGCGATAGTTAAACCCGCATAACCCAATCGTATCAAGCGTCAGACGGGTCATGTCGTCCGCTACATCAATTTCTTCATTAGGATTAAGCCGGCTCCATTTTTGAATCAGCTGGGTTGCGATATCCAGCATCATAGAATGATAGCCTTTCATCGCTTTTTGACTGAAACTCGGCAGTAAAATGCGGTGGGCTTTTTGCCAATTCGGTTCGTGCGTCCAGCTTGTAAATAAGCCGTCTCCGCCGAATTCGCGCACCTTTAGCAAGCCTTTGCCAAGGTTTTTGTCAAAGCGGCTTTCATCACACACTTCAGCCACAAGATTGTGGCCGGATACAAAAACACTGGACACCCCTGGAAAATCGAAACGGAAAATCGGCCCCAATTCATCGGCTATCCGCCATAAGGATTGAGAAAGCTGCTCTTTTTCCAGATGCGGAAGATTTTTTAAAGGTCCGTATGTTTTGGGCTGAGGTATTGCACTTGCCTGTTTCATTAATACATCTTCCTTTCCTAATTTTGTGATGAATGAAGCTTAATGGCGTCCCAGCAGCATTGTTCCAATTCAGTAATTAAATCCATGTCCATCTCTATATCACCCGTTTGGACGAGTTGATATATCTTGAGAAATGCCCCTAACACAATCGCAATTAACACATTAGAGGGCAGGCTGCGAATTACACCTTCTGCTTTTCCCTTATTAAAATAGTCATCAAGCATATGAGTCAGATTTTCTATCATTTTTCTGCTTGTGTCATTTAAGTAATGAGCGTTTTTTTTCGTTTCAAGAAAAAAAAGCGCATAGTCACTCTCTTTCGTAAATTGAACGAGACAGCAAAATACGTGGTGGAAGCCTTCTCTGACAGGCAATTCCGAAAAATCTTGCTTCAGCTTTTCCGTAAAGCGCTGGATGCTTTCCTGAAACAATACGTTGACGAGTGTTTCTTTGCTGTCAAAATAACGATAGATCGTTCCTGTTCCCACATGAGCTCGTTCAGCTATCATAGGGATAGTGGTAGCATTAAATCCCCTTTCCGTAAAAAGTGAGACTGACGCTTTCATAATCATGTCGTATTTACTGCTGGATGCGGATAACATGTAATGTTACAACCTCCGATTTATTACGGAATGAATATTCATTCCGCTTGTTCATAATGAATGCCCGATCTGTCTGATATCACCTCTTTACCCTTTCTTATGTTATCAGTTTATATGAAAAAAACTTTTTTTAATATAAAGTATATGCAAAAAATAAAAAATTAAGAAAATATACCCAAATCCCCATATAAGGGCTCTGGATATATTTCCCGAGAAATGATTTTATTTAACAGCCACAATGCAAAGACAAGAATCACGCCTAATGACAGAAAGATCCCTGAAATGCTGGTCTTTCAGCAGTTGAATATACATTTTCTCTTTTACATCAGTATTTGCATCAATACTGATGTAAAATCGGCCATCAATTTGAAGCACCCGGTAAATTTCTCTTAATGCAAGCCTAATATCAGTGCAGCTCTGAACCGTATGTAAGGAAAACACTTTATTAAAGGTACGGTCATCAAAGGGAATGTTCTCCGGATAGCCATGAAAAATCTCCCCTTTTCCGATGTTTTTTCGATTCGCGCGTGATATTTGTCTTACCTTTCGCTTTGATGGGTCAATGCTTTTTAAGCTTCCCTTTTCCAGTTTCTCGGTTATGCTCTTAAAGACAGTGCCATTTCCGACTCCAATTTCTAAAATTCTGTCATTTTCTTGTATATCTATAGAGTCAATCATCATATGCTCAATTGTTTTGGTTTGCTTATATTTCCGAGAAAATAATTTCAAAAGATTCGATCGTTTATAGAGTCTATTTTCTAGCATTTTAAACACCTGCTTTTGGTTTCCTATGTTTATTTATTATATTCGAAAAATAAACATCACCTTCATTTCTAAATGGGAATGAAGATATCAACTAGACGGCAATGTGTTTAAAAATGTTTCAATGGAACTGAACTTTTTCATTTTTTTCCGCAAAAAAAGCAGAAAACAAAATGTTTTCTGCCCTCTTTCTAGTGCCAATGATAAGGGAATACATACAGCCTATGCTGCTGCATGGCCATCAGCCTCTGCTGACGGAATGGATTTCCATAACCATGTTTGAAGGAATGCGGCATGGACGCATAACCATGGCCTATCGACGGCAGCCTTTTTTGATAATCGTTCATCATGCCATCACCTGCCTTACCGTAACGTTGATTTATCATATGCAGGCCGGCATTTTCTTGACAGCTGTTTCGCTAAACTTGGTCCTTCTCCATTGTATAATGCATCAATAATTCCATTCTAAGCATATGTCATCTCCTCCTTCAGCTTTTTCATTGCTTTTTAGCGCCAGTTTGTTAAATAAAGATGCTTTAACTGAGACTCTTTCATTTCATCATAAATCTGCTCAATCTGCTGTTCTCGTTCGAATTCTTCCGGGCTTTTAAACCGTTTGTTAATCGTTAACGTTAAAAAGAATAGGTTAATCGTCATATCGCTCACCCCCTTTCAAAGTCCGCTTCAAGCGAAATAACCCGCGGCATCAGTCCTTCTGCCGCGGGCAAATAAAAACCGCAGACAAAAGAAGACACCAATGCCTCTACTGCCTGCGGGGAGTTGCGTATGTCCGACTAATTCCGAATTTAATGCGTGCGATAAGCATCGGTTAAGGAAGGACACGAACTCTTCCACAGGCTGAATGAACCATGAACTTTTACTTGTGCATCACGTACAGGTTGACGTCGTTGTCTCATTGTCATTTTGTTCAGCCTCCTTTGCTTTTTTCTTACTTTGTAAGTATATCCACCAAATTCCATTTTGTAAACATCTTTTTCTAAAAATGGACGGAAATTGTGCAAATCATCGAATAGATTTATCCTTTGGTCATGATACCTGCTTCATTTCTTTTCTGGAGCGGTCTTTCTTATGATATGCGATAAAGTAAATGAGACCGACAAATACCGCTCCGCCGATGACATTGCCGATAAAAGCCGGAATGATGTTTCCGATAAACTGCCCCCACGTGAACGAGCCAGCAAAAATGGCAGCGGGAATCACAAACATGTTGGCGACAACGTGCTGAAATCCGATTGCCACAAAAGCCATTATTGGGAACCAGATGCCAAGAATTTTTCCTGCTCCGTCTTGAGCGCCGAAAGAAAGCCAAACGGCAAGACATACAAGCCAGTTACAGCCGATGCCGGAAACGAGAACCTTGCCGAAGCTCATATCGAGCTTTCCTTGTGCAACGGCGATTGTTTTTTCTAAATAAGGGCCTGTTTCAGTCAATCCAACCAAATGCCCGAAAAAGTAAGCAACAAATAATGCGCCGATTAAGTTCATAATTGTGACGATTCCCCAGTTAACCGCCAATTCTTTTACTGATATTTTTCTCGAAAATAAAGCCATCGCAACGGACATCATATTTCCTGTGATCAGTTCAGCGCCAGCGAGAACCACAAGGATCAGACCGACGGGAAATACTGCAGCCCCGATCAAGCTGGACAGGCTTCCCCATTCTTTCGGAAGGTCGCCGATCACCCTGATATCAAGCAAGTACCCAAGCGCGATAAATGCGCCTCCTAAAAACCCCAGCACAAGCAGAGACGGCAGCGGAAGCTTTATTTTTTTCACCCCTGCTTCAATTGCTGCATCTGCTATTTCATCCGGTTTCCGAAAAGCCATACTAAAACGCCTCCATTATTTCTTCTTTTCTCACAGTTTTGGCAGAAAGGCAATAAAAAAGGCAGCACTCAAATAACCTGTGTAAAACCAGGCGTTTGAATGCTGCCTAACTTGTATGCATACCCATACAACAATATCAAGCAGAATTAAGATATTGAAAGAGAATATATACAGTTCGTGCATACAATCCCATTGCTTTTTGCCTTCTATAACTGTAGCAACATCATATCAAATGTGACAAATTTGTGTCAATAATAAATATGCTAGCTTTGCAGAGCTTCTTTTTGATCATCTATTTTTTTGTCAAAGACAAACACAGATACAGCGATATTTTCCTCAATTTTAATATCAGAAAACAAATGGACAAGCTTAGCCCCCATCAGTTCCTCCATTCCTTCCGGCGTTTGTTTGGAATAAAGATCTTGAATCAGGCTTGTCCGGGCCGCATGTACCATTTCTCTTCCTTCAGGCGTGCGGGCGATAAACTGCTCGCTTGCACTCAGATTTCCGTACAGTGTTGAGACTGCCATGTTTTCTACAAATACAGTATGAATCCGTTCAGGTCCTTTTCCGAACAATTCTTTGCGAAGTTTTCGAATAATATCATTGAACTCATGAATTTTTTTAGACATGCTGATTACCCCTTCCGATACTGCCTCATCAGGCTTTTCCCGGTTCCCCTCAGGACATTTCACTTGGTTAAAATTTTCCTGATATATTGTATTATAATAAATATCACTTTATAATAAAAGCAGTGTTGATGGATTTGTAATAAGATCTTGTTATGAGTCTATCGGTTTATAAAAATCAAGGATTGGTCTGTTAGTAAGACTTGCTAGTGAACTATTCCGCCATGTGTGTTTACGCCTTCTTAGAATTAAGGACAGGTGTATCTATACATGGCTTTTTTTGACTCTTGAAAGAAAGATGGAGGGGAATATGAATATGATGGACGTTAAGTCGATCAGTGTCCGTGTTGACGGAACAGAAATTCAAGCACGAGCAGGGGCCACAATTTTAGATATTTTAAATGAAAACGGAATTGAGTACCCACAGATTTGCCACGTACCAGAGGTTGACCCGATTCAAACTTGTGATACTTGCATTGTAGAGGCAAACGGCAAGCTGGTTCGGTCATGCTCTACGGTCGCAGAAAATGGAATGTCAATTGATCTTTCCGGAAATCGGGTGAAAGAAGCGCAAACCGAAGCGATGGACCGCCTTCTTGAAAATCATTTGCTGTATTGTACGGTTTGCGATAACAACAATGGGAACTGTACGCTGCATAATACAGCGGAAATGATGGGGATCGAGCATCAAAAATACCCATACACGCCAAAAGAAGATCCGTCTTGCGCGGTTGACATGTCTCACCCGTTTTACCGCTATGATCCGAACCAATGTATTGCCTGCGGCCAGTGTGTTGAGGTGTGTCAAAACCTTCAGGTAAATGAAACACTCTCAATCGACTGGGAACGCGAACGTCCTCGCGTGATTTGGGATGAGGGAGTTCCGATCAATGAATCTTCTTGTGTCAGCTGCGGCCAGTGTGTCACAGTGTGCCCATGTAATGCGCTGATGGAAAAATCAATGCTCGGGCAGGCTGGCTTTATGACAGGCATCAAAGAGGATGTCATGGAACCGATGATTGACCTCGTGAAAAACGTTGAACCTGATTACGGCAGCATTTTTGCCATTTCTGAAGTCGAGGCGGCAATGCGTGAAACGAGAACGAAAAAAACCAAAACTGTATGTACGTTCTGCGGTGTCGGATGTTCTTTTGAAGTATGGACAAAAGGACGGGATATTTTAAAGATCCAACCTGTTTCTGACGCTCCGGTTAACGCGATTTCTACATGTGTCAAAGGGAAATTCGGCTGGGATTTCGTCAATTCTGAAGAGCGGATCACAAAGCCTTTAATCCGTAAAAACGGGGCATTTGTGGAATCTTCTTGGGAAGAAGCCCTCGATCTTGTCGCAAGCAGATTAGGCTCGATTAAAGAGCAGTACGGCAATGGATCTGTTGGGTTTATTTCTTCTTCTAAAATTACGAATGAAGAAAACTATGTCATTCAAAAATTAGCGCGTCAGGTATTTGAAACAAACAACGTCGATAACTGCTCACGCTACTGCCAGTCTCCTGCTACCGACGGATTGTTCCGCACTGTCGGCATGGGCGGTGACGCCGGCACGATTAAAGATATTGCCAAGGCCGGTCTCGTCATCATTGTCGGCGCCAATCCGGCGGAAGGACATCCGGTGCTTGCAACACGTGTCAAACGGGCGCACAAGCTCCACGGTCAAAAACTGATCGTTGCCGACTTGCGCAAAAATGAGATGGCTGAGCGGTCTGATCTATTCATCAGCCCTAAACAAGGAACAGACCAAGTTTGGCTGATGGCTGTTACGAAATATATGATCGACCAAGGCTGGCACGATCAGGCGTTTATTGATGAGAACGTGAATTACTTTGAAGATTATAAAGAAACGCTTAAAACCTATACGCTTGATTATGCGGAACGCATCACAGGCCTTTCTAAAGAAAACATCATTCGAATTGCCGAAATGATTCGTGACGCTGATGGAACTTGTGTCCTTTGGGGAATGGGTGTCACACAAAATACAGGCGGTTCTGATACGTCAGCAGCGATTTCAAACCTGCTTCTTGCTACGGGCAACTATCGCCGTCCGGGTGCCGGCGCTTATCCTCTGCGCGGACACAATAACGTACAAGGCGCTTGCGATATGGGAACACTGCCTGGCTGGCTGCCTGGATATCAGCATATAACAGATGAAAAAGCCCGCGCTAAATTTGAAGAGGCTTATGGTGTCGAGATTGATGGAAAGCCTGGTTTAGATAATATTCAAATGCTTCATTCCATTGAAGAAGGAAAAATGAAAGCAATGTATCTTGTCGGTGAGGATATGGCACTTGTCGATTCAAATGCGAACCATGTGCATGATATTTTATCAAGCCTTGATTTCTTCGTGGTTCAGGATATCTTCTTGTCAAGAACAGCTCAATATGCTGATGTCGTCTTGCCGGCTACTCCTTCACTTGAGAAAGACGGAACATTTACCAATACTGAACGCCGCGTGCAGCGATTATATCAGGCGCTGCCGACACTTGGTGACGCGAAACCGGATTGGTGGATCATTCAAGAGGTGGCAAACCGCTTAGGAGCGAACTGGAATTACAGCCATCCAAGTGACATTTTCTCAGAAATGGCGAGCCTTTCTCCTCTGTTTGCCAAAGCAAGCTATGAGGTGCTTGAAGGCTGGAACAGCTTCCTATGGGGCAGCTACTCAGGTGAAAGCACACCGCTTCTGTATGAAGACGGATTTAATTTCCCTGACAAAAAAGCCCGCTTTGCCCTTTCTGATTGGACTGAGCCAGCGGCATTTCCGGAAGAATATGATCTTCATATTAATAACGGCCGGATGCTGGAGCATTTCCACGAAGGAAACATGACAAATAAATCGAAAGGCATTCAAGCAAAAGTGCCGAATGTATTTGTTGAAATCTCGCCTGAGCTTGCACAGGAGCGGAATGTTTGTGACGGTTCGCTTGTACGGCTCGTTTCTCCGTTTGGAGCAGTCAAATTAAACGCGCTGATCACAGACCGTGTGCGGAAAAATGAACTTTATCTGCCAATGAACTCAACAGACAAAGAGTCAGCGATTAACTTCCTGACGGGGCCTGCAGCTGATAAACGGACGAACACGCCTGCTTATAAACAGACGAAGGTCCGCATGGAGGTGCTTGGAGGCTGCGAAACAGCGCCGCTTCCGAAAACAAATCCGCGGAACAAAAAACGGCACCCGCAAAACGGGGTCGAAGCAGAAAGAAAATGGAACCGTCCGGGCTATGTCCATCTGACTGATTAAACGAAAGGAGGAAAACGAATGGCCACTCCGATTACGACGATCAAAAAAGAAACAAAAACAGCAGAACAAATCAAGCTTGAAAAAATAGAAGAGCTGAAAGAGCTGCTGGCGGAAAATGAAGATGCCGTCTCTAAAACGATGACGTTAATGAATGAACTGAATGAACTTGGAATTTTTGACGCGGCAACAAGCATGCTGAGAGCGAAAGAAGACATCGCCAAGATTGCGCTTGGCCAGGTTTCGCGTGAGCCTGTCACCAATCTCATCAACACGATGATGGCCGCCGGAGGCGCATTAACAAAAGCAGATCCTGAGTTCACAGGAAAGCTTTTAGAAAGCGTGATGGCTGGAACTGAACAGGCGCAAAGCTTTTTAAAAGAAGACAAGAAAGTGGGAATTCTTGACCTTTTAAAAGCCATGAACGATCCTGATATCAACAGAGCCGTCGGCTTCGGCCTTCAGTTTTTAAAAGGCATGGGAAAAGAACTCCAAGAAAAATAATAAAAAAACAGCCATCGCTGAGTTGATGGCTGTTTTTTATTCGTCGGCTTCTTCCAAACGCTTCTTGTAAATCAATGAACGATCAACGCAAAAGAAGGCACCTGCTAAAAACACGCAATCCGCCAAAAACATCATCGATTTCTGGCCTAACGTTAAGCCTTGATCGGGAAGAACTGCGCCTATATATAAAAAAGTGCTGACTGCAAGCAATGTAAAAGCAAAATGCTTGTAGTCTTCTTTTAAAGATTTCATTCTATTTTTATTCAAAAGAATCACCTGCCAGATTCATAGTATACGACTATTATAATATAATCTGGCAGCTTACAGAGAAAGTAATTCTATCCATTTGTTATATATTTTCAAGCGCCTGCTCAATATCTTCCAGCAAATCCTCCGCATCTTCAATTCCTACAGAAATTCTAATCAATCCGTCCGTAATGCCTAATTCAAGCCTGCGCTCTCTCGGAATAGAGGCATGTGTCATTCTTGCCGGAACAGAAATTAAGCTTTCTACCGCGCCCAGGCTTTCAGCAATGGTAAACAGTTTCAGATTCCCTAAAAATGCATCAACCCGCTCTTCACTGCCGATATCAAAGGAGATCATGCCACCGAAGCCAGACCCTTGTGTTTTTGCGAGCTCATGTCCGGGATGATTTGAAGAACCAGGATAATATAACGTTTGGACACCAGGATGATTCTCCAGAAAACTTGCGATTTTCCGCGCATTTTGATCGATCGCTTCCATTCTGAGTCCCAATGTTTTGATTCCTCTCATTAACAGCCAGGAATCTTGAGGGCCAAGGACGCCGCCTGTGGAGTTTTGCACAAAATGCAGCTCTTCTCCAAGCTCTTTCGAAGCTGTCACAACTAAACCGCCGACGACGTCACTGTGTCCGCCAAGATATTTTGTCGCACTGTGAAGCACGATATCAGCTCCTAAAGTAAGCGGCTGCTGAAAATAAGGAGTGTTAAAGGTATTGTCGACGATAAGCAGAACACCCGCTTTTTTTGCGATATCAGCCATGAGCGCCAAGTCGGTGATTTTGAGCAGCGGGTTTGTCGGTGTCTCAATATAAATGGCTTTTGTGTTTGGGCGAATCGCTTTTTCAACTTCTTCTCTGCTGCTTGTATCGACAAATGTTGATTCAATGCCAAGACGATTAAGTACCTTTGTCATCACGCGGTATGTTCCGCCATACACATCATCAGTCAACACGACATGATCTCCGCTGTTAAACAGCATCATAACCGCTGTAATAGCAGCCATTCCAGAACTGAACGCATAGCCTGCTTCCCCGCCTTCCAGCTCTGTCACAAGTGCTTCGAGAGCGGACCTTGTCGGATTGGCCGTTCTTGAATACTCATAGCCGGTATGCTGCCCTGCTTTCGGCTGCTTGTACGTGCTTACTTGATAAATAGGCACGGACACTGCGCCTGTTTTCTCATCACCTGTGATTCCCCCATGAATCATCAATGTTTTTTTCTTCATATCAGATGCCTCCTTCGTATATTTGTTTGCTGATATATCGATCACTGCTGTCAGGAAATACGGTGACAATGTTTGTTCCTGCGGATGCTTTTTTCGCTTCCTCCAATGCTGCATAAAGCGCTGCACCTGAAGAGCTTCCGATCAGCAGACCTTCTTTTTCTGCCGCTTCTTTCACAAGTCTAAACGCATTCTCATCTGTTACGGTGTAGATCTCATCAAAATGGCTCTCATTCATATAATCGGGGATGAACTCCATGCCGATGCCTTCTGTTTTATGAGCGTGTGGCTCTCCGCCATTTAAAATGGAGCCCTCTGGTTCAACAATCACTGTTTTGACTGCTGGATGTTTTTCTTTTAAGAAGGAAGCAGTTCCTGCGAATGTGCCCCCTGATCCTGCCCCTGCGACAAACGTATGAATATTGCCGTCAAGCGCTTCCCATATTTCAGGTCCAAGCGTCTTGTAGTAAGTCGATGGATTTACTTGGTTTTTAAATTGCAAAACGCAATAAGAATTTTCAATTTCTGTCTCAAGCTGAATGGCTTTTTGAATGGCTCCCTGCATTCCGTCTTGACGCGGTGTATGAATAATTGATGCTCCAAGCGCTTGCATAATTTGCTGCTTCTCTGTGCTGAAATGTTCAGGGACACAGAAAATCGCTTTTAACCCATATTTTCTGGCACTCAGCGCAAGGCCGATCCCTGTATTGCCTGCCGTGGCTTCTATAATCACTCCGCCGGGCTTCACCTTTCCCGACTCCAGGGCGTCACGGATCAGCATATCTCCCAGTCTGTCTTTGATGCTTCCACCGGGATTCATCATTTCAAGCTTGGCATACACTGCGACTCCCTCAGGGACATCAAAGTTCTTCAGGCGGAGAAGCGGTGTGTTCCCAATCAGCTCGGTAATGTCCGTAATAACAGTCATATATGTCCTCCTCCTTGATAGAGGTTGTTTTTAGGGAAAACGGAGGAGAATTCTCCCCCGTTTTTAATGAATTCGTTTGATCACTTTTAACACAAGCTCTGTTGAATTGACAGCCGCCTGCTCTAAAAATTGGTCAAATGATACATGTGATTCTTTTCCTGCGATATCAGATAACGCTCTGATGACGACAAACGGCGTTTTAAATTGATAGCACACTTGAGCCACTGCCGCAGCCTCCATTTCAACCGCGTACAGATCAGAAAATCTCGCACGCACCTCTTCAACCCGCTTTGGATCGTTCATGAAAGAATCGCCTGTTGCGATCGTTCCTTTTGCGACCTGAATGCCGTCTAGTTCAGAAATTGCTTCTTCAGTGATGCTGATCAGCTTTTCATCTGCCGCATAAGCAGCAGGAAGACCCGGAACCTGACCGTATTCATAATCAAAGGCTGTTACATCTACATCATGGTGGCGAACGTCAGTAGAAATAACGACGTCTCCTACATTCAGTGTATGATGAAATCCGCCCGCTGAGCCTGTGTTAATGACATAATCAGGCTTGTAACGGTCAAGCAGAAGCGTTGTGCTGATGGCAGCATTTACTTTTCCAATTCCTGATTTTAAAAGAATCACTTCGGTTCCTTCATATTCGCCTGTTGTAAATTCACAGTGTGCGATTGTTTCTGTTTTTGCATTTTCAAGTTTGCTTCTTAGGATGGTAACTTCCTCTTCCATTGCTCCGATGACTGCTAGTTTCATCTATTCACATTCCCTTCACTTTACCGTTTGATCGCCTCCATTATCCACACGAAGTCGTTTTGCTGAGTGAATTGGACTGCAAAACCTTCAGCTGTAAACATCGCTTTCAACGCATCCAATGTAGGATAATGCTCCGTCTCTAAATCATTTGCCAGCTGATAGAAGCCTTGAGAACGGGCTTTATCAATAGCCTGTTGATATGCTTGCATATCTTCAAAGACGGTATCGGCAAACACTATTCTATCATGCAAGTGAAGGTATTTGCCATATTGCTTTATGGCAGCCCGCTTTTCTTCGTCGGTCAAGTGATGAAAAGCATATGAACTGACAATTGTGTCAGCATGAAATGGCGGTTCAGGAAATGCCAGGAAGTCTCCGTCAACGATTTCCGCCCTGCCTGAAAGCTTGTCAGAAGCCAATTTGCGCATTGCTGGAGACGGTTCAATTCCAAATACAGATTTGCCCGCCTCCAGCAGCTTGGCTGTCAAATTCCCCGTTCCCGGGCCAAATTCTAACACATGCGTTCCAGACCTGCTGACGATGGCATCAAGGATATCATCGTAGCCTCTGAATGCTTCTTTATACTGAATATCAAAACCTTGTACTGTTTGGTCATAAGTTGCTGCCCAATCTTCAAAGAGAGGGATAAATTCACGCCCCATATTTGTCACACTCCATATTTTATAATTCCTATATGCATACTATGAATTAATGATGGAACAGTTCCTATAATACCACATCTTCCAGAAAGCAGGTACTAAAACACTTTGTGTATTTTATGCCATCTATATTGCGCGTTTACCGCAAAAAAGCTTATACTTCATATGACTTGTGAAAGCTGGAGGGTCGAGAGATGAATTTTCAATTAGATTTGATAAAAGACAAAGTGGAATTTTTCGAAGCGGCTTCATTGCAGGAGCTTGAAAAGAAAATCAATACACAAATTGAAAACAATAAAGCCATCATGCTCCGGGTGAAATCTGTATCACACCAAACTGCTGTGGCAGACGGAAGAATATTGTACAGCGCGGTTGTTCATTTCGCAGCTGAGGCCTAAAACAAAAGCAGCCGGCTCTTAACCGGCTGCTTTTGTTTATTTTAGTTTTTCTACTTTTGTCGGCTTCCAGCCTTTTTCATCAACCCATGTAATCGTGACTTGATATTTATCCCCAGTCGTCTTGTCTAAAATCTTGCCTTTGGCATCCTGAGGGCTGCCGTTGTTTCCGAGCCAGAGCACCGTCATGTGATCTGTTGAAACACCAGTTGCATATGAAATGGCTTTTAGCATCTCAGCCCAGTCTTGTGAGCTTGAGTCATAAGTGGCTGCGTGCTCGCCCGTCTGCTCAGTTCCGACTGCTTTCCAGTCAGGATTTTCATACGTTTTTTCCACGTCGCTTGATGAGCCGCCTTCAGTAACTTTTGCGTCTTTAAGCGGGTCATCTGAATCTGAGCTTGAGTCTGAATCAGAATCATCATTTTTAGAAGAAGAATCATCTTTTTTGGAATCTGAGTCAGAAGATTTCTCAGAATCCTTTTCGCTGTCAGATGTATCTTTCTTGCTGTCTTTTATATCTTCGTCCGATTTCTTTTCCGTCTTTCCTGAAGCCGGAGATTCCTGTTTTTGCGCTGTTTCAGAATCCTTGCTGACATCTTTGCTAGAAGGACTGTTAATGAAGAGATTAGCTGCTACTACGACAATTAGTATGGATACGATTGCGATTAAAATGTTAAGCACTAAATTAGCTTTCCTGCGCTTATCACGGTTTTCATAACGAGATTGATTATTGCTCAATAATTCTGCACTCCTTTATCCCTCTTGGCTCAGCATATATTTTACCATGTGCTGAGAAGTTGTTCTATTTCTTATTGATTTCAATTTCGTGTACTTTTTTAACAATATCATAAAACACCGAATTTGTCAGAGCCTTATCCCCCGGCGTATCCATGTGTAAAACGACAAGAGCGTATTTCGGCTTATCCGCCGGAAAATATCCGGCAAACCATTTTTCATAGAGCGTTTCTTTCTCCTTTGAAAGTTTGCCTGTCTGGGCTGTGCCTGACTTCCCTGCTACAGTATACGGAAGATCCTGAAACCTTCTGCCCGTTCCGGAAGGAGATTCCACCACCCGCCGCAGCATTTTTTGAAGCTGCTGTGCCGTATATTTATCTATCGTTTCTCCTTTGAGCTTTTGATCTTTAAACTTAACGAGTGTTGTGCCGTTTTTATATTCAATTTGTTCAGCGATTTTCACCTGCCGCTTGTCTCCGCCGCGGGCGATTGTCGCCATCATATTGGCTACCTCGAGTGGCGTTACCCTTACATTTTTCTGCCCGATCGCTGTTTGCGCAATGGCTTTTTTGACTGATTTGTCTTTTTCATCCCCCCAAATCACGCCGCTTTTTTCGTTATACAACTGGCGGAAATCTGTTTCGTGATACAGTTTTCCTTCCCAGCCTGCCCGATCAGTGAGAGCCAGCTTTTCGGACATGTCTTCAATAACCGAGCTGTCTTTTTTCATTAATTGTTCTGCAAGACTCGTAAATGTGTAATTGCAGCTTTGGGCAAAACTTTCATCAAAAGACAAGGTTCCTTTGTCGTCGCCCGGTTCCCCGTACAGGTTTAAATTACAATTAAAGGTTTGGCTCGGCTTCACCGTATCATTTTCGATCGCAGCTGCGGCAATGACTGTTTTAAAAACAGAACCGGGATAGATTGGCGTCAGCATATAATTTTGAAGCGTGTTTTGCCGTGAGACATCGGCATCCGGTTTGCTTACAATTCCCAGAACGCTGCTATTTTCGATGTCCAGCAGCACAGCTCCTCCTTTTTTCAGCCCCTGTTCATCCAATACCTCCTCCATCGCTTTTTGAATGCTTTGATCGATCGTTGTTTTGATCTGGAGCGGATAAAATGTATTGGCTTCAGCTGTATATTTGACGTCCATGCCAAACAAAGGGTTTCCTTTTCCGTCCACATGATATAAAAGCTTTGTGTCTTGTTCCGGAAGCAAAAACTCATCAAATGTCCGTTCTAAACCGGTTGTACCGATTTTTGTTGTAATCGGAAGGTTCTCCATATCAGGATATTTCTTGCGGAGAAGCGCCGGATCTTGATTCGTGCTCCCTATTGTATGTGAAGCAAGGCTGGGCTTGTCTTCATTCTCCATATATACGCCGTAAACGCCGGGATATTTCAAAGAATTGATTTTTGTGATGGATTGTTTCGAAAGTGTTTTGATTTTCTTTTGTTGCAAAATGACCGGTTTTTTCGCTTTTGCGAGTGTCTGGTGCAGTTCATCTTCAGACATGTCGAGGATGTCCGCAACCTTTTTGATCGGCCAATCCTGCGTCAGCAGAAAAGGAAACAAGACAACCGCAGGCTCGCTTTGGCCGGTCAGCGCCTGCCCGTTTCGATCTAAAAAGGAGCCTCTTCCGTCAGAAATGAGCACTTCCTCCGTCCGCTGTTTCACGCTTTCCTGGATCAAATTGATTTTCTTTTTTGAAAATGACTCTGTGAAAAACAGCTGGATTTCCGCCAGCCTTAGCAGAAGCAGAAAAAACACGACCAAAAAAGCAATGACTGCCAGCTTCATTCGTTTCGATATCTTCATAAAAAAACACCTCACCCACATTGTGGACGAGGTGTTTCTTTGCTAAACGGATATTATGAAATTTTCACAATTTTCACGAGCATTTCTCCGCCCGGTGTTTGAACTGTGACTTCTTCATCTACTTTTTTGCCCAGCAGGCTTTTTGCGATCGGTGAATCGTTTGAGATCTTTCCTTCAAACGGATCAGCTTCAGCGCTTCCAACGATTGTATATGATTCTTCATCACCGTCAGGCAGTTCGACGAAAGTGACGGTTTTACCCAAACCGACAACGTTAGAGCCGCCGTCATCTTCAATGATTTTCGCGTTGCGGATCATATTTTCAAGAGTCGTCACACGACCCTCTACGAATGCCTGCTCTTCTTTCGCTGAATCGTATTCAGAGTTCTCGGAAAGGTCTCCGAAACTTCTCGCAATTTTGATGCGTTCTACTACTTCTTTTCGTTTAACCGTTTTCAAATATTCTAATTCTTGTTCAAGTTTTTGTTTTCCTTCTTCAGTCATAGGAAAAACTTTCTCTTGTGCCATGTCCCTTCACTCCTTCTGGTTGTCCCTCAACATCTTCGATTATGTATGAGAGCATAAACTAAAAAATACAAGAATGAGAACACAGGGCAGTCCTCGTTCTTCTCTCCCATATAGGTACTGTTTATCTTAAACTGAATCTTGTCGTTCTGCAAATATTTCGCGTTTATAAACAGGGAAAGAAGGGAATTTGCACATCCCCTTCCTGCCTATACATAATATGGTCAGAGTTATTTATGTCTATGCTATGGTATTACAAAATCGCGTTTTGTTCAAGAATGGTTTGGATTTTTGTGACCATCAGATCAATTGCGACGTGATTCTGTCCGCCTTCCGGGATAATAATATCAGCGTATCGTTTCGTCGGCTCGACAAATTGGTTATGCATCGGGCGGACAACTGACACATATTGTTCAATGACAGAGTCAATAGAGCGGCCGCGCTCATTAATATCTCTCATAATCCGTCTGATGATACGCAAGTCAGCGTCTGTATCAACGTAAAGCTTGATATCCATCAGATCACGGAGCCTTTTGTCTTCAAGAACTAGAATGCCTTCAAGGATAATAACATCCTTGGGCTCTACGTGAACCGTTTCTTCTGAACGTGTGTGAAGCTTATAGTCGTAAATCGGCTTTTCAATCGGGCGGTAATTCAATAGATCTTGAATATGCTCGATTAAATAGTCATTATCAAACGCAAGTGGATGATCATAGTTTGTGTTGAGCCTTTCTTCAAATGGAAGATGGCTTTGGTCTTTATAATAAAGGTCTTGCTGGATCATTAAAATCGAGTGCCCTTTAAATTGTTCATAGATGGACCGTGTGACACTCGTTTTTCCTGAACCGGAACCTCCTGCGATTCCAATGACTACTGGATTCTTACCCATGGGTGTTACTTCCCCTTTCTCATCATGTTGCTCGGATAAATCTTTTTGTCTAGTTTGAATTTGACAATTTGCAGAGGATGGCGGGCAGCATCTAGCTCATTACCGTCTTCGTCCCAAATGGTTTCAATCGTATGTGTAAAGTTTTCGATTTCCGGACCGAAAAATTCCACTTCGTCGCCTTTTTTGAAGAAATTGCGCTGCTGAAGTGTGACCATTTGTGTGTCTTCATCATAATTCAGCACTAAGCCGACAAAATCAAACGTCGTTTTTTTGGCGTGCTCACCGAACATTTGCTCTTCATAGCCTGGCGTTCCTTCAAAGAAAGCTGTCGCAGTGTCCCGGTTGGCGCACTTATCAAGCTCTTCAAGCCATTCTTTTTGAATCACAAAGTTATCCGGATCAGCGCAATAAGCGTCAATGACTTTGCGGTATACGCTGACAACTGTTGCTACATAGTGAATTGATTTCATGCGACCTTCAATCTTTAAGCTGTCGATGCCCATTTCGATCATTTTCGGAATGGATTCAATCAGCTTCAAATCTTTCGGGCTCATCGCAAATGGCGCATCTTCTTCACCGTACAAAGCAACGGCGTTGGCACCGTCTGTTTGATAAAGATCATAATCCCAGCGGCATGATTGGCAGCAGCCTCCGCGATTGGAATCCCGCGCTGTCATGTGATTGCTCAGGACACAGCGGCCGGAATATGCGATACACATCGCGCCGTGAATAAAGGATTCGATTTCGATATCTACTTTTTCTTTCATTTCTCTGATTTCCAGAGCGCTTGTTTCACGTGCCAGCACGACGCGGTCAAGGCCTTCTTCCTTCCAGAACTGGACAGCCTTCCAGTTTGAAAGAGACTGCTGTGTGCTCAAGTGAACCTCAACATTCGGCGCCACTCTGCGGCATGTTTCGATAATAAGCGGATCTGCCACAATGATGCCGGCAACGTTGGCGTCTCCAAGTGCTTTCAAGTATTCTTCAAGCCCGTCCATGTTTTCATTATGGGCGAAAATATTTGTCGTTACGTAGATCTTCGCGCCATATTGTTTCGCGAATTCAACGCCTTCTGCAATTTCTTCGATCGTAAAGTTATCGGCATTTGAACGCAGCCCATATTCCTGTCCTCCGATAAAGACCGCGTCCGCTCCGTAATGAACAGCGATTTTCAGCTTTTCAAGATTACCCGCAGGTGCGAGGAGCTCCGGCTTTTTTGTAATCACACGCTTCCCATTGACGATTGTGGATATTTTATCATTTACGGCAGTCATAGCTTAACCTCCTTTTGATTAATAAACCGTTTCTTTGAAGAAGAATCCGGTATCGATTTTTCTGTTAACTGGCTGGATGCTTTCTATGCGTTCAATCCAGTCTTCTTTTTTCGCTTCGTATTCGTCACGGTTTTCCACACACAGATCAATCGCTTCTCTGTACATTTTGGTGACTTCTATTAGGTATTCAGGCGTTTTCAGGACACCATCGATTTTGAAAGAATCAATGCCTGCATCAATCAATTCCTCAAGCTCATCAATGATGCACACATCGTTCGGGCTCATGATGTGCGTGCCGTTTTCATCTTCGAAAATCGGATATTTATTATCACGTTCTTTATCATGCAAGAACATGCCCGATTCTTTTTTCTTTCCTTCAATGTCCATGACTTTGCCTTGGTATTCAAAATAGTTTCCAATCAAAGAACGCTTCGATTGGAACATGCACGTCATTCCATGCACGTGGATTTCAATTTCGACTTCAGCGTTTTCTTTAATCTCCACAATGCTGTCCATGTTTAACTCTCTGGCAAGCACAGAACGCGCCGCGCCTTTTCGTCCCCAGTAGTTGCATGTATAGTAGTTGGTGCCTGTCGTTTCTGTGCTCCAATGAAGCTTCAGGTCAGGCGCAGATTCACGAGCAGCCATAAGCACGGCAGGATCACCGAATACCGCTGCATCGACACCGGTTTCCGCTAAGAAAGCCAGATATTCGCCAAGCTCCCCTACTTTATCGTTATGGAAAATTGCATTTACAGCAACGTATACTTTTGCCCCTTCTTTGTGAGCAATCTCTACGGATTTTGTTACATCTTCACGAGAAAATTCTCCGGCTAATCTCAAGCCGTATCTCTGTTCCCCAACTAAAAACGCAGTTGCTCCCGCCTGTATCAGCGGCAAAATGTCCGCCGTACTCGTCGGCGTCACTAAGAGCTCTGGTTTTTTCATGACGTTCACCTCTTCTTTTTACTAATCGCAAGTCCATCCCCGACAGGAATAATCGCAGTTTGATAATCGGGATGATTCATCAGCCAATGATTATATTCATCAATTTTTGTTACCAGCCTGCGCCTTCTTTTCGGTTCTATTTTGCTGTAATCCTCTGCCACCAGACCTTTAAACAGCACGTTGTCTGTTAAAATCACCCCGTCCGGTGAAAGCATCGGTTCATATAAATGAAAAAAGTTTTGATACTGACCTTTTGCAGCGTCAATAAAAATGACATCGTAAGGCGCGGTTACATGAACGGCGTCGGCTAATTCAAGCGCGTCTCCGTAAAAAACATGAATCCGGTCATCAAGCTGAAATTCCTTGATATTGTTTACCGCTTCTTCATGCCGTTTCTCATTGCGTTCAATTGTATATATTTCAGCAGACGGCAGCTCCAGCGCCATTCGAATGGCGGAATAACCAATGGCCGTTCCGATTTCTAGTATTTTTTTCGGCTGTTTCACAGACAAAATTTGAAGCAGCACCTCCATGCCCGCTTTTTCCATGATCGGGACATGATGTTCTTCTGCATATGCTTCAAGCTTCTTCACGTTTTCCGGCCGAGGCTTCAATAATGCTTCTATATAGTCATTTATTTGTTCATACCGGTCAGTCACAACAAACAGCTCCGTTCTAAAAAGGAGTGCCCCAGTCTTTTTACACAGGACACTCTCTGAATACATCATGATACATCGGTAAACAACCCGATATATTTTATCATAAAACCTTGCGGAAAGCGAATAAAAGGAGAGCTTTTTGCTCTCCTTTTATTTCTCATTTTTTGAGGTAATGTATTTTTCTTTTGCTTTATTATGCTCTTTTAGCGTTTTTGTAAATACGACCTCACCATTTGATTTGGCCAAGAAGTACAGATAGTCCGTTTGATCTGGATGCAGCGCCGCTTCCCATGACGACATGCCAGCATTGGCAATCGGCCCTGGCGTCAGTCCAGTGTTTTTGTACGTATTGTACGGTGAATCGATTTCCAGATCCTTATAAAGTACCCGATCTTTATGCTTGCCTGCCGCGTACAGCACGGTCGGATCTGTTTGGAGCGGCATTTTCTTCTTCAGGCGGTTATAAAAGACGCTCGCAATTTTATGGCGGTCGGCTTTTTCAGTCGCTTCTTCTTCAATCAGAGAAGCCATCGTCAGCAGCTTATGCACAGATAGTTTATTTTTCTTCAATTCTGATTTGTATGTTTCCACGTAAGAATTTGTCTGTTTGATCATTGCCGTGATAATGTCTTCAAGTGACGTGTCAGGATCGTCAAAAGGGTATGTAGCCGGGAACAGGTACCCTTCCAGCGGATGCTTAATGTTTTTATTGAAAACATCGTTTGTCACAGTGTCCGGGAATTCTTTCTTCAGCTGATTGATAAATGTTTCATCGTCCAGCTTCGCTATGATTTGTTTTTTAGAGTATTTCGTTTCATCAGCAATAGCGGCCGCAATTTGTGTCAGCTGTGCTCCCTCAGTCACGGTAATTTGAAAGGCATAGCTTGTGGCCCCGCTTGTCAGCTTATGAATTATCTCATCCAAATCCATTCCTTTATTCAGATGGTAGAATCCCGCCTGAAACCCGGAAGCGCCTTTATATTTCACGTAATACTGAAAAGCCTTCTCGCTTTTTATGACATCGTTTTTCTTTAATATCGATGCGATGGACGAAACAGACGAGCCGCTCGGAATGTGAATGTTAACTGTCGTTTTACTGTCTTTTTCTACAGGTTCAAGCAATGATTTCCCATATAAAAATGCCCCGCCAATGATGAGAAGCAGCACAATAATGGAAGACAGTATGATTCTTTTTTTATTGAACAATGATTTTTTTTGCTGATTGATATACATTAGGTCTCCTCCCATCAGCTCTTATACTACATGATTCATTGTATTTCGGCAATTTATTACAAAAAAAGGTGGAAAGGGGCCTTGATACAGCAGAAAAAAGCCGGAGCAGTATGGCTCCGGCTTTGGTTTGGCGCGGTGTTTTATTCTTCGTCTTCGTCCGCTAAGAACGTGTTTAGTGTTTCTTCGATCATATCCCATTCTTCGTCAGTTTCGATCGGGAATAGCTCACCGTTTTCACCGTCTTCGTTTGGCGTGAAGCTGGAAGCGAGAATTTCTACTTCTTCATCATCTTTTGTTTCGATTGGGTAGTACAACACATAAGACTTGTCAAACTCTTCGTTTTCAAATGTAAACAGCACTTCACAAAGCTGTTCATTTCCTTGATCGTCAACAATTGTAATATTTTTTTCGCCGTGTTCCATTTCCTTCACCTCTGGCTTTAATTTAAACTGTCAAGATATCCTTGCAAAATCATAACAGCCGCCATTTTATCAATGACTTTTTTTCGTTTTTGCCTGCTGACATCAGCGGCAATCAGCATTTTTTCAGCCGCCATTGTGGTAAGACGCTCGTCCCACAGCACAACAGGAACATTGTACGTTGTTTCAAGCACTTTCGCAAATGTTTGGCTGGCTTCGCCTCTCGGGCCGACTGTTCCGTTCATGTTCTTAGGAAAGCCGAGCACGATTTTATCTATAGTATACTCCTTTATCAGTTCAGATAAACGGGATAAACCATAATCGCCTTCCGCTTCATTGATCTTTATGGTCTCAATGCCTTGGGCAGTCCAGCCCATTTCATCGCTCAGAGCAACACCGAGTGTTTTGGTTCCTAAATCGAGTCCTAATATTCTCATTTTTTATTTACGCCTCTTTATGCTGTTCTAAATAAGACTTCACCAATTCCTCGATTAATTCGTCTCTTTCAAGTTTGCGAATTAAATTGCGAGCGTCACGATGCCTAGGAATATAAGCGGGATCACCTGACAGCAAGTATCCGACAATCTGATTGATTGGATTGTAGCCCTTTTCCTGAAGCGCGTCATACACTGTAATCAGCACCTCATTTACGTTAGTCTCAGCAGAATCATCGGAGAAATTAAATTTCATCGTTTTATCAAACGAGCTCACCGTTTTGCACCTCTTTCCCAAATTCGCAGGCAAAGTTCAGCCTGGGGTCCTAATCTTACCATCATTCTACACTACATGGGCAAATTATAAAACGGATTTCACCCAATCTTCTACAGAAGCCAAAGCTTCTTCTAATTTTTCCGGCTGTTTGCCGCCTGCCTGTGCCATATCCGGACGGCCTCCGCCGCCTCCGCCGCAAACTTCCGCAGCTTGTTTGACCAGCTTGCCGGCATGTAGGCCTTTCTCAATGAGATCCTTTGTGACTCCGGCAGAGATATTGACTTTATCGTTTTGTACCGCACCAAGCACGATCACCGCAGAGCCAAGCTTTGCTTTGAGTTCATCCACCATTGTACGCAGATGGTTCATATCTTTCGCATTTACTTTTTCCGCAAGCACACTCACGCCGTCAACTTCTTTTACTTTCGACAGAATCGCTCCTGCCTCCACGTTGCCGAGTTTCGCAAGAAGAGATTCATTTTCTCTTTGTGCTTCCTTCAGTTCAGCATGCAGAGCCGCAACCCGTTTCGGCACTTCTTTGATATTTGTTTTCAGCTCGTCAGCAGCCTGCTGTAATACTGAAATCTGGCTGTTCATTTCGACGTAAGCGCCTTGTCCCGTTACAGCTTCAATCCGTCTTGTGCCTGCTCCGATTCCAGATTCAGAAACGATTTTAAACAGACCGATTTCTGCTGTATTTCTGACATGACAGCCGCCGCATAGCTCTAAACTGTAATCTCCGACTTGAACGACCCGGACAATATCGCCGTATTTTTCGCCGAACAGAGCCATCGCGCCCATTTCTTTTGCTTCCGCGATCGGCTTCAAGTCGATGCTGACCGGGATGCTGGCCCAGATCTTTTCGTTTACGATTCTTTCAATTTGCTCAAGCTCTTCTTTTGTCACTTGGCCAAAATGCGAGAAGTCAAAACGAAGACGGTTTTCAGTCACAAGAGATCCTGCCTGATTGACATGAGTTCCTAGAACGTCTTTTAGTGCCTGATGCAATAAATGCGTTGCCGTATGGTTTTTAATGACGCTGCTTCTCATATGGTCTTCAACTTCAGCAGTTACATGCAAGCCTTTTTGTACAGTACCGCTCTCGACAACACCTTCATGCACATGCTGGCCGTTCGGCGCTTTTTGCACATCTTTAACTCTCACTATTGCCTGTTCGCTGCGGAGATAGCCTTTATCCCCGATTTGGCCGCCGCTTTCAGCATAGAATGGTGTTTCATTAAGAATAATTTGTACGCTTTCTCCTTCATGAGCCTCATCAATTAATTGGCCGTCCTGAAGAAGCACAATGACATTGGCATCAGCTTTTGTTTGAGAGTACCCGACAAATGTGCTTTCATCGGTCACCTCGCGTAATGCGCCGCCCTGCACCTGCATGCTGCCGACATCCTGGCGAGCGTTTCTTGCCCGTTCACGCTGCTGATTCATTTCTTCTTCAAAGCCTTTATGGTCAACCGTCATGTTCTCGTCTTCTGCGTATTCTTCAGTCAGCTCAACCGGGAATCCATACGTATCGTACAATTTAAACACGTCAGCACCTGAAATAACGCTGCTGCCCTTGTCTTTTTCTTTTTTGATCATTTCTGACAGGATGGCAAGCCCTTCATTAAGTGTTTCGTGGAAGCGCTCTTCCTCGGTTTTGATGACTTTTGCAATGAAATCCGCTTTCTCTTTCACTTCAGGATAGAAATCAGCCATGATTTCAGCGACAACCGGCACTAAATCGTACATGAACGGACGGTGGATGTTGATCGTTTTGGCATAACGCACAGCCCGGCGCAATAAGCGTCTTAATACATAGCCGCGGCCTTCATTTGACGGAAGCGCTCCGTCACTGACAGCAAAGGCAACCGTTCTGATGTGGTCGGCAATCACTTTAAACGCAGTATCTTTCACATTGTCTGTGCCGTATGTTTCACCGGAAATGGTTTCTGTTGCTTTGATGATTGGAACAAATAAATCGGTATCAAAGTTTGTCGGGACATTCTGGATGACTGATACCATTCTTTCAAGCCCCATGCCCGTATCAATGTTTTTCTTCGGAAGCGGCGTGTACGTACCGTCAGGGTTATGGTTGAACTCAGAGAACACAAGATTCCATACTTCCAGGTAACGGTCGTTTTCTCCGCCTGGGTAAAGCTCCGGATCTTCTGGATCGTTTCCGTATGCCTCACCGCGGTCGTAGAAGATCTCCGTGTTCGGTCCGCTCGGTCCTTCACCGATGTCCCAGAAGTTCCCTTCCAGGCGAATAATTCTTTCCTCAGGAATACCGATTTTTTTCGCCCAGAATTCATACGCCTCTTCATCTTCAGGGTGAACCGTAACAGAGAGAAGCTCTTTGTCGAAACCGATCCACTTGTCACTCGTTAAAAACTCCCACGCCCATGTAATGGCTTCTTCTTTGAAATAATCGCCGATGGAAAAGTTTCCGAGCATTTCGAAGAATGTGTGATGTCGCGCAGTTTTACCTACATTTTCTATATCGTTTGTTCTGATCGCTTTTTGAGCGTTTACGATTCTTGGATTTTCCGGAACGACACGGCCGTCAAAATATTTTTTCAGCGTCGCAACACCGCTGTTGATCCAAAGCAATGAAGGATCCTCATGAGGCACTAATGACGCGCTTGGCTCTACCGCATGTCCTTTTTCTTTAAAGAAATCCAAAAACATTTGACGCACTTCCGCAGAAGTTAAGTGTTTCATTGTATTTCCTCCTCTATAAAAATCGAAATTCTCTTTAGTGACAGCAAAAAAGCCCTCCCCCTATGCAAACCACGCGTTTACACAGGGACGAGAGCTGTCTCGCGGTACCACCCTGATTACGGGCCTTAACATTCGCCCGTCACCTTTTACCCTGTAACGCA
Organism: Bacillus spizizenii TU-B-10; assembly: GCF_000227465.1. Lineage (GTDB taxonomy): Bacteria > Bacillota > Bacilli > Bacillales > Bacillaceae > Bacillus > Bacillus spizizenii. The sequence goes on from NC_016047.1 coordinate 2,749,764, forward strand.
GGATATGCGGCAGTGATTAACTGCACTCAGGATTAGCTTCCTCCGATCTTCTGATAAAGCTCCTTTCAGCTTACGGAGCTTCTCTCTTTAACAGGGCTTCGGCGTACTCAGATCCGTCACTCGAGATTCGTATGTATTCTACGAGAAATTATAGACAAGCTGCACGCCAATGTCAATGCTCCGTCCGCATCCGTAAAAAATGGATCATCATCACTTTTAAAACAGCCGTCGCAGGAACAGCCAGAATCATTCCGACGATTCCCGCAAGCTCTCCTCCGGCAAGCAGTGCAAGCATGATGACGACAGGATGCATTTTAAGGCTTCTGCCGACAATGAACGGACTGAGGATATTCCCTTCCATAAACTGCAGAATAAACACTGTAATCACCACAACAAGAATCGCTTTGACTGAGACCGTCATCGCAATTAAAAGCGCAGGAATCGCTCCGATAAACGGACCAAAATACGGTATGACATTCGTTATCCCAGAAATAAGACCTAAGATCAACGGATACGGAAGTCCGAATATCCAGAACGTAATGCCCGCCATCACGCCGAGAATCAAGCAGACCAGAAGCTGGCCGCGGATGTAATCGCCAAGGGAGTCATCCACATCCCGCAAAAAGGCGTTTCCCCGCTTTCTCCACGACTTCGGAGTCAAATACCATACTGTCTTTTTCATCAACTCAATATCCTTTACCATATAAAACACGAGAAAAGGAATTGTTGCCGCAATTAAGAAATAATCAAGCACGTTGCGGATCCCGCTGATTGCACCTTCTATCGTTCCCGCAAAAAACGCCTCCGTCTGGCGGATCATTTTATCTATACGATGGTGCATGCCGTCAGGCCAGTCATCAGTATGGTTATGCACATGAAGAAGGAGCCCGTTATACGTTTCGGCAAACATAGGTATATTTTCTGATAAATCCGTCAGCTGCACAATTAAAACAGGCACCCCTTTATACAGCGCCCAGCCAATTCCGCCAAAAAAAAGAACATAAATCACCAGGATGCTCAAAGTCCTCGGCAATCCTTTGCCGTGCAGCCACTCCGTGACCGGAAGCAATAAATAAGAAATAAAAATAGAAATGATCAAGGGAATAAAGATCGTTTTTATGACGAGCCAAAAAGGCGACCATAACATATCAAGCATAAAAAAGACGTAAACTGTTAACAGGACCAGCAAACAAATTGCCACCCACAACAAAAGCTGCACCGGTTTTTGAAGCATCTGCTTTCACCTCTTCTATATCTTTTGAGGAACGGTGGGAATTATTCTCTCTCCTCATAACAAAAAGGATACTCTTCAAAGAGTATCCTTTTTCACATTAAAACATTTTCGTTATTCTTCTTCTCATCCGCTTCATGCTTCGATTATTCAGCATATCGGATTGAGTCGCCATTCGGTACACGAGAGCCCCGGCTCCTAATGCCAAAAGAGAAGTCATCGTCCGATTCATCCTGCGCATCTCCCTTCATGATCAAAAATTGATGCTGCGTTCATCCTCAGAAAACAAATCATCCAAGCTGCTTAACGTTCCGTCCTCTTCCACCTGATGAGTTGCAATCTTCCCTTTCGCGACTGTCAGTTCAATAAAACAACCCCAGCAATAATATTGGTTCACGCCAATTTTCCCGATATCCTTACTTTTGCAGTTCGGGCATATAAGCATATTTCACACCTCTATCCGTTCAGAACGATCTCATCTTTCCGCACCTCGACAAGCGAATCCGCTTTTTGGATCTGGCGCTTGCTTCCCGCCAGGTCAGAAAAGAAACCGTCCGAGAGTTCATATGCTACGATTATGCCCCTGTCCAAACAAAAGTATACATCTTCCAGCATCCCCAATATATCTCCCTCTTGCGATTTCACAAGCTTCATTTTCATCTGCTCGTATGTGAAGCATGGCTTCGGAAGAGGCAGAAGCTGGCCAGAACTGACCGAGGCCAATATGCGGTCATCAAGAATGCAAGAGATATCACACGCCCGTAAAAGTGCATGATGATGATGCAAAAACCGTTTTTGTGCAAGAATAAACCCGAGACAATCTCCTGTCAGAGAAAAACAAATATCGGAAATTGTCCCAAGATAACAAGAAGTTCGTTCTGAGTATACTGGGAATCCTTCTATCTCATGGCATGTTCTCAAAGTGTGATCAACCACCTTTTGTTGAACAGGCTTAGGTTTTGCTTTGCGCCTTTGACTCATACGATGAAATCACTTCCACTGCAAATGAAAAAACTCCCGCTAACACGGGAGCCTTTTTACGGCTGTTCTTCTTTCATAAAATCGAATGGTGTAATGCCTTCCATACCAATATTGGCATCGTGCACACTGAACGGGAGCTCTTTTTGCAAAGCCTCAAGCTCGGCATCCATTTCCTCAATCTGTAATGACAGCCTGTTTTTCAAGGAAGTCTGCCTGACAGTTGCGTCATTATTTTTTACGCCCCACTCCAGCGCCTCCTCTTCCCCGCATAAAATGAGAAATTTCTTTGCTCTTGTAATAGCTGTATAAAGAAGGTTTCTTCTGAGCATTCTATAGTAGCCTTTTACAACAGGCAAAACCACAATCGGAAATTCACTTCCCTGCGATTTATGAATAGAGCAGCAATACGCATGGGTAAACTGGTTAAAATCTTTTTTCGTAAATGTCATTTCATTGCCGTCAAAATTAACAACGGCCATGTCTTCTTTTTCTGTATTTTCCTTCGCATAAAATATCGACGTGATTTCGCCAATATCTCCGTTGAACACATTGTTTTCCGGCTGATTGACAAGCTGCAAAATTTTATCTCCGGTTCTGTAGACAACATCTCCGAACTTCAATTCTCTCCGTTTTTCTTTAGGAGGATTCAAGATGTCCTGCAGCATCACGTTCAGTTCATTGATGCCTGCTTTCCCTCTGTACATCGGGGCGAGAACCTGTATGTCCTTTGCCGTATAGCCTTTTTTCAATGCATTGGCGACAACCTTTTCGACTACTTCTTTTATTTGCGAGCCACCGCAGCGAATAAAGGAACGGTCCTTCGTCGGGGCAGTCAAATTGTTCGGCAGCAATCCATTTTTCATCTGGTGGGCAAGCTCAACGATTGATGACCCCTCAGCCTGGCGGTAGATGTCTGTCAGTCTCACAGTCGGAATTACCTTAGATGCCAAAAGGTCTCTCAGCACTTGGCCCGGACCGACAGAAGGCAGTTGATCTTCATCTCCGACAATGATGATTTGAATATGATCAGGGATCGCCTTGAACAAGTGGTTCGCCAGCCATATATCAAGCATGCTGGCTTCATCGATAATTAACAGCTTTCCTTCGATCGGCTGATCCTCTGTATGGGTAAAGCCTTCAGCGCCGTTCCAGCCAAGCAGCCTGTGTATCGTGACTGCCGGAAGACCCGTTGATTCACTCATCCGTTTCGCCGCTCTTCCTGTCGGTGCGGCCAATACAACCGGAAAAGCTTCATCCTTTTTATAAGCTGACGGGTCTAGTGACACGCCGTGAAGCTCTCCGTATAGTTCGACAATTCCTCTGATTACCGTCGTTTTCCCTGTTCCCGGGCCTCCCGTTAAAAGAAGCATCGGTGAGGAAAGGGCTTTTTGAATCGCTTCCTTCTGGCTCGGGGCATACTGAACATTCATCCGTTCTTCCAGTTCTCCTAAAGCGAGCAGAAATTCTGATTCAGGAAACTGGTCATCATATTCGGTTTGGCTTGCGATATGTTTCACACGCTTTGCAACGTTTTGTTCTGCGTAAAACAGCGATGGAAAATAACAGCGGCCGTCTTCTATGACAATGTCTTTATTTTCTCCAAGGGCAATAATCGCGTTAGCGGCATCCATTTCTGTGATGTGCTGTCCTTCCCTTGCTGACTGGTTCAACAGTGATTGGGTGTCGATAATCAGCTGCTCCGTTTCTATGTACGTATGCCCTTCTGACAGACAAGTCGTTTCAAGCGTGTACAAAATGGCGGCTTTTACCCGCTCAGGATGATTACCCGAAAGTCCCATTCTGCTGCCAAGCTCATCCGCTTTCCCAAACCCGATCCCTTCTACATCTTTCACAAGCTGATAAGGGTTTTCCTGAATCTTTTCAAGCGTCTCGGATTCATAGGCCTGATAGATTTTCATAGACAGCTGAGGGCCAAAGCCGAACTGATTCAGGGAAATCATGATTTGCTCAAGTCCCTGATGCCGTTGCAAAGCGCCGGCTAACGTATCAGCTTTCTTTTTTGACAGTCTCGGAACATCATAAAGCACTGAAGCGTCGGCCAAAATTTTATTAATGGCACTGTCGCCCAGCTTTTTCACAATTTCTTCAGCTGTTTTTTTGCCGATTCCCTCGAACAAATCACTCGATAAATACTGAATGATGCCTTCCTTAGTCGTCGGGATCTCCTTTTTGAAATGCTCCGCCTGAAATTGGAGCCCGAATTTTGGATGGGTTACGATCTTTCCGTAAAACGTGTAGGTCTCTTCTTCTTGAAGCGCAGGGAAGTAGCCCGTCACGGATACGGCTTTATCTTCAATCGCTTCGGAGGTCTCTGTGACTTTTACTTTCAGAACCGTATATAAATTGGTGTCGTTATGATAGATGACTGTGTTGACTGTCCCCTTTAAATAGGGCTCTTCCTCCAGTTTAAGCTGATCCGGATGCTGCTGCACGAGCTTTTCCCTCCTCCTGTGCCTGTTATGATGGGTCGATTAGTTTTTTAGCATGAAGCGCAAGCATATGATCTGGCTGGATGTCGATCGCCTTGTCCAGCATTTCCAGTGCTTTTTCTCGATTTTCTTTATAAGCATAAGCAACACCCGCATTATAAAATGCATCGGCGTGGTCCGGATCTTGCTCTGTTACAGCTTCGAATTGGCTGAGCGCTTCGTCCAGCATGCCCTCGTTCGCTAAGCACATCCCAAATTGAAAGCGCGCTTCCGTATCATTTTCATTCAGTTCGACCGCTCTTTGTAAATACGGCAGTGCAAGCTTAGGCTGTTCGAGCTTGACAAGAACCGTTCCGAGCATGTAAAACAGGTCGCCGTTTTCCATCCCGGCTCGAAGCGCTTTTTCAAACATGTCTTTCGCTTCTTTGTACATTTCTTTTACAACATAGACATTTCCTGCTCCATAATAAGCAGTGGCTGCGTTATTGTCTAATTCAAGCGCTTTATCATAAAACGCAAGCGCCCGTTCCAGCTCGTTTACGGATGAAAGCAGGTTAGCAAAATTGATATAAGGAATTGCGTCTTCTTTATTTTCTTCAATCGCTTTTGTAAATGCCTCTGCCGCTTTCTCGTAATCGCCTTCCTGCATCGCCTCTATACCGAGTTGATTATAATCCACCGATCATCTTCCTTTCATTAAAAAACCCCAACTCAGTGTTGAGGTTTTTCATCTTTTATACGTACCACAATTTTGTTCCGTCTTTGTACACATCATCAATTGTTCCGCCGCCAAGGCATTCTTCGCCGTCATAGAAGACAACGGCTTGTCCAGGCGTTACAGCGCGGACTTGTTCATCAAAGATGACTTCCGCTTCGCCTTCACCTGTCATGCGCACCATTACTTTATGATCTTCTTGGCGGTAACGGAATTTTGCCGTGCAGGCAATCTCTTCGCCCTTCATGATATCCGAACGAACCCAGCTGATATTTGTTGCTGTGATTTTGTCGGAATAAAGAAGCGGGTTATGGAACCCTTGATCCACGTAGAGAATGTTTTTTTCAAGATCTTTACCAACTGCAAACCACGGCTCTCCGCTTCCGCCGATGCCAAGGCCGTGACGCTGTCCGATCGTGTAGTACATTAACCCGTCGTGGCGTCCTTTTACTTCTCCGTCCATCGTCATCATATCGCCCGGCTGTGCAGGGAGGTATTGGCTGAGAAACGTTTTGAAGTTGCGTTCGCCGATAAAACAGATGCCCGTACTGTCTTTTTTCGTCGCTGTTGCAAGATCTGCTTCTTTGGCAATTTCACGCACACGGCTTTTTTGAAGCTCGCCGATCGGGAACATGACTTTGCTTAGCGTATCTTCTGTCAGCTGATTCAAGAAGTACGTTTGATCCTTGTTTTCATCAATGCCGCGCAGCATTCTGACTTTGCCGCCGCTTCTGTCTACCCTTGCATAGTGGCCAGTCGCTAAATAATCAGCGCCAAGTGACAGGGCGTGCTCCAAAAATGCCTTGAATTTAATTTCTTTGTTGCACAGCACATCCGGGTTTGGGGTTCTGCCTGCTTTATATTCATCAAGGAAGTATTGAAATACCTTCTCGTAATATTGCTTTTCAAAATTTACGGCATAGTACGGAATTCCGATTTGGTTGCAGACGCGGATCACATCTTCATAATCCTCTGTCGCCGTGCAAAAACCGTTTTCGTCCGTATCATCCCAGTTTTTCATAAAGATTCCGATTACATCATAGCCCTGTTCTTTTAACAGCAGAGCCGCCACAGATGAGTCCACTCCGCCGGACATGCCGACGACGACTCTAGTATCTTCCGGCCGTTTTTCCATTTCATTCACTCCAATAACTAAGCCGCCTTATTGTGTGAGCCGTTTTACAACGTCAGCCACATGTTTGGCAGCAGTTTTCACTTGCTCAGCCGTATTGCCGAGGCCGAAGCTGATCCGAATCGAGGACGTCAGCCGGTCACATTCTTCTCCGAACATGGCAGTCAGAACATGTGACGGCAGGACTGAACCGGCCGTGCACGCTGATCCGCTTGAGACAGCGACTCCCGCCATGTCAAGATTCACCAGCAGGGCTTCCACTGATACACCGGGGAAATAAAGATTCAGAACATGCGGCAGACTATGCTCTTTGTCCCCGTTAATCTCGAATGCCACACCGGCATTATCAAGCGTGTCAGCAATGATAGTTTTAAACGATTGATACTTCTCGTTTTTTTCGTCCCGTTCTTCACTTGACAGCTTGATAGCTTCTTTCAGCCCGACAATGCCGGGAACATTTTCTGTTCCGGCACGGCGTTTTCTTTCTTGCTCTCCTCCGAATAAGAGCGGGGAAAGTTTCACATCTTTACTTGCATATAAAAAGCCTGTCCCTTTTGGCCCGTTGAGCTTGTGCCCAGAAACAGACAGAAGGTCAATATGGCTGTTTTTTACGTCAATTGGCAGCAATCCGAATGCCTGAACAGCATCGGTATGAAAATATGACTGGTGTTCCTTCAGCAGCTCACCGATTTCATCGATCGGCTGCACTGTTCCGACTTCATTATTTCCATACATCACTGTCACAAGGATTGTATCATCACGCAGTGCTTCTTTCACCTGTTTTGCACTGACTCTTCCATTTTGGTCAACGTCTAGATACGTTACTTCAAATCCGTCTTCCTCAAGTTTTTCACATGTGTGAAGCACAGCGTGATGCTCAATTTTTGTCGTGATGATATGTCTGCCCAGATCTTTTCTTGCAAGCGCGGTTCCCATAATCGCCAAGTTATCGGCTTCCGTTCCCCCGCTTGTAAAAATGATCTCCTGCTCTGCCGCTCCGATTTCTGCTGCAATCTGCGCTCTTGCTTCGTCCACCCATTTTCGAGATTCTCTTCCAAATGAATGAATACTGGATGGATTGCCGAAATTGCCGGAGAAATGCGGTATCATTTTTTCCAGCACACGCTCATCCATCGGAGACGTTGCGGCATGATCTAAATAAATCCGTTCCATTATGTTTACACCTCTGATCTAAATATAGAACATATAAGCTTCTTGCTCTCCGTCTGTATAGCTGGCAAGATCCTCTAATGTTGTACTGTCTAAAACCTCTTTCACGGCATCCCGTATGCGAATCCAGAGCTCGCGCTTGGCAGGCTCCTCGTCTTCCAGCACTTCAACAGGACTGATCGGCCCCTCGAGTACACGGATAATATCTCCCGCCGTAATCGCATCCGGCTCGCTGCCTAATACATATCCGCCATATGCGCCTCTGATGCTTTTCACTAAACCGGCATTTCTGAGCGGCGATACCAGCTGCTCCAAATAATGCTCGGACAAATTATTCGTCTGTGCGATGCTTTTTAATGAAGTCGGGCCTTCACCATGCTTTTTTGCAAGCTCGATCATAATCGTGAGACCGTATCTTCCCTTAGTTGATATTTTCAACATGAACACCTCTGTTATTTCATGATTTTCCACATTTATAATGGTAATTTCTATATGATTCGTCCGTTTATTATCTAATAGACCAACTGTTATTATAACATACCTTCAGCTAATTTTCATTGAGGCAGGCGGAAACGGGCCTTCCCCCTTTTCTAATGTCCGCTTTTCCGTTACCCTGTAATTAAGTAAGGAGAGATGATGATGAAGCCATTGGCATATCGGATGCGTCCGACAAAAATAGAGGATATTATCGGCCAGCAGCATCTGGTGGCTGAAGATAAAATTATCGGCAGAATGGTTCAGGCAAAACATTTGTCATCCATGATTTTGTACGGACCGCCCGGGATTGGAAAAACATCAATCGCAACAGCAATCGCCGGTTCAACAAGTATTGCTTTTCGAAAGCTCAATGCTGTCATTAACAATAAAAAAGATATGGAAATCGTAGCCCAGGAAGCTAAAATGTCAGGCCAGGTGATTTTGATTCTGGATGAAGTTCACAGGCTGGATAAAGGGAAGCAAGATTTTCTTTTGCCCTATTTAGAAAACGGGATGATCATTTTGATTGGAGCAACCACGGCAAACCCATATCATGCCATTAATCCGGCGATCAGAAGTCGGACACAGATCTTTGAGCTTGAACCGTTAACACCGGAACTGATTAAACAGGCTCTGGAACGTGCGCTTCATGATGAGCATCGGGGCCTTGGCACATATTCTGTATCCATCGATGATCAGGCGATGGAGCATTTTGCCCGCGGATGCGGAGGAGATGTCCGCTCCGCTTTAAATGCGCTTGAGCTGGCCGTCTTGTCAACGAAGGAGTCAGCCGACGGCGTGATTCATATTACATTAGAAACCGCGGAAGAATGTTTGCAGAAAAAGAGCTTTTCTCACGATAAAGATGGTGATGCGCATTATGATGTATTGTCCGCTTTTCAAAAATCGATCCGCGGCTCTGATGCCAACGCCGCTCTTCACTATTTGGCAAGATTAATTGAAGCCGGTGATTTGGAAAGCATCGCAAGACGACTGCTTGTCATCGCATACGAAGATATCGGCTTAGCAAGCCCGCAGGCCGGTCCAAGAGTGCTGCACGCTATTCAGACCGCGGAGCGAGTCGGATTTCCCGAAGCGCGAATCCCGCTGGCCAACGCAGTCATTGAACTTTGCCTCTCACCAAAATCAAACTCAGCCATTCTGGCAATCGATGAGGCGCTTGCAGATATCAGAGCCGGAAAAATCGGGGATGTTCCGAAGCATTTAAAAGACGCGCATTATAAAGGAGCTCAGGAATTAGGAAGAGGAATCGACTATAAATACCCGCACAATTACGACAACGGATGGGTCGAACAGCAATATCTCCCTGATCCTTTAAAGAACAAGCAATATTACAAGCCGAAACAGACAGGAAAGTTCGAGTCCGCCTTAAAGCAGGTGTATGACAAATTAATAAAAAGAAAATAAAACAAAAACAGCCTTGCGAATAATCAAGGCTGTTTCTTATGCGTTATTTATCCTTCACGCGTTTGATATCAATGTCTTTCAAAAGATCCATGACAACATGTCCGCCCATAATCAAACCGGCAACTGACGGCACAAAAGCATTAGAAGATGGCGGCATTTTTGCTTTGCGGATTTTCGCTTCGTCATTCCCCACTTCTTTTCTGACATCTTCCCGAATGACAATCGGGCTTTCGTCAGAGAAAATCACTTGGACGCCCTTTTTGATGCCCTCTTTACGTAATCTCGTACGGACGACCTTCGCAATTGGATCAGTGTGCGTTTTTGAAATATCAGCGATTTGGAAGCGTGTCGGATCCGTTTTATTCGCGGCACCCATGCTGGAGATGAGCGGAATATCCCGTTTCAAACATTCTTTCATTAAATGGATTTTGTAATGGATAGTGTCTGACGCATCAATGACATAGTCAATATTATATTCAAAAAATTGCTCATACGTTTCTTCCGTATAGAACATTTTTAACGCGATCACTTCACACTCAGGGTTAATGTCTGCGATCCGCGCTTTCATTAAATCAACTTTCGGCTGTCCGACTGTTGAAAGAAGCGCGTGAAGCTGACGGTTTACATTTGTAATGTCCACATCATCTTTGTCGACAAGCAGAATGCGGCCGACGCCTGACCGCGCGAGAGCTTCCGCCGCGAACGATCCGACTCCGCCGACCCCAAGCACAGCAACCGTGCTGTTTTTCAGCGTTTCAAGGCCTTCTTTTCCGATAGCTAATTCATTGCGTGAAAACTGGTGTAACAAGAACCTCACTCCACATTCGTATTCTGGTTTCATCTATAAAATGGCTGATCCATGAGCAGCCGTTTTTTCTGCGCACAAAAAATAAAGTCCCAATAGTGCCGTTGCAGCTTTCCTTTGTTTTGAACCCGCTCTCAGCAGGTGGGTGCCCTCTTTTAAACCTTGTAAGTCCTCTTTACCGAATGAAAAGAGGCATGTACGCCATTTAAAAATGCGGGCTCCCAAATCAAAAAAATGTTCGGTCAAAACTAGGTGTACAACTAACACATCAGGACTTTATTTAACTTGTCAAAATCATATCACAGACGATTTTGATTTTCAAGAATCGAACTGCTCAATTTAGTTCTTAACTTTTTTCTTGATAGAAAGATGAAGCTCATCAAGCTGGGCGTCGCTTACTTCCCCTGGCGCTTCTGTCATCAGGCAGCTTGCGCTTGCGGTTTTCGGGAATGCAATTGTATCTCTTAGGTTCGTACGTCCTGCGAGAAGCATGACGAGACGGTCTAAGCCGAGCGCGATTCCGCCGTGCGGAGGAGCGCCGTATTCAAATGCTTCCAGTAAGAATCCGAACTGCTCAGCCGCTTCTTCTTGGGAGAAGCCGAGGAGCGCAAACATTTTTTCCTGAATATCCTTTTCGAAAATACGGATCGAACCGCCGCCAAGCTCATAGCCGTTTAAGACGAGGTCATAGGCTTGTGCTTTCATGTCTTCAGGCGCTGTTTCAATCAACTCAAGGTCTTCACGGACAGGCATTGTGAACGGATGGTGGGCTGCGTAAAAACGGCCTTCCTCCGGATCATGCTCTAAGAGCGGCCAGTCGATGACCCATAAGAAATTGAACAGATTTTCGTCAATCAGCCCTCGTTCTTTCCCAAGCTTTAAGCGCAGGGCGCCGAGTGATGCGGCTACAACTTCGAATTTATCCGCTCCGAACAGCAGCAAATCACCTTCAGCAGCATCAAGTGCTTCAATCAGCTTAGACTGCTTTTCTTCATCAAAGAATTTGGCGATCGGACCTTTCACTCCGTCTGCCTCAACTTTCACCCAGGCAAGTCCTTTCGCCCCGTAGTTAGCTGCAAAAGCGCCAAGAGCGTCGATGTCTTTTCTGGAGTAATCGCCGGCTCCGCCTTTTACATTGATGGCTTTTACCACACCGCCGTTTGCCACAGCGGATGAGAATACTTTAAATTCTGTGTCCTTCACAATGTCAGATACATCTGTCAAAAGCATATCAAAACGCGTATCCGGTTTATCCGAACCATAACTGTTCATCGCCTCGTCATACGTCATACGAGGAAGAGGAAGCTTGAGTTCCACACCTTTTGTTTCACGCATAATCTTTGCCATCATATCTTCAGCCAATGACATAATGTCTTCCTGGCTCATAAAGGACATTTCAATATCGATCTGCGTAAACTCAGGCTGGCGGTCTGCACGCAAGTCTTCATCGCGGAAACAGCGGGCAATCTGATAATAGCGTTCAATGCCGGATACCATCAGAAGCTGTTTAAATAGCTGCGGAGACTGAGGCAGCGCATAGAATTCACCTTCGTGCACACGGCTCGGCACCAAGTAGTCACGTGCGCCCTCAGGTGTGCTTTTGGTTAAAATCGGCGTTTCAATATCAAGAAACCCGTTATCATCTAAAAAGCTGCGGACAGCTTTCGTCACGTTATGTCGCATCTGCATCGTTTGAAACATAGCTGGTCTACGCAAATCTAAGTAACGGTGTTTTAAACGGACGTCCTCTGATACGTCTTCAGCTTGATCAGAAATCGCAAACGGAGGTGTCTTTGCAGCACTTAATACGGTCACTCCATCAGCGTGAATTTCGATCGCGCCTGTTTTCAAATTCGCATTGACTGTGCCTTCTTCACGCGCCACCACTTTTCCTTGAATATCAAGCACGTATTCGTTTCTGATGCCTTCCGCAATAGCAAGCGCTTCTTTTGACACATCAGGGTTAAACACGACTTGAACAATTCCTGTACGGTCACGCAAGTCAATAAAAATCAATCCGCCGAGATCCCGTCTTTTTTGGACCCAGCCTTTTAGCGTTACAGATTCACCGATTGCTTTTTCAGTTATATCACCGCAATAATATGTTCTTCCAAACAATACATTCCACTCCTTATCCCTTTTGGTTTGCCTTCATCACATGTATAAATTCATCAAGTGCCACTTCAATCTGTTCGCCCGTCTGTGCATCCTTTACATTGATTTTATTTTGGGCAAGCTCATCTTCACCCAAAATCGCAATAAATCTGGCATTCAGGCGGTCAGCTGTTTTAAACTGGCCTTTCATTTTCTTATTTTCATAATCGATTTCGCTGGAAATGCCTGCTTCTCTCAGTTTGTACACCAATGAAACAGAATAATCCTTGGCTTTTTCGCCGAGTGTGACGATATAGCAGTAGATTCCCTGATCAACAGGCAGCTCTCTTTTTTCAGCATCAATTGCGGCAAGCAGGCGTTCAATGCTCATCGCAAATCCGATGCCCGGCGCTTCAGGACCGCCGATTTGTTCGACAAGTCCGTCGTAGCGTCCTCCGCCGGCAAGTGTCGTAATCGCGCCAAAGCCCTCCGCATTGCTCATGATTTCAAATGCGGTATGGTTGTAATAATCCAGCCCTCTCACAAGGTTAGAGTCAATTTCATACGAAATGCCAAGATCGTTTAAGTATTGTTTCACTTTCTCAAAATAAGCGGCTGATTCTTCATTTAAATATGTCAGAATCGAAGGTGCCGATTTCATCAGCTCATGATCGCGGTCTTTTTTGCAATCCAAGATTCTGAGCGGGTTTGTGTGCAGCCGTGACTGGCAGTCTGAACAAAACTCTTCGATGCGAGGCTCAAAATGTTTTACGAGCGCTTCTCTGTAGCTTTTGCGGCTTTCTTGGTCGCCGAGGCTGTTTATGACAAGCTTAACGTTTTGCAAGCCTGCTTTTTGATAAATACTCATCGCTAGCGCCATTACTTCGGCATCGATTGCTGGATCTTTCGAGCCTATCGCTTCAATTCCAAACTGATAAAACTGGCGGTAACGGCCCGTCTGCGGACGTTCATAACGGAACATCGGCCCGACATAATAAAGCTTTGTCGGCTGGACAGGATTTGCGAATAGCTTGTTTTCATTAAAAGCGCGAACCGCCGCTGCTGTTCCCTCCGGACGAAGCGTCAGGCTTCTGCCTTTTCGGTCCTGAAAGGTATACATTTCTTTTTGTACGATATCCGTCGATTCTCCGACGCCTCTGGCAAACAGTTCTGTATGCTCAAAAATCGGTGTGCGGATTTCTTTATATTGATAAGTGCGGCAAGTGTCTCTCATAATTTGTTCAACAAACTGCCAGCGATCTGATTCTCCAGGCAGAATATCCTGTGTTCCTCTTGGAATGCTATATCCCATATGTAGACCTCCTTATGTATTCCTTATAAAATATACAATGATTGTTAATGATGAAAATGAAAAAAACTCTCGTCCCTACTATACATGTATAGTAGGGACGAGAGTTATACCCGTGGTGCCACCCTAGTTGGAATATGTTCATATTCCCGCTCGATCCTTTAACGCAGGTTCACGTTCACTGCCTAATGACGGGATTAACGCGTTCAGCAGGAAACCTCCGGAGTGTTGTTTCGAGAAAGACGCAATGGGATCCGCTTTCAGCCTGGGGCGGTTCCTCTCTAGCCATGCAATCTGACCTACTCTTCTCCATTATTGGTTCAAATCTTTCATCATTTGCTATGTACTCAATTTCTATTATAATAATGGGATTGGGGTTCTCTGTCAAGCTTTATTCCGGTTGTTTTTCCTCATCGCTGCTTCTTTGGACATAAGACCAAATTCAGATGCTGTTTCAGTAAGATAACCGGTCGTTTCGGGATCTGCGTGATCGCTGTAATGCAGATTTGCTTCACCGTCGTGAAATGCACGTCCCATTTTTGGATGATATTTCATGATTTGCACACCTTTTTGATTGTATTTATGCCTAGTATAAACAAATCATTTTATTTTTATTTAAAAATCAGAAAGGACTTTACGATAATAAGCAAGAATGCTTTTTTAATGATCATCAGAAAGGAGGACACAATGAGCAAGAAATACTTTGTTCTTATTGTATCTATTATTTTCGCCGGGGCGCTTTTCCCGCCACTTTCCTCCGTTACAGCCGCTCAAGGAGAAGCGGTCATCGCAACAGATGAAATGAACGTCAGAAGCGGTCCGGGGCTTAGCTACGGGATTACAGCGGAAGCGAAAAAAGGAGAGCGCTACCCGATTTTAAAGGAAGATGGAGACTGGGTGCAGATACAGCTTGGTTCCGGAGAAAAAGGATGGGTGGTCTCCTGGCTGATTACAAAGGAAGACCAGGCCAGCACAAGCTCTACGGAAAGCAGTGATACTGTGACTTCAACAGACCCCGATCTGCGGATGAGAACCGGACCGGGCACTTCATACGAAGTCATCGGCAAATTCCCGCAAGGCAGCCAAGCGTCTGTCATCGATAAAGATTCAGGCTGGATCAAGATATCCTATCAAAATGCCACTGGGTGGGTGTCATCTGAATATGTTACATCAGGCCGCAGCAGTTCAGCGTCTTCTGAGAGTGCTCAAACCGAATCTTCCGGTGCTTCAACGGGCACGGTCGGTGTATCTTCACTAAATGTAAGAGCCTCCGCCTCACATGACGCAGCGATTTTAACGAAACTTGAACGCGGAACGAAGCTTACGATTCTCAACGAGAAAAACGGCTGGGCCCACATCGAGGTGAATGGGCTGAAAGGCTGGGTTGCAAGCCATTACCTTTTATCTAGTTCTGATCCAGCTGAAAGTTCGGCAAATGCCGGCAGTTCATCCTCCGCTAAAAAAGCCTATATTGTATACGGAGGAACGAATGTAAGAAGTGATGCATCTACATCAGCTTCGATCGTTGAACGTGCTGCCAAAGGCGATTCGTTCACCATTACAGGTTCAAAGGGCAGCTGGTATGAGATTAAGCTTGATAACGGGCAGACTGGTTATGTAGCCAATTGGGTGGTCCAAACGTCTAAAAGCGCAGAAGAAGCAGGTGAACCCCCTGTCTCTGATTCCCCGTCCGGAAACGGTTCTCTGAACAATAAAACGATTATTGTTGACCCGGGACACGGAGGAAAAGACAGCGGAACGATCGGCTATTCGGGTAAATTCGAGAAAAACCTGACGATCAAAACGGCAAAACTGCTTGCCAGTAAACTCAGATCAGCTGGAGCCGATGTGTATGTGACACGCCAGGATGATACCTTTGTCAGCTTACAGTCACGTGTTTCTACGTCTCACTATCGCAACGCTGACGCATTTATCAGCATTCACTATGACAGCTATGCGGATACTTCCACGAGAGGCAGCACTGCTTACTACTACAGTCCTGCCAAAGATGAGGAACTGGCATCAGATGTACACTCTGAAGTGGTGAAGCGTTCTTCCATTCCTGACCGCGGCGTATTATTCGGAGATTATTATGTGCTTCGGGAAAATAGACAGCCCGCTATGCTGTATGAGCTGGGATATGTAAGCCATCCGCAGGAAGAAGCCATTGTACATAGCAATTCATACCAAGAAAAAGTTACAGACGGGATTGAAAGCGGACTAGAGAAATACTTCCAATAAAAAAAGCTGCCTTTTGGCAGCTTTTTTTATTTTGAATCCATAATGAGCGTGACCGGTCCAGAGTTTGTAAGCTGAACATCCATCATCGCTCCAAACGTTCCGGTCTCCACTTTGA
The DNA here is from genome assembly GCF_000227465.1 of Bacillus spizizenii TU-B-10. Lineage (GTDB taxonomy): Bacteria > Bacillota > Bacilli > Bacillales > Bacillaceae > Bacillus > Bacillus spizizenii. The sequence continues at coordinate 2,765,912 of NC_016047.1, forward strand.
TTCCTTTTTCACGAAGCAGGTCGTTCCATTTTTCATAAAGACCTAAAGCTTTATCAGGTTTGGCGGCGTTCATGTAGTTCGGACGGCGCCCTTTTCTCGTATCTCCATAAAGCGTAAACTGTGAGACAGATAAAATCTCTCCTCCTATATCTAAAAGAGACAGATTCATTTTTCCTTCACTGTCATCGAAAATACGAAGATGAACAACTTTATCAGCTAAATAAGCTGCATCCTCTTCTGTATCATCGTGAGTGATGCCGACCAGCACCATGAGGCCTTGTCCAATTTGGCCGACGACCTCTTCATCCACTGTAACGCTTGCTTTTGTTACTCGCTGAACAACTAATCTCATTTTCTAACCCCTTTAGTTCATGACGCGGCGCACAGAATAGATATCTCTTATCTGTTTAATACGCTCGACGACTTTGTGCAAGTGATTAATGTTCTGAATAAAAATCGCCATATGAATGGTTGCCACTTTATTGCGATCCGATTTGCCAGAGACGGATGAAATATTTGTTTTCGTTTCATTTACTGCCTGCAGCACCTCGTTCAGCAATCCGCGGCGGTCATAACCAAGAATCTCTATCTCAACATTGTATTCCTTGCGCTTTTGAACCTGTGACTCATGTTCCCACTCTACCGGGATCAGCCGCTCCTGGGCTTCATTCGTTTTGACATTCGGACAGTCTTCACGATGGACCGAAACCCCTCTGCCTTTTGTGATAAATCCGACAATATCGTCACCCGGTACAGGATTGCAGCATTTTGACAAACGGACAAGAAGATTGTCGATGCCCTTGACACGAACGCCCGCTTCCCGTTTTCTGCCCTGCGGGTATGGTTTAGGTTCCGCATTGACTTCTTGAACGATCTTTTCCTGTTCTTCCTGATCGCGCTGCTTTCTCTCTTTTTCTGTCAGGCGGTTTGCCACCTGTAAGGCTGTAATGCCGTTGTAGCCGACCGCTGCGTACATATCCTCTTCATTTGAGAAATTAAACTTGTCAGCAACCTTCTGGATATTTTCCGGCGTTAAGACTTCCTTCACTTCGAAATCCAGATTTTTAATTTCTTTTTCGACCAGCTCACGGCCTTTTTCGACATTTTCTTCGCGCCGCTGTTTCTTAAAGAATTGACGGATCTTATGCTTCGCCTGGGATGTTTGCGCAAGCTTGACCCAATCCTGGCTCGGACCGTAGGAATGCTTAGAGGTGAGAATTTCAACGATATCACCTGTCCGAAGCTTATGGTCCAGCGTTACCATTTTTCCGTTTACTTTGGCACCGATTGTTTTATTGCCGATTTCCGAGTGAATCCGGTAAGAAAAATCAATCGGAACAGAACCGGACGGAAGCTCGATTACATCTCCTTTCGGTGTAAAAACATACACCATGTCAGAAAACAAATCGATTTTGAGCGATTCCATAAATTCTTCTGCATCTGTTGATTCATTTTGAAATTCTAAAATTTCACGGAACCAAGAAAGCTTTTTCTCAAAGGTTGCGCCTTCGTTGGCCGCTTTCCCTTCTTTATAAGCCCAGTGAGCCGCAACCCCGTATTCCGCAATTTCATGCATTTCAAAGGTGCGAATCTGCACTTCCAGCGGATCGCCTTTGGGCCCGATAACCGTTGTATGAAGCGATTGATACATATTCGGCTTCGGCATTGCGATATAATCTTTGAATCTGCCGGGCATCGGCTTCCAGCATGTGTGAATGATGCCGAGCACCGCATAGCAGTCCTTTATGCTATTCACAAGAATACGAACAGCCAGCAAATCGTAAATTTCGTTGAATTGCTTATTTTGCAGCACCATTTTGCGATAAATGCTATAAATATGTTTCGGACGTCCCGAGAAGTCAGCCTTGATGTTCACTTCTTCGACACGTTTCTTCACTTCATTGACAACCTCATCGACATAAAGCTCACGTTCTGCGCGTTTCTTCTTCATGAGGTTGACAATTCTGTAATATTGCTGAGGATTCAAATAACGGAGCGCCGTATCTTCCAATTCCCACTTAATTTTTGAAATCCCGAGACGATGCGCCAAAGGAGCAAAAATCTCCAGTGTTTCATTGGAAATTCTCCGCTGTTTTTCCTGAGGCAGATGTTTCAGCGTCCGCATATTGTGGAGACGATCCGCCAGCTTGATCAGTATGACCCGGATATCTTGAGCCATAGCGACAAACATTTTGCGATGATTTTCCGCCTGCTGTTCCTCTTGAGATTTATATTTAATTTTACCGAGCTTCGTTACGCCGTCCACAAGCATTGCCACTTCTTCGGAAAATGCTTCTTTCAGGTCATCGAGCGTCACATCTGTATCTTCCACGACATCGTGCAGAAATCCGCCCGCAATTGTGGAAGGGTCCATTTCAAGATCAACGAGAATCCCCGCAACCTGAATCGGATGAATAATATATGGCTCGCCCGATTTGCGGTATTGCTCGCGATGAGCATCTTCAGCGTACAGATATGCTTTTTCGACAAATGCGATATGCTCATCAGATAGATAGCTGCGCGCTTTATCTATAACTTGCTCGGCAGTCAATACTTGTTCGTTCGCCATGGAATCACCTTTTTTAGAATGTAAACTGTATTGTAGTTTATTATCAAGAAAAAAACGAAAGATGTAAAGAGCAGAAGTTCAAATAGCCAAATATTATATAAAATAAATGCAAAACAATAGGAAAAAAGCACCCTGACATGGAGTGCTTTTTTCGTTATGCGATTATCTTTAGTATTTCATCAATGTTAATATGTCATAATCTTCAAGCTTCTTTCTGCCGTCAAGGTAAGAAAGCTCGATTAAGAAAGCGATACCAGCAACAACGCCGCCAAGCTCTTCAACAAGTTGGATTGTTGCTTCAATTGTGCCGCCTGTCGCAAGCAGGTCATCTGTAATAAGCACACGCTGACCCGGTTTAATCGCATCTTTGTGGATCGTTAATACGTCTTTCCCGTATTCCAAGCCGTAGTCCACTTTGATCACTTCACGAGGCAATTTGCCTTCTTTGCGGACCGGCGCAAAACCTACGCCAAGCGCGTAAGCAACGGGACAGCCGATAATAAAGCCGCGCGCTTCAGGGCCGACGACCAAATCAATTTGCTTTTCTTTCGCATATTCAACAATTTGGTCTGTAGCATAGCGGTATACGTCGCCTTTATCCATCAGTGTCGTAATATCTTTAAATTGCACGCCCTCTTTCGGGTAATCCGGTACAATTGTTACGTATTGTTTTAAATCCATCTGTTTTATGTCCTCCTCGTACTTTCATAAGCCTCTGAATCTTGTTTCATCAGCTTATTCAGCCATTCCTTCAGCTCTTCAGCAGAAGAATAATTCAGCTTTTGATCCAGTTCCATCAGCTGCTGTTTCGCCTGATATGTTTGTGAGTCTGTTAGGTCGCGTTTCTTTACTCCGCTAACCACAGACAGCACACCATTCTCTATTTTAACAAAACCTAGATCAAAAAACACCTTTGTCATGAAATTGATTGTTTCAACAGACCAGCCTTTATGTCTTGCAAGCTCTGATCCGTGTTTTTTTACGTCAAAAGCGCCTCTTTTCAGCAAGAACGCATAATACCATTTAAAATGGTCTCTTGCGGGAAATGTTGATAAAAAGTGGTCCTCTTGATTGAGAAAAATGAAATATATCCGCTCAGGCGTCTTGCCTTCCAGCAAACGTGCGAGCATGTCCAACGAAGGCGGCGGATCCAGCAATACAATATATGCACCATCAAGGTCAAACGCCTTCGCTTGTTCTTCAGAGCTGATGACGTGCACTTCACGGCGAAGATCTTCAGTCTGAAGAAGTGTTGTTGAGTCTTCTTTGAAAGAGACAATGGCCCGTTTAGCAGATGGAAGGACGGAAACTGTGTCTTCCCACATCCGTTTTCCCCTTAAATCAAACAGCTGCCATTCAGAAACAGCGGCATCCTTAATCATTAACTGCGGTTTTTTTCTATTGTTCCATTCGTTGATAGACATCTCACCGACAATTGAAATTCTTGAACCCGGGACGATGCCTTCTTCGAGCTCACCTTTATTAAAACCGACGCAATCAAGCTGAGACGACTCGTTTCTGACCGTCATTTTCACATGATTTTTATTAGCGCCGATCTTGCGGACATCTTCCAGCACAGCGTTTTCTACGAGAACGTGCGGTTTCGGGTTCAGCATGCCAAATGGGGACAGCAGGTTCATTTCTGTGATGCTTTCAACCGTAATGTCCTCGACACCGCAGACGAGATCGACTTCCTGTACAGGAATAAAATCCTCTTCCGTGAGCGTATTGTCTGCTATTTCATTCAGCCTGTTTCGCAAATCCGGCACATCTTCGGCATTCAACGTCATCCCCGCAGCCATTGGATGGCCGCCGAAATGAGGAAGAATATCTCTGCATTCAGAAAGGCTCTCGAATAAATTAAAGCCTCTGATGCTTCGGGCCGAACCTTTAGCGATCCCTTTTTCTTCATCAATGCCAAGCACAATGGCCGGACGATAGAAACGGTCCACAAGCTTTGAAGCCACAATCCCGACGACTCCTGGATTCCACCCGGCTTTGGCCACGACGATTGCAGTTTGATCGAGACCTTGCTGTTCAACCATTTCAATCGCTTCATCCGTCATTTTGCTGACCATTTTTTGGCGCTCTTTGTTCAGCTGGTCAATTTCAGCGGCAAGCTCTTCCGCTTCAAACGAATCCTCTGACATGAGCAAATGAACAGCGGGATCCGCCTGTTCGATTCGTCCGACGGCATTCAGCCTTGGTGCTATCTGGAACCCGACTGTTTCTTCGTTCGCTTCTCCGATGTTTCCGCCTGACAGCTTGACCAGCTCTTTTAAGCCCAGCCGATTCGTCCGACGAAGCCTTTCAAGTCCTAGTGTTGCAATTAATCTGTTTTCGTCATGCAACGGGACAAGATCGGCAATGGTGCCGATTGCCGCCAAGTCTAGCAGTTCATCCGGGAGTTCGCCCAATAAAGCGTGGGCAAGCTTAAACGCAACTCCGACCCCGGCAAGTTCTTTAAACGGGTAGGTGCAGCCAGGCTGCTTCGGGTGGACGATCACATGGACATCCGGAAGCTCCGGTCCCGGCTCATGGTGATCGGTAATAATGACATCCAGCCCGAGTTCCTTTGCCACCTTCGCTTCATGCACAGCGGCAATTCCTGTATCAACCGTAATAACCAGAGAGAAGCCCCGTTCTTTAATCGAACGAAACGCCTGTTCATTAGGGCCATATCCTTCTTTAAAGCGGTCAGGTATATAAAAATCAACTTGAGCCGACAGCTTTTGCAGCGTGTGAAGCATCACTGACGTACTGGTAACTCCATCGGCGTCATAATCGCCATATATCATAATCTGTTCTTGTTGTGAAATCGCCTGTTTTATTCGATCTGCCGCTTCTTTCATGCCCTTCATTTCGAAAGGATCATAAAAATCGGCATCCTTTGTATGTAAAAACAGCCTTGCGCTTTCTGCCGTATCAAAGCCTCTTTTTACAAGCAGGGACGCAACAAGAGGTGTTATATGCAATTGTTCTGTGAGTGATTTGACCTTATCCTGATCTGGTCGCTGGATTTCCCATCGCATTTTTGACGCTAACATAAATTCACCCCTCAACCACCCTATTATACTAGAGCAGGCTGAGGGGTTTCAAATATTATTCGAAAACTAGTCTTTTTTCTCAAGTCCGGTTGATGTATCCTGTATGTCTTTCTGTTCAGCATACAGTGTATCTTCTTGTTTATGTATCGTCTCTTGTGATGTTTTGTTTTCTTTCCGCAACGCTTTTATTTCCCGCTTTAATTTCATCACCTGAAAAATGCCGGCAGAAAATACGATCAGCGCGCCCATTAAAACTGAGCCTAAAATGACAAGAATGAGCGGCCACTCCGATCTGCCAAACAGGTAATCAACTTCTACGGATCTTACATTAATGACTGCAAAAATAGCGACAATTAAGGTAAAAATAAGTGCGAAAATTATTGTCCATTGTTTATTCATTCTCTTTCCCCCAAAGTTTATTTACCTGAGGTAACTTTCCCTGTCAAGACTGGTTTTAAACATGACTTGACGCTCGGTCAAGCCTCAATTGCGGTTAATTTTTCCCGGATCAGTCTCTTCAGTCCGTTTCCATCACCGGACATCACAAGTGTATCACCTTCATCAATGACTGTTTCAGATCCCGGATTTAGTTGTTTATCCTGATTCTTCTTAATAATCGCGATGACCGTCACATGATATTCCTGCCTCGCATCCAAATCACCAATTGTATGATGAATAGCAGGCGCGCCCGTCTCTGCTTTACACCACTCTATGATTAAATCATCAAGGGCTGCCTCGACCCTTTCTAATTCTTTCGGTTTATATGCCATTCCGCCGAGAATTGCAGAAATCTGCCTCGCTTCAGCGTCATCAAACTGCACGGAGGCAACACATTCTTCATGATCATTTTCGTCAAAATAGTACAGCTCTCTCCGGCCGTCATGATGAATGATAATTGAAATTTTATCGCAGTTTCTAGTAATGATTTCAACTTTATGCCCTATGCCCGGCAGCTGCGCTTCGCGAACCCTCATATATAAACCCTCCTACATATCTGAAAACCAGTCACAAACACTCTTAACATCATTTATATGTGTAAATGTAAGCGTATGTCATTATAGCAAATGTCTATTTTAAGTTCAACGAAACTTCAAAAACAGGCTGCCCTGCAAAGGACAGCCTGAATTTTTTATTGCACCGAATCTTTTTTCAGTTCTTTTCCTTTCCATACAAGCCAAATTTGTGCGGCAATGTAGAGAGAGGAGTAAACGCCTGTTAACAGCCCGACCAATAAAGCGACTGAGAAGTTTGTAATCGAAGATGCTCCAAAGATGAGCAGTGTCACTACAACAATTACGACAGTTAATACAGTGTTAATTGAACGTGTAAAGGTTTGCTGCAGACTCAGGTTTACAATATGGTTGAGGTCGGCAAATGTTTTCGGCTTGCGCTTCTTCATATGCTCGCGAATCCTGTCAAATGTAACGATTGTATCGTTAATCGAATACCCGATAATCGTCAGTATAGCGGCGATGAACGTAACATCTACCTCCAGCCTTGTAATACTGAAAACCGTGACGATAAAGAATGCGTCATATAGCAGTGAAGCTATCGCGGCGATCGCCATTCTATATTCGAATCGGATCGAAACGTAAATAATGATTCCAATAGAAGCTATAGCAAGTGCGTACAGAGCATTTCTCGCCAGCTCTTTACCGACTGTCGGTGAAACTGTGCTGACATTTGGCTCTGTCCCGTATTTGTCTTTAAAGTGCGTTTTTACTTTGGCGATCGTCTCTTTATCTGGCACTCCAACAAAACGGGCAACACCGATATTTTTCTTTTCGCCTGACAGAACAATGGTGTCAGGGTCCATGCCAAGTGATTCAAAATCTTTCTCCACCTGCTCTGTTGTCAGCTTATGGTCACTTTGGACTTCAATCCGTGCACCGCTCGCAAAGTCAATGCCCAGATTCAACTTAAACACAAGCAGGATAATAATCCCGGCAATTGTGATTGCACTTGAGATGATAAAGAAATATTTGCGTTTGCTCGTGAAATCCCATTTTTGGAACGGCGTATGCGGCTCTGTATTTTCATCTGTATCCTGAATATTCATAATGTGCTTCTTGTTGACGCCGAACCAGCCTTTTTTCCGATCAAGCCATCTGCTTTCCACAAGGAGAGCAAGGAGAAATCTTGATAAGAAAACGGCAGTGATAAAGCTTGTCAAAATCGACAGAATCAGCATCGTCGCAAACCCTTTTACAGAGCTTGTCCCAAAGATGAAGAGCACAACGGCCGCAATAATCGTTGTAACATTCGCATCAAGAATCGTCGCGAATGACCGTCTGTTTCCTGAACGGAAGGCAGAGCGGACTGACTTTCCTAGCTTGAGCTCTTCTTTAATCCGCTCATAGGTGATGATGTTGGCGTCGACAGCCATCCCGACACCTAAAATGAGCGCAGCAATTCCCGGAAGCGTGAGCACAGCATTCATCCAGTCAAAGACCTGGAGTGTAATGTAGATATAAACCGATAGCGTAATCACCGCAATAAATCCCGGCAGGCGGTAATAGAAAAGCATAAATAAGAAAATAATTGCGATACCGACAATACCGGCAAACACCGTCTCATGGAGCGCCTGCTGCCCGAATTGTGCACCTACTGATGTTGAATATTTTTCAGTCAGTTTCACAGGAAGCGCGCCGGCGTTTAAAATGCTGGCTAAATCTTTCGCTTCTTGAGCTGTGAAATGCCCTTCAATTTTTACATCAGTTGTATTTAGCTCCTGACTTACATTTGGAGCGGATACATATTTAGGATGCTCTTTTTGAACTTCTTTCTTAAAGGAATCGCCTTTTTCGTAATCCAGCCAAATGACAAGCTGGTTATTGGGCGCCATATTCATGACCTTTTTGGTCACTTCGCCGAATTTATCAGCGTCTTTCAGTTTGATAGTGACAATCGGCTCATTTGTTGTGCTGTCATAGGTTTGTTTAGCCCCATTTTCGACGAGATCAGCACCGTTCAGCAGTTCCTTATCATTTGCATCTCTGAAGGAAAGCTGCGCTTCAGTCGCAAGAATTTCACGCGCTCTGTTTTGGTTTGTCACCCCAGCGAGCTGAACGCGAATTCGGTTATTTCCTTCAATTTGGATGTTCGGTTCGCTGACACCGAGGACATTGGCCCTGCGGTTCAACGCCTCTACTGTGCTGACCAGAACGTCTTTTGTGATTTTGTCACCTTTTTTTACGGGCTGTACATCATACAGCACCTCAAATCCGCCTTGCAAATCCAATCCTAACGTAATATTATTCGCGGCAGGCTTCGTAAAGTAGCCCAAGCCTGTGCCGATCAATAAAACGAAAAGGAAAAACGCAATCAAGCGTCCTTTTTTCATTATGTATATCCTCCCTTAAACCTGTGCGAATCAACCTGCTATCTCAGCAGTTCTTCCAATGCTTCCTGGCCTTCTTCACTGCCCAGCCAATTAGACGTTTTAAATGACTCAACAGTTGCATAGTTCATAAATTCGCCAATTTTTACTGATAAAATATCGCTCGTCATTTCATAAATGTGCAGTTCCGCTTTCTTTTTCCACTTCTTACCTGTTAAGTATGACCACAAACTTTCGAGTTCAACATCATCATACCCGAGAATCTTAAACTCTTCCAGTTTGCTGTAAAGAAACGGCCTGACGTGGTCTTTATATAGATCAGCAGGATGCTTCTCCATGAATTCCACGCTCCTTTTTTATTGTTTTTCAAGAAGACTTGTCATGCTTGGACGATATATACGCATATCTTTATTGTATATGATTACAGGTAGTTTGAGAAGGCAGGGGGTAAAAATGGCGAAACAGACGTTTTTAAGGGGCACTCTTATTCTTATCGCAGCGGGAATGGTTACAAGAATGCTCGGGTTTGTCAACCGGGTGGTTATCGCCCGTTTTATCGGTGAAGAAGGAGTCGGGCTTTACATGATGGCGGCGCCTACCTTCTTCTTGGCCACTACACTAACTCAATTCGGTCTGCCGGTAGCGATCAGCAAGCTTGTCGCTGAAGCCAGCGCGCGCGGAGACCATCAAAAAACAAAAAATATTTTAGTCATGTCTCTGACCATCACAGGAGTGCTCAGCCTGATTTTTACACCGCTGTTTCTGTTTTTCGCCCCGGTTATGGCTGAAACGATGCTGACAGATAAAAGAACACTGTATCCGCTCCTGGCCATTACGCCGGTTGTGCCGATTATCGCCATATCAAGTGTGCTGAGGGGATACTTTCAAGGAAAACAGAATATGAACCCGCTTGCTGTGTCCCAAGTCCTTGAACAGGTCGTCCGCATTTCACTCGTCGCTGTCTGTACGACGATTTTTCTCCCTTACGGAATTGAATACGCCGCTGCGGGGGCAATGCTATCCTCAGTTGCAGGGGAGCTGGCGTCACTTCTGTATTTATTTGTTTGTTTTAAATATAAAAAGACAATTAAAATCAGAAAGCACTTTTTCCAGTCGATTAAAAACGGAAAACAAACATTTTCCCAATTAATGAGCGTGTCCCTTCCAACGACCGGGAGCCGCTTTATCGGCAACCTCTCTTGGTTTTTCGAGCCGATTGTCGTCGCTCAGAGCCTTGCCATCGCTGGTGTGGCGACAGTTGCCGCTACAAAGCAATACGGGGAGCTGACCGGCTTTGCCATGACCCTGCTGACTCTGCCCAGCTTTATTACATATTCTTTATCGACCGCGCTTGTTCCTGCGATCAGTGAAGGAATGGAGCAGAAAAAATTGCAGGTGGTGGAATACCGCTTGGAACAAGCCATGCGTCTGTGTCTGCTCAGCGGAGGCATTTCAGTTGTCATTTTATTTGTATTTGCGGATGAGCTGATGAGGGTGATGTACGGTTCCTCAGGCGCAGCTGTATTTATAAAAGTGATGGCCCCGTTTTTTCTGCTTTATTATTTCCAGGGCCCTCTTCAAGCTGTGCTGCAGGCGCTTAATTTAGCAGGGGCTGCGATGATGAACAGTTTAATCGGAGCGCTTGTCAAAACCGGCCTTATTTTTGTCCTCGCCACCAGGCCGTCTCTCGGTATTATGGGCGCGGCATTAGCCATTGTGACAGGTATGGTGCTCGTCACGCTTTTACACGCGGCAACCGTAAGCAAGGTGCTGCCGATCAGTATTAAAATCAAGGAGTACGCGCTCAGCTTCGCTGTTATTGTAATTTGCGGATTCATCAGCTCCGGCATTAAACAATATGTAAGCTTTGGATCGTCCGAGGCTGTGAATGTCGCCGGATGGATTGCAATAAGTACTGCCATCTATATCATCCTCTTACTCGCTTTCCGTTTAATTAAAAAAGATGAGCTTCGCCGCATTCCTATTATCGGACGTCTGATCGTCCGCTAAAGGTCACGTGCGGTGCCCATCTTTTTTATCTATAAATAACTCACCGTCAGTAAACGAGCAAAATGAAATATCTGAAGGGTTTGCATATCCGTGTTTTCTTAGTTTTTCAAGCAGCCACTGTTGATCTTTTTCAATCCTGGACAGGTTTTCCATTTGAATAGAGCCATCTATAATAAGCGGCATTTCGAGCTGCCGATGCTCTCCGCTGTTTTCTTTCTTTACAACAGTCAGTTTGCCTGACGGCTCTAAAATGGCAAATGATACATCCGCCACTCTGTCGATGTTATTTTCTCTGAGCTGAACCATTAAATCATCGAAATTATAACGCTGTGATTTCATGGCGTCTTCGTCAATTTTCCCATATTTAATAATAATGGTCGGCTTTCCGTCAAGAAGCTGGCGGACTTTTCGGTTTTTTAAAGAAAAGTATGCCAAAGTCACTTGGATGATCATTAATACAAGCATTGGCAAAATAGTGTGAAATAGATGATCTTCTACGTTTTCTATGGCTAAAACGGCAATTTCAGCCATCATGATAAAGACAACGAGATCTAAAATGCTAAGCTCCCCGATCTCCCGTTTGCCCATAAAACGAAAAATGACCAATATTACAAAATACAATATGATTGTGCGAAACGTAATAGTGAGAAGCTCTTCCATCATGCACCTCCAACTCATTATAGGATGCAACAAAACGAACAATTTATGTAAGGAAAAGCGATCGTATTTCATAAAGCTTTTACGTCTAATTCATGGGATAGGGGAATACATTTTTACAAAGACGAGCCATCAGCATGTCTGGCGGCTTTGTTCAAAAAGAACAGAAGCCTTTTAATACAGGCAGAGAGGAGACATTTATGGAGGAAACGAAACAAGTTGGAAAAGGCATTCTTTACGGCTTAATCGCCATTTTCTCAGCCATGCTCCTGACAAGTTTAGCCGTTTCACTTTTACTGACGGCAACCTCGCTGGAAGAGTCATCATTCAACTGGCTAATCACCGCCATCTCATTTCTTTCTTTGTTCATCGGCGGGTTCATTTCTGGCGGTAAAGGAAAGGAAAGAGGCTGGATGATCGGGGCATTGACTGCCTTAAGCTTTTCTCTGATTATTTTATTGTTTCAGTATTTAGGATTCGGAAAGACATTTACAGCGGAACAGCTGCTCTTCCATCTTGGATTTTTAGGGGTGTGCATGCTGGGCGGGGTTTTCGGCGTGAACATGAGGGGAAACAGGTCTTCCACATAAAAAAGAGCGGGCTCACTCACCCGCTCTTTTTTGTTTGCTATGTATAGCTCCTGCTGTTATTCAGCAGCAGAAACTTCTCTGATCGCGCGGCGGTCGAACGTAAGACGTGTGTTTTCACCAGTCTTAATGACGACTTTGCTTTCGTCGATAGAGTCAACAGTACCGTGCAATCCCCCGATTGTCACTACTGTATCGCCTTTTTTCAGTTCCTCCTGCATTCGGCGTACTGCCTTTTGCTGTTTTTGCTGAGGACGAATCAGCAAGAAGTAAAGGACCGCAAACATTAAAATAATAGGAACCAATGTACCTAAAGTGCCTGTCATGATTTTCACCCCTTTCTGTAAGCCTGGTTTTCATTTTTATTTAGAAGCTTTTCGCATTTGGCTTGTTGTAGCCGTAACGCTCAAAGAACTCTTCTCGGAAATCACCCAGGCGATCCTCGCGAATAGCCTGTCTTACCTGCTCCATTAAGTGTAACAGAAAATGAAGGTTATGGTAAGTTGTTAATCGAAGGCCAAATGTTTCATTGCAGCGGATCAAGTGTCTGATATACGCACGAGTGTAGTTTTTACATGTATAGCAATCACACTCTTCATCAATCGGACGGAAGTCTCTTTCAAATTTCGCATTTTTCATATTGAGACGGCCTTCAGCTGTAAACACAGTGCCGTTTCTTGCAATCCGGGTAGGCAGCACACAGTCAAACATGTCGACCCCGCGGATCGCTCCGTCGATCAGCGCGTCCGGAGAACCAACTCCCATCAGATATCTCGGTTTATCCTTCGGCAAAAGGGGTGTTGTAAACTCGAGCACACGGTTCATGACATCCTTCGGTTCACCGACAGATAATCCGCCTATAGCATATCCCGGAAAATCAAGAGAAATCAAGTCCTTCGCGCTTTGCGTGCGCAGATCTTCATATTCTCCTCCTTGTACAATGCCAAACAGCCCTTGTTCATCCTGACGGTTGTGGGCATTCAGGCAGCGTTCTGCCCAGCGGCTTGTCCGTTCTACTGACCGCTTCATATAATCGTACTCTGCCGGATATGGCGGGCATTCGTCAAACGCCATCATAATATCAGAGCCGAGTGCGTTTTGGATCTCCATCGCTTTTTCCGGAGATAAAAACAGCTTGTCTCCATTTAGGTGATTGCGGAAATGAACGCCCTCTTCCTCTATATTACGAAACTTGCTTAAAGAAAAGACCTGAAAACCGCCTGAATCTGTTAAAATCGCGCGGTCCCAGTTCATAAATTTATGGAGCCCGCCGGCTTCTTTGACAATATCGTGACCCGGGCGGAGCCATAGGTGATAAGTGTTGCTTAAAATGATGCCCGCATCCATTGCTTTCAGCTCTTCAGGTGACATCGTTTTGACTGTCGCCAGTGTGCCGACCGGCATAAAAACTGGCGTTTCAAAGGAGCCGTGAGGGGTATGCACTTTGCCCAGCCGCGCTCCTGTTTGTTTGCATTCTTTTATAAATTCATAGCGTATTGGTTGTTCAGCCACTTTTGATGAGGCCTCCTGTTCTTAAATTATAGAATCAGCATCGCGTCTCCGAAGCTGAAGAAACGGTATTCCTCTTCCACCGCATGATTATAAGCGCGCAGAACGTTTTCTCTTCCAGCAAGCGCGCTCACCAGCATAATCAAAGACGATTTCGGCAAATGGAAGTTTGTAATCATTCCGTCAATGGCTTTAAATTCATAGCCCGGATAAATAAAAATAGATGTCCAGCCGCTTGATGCTTTAAATTGTCCGTCATGTTCCCCGGCAATCGTTTCAAGCGTGCGTGTCGATGTCGTGCCGACGGAAATGATCCGGCCGCCCTTTTCTCTCACTTTGTTTAAGGCTGCAGCCGTTTCTTCTGACATTTGATAAAACTCCGCATGCATATTATGCTCTTCAACGTCATCGGCACTCACAGGGCGAAACGTTCCAAGGCCTACGTGCAGAGTGATGAACTCAATTTGCACACCTTTGTCTTTCAATTGCTGTAAGATTTCTTCCGTGAAGTGAAGGCCTGCAGTAGGCGCGGCGGCAGAGCCGATTTCTTTAGAATACACGGTCTGGTAGCGTTCTCTGTCATCAAGCTGTTCTTTAATATATGGCGGGAGCGGCATCTCTCCAAGGGATTCCAGCACTTCGTAGAAAATACCGTCATACTGGAATTCCATTTTTCTGCCGCCATGCTCAAGCTCTTCCGTGCAGACAGCCTTCAACCTTCCGTCTCCAAATGTCACAACGGTTCCTTTTTTTACCCGTTTCGCCGGTTTGGCAAGTGTTTCCCACCTGTCACCAGCTTCCTGTTTTAGCAAAAGCAGTTCCACTTTCGCGCCGGTATCCTCTTTTGTGCCGAATAACCGCGCAGGCAGCACACGGGTATTGTTCAGCACAAGACAATCTCCTTCTTTAAAGAAGCTGATAATGTGTTTAAACGAGCTGTCAGTCAGCTCTCCTGTATGTTTATCAAGCACCATCAGCCTTGAAGCATCACGCTGCTCCAACGGCACTTGTGCAATTAAACGTTCCGGTAATTCAAAATCAAATAAATCGACTTTCATGATGATTTCACCTTTATTCTAGTCTTTTGTTATTTCATTCTGCCGAAAAGATTAAGCAAAATTGATAATACCACACTTATGATGATACAAGTGACAACCGGGAAGAAAAACGTGACATTTCCTTTTTTCACAAAAATATCTCCCGGCATCTTGCCGACAAAATGCAACACTGCTCCGATGATAAGCAAAACAGCACCAAGAATCATAATGATCTTAGGAAATTCAGTCATATCGGGGAGCCTCCATTTGGAAATGATGATAAACGGCCGGTGTCACGATCCTTCCCCGCGGCGTTCTTTGGATAAATCCGATTTGCAGGAGGTACGGTTCGTACACGTCTTCAATCGTATGCGGTTCTTCGCCGATCGTGGCTGAAATGGTATCAAGACCCACCGGGCCGCCGTTAAATTTTTCGATCATGCCCATCAGCAGCTTGTGATCAATATGATCCAAACCGAGACGGTCAACCTGCAGCCGCTCCAGCGCATCCTGCGAAATCTCTTCCGTGATCCGGCTGTCACCCAGCACCTGGGCGAAATCCCGGACCCTTCTCAGCAGGCGGTTCGCTACGCGGGGCGTCCCTCTCGATCGCCTCGCGATTTCGAGAGCAGACGGGTTATCAATTTCAACCTCGAATACATCAGCGGTTCTTGTGACAATGTCCGCCAGCTCTTCTTGCGTATAGTACTCAAGGCGAGACATTACGCCGAAACGATCTCTTAACGGCGCCGTCAAAAGCCCTACCCTAGTCGTTGCGCCTACCAGCGTAAAAGGAGGAAGATCGAGCCGGACCGAGCGGGCAGAAGGGCCTTTGCCGATCACAATATCCAGACAAAAGTCTTCCATCGCAGGATACAGCACCTCTTCAATCGATCTATGAAGCCTATGTATTTCATCGATAAATAATACATCTCCCGGCTCTAGCGCCGTTAATATGGCAGCCAAATCACCAGGCCTTTCAATCGCAGGCCCAGATGTCGTACGTAATTCCACTCCCATTTCATTGGCAACGATGGAAGCAAGCGTTGTTTTCCCGAGTCCGGGCGGCCCGTACAGAAGAACATGATCAAGTGTCTCCTGTCTCATTTTTGCCGCATCTATAAACACGCGCAAATTTTCTTTCACCTTTTGCTGCCCGATATACTGCGCCAAATTTTGCGGCCTCAGGCTTTGCTCTATCACTGATTCATGGTTGTCTGCTTCACTTGAGACGAGCCGTTCATCCATGAACATCACCTTACTTCAATAGTTTTTGTAATGCTTTTTTCACATATTGGTCTGTTGTGAGTCCAGTATCTTCTTTTAAGTGAGGAAGCACCTTTTTGATTTCTTTTTCAGCATATCCGAGAACCCTGAGGGCCTCTAGCGCTTCTTCCAGAGCTGTTTCTGCTGTTTGTTTTTCAAGCCTTTCTTCATGATTAAACAGATTTTCAATCATTTCAGGCACAACATCAGCGAGTTTTCCTTTTAAGTCAAGAATAATCTGGCGAGCAGTTTTCTTTCCTACACCAGGAAACTTGACCAAAAAGGATTCATCCTCATTTTCAATCGCTTGGATTACCGCTCCCGGATCACCTGAGCCCAAGATGGCGAGTGCGCCTTTTGGACCGATTCCGGTCACGTTTAACAGTTTTGTAAAGAGCGCCTTCTCCTCTCTTGTTGAAAAACCGTAAAGCGAAAAAGCATCCTCTCTGATATGATGGTACGTAAAAATCGTTTCTTGGTTTCTCTCCTTATATATAAACGGATTCGGCGTGAAAATCTGATAGCCAATGCCGCCGTTCTCTATCACAATATATTGGGGAGATACATAATCAATCGTCCCTTTAACAAATTCGATCACGCAAATTCACCTCTTTGACTGTTCTTCATTGTACCATAAAAACAGCCAAAGTCTTATAGAAAAGTTAACATACGTTCGCTTCTCTCTCATTCTTCCACGAAAAAAAAGACATGATTACATGTCTTCAATCAGCGGACGTTACCCGCTGTATGTCTTTATGTGTTCTATGACATCCTCAAACTCCGCTTTTGTCCGAAATGGAATGCCTTTCAGCAGATTTTTTTGCATATGGCTTTCCAGCCTTTCTAAATCAATTTGAAAAAAAGACTGAATCGGTTCGGAAGCTGACTCAGGCCGACCATGAAAAGTGGAGATCACTCCATTATCCGATACACCGATATACCCATTTACCTTACTGAGCGGTGAAATATCGTCCATTTGCTTCCGGAAGAGCACATATCCCTTTTTTTGTTCGACAAGCGTCCAGCCGGCATAGGCTGCCCAAAAATCATCCATAGAAAGCACTTTTTCACGTTTATGCTCAATGCTGACATCTCCGTCCAAATACACTTTCTCAAGCTGCACATGCACTTGCAGCGGTTCATAGTGCTCCACTTCCGCCCCAAGCGCGCGGGGAGGAGCATCTATTAGAAATGCTGCGGCTGAGCAAAGAATGCCCAGCAAAAGATACGCCGTGCTGAATCGTTTCACCCTCTACACCTCTTTGCACACGTTTATGACTAGTTTGACCAAAGAGGCTACTGCTTAACCGTTTTCTCGAAATTTGTTTGCACGTTTTCTCTGACAAGCCGTTCCTCCGTATACACACCGGCGCTTTTCTCAGAAATCGTCAAGAATTGTGTCAGAAAAGCGCTGAAAAAATACAATACCGCAAAGATCCAAATGACCCCGCCTGCGCCGAGCGGTCCAATGAAAAGACTTACGATGCCCGGCGCGATAAACGCACATAAACCAGATCCCAGATTCAACACTGACATGGCAGCGCCTTTATTATCAGGTGCAAGCGTCGGCAAAAGCGCGCTTAATGGAACGTAGCCAGCCAATGCCGCACCGTAACAGCAAGCGATAATCATCAGCACCCAATACTGATGCCCGATCAACTGTGGCGTGTAATAAAGCGCCAGCGTAAAAATACCGCACCCGACACCGCCAAACCACATCACGGTATTGCGCCAGCCAAGTTTATCTCCGATTGCACCGAAAATGATATTAAACACAATATTCACAAAAAATAACGTCCCCCATATTTGCAGCCATTCCGAAACGGAATACCCGTAACGCGCTAAATAAGTAGGGAGAAAGATGGCAAATCCGAATTGTCCTATGGCATTAATCGTCTTGACCACTCCGCCGATGCCGACTTTAGGGTTTTCAAACATAATTGTAAATGCCTTCGACAGTTCTTTCCATTTCGGCTGATCTTGTTTTTGTACCGGTGTAAATTTATCTTTGTTAAAAAATAGGGCGAGGAATCCGCCTGCCGCCACAAACAGTAAAGCGCTCCAAAGCGTATTGATTTCTCCAAAGACCGGAACCGCATAGCTGGAATAGAACGGACCGAGTACGTTAAGGCCGCACGTAAACATAAACCAAAACCAGCCGACGGCTTTTCCGAGAATATGATGAGAGGTGCTGTATGACACCCACACGAGAAAAGAGTATGCAAACAGCGGATATCCTAAGCCTCTAAGTGCATAGCTGCCTAAGAGAGCCGGATAATGCATATGAGGAATCGCCCAGCCGATAAAAGCGGCCGAACCGAGGATAAATGCAAGCAAGCCGACAGTCATCGTTTTTCTTGGCCCCCAAGTTTGGACAAACGTGCCTGATAGCCAAGCCGAGATGGTGACAGCAATGCCGTACATGGTAAATAACGTTGCGGATTGCTGCATGCTGAGACCATGATCAACGAGAAAAGGAGACAGCCAGCCTTGTTCGAGCCCGTCTCCAACCATAAAGATGACAACGCCAATATAACCCCAAACCATGTGAGAAGGAATTCCGATTTTATCCAAAACATTTCCTTTAGCATGTGCTGTATTCATTTTCTCCACCGCCTACTTTTTTTCTAAAGTATCAATGGAGGTTCTATACCCAAGCTTGCTGAAATGTAATCCCGTTTGGTCAAAAAGCGACTTTTTCAGTATGCTCAATACTGACAGGCATGCCAAAAGCAAGCGATTGCTGTGCCGCTCTGGCGATCCGTTCCGCCTGAAAACCGTCATTGCCGGTGCAGGCAGTTTCCCGGTTTGTTTTGATCGCTTCTGCAAACCGAAGAATCTCCTCCTCATACGCATCTTTATAACGTTCAAGGAAAAAGAAATGCGGTTTATCCTTCATCACAAAATCAGCAGTTGACACTTCAACCGTCGTCGGCCTGCTGTTGTCCGCCGCTGCAGAGCCTTTCGTCCCGAAAACCTCGACCCGCTGGTCATATCCGTACACAGCTTGGCGGCTGTTGTCAATCACAGCCATGGCACCGTTTTCAAAAGTCAGTGTAATGACAGCTGTATCAATATCGCCCAGCTCTGCAAAAGAGGGATTCACCAGAGCCGCCCCTTTTGCATACACTTCCGTCACTTCGCTTCCCACAATATACCTGGCCATATCAAAATCATGGATCGACATATCCATAAACAAGCCGCCTGAAGTACGGACATAATCTATATTCGGGGGCTCTGGGTCCCGCGACGTGATTTTTAATAAATGGGGCGTACCGATTTCACCATTTTCAACAATTGTTTTGATTTTCTTAAAATGAGGATCAAAACGGCGGTTGAATCCGACTTGGAGTGCAACCCCGTGTTTCCGGACGGCCGCAAGCGCTTCTTTTGTTTCGTCCAGAGAGAAACTGACGGGCTTCTCACAAAAAATATGCTTTTTCGCCTCGGCTGCTTCTCTTATCATCTGTGCATGTACGGCTGTCGGCGAGCAAATAAAAACAGCGTCAATATCCGGGTCATGTAATAACTCACGATAATCAGAGGTTATGTATTCAATCTGATGACTGTCGGCCCAGCTTTTTATACGGCTTACCTGAATATCAGAGACTGCTTTTATTTTCATATGAGGAATCCGGCGTATATTTTGAACATGAAGTTTGCCGATGCGCCCTGCACCGATAATCCCTGTCACAATCTGTTTTGTCATGGCTTGTTCCCCCTTGAACATTTACGAAAGCGCTTTATTTAAAATTAATACTATCCCATTTGTAAGCGCTTTTCAAGAATAGAAATGAGCGCTCTATGTCTCTTTTATCACAATTAATGCTTATAGGTAGCCTTCTTCTTCAAGACCAGATACACTAGAATTAGGCTCTTTTTCCTGAACAGTTTATGATTTTCCTATAAACAACTGCATAAAATAGAGCAAAGAAGGTGAATGAAATGCTGACAAAAGCAGAGGCACTGGCCCATTCAGTCATATACCGCAAGAACAGCAGATTTGATAAAGTCAAAGAAAAACCCGAGGAATTAACACTAATCGGCAAGGGAAGAAGCGCCTATGTGTTTGCCTTAACAGAAGGCGATCGAAAAATGGCGCTGAAAGTATTTTTTCCGGAGTATCAAGCGACAGCCGTCAAAGAAGCCGCGATCTATGAAAAATTAGCCGGGTCCGCATTCTACCCTGACATTTACGAAACTGGTGATTCATTTATTCTCATGGAATATATTAAAGGCGAAACCTTTTATAACTGTCTGAAGAAAGGCATTGTGATTAGTGATGACATGATTCAGCAGGTTGAAGAAGCACTTTCTGACGCCCGGGCAGCTGGCCTGAACCCGTCAGACATTCATTTGCGGAATCTGATTCTGACACAAACCGGGACAGTGCGGGTGATTGATGTTGCAAGATTCGAACAGACAAAAAAGTGCACCCAGTGGGACGATTTAAAATCAGCTTATCATGCACTCTATAAAAAACCGATATTCCCCAAAAAGATTCCGGGTTTTTGGCTGGAGATCATCGCATTTTTATATAAGAAAAATTGGTTGCAAAAGCATTTCGCACAACGGAAAAGAAAATATTCTTAAATCAAAAAGGCAGCCGCACAAGCGGCTGCCTTCGTCCATATATTTTTACTTTCTAAAGGCAGAAATCAGTTTCATTTGTTCAGGCGACAGCTTAATTCGATAGCCTCTCACAGTTAAGTAGACCGCTTCTGAGCCTTTCTCGCTGGAATGACAAGTCGTTTTCTCCATTTCTGTCTCCCCTCACCCTTTATTTGTTTTATTTCATCATACCACCGCTTTATTGAGGGAATTTTAAGGAAATGTAAAGATAGTATGAACCTGATATGTGGTGAAATTTAGAAAAACGCAGCGTAATCAATACGCTGCGTTTTTCTTTTTTCCTTCCTCTTCTTATTGATAATTACCGGTCATATAATGTGACAAATCGATTGTAGAAATAGTTCAATTAGCCCAAAATCCTTTTTATACATGTATTCGAAATGAAGTGAGGAGGAAGCTTGATGGCAGATTTTGTTACTAGTTTAAACGAGGTCTTATGGAGTACCCCTGTCATTTATATTTTATTGGGGATTGGCTTAATCTTTTCTATTATGACCCGTTTTTTACAAGTCAGACATTTGAAAGAAATGATTGTTCTGATGTTCAAAGGAAAGAGCTCTGAAGCCGGCGTTTCTTCTTTTCAAGCATTATCGATTGCGCTGTCCGGACGAGTGGGGACAGGAAACATTGCGGGTGTGGCGACAGCAATTGCATTCGGCGGACCCGGTGCGGTGTTCTGGATGTGGGCGATTGCCTTTATCGGTGCGGCGAGCGCCTTTGTTGAGTCAACTCTTGCCCAAATTTACAAAGTGAAACAAGGCGGCCAATATCGAGGGGGTCCGGCTTATTATATTGAAAAAGGCTTAGGCATTAAGTGGTTTGCCGTCTTTTTTGCCGCTGCTGCCCTTATTGCAATGGCCCTTCTGATGCCGGGCGTACAGTCCAACTCCATTGCGGCTGGCGTCAAAAATGCATTCGGCATCTCCCCTGCCATTACAGGCTGTGTTCTCGTTTTATTATTAGGGTTTATCATTTTTGGCGGTGTCAAACGAATTGCCAGTGCCGCGCAAATGATTGTTCCGTTTATGGCCATTGGCTATATCCTGCTGTCTTTGATCATTATTGTCATGAATGTTTCTGAATTGCCTGCTGTGATCTCATTGATTTTCAAAAGCGCTTTTGCTTTAGATTCCGCTTTTGGCGGCCTGATCGGCATGGCGATTTCCTGGGGTGTCAAACGAGGCATTTACTCAAACGAAGCTGGCCAGGGAACAGGCCCGCATCCGGCGGCCGCTGCAGAAGTTTCCCACCCGGTCAAGCAGGGGCTGGTTCAGGCATTTTCTGTTTATATCGACACGTTATTTGTATGTTCCGCTACAGCTTTCATGATCTTGTTTACCGGCATGTACAATACTCAGGCTGCAGATGGTTCCTTTATCGTTCATCAACTTAAAGGCGTAGAGGCGGGGCCCGGTTTCACACAAGCGGCCATTGACAATGTTCTTCCCGGATTCGGTGCAGGCTTTGTTGCCATCGCTTTATTCTTCTTCGCATTTACAACAATTATGGCGTATTACTACATCGCAGAAACAAATATCGTCTATTTAGCCCGAGGCAGGGAAAGCAAATGGGCAATGCTTGGCTTAAAACTAATTATTTTAGCCGCGACGTTCTATGGAACAGTGAAAACCGCTTCTCTTGCTTGGGCATTAGGCGATGCAGGGCTTGGCATTATGGTATGGCTGAACGTCATTGCAATTGTGCTGTTAGCCAAACCGGCGCTTCTCGCTTTAAAGGATTACGAGCGCCAAAAGAAGCAGGGCTTAGACCCCGTCTTTGATCCGAAAGCGCTGGGGATCAAAAACGCTGATTTCTGGGAGAAAGAATACACACAGGAAAATGAGCGTGTCTCTTGAATATACAAAAACCGGCCCGATATGACATCGTGCCGGTTTTTTATGAGCGATAATTGGTATATACTTCTTGAACATCATCGTCATCCTCAAGGATGTCGATCAATTTTTCCAGCTTCTCAACAGCCTGATCATCGGCATCTGCATAGGTTTTCGGAAGCATGGTCACCTCTGCCGAAGAAATTGGATATTTCGATTCGAGAGCTGTTTTTACCTTTTCAAAACGCTCAGGCTCTGTTAATACCTCATATTGGTCTTCTTCAGTCTGCAGTTCTTCTCCCCCTGCTTCCAGCACATCAAGCATGAGCTCCTCTTCTTCTATTTGCCGATCTGTACGGTCGATTGCAATGAATCCCTTCCGTTCAAATAAAAAGGCTACACATCCGCTTTCTCCCAGACTTCCGCCATTTTTATTAAATGCTGTCCGCACATTTGAGGCCGTTCGGTTTTTGTTATCTGTTACACATTCAACCATCACGGCAATCCCTGATGGGCCATAGCCTTCATAGGTAATTTCCTCATAGCTGCTTCCATCTAAGCTCCCCGCAGCTTTTTTAATGGCACGGTCTATATTTTCATTCGGCATATTGGCGCCTTTTGCTTTGTCGATGACAAGACGCAATGCTGAATTTGCTTCAGGATCAGCTCCGCCTTCTTTCGCTGCCACATAGATTTCTTTCGCAAGCTTCATAAATATTTTCCCGCGCTTTGCATCCTGCGCATTTTTTCTTTTTTGTATGTTTTTCCACTTGGAATGGCCTGCCATGTTTTCACCTTCTTTTACATTTTCTATGTACACTTTAATGGGTATTGTTCGCTGATGCAATGAAAAAGGCTGCCGAACATCACTTCCGGCAGCCTTCATCCTTAGCGGGCGTTCATTTTATGAAGTCTTCTGAACAGTCCTTTATCTGTGGACACTTGGACGTCACGGTCATTCGCATAGTTGCGTGCCGCTTTTGCAACGTTTTCCCTGTCGGACTTTGTGAAATCTGTATGGCTTCTGACTGCGACGACTACTCGGTCATCTGTTACCATCACTTGTGTGTCATTGACGTTTTTCACTTGTTTCACACGGTTGGCAATTTTTGCAGCCAGTCTTCTGTTTTCTTGGTTGTTATATCCGTTGTTCGTCACGTTCCGATTCATGTTTCTGTTATTCGTGTTGTTATATGTTCCGTCAGTTGCCAAAGGAACGCGATCGTCAGCAGTAACACGGTCACGGTTATTCACATTCGTTGTGTTTCGGTTACCGCCGTTCTGGTCCTCCATTAATTCAGTAACAGGACCATCATTGTCGATTCCTTCTCCCTGTCTGTCAGCGTCATTTTCATTTGTATAATATCCGATTGGACGGGTGTTGCCGTTATTGCGTGTATCATTCATAGCATTATCGTTTGCTCCGCATGCTGTTAAGCCTGCTGTCATTAGAATCAAGCTTGCGATCGTCATTTTTTTACCCAATGGAAAAACCCCCCGTGGACGAATTGAGCATGTTTGCTCGTTTTTATCATGTGCGTCCGAGGGGGATGTTAAGCGTGTAAGTTCTGTCCATTTGACAGTGACCTGCGCCTAAACAAAAAAAGGAACGATTTACATCGTTCCGCACAATCACTCATTTTCTTCTTCCGGCCGGCCAAACATTTGGTTTACAGAAGGCTGATTCGCCATTGGCATAGAAACTCCTGCCGCATATGGGTTTGGATTCGCTCCGCCGTAAGGCATATTAGGGGTACCATAAGCTCCGCCTCCAGAATAGCCAGGTGCGGAGTAATATGGCTGATGATCATCATCACATCCGCAGTCGTCATGATCTTTGTACGGCATGTATCCTGGGGCCGCTGGCGGCTGGTATGCACCCATCACTTGAGGAGTGCCATAATGAGGGCCATACGGCATATGTCCATACGGAGATCCATAAGCCGGAGATGCGTATTGAGGCGCTCCGTATGAACCGAAATGTCCGTGATGGCTGTTTTCATGATACTGGTTTTCATATTGACCCGGATCATACTGAGGCGATACAAAACTTGGCTGGTATCCATGTGGCTGATACATTGGATAAGCTTGTGCCGGATAGTACGGGTAGCATAATCCTGACCCTGGAAGAATTGGTGAAACAGGAACCGGACATGGCACGAAATGAGCCGGATAATGATGATAAGGCTGAACAACCGGCATATTCGGAACTGTGTGATGAACGTTTTCTTCTTCCATACCGCCTACCTCTGGCGCCTTTGGCATATTAGGCATATTCGGATAATTTGCATTTTCCATATTACTCATAGCCTCCTGTTGTGGAAATTGATCTTGGTCTTGCATGTGATACATCTGATCCATATTTCCGTCATGATGTTTTTTCGGCTCCTCCGGTTTAGGAGGCGACCAAGGCTGGAAAAGCTGTTTCATATCATAATAATCGTTCACATCAGCTTCAGGATACACATTTTCCTGCAAATTAGGCATCGGCGGGACATACGGCACAGACTTCTTTTCTTTCGGCTTTGTGTCTTCTACGTCGACAACGGATTTAGGCTTCTCTTTCGCATATGGATGATCTTGCTTCACACTCCCGGGTGCCGGACTTTTGCCCGCTTTTGGCTCTTTTCTGACCGGGACACCTTCAGACGGCACTTTTATTTTCATTCCAGGCATGACTAAGTCTGGATTGCTGAGCTGTGTATTAAGCTTCTTCACTTCCTCAATATCGACTCCGTACTTTTCAGCTATTTTCAAGAGCGAATCGCCTTTTTGAACGATATGGATTTTCAACGTTTTCCCCTCCTATGCAAAACGTGAACAGTTCAGCTGTGATTACAATATGTTTCTTCACAACATATGCCTGAACAAAAGAAGTTATGAGTACAGGAGGGGAAATATTTCTGATTTACGTGATCGAAAGCATTCGATTCAGGGCAAGGAGGGCATCTCGCTGAATGGCTTTTGGCACCTTGATCACGCCCGAAGGTTCTCCTTTTTCTATTTGTTCCAAAGACCACAGCAAATGCGGCAAATCGATTCGGTTCATTGTCAGACATGGGCACATGTCAGGATTAAGTGATTCGATTTGTTTATCAGGGTGATCGTGAATAATCCGCTGAACAAGATTCATTTCTGTTCCGATTGCCCACTTGCTTCCCGCCGGAGCCTGGTTGATTGTATCGATAATATATTTTGTTGATCCGCTGACGTCACTTAGTGTCACGACTTCATGTGAACACTCCGGATGCACAATGATCCGAATGTCAGGATCACGGTCCCTCACATCTTGGATATTTTTCGCGGTGAATTTTTCGTGAACAGAGCAGTGCCCTTTCCACAAAATCACTTTCACATTCTTATGCTCAGATTCAGCTACTAATTCATCTTTTATCGGATCCCACACAGCCATATCCTCAAGCGCGATGCCCAAATCATAAGCCGTATTTCTCCCTAAATGCTGATCAGGCAAAAATAAAATTCGTTTTTTCTGTGTAAACGCCCATTTAAGCACTTTTTTCGCATTCGAAGAAGTCACAGTCGCTCCGCCATGCTTACCGACGAAAGCCTTGATCTCCGCAGTGGAGTTCACATAAGTTAAAGGTATGATCGTATCTCCAAATATATGCTGAAGTTTCTCCCACGCCCTATTGGTCTGCTGCATATCAGCCATGTCGGCCATAGAACACCCTGCTCTCATATCAGGCAGGATGACCGTTTGTTCCTCGCCTGTCAGCATATCAGCGGTTTCTGCCATAAAGTGTACGCCACAAAAAACAATATAATCCGCTTCTTTGTTTTTTTCCGCAATTTGGGCCAGCTGCAGGGAATCGCCTGTTTGGTCAGCAAATTGTATCACTTCATCTTTTTGATAATGATGTCCTGGTATAAAGAGCCTGCTGCCGTACTTTTTCTTAATGGCGGCAACACGCGTTTCCATATCCTTTCTCGACATTCCTTTGTAACCTTCAGGCATCATATCATTCGATCGTTTTATCACATCAAGAATTGACATAACGGCATTCCTCCGCAGATTCATTTGATAATGTAACATCCATGCTGATATCTAAACTTTTGACGGAATGAGTCAGAAACCCTAATGAAATATAATTCACGCCCGTCCCTTTAAAAGCAGCCAAAGATTCTAACGTAATCCCGCCCGAAGCTTCAGTTTTTATATGGTCCGGTGTGAGAGTTGCAAAATGACGGACCGTCTCAGGCGGGCAGTTGTCAAACATAATAACATCTGCGCCTGCTTCAATTGCTTCTCGCAGTTGTTCCTCCGTTTCAATTTCCACCTCGATATTTACCATATGTCCCACGGTCTGACGCGCTTTTTGGCATGCCTCTAAAATAGAGCCACATGCTGCAATATGATTGTCTTTAATCATGACGCCGTCATACAAGCCGAATCGATGATTATACCCGCCGCCCGCTCTGACAGCGTATTTTTCCAGCATTCTCAGCCCCGGTGTTGTTTTTCTCGTGTCACAAATTTTAATCTGTTCATCATCCAGCCTACGGACTGCCTCCCTTGTCATCGTCGCAATTCCTGACAGCCTCTGAATAAGATTTAATACGACCCGCTCTCCTGACAGAAGCGCAGCCGCCGGACCGCGTAACACGGCAATCACTTCACCTTTTCGCAAAATGTCTCCATCTGTTTTGTGTAAAATGGTTTGAACATTTTCATCTAATAAAGCAAAGCCCTCTTTTATCACCGCAGCTCCTGCAAAGATACCGTCTGACTTTGCAACAATCTCCGCTTCACAGCTCTGTTCTCTAAAGATGGCCTGCGATGTTAAATCCCCCATCCCTATATCCTCAAGAAAAAAGTGATTCAGCAACTTTTTCAGCTGTAAATGATTCATTTTTCCAAATCCCCTCGTTTTTTCTAATCTTCGTTCCCTTTTTTGTATGGACAATTTGTCTTCCTTGCCAGCGCACATCAGCTTGAGGAAAATCGGTGCGGAAGTGAGCCCCTCTGCTTTCCTCCCGCAAAAGCGCAGAAGATGTCATCAGCTTTGCAGCCTGCCATAAATGAGAAAGCTCCAGCTGAGGTATTGTGATGTCCTTCACATTCATTTCCTGAAAAGGCAGCATATGAAGCCAGTTACTCAGCTCAATCAGACTGCCTTGTTCCCGCAAGATAGACATGTGGTTTGTCATTCTGCTTTGCAATTCATACACCTCTGTATTCGGCACCTTGTAGATTACGCTGGTTTCTGATGATGATTGATATTGCCTGTTATAAACCGGTTTTTGCATAATATGCTCTGCTGCTCTTTTTCCAAACACCAGTGCCTCCAACAAGGAATTGCTCGCAAGCCGATTGGCTCCATGTAAACCGGTACATGCAGTCTCTCCAATCGCATAAAGCCCCGGTACTGTCGTTTCCCCCCAGCAACTAACTGAAACACCTCCCATTAAGAAATGCATTCCCGGTGCCACAGGGATTTTTCCGCTTTGGATATCAACCCCTGCTTTTTCACAAATAGCGGTGATGGTAGGGAAACGTGCTTCGAAATCAGAAATCGCACTGCAGTCAATGTAAACGCGGTTTCCTTTTGCCATTTCTTCATGAATAACCCGTGAGACGATGTCCCTTGGAGCCAAGTCACCTAAAGGATGTCGTTCAGCCATAACCCGGCGGCCATTTTCGTCAACTAAACATCCGCCTTCCCCTCTGACAGCCTCTGAAACAAGCCCGTAGGAAACACCATTTTTTACAAGCAGTGTCGGGTGAAACTGGGTAAACTCTAAATCAGTTAATTCCGCTCCGGCCCGGTAAGCTAAAGAAAGGCCGTCACCTGTGACAGATGAATCGTTCGTATGGTGAAGAAACAGACTCCCGCATCCGCCAGCCGCCAGCACAACTTCATCCGCATGTCTTACCTTGATCTGCCCCTGGCTGTCTTTTGTCATGACGCCGATACAGCGTCCATTCTCAACAAGCAAATCTGCTGCTGTTTCATGCTCGATTAACTCGATGTTGCTGTCGATCTGTTTCAGCAAATAATCAACAAGCAGTCTGCCTGTTGCGTCTCCGCCTGCATGAAAAATACGGTTGTATGAGTGGGCTCCTTCTCTGCCAAGACAAACATCGCCTTGCTCATTGCGGTCGAATGGAAATTCACTCTCCAATAGGCTTTGAATCATGATTTTTCCATCATGTAAAACGTCTGCTGTAATAGCTAGATCATTATGTCCGCATCCTGCATATAACGTATCCTCCAGATGGGCTTCAATCGAGTCACCTTTTGCATAAGCCGCAGCAATGCCGCCTTGCGCGTAGACAGAGTTGCTATTTTTGACGCTTTTTTTAGTGATGACAGTCACTTCATATGAGGGCGGGAAAGCTGACGCTAAAGAAAGTGCCGCCGCCCCTGAACCGATGACTGCAATCGTCTTTTTAGACATATGCCACCCTCCTGTTGTTTACACCTGTCTTGACACCTATATTTACACAAGGATAAAATAAACTCAAGAGTTTTTTATGGAGAACGGATGGAGGAAGACCGGATGATTTATTTAGACTTTGCAGCGACAACGCCTATTTGTGAGGAAGCCCTTAACGTATATCAGAAACTCAGCATGGATATGTACGGAAATGCCAGCAGCCTGCATGATGCGGGAGGAAAAGCAAAGCACATACTGGAGTACTGCCGTGAAAAAATCGCCAATATCATTGGCGGAGAAGCAAGCGGCATCTATTTTACAAGCGGCGGCACTGAATCCAATTTTCTGGCCATTCAATCATTGCTAAACGGCCTGCCAAAAGCAAAAAGACATTTCATTACGACTGCCATGGAGCATCAGTCCATTCATAGCTGTGCTGCTTTTCTAGAACAGCATGGATTTGATGTAACAATCATTGAACCGGATGAATACGGGCTTATTACCGAGGAAATATTGGCAGCTCATATCCGGCCGGAAACAGGCCTGGTATCTATTCAGCATGCCAATTCTGAAACCGGGATCATTCAGCCCATTCAACGTCTGTCTTCATACCTCCACAATAGGGGTATTCTTCTTCATAGCGACGCTGTTCAAACGTTTGGAAAAATCCCAATCGATACAGAAGAATTGGGGGTGGATGCACTCTCTTTGTCCAGCCATAAAGTCTACGGTCCTAAAGGGGTGGGTGCGGTCTATATTCGGCCAAATGTCCCTTGGAAACCCGTTTATCCTCTCATCACTCACGAACATGGATTCAGAGCCGGCACCGTGAATGTCCCCGGAATCGGAGCCTTCACTGCTGCTGCGGAGCTAATAATAAGCGAAATGGAAAAACAGATATCCCGCAATGAGGCGTTAAGAACATACTTTCTAGACCAAATCCGCATCCGGTCTCTCCCTGTAACTCTTGCGGCAGACACTTCACAAGCAGAATGTCTTCCGCATATTATAGGGTGTTTTTTTCACTCATTTGAAGGACAATATGTTATGTTAGAATGTAATCGGAGTAATATTTGCATTTCAACGGGCAGCGCTTGTTCTGCCGGTTATCACGGTCCGTCTGCAACGATGAAAGCATTAAGAAAAACAGAACAAGAAGCCCTCCAATTTATCCGCATCTCTTTTGGAAGGCATACAACGGCTGAACAGCTGGATAAGTTATTACATACGTTTACAGCGCTTTGGGAACAAAAGAAAGGAGAATTCGATATTGACCGAAGAATTAAAGCTTATGGGCGCCAACAGGCGTGACCAGCTTCTTCTGTGGCTGAAGGAATCCACATCACCGCTGACAGGAGGAGAACTCGCAAAAAAAGCGAACGTTTCAAGACAGGTTATTGTACAGGATATATCGCTCTTGAAAGCGAAAAATGAACCGATTATCGCCACAAGCCAAGGATATGTATACATGGATGCAGCCGCTCAGCAGCACCAGCAGGCCGAAAGAATCATCGCTTGTCTGCACGGTCCTGAACGGACAGAAGAGGAACTGCAGCTCATCGTGGACGAAGGTGTTACAGTAAAAGACGTAAAAATCGAACATCCCGTATACGGAGATTTAACTGCTGCCATCCAAGTAGGCACCCGGAAGGAAGTTAGCAATTTCATTAAAAAAATCAATTCTACGAATGCAGCCTATTTATCACAGCTGACTGACGGCGTGCATCTCCATACACTGACAGCACCCGATGAACACCGCATCGACCAAGCCTGCCTAGCACTCGAGGAAGCAGGTATTTTAATTAAAGACTAAAAAAAGCCCTTAAAGGGGCTTTTTTTATAATTGGTAGGACTGATATGCACCAAGAAGTTTCACTTTGCAGCCGAGTGCTTCGAGCTCCTGCATGGCACCTGGAATCAACACCTCATCAAACGCTTTCTCAATATCAATAATAAAGAAATAATGGCCTAATCCGGTTTTAGTCGGACGTGACTCAATTTTTGACAAGTTTAAGTTTCTCCAAGAAAAAGCAGACAGCACTCTGTGCAAAGCCCCTGATTCATCCTGCGGAAGCATTACCATCAGGGTCGTTTTGGGCCTTGAACTCAATTTTGAATTGACTTCAAATGATATGTTTTCATCAGGAGACAGGATAACAAATCTCGTATGATTATCCCTATAATCCTGTATATCTCGTTTCACAATTTTTAATTCGTATGTAGAAGCTGCCATGTCATTGGCAATGACCCCGATATTCAGCTCGGGATGGTCACTGACAAATTTTGCTGCCGCCCCGGTTGAATTGGCGTATTCATATGGAACGGAAGGAAATTGTCGATGGAGAAATTTATGGCATTGCGCAATCGCGTGTGAGTGCGAGTAAATTTTGTCGAGCTCTTTCCATGCATTCTCTCTGGAAGGATGGACAAGCAAGTGCTGATGAATCGGCAATGTCATTTCACCCACAATTGGCAAGGGCTGTTCATGTATTAAATAGTCTATCGTTAAATTTACTGATCCTTCTAATGCATTCTCTAAAGGAACAAAAGCGAAATCAACTTCGCCTGCAACTGCCGCATCTATACACTCCGGTATGGTTCGGTAAGCAACATGTTCGGCGCCGTTTTGAAAACAAGAACTGACTGCTAGATGTGTGAATGTAGCTGCTGGACCTAAGTAACCGACTCTCATGACGATATTCTCTCCCTTATGCACCTGAACCTAATATTTCAACCTTTTCAACAAAATCAAACTTCCTGAGCTTATTCATTAACGTATGAATGTCCTCTTCCATGGCAGACGTACTGATAGACAGTGTCACATTTGCTCTGCCCTGAAGCGGAATCGTCTGGTGAATGGAAAGAACGTTGCTTCCAGAATCCGCTACAGCCTGCAGGAGCTGAGATAACGCACCTGACCTATCCTCCAAATGAAAGAAAAGTGTGATAATTTGTTCTTTAACCATAGTGTAGAATGGAAAAACAGCATCTCTGTATTTATAAAACGCACTTCTGCTTAAATCGACCTTTTGAACGGCATCTGCCACTGAATCTGCTTTTTTTCGATCAAGCAGCTTTTTGACTTCCAATGTTTTTCTCATCGCATCGGGCAATACATCTTCACGGACAAGATAAAATGTCTCCTCTTTCATTTGCATCCCCCCTTTAAAATAGAGAGCCTGACATCCAGGCTCTCCTTTCTGCCATCATTAATCAATAAATTCAAATTCAAACTCCAGAAGCCTGATAATATCTCCATCCTTGGCACCGCGTTCTCTGAGTGCTTCATCAACACCCATTCCGCGCATTTGTCTTGCAAACCGTTTAACCGATTCATCACGTGAGAAATCAGTCATCTTGAATAACCGCTCAAGGCTATCTCCTGAAAGCACAAATACACCGTCTGGATCGCGAGTAATGTTAAATGGCACTTCTTCATTCTCGATCGTGTACATGACACGGTTTTGTGTAAGCTCTTCCTCGTCATACAGCGGGAATTCCGGTGTGTTCTCCAGCTGATTGGCGACTTCAAACAGAAGCTCACGAAGGCCTTCTCTTGTCACCGCACTGACCGGGAATACCGGGTAATCATCCGTCAGCTTTTCTTTAAAGGCTTCAAGATTTTCCGCAGCCTGCGGCATGTCCATTTTATTTGCAACGATAATTTGCGGACGTTCCGTGAGACGCAAGTTGTACTCGCTCAGCTCCTGGTTAATCGTCACATAATCCTCATACGGATCGCGGCCTTCTAAGCCGGACATGTCAATGACGTGAACGATAACCCGTGTCCGTTCGATATGGCGCAAAAACTGGTGGCCAAGTCCGACGCCTTGGTGTGCGCCTTCAATCAGTCCCGGTAAATCGGCCATAACAAAGCTGCGTCCGTCATCCGTTTCAACCATGCCGAGATTCGGGACAAGCGTTGTAAAGTGATAGTCCGCAATTTTCGGTTTTGCAGATGAGACAACAGACAGCAAAGTGGATTTTCCAACACTCGGGAATCCGACAAGCCCGACATCCGCAAGCACTTTTAATTCAAGAACAACGTAGCGTTCTTTTCCCGGCTCGCCGTTTTCTGAAAGCTGAGGCGCGGGATTAGCCGGCGTAGCAAAGCGGGAATTTCCTCTTCCGCCTCTTCCGCCCCTTGCAATGACAGCCTGCTGTCCGTGCTCTGTTAAATCAGCGATGACCTGCTTTGTATCATCGTCTGTCACAACGGTGCCTGGCGGAACTTTAATGACCATATCATCAGCATTTCGCCCGTGCTGGTTTTTGGACATGCCGTGCTCGCCGCGAATCGCTTTAAAATGTTTTTTGTATCTAAAATCCATCAGGGTGCGGAGACCTTCATCCACTTCAAAAACGACGTCTCCTCCCTTTCCTCCGTCACCGCCGGCAGGGCCGCCTTTCGGCACATATTTTTCACGACGAAACGCAACCATCCCGTTGCCGCCGTCGCCGCCTTTTACATATACTTTGACCTGATCTACAAACATAATGTCCTCCGTTCTAAACCGTTAAAAACTCCGCTAGTCCAACCCAATTTCAATCAGGCATTCGTGACTTGTGATCTCAAAGCGCATGATATCAACGTCCTCATATCCATTCTGCCGAATATCATCAAAAGCAGATGGATCGGCAAAGGCGCCGTGAAAATCAAGGTACAGAATCAGCTGTCTGTCAGGATGATCCGTTTGAAGCGAAACCGTTAAATGATTTTCGCTCTCTCTGCTGACTGCTTGATCAAACAGATAAAACAGCTTTCTCATCAGTTTCGCCAGCTTTTGATCATAAGCCGACAAATCCTTAATTTCTCCAAGAACTTCATATTCAAGCGTCATATAATGGGTTTTCCAATTAAACGTAAGAAAATCAAACGCCAAATGCGGTGTTTTCAGGTTTGAGAGCTTTGATTCGTGCTTTGCGTCTATAACCATTTCTTCAATCATTTCAAAGACGCGGTCATACTTCTGCAAGCTTAAGTTTCCTTTAATCAGCTGCAGCTTATTCATCCAATCATGCCGAGAATGGCCGAGCAGATGAATCAGTTCGTTTGTTAATGCCGTGTCGCTTATATTTTCTTCTTGATTTTTTGAAACATCCTTCATTTTCGCACTCCCAATCATTTAATTTCTTATTTAGGAGTCTGTATAAGTGTGTATTATGAATTATAACAGAGAAGGCTTTGTTAGAAAAACAATTGTTTTTCCCAGAAATATCATGTTCCTTTTTTTCTGACTATGGTTGATTTGCAGCCAGGCAGAACATTTTATGTATTACTGCTTGGGGAACATATCCAGTGGGTTTGAGATGTTTATTCTCATTCTTGGCGGGGTCTGCTCGCACATACTCTGCATTTCATTCTTGGTGTTTACTCCGCATATTGCAAAAAAAACTCCAGTCATCATCGACCGGAGTTTTTTGAATCATTATTGAGCTACAGGATATACGCTCACTTTTTTGCGGTCACGACCGAAACGTTCGAATTTAACAGTTCCGTCGATTTTAGCAAATAGAGTGTCATCTCCGCCGCGGCCCACGTTTTCACCTGGGTAAATTTTTGTTCCGCGTTGACGGTAAAGGATAGAACCGCCTGTCACGAATTGACCGTCAGCACGTTTAGCACCTAAACGTTTAGCCTCAGAGTCACGTCCGTTCTTTGTAGAACCTACTCCTTTTTTAGAAGCGAAAAACTGAAGATCTAATCTAAGCATGTAGCTCACCTCCTATATTATGTTTGTGATCACACGCAAGTTATCTTTGTAATCCCGTTCGATTGTCTCCAGCGAAACAATCATGCCTTCAATCAGCAGCTGAGCTTTTTGACGCGCCTCCGGATCAAGAGATTCAGGGAATTCAAAGTAAAAATAACCCCCGTCCTCCCCTATATCAAGAAGCGGCTCGAAGCCCGCGAGCACAATAACCGCGTTAACGGCTCCAAACACAACGGCTGTTACTCCGGCACAAACAAGATCTTGTCCATGTTCAGCAAAATTCGCATGGCCCGTCATTTCAAAAGACAATACGCCTTTATCATGAGACCTTCTGATTGTTGCCTGAATCATGCTTACGCGTTGATTTTTTCGATCGTCACTTTAGTGTAAGGCTGACGATGACCTTGTTTTTTATGAACGTTTTTCTTAGGTTTGTATCTGAAAACAGTGATTTTTTTCGCGCGGCCTTGTTTTTCAACTTTAGCCGTTACTGTTGCGCCTTCAACTGTAGGGTTGCCGACTTTCACGTTGTCTCCGCCAACAAACAAAACGTCTTCAAAAGTAACTGTTTCACCTGCTTCAGCAGCAAGTTTTTCGATGAAAACAGTTTGGCCTTCTTCAACTTTGATTTGTTTACCGCCTGTTTTAATGATTGCGTACATTCTCTGCACCTCCTATTAGACTAAGACTCGCCAGATACCAGGGGGCTGTAAAAGCTCTTAACACCTGTACTGAGCGGTTGTAGCAATGGTGCTACATCCATAACATTAAAAAATATACCAAAATACAAGGCGTTTGTCAATCAATTTTAGTAAGGCAGCAGCAGTTCCTCCATGGAGGAATTCGTCCGCTTATCGGCAAAGTAAGCGTGGAGCACTTCATTCTCGTCAAGCTGGCTCAGCTTTTGGCCTGATTTCTCTATGATAATCGGGTGTTTACAGCCGCGTTTGAACTCGGCCATCACATGATAGACTTTATCCTCTGCCTTTACTGTCAGCGGCAGCAGTTTTTCAAGCTCACGGTTTTTTCCGTAATACCTTTCAAGGAGAAATCTCACATGGATATAATGCCTTTGCCTGTATTCCTCAAACAAAGAAACAGCCAGAAAGACAAACAAAACCCATGCGCTGATTTGCAGAGGAATCACAAATAAAACCCAGCACCCGAGCAGCAGGCAGAAGCAGAGCGACGTTTTTAAATTGAGCCGGTGAGCCTTTTGAAAAGGCATCTGCTTGGAAAACAGCAAAAATAACAGTTTTCCGCCATCAAGCGGCCAGATCGGCAGCAGATTCACAAATAAAATAGAAAGATTATAAAAGGTGAAGAGTTCAAAGGTATGCTGATGAATCACTGAGAATTCTGCAAGCATCCAGACAGCAAGCTGAAGCCAGATGTGCTGAAGAGGGCCGGCAATAATCACTGCAAACTCTTCCTTTAACGGCCGATTTCCGTGTTCTTCCACTTCCACCGTTCCGCCAAACGGCAGCAAAAATACACGCTTGATTCTCCAGGAAAAAAACACGGCCAGAGCAGCATGCCCCAGCTCATGGACCAGTACAATCAGGAGCAGACATAATAATGCTTTTATATGGCCTGTGAGCAGTCCCAGCGCCGCGATAATCCATAGAAAAGGATGTACATGAATCTTCAAGATAAGGTCAAGCCATTTATTCAAATGAAATCACCTGAATCGGATCAATAAATTTATCGCCGTCTTTCATGGCAAAATAATAGACCCCTTTATTATGATCATCAAGTTTAATTGAGCCGAGCTTTTTTCCTTTATCTACAAAATCATATAAAGCAACATCCACATCTTTGAGCTCGCCATAAATACTATAGGTATTGTCAGCATGCTGCACCTTAACTGTCAGTCCCGTCTGGCTGTCTTTGCTGACTTCAATTACATAGCCTTCTTTTATGCTATCAATTTTATCGCTGCTTGTTTCGACTTTAATCCCTTCCCCGTTGTCCTGAAAATCCTGCTGCACTTTCCCGGATGCAGGCGCGACCAGGTCTTGGCCCACTTCAACCTGCTGTTCTTTATTTTTATGTTCAGGGGCCAGAAAAGCGAGCGGATTGCCAAATTTCGTTTCAAACCAATGGCTTGCTGAGGCAAATTGAAATTCAGTTTCGAAAGTTTTGGCAACGGCGGGTTTAATCTGGCTGACGGGCCCAATGTTTGTTTTATAGGCTATGGCGGAAACGAGAACAAGACAGGCCGACAGAAGACATTTCAGGATAATTGAATCTGTTTTAACCAAAGGGTGTTTTCCGTTGAATGTTGAAATGTTATCTTCATAGACCGGAAGAGTTCCGTGCTTTTCCTGGTCCGTTACCATTACCCAAGACGGGGGTTTCTGCTTTTCAGAAACTGTCTGAGTAGAGAAACGTTTTGAGCCGGAAAGCTGTTTTCTTCTTTTCTCTAATCGTTTTCTGATTTCATCTGCTCTGTGACTCATTGCCATCATCCTTTGCATTCGTTGGGTTTGTACATCATATGTCTTGTCCATGGCAAATATTCGATTTACTCAAGCACAAAGCAGACAAAAACAAAAAAACCTGACACAGCAATTGCTTTGTCAGATTCTTCTCTTTGATTCTATCACATTAAGATCTTACTCCGAAAAATGATTTAATCTTAGCCATCATTCCTTTGTTTTGCTCTTCAAGCAACTGTAAAGGAACCGATTCACCTAAGATGCGGCGAGCAATATTGCGATATGCAATGGAAGCGCGGTTTTTCGGGTCCATTGCAATCGGTTCGCCATGGTTGGAAGCTTTAATGACTTCATCATCATCAGCCACGATTCCGAGCAAATCGATCGACAAATGCTGTACGATTTCGTCGATATCCATCGTGTCACCGTTTTTCATCAGGTGATTTCTGATTCTGTTTACAACGAGCCGCGGCGGTTCAATATTTTCCTCTTGCTCCAGCAGCCCTATAATACGGTCAGCATCACGAACAGCTGAGATTTCAGGCGTTGTGACCACAATCGCTTTATCAGCTCCGGAAACGGCATTTTTGTATCCTTGCTCAATTCCGGCAGGACAGTCTATGATGACATAGTCAAATTCCTGTTTGAGCTCTTGGACCATATTTTTAATTTGTTCAGGAACAACGGCTGTCTTATCACTCGTTTGAGCAGCGGGCATTAAATAGAGCAGATCATCGAAACGTTTGTCTTTTACGAGCGCCTGATGCATTTTGCACCTTCCCTCTACAACGTCTACAAGATCGTAAATAATTCTATTTTCAAGACCCATTACAACATCAAGGTTGCGCAGTCCTATATCAGTATCTACTAAACATACTCGCTTCCCTAAAATGGCTAAGGCGGTACCGAGGTTCGCAGATGTTGTCGTTTTACCTACTCCGCCTTTTCCCGAAGTTATTACGATAGCCTCACCCAATTCACATTCCTCCCTCAAGCCTTGTTAGATCAGGTCTTAAATGAGCCAAATGTTGAAGGCGTTCAATGACCATATTTCCGTCTGTATCTAAATAAGCACATTCCATTTCGTTCCCTTTTTGAATGTGGTCTGGGGAGCGATTTAACACGTGATTGATTCTTAATTGTGTCGGCAGCATTTCAGAGGCGGCGATGACCGCTTGATTATTTCCGTTGAATCCGGCGTGCGCGATTCCTTTCAGTGAGCCCAGAACAAAAATGTTCCCTCCGGCCATGACTGTTCCGCCGGGATTCACGTCACCGATCAGGAGCAAGTCGCCTTTCACCTGCAGCACCTGGCCTGAACGGACAATTTTTGAAACAGAAATAATTTCAGCTTCCTCTTTCATACGCTGTGCTTCTTTTTTAGTAATGACTTCACTGTCAATAGAATGAACAAACAAATCTTTCTTTGACGCAATCAATTCGGTCAGCTGTTCCTCTTGCTCCTTATATAAAAAGCGATTTCCCAGCTTAACATGGACGCTGATTTTCTGGCCTTTTCCATCCGTATATTGTTCAATTGACAGCATATTCTGAAGACCATCGAGAAGCTCATCAAAAGAACACGCATCATCCAGATGCAATGTTAATCCATTCTTTGTTCCTTTTATTGTTACATATTGCTGCTTTTTGGTCTTCACAATATTCACCTCAACAACATACTCATTTCGTCAAAAAAAGATAAAATCCTTTTTACTCATCTCTCAATTCTTTCTTTAGACTCATAAAAAACAATCTAAATGGCAGAACCAGAATAAGAGCGGCTACAATATTTAATAAAATTGTCG
Source organism: Bacillus spizizenii TU-B-10 (assembly GCF_000227465.1). Lineage (GTDB taxonomy): Bacteria > Bacillota > Bacilli > Bacillales > Bacillaceae > Bacillus > Bacillus spizizenii. The sequence goes on from NC_016047.1 coordinate 2,804,757, forward strand.
GTATAAACCGGTCAAGCACAAACCCGTTAAACGTCATGATGTCTTTATGAATCAACGACTGAATGCCGAATACATAAAATTCGAGCACGCTGACAGCGAGAACTGCTATCAATATCACCACAAATGCGTTTGTATGAAGCACTTTAAACGCTTTTGAAGCCAAATAGCATAACCCGGCAAAACCAAACATATAAACGCCTAATAGACTTGTATAGTTCATGTCATATAGAAGGCCAAAAATAAATCCGTAAATCATTGCGTGTTTTTGATTGATGAAAGCCGACATAAATATCAGTACAAGCATCAGAAAACGCGGGGCAAGCACCTGATCATCAGTAACGAACGGAAAATGCACCAGATCGGTAAAAATGCTTTCCGCAGAAAAAACAAGCATCATAACGAAAGGGAGAAGGAAACGTTTCACGATCCTTCCTCCTCTGTATCGACAGTCGGCACATCACGGTTAACAACGATCACATTATTTAAATCGGTAAGGTCAGCAGCAGGTTTTACATAAGCAACTTTCGTTAATCCGTAGGAATCTGACTCGATATCAGTCACTTCACCGATTGTCAGCCCTTCTGGGAAAACACCGCCTGTGCCTGATGTTTCAATAAGATCGCCTTTTTTCACGTCTTGTTTATCCTTGCGCTCAATAATGGTCATCTTAAGACGTTTTTTCTCTTTGTCATATCCTTCGATCAGGCCGTAGCCTTTGCTGCCTTTTTTTCCGGAAATTTTCGTCGCGACTCTGTTATTGCGGTCAGTATCACTTAAAAGCTGAACAGTAGACGTAAAATTGTTAAGACCGGAGCTTTTGATCTTGCCGATTAATGCGCCTTTTTCGTTTGTTACAGCCATATCTTTCGCTACGTTTTGCTGAGTCCCCTTATTAATGGTGACTTGTTTCGCCCAATTATCAGGACTTCTGGCAATGACTGTCGCTAAAATCGGCTTGTAATCTTTAATCGATTTGACATGGCCAAGCTCGTCACGCAAGGATTTGTTTTCTTCTTCAAGTTCTTGAAGCTTGGCTTCATATTGTGTCTGTCCGTCAAGCTTCTCTCTCAGACGCTCGTTTTCTTTGTATGTGTTTTTTAAATCATTAATGTTCTCAAATATCCCTGCAAAAAATTCGGCAGGCGTATGAAAAATATTTTGAAATACTCCCGTCGTATCGCCGATCACTTTCTCAGGCCAGGTGGTATTGCGGCCGCCCTTCAGCGAAAAACCAATCATAGCCACCAATATGATAATACACAGAAGTAATAGCATTAACCGTTTATTCGGCATCGTGTTACACCTCTTCTATTGAACTCCCGATTATCTAGTTTTCCCTTTGAAAAGATGGATGTGCTCCAGTGCTTTCCCTGTTCCGATCGCTACACAATCAAGCGGGTCTTCGGCGATAAGGACCGGCATTTTCGTTTCTTCACTGATGACTTTGTCTAAATTGCGAAGAAGCGCTCCGCCGCCGGTTAACACAATACCTCTGTCCATAATATCTGCTGCAAGCTCAGGCGGTGTTTTTTCAAGTGTGCTCTTCACTGCTTCGACAATTGTAGATACAGTGTCGCGCAATGCGTTAGAAATTTCTTTTCCTGTAATTTCGATTGTTTTCGGCAGACCTGTCAGTAAATCGCGTCCGCGGATTTCCATTTTATCGGAATCTTCAGGAGCTTCTGCAGATCCGATCTCCATTTTAATCGCTTCAGCCGTACGGTCACCGATCATCAGGTTGTACGTTTTTCTGATGTAGTTGATAATCGCATCATCCATCTCATCACCGGCTACGCGGATCGATTGAGACGTTACAATGCCTCCGAGGGAAATAATCGCAACCTCTGTCGTACCGCCTCCGATATCGACAACCATGCTTCCAGTCGGTTCCCAAACTGGCAGATTGGCTCCGATTGCTGCGGCAAACGGCTCTTCAATCGGATACGCGTCACGCGCTCCTGCCTGTCTTGTCGCATCAATGACAGCGCGTTCCTCAACAGCCGTAATGCCTGAAGGGACACAAACCATCACATATGGTTTTCTGGCAAACATGCCTTTATTTTTAATGGCCTGATTGATGTAATATTTCATCATCGTCGCCGTTGTTTCATAATCAGCGATAACGCCGTCTTTCATCGGGCGAAGTGCCACCACGTTGCCCGGTGTCCGTCCGATCATATTTTTCGCATCATTTCCGACAGCAACAATCGACTTCGTATCCGTTTGCAAAGCGACAACTGACGGCTCTCTCACAACAATTCCTTTTCCTTTTACAAAAACAAGCGTATTCGCAGTTCCAAGATCTATACCAAGGTCTCTTGCACCAATTCCAAACATATGTATGTATCTTCCTTTCTTAAAGCAAAAATACCCTAAAGGGAAAAACTCATAAACTCTATTATAGCTTAATTCGACGAAAAAAAAAGTGTTACAAATATCCTTTTTCCTTTAAACTCACAAATTTTTTGTCCCCGATCACCAAATGGTCAAGCAGCTCAATGCCAATCAGGTTTCCACATTCAAACAGCCGTCTTGTCACTTCAATATCTTCCCTGCTCGGCGTCGGATCTCCAGAAGGATGATTATGAACACAGATAAAGGAAGCGGCAGATCGTTTAAACGCTTCTTTAAACACCTCTCGCGGATGGACAATAGATGAATTCAGACTTCCGATAAATACAGTGCGTTTATGGATGACTTGGTTTTTTGTATTTAAGTATAAACAGACAAAATGCTCCTGGGTTAAAAAGCGCATATCCTCCATGACAAGATTTGCGCCGTCTTCCGGGGAGCGAATGACGAAATGTTCTTCGTTGGCTAATTTATGAATACGGCTTCCAAGCTCTACTGCCGCCAGGATTTGGACCGCTTTTACCATACCGATTCCCCGGATGCTCGACAGCTCTTCAACCGATGCTTCTTTCAGCAATCGAAGTCCGTCAAAAGAGCGAAGTAACCGGTTTGACAGATCCATAACAGATTCGTGTTTAGTTCCTGTCCGCAATAATATAGCCAATAGTTCATGATTCGCTAAGTTCTCGGCTCCGACTTTCAGGAGCCGTTCTCTTGGCTTTTCTTTTGTTGGGAAATCTTTGAGTTTCAATGGCAGATCGTGTATGATCAAGCACTCCTTTTCTTTCCCTTCCCGTTTATAGAACTGTCATGCCTTTATATCAAAATGGCGAAGAACTCTCATCGTTTTTGATATAGGAAGGCCCATGACTGAATAATAATCTCCGTCTATTTTCTTTACAAAAAGCGCGCCTCTTCCTTGGATGCCGTATGCACCTGCTTTATCCATCGGCTCTTTTGTTTCTATATAAGTCCAAATCTCTTCTTCACTGAGGGGCCAAAACGTAACTTCTGTCTTATCATAAAAAGTCTCGCTGTGATTTTCGGCTTGTATGCTGACCGCGGTAATTACTGAATGACTTCGGCCTGAAAGCCTCCGCAGCATAGAAGCAGCTTCCTCTTGATCTTTCGGTTTGCCGAGGCATTCGCCGTCCAGGCATACCATTGTATCAGCGCCGATAACGATTGCATGCGGGTGGAGATCAGCTACAGCCTTAGCTTTTTGTTTTGCCAACCATTGGACGTTTTCTTCAGGTGAAAAGTTTCGATTTAATTTTTCCTCTACTTCACTGACAATAATGGAGTAGGGCAGCTGGAGAAGATCGAGGAGTTCTTTCCTGCGCGGAGATTGTGATGCAAGTATTAGCGGCTTAGTCATGTTCGTCATCCTTTCAGGGTTTGCTTAAGAAAAAAAGATACTCGTTTATCCTACCAAATCACGAGGCTTGTCACAATTTCAGAAAAATAACTTTTTCATGACAAAATAAAAAAAGCCTGTCACTAAAGGACGAAGGCTCAGGCACTTTCTCTTATTTAATGACGGCTAATAGCTGCTGCTGAGCCTTCCACCCGGCTTCAGCATTTGGGTCCTCTAATTCCTTTAATGCCTGCAAAATCGCTTTTTTCTCTCCTGCTTCTGATGCTTCTGTTTCACCAAGCGACTTTTCTATTTTCTCTACACTCGCTTTTGTAATGTCTTCGCCGAGAATCGCCTTTGCTGCAAGCTCCGCTGTTTCTTTGAAGGAATCTGTCATATCTGACTCTATTGATAAGGAAAGCTCCTTGCCTCCCCAAGCTTCAAAATCGCTGTCGATTAAAAGCTGCCCTAACTGCTGTGACACGTCCTTATCACTGGCTAAGCCTGCGATGACATACGTGTACCCGTCATCCTTTGACAGCGACACAGCGGAATAACCTTTTTCAGTCAGTTGTTCTGTTAACGTTTCGGCACCCTTTTCATTTGAGAATTTTCCGGCTTGTACAGCGTACGTTTTATATGTACCTTCAGTTTGTGCCGCCTGTTTTTCTGCGCCTGAGATTTGTTTATCAGCAGAAGTATCTCCGGCTTTTGCCGTTTGGCTGCCCAGAGAATCATCTAAAGAGGCTGGTGCTGCCGCTTCTTTATTGCCCGAGATGTTCAACGCGAATAAGCCTAATCCGGTGCCTATGACAGCTGCAAAGGCAATCGTCGCCGCCACTCTTTTTACCGGTTTGGCCGCCCCGGCCTTTCCTTTTGCATACAGCTTTGTTTTTTTCTTTTGATAAGGCGGAACGACTTTTGGATCCTCTTTAAACACCTTGTCCTCTTCTGAATCCCAGTTAAATTCATCTTCATCGGGATGTTCATGGGAAGCTGCGACCTCCTGTTCTGCCTTTCTCTTTTCCTCCCAATTTGAAAATGTCATGTTTTTATCCGTCTCAGTCTCAGGCGTTTCTTGTTCGTAAACCGTCTCTTCTTTTCCATTAATCGTCACCTTGAGGGCTTTTTCTGCGGCTTTACTGTTTTTTTTATTCTTCCTTTTTTTCAATTCCGCTTCCTCCCTTCATTTGCTTGACCGTTCTTGTCGGCTTTTCATGCTACACACTTTAGCACAGGCGAAAAAAAAAAGAACAAGACTTTTGTCGTCTTGTCCAAAAAACGTTCGTCAAATTTTTCAGCGGTCAGCCCAATGCCATTTTCATATAAAAAGAAATAATAGAGTCACCGTATAAATAGGCTAAAATGCTCCCTGCCGCAATTGCGGGGGCAAAGGGAAGCGGCTGCCTTTTGGCGAGTCTTCCAGTCAGGACAGCTGCCGCTCCATACAATGCACCTATCAAAACAGAAAAGAAAAAGGCAGCTGCCAGCATTTTCACACCAAGCATAAAGCCAATCACCGCAAATAATTTAATATCTCCTCCCCCTATTCCTCCATGGGTGATTGCGGCAATTAAGGACAGGAAAAGAAATCCGGCGGCCGCACCTAACAGGCTGGCATACCAGGAATCAAGCGGAGAAATCAATCTTGCTGCCGCCAAAAAGGGAAGAAATAAAATCAATATTCGATTTGGAATCAGCATAAAATGAATATCTGTCACTACAACAATGATGAGAAGAGAGATAAACACAACCGCAGGCAATAGTTCCGGAGATGAGCCAAAGCGTATTCCTGCGGCGGCAAATAAACACGCTGTCACAAGCTCTGCCGCGGGATACATAAAAGAAATTCTACGTCCGCAGCTTTTACATTTGCCCTTTTGGAAAAGGAATGACAGGATGGGAATTAATTCTGCCGCGGTTAATGTCCGCCGGCAAAACGAGCATGCCGAACGGGGCGTGATAATGGATATATGCAAGGGGATACGGCACCCGGCCGTATAATAAAATGAACCAAGGATTAGCCCGAGGAGAAAAAGAATGGGAAGCATAGACAACACACCTTTACAAGATACTGGTATGGATTGTATCAGAGTGAGCGGGCTGAACTCTAATCGGGAATATTCAATTTTACACATAAAAACCCCGGCAGAATCTCATTTTCGATACTGCCAGGGCTGGACGCCTTTACTTCAACCTTTTGCGAATGTCAGAAATAAAATAGAGTGATCCGGTAATCAGCACAATTTCATTTGAGCCCTTTTTGCTTTCTATAAATTCGAGCACATCGCCCGGATCTTCACTCCAGCTTTTATTGCTGATTTCACTTGCATCATAGAGATCTTTTGCAAGAGAAGCACGCGGGAAATCAAAAGAAGCAAAATGAATCGCATGCGCTATGGTTTCCAGTCTCTTAATCATGTTTTGATACGGTTTGTCCTTTAATGCGCTAAACACCACAGAAATGCGGGAATCAGGGAAACGCTGTTTCATCGTTTCCGCCAGATTTTCAACACCTTCTTCGTTATGCGCACCGTCTAAGTATACCGGCGGATGTTCCTGAACAAGCTCTAATCGCCCCGGCCAAACAGCCTTTACAAGTCCGCTTCTTAACGCCTCATCACTGATACGGGCAATGTTCTCTCTATTAAGCCACTCAGCAGCCAAAATGGACAAAGCCGCATTTTGTCTTTGATGTGTGCCGATCAGAGATGTCCGAATATCTTCATAACACTTCTCAGCCGTTTTGAATGAAAACTGCTCTCCGGCAGGCAGAGCCTCTTCATTGAAAATAACACATGTATCATGTAATGACTGGAACGGCGCAGCATGTCGTTCAGCCTCATGACGAATAACCTGTAAGGCTTCCGGCTGAGTAACAGCTGTAACAATTGGAATACCTTCTTTAATAATTCCGGCCTTTTCCCCAGCAATTTCTTCAATGGTGTTTCCCAAAATGTTCATATGGTCGTGTCCGATGCTTGTGATCACAGTTAAAAGCGGTTCAACTACATTCGTAGAGTCGAATCTCCCGCCCAGACCTGTTTCAAAAATAACAAAGTCGACCTTATGAAACTCTGCAAAATATAAAAATGCACACGCCGTCATAATTTCAAATTCTGTCGGCTGTCCGTATTCCGTTTGATCAAGCGCTTCAACGTGCGGTTTCATCTGATTGACGAGTGCTGTCCATTCCTCGTCTGAAATCGGTGTCCCGTTTACGCTGATCCGTTCATTAAACGTAATGATATAAGGTGAGGTAAACGTTCCTACCGTATATCCGGCTTCTTGCAGCATAGAACGGATAAAAGCCACAGTTGATCCTTTACCGTTTGTTCCTGCGACGTGGAACGCGCGGATTTTCTTTTCAGGATGCCCTAACCGCGCCATCAGCTGCTCCATTCGGCCGAGTCCGGGCTTCACTCCGAATTTCAGCCGCCCGTGAATCCAGCTGCGCGCTTCTTCATATGCAGTAAACAATGATAATCCCCTCTTTTATAAGACAAGGCGGTTTCTCTAGAAACCGCCCCGGCTTTTCATTAGCCCTTCAGCTCAGCCATTCGTTTTTGAACAGCGTCACGCTTTGCCACATAATCTTTTTCTTTTTCACGTTCTTCATCAATTACGTGCGCAGGCGCTTTTTTCATAAATCCTTCATTTCCAAGTTTCTTTTGGACGCGCTCGACTTCTTTCGTCAGCTTATCGAATTCTTTTTGCAGACGGGCAATTTCTTCATCAATATTAATTAAGCCTTCAAGCGGAAGAATAACCTCCGCTCCTGAGACAACGGCCGTCATCGCTTTATCAACAGCCTCGATATCCGTGCCGATTTTTAGCACGCTCGGATTCGTAAAGCGTTCAACATATGAACGGTTCGCTTCGAGACGGGCTGCAATTTCGTCTGTGCTTGTTTTAATATACAGTTCAACCTGCTTGCTCATTGGCGTATTGACTTCACTGCGGATATTACGCACAGAACGGATCAACTCAACAAGAAGCTTCATGTCAGCTGCCGCTTCAGTATCAGTATGCTCCGGTACGACAACAGGCCATTGACTTACTGTAATCGACTCCCCTTGATGAGGAAGGTGCTGCCAAATTTCCTCCGTTAAGAATGGCATAAACGGATGGAGCAGGCGCATCGTTTGATCCAGTACGTAAGCAAGGATGGAACGGGTTGTTTTCTTAGCCGCTTCGTCTTCTCCGTAAAGCGGAAGCTTCGCCATTTCAATATACCAATCACAGAAATCGTCCCAAATAAAGTTATATAAATGGCGTCCGACTTCACCAAATTCATATCGATCAGCAAGCTGAGTCACATGCTCAATCGTTTCATTTAATCGCGTTAAAATCCACTTATCAGCTACTGATTTTTCGCCTGACAGATCAAGCTCATCGTATGTCATGCCGTCCATGTTCATTAATGCAAAACGGGAGGCATTCCAAATTTTATTGGCAAAATTCCAAGTCGATTCCACTTTTTCATAGCTGAAGCGCAGATCTTGGCCAGGAGAGCTTCCAGTCGCAAGGAAATAACGCAGAGAATCGGCTCCGTACTTGTCAATGACATCCATCGGATCGACACCGTTGCCAAGAGATTTACTCATTTTCCGGCCTTGCTCATCACGGATTAAGCCATGGATTAAAACATCTTTGAACGGGCGCTCGCCTGTAAATTCAATGCCTTGGAAAATCATACGTGACACCCAGAAGAAAATGATGTCGTACCCTGTCACGAGAACGTCTGTCGGATAGTAGCGTTTAAAGTCTTCAGCCGTTACATCAGGCCAGCCCATAGTGGAGAAAGGCCAGAGCGCAGAGCTGAACCATGTATCCAGTACGTCTGTATCCTGTTCCCAATTTTCGCTGTCCTCAGGCGCTTCAAGCCCGACATATAGCTCACCTGTTTCTTTATGATACCAAGCAGGAATGCGGTGGCCCCACCACAACTGACGGGAAATACACCAGTCGCGGATGTTTTCCATCCAGTGTAAATACGTTTTTTCGAAACGGTCAGGCACAAAATTGACTTTTTCTTCTTTCTTTTGCAACTCAATCGCTTCATCAGCAAGCGGCTGCATGCGCACAAACCATTGGGTAGAAAGATAAGGCTCAACTACAGCCCCGCTTCGTTCACTATGGCCGACAGAATGCATATGATCCTCAATTTTGAAGAGGACTCCCGCCTCCTGTAAATCTTTTACGAGCTTTTTGCGGCATTCAAAACGATCCATACCTTGGTAATGCAGGGCATTTTCATTCATTGTTCCGTCTTCATTCATGACAAGAATGCGTTCTAAATTGTGGCGGTTGCCAAGCTCGAAGTCGTTCGGATCATGGGCAGGCGTAATTTTCACCGCACCTGAACCAAATTCCATATCAACGTAGTCATCACCGACAATCGGAATTTCACGATTTACAATCGGCAGGATCACCGTTTTTCCGATAAGATGCTTATAGCGCTCATCTTCAGGATGAACGGCAACAGCTGTATCACCGAGCATCGTTTCAGGACGTGTCGTTGCAATTTCAATTGAACCTGAACCGTCAGCGAGCGGATAGCTCATATGATAGAACGCACCTTGAACATCCTTGTAAATGACCTCAATGTCGGATAGAGCTGTTTTTGTCGCAGGGTCCCAGTTAATAATATATTCGCCTCTGTAGATCAGGCCCTTTTCATAAAGCTTAACGAATACTTCGCGAACCGCTTTGCTTAAGCCTTCATCCAGCGTAAAACGTTCACGGGAATAATCAAGGCCAAGGCCTAATTTCGCCCACTGGCTGCGAATAAAGTCAGCATACTCTTCCTTCCACTTCCACGTTTCTTCGAGGAATTTCTCGCGGCCAAGATCATATCGGGATTTGCCCTCTTCACGAAGTTTCGCTTCCACTTTAGCCTGTGTCGCAATGCCGGCGTGGTCCATACCCGGAAGCCACAGTACATCATAACCCTGCATGCGTTTCATTCTTGTTACAATATCTTGCAACGTTGTGTCCCACGCGTGGCCAAGGTGAAGTCTTCCTGTTACGTTTGGCGGCGGAATGACTACAGAATATGGCTCTTTTGTCTGGTCACTGCCTGCTTCAAAAAATTTACCTTTTAGCCAAAAATCATATCGGTCTTTTTCAACCGCTGCCGGATCGTATTTCGTCGGCATTGTTTGTTCATTCGTTTCCATCATAACCCTCCAGCATGTTTAAAAATGGCTGAGAACAAAAAAAGAGCTCTTCATCCCTGTAAAAGGACGAAAAGCTCTTTCGCGGTACCACCTTTTTTCATGAACTCTATCAGTTCATGCACTTACAACGGATAACGGGTGTTTCCCGAATTTCTCTACTCTTCTTTCAAGAAATTATGCTCCCGGGCGACCTTCCAATCAGACAACATAAGAAGCCTTTCAGCAAACGGCTTCTCTCTCTGCATGCGCCTTTTTTGTACTCTTCCCGTTCTAAGCAGGTGTATTTATCAGCTCATTATATACATTATTTATGTTCTTTATTATAGTAAAAGTGTTTTTGATTCGTCAATCATCTTTTCCAAAAACACCGCTTTCTATACAAATGGGCAGGCACCTATTGCCCAAGTTTACATATAATGCTTGTAAATGCGTAGAGGAGGATGCACCTTGAAGAAACGATTCAGCTCTTATTCCCTGCCGCCGTGGGTCAGGCAACTTCGGCTTGTATCCGCGCAAGTGATTATCCCCATTACAATTTTTCAAGGGATCAGAACCATTTTCTTTCCGACAACCTTTGATGTTTTGCTGCTCGCAATCCTGATCTTGTTAGCTTGCGCCCTTCATTTAGACTGGATATAAACAAACAAGTCCGCGCCATTAAGACGTGGACTCGTTTTCAGCCTGAAATTTTTTCTCTAGTTCAATCTGATGAACTTTCATCACAAACGGCTCTATATTTTTCATTTGCCAATAAGCCTTTAATAATTGCGTACATTCATTTTTTTCATGCTGTCTTTTCCCGGTTTGATAACGGTTCAGCACCTTGTACATGGCTGCCGGAAATGCCATATAGCTGAGAAAAAGACTGACTTCCGCTTCACGCAAAGGGAATGATTTCGTGTATGCATAAAACCATTCGACGCATTCCGGACAAGCTTTCGGAAAGCCTCTGAACATTTTTGTATAAAAGCCGAGTAAGTCGTTTTGCGGCGGGCCGACAGACGCTCTTTCGAAGTTTGTGAAATACCCGGTCCCTGTATCATTATACAGAAAATGGTGTATAGACAGGTTGCCGTGGTTCATCACAACCCTTGAGTCACCCTTCTCTTTTGTCGACTCATACCAGTCCTCCAACCGCTCCAGCGCAAAATTCACCGCCGAAATGGTTTCTGAAAAATAGGTTACGGCCTGAAGTTCAAAAGGGGAAAGGTACCATTCCTTTTCCGCTCTGTCTACAAACTGTTCATAATAAATTTTATCATGTTCCCACTTTTTTTTCGTTTGTCCGTAATAACGTTCAATATCATCACGTCTGATCTTTATTTCCTGAGTGGTTCTCTCGTGAAGGCGGGCTGTTTCTCTAAATAAATAAACATGTTTCTGATCCCGTTCTTCCTCCTGGTCAAATTGAAGCCACGGCATTAAATAATAGGAATCTCCGGATTGTATGCCTTCTGATAAAAACTCACCGCTATTTGTTCTGTAAACAGGAACAAATGAACGAAAACCTTTTTCCTCAATCGCCACCATATGATCTGTAAATTGTTTGCTGCGAACCGATTTCAATTTTTTCAGGGCAAATACGCCGTAGTCTGTATACACTTTCCACACAAGAGGACTGACAGGCTCAATAAATTGAGCAGTCAGTCCGTATTTCTGAAGAACCGATAGGGTATCTTCCATTCCATTCACCACATTTTCCGATCGCTTACGGCTTACGCATGGCTGTTGTTATATTGAGGAATATAGAGGATCTGTCCTGCTTTCAATTCATCGTCCAAGGCTAAAGAATTCATCCTGATCAGCTGCTGGGATGTGATTTCATACCGTTCGCATAAGCGTTCGATCGTATCTTCCTGCTGAACAATGCATATTTTCATTCTCGAAAACTCATCCTCTTCTTTCGTAAAGAGTTTTGTTAAATAAAGAGAATTATCACTTTCCTTTGTTTGAGGTTCCTTCGTTTCAGCAGCAGGAGCAACCCTAGGAACAGCATTCGCTTCCTTCCTTTCAGTCTCTGAGGTATCAGTCAGCTGGAAGGATTGAAGAGCTGTTTCTTCCTCAGGCTTTTCAGCCGGTGGTATTTTTCTCACTTCAATTTCAAAGCTTTCTTCCTCTTGTTCTTTCTCTTCCAGCAGCTTAGGCGCTGAATAAAAAGAATCCTCCTCTTCATGTTCGGGTAGGAAGGTGCGGTATGCCGGTGCAGACTCTTCTTGAGGTGCCTCCTCCGAGCTTGCTTTTTGCTTGAAATGAAGCTGTAAAGCGGTTTCGTCATTCTCCACATATGGAGCTGAGGCTGATTTCTTCTCTCTGCTTTCTTCTATGGAGAGAACGGGCTGAGATTCACTTTCAAGAGCCTCTTCCGCTTCTTGACCAAGCGCGGGCTCAGCATGTTCTGGTTGTGCCGCTTCTTTCTCTTCTTGACCAAGCGCGGGCTCAGCATGTTCTGGTTGTGCCGCTTCTTTCTCTTCTTGACGAAGTGCGGGCTCAGCATGTTCCGGTTGTGCTGCTTCTTTCGCTTCTTGACGAAGCGCAGGCTCAGCGTGTTCCGGTTGTGCTGCTTCTTTCTCTCCTTGACGGAATGTAGGCTCAGCGTGTTCCGGTTGTGCTGCTTCTTTCTCTTCTTGACGGAATGTAGGCTCAGCGTGTTCCGGTTGTGCTGCTTCTTTCTCTTCTTGACGGAGTGCAGGCTCAGCGTGTTCCGGTTGTGCTGTTTCTTTCGCTTCTTGACGGAATGCAGGCTCAGCGTGTTCCGGTTGTGCTGCTTCTTTCTCTTCTTGACGGAATGCAGGCTCAGCGTGTTCCGGTTGTGCTGCCTCTTTCTCTTCTTGACGGAATGCAGGATCAGCGTGTTCCGGTTGTGCCGCTTCTTCCTCTTCTTGACGAAGTGCAGGATCAGCGTGTTCCGATTGTGCCGCTTCTTTCGCTTCTTGACGAAGTGCAGGATCAGCGTGGTCCGGTTGTGCCGCTTCTTTCTCTTCTTGACGAAGTGCAGGATCAGCGTGGTCCGGTTGTGCCGTTTCTTCATTTTGAGCCTCTTGGCGCAACGCATATTCAAGAATAGGAGACACTGGAGTTTCTGCTTTTTCCTCTGCAATCACAGTCTCTGCATGTAGTTCAGCTTCCAAAGCAGGCGATTTTTCCGCTCCAGAATCTTCACGAAGATCTGCCTTCGCTGAGGGGGCTGCTTCTTCACGAACATCTGCTATTGCAGCTGCTGGCTCAGGCGTTTCATTTTCTGTTTTTACGATCTCTTGAATCTCTATTTCTGAAGCATCGGGTTCTTCTGTTCCCGATGCTTCACGACTCTCTGCTTCCGGCTCCACAAGCTCTAACGGCTCGGCATCTTCTCGCGCCTCTGGTTCTGAAGCAACCGATTCCGGCGGCGCAGATTCTGCTTTTTCTGTTTCCAGTTCTTCACGGAGCCCCGCTTTCGAGACAAAAAGTTCTGGCGGTTCGGCTGGCGTTTCATCCTGCAGAACTGCTTCCGCTGCCGAAGGTGAACCCGTTTCTACTGCACTTTGTATCGGCGGCTCTGAAATCTCTTCCTCTCTGAATGCCGCTGGAGCCTCATATAGAGGAATCTCCGGCTCTTTGTCTGCCGTATCATCCAAAAGCCCTTCGATCGCTAAATCAGCTTGAATCGTTAAAATGCGAGAATCCATTAATTGATAGTCAAATGCGTCAATAAAGACGAAGACATCCTGTAAATGGCTCACTTTATTTTTCGGAATGGTAATATCCACAGGAAAACAGTGAGTCAGTTCTGCGCTTCCATCCTCTCTCTTTCTGACTTCTTCAACAAACCGCTTATCGGTATAAAACTCTTCGGTATGTTTGTTTTGATCTATGTTGTACTCACCTGTAAGTTCAAGCGATCCTCTGATTGATACATAATCATTTACTTCCTGAACCCTAATGTCAGGATCTAATGAAATAGAAAGCAGTTCAGAAACTTCCTGTCCTTTTTGGAAACAGATCGATTCTTCTACAGAAAATTGCAATCGATGATTTTGCGGCAAGTTCATATCCTCCTTTCATCTAATCCTTAAAATTAGATGTCACTAAAGGTGTATGTATGAACTGGGGAAAATATGAGTTGGCGAACACAGAAAAAAACCGGTACAAGGATGTCCTTGATACCGGTTTTGCTCTTATCCGCGGCTGATCTCAGCAAATACTTTCTCAGCTGCCTGGATTGTTTTTTCAATATCTTCCTCAGTATGGGCTGTTGAAAGAAAAAGGCCTTCGAATTGTGATGGCGGAAGGAATACACCTTCATTTGCCATGCCTTTATAGTAGTTAGCAAACAGCTTCAAATCAGATGCTTTGGCTGTTTCATAATTGATGACAGGTTCGTTTGTAAAGAAGAAGCCGATCATTGAACCTGCGCGGTTAAAGGTATGCGGAATGCCGTGAGCCTCGGCGGCTTTTGAAATGCCTTCTTCCAGCCTGTCGCCTTTTTTGATGAAATTCTTGTAGGATTCAGGTGTCAGCTGCTTCAATGTTTCTAAGCCAGCCGTCATCGCAAGCGGGTTGCCTGACAATGTGCCGGCCTGATAAATCGGACCGCTCGGAGCGATCTGCTCCATGATTTCAGCCTTGCCGCCATAAGCACCGACAGGAAGCCCGCCCCCGATCACTTTTCCTAAACAAGTCAGATCAGGCGTTACGCCGAAGTATCCTTGAGCACAATTATAATCGACGCGGAAGCCTGTCATTACTTCATCAAAAATCAGCAAGGAACCGTATTGCTCAGTGATATCACGCAGCCCTTGCAGGAAGCCTTCTTGCGGCGGAACAACTCCCATATTTCCGGCAACCGGCTCTACAATAACTCCCGCAATGTCTTCACCGAATTGCTGGAAAGCAAGCTTTACACTTTCTAAATCATTGTACGGAACGGTGATGGTGTTTTTCGCAATGCCTTCAGGCACACCAGGGCTGTCAGGCAGACCGAGAGTGGCCACTCCTGAACCCGCTTTAATCAAAAGGGAATCGCCATGCCCGTGGTAGCAGCCCTCAAATTTTAAAATCTTGTTGCGGCCTGTATAGCCTCTTGCCAAACGGAGGGCACTCATAGTAGCCTCTGTCCCGGAGCTGACCATTCGTACAATTTCTACAGATGGCACACGATCAATGACGAGTTTTGCCAGTTCATTTTCCACTTCAGTAGGGGCACCGAAGCTTGTCCCGTATTCTGCCACTTTTTTGAGGCTCTCTACGACGCGGTCATTTGTATGCCCTAAAATTAAAGGCCCCCATGACAAGACGTAGTCAATATATTCATTTCCGTCAATATCATAGATTTTTGAGCCTTTTCCGCGCTCCATAAAAATCGGGTCCATGTCTACCGATTTAAATGCGCGAACGGGACTGTTCACACCGCCCGGCATGAGTTTTTGCGCTTCTTTAAAAGCCGCTTTTGATTTTTCATAGCTTCTCATCTGCCTCAACTCCTGTCAACTGAATAAAATTACTCCGCAAGCCATTTCGCTGCGTCTTTGGCATGATACGTAATAATCAGGTCAGCACCTGCACGCTTCATGCTTGTCAAAATTTCTAACACAATTTCCTTTTCTTTGATCCAGCCGTTCTGCGCTGCAGCCTTTACCATTGAATACTCTCCGCTTACATTATAAGCGACGAGCGGCAAAGTAAACTCATTTTTTACGTCACGCATGATATCCATATATGAAAGTGAAGGTTTGACAATCAAAAAGTCCGCGCCTTCCTCGACATCTGATTGTGCTTCGCGGAGTGCTTCCATACGGTTGGCAGGGTCCATCTGATATGTTTTGCGGTCTCCGAATTGCGGCGTGCTGTTTGCTGCATCACGGAACGGACCGTAAAACTCACTTGAATATTTCACAGCGTAAGACATGATTGGAATATTGACGAACCCTTCTTTATCAAGCGCTTTTCTGATCACTGTAACAAATCCGTCCATCATGTTTGAAGGCGCAATGATATCCGCACCTGCTTTCGCTTGGCTGACAGCTGTCTGCGCCAAAAGCTCCAGCGATTCATCATTGAGGATGACGCCGTCTTTGACAAGTCCGCAATGGCCGTGGTCTGTATATTCGCATAAGCACGTATCAGCGACAACAACCATCTCAGGGAAGTGTGTTTTAATTTCTGTGATGGCTTTTTGAACGATGCCGTGATCATGATACGCTTGCGTTCCGCAATCATCTTTTTCTTCCGGGATGCCGAACACGATGACAGATTGAATGCCCAGTTTAACCAGCTCTGCCACTTCATCCTTCAGTAGATCTAATGATACATGGTAAACATCAGGCATTGACGGAACAGCTTTTTTGCCTTCCAGCCCTTCAACGACAAAAATTGGATAAATAAAATCCGATGGGTGCAAACGTGTTTCCTTTACCATCTCTCTCATTGCTTTTGATGACCGCAGGCGGCGGTGTCTGTTAAATGATTGACTCATATTCTCTCTTCCTCTCTTGACATGCTGCACATTAACTCAAGCATGCCATCTATTGTAAATGTATCAGGCGTATGCGATGTGATGCCATACGTCAGCAGAGCGTCCCTTGTTAAAGGTCCGATGCTGATACAGACCGATCTGTTCGCCTGCCACTTTTTCAATTCTTCCCCCAAGACATGCATAAACGTATGTACGGTTGATGAACTCGTAAATGTCACATAGTCAAATGAATATTGGCCCGCAACCTTTTTCAGTGCCTCGATGCCATCTTCATCCGGAATCGTTTCGTAGACAACCCATTCTTTCACTTTAAATCCGAGCGGGACAAGCTCCTGTTTTATCACATCACGTGACAAATTGCCTTTCACCACTGTAATCCGTTCCGCCAGTTCAGCATGCTGCTTAAGAGCCTCCGCCAACTGTTCAGCGATATAGTCCTTAGGCATCACATCAACCGATACGTTATGCGTTTCCAAACGGCGAGCCGTTTTCTCACCGACAGCTGCAATTTTTTTATGCGCTGGAAGAATTAGCTGATTTTCCTTTAAATAAGAAAAAAAGAAGTCTGCTCCGTTCACACTTGTAAAAACAAGCCAGCCGGGGGCGGCAAGATCCTCTTTCACCTGTTTTGCAAGATTATTCGGCAAAGCGCGGCGAAACGTAATCAAAGAGGTCAAAACCGCTTTTCCGCCAAGTGCCTCCACTTTTTGCTGAAACGATTTTGCCTGCGCCTTATTCCGGGTGACAAGCACTGTTTTTCCTTTCAGCGGAAAATCATTTTCCATCCTCATCAAGCTCCCGTTTTACACGATCAATTAATTCTTTGGCTCCTTTGTCAGTCATAAGAGCGGCACAGCGCTTTCCGACTTCCTCCGGATCGTTTCCGGTGACGGTTTCTTTAAAAATGATTTTGCCGTCAGGAGAAGCGACAAGCCCAGTCAATTCAATTTCATCCTGCTCGTTTAACACTGAGTAGCCTGCGATCGGAACCTGGCATCCGCCCTCCATCGCGTTTAAATAAGCACGTTCCGCCAACACAGTCCGTTTTGTATACTCATCCGTAAACTGAGAAAACAACGCCAATAGCTCTTCATCCGATTCTCTGCACTCAATCGCCAGTGCTCCCTGGCCCACAGCAGGCAAACAGCGCTCAGGCTCTAGGAATTCGGTTACGATATCTTGCTTCCAGCCCATTCTGGAAAGGCCGGCAGCGGCTAAAATAATCGCGTCATAATCCTCAGTTTCCAGCTTTTGAAGTCTCGTGTCTATATTACCTCTAATCCATTTAATTGTAATGTCAGGGCGCTCAATTAAAAGCTGCGCACTTCTTCTTAAACTGCTTGTGCCGATGACAGCGCCTTCCTTCATTTCTGAAAGCTTTACACGATTCTTTGAAATAAGGGCATCACGTGGGTCTTCCCGTTCAGGAATACAGCCGATCACAAGGCCTTCAGGCAAAACAGCAGGCATGTCCTTCATGCTGTGCACCGCCATATCAATGTCTTCATTCAAAAGCGCTTGTTCAATCTCTTTGACAAACAGGCCTTTTCCTCCCACTTTTGAGAGCGTAACATCGACGATCCGGTCACCCTTTGTCACGATTTCTTTGATTTCAAAGGCAAATGAAGGATTGATTTCCTTCAGTTTTTGAATAACCCATTTTGTTTGAGTCATAGCGAGTTTGCTCCGTCTGGAACCTACTTTTATTGTTCTCATCGTTTTCTTTCCTCCCGAATCTGCTTGGGACATCATTTAACTGAACCAATGGAATTGCGACAGGCTTCCAAGCAGGAAATAATTGATCATCAGCACGAGAAAACAAGCCGTATTCCACAATGCTGCGACCTTTCCTTGCAGCTCTTTAATCAGCCTGATATAAAGATAATAGCTGTACAGCAGCAGGACGACAAACGAACCAAGCACTTTGGCGTCGAACCAATACAGCGTTTCTAATGATACATACGCCCAAATAACGCCGAGAATCAAACTCAGCAACAGCATCGGGACTCCGATGACATTCAGAACATATGCCATATAATCAAGCTTAGACAAATCTTCTATTCTCAACAGCCATTTTCCCCACTTTTTCTTTTTCAGCAAATGATATTGAAACATATACAGGACAGAAAAAACGAAAGAAAGGGAAAAAGCGCCGTATGAAAGAATTGCCATTGTAATATGAATCACCAAAAGCTCGGATACAAGCTGCCCGGAAAAAGCGGCAGACTGCTGCTCTGTCGGTGAAAATGTATGAATGGCGATCATAGAAAACCCTATTACATTTGTAAAAAACACAATAAAGTCAACTCGTAAAAGCTTTGTCAGTACAAGTGACAGCGTGACAAGCA
Organism: Bacillus spizizenii TU-B-10; assembly: GCF_000227465.1. Lineage (GTDB taxonomy): Bacteria > Bacillota > Bacilli > Bacillales > Bacillaceae > Bacillus > Bacillus spizizenii. The sequence continues at coordinate 2,823,447 of NC_016047.1, forward strand.
CCCAGGCATAAAAATAAAGCGCCTCCGTCACATTTAATACCGGAAACCGCCCCGTCACCCACATAAAATAGGCCAAATACACGGTTTGCAGAGTCCAGACAATAGAAAGCAACCAGAAGGCCATTTTTCCAGCCTTCCGGTTGTGTTGAAGAAAATCTATAAAATAAAAGAGTACACTTAATGCATAAATGACGATTGTTCCCTCATTAAGTCTTGCCATTGCAGTATCAATCATTCAGCATTCACTCACTTACAAGTGGGACAAAGCCCGCTTTTGATTCAGCCTTCTTAAAAGAATGGACCTTTTGGCTGCTTTCAACAGTTTTCATCATTTGACGGCCCGCAGCTTCTTCAATATCAAAAATCTGCATAAACAAGGCAAGCTTTTCTTCAGAATCAGCATCTGCCGCAAGCTCTTTCACCTTTAAGATCGGATCACGCAGCATTTGGTTAATGATACTTTTGGTGTGTTTGTTCAACAGTTTTTTCTCTCTTGTGCTTAAGTGAGGCAGCTTCCGCTCGATGCTGTCCATTGTTTCTGACTGGATCGCAAGTGCCTTTTCGCGCAATGCGGAAATAACCGGCACAACACCAAGTGTATTCAGCCATTGTTTGAACTCCACAATGGTTTCTTCAATTAACAGTTCAACTTTTTCAGCGGTTTCTCTCCGTTCTTTCATGTTCGCTTCTACAATGCCTTCGAGATCGTCGATATCATAAAGGAAAACACCTTCAAGATCATTTAGCGCAGGATCAAGGTCTCTAGGCACGGCAATGTCCACCATAAACAGCGGACGTCCCTTGCGAAGCTTATTCGCGTTTTCCATCATCTCTTTGGACACGACAAAATCACTTGCACCGGTTGAACTAATTAGGATATCGGCCTCCGCAAGCGCGCTTTCAAGCTGATTCAAGCTTCTCGCTTCACCAGAGAAACGGTCTGCAAGCTCCTTCGCTTTCAAGTATGTTCGGTTAATGACAGTGACCTTGCCGATTCCCTGTCCGTGCAGGTTTTCCGCAGCAAGCTCGCCCATTTTTCCCGCACCGAGAATCAATATATGCTTGCTTGAAAGGTTTCCGAAGATTTTTTTAGCAAGTTCAACTGCTGCATAGCTTACTGATACTGCATTTGAGCCAATGTCTGTTTCAGCATGAGTCCGTTTGCCCACTGTAACGGCCTGCTTAAACAGCTCATTAAAAATAGTCCCGATCGTTTTTTCTTGCTGAGCTGTTTTAAAGCTGTCGCGCACCTGGCCGAGAATCTGCGTTTCACCAATCACCATAGAATCAAGTCCGCAGGCTACACGGAATAAATGCTCAACAGCCGCATCGCTTTCATAAAATGTTAAAAACGGCGACAGTTCTTCTTTGCTTAATTGAAACCAATCAGCTAAAAACTTTTTTATATAATAACGGCCGGTATGGAGCTGGTCGACTACCGCATAAATTTCAGTGCGATTGCATGTGGAAACGATGATGTTTTCAAGAATGCTTTTCTCTTCCTTCAGCTGCACCATCGCTTCTGCCAGCTCATTCGGCTGAAAGCTTACTTTTTCACGTATCTCAATAGGGGCGGATTTATAATCTACTCCCACAACAAGTATATGCATCGCTTTAATTACACCCCCAACACCCAATCTTTTATTTATAATCATTCTAACATAGAACTCATTATTTATAATAATTATAACATAGTTTCTTTCACAAAATGTGAACAGATTTTAAAATTCTTATGCTATATTAGAAAAAGCTTCACGGAAAAGAAGCATTCCTATTGACAATACCAAAAACAGCAGAAATTTACTACACGTCAGCTCTAAAAAACAAGAAGGTGATATGCATGAAACAAAAATCAATTTTATTCCCTTGTCTGCTGCTTGCCGCTTCTGTATATGCATGGCTTGAAAGCGGCCAAGCCGAACTGTTTTCAGGGCAGGGTCAATGGCCTGTTCTCCTCATGCTGTTAGGCGCAGCCTTTGTATATCAAGGAAAAAAAGAAGCCGTTACACCACACTTCTTTATCGGTTTGCTTCTTTTCGGGATCGGCTTGCACTTTTTCGCCAAGCCGAAATGGCCATGGTGGCCGGATGATTTTGAAATGCTCGTATTTATCATCGGCTTCTCGCTCTTGGTGTCAACCGTTCAGAAAAAAGAATATGTATATGAAGCTGTATCAATGATTTGTTTTTCCCTGTTTTTGTACTTTTTCAAACAAATTATGGCATGGCTAGAATCTGCTCATATTCCGACAGCGCTTCTGAAAGAGTATTGGCCGTTTGTCTTTATTGGAATCAGTTTATTGTTATTATTGATAAAACGGAAAAAATCTATACGATAAATAAAACCGGCAGAGAGTTTTCTCTACCGGTTTATCATTTTTTTGATCGCTCCCCAAGCTTCGTCTTTCCCCTTTTTCGTTTCTGAGGAGAAGAGAATCAGCTCGTCTTCCGGATCAATATTTAGTGTCTGTCGGACAACCTTCGCGTGTTTGTCCCATTTTCCTTTCGGGATCTTATCTGCCTTTGTAGCGATAATAATAACAGGAATGCCGTAATACTTTAAGAATTCATACATCTGCACATCATCATTAGACGGCGCATGCCGCAAATCAACGATCTGCACTACTGCTTTCAATTCCTCGCGTGTCGTGATGTAGGTTTCAATCATTCTGCCCCAAGCTTCACGCTCGGATTTTGACACTTTGGCAAAACCGTAACCCGGTACATCCACAAAATGCAGCTCATCATTGATAATGTAGAAATTGAGCGTTTGTGTTTTTCCCGGTTTAGATGATGTTCTCGCAAGATTTTTGCGATTGATTAATGAATTGATAAAAGACGATTTTCCCACGTTCGATCTTCCGGCCAGTGCAATTTCTGGAAGCCCGCCCTCAGGGTACTGTTCCGGCTTAACTGCACTGATCACGATTTCTGACTTTGTGACTTTCATTTCTTCTCTCCTACTAAGGCATGTTCCAAAACTTCGTCTAAGTGGGACGCCAATATAAATGTGAGCCCCTCTCTGACGCTTTCAGGAATATCCTCTATATCTTTTTCATTCTCTTTAGGCGCAATAATGGTCGTTAATCCCGCTCTATGTGCGCCAAGCGCTTTTTCCTTCAATCCGCCGATCGGCAGCACGCGCCCGCGAAGCGTAATTTCCCCAGTCATGCCGACTTCACGCGAAACGGCACGTCCCGTTAAAGCAGAAACAAGCGCTGTCGCCATCGTAATACCGGCTGACGGACCATCTTTAGGCACCGCACCCTCAGGTACATGTATATGAATATCATACTTCTCATGAAAGTCAGGTTCAATGCCAAGTTCTTCTGTTTTTGAACGCACATAGCTGAATGCAGCCTGAGCTGACTCTCTCATGACATCTCCAAGCTTTCCTGTCAGGATCAATTTCCCTTTCCCTGGAGATAGAGATACTTCAATCGACAGCGTATCTCCGCCGACGGTTGTATAGGCAAGCCCTGTAACTACACCAACCTGATCTTCTGTTTCAGCTTGTCCGTACCTGAAAATGCGTTTTCCGATAAAGTCCTGAAGATTCTTCTCAGTGACCGTAATCCGTTTTCGCTCTTCAGCAACAATGGCTTTTGCAGCCTTACGGCAAATCGTGGCAAGCTGGCGTTCAAGGCTTCTCACACCCGCTTCTCTCGTATAGTAGCGGATAATATCAAGAATCGCCTGGTCACGCAGCTGCAGGTTGCTTTTCTTCAGCCCGTGTTCCTTGATCTGCTTTGGAAGCAGGTGGTCTTTCACGATTTCGAGTTTTTCTACTTCTGTGTAGCCCGCAATATTAATAATCTCCATTCTGTCTCTTAGCGGACCCGGGATCGTGGCCAAATTGTTTGCTGTTGCAATAAACAGCACTTTTGATAAATCAAAGGTTTCTTCAATATAGTGATCACTGAAGGTGCTGTTTTGCTCTGGATCAAGCACTTCAAGCATAGCAGATGACGGGTCGCCTCTGAAATCAGATGACATTTTGTCAATTTCATCTAATAAAAAGACAGGATTTAGCTTGCCGGCTTTTTTCATCCCTTGAATAATGCGTCCAGGCATTGCTCCAACATAGGTCCGTCTGTGTCCGCGGATCTCTGATTCGTCACGCACTCCGCCGAGTGAGATTCTGACGAATTCCCGTCCCATGCTTTTTGCAATTGATTTGGCTAAAGACGTTTTTCCGACACCTGGAGGTCCTGCCAAGCAGAGAATCGGGCCTTTCAGGGATTTTGTCAGCTGCTGGACAGCCAAATATTCTAAGATACGTTCTTTCACTTTTTCAAGTCCGTGATGCTCTTCATCTAAGAGACGTCCTGCCTCTTTCAAATCAAGCTTATCATCTGTCTCATCCGTCCACGGAAGAGCGATCAGCCAGTCAATATAGTTGCGTATCACAGAGCTTTCCGCAGAACTTGACGGAATTTTTTCGTATCTGTTCAATTCCTTAAGCGCGGTTTCCTTCACATGGTCAGGCATGCCTGCTTCTTCAATTTTTTCCGTCAGCGTCTGAACTTCGCCTGTTTTACCTTCTTTATCGCCAAGCTCTTTTTGAATCGCCTTCATTTGTTCACGCAAGTAGTATTCCTTCTGCGTACGCTCCATCGAACGTTTGACGCGCTGGCCGATTTTTTTCTCGATCTCCAGCACTTCTTTTTCATTATTGATAAAATCAATGACCTTGTTCAGTCTGTCTTTGACGTCAGCCGTTTCTAAAATATCCTGCTTATCCTTTAGCTTAAGGGGTAGGTGAGAAGCAACGATGTCTGCCATTCTCCCTGGCTCTTCGATATCAGTAACCGCGGCGTAAGTTTCAGCCGAGATTTTTTTGGAAATTTTTATGTACTGATCAAAGTGGTCTAACAAAGTCCGCATCAATGCTTCGTCTTCTGTATCTTTTGAATCATCTTCATGAATCAGCTGAATGTCGACCGACGTGTAATCCTCATGCTCATTGTATTTGACGATTTGGGCACGCTTGAGGCCCTCAACCAACACACGAATCGTACCGTTCGGAAGCTTCAGCATTTGCTTAATTTTTGTATAGGTGCCGACAGTAAAAATCTCATCTTCACCTGGTTCGTCTATCGAAATATCCTGCTGAGTGGCTAAAAATATCATATGGTCATGCATCATTGCCTGTTCAAGGGCCTGAACCGACTTGTCACGTCCTACATCTAAATGCAAAACCATCGTCGGGTACACCAATAAACCTCTTAAAGGGAGGAGCGGGATGCTGCGTTTTAATTCTTCTGCCATGTGACTGACACCTCCGTGACTTTAGTATGAACCATTATAATACAACTTTTTCATCCTTGTACAATAAACGGCATGGTTCCATTTTCTATAAAACAGTCTCCTCGTAGTATACCCTTTCTTTCTGATATGAAAAAGGAAAAGATGTCCTTCATGAAAAAAACCCTATTATAAAAATAGGGTTTAAACGGATTCTTTATTGATTTCAATATTAAACGGTTTTTGTTCTGTTGGCGGATTCACTAAAATTTCATCAAGTACTTCCTGGAACGTCTTCACTGCAATAATTGTGATTCCGTCAATTTGCTTTAAGATCGACTGCTGATTTTCATGTGGGATAATCACTTTTTTCGCACCGGACTGCTTGGCAGCTTTTATTTTCGGAATGACGCCTCCAATGGGCTTCACAAGACCATTCAGGCTGATTTCGCCCGTCATAGCAACGGTATTGTCAATTGGGATTTTGTGAATCGCCGAGAAAATTCCCGCTGCCATCGCGATGCCTGCCGACGGTCCGTCAATCGGAATCCCTCCTGGGAAATTGATGTGAATATCATAATCAGACGGGTTCATTCCCATTGTCCGGAGCACGGTTAACACGTTTTCAACCGAACCCTTCGCCATGCTTTTTCGCCGGATTGATTTTGATTGGCTGCCGATGCTTTCTTCTTCAGCTATTCCTGTGATATTAATTGATCCTTTATCCTGAGCCGCGGTTACGCTCACTTCGATTTCCAGAAGCGATCCGCTGTTAGGTCCATATACTGCAAGCCCATTTACAATGCCGACTTGCGGTTCGGCGCCGATTTTCTGCTCGTGCTTCGGAGTAAGCTGGCTGGAATGGATAACCCATTCAATATCTTCAATCGTAATGTCTTTCCGATTCTCCGTCACGGCCATCCCTGCGGCGATTTGAATCATGTTAACGGCTTCGCGCCCGTTCCGCGTATAGCTGGTCAGCAGGTCCAGACTCTCGTCAGAAATGTTTTTTTCAATTTTATCCACTGCTGTTTTGGCAACTGTTTTCAGCTCATCCTTTTCAAGCTCGCGGAAAAACACCTCTAAACAGCGGGATCGGATAGCTGGCGGAATTTCGTTCGGCATTCTTGTCGTCGCGCCAATCAGGCGAAAATCTGCCGGCAGCCCATTTTGAAAAATATCGTGAATATGATTCGGGATTTGTGTGTTTTCCTCGCTGTAATACGCACTGTCTAAAAAGACTTTTCTGTCCTCAAGGACCTTCAGCATTTTATTCATTTGAATAGGATGCAGCTCCCCTATTTCATCAATAAACAGCACACCGCCGTGGGCATGGGTAACAGCTCCCTGCTTCGGCTGCGGAATCCCCGCCTGTCCCATTGCTCCGGCCCCTTGGTATATGGGGTCATGGACAGAGCCGATGAGCGGATCGGCAATTCCTCTTTCATCAAAACGCGCTGTTGTCGCATCGAGTTCCACAAAAACAGCCTGCTCTTTAAACGGCGATTGTTTATGTTTTTTCGCTTCTTCTAACACAAGCCGTGCAGCAGCTGTTTTTCCGACACCCGGAGGTCCATAGACAATGACATGCTGAGGATTCGGCCCGCATAAAGCCGCCTTTAAAGCTTTAATGCCATCTTCCTGTCCGACGATATCTTGAAAGCTTTTGGGGCGGACCTTTTCAGATAATGGCTCGGACAAGCTGATAGCGCGCATTTTCCGAAGCTGCTCCATTTCCTTCTTTGATTCCTTATCTATCGTGACCTTTTGTGTCCTTTGATTTTTAAGCAAATTCCAAAAATACAAACCAATGATGATCCCAAAAAACAGCTGAATAAATAACGCGATCCCTGTCCAACTCATGATGGTCCCTCCTGAAAAACAATTTATGTATCCAATTCATTCCTCTGATTGCTAGTATCTCCCACAGAAGGCGGGAATAAACGTTTTTCCAGAAGAGATTGCATGACAAAAAAACCTCCTGAATGTCACCATTCAGGAGGTTCGTGCTTATCTTTATGCAGATGTTTTATCTTGGCTTACCTCAGTGCCGTCTTTTAATAAGAGGCGAGGCGGCTCTCCATGTGTCACAGTTGCCCCAGTAATCACACATTTTTCAATGTCATCACGAGAAGGCAGCTCAAACATCACATCAAGCATGATACCTTCAATGATAGAACGGAGTCCACGTGCTCCAGTCTTGCGTTCAATTGCTTTTTTAGCAATTTCAGAAAGCGCTTCTTCTTCAAACTCAAGCTCTACATTGTCAAGCTCAAGCATTTTCTTGAATTGCTTAACAAGAGCGTTTTTCGGTTTTGTTAAGATCGCAACCAACGCTTCTTCGTCAAGCTTTTCAAGACTTGCAATAACAGGAAGACGTCCGATAAATTCAGGAATTAACCCGAAGCGGAGCAAGTCTTCAGGAAGCACTTTTGAGAGAAGATCTTCTTTCTCAAGATCAGCAGCTTTATTGTCCCCACCGAATCCAATCACTTTTTGGCCTAAACGGCGTTTGATGATTTGTTCGATACCATCGAAAGCACCGCCGCAAATGAACAAAATATTTGTTGTGTCAATTTGAATGAATTCTTGATGAGGATGCTTACGTCCTCCTTGAGGCGGCACGCTTGCCACTGTACCCTCAAGAATTTTAAGCAATGCCTGCTGTACACCTTCACCTGACACGTCACGTGTAATAGACGGGTTTTCTGATTTTCTTGCCACTTTATCGATTTCATCGATATAGATAATGCCTTTTTCTGCTTTTTCCACATCATAATCAGCAGCTTGAATGAGCTTCAAGAGAATATTCTCTACATCTTCACCCACGTATCCAGCTTCAGTCAAAGACGTAGCGTCCGCAATCGCAAACGGCACATTTAAAATGCGAGCCAATGTTTGAGCCAGAAGGGTTTTACCGCTTCCTGTAGGGCCGATTAATGAAATGTTACTTTTCGAAAGCTCAACATCATCAACCTTGCTGTTGGAATTAATGCGCTTATAGTGGTTATACACAGCAACAGCGAGTGATTTCTTCGCCTGATCCTGGCCGATGACATATTCATTCAGAATTTCGCGGATTTCCTGAGGCTTCGGTACGTCTTTAAATTCTACTTCTTCTTCTGTTCCGAGTTCTTCCTCTACAATTTCAGTGCAGAGTTCGATACATTCGTCACATATATATACACCAGGTCCAGCTACAAGCTTACGAACCTGATCTTGTGTTTTTCCACAGAACGAGCATTTTAATTGTCCTTTTTCCTCGTTAAATTTAAACATTCTTTCACCCCTTAATCTTGTCTCACTTTTTCTTTTACCGGCAGAGCAAAAGAAAATGATTCTTGAAACGAACGAGTATGTATTGCATTTTACCATACTTTCCAAAAAGACGGTAACAATGTGTTTCTGACTTGCACATTCTATATGTATGACAAAAAACAGCCCTGCATTAATTATCTTGCCCCAAGAAAAAGAGATAAATCATAATTGTACAAAACAAGGCACGAATCATTCGCGCCCTGTTTTATTATTACTATTATTATGCACCATATTAACGGTTTTCTACAAGAAAATCAATTGCTTTGCGAACTTTTAAATCTTCTTTCATCGCGTCAGTAGAACCGATGGCTTGTTTAATATTTTCAACAGGCATGTTGTATGCTTCAGCCATTTTAGTAAGCTCAGCATCAACTTCCTCATCTGTTACTTCAAGGTTTTCCGCTTTTGCGATCGCCTCAAGAGTCAGGTTAGATTTTACGCGTTTTTCAGCATCTTCTTTCATTTGCTCTTTTAACGCAGCTTCATCTTGGCCTGAGAATTGAGTGTAAAGCTCAAGGTTCATGCCTTGCATTTGCAGACGCTGTTCGAATTCTTTCAGCATGCGGTCAAGCTCAGTGTCAACCATTGCTTGAGGTACATCGATTTCAGCATTTTCAGAAGCTTTCAGTACAAGCTCTTCACGCAATTTAGCGTCAGCTTCGTTTTCTTTTGCTTCTTCTAAACGTTTCTTTGTTTTTTCAGTTAGTTCAGCGAGTGTTTCCACTTCTTCATCGATATCTTTTGCGAACTCATCGTCAAGCTCAGGAAGCTCTTTCGCTTTGATTTCGTGAATTTTCACTTTGAACACAGCCGGTTTGCCTGCAAGCTCTTCAGCGTGATACTCTTCAGGGAATGTCACTTCAACATCCTTCTCAGCACCTGCTTCAAGGCCAACTAACTGCTCTTCAAAGCCAGGGATGAATGAACCAGAACCTACTTCAAGAGAGTAGTTTTCAGCTTTTCCGCCTTCAAATGCTTCGCCGTCAACGAATCCTTCGAAATCAAGAACAACTGTGTTTCCTTCTTCAACAGCGCCTTCTTCTTTCACAACAAGCTCCGCTTGACGCTCTTGAAGCGCTTTTAGTTCGTTTTGAACATCTTCGTCAGTTACAGTTGCATCGTCTTTTTCAACGCCCAGGCCTTTGTAGTCGCCAAGCTTCACTTCAGGTTTTACTGTTACTTTCGCAGTGAAGATTAAGCTTTCGCCTTTTTCGATTTTTTCAACATCGATTTCAGGACGGTCTACAGGCTCGATTCCAGCTTCTTCAACCGCTTTAGGGTATTCTACAGGAAGAAGAATATCCAAAGCATCTTGGTAAAGAGCTTCTACGCCAAAGCGCTGTTCGAATAATCCGCGAGGAATTTTACCTTTACGGAATCCAGGAATTGAAACTTGTTTTACTACTTTTTTAAATGCATCATCAAGTGCTGTTTTAAACGTTTCAGCATCAACTTCAACCGTTAAAACGCCTTCGTTGCCTTCTTGTTTTTCCCATTTTACAGACATGTGTTTCCCTCCAAAAATCTATTCAGGTTGTGTCGGTCTTCCATTCTAAAGCAATCATTCGGCTTCGTCCAACAAAAACAAAGCTGCCAAAGATCAGAATCATTATGTATAGATGTTAATAATGAACTGCAAAGCCTGTCCAACCGTATTTCTTATAACCCGTTATACACAAATACAACCATTATATTATAACATAACACATAGCGCTTTCAACTATATGGCGCGATTTACAAATAAGAAATTTCTTCAATATCTTTTATCATTGTGCACGCTTCATCGAGTTCTCTGTCTGTAAACTCATACATCATATGAAGTTCTTCCCTTTCAATTTCAATTCCGTGCATCTCGTAACCGACTTTATGCAGGGCAGCCGCCCAAAGATCGGCCGACAGCAATTTCGGCTGGAACGGATATAAAACGTACAAATGTCTTCTCCACAGTTCTTCTACTGCCGCATATAATGTTGGATTTTCATTTCCAAGCGTCTCATCCAGCACCCGGAGAACACGGTGTAAAATCGGTGCGGCATCAGGCGGGACAATCTCAGACGGTTCAATTGTCAAAGACTCGCCAAATTTAGTAATGTGCACGGGTTTGCTGTACTCATGCTCGGCCAATAGCATAGCAATCATCGTTTTGATAATCGGGTGAGCTGAGGGGTCTTGAAGGATTGTTTTGAGCAGGCCTGTATACTTCGCTATATTGCGGTCTTTTAAGGAATGAATTAAATTCATTTGCTCCTCAGGGCTTGCCAGCACTTTCTCAGTATCAATTGTATCCTCATATTCCTCGGCCCAAGCCTCGTCCTCACGTTCCGGATCGGTCATTTTCCGGCTGAAATCAAGCAGCTTATAAAATTGCTCGGCACTTTCCGCAGGCAGTTGATTTTCTTCCAAAACGGCTTCAATGGTGCTTTTGACTTCTTCGTATTTTTTGAGCTGAATTAAGATGGTCATGTACACCTGCAAAACCGTAAAATAATGGCCATAGCCTTCTTTTAGCATCTTCTCGCAGACGCTTTTTGCCTCTTCCAATTCGCCCAGCTCTAAAAAGCAGATAGCCATCCCTAAGTGAAGATCGGAGTCAGTATCATCATATTTCATCGCTTCCGAAAACAGCTCAAGTGCTTCTTGATACTTTTTTTCCTTTAGTGATGCCATCCCTTTTTCCACAAGACGGTCTTTCAGATGAGGAAAAGGAATAATTTTTGCGTTTCTCTTGTCATGCGTCATACCTATATTCCTTTCAGGCATTTATTTTGTTCAAGTGTATCAACACCTGTGAACAAACACAAGAAATGAAAGGTTTCACAAGGCAAAAAAAGCCGCCGGACAAATGCCGGCTGCTTTTTAGGCTTGAAGCCAAGAGCTTCTTTGTGATTCAAATTGCTTGATTTCATCTTCAAGCAAAAGCGTTAATGAAATTTCATCATAGCCGTTGATGAGCATCTCTTTCCAATGCGGATCAACTTCGAATGAAATTTGATTGCCTTCACTATCATGAATTAGCTGATTTTCAAGGTCAACAGTCATTTGCAATGACTGGTTTTCATACTGGCCGACAAGCTTTTTCCAATTGTCATATGGCATGCGGATCGGCAGCATACCGTTTTTAAAGCAGTTCTGGTGAAAAATATCAGCAAATGAAGGTGCAATGATAATTTTAAACCCATAATCATCAAGCGCCCACGGAGCGTGTTCACGCGATGACCCGCAGCCGAAATTTTCTCCTGCTATTAAAATGGAAGCACCTTGATAAGCAGGCTGGTTTAATTCAAATTCAGGGTTCGGTTCACCTTTCTCATCATATCTCCAGTCAAAGAATGCAAAACGGCCGTAGCCTGTTCTTTCAATCCTCTTCAAAAATTGTTTAGGAATAATCTGGTCTGTGTCAACATTGATTCGATTTAATACGGCTGCTTTCCCCGTATGTGTTTTCAAAGGTTCCATCTCGCGCACTCCTTACACAACTGTTTTTTCCTGATAAAACTTTCTGACATCAATGAAATGTCCGTGAATGGCAGCCATCGCAGCCATTGCCGGGCTGACGAGATGTGTTCTTGCACCTTTTCCTTGTCTGCCCTCGAAGTTGCGGTTAGAGGTTGACGCACAGCGCTCTCCCTCAGGAACAACATCATTATTCATGCTCAAACACATGCTGCAGCCTGACTCTCTCCATTCAAATCCAGCTTCCAAGAAAACCTGGTCAAGCCCTTCTTTTTCAGCCTGAAGCTTCACGCTTTGGGATCCGGGAACGACGATGGCTCTTACGCTATCAGCTACCTTCTTCCCTTTGATCATATCAGCAGCCTGGCGAAGGTCAGTCATGCGAGAATTTGTGCAGGAACCGATAAACACGTGCTCCACTTTAATGTCCTCAATTTTCTGATGAGGGGTCAGTCCCATATATTCATAAGCGCGAATCGCTTCTTTTTTGTCATCTTCTGCGGAAAAGCTTTCCGGCGCAGGAACTTCTGAATCGACAGGAAGAACCATTCCTGGGTTGATGCCCCATGTCACCATCGGAGAAATGTCGTTGCCGTCAAGGACGATAGATTTATCGTAAACAGCGCCCCGATCTGTGCGCAGCGCCTTCCATTCCTCTACGGCCTTGTCAAATTCTTCGCCTTTTGGCGTATATTTGCGGTTTTTGCAATATTCAAATGTCACCTCGTCAGGTGCAATCAAACCTGCTCTTGCCCCTGCTTCAATTGACATGTTACAAACGGTCATTCGTTCATCCATCGTCATATTTCTGAATACTTCCCCAGTGTATTCAATGACATAGCCAGTGCCGAATTTCACCCCGTATTTGCCGATGACAGCAAGAATGACATCCTTTGCCGTTACCCCTTTTTGAAGTGTTCCGTCTACGCGCACTTCAAGTGTTTTCGGACGTTGCTGCCAAAGTGTCTGTGTGGAAAGGACATGTTCAACTTCACTTGTCCCGATTCCGAATGCAAGAGCGCCGAATGCGCCATGGGTTGATGTATGGCTATCGCCGCATACAATCGTTTTCCCTGGAAGCGTTAAGCCCAGTTCAGGACCGACAACATGGACAATCCCTTGATCCACACTGTGAAGATCAGCAAGGCGCACACCAAATTCTTCACAGTTTCGTTCAAGCGCCGTCACTTGGCGTTTCGCAACTTCATCCTTTATCTCAAAACGATTGACGGTCGGGATGTTGTGGTCCATTGTCGCAAACGTGTTCTGGGGTCTTCTGACCTTTCTTCCCTTTTGTCTCAACCCTTCAAATGCCTGAGGAGACGTGACCTCATGAATAAGATGCAAATCAATATAGAGAAGATCCGGTTTTCCCCCACCATGTTTTACAATATGCTGATCCCAAATCTTTTCGATGATTGTTCGAGGCATCATCTTTTATTTCCTCCCTCTACCTATGAACTAAGACCGCTTAACGTAAGCTGTCACATATTAGAAATTGTATTTTCACTCATGATCGCTGCCTTGACTTCCTCTGTAATGGCATGAGTGCTGCTGAACTCTTCGCCTCGCGCCAAGTCTCTTGTTCTTTTTCCGGAAGTTAAGACTTTGTTAACCGCATCTTCTACAGCTTTCGCTTCCTCTTCAAGGCCGAAAGATGTTCTCAAAAGCATTGCCGCTGACAATATGGCCGCAAACGGATTTGCCATCCCTTTACCGGCTATGTCAGGCGCGGAGCCATGAACAGGCTCAAACAGATGAAGACCTGAACTTGATAGGCTGGCTGACGGGAGCATTCCGAGTGAGCCTGTAAGCATGGACGCTTCATCGCTTAAAATATCACCGAACATGTTTTCAGTCACCACGACATCAAATTGATTCGGTGCATAAATCAGCTGCATGGCCGCGTTATCCACAAGCATGTGCTCTAGCTTCACATCAGGAAAGTCTTTTGCAACGTCCTCAGCCACTTCACGCCACAGTCTGCTTGATTCAAGAACGTTCGCTTTATCAACGGAGGTTACCTTGCCTTTTCTGGCTGCCGCCATTTTAAAGCCCTCTCTGATCACGCGTTCAATTTCCGTCCGCTTATAAAACAGTGTGTCTACTGCTTCCTGCTCACCTTCAGTGTTTACATAGCGTTTGCTCGGCTGGCCGAAATATAAGCCGCCTGTCAGCTCACGGACGATAACGAAATCAACGTTATCTATATATTCTTTTTTCAAAGGTGATGCGTCAGATAGGCTTTCAAACACCTTCACAGGCCGCAAATTCGCAAACAAATCAAGCTGTTTTCTGATGCTGAGCAGACCTTTTTCCGGTCTCAACTCCGAAGGATTTTGATCCCATTTCGGTCCGCCGACAGCGCCAAGCAATATAGCGTCGGCATTTTTACAAGCGGCAACGGTTTCCTCCGGGAGGGGGTTGTTATGTTCATCAATCGCCGCCCCTCCAATCAGGCCATATTCAAATTCAAATTCATGATTAAAGCGTTCGGCAACACTTTTCAGTACGTCTGTCGCTGATTCTAATACTTCAGGGCCGATCCCGTCTCCGGGCAATAGAGCAATACGTTTCTTCAAGTTATCCGTTCTCCTTTCTTTTATGATCCGACAGCTGTATGGTTTTTAAGTCCGCTCATATTCGATTGGAAAACCAATTGACGGTTGACTGCGTTCAAATAGGCTTTCGCTGATGCTTCTAATACGTCTTGCGCTATGCCCCGCCCTGCTGATTCTTTTCCGTTCACCAAAACTCTTACATACACCTGGGCAAATGCGTCTTCGCCTTTTCTATTAGACTGAATGCGGTAGTCCAAAAGCTCCACGTCTTTATCGATGCAGCGCTCAAGCGTGTTGTAGATCGCTTCCACGCTTCCCGCTCCAGTTGCCGCTTCCTGAATAAGCTCTGCGTTTTCTTGGTTTTTCAAAGATAGTGTAGCTGTAGGAACCTGACTTGTTCCGTAATGCACTTGCAGAGAAAGAAATTCATACCCAATCTTGCGGTCTGTTACTTTTTCTTCTAAAATAAGAGAAACAAGATCCTCATCAATGATTTCTTTTTTCTTCTCAGTCAACTCTTTGAACATCGTAAAAAATTTATTAATCTCTTCACTTTCAAATTGGAATCCTAAAGCAGTCAGCCGGTCTTTAAACGCGTGGCGTCCGGAATGTTTCCCTAGGACAAGCGCATCTGCTGTTACACCGACAAGTTCCGGTGAAATAATTTCATAAGTCGATTTTTCTTTTAAGAAGCCGTCCTGGTGGATGCCTGATTCATGAGCAAAGGCATTATCGCCTATAACCGCTTTATTGCGCGGAACAGCCATACCTGTCAGCTTGCTTACTAAATCGCTTGTTCGCTTAATCTCGTTCAATGTAATGCCTGTTTCAACTTGATAGAAATCTTTTCTGATATGGAGGGCAACGGCAATTTCCTCTAATGCCGCGTTTCCGGCTCTTTCACCGATTCCGTTCACAGCGCATTCGATTTGATCAGCGCCATTTTCAATCGCAGCAAGAGAGTTTGCGACTGCCATTCCCAAATCATCATGACAGTGGGCCGAAAGGTTTGCTTTGTGAATGTTCGGAACGTTTTCCTTCATATATTTAAAGATATTTCCGTATTCCGCTGGAGCCAGGTAGCCGACCGTGTCCGGAAGATTGATAACACTGGCGCCTGCGTCAATGACTTTCTCGACGATTTCCGCTAAAAACGGCAGTTCAGTCCGGCAGGCATCTTCAGCTGACCATTGCACAACCGGAAAGCGCTCTTTTGCGTATTTCACCATTTCAACTGCTCTTGCAATCACTTGCTCACGAGTCATTTTCAGCTTGTGTTTCAAATGAATGTCCGACGTGGCGATAAATACGTGAATTCTCGGATGAGCACCGTCCTTTAACGCTTCCCAAGCAGCATCAATATCACCTTTTACGCAACGGGCAAGACCAGTCACTGAACAATTTTTAATGGTTCTTGCAATTTCCTGAACAGCTAAAAAGTCACCTCGGGATGAAGCGGGAAACCCCGCTTCAATGATATCTGCCCCGAGTCTTTCGAGCTGCTTTGCTATGGCAAGTTTCTCCTGAGTATTTAAGTTCACGCCAGGGGACTGTTCACCATCACGAAGCGTCGTGTCGAAAAAATTAATTTTGCGCAACGGAGACCACCGCTTCCTTCTTCTTGCCTTGTTTCACAAATGGCATCATTTCACGAAGCTTTCTTCCAACAACTTCGATTTGATGTTCGTTTTCGCTCGCATTGATGGCGTTGAAACGAGGACGGTTTACTTGGTTTTCGACGATCCACTCTTTTGCGAATGTACCGTTTTGAATATCTTTTAATACTTCTTTCATAGATTCTTTTACTTTAGCATCAACAACGCGAGGTCCTGATACGAAATCTCCCCACTGCGCTGTGTCAGAGATTGAATATCTCATGCCTGCAAGTCCTTCTTCGTACATAAGGTCTACGATTAATTTCAGCTCGTGAAGACACTCAAAGTATGCAAGTTCAGGCTGATAACCTGCTTCAGTTAATGTTTCGAATCCAGCTTTTACCAGTGCACTCAATCCGCCGCAAAGAACTGCTTGCTCACCGAACAAATCTGTTTCTGTTTCTTCTTTAAATGTCGTTTCCAAAACGCCCGCTCTTGCGCCGCCGATTCCTTTTGCATATGCAAGGGCTTTGTCTCTTGCTTCTCCAGTCACATCTTGATAAATCGCGAACAATGCCGGTACGCCAGCTCCTTGCTCATATGTTCTTCTTACCAAGTGTCCCGGACCTTTAGGCGCTACCAAGAATACATCTACATCCGCAGGAGGAACAATTTGATGGAAATGAACGTTAAATCCGTGAGCGAACACCAATGATTTTCCAGCTGTCAATTCATCTTTGATTTCAGCTTCGTATACTTTTTGCTGCTGTTCATCCGGAAGCAGAACCATGATGATTTCAGCTTGAGCTGCCGCTTCTTTTACTGAAAATACTTTATGTCCGTCTTCTTGGGCTTGAGTGAAGGATTTTCCTTGTCTAACACCAACGATTACGTCAACTCCGCTTTCTTTAAGGTTCAGGGCATGTGCGTGACCTTGCGATCCGTATCCGATAACTGCTACTGTTTTTCCAGCCAATACGCTCTCTTTGATATCACCGTTATAATATACTTTTACCATTTCAAATCTCTCCCTTTTTATGTTTTATACAATAGATATTGTTTTATTGGATGACGCCTTTTGCTGGGTTCCCCTCGCAAAAGCCGTTGTACCTGTTCTCGCGATTTCTTTAATGCCATAAGGTTTTAACAATTCAATAAGCGCTTCAATTTTGTTAGATTCGCCTGTCACCTGAACAACGATGCTATCTCTGCTGACATCAACGACAGAGGCTCTGAACGGTTCTATGATTCCATTAATCTCTGATCTCGTTGACGGTGCAGATACGACCTTGATTAAGGCCAGCTCCCTCTGGACAATCGATTGATTAGTGATGTCGGTGACCTTCAGCACATCAATCTGTTTGTTGAGCTGTTTTGTCAGCTGTTCAACATCATTTTCTCCTTCAACGTGAACGACAAAGGTGATTCTGGAAACGCCGGTTGTTTCTGTGTGTCCAACTGTAATGCTTTCAATGTTGTAATGTCTTTTAGTGAATAGACCGGTAATCCGATTTAACACGCCGGAACGGTTCACCACAGTCAATGTGATAATTCTTTTCAAGGTTTCACCCCCACCATTTCATGCAGCCCTTTCCCCGGAGCCACCATCGGAAATACTTTTTCTTCGCTGGCAACCCGCACGTCAATGACAACCGGTTCTTTTGATGTTAATGCCTCTTCCAGCTTATCTTTCACTTCTGCTTCTGATGAAATTCTAATGCCTTTAATGCTGTATGCTTCTGACAATTTGACGAAGTCAGGCTGAGAAGCAAATTTAGATTCTGAATAGCGTTCTTCATAGAAAATTTCCTGCCACTGTCTGACCATTCCGAGACAAGCGTTATTTAAAATCACGACTTTGACCGGAAGATTCAATTCGCGAATGACATCGAGTTCTTGGAGCGTCATTTGAAAACCACCGTCTCCGAGAACCGCGACTACAGTAGCATCTCTATCTGCAAGCTGTGCACCGATCGCTGCCGGAAGGCCGAATCCCATCGTTCCAAGTCCGCCTGATGTGACCCATTTATCTGCTTTTTGGAACGGATAGAATTGCGCTGACCACATTTGATGCTGGCCGACATCCGTTGCGATAATCGCCTCGCCTTTTGTAAATTGATGAATATATTCAATCAATTTCTGAGGTTTAAAGCCTTCTTCTTCATTATCTACGTACCAGAGCGGGTACTCTTCTTTCCATTCGGCGAGCTGTTTTTTCCATTCGCTTGAATCGCCTTGTTTGCCGTTTTGTTTGATCAGCTCTTGCAGGACAACTTTGCTGTCTCCGACAACCGGAATCTGTGTTTTCATGATTTTTCCGATTTCAGCCGGATCAATATCGATGTGGGCAATTTTTGCGTTTCTTGCAAAGTGCTTCAGGTTTCCTGTGACGCGGTCATCAAAACGTGCGCCGATACTGATTAAAAGATCGCAATCATGAAGGGCCATATTGGCTGTGTAAGTACCGTGCATCCCCGCCATCCCCAGAAAAAGCGGATGGTCAGCCGGAAAGCCTCCCAGCCCCAAAAGGGTGTGTGCCACAGGGATTTGCTGCTGCTCGACATAATTTTTTAATTCTTCTGACGCTTTTCCGTGCAGTACGCCCGCACCCGCCAGGATCACCGGTTTCTTTGCGCTGCTCACGGCTTCCACAAGCTTGCGGATCTGCAAATAATTCGGCTCTGTTGTCGGCTGGTATCCCGGGAGATTCATCTCATGATCATAGCTAAATTCCCCTTCAATTGCTGCAACATCTTTTGGAATATCGATTAGTACAGGTCCCGGTCTTCCCGTTGTCGCAATATGGAATGCTTCTTTAATGATGCGCGGCAGATCTTCCGGCTGGCGGACCTGATAGCTGTGTTTTGTAACCGGCATTGTAATTCCTAAAATGTCTGCTTCCTGAAAAGCATCGCTTCCGATAACGGAGGTTGCCACCTGTCCTGTAAAGACGACTAAAGGCAGTGAATCAATCATGGCATCCGCAAGTCCAGTAACAAGGTTTGTCGCTCCCGGACCTGATGTCGCAATAACGACCCCTGGTTTTCCAGAAACTCTCGCGTATCCTTCCGCTGCATGAATGGCGCCTTGCTCGTGTCGGGGAAGGATATGTACCATTCCTGAATTGTACAGCTTATCGTAGATCGGCAGTACAGCTCCGCCCGGATAACCGAATATCATTTCTACTTTTTCTTTCTTTAATGATTCAATCAGCATTAACGCTCCGCTCATCGTCTGTGTACATTTGGCAGATGCTGAATCCACCTGTACATTAGTCCCCATTTTAGTTCCTCCTTTTGGATTTTCATCCTCTAAAGATCATCTTTTTTATTAGCTTTATAGCTGATTATTCAATAAAAAAAACCCTTCCGCCCACAATCAGCCGCGCAGTGAATGCGATAGCTAAAAGGGGCGAAAAGGCTCTTCTTTCCGCGGTACCACCCTTGTTTACGACCTGTTAAATCGGCCGTCTCATGGATATTTCTATCCGCTTTAATAACGAGTGAATCAAGTTCACCCGGCCAAGTCCTACTATCATTTCAGACTGGCACTCTGAGGCGAGTTCACCTTGTAAAGCTTCGCCGGTTCTCAGCTAACCCGGTTCTCTGTGGAAAGCTTTATCAAGGCTACTTATCCTCATCTGCGCTTTTCATATTCAGTCTCCGGAACAGCTTAGAGCTGTTCAAGGAGGTCGTTTGTTTTTTCACTTTTCAGAATCATATTGCGATCATTTTTGCTTGTGAAGCTTGCGTTTATCTTTTGTTGAACTCATATTACGCCGCTTTGGACGCAGTGTCAACAGCATTTTTTAAAATTATTAGACAATTTTGATTAATCAATCTATATTGTATACGCTTTCATTATTGATGCATAAGGAATCGCAAATGTTAAAAGTTTTTATAATTTTTTCATTAATCTATCAAGGATACACCAGAATTTTTCAATATCATATAAACATGTCAGATTTTATAACATTCTATCATTTGGATATAGGTTGCAACCTGACAGATCGCCTTGCAAACCCTTTTAATTCGGATAGGCACTTCCATTATTCCTCCGGCATACATTGATGGTATCTTGCAAAGAAAAGGTGATACAATGAATAAATCATTAGCAGATATGCAAGGATTCCCCGCAGGCTTTCCCAGCTTTCCGCAACCGTATTACCCTACTGCCCCTGCCTTTTACCAGCAAAGCCATCAGCCATTCGGAGGCTATGGATACGGTCAGCCGTACAGCCAGGCATACAGCCCGATAAGCACTCCCTCTGCTATGTACTCCTCCTATCCATATGCTTCAGGATTTTACGGGCAGCAATTTGCAGGTGCTGGCTATAGCGGCCATGGCGGCGGTTTCAGTATCCCGGCGACACACGCCGGCGGATTCGGCGGAGCAGGCGCACACGGAGGCTTTAGATATTAACGAAGACCCAGGGCCGAACATCTATTTCGGCCCTTTTTTGCTTTGAAACGTCTTTCACAAATCATATCATTCCAAAGAATGATCTATACTGTCAGATTTTCTGTCTTTATATTTGGAAACAGGATGAAATATGATTAAGATGAAATGAAAATATGTTCTGCAAACCTGCAAGTTTTTGAGGAGGAATAGAATTGTATATAAAAATAGATGATGTAACTGGACAACAGGTGATCTCACTTGTGAATGAGCATTTACATAGCATGACACTCATGTCCCCGCCAGAAAGCATCCATGCCTTAGGTTTAGAAAGGCTGCGAGGGCCTGAAATCACATTTTGGAGTGCCTGGGAGGGTGATGAACTAGCCGGCTGCGGAGCGCTTAAAGAACTGGACAGCCGGCACGGAGAAATCAAATCAATGCGCACGTCTGCATCCCATTTAAGAAAAGGCGTTGCCAAACAAGTTCTTCAGCACATCATAGAGGAGGCTGCAAAGCGAGGCTATGAGCGGCTAAGCTTAGAAACGGGTTCAATGGCTTCATTTGAGCCGGCAAGAAAATTGTATGAAAGCTTCGGTTTTCAGTACTGTGAACCGTTTGCAGACTATGTTGAAGATCCAAACAGTGTGTTTATGACGAAGAGACTGTGAGGCATTTTTATGAGGGTAGATAAGTGCAGAGAACATTCTGTCTTGTCTATCCTTTTTTATTTTCACACACCTAATTCGCGTGTATGAAACACACCCGGTGTTTTCAATCTTGTTTATTTTAAAGAGCAGCGGGAATTAAAAACGACATGAACGATAAAATGCAAAATTGATAAAGGAGGAGATTAATATGAAAAGTATAGTTGGTGTATACGAAACTCCGCAGGAAACCATTGCAGCGATTGAAGGCTTGTTAACAAAAGGCTATGATTCTGACGACATCTCTGTTGTGACAAGCCGGCGAGATACAGATTATCTTGAAACACGCACAGGAACAGAGGTCAATCAGGCCATCGATGCACGTGAGGGCGAATCTGAATCTTTTTTCGATAAACTGAAAGATTATTTCACAATGGATGATACCGCCGCACACAGCAAAGCATTATCCGATTTGGATATCACCACTAACGAAATAGACAAGTACCAAGAAGATTTGGATGTCGGCAAACTCCTTGTGGCCGTTGAGACAGATGCAGATGTAAATGCTCCTATCGATAACGGCAATGCCCTTTCAGGCGGCTTTTCAAGCACAAATGAAACGGCGGATTATACAACGAAAGAAGAAAAAACAATGCCGCTGCGGGAAGAACAGCTGAAAGTCGACAAGGAAGACGTTCAAACTGGAGAAGTAGAGATAGGAAAAGAAGTGAAAACAGAACAAAGAGATATGGACATCCCGGTGAGACACGATGAAATTTATGTCGAACGCCGCCCAGTGGATGAAAACACAGCGGACGCTTCTCCTGTAAACGATGCAGAAACTGTCAGAGTTCCAATCGTTGAGGAAAAGCTGGAAGTGACTAAAAAACCGGTTGTCACTGATGAAGTGGTTGTTGGTAAACGCACTGTTGAAGAAAATGAACATGTTTCTGAAACTGTGAAAAAAGAAGAACCTCGTCTGAATAAAGAAGGAAAAGTTGACGGCTTGGATGATGATACGTTAAATAACAAATGAAAATCATAAGCCGACAACAAAAAAACCTCAAATCCATTTAGGATTTGAGGTTTTTCTTTTGGTACGTCCCAGGAGAGATTCGAACTCCCGACCGACGGCTTAGAAGGCCGTTGCTCTATCCAGCTGAGCTACTGGGACATGTTTTGTTTTTTTGTTTTCGCTTTAACTATCAGCGACAAGATTTATTATATATGGGATGCAACAATAAGTCAACGGTTTTTTTAGAATTTTTTTCATGAGGAAGAAAAATTTCTTCCTCATGACTTTTTTATAGTGTGACCTGGTTTTGCAGATCCTCAATTTCATGGCCTGATTGGTCGTAAAAACGCACTGTCGCGGCATCATTTTCTAAGGTTAGTATAGCATAGCTTTCAGTCCTGCGCACCCTCGGAAGCCGGATGCTGCCTGGATTAATCATCAGTTTTCCACGCAGCACTTCACTTCCCGCGATGTGTGAATGCCCGAAACAGATAATATCCGCTCCGAGCTCCTCTGCACGATAGTATACGTTTAACAAGGTCTGTTTTATACCGTGAAGGTGGCCGTGCGTGACCAGTATTTTTTTTGAACCGGCAGTCAGAAGAAGCTCGTCCTTAAAATCGCCTACAAAATCGCAATTGCCTTTTACAACCGCATAAGGATTTAATGCCGGATGCCCTGTTTCAAGCTCAGAGTCTCCGCAATGAATCATGAGATCAACTTCTGCTTCATGCCGTTTCGCAATGGTTTGGAGTTCTTCTTTAAGCCCATGGCTGTCACTGATAATCAGCACGTTCATGTACAAGCTTCCTCCTTATGCCTCCAAAAGCTTAGACAGCTTTTTAAGCGCGTCAGCCCTATGGCTGATTTTATTTTTTTCATCACTTGTCAGTTCGGCCATTGTCTTATCTTTATCTTTCACAATAAAGATCGGGTCATAGCCAAAGCCGTATTCTCCTCTCGGTTCTTCAGCAATATACCCTTCAACATGGCCTTCGACAGTTTTTGTTTCCTCACCGGGGATACTCACAGCCAGCGCGCACCGGAAACGGGCCGTGCGCTGTTCTTTTTCGATTCCTTTCAGCTCACTGAGCACTTTATCGATATTTGCCTGGTCGTCTTTCTGTTCTCCTGCATAGCGTGCGGAATAAACGCCGGGTCTGCCCCCAAGGTTATCGACGGACAGACCGGAGTCGTCCGCAATCACCATTTTGTTCACTGCTTTGGCAACAGCTTCAGCTTTTAAAATGGCATTTTCTTCAAACGTATGGCCTGTTTCCTCAATTTCTTCTGTGAATCCAATTTCAGCTAAAGATTTGACATCATAGCCTTTTGGCTCAAGGATTTCTTTGAATTCCTTCACTTTTCCCGGATTATGTGTCGCAATAATTGCTTCTTTCATGATGATCAAGCCTTTCTGTCTTTATTTCAGTTCTGGCAGAGAATCACCCAGCACTTCTTTTTGCTTGTCAATCAGTTCCTGAATGCCTTTTTCTGCAAGACCGAGAAGACCGTTCAGATCCTCCCTTGAAAAAGTCGCCTCTTCCCCGGTTCCCTGCAGCTCTACAAAACGGCCGCTGCCAGTCATAATGACATTCATGTCAACTTCAGCGGAGGAATCTTCTTCATAATTTAAATCTAACAAAATTCCCTGTTCCTTATCAATTCCGACAGAGATCGCAGCAAGAAAATCAGTGATCGGATTTGTCTTGATCGTTCCCGCTTTGATCAGCTTGCCAATCGCAATCGCCATAGCAAGAAATGCGCCTGTAATCGAAGCGGTTCTTGTCCCGCCATCGGCCTGAATGACATCACAGTCAATCCAAATCGTCCGTTCACCGAGCTTTTCTAAATCTACGACTGCCCGAAGCGCGCGGCCGATCAGGCGTTGAATCTCCATTGTTCTGCCGGAAATTTTCCCCTTAGAAGATTCTCTGATTGTTCTTTGGTTTGTTGCCCGCGGCAGCATGCTGTATTCAGCTGTAATCCAGCCTTTTCCTCCGCCCCGCAAAAATGGCGGCACGCGGTCCTCAACAGACGCGTTGCAGATTACTTTTGTATTTCCTGCTGTTATTAGAACAGAACCTTCCGGATGGCTGATAAAATCCAAATCGAATGTGATTGGACGCAGCTCATCATGTTGTCTTCCGTCATGTCTCATGTTTTACCTCCGATTGTATGTACATAAACCATTTTTGTCCCGGAATTGAATAAAGAAAGAGGCAGCCGGAACGCTAACCTCTTTCTTTCTAGTATATCAAAAATCCCAATTTAAAAACTACCCGTATTCACTTGAGAAGGTCTGGAGACCGGTTCTGTGAGCTTTTCGCCTTTTTCATTTACAAGCTCTGATTTCCCGTTTACTTTAACAGAGACACTTTTTACCTCCGGTTGCTCCGTTAACGTCAGCACAATGCTATTCAGCACTTCTGAAGAAATCATTTTCGTCTTTTCATCGGCGCTGCCGAATATAGATTGATTGAAATCTAACGTCACCCGTCCGTCTTTGATTTTCGGTTTGCTGACCAGCTTTACATCTTCACTGAAGTCTGTTAACAGCCCGCTCACCTTGCTTGGGCCTTTAGCCAATTCATTGATCGCTGCTGTGATGTCGTCTTTTTCCGAATTGTCGATCCGTTTCGTCACCGGCACGTAGTACTCACTGTCTTCGTTTTC
Source organism: Bacillus spizizenii TU-B-10 (assembly GCF_000227465.1). Lineage (GTDB taxonomy): Bacteria > Bacillota > Bacilli > Bacillales > Bacillaceae > Bacillus > Bacillus spizizenii. The sequence continues at coordinate 2,848,356 of NC_016047.1, forward strand.
CGCCAAATAATAAACTGTGAGCGGATGTGTTGCAGTGAGATCATTTACACCAGATGTTTCCATATTAATTCCGTCTTCTCGGCTTAAATCATCTGAGATCGGCGTGCCGCCTACAGGCATCTCCTTCAGTTCATGGCCGTTTATTCTCAGCTTCACTTTATCTATCGAACTGAATTGCGTAAGCGTCCATGTCACAGATTGAACGATTTTCTGTTCGTCTTCCTTCTTATAATTTTTAAATTCACTAGAGAAATCAGCTATTGCTGTCCCATCTTTTTTGATGTCAACGTTAACGGTTGTGTCAGCCGGCAATACGGCTCTGAAGCCATTCGGAAGAATTTCTGACACAGGTCCGCCCTGAACGAGGTATTCAAGCGCCTGTTTGGCCGTGCCTTCACTTTTCGGAAGGGGCAGCGTTTGGGCAACGACATACCCGTTTTTATCAATGAGATAAAGCTCCCTCATGACTGTAGATGAGGCTTGATCCGCTTTGGCGGTATCGTTTTTTTCACTTTCTGTTTTTTCGGCTGCTGTTGTATTTGAATTGGCCCCCGCTTCATCGTTCACGTATGTAACGTCTTGAGGCGGATCAATTTCCTCAGCTGCCTTATCAGATTGAAACAAACCGCATCCGGATAAAAGCAAGGCAGAGGTGAGACAAGTGGCACCAATGACTGCAGGTCCTTTTTTCAGCATACTTTTCCCTCCTAAGGCTGTTTGTACTATTATGTATACGAGCCTTATTAGGAAATAGACCGAAGAATTCCGGCAAAACAGAAAAAAACCCGCAACATGCTGTTGCGGGGAAAACTATCTTCTAATCGGTTCTTGCAGTGAGATGCATTCCACATAGCCCACCTCATGGCCAAACCAGTCATCTGCAATTTTTGCAAACTGATCACGTGCTCCTGTTGTCAGGAACTGATGATCAGGAACAATCGGAGACTGGTTCAGCAGCCCTTTATATGAGAGAATCGTGCTGACTTCCCTTGCTGTTTCATCGCCGGACGAAATAATGTTTACGTGCTCTCCCATATATCTCTGAATGGATTCTTTTAAAATAGGATAGTGGGTGCAGCCTAAAATCAGCGAATCAATCGATGTGTCTTTTAACGGGTACAGCGATGTTTTGACAATCTCGTCTGCTGTTTTATCAAGAAACTTCCCGCTTTCCACAAAAGGCACAAGCAGCGGGCAGGCAAGGTTCTCAACCTTCAGATCAGGATTTAATGCTAAAAGCGCCTCTTCGTACGCATTGCTCTTAATCGTATTCTCTGTACCGATGACACCGATATGCTGATTTTCTGTTACTTTTATCGCTGCTCTCGCACCCGGCTGGATCACTCCGACCACAGGTATACCGACACTGCGCTGGATGTCTTCCAATGCGATCGCTGTTGCTGTGTTGCAGGCGATCACGAGCATTTTGATGTGGTGGTTTTCGAGTAAATAATTCGTCAGCTCCCACGTATATTGAAGCACTTCTTCTTCAGGGCGCGGCCCGTATGGACACCGTTTCGTATCCCCGACGTAGATAATATTTTCTTTTGGTAGCTGTCTCATGATTTCCTTTGCAACGGTTAAACCGCCAACCCCGGAATCAATGACTCCTATTGGTTGTTCCAACAAAATCGCCTCATTTTCTCTTCATTTCATGCTGCAGTTTCATCAATGATTTTTCGAAGATGGCTATTTCTTCATCTGTAAACGTTTCGAACATATCACGCAGATATTCCTGCCTTTTGGTAATGACCTCTTGGATAATCCGTTCTCCTTCAGGCAGCAAATGTATCCGAACAACGCGTCTGTCCGCCGGGTCCTTGACCCGCTCAACAAGCTTATTTTTTTGCATACGGTCGATTAAGTCCGTTGTCGTGCTGCATGCCAGATACATTTTGCCCGATAGTTCGCCGATTGTCATATCTCCTAATTCATAAAGCCATTGCAGGCCGACAAATTGCGGCGGCGTAATCGCATATTGGTTAAGGATTTCTCGTCCTTTTTGCTTAATGATCGCGGCAATGTGGCGGAGTGACTTTTCAATATCCGCAACATGCTCCAAAGGTTTTGATGTCATTTGTCCATCCCTCACTCAAGGATCTCTTACGCTCAAAAGCGTTCCGTGTCTATTTTCCTTCTTTTTTGAAGAAAATGCAAGACTCGCTGGAGAGAAATAGAGGACTTTAGGCAAATAACATCAAATAGAAAAATTTGTTTTACGCCTTGCCATCCAAGTTTTGCATAGCATTCCAAATATGGTTTCGAACGTTCCAAACAAACAGCAATAACCGGCTCCTTCCTAAAAAGAAGGAATACCGGCAAGGATTAAAGCTCTAGCTCACCCATTCTAAGAAGCTCAACAACGGCTTGCGAACGCCCTTTCACACCCAATTTCTGCATGGCATTTGAAATATGGTTTCGAACGGTTTTCTCACTGATAAATAGCTCGCTTGCAATCTCCTTTGTTGTCTTATCTTGAACGAGCAATTCGAACACTTCTCTTTCTCTTTTCGTTAGCAGCGGCTTCGATTGAAATTCTTTCTCCTTCAAGTATTGTAACCCTCCTTGCTAAGGTGAGAGCGAATCAGAAACGAATGGGTTTTGATATAGTCGAGATATCATATGTAAGAAGGGCACAGGAGGTGACGTTTACAAGAGAATTAGTTTATGGTGTATGGAGAAGCGTTTCTTTCTCCTCATCCGTCCAGCTGACAGCCTTGCCGCTTTCCTTTGAGACTTGGACCATCACAACTGCTCCAGTAAAGCAGGGTTCGCCATTGCGGTTCTCTCCGAGATAATGCAAGGTAAGGGATGAGCTGCCGACGGCACTTGTTTTCACATAGATGCGCAGCTCTTCATAAGGCATGACTTGGCGCAAATAATCGCATTGCTGGCTTGCCACGACTGTCATGGTCTGTTTGTTTTCATTCATCATATTCAGCTTTTTAAAATAAGAAATCCGCGCCTCCTCAAAGTATATGAAAGGGACTACATTATTCATATGGCCAAACATGTCCGTCTCGGAAAAACGCACGGATACTTCATTAAAAAAAGAAAAGGACTCTTTCCATTCTTGAAACGGCTCATCAATATAAGCGGGAAGCTTCATCTTTATTCATCTCCTTATTGTTAAAAAAACCTCTCCCATGCGGAAGAGGTTGTTTCTTCTTATACTCTGTCGCTTCCGAAGAAATTGCGGAACGCTTGTAAGTTTGTATCTCTGTTTAAGGCTGCAATGGAAGTAGTGAGCGGGATGCCTTTCGGACAGGATTGAACGCAGTTTTGCGAGTTGCCGCAATCTGCAAGGCCGCCTTCATCCATCAGTGCTTCTAATCGGTCAGATTTATTCATGGCGCCTGTCGGATGTGCGTTAAACAGGCGGACCTGAGACATCGGTGCCGGCCCCATGAACTTCGATTTGCTGTTCACATTCGGGCAGGCCTCGAGGCAGACGCCGCACGTCATGCATTTTGATAATTCATATGCCCATTGACGGCGTTTTTCCGGCATTCTCGGTCCCGGTCCTAAATCGTACGTGCCGTCAATCGGTATCCACGCTTTTACCTTTTTCAATGAATCAAACATTCTGCTCCGGTCAACCTGCAAATCACGCACGACTGGGAATGTTTTCATTGGTTTTAAGCGGATCGGCTGTTCAAGCTGATCGATAAGTGCCGTACAAGACTGGCGGGGCTTTCCGTTTATGACCATTGAACATGCGCCGCATACTTCTTCAAGACAGTTCATATCCCATGTGACAGGGGTTGTCTTTTCACCTTTCACGTTAACCGGATTCCGGCGAATTTCCATCAGGGCGGAAATGACGTTCAGGTTCGGGCGGTATGGAACCTCAAATTCTTCATCGTAAGGCGTGCTGTCAGCTGTATCTTGACGTGTGATAATAAATCGTATGGTTTTTTGTTCACTCATGATTATTTCGCCACCTTCTTCTTCGAGTAATCCCGCTTCCGAGGCGTTATCAGTGATACATCGACATCCTGATACTCAAATTCCGGCGCTTCATACGGGCTTACATGTTTAGCCATTGTTGTTTTGAGCCATTCATCATCATTACGTTCAGGATAATCCGGTTTATAATGGGCGCCCCGGCTTTCATTGCGGTTGTATGCGCCAAGGGTAATCACCCTTGCAAGCTGAAGCATGTTCGAGAACTGGCGTGTGAACATTGCCCCCTGGTTGCTCCATTTTGTTGTGTCATTGATGTTGATCTTTTTAAATCGCTCCATTAATTCCTGAATTTTGTCATCCGTTTTCAATAGCTTGTCGTTATGGCGGACAACTGTGACGTTCGCCGTCATCCACTCACCAAGCTCTTTGTGAAGAACATAGGCATTTTCGGTTCCGTCCATACTCATAATCTCAGCCCATTTTTCTTCTTCTTTTTTAACGTGAGCGTCAAATAAAGATGAGGACATGTCTTCTGCTGAAGATTCTAAGCCGTTTACATATTTCACCGCATTCGGTCCGGCCACCATTCCTCCGTAAATCGCGGAGAGCAGAGAGTTTGCCCCCAAGCGGTTGCCGCCGTGCATAGAGTAATCACATTCCCCGGCTGCAAACAGTCCCGGGATGTTTGTCATTTGATCGTAATCCACCCATAAACCGCCCATTGAATAATGGACCGCCGGGAAGATTTTCATCGGAAGCTTCCGCGGGTCGTCTCCCATGAATTTCTCATAAATCTCAATGATGCCGCCAAGCTTGATATCAAGCTCTTTCGGATCTTTATGAGACAGATCGAGATACACCATGTTTTCGCCGTTAATGCCGAGCTTCTGGTTGACGCATACATCAAATATTTCGCGTGTCGCAATATCACGCGGCACCAGGTTTCCATAAGCCGGATATTTTTCCTCTAAGAAATACCACGGCTTACCGTCTTTATATGTCCACACGCGACCGCCTTCACCGCGCGCTGATTCGCTCATCAGTCTTAGTTTGTCATCGCCCGGTATGGCTGTCGGGTGGATTTGAATGAATTCTCCGTTTGCATAATACGCTCCCTGCTGATAAACGATCGACGCAGCAGACCCTGTATTAATCATGGAGTTAGTCGATTTCCCAAAAATGATTCCCGGTCCGCCCGTCGCCATGATGACAGCGTCTGAACGGAAGGATTCAATTTGCATGTTTATCAGGTTTTGCGCAACAATTCCGCGGCAGGTTCTGTCATCATCTAATACAGCGCCAAGGAATTCCCAGCCTTCGTATTTTGTAACCAGACCCGCCACTTCGTATCTGCGCACTTGCTCGTCCAGTGCGTAAAGCAGCTGCTGTCCCGTCGTCGCACCCGCATAAGCTGTTCTGTGGTGCTGTGTACCCCCGAATCGGCGGAAATCAAGCAGCCCTTCAGGCGTCCGGTTAAACATGACGCCCATCCGGTCTAATAAGTGGATGATAGAAGGCGCCGCTTCACACATCGCTTTAACCGGCGGCTGGTTTGCAAGAAAGTCTCCTCCGTATACAGTGTCATCAAAATGTTCCCACGGAGAGTCACCTTCCCCTTTTGTATTGACCGCTCCGTTTATGCCGCCTTGCGCACAAACCGAATGAGAACGTTTGACAGGAACGATGGAAAACAGCTTAACCGCCATTCCTGATTCCGCTGCTTTAATTGTCGCCATGAGGCCGGCAAGACCCCCGCCGACTACGATAATGCTTGATTGACTCATGATAGCCCCTCTCCCTCTAGTAATCTAGTACTCTTAAACAAATGCAAAAATCGCTTTTAAGCCTACGTAAGACAGTGCAACAAAAATAATCAGCGTAACGTAAGTCGAAATTCTTTGAGAACGAGGCGTTACCGTGATGCCCCATGTAACAGCGAAAGACCATAAACCGTTTGAGAAGTGGAAAATTGTTGATAAAACACCGACAATGTAAAAGCCAAGCATAGCCGGAGAGCTCAAAATATTCGCCATCATGTCGAAATTGACCTCAGCGCCCATTTGTGCGGCAATACGGGTTTCCCACACGTGCCAGCTCACGAAAATGAGGGTGATGATACCGGTTACACGCTGCAGGACGAAGAGCCAGTTTCTCATATAGCTGTATTGACCTGCGTTATTTTTTGCAGTAAACGCTATGTACACACCATAAACTGCATGATAAATTAATGGTAAGAAGATAATAAAAATTTCCAAGGCATACCTGAAAGGCAGACTATCCATAAAATGAGCAGCACTATTGAATGCTTCAGCGCCCCTTGCGGCAAACTGGTTGACGACTAAATGCTGAATGAGAAAGATGCCGACCGGTATGACGCCAAGCAAGGAATGCAATCTTCGAAAATAAAACTCTCTGTTCCCAGACATTACTTTACCCCCTGTTTGATAAGTGCGAAATGTGCTAAATCTCTTCCCCCACTTCTTTCAATTGTAAGCACTTTATTAAGATTTATTGACAATTTCATTTTACTCCTCCCTCAAAAGGGCGTCAAGAAAACGCGTACATAAATTATAATTTTCCGAATTGAATAGTTGATTTAAAAATTTTATTTTATCAATATATGTTTCTGTTTAATTTTTCATAAGAATTATAGGATCATTCTGTAATCCTCCCCCCTGTTTGGGCTATAATATACCAAGGAGAGAGGGGAGACAGATATGAAGTCTAAATTTGAAGCATCTATTGACAACCTAAAAGAAATTGAAATGAATGCCTATGCCTACGAACTAATACGAGAGATCGTTCTCCCAGATATGCTTGGCCAAGATTACTCTTCCATGATGTATTGGGCTGGGAAACATCTCGCCCGTAAGTTTCCTCTTGAATCATGGGAGGAATTTCCGGCCTTCTTTGAAGAAGCGGGCTGGGGAACCCTCACCAACGTAAGCGCTAAAAAACAGGAGCTTGAATTTGAACTTGAAGGGCCGATCGTTTCCAACCGGCTTAAACATCAGAAAGAACCATGCTTTCAGCTGGAGGCTGGTTTTATTGCTGAACAAATTCAATTGATGAATGACCAGATTGCCGAATCATATGAACAAGTGAAAAAGAGAGCCGATAAGGTGGTTCTGACTGTGAAATGGGATATGAAAGACCCAGTGTAATCAAAAAGGCGGTGACTATATAGTCCCGCCTTTTTGATTGTCATTACACAGCTGAAGGGTGTTTTGAAAGCTCAAATGCATCGTGCAGCGCTTCAACTGCTTTCACCATGTCATTTTCACTTACGACTGTTGATACTTTGATTTCAGATGTGCTGACCATTTTGATTAAAATGTTTTTTTCCGCCAGTACAGCAAACATTTCAGCTGCTACACCAGGATTTGAGACCATGCCGGATCCAACAATGGATACTTTAGCCAATTTGCTTTCTGTCTCGATTTTCTCGAATTCAAGCGCGTCTTTATACTCTTCAAGCACCGCAACGGTTTGGTCTGCGTCTTCTGTTTTAACTGAGAAGGAAATTCCGGTCTGATTTGCTCCGGCCTGCGTTTGGATAATGATATCGACGTTAATGTTTCTTTTGGCAAGTGTTGTAAAAATAGTAGACAGGGTTGTCAGGCCGCTAGTCAGACCGTAAATGGTTACTCTTGTGATTTGATCTTCGAACGCAATGCCTCTGACAATTAAATTTTGCTCCATGGATGATTCCTCCTCAATTAATGTTCCCGCTTCTGTTTCTGTACTTGAACGCACTTCTAATGGCACTTGGTAATTTTTCGCGAATTCAACGGCTCTCGGATGAAGAACGCCGGCGCCCAAATTGGCAAGCTCAAGCATTTCATCGTATGAGATGCCGGCAAGTTTTCTCGCTGATTTCACATAGCGCGGATCGGTTGTAAACACTCCGGGCACGTCCGTGTATATGTCACATTTATCCGCTTTTAATGCGGCAGCCAAAGCGACTGCTGTTGTGTCTGAACCGCCCCGGCCCAATGTCGTGATTTCGCAATCCTCTGCCATGCCTTGGAATCCTGCCACAATGACAATCTTTCCTTGCTCAAGCTGGTCTGCTAAAACCGAAGTGTCGATATCTGTAATTCTGGCGTTTCCGTGAACGGCTTCCGTGCGGATTCCCGCCTGCCAGCCAGTATAGGACACAGCGTCATAGCCTTTTTCCTGCAGCGCCATTGAAAGCAGGGAAATGGTGACCTGCTCGCCCGTCGCCAGCAGCATATCCATTTCGCGTTTGCTCGGCTGGTCAGAAATTGCTTTTGCAAGGCCGACCAATTCGTCAGTGGATTTTCCCATAGCTGAAACGACAACAACGACTTGATGGCCCTTCTGCTTTTCTGAAATCGCGCGGTTTGCCGCATTTTGAATTTTTTCGACTGAGCCGACGGAAGTACCTCCGAATTTTTGTACAATAAGACCCATGTATTACCACCCTTTACATTTTGGTTCGTGCGGGTGAGGAGAAAGAGCGCTTTGTCCACAATAAAAAAAGCAATGAGAGGAATGCTCTCATTGCTTATCAATTAATCATCATAAATGATTATGAACAACGAGATAGCCCTCCAAGAAAATGATTTCTTGACAGCCCTACATTTATTCAATGCACGGCCAGCAAATAATACCGATGGGGTTTTATTTGCTTCGGCGACGCTCCCCTTTCAGCCTTTTTCACAGAATCCATCTTTCTCCAAAGGCTTACTCTTGAAGTTCGCACCTCTATCTTCACCATATAACACGATCTAACTATGAAATTATTTCACATTTTATCAGATCTTTTTTAAAAGGACAACATTATTTTTGCAATTTGTCGTAAAGCAGCTGAGCAGCCGCTGCGGGAACACCCGCTTTTTGGATGTCCTCAAGGCTTGCTTCCTTCATTTTTTTAACCGAACCGAAATGCTTTAACAGCATTTTCTTTCTTTTCTCTCCGATACCCGGGATGTCGTCCAATACGGATTGAAACGCGCTTTTTCCGCGGATTTGCCTGTGAAAACTGATCGCAAAACGGTGCACCTCGTCCTGAATGCGCTGCAGGAGATAAAATTCCTGACTGTTTCGTTCCAGATACACCGTCTCCAGCGGATCTCCGATTAATAAATTTGAAGTTCTGTGTTTTTCGTCTTTGGCTAAACCGGCGATCGGGATATCCAAGCCGAGTTCATTTTCAATGACATCCCTTGCAGCGTTGATCTGCCCTTTTCCTCCGTCAATGATGATCAGATCAGGCAGCGGCAGATTTTCGCGAAGCACTCTCGTATAGCGCCTCCTAACAACCTCTCTCATTGAGCCGTAATCATCCGGTCCCGTAACGGTTTTGATTTTATATTTGCGGTATTCCTTTTTGTTCGGTTTGCCGTCGATAAACACGATCATCGCGGAAACCGGGTTTGTCCCCTGTATGTTTGAGTTATCAAACGCTTCAATTCTGTGCGGGGTATAAATATTCAATGCTTCACCCAGTTTATGGACAGCCCCGATTGAGCGCTCCTCGTCCCGTTCGATTAAGGAGAATTTTTCTTTCAGCGCGATTTTCGCGTTTTTATGGGCCAGCATAAGCAGTTCTTTTTTCGAGCCTTTTTTCGGCTGGTGGACGTTTGTTTCCAGCAGCTGCTCAATCATGGATTGATCAACGCTGTCCGGAACTAAAATTTCCTTTGGAAGAAAGTGGTTGTTTTTTGAATAGAACTGCCCGATGAACGTAAGAAACTCTTCATCTGCTTCCTGATAGAGCGGGAACATGCTGACATCGCGTTCAATGAGCTTTCCTTGGCGGATAAAAAAGACCTGTACGCACATCCAGCCCTTATCATATGCGTACGCGAATACGTCACGGTCGACTAGATCGTTCATCGTCATTTTTTGTTTTTCCATCGTTGATTCAATATGGGCGATTTGGTCACGAAGCTCTTTTGCCCGTTCAAACTCAAGATTCTCAGCAGCCTCATGCATTTTCTCTTCAAGCTCTTTTTTGACCTCATTATAGCCGCCCTTTAAGAAACGGGTAATGCTCTCAACCAGTTCTCTGTTCGTCTCTTCGGAAATATCCTTTACGCACGGAGCGAGACATTGGCCCAGATGATAGTAGAGGCACACTCTGTCCGGCAGCTTGGAGCATTTTCTGAGAGGGTACAGACGGTCGAGCAGTTTTTTTGTTTCCCTTGCGGCCTGTACATTCGGGTACGGCCCGAAATAGCGCCCTTTGTCTTTTTTGACATTGCGGGTGACAATCAGCCTTGGGTGGCGTTCATGGGTGAGTTTTATGAAAGGATAGGTTTTGTCGTCTTTCAGCATGACGTTGTATTTCGGATCATGCTTTTTGATCAAGTTCATTTCTAAAATAAGCGCTTCAAGATTGGAGGACGTCACGATATATTCAAAATCCTCGATTTCCGTCACAAGCCTTTGTGTTTTCGCATCGTGAGAACCGGTGAAGTAGGAGCGCACTCTGTTTTTCAGCACTTTTGCTTTTCCTACGTAGATCACAGTCTGCTGCCGGTCCTTCATGAGATAACACCCGGGCTGATCGGGAAGGAGGGCGAGTTTTTCTTTCAGTTGTTTGTTCATATATTACCCTTCCTTATGTTTAATCCTTTGTTTCCAGTTTAACACGAACGTTTGTTTTTCTCTATGCTTCACGATTGGCGAATAAAAAAAGCGATCCCTCAATCGGAATCGCTCTGGCATGTAAGCAGCCGAGAATTAAAGATGTTTGTTTACAAGCTCTTGCAGCGCTTCTTTCGGTTTGAAGCCGACAGAAGTTTCAACTACTTCTCCGTCTTTTAACACAAGAAGTGTCGGGATGCTCATAACGCCGTATTTTCCGGCTGTTTCTTGGTTTTCGTCCACGTCGATTTTTACGATTTTCAGTTTGTCTCCCATTTCTTGATCTAGTTCTTCAAGAACAGGTGCAATCATTTTACAAGGTCCGCACCAAGGAGCCCAGAAGTCAGCCAGTACGACGCCTTCGCTTGTTTCAGCTGAGAAAGATTGATCAGTTGCTTTTACGATAGCCATTATTGAATTCCTCCAATTGTGAAATGATGATTTTTAGTATAGCATCTCCCATTCGTTCACGCTATTTTAATGCTTACAAATTATTTTTTCCTGATCACAATCGGTTTACTCATGTTTATCTGGATTGAATGGGTTATGTCTCTTTGCATTAAAACACGAATCTGATAATGGCCCCAATGACTACAATCGCCCCGATGATCATTAGAATGGTACGAAGCATAGAATAACATCTCCTCTTCACTGTCATGTACCTTTACCATGCCCTGGCGGAGCTGTTTTAAAACATGAAAAAGAGCGCCGGCATGAAGCTCCGGCGCTCTCACGCGATTAAGAATCAGCACGCAGCGTGAGTAAGACGACTGACATTGGCGGGAGTTTTACTTTCAGTTTGTTTTTGTTGAGCGTGTATTGGCTGAAAGATTCCGGTTTGACGTGATGAGGATCGTCAAACGTGTTATGCGCATTCATTTTGTCAGCCGTCAGAATGACTCCGGAATGGTCCGCTGTCTTGTGAATGCCTCTCAACTCGATCTCAGCCTCCGCTTTGTTTTGGTGATCAATGTTGCAGATCGTGATATTGATATCGCCTTCTGCATGTTTCGAGGCTGAAATACTGATTTGCGGCAGCGTTTCACCCTTCCATTCATAGTCAGCAGACGTTGTTTCAGTGTTTAAAAGAGAAGCGTCCTGGTGTACCTTAAACATATCAAATACATGGTACGTCGGTGTCAAAAGCATCCGCTCTCCCTCAGTCAAAATCATCGCTTGAAGAACGTTTACTGTTTGGGCGATGTTGGTCATTTGCACTCGGCGGCAATGCTGATGGAAAATGTGGAAATGAGAAGCCGCCACCAGTGCATCACGAATGGTGTTTTGCTGATACAGGAAACCAGGGTTCGTGCCTGGCTCAGGATCAAACCACGTGCCCCATTCATCAATAATCAGCCCGACCCGCTGCTCCGGATCGTACCGGTCCATAATCGTGCCGTGTTTTTGAATCAATTCATCGATGTATTTGGCTTTTTTCATCGTAATGAACCATTCATCCTCTGTGAATTCTGTGGCTGATCCTTTGCCTTTCCAGAAATCACCCGGAATCGTGTAATAATGAAGACTCAATCCGTCCATCAGGCCAGCTGCTTTTTTCATGAGCACGTCCGTCCAATGAAAATCGTCCACATTTGCGCCGCCTGCAATTTTGTATAGTTCATTCCCGCTGTAATTGCGGACATAGGTTTGAAAACGCCGATACAGATCTGCGTAGTATTCAGGATGCATGTTGCCGCCGCAGCCCCAGTTTTCATTGCCCACGCCGAAATATTTCAGCTTCCAAGGCTCCTCTCTTCCATTTTGTTTTCTCCAGTCTGACATCGGCGTGCCTTCTTCAAACGTCATATACTCGATCCATTCCGCCATTTCCTGAACCGTTCCACTTCCGACATTGCCGCAAATATAAGGCTCGCATTCAAGCAGCTCGCAAAGCATCATAAATTCATGCGTTCCGAATTCATTTGATTCAATTGTACCGCCCCAGTGCGTGTTAAGCATCGTCTTACGGTCACCGACACCATTTGCCCAATGGTATTCGTCCGCAAAACACCCGCCCGGCCACCTGAGGACAGGAATATTCAGCTGTTTGAGCGCTTCCAGCACATCCTTTCGTATTCCGTTTATGTTGGGAATGTTCGAGTCCGTTCCGACCCAAATGCCCTCATAAATCCCTCTTCCTAAATGTTCCGCAAAATGACCGTATATATTTTTGTTAATGGTTCCTTTTACAATATCTGTTTGGATCACTGCTTGATGTTCAGACATGCATGATCATTCCTTTCATACGAATATGAAAAGCACCACAGTCAAATATGTGATCTGTCTTTTGCCTGAGGAGTCAGCATGAATGTAAGCGCTTTTAAAGTAACCATATTATATATGTTCGTACATGTCAACGACATTTTTTATAAAATTTATATTTGTACGTATGTATTCATATATATAAAAACCCCGAACTTCAGCAGTCCGGGGTTTCCTTTACGAGTGTATATTTAATTGTTTGAATTCCTCAGTTAATAACGGGACGACTTCAAATAAATCGCCTACGATGCCGTAATCCGCTATTTTAAAGATATCCGCTTCGGGGTCTTTATTGATGGCGACTATCACCTTGCTGTTTGACATGCCGGCCAAATGCTGGATGGCGCCGGAAATGCCGCAGGCAATGTACAAATCCGGGGTAACGACTTTCCCGGTCTGCCCGATTTGGAGAGCGTAATCGCAATAATCAGCGTCACACGCCCCGCGAGATGCCCCGACTGCGGCCCCCAGCACCTCGGCAAGCTCATGCAGCGGCTGAAATCCTTCCTTGCTTTTGACTCCGCGGCCGCCCGCAACGATAATTTTGGCTTCGGAGAGATCAACGCCGTCCGCTGTTTTTTTCACGACTTCTTGGATAACGGTGCGGAGGTCAGTAAGAGAAACATCAACGCTTTCGATATTCCCCGACCTGCTGGCGTCTTTTTCTGAAGCTTGAATATTATTAGGGCGAATCGTTGCAAAAATCAGCGGATCGGTTGAAATGACGCGTTCAAATGCTTTCCCCGAGTAAACCGGCCGCGTGAACACGACATTCTCTCCGGTAACGCTTACATCTGTAGCATCTGAAATTAAGCCTGTTTGCAGCCGGGCCGCGAGCTTCGGTGAAAGGTCTTTGCCCATGGCCGTGTGCCCGCATATGACTGAATCGGGTTTTTCTTGGTCAATAATGGCCCTCATGACCTGGCTGTATCCGTCTGCCGTGTATGCTTTCAGCTTCGGATCCTCAGCTGTGAGAACTTTATCGGCTCCGTAATGGATAAGCTCTTGTGCAAGGCTTTGTACATTTTCTCCGATGAGAACACCGATGACTTCTCCATCGCCTGAAATGGTTCTTCCTGCAGCTAATGCTTCAAAGGTGACATTCCGCAATTCTCCATCGCGAATTTCTCCGAGTACGATCACTTTTTTTCCCATTCTAACATCCCCCTGTTTCTTTGAATGTCCAAGCTTTAAATGACTTTAGCTTCGCTGCGGAGCAATGAGACGAGCTCTTTTGCCTGTTCGGCAGGCTCACCTTGGAGAAGCTTCCCGGCTTCTTTTTTCGGCGGCAGAAAACGTTCAATGGTTTTCATCTTAGGTTCGGCATCCTCTTCGTCCAGATCAAGATCATCAAGTTCTAGTTCTTCAAGCGGTTTTTTCTTGGCCTTCATAATTCCCGGAAGCGATGGATAGCGCGGTTCGTTTAAGCCCTGCTGAGCTGTGACAAGCAATGGGAGTGTCGTTTTGATTTTTTCAACATCCCCTTCGACGTCCCTTTCTGCTTCTGCATCAGTGCCGCTGATTTCGAGTTTGGTGATCGTTGTGATGCACGGAATGTCCAGTAGCTCGGCAAGCCGAGGCGCTACTTGTCCTGAACCTCCGTCAATGGCAACATTTCCGCCGAGAATCAAATCAAACTCCTGATCCTTCATATAGTGGTATAAAACTTGAGAAATGGAATATTGGTCGGGCTCTTCGAGATCATCTTCTATGTTGATTAAAACGGCTTGGTCACATCCCATGGCAAGCGCAGTGCGCAGTTCCTTCTCCGCTTCTTCGCCGCCGACAGTGACGGCGGTGATCGTGCCGCCGTGCTTTTCCTTTAGCTGGATGGCTTCTTCTATCGCGTACTCATCGTATGGATTAATAATCCATTCCGCTCCGTCATCCTGAATCTTTCCTGCTTCAATGACGATTTTTTCTTCTGTGTCAAACGTCCGTTTCATCAGTACAAATAGATTCATGATCATATCCCCTTTTATTCGCCTTTGAACTGAGGCTTTCTTTTTTCGAGAAATGCCTGGATGCCTTCTTTGGCGTCCTCTGACTCAAATGCTTCTCCAAACCGTTTTGCTTCAAGCTTTAAGCTGCCTTCATAGGAATACACCTTATTGGAATAAAGAAGCTCAAGTAGAGATGCCAGCGTTTGCGGGCTTTTTTCTGCAAACTTAGCGGCAAGTGCTTTTGCTTTTTCAAGCACTTCTGCTTCATCTTTTGCTCCAAGTGACACAAGTCCGAGATCAAGCGCTTCTTTTCCGGATATCGGTTCTCCTGATCCGATGAGCTCTAGTGCTTTGGCTGTACCGACATATCTCGGAAGACGCTGTGTTCCCGCAAAACCCGGTATAATACCGAGGTTAAGTTCCGGAAGCCCCAGCTTGGCGTCTTCTGCCGCAATTCTGATATGACAAGCCATCGCAAGCTCCAGCCCGCCTCCAAGAGCAGCACCGTGAATCGCCGCGATAATCGGTTTTGGGAAGCCTTCAATTCTTTCCATCAGCTGCTGGCCGCGCTCAGCCAGCAGTGAGGAATCTTCATTGCCTTTAAGCGATGTAAATTCTTTAATATCAGCCCCGGCTGAGAAAAATCTTCCCTCACCGTGAATGATAATGCTTCGTACGCCTGCATCTGTCTCACATTGATCAAGACAGGAGGACAGCTCTTCTAATATCCGGGTGGAAAGCGCATTTGCCGGCGGATTGTGAATCGTCAAGACTGCCACAAATTGATCAACCGCAAGTGAAATTGCATTCATAGGACAGAACCCCTTTACTTATTGTGAATTCCGGACACCAACAATTCTAAAACGCTGTCTGACAAGGCAGCGAGATCGTACTTTTGGTCATTCATAACCCAAGTTGTCACGGTTTCGTCAATCGTTCCAAAAATCATCTGCCGGGCGAGGCGGACATCGAGGCCTTCTTTTAATTCGCCTGATTGTATGCCTTCCATCAAAATACTATCCAAAATATTTAAGTAGCCTTTTAATATTTCATTGATTTTCTGGCGCAGCTCCAAGTTTGACTGGCGGAGCTCAAGCTGAGTGACAATCGCGAGATTATGATCATCCGCTAAAAGGGAAAAATGCTTTGAAATCACAAGCGCCAGTTTCTCTTTCGCTGTTGTCTTTTCTTTTATGTCCTCTTCCATCCGCTCAATAAATTGGCCCATTTTTTCTTTGAAAAGAGAAATTAAAATATCTTCTTTGTTTTTGAAATAGAGGTAGATGGTGCCGTCCGCCACTCCGGCTTGTTTGGCAATTTTGGATACCTGTGACTGGTGGTAGCCGTTTTCCGCAATGACTTCTACTGCTGCATCAATAATCTGCATATACTTTGGCCGTTTTTGCTTCAATGTTCATCGTTCCTTCCTATAGAAATGAATGACTATTCATTCATAATTTCATGATAAAAAGGATTTTCGGCTTTGTCAAGTTTATTCGCAGGTATTCTCTTTTTCTTATGTCATTTGTCATTTGTTATTTGACATGATGATTTTCGGCTTCTTCAAGTAAACGCCTTCTTAAAATTTTTCCGACTGCCGTTTTCGGCAGCTCTTTTCTGAACTCATAGGCTTTCGGCACCTTGTAGGGAGCGAGGCGGGATCTCGCGAAAGTGTCCAGTTCTTCTGCATCAGCTTTTGCGCCTTTCTTTAACACGACAAATGCTTTTACTGTTTCTCCTCTATAGGAATCAGGCACACCGGCAACCACAATTTCCTGGATGGCTTCATGTTCATAAAGCGCTTCTTCTACTTCACGCGGGTAAATATTGTAGCCGCCGGCAATGATGATGTCCTTCTTCCTGTCGGCAATATAGAAAAAGCCCTCTTCATCCATATAGCCCATGTCGCCGGTGAACAGCCAGCCGTCTCTCAGTACAGCGGCAGTTTCCTCCGGTTTGTTCCAATATCCTTTCATGACTTGCGGACCTTTTACAATGATTTCTCCATGCTCATATGGAGCGGCATGCTTACCCATCTCTTCCGAATAGATCGCGGCGTCAGTACTCGGCCAAGGACAGCCAATACTGCCTGGCTTGTTTTTCCCCCAGATAAAATTGGCATGTGTCACTGGGGATGCCTCAGACAAGCCGTAGCCTTCCACAAGCTTTCCGCCAGTTACCTTTTCAAATTTCTGCTTTACCTCCACAGGCAGTGCGGCTGATCCGCTAAGACAGCTTTTAATGGATGACAGATCATAATGCTGCAATTCGGGGTGATGCAAAAGGCCAATGTAAATTGTCGGTGCGCCCGGAAAGAGCGTCGGTTTTTGTTTGTCGATGATTTTGAGCGTTTCGAGCGGATCAAACTTAGGAAGAAGAATCATTTCGAAGCCTAGTTTAATCGAATAATTCATCACTGCCGTCAGTCCGTAGACATGAAAAAACGGGACGATGCCAAGCACTTTTTCAGCCCCTTCCTTCACATCGTACATCCAAGCGGAGCACATTTCAGTATTGGCCAAAATATTTTGGTGCGTGAGCATGACTCCTTTTGGAGCCCCCGTTGTTCCTCCGGTATATTGGAGGACAGCTATATCATGTTCAGGATCGATCTTCGGGATTGTCAGGAGCTCAGTTTTTTCCTCCTTCATGCTGGAAGCGAACATGTGAATGTGATCTTTTCTGTCAAAGTCGATGTGCACTTTTTGTTTTTGCGTCAGCGGGTAAAGAATATTCTTCGGAAAAGGCAAATAATCTTTTACGCTGGTGATCAAAATCTGATCTACAATTGATAACGTTTTCATTTTTATTGCCTTTGGGAAAAGCAAATCTAAGGTGATGATCACGCTCGCCTCAGCATCTCTCAGCTGGTATTCAAGCTCGTACTCGGTATAGAGCGGATTCGTCTGCACCACGATGCCACCGGCAAACAAAACGCCATAATAAGAAATCACTGCTTGCGGGCAATTGGGCAGCATGACAGCCACTCTGTCTCCTTTTTGCAGGCCATTGCCCTGCAAAAAAGCTGCGAGTTTAAGAGCATCCGTCAGAATGTCATGAAAGGTGAGTTTTTTTCCATAAAAAGATATTGCGGTTTTGTCAGGGAATCGTGCGGCGGAGTCTGTCAGGATGGATTGCAGGGTTTTGTTCGGCAATGGAAGCTCATGCGGGATATCGTCGGGATACTCGGCAAGCCACGGCTTTTGAGACTGCATAAAACCTCCCCTTTCGGTTTTAGAGTTCCACCCTATCATTATAGCAGATGGACGGCAAAAAAAAGAAAAAGAAAGGTAAATCTTTCTTTTTCTCATAATACGAACAGATATATAAGACCAATTAACAAAAAGATTCCCGCCGCGGCGAGCAGTACTTTTGCAAGCTTTTCCATCTATTCTCCGTCCCCTTATATTCCGGCTGCCACCACAAATGAAAGCCCGACAGAAATGACAAATGAAATAAAGCCGACAGCCCGGTTATCATTTTCGATTTCCTTATCAATTTTAAACCGCGGAGTCAAAAACTCAAAAATAAAGTAGCTTAGCAGAAGCATAACAAATCCGTAAACGCCCCAGCCGATCATTTGCAGCAGAGAATTGTGCTGGGAGATGGAATGCTGAAATACGTTTGCAATTCCTAAAATTTTTCCGCCGGTTGCCATTGCCACCGCAAGATTTCCTTTTTGAATCTCTTCCCAGTTTTTATAAGCCGTCACCAGCTCAAACACAGTCAAAAAGAGGACGAGGCAGAGAACCGCGACACTGTAATACGCCGCGATTTCCACAAGCTCGTTTTCCCAAAAATCACTCATGGCCATACTCCCTTTTATTTTAGTTCAACAACCGTAACGCCTGATCCTCCCTCACCTGCTTCACCGAAACGGGAGCTTTTGACGCTGCGGTGGTTTTTCAGAAGATCCTGCACGCCTTTTCTTAAAGCGCCGGTTCCTTTTCCGTGGATGATTGACACTCTTGGATATCCGGCTAACACTGCATCGTCCAAGTATTTTTCAACACGGCTTAGGGCATTTTCATAGCGTTCGCCGCGAAGATCAAGTTCAAGCGATACGTGATAATCCTTTCCCTTGACCGCCGTAATGATTTTTTCTTTTTTTGGTTCCGGAGCAGATTTGATAAACTCCAGGTCTTTTTCTTTAACTTTCATTTTTAATATGCCGATTTGAACATTCCACTCATTGCCGCCGGTTTTTTCAAGCAGTGTTCCTTTTTGCCCGAAGGTGAGGACTTTCACCTCATCACCTGGCTTGAAGTCACGTTTTTGCGTTTTCGTTTTTTCCGGTTTTTTGGACTTTTCAAAAGTAGGAACTGCGCCTTCTAACCGTTTCTTCGCGTTGATCAGTTCGTGATCCTTGAAGGATTTGTGTTCTTCTTTTATTGAGCGCAATTCATGAATAATGTCTTCGGCTTCTTTCATTGCCGCTTTTACTTTATCAGCCGCTTGCTGTTCAGCCTCCTCGAGCATTTTGTCTTTTTTGCTGTTGAGCTCGATGATTTGCTGCTGCAGCTCTTTATGCAGTTTTTCTGCTTCTTTTCTAATTGATTCTGTCTCAGAAAGCTCTTCTTCCGCACGTTTTTTGCTTTGTTCCAGCGACGCAATCATCGTATCGACTTCGTTATGCTCGGCCGTCATTTCTGACTTCGCCTGCCCGATGATATGGTCCGGGAGCCCAAGGCGTTTTGAAATTTCGAAGGCGTTGCTTCGTCCCGGCACACCAATTAAAAGTTTATAGGTCGGCGACAGCGTTTCGATGTCAAATTCCACACTGGCATTCATGACGCCTTCTCTGTTATAGCCGTACGCCTTCAATTCCGGATAATGCGTCGTGGCCAACACTCTTGCATGAGTGCGGTGCACGTCATCCAAGATGCTCATAGCGAGGGCCGCCCCTTCTTGCGGGTCTGTCCCTGCGCCCAGCTCATCGAAGAGCACTAGGCTGTTTTCATTGACCTGTTCTAAAATGCCGACAATGTTCACCATATGGGATGAGAACGTACTTAAGCTTTGCTCAATCGACTGTTCATCGCCGATATCAGCGAATACATGTTCAAATACCGCGGCTTCTGATCCTTCATCTGCCGGAATATGAAGACCGGATTGCGCCATCAAGGTTAACAGGCCTAACGTTTTAAGGGTGACTGTTTTCCCCCCGGTGTTTGGCCCTGTAATGACAATGGTTGAAAAGTCGCCGCCAAGCTCGATGTCATTGGCAACCACCTGATCAGGCGGAAGCAATGGATGGCGGGCTTTTTTCAAACGGACAAAGCCGTTGTCGTTCATGATCGGTTTTGTCGCTTTAACCGCTTTTGCGTATCTTGCTTTTGCAAAAATAAAGTCAAGCGTCTGCAGTACGTGCAAATCTTGAAAGAGCTCTTCTGTGTGCTCCGCCGTTTGCTCTGTCAGCACGCGCAAAATCCGTTCAATTTCTTGTTTTTCTTTCACTTTCGCCTGCTGAAGCGAGTTGTTCATATCTACAATTGCCTGTGGTTCAATGAACAGTGTCGCGCCTGAGGAAGAAGTGTCGTGCACAATTCCTCCGTAGCTTGATCTGTACTCTTGTTTGACTGGAATCACAAAGCGGTCATTCCGAATCGTAACGATCGTATCAGAAAGCATTTTTGAAGCGGAAGAGGAGCGCAGCATTGACTCTAACCGGTCTCTGATTCTCGATTCAAGTGTTCTGAGCTGTGTGCGGATTCCTCTCAATGTTTCCGACGCGTGATCAAGCACTTCTCCGTGATCATCAATGCAGGAATTAATGTCCCGCTCTAAATCGGACAGCGTGATAAGCTGTTCAGTATGCTGTTGGATCAGCGGAATGTCGACGCCATCTTCAGCCATTTGGCTGATAAAATGTTTCATTTGTTTAACTGCATAAAGCAGTCCTGAGATTTCAGTGAATTCTGAGGGACTGAGAACGCTGCCGATTTCCGCCCGTCTTAACGCTCCTCTGATATCAGTAAGGCCGCCAAATGGCGCCTGGCCTCTCAGCCTGATAATGGCAGAAGCTTCGTCTACTTCATCCAGCTGTTTTTTGATTTCGTCTATAGAAGCAGAAGGCTTAAGCTCGAGAAGCATTTCTTTTCCGAGCGATGAAGCGGCATGCTCAATAACCTGTTCTTTCACTTTATGAAATTCAAGAGCTGATAATACTTTTTGCTGCACGATTGTGTGAGCCTCCTTACTTAATCGTTGCGCTTCAGGAATGCCTCTACGTCTTCAAGTGACCGGGCATTCAGAACGTTTTTCGTTTCCGTCCATCCTTTGCGCGCGGCAGTAACGCCGGTTTTCATATCGTCTAACATCTCAATATTATGGGCATCGGTATTAATCACCAATGTAACCCCTTGTTCGTTTGCTTTGATTAAATGTTCTGTGCGCAGATCGAGACGCGCAGGATTGGCGTTGAGTTCAAGCGCCGTATTTGTTTTCTTCGCAAGCTCAATCAGCTTATCAATATCAATTTCGTAACCGGCCCGTCTGCCGATCAGGCGTCCGGTCGGATGTGCGATAATGTCAACATGCTTGTTGGTCAGTGCCGTCTCAAGCCGTTTCATAATGACGTGTTCCGGCTGATTAAAGCTGGAATGAATCGATGCAATGACGATATCCATTTCCGCCAGCACGTCGTCATCATAATCAAGCGTGCCATCAGGCAGGATATCCATCTCGACACCTTTCAAAATACGGAAATTCTCAAATTCACCATTGAGCGCGTCAATTTCTTTTGCCTGCTGCTTGAGCCTTTCTGCAGTCAGCCCGTTGGCGACCTTTAAATATTGCGAGTGATCGGTGATTGCCATATATTGATAGCCTTTATTCATGCATGCTTCAGCCATCTCTCTGATCGAAAACGCACCATCGCTCCACGTTGAGTGCATGTGGAGATCTCCTTTGATTTGCCCGGGCTCTATCAGTTCAATGCTGTCGCTGTATGTTTCCACTTCTTGCCCGCTTTCACGGAGCTCCGGCGGAATCAGCGGCAGGCCGAAGTGCGCATAAAATTCACGTTCACTCGGGAATGTTTTGATGTCTCCGGTTTCAACTGTCTCGACGCCGTATTCACTGATCCGCTCGCCGCGTTCTTTCGCGATTTGGCGCATCTTAATATTGTGATCCTTTGATCCCGTAAAATGATGAAGTGTTGTCGGAAACTGCTCTTCCGTCACAAGACGGAAATCGACGCTAGTTTCATATTCAAAGGAAAGGATGACAGATACCTTCGTATCTCCGCTCGCGATCACGCTTTTGATATTTGGCAGAGCAAGAAGCTGCTCTCTTACTTCAGCCGGGTGATCTGTGGCAATGATATAATCCAGATCCTTCACCGTTTCCCGCGCTCTGCGGAGACTTCCGGCACGAGAAAATTTGATGATATCCGTAAATTGAGAAAGGTGCTCTTCAATGTCCCGGGCGATCCGAAGGGCGTAGCCGATCGGGAACCGTTCAGGCTGTTTTCCGGCTTCTCCGAGCGCCTGTAATATTTTTTCTTCTGATTTTTTGCCGAAGCCCGCAAGACCTTGTACCTTTTGCTGTTCACAGGCTTCCTTCAGGGACTCTGCATCATGTACGCCGAGCTCTTTATACAGCTTTGCGATTTTTTTGCCGCCAAGCCCTGGCAGCTTCAATAAAGGCACGAGCCCTTCCGGCACTTCTTTCTGCAGCGATTCGAGCGTGCTTGACTTTCCTTCATCTATATACTCTTTAATGACGCTGTACGTTCCTTTTCCAATTCCGGACAGCGACATCATATCGTCCATTTCTGATAAGCTGCGGTCGTCCTGTTCCAGGGCTGCCGCTGCTTTTCGGAAGGCGGATACTTTAAACGGGTTGTCCCCTTTGAGTTCCATGTAGACTGCAATGGTTTCAAGCAGCCGGATAATGTCTTTTTTATGCATACAATAACCCCCAGACGTTCACATATGTTTCCATCATACTCGAAAAAAACTTCTCCGGACAAGAGAAGTTTTTTATGCCCCGTACTGTGTCCACAGCTCTTCTAAAAGCCCTGACAAATACGGTGTATGGTTAATGATCACATTTGCGAGAGACGATTGCCCCATCATTTGCTGCAAAGCATCTACCGGAAGCACGGATGCGACATACAGCAGCACAAATGTCAATAAATAGACTTCTAGAAAACCGAGAACGGCGCCCAGCACCTGGTTGATTTGTTTGATCACCGGAATGCCGGCGACAATACTCAGGAATGAGCCGATGATTCTCAGTAAGATTTTAGCGATGATAAATAAAACGATAAACGCAATCGCATTATAATAGGCTGCTTCCAAATTTCCCGTAAAAAAAGAAAGAGCCGGCTGTCCCGCTGAAAAGTCGGGTGCGGGAATCCACTTTAAATGCGGCGCCACATTTTTATAGAATAAAGCCGCAAAGGCGATCGATAAAATAAAGCTCGTCAAGCGGATAAACTGCAGGATAAAACCGCGTTTTAACCCCAGTAAAGTCCCCATCAGGAGCAAGATTAAGATGATGATATCTAGCATAGTTGTTCAATCCTTTTCTTTAAGCTGACGCTCCAGTTTCTCATATTTCTCTTGTAATTTGACATAATCGTGCACCACATTTACCGCTGTCAGCACTGCAAGTTTATTTATATCAAGGTATGGATTTTTTTCATTGATTTCTCTCATTTTATCATCAACAATTCCGGCGACATACCTCATATGGGCTTTGCTTTCTTCACCGACAATCGTGAAGTGCTGGCCGTAAATGTCAACGGTTGTTTTTGTTTTTTTGCCGTCAGACAACGTTTCTCCTCCATTCCGCGAGAATCCTAGTTCTTATCATAACACGTTTATTAAATGAATGGAAAGACGAGCCTCCCGCTGTTATGATACACTGGTATATACAGCGAAAAGTGTAAAAAAAGGAGATTATTACGTGTCCCATTCTGTGATAAAAGTATCGTTGTCTGCTATTGACCAAATGAAAACGACGTACAGCGGTTCGCTTACTGCCTCTGTTCCGCAGGGAGCCGTTTTTCAGGCGAAACCGCCAGGCTGTACCATTACAGCATATAAATCCGGCAAGGTCTTGTTTCAAGGCAAAAACGCAGCTGCAGAATCCGCGCGCTGGGGAACAGCAGAGCCGCAGGAAAAGAAGAAAACGGCCAAAAAGCCGGCTGACCCCCGTTATGCCCCTCCGGCAGATATCGCCGGCATGTCTGTTATCGGCTCTGACGAGGTCGGAACCGGAGATTACTTTGGCCCGATGACGGTTGTATGCGCGTACGTCGACAAAACAATACTTCCTTTAATGAAGGAACTCGGTGTTAAGGACTCTAAAGACTTAAAGGATCCGCAAATCATTGAGATTGCCCGAAACCTGATCAAAACCATTCCATACAGCCTGTTGGTTTTAAAGAATGAAAAGTACAACAGCATGCAGGAAAAAGGCATGAGCCAAGGGAAAATGAAAGCTTTGCTGCACAATCAAGCCATAACCCATTTGTTAAGAAAAATGGATGGGGTAAAGCCTGAGGCCATTTTGATTGACCAATTCGCTGAGCCAGGCGTCTACTTCAATCATTTAAGGGGCAGAGACATTGTGAGGGAGCGGATCTATTTCAGCACAAAGGCTGAAGGCATTCACTTGTCAGTCGCCGCTGCTTCAATCATTGCAAGATATTCGTTTTTAATGGAAATGGATAAACTGTCGCGTGAGGCAGGAATGCCACTTCCGAAAGGGGCCGGCCCGCACGTGGATGAAGCGGCAGCCAAGCTGATCCTCAAAAAAGGGGCATCTGCTCTCAGAACCTTTACAAAACTCCATTTTGCCAATACACAGAAAGCACAGCGCCTTGCCGATAAAAAACGCTCATAGAAAAAAGCTTGCAGAGAAATCTGCAAGCTTTTTTTATTAGCCTCTCAAAACAGCCTGATATGTGTCTTCTAACGCTTTCAGCACTTTGCTGTGCGCCTTTGTCACTTCTTCTTCAGTCAGTGTTTGTTCAGGGTTGACATATTGAAGTGAGAAAGCGACTGACTTTTTGCCTTCCTCCATATGCTCGCCTTCGTATACGTCAAAGACGGATACTTCTTTCAGAAGCTGGCCGCCAGCCTCTTTAATGATGCTCTCGAGCTGACCGCTTGTGACGGATTTATCTGTTACAAGCGCGATATCACGTGTCACAGACGGATATTTTGGAATCGCCGTGTAAACAAGCGGCGCTGTATCCGCTGCGAGCAGTGCATGAAGATCAAGCTCAAACACGTATGTCTCTTTTATATCCAGTTCTTTTTCCAATGAAGGATGGACTTGGCCGATGAAGCCGATAAGAGAACCATTCAATAGAATGTTCGCTGTTCTGCCCGGGTGCAGCTGTTTGCGTTCAGATTGAACAAATTCAATGCTGTCGAGGACGTTCAGTTTGTCTAACAGCCCTTCCACAATTCCTTTGGCGACAAAGAAATCAACCGGTTTTTTCTCGCCCTGCCACAGCTGCTTGCGCCATAATCCGGTAACAGCTCCTGCCACGCGTTCTGTTTCAACAGGTTTTGTGTCCTCTTCCTTCGTCAGGAAAACGGATCCGACTTCGTACAGTGCGACTGAGTCCGCCTGTCTCGCCAGGTTGTAAGAAACGGACTCAAGCAGATTAGGAACAAGACTGTGTCTGAGAATGCTTCTTTCTTCACTCATTGGAAGCGCAAGCACAGTGTTCAGTGATTTTTCAATCGCAAACGCTGCCGCTTTCTTTTCGTTTGTCAGTGAGTAAGTGATAGCTTGTGACAAGCCTGCGCCTTCAAGAAAACGTCTGACCTTACGGCGCTTTGCCTGATATGGCGTTAATCCGCCAGTTGTTCCTGCTGTCTCAGGAAGCGTGGACGGAATGTTATCGTAGCCGTACAATCTTGCCGCTTCTTCAATTAAATCCTCTTCGATTGTAATGTCACCGCGGCGTGATGGTACGGTCACAACGAGAAGGTCATTCGCTTCACCGACAGTAAAACCGAGACGCTTGTAAATGCCGATGAGTTCTTCTTTGCTGATTGTCATGCCGAGAACGCTGCTCACTTTGTCAGCAGATACATGAATGTTATTTGCTTCGATTGTCAGGTGATCTTCCTCAACCGTTCCAGTGAGCACTTCACCGCCGGCATACAGATGGATCAGCTGTGCAGCCCGTTCTGCTGCAAGACGTACGCGGGCCGGATCAATGCCTTTTTCAAATCTTATGCTTGATTCACTTCTCAAACCAAGGTCTTTGGAAGCCTTTCGAACTGTCTGTCCATTGAAATACGCAGCCTCAAGCAAAATCGTTTTCGTATCTTCCTGAACTTCTGACTCTGCTCCCCCCATGACACCGGCAACGGCTTGCGCTTTCGTTCCGTTCGTAATGACAAGGTGATCGGCAGAAAGCTTTCGTTCTTGATCATCAAGGGTTACGATCGTTTCATTTTCAGCTGCTTTTCTTACTACAACTTCCTTGGAGCCGAATCTATCATAATCAAACGCGTGAAGCGGCTGTCCGTATTCCAGCAGGACAAAGTTTGTGATGTCGACGACATTGTTGTGCGGGCGAATCCCTGCATTCATCAGCTTCGTCTGCATCCAAAGCGGTGACGGAGCAATCGTGACGTTTTTAATGATTTTTGCAGTGTACAGCGGGTTCGCTTCTTGATCTTCGACTTTGACAGCGATGTAATCAGACGCTTGTTCTGAAGCAGCCGGATAATCCGTTTTCGGAAGTTTTACCTCTGTATCTAAAATCGCTGCAACCTCGTAAGCAACACCAAGCATGTTCATGGCATCCGCGCGGTTTGGCGTTAAACCAAGCTCAAGAATCGCATCGTCAAGCTGTAAAGCCGCTAAGGCATCCCTTCCTGTTTCAGCGTCATTCGGGTATACGAAAATGCCTTCCGCATACTCTTTCGCCACAAGCTTGCTTTCAATGCCAAGCTCCTGTAAAGAACAGATCATGCCGTTAGATTCTTCACCGCGAAGCTTTGCTTTTTTGATTTTGAAATTGCCCGGAAGCACTGCTCCGACTGTTGCAACTGCGACTTTTTGCCCTTTATCCACATTCGGCGCGCCGCAAATGATTTGTACAGGTGCATCCGCTCCGATATCCACAAGGCACTTATTCAGCTTATCAGCATTCGGATGCTGCTCGCGCTCCAGCACGTGGCCGATAACAACGCCTTTGATGCCTTCCCCTTTGTATTCAATTCCTTCAACTTCGATACCGGCTCTTGTAATTTTCTCAGCAAGAACAGCCGGGTCCATGCCTTTTATATCAACATAATCCTCTAACCATTTATAAGAAACAAACATCCTAGCATCCTCCTCTTACGCCTGTTTAAACTGCGAAATAAATCTGACATCATTTGTATAGAAGTGGCGGATATCATCAATGCCGTATTTCAGCATCGCGATGCGCTCAACACCCATTCCGAATGCGAAGCCCTGATATTCCTTCGGATCAAAGCCTGCCATTCTCAGCACGTTCGGGTGAACCATGCCAGCACCGAGGATTTCGATCCAGCCTGTTCCTTTACATACTGAACAGCCGTTTCCTCCGCACTTAAAGCATGTTACGTCTACTTCTACTGAAGGCTCAGTAAACGGGAAGAAGCTTGGGCGGAGTCTGATTTCACGGTCTTGCCCGAACATTTTTTTCGCAACGAGTTCAAGCGTTCCTTTTAAATCACTCATGCTGATGTTTTTATCAACGACAAGCCCTTCAATTTGCATAAATTGGTGAGAGTGCGTCGCATCATCGTTATCGCGGCGGTATACTTTACCCGGACAAATGATTTTCACCGGCCCTTTGCCTTCATGCTTTTCCATCGTCCGTGTTTGCACAGGAGAAGTTTGCGTTCTCATCAAAGTTTCCTCTGTGATGTAAAAGCTGTCCTGCATATCGCGCGCAGGGTGTTCTTTCGGCAGGTTGAGTGATTCGAAGTTGTAGTAATCCGTTTCAACCTCAGGTCCTTCCTCGACTGTGTAGCCCATACCGATAAATAAATCTTCAATTTCTTCAATGACAACAGTGAGCGGATGGCGGCCTCCGACTGCGACAGGGTTCCCAGGCAGCGTGACGTCGATTGTCTGTCCAGCAAGCTTCTGCTTCATTTCCTCTTCCTCAAGCTTCTCGTTTTTGACAGCAATTGCATTGGCGATACGCTCTCTTACTTCATTCGCGAGCGCGCCCATTTTCGGACGTTCCTCAGCAGAAAGTTTGCCCATTCCACGCAGCACTTCTGTAATCGGCCCTTTTTTTCCGAGATATTGCACCCGAATATCATTGACAATCTTTAATGAGCTTGCCGCTTCTACTTGTTCTAAAGCTTCTTGTTCCAGCTGTTTTAGCTTTTCTTCCATTTTGCATCCTCCTTTTATGTAAACAAACCGTCATATGTCTTTGGAAAATAAAAAAAACCCGCCCCTTATACAAGGGACGAGTTGTGGCCGCGGTACCACCCTTATTTCAGACAGACTAATGCTGTCGTCAGCTTCATTGACATAACGGAATCAGATTCCGGTTCACCTTTACGCGCAGTGTACGCGGTCCCGGCGACAACTCAAGAGGTGAAGCCAATTTCCGGCTGCGTTAAAAATGCTCTCAGTCAGCGGCATTTTCTCCCTGGAAAGCAGTTGATCAGAAATTGAGGTCCTCTGTCACGGTTTTTGAAATATTATGTTCTATTATAGAGAAATCCACCGCTTGGCGCAACACTATCCTCGCAAGTGATACATGAGGATGGCAGCCGCAATGGCAACGTTCAGTGATTCCGCCTGTCCGTAAAGCGGCACATACAGGTTCAAGTCCGTTTTTTCCAGCAAGGCGGCATCCACCCCTGCCCCTTCATTTCCTACAATAAGCCCAAAGGATTCAGCCTGGGACATGTCCCGGTACGGCGCCCCGTTTTGCAGCGCCGTGCCGTACACTTTTACGCCCTCTGCCTTCAATTCATCCACATAAGTATGCAGGTTTCTTCTCACCACAGGAATATGAAAGTGAGATCCTTGCGCAGATCGCAGTGTTTTTCCGTTATAAGCGTCCGCCGTGCCGTCACCGAGCACAACCGCATCTAAACCGGCCGCATCAGCCGTCCGAATCATCGTGCCGAGGTTTCCCGGGTCTTGAACAGCGTCAATCAGCAGCACCCGCTGAGGCGACGCCAGTTTTTCTTCAGGCATATGGCACACAGCGGCGATCTGCTGCGGCGTTTCGGTTTCAGTAACAGCTGAAAACGCATCCTCACTCAGCACGTAGCACTGGATGCTCACATCAAGATCTGACGGCATTTTCGTTTCATCCTTTACAAGGATTTCTTTCACCATGCCCGGGCTCTTCAACGCCTCTTCAACAAGATGTTCTCCCTCTATCAGAAATGTATTCGTTTTTGTTCGTTCTTTTTTCGTGTGAAGCTTTTTCCAATCCTTCACTTTTTGGTTTTTTGCCGATTCTATTTGTTTCACTGTCTGTGTGGCTCTCCTTTTTTTAACATGATGTTATTATATCGCAAGATC
The DNA here is from genome assembly GCF_000227465.1 of Bacillus spizizenii TU-B-10. Taxonomy (GTDB): domain Bacteria; phylum Bacillota; class Bacilli; order Bacillales; family Bacillaceae; genus Bacillus; species Bacillus spizizenii. Next base: position 2,877,599 of record NC_016047.1, read on the forward strand.
AGCACATAATAAACCAGGTGCAGGGTTAGAATATACGTATTACATTTTAGGAAAAGGAGCGTTTTACATGGATCTTAATTTACGTCATGCCGTCATAGCCAATGTAACTGGCAATAATCAGGAACAGCTTGAGCATACAATCGTGGATGCGATTCAAAGCGGTGAAGAAAAAATGCTTCCAGGGCTCGGCGTTTTATTCGAGGTTATCTGGCAGCACGCATCCGAAAGTGAGAAAAACGAAATGCTAAAAACGCTTGAAGGCGGATTAAAACCCGCCCAATAAGACTCATGAAACCGGGTGACAGCGCCCGGTTTTTTTCTTATATAATAGAAACATGATGAGGAGGAACGCCATGTTTTTACAGCCGTTATTAGCGAAAAAAATCATTGCTGAAGTCAAAAAAATGTACGAACGTGAAGTCATTATTGTGAACACAGACGGCCTTATTATGGCAAGCACAAATGATGAGCGGGTCGGACAATTTCATGAAGGAGCGCTCATCTGCGCAAAAGAGAAACGCAACGTCATTATTACAAAAGAAGATGAAAAGAGACTAAAAGGAGTGAAAGCAGGTCTGAATCTCCCTGTATTTTCTGACCGTGATGTGATCGCCGTCTTCGGGCTCACAGGTGAGCCTGCTGAGATTCAGCCTTACGGGGAGCTGCTTCGGAAAATGACAGAGCTGTTCATTAAGGAATCGTGGCATTTAGAGCAGTCCCAATGGCATGAGAGAATGCTGGAGTCCTTTATGATCGATTGGCTGCAATTAAAAGAGTGGTCTCCCGGTTTTCTTGAGAAAGCCCAGCTTCTCGGTGTTGACCTTTCCTCCCGGCGCCAAATGATTCTCATTCAAGGATATGAGTGGTCACCTCATGATATTAAGCAAATGACACATATCTGGAAATCTGCGTACCCTTCGGATTTGTTCATCAGGTGGGGAAATGAACGGATTCTGATTAATCACGAAGTGCCAAAGCATGAACAAAGGGATCGGCTTTTGCGGAAGCTCCTTTATATTTGTTCGTTTGCTCATACCGCAAATAGCCGATTTGCGGCAGCTGGTGCCGGAAGGCCTGTGGCAAGCTCCAGCCTGACGGACTCATACGAGCAAGCGGAAAAAGCGCTGGCTGTCAGCCTTAAGCGAAAAACGCCCATCTTCGAAGAGGATCTGAAGCTTGATATGTGCCTGACTGAGATCAGCCCGGGTACCCGAAATGAATTTCCGCAAAGAGTATTCCGGGAGGCGCTTCAGCATCAGGAGCTTATGTATACCATACGGACTTTCTTTCATCACGATTTGTCTTTGAAACAAACCGCTAAAGACATGCATATTCACATCAATACATTGCGTTATCGCCTGTCTAAGGCTGAACAGCTGACGGGTTTGCGTTTTGACTGCACAGAGGATATTGTCACGATGTATGTTGCACTCTATTTTTTAGATCAAGATACAAAATAAAGAGAGTTTCAGTTTCATTTTTTGTATGTTTCTCCATGGAAGGCTTTGCTTTTTTTCTTTTACAATAGATTGAAAGCGTTTTTTGACAGGGGGATGGGTGAAATGATCACCAAAGATGTAAAAGAACAGCTGATCCGAATCGTCGGACCGGAAAACTTTGATGACTCCAATGCCGGCCGTCTCGTCTATTCATATGATGCGACGCCGCAGTTTCAGTCTATGCCTGATGCCGTGATTGCACCGAGGAATACAGATGAAATATCACGAATTTTAGCGATTTGCAGCGAACATGAAGTGCCGATCGTTCCAAGAGGATCAGGGACAAACCTGTGCGGCGGCACGTGCCCGACTGAAGGCGGACTAGTTCTTCTCTTTAAGCATATGAACCGGATTCTTGAGATTGATGAAGAAAATTTGACCGCCACAGTCCAGCCGGGCGTCATTACGCTGGATATGATCCGCGCAGTTGAAAGCAAAGGTTTGTTTTATCCACCTGATCCGAGTTCTATGAAAATATCAACCATAGGCGGAAACATCAATGAAAATTCCGGTGGGCTCCGCGGATTAAAATACGGCGTCACCCGCGACTATGTCATTGGACTGGAGATTGTGCTCGCAAATGGAGACATCATCCGCACCGGCGGAAAACTCGCAAAGGATGTGGCCGGATACGATCTCACACGCCTTTTTGTCGGCTCAGAAGGAACACTCGGCATCGTGACAGAAGCCATCGTCAAACTCGTTCCAAAGCCGGAAACAAAGAAGACGCTGCTTGCTCTTTATGAAAATATCGATGCCGCTGCTCAAACCGTATCAGACATCATTGCCGCAAAAATCATACCCGCCACGCTGGAATTTCTCGACCAGCCTACACTTTTGGTCATTGAGGATTATGCCAAAATCGGACTTCCGACAAACGCAAAGGCCGTTCTGTTAATTGAGCAAGACGGGACGCTTGAAACCGTTGCACGGGATATGGAAAAGATTGAGGCGATCTGCAAAAAAGGCGATGCTGTTTCCGTTCAGACCGCCCAAACGGAGGAGGAAGCATTTGCCCTGACTGAAGCCCGGCGTTCTGCGCTTTCTGCCCTAGCCCGCCTCAAGCCGACGACCATTTTAGAGGACGCGACCGTTCCTCGCTCAGAAATCGCCAATATGGTAAAAGCCATTAATGATATTGCCGCCAAATACGGTATTTCCATCTGCACCTTCGGCCATGCGGGAGATGGGAACCTTCACCCGACATGCACGACAGACATAAGAAATGAGGATGAGATGGAGCGTGTCGAACAGGCTTTTGCCGAGATTTTTGAGAAAGCGATTGAACTTGGCGGCACGATTACCGGAGAGCACGGGGTCGGGGCCATGAAAGCGCCCTACTTGGAGATGAAGCTGAAAAAAGAAGGCATTGCCGCGATGAAAGCGATGAAAGCGGCATTTGATCCCCGTAACATATTAAATCCGGGCAAAGTGTTTGCGAAAGACGCCAGAAAACGTGTGGTGACGGAAAGATGACAACAAATAAAGAAATGAAACAGATCCAAGATGAATTCAAAGAGCGTATGGATGAAGGCGAGCTTTTGAATTGTATGCGCTGCGGCTTCTGTCTTCCTTCCTGCCCGACCTATATCGAATCGGGGTTTCAGGAAACTCACTCTCCGCGCGGGCGCATCGCCTTAATGAAAGCCGTAGCTGACGGTATGATTGAACCGGATGAAGATGTCGAACGTTCGCTATCACTTTGCCTCGGCTGCCGCGCCTGTGAACCTGTATGCCCGTCAGGCGTGAAATACGGACAGCTGCTTGAGGAAGCCAGAGATATTATCCACCAAAATAAAAAACATTCGCTCGGCGCACGTGTCATGCGAAAGGCGGCTTTTCACGAGCTGTTTCCGCATCAAAACCGCATGCGCTCAGCAGTAAGCCTTATCGGTTTGTATCAGCGGTCAGGAATGCAAACCGCTGTGCGTAAAACCGGTATGCTTCGCGTCCTGCCTGAGCATTTGCGGACGATGGAAGCTGTTCTACCTGATGTCCCTAAAAGTAAAGACATGAAGCATCGGCCGCGTTTACTGCCGTCAATCGGCCCCATGAAAAAACGGGTCGCCTTTTTTTCCGGCTGCTTAATGGATACAATGTTTTTACCGACCAACAATGCCACACTGAAGCTGCTACAGTTGGCAGGCTGCGACATTGTCATTCCGCCTGAACAGGCTTGCTGTGGGGCACTGCATGGTCACAGCGGTGAAAAAAACGCGGGGAAAGAGCTCGCTAAACAAAATATTGCTGCTTTTGAAGCGTTAGACGTGGATGCTGTCATTACAAACGCAGGAGGATGCGGAGCCTTTCTCACTGAATATGATCATTTGCTGAAGGATGACCCCGAGTGGTCGGAGCGGGCCACTGCATTTGTTCAGAAGCTGAAAGATTTTTCATCCGTTTTGGTTGAACTCGATTTTCATCAAATGGACTTAGCGCTCGAGACGCCCCAGGTCATTACCTATCAAGATTCATGCCATCTAAGAAATGTGATGCATACGTCGCTCGAGCCCCGCCAGCTTCTTCAAAGCATCAAGGGGGCCGAATTCAGAGAAATGGAGAAAGCAGACAGCTGCTGCGGATCAGCGGGAATTTATAACATCGTGGAAGCTGAAATGTCTATGAAAATACTGGACAGTAAAATGGCTGCCGTCAAAGCAACCGAAGCGATCGTCATTGTGACAGCAAATCCCGGTTGCCTGCTGCAGATGAAGCTCGGCATTGAGCGCGAAGGACTAAGCGGTAAAGTCAAAGCCGTTCACCTTGCTGATTTGCTGCTGGAAGCAGCTGGACACAAAACATCATAAGAAAGCCCAAAACAGAAATTGTTTTGGGCTTGTTCGTTATTCCATCGGACTGCAAATTTCAATATAATGTCCATCCGGGTCAGCGATATAGGCGACCGTCTGCCCCCATGGCTTCACTTTCGGCTCCCCAATAATCGTGACACCTTGTTCTCTTACCCTTTTAATAACCTCTTCTACGTTTTCAGTGACAAATCCGATTTCAAATGTGTTTGAAGCAGATGTATCTGGAATGTCTAGCTGCGTGATTTCTCTGGCGCTTTCTCGCGTATTAAGCGCCAATATCGTAGATCCTGTTTCAAATTCGACATACGTTCCGTGTTCAGCACGAATCGGCAGTCCTAAAATATCCCGATAAAAATGAATGGCCCGCTTGCTGTCTGATACGTATAGAATAAGATATTTCATTGATAGATTCATTCCCAATCCCCCTCAACATTTTCATTAGCCCTTCTATCCCGGGATAGAAGCTTCCATCCTTAAGCTCGGATCTCTCCACATCTGCGCCCATTTTTTCACAGCCGCCACGATAATGATGAAGCCTAACAGCAGCATGATGATCGATAATACGCCATTCAATACACTGTAGCCTGCTGCTTCAGGATTGAGATACACATTGCGCACCATCCAATAGCCTGCATAATTGACAGTGACATATAAATAGGCAAGCGGGATAAGGCAGGTCAGAATGTAACGGCGTTTATCAGCGATTTTCAGCACTATAGTCGCTCCGATAATCAGCCCAACTGAAGCCATCAGCTGATTGGACACGCCAAACAGCGCCCAAATAGAACCGATATCCCCTGAATACAGCAAATAGCCCCACATGAAGCAGGCAAGTGCGCTGGCAAATACAGATCCCGGAATCCAGTCTGTTTTCTTCAGCGGTTTATACACCTCTCCAAAGAAATCCTGGATCAAATACCGGGCAACACGTGTCCCCGCATCAATCGCTGTTAAAATAAATACGGCTTCAAACATAATGACAAATTGGAAAAAGTATGAGGCCAAATGGCTGAAAAATGGCATTTCCGTAAAAATATAAGTCATTCCCACCGCAAGCGTGACGGCTCCCCCTGTTCTTCCTTCTAAGTCCAAACCGATTTCCCTGCTCAATTCAGGCAAATGGACGACATCCATACCGAGCGTACGGAAAACCTCAGGCGTACTGTTAATTGCAAAGTAATCAGCAGGCTGCAAGGCGGTCGCTGCAATCAGCGCCATGATGCCGACAAGGCACTCGACAAGCATTGCACCAAACGCAACCGGCTTCATATCACTCCATTTATTCAGCATTTTCGGCGTCGTACCTGAACCGACAAAGGCATGGAATCCCGAGATCGCACCGCAGGCGATGGTTATTGAAATGAACGGCCAAACAGGCCCTGCCAGCACCGGTCCTCCGCCTTTTACGAATTCTGTAAACGCAGGAAACGGGATGGACGGATTGACCACAAACATCCCTGCAATCAAAGCGATAAAAACACCGATTTTCATAAAGCTGCTTAAATAATCACGCGGTGCAAGCAGCAGCCAAACGGGAAGCGCCGCTGCAAAGAACGCATAAACAGGGAGCGCTATTGCAAGCGTTTTCGTATCTAGCGTTAAAAAGTCACCGAGCGCGGTAGTCTGCACCCATGGGCCAATAAAGACTCCTACCATTAAAAAGAGAAAGCCGATCGTTGACGCAAGCTTTAAATTTCCCGTTTTCTTATAAAATAAGCCCACGCCCATCGCAATCGGAATCGTAATCCCTACCGCAAATGTTCCCCATGGATTGCGTTCAAGCGCATGCAGCACAACCATCGACAGACCCGCCATCGTAATCGTGATAATAAACAGCATGGACAGTCCCGTACAAAATCCGGCAACAGGGCCGAGCTCGTCCTTCGCTACTTCTGACAGCGATTTTCCATTTTTGCGCATCGAGGCAAACAGCACAACAATATCATGGACGGCTCCCCCTATTACCGCCCCGATTAACAGCCATAACAACCCCGGCAAATAGCCGAACTGCGCCGCCAGAATCGGTCCGACCAACGGCCCAGCCGCTGCGATTGCCGCAAAATGATGGCCGAACGAAACCCATTTATTTGTAGGCACATAATCTTTTCCATCCTCAAGCGCGTGAGCAGGCGTTGGCTTGTCATCATTCACTTTGAGAACCTTCACCATCATAAATGTTCCGTATAAACGATAGGCGATAGCCAAAATACACATTGACGCTATCACAATTGTAACCGCATTCATTTTCTCCCATCCCCTTTGCTGTTTTTCATAAATATATCATAATTTCATGGTGAAAAGCGGTCATTTTTTCCTATACAAAAAAGCCGGCTGGAATGGGCCGGCTTGTGGCAATTAGTTTAGTTCAATGTCTCCAGATGTTGTACGAACTTTTAAACGGTTAGAGGTCCCGCTATCACCTACATAACCTACAATACGATGCTCTGATTTTTCTTTATACAAGATGTGATCGAGATTGGCCGCGGCATCACCTGAGTCTGCATGAAAATCCACTGCCAAAGATGCAGGTTCTTTCTGATACTCTACTGACACACTTCCGCTCGTAGTGACGATGTCGATCTCTTCGTTCTGATGATCCTGAAGAAGATCAATATCCCCGGAAGTTGTCTTATAGTTCACCTTTTCAGCTGTTGTGCGGCTGCTTTTTATTGATCCGCTTGTTGTCTTTACCTCACCTTGGCCGAATGAATTTTGGTCAGTTTGAATTTCTCCGCTCGTTGTTTTTAGCGTCAGCTCGTTTTCGATGCGTGTATGCTTCAGCTCAATATTTCCTGATGTAGAGTCAGCAGCTGCTTGATCCGTTTGCGCATTTCCTATCAGAATATCGCCAGAGGTTGTCGTTACGGTTATCTCATCATACTTCTTTTCCGGAATCGTGATGGTGATTTTCATATCCTTTTCGCTGCCCCACGGTATAAAAGAGATGATATTCTCGCGTGCTATTTGATTGATTTTTAATGAATTGCCATCTTGGCTCACATCGAACAGCTTTTTGCTTTTATCACTGACTTGTCCTTCAGCAGCTACCTGAATATCATCCGTTTGCCCGCTTTTGACCTCTGCATGCATCGAGCTCGTTGTTACCACAATTTTTTTAATATCTGCAGCATCATATGTTTCGGCAGCTTTCACCTCTTCTTTTGTAAAATCCGAGGCAGCTGCAGAGATGACAGCCCCGATTACCCCGACTGCAAATACTGCGATCAATCCTATTATGATTTTTTTCATGTCTGCGCCCCCGTCACCAGCTTTAAATTATATCTGATATATCGCAAACTCATGCCATACAGCAGCTTGCCTAAATGCCACAGCCCTATACACAAGAGCAGCCCCAGACTGCCAAACACGAGTGATAAAAAGAACTCCAGCATCATGTGCGTATTCATTTGAAACATCACCATGCCGACAAACATAATTGGTGATACAGAAAGTGCAAGCGCCGCCCCGCATAAACCCACGTACACTCCAAAAATGCCAATAGCTGGTCCCAGCACAAAAATCAAATTTAAGATGCTTATCGCTGCTGCTGAACATGCCATCTGAAAGAGGTTCTTCTTAGGGCGCTGCACTGCTGGAGCAGTTTCCGTGACATCTGGCACCAATTCCTTTGCTATTTGTTTTGGGGAGCCGAGTTCCCTGATGATGTCCGCTTCCGGCCTGCCTTCTTTCATCCCTTCTGTAATATGTTCTTCAAAATCAAATAAGATCTCATTCCGCTCTTCTTTAGAAAGCGGCTGTAACTCTTTACTTAACTCCTGTAAAAACTGTTCTTGATTCATCGTTCTCCTCCCCTTGCCGCATCAATGATTTGATTGACAGATGCTGTGAACTGATCCCATTCTGCCAGCAGCAGTTTCATTCGCATGAAACCAAGCTTTGACATCGTGTAATATTTTCTGGCAGGCCCTTCGGAAGACGGCGCCATATATGTTTCTAAATACTCTTCTTTCGTCAGTCTCCTGAGAAGAGGATATAAGGTGCCTTCAGCAATCGCCATGTGCCTGGAAATGTTTTGAGAAAGCTCATATCCGTATTGGTCTTTTTCGGATATTAATACAAGCACACATAGCTCTAATGCTCCCTTTTTGAATTGAGCATTCATCATAAGATCCTCCCTGCGGCTGGTCAATTTTGTTTATTTTTCCCACCACTTATCCATATGGTAACATCCACTACTGAACATTACAAGGTACTGAATGATATCTACTGACAAAAAAAGAAAAACCGGAGAGAGATCTCCGGCTTTGTTTCTCTTATGATTGTTTTTTCAGGCGGATCACATTCCAGGAAAGCGGCGTGAAATGCGCGGTTAGGCCGTTTTCGCTGACAGACGATGTTCCGTTGGAATGCGGGACGACATTTTTTCTGTTATGCTGGTTTGTCGCTTTGATATCCTGATGCTCGAGTACGATGTGCTCTGCGATTTGATAGGATTCAAAGCCTCTGAGCGAAATCTCCGTCTCCATCTGATCCTCAGCTTTGTTTACCGCAAAAATGGTGAGTGTTTCTTCCTCTTCTGAGTACACAACAGCTGCATCAACATATGGCACATCAGTAAAATCTGAGCAGTCGTACTTCGGAGAAGAAATAAGCGGTTTCAGCGACTCACCTCTTCCGTACACAGAAGCATGCATGTACGGATAGAAAATCGGCTGTCTCCATGCTTCTCCGCCTTTTTCCGTCATGATCGGCGCGATGACATTGACAAGCTGTGCAAGACACGCGATTTTCACACGGTCTGCGTGCTGCAGCATCGTAATGAGCAGAGAGCCGACCAATAAGGCATCTTCAAAATTATAAATATCCTCTAAAATAGGCCGCGCAGTAATCCACGGTTCTACTTTTTTATCAGCCTCATTTGAGTGATACCAAACGTTCCATTCATCAAGAGAGAGATTGATTGTTTTCTTGCTGCGTGTTTTTGCTTTTACATAGTCACAGGTTGCAGCGACAGATTTAATAAAATGATCCAGATCCATGGAACGGGCCAAGTAGTTTGGCAGATTGTTATCTCGGTTTCCGTAATACGTATGGAGAGAAATATAGTCGACATGCTCGTACGTATGCTCCAGTACCTTTGCTTCCCAATCGATAAAGGTCGGCATGCCGCTGTTTGAGCTGCCGCAGGCAACAAGTTCAATTGATGGGTCAACCCATTTCATGACCTTTGCCGTCTCCGCGGCAAGCCGCCCGTATTCGTCAGCTGTTTTGTGGCCAATCTGCCACGGGCCATCCATTTCGTTACCTAGGCACCATGTCTTGATGCCGTACGGCTGTTCATAGCCATGTGATCTTCTTAAATCACTCCAGTAAGAGCCTTTCGGGTGATTGCAGTATTCAACGAGATTGCGGGCGGCATCTATGCCTCTTGTGCCAAGGTTGACGGCCATGTTGACCTCAGTGTTGACCTTTTTTGCCCAAGATAAAAATTCATTTGTTCCCACTTCATTGGTTTCTGTCGTTTGCCATGCCAAGTCAAGCCGTCTTGGGCGGTTTTCGACAGGCCCGACACCGTCCTCCCAGTTGTATCCGGATAAAAAGTTTCCGCCCGGATAGCGGATGATCGGAACCTGCAATTCTTTGATCAGTGACTGGACATCCTTTCTAAACCCGTCTTCATCCGCTTCAGGGTGATCTGGCTCATATATGCCTTCGTATACCGCACGCCCCATATGTTCGATAAACGATCCATAAATCCGTTTGTCTACTTCACCGATTTTATATTCTTTGTCTACAATCATTCGCGCTTTTTTCATCACACGTTTCCTCCCTTTTTAACCTTTGACTCCGCCTACTGTCAAGCCGGAGATAAAGTACTTTTGGAAAAACAAGAAAATGATAATCACCGGCAAAATCGCAAATACTGAGCCGGATATGAGCATGTCATAGTTGTTTCCGTAAGGGCTCAGCAAACTGGACAGCCCAATTGGAAGCGTAAACATTTCTTTCGAACGAAGCACGATCAGCGGCCATAAGAAGTTGTTCCAGCTGTTTAAGGACTGGAGGATAATCATCGCGCCGAAAGCCGGTTTCATCAGCGGCGCCATAATCCTGAAAAAGATGCCGAATTCCGTACAGCCGTCCATTCTTGCAGAGTCCAGCAGATCTCTTGGCAAACCAAGCGCATACTGCCTGAAAAAGAAAACAGCAACAGGCGAAACGATGAACGGCAATATGACACCCGTATACGAATCAATCAAATGCAGTCCGACGGTAAGCTTAAACAACGGAAGCATCATCACTTCCAGCGGAACCATCATAATAATCAGCACAAGAACAAAGATGATATTTCTGCCCTTAAAATCATAAACCGCAAGCCCGTACCCGATCATCGAAGAAAAAAACAGAGTGAGCACGGTCGTAAAAAGTCCGAGCACAAGACTGTTAAAAAACCATTTGAAATAAATGCTGCCGCCATTAAACAGAAATGTGTAGTTATCAAAACTCATCACTTTTGGATCAATATCAAGATTCAGCCCCACACGCAAAAGCTCAGATGACGGCTTTAATGATCCTAAAAGCAAACAGAAAATCGGAAAAATATACAATAGGCTCAGCATAATAAAAAACAGGGTTAGTGCGATTCTGTAAACGCTAAACTGAGGACTGTGCCGCAACATTTATCCCTCCCCCTTAAACGAGCCTGACAGCTTTAATGAAATCAGGCTGACAACAAGTATCACAATCAAAAGCACAATGCCGATGGCCGCTCCGTATCCCATTTCGTTGTAGGCAAGCCCCTGCTGATACAAATATCCGACAAGCGTCAGACCAATATTACCCGGGGAATTATTCTGCCAAAGGACGTAGCTTTCCTCAAACATTCTGAATCCGCCGATGATACTGATGGTCAGCACATATACGGTTACTGGCTTGAGAAATGGCAGCGTAATGTGCCGGAATTTTTTCATCGTATTCGCGCCGTCAATATCGGCGGCTTCGTAAAGCTCTTTCGGCACATTTTGCAAACCGGCCAAAAAGTAAAGGATGTTGATTCCCATCCATCTCCACGAAGCAAGCAGCACCATTAAAAACATGCCGGTATGCTCATTGTTCATCCAGTTCTGAGGTGAAAAGCCAAGTTTAAGTAAGATGGAATTGGCCAGCGATGTTTCCATTTCTCCGAAGATCAGCCGAAAAATGATCCCCGCCACAATTGTAGAAGTCAATGCCGGAATGAATAGCGCTGATTTGAATATATTTCTGAATTTGACAAGCTTTGAATTCAGGAATATGGCCAGAAGCAAAGGAACAGGAATCAGCACAATCAGCGTCCAAAAGGTGTATTCCAGCGTATTCCAAAGGGCTGTATAGAACGTCGGGTTGTTTAGTGCTGTATAATTAGACAATCCGACAAACGACACCTCTCCCGGCAAAATTCTTTGAAAGCTCATGATGAAGACACTAATGATGGGGTATAGAAAAAATACGAGAAAGGATAAAACGAATGGCGCAGTAAACAGATAGGGCGCCGCTTTTTTCGAATAAAATAAATCTCGCCAGCCTGATTGTTTCTCAGCTGAAGGAACGGGATGAACCGTTCCCGTTTTCACAGGTTTCATGAGAACCTCCCCGCTTTCACTTTTTGAATGGGATTCTATTTCTGTTTCAGTTCACCTGCCGCTCTGTCCAAGGCTTGTTTAGGCGTTTTTTGCTGAGATTTAAGTGCGTCGAACAATACACTTCTGTTGACAAGGTCTGAAGCCTTGGCAAAATCCTCATGTAAATATATCGGATTGATTTCATCCTTGATATCGAGCAGCATAGAAAAAATGCCTGTTCCGTTTTGGAAGTAATCCGTGTATTTGTTTTTCTCTTTCAATTCCTTGGAGCTCCAGACATCCCAGCGAAGCGGGTCAAACCCGAGTACGCTCCAAAGCTTTTTGTTTCCTTCTTTAGAACCCTTCGCAAAGGCCAAAAACTCTTTTGCTAACTCAACATGCTTGGATTGCTTCGGTACAACAGTTGCCGTACCGCCCAAACCTGCCGAACGGTCGCCTCCCTCTTTCCATGCCGGAAGCGGCCGGATGGCAATCTTCCCTTTCAGATCAGGCATATAATCTATGAATCTTCCCATATACCAAATCGGCATCAGAACCGACGCTGCTCCGCCTTGGTTCATAAAGCCGTAATATTCTTCACTATGATGCCCGCCGCCTGGTGCGGCAATCATCGTTTTATCATTAATCATGTCCTTTAAATATTGAAGTGTTTTTACATTGGTGTCATTATTGAGGATCAGCTTGCCATTTTTATCAAAATAGCCTGAGTTTTGCTGTGAAATCATGGATAAGAACGTTCCGGAATCATTTGTTTCCACCGTTCCCATCGGCTTTCCGGTTACTTTGCGCACTTTCTGCCCGGCTTTATGGTAATCATCCCATGTTTTAATATCATCAGGATCGACGCCGGCTTTTTTCATAACATCCATGTTATAAAACATCACTGTCGTCCCTACATGCGTATCCAGCCCGTAAAGCTTGCCGTTTTTGCTGTACAGGGTAAGCCGTGCCTCAACGAATTTATCGCGGTCCTTTTCAATCAGCGGAGTCAAGTCGGCAAGCGGGATATCAGAGCCCTTCAAAAAGTTTGAAAAACGAGCCAATTCGACATCGGCAATATCAGGGACACCTTCTCCCGCGATTAAGGAGATAGACAAATTATCGTGCATTTGCCCATATGGATAAACGACCGTATTCAGTTTAATTTTGCGGTCAGGATATTTTTTGTTCCATTCCTTCACCATTTCCACATAAAATTGCTCATGAAGTCCGTTAAATGTCCAAAAGGTCAGTTCGGTTTCACCCGATTTCCCGGATGATCTTTCTGCTGAACACCCAGCAATGCATAATGTCAGCAGCATCATGAGCACAAGAAAACAGGCAGTCATTTTTTTCATTTGCGTTACCCCTTCCATTCGAGGTGCGGGCTATTCATATAGACCATGATTGATCAGCGTTTTGTTTTCATTGATGATTCTTAATCCGGTGCAGCGGTCTCTTAAGGTGTGCGCGTGTCTGAAGGCATTCTTGACGGAATCCTGCCCGACACCGATTTCGTCAAAAAACGCAGGGCCTCCGGCTGATCTCAGCCAATTGGCCAATACTTCTCCTTCTGGGAGCGTTTCATAAGCCGATTGAATGGCTTGCCGCTGGCGCGGAGAAAATTCGTTCAGCCCGTCGTCCTGGGCGAGCTTTCTGTATGTGTCAGTTAATAACACAGCGGCACAGCCCACCTTTGCCCCATGGAGAATCTGAGGCCGGTTTTTCTCCATTAATTCCATCTCAATCCAATGGGAAATATGATGCTCTCCCCCTGATGCCGGGCGGGAATGATCTAAAGCCAGCATGACAAGCCCCGACACAATTAAAGATTCCATTAAAACCTGTATGCCTGTTTCCGTTTTCATCGCAATGTCTTCTGTGTGTTCGATACAGGCATCAAGTGCCTCCTGAACGATCTTAGCCCCTGCTGGCGAATAAGGCTCGCCGGCAAGATGGCGGGATATCTCCCAATCAGCTAAAGACGTGATTTTACCGAGCATGTCGCCAAATCCAGCCGCCACCATTAACTGGGGTGCTGCTTTTAATAGATCCAGATCAGCGAACAGCGCGGACGGCGCCTTCGTTTGGATGGTTGTTTTCGTACCGTATAAAATAAGCGGCGCTCCGGCTGATGTAAAACCGTCTACAGATGGGGCAGTCGGGTAAGAAATAAACGGCAAATCCCTCTGAAACGCTGAGAAGCGCACAATATCATGAATCGTGCCCGAACCGACTGCGATCATGACATCCGTTGTTTTTTTCATATGGATCAGTACATGAATGAGAGACCGTTCATCAGCCGTCACATCTCCGGCTTCATTTTCCGGAATGATCAGGCACTCGGCGTGGAATCCTTCTTGATTCAAGCGGTCTTCCAAATCAATTCCGGCAATGCGATGTGTATTCGAGTCGCAGACTAGGACGATCTGTTTGTGTTTTTTTCTTTTTACATACTCTAAAAGCGAATCGGCTGCTTGTTTTTCGAGAGCAATTTCTTCCATTTCGATAGGAAACGTCTTTTCTCCGGCTTGTTCAAAAGCACGCTGAACGTCAGCTGCGATACGATTCATAACAGAATCCCCTCCTCAGCTAATTTGGTTACATCCTTAATAGACTCCAGCACATAATCCGGTGTGTACAAACGCTGTTCACCCGGTTTCGCAGAACCAGTAAGCACTAAGGCGCTTTTCATGCCATAAAGCTTCCCCATCGCAATGTCTGATTCAATGCTGTCTCCGATAATCATGCATTCATGTGCGGACAGCCCCATTGCTGTACATGCAGCCTCCGCCATCAGCCATGACGGCTTTCCGACAACAAGCTCCGTTTTCGCTTGAGCGGAAGCCTCTATCGCCCCAATCATTCCGGCCACATCGATGGCATTGCCGTCTTCATTTGGAAAAGAGCGGTCTTTGTTCGTAGCAATGATACGAGCTCCGCCTGCGGCCGCTTGAAAGGCTTGATTTAAATCTTTGTACGTGAGCGTTTCATGAAGGGAGATCACAAGCCAATCCGCTTCCTTCGGTTCGTTCGCGTGCTGCACGCCGGCCAGCCTCAGCTCGTCAACCAAGCCTTGTTCTCCAAGCACCCACACCTTTGCAAAACGATAATGGTTTTTCAGAAAAGCTGCTGTGACACTTGACGACAGAACAATATCGCTTACATCCGCCTCTATCCCCGCGCCGAGAAGTTTTTTTCTGCACATGGCACGGGAGATATTCCCCCGATTGCTCAAAAAGACGATTTTCTTCCCCATTTCTCGGAGTGTATTGATCGCTTCTCTTGCCCCTTCAATCAATTCATTTCCTCTGAATACAGTACCGTCCAAGTCAATCAGAATGCCGGCCGGTGACACAGCTGAATCATGACTGGCCATAATACGCATTTGCTCCGTGTTTTCGATAAAAATGCTTTTCATGAAGGACTGTATTAATTGGATTTACATCCTTGTTCAACATAATGGAGTGATAGGCCATTTCCGCAACCGTTTCTAATACAACGGCGTTATGAATGGCATTTAAGGCGTCCGTGCCCCAGCAGAACGGGCCGTGATTATTCACAAGCACACCCGGAACCTGTTCGTAGTTATGATGCTGAAAGGTTTCCGCTATGACTTTTCCTGTATTCAGTTCGTAGTCATGAATGATTTCTTCATCGTACATTTCTCTTGTACACGGAATCGCACTGTCAAAGTAATCAGCATGGGTCGTACCTAAAGGCGGTATGTCTCTGCCCGATTGCGCCCAGCTTGTTGCCCATTGAGAATGGGTATGGACAATTCCCCCGATGTTCGGAAAGGCTTTGTACAAATAAACATGAGTAGGTGTATCTGATGAAGGCTTGAGCGAACCTTCGACGACCTCTCCTTCAAGATTCAAAACAACCAAGTCATCAGCTGTCAGGTCGCTGTATTCGACTCCGCTTGGTTTGATGACAATTCTTTCTTTTTCACGGTCAATACCGCTGACATTTCCCCACGTAAAGGTTACCAGCTGATGCTCTTGAAGCTTCAGGTTGGCAGCCAGCACTTCTTTTTTTAATGTTTCAAGCATGCTCCATCACCCTTTATGAATTCTTTTTGGCGGCAGATGAAAATTGAAGATTTTTAATTGTTTTCAGACGTTTCATGACATGGTTTTCTTTTCCGAAGTAGTGAACAAGCTCTTTATATTCAGCGTACAATTTTTCATACACCGCAGCGTTTTCGGCGTTTGGCGTATAAGAAATATCTTTCAGTTTTCCCATGTGCGCCGCTGCCTCTTTGATGTCGTCGTATCCGCCGTTTTCTTTACCGGCAGCAAGCGCGCCGAAAATGGCAGATCCTAAGGCAGGGGCTTGCGGGGAACCAGAGATTTTAATGTCCATGTTTGTCACATCCGCATAAATTTGCATGACAAACGGGTTTTTCTCAGCAATTCCGCCAGCTGCGTACAGCTCCTCAATCGGAACCCCGCTTTCTTTGAACGTTTCGATAATCATCCGGGTTCCGTAAGCCGTCGCTTCAACTAATGCTCTATACATCTCTTCAGGCTTCGTCAGCAGCGTCATGCCAAGCAGCATCCCAGTTAAATCAGCATCAACAAGGGTTGAACGGTTTCCATTCCACCAATCTAAAGCAAGCAGGCCGCTTTCACCTGGCGCTTGAAGGTTTGCCTTCTCACTCAGCAGCTCATGAACGCCAATGTTTTTTTCCTCTGCTTCCTCTCGATACGCTTGCGGGACACATGTTTTTACAAACCAGTCAAAATGATCGCCAACACAGGACTGCCCGGCTTCATATCCCGCGTAGCCCGGGAGAATTCCGTTGTCCACGACACCGCACATACCCGGCACGATATGTACCTCTTCGCCCAGAAGAACATGGCACGTTGAAGTTCCCATAATCATCAGCATTTTTCCTGGCTCTGTGATGCCGACCGCTGGCACGGAAACATGAGCATCAACATTGGCAACCGCAACAGCCGTACCTGGAAGAAGGCCTGTCAGCTGTGCCATTTTTTCAGTCAGTTCGCCGGCTTTTTCCCCTACCGAATGAATAGAACCCGCTAATTTGTCATTTGTAATCGTTTTCATTAAAGGGTTTAATTTGCCAAAGAAATCTTCTGACGGATATCCCGCTTTTTCACTCCAAATTGCTTTATACCCTGCAGTACAGTTGCTTCGCTTAAGCGAGCCGCACAGCTGGTACACGATCCAGTCTGCAGCCTCGATAATCCGGTCAGCCGCTTCATAAATGTGAGGCGCTTCTTCGGCAATCTGCATGACCTTCGGAATCATCCATTCTGATGAAATTTTTCCACCGTACCGCTGTAAAAAAGCTTCTCCTTCTTCTTCCGCGATTTGATTGAGCCGATCAGCATGCTTTTGGGCCGCATGATGCTTCCAGAGCTTCACATAGCTGTGCGGCTCCTCTTCATATTCCGGCAGCATGCATAACGGCTGCCCTGTACTGTCAACTGGCAGGATCGTACAAGCCGTAAAATCAATACCGATCCCGATAATGTCTTTCGGTTCAACGTCCGTCTGTTCGAGTAAAGACGGAATGGTTGTTTCCAAGACTTCAAGGTAATCAGCCGGATCCTGCAGCGCCCAGTCCCGCGGCAGCTTATGACCCGTTTTTGGAAGGACTGTATCAATGACCGCATGCCTGTATTCTTTCACAGCAGACGCCAGTTCCTCCCCTGTTTCGACATGAACGAGCACCGCTCTTCCTGATAAAGTTCCAAAATCAACCCCTATTGTGTAAGCCAAGTGACATCCCCCTCTCTACTTTTGAAGCCGGTAAAGCGCCTCGTTCCATTTTAATTCGTGTTTCAGCTTGTGAATTGTCGTATCACGGGAAATGAGAACACTTTCGATCCCCGCCATTTCCGCCCAATCGAGCATTTGCTCTACTGTCAGTTCATAAGACAAGCAGGTGTGGTGTGCGCCGCCGGCTAAAATCCATGCCTCCGCCGCTGTTTTCAATGACGGCTCCGGCTTCCAGAGAACACGGGCCACCGGCAGATTCGGCATGTCTTTTTCAATTTCCTGTCCGTTGACCTCATTCAAAACAAGACGGAAACGCCCACCAATATCAACAAGGCTTGCTTGAATGGCTGAACCGCTGATGCCGTTAAATACAAAACGTGCAGGGTCCTCTTTTCCGCCGATAGAAAGCGGATGAACCTCAATTTTCGGCTGATCCAAAGCGACAGTCGGACACACTTCAAGCATATGTGAACCCAGAATCATTTCATTTCCCGGTTCAAAATGATACGTATAATCTTCCATGAAGGACGTTCTTTTTCCTTGAGACATGATTTTCATCATCCGTACAAGAGCCGCTGTCTTCCAATCTCCTTCACCTGCGAACCCGTAGCCTTTCTCCATCAGGCGCTGAACAGCAAGTCCCGGCAGCTGTTTCATTCCGTGCAGCACTTCAAACGATGTCGTAAAAGCTGAGTATCCGCCTTGTTCAAGGAATGTGGTTAAGCCAAGTTCAATTTTCGCCTGTTCTTTAATCGACGCTACCTTTGCTTCGTCGCGTTTTGTTTCCTCGCTGATGACATAAAGCCTGTCATACTCCGCATAAAGCGTGTCAACCTCGTCGTCCGTAATTCGGTTCATCACTTCAACAAGGTCTCCGATGCCATATCCGTCAACTTGCCAGCCAAATTGAATATGCGCCCCCACCTTGTCTCCGTCCGTTACCGCGACGTGACGCATGTTATCTCCGAATCTGGCAACCTTAATATGTCGGCTTTCATTTAATGCAGCCGCCGTATCCATCCACTGTGAAATCTCTTTCTTCACTTCTTCATCATCCCAGTAACCGGCAACGACTTTTCGGCTCAGCCCCATTCTCGAGTTGATGTAACCATACTCACGATCGCCATGTGCGGATTGGTTGCTGTTCATAAAATCCATGTCAATCGTACCCCACGGAATATCGCGATTATATTGAGTATGCAGATGCATAAGCGGTTTTTGATAAGAAGAAAGGCCTTCTATCCACATTTTCGCGGGAGAAAATGTGTGCATCCATGTAATGATGCCCGCGCATGTCTCACTGTACTCCGCTTCTCTTAACAGTTGTCTGATGGTTTCCGATGAAGTGACGACAGGCTTGTGAGTGATTTTATATCTAGAAGAAACCCCGCTAAGCCCCTCACAAATGCTTTTCGCATGCTGATCGACCAGTTCCAGAGTCTCTTCCCCGTATAGGTGCTGGCTTCCTGTTACAAACCAGAATTCATAATCCTTTGTCTGAAGCATGTAAACTGCCCCTTTCTTCCTATAGTAAAACGCTTTCAATTACCCAAACAGATACGGACTAATAACAAAAAATAAACTATTTTCAATTAATTTGTACGAACAACTTTATTATATTAGTAGGTTTATTTACTGTCAATCATTTTTGTATTCTTTTACAAAAAGAAATGATTCGTTACCTAGGTTTTCAGGTAAAAAAACGTGTTCTTAAGAACTACGATTGCTCTGTCAATCAATCTTCCGATTCGTTTTTCCATTAGAAAAAGCCCTGATGTATCAGGGCTAAACAAAGATGATAAGATGTGCATGATTAAGCTTTCTCTTAATAAGACGGCCAGCCTGAGCTCCAATTCAAATCATTGATTAACATCTTTGGAGTGCCGTTGTCTTTTGCATCATAAGCATGACGCACGAGTATGTTCCCGTTTACGATATCCTGTCCGCCCGGCCCTTTCCACTGTTCATTGCCGGCATCAAGAATCGTACCTCCTCCGTCCATCATGCTTTTACCGTTTCTGTCTACATAAGGACCTGTAATATTTTTCGATCTGCCGTAAGCAATTTTGTACGTACTATTTACGCCTTGACAGCATTTATCGAATGAAACCATTAAGTAATAGTAGCCATTATTGTATGTTAATGTAGGGGCTTCCAGAGCGCCGCCGTTATTTGGTCTGGCCGCTATCGAATATAATGAACCGGTTGGTTTCATCGTAGATTTATTTAATTTTGTTAATTTAATTCCGCCCCAAAATGAACCAAATGCTAGCCAAGGGTTTCCATCTTTATCAATAGTTAATTCAGGATCAATGGCATTGTAATTATTGGCACTTGTCGACCGAGTAACAAGTCCCTCATCCTTCCAGCTGCCCGAACTGAGACTTGTAGTTGAAGCAAGCCCAATTAAAGAGGTATTGCTGCCAAATGAAGAAACTGAATAGTAAAGCCAGTACTTTCCGTTGTAGTATGTCACATCCGGTGCCCATTGGTTTCGTTCGTAATTAGGCACATATTGCTTCCACCAAGATAAAGGACTAGTGAAAATTGACTTTTGAACCCTCCATACTCCGTTACTGTCCGCTTTTAGAACACGTAATCCGTTTTCCTCAGCAAGACCTGTCCCAAAAGCATACCAAGTATTCCCTTCTTTTGCCATTGTCGGATCATGCAGAAGCTCGTTCGATGCCCCCCAAAAAGCCGCTGATGCCGGTAAAGCGGACAACATTACAGCACCAGCTGTTAAAGCTGCACAAGAAAAACGCAATAATCCAGAAAACGCTTTCTTTTTCATATTCATCAAATCCCCCTTTTTTGGAATATAGAAAACTTGTCTATCATCCAGACTAGCACAAATTTTCTATATATATCCTTATTGTAGAGTTGCTTATTGAATTTGTACAGACAAAAAAATAGAATCCGCCTTTTACAGCGGATTCTGATGGTTTTTATTCATATGTGATTTGGTCAACTGTCTTTCGGTCTAATTTCTTAATCACTTCTGTAATTAATTTGACCGCGTTTTCATAATCATCACGGTGCAGCATGGCCGCGTGCGTATGAATGTAGCGGGTTGCAATGGTAATAGAGAGCGCAGGAACGCCATTTGCCGTCAAATGGATGGCTCCCGAATCTGTTCCGCCGCCGGCGATGGCATCAAACTGGTACGGAATGCCTGCTTCCTCTGCGGTAGCGACAACTACATCGCGCAAGCCTTTATGAGAGACCATGGATGCATCGTAAACGATAATCTGCGGGCCTTTACCCATTTTGCTTTGCGCTTCCTTCTCGGAAATGCCAGGCGTGTCTCCTGCTATTCCTACATCAACACCAAACGCAATATCAGGCTGAATGGTATGCGCAGCCGTTTTCGCTCCCCTCAGGCCAACTTCCTCCTGCACGGTTCCGACACCATACACAATGTTTGGATGATCTGTATTTTGTAAGTTTCTTAACACATCAATTGCAATCGCACAGCCAATGCGGTTGTCCCAGGCCTTCGCCAGTAAGAATTTTTCATTGTTCATGACCGTAAATTCAAAATGAGGTACGATCATATCTCCCGGGATTACACCCCATTCCAAGGCTTCTTCTCGGCTTGAAGCTCCAATATCAATAAACATGTCTTTTATTTCCACTGATTTTTTTCTCGCTTCAGGAGATAAAATATGCGGCGGCTTGGAGCCGATAACCCCTGTGATTTCGCCTTTTTTTGTCACGATGGTGACACGCTGGGCCAGCATAACCTGAGCCCACCAGCCGCCAACGGTTTGAAAACGGATAAAGCCTTTATCGGTGATTTGTGTCACCATAAAGCCGACTTCGTCCAAATGCCCGGCGATCATAATTTTCGGGCCGTTTTGCACACCTGTTTTTTTGGCAATTAAACTGCCCAGCCGATCTGTTGTCACCTCATCAGCAAATGGTTCTATGTATGATTTCATCACTTGCCTTACTTCTCTCTCATTGCCCGGTATGCCTTTTGCATCTGTTAAATCTTTCAGCATGGTCAATGTTTCATCTAATTTTGCCATGTTTCAAAACCTCCTTCATCAGTCCTGCCTTCTTATTATACAAAACCTGGCGCTAACCATACGACTATTTCACTTGAAAATCGGGTATATGTTTTTAGAACTTTCTTTTTAAAAAAGTGAAACCTTTTTCTATGCTCTTCGTATTACATCAGATCATCACAATAAGGGAGGTGCCTTCACACAATGTTTGTCATGGTTTTAAGGATTATATTGCTTGCACTTTTTGCTTATTGTATTTATGCCGCAGTCAAATATGTCGCGAATCCAAAGAGAAGGCTCAAGCTGGCCCAATCAAAAGAACATTTTTATATTATTGATGAACAGAACAATACCCGAAAGAACTTTCAGCTGACGTATAAAGGCGTGCTTTTTGAAGGAGAAAAGCATATTCCTTCCAAGGACCATCCGCTGTTTATCCACACCATCTTTGTCTGGACAGAATCTCCTGAGAAGCTGAAACATTTTTCTGCAAAAGATTTTGAGAACATTGAAGAAAAAGTGCTGGAACGCTATCCGAATTGTAAGATTGACTGGGACCAGCCCATTAAACTCGCAAAAAAAGCAGAAGAGCGTTAAAACGCTTTTCTGCTTTTTATAAATCAAACGGGCTGTAATAAATGCCGATCAAGATCGCTTCAATGACCAAAAGAAGTGGCACTCCGTACTTAAAAGACGTGTGTTTCGTTTTATGTCTGAAGGTTTGCATGCCAAGCCAGACACCGAGCGCTCCAAACACGATCGCTATCAGCCACAGCCGTTCTTCAGAAATTCTCCATTTGTGCTGCTGCGCTTTTCGTTTGTCAACGCCCATCACCCAAAAACCGCATAGATTAATCAGCACCAAATAGACAGCAATAACCATGTGGCCTCATCCTTTATATAAAAAAGCCGCTCTGCTGGAGAGCGGCTCTATATGATTACTTGTTTAATTGAGCTTTAGCAGCATCAGCAAGCTGATTGAATGCAGTAAGATCGTTTACAGCAAGATCAGCAAGCATTTTACGGTTTACTTCGATACCAGAAAGCTTAAGACCGTGCATTAAACGGCTGTAAGAAAGACCGTTCATGCGAGCAGCTGCATTGATACGAGTGATCCAAAGTTTACGGAAATCACGTTTTTTCTGACGACGGTCACGGAAAGCATAGTTTCCAGATTTCATGACCTGCTGGTTAGCTACTTTGTATAATGTATGTTTTGAACCGAAATAACCTTTTGCTAATTTAAGAACCTTTTTACGACGCTTACGCGCAACAGTTCCGCCTTTTACTCTTGGCATTAAATTTCCCTCCTAATTGTTCCTTATCCGATTACTTGATGTTAGCAAGCATTTGTTTGATACGTTTGAAGTCTCCTGCACTTACAACAGCACTCTTGCGAAGCTTACGCTTTTGCTTTTGAGATTTGTTAGCGAATAAGTGACTTGTATACGCGTGAGAACGTTTTAACTTCCCAGAACCTGTCTTTTTAAAACGTTTAGCAGATCCGCGGTGAGTTTTCATTTTTGGCATGGGATTTCCTCCTTATTGCTTTTCGTTTTTCGGCGCGAGCATTAAGAACATGCTACGGCCGTCCATTTTTGGTTTTGTTTCGACAGTCGCAACCTCAGCACATGCTTCAGAAAAACGGTCTAACACACGCTGACCGATTTCTTTATGAGTGATTGCGCGTCCTTTAAAGCGGATAGAAGCTTTCACTTTATCGCCTTTTTCAAGGAATTTAATCGCATTGCGCAATTTCGTGTTAAAGTCATGCTCATCGATTGTCGGACTTAACCGAACTTCTTTTAAGTTAATGATTTTTTGATTCTTGCGTGCTTCTTTTTCCTTTTTCTGCTGCTCAAATCGGAACTTACCGTAGTCCATGATTCGGCAGACAGGCGGTTTTGCATTCGCTGCAACTAACACAAGGTCAAGATTTGCGCGGCCGGCGATTTCAAGTGCTTCCTGACGGGACTTGATTCCAAGCTGGTCGCCATTTTGTCCGATCAAACGGACCTCACGTGCACGGATACCCTCATTAACCAATTGATCTTTGCTAATAATGAGCCACCTCCATAGTTTCTTCGAATTGATTCACAACTCATTTTGACTGCATTCTGCAGGCAAACAAAAAGTGTGGGCATTATAAAACACCCACACTACGAACATCTGTATCAATAAAAATGTACGGTCAACCTGCCAACTACATGCATGTGTCAATCAGGTGAGAAGCGGGTGCTTCTGCTTGTGATTTATATTCAATTCAATAACTATTCTACACAATACCGGATCTTTAGTCAAGGACGACTTATCCGGAACAACTTTTACATTGTAACATGGGTTTTCTATGAGCGCAAGAGAGAAAAAGAAAATCTTTCATCCTCATCCAGAATGTAAAGTTTCTGAACGGCTTAGCCACGCATCAAGTGTTCTGTTGAATAACATCGGTTCAGCCAGCGGTGGCCGATCCCCGGATAGGCTGAAAATAGCTGATTTGCTCTTCCCACATCCAGCCGCTGACACCCCCGCCATGAATAAAGACCATGCGCCGAGGATAGTGTACCCTGATTCTGTTATATGAAGAATCAATAGTCTCCCCCATCCTTCTCCTTATTTCACAGTTTATCATGAAACCACTGACAGGAAAAAATGTAAAGTAAAGTTAATCCCTAACCGATATAGCAAGCAGAAGGGAGTCTGACACATGAACAAACTGATACAGCTTGCTTTATTTTTCACATTGATAGTAACCGGTTGCTCGAATAGCAGCACATCTTCCGAACCAAAAGCTGAAACGGTTAAGACAGCCGTAGCATTTAACCAAAAGGAACTAGAGCTGAAAAAACTAAAACCCGTTTCATTGGAAATGAAGTTTGAAAGTCCGCTCGCTGCTGAATTAGGAAAGCTGAAAGCAAAAGAAGAAGCAGAGAAACAAAGACAAATCGAGGCCGCAAAAAAACGTGAAAAAGAGCAAGAGGCGAAACGAAAGAAACAGCAGGAGGAAGAAGCTGAGAGACAGCGATTGGCAGAGCGGCAGGCGGCAGCAGAGAGACAGCGATTAGCGGAAGCTGAAAGACAAGCTGAGCTTGAAAGACAGAGACAGGCAGCAATCCAAAAAGAGCAGGAAGAGAATGCTGAAAAAAAGCGGCAATCGCAAGCACAACGGCAGCAGACCGAAGCACCCTCATCTAATAGCCAACATGCACCATCTTCTTCGAAACAGACAGATGATACCATTCAACAGCCGGCTTCAGAGCTTCCTGATGACGATGGTTATGGTTATGAAGAACGAAAAAAGTGGCATGACGATCAAGTGGAATGGGGCATTAAACAAGGATATATCGACCCCGAAGACGCACCATAAAATAGAAAAAGCCAAGGCTTTCAGCCTTGGCTTATCCTCCGATCAGCTGCACGAACACAGGAATGACAAGAACCGTTACCACTCCTACTACGACAACCGCAATACTTGCCATCGCAGCTTCGACTTCTCCCATCTCGATCCCGACGGCTACACCGAGTGCATGTCCGGACGTTCCGAGAGCCAATCCTTTAGAAATGGGATTCTTTACTTTAAACACCTTCAAGAACAATGCTCCGAGCGCATAAACAATTACAGCGTTAAAGATGACCGCAAAGGCAGTGATGTCGCTGATGCCTCCAATGTCTTTTGATAGAGGAAGCGCAATTGCCGTTGTAGCCGCCTGCGGAAGCATGCTTTTCATCACTGCCGCATCAAGGTGAATACCTTTTGCGAGCAAATAAACAATCGTGACAGAGCAGATAGAGCCGACAATAATGGAGGACATGATTTGCCACCAGTATTTTTTCAGCTTATCTCTTTGTTTGTAAAGAGGAATTGCAAAAGCGATCGTCGCCGGTTCAAGGAAAAACTTAATGATTTCTCCCCCGTTATGATAGTCCGCATAGGAAAAACCGCCAATTTTTAAAAATGCGATCCCAAGCACCATGGCAACAAACAAAGGAGTGAAAAGGAAGAAGCCTTTCGTTTTCTTAAATAAAAAGGTGCCGATGCCGAATGCAGCAAGTGATACGACAATTCCGAAATAAGGACTCATTGTGCTTTCCATCTGATGAACCTCCTGTTTCCTTAATGGTGAACGAGTTCTTTATTGTTCTGCGGGCTTTGCACTGTTTTTGTTTTCATATCCGCTGCGGATTTGCGTTTTCCGCTCAGCGAAAGAATCAGCTGAGAAAACAATCCTGTAGCCCCTAGCAAAATGATCGTTGCGAGCAGAATGACAAGAACAATTTGCAGACCGTATTGCTGCATCACACCTAGCGAATTCATAACAGATATACCTGACGGGACAAATAAAAACCCGATCAGAGAGGTTAAAGACGTTCCGAGCGTTTCTACTTGTTCCAATTTAATGACTTTCAAACATAATAGAAGAAATAATAAGACCAACCCTACAACCGATGCCGGGATAGGTATCGGGACAATAGCTGCAATCATATTCGAAACCAGCATAATGACGGCAAAAATAAATGCTTGTGTTAAAAACCCGTACACTTTTTTAGCACTCATTTTCTTCACCTCTTTCTCTTTGGTACCCTCATTATAAATAAGAATCCCCTGTTATGAAGCGCTTACAAGATAACATGCCGAATAGCGGGACTGAGTTGCAGAATCAAATGGCTGAAATGCAAAAAGCCGCCCATCAAATATGGAGCAGCTTTTTCAATTCCTTTGCATATGTCCGGCTGACCGGTATTTTTGATCCGTCTTTCATGATCAGATTGTACGTTGAATTAAACCACGGCTGAATTTCTTTAATATATTCGGTATTGACGACAAAGCTTCGATGGACGCGGATAAAGTCAGCATCAGGCAACTTTTTCTCAATCACAACGAGCGTATCGCTGACCGAATAAGATGTATCGAAGGTTTTTACATTGACATGACCATCTTCCGTCCCAGCATAGATAATGTCCTTCGTATCTATGATTACAATTGATTCTCCGACAGATAGCGCGAGTTTATGCTGGCCGGCATGGCTGTTCTGTTCTATTTCAACGATATCCCGATTTACTTTTTTATATTTTTTCAGCGTTTGCTGAATTCTTTCCTCATCGAAAGGCTTAGTTAAATAATCAAGAGCGTCCACCTCAAACGCTTTGAGCGCATATTGGTCATACGCTGTCGCAAATACAACAGCAGGAGGATGCTTCATTTTTTTCAATCGCTTTGCGATATCAAAACCGTTTTCTCCGGATAAATCAACGTCTAAAAACAGCAAATCAGGTTTTTGATCCATCATTTGGTCAAAAGCAGATTCGATATTTTCCGCTTCATTGATTTCTATTTCCTCATTGGTCCGCTTGAGCAAGTAAGCCAGTTCATCCCTTGCCAGCATCTCATCATCAACTATTAACACCCTGAGCATGTTCTTCTCCCTCTTTCATCTGTTGCATTGGCACTCGAAAGGAAACCTCTGTCCCTTTCTGAACCTCACTCCTGATATTCAGTGCGGCTTGCTGTCCGAATAAACCGACCAGCCGCTGATTCAGGTTATAAAGCGCTGTACCGGTTCCCTCCTTAGACGGAAACGGTTTCTTTCCCAGCTCCGGCAGGATGTCCGGCGGAATTCCCCGTCCGTTATCCGTCACCTTCATATAGACGAATGTATCATCAGATAAGACACAGACCGTAACTTTGCACATGTCTTGTTTTTTCGGAAACGCATGACGAAGCGCGTTTTCCACAAGCACCTGTAAAACAAACGGAGGGATTTCAGTCTGTTCCAGCCTGCTGTCGATATTCAGCTCAATCTTATATTTCCCGGGAAAACGCGCCTGTTCTAATGATAAATAGGCGTGGAGGTGGTTCAGCTCCTTTGAGAGCGGAATCAGCAGCTGTCTCGCTCCTTGAAGGTTTGAACGAAAATAAACACTGAGCTGCAATAAGAGCTTACGTGTTTTTTCAACATCCGTGCGGCATAACGCAGAAATCGTATTGATCGCATTAAATAAAAAATGCGGATTCACCTGTGCTTGAAGCGCTTTGATTTCAGCATCCTTGAGAAGCTTGCTTTGCAGCTCTGCTTCCCCAAGCTCAAGCTGTGTCGAAAACAGCATGGCCAGCCCCTCAGCAAGCTCCTCCTCTACTTGGCTCAGGCCAGCCGGGTTTTTAAAATACATTTTTAAAGTGCCGATTGTATTGCCGTTTGATGTCAGCGGCAGGACAATCGCCGCATGCAAAGGACATTCAGAATGCGTGCATTCAATCTCTTCCTGGGAAATCGCCTTCATGATTTGCCCTGTTTTTATCACCTTTTTGGACAGGCCGGTGATCAAGCTTTTTGATGGGATGTGGTGATCCATTCCCGCGCCGACATGCGCAAGGATCTTCTCATTGTCAGTGAGAGACACCGCATCTGTTCCGGTCAGCTTATGGATAATAGCCGCCACACTTTTACAGGAGTTTTCATTTAGACCTTGGCGAAAAAAAGGAAGCGTCTGGTCAGCAATTGTCAGCACTCTGTGCGTTTCAAGCGCCCTTGCCTGCTCTTCCTTGCGGATGATCGCTTGAATAATCGACAGGAAAATAAAACTGCCTGTTCCGTTGATGAGTATCATCGGAATCCCGATCATACTGACAAGCTCCCAAGCGTCACTGAATGGCTTCGCCATCAGCAATATAATCACCATCTGCAGTGACTCCATGCCGATTCCCACAAGAGCGGCGATACGCGGTGTCGGCATTCGGTACCGCTTCGTAAAATACCTGCCGATCAAGCCTGCAAGAACACCCGCTAAAACGGATGATACCGCACAGCTTAAGGCCGTGCTGCCGCCGAGCGAAAAACGGTGCAGGCCTGCCAGTATACCGATCCCCGCTCCTACAAACGGACCTCCGAGAAGGCCTCCGATTTCCACGCCCAAAATACGGGTATTCGCGATAGAGCCCGACGGATCTATCGCAAACACCCAGTCATTGTTTACAATCATATTTTTTTGAATTTCGATGCCTGTATAATTGCTGATGATACTAAAGAGAGAAAAAATAGAGATTAAAACCACTTTTCCTTTATAGCCGTCCTGATTTTGCAAAGCTTGTCTGAAAAGCTTCGTATGGGCGAGAATGAAGCCCAATATAACGATAATCCCTACCCTCTCAAGCATCATAATCATTAAATGAATCATGCATGTCACCTGTTCTTTCCGTTTTCATTCTAGCATGTTTTCGTTTCACGGCTGACTGTTTTTTTAAAATCGTCTGAAAACATATTTCACAAGGCTTTTATCTATTGTAAAATAAAATGTGAGCCTTTTGGCAGAAAGATTTGAATCTGAAGCAGAGGAGAAGATCATGAAAGCCGTATTTTTTGATTTAGACGATACACTACTTTGGGACGAAAAAAGCGTCAGAACAACATTTGCAGAAACTTGTTTACAGGCGGAGAAAAAATATGGCCTTGACCCGCAGGCATTCGAAGCAGCTGTTCGCGAAGCGGCGAGAGAATTGTACATGTCATATGAGACGTATCCATATACAGTGATGATCGGCATTAACCCGTTTGAAGGACTGTGGTCCAATTTCTCCGAACCGATCAGTGAAGGCTTTCAGAAGCTGAACAAGATTGTGCCGGAGTACAGAAGAAACGCATGGATAAACGGGCTGAAAGCGCTTGGCATCGATGATCCTGCATATGGCGAATACTTGGGAGAGTTTTTCGCGGCAGAGCGCAGAAAACGCCCCTTTGTATATGATGAAACATTTGCTGTACTCGATCAATTAAAAGGCAAATATGAATTGCTGCTTTTGACAAACGGCGATCCGAGTCTGCAAAAGGAGAAGCTCGCCGGCGTGCCTGAACTCGCCCCTTATTTCAATGAAATCGTCATCTCGGGCGCTTTCGGAAAAGGGAAACCGGATGTTTCAATTTTTGAACACTGCCTTAAGCTGATGAATATTGAAAAAGACGATGCGATCATGGTCGGCGATAATTTGAATACTGATATTTTAGGCGCTTCAAGAGCCGGTATCAAAACTGTTTGGATTAATCGGACAGATAAGAAAAACGAGACCGATGTGACGCCTGATTACATCATCAGCAGCCTTCATGATTTGTTTCCTATATTAGAGAAATAAAAAAAGCATGATCTCTTCAATGAGATCATGCTTTTTTATGTTATTTTTTCGCTTCAGATACTGCCTTTTTCACAAAATCATCTAGTGAAATGGTTTCAGAGTTCTGCTCTCCGTACTTACGGACGTTTACCGCTCCGTTTTCTGCTTCTTGGTCACCGACCACAAGCATGTACGGAATTTTTTGCATTTGCGCTTCGCGAATTTTGTAGCCGATTTTTTCATCACGGCTGTCGACTTCTACACGCAGGCCTTCACGCTGCAGGCGTTCCTGCACTTTTTTCGCGTAGTCTAAATGCACAGCCGGAGACACCGGGATGACTTGGAACTGAACAGGTGCAAGCCATGTTGGCAGCGCGCCTTTGTGTTCTTCGATTAAGAAGGCAACAAATCGTTCCATTGTTGATACGACACCTCTGTGAATAACAACCGGACGGTGCTGCTTGCCGTCTTCACCGATATAGGTTAGATCGAAACGTTCAGGCAATAAGAAGTCAAGCTGAACCGTAGACAATGTTTCTTCTTTGCCAATCGCTGTTTTCACCTGAACATCAAGTTTAGGGCCGTAGAATGCCGCTTCACCTTCTGCTTCGTAATAGTCATGGCCGATTTCGTCCATTGCCTCTTTCAGCATGGATTGTGCTTTGTTCCACATTTCATCGTCATCAAAATATTTCTCTGTATCTTCCGGATCACGGTAAGACAGACGGAATGTGTAATCACTTAAACCGAAATCTTCATATACATCCTGGATTAAACGGACTGTACGGATAAACTCATCCTTAATTTGATCCGGGCGCACAAAGATGTGTGCATCATTTAACGTCATGCCACGTACGCGTTGAAGCCCTGACAGCGCACCTGACATTTCATAGCGGTGCATCGTTCCCAGCTCCGCAATACGAATCGGAAGCTCGCGGTAGCTGTGAATGTCTTGTTTGTAAATCATCATATGGTGCGGGCAGTTCATTGGACGCAACACAAGGGTTTCATTGTCCATTTCCATCGGAGGGAACATGCCTTCTTGATAATGATCCCAGTGTCCTGATGTTTCATACAGCTCTTTGCTCCCAAGCACAGGTGTGTATACATGCTCATAGCCGAGGCTGATTTCTTTATCAACAATGTAGCGCTCGATGACGCGGCGGATTGTCGCGCCTTTTGGCAGCCAAAGCGGCAGGCCTTGTCCGACTTTTTGAGAGTTCGCAAACAGCTTTAATTCTTTGCCGAGCTTTCTGTGGTCACGCTCTTTCGCTTCTTCAAGCATGCGAAGATGCTCTTCAAGATCAGCTTTTTTGAAGAAAGCTGTGCCGTATACGCGCTGAAGCATTTGGTTGTTGCTGTCACCGCGCCAGTATGCGCCTGCAAGGCTTAACAGCTTAAACTCTTTGATTTTTCCTGTTGAAGGAACGTGCACGCCGCGGCACAGGTCAAAGAATTCGCCTTGCTCATAGATCGAAACGGTTTCTCCTTCAGGAATGGCATCCAATAGTTCAAGCTTCAGGTCGTCGCCGATTTCTGCAAAACGGGCTTTCGCTTCTTCACGGCTGACTTCTTTTCGAACGATCGGGAGGTTCGCATTGACGATTTTTTTCATTTCTTTCTCGATTTTCGGCAGATCCTCCGGTGTAATCGCTTCTTCCATTTCTACATCGTAGTAAAAACCGTTTTCGATGACCGGACCGACACCGAATTTGACATCTTTATAAATGCGTTTAATCGCTTGAGCAAGCAAGTGAGCCGTACTATGGCGCATAATTTGAAGACCTTCTTCTGAGCCTTCAGTAATGATTTCCACTGTACCGTCTTCATTGATCGGTGTTCTCAAATCGATTTCTTTTCCGTTCAGTTTTCCGGCTAATGATTTTTTCTTTAATCCCGGACTGATGGATGCCGCGATATCTTCTGTTGTTGTTCCTTTCGCAAACTCCTTGACTGCTCCATCAGGAAATGTGATTTTTACCATATCTGACATCTATGTCACTCCTTTTTTGCATATAAAAACCCCGCCCCCTATGAAAGGGACGAGGTTGAATAAACGGAATCGTGGTTCCACCCTTTTTTCCGCAAAGCCAATACTCCGGCAACTGCGGCTCTAAGCTCTGTAACGGGAGTTCCCGTCAGCCATTACTGCTCCTTTAAAGGGGTTCACAGCTGAAGTTCAAAGGCGGTAAAGTGAATGGTCCTTAGCTGGGAAGCTTGCAGCCGGGGCTTCCCTCTCTTTGAGCCGGTATCATTCCTTCGTGTCCTTATCAATACGTGTGTCTTTCTTAATCTCCTATGTATTATAAATTGTTCAATCCAAAAAATCAACACGATCGTATTTCCTTTTTCAAACCGACAGCCTTATATATACAGGCTGCCGGCCCTTATCCTTCCGAGTGCTTCACAGGTATTTCTGCGTCTGAAAAAGCGTGCAGCGGAAGCATTTCCATTCTCTCTTGAAATACGTTTTGAATGGTCCTTGCCATCATGTGCTCGGGCTGGTCGGTGTAAAGCACCACTTCATCAGGCGCAATGGAAATCAGCGGCGCGAGCAAATGAGAATCAATGTACATAGGATGATCGCGGACGAATCGCCTGTCTATGTATTTCATTTTTTCCCGTTCCGGCACATAGCGCAGTTCCCATAATGTAAATGAACCATCATGGACAATATGCACCTTTTTGATTCGCGGCTGTTTTGCTGTTACATAGTCTCTGAGTGTTTGAATAAAGTTTTGATATTCCTGTTCCATCTTATATTCATCTATCGCCGCTTCCGTAATGTCTCTAAGCTGCTTGTAGTATTGTCCGAGTCGGAAGGTCTGAAAGGAACGAATGGAAAATAAGCCTTCCTCTAAACAAATCGTTTGGAGTTCATCCAAAATTGATTGTTTCCGCGAAAGCTTTAGCGGCTCAAACGGCAGATCGTCCGCTTCTCCTTCAATAATACTGTGTGCGAGCTGAAGGATTTGCTGCTGTTCATCCTGGTCCGTGAAGCAGTATGTTCCCTCAATCAATGACAGCATATGCTCGTCTTCTTTGCATTCTAAAAAAAACTTGACCAGAATCGGCTCCATAAAATGCTGAATAGAGAAAGCCGGCTTAGCTTTTTCAATCCCGATTTTCCGTATGCCTTCACGGACAATGATATTGTTCCGATCGTCCGAATGCTGAATGAGATGTAAAAAAGCGGCTGCATCATGGTCATCTTCAAAGATTATTTCAAGCATGTTTGTCCCCCCTTACGGCATCTGTTACAAGTATATGGGGGATGTTTTTAAAATAGACGTAAAGGTCATTGGCAAATCTTAATTTGATTCTTGGAACAGGTTTTGCATTTTCTTTCTGAAGATGAACGGCAGCGAGATAAACACGATATACAAAGCGAGCACCATAAAGAAAGCGGGCAGATTGCCAGCCAAAAAGCTCGCACCCAGCACATTAAGCGCAATGGTCCCAGGGATGATTCCCGCGGCCGTCGCCGCAAAATATGGCAGCGCTTTGACATTGGAAAGACCTGCCGCATAACTGACGAAATCAAAATTGATCGGCAGGATTCTTAAAAGAAAGATATAAAAAAATCCGTTATCCTCCATCTGCTTCTGAATGGCTTCCAGCTTTTCGTAATGGCCGTTCTTTTTCGCAGCAAACAAACCCGCTGCAAAAAACGAAACAGCTGAGGCGCACATCGAACCGAATAACGTGTAAAGCGTGCCGAGAAGCGGGCCAAACGCAAGCCCGCCCGCTATAGAAATAACAGACACCGGAAATAAAACAAGAGGTCTGACGATGGATATCCCGATAAACATCAGCGGTGCAAAGACCCCGAATGACAATATCCATACCCTGATCTCTTTCGGCGATACATTCAAATACCTTTTATTTCCCCAAAAGATTAAACCTGCAACGGCCAGCACTGCCAGCCATTTAAGAGCGGTTTTTCGTTTCATACCCTCAGTTCCTTCCCCTTTGAACCGCAGCGATTACGGATGGCGGCGGTTTTCTCCGTCAAGGCGGATTGGAGCAGCCAAATATAATATCCGCTCCATTAATCTTGCCGCTTTTACTTCTTCCTTTTCTCCCCTTTGCGAATACGTAAAATGATGCTTCAGTTCGTCAGGTGAGAAATTAGAAGAAAAGAACGTCGGAAGCTGCTGGGACATTCTGTGCTGAAGCACCGTTCCGATGACTTCATCCCTTACCCAGCTCGTCATTGATTCCGCTCCGATGTCATCAAGCATCAATACAGGTGTTGTTTTGACCATATTGAGCTTCTCTTCCAATGAATGGTCTTGAAGCGAATTCTTGAGCTCTCTCACAAATTCGGGTACATATACGATCATGGAGGAATACTCTTTTTCCGCCAGTTCATTGGCAATCGCAGCGAGCATAAACGTTTTTCCTACCCCGAATTTCCCGTATAAATACAGTCCTTTCCCTTTTCCCGTCTCATTATAGCTTTTCAGAAAATCCGTAACATGCTGGAACATCGCGAGCCTGCTCGGATCACTGATATCAACCTGCTGGAATGTCGCTCCGAGAAGGTCCTGCTGGATATACATGCTTTTCATAAGAGACTTTTGTTTTTTCTGTTGGTCGAGCTTCCGTTTGACCGGACATTCATAATACTCGATATCAATAGAACGGCCATTGACAACAAGCTTCGGATGGTAACCCTCCAACAGATTGTTGCAATCTTCATCTTCTGAACAATAGGAGCAATTCTTGCTTTGTCCGCTATATTCATAAAGCTTATTTAAGCTCTTTTCAATCATTTTTTGATCAATCATTTCTTCGTTTTCCTTCAAAAATGCCTGAACATCTTGATCCTTCATGACTTTTTCCTTCATTTGTTCAAGACGTTTTTGGAAATCCGGTCTGCCGGTTACGCCCTGCAGGGAACGGCCGATTGGTTCCATCTATTACTTCACCCCGCATCTCTGTCTTTAATAGGCAGAGTATTTTTTCAGTTTTTGCATCTCTTCCATCATCTTTTTCTTCTGTTCTTCCAAATCCTGAGGTTGCAGCTTCTGCTGTCCGGATTCTGAATCGGAGGCTGTTTCCTTTTCTTTCATCCAGTCAGGAAGTTTTTCTTCGCGAATCACTTTTGAGTTTCGTTTTGATGGCTGATTTGCTTTCCCTTCAGCCCATTCAAGGTATTGGCGGTTTTCTTCTATCGCGAGCTTCATCGCTTCTCTGACCGTTTTTACCTTTTTGCGCGCCCAATGCGACGCGATTTTTTGGATATAGTTTTTCGACAGCTTCATATCGGTTTTCAGCATGACGTAATAAATTAACACATTTGTAACGCCTGGCTCGAGCTTCTGTTCAAACATAATTTCTTCTATGATTTTCAGATCAGCTTTTGACGGCTCAGTTCCGTCGGCAATGTCCTGCAGAAGCTTCTTCGGAGAAATCGCCTCAAGCAATGCGATCAGTTTCCCGTCCAGCGAATCCCCTTCCGCCGGTTTTTCGCCTTCACGCAGATGCACCGGCTGTGTTTTTTCCACTAAGTCAGGCAGTTGTCCGTTTCTTTCGATTTGATACCAGTCACTTGCCGCTTTTCTTAAAGCCTCCGTCGTAATGACGTCACGCTCATCAATCGCGCTCATCACGACATTTTGCATTTGCAAAGGATCTATGCCGTACAGATAAGAAAGCTTTTTGATTGTGTCCCGCACCTGCTGAGTCATTGCTTTTCTCGGAATCATCGTCTCAGAAAGTCCCGCTAAAAACAAATCAAAATCAAACACATCCTCCGTTATGGTGTAGGACGGTGCCTGTCCGACAGAAGTATACTCTGTGCCCTGCGCAAGTTTCACCGTTTCCTCCATATCAGATGTGAGCTTCCATTCACTCGGCTGCAGCGATTCAAACGCATGATTAAACGGCCGCGTAATGTCCTTCGCATCTTCTGAAATGGCCGGGTGCGTGAAAAATTGTTTTAATTGCTGATATTTTGTTTTTCCGACTCTATTGTACAGAAAAACATTCAGCATTCCGTCTTCAAAAAAATCATTTGGCCTGAGCGGCGGAAGGAGTTCATATATAAAGAGGCGCTCCTGCCGCTCGGATTCCTTCATATATACTTTTAGCAATCCGATGCCTTCGAGCTTCCCCTGTTCCTGATGGATCGTTTTTAAGTTAGACTGTGTCATCCCCATCAGCTGTCTATGTGTGGACTCTCCGCCCCACAGACGGTTTTGTTCAAGCTCTCCCCAC
Organism: Bacillus spizizenii TU-B-10; assembly: GCF_000227465.1. Lineage (GTDB taxonomy): Bacteria > Bacillota > Bacilli > Bacillales > Bacillaceae > Bacillus > Bacillus spizizenii. The sequence goes on from NC_016047.1 coordinate 2,913,560, forward strand.
AATGTCATATAAAGAGAGAATGCAACAGGGCCGATTAAGGGCTGATACAGTTGTGTAATAATTTGTCTGTCTATATCCTGCAGCATCGATCTGCTTTTGACCACATACGGATCTACAGGCAGTACATCTTTCCAATAGTCAGCCATACATTCTCAAACCTTCCGAATTTGTTTCTACCTTTCATTTTACACCGTTTCTCATATCTATCAAATGCCAATTTTGCACATGAGAAAAGAGCTAGAAGAATCCTCTTAGCTCTTTTAACGCTCTTTCTTTATTAAATCTTTTAATTCATCGATAAAGACGTTTATATCTTTAAACTGCCGATAGACTGACGCGAACCGTACATATGCGACTTCATCAATCTTAGCCAGCCGGTCCATCACCATTTCTCCGACGAGCTCGCTTTTCACCTCAGAGCAGCCTTGATTGCGAAGTTCTTTTTCAATATCAAAGCACATGTCTTCAAGCGTTTTGAGTGAAACAGGTCTTTTTTCACATGCTTTTATGAGGCCGCGCAGCATTTTTTCTCTGCTGAATTCCTCACGCACACCTTCTTTTTTCACGACGATGAGCGGGGTTTCCTCCACTTTCTCAAAGGTCGTAAACCGGTAGTGGCAGGATTCACACTCGCGTCTTCGGCGAATCGATTTTCCGTCATCCACAGGCCGTGAATCGAGGACTCTCGTTCCGTTATGCTGGCATGAAGGACATTTCAATAAAATCAGCTCCCAACTATTTCGTTCCCTGCAATGTATTTTCGGCAGCCTCCGCCTTTTAAAATAGATGTGAAAGCATCTGTCGGGAGAGCCGTTGTGTAAAGCTGTGTCTACAGCATCTGGTGGTTTGTGAAAATCTCTTTCTTATTTTACAAAAAAAACGAAAAAAGAAAAAGCTGGACCACCCTTGTTTCTTTATAAAAATAAAAGGAGCATAAGCTAAAAAGCGCAAAATGGCTTTCTAGCTTCAGCTCCCTTTGTGTTCGTGTTTACTATAGTACTTTCGCTTGCGCCTGTTTAATTTGCACAGGCCCCATTCCTCTTGGTATTTCAATGTTTTCTCTTGTATCAGCATGTAATGCCTCTGCGATGTAATCAGCAGCGACATTAGGATCTAAGTCTCCACAAGTATAAACATCAATGCTCGCATATCCGTGCTCAGGAAAACTGTGAATTGTTAAGTGTGATTCAGAAATAATCACAACTCCGCTTACGCCTTGCGGTGCAAATTTGTGAAATGCAACCTCGCGCACCTCAGCACCTGATTTTAGAGCAGCATTTACAAACGTTTTTTCAATAAAATCCATGTCATTCAGCTTATCAAAATCGCATCCCCATAGCTCGGAGATAACGTGACGCCCCATTGTTTCCATAGTCATGGACCCCCCTTAACAAGAATTAAAAAGTGAAATTCCAACAACTGGGTCGGCCATTTACCACGGGGGAAAGTTAGTCCGGAGAGGTCCTAACCCTTTAAGTAATTCCGAAACAGTCTCAAGCAAGAAGTTCACGAAAAATAGTATACTGTGTTTAAGTCTAATTTGCAAGGTGCGTTTTTTCAGAAATATGCTGTTAAGGGTTTTTTCTTCAAAATGCGTCCATGACCTTATTTTATACAGCAGACGGATGTTTCATTCGTGCCGCTACATGGCGGATCAGATCAACGACTCTGCATGAGTAGCCCCATTCGTTGTCATACCATGCGAGCACCTTTACTTTTCTGTCTTCCATTACCATTGTCGTAAGCCCGTCAATGATCGCTGAATGCGGATTTGTATTATAGTCAGTCGAAACGAGCGGTTCATCTGAATAATCAAGAACGCCGTACATCGAAGTTTTGGCAGCCCGTTTAAATGCCTCGTTTACCTCTTCAGCCGTTACATCAGTTTTCAGATCGACAACGAGATCAACCAGTGAGACGTTCGGAACAGGGACGCGCAAGGCAAGGCCGTGAAGCTTTCCTTTCAGATGCGGCAGCACGAGCGAAAGCGCCTTTGCCGCTCCTGTTGTCGTCGGAATGATGGATTCACCGCATGCCCGCGCCCGGCGCAAATCTTTATGCGGATTATCAATATTTTTCTGGTCATTCGTATATGCGTGAACTGTAGTCATCAGCCCGCTCTCAATGCCAAATTCTTCATCCAGCACTTTTACAACAGGCGCAAGGCAATTTGTCGTGCATGACGCATTTGAAATAATGACATGGCGGTCGGCGTCGAATTGGTCCTCATTTACTCCCATCACAATGGTAACGTCTTCATTTTTTCCCGGAGCAGTCAGAATGACTTTTTTGGCCCCCGCTTCTATATGACCCATCGCTTTATCTTTTGAATTAAACTTCCCTGTCGCTTCGACGACAATGTCAATATCATATTCCCGCCAAGGCAGCTGTTTTGGATCACGGCTGTTTAATAAAAGCACTTTCTTTCCATTCACGATTAGGCAGTCTTCACCAGCCACAACCTCTTTGTCGTACCTGCCGTGATTTGTGTCATACTTTATTAAATGAGCCAGCGTTTCTGCGGAATAGCTGGCGTTAATGGCCACTACTTGAATTTGATCATCTAACATTGCTTTTCTAAAAACCATTCTCCCGATTCTTCCAAACCCGTTGATCGCTACTTTTACCTTCATGTTGGACACCCCTTATCGATTATGTCATTCTAATTTGTTGTCATCTGTAATTAGTATAACACATTAAAATGGATTCGCCAGTACATATTGTTAAAAATCAACGATTACAACGCTAATTTATGATACATTATATGTTTTCTTGCACACAAATTAGGCGTAAGAACCAAAAAGCAGCCAGCGTTCCGCACTGACTGCTCTCATTTTTTATGACTCCTGTTTTAACTTATCATTGAGCACACTTTCTTCTAACACAGAAAATGTATCCCCGTACACTCTGTTAATATGACTCGCTCCCCAAGCACACAGCATGTCTAAAATCCCTTCTAAGCTGCGGCCGTATTCGCTAAGCTCGTATTCCACTTTGGGAGGAACCTGATTGTACACGATCCGGTTAATGACACCGTCCGCTTCCAGCTCGCGCAGCTGCTGGGTCAGCATTTTTTGCGTGATGTTAGGCATCAGGCGCTTTAATTCACTCGTGCGTTTTTTTCCGTGCGTCAGATGGCATAAAATGACGCATTTCCATTTCCCGCCGATCACTTCAAGAGTCGCTTCAACTGAAATGTTATATTTTTTCTGCTCCATGCGGTTCACTCTCCTTACAGGCACTAAAAAGTGACTATAGCACTTAAAAGTACGTACTTTTCTTTTTTGACGATATCTTTCATAATCACATTTGCCGGCTGATTTGAATCTGCTCTTTTTTATTTATATAGCTTACTCGGCAGAATTTCAATCATACAACACATCATACAAAGGAGGAACATGATGACTTCAGCCAATAAAAGCAGCATTCCTGCACTACTGGCTTTGGCCGTAAGTGCATTCGCCATAGGAACAACCGAATTTATCAGCGTCGGCCTTTTGCCGCTCATTTCTGATGACCTGCACATCCCTGTCACAACAGCGGGATTGACCGTTTCCCTTTATGCGCTTGGCGTTACATTCGGTGCACCTATATTAACTTCATTGACCTCAAGCATGTCACGTAAGACGCTATTGCTTTGGATCATGTTGATTTTTATTGCCGGGAATACGATGGCCGCTACCGCTTCAAGCATCGGGATTTTATTAGCAGCACGTGTGATATCAGCTTTTTCGCACGGTGTGTTTATGTCGATCGGTTCGACAATCGCAGCGGATATCGTCCCTGAGGATAAAAGGGCTAGCGCGATTTCGATAATGTTTACAGGGCTCACTGTGGCAACTGTAACCGGAGTTCCTTTCGGCACGTTTATCGGCCAGCAGCTCGGCTGGCGTTTTGCCTTTATGGTCATTATCGCCGTCGGAATCATTGCTTTCATTACAAATGGCATTCTTGTCCCGTCCAAATTACGAAAAGGGACGAAAACAACGATGCGGGATCAATTGAAGCTTGTGACAAACGGCCGGTTATTGCTTCTATTTGTCATTACAGCTCTTGGATACGGAGGAACATTCGTTGTATTCACGTACCTGTCTCCCCTGCTTCAGGAAGTAACAGGCTTCAATGCCGGAACTGTAGCAGTGATCCTGCTTGTATACGGAATTGCCATTGCAATCGGCAATATGATTGGCGGAAAGCTGTCAAACCGAAATCCGATTGCCGCTTTATTCTATATGTTTATCGTACAGGCACTCGTTCTATTCACGCTGACATTTACGGCTCCATATCAAACAGCAGGCCTTATCACCATTCTCTGTATGGGATTGCTGGCCTTTATGAATGTGCCCGGCCTTCAGGTGTATGTCGTCATGCTGGCTGAGCGTTTTGTCCCGAGTGCAGTTGATGTCGCATCCGCGATGAATATCGCTGCCTTTAATGCAGGGATTGCGCTTGGCTCATATCTTGGGGGTGTGATCACCGATTCAATCGGACTGATTCATACCGCTTGGATAGGCGGATTAATGGTAGTCGGTGCAGTTATCTTAACAGGCTGGAGCCGCTTGATGGAAAAACGGGATCAACAGGAAGCCTGACAATTTTAAAGGAGGAAATCAATATGACAACACATTTACAAGCAGCAGCAACACTTCATAACAGGGTAAAAATGCCATGGTTCGGCCTAGGCGTATTCCAAGTGGAAGAAGGATCTGAACTGGTAAACGCAGTTAGAGCCGCCATTGTTCACGGATACCGCAGTATTGATACTGCCGCTATCTACGGAAATGAAGCTGGAGTCGGAGAAGGGCTTCGGCAAGGCATTGAAGAAGCAGGCATCTCAAGAGAGGATCTGTTTATTACATCAAAAGTGTGGAATGCAGATTTAGGCTACGAGGAAACACTTGCCGCATTTGAAGCAAGCGTGTCAAAACTCGGTTTGGATGATTTAGATCTATATCTTATCCACTGGCCTGTAGAAGGAAAATATAAAGAAGCCTGGAGAGCGCTTGAAACTCTGTATAAAGAAGGCCGTGTCAAAGCGATCGGCGTGAGCAACTTCCAAATCCATCATCTTGAAGACCTGATGACGGCTGCTGAAATAAAGCCTATGATCAACCAAGTGGAATTTCACCCGCGTCTTACACAAAAAGAGCTGATGGCATACTGCAAAAAACAAGGCATCCAGATGGAAGCTTGGTCACCTTTAATGCAGGGACAGCTGCTGGATCACCCTGTACTGGCAGACATCGCTCAAACATATAACAAATCAGCAGCACAAATTATTTTGCGCTGGGATCTGCAGCATGGCATCATTACGATTCCTAAATCAACGAAGGAACACCGCATTAAAGAAAATGCCAATGTGTTTGACTTTGAGTTAGCACAGGATGACATGAACCGAATCGATGCGCTGAATGAAAACCTGCGCGTCGGTCCTGATCCGGACAACTTTGATTTTTAATGACAAAAACACCGTTCTAACGAACGGTGTTTTTGTATTCTGCCCAGCTAGTGATGATTTCATCAAGCTGCTGTTTGGTCTCTGCAAGCGTGCCGCTGTTATCAATGACTTGATCTGCTCTTGCTGTTTTTTCCTCTAAGGGCATTTGAGCACGGATACGGCTGACCGCCTCTTCTTCCGTCAGCTGATTGCGCTTCATCAGACGTTCCAGCTGAAGCTCTTTGGTCACACTGACCACAATAATTTTATCAACTAAAGATTCCAATTTGCTTTCAAACAATAGCGGGATATCTAATACAACAAATGCCTCGCGATTTGCTATGGCTTCATCACGGCGATTGAGCATTTCCTGCCTGACTGCGGGATGAACAATTGCATTTAAAGCAAGACGCTTTTGTTCATTTGTAAATACCAGTGCCCCAAGCTTTTTTCGATCTATATCACCGTTTGGGAGCAGGATGTCTTCACCGAATTCGTCAATGATTTGCCGGTAGGCCGGCATCCCTTTTTCTACCGCTTGTTTGGCAATGATATCTGCATCTATAACTGTTATTCCTTTTTCAATCAGCATATTGGCTACCGTACTTTTGCCGCTAGCTATTCCTCCCGTTAAACCAATGACTAAGGTCAAGAGATCCACTCCTTTTTACAATTTCCAGAGCCCAATCGTGATCAGCAGAAGCCCCGGCAAAAACGCCATCTTATCAATCCATTTCCATTTAGAAAGAAAATGGCCGGCATTGATTCCGATTGATACAAACAGCGAGCTCATGATTGCCACGGCGATGCTCATCACAATCGGTGAAAAACCGAGAATGGCTGCGCCAATACCTGCTCCGAAGGCATCAATCGATAAGGCAAATCCCAACAAGACCGCCTCAATTCCATTGATCACACCCGATTTGTCGATATCCGCACTCATAGGTTTTCTCAAAATATGAATCACAATCCCTAATGACCGAACCTCTAAATTAAGCAGCGTTTTTTCATGCAATAAGTATTCTTTGTCTTTTGCCGGTTTGAAAAATTGATACAGAACCCACGCACCGATTCCGACCAATACCAAACCGCCAAGCTTCTCCGTTACATATACAGGAAAAAACTTTGTAAGAAAGCTTCCGATCAGCATGGATATAAACATGACAGCACCGGAACAGCAGGCGATAATTAAAATCGCTTTAAACGGTATTTTCATTTTTCTCAATCCGTACGTAAATCCGACTGAAAAACTGTCCAAGCTGACAGCCAACGCCAGCAGCAGTATAGAAACCATTTGCATATCCGTTTCTTCCTTTCTGTTGGTGCTCTTGTATCAGATGTAAAATGCCCGGGATTCATCACAATCATATATATGGTAAAGTGAAAAATCCGTGTTTCGAAAATGGCATCCTCTATTACAGAGTTACTGATATATGCACCGACAGCTTGGACGATGAAGCATTATGCTACTTTTTTTTCTGGCACTTCGCGCAAAAATGCGTGCCCCTGCCTCCGACGACAATTTTTGAAATCATCGTTCCGCAATTTTTGCACGGCTCGTCTTTTTTTCCATACACAAAATGCTGCAGCTGGAACATTCCAATTTCCCCTTGGGAGTTGATATACGAGCGGACTGTGCTGCCGCCCGCGTCAATCGCCTCCTGCAGGGTGTTTTTGATTTCAGCATGAAGTGTTTTGATTGTTTTATCTGATAATTGATTTGCTTTCGTCTCAGGATGGACACCTGCTCTGAAAAGAGCCTCGTCCACATAAATGTTCCCGAGTCCCACAACTGTTTTCTGATCCAGTAGGGCGGTTTTGACAGCACGGTTTGTTTTGGCAAGCCGTTCTTTTAAATATGCACTCGTAAATTCTTCTGCATCCGGTTCCGGCCCTAATTGAGAAAGAGGGAGCTCGCCCGCTTCCTCTCCCGGTTTAAATAAGTGCATGGTCCCAAACTTCCGCACATCCCTGTAACGAAGCTGTGTTTCGTCTGTCATCGTGAATATGACATGCACGTGTTTATCGTCTGGCTCCTCCGCTTGATGAAGCCCGTATTTCCCTTCCATTCGAAGGTGGGAAACCATGACATAATGATCTAAATGAAACAGCAAAAACTTTCCCCGTCTTCCGATAGACTGTATCGTTTCTCCTGCTAGATTTCGCGCAAATTCCTCCGGTTCGGCAGGCCGTTTGATGATATTCGGCCATCTGATCTCTACCGATTTGATTGTTTTTCCCTTTACAAGCCCGGTCAGAGTGCGCCGGACCGTTTCAACCTCTGGTAATTCCGGCACATCCATCACTTCCTATCTCTGTTTATTTCGCATCGTACCAAGATGGGCCTGATGCAAAGTCCACCTTTAACGGCACATCTAATGCAAGCGCATGTTCCATCACTTCAGGAACAAGCTTTTCAAGAATTTCAATTTCTTCTTGCGGCGCTTCAAAAATCAATTCATCGTGTACTTGAAGCAGCAGTCTTGCTTTCAGCTGTTTTTCTTTCAGCTTGGCAGCCATATCAATCATGGCTTTTTTTATAATATCAGCTGCGCTTCCTTGAATCGGCGTATTCATTGCCGTACGCTCCGCAAAACTGCGGATATTAAAGTTTCGGCTCGTCAGCTCAGGAATGTAACGGCGGCGATGCATAAGCGTTGTCACGTATCCTTTTTGCTTCGCGTCCTGAACTGAATCTTCCATGTACGCTTTTACGCCTTGGAAGCTTTCCAAATAGCGTTCGATGAATGCTCCGGCTTCCTTCCGGGTAATGCCGAGGTTCTGTGACAGCCCGTAATCGCTGATGCCGTATACGATGCCAAAGTTGACCGCTTTCGCCTGGCGTCTCATCGCAGAAGTCACTTCATCCTCGGCAACATGGAACACATCCATTGCCGTTTTCGTATGAATATCCATATCATTTGTAAAAGCTTCGATAAGATTTTGATCCTTTGAAATATGGGCAAGCACCCGCAGCTCGATTTGTGAGTAATCGGCTGCAAAAATAAGCCAGTCTTTTTCAGACGGAACAAAAGCTTGGCGGATTTTACGCCCTTCTTCAAGCCTGATCGGAATGTTTTGCAGATTCGGATCAGTCGAGCTGAGACGGCCTGTTTGCGTTAAAGCCTGGTTAAAGCGCGTGTGCACCTTATGCGAATCCGGTCTCGTCACCTTTAAAAGCCCTTCGACATATGTCGATTGAAGCTTGCCAATTTGTCTGTACTGCAAAATATAGTCGACAATCTCATGCTTGTCAGCCAGCTTTTCAAGCACATCAGCAGACGTTGAATAGCCTGTTTTTGTTTTTTTCACGACAGGCAAGCCGATCTTTTCAAACAAGATGACGCCGAGCTGTTTCGGAGAATTGATATTAAACGGCTCTCCCGCAATCTCATGGATTTTTTCTTCATATTCCTTCAGCTTCGCACCCAGTTCTTCACCCATTCGTTTTAAACGATCAACATCGACCTTGACGCCAGTTGATTCCATTTCGCCGAGAATAAGCGCAAGCGGCATTTCGAGCTCTTCAAACAGCTCAAGCTGATCGTTGTTTTCCAGCTCCTGAACAAGCTTTTCCCGCAGGCTTTGAATGGCTAACGCTTTTCGGACAAGATGCTCAGACAGTACATCTTCTGAAGGTACCGCCCGTTTTGCTCCTTTGCCATAAACTGATTCGTCGCTTGATACGATATGCAGGCCGTAATCCTTGGCCACACTCGCAACGTCATCATATGAATTGCCCGGATTGATGATATAAGCCGCAAGAAGCGTATCAAACTCCGCCCCCTTCAGCTCAATGCCCTGCCAGCGCAAAGCGACAACAGCCCGCTTGCTATCGAAAAGCCATTTCTTCTGCTCGTCATTTTCCGCCCATTCTTTAAACACCTTAGACTCCACGGCAATGTCTTTCGGAATAAAATAAGATCCCGTTTCATTTATGATCGAAAATCCGAGAAGCGGCTCTTCATGATAATTGTCGCCAATCTGTTCAACGACAAATGCGGATGGAGAAACCAATATGCCGCTTGTTACGTCTGTGACGGTTTCGACCTTAATTTCCTCTAATGCCTGATCCTGCTCTGCTTCTTCACTGTCTTCCCCAAGACGTTCAAGAAGCGTGTTGAATCCAAGATCTTTAAAGATGGCAATCACCTGTTCACGATTAAAGCCTTGATATTCCAAGCCGGAAACGGATACCTCAATCGGCGCATCCGTCATGATCGTCGCAAGCTCCTTGCTCATCAATGCCTGATCCTTAAATTCCTCAAGCTTTTCCTTCAGTTTCTTTCCGCTCACCTCGTCAATGGACTCCAGCAGCTTTTCCACGGAATCGAACTGTTTTAAGAGCTTAATCGCTGTCTTTTCTCCGACGCCGGGCACACCTGGAATATTATCCGAGGAATCGCCCATCAGACCCTTCATGTCAATGATTTGTTCAGGCGTAAGCCCGTATTTCTCTTTGACGTGCTCCGGTGTGTAAAATTCAACATCGGTAATTCCTTTTCTCGTAATGGCAACTGTTGTTTTGTCTGTTGCCAGCTGAGTTAAATCCTTATCTCCTGAGAAAATCTTTACTTCAAATCCGTCTTTTTCAGCCGATTTGGCCAGTGTGCCGATAATATCGTCGGCTTCGTATTGTTCCAGTTCGTAGCGGCTGATCTGATAGGCATCCAGCAGCTCGCGGATAAATGGCATTTGTTCGGAAAGCTCAGGCGGGGTTTTCTGTCTGCCGCCTTTATATTCTTTAAATGTGCCGTGACGAAATGTTGTTTTCCCGGCATCAAATGCAACCAGCATGTGCGTCGGTTTTTCATCCTCAAGCATCTTCATTAAAATCATCGCAAAGCCGTATACGGCATTCGTATGAATACCTTTATCATTGCTTAACAGCGGCAATGCAAAAAACGCCCGGTAAGCCAGACTGTTTCCGTCTACAAGCACTAATTTTTTTCGTTCCGTCATTCAATATCCTCCTAAGAAGCCTCAGGCTTCCATTCATCTCTTACATAGTCATTAGCTCCTCTTATTTTAACAAAGTTCAATTTGAAAGGAAAATACGTGAACTGAGGAGAAGACACAAAAAAGGACGGGAACACAAAATGGTTCCCGCCGTCAAAATTGGCTCCTTGGATGAAGGGGTTCTACTACATCCTACCAGCATAGGTTTAACAGTGCATGAAGATATTGTTAAACCTTTGTAAACATTAGGCGGACTTTTCAGCGGCCCGTTTCAGCGTCACTGTAAAGACCGTTCCCCGTCCAGGCTCGCTTTTGACATCGATTTTCCCTTCATGAGCCTCTATTAAATGCTTTACGATTGCAAGGCCCAGGCCGGTGCCGCCCGAATTCCTGCTTCTGTCTTTATCTACGCGGTAAAAACGTTCAAAGATGCGAGGAATTTCTTCTTTCTGAATGCCGATTCCGGAATCGGCAACTTCAATCTGAATGTCTTTTTCTCTGGGCGTTACATTGATAGCTACAGAGCCCCCTTCAGGCGTGTAGGTTAACGCATTGTTTACGAGATTAAGAAATACCTGTTTCAGCCTGTACGGGTCGCCTGATACGTATAGCGGATCTTTCGGGACATTCAGTTGTAAGGAGATGCCTTTCTCATCCGCCTTATGCTTAAGAAGCGTTTCAATCTCACCAAGCATTTTGACTGGTTCAAACGTTTCAATGCTGAGCGTAAAATTTTGCTGCTCGATTTTTGAGAGATCGAGAAGATCCTGAACCAAAGACTGAAGCCTTTCGCTTTCCTTTAGAATAATAGAGAGAAATTCAGAAAGCGCTTCTTTGTCCTCCATCGCCCCGTCCAATAACGTCTCCGTAAACCCTTTAATGGACGTAATCGGCGTTTTCAGCTCATGAGAAACATTCGCCACAAAATCCTTTCTCATCTGCTCTAATTTCTTCGTCTCCGTCATGTCATGGAAAACGAGCACAATTCCTTTCCATTCATCGTCCGGCCCCATAATCGGTACGCCGTCCACTTCAAAATAACGCCGTTCAATTTTGATCGGAAGCCTTAACAGTTTGCATTTCTTTGTCTCCGTCATAAAAATGTCTTCGACAAGCTGGATCACTTCTTCATGTTCAAATGCATCATGATAAAGACGGCGCAGCATCTGATTCGGATTGATATGAAACTGCTTGGCGTAAGCCCTGTTCACGAGATTGATAAAGCCTCTTCCATCAATCATAATCAGCCCAGAGCCGATATTTTCAATGACTGTCAGCAGCCGGTCCCGCTGCATTTCCTGCGTTCTCGTCATTTCCATCAGATCAACAGCAAGACTGTTCATCGCACGGCCGAGCTTATCAGAGCGCCTGATATAGCCGCCGTATGTCCTGGCATCGTAGTTCCCCTTAGACAGTTCTGTCGCTACGTTTGTCGCTGCTTCAATCGACCTTTTATAGCGTGAGGTCATACTGGAATAAAAATAAACAATGACGATAAAAGCGGTACAAAGACTGGCCGTCAGCATCCCCCACATTTCGCCTTTCAAGCCGTAGCTTTTTTTAGAGGCAGAAAGCAGCACATATCCTGTTTTTTCACCTTCGCTTCTAAGCGAGAGTCCGTAATAAAGCTCGTTATCCGCTGTTGAAAGAACACCCTCATGGCCAGAGACAAGCGCCCGCACCTTTTGAGAATCTGCTGCTCTCCCATTTGACCCGTACAGCACCTTGCCGTCTGTATCGATAACGGATGCGCTCACATCAAGCGCGCCGCCTGCATCTTTAATGATTTTCTCATTTGCTTGATCATTCAGATTGCCGGCATCAAGAAGCGAAGCCATGTATTTGGCTTCTTTTTCAATGTGTTCCTCTGCTTTCCTTTGATCAGATGTTTCAAAGAGCTGCTGCAAAAACAGCCCGAGGACACTAAACACCAGAATCATACAGACAACGAGTACAGAAAAAAGGCGCACACGGTATTTATTCATTCATTTTTGGCTCCTCCAGTTTATACCCCAATCCCCTAATCGTTTTAATATAGATCGGTTTTTTCGTATTGTTTTCAATTTTGTCGCGGAGATGGCTGATATGTACATCAACAATTCTCGTATCTCCGGCAAAATCATAATTCCAGACAGCGCTCAACAAAAGATCTCTCGTCAGCACTCTGCCTTTATGTCTGCCCAAATACAGCAGCAGTTCGAATTCTTTCGGTGTCAGCTCAAGCTGATTTTCTTTAAAGTACGCTTCATAATGATCAGGCAGGATTTTCAGATCGCCAATTACGATCTGACCTTCAATTTCATCGTTTTTCATTTCACTAGAGGGCGCAGCCATTTCCGAACGCCTTAAAATCGCTTTGACTCTTGCATTTACTTCCCTTGGACTGAACGGCTTGGTCATATAATCATCAGCACCGAGCTCAAGCCCTAATACTTTGTCGAATTCCTCATCCTTCGCTGTCAGCATTAAAATCGGAAACATCAGTTTTTGCTGTCTCAGCTGCTTGCATACTTCGATTCCGTCCAGTTTTGGAAGCATCACATCAAGCACAATCAAATCAGGCTTCTCTGTCTCCGCTTTTTTGAGTGCTTCTTCCCCATCCGAGGCGGTAATGACATCATAGCCTGACCGTTCCAAATTGTACTGTAAAAGAGTAACAATAGATTCTTCATCATCCACAACTAAAATTTTCTTGTTCATGCTGTGCCTCCAGTATTATAATTCCCCGACATCCTATTTCTCTATTTTATGTCATCTTAACATGTTTCATGATTTTATTTTAGCGAAAGCAGGATATTCCGACAATTCGTCTTTTACATCATTTTTAAAAGAAATAAAGAAGTTGATGACAACGCTTTCATTTATAGCAAAAAGAGAAAGGCTCTATCAAGCAAGCCTTTCTCTCTTTTTATTAAGATAATACTTTCATGACATTTTTGACAGATTCAACTGATTTATTCAGCTGTGCTCTTTCATAGTCTGTCAGTTCAAGTTCAATGATTTGCTCAAGACCGTTGCCGCCTACGATTGTAGGAACACCAAGGTAGATGCCTTCATAGCCGTATTCCCCTTCAAGATAAGCAATTGTAGGAAGGACGCGGCGCTGATCTTTCAAGATCGCTTCAACCATTTCTGTCAGAGAAGCCGCAGGCGCATAATACGCGCTTCCGTTTCCAAGAAGATTTACGATTTCGCCTCCGCCTTTTCTAGTGCGCTCTACAATTGCGTCAATCCGTTCCTTCGGAATGAGAGTTTCAAGCGGGATACCGCCAGCATAAGAATAACGCACAAGCGGCACCATATCGTCACCGTGGCCGCCAAGAACGAAACCAGTCACATCTTTCACTGACAGGTTTAATTCCTCTGCCACAAATGTTCTGAATCTTGCCGTATCAAGCACACCGGACTGGCCGATTACGCGCTCTTTAGGGAAGCCTGATTCTTTGTACACCGCGTATGTCATTGCATCAACAGGATTTGTCAGCACCACAATGATAGAGTCAGGAGAATATTTCACGATTTCTCGTGTAACGCTTCTCATAATTTTTTCATTTGTAGAGACTAGATCATCTCTGCTCATACCAGGTTTTCTTGCGATACCGGCTGTAATGACAACAATGTCAGAACCCGCTGTATCCTCGTAATTGGATGTGCCCGTAATTTTTGCGTCAAAGCCTTGAACCGGACTTGCCTCAAACATATCAAGCGCTTTTCCCTTTGTCGGGTTCTCCAATTGCGGAATGTCAACAAGAACTACGTCTGCCAGCTCTTTTTGAGCGATTAAAAATGCAGTTGTCGCTCCGGTAAACCCTGCTCCGATAACAGAAACTTTTTTACGAGTATTTCCCATGTCTCTCTTCTCCTTTATGGCTAGTTTTAGGCTGTTTCCTTGCTTAGTCCATGTTTTTAATCAGTTCTTCTCCGAACTCTGAACATTTCACTTCAGTTGCGCCGTCCATTAATCTGGCAAAATCGTAAGTTACGACTTTAGAAGCGATTGTTTTTTCCATAGATTTGATAACCAAATCAGCCGCTTCGTTCCATCCTAAATGCTCAAGAAGCAGAACGCCTGAAAGAATAACTGAAGATGGGTTTACTTTATCAAGGCCTGCATATTTAGGAGCCGTTCCGTGCGTCGCCTCAAAAATCGCATGTCCTGTTTCATAGTTGATGTTCGCTCCAGGAGCAATGCCGATTCCGCCGACTTGCGCAGCAAGAGCATCAGAGATGTAATCTCCGTTCAGGTTCATTGTTGCAACGACATCAAATTCGTTCGGACGCGTTAAAATCTGCTGAAGGAAGATGTCAGCAATGCTGTCTTTGACAATGATTTTGCCTGCTGCTTCCGCTTCGCTTTGCGCTTTGTTGGCAGCGTCTTTTCCTTGTTCTTCAGCAATGCGGTCATATTGAGCCCATGTGAATACTTTTTCGCCGTATTCTCTTTCAGCAAGTTCATAGCCCCAGTTTTTGAAGGCGCCTTCTGTGAACTTCATGATGTTTCCTTTGTGAACTAGGGTTACTGATTTGCGGCCGTGCTCGATCGCATAATCAATGGCTGCTCTGACCAAACGGCTTGTTCCTTCTTCAGAAACAGGCTTAATGCCGATACCTGATGTCTCAGGGAAACGGATTTTGTTGACGTTTAACTCATTTTGCAGGAAGCTGATGAGCTTTTGCACTTCTTCAGAGCCTTTTGCGTACTCGATGCCTGCGTAAATATCTTCTGTATTTTCACGGAAGATGACCATATCAGTATCTTCAGGGCGTTTTACCGGTGACGGCACTCCAGTAAAGTATCTTACAGGTCTTAAGCAGACGAATAGGTCAAGCTCTTGTCTGAGCGCTACGTTCAAAGATCGGATTCCGCCGCCGACAGGTGTCGTTAACGGGCCTTTAATCGCGATGAAATATTCGCGGATCACATCTAATGTTTCAGCAGGCAGCCACTCACCTGTTTTATTATAAGCCTTTTCTCCGGCATAAACTTCTTTCCACGTAATTTTCTTTTCACCTTTGTATGCTTTTTCAACTGCTGCTTCCAACACCTTCGAAGCCGAGTTCCAAATATCAGGACCGGTTCCGTCTCCTTCGATAAACGGGATAATCGGGTTATTTGGTACGTTTAATACTCCGTTAGAAACTGTAATTTTTTCACCTTGTGCCACAATAAAAACCTCCCAGTATGTAATTCATATTTAGAAAACATTTTATTTTTCCTATATAGAAAACAAAATGATTTTTCTCAACATTCAATGTAAAGTGTAAACCACTTTTGATGTTCTGAACAAGAGGCTAACCTCATTAACGCAAGCCAGCCTCCAATGGTTCTTTAGGCTCTTTCTTCAATCGGAACAAATGCTTGTTTATCAGGGCCTGTGTAATCTGCCCGCGGGCGGATCAGTCGATTGTTGTCATACTGCTCAAGAATATGTGCAAGCCAGCCGGACATTCTGCTTATAGCAAAAATCGGTGTGAACAAATCATGGTCAATACCGAGGCTGTGATAAACAGAAGCCGAATAGAAATCAACGTTAGGCGGTAGCTTTTTCTCTGATGTGACGATCTCTTCTACGCGAATCGACATCTCATACCATTTGCTTTCGCCTGTCAGGTTGGTCAGGCGCTTGCTCATTTCTTTCAGATGCTTCGCGCGCGGGTCGCCATGCTTATACACGCGGTGGCCGAATCCCATGATTTTTTCTTTCTTTTCAAGTTTGGCGCGGATGTACGGCTCAGCGTTTTCTACTTCACCGATTTCTGTCAGCATCTTCATCACGCCTTCATTTGCACCGCCGTGAAGAGGACCCTTCAGTGCGCCGATTGCGGCAGTAATGCCTGAATAGATATCAGAAAGTGTTGCGACGCAGACCCTTGCTGTGAACGTTGACGCGTTCAGCTCATGGTCAGCATGTAAAATCAGCGCTTTGTTGAAAGCTTCAACCTCAATTGGCGAAGGCTCTTCACCGTTTAATGTGTAGAGAAAATTCTCGGCAATGCCGTAGTCTTCTCTCGGTTCAACAGGTTCAAGGCCTTTGCGGATTCTGGAAAACGCTGCAACCAAGCCAGGCACCTTTGCCTGAAGGCGGATCGCCTTTCTATAGTTGGCTTCCGGGTTCATGGTATCAGCCTCGCTGTCAAGCAGGCCTAGTAATGAAATTGCTGTCCGAAGAGCAGCCATGGGATGAACATTTTCGAGGGAATAAGATTTGAAGTGCTCAATAATTTCTTGCGGAACGACAGCTTCCTTTGCAAGCTGCTGCTTTAACTCATCAAGCTCCTTTTTGTTCGGCAGCCTTAAATGCCAAAGCAAGTAGATGATTTCTTCAAAACTTGCATTCTCTGTTAAATCATCGATATCATACCCCACATATGTAAGGGTATCGTCAATAATAGAACTAACAGATGATGTTGTTGCTACAACCCCTTCTAGACCGCGTGTCGCTGTCATATATAACATCTCCTTTTCAATAAATTTCCCCTTTAAGAGTGTTGTAAAAACATGAGGCTTACTTAAAAAGCATGATGCAAGTATTTCTCTCCCCCTAAAAGAAAATGCTTACATTTTACTGCCTGCTTCTACTGAAACCCTTTGCTTATGAAAGAACATAACAAATTCTTATAAGCTTATTTAAGTTTAAGCCTATTCTCATTATAAACAATAATCAGACATTTGTTAAATGTTTACCTATAATTTTTTTTTTCGTTCTGTGTTTTCCCCGAAAAAACGCCTTTATTTGCGGGTTTTTGCATATAAAAAAAAGCGGCCTGAGAGCCGCTTTTTTTTATGAAGTGAACAGTTTTACGATCTGCATGGCTAAATAAGCAATCCCCGCTCCGATCAGCGGTCCCACCGCAACTCCGCCAAAAAGCGCGACTGCAAGAATGGTCCCGATCACAAGAGCAGTTGTAATATGCGGGTCATTTTCCAGCAAGGTCAGGCCGTTTTTGGCAATCAGCGCCACTGCAATTCCTGCTCCCAAGGCGATCCAAGCGTAGGAAGACCGCACTGCTTCTCCAAGCTGCTTAAATCCGATTTCTCCCGTGGCAATCGGAACAAGAACAGCGATCGTGATAATGGTCACTCCCCAGTTAATGCCTTTTGACTGGATGGTTGGAAATAATTTCTGGTCAAGTCCAACGATTTTGATGATCAAAAGGACGGATACAGCAAAGAGCAATGATTGGTTTTTTGCGATAAGTGCAATAGCCAAGAGTATAATTAAAAATAAATTCGCTTGTGTAAACACATGCCATCCCTCCTTAAAGATGAATGTATTCATATTCAGCCGGAGCGTGAATACATATAAAAAATAGGACATGCTGACGAGAGGAGGACCGATTTCGTGAATCAATCTTACATCACTATTTTATTCAGAACCCTCTTTGTCATATCAGTTACCGCAGGATCGATAGCTGCGGCCTATTATTCGTTTCCGTTAACTTATCCGTTCCTAATCGCCCTTATTCTCTCATCAGTGATTCATCCTGTTGTTGACTATTTGGACAAAGTGACAGGATTCCCCCGAACGGTAAACGTGCTGGGCGTGCTTGCTCTTTTTCTGCTCGCTGCCTTCGGCGTGCTCACCATTCTTGTAGCGGAAATCGTAACGGGAACAGCCTATCTTGCAAAAACACTGCCACCGCATATCAGCACATTTATCTCATATTGCGAAAAATTATTTACGACTCATATCCAGCCGCTCTATAACGAACTGACCCTTTTGTTTCAAGAATTGGAGACCAACCAGCAGGCTTCCATCGTTACTCACATCCAGACACTCGGTGATTCCGCCGCTAAAAATGCCGGGCTGCTGCTGTCCCACATTCTAGAAATGATCCCGAGGTTTTTCGCGCTTCTTCCCAATACGGCGGCTGTTCTGATTTTTTCTCTCCTGGCAACATTTTTTATGACAAAGGATTGGCACAAACTGAAAGCGATGCTCGTTTCGATTCTGCCTGATCGGGTTACAGCTAACAGCAAGGCCATAAGCAGCGAATTAAAAAAAGCAATGACCGGTTTTATCAAAGCTCAGGCCGTTCTCGTTTTCATTACGATGGTAATTGTATTTATCGGCCTTTCTCTCTTAAAAGTAGAACATGCTGCAACAATTGCTTTTTTAATCGGGCTTGTTGATCTTCTCCCTTATTTGGGTGCGGGTTCCGTATTTGTGCCGTGGATTTTGTATTTATCGATTACAGGCCAGCTGCCTCAGGCGATCGGAATCGGTGTACTGTACCTCGTCGTTCTGATTCAGCGGCAGCTGACAGAGCCTAAAATACTTAGTAAATCTATCGGGATCGATCCGCTGGCAACGCTCATCGCCCTGTTTGCCGGTTTTAAATTATTCGGGTTTTTAGGATTGATTGCCGGGCCGGCTGTTCTCGTCATCATCCAAGCCTTCATCACAACAGGCGCATTAAAGGAAGTATGGTCCTACATTACTGTTCAACAAAAATAAAACAGCAGCCCATGTTGCATGGCTGCCGTTTTTTATTTGATGATGATCCGCTTGTTCTTCGACATCCCTCTCAGCCATTTGAACAGAATCGGCTTGCACCAGCTGCGGGTAAACGGGATAAGCAAACAGGCGCCGGCCAAATCTGATAAAAAGCCCGGAAGCATCAGCAATAGACCGCCAATGAAAATGCACAGGCCGTCAGCAATCGCTTCCCCCGGCATTTTGCCATATTGAAGATCACGCTGAACCTTGTAATATACTTCGGTTCCTTGTTTTTTTGCAGCTGCTGCGCCGATAATGCCCGTCAGAATCATTAAAAGGACCGTCGGCAAAATGCCGATCAGCTTGCCTGAAAATAGGAATATGCCGATTTCTATTGCCGGAAATACAATAAAAAGCAAAAATAAAAATCTCATATCCAAGCCCCCCACACGTGTAACACGCCTCTGTTCAACATTAGGCGAGATAAAGAGAAAAGGAAGGGATTCCCCTTCCGTTTTCACCTGTGATTAAAGAACGCTCGCACGGCCTTGGTAGACTGCGCCTCTGGAAGCGTCAACTGTAATTTCCTGGCCTTCTGTCAAAATAGATGTCGCATTTTCAAGGCCAACGATTACCGGAATGCCAAGGCTTAATCCAACTACCGCAGCATGGCTTGTCAAACCGCCTTCTTCTGTAATAAGGGCAGACGCTTTTTCAAGAGATGCAATCATATCACGGTCAGTGCTTTTTGTAACGAGTACCGCACCGTCAGTCATTTTTTGCTCAGCTTCTTTTGCATTTTGTGCAATGACAACCGGACCGAAAGCTGATTTACGTCCAATGCCTTGGCCTTTAGCGATGATATCGCCGACAGTGTAAACTTTCATTAAGTTCGTAGTGCCAGACTCACCGACAGTGCCTGCTGTAATGACGATTAGATCGCCGTGTTTTACAATTCCGCTGTTCAATGATTTTTGGACAGCATCCTCAAGCATCTCATCCGTTGTGTTCGCATTTTGGCCGCTTTCTGCGAATACGCCTGATACGAGCGCAAGTTTTCTGGAAACAGCATCATTTACAGTAACCGCAACAATCGGCGCCTGTGGACGGTATTTCGCGATCATACGCGCTGTATGGCCGCTTTCAGTCGGTGTTACGATCGCAGCAGCATTCAGGTTAATTGCCGTATGTGCGACAGATTGTCCAATTGCGTCTGTAATTGTCATTCCTACTTGATCTCTGCGTTTTGAAAGAATTTCTTTATAATTTAAAGCTTCTTCAGAACGGGACGCGATGTTGTGCATCGTTTGAACCGCCTCAACCGGATAGCTTCCGGCAGCTGTTTCACCAGAAAGCATGATCGCATCTGAGCCGTCGAAGATCGCGTTTGCAACGTCACTTGCTTCCGCACGAGTCGGACGCGGGTTGCGCTGCATGCTGTCAAGCATTTGTGTCGCTGTAATAACAGGTTTTCCTAGCGCGTTGCATTTTTTGATCAGCTCTTTTTGCACGAGTGGCACTTCTTCAGCTGGAATTTCCACACCTAAGTCTCCGCGTGCAACCATTAAGCCGTCAGACACTTCGAGAATAGCATCGATATTGTCAACGCCCTCTTGGTTTTCGATTTTAGGGATGATTTGAATATCCTGAGCGTTGTGCTCTTCAAGAAGCTCACGGATTTCAAGCACGTCCGTGGAACGGCGAATGAAAGATGGCGCGATAAAGTCTACTCCCTGCTCAATACCGAAAACGATGTCTCGTGCATCTTTTTCAGTGATACCCGGAAGATTGACACTGACGCCCGGTACGTTAACACCTTTTTTATTTTTGAGTGTTCCGTTGTTCAATACTTTTGTTTTGATTTCGCGTTTAGCAGCATCTACATCTAGTACCTCAAGGCCGATAAGTCCGTCATCTAACAGAATCGTTGAACCTTTTTCAACGTCGTCAACTAAACCTTCATATGTGACTGAGATTTTATCTGTTGTTCCCACTACCTCGTCCATTGAAACGATAAGCTCTTTGCCTGTTTCGAGCTCAATGCCGCCGTTTTCCATTGTATGTGTGCGGATTTCAGGACCTTTTGTATCAAGCAGGATACCGATGTTTTTGCCAAGCTTTTTGCTTGCTTCGCGGATATTTTTAATTCTTGCACCGTGCTCCTCAAAATCTCCGTGAGAAAAGTTTAATCGAGCCACGTTCATTCCTGACTCCATTAATTTCGTAAGCATTTCAACACTTTCACTTGCCGGACCGATAGTACAAACAATTTTAGTTTTTCTCATTTGGTTCACTTCCTTCTGAAATCTTCAGCCTTCAGCTGACATTAAATAGACAGTTCTTTTGAAAGCTGATACATGTTTTGCTCAACTGTGTGTTTTGTATCCAGTATTTCTATAATATCATGGTCTACAAGCTTATTGTTTTGTATACCTACACAGCGTCCGCCTTTTCCTTCTAGCAGCAGTTCAACAGCATATGCGCCAAGACGGCTTGCCAGCACGCGGTCAGCAGCGCTTGGAGAACCTCCGCGCTGGATATGGCCCAGTACAGATACCCTAGTTTCAAGATTTGTTTCTTCTTCAATGCGTTTCCCGAATTCAACACCGCTGCCTACACCTTCGGCAACGATAATAATACTGTGTTTCTTGCCGCGTTCGTGGCCGCGTTTTAAGCGGGCAATGATTTCGTGCATGTCATAGTCTGCCTCAGGGATTAAGATTGATTCCGCGCCCCCTGCAAGACCGGCCCACAATGCGATATCACCGGCATGGCGGCCCATTACTTCGATCACATATGTACGTTCATGAGAAGTCGCTGTATCGCGAATCTTATCAATTGCGTCAATTACTGTATTTAAAGCTGTATCGAAACCGATTGTAAAATCAGTGCCCGGAATGTCATTATCAATTGTACCCGGTACACCTACACATGGAAACCCATGTTCTGTTAATTTTTTCGCACCCATATAGGAACCGTCTCCGCCGATGACAACAAGACCTTCAATACCAAGCTTTTTCAAGTTTTCTATCCCTTTTTCACGGCCTTCAACCGTTTTGAATTCAGGACATCTTGCCGTATAAAGCTTTGTTCCTCCGCGATGTATAATATCGCCTACAGATCCGAGCTCAAGCTTTTCAATCTTTCCGCTGATCAATCCTGCGTATCCGTTGTAAATGCCGTACACTTCAACGTCATGATAAATCGCTTTTCTGACTACTGCGCGAACTGCTGCGTTCATTCCCGGGGAATCCCCGCCGCTCGTTAATACCCCTATACGTTTCATTCTCCATTCACCTCAGCAACATATATGATTAAACATAACATGATCATTGCCCTAAAAACAATGAAAAGGGATCTCCATCCTCCCTATCAAACCTTACCTATTATACAATTAAATAAATTGTTTTTAAATAAAATTTAAAGAATGTCACAAAAAATAAACGTGAGCCAAAGGCTTCACGTTTATTTAGTTTACCCCGATATATTGATCTTCAACCGAGACTTTGCCAATTGCTTTATATTTTTCATAGCGCTGCTGAACTAATTCTTCTTCGCTCAGCTTCAGCAAAGTTTTTAACGATTGTTTAAGGGTTTCGTCCATATAGCTAGCCTGCAGCTTTACATCGTGATGCGCTCCGCCTTTTACTTCTTTTATCATATGATCTATAATACCTAATTCTTTTAAATCCGGCGCAGTGATTTTCATTGTTTCGGCTGCTTTTTTAGCAAGACTGGAGTCCTTCCATAAAAGTGCCGCGGCACCTTCCGGAGAAATAACAGAATAAGTAGAGTTTTCCAGCATATGCAAGTGATTGCCTACACCCAGACCAAGGGCTCCGCCGCTCCCGCCTTCACCGATGACGATGCAGATAACAGGCACTCGAAGGCCGGCCATCTCAAACAGGTTTTTGGCAATGGCTTCGCTTTGTCCTCTTTCCTCCGCTGCTCGTCCAGGGTATGCTCCCTTCGTATCAATAAAACAGATAATCGGTCTGTTGAATTTGTCAGCCTGTTTCATGAGACGAAGCGCTTTTCGATAGCCTTCAGGGTGAGGCATCCCAAAATTGCGGACTAGGTTTTCTTTCGTGTCTTTGCCGCGCTGATGCCCGATAACCGTTACAGGAAGGCCATGGAACTTCGCAATCCCGCCGACAATGGCTTCATCGTCCCCGTACGCTCTGTCTCCGTGACATTCAAAAAAGTCGGTAAACAGGTGTTCGATATAATCAAGCGTTGTCGGCCGGTCCGCCAGACGCGCGATTTGAACACGGTCCCAAGGCTTCAGATTTTTGTAAATATCATCCTGAAGCTTAGCGAGACGGTCTTCGAGCCGTTCGATTTCAGCACTTAGATCCATATCGGAATCTTGGGTGAATTTTTTTAGTTCGGCGATTTTGGTTTGCAGTTCAATCACCGGTTTTTCAAATTCTAATCTTGCAGCCACTCTATGTCACCTCCTGTTTGATGCATATCCAGCAGATTCTCTAACGTTTTTTTCATATCGTCGCGGTGAATAACCGCATCAAGCTGTCCATGTTTTAATAAAAATTCAGCCGTTTGGAAGTCCTCAGGCAGTTTTTCTCCTATTGTCTGTTCAATAATGCGTCTTCCGGCAAAACCGATTAGCGCGCCAGGCTCAGCGAAATTGTAATCGCCAAGGGATGCAAAGCTTGCTGATACGCCCCCGGTAGTCGGATGCGTCATCACTGAGATAATGAGGCCTTGTTCTTCACTGAACAGTTTTAAGGCAGAGCTTGTCTTAGCCATCTGCATCAAACTTAATACGCCTTCCTGCATTCTAGCGCCGCCTGAAGCCGTAAAAATAATAAACGGAACTTTATCAGCTTTTGCTTTTTCAATCGCAAGCGTGATTTTTTCACCGACGACTGAACCCATGCTGCCCATTCTGAATGAAGAATCCATGACGGCGACAACAGCCGGGTGTCCGCCGATGGTGCCCTTGCCTGTCACAACAGCCTCGTTTAAGGATGTTTTCTCGCGATCTTTTTCAAGCTTTTCCAGATAACCCGGGAAACCAAGCGGGTTTTCCGACACCATTCCCTGATTGAATTCCTCAAAGGATTGTTCATCCATCAAGCTTTCGATACGTTGTTTTGCGTTCATTGGGAAATGATAATCGCAGTTCATGCATACCCGCATATTTTTATCCAACTCTTTAGTGAGCATGATTTTTTTACACTTAGGACATTTTGTCATAATGCCTTCCGGAACATCGTGCTTCGCTTGATCAGACGGTACGGAAGCATACTTTTTCTTTTTCGTGAATATATCCTTTAACAAATGATTACCTCCCTTTTGTGAAGGGTTCTCTTCACCGCATGTCATCAATCAGATAGACTTGCTAATAACTTTACCGAAACTATTGTACTTTTTTTGTCAAACGCTGTCATCCTCAATTCGACAACTTTTTATTCAATGACGTGTTCGGAAAGGTTCGGATGAATTCAGATAAGACATTGAAATAACAGGATTGGCAGCGCATTCAAAAATAATGTTAAACCCGGCTGAAATTTTTTTAAGGCCAACCCCCTAAAAAAATTTCAGCCGCCAGTTTAACTTGAGAACAGCGCGCCGGACTCCGCCAACACGCTGCCATTTTTGGAATGAATTAAAATTATTCACCAATAATCGTAAGTTTTCTCGTTTTTTCTGCGACTTCCTCAGGGTCAACTGTGATTCTTGCAACACCTGTTTCCATCGCCGCTTTTGCCACAGCTTTCGCAACAGCAGGCGCAACACGTTTATCAAACGGTGCAGGGATGACGTAGTCTGCGCTAAGCTCATCTTCTGAAACCAGTGAAGCAATGGCTTCAACTGCTGCGATTTTCATTTCTTCGTTAATGTGAGTGGCGCGAACGTCAAGCGCACCGCGGAAAATACCAGGGAATGCAAGAACATTGTTTACTTGGTTCGGGAAGTCAGAACGGCCCGTTCCAATAACGCTTGCGCCAGCTTCACGCGCATCTTCCGGCATAATTTCCGGATTTGGATTTGCCATCGCAAAGATAATAGGATCTTTTGCCATGCTTTGAACCATTTCTTTTGTTAACGCTCCTGCTACAGACACGCCGATAAATACGTCCGCATCAACGATGACATCTTTCAGAGAACCGTCTTTGCGGTCTTGGTTTGTGAATTTCGCCACTTCATTTTTGACATCGTTCATGCCTTCCGGACGCCCTTCATAAATCGCTCCTTTTGAATCGCACATCACGATGTCACGCACGCCGTAATGGTGAAGAAGCTTGATAATCGCAATACCAGCTGCACCGGCGCCATTTGCGACAACTTTAATGGATGACATGGATTTTCCAGACAGTTTCAGCGCGTTTACAAGACCTGCTACCGTTACAATGGCAGTACCGTGCTGATCATCATGGAAAACCGGGATGTTTGTTTCTTTTTTGAGGCGTTCTTCAATGATAAAGCAGTTTGGCGCTGCAATATCTTCAAGGTTGACGCCGCCAAATGTCGGTTCAAGCAATTTAACAGTTTCAACGATTTTATCAACATCGTTTGTGTTTAAAGCAATCGGGAACGCGTCCACGCCTGCAAAGCTTTTGAATAGAACAGCTTTCCCTTCCATGACAGGAAGCGCGGCTTCAGGGCCGATATTTCCAAGGCCAAGCACAGCTGTACCGTCAGTTACAACTGCTACCATGTTCCCCTTCATTGTATAATCATATACTTTGTTAATGTCTTCATGAATATCCTTACACGGTTCTGCAACACCCGGGGAATATGCTAGACTTAAATCTTTCGCGTTTCTGACTTCTACTTTTGATTTAGACTCAAGTTTCCCTTGATTGACTTTATGCAGGTGTAATGCTTCTTCTCTTAATGACATTCTCCTAAACACTCCTTATGGATATTTTTTGATTCGTATATTGCTGCGTTGATTGCTGCATTCTGCGGAGTTGATCTATCTGAATATTTAAACAGGGTCACATAATTGCTCCAATTGTATAACAAAAAGTGAATCGTTACCACTGTTTTAAAACGACGTTTTTTTGACCCAACAGCTCTTTTAAGCGATATAATACCTGGTGATCCGCATTGATATGAAACGACTCAGGAAGCTTAATCGTCTGTTTCTGCCTTTCATAATAGAGATAAACGCCTGTTTCCCCTTTATGCTCCAGCAAAATGCGCTTAATCTTTGCCAGGATCTCCTGACTGTGCTGACTGCTTTCTATTTTTATATAAACCGATGGCGCTTTTTCTGCATCCATATTTTCTAATAATTCTGCCCGGGACATGATAAACTGGACCTTATCCTGCCTTACTTCACATTTCCCCGCTGTGAACAAAAGAGCGCCTTCTCTTAAAACGGGAGAAAGCTGTCTGAATTGTTCAGGGAAGACTACGGCTTCCATTTCGCCGGTTTCGTCACCGAGCGTTAAAAACGCCATATTTTGACCTGTTTTCGTCCGAATCGTCTTGAGCTTTGACAGCAGAACTCCGAGAGAAAGCTGCCTTTTGACAGCCTGCTGGGCCTGCAGAATGGACACTGCTCCGTGCGCAGCCAGCTGTTTTCGGTAGGCAGAGAGCGGATGATTTGAAAAATAAATGCCGAGCGTCTCTTTTTCAAACGCAAGTAAATCCACAAGCGGAAGCTCCTCCGTCTCCACATACTTCGGCTTAATTGAAAACGATTCATCTAAAAACAATCCCATTTGGTCATCGTCCGCGGCGAATAGCTCAGCATGTTCCAAAGCAACATCAATGGATGCGAGCAGCGTGGCCCGGTTTTGGCCGAATTCGTCCATCGCACCAGAAAAGATAAGTGCTTCAAGCATTTTGCGATTTACGCTTTTTGACGGCACGCGAAAGCAGAAATCGAAAAGATCTTTAAATGGTTTCTCTTTTCTTGCTTTATATATATCTTTTACTGCTGAGACGCCTACACTTTTTATCGCGCGGAGGCTGTATCTGACAGATCCGTCTTCAACTGTAAACGGAAAACTGCTTTTGTTCACTGACGGAGGAAGGATACGAATCCCGCTCCCCTTTGCTTCGTAAAGATATTGAGATATTTTATCCTCATTGCCAATGACGCTTGTCAGCAATCCGCACATAAAATATAACGGATAATGAGCTTTCAAATACGCAAGCTGGCAGCCAATCATGCTGTATGCCACCGCATGGCTTCGGTTAAAGCCATAGTTTGCGAATTTGACGATTAAATCGTAGACTTCATTTGCAGTGTCTACAGAATACTCCTTTTTTAAGCACCCTTCAACAAAATGGCTTCGCTCTCTGTCCAGGATTTCTTTTTTCTTTTTGCTGACCGCCCGTCTCAGCATGTCAGCTTCGCCTAAAGAAAACCCTGCCATGCGGGAAGCAATCATCATAATTTGTTCCTGATACACAATGACGCCATATGTATCGTCCAAGATGCTCCTTAAATCTTCATGAGGATAGTGAACAGGCGCCCGACCGTGTTTACGGTCAATAAATAGCGGAATATTTTCCATCGGACCAGGCCGGTACAGCGCATTGACCGCCACAATATCCTCCAGGCCTGAAGGTTTAAGCCTCTTCAAGACGCTTCTCATCCCTGCAGATTCAAGCTGGAAAATCCCTGTCGTATCCCCTTTTGACAGCAAGGAGAACGTTTTGTCATCACGGTAGGAAATACTTGAAAGATCTATTTTGATGTTTTCTTCTTTTTCGATCATTGAAGTGATGGACTCGATCAGAGTCAGGTTGCGCAAACCTAAGAAATCCATTTTTAAAAGGCCCAAGTCTTCAAGATGATCCATCGCGTATTGCGTCAAATATATCCCTTCATGCCCTTCCTGAATCGGAACAACATCGGTTAATGGCTCTTCACTCAGGACAACGCCTGCTGCGTGTGTTGATGTATGCCTTGGCAGCCCTTCTATTTTTCGGGCAATCGTATAGACTTGCTGAAGCAGGCTTGACTCCCGAAGCCGCTTATCCAGCTGCGGCGACTGCTTTCTCGCCTCATCCAGCGTCATGCCCGGCCTTGCTGGAATGAGTTTTGCAAGCTGATCTGCTTCCTTCGGGCTTACGCCGAATACTCTGCCGACGTCCCGAAGCGCCGCTTTTGCCGCAAGTGTTCCAAAGGTTATAATCTGCGCAACATGCATCGCACCGTATTTCTGCTGAACGTATTGAATGACTTCATCTCTTCTTGTATCCGGGAAGTCAATATCTATATCCGGCATACTGATACGTTCGGGATTTAAAAATCGTTCAAACAGCAGGTGATGTTTAATCGGGTCAACATCTGTGATATACAGCACATAAGCCACTAGAGAGCCTGCCGCAGAACCCCTTCCCGGTCCCGTGACGATCCCTTTTTCATGGGCATGCTTCATAAAATCCCATACGATCAGAAAGTAATCGCTGAATTTCATCCGCTTGATGACACCAAGCTCATATTGAAGGCGGCGAAGATATCGTTCATCAGGCGTGCCAAAACGGCTGCGGAGTCCTGCCATACAGATGTCCGTTAAATAATCATCAGCGGACGTTCCGTTTGGAGTCGGGAAAGACGGGAGACGGGTCTGCCCGAGGCTGACATCAACCCGGCATTGTTCCGCGATCTCAACAGAAGCTTGCAGTGCTTCAGGATGCCCTCGATAAATATTTTGCATTTCTTCGAGCGGTTTCAAATCGAGATCAGGAAGATCTTCGGCGGGTGCATCCGTCAGTTTTTCACCTGCTTTAATCGCTTTCAGACAGCGGTAGGCAGCCTTATCTTCTTTCCTTATGTAATGCACATCGCCTGTCGCCGTTACAGGGATACCCGTTTCTTCAGACAGACGCAGAATCTGCTCAGACAAGGTTTGATGCCCTTTAAAAGGCTGATAGGAGAAATAAAAGGCTCCCTTACCGAATATAGACTGAAATTCAAGTGCGGCTTGAGCGGCCTGTTCAAACAGCCCTTCTTCAAGAAGCATTTCAATATATCCTTTTTCGCCGGGCGTTATTGCGATAATACCTTCTCGATAACTGTGAAGCCATTTCGGCTTTAGCCCGCCTTTTGATTTCGATTGCAGGACGCTGCTGATTTTCAGCAGGTTTTGATAGCCTGTATTTGATTTGGCCAGCAGGACGAGCGGGTAGGCTTCAAGCTCGTTATCATCTGTAAAAACTGAAGCCGTCAAACCGATTATCGGGTTGATTCCTCTCGCCTTGCATGCTTTATAAAATTGAATAGCTCCGTACATGACATGATCATCTGTCAGCGCCAAAGACGCATATCCGAGCCTGTCAGCTTCACTGACGAGCTCTTCCACAGCCGCGGCGCTGTTTAGCAGGCTGTACCCGCTATGCACTTGCAGGTGAACAAAAGACATGCTATCACCTCTTTCTCATTACGATCCATTTCTTTCTTCATTATAAGTCCGGTTCCCAAAAGAAACAAATGTTCTTTTTCGACTACTCATCATACTTGTCCTGAAAGCTCAATATGATATAAAAGGTGAGGTGATAAAGATGGATCAGGAAGCAGGATTTATGGTGAATTTTATTAATAGTTACTTCATTGCGTTAGGGGTGCTGATCGGGGGCGCACTCATTGGAGGGCTCGGAGCATATTTGGCAGGCGAAGCCCCGCTTACGGCGATTACAAAGCTTGCAAACCGGTTAAAAATATGGGCGCTTGTCGCAGCTATCGGAGGCACCTTTGATGCAGTTTACAGCTTTGAACGGGGCATTCTTGAAGGCAATACGAGAGATATTTTTAAACAGCTTCTTTTGATTATCTCGGCCATGGGCGGCGCGCAAAGCGGCTGGCTCATTATTTCATGGCTGACTCAGGAGCATCTTTCTTCATGAGGGTCCCCCAGCATTACAAAAAACCGGGGTGGCAGCGCTTTTTCGCGGGAATGATGTGCGGAGCCGTAATCAGCTGGTTTTTTTTCCTGTTTACTTACGGAACATTCCAAGAGGAGCAGGTCAGCCTCATCGAAAAACAAAAAGAGCATGTAAAAGACTTGAACAATCAAATTTCGATCTATCAGGAAGACCTCCATAAACTGAATGAAGATAATAAAAGAAAACTGCTGATTCAAAGCGTCAGCGTTAAATTGCTGAATGGGGATAAATATAAAATATCGCAGCCGGATAAAACGAAATTCGAGGAGCATGTAAAGGATGATATTTCAGAGGTGATTACAAAAGACATAGAAAGCGTCTATCAAACAAAAGATCTTTTAAAACGGACAATCGAAAATAAAGTGTATATGATCAATGAAAAAAAATACGAGGCAACCGTCAAGGAATTAACGATTTATACAAGATTGACAGTAGAACTTGAAATATCATTCGCCACATAATTATGGATTTTTTTTAAATTCTCCAAACTTCTGTCGCTTTTTCCCATTCTTTTTTATAAACTATATGTGAGGCTTCAAAAGGAAGGAGGAAGGGAAATGGAGGTTTACAGTGACCGTCAGTTAGCAAAAGATCAAGCAGCCCGGCTCAGACAAGGTTTTTCTGCATATGCCGAAACACACTCACTCGCTTCCCTCATCAAAAAAGAACTTCAATCTCACAATCTCCAAGTCTATGAGGACCTTACTGATTTTGGCTGCTGGTTCATCCCCGTCACAGATGAACACTAAGAGAGAGGGTCTCCCCTCTACTCGTGTTCTTTACATAATATTTCCAGATCAGCTAAAATCCGATCAGCTTCATCCCAACTGTAAATAGAGGCGCCCGAAGCAAGCGGATGCCCTCCGCCGTTATATTTCCGGGCAAGTCCGTTAATGACAGGCCCCTTCGAACGGAATCTGACTCTGATTTGATCGTCTTCTTCTACGAAAAACACCCAAGCGCGAATACCTGAGATATTCCCAAGCGTCCCGACAAGCTGCGACGCTTCTGAAGCCGTTGTGCCGAACTTTTCAAGCGTATCTTTTTTGATAAAAACAGAAGCGGCACCGTTTTCGGACAATGACACATTTTGAAAGATATAGCCGTTAAGCTTCACCACATTCAGTTTTGTTTCATACAATTGATTAAACAACTCTGAGGAAGAGAATGGATACTGAATGAGCTCGCCTGCATATTTTAATGTTTTTTCCGTTGTATTCGGAAATAAGAAGCGCCCGGTATCTCCGACAATGCCGGCGTAGATGAGCTCTGCCGCTTTCGTATTCAGCTTCCAGCCGTGCTCTTTTCCTTCTAAATACAGCTCGTAAATCATTTCACTTACTGAGCTGGCGCTTGTATCGACCCAGAGAAGGTCACCGTATGGATCTTCGTTCGGATGGTGGTCGATTTTCATCAGTTTGGCGCCTGAAGGATAACGCTGATCGTCGATTCTTTCCTGATTTGCCGTATCGCAGACAATGACAAGTGCGCCTTCATATGTTTCATTGTCCACCTCATCAAGGGAATATAAGAAAGAGAGGGACGGTTCAGGCGTGCCGACCGCAAAAATATTTTTTTCAGGATATGTTTCACGCAGGATTTCTGTAAGTCCGCACTGTGATCCGTAGGCATCCGGATCAGGACGCACATGTCTATGTAAGATAATCGTGTCATATAATGATATGGTTCTGATCAGTTCTGTTTTCATTTGATACTCCTTTATTGTTTTTATTTATTAAATCACATTCTCTGCCGACGGAAAAGAAAAATAACGTCAAAACCAAGCCCGTTTTTGTATAGGTTGGGTTTGTAAACTTTTACGATGGAGGATTTCATTTATGCTGGTTCTTGTTTTTTTGATTGGGCTTTCAGCCTGCTTTTATGTGTACTATAAAGTAAAAGGCGTTCGGGCTAAGCAATCTTTGGAGAAAGAAATCTGTTCAGCAAAATCAAGCATGGCCTTAGGGTCACTGGTCCTGTTCTACGGGCTCAACCAAATGATATTATTTCATTCTGTATTAACGTTAGTAATTGGCGGTATCTTTATCGTCATAGGAGCAGGAAGCGCTTGGGCAGGTTATAAAGCCTACAGGCATTACTATCCCCTTCACGCCAAAGAAGCTGAAAGAGATCACGCGTAAGGGGCGCCTGAAACGTCCCTTAGCTTCTTTCCATCAGCTGAACCATCAGCATCGCTTTTGACACGATATGGCCTTGGCTGTGCACTTCAACTTCCATTTTTCCGAACTTTCGGCCAGCCTCCAAAATGCGTGGTTTGACTTCGATGACCGACTCCATCTGCACAGGCTTCAAAAAGAAAATGGTGATGCTTTCGATTACGAGCTCGCCGCGTTTTTTCGAGCGCAAAAACCGGTTTGCCGCTTGCGTCAAAATGGTCGTAAACACACCATAAGAAATTGTTCCGAGCTGGTTTGTCATCTGCGGCGTGACTTCATACTCGTAAACCGTTTGATCCTCTTTATCATCACCCTCATCTTTAAATCCCCTTGAAACGATATCATCAAGCTTCTCCCCAACCTGCGGCTGCTTTTGAATCATTTGAAGCGCTTTTAACACGTCTTGGCGGCTGATCATGCCGATCAGTTTTTGGTGGCCGTCAGTGACGGGAAGCACTTCGATCCCTTCCCATACCATCATTTGCGCAGCTGAGGCGACAGATGTTTTCCCAATAACCGTAACGGGATTTTTAGTCATGACCTTTTCGATAGGTGCGTTTCGGTCATGGCCAGCAATATCTTTTGATGTCAGGATGCCGTGGATTTTCATCTGATCATCGACAACCGGGAACCGGCCGTGCCCCGTTTCAAAGTTTTTCTCATACCATTTTTCAAGTTTATCCTTAGGCGAAAGATATACCGTACGGTCAGCCGGCGTTAAGATGTCCTCCACCAGGACAATTTCTTTTTTGATCAGCTGGTCATAAATCGCCCGGTTGATCATTGCGGCGACTGTAAAGGTGTCATAGCTTGTGGATAAAATCGGCAGCTCAAGCTCATCTGCCAGCTGCACAATGCTGTCATCCGTGTTAAAGCCCCCAGTCACCAATACAGCCGCGCCCGCTTCGAGCGCCTGTCTGTGTGCGTTGATTCTGTTTCCGACAATCAAAAGATTGCCCGCTGCGGTGTAACGCATCATCGCGTCCAGCTCCATCGCGCCGATGACGAATTTATTCAATGTCTTATGGAGTCCAGCCCGGCCTCCGAGCACCTGTCCGTCTATAACATTTACGACCTCTGCATATGTAAGCTTTTCAATATTCTCTTTTTTCTTTTGTTCAATCCTGATTGTGCCCACACGTTCAATCGTGCTGACAAACCCTTTATTCTCTGCTTCCTTGATCGCTCTGTACGCGGTCCCTTCGCTTACTTTCATTTCCTTTGCAATTCTTCGCACAGAAATTTTTTCACCGACAGGCAGTGAATCAATATACGTTAAAATTTGTTCATGCTTCGTTGCCAAGCGTTTCACCTCTAAGGACAGTCTTCTGCTTTTATTATAAGGTTTCGAAGGATTTATACGCAATGAGCGGAGAAAATAAAAAAACATCCCCTGAGAAATCAGGAGATGTTTTCACCCGTTTAAAGCTCGATCGTCTCACCGACCGCCATGACTTTACCGACTCCGCCCGGCAGGCTGTCAGCGAAGGCCTCAGGGTCTTGTTCGATGACCGGGAATGTATTGTAATGCACCGGCACGACCTGTTTTGCGCGCAGCCATTCAGCGGCAAGCTTGGCGTCTTCAGGCCCCATTGTAAAGTTATCGCCAATCGGCAGGAAGGCAATGTCAATATGATTCAATTCGCCAATAAGTTTCATATCAGAGAAAAGAGCCGTATCGCCCGCGTGGAAAATCGTTTTATCTTCTACTGTCAGCAAAATACCGGCTGGCATGCCTGTGTAAGTGATCGTTTTGTTTTCTTCATCTGTGATGGCTGATCCGTGAAAGGCCTGTGTGAGCTTCACTTTTCCAAAATCGAACTGGCGGGAGCCGCCGATGTGCATTGGATGAACATTCAAGCCTTTCCAGCCTAGGTACACGGCGAGCTCGTTCGGAGCTACAACCAGCGCGTTGTTTTGCTTGGCAATTTGCTCAGTGTCACCGACATGGTCATTGTGGCCGTGCGTTAATAAGATGACGTCTGCTTTTACATCCTCCGGCTTTATATCTGTTAACGAATTCCCTGTCAAAAACGGGTCAAATATAATATGATGATCCTTCGTTTCCACTGTGATTACAGAATGTCCGTGATATGTCACTTTCATTTCTTTCACCTCGTCACGTTATTTTGTTTTTTTATTTTCCCTTTTTATAAAGCTGAAAAACTTATGTTGTTTGATTCTTATTAATGACATTGAGGCCTCCAGTGGCTTCAATGACAGTCCCTGTCACAAGGTCTGAGTTCTCCTCACACAAGAAAGCGATAATCCGGGCAATATCCTCGCCTGTGCCGGATCTTCCTATCGGCGTTTTTTCTTTGCCGATTCGCTTTCTGGCTTCCTCTATTGATGCTTCCTTCATGTCGCCGACAATGTCACCCGGGCAAACCATGTTGGCGGTTATGCCGAATTCGGCTTCTTCAAAGGCAATTGTCTTCGTTAAAGAAGCCAAACCCACTTTCGCAGCGCCAAATGCCGACCGGTGAAGCCATCCGGGCGCGTGCGCCGCACCTTGGAATCCGTACGTGATAATGCGTCCGAATTGCTGTTTTCTCATAATAGGAATAACCGCTTTGAATAAATGAAAGACGGCGCTTAAATTACCTTCCAGCATGCCGTACCATTCATCATCAGTATAATCGGCTAACTTTTTACGTTCAAATATGTAGGGTCCCGCGTTGTTAATCAAAAAGTCGATCCTTCCGAAGCGGTTTAAGGCAGCCTCTGCAATACGCAGCAGATCTTCTTTTTTGGTGACATCACCTTTTACAAATTGCAGCCGGTCAAGACAATCAGGACAGGCTTCCTTCAGGCGGCTGACAGCCTCCTCATCCTGCCTGTAATTGACTGTTACTGAATACCCCTTTGCAAGCAACGTCTCAGTCACTTTGCGGCCTAAACCCTTCGAACCGGCAGTAATTAAAGCATGTCGCACATGAATACCTCCCAAAGCAACGTCGCCGCTTTCAATAAAGTGTTTCTTCTTCTACTTTACTATAAAAGGCCTTCAATATCACTTTTTACACTTGGACATACAAAAAAAGCTGCCTGTACAGACAGCTTATTCAGCAGAAGATGAAGGCTCCTGATCATGCATATCGACATAACCGCTTTGATATGCTTCTGAAATGAGCCTTGTTGTCTCCTGGCTTTCTTGTTCATCATATATATAGCGTTCCGGTTCTTTTTTCATTCTTCTGCCTCCCATCATTATAGAGGTAGGTTGGCTATAATGACGGGATTTTATGAAGGAAATTTTAACAAACTCCGGCTGCCACGCAAGCTTTCGCTTTTTCAAGCGCGTGCTCCACCTGTTTGAATCCGGTGCCTCCGGCGCTCATTCTTTTTTCAACTGCGTGGTAAGGGTCTAAGACAGTGTATATATCTTCTTCGAAGAGCGTGCTCGCCTGCTGAAATTCGGCAAATGGCATATCACTTAGATAGATCCCTTTTTCGATACATGTGTACACAAGTTTCCCGACTACTTCATGCGCTTCTCTGAACGGCATTCCTTTTTTCGCTAAATAATCGGCCAGTTCCGTCGCATTTGAAAAGTCTTGTTTTGTCGCTTGCTTCATGACCTCTTTGTTTACAGTCATTGTTTGAATCATGCCTGTGAAGATTTGCAGGCTGCCCTCAACTGTTTTCACTGTGTCAAACATGCCTTCTTTATCTTCCTGAAGATCTTTATTGTAAGCGAGCGGAAGACCTTTCATGATCGTAAACAGTCCCATCATATCGCCATAAACGCGTCCTGTTTTACCCCGGATCAGCTCTGCCATATCAGGGTTTTTCTTTTGCGGCATCATGCTGCTTCCCGTTGCATACGTATCGTCAAGCTCGATGAATTTAAACTCCTGAGAGCACCATAGAATGATTTCTTCAGAGAAACGGGATAGGTGCATCATCAGCATACTGCTGTTGCTTAAAAACTCCAAAATGAAATCTCTGTCGCTGACGCCGTCCAGGCTGTTTTCATAAATGGAATCAAAACCGAGCAGTTCTGCTGAATAATCACGGTCGATTGGGAAGGTTGTTCCCGCAAGTGCCCCGCAGCCTAGCGGAGATTTGTTAATCCGCTTCATTGAATCCTGAAAACGCTCCTTGTCGCGCTCCAGCATCCAGAAATACGCAAGCAAATGGTGAGCGAACGAAATCGGCTGGGCGCGCTGCAGATGAGTGTAGCCCGGCAGAATCGTTTCGACATTCGCTTCGGCCTTTTCGATCAGCGCGCTTTGGAATGCCTCAATCAGCTCGATGATGTGGCCGACATGATGTTTCAAGTATAAATGCATGTCAGTTGCCACCTGGTCATTCCGGCTTCTGCCGGTATGAAGCTTGCCGCCGAGAGGGCCAATTTCGTCAATAAGCATTTTCTCAATGTTCAAATGAATATCTTCATAATCAACTGAGAATTCCAATGCTCCCTCCTCTGCTTTTTGCAGAAGGGTATTCAGTCCCTCACGGATTTTCAGCTCTTCCTCTGCTGTCAGGATACCGCATTTTTTCAGCATGGCAGCATGTGCGAGAGACCCTGTAATGTCTTCAGTGACTAAATTTTGGTCAAATGATATAGACGCGCCGAACTCGTCGACCCATTTTTCCGGTGTTTTTTGAAATCGGCCTCCCCAAAGCTTCTTCATGCTTGAATCTGCTCCTTCTTTTTCACGATGCTGTTCACTTTTGTCGGAAGTCCCCAAAGCTCGATAAACCCGATTGCCGCATGGTGATCAAACGCATCGTCTTTTGTATATGTTGCAAGTTTTTCATCATATAGAGAGTATTCTGATTTACGACCTTCTACAATCGCATGGCCTTTAAACAGCTTCACGCGGACAATGCCTGTGACATGCTTTTGCGTTTCTTTTAAGAAAGCGTGCAGCGCGTCTTTTAACGGCGAGAACCACAAGCCGTTGTAAATGATTTCTGACATTTTTTGCTCGACGATCGGTTTAAAGTGGGCTACCTCTTTAACCAGGGTTAGATCTTCCAATTCTTTATGCGCTTTGATGAGTGTTATCGCACCAGGGCATTCGTATACTTCCCGCGATTTAATGCCGACAAGACGGTTTTCCACGTGGTCGATACGTCCGACACCGTGCGCGCCTGCCATTTCATTCAGCTTCAAAATCAGTTCAGAAAGCGAGTAGGATACGCCATCAATGGATACAGGCACACCTTGTTCAAATGCAATTTCAATCACTTCCGGCGTGTCCGGCGTTTTTTCCAGCGGAGCTGTTAAATCGTATGCACCTTCTGGCGGCGCCGCCCATGGATCTTCTAAAATGCCGCACTCATTTGCGCGTCCCCAGAGGTTTTGGTCGATTGAATAAGGGCTGTCAAGATTGATCGGAATCGGAATGCCGCGGCTTGCCGCATATTCAATTTCTTCTTCACGTGACCACTGCCATTCCCGAACCGGCGCGATCACTTCGAGGTCAGGGTTTAATGATTTAATGGATACTTCGAAACGAACCTGGTCATTTCCTTTCCCTGTGCATCCGTGCGCAATCGCCTGTGCATCTTCTTTTTCCGCGATTTCAACCAGTTTTTTTGCAATCAGCGGCCGAGATAATGCCGAAACGAGCGGATATTTTCCTTCATACATCGTGTGGGCCTGCAGAGAGATAAGCGCGTAGTCCTGTGCAAATTCTTCTTTTGCATCGATCACGTAGGAGTTTGTCGCGCCGACTTCCAGCGCTTTCTGCTGAACAAATGCCAAATCTTTGCCTTCACCGACGTCCAGGCAGCAGGCGATTACATTATATCCTTGCTCCTGGAGCCATTTTATTGCGACGGAAGTATCAAGACCTCCTGAGTATGCTAATACGACTTTTTTCTGTTCTGACATGATAAAAATCCCCTCTCAACCGTGTTTCTTTTTGTATAAAAATAAATTATATTTAATAAAAATACATTTTGTATGTATACACTTTAACAAGTACGTTTCGTTTTTTCAAGCCTTTTATAAAAAAAACTTCACCTAATTTTCAGGTGAAGTTTCGTAGTATTTATTCATTTACTTGTCTTTTCTGATTTCTCTGACCACATGTGCAAGTTCGGGAATAATCAGCTTATTCATTGCCAGCTTTACCGCGCCGCTTGAGCCTGGTGTTGAGAAAACAGCTGTATGCTGGATGACACCAGCAGTAGCTCTCGACATGATTGCGGCAGAGCCGATATCCTCTGTATAACTCAGCATCCTGAAGATTTCTCCAAAGCCGGGCAACTCTTTCGAAAACAGCGGCGTAATGGCTTCAATTGTGACGTCCCGATTTGCTATGCCTGTCCCTCCGTTTAAGAGAACCGCGTCTGTTTGTTCATCCATGCAGCCCGCAAGCACAGCCCGCTGCAAAGCATCCTTTTCGTCTTTTACAATTTCATATGCAGCAATGTGATGACCGGCTTCTTCTAAAAACGAGATCATCAGTTTGCCGCTTTTATCGGTTTCCTCTGTTCTCGTGTCACTGACTGTGATCACTTTGCACCGAACGATATCCGGAGCTTCTTGTTTATGCTCTTGAACACTCATTGGCCCACCTCTTTTAATTTTCTGTCTGTCATTATGATGCATGAACAAAAAAGCACATTCAAGAGAATGTGCTTTTCAACTGATTTATTTTGCTAAACGAACAACGTCGCGCGCAATCATGACTTCTTCATCAGTCGGAATGATCATGACTTTTACTGGAGAATGCGGATAGCTGATGAAAGCTTCCTCGCCGCGCACATTATTAAGCGCAGGATCCCAGTATACACCCATGAATTCTAAGCCGCGAAGGACGCGCTCTCTTACTTCCACACTGTTTTCACCGATACCGGCAGTAAAGATGATCGCATCTACACCACTCATTCTTGCAGCGTAAGAACCGATGTATTTGTGGATTCTGCTCGCGAAGACTTCAAGGGCAGTTTCCGCGCGCTCATTTCCTTCTTTCGTTGCTTCAACGATGTCACGAAGATCGCTTGAGAAACCGGAGATGCCGAGCAGTCCGCTTTTTTTGTTTAATGTATTCAGTACTTCGTCAGCCGTTTGGCCTGTTTTCTCCATGATGTATGGGATCAGGGCAGGGTCGATGTTTCCAGAACGTGTACCCATTGCAACACCGGCAAGCGGCGTAAAGCCCATAGATGTATCAATTGATTTGCCGCCTTCAACAGCCGCAATACTTGCGCCGTTTCCGAGGTGGCAGGAAATCAGGCGTAAGTCTTTTAACGGGCGGCCGAGAAGCTCTGCCGCGCGCTCAGTCACATATTTATGTGAAGTGCCGTGGAAGCCGTATTTACGGATGCCGAACTTTTCATAGTATTCATACGGCAGGCTGTATAGGTAAGACTGCTCAGGCATTGTTTGGTGGAATGCCGTATCAAAAACAGCAACCGCAGGAACATTTGGAAGCACTTCTTTGAACGCTTTAATTCCAACGATATTTGCCGGGTTGTGAAGCGGTGCCAATTCAGAAATATCCTCAATTTCCTTAATGGTTTCATCCGTTAATAAAACAGAATCGCTGAATTTTTCTCCGCCATGCACGACGCGGTGGCCGATTCCGTCAATTTCATTCAAATCTTTAATAATGCCGAATTCCGTTAACTTGTTCAGCAGCATTTTAACAGCTACCGCGTGATCCGGAATATCAGTTACTTCTGTATTTTTTTCGCCGTTTACAGAAATCGTGAATACGCTGTCGGCGATACCAATTCGTTCAACTAAACCCTTCGTTAAAACGGTTTCTGAAGGCATTTCGAAAAGCTGAAATTTCAAAGACGAGCTTCCTGCGTTAATTGCAATAATTTTGGACATGATTGACGCTCCTTTATACTCTGTATCAACAACTTCATTTTTCGTACTTTTTTCCCGGTGAATATCATCATCTTCCCCGAAAAATATCTGACTTTTCCATTTAAACATTGTCATGTCGGCATTTCAAGTCAACTTGTGTATTGATAACGCTTACAATAAGAAGTCGTTATTTTCAGACATATCACCTATAGATTTCGTGTTGACGAACGCTTACATGTTGCGGTTTTTCTTTCTGTATTTTGTGTTTCAAAGCTGGATTCAATTCGCCGGCCTTGTCTTCAAGTGCACAAATAAAAACAGCTTAAGCATCCATCGTATGACGGCTGCCTAAGCTGCTATTCGACACCTATTTTTCTTTTCTAAACCACTCATCGAATTGAGCCATCATATCAAGCATTGCCTTCTGATTGGAGAAAGACGGAAGATTCGCAAGCAGAATTTTACTCGGCGCTTTCGTCTCCTCTCCTTTTTTCTGAAGCACAAGAATGCTTTTGGCATGAGCCTCATCTTTAAAAATGGATTTTGGCAGCTGCAAAAGCGCGTTGATATGAACCTTATCTTTGAAAAACTGTTTCAGCTTGTCGCTTTGGGAGCTCTCAAATAAATGATTCGGGATCATAAAAAATAAGTAGCCACCCGGTTTGGTATGTTTGACGCTCTGTTCAATAAACAGATGATGCGCGAAGGAATGGCCTTCGTCCGCTTTGAGCTCAAACGCTTCTGCTCCTTCGTCATTCGGATAATAGCCGACGGGCAGATCGCATATGACAGTGTCAACAGGATCGATAAACAGCGGCTCAAGGCTGTCCTGATGGAAAAGCTCAAGCTCTTTTTTCAGAAGGTTCGCTTGGGCATACGCGATCTTCAACAGCACATCATCAATTTCAATGCCATAGCTATTTGCCGTTTTTTCAGACAGCTGGTTCAGCACGGTGAACAGAAGGTTTCCCGTTCCGACAGCCGGATCAAGAACCGTCAGTTCCTTTTGGTCCGCCATAAACTTATTCACCAAATAACTGATGAAAAGCCCGATCGTGTCCGGCGTCATTTGTCTGTTCGGATGGGAGACATCTTTCAGGCCTTTCAGGACGGCAAGCTGAAAAGCTTTGCGCACCCACTCGTGCTCATACGTGCCGAATTCCGCTTTTTCAAGCAGAGCCTGAAGCTGTTTGACTTTCTCATCAGGCAGTTTCAACTGATCCGTTTTTTCAAGAAAATACATTTCTCCCGCTTCAGCCAGCGCTTCTATATATGAAATTTGCAATTCATTCTTTATTATTATCGCGGCTTCGTTTAACAGCTCGTAAACCGCACCTACATGGTCTTTTTGCATATATGTTCCTCCTTGCCATGAAAAAAGCTCCGGCGGCAGCCTGGAGCTTTTTTCCGTGCTTACTTCACTAATGCCTTGGCAGCCTCAATTGGCTTTTCATAGTTCGGGTGGTTTGTTGCTTCGCTTACATATTCAGCGTAAACGACTTTTCCGTTCTCATCAAGGACGAATACGGAACGTGCAAGCAGACGAAGTTCTTTAATATACACACCGAATGCTTCGCCAAATGACATATCTCTGTGGTCAGACAGTGTTTCCACTTTGTCAATTCCGTTAGCACCGCACCAGCGCGCTTGTGCAAATGGAAGGTCTGCACTGATTGTATAGACGTTAACATCTCCAAGCTTTGCAGCTTCTTCGTTAAAACGGCGTGTTTGCGCATCACAAACACCTGTATCAATTGAAGGGATAACAGAAATAATCGTTACCTTTCCTTTCATATCAGCTAACGATTTTTCTTCAAGGCTGTTAGTCAGCACTGTGAAATCAGGAGCTTGATCTCCTACTTTCACTTCTTGTCCGACGAGTGTAACCGGACCGCCTTTAAATGTAATTTCAGCCATTATAATTCCTCCCTTTTGTATGTATGACTCTATCATAGTAAAGTTTCCTGTAAACTGCAAAGTATATGCCAAAAAAAAGTTAACTGCGGCGGCCGCAGTTAACCTTCTTTAATAATTCATATTGTTCATTTGGTTTTGATTTTGGCCTTGGCCCTGACCTTGGTTCTTGTTATTTTTCTTGAACATTTGCTGGATGCGTTCAAGGGTTTGAGGGGCTGCGTCTAAAATTTTCTCAATCAAATGGGTATTTTCATCTAAATGAAGCATTCTGATTCCTGTCGATCCGACAATTAAAAACGCGATCGGCGTAATGGACACACCGCCCCCGCTTCCGCCTCCGAAAGGAAGTTTTTGTTCTCTTGTCTCATCGTCTTCCGATTTCTTTTCTGCCGGCTTTCCGCCAAACTCGCTTCCGCCTGCGGCGAATCCGAATCCAACTTTAGAAACGGTTAAAATCACGCTTCCATCCGGCGTTTCAACCGGATCTCCAATAATGGTGTTAACATCAATCATTTCCTTCAAGTTTTCCATTGCGGTTTTCATTAAACCTTGGATGGGATGGTCTGCCATATACGCTTCCTCCTTAAACTGATGAATCATTCTTTGAAGTCATTCGGGACGACGGATTCTTCTTTAATACGGATAGCTCCCGTCCGTATTTGACGAATTTGAAAGCTGCAAGCATAGCATGTCCAAAGCG
The DNA here is from genome assembly GCF_000227465.1 of Bacillus spizizenii TU-B-10. Lineage (GTDB taxonomy): Bacteria > Bacillota > Bacilli > Bacillales > Bacillaceae > Bacillus > Bacillus spizizenii. The sequence continues at coordinate 2,955,849 of NC_016047.1, forward strand.
AAAAAAGAATATACACTGAAGATGGGTCTTGGAGACAGGGACTTGAAACGATGGAATCACTTCATAGACGGGTTTATTCACAAAGTCCAGATGGTCATACAGCATCGCAGCGATGCCGCCTTTCACACCCCATACAGCACCTGTTAACACACCTGTCACTGCCGCGTCGTGAATACCGACAACTGTGACCCATTCGAGTTTTGTGATATGCAAATGCGCCAGAATAGAGGCGCTGGTTTTTCTTAAATTAGTAACTCGATGCACTAGCATTTCAATTTTATTAATGCTTTGCTGTACATCATCAAACGTAATTTTTTTCTTGCTGCTGCTTTTTTTTACTTTCGATGTTGATTTTTGTTTGATATCAACTGTTCCGTCCTCTTTATTCACCTTAATCGCCGGAATTGTTTTTTTGATCCGTATGAGGCCAAACAGCGTCGTAATATTCAAGGTCAGTTTGTCGTTATCATCGGCATGAAGAAACTCCATCGCGACATGGATTTTCATTCTGAAAAGCAGCACGATACCTATAAGAATAAGAATGGCTGTCAGCACATATACCATATTCTTCACTTCCTCTAGGAGCATTATCGCCAATTCAGAAAAAAATAAACCCGGACGAGGTCCGGGTTTATCGGTTATTTGCTGTATAGTTTTTCATGCACCACAGTTGTATCCGCAATATAATCATGAATCCCCTGCTTTGTGGGTGAAAAAGCAACGACGATATATAAAATCCAAATCTTATCAATATACCGTCCGACTACTTCACGAAAAATCACTGTGCTCCATGACAGTTTGCGATCCGGCTTCATAGAAACCACTTTGAGGCCGAACACCATCTTTCCAAGCGTCTGCCTAAAAAACTTTGTCATCAGCGCAAAATAGGCAAGATAAACAACAAGCGTAGTCACACTGTAGGCCGAGAAGGTAAACATGCCGGATGTTTTCGGCAGATCCAATACGGTAAAGAGGGGAGAAACAAGTAAATGGTTTAATCCCCATACAACGAGCCAATCAAGCAGGAAAGCCCAGAAACGAACCCAAAAGCCAGCATAGGCGTGTGTCAGCCGCTCTGCTTCTTGCGGGCTTGTGATGTCATTGTGCTCTAACTCTTCATATGTCACATCCATTATTGATCCCTCCTACTTCGCATAGAGATACATCATTCTCGGCGAACCGGATTGTGAAAGAATTTCTCTCATATTCAGAAAATCAATTTCACTCTTAAACATTTTGTTCGCGCCCATGGAAAACAGTGAGCCTAATCCGAAGCTTTCCTCGTAAGAAATGACAGAGGCGTTTTTCAAATCCTTATGATCCTTTTTCATCGCTGAAATGGTATCGTCATAAAAACCAAGCTCATCAACGAGATTCAGCTTTTTCGCCTGCCGTCCGTCATACACGCGTCCGTCCGCAATTTTCTTTACCTCTGCTTTCGACATGCCGCGGCCTTCTGAAATGACATCAACAAAGCCTTCATACGAATGATCAACCATGGATTGCATGATGTTCTTTTCTTCTTTTGTCATCTCACGGGAAGGAGACATAATATCCTTATGGGCCCCGCTCTTAATTGTTTCAAAAGAAATGCCGAGCTTATCAGCAAGCTTTGAATAATTGACGCTTTCCATAATGACGCCGAGTGACCCAGTCAGGGTTTCCGGTGTCGCAAAAATCTTATCAGCCGCCGTTGAGATGTAATAGCCGCCGGATGCTGCCATCGATCCCATCGACACGTAAATCGGTTTTTTTGTTTCTTTCTTGATTTCTTCCAGCTTCTTATGTATTTCAGCACTTTCATATACTCCGCCGCCCGGAGAATTCACCTTCAGAACGATGCCTTTAACCGCCTTGTCATCTTTTGCACGCTCAAGGTTTTTTAAGAACGTTCTGTGGTTATATCCGTCTGAACCGAGCAGACTGCTTGAATCCCCATTATCCTGAATGGTGCCGCTGACCTCCAATACGGCAATTTTACTTGAAAGACTGCCGTTTTCCAGCGTCTTTTCCTGAGATTCATCTGTCAGTGATGTGAGATCCGTTTGAGCGCCTTTGACGCTTTCAAAGAAACTCATTGAGATGCTGACGATGATGGACACGCCGAAAATCCCCAGGGCAATCACTAATGCAATCCATCTTTTTGCATTCATTTTTTTCTCCTCCTTTTTCCCAAACTCTCTCATTATACGATTTAATAAGAAAAATGTTTCATTTGATGAGAAAGCTCTGGCTTAACGGGCTGCCGGCAAACGTGGTACACTTATGGCCAAAGGTATTTTATCACAAATACTGGATGGCAGAAAAACTTAAATATGACAGCAAAGGGGAAATGGGATATGACCGATCAACGCCGTAATGTTTATTTTTTTCACAAACAGGACCAGGAAACAAACGAACAAGCTAACTCTTTAACGCAATTGGCTGAAGAGCATGGATTTACAGTTGTGAATCAGCACTCAGACGCCAATATCATTGCTAGCATTGGCGGGGACGGCACATTTTTGCAGGCAGTCAGAAAGACGAATTTCCGTGACGACTGCTTGTACGTCGGCATTACCAAAAAGGGGAAAGCTCATTTATATTGCGACTTTCATAGTGATGAGCGTGAAAAAATGGTCGATGCGATGACGTTTGAACAAATTGAAGTCAGAAAATATCCGCTGATTGAAGTGACAGTGGATAACGCCAGTCCTTTTCATTGCCTAAACGAGGTTTCCATCCGTTCAAGCATCATTAAAACCTTTGTGATGGACGTGCTGATTGATGATCTGCACTTTGAAACGTTTAGAGGTGACGGGATGATTATCTCAACGCCTACAGGCAGCACCGCATATAACAAGTCTGTTGCAGGAGCGGTTGTTGATCCGCTGCTCCCATGCATGCAGGTATCTGAGCTTGCTTCTCTTAACAATAACACCTACCGGACACTTGGCTCGCCATTTGTCCTCAGCTCTGACCGAAAGCTGACCCTTCGTGTGGTACAAGACGGCAATGAGCACCCAATCATTGGCTTAGACAATGAAGCACTCAGCACGAGGAATGTGAAAACGATCGAAATCAAACTGTCCGACAAGAAAATCAAAACAGTCAAACTAAAGGACAATTCATTTTGGGAGAAAGTGAAACGTACTTTTTTATAGAAAATGAAAAGGACAGGCTTCCCGCCTGTCCTTTTATTATTTCTCATATACAATCTGGCCGTTAATTACGGTTTTTTCAATGTCTAAAAGATGAAGCTTTACAGGGTCAATTGCAAAAGGATCCTCGCTGAGAATCGTAAAATCCGCGTCATAGCCTTCGGCAATTTTTCCGCGTGATGTCTCTTTATAAATGATTCCTGCGCTTCCTTCTGTATAGAGCTTAATTGCTTCATATACAGTTAAACATTCGCTTTCATAATAGCTTGGCCCGTTCTGTTCATGACTGCTTTTCCGGAGCACCGCGGACTGGATGCCAAGAAGCGGGTCAACAGGCTCAATCGGGGCGTCTGAACCGCCCGCGCATAAAATGCCTTTAGACATCAGCGTTTTCCACGCAAAGGCTGTATTCATCCGGTCTTTTCCGAGACGGTCAATCACCCAAGGAAAATCACTGGCGACAAAATGAGGCTGAAGATCAAGTGCGATCGGCATGCGCGCTGCTTTTTCGATTAATTCGTCATTCAGCACTTGAGCATGAATCAGCCGATCATGCCGGCCGTTTTTGGGCGGATGCTTTTCTATTGCGTTCAGCACTTTTTCAAAAGCTAGGTCGCCGATTGCATGAACCGCAACTTCCATGCCTTTTTCTCTCGCTTTTCGAATGAGCTGGCCAAGGGTTTCGTCATCATGAACTTGAACACCATTAGTGGATGGATCGTCCTGATATGGTTCTTTCAATAAAGCCGTTCTTCCGCCAAGCGCCCCGTCTGCAAAGATTTTCATCGCACCGAACTCCACATACGGGCCTGACGGCTTCTCCAGCTGCTCCCATCGATCTACTGCTTCGTGATGAACGAGCAAATGACAGCGGAACGGATACTTTCCGCTAGCGGCAGCTTTCTCATAAGCTTTCATCGGCACCGAAACATCACCATAATAGGACAAGTCTTCCGAATGTCCGCCCGTCAGGCCTTTTGTCCAGCAGTCCTCTATTGCAGCCGTAAGCGCCTCATCAACATAGTGCTGGGAGACTGGCGGGACAGCCTTCAGAATCAAATCCTGCGCCTTATCAAACAGAAGCCCGGTCGGCTCACCGTTTGCATCTTTTACAATGACTCCGCCATCAGGATCAGGAGTGTTTCTGGAAATCCCTGCCGCTTGAAGAGCCGCAGAATTGACGGCTATCGCATGCCGACATATTCGTTTAAGCAAGACGGGCCTGTCTGGAAATAAGCGATCAAGATCATGCTTAACCAAATAGTCAGGTGTCTCAAACTGATTTTCATTCCAGCCCTCTCCAATGAGCCAATCGCCTTCAGGAAGCTGCTGCTCTCTTTCCTTGGCAGCCTGCAAAATAGCTTCTTTTGACGTTAGTGCGGACAGATCGAGCTGAAGCTGTTTCTCACCGTGGCCGATCAAATGTAAATGGCTGTCGACAAAACCGGGAAACATCACTGCTCCGTTCAGGCTGATTTCTTCTGTTTCCGGGGACCCGTACTTTTTCTTTAGACGTTCATAGCTGCCAGTGCCCTTTATGACACCATCCTCGACATAGACTGCCTCTGTCAGATCGCCTTCTTCGAGCATCGTATAAATGAAACCGCCGTGCCATATCGCCTTCATTCACGTTCACTCTCTTTCTTTACGCCTTTTTATTGGCTTTGAGCTGTTCTTCACGTTTTCTTAATTCCACTCGTCTGATTTTTGCAGAAGCTGTTTTCGGCAGGCTTTCCACAAATTCAATTTCTCTCGGATATTTGTATGGAGCGGTAATGGTCTTCACGTGATTTTGCAGCATTTTGACAAGCTCATCACTGCGTTTTGCGTGATCTTGCAGGACAACGTACGCCTTAACGATGGAGCCTCTGATTTCATCAGGGCTTGCGACCACAGCACATTCTTTTACTTCAGGGTGCTTAACAAGCGCGTCTTCCACTTCGAATGGCCCGATCGTGTAGCCAGAGCTAATAATGATATCGTCATTTCGGCTTTCAAACCAGAAGTAACCTTCCTCATCTTTTTTTGCTCTGTCTCCTGTTAGGAAATAATCGCCGCGAATTTGTGTTTTCATTCTTTCAGGGTCTTTGTAATATTCTTTAAAGAGTGCCGGCGTGCTAAGGTGAACTGCGATATCGCCAACCTCACCAGATTTGCAGATTTCACCGTCTTCATTAATGATCTCCACCTGATTTCCTGGTGTCGGTTTTCCCATGCTTCCCGGTTTAATATCCATATCTTTCAAGACACCGACTAAAAGCGTGCTTTCTGTTTGGCCATACCCGTCCCGCACCTTAATGCCGAAGTGCTTTTGGAACACATCAATGACTTCACGGTTAAGCGGCTCGCCTGCGGACACAGCGCTGTGCAGGGCAGAAAGATCATACCGGTCCAAGCCTTCGACCTTCGCCATTAAGCGGTATTCCGTTGGCGTACAGCAAAAGACATTGATTTTGTAGCGGTTTAAAAGTTCTAAATATTTTTCTGCTTTGAATCTGCCGTGGTACACAAAACCCGTTGCTCCACTGCCGAGTACCGCTAAAAACGGGCTCCACACCCACTTTTGCCAGCCAGGGGCAGCAGTCGCCCAGACGATATCCTTTTCAGAAATATCAAGCCAAGCGCCGGCAGATGTTTTTAAATGAGCAAATGCCCATCCGTGTGTATGTACAACACCTTTAGGCTGACCTGTTGTTCCGGATGTATAAGATAAGAAAGCCATATCTTCTCTTGTTGTGTCAGCTGTTTGGAATCGGCTTCCGTCCGCTTTAATCGATAAGAGATTTTTCCAGCCGGCATCGTTTTCGCCAATAGACAGTTTAATCAGTTTGTCAGCCGTACTGACATCACGGAAAGCGCCGATAAATTCAGAGTAGACGATGGCGCCTTTCACTTCTGCATGTTCAATCCGGTATTCAAGATCTTTCGCACGAAGCATTTCCGAGCACGGAATGACAACCATTCCTGATTTCAGGATAGCCAAATAAACAGCATAGGCTTCAAGCACCCGCGGAACCATTACAATCAGCTTGTCTCCCTTTTTAAATCCAAGGTCAGCCAAAGCCGCTCCAATTTTATTTGTTTCTTCCATCAGCTTTTCATATGACCAAGATTTTTGCTTGCCTGACTCATCCTCCCATAGAAGAGCGGTTTTTTGTCCAGCGGCACTGAACTTTTCCATTTCATTCACTAAATTATATTGCATAGGGGCAATTAAATCTTCTCGTTTTAACACGAACAACTCCTCACTTTCTTCACCCATTATACATAAATACAGGCTCTTTCCGTAAGGATATGCCTAAAAACAAGCTCTGTAAACATAGGTTTTTATAGGCCGCTGGTCCTTTTTTATACATATAACACGAAAAAGAGTGGGGATACCCCCACTCCTAAAGCCATTATGTGAAATTGTAAATTAGAATTGTCCTCCGCCCATGTTTTGTTGAGCAAAAGATACAAGACGTTTTGTGATCTCTCCTCCAACAGAACCGTTAGCGCGAGAAGTTGTTTCTGCTCCAAGGTTTACACCGAATTCAGAAGCGATTTCTAATTTCATTTGGTCGATCGCTTGAGCAGCTCCTGGTACTAAAAGGTTGTTGCTGTTACCTGAGTTATTGTTAGCCATGTGTCTCACCTCCTTGTGAGTATAGAATGTGTTAAAACACATGGCTTCATTCAAAAAAACTTTGGTAATTGTATACAGGAGCCGGAGCGATTTAAAAGAGTTCTGCGAATTTATCGTTTGCTTCTTGTTCGCTATAAAGCGTCATTGTTTCAATGTTGTCAACCGCTTCTTGAATATACGGCTCAAAATCAACAAAGCTTTCAAAGTGTTCGATTTTTTCTTTTTTAGGTCGTGTTTTCGGACTTGGCGGCGTAAAGATCGTACAGCAGTCTTCAAACGGCTGAATGCTTGTCTCATATGTGCCGATTTCTCGTGATTTTTCGATGATTTCTGTTTTATCCATGGCGATTAACGGACGCAAAATCGGTGTTGACGTCACCGCATTAATCGCATACATGCTTTCAAGCGTTTGGCTCGCTACCTGACCGAGGCTTTCTCCAGTAATGATGGCAAGCCCATTTCTCTTTTCTCTGATTCTGTCGGCAATTTGAAGCATGAGGCGGCGGGTTGCCGTCATTGTGTAGTTCTCAGGTATTTGTTTTTGGATGAGCTCTTGCGTTTTCGTAAACGGAACGATATGAAGCGTCATGCTTCCCCCAAAGCGGGACAGGCATTTTGCCAGATCCATTACCTTTTGTTTTGCGCGCTCGCTTGTGTACGGCGGGCTGAAGAAATGAACAGCTTCTACCGATAGTCCCCGTTTCATCGCATAAAAACCAGCCACAGGGCTGTCAAAACCGCCGGAAAGCATTAGCATCGCTTTGCCTGCAGAACCAACGGGCAGGCCGCCTGCACCTTTTTCATCGCGAATCGTCAAAAAGGTCGCTTCTTCCCTGATTTCGATTCTGAGCGGGATGTCGGGATTGCGAACATCGACCGTCAATCCTTCTGTATTTCGCAAAATATGGCCGCCGATTTCAGCGTTCATTTGATTTGTATCTAATTCAAATTGTTTATACGCTCTCTTCGTTGCGACTTTAAACGTATCACCAGGCTGATACTGATCTTCGATAGCCTGCAGAGCAGTTTCCTTAATATCATCAAGGCGGCTATCACACTTAATCGCCAGGCTGAAGCTTTGAATGCCAAACACCTGCTTTAAATGAGGAAAAAGAGCCTCAGGATCTTCTCCATTTAATGTAATCGTCATACGGTCCCGATTGGAAAAGTATTTTAAGTTCGGATAGTCTTTCAAAACGAGTCTGACGTTTTGCTTTAAGCGCTCAATAAAGCTTTTTCTGTTTTTGCCTTTGGTTGAAATTTCCCCAAAACGAATTAATATATGATCGTAATTCATGTTCTACCTCATCATTTTCTTTAATTTTTTGATGCCAGGCACAAGTGCGTTCATAAACGGTTCTGTCACATCGCTTGTCTGGCTGTAGTTTAAGCTGATTCTGATGCTGCTTCCGGCAATCTGCTCTCCCTTGCCCATCTGTAAGAGAACTTTGCTGGGCTTATGCTCTTTTGCCGAGCAGGCCGAAGTTGTTGAGACGAATATATCCTGTTCCTCGAGCATGTGTAAAAGCACCTCTGCTTTAATCCCCGGAACAGAGAAATTAATAATGTGCGGCGCACTATTCATTTGAGGCGTGTTGACAACGACACCTTCAGTTTCACTCAGCCTTTTCATAAACAATTCCTTTGCGGCAGCCATCGTGTCAAGCCTTGTTGCAAAATCAACAGCGGCAAGATTAATGGCTTTGGCAAGCGAAACCGCACCCGCAGTATGCTCCGTTCCGGCCCGAATGCCTTTTTGCTGAGAGCCGCCCGTTATCAGGGGAATAAGACGTGTTCCTTCTTTTACGATAAGCGCGCCTGTCCCCTTCAGCCCGTGAAACTTATGCCCGGAAATCGAACAAAGATCAATGCCTGCCTTTTCAATCGCCAAGGGCACTTTATAGATGCCCTGCACATAATCGACGTGAAACAAAATGTTCGGGTGCTCTTTCAGCACTTCTCCTGCCTTTTCAATAGGCTGCACCGAACCGACTTCATTGTTCACATGCATCATGCTGACAAGCACGGTATCCGGACGGATGGCTTGTTTCAGTTCTTCAATTGAAACAAATCCGTCTTCGTTCACTGAAAGATAAGTGACATCAAACCCGAATAACTCTGTCAGCTGTTCTAACGATTCCGTAACGGATGGATGTTCAATAGAAGTGGCAATGATATGTTTGCCTGCTTTTATTTTTGACAAAGCGGCTCCTTTTAAAGCCAAATTATTAGCTTCTGTAGCGCCTGACGTAAATACAATATCATAATTCTTTAGGCCTATGGCTCTTTTTATCTGATGTTTAGCTGCATGAAGCAGCTGTTCCGTTTCAACTCCATACCGGTGCAAAGATGAGGGATTTCCAAAATATCGTCTGCTTGTTTGTTCATATGTGTTCAAGACTTCATCGTAAGGTTTGGTCGTTGAACTATTGTCTAAATATAACATCTTTTTACTCCTTTAATATGAAAGCGATACAAAACTGATTTTATATGTTACCATAACAAATTACTGCAGAAAAAGTAAATGAAATTACTATTGACTTCTTCATACATTCACCTATAATTAGATTTGTTACTTTCGTCATATTATCTGACAATTAATTGACAGAATATTCTACCATAGTGAAATTAGGAGGATTTATACGTTATGAAATCATCACTATCAGCCAAGGAAACGATCGCCATTGGGCTTATGCTCTTTGCTTTGTTCTTTGGCGCAGGAAATATGATATTTCCGCCGGAACTTGGACAAGCAGCCGGTGAAAATGTTTGGAAAGCGATGATAGGCTTTCTCGTGACGGGTGTCGGCCTGCCGCTTTTAGGTGTTGTAGCTGTTGCATTAACAGGTACAGACGCTAAAGGCCTTGCAGATAAAGCACATCCGGTCTTTGGAACCATTTTTACAGTCGTTCTGTATTTAACAATCGGACCGCTGTTTGCGATTCCGCGAACAGGCACTGTTTCTTATGAAATTGCGGCTGCACCTTTTGTAGGAGGCATGCCGGCATGGCTCACACTTCTTATTTTTACGTTTCTTTTCTTCGCTGTTACGTACTACCTGGCTTTAAACCCTACAAAGCTAGTTGACAGGATTGGCAAGGTATTAACACCTATTTTACTTGCTGTTATCGCAATCTTAGTCATCAAAAGCATCGTGACGCCGATGGGGGACATTCAGTCGCCGCTTGAAACGTATGCTTCCGGATCATTGTTTAAAGGATTTTTAGAAGGCTATAAAACAATGGATGCACTTGCTTCTATCGTGTTCGGAATTGTCGTTGTTAATGCCGTTAAGGACAGAGGCATTACAAGCCGTAAATCAGTTGCTTCCGTATGTATTAAAGCGGGACTTGTTGCCGCAGCAGGACTCGGCCTGGTTTACGTATCACTCGCCTATTTAGGAGCAACAAGCACAGATTCTGTCGGACTCCTTGGTGCAGGAAGCAAAATTTTATCAGAATCTTCACAGCACCTGTTCGGATCATTAGGAAATATCATTTTAGGCGTCGCTATCCTATTCGCGTGCTTGACAACAAGCATTGGCCTTGTCTCTTCATGCGGAAATTATTTCTCAAAGCTGATTCCTTCTTTATCTTATAAAGCCGTTGTAACGATTGTCACTGTGTTCAGCTTTATTATTTCTAACTTTGGGCTGTCAAATATTATTTTGTTCTCAGTTCCTATTTTATCAGCTATTTATCCGTTAGCAATTGTTATCATTTTGCTTTCATTTATTGAAAAATCATTTAAAGGTAGACGTGAAGTATATATTCTTTGTTTGATTGCAACAGGTATTTTCAGTATTATTGACGGTCTGAATGCCGCGAGCATTCCGCTCGGTTCTTTAAATAAAGTTCTCGGTCAATCGCTGCCGCTTTACAGCTTAGGATTTGGCTGGGTCATCCCTGCAATCATTGGAGGCATTGCCGGTTATCTGATTTCTCTTGCTACCGGTTCGAATAAAAAAACAGCTAATATCAACCAGTAAAAACAAAAAGCCTTAATGGATGTAGATCCAAAAAGGCTTTTTTATATTCTGAATACATTAAAAGGCCGAGCACTCACGCGTCGGCCTTTTATATACAATTTATTGATATTGATGCTCTTTTGTCTTTTGTGATTCTATTTTTCGGACAGCACCTGGTGCAGCCTTTTCAACTGCTGCTGCTGCAATTTCATACGCTTCACTGTAATCATATTCATAAAAACGTCTTTCCGCTTCTTTCAGCTGTTCAGATAAAATATGATTCTGGCTTCTGAACCTGTTTCCGAACTGAATGATTTTTTCAATGAGGATCACCTGCTCGACAAGTTCCTCTGATTCCCTGCTTGCCCTGTTGACGATATCTTCTGCTTGCTTTAAATGGGCTCCGGCTTCTTCCATGTTTAATGGAAGTTCGTTTAGTTGATTGACTGTTTCTTGAATATGATGATATGCGTTTTCCAGCATCTCTTGAATATGACTCGGAATGCCTGGTATATTGCTTGTCTTCAGCAGTCTTGCTGTCTCAGAAATTGTTTTTTTCAAATTGCTGAGCGTCTCTCTTGCCTGAAGTTCTTCTTTTCTCAGCGCTTGCAGATTTTCACGGTATTCGGCATGCTCTTTTTTCACTTCTTCAATCTGCTTCTCTATTGATGCAACTTCTTCCACTAAAAGTGAGTAGGCGACGTGCTCTGCATCGAGCTTATCTTTAACGGATGAGAGCAGCTTGCCAATTTCATCAAGGCGCTTTTCAAAAGCCTGCTGTTTACCGAGCTCGCCAGCTGTCAGCCTGTAGCTTTCCTTCACCAGCTCAGTTTCCGCCTTTGTATCCTCTTTCTCTTCTATCAGCTTGTCATAAGCAATGATCAATTCAGGCATTTTGCTTAGCACAGATTGGCCGGCTTCGACTTCGCCCTCCAGCTGCTGATAAACAGATTGAATATTTTCGTCTATGAGCTGCAGGATTGCGGACGCTTCATCAATATCCAGCTCAGTCATCAAGACATGTTCCGCCCGTTTCAGCTGATTTGACAGATTTTCTAATTCCTTATCAAGCTGGATATGCTCAAGCTTATACCCTTTCTCTTTCATTTCGCGATAGCCGTCTTTGAGCTTTGCAATCTGGCCTGGCACCGTCTGCTTGCAGTCAGCCAACAGCTTCGGCACGTCATCTATGTATGACTGAAGCCGATCAAGATTGCGGTCCTGCTCAAGCAGCACTTTACGTGCAGTAATATAGTTTCCGCCTTCTGTTTCTTCTTCAAATTGTTTGATTCCGCTCCAAATTTCGTCAAGATCCTTTTCAAGGCTGTCATAAAGCTCTCCGTAAAGGTGGCTGTAAGCCAGCAGGTTTTTTCTCGATTTTGAATAGCGTTCTCTCACCTGTTCAATCTCTTCACGGCTCTTTTCCTCACTTGTGACGAGGTCGCTGATTTCGCGAAGAATCTTTTCAATGTTCGATTCCGCCGCTGTCAGCAAGTCGTCGATATGAACGAGCACTTGATTGGCCTTTTTAAAACGATATTTGTCTGCATTTTCCTCGGCATCATAAAGGAGCTCTTCAACTTTCGGCATGTGGGCTGTGACAATCTCATCCCATTCTTCACGCCACTTCTCAAAGAACTCTTCTGTCTGACCCGTCATTTTTAAGTGTTTAATTTTGGACATTTCTTCCACAATCGACCGGTTTAGAATTTCAATCTTCCACGATTCCAGCCGGTCAATTTCAGCGTAGATTTTTTTCCTGAAAAAGTAGCCTGCCGCAAACAGCGCGAGCAGTACAATTAATAATCCAATGACAAACTCCATAATGAGCCCCCTTGCTGTTAACCTTAATCTGTCAGGGTGTTTTATTTATTCAGAAAGATTTCAGGATATGTATTGAGAAAAACTGTCGTTTTCATTGTTATTATGATACCATGTAACCAACATTTTTTGACCAGAAATCAAAAACTTTTTGTGCAAAATCGGCAGGATTTGACTATTTTTTCATGGAGTGACGCCAATGCAAAAGCGAGACGGACATATTCACACACCATTTTGCCCTCACGGCTCAAATGACACACTCAGACAATATGCAGAAGAAGCCTTAAAAAAAGGCTTTGATTCGATTACTTTTACCGAACACGCCCCATTGCCGCCCTCTTTTACTGATCCGACACCGCTGAAAGACAGCGCGATGGCACAAGCCTCTCTGGAGCGCTATATCAACGAAATCTCCCGATTAAAGAAAGAATATCGCGGACAGCTTGCCATACGGACGGGGCTTGAGGTCGATTATATTGCTGAATTTGAAGACGAAATTACATTATTCCTGGACACATACGGGCCATATTTAGATGACAGCATCCTATCCGTTCATTTTTTGCGCGCAGGTTCTTCCTATCTGTGCCTTGATTATGATGAGCATACCTTTAAGGAGCTGATTTCAGCCTGCGGGAGCATTGAAGCTGTATATGAACAGTATTACCGCAGCATCTATTCTTCCATTGTAGCATCTCTCGGCTCTAATAAGCCAAAAAGAGTCGGTCATATCACTCTCGTTCAAAAATTCATCAAGCTGTTTCCATACAGCATGTCTGAACATATTCGCGGACTCGTTTCTCAGTGCCTGAGTGCCATAGAAGAAAACGGAATGGAGCTCGACTTCAATACTTCCGGCTTAAGAAAAACGTACGCTGGCAGCGTTTATATCGAGGATTGGATGCTGAATGAAGCGAAGCAAAAGAAAATCCCGCTTGTGTTTGGGTCTGATGCCCATCAAGCGGGAGATGTCGGATACGCATATGAGACGTTTTTGAAGGGTGCTAATTGATAAGCGCCACGTCTCCTGTCCGGAAGACGCTCCTGATCCAAATTTTGATTTCTTCAAAGTACATTTTATAAAAATACGGCTCGTGCGGCTGCATGTAGAGCACTTCTGAAATATATTGAGGCTGGAGATATGGCATCATTAAGAGAGATTTTAATTGAAGAATAAAATGGGGCAGCGGCAGCGTTAAATGTTCACGCTGTTTTTCTCCTTCCTCAATGATCAGCTGGAAGATATACTTTTCCTTCATTAGATATGTCGACATAATTTCCCTGATTAACGTGGAGTCAATCGTGACTTCCCGGTAGACAAAACGAGTTAATTGACGATGATTATGCTGATAGGATAAAATATCGAAAACCAGTTGGAGAAGCTGTTCTTGTGTACTTTGAGAAGAGATATTGCCTGCCGCTGTTTCAAGCGTTTTGCTGTAGCCTTCGTAAAACTCTGAAACTAAGTGTTCCATCAAACCTCCTTTACCTTTAAAATAGTAGGAGATGTGCGCAACATTTACATCAGCTGACTTTGCAATTTCACGGACAGACGTGCCAGAAAATCCTTTTTGGTTAAAGAGCATGACAGCAGATTCAATAATTTTGTCTTTGGTGCTTACTTTCATACGGCTCACTCCTTCCTCTTTGTACTATTCAAGCAGAAGACCGCTGTTCCTGTAAGAACTTATCGACAAATGCCGGCAGAAAAGCCGGAAATTTGTTTTATATTATAGAAAAAGTGAGGGTTTTCCATGTTCCATGTCGAAAAACAATCTGGAGATAAAGAAAAAGACTATCAGCTTCTGCTAAAACAGCTCGAAGCCATGACCGAAGACGAGACAGATCAAATTGCAAACTATGCAAATGCCTCAGCGCTTCTGTATCATTCTTTGCCTGAAGTAAACTGGGCTGGTTTCTATTTTGCCAAAGAAGAGGACGGACAGCTTGTGTTAGGGCCGTTCCAAGGTCTGCCGGCATGTGTTCGGATTCCTTTCGGCAGAGGCGTTTGCGGTACAGCGTATGCAAACGGAAAAGTGGAGCGTGTTGAGGATGTAAACGCGTTTCCGGGACATATCGCTTGCGATGCAGCGTCCCAATCAGAAATTGTGCTTCCGATTCATGTAGGCGGAAAAGTTGTCGGCGTCCTAGACATCGACAGCCCAGTGAAAAACCGTTTCGACGAAATTGATGAAAAATACTTATCACAATTTGCCGAAACGCTTGAAAAAGCGTTAGCACAGTAATATAAAAGCCCAAAACTGATATTGTTTTGGGCTTTTTTTATTTTATTGATTCGTGAATCATCAAGCGGTTTTTTCCGCTTCGTTTTGCGCTGTAGAGCGCTTCATCAGCCTCGTGCACAAGCTCTTTCAGAGATTTTCTTTTTTCTGTCGTCCAGCAGGAGATACCGCATGAAATGGTTACCTCGGGTTTCGTATTTTTTCTGACCGCATAAACCAATCTCTCAGTAATCCGTTTACCCACCGCAACCGGCACATTCGGCAAATAAATCGCCAGCTCTTCGCCTCCCCAGCGGGCGCCTACATCATGCTTTCGGATGTTGCTTTTAATCACCGAAGCGACTTGAATTAAAATCTCGTCCCCAGTCTGATGACCGTACGTATCATTTACATTCTTGAAATTATCAATATCTACAAGAATAAAGACACCCTTTTGGTGGATTTTCATGCTGTATTGAATTTTTTCATCTA
Source organism: Bacillus spizizenii TU-B-10 (assembly GCF_000227465.1). Lineage (GTDB taxonomy): Bacteria > Bacillota > Bacilli > Bacillales > Bacillaceae > Bacillus > Bacillus spizizenii. The sequence continues at coordinate 2,971,113 of NC_016047.1, forward strand.
AATACACCCTTGAATACAGTTCAGTTAGCTGATCTGTTTTCACGAGATGCTCAAGGCGGTCGCGGAGCATCGAATTGGTTACAGCCAGCGTTGCGTGATGAATCAGCGCTTGAAACAGCTTGTACATTTCAAATGTAAAAGCGTACAGTTCCTGTTTTAATAAAACCGCAAAGCCTAAAAGCCGGTCATTCTCAATCATCGGAGCGGCCATCAGCGAGCCGTAGCCGGCCTTTCCAAAAACAGACTGGCCATTTCCGATGAAAACCCCTTTTTCACCTTCATACAGCTTTTCTTTCAACTCATGATAAAAATCAGATGGCTTCGCTTCTTTAAAAAACACTGTGCTGCCAGGGAGCAATGTTAGCTTTTCAAAATGGTCTATATGAAAAAACCCCACTTCATCTGCCTGAAATGATTCTGCCATTCTCACAGCCAGATCATTCATCGTATCGGTCAGTGTCAGCCTCTGATTCAGGCGGCGTGACGTTTCATTGATCAATTCCAAATTTGCGATGCTTGCTTTGGATTGTTCATAGAGCTGGGCATTTTCAAACGCTTTTCCCGCCGCGTTTGCGATCAGCGACATTTCATCAAGGTAGACGTCAGTAATCAAACTGCCGCCCGTTCCTTCAACCATCAACACACCGTACGTTCCCTGCTGTCCTTTGATCGGAATGTAGGCGGCTGATTCATTCTTCCGCAAAATATCCCCCGACAAATACACTTTGAGAGCAAAGGAATCGGATTTTTCCCCTTCCATATACAGCTCTTTTGCAGGAACACCTAAACATTGATCTTGGTCGTGCGAAATAAACAATGAAAACTCAAAAGGAGAGAACGTGCGGGTCAAGCTTTCTAAAAGCTGCTTCAGCACCTCTGTCTGATCAAGCAGTGAATGGAACAGCTCTGTCATTTTGTATATCTTTTTTTGATAGATCGTTTTGATATAGAGCCTTTCCTGTTTCATTGACTGGTTTAAAAATGAAGCAACCATGTCCGGAAGCCCTTCAGGAATCTCTCCATCCTGCCTGCATGTAAGATGAAAGCGCCTGCTGGAACCGTCCTCAATCATATAAAATGAAGCGTTTATTTTCGAAGCGGAAAAATGTAATTCATCATCTGCCAGTTTTGCCGCAGAGTCAGATGGTGACGGTGTAAGCGAAACACAAAGGGATGAAAAATAGGTTTGAATAGCCGAAGTCAGCCATATGAATGAGTCGGTGAATGTGACTTTTTCAGATTTGGTTAATAAAAAATCGAGCATATGATAATGAAAGGCGGATAATTGTTCTTTTGTTTGTTCTACCATGTTTTTATCACCTAAAAGTTTACCACTAATTTTTGTTTATTATATCATAAACAGCGAAGCAGTAATGGAGAAATGGTTGACTTCAAAACAAATAAATTATATAATGACCTTTGTGTGAAATATTGCAGCCTTTTTGTTCAGCTTCTATGTTTTCATTTTGTTCCTTATCCATAAGGTGTATCGTGTAACTCTCTGCTGCTGGAGCGAGGATACATGAAAACAAAATGTACATGGTCGAATAGAGCAGACGGTTTTTATTTTCCACAAAAATAAAACCAAAGGAGGAGTCACATTATGGCTCGCTATACAGGTCCATCTTGGAAACTGTCCCGCCGTCTAGGAATCTCTCTTAGCGGTACAGGAAAAGAATTAGAAAAACGCCCTTACGCTCCAGGTCCACACGGTCCAGGACAACGTAAAAAATTATCAGAATACGGTTTGCAATTGCAAGAAAAGCAAAAGCTTCGTCACATGTACGGTGTAAACGAACGCCAATTCCGCACTTTGTTTGACAAAGCTGGCAAACTAGCTGGTAAACACGGTGAAAACTTCATGATTCTTTTAGATTCTCGTCTTGATAACGTTGTGTACAAGCTAGGTTTAGCACGTACTCGCCGTCAAGCTCGCCAATTGGTTAACCACGGTCACATTCTTGTAGACGGAAGCCGCGTTGACATCCCGTCTTACCAAGTAAAACCTGGTCAAACAATCGGTGTTCGCGAAAAATCAAGAAACCTTTCTATCATCAAAGAATCTGTTGAAGTGAACAACTTCGTTCCTGAATACCTTACTTTCGATGCTGAAAAGCTTGAAGGTACTTTCACTCGTCTTCCTGAGCGTTCTGAACTTGCTCCGGAAATTAACGAAGCGCTTATCGTTGAGTTCTACTCTCGTTAATCGTTTTAAAAACCCCTGCCGCTATGCGGTCGGGGTTTTTTTATCGTCTGTTTCGTCTTTTGCCTCTTGCTGGCCAACACTATCTCGCGCCTGCTGCTCCCAATAATCCCGCTGCAGCCTTTCTTTTGCAATCGTAAACATGAGATTCACGGTGAGCGCTCCTTTCTGTTAAAAGGTGGTGATTGATCGTGTTTGCCCTACCTAATATACTCTTTTCCTGTCTTTCCTATGCGCTAAACAAAAAAAGATCCTTTGCCCTTATCGGCAAAGGATTTTTTTCTTATTTATAAGTTACAAGGAAGTATTTTTTCTTCCCGCGGCGCAGGACAGTAAATTGGCCTTCGATGCGGTCTTCTTCCGATAAGATATAATTTATTTCCGTCTGGCGTTCGCCGTTAATGTAAACAGCTCCGTTTTGAATGTCTTCACGGGCTTGGCGTTTAGATGGAGATAATTTAGATTGCACCAATACATCTACAAGTGATAGCTCTTGGCTGCTGTCAGCTTCCATAGATGGAACATCTTTAAAGCCGACTTTTACGTCTTGGGCAGAAAGCTCTTTAATATTGCCGCTGAACAACGCTTGGGAGATGTTGATAGCCTGCTCAAGCGCCTCACGTCCATGAACGAGCGCTGTCACTTCTTCTGCCAGGCGTTTTTGCGCTTCACGCTTTTCAGGCGCCGTTTCTGTTTTCTCAGCGTATGCTTCAATTTCCTCTTTTGATAGGAACGTAAAGTATTTTAAGTATTTCACAACGTCACGGTCATCTGTGTTGATCCAGAATTGATAGAATTCATACGGCGATGTTTTTTCCTTATCAAGCCAGATAGCGCCGCCTTCCGTTTTGCCGAACTTCGTGCCGTCTGCTTTTGTGACAAGCGGAATGGTAAGGCCGAACGCTTTTGCTCCTTCTTCTTCTGATTTTCTGATCAGTTCAAGACCAGCTGTGATGTTGCCCCACTGATCGCTTCCGCCGATTTGCAGCTTACAGTTTTTGTCTCTGTACAGATTTAAGAAATCATAAGATTGAAGAATCATGTAGCTGAATTCCGTGTATGAAATGCCTGATTCAATTCTTGAGCTGACCGTGTCTTTTGCCAGCATGTAATTGATGCCGAAGTTTTTACCGACATCACGAAGGAAGTCGATCACATTCATTTTGCCGATCCAGTCAAAGTTGTTCGCGATGACAGCAGGATTTTCTGCAGCATCAAAATCCAGAAATCTGGACAGTTGGTTTTTGATTTTTTGGGACCATTCGGATACGATGTCAGCAGTATTTAATGTACGCTCCGCTTTTTTTCCGCTCGGATCGCCAATAAGGCCCGTCGCCCCGCCCACAAGCGCAATCGGATGATGCCCCGCAAGCTGGAAACGGCGAAGTGTTAAAATAGGCAGCAGGTGTCCGATATGCAAGCTGTCTGCTGTTGGATCAAAGCCTGAGTACAGGCGGATTTTTTCTTCATTCAGCTGTTTATTTAATCCCTCTTCATCCGTCATTTGCTGAATCAATCCGCGGAAGGATAAGTCTTCAAGTAAATTTGTCATGAGATAAAGCTCCTTTTTTGTTAAAATAAAAACGCCCCTTCGTTTACACGAAGGGACGATTAATTATCGCGGTACCACCCTACTAATAAGAGAATGCAAACATTCGTCTTATCACTTTGCCTGATAACGGATCAGGTCCGTTCTTTCACTACTGAAAGCCTGGCCGGCTTTGTTTGCAAAAGCGGTTCATGAGTGTATTCGAGATATCCGTCTGTGCTGATTTTCACCGGCCATCAGCTCTCTGGGACGTAAGGATATTCTACTTGTCTCAATCTTTACCTTTTCATATGAAGCTATATCATTTTTAACATAAATAAAATCCCGTGTCAACGTCGCCTTTTAATCCTCCATCGTTGATAGATCTCCAGCCGGCAGATTGAGCTCCCACGCCTTCAGCACGCGTCTCATGATCTTTCCGCTCCGGGTTTTCGGAAGCTTATCTTTAAATTCAATTTCACGCGGAGCCGCATGGGCTGCAAGACCCTGTTTCACAAATAGGCGGATCTCTTCTTTCAGTTTATCGGACGGCTCAAATCCTTCTCTGAGTGCGATAAAAGCTTTAATGATTTCTCCCCGCACCGGATCGGGCTTTCCGATCACGCCTGCTTCTGCAATGGCCGGATGTTCGACAAGCTTGCTTTCCACTTCAAATGGGCCGACGCGCTCACCGGAGGTCATTATGACGTCATCAACTCTGCCTTGGAACCAGAAATACCCTTCATCATCCATATAAGCAGAATCACCAGACACATACCAGCCGCCCGGCATGAAATACGATTCATACTTTTCAGGGTTATTCCAAATGGTATGCATCATGGAAGGCCAGCCCTTTTTAATGGCGAGATTGCCCATTCGGTACGGAGGAAGCTCGTTGCCCTGATTGTCAACGATTGCTGCCTCCACACCGGGAATCGGCTTACCCATTGAGCCTGGTTTGATATCCATGCAAGGATAGTTGCAGATGAGCTGACTGCCCGTTTCTGTCATCCACCATGTATCATGGATTCGCTTGTTAAAGACTTTGTGTCCCCATCTGATGACTTCCGGATTTAACGGTTCACCGACACTGAGCACATGCCGGAGTGATGTTAAATCATATTTTGCAGCCATCTCATCTCCCGCTCCCATCAGCATTCGAAACGCGGTCGGCGCGCTGTACCAGACGTTGACGCCAAGCTGCTCAATCGTTCCATACCAGCTTTCCGGGCTGAAACGGCCGCCAACGATGACATTTGTCGCTCCATTCAGCCACGGTGCAAAAATGCCGTATACCGTACCTGTCACCCAGCCCGGATCAGCTGTGCACCAGTAAATGTCTTCTTCCTTTAAATCAAGGACCCACTTTCCTGTCTGATATTGCTGAATCATCGCTTCATGGACATGAAGCACACCCTTTGGCGTTCCAGTGGACCCAGATGTATAGTGAAGCAGATAGCCGTCTTTTTTGTCCATCCATTCGATATCCAATCTTGTGCTCTCCTGTTTTGCCGCTTCATCATAATTGATGATGTTTGTGCCGCTCTCAGCCTCTCCGCCGACTACGAATATATGCTGTAAGTGAGGCAGTTTGTCAGCCGGTATTCTTTCCAGCAGCTCAGGCGTTGTGACAACAACCTTCGCCTCGCTGTTTTCAAGCCGGTCCTTCACCGCTCCCTCCATAAATGCTTCGAACAGCGGCCCGGCGATGGCGCCAATTTTGATAGCGCCAAGCATAATAAAATAAAGCTCGGGTGATCTCGGCATAAAGATAAAAACGCGGTCCCCTTTTTCCACATCTCCATACCGTTTCAGCACATTCCCGGCTCTGTTTGATTCTTCCTTCATTTCTTTAAATGTGTATTTTTCATCCCGGTTTGCGTCTTTATAATAAAGCGCTACTTTGTTTTTTCGAAACGATTCGGCATGACGGTCAATCGCTTCATACGCCGCATTTAGTTTCCCTGTCTCATGCCAGGAGAAATGTTTCTCTGCCTCGGCCCAATCAAAATGCCGGTACGTTTCTTCATAATTTTTTAAATGATGATCCCCTTCCACTGCTGGTAACGCTTTCAAATTCATGCCCAAACATCCCCCTTTGCTGAAGTTGTCACATTTATTATAGTATATATTCATATTCTTCTCAATTTTTAAAATATAAACCATATTGAAAACGCTTTATAATTTGTTATTCTTAAAGAAGGCATGTATTTTTATAAGAATTGATGGGACGGTGGATCAGTGGAACATCATAAAACATACCATTCAGCAAACATCAAAACAGCAACCGGCTCCTTACTGATAGAAGGGCCTGTCTCTCCAGAGGATTTAGCAGGTTACGAGTTTCATAACGATTTAACCGCATTTCGCCCGCCCCGTGAGCAGCATGAAGCACTAGTCGATATTGCAGGCCTTCCCGAGGGACGCATTATTATTGCCAGAGATGGCCGAACCATTGTCGGCTATGTGACGTATTTATATCCTGACCCGCTCGAAAGATGGTCTGAAGGAAATATGGAGGATTTGCTTGAGCTCGGTGCCATCGAGGTTGCGCCGGCCTATCGGGGATGTTCTGTCGGAAAGACGCTTCTGACCGTCAGCATGATGGATGAACAAATGGAAAACTATATCGTGATGACGACGGAATATTACTGGCATTGGGATTTAAAAGGGATGAAAAAAGATGTGTGGGAATACAGAAAGATTATGGAAAAGATGATGAATGCAGGCGGATTGGTCTGGTTTGCAACAGATGAGCCGGAGATCAGCTCCCACCCTGCAAACTGTCTGATGGCCCGCATCGGAAAAAACGTCAGCCAAGAATCAATTGAACAATTTGACAGGCTCCGTTTTTATCATCGTTATATGTATTAACTGACACTGACAAAGGGGAAAAAATAATGATTGTTGAGCAAATCATGAAAAGGGATGTCATTACATTAACGAAGATGGATACGCTTGAAACAGCAATATGCAAACTGAAGGAGTTCCATATCAGGCATCTGCCTGTTGTAGACGAAGACCGCCATGTGATCGGCATGATTACAGACAGAGACATGAAACAGGCCAGCCCGAGTATTTTTGAAGAAAGCAAACGGAGCCGATTTCTCACACGAAGCGTAGATTCAATTATGAAAAAAGATATCGTCTGCGCCCACCCGTTAGATTTTGTCGAAGAAATATCTGCTGTGTTCTACGAGCATGGAATCGGCTGTCTCCCAGTGGTGCAGCATCAAAAATTAGTAGGCATTTTGACAAAAACCGATTTGCTGCGGACGTTTGTCAAATTGACAGGAGCTGACCAGCCGGGATCGCAAATCGAAATAAAAGTAAACGACATCACCAAAAGCCTCGCGGAGATCAGCAGTCTTTGCCAAGACCTCCAAGTGAAAATATTAAGCGTGCTTGTTTATCCGCATGATGATCCCGGTGTAAAAGTGCTTGTCTTCCGTGTAAAAACGATGAATCCGCTGCCGTTTTTGCAGGCATTACAAAGAAATGGGCACCACGTCATATGGCCGTCAGAGCAAAGGGATCTGCTATGAGAGACAGTGTATTTATCTATTCTCCATCGTATCAAACCTATATGTTTCATCAAGAACATCCATTTAATCAGCAGCGGGTTCTGTTAACATACGATTTGCTCAAAATGATCAATGCCTTTGATGATGGAGACATTATCAGTCCCAGACTCGCGGAAGAAGAGGAGCTCGCTCTTGTCCATACGGACGATTACATTCAGGCGGTCAAGCTTGCGGGCGCGGGAAAGCTTCCCGCTGAAGAAGGAGAAAGCTACGGGCTCGGCACAGAAGATACACCTGTCTTTGCCGGCATGCACGAAGCGGCATCACTCTTAGTCGGCGGCACCTTAACGGCCGCAGACTGGGTGATGTCAGGACAAGCCCTGCATGCCGCCAACCTTGGAGGAGGCCTACATCACGGCTTTCGGGGAAGAGCTTCAGGGTTTTGCATATACAACGACAGCGCTGTGGCGATTCAATATATCCAGAAAAAATACAGAGCCAGGGTGCTATATATTGATACGGACGCCCACCATGGAGACGGTGTGCAATTTACGTTTTACGATAACCCTGACGTATGCACGCTGTCCATTCATGAGACAGGAAGGTATTTATTCCCCGGAACCGGCCAGATTCAGGAAAAAGGCAGCGGAAAAGGATATGGCTATTCCTTTAATATCCCGCTTGACGCTTTTACAGAGGATGATTCTTTTCTTGAGGCTTACCAGACAGCGGCTTCCGAAGTAGCCGCTTATTTCCATCCGGATGTCATTATCAGCCAAAACGGCGCCGATGCCCATTACTATGACCCGCTGACGCATTTATCTGCAACAATCAACATATACGAAGAAATTCCCCGGCTTGCACACACTTTAGCGCACCAGTATTGCGAAGGAAGATGGATTGCAGTGGGAGGCGGCGGCTATGATATTTGGCGTGTTGTGCCCCGTGCCTGGGCCAGGATATGGCTTGAGATGAAGGGAATTGATCCGGGAGACGATATCCCGCCAGAATGGATCGCTAAATGGCAAAAACAATGCCCCGTCACCCTTCCGTCCACCTGGAGAGATCCAGCCGATTTATATCCTCCGATTCCCCGCAAGCCAGAAATTACAGAAAAAAATGCACAAACCGTCAGCAAAGCATTATATGCGATACGATCTGAGCAGCAGCAAAGAACAAAATAAAAAACGACCTTTACAAAGAGGTCGTTTTTTATTTTTTGATGACGATTTCCACACGCCGGTTTTCCTTCATGTGTTCGTTTGTCTTGTTATCCTTTACAGGCTTTGTATCTGCATAACCGACAGCGATAAAGCGCTTGGAGGGAAGTTTTTCTTTTGATGTAAAATATTGAATAACTCCGCTCGCCCGCGCTGCCGACAGCTCCCAGTTAGACGGGTATCGGTATGTCGAAATGTTTCGGCTGTCTGTATGGCCCTCCACCTGAATGTCATTTGGAATGGTTTGAAGAAGAACAGCAATTTGGTGAAGAAGTGTTTCAGCATTTTTCAGCACCTTTGCCTCACCTGAATCAAACAGCACAGCCTCCTGCAGAACGAGCACGACACCGCGTTCATCCCGTTTGGCTGTCATTTGGGTCTTCAAATGATTGTCTTTTATATATGTATTTACTTTCTTGAGAAGCTGATCCTGCTGATCCTCTTGCTTCTTCGCATCGGCTGGCGAGGTACCCTTTTTTTCTATGGACGTTTGGCCAGGCTGGAGCCCGCCGCCTTCCTTTTGGATCGAATCAACTGCAGCTTTAAATTTTTGCAGATCGATTTGGGACATGGAAAAAAGTAAAATAAAGAACACAAGGATCAAAGTGATCAAATCTGAAAAGGTGACCATCCAGTTTGATGAAGAATGGCTGTTTTTCCCGCTTCCATTCCTTCTTTCAAAACGTTCTCTTCTAAGCTTCATGTACAGATCCCTTTTTTGTTTTTACTTGATTTGTCTGCTTCTGCCATTCTTCCCGAGAGCTGAAAACGACAAGCTGGCTTTCGAGATTGCGCGGGTTTTTTCCGGATTGGATTCCGATAATACCTTCCACCATTACCTGCTTGATGAAGATTTCACTTTCTGTTTTTTCTTCGAGCTTAGCAGCAATCGGGTTGAAGACCATGTTTGCCAGTAATGAACCGTATAAGGTCGTCAGAAGCGCAACGGCCATATTCGGTCCAAGCATATGTGGATCATTTAAGTTTTTGAGCATCAACACGAGCCCGACGAGTGTTCCGATCATTCCCCATGCCGGAGCGAATTCCCCCGCTTTTTCAAAAACACGCCGTCCTTTGCGGTGCCGTTCCTCCATTGCTGCGATTTCTGAATCCATGACGAGCCGAATCGTTTCTTCATCCCAGCCGTCAATCGCTAAAAGCAGCCCTTTTTTCAAGAACGGATCTTTGATTTCCCGAGCCTGATCATCCAATGATAAAAGCCCATGTTTACGCGCGTGATCGGAAAGAGAGACAAAGGTTTTCACAAGATCTTTCACATTGTCTTCCTGGCGGATAAATGCCTGCTTTAACACAGAGGGCGCTTTTTTCAGATCTCTCGGCGGAAAACTGATAAAAACAGCGGCGCATAGTCCCCCTGTTACGATGAAGAAAGAGGTCAGATCAAGAAAAGAGCGGAAACCGCTTACTCCCGATCCCGAGATAATCCCGATAACAATAATAATCGTCCCTAACACAAAACCAACAGGTGTAAGATAATCAAAACGTTTCATCATTTCTCCCCATGAAAAAAGCAAGAATTCACCTTAGAGGTGAAGCTTGCTCTCTTGTTTTTCTTATGACTTGGTTGACTTTCTTAGCTCTATACGGTGCGGCAGTTCGACGATATGCTCTTCAACCGGCTCTTTATTCATGAGCTTCGTCAACAGTCTCATCGCAACGGCACCAATATCATATGTCGGCTGAACAACCGTTGAAAGCTGAGGACGAACCATGAGGCTTAATCTCGTATTGTCAAAGCCGATAATCTCTAGGTCCTCAGGAATGGATAGGCCTTGATCCTGAGCCGCATGGATAATGCCGAGTGCCATTTCATCAGTTGCAGAAAGAATGGCTGTCGGTTTTTTGTCAAGGCTCATCAGATGCTGCAGCGCTTCAAGTCCGGAATCATATGTGTAATCCCCTTCAGCGACAAATTGTTCATTAAACGGCAGGTTCGCGTCTTCAAGCGCACGTTTGTAGCCTTGCAGTTTTTTTGAACGGTTGATCGGTTCTGTCATAGGACCGGATACGAATGCGATATCTGTATGCCCTTTATCAACCAATAACTTCACTGCATCATAAATCGCCTGTTCGTAATCGATGGCGACTGACGGTGTTTCCTCCTGCTCTTCTACAGAAGCGGCAAGTACGATCGGCACTGGGGAACGCTTAAATTCCGCAACATGCTCGTCCGTAATGTTTCCGCCCATAAACACGATGCCGTCCACTTGTTTGCCGAGCATTGTGTTTAACAGGTGCAGCTCTTTCTCCATGTTTTGGTCAGAGTTGCTCAAAATAATGTTGTATTTATACATTGTCGCGATATCTTCAATTCCGCGAGCAAGCTCTGAATAGAAAATGCTTGAGATATCGGGAATGATGACACCTACAGTTGTTGTTTTTTTGCTTGCCAGCCCTCTTGCCACCGCGTTTGGACGGTAGCCGAGACGGTCAATGGCTTCCAAGACTTTTTTCCGCGTTGTCGGTTTTACATTCGGGTTGCCGTTCACGACACGGGAAACGGTTGCCATGCTTACATTAGCTTCTCTCGCTACGTCGTAGATCGTAATATTGCTCATCCTAAAACCACTCCTTTTACTGGATACACTTATCCTTATCTATAGCATAAACACTTTATGTAGAGAAATGTCATAATGTCCGAAATTATGTCGTTTATGATTTGTAAGCGTAAGTCAGTAGTGTACATTATTTTTCATTATTCATCAAATTTAAATACTTCTCATGAAATTATACACGTTTTTATAGATGATGAAAACGTATACTTGGATTTTATAACTAATTAAACGAGAAAGCATAAAAAAAGGCCGCAGACGCGGCCTTTTGGATTGTTCAATTAAGCGTTGACTTTTACCATAGGTTTCAGTTCATTCAGCCATTTTTCGAATTCAGGAATCGCCATTTGCTGAGCAGAGTCAGATAGTGCGACTGACGGATCAGGGTGAACCTCAGCCATTACGCCGTCTGCACCGATCGCTAAAGCAGCTTTAGCTGTCGGAAGCAAGAGGTCGCGGCGGCCAGTTGAATGCGTAACATCAACAAAGACAGGCAAATGCGTTTCTTGTTTCAAAATCGGCACGGCAGAAATATCCAGTGTATTTCTTGTTGCTGTTTCGTATGTTCTGATACCGCGCTCACAAAGGATAATTTGGTCATTTCCTTGTGACATGATGTATTCAGCAGCATTGATGAATTCAGAGATCGTTGCAGCAAGTCCGCGCTTCAGAAGCACTGGCTTTTTCACTGCGCCGGCCGCTTTCAGCAACTCGAAGTTTTGCATATTGCGCGCTCCGATTTGAATGACATCAATGTAGTCCAGCGCTTCTTCGATATGAGCCGGAGTTACGATTTCACTGATCACTGCCAGGTCAAATTCGTCTGCTACACGTTTTAAGATTTGAAGGCCTTCAACACCAAGCCCTTGGAAATCGTATGGGCTCGTACGAGGCTTAAAGGCTCCTCCGCGCAAAATTTTAATTCCTTGTTTTTTCGCAGCTGCAGCCACTTCAGCCACCTGCTCGTAGCTCTCTACCGCACATGGGCCGACAATGAATCTTTGCTGGCCGTCCCCGATTTTTTCACCTTTGATATCTACAATTGTATCTTCAGGTTTTTTCTTACGGGAGACAAGCAGCGCTTTGCTGTGATCTTCTTCCTGAAGCTCTAAACCGGCTTTGAATATCTCTTTAAAAATGTGCTGGATGGTAGAATTTTCGAACGGCCCGTCATTGTTTTCAATGATATTGTTTAACATTGTGCGTTCTCTGACAGGATCAAATCGGTTAACACCCTGTGCTTCCTTCGCTTTACCGATCTCTTTTACAACATTTCCGCGTTCGTTGATTAATTTTAAAATTTGTAGGTTTAATTCGTCTGCTTTCTGCCTTAAAAGCTCTAACTCTGTGTTGCTCATTTTTTTCATCCTTTCCCTGCACATTCATTTTTTATTTTGTAGTTATCATGCATCTTACTATAAGTAATTCCAAATGGAAATACTGAAATACAAAAAATTTTATAAAAACTCTACTTTATTACCCAAACGCTTTTAAGTGATAAAGTAATCTATGAAGTTATCCTACATGATGTGAGGGCAATGTTCAAGGGTTTTTTCAAAAAAAAAGCGCCAGAATGTATCTGGACGCTTTTTTCTATGATAAATGCTGCTCAATGGCCGCTTCTGTAATTTGTGAATGTGAGGTATGCCATTTCACTTCACCGTTTTGGATGACGAAAACCTGAGGGCTTTCGTGCTTTACGCTGTATGTTTCTGCGATGAAATTTGACAGCGGCCGGGCTTCTTGTACTTGCAGATAATAAGCCGGCACATCCTCATGCTGATTTGCAAAGGCATCAAACTCATGAAATGCTGCCTGGCTGATCGGGCATGTGATGCTGTGTTTAAAGAAGACGAAAGTGCCTTCTTGTTCTGCAATCCGTTTAAATTCTTCCTCAGATTGAATAAGCTGTTTTGCCATGACTCAAGCTCTTCCTTCCCTGCTCAGCGATTGATATGCTCAGCCTGTTTTTGTGCATCTTTCAGTTCGTCTTTTACATCCTCTTTCGTTTGGAGGACTTGATCTTTTGTTTCATCGGCCGCCTGCATCGCTTCTTCTCTCATCTCTTGCATATCAGTTGATGAATCTGTTTTTGCAGATTTGGAACGATCTCTTAAATCCTTCACCTTGTTCATGATCTGTCCTGACTGATCTGCTACAAGCTGTGTGATGTTGGATGTTTTGTCTTTTGCGATACTGACATATTGCGTGCCTTTTTCCTTTGCATCTGCCGTCATTTTGTCAGTTTTATCTCGTAAAGCAACAGCTTGGCTGCCGAGATCGTCGCGAAGTTCTTTGCCTGATTTAGGCGCTAGAAAAAGAGCGGTCGTGGCACCGATGATTCCCCCGATTAAAGTTCCGATTAAAAAATCTTTACTATTAATTCCATCTTTGCTCATCATTATTCCTCCTCATAGTTTTTTTTCTCTTAGAGAGTTGATTTTTTTCTTAGTTTCCATTTCTCCCAAATTTCCATTGCTGCTTGGCTCCATGTGACAACTTGATTGATCTTGTCTTGATTTTCTCTTACTGATGCCGATACAGACCCTGCCGCCTGTTTCATGGATGTATTGAACTGCTGTACAGAAGTTCCAACCCCTTGAACAGCATGAACGACCGTGTTCAGCTTTTCTGATTTTTCCTGAATATCTTCAGCCAGGCGGTTGGTCTTATGTAACAGCTCGGCTGTTTCAGTTGTGATGCCTTTCATTTGTCCCTCCAGCCCTTCGAGAGTGGATGCGACGTGTTTTAGTGTCAGCTGCAGTGACTTCAATGTTTTAGACAAGTAGATCACTAACACCAGAAATGCGACTGCGATGAGTGCAACGCTTAAATAAAGAATAATAATCATCTCAAACCTCCTTGCTGCAGGATATACTGCTGTTTACCCGTTTTCTTAAATCATAAACATGTGTACTGGGCTGTATACATATTATTCTCCATTATGTAAGAAAATCCTTTAACAAGCTTTTCCATCAGATAAATAAAAAGCAGTGAGATCACTGCTTTTTATTATGCCATGACGTTTTCGTAGGCTCTCATATATTTTTGGATATCTCCTGCTCCCATAAAGATGAGAACGGCTTTTTCATGAGCTTTTAAAACAGATGTGTCATCTTCTTCAATCAGCTTAGCATTATGAATTTTTCCCTGCAGGTCGCCGATTGTCAGCTTTCCTGCATTCTCCCGGGCTGAGCCGAAAATATCACATAGATACACACAGTCAGCCCCGCTCAGGCTTTCTGCGAAATCGTCAAGGAATTGCTGCGTCCGCGTAAATGTATGAGGCTGAAATACCGCGACGATTTCACGATCAGGGTATTTCTGTCTTGCCGCCTCAATCGTCACTTTTATTTCTGTCGGGTGATGAGCGTAGTCATCTATCAGCACTTGATCCCCGAGCTGCTTCTCATTGAATCTGCGTTTGACGCCGCCGAATGATTTGAGGGCATGCTTAATGATGCTGGAATCAATTTCTTCATAATGGCATAACGCAATGACCGCCAATGAGTTTAATACATTGTGGTTGCCGTACGCAGGAATATAAAACGTATCATAGAATGTATTGCGTACAAATACATCGAAAGTTGTCCCTTCTGTGCTTTTAACGATGTTTCTGGCTTGAAAATCATTTTCTTCCCCCGTGCCGTAATATACAACAGGTACGTTCGCATGGATTTTCGGCAGATGCTCATCGTCTCCGCAGGCAATAATTCCTTTGTTGACTTGCAGAGCCATCTCTTGGAAAGCGTCAAACACATCGTCAATGCTTGAGAAGTAATCAGGATGATCAAAATCAATATTTGTCATGATCGCGTAGTCTGGCTGATAGCTTAAGAAATGGCGGCGATATTCGCACGCTTCAAACACAAAGTATTCGCTGTTTTCATTTCCCTGGCCTGTTCCGTCCCCAATTAAGAAAGAGGTCGGTTTCGCGTTTTGGATCACATGAGCCAGCAGACCCGTAGTCGACGTTTTGCCGTGTGCGCCCGTAACGGCAACACTAGTGAATTTTTTCATGTAGTCGCCTAAAAACTTATGATAACGTATCACCGGAATTCCGTCAGACATGGCTTTTTCAATTTCAGGATGCGTGTCTGGGAATGCGTTTCCGGCGATGACTGTCATGCCGGGTTTGATATTATCCGCGCTAAAAGGAAGAATCGTAATATTTCTTTTTTCAAGCGCTGTTTGCGTAAAAATAAATTTTTCGATATCCGATCCTTGGACAGTATATCCATTATCATGAAGTATTTGGGCAAGCGGACTCATACCGGTCCCTTTTATTCCAACAAAATGATAAACAGTCATAATTGTACCTCCAACAAACGTCTATCTGTTCCCCAGTATATGACGCTCATTTCAATTTGCGACCGCGGCGGCTGAAAAGCCCCCTTTTGCGGCGTATTTTATATGTTTTGTTATATTTAGTATCCGGTTATTTCTTTCCGATTAAACCTAGATATCAGGAATTGTCTATGCGCATCTGCTGTAAAGCGGCATAGCTGTTAAATGCTCTAAACACTATCATACCATGTTTGGTGTGAAAATGAACCTTTATTATTCGTTTATTAAATCACTTGCTGTGATCAGCACCTCTCGAGGCTTGCTTCCTTTTGCCTCAGAGATCATGCCTTCTGCTTCCATCATATCGATCAGCCTTGCCGCGCGATTGTATCCAATTCTGAATCTTCTTTGCAGACTTGAAGTGCTCGCGCTGTTTTGCTCAACAACAAACTCACACGCTTCGTTAAACAGTTCATCCTCTTCTTTCAAGGCTGATCCTTGTCTTACAAGCTCTTCTTGTTCAAATAAATAGGTTGGCGGCATTTGTTTTCTGACGTGGGAAACAACGCGGTCGATTTCGCGGTCCGATACAAAGTTCCCTTGAAGGCGGACAGGTTTTCCCGAGCCGTTTTCCAAAAAGAGCATATCCCCTTTTCCGAGAAGCTTTTCTGCACCGGCGATGTCAATGATCGTTCGGGAATCAACCTGGCTTGAGACAGAAAATGCGATTCTCGTTGGGATATTCGCCTTAATCAGGCCGGTAATGACATCGACTGACGGCCGCTGGGTTGCGACAAGCAGATGAATTCCGCACGCTCTGGCTTTTTGGGCGATCCGCGCAATGCTCTCTTCCACATCATTTGGAGCCACCATCATCAAATCAGCAAGCTCATCAATAACCACAACTAAATACGGCAGCTTTTCGCCCGTGTGATGATCAGCGGTTAATTGATTAAAGCGGTCAATGTCGCGAACACCTGAATGGGCAAACAGCTCATAGCGCCGCTCCATTTCCTCAACGACCCACTTTAACGCAGCCGTAGCCGCTTTGGCGTCAGTAATGACCGGGCTGACGAGATGAGGAATTTTGTTGTAAGGGGCCAGCTCCACCATTTTCGGATCAATCAGCAGCACCTTTACCTCACTCGGATCCGCTTTATACAACAGGCTGACTAATATTGTATTGATGCAAACGCTTTTTCCCGAGCCCGTGGCGCCCGCAATCAAACCATGCGGCATTTTCTTTAAGTCGATGACGACAGGGTTCCCTGAGATATCCAATCCCAGCGCAGCCGTGAGCGGTGACTTGCTTGTCCTGAAGGCTGCGCTGCGAATCATCTGGCGCAAATCAACCACCTTGCTCGAGCGGTTTGGCACTTCAATTCCGATCGTGTTTTTCCCCGGAATCGGCGCTTCAATCCGAATATCTCTTGCGGACAGGCTGAGTTTAATATCATCAGATAAGTTGGTGATTTTATTTACCTTTACGCCTGGTTCAGGATGCACTTCAAATCTTGTGACAGACGGCCCCTGGGTCACATGGACCACATTGGCGCGGACATTGAAATTTTTCAGGGTCAAATCAAGAAGCTGACGCTGTTCTTCGATCCACGCAGTATCGTCCTGAACTTGTGCTGGCGGGACATCAAGCAGTGCGACATTCGGAAACACATAGCTGCCGCGGCGCTCCTCTGCTTTTTGCTGTTTATGCGTATCTCTTTTCAGCATCATGACATTAAAAGGAACGGACGGCCCTTTTTGAGGAGATGCGCTTCGTTCAGTCCGTTTCTCCTGCATGACAGCCCTTTTTTGCGGCTCCTCTATAGCTGCATGTGTTTCGTTCGCATGGATTTCCTGCCGGTTTTGATAGGCTGCAGCAAACGGTCTGGAACCCTGCTTCAGGCTGTCATTCTGCACCGATTCTGTCTGGCTGTCTGGCTGAACATCTATCTTCGTGTTCTCAGCTTCTCCCGGCATATCGTACTGATTATTTATTATGCTGTCTGATGGCGCTTCTAATTCTTTGGCATCAGTTTCTGCTTGAGTCAGAGCCTCAGATGCTGAATGCTCATGATCAGTAAATAAGGAAGGCTCTTCCTGTTGAATTTCCAATTGCTCTTCTTGAACAGATGGGGTCTCAGCAGCTTCTGCCGCGATTTCGTGATGATTGTTTACTGAGCTGTCTGACGGCTCTTCTGATACTTCAGCCTCAGATACTGCCTCTGTCAGAGACTTAGGTACTGTTTGCTCTTCATCTTGTTCAGCGCGGAACACAGGTTCTTCCAATTCCTCTGGCTGTTGTTCCCTTTGTTCTTCTTGAATCTCAGCCGTTGCAGACTTGATGTCTTCACGGCTTACTTCACTGCCTGTAAGGTCTTCTTGTGGCTCAGCCAACGTATCTGCCAGTGTCTCAGGTGCTGTTTGCTCTTCATGTTGTTCAGCGCGGAACACAGGCTCTTCCAATTTCTCTGGCTGTTGTTCACTTTGTTCTTCTTGAATCTCAGCTATTGCAGACTTGATGTCTTCACGGCTTACTTCACTGACTGTAAGGTCTTCTTGTGGCTCAGCCACCGTACCTGCCAGTGTCTCAGGTGCTGTTTGCTCTTCATGTTGTCCCGCAGGGAAGGAAGGCGCGTCTTTTTCTGGTTGCTGAATGTCCGCAGCAGCTGGCACTCTCTTGTCTGACCGCTCTTCGGCTGGGCGTTGCGCCAGCGCTTCTTCACGCCCTGCAGTCGTTCTGTTTAATACGCCAGAAGGCTGTTCTTCGAATTGGCTATCCGGAAAGGGTCGTTCTTTCACGTGCTGTACCGGTCTGTCTGGAGCAGGATAGCTGCGTTCACGTTCAATCTCTTCGGACAGCAGTGTTACTTTCTCTTTTACAGATTTGTCCGGTGCCTTCAATGTTTCAGAAGGCTGTTTCGGCACATCCTTTTTGACGGATGGTTTTTGATTGAATCCATATACAGGCGAAGGGATATTTGTCGGTTTAAACGGTTTCTTCGCCGGCTCTGATGTTTGATATGTATGCTGCTCTGTTTCATCTTTGGGGCGTTCTCTGTATGATGCGGCGCTTGGACGAGGTGCGGATTTCGGTTCGTCCGATGGTGCACGGCGCCTTCTCAAGTCTTGATTTTTGTATCCGTCAGGCACGATTGGAAAACGGAACTTGCCTTTTGGATATTCATAATATATTTTAGGATCTTCCAATCTTTTTAATTGTCCTTCAGGATGATGTACTTCTTGTTGCTGCGGAATTTGAGCAGGTTTTTTCTCCCGTTCAGCATTCTCTTCGCTCTCGCCTAAAAACAAATCAAAAAATTTATGAAGCCAACTCATAATTTATCTCTAACTCCCTTATAGTTTTCTGGGACGGTTTTTAGTATACCATTGCTGGTCGGCCCAGAAAAGATTAAGCTTTCAGCAAAATAAAGCCGCTAAACAAGGGCTTAGCGGCTTTTTTCACATGATTCGTTTTTTGGGTCGGATTTATGGGAGTCTAAAACTGAAATGCGTCTCCCGCCTTAAGGTCTCCTTCTAACACCAGAATTCCTTTTTCAGCAGGGGCATCCGGCAAAGCGAGCTCTTTTGCTGAGCAGATCATTCCGCTTGACGGAACGCCGCGAAGCTCTGCATCCTTAATGACAAGTCCGCTCGGCATTACGGCGCCCACTTTGGCAACGACAACTTTTTGGCCTTGGTCAACGTTAGGTGCGCCGCAGACGATCTGAAGCGTTTCTTCTCCTACATTGACTTTGCATACGCTTAGTTTATCCGCATTCGGATGTTTTTCTTTTGATTCCACATACCCCACAACAAACTTCGGTGATAAATCAACGACTAATGTTTCTTCAACGCCGTTTCTGCTTAGAATCTCATTCACATCTTGCACGAATGTTTCTGAGAGCGCAACAGGACCGTTTTCATCAATGGTCAAGTAAGTAGACGCATTGAAAATGTTGAAGCCCGTTGTTTCCTTTGTTTCGTTATTGAACATTTTGACGACGTCACCGCGTTTTTCATAGCCTATTTGTTCACGTGTCACATCTTTAAGAGAGATCAGGAGCGTGTCTCCCACACCTTCTTTATTATAAAAAGCGTTCATAAGTAAAAATCCTTTCTAATCCTTTTTCGGACGGCTTTTCGCCAGGATAAACACTGGTTCCAGCTTTCCTTCATTGTACAAAAATGAAAGGGCGGTAATCGGAACGGTGCCGCCTGCAAAGAAGCTCATCGACATTTGTCCTAGAATATCATACCCCGATTCATTCCGGATGTCAGCAAGAATCAGAACGTCCTGATGCGGAACAGAGATTGCCAGCTCACCTTCTGCACGTTGCTTGTACTCATTTAAAACCGCTTCGTTCAGAATCCGGCTGGCGTCGTAACCGTCGTTTGCCCTGAAGAAATAAAAGTAATTACCGGCAACCGTATCCTCTTTGACAACCGTCGGCAGGGAACGGAGATTAAATGCAGCCGTTTCTCTGATCCGCTCTTTTGTCCAGTTTTCTTTCTCAAGCATGCGCTGGTCAATTAAGCGATAGGTTTTCCCAAGATCAAGCGCATAATAAATTCTTGTCTCTGCGGTATGATCGTCATAAATGAGCGGAATATCTTCGCTGGACTTGTCCGGGAAAGAAGTCGAGCGGATAACCGGATAAATGCGGCTTTCTTTTCCGGTCATTTCCTGAGCCTTCCCTTCCATTGCCGTCATTGCTTCGGAGACATAGTACACAATCTCATCAATAGCTTCGTCTTTTTTCAGTTCCCATTTTGCAATAATCGGCGGCAGGTCGAGCGTAATTCCTTTTTTGGTCGTTTGATCCTCAACACGGAGGGTGTCTTTTTCTCTGTCAAACAGAAAGGAGCGATTCTCGTGCTGAAGGCGCTGTTTCAGTATATCTGACAGCTTCCTTGAGGTCATTTTCAAACCGGGTATCCTCCTTTACGCTTTTGCGAGAGAGTCAGTTAAAAACTGTTCAATTTCTTCTTTTGTTTTGCGGTCTTTGCTCACAAAACGATTGACTTCTATTCCTTCATTAAACACAACAAAGCTTGGGATCCCGTAAATTTCCCACTCTGCACACGTATCAATGAATTTGTCGCGGTCTACGTAGTAGTAAGTGAATTCAGGGAAGTTCGCTTCCAGTTCAGGCAGAAAAGGCTCTACAAAACGGCAATCCGGGCACCAGTCAGCTGAAAACATAAATACCGCCCAATCATCCTTTACCGCTTTTTCCAGCTCTTGTGTTGATTCAATTTTTTTCATTTCATATCCCTCCAGTTGTTTATGTTCTTACATGTTTGTTTATCGATACTCGTCCATTTGGATCATACCAAACTGCTTGCGGCAAAACCACTTATATGCAACGAATGGATATGTAAGATTGGCTTTCCCATTATCATTATCATATTTCATTTGCATTATCAAGCTCGTTTCGTTTAACATCGTGTACATGAGGGTAAAACTTACAGATGGACATACATAAGGAGGGATTCAGTATGGAGTTTATCGTCTATTTAGCAGGAGAAATCCACAGCAATTGGCGTGAGGAAATCAAAGAGAAAACAAAATCACTGAAGCTGCCGATTACGTTTGTCGGCCCGATGGAGAATCATGACCGATCAGACAATATCGGGGAAGAAATTATGGGCGTTCAGCCAAATGCCGTTTTGAAGGATGATAAAGCCTCAGACATGAACAACTTCAGAACCGCCGTCCTGATGAATAAAGCAGACTTTGTGATCGCCCTGTTTGGCGAAAAATACAAACAGTGGAACACGGCAATGGATGCATCATATGCAATCGCAAAAGGAAAACCCCTGATTATTATCCGGCCGGAATCGCTCCACCATCCGTTAAAAGAGCTTTCCAACAAAGCGAATATAACGGTTGAAACCGTGAACCAAGCCATTAAGGCCCTTTCCTATGTATTTGAAACAGAATAAGAAAAAAGCTTGTCGATCCGGGCTTACTGCCCAGTTCAACAAGCTTTCATGAAATCCTACATATTTTCTTTAATCGCATCCACTGTCTGCTTATCGCAGGCTGTTACAAGTTTGATGAGCATTTCTTTAGCAGCAGCATAATCATCAATATGAATGATAGAAGCGTTCGTATGAATGTAGCGGGAACAAATTCCGATAACCGCTGAAGGAACGCCGCTGTTCGAAATATGAACTCTGCCTGCATCTGTTCCCCCGCCTGATACAAAATATTGATATGGAATTTCATGTGTTTCCGCCATATCAAGAACAAATTCTCTCATTCCGCGGTGCATGACTGTCGTTCTGTCAAGAATACGGAGCAAAAAGCCTTTTCCAAGCTGGCCAAATTCATTTTTGTCACCGCTCATATCGTTTGCCGGACTGGCGTCAAGCGCGAAAAACAAGTCCGGTTTAATCATATGAGAAGCCGTCTGCGCGCCTCTCAGCCCCACTTCTTCCTGAACCGTTGCACCCGCATAAAGCGTGTTCGGAAGTTCTTTTCCGTGCAATTCCTTCAGAAGTTCTATGCTCAAGCCGCATCCATACCGGTTATCCCACGCTTTTGATAATATTTTCTTTTCATTCGCCATCGTCGTAAACGGACAGACAGGAACAATCTGCTGTCCCGGTTTTATGCCGATTTTGATAGCGTCTTCCTTATCATCCGCTCCGATATCGATCATCATGTTTTTGATATCCATCGGGCGGTTTCGCTGAGCATCTGTCAGCAGATGCGGAGGTATGCTTGAAATCACACCCGGAACCGGCCCGTTATCTGTTTGAATTTCAACTCGCTGTGCAAGCAGCACCTGGCTCCACCAGCCCCCGAGCGTCTGGAACCTGAGCAGCCCGTTGTCTGTGATGGATGTAACCATGAAGCCGACTTCGTCCATATGCCCGGCTACCATGATTCTCGGTGCGCCCTCTGCGCCTTTTCTCACCCCGAAAACACTTCCCAGTCTGTCCTGAACGATGTCATCGGCATATTTGGCAAGCTCCTGCTTCATAAAAGCACGAACCTGATGCTCATTGCCCGGCGCGCCGGGAAGCTGCGTCAGTGTTTGGAAAAGCGCTTTCGTTTCTTGATTCATGTTTTCCCCTCATTTCTATGTAGTCCTTTTATTTTATTAGAAAAAATCAAGTTTTCCAAGCACCCTGACCGAATCTGCTCGATCAGCCGCGTATTGCTTAACAGGATTTGGCGGTTTCTGTATAATGAAAAGTACGATCAACCAGGAGGTGCTTTATTTTGAAATTGCGTCATCTTCTTTTAGGAGCAGGACTTGGCATTTGTACAGCTGTCGTTGTGAAACAATATGTGATGAAGCCTTATATTTCTTCAGAAAAAGCGCTTCGAATCGTAAAATCCGCTTTTAAGCAGCGGGGGCCGATTGATGGATCATGGATTTACACCCAGCCGGAGCCTTATAATGTGAACGGAGAAACAGTACAGGTATACAAAACCGGCATTACACGATCAGCTTTCGGAGAATTAGAGCAGTATGAAGTCATGGTGGATGCGAAAACGGGGATAATTGTAGATGTCATTGATACAATTGCCTCTTAACAAACACCGGACAAGCATAAAATAGAAGCCGCTGCCTATGCAGCGGCTCTTTTTTTATTATATCGCGCGAATCGGTTTATATACCGGATACCACATCGCGTCCTGCACAGCCTGTATGATGTCCTCTGGCTCTTCTGTCGCAACGCCTTCCTTAATTGCAGTTTTAGCGACTTCAACTGCGACGGTTGCCGATACAGTCCGCAAATCCTCTACTTTCGGAAGCATCGGCGCGCCAGGCACCCCGACATTAACCATACTTGCGATCGCGCGGGCACATGCTTCAAACATGCCATCGGTTATTAATTTTGATTTAGTGACAATCGTTCCAAGCCCGAGACCAGGGAATACAAGCGCGTTGTTTGCTTGGCCGATATGGTACGTTACACCGTTATATTCCACTGGCGGGAACGGGCTTCCTGTCGTGATCAGCGCACGGCCTTCTGTCCATTCGATTAAATCCTCGGGTTTTGCTTCAGAAAGTGTTGTCGGATTCGACATCGGCAAAATCGCCGGACGTTTTACGTGTGACGCCATTTCTTTTACAATTTCTTCAGTAAAAGCACCGGAAACCGTAGATGTCCCGATCAGGATCGTCGGTTTTGCCTGCCGGACCACTTCAAGGAGATCAATACCCCCGCCTTCTCCGTTACGCTGATAATCCTTCACTTCATCAGCCGAACGGGCATAAGGCTTTTGGAAATCAAGAAGCTGATCCATATCATCTGTTAACAGCCCGTTTCGGTCTATGCACCAGAAGCGCTGGTATGATTCTTCCTCACTCAGCCCTTCGCGCACCAACGCTTCCCGCAGCTGTTCAGCAATCCCGATTCCTGCCGTTCCTGCTCCGAATATGACGACTCTGTGATCCCTCAGCGGCACTTTAGACGCTTTTGCACAGGATAAGACTGCCGCCAGTGAAACAGCGCCTGTACCTTGGATATCATCATTAAACGTACACACTTTATCTTTATAGCGTTTCAAAATGCTGCGCGCGTTTTTCGCTCCGAAATCCTCCCAGTGCAGCAATGCATTTGGGAATGTTTCTCTCGCCAGCGCAACATAATCGTCAATGAATTGGTCATAGCGTTCCCCGCGTACTCTGGAATGCTGGTTGCCGACATAAAGCGGGTCGTTTAAGAGGCTCTCCTGATTTGTCCCCGCATCTAAAACGACAGCCAGCACTCTGCTCGGATCAATGCCGGCAGCCGCCGTATAAACCGCTAGCTTGCCGATAGAAATCGCGATTCCGCCGACGCCCCAATCTCCGATTCCTAAAATTCCTTCCGCATCAGTTGCAACAATTAAATCGATCGTATCGCTTTGATCTTTATACTGTTTAAATGCTTCTCTCATACCGTCCGGGTCATCGATTGACAGATAGAGCCCTCTTGGTTTTCTGTATTCATGGCTGTATCTCTGGATCGCCGTTCCGACTGTCGGTGTGTAGACAATCGGGAGCATTTCCCCTAAATGGTCATTTAACAGGCGGTAAAACAGCGTTTCATTCCGATCGTGCAGTGCTGTCAAATAGACATTTTTGCTCAAATCGTCAGGCTGTGCGGAATATTGTTCGTATGCTCTTTTCGCCTGATCGTCAATTGTTAATACCTTTGGCGGCAGAAAGCCTTTTAAACCAAGTTCTTTTCTTTCTTCCTCAGTAAAAGCAACACCTTTGTTCAAAAAAGGAACAGAGAGTACTTCAAGGCCTCTTAATGTTGTTTGAATGTCTCCTTCGTTTGTTACTTTGAATTGTTTCACCCTGCCTCTTCCTTTCTGAGCATAATTAGTACTAGGTTTGCATTATTAGCCGGAAAACATGCAGGGTAAACATAAAAATATGCTATCGCTTCATTCGCTTGACTGAATCTTTGATACTTCCATCCTCATTCCATTTAAGCGCGCGATATCCAGCGTCATGATAAAAAATAAACCAAGCGTCTTTTTCGGCTGCGAATGCCTGCCATTTCTGCTTTTGCGGTATAGACGTCATCGGATAATCATCGTAAGCCAGCACCCATAGCGGATTGCGGTGGGCGTGTGTCGGCATCAGATCTGCCATATGTACGGCGGTTTCACCCGCATCCTCGCATATAAGTACACTATGTCCGTCGCTATGGCCTCCGGTATGATGCATCGTAATCCCCTCTGTAATCGTTAAGGTGTCTTCAAAGGTTTTGACTTGGCCGGCAACAGCCTCCCAGTTTTCTTTCCAATACGTATTTTTCGATCTGATATTTGGATGGCGCATTTCATTCCATTCAACAGCTGATGCATAAATCACTGCATTCGGAAAGACAGAGACTAGCTGTTCTCCCTCATATTCTGTTAAACCGCATGCATGATCGAAATGAAGGTGTGTCATAGCGACTACGTCTATATCAGCAACCGTTAATCCGAGTGCCGCTAATGATGTTTTCACATTCGATTCTTGTGTCACGCCATAGTTTCGTTTTTGTTTATCAGTCAGCTTGCCGGACCCAATTCCGGCGTCAACGATAATATTCAGCCCGTCCTTTTGAATGAGGATAGGGTCTGTCCTTAGTTCAATCTGGTTTTTTTCATTGACTGGATATTTTTTAGACCATAGCGGCTTTGGAACGACGCCGAACATGGCACCTCCGTCCATATGTGTCACGCCTCCGTCAAGCCAGGTTAACGTCATGTTTCCAATTTTCATTGTTTCCATTTTCATCCCCCCTGTCATCATGGTAGCAAACGGCCCATAAAAAAAACAGACTCCTTCAGAGTCTGTTTACGTTCTCCATTCAACTTCAGCCCGATAGATCGGCTGGCCGAGCGCTGAGAATTTTTCTTCATATTCTGTCATAATATTGCCTTCCAGATTGCTGTTATGCAAATCGAGACTGACATATGTCAGCAGCAGGCCGTACTCAGAGAAGCTCTTCAAAGAGTATTCAAACAAGCCGCGGTTGTCCGTTTTAAAATGAATCGCTCCGCCTTTTCCCATTACTTCTTCATATTTTTTGAGGAAGTGGGAATACGTCAGACGGCGTTTTTCGTGGCGTTTCTTCGGCCAAGGATCAGAAAAGTTCAAGTAGACCCGTTTGACTTCACCAGGCTCAAACACATCCGTCAGCGTGTCCGCGTCTATATTCAGAAGCTTTACATTCGGCGCTTCGCTGTCTTTTACTTTTTGGACGGCTGTCACGATGACGCTTTTAAATAACTCAATACCAATATAATTGATGTCCGGATTTTGTTTGGCCATTCCAGAAATGAATTGCCCTTTTCCTGTACCGACCTCGATATGGATCGGATTGTCGTTGCCAAACACTGTGTTCCATTTTCCTTTATAATCAGCAGGATTGCTGATGGCAATATCTGCGTTCTCAGCCAAAAAGTCATCAGCCCAAGGCTTGTGGCGCATTCTCATATGATTGACACCTCTATCTATTATTTCGACTAACAACATACCATGAATTAAAAAGACCCGCAAGATCGTTTTTCCAGTGTGCCTTTTAGGGCCGATGATATAAAAAAAGAGGTTCCCGTCTGTCGGAACACTCCTTTCACATGCATAAAAACGCTCTATTTTGAACAATTTAACCCGTATGATACTGAAGGGATGTGTACCGTTATGGGTTTACATTATGAGCATCAAGTTCATTTATTGAAGGATATATTGACTGACCATCAATTGGATTGCTGCGGAACCGTCGCAGAATACGAGCAGCTTGAGCGTGTGATTAAATCGCTGATGGCAAACACCGAGCTTGATTCAAACTTCAAAAACGTGCTGGAAGATGTTTACCGCTACAGCCAATCAGGAATATCGTCCAAATCCATCGACTCACACATACAAGAGCATCAGAACAGCCTCTCTCAATGGGTAGAGCAAATGGATTCGTATTCCTGATTATTCAACGATACGTTTCATGAGAATATGCAGTTCTTCCATTGCATCATGAAATTCCTTATCATTGCCTTTTGCTTTGTGCCAGGCAATGAAAGTGATTGTTTCCGATAACACATACCAAGCCATTCGTAACCGCAGGCTTTCTGTTAACTCAATGCCGTACATGCTCAGCCAGCTCTCCCAAGCTGGCTTTTCAACGTAGTGGTACAGCAAAGGCCCGAGATCCATCGCCGGATCAGCGATCATGGCGCCGTCCCAGTCAATTAAATACAGCTGGTTGTCTTCAGACAATAGCCAGTTATTATGATTGACATCACAATGGCAAACGACTTTCTCACCGAAATGCACTTCATGCAGATGTTCTTCTAAATACTTGATTCCTTCTTGAATCAGCGGCGAAGATTGCTGCACAGCAAATACAGCCTGCTTCAGCTGAGACAGAAGAGCCCCCGGGTTCAGCGGTTCTTTTCCAAGTCTCTTCAGCATGTCCAGCAAGGCTTTTGATGTGTGTATTTTACGAAGCAATTCAGCAACGGGCCGTCCGCTCATATCTTTGGGCTTCAGCTCTCTGCCGGTCATCCAGTGCTGGGCCGTAATGACGTCCCCATTTTCCATCCGTTTTGTCCAAACCAGCTTCGGAACAATGCCTTCGGCGGATAAAACAGCTAAAAAAGGTGAGCTATTACGTTTTAAAAAAAGCTGCTGCCCGTTATGTTTCGCATAATATGCATCTCCTGTAGCTCCTCCGGCGGGGAAGATCTCCCAATCGCTACCTAGTAATTGTCCCAACCAGTTCATATCAATGTTCAACCCATCATTTCTTAAAATATTTTAGAATAAAGGCTAATCGTCTCCAGTCTATCCAGCGAGTGCCTTTTTCGTACGAATCGTATGAAAATAAAAAAGACAGCTATTGAGAGTCTCATATGCTAATCAATAGCCGTCCTTTAAATTTTAGCGCTATAGCACAAACTTCGTCAAGCAAAACTCTTAAGATCTGATGCTAAATATAAGATAACCGTTCCGATGCCGTTTACCGCAACCGCTTTCTTGATTTCTTTCGGATCATGATGAAGACCTGATGTGTCACATAAAAGCCGGTACGTTTTGTCGTTTGGCAGCTTCCATTCAACGAAGTCCGGACTCGCGTGATGAATGACGATGATGTCTTCCCATTCATCAATCCCGTTAAGGTCATAGAGCCTGTATGCGATAAGGTGTTCTTTTAGCGTTACACATTCAAGATGGCTCTGGATGTCTGCAGCGGAATTGAGACGAAATGCCGGATGCGTTCTTCTCAACGAAATCAGCCTGCGGATATAGTCAACATCTTCTTTGAACGTTTCACGCCGATCCCAATCCAGCTGGTTGATGCTGTCACTGGATTGATAGCTGTTTTCCACTCCCTGCTTCGTCCGGAAAAATTCCTGTCCGCTATGAATGAATGGCACCCCTTGGGCCAGCAAGATAATCGCGGCTGCCAGCCTTTGCCTGCTTCTTTTTCGGCTGTCAGTTTCTTGAGAAAGCACAAAGCCCATTTTATCCCAAAAGGTGTGATTGTCGTGTGACTCAACATAATTGATGGACTGGCTGGGTTCAGGAACAATTGGTGCTAATGCCTTCCATCCGGAAGAGCCGGCTATCCCGTGCATAACGTTTCCCGCTGCTTCGCCGCTTCCGAGCGCAAATCCCGCTGCAGTGAGGTGAAAGGTGTTCCCTTTCACAGCGTCACGAAACATATCATTAAAAAAACCGATGCCCGGCATTTTTGTAACGTTCGCCAAGGTCGCTTTTTGTTCATGCGGCAGAGGTGTCGCCAAATCCCATCCTTCTCCAAAAAGCAGGATTCCAGGCTTTACTGCAGTTGCTTTTTCTTTCATATAAAGCACGGTATCGATATCTAAAATGCCGAGCAGATCAAAGCGGAAGCCGTCAGCATCGTATTCCTCAATCCAGTAGATAACGCAATCCGCAATGAATTTTCTCGCCATCCGTCTTTCTGACGCGATGTCATTGCCAACGCCGGTTCCGTTTGACGGCATCCCAAATTCGTCATGCCGGAAAAAGTAACCTGGCACTGTCTTTTCAAAAGGTGAATTCTCCCTCTCGTACACGTGATTAAAGACGACATCCAGAATGACTCGCAGTCCATGCTGATGAAGGGTTTTGATCATTTGTTTTAACTCTGTTTTTCTTGTTTGAGGATCATGAGGGTTTGAGGCATAGCTTCCCTCCGGGGCAAAAAAATGAAGCGGGTTATATCCCCAATTGTAAGCATCAAGCGGCTTCTCTTCATTAACTCCGGCAAAATCATTCACCGGCAGAAGCTCTACATGTGTAATGCCTAGCTCTTTTATATACGCCAGTCCGGAAGAGCAGCCGTTTGTGGTTTGCGTATCTGTTTCCGTCAGCGCTAAGTATTTTCCCTTGTTTTTCATGCCGCTGTTTTCATGAATGGAGAAGTCGCGGATGTGCATCTCATAGATGACAGCATCCACAGGGTTTGAGAATGGTTTAAGCTTGTCAGCCCATTTCATTTGATCCGGGCGCAGGACGACACCCTTCTCTCCATTTACTGTCACTGCCTTTGCATACGGGTCAACCGTTTCCGCCCATACTGAATTGTTGCAGATGCAGAACACATACTCATACCCGTGGAGATCACCGTTGACAGTAACGGTATAGACGCCTTTGTCCATCCGAATCATTTGGAATATGCGCCCGCGTTTATTCGGATGTGAGAGCTTGACAGCAGCTGAGGTTGCGGCAGGCGCCCATACTTTAAATTCAGTATAATCCGCAGTATAAACAGCCCCCAGCTCTCCGTCGTAATAAAATGAATCATCAAACGTATCCATCCGGATGACCGCGCCAATTTGGAGATCCGTTTTGTCGCCGCTGGACGCTCTGACGGCATGTATTTTTCCGAATGTCACTGGACGGTCAGATACGCAGACGTACTTGTATGTTGCTTCAAGGCGGCATTCCTCTCTGACAGCCAGAGGAAAATCGGTTGTTTCTGTCTCAAGCCGAAACGGCGGTTTGATGATTTCTTTTTGTTCAGCAGGAATCAGAACGGTAATGATATTCATATCATCGACATACGCTTCGAAGCTGCGGCGGATGCTGACCATTGGAAGCTCTCTCCTCCAAACACGTTTATGTTTTAATCCTTAGGGGTGAAGGACTCGATGCCAGACGAAACGGGGTGGTGCCCATGATTTCTCCGTCAGCATGGAACGGAATTTTGTCCTTCGTATAAAACGTAATGTCCTTTGCTTTAAACATCGTAACGCCATCCATCTTTGTATGTTTTCCAAATGCCATCAGACATAAAAGCCAATATTTTTTCAAAAACGGCTGATTTTCAACGATCACGATATCAAATGCCTTCTCGCGCGGATTTGCAAGCGGCGCCGCCTTCATGCCGCCCCCGTAAAACGGATGGTTGGATACAACCGCAAACCAGACATCATGAAATTCTTGTGTTTCTCCTTCTATTGTACAAGCTAATGAAAACGGCTTAAAGGTCGCCGAGGCGTGCAAATGGGAAAGCGGATACACAAGAAATCGAAGGCGAAGAAAAAGAAAAAACCGTCTCAACGGAAATTCCATCGCCTTTTTATTGACATATGCGTCAAACCCGATCCCGATATGATTCATAAAATAAAGAATCTGAGATTTATCCTGAAGGAAATTAACGCTCCCTAAATGAAAGGTTCGGGTTAACGGACGCTTTACCTTCTTGATTTCCTGTATCAGATCGTTTTTTTTAACAGAGAATCCTCTCGAAAAATCATTATACGCGCCCGCCGGCACAAAGCTCAGTTCAATATCGTCAACATCTTTCAGCCCGTTGACAACTTCATGCATGGTTCCGTCTCCGCCAATGACGATCAGGCGCTTCAGCTTATATTCCTGTATCGTTGAAATCTGCCTGGCGAGCACCTCAGCGTGCCCCGGGTGTTCAGTTAAAAATGAGCGGTGCTCGACCTTTCGTTTGATCAATTCCTTTTGAATGGACTTCCAAACACGCAGGCCGTTTCGATGCCCTGCTGTCGGATTAATAATAAAAAACCAATGGCTCATCTTTCTCACCTGCTTATGTTATGAGAAAACCGCTCAAATCGTTCTCTTTTACTCCAGCCACTCTTGTCTGCGATAGGAGTCAGACATGCAGTAAGACAATAGAGCCTTTGCTGCCTTTACCTGATGATGTTTAATCGGAGCAGTGTTTTTCTTCTGCCGCTCAATCCATTCCTCCGCGCCCCGCTTATCTGCTATTTCTAAGCCGTATGGCGGTTCCGGGTAATCGATGTACGACGTTCTGCTCAGAAGCAATTTTCGAACTGGAATTTCAGCCTGTTTTTCCTTTATGATCTTTGATACAACGGAGTCCGTGCGAAACAGGCTCAGCCCCGGATTTAATACTGGTGCAGTCTGAGAGGCTGTTTTCTTCTCCCAAAAACGATTTTTAGACCCGATGTACACACTGTCTTCCTCCGCCTCTAAAAAAGAAACGCAGTAAATGTCAAGCGGGGAAATAATCACAATGCTTAATTCAACCGCCGCCTGCTGAATTTGCAGCACAGGCTTATACATAATGAAATAAGAATCAGGCAGCTGCTGGGTCAGATAACGCAAAATGCGGTCCTGCTTCACCTGGTTTGAGAGATGTGATATTTCTGAAAGAGTAGAGCTTGCCCATTTAAGCTGAAAGTCATATAAATGTCTTTTATAAAAAGAAGCAAGCGCCATCCTGCTCTTCGGCAGCCTTACATGTAAATCGTCTTCTTCCTCAAACCATTGGTGTCTCTCTTCTTGTATATCGGCTTTTATCTCTTCTTTTCTTCTTTTCAATGAAAATTTTTTTCGTTTCTGCACCGGTTCCGGCTCTTCGGCACTGGCTTGTCTTTCTTCATGCTGGCGCTCCGCTGCTTCTATTAGTGAAAGCCAGCGCTCTTTTTTCAGCCGTACAAACTGATTTATATAATGGTACGGATCAAGCTCATATCTCGATATATAATCATGAATTTTGATGATTTGTGCCATGTTCGTTTCTCCACTCCGCAATGAATTAAGATAAATGAAATTTGAATATTTCCTCGTATTTTGGTGATTGGTTCAAGTGTATTTGAAAGAGCGAAAACCGTTCAGCCATCATCGAAACCTCGCCGCTTTCAAACGGAACATGTGCCGGAAATCCTTCTTCGCCTGTCCATTTTCTAGCCAGCGTCATATGAGGGTGATACGGTCTTTTTTCCACTTGAAAGCCGGCTTGAAGAACAGCCTGTTTCGTATGTTCCCGCAATAGTTCTAGCGTTCTGTTTTTCTTTGGCTCCAGATGTAAAACACGCGGCCTTCTGCGGTCGCCGAATACATCTATTTTGCCAAACTCAATCGGAAACGGATCGGTTTCTGAAGCAATCTCAGCTAGTGAGCCTTCAAGCTGCAGGATTTGTGTCTCATCCGCCGCTCCGAGAAAAATCAACGTGATATGGTAGTCAAGCGGGTGCACCCATTTTTGAAACGTCAAAACCGGCTCGTTTTTCGCAGCTTGGTAAATCGGATTCGCGATTCCCTCAGGAATGGGAACACCGATGAAATAATGAGGCCGTATATCTGGCATTCGTCTGATACTCCCTTCTTTGACAGCTATTATTTTATCAATAAAGAGGCTGTGCGAATAGAGGAACAGTGTATGAAAACACTCTCGCACAAACGTTTATTATGTTAGGATATTATATGACACTTGTTTTATTCAGAAAGGAATGACAATGTTGAAAATCGTTGAAAATACAGCCGATTTGATAGGAGATACACCGCTTGTGAGATTAAATCGGCTTCAGCCAGAAAACGCGGCACAAGTCTATTTAAAGCTTGAATTCTTCAATCCGAGCGGCAGTGTAAAAGACAGAGCCGCTTATCAGATGATCATAGAAGCAGAACAAAACGGTTTGCTCAAGCCGGGCTCCGTTATTATAGAGCCGACAAGCGGAAATACCGGAATCGGACTCGCCATGAATGCGGCAGCACGCGGCTACAAAGCGATCCTCGTCATGCCTGATACGATGACGAAGGAACGGATCAACCTACTTAAAGCTTACGGCGCAGAGGTTGTATTAACACCTGGAGCGGAAAGAATGCCGGGCAGCATCAAAAAAGCGAAGGAGCTTGCCGAACAAATTCCGAACAGCTATATTCCAATGCAATTCGATAACACTGCCAATCCTGATGCGCACCGGAAAACAACGGCGCCTGAAATTGCCCGGGCAATAGAGGAAATCGGAAAACCGCTCGGCGCTTTTGTAGCCTCTTCCGGAACGGGCGGAACCATTACCGGAACAGGTGAAGCGCTCAAAGAGTTTTTTCCGGATATCACGGTTCATGTTGTCGAGCCTGCGGGTTCGCCTGTATTATCCGGAGGAAAACCCGGCGCACATAAGCTTGTAGGGACGAGTCCGGGCTTTATTCCTCCAATCTTAAATCAAGAGGTATATGATGAAATCATCAAAATCTCTGATGAAGACGCCTATGCGACGACAAGACGCCTCGCTGCTGAAGAAGGAATTCTTGTCGGCCCTTCGTCAGGCGCTGCATGCTTCGCGGCAATCGAAACAGCGAAACGCCTCTCTCCTGACCAAGTTGTGGTCTGCATGACAGCCGATACGGGAGAACGGTATTTATCAACTGATTTATGGTCATTTGTTTAAAAAAGGACAGGCTTCAGAAGAAGCCGGTCCTTTTATTTTGCAAGTTCATAGATCGCCTGCGCATATAAAGCTGTCGATCTAAGCAAATCATCGATTTCGATATATTCATCCTTTTGATGTGCGCTGTCAGGACGTCCGGGGAACAGCGGGCCGAACGCGACACCGGCTTTTAAAGATCTAGCATAAGTCCCCCCGCCGATTGAGATTAAATCAGCTTTTTTGCCCAACTGGCCTTCATAAACCTTTTGAAGGGTTTTGACTAACGGATGGTCTGCTGACACGTGATGCGGCTTGCTGTCTTTGAATTCTCCCAGCTCAAATTCAGATGCGCTTTCGAATGCATCGCGGATCGCTTTGCTTTCTGCGGTAACAGGATAGCGGATATTGATACCGAGCTCGCCTCCTTGCCCTTCCGTATAGCGCAGTGTCCCGACATTTAATGTCAGCTCCCCGCTAATGTCATCCTCACAGTCGATATTCAGTTTCTTCCCTCTCGTATCGTCTGAAAACTTGTCTGTCACGACTTGCACAAACCGCTGTCCTGCTTCATCAAGCTTAGCCTGCTGCAGAAATTTGCACAATAAAAGGCCGGCATTGATCCCATTGTTCGGTTCCATCGCATGGCAGGAAAGCCCGTACATACGCAAAATGAGCTGTCCGTTTTCTATTTCAGCTTCCCCTTTTTGATCTGTCGTGCGCAGCATGTCTTTAAATGAAGCAAGAATCTCTTCTTTTTTCGGCCCTTCAATGACAGCTTCCGCAGCATCAGGCACCATGTTCAAGCGAAGGCCTGACTGAAATGAGACAAGCACTGTTTCTGAATCGGCTTGGTTTGAGCGGTGCGGGATCAGTAGTGAGGCATCAATGATCCCTTTTTCCGCGTTAATAATTGGAAAATCGGCGTCAGGCGCAAATCCCAGCGTTGGCATTTCTTCATGCTTGAAATAATGCTCCACACATCTCCAATCGCTTTCTTCATCTGTTCCGATAATGATTCTGACACGCTTGGACAGCGGCAGATTCATATCTTTCACGATTTTCAGCGCGTAGAACGCAGCCATCGTCGGACCTTTATCATCAATGGCGCCTCTTGCATAAATCCGTCCGTTACGGATATCAGCTGAAAACGGATCACTCGTCCACCCATCTCCTGGCGGCACGACGTCAACATGGCAAAGTACGCCAACAATGTCATCGCCTTCGCCCCATTCAATATGGCCCGCAAAGCCGTCAAGATTTTTTGTTGTAAAGCCTTCTTTTTCTCCGAGCTTCAACAATGAAGTCAAGCTGGCATTTACTCCTTCTCCAAACGGCTTGCCAGGTCCGGCGGTTGTTTCGTCCATTACACTGTTGATTCTCAAAAATTCCTGCGTATCACGAATTAAATCCTCTTTTTTTCTAATCACTTCGACTTCCCAGTTCATAACGATCCCCTTTCCGCAAGAAATGACTTGCAAAAACAAAATAAAACGAATAATATTAATGGTGTTTTGTTAAAACGTTCGTAATTGGAGGATACTATGTTTCATCTAAAAGAGCAGCAAACATCCATAAAGCAAGAAATCATAGCAGGACTGACCACCTTTTTCACAATGGTCTATATCGTCGTGGTTAATCCGGTCATTCTGGCTAATGCCGGAGTTCCTTTCGACCAGGTTTTCACCGCAACGATTATTGCCTCCATTGTCGGAACGCTGTGGATGGCCCTAGCAGCAAATTACCCGATTGCTATTGCGCCCGGCATGGGTTTGAACGCTTATTTAGCCTTTCATGTCGTAAGTGCAAGCGATGGGGGCATTACGTACGCAACAGCTTTCAGCGCCGTATTTACAGCAGGGGTTCTCTTCATTATTCTATCGTTAACGCCTTTAAGAAAACAACTTATAGAAGCGATTCCAAACAATTTAAAATACGGGATCACAACAGGGA
This sequence comes from Bacillus spizizenii TU-B-10, assembly GCF_000227465.1. Taxonomy (GTDB): domain Bacteria; phylum Bacillota; class Bacilli; order Bacillales; family Bacillaceae; genus Bacillus; species Bacillus spizizenii. The sequence continues at coordinate 3,006,519 of NC_016047.1, forward strand.
TCGGGCTGTTTATTGCTTTTATCGGTTTGCGGCAGGCGGGAATTGTGGCTGCTGATGAGTCAAACCTGGTTACTCTCGGCAATCTGCATTCACCTGGGGTTATTTTAACGCTGGTCGGCCTTCTGATCAGTGTAGTCTTAATGGTGCTGAATGTCAGCGGCGCCTTATTCATCGGAATGGCAGCTACCGCTTTGATTGCTTTTTTTACCGGGCAGCTGCATTTTTCAAAGGGCTTTATGTCGCTTCCTCATTTGCCGGACGGATTGATCATCTCTAATCCGTTTTCCGCTTTTGGAGATGTCGTTCATCACGGCCTGTACGCTGTCGTCTTTTCTTTTCTATTGGTCACGATTTTTGATACGACCGGCACGATGATCGGTGTTGCCGAGCAAGCCGGGCTGATGAAGAATAACAAGCTGCCGAACGTGCGAAAAGCACTGCTTGCAGATTCAACGGCGACGACAGTAGGAGCTGTTTTCGGCACGAGTCCGACAACTGCATTTATCGAATCTTCCGCCGGTGTCGCAGCCGGGGGAAGAACGGGGCTTACGGCTTTGACTGTTGCTGTGATGTTTGGGATCTCAATGTTTTTCAGTCCGCTAGTCAGCGCCTTATCCGGCATAGCCGCCATCACCTCTCCTGCTTTGATTATTGTCGGCAGCCTGATGATGAGCTCAGTTTCCAATATGAATTGGAAAGAGATGGACGAGGCATTTCCTGCGTTTCTCGTCATTCTGGCCATGCCTCTGACATCAAGCATTTCTACAGGAATTGCGCTTGGCTTTATTTCGTATCCGATCGTAAAAGCAGCGCGTGGAAAATGGAGAGAGATTCATCCGCTCGTCATCGTTTTCGCCATTCTGTTTTTCATCCAGCTGTTTATTTTATAACATAGACAAAAAACCCAGACGTCAGCCGTTTGGGTTTTTTTTATGTAAACAATAAAGAGACAGCGGCCGCTACAAAACAAAAGGCGGCAAACGCATAGTGCAGGGTGTTGATACAGCTTTTTCTGGCCCGGTAATACTCATCACTTTCCTTATCGGCGCCAATTAAAAAAGGGGCATCCATGACCTTGTCAAAGATAAGTGTAAGGATATAACGGCAAACGCCTGTATACACCAGCAGCGCAATCAGCTTCAGCCAGATAGGGGAGACAAATATTAGAACGGTGAAAGCTGACAATAGCATGTACATCTGCCTCGCATACTCGCCATTCCTCAGCGTGACTTTAAAAAACAATTCCTTATAGCCAGTCAAGATCGTTCGTCTTTTAAATATCCTTTTTGAATTCCGGTATAATAATGGCTTTCTTCTCAGCCTGTCTTTTACTTTCGGGATTCCCGCCTCCTGGCTCATCATCATCACAAGCCCGGCAAGCGCAAGCCTGCTTTTTTTCTCTTCAGTCACCTCTGCTTCAAAAGCCGAGAACAAAGCTGTCTTTTTCCAACCGCGGACGAATGCAAAAATCAAAAACAAAATGCCAATGAGCGCAAGCAAACGCCACTCAGTGAATACGATCAGGACAGCAGAACCAGAGAAAAGAACGGCTCTGAAAAGAATTTCGGCAATCCGTCTTGAAATGGAACGCGGCTTTCTGATCCTGTCTTGCTTTAAGGCTAAAAAGGTTGTATGAAGGCCAAACAGGTAGCACAATAGAGCCGTACTTTCTGCCAATGTGATATGACTGATAAAGGGAAGAACAATGAAAAAGAGCAGCAGCCATTTGGCCAGCGTGACCAAAAAAGAATACATCAGCGCGTACTGTTTGAGCTGATAGATTATCTCTTTTTTTTGCAGCAAAAACACTTTGTCTGCTTCCATTAAAAACGTATGGATTGAGCCTGTGCACACGATCAGCACACACACAGCGTACAGCCATCTCCATTCCATCATTTCAGACCACTTATAAAAAAGGCCTCTTCCGTTCATCAAATCGATATACTGATAGATGACAAAAGCAAGCGCAGGCAAAACAATGTAGAGAGCGACTGTCCAGTCAATGACCGCATGGAATACTTTAAACTGATACCTGTAATAGTCAAACAGCCTTCGAAAAAAGAGCGTACGCCCGTTCATGGCTGATCACCTTGGACCGCCTTATAAAAACAGTCAAGCAATGACTGCCCCTCTAATCTAGTCTGGCCCTGAATATCTTTTAACGTACCTTGGAGAAATAAAGTACCTTTCTCCATCATGTAAAATCGGTCGCAAATTTTTTCTGCGGTATCAAGTACGTGGGTACACATGAGAATACCGGCTCCCCGATCTTTTTCTGCCATAAGCATGTCCACAAAACGTTTCGTCGATATCGGATCAAGGCCGATAAACGGTTCATCAATCACATACATATCCGGCTTAGAGAGAAAAGCCTGGATAAGCATCAGTTTTTGCTGCATGCCTTTTGAAAAGGTGACAGGCAGCTCGTGCATGACATGGTCAAGCGAAAACGTCTGCAGCAGGCTTTGGGCCCGATGCGCAAAATCACTCTCCTCAATCCCGCGGAGCGTGTTGATCAGATCCAAATGCTCCCACAGCGTTAGTTCTTCGTAAAAGGACGGATGCTCCGGAATATATGCAAATGAACAGTCGTTCCAGGCAATATGCCCTTTAAAGTCTTCTGAGAGGCCGAGTATCGCCTTGATTGCGGTGCTTTTTCCGGCGCCGTTAGCTCCGATTAGCCCGACTAGCTCCCCTTTTCCGACTTCCAAAAAAACATCGGTGAGCACTTTTTTTCGGCTTGTATACCCTGCCTGTTCTATTGAAGCTTCAAGCAATTTTGTCAAATCTCACCCACCTCCAAAATTTACTACGAAACAGAATAAAAAAAGTTTCTTTAACCATAATAATATTGTGTCGAAATACATAGTAATCCAACAAGGATGGCTGCCCAACTCAAATTGGAAAAAATTAATAGGAGTTATCCCTAGATTCATCACTACGATATCGTGTATAATGAGGGCGAATTATTTTAAAAATTACAGATGTCTGCCTTTGTTGCTATTTCGTACTCAGTTGATAGTCGTGAGTTGTGGTTAGTCAAGTCCATCCGATCTTATGATAGGGAGTGGTTTTTTGAAACCTTCAACAAACCGTATGCTAACTCGAATCAAATCAGTTTACATGTTTATCCAAGAAAAAGGTCTTGTGACAACACAGGAACTGGTTGACGAATTCGGCATTACACCTAGAACGATTCAAAGAGACTTAAATGTGTTGGCATATAATGACCTTGTTCATAGTCCAAGCCGTGGCAAGTGGGAGACAACGAGAAAGAAAGTAAAGATTACCTCATAAATTGAAAAATTACATAGGGCCGCCTGTGAGCGGCCTGATAGATATAGGGCGAAGAAACTTCTGAGCCTTGTTTTTGTGTGCTTATCAATAAAAAATCCCGCATCGAAATGCGGGATTTTTTTCATGCTTGCGGCTCATTCAGCCACTGAAGCTCTTCTTCTGTAAGCTCACGATATTCTCCCGGCGCCAGAGCGGGATCCAAGGAAACTGGCCCCATCGAAAGCCGCTTCAGATAAATGACTTCATTGCCGACAGCCTTTGCCATCTGCTTGACCTGATGGTATTTTCCTTCTGTAATCGTCAGGTATATGACGGTATTGCCGTTGTCGTTTGCTTTGATTTCCGCTTTTGCCGGCTTTGTTTTATAGCCGCCTTCAATGTAGACACCCGTTTCCAAATCGGAGATGCCTTCCGGCGAAATCTCTGATTTTAAATGGACTTCATACGTTTTGGGAACATGCTTTTTAGGCGAAAGGAGCCGATGTGCGAGCTGGCCGTCATTTGTAAGCAGCAAAAAGCCCTCTGTATCTTTATCAAGCCTGCCGGCGGGAAACGGCTCAAATCTCATCTCCTCTGGCGTCAGCAGATCGATCACTGTTTGCTGCCGGCTGTCCTCAGTCGCCGACAGCACTCCCTGGGGCTTATTCATCATAAGATAAATGAACTCTCGGTAATCAACCGGTTCCCCGTATACAGTAACCTCCTGCGTATCAGGATCAACGTGCGCTTTTACATCTTTGGCCGGTTTACCGTCGACCATGACGGCACCCGCCTTCACAACAGCTTTTACTTCTTTTCTGGAACCATACCCGCTGTTGGCAAGCAGCTTATCAAGTCTCATACCCGATCTCTCCTTTATAAAAGAAAGCCCGCAGCATGCGAGCTCTCAGTTTCAATATATCTTGTTCATCAGCCAGCATGTCTGCCTCTCTTTAAGAACCCCGGCAAACGGCGGCCTAATATTTTCTGCAAAAATCCTAACCGGTAGCCGCAATACAGATAGACAACTCCGCCTACAGCTGCCGCAATCACCACAACGATCGCAGCTTGCACCTGGCCATCCTGGTAGGAAATAAAGAAGCTTAATACCCACTGTACGATTTTCACGGCAATACCCATAATGGCTGATAAGACCAGCATCAAAACAGTCCGTTTAACTAATATCTTATACGAATAGCCTGCATGGCGCTTAATCATGATAAATCCGTATAAAAGTGAAGCGATATATCCAAGCGCTGTCGCTAAAATCGCGCCGTCAGCCTGCATCAGCTTGATCAGCGGAACATTCAGCACAAGCTTGATCACGACGCCGATCACAAGGCTGACAACCGCAAATTTTTGTTTATTGATCCCCTGCAGAATAGCTGCGTTGACCGTAAATAAAGAGAACAGAATCGCAACTGGCGAGTACCAAAGCAGAATGTTTGCCCCCAGCTCAGGATGAAGACTCTCTGATCCGTAAAAGAACGTATACGTCGGTCCTGCCAATAGAGATATCCCGACAACAGCCGGAATAATTAAAAACAGGATCGTCTGCATCGTTTGATTGATCTGCTGATTCAGCAGCTTATAGTTTCCGCTTGTAAACGATTCAGTAATCGTTGGAATTAATGTCAGTCCGAAAGCCGTTGCAAGGGAAACCGGGATCATCACGAGCTTTTGTACATACAGGGTAAGAATCGCCAGCATGTCCTGACTGATGGCTTGATGGCCGGCTTCAATCATCGCTTTGTTAAACGTATTTGTATCAATATAGTTATACAAAGGGATGGCTAGTCCGACAAAAACGTACGGAGCGGCATAGCTGAACAGCTCGAGGAACATTTTCTTGTAGCTTAAGTTTGCTGTCGGTCCCGTATTCGGCATCATCGCCAACAGGCTGCCCTTCCGTTTGTTCCAATAAATATACAGCACGATCAATCCTCCGAAGGCGCCGATCAGCGCTGCGAAGGTTGCATAACCGACAGCTATTACAAGGCCGCCGTTGAAAACCTTCAAAATCAAGAATGTCGCACTCAGTAAAAAGATGATGCGGACAATCTGTTCAACAACTTGGGAAACAGCTGTCGGCCCCATCATTTGGTGCCCTTGAAAGAATCCGCGGACAAGGCTCATAATCGGCACGACCAAAAGCGCTAAGCTGACCATGCGAATGACATAAACGACATGATCGATTGTCACGCCGTTATTATCCTTTCCTCCCAGTGATATTTCCGCAAAAAACGGAGCGGATAAATACAGAATGAAAAAGGCAATCATTCCAGTGACGAGCATAACTGACATGCCCGCCTTGAGCATTTTTCTGCTTGTTTCATAATCCCCTTTGGAATTATATTTGGAAACAAATTTAGAAACAGCGGCCGGAAAGCCCATCGTAGCAATATTCAAAAATAAAGTGTATTGGTTGTATCCGTATTGAAATAATGCACCGCCTGTCGCCCCGACCATAATGCTGAAGGGAATTAAATAGACCATTCCCAGAATCCGCGATATATATGTACCGAGCGTTAATACAAACGTGCCTCTTAACAGTTTGCTTGACATGTTTCTTCATCACCATTTTCTACGAAGATTCAACTTTTCTATTTTACCACAACTGGGCATTTAGACGGTAATAAATACAAAAGCAATCTTGTGAACATTCAGCTTCGCGGCAAAAGACGTTTAAGGAGAGGCTTTCTTTCGCTATAATAGTACTGCGGACAGGGTGTTCGCACACGAAACGGAAAAAGAAAGTTGATGATAAAGATGAAGCAATATGACGTAATCGTAATCGGTGGAGGCCCATCAGGCTTGATGGCTGCGATTGCAGCAGGTGAACAGGGCGCAGATGTTCTGCTGATAGATAAAGGAAATAAATTAGGCCGGAAACTCGCGATTTCTGGGGGCGGCCGCTGCAATGTGACCAACCGCCTTCCTGTAGAGGAAATTATTAAGCACATCCCCGGCAACGGGCGTTTTTTATACAGTGCGTTTTCAGAATTTAGCAATGAAGACATTATCAAGTTTTTTGAAAATCTAGGCATTCAATTGAAGGAAGAAGATCACGGCCGGATGTTTCCTGTAACAGACAAAGCCCAAAGTGTCGTTGACGCGCTGTTAAACAGGCTGAAACAGCTCCGCGTAACGATCAGAACGAACGAGAAAATTAAATCTGTCATCTATGAAGATGGACAAGCAGCAGGGATTGTGACGAATAACGGCGAAATGATCCATAGTCAGGCAGTCATTATCGCTGTCGGCGGTAAAAGTGTGCCTCATACCGGAAGCACGGGAGACGGCTATGAATGGGCTGAAGCTGCGGGGCATACCATAACAGAGCTGTTTCCGACAGAGGTGCCCGTCACATCTGCCGAACCGTTCATTAAGCAAAAAACACTTCAGGGCTTATCACTAAGAGATGTTGCTGTCAGTGTGTTAAATAAAAAAGGCAAACCGATCATCACACATAAAATGGACATGCTGTTTACCCATTTCGGCCTCTCGGGACCTGCCATTCTCAGATGCAGCCAATTTGTCGTGAAAGAGCTGAAAAAACAGCCGCAAGTGCCAATCAGAATTGATTTGTATCCGGATATCAATGAAGAAACACTATTCCAAAAGATGTATAAAGAACTGAAGGAAGCACCGAAAAAAGCCATTAAAAACGTGCTGAAACCTTGGATGCAGGAGCGCTATCTCCTATTCTTGCTCGAAAAAAACAGCATCTCTCCGAACGTATCATTTTCTGAGCTGCCGAAGGACCCTTTCAGACAATTTGTAAAGGACTGCAAGCAGTTTACCGTTCTCGCAAACGGCACACTGTCTCTTGATAAGGCATTTGTCACAGGAGGAGGAGTATCCGTTAAAGAAATTGATCCGAAAAAGATGGCTTCTAAAAAAATGGAGGGTCTTTATTTTTGCGGTGAAATTCTGGATATCCACGGCTACACAGGAGGATACAATATTACCTCCGCACTTGTAACAGGAAGGCTTGCGGGGCTCAATGCCGGTCGCTTTGCCCGCTCTTGACCAGCCTTTTCAAATTTTTACAAAACGCTGAACATTTGAAAATTCTCCGCATTCATGTTAGGGTGGGACTTGTTTTGTTTCACCTGATTGCGGGGTAATTTTAAGAGAGGAATGATCTGCCAGCGTACGACCATACTAAGCCTACGAGCAGATATAGGCGTACACAAAAAATTTAGAGGGTGAGAATATTTGAAAAATATATCTAGTGTATTTTGGATTGTGATTGTGATCACAGCTGCCGCTGTATTGTGGGGCGTTGTTTCTCCTGACAGCCTGCAAAACGTATCCCAATCTGCACAAGCATTTATCACCAATTCGTTTGGTTGGTATTATCTTTTAGTTGTCTCATTGTTTGTCGGGTTCTGTCTCTTTTTGATTTTCAGCCCGATCGGCAAAATTAAACTCGGAAAGCCCGATGAAAAACCGGAATTCGGGTTATTATCATGGTTCGCCATGCTGTTCAGCGCAGGCATGGGAATCGGCTTGGTATTCTACGGTGCGGCTGAACCGATCAGCCATTACGCAATTAGCTCTCCATCAGGTGAAACAGAAACCCCCCAAGCCTTTAGAGATGCACTCCGCTATACGTTTTTCCACTGGGGTCTGCACGCTTGGGCCATTTATGCCGTCGTGGCATTATGCATTGCCTATTTCCAATTCCGAAAAGGCGCTCCAGGATTAATCAGCAGCACGCTGTCACCGATTCTCGGCGATAAAGTTAACGGACCGATCGGCAAATTGATTGACTGTATTGCTGTTTTTGCCACAGTCGCCGGGGTAGCGACAAGCCTTGGTATCGGAGCGACTCAAATTAACGGCGGATTGAGTTACTTATTTGGCATCCCAAATAACTTTCTCGTTCAATTTATCTTGATTGCCATTGTTACTGTGCTTTTCTTGATTTCTGCGTGGAGCGGACTCGGAAAAGGCATTAAGTATTTGAGCAACACCAATATGGTATTAGCCGGACTATTAATGCTGTTTGTGCTGTTTGTCGGGCCTACCGTACTGATTATGAACTCATTTACAGATTCTATCGGACAGTATATTCAAAATATCGTGCAAATGAGCTTCAGACTGACACCGTACGATCCTGAAAAACGTGAATGGATTAACGGCTGGACGATTTTCTATTGGGCATGGTGGATTTCCTGGTCTCCATTTGTCGGCATTTTCATCGCCCGGGTATCCAGAGGACGGACGATCCGTGAATTTTTGATCGGTGTCTTGGTAACACCATGTATTCTCGCGTTCCTATGGTTCTCTATCTTTGGCGTATCGGCTATGGATCTTCAGCAGAATGGCACATTCAATGTAGCGAAGCTGTCAACTGAAACGATGCTGTTTGGAACACTTGACCATTATCCGCTGGCGATGGTGACATCTATTTTGTCATTGATCCTGATCGCTGTATTCTTTATTACGTCTGCTGACTCTGCAACATTTGTGCTCGGCATGCAGACGACATACGGCTCATTGAACCCAGCCAATTCAGTAAAATTCAGCTGGGGCATCATTCAATCTGCCATGGCTGCTGTCCTCTTGTATTCCGGCGGTCTTTCCGCTTTGCAAAACACAGCAATACTGGCAGCGCTGCCGTTTTCTATCGTCATCCTGCTAATGATTGCCGCTCTCTATAAATCGCTCTCAAAAGAACGAAGAGAGATCAAAAAAGCGGAGAAAATCGACAAACCGAGAAGTCCAAGAGTAAAAAAGGCATATTAACAAAAAAGATCTTTCCGCGCCCGCGGGAAGATCTTTTTTTATTTTCGATATAGAATAAGGGCGGAAAAACAGTAAAGCTGCTCACCGTCCGGGTCGCACGCCGCCGAAACCGTATATTTGATATCAATCAGCTGCTCCTCCGAAATCCCTTTTAAAAATGAATTGATTTCCGTCTGTAAGTCTTTTTCATGTTCTTCATCGAATACTGCCACCTTCAGCATCTTATCCGCTCTCCTTTCTCTATCAATCTATTCCGTTTGGAACAGTGTTATGATAGAGAAATGATGATCACCTCGTCTCCGGATAAAAAGCTTCCCGTGTAAGATGTTTCTTCTGCGGCACACCGTCTTGGCGCTCCACTTTCAGCAGTACGGCATAAACAATTCGCATATGACAGTAGCTGATCAGGCTGACGCTGAAAAAAGGGACAATGCCGGGCAGGTACGCAAGCAAGAAAAACAGAGCGACAGTCAGCGCAAGCATGACGAGCGTATATTGCAAATACGCCACACTGAGCAAGAGCGAAAACTTCACATACAGACGTTTTTTCCAGTCAAAATGGACAAGCAGCGGAAACACATAAAAAAGCATGGATACGAACAAAAATCCAAATATCATAATAGCGAAGCGCAGAACATGCAGAAGGAAATGGCTTGGATAAATAAAGGCCAAATCGATATAAATGATCAATCCGATGATCGCCAATACAGCGCCAATCAGATTTGAACGAAAAAATTCAGCCTTGTATTCCCGCCAAAACGTTTTTAGCACTGGAACGTTGTCCTGCCCCTGAATCCATTTCCGCATGACAGCGAATAAAGCTGTGGTCGCGGGCATGATGCCGAACACACCGAGACCGAGCAACGTAAAAACCAGCCAAAGCAAGTTTGTATACGCAAATCTCATGATCCACTCGCAAAAGCGCAGCACCCGCCCCATTGAACCATCATGCTCCACGGCGGTCCCTCCTTTTCCGCATTATACATTTTGCATCTGAAAAAGCCTTTTAATGTCGATCGGCTTCTTTTCAGCAACCGAGCGCCACATCCCCTCACCAACCGCGATGGAGTAGGCTCCTGCTTCAGCCCCGGCTAAAATGTCATAGCGGCGCAGCGGGTCTTTTCCTAAAAAAAGATCCTCAAGCAATAGCGGGTCGCCTCCGCCGTGCCCGCCCTCGTTTTTGACCACTTGTATTGTCTGCTTTGATTCAAAAAGCGGATAGTATTCGATCGTCTGCTCAGGAAAAGCAAACGGAATTCTGGAAGGCTCGTGAAATTCATTTGATTCGATACGCCCTTTTGTGCCGTTGATCGTCAGCCGGTAGCCTTCATACGGTGCGGAAAATATGATCGAATAGCTTAAAAGCGCGCCGCCGTCATATTTGACAGCCGCCACGTACGTATCCTCGATGTCAATCTCCTCATCAAAAATACACGCGTCAGGCCTGTATGCAGTATATAAGCTGGACTGGTCTCCCGCTTGGAGATGATCATCCTTAACAGAGGCTTGGGAGGAGCGGGGATGCCATCTTGAATAGTAATGGCATTTTTCTTTGACCCGGCACGTCCCGCAAAAACGCCCGTCTTCTTCCGGCAGCGGGTTCCACTCACTGTCCGGCCCATAGTAATTCAAGGCGCCGTAAGCAAATACCTCCGCCGGATTTTGCCCGAGCCACCAATTAACGAGATCGAAGTGGTGTGTTGATTTATGGACAGAAAGACCGCCGGAAAGTGGCCTTGACCGGTTCCAGCGTTTAAAATAGCTGGCGCCGTGATACGTATCAATATACCAATTCAAATCAACAGAGGTTACCCTGCCTATTTTTCCGTCCAGAATCATCTCTTTAATTTTCCGATGAAACGGGCTATAACGATAGTTAAACGCCACGGTCACTTTCCCTTTGCTTTTCGCCTCCGCCTCAAGCACCCGATTCGCATCCTGCACTGTCGTCACCATTGGTTTTTCTGTAATCACATCCATATCCCACTGAAGGCTTCTTAGGATATATGTGACATGTGTGTCATCCCTGCCAGCCACAATGACGATATCAGGCTTTGAAACGCGCATCATTTCATCAAAAGCATCTTCGTTGTACTCCGGTACGTGGGCAAGTTCGGGAAACTTCTTCTTGCATACGGCAAAACGTTTCGGATCAGCATCCAGCAATCCTGTAATCTCATAATGTGTTGAAAACCGCTCCATCAGCGGTTTGATAAACATACTGAGAGCTCTGCTGCTCAATCCGCAAATGACGATGTTCTTCAATGTCCTCACCTCTATCGGGCTTCAGTTAGTTGGGAAATCAGCTGCAGCGCTTCCTCTGTTTTTTTAGCGTACACAGGGATAAACGCCGCCATATTGCGATTCAATTGAAAAGAATAGCCATTCAGCTGTTTTTTCCCTTTTTCGATCTGAACGGCATAGACCGTTTTTTCTCCTGTGTTTTTATTAACAGTTGTATAAGGAGATGTTTTTTCCAATGGCAATCCATCTAACAGCTGAAAATTTTCCGGATCATCGTACGCTTGAAACATGTCTTCAGGCACGATGAAAACATCTCCCTCATGAGCGGTGATTTCAGTCAGCAGTTTTTCCGGAAAGGCTGGATAGATATCAACCTTCCCGGCCTTCTGCTCAGTGGCCTCTTTGATGTTTTCCTGTACGCCTGCCTGCATATCAGAAAAGAGGATGACATGCATTCCGTCCGGCCTGCTTGAGCATGATGCCAAAAAGAGCACTGAGACGATCACACACAAAGCCGTACGTATACTTGTTGTCATTTCCCCGCAGACCTAAAAAGAGTCTCCAGCTCTGTCATAGCCAAAATAAACGCGCCGGCCCCGTGCAGGTCGTTTGTGCTTCTTTCCCGGCTGACATAATAGTCATAGAAGCCGGCTGATGTTCCGACACATATATCTTTAACGAGAAACGCACCGTCTTCTGTTGTTTCGGTTTTATGCTGAATCAGACCTTGATACGCTTTGAACAGTGTTGGTTCGGATGCTCTGTCTAGATATCCTTTATTGATTCCTTTCGCAATTGCGTACATGTACAGACAGGATCCTGAGCTTTCCAGCCAGTTATCGGGCCTGTCGCCCTTATCAACGATCTGGTACCATAACCCCGTCTCCTTGTCTTGATAGTGGCAGATGCTTTCAATCATGTCCTGCAGCGTTTTTTTCCACACGTGACGGTTTGGATGCTTTTTCGGCAGCTCTTCAATCATGTCAGCAAGAGACATGACGTACCACCCGATGGAACGCGCCCAGAATTCCGGTGAACAGCCTGTCTCTTCATTGGCCCAAGGCATTTTTTTCGCTTCATCCCAGGCGTGATAATAGAGTCCGGTTTTTGAATCCTTCGTATGCTTTCTCATTAGCGACTCTTGGAGCACGACCTGATCAAACAGCTCCGGCTCCTGCTTCAGATTCGCATATTTCAGTGCGAACGGTCCGCCCATGTATAAACCGTCAAGCCACATTTGATAAGGATAGCCGTCCTTGTGCCAAAAACCATCCTCAGACGTCCGGTTCAGTGTCCCATACAAGCCGCGCAGCCTTTTTGCCGCTTTGACATACCGCTCATCCCTGGTCTGCTCGTATAATGGAAAAAGAATAAGACCCGCTTGAATAGCGTCAAGCTCATCTCTTCTAAATAATAGATTGCCATAATCATCGATTAAGAGATCTGCATAAGCCTTCGCATACTCAAAATACCGCTTTTGCCCGGTTGCTTCCCACAGCTGCAATACACCGCATAAGAAAACACCCTGATGGTAGTGCCAGCGGTTTGCAGGCGGCAGCTCCTCCACTGTGTACGTGTTCATAATGGTTTTTGCCAATGCCTCCGCGTACGTAAGAGGCGATTTTACAGCGATTGATTGATCCATTGATCCCATCCCTTTCTTAATAGATTCCTTCCTCGCCAAATTTCTTCGCCAAACGATTCGCAAGCATGACCAAAATCAGCCCGACCGCCGCTTTAAATACGCCGACCGCTGTACTGTAGCTGAACTGGCCCTGTTTCAGCCCTGCAGTATAAACGTACGTATCAAAAATTTCCGCCACTTCCCTGTTTGTCGCGTTTAACAGCAAATACACATGCTCGAAGCCAAGCTCCAGCGTGTCTCCGATTTTCAAAATCAGCAAAACGACGATAACGCTTTTAATGGCGGGCAGCGTAATATGCCACATTTGCCGCAGCCGTCCCGCTCCGTCCATTTTCGCCGCTTCATACAGCTGGGGGTCAACTGCTGTAATGGCCGCCAGATAAATGATCGTCGACCAGCCCGCTTCCCTCCAGATGACCTGTAGAATATACAGGGGCCGGAACCAATCTTCGTTCAGCAGAAAATTGATTTTTTCGCCGCCAAAAAACACAATCAGTTCATTAATCAAGCCTCCGTCTACCGTTAAAAGCACAAACGAAAGCGATACAACAATGACCCAAGACATAAAATGCGGGATATAAATCAGCGTCTGAACAAATTTTTTAAAGAGAGCGATCCGCACTTCGTTTAATAGAAGCGCCAGCAAAATCGGCACCGGGAAAAATATAACCAGATTCAAAGCAAATAACACGAGCGTGTTTTTTAACAGGAGAAAAAATGTAGGCTCTGTAAACAGCCTGATAAAATGTTTCAGCCCAACCCATTCACTGCCCAAAATGCCGAGAAACGGCTGATAATCCTGAAACGCAATCACAATTCCCCACATCGGGACATACTTAAAAAGCAAAAAATAAATACACCCCGGCAAAATCATCAAGTACAAATATTTCTGCTGGATCAGCCTGTTTAGTAAGCGCTTTCTTTTTTCTTTTTTAAAAATGACTGCATCAACAGCCGGCGCTTGCGCTTCTGCTGTTTTCATCTTTCCAAGCCTCCTTTCACGGGTTCTTGCATTCACTGTAGCGCAGCAGGCAAAAGTCCGTCTACAATCATATGATCACATCCTGCCTTATCCCTTTATGATCAAGGGTTCAGCCGTTCCACCTGAAAAAAAGACACCGATATTAGAAAATGATTATTGACAATATCTATCAATCTTTGGATTAATTGTATTAAGGTGAAGTGGATGTTATGAAATGGGGGGTTTTATGAAAAGAAGCCAATACAAGTTTTATTACAAACTAATCACGTTTTTCTGTTTGCTCAGCACCATTCCGGTCATTCTGGTCGGATTGTTTTCGTACGAGCACTCTCAGAAGACTGCTATCTCCAACGTTTCGGAGGAAAAACTCGACACACTCCAGCAGACCCAGCAAAGCATTGAGCATATTTTGAAAACCGTCGATCACTCTTTAACCCACTATGTGAGTTCGCCGCCTCTCCTTCGCACACTGTCCGAGCCCTTGCACTCTGACCAATTTCAAATCTATAACCAAGTGAACCAAGAGCTCAACTATCTGCAAAGCTTTGATACCGACCTGTCCAACATGACACTAGTCAGTTATATGAAAAAATGGTACATGAACAATTCCGGCTTGTACCGCTTGAATACAGACTCTCTTCATGAAGCATCCGCAGCGTACACACAACACAAAGCAAGCCGCTCATATTGGACGCTTGAAAAAAACAATCATTTGATTTCGACAAAAGAAGGCACATCAGAAAACTGCCGCTACAATATCAATTTGATTAAACAGCTTCCTCTAAACAGCACAAATACGAAGGGATTGGCCGCCGCAAGCATCCCGAGCTGTTCGCTTGTCAAAAACATGCCTGACTATTCAAACGCCAACAATCTGTTTATCATTGATGAAAAAGGCCGCATCATCCTGCATAACAACATGTCTGACATCGGTGAATCTCTTCAAAACGACGACTTTGTCCAACAAATGCTGGCGCAGAACGCCAATAGCGGTCAGTTTGAAACAGTTATTGACCGGATTCATTATAAAGTCACCTATCAAAAATCTGACTATAACACATGGACTTATTTCTCTCTCGTCTCCTTGCCTGAATTAAAAAAAGAGGCCAAGTCAATCGGCTGGATCACTTTTACGGTATGCTTTATTTTGTTAACGCTTTCATTATTATTCTCTTGGCTTGGCTCACGCCATTTTTACAAGCCGATCAGAGTGCTTTACGAATCATTTGCAAGGCATGGAGCCATACAAGATAAACAGCCGCCTCAAAATGAATTTGAGTTAATCGAACAGAGCTTTAAGCAGCTGAAGGACAGAAATGACGACCTCGAAGAAATGATGAAACAGCAGGCAACACATCTCCAGCAATATTTTATGGTCAGGCTCATGCTTGGAAAACTGACGGATGAGGAGGTCAATAACCGTTTTGAAAGCCTTGGTTTAAAGCAAAATTGGCGGCATCTCGCCCTGCTCGTGCTTCAAATTGATACGCTGAATCACACGCCTTATGAGAAAAAAGATATGGATCTGCTTTTGTTCGCCGTCAACAGCCTCATTGAGCGAAACATTCCGGCAGACAAACATCTTGCACCCGCCGTTGTGGACAAACAGCAAGCAACCATTTTGATCAACCAGAACGGGACAAAGGAAGAATTCTTGGCTGAGCTGAGTGAGACTGCAAGAATGATTCAGGAAAAAGCGGAAGTTGAGCTGCAGCTGTCTGTCAGCATCGGCATCAGCCAGCCTTTTGATGCGCTCGCAAAAGCGAAAACAGCCTATGCGGAAGGCTCAGAAGCATTGAAATACCGGCTCAAAGCGGAAAACAAGTCGATCATCTTTTACGAAGACCTTGACCAGAAAAAAACCTTCAAAACCCATTTTCCAAAGCAGCTTCAGCATGAGCTGTTCGATGCCGTAAAAGCGGGAGACAAGGAGAAAGCGGACAAATGCCTGCACGCGATTTTGCAAGCTATTTTCACCCAAAACACCAACCCGTATCAATTTCAAATCGCAATCGCCCGCTTCTTGAACCATGTGATTGAGCTGATGCATGTGCTCGGGATCGAATTGTTTGAGCTTGAAGAAAACAAAATGCTGTATGATCAAATTTTTGAGCTGAAAACGTTTGAGGATACCGAAAACTGGCTCAGGAATGAGTTCATTCATCCAATGACAGACAAAGTAAACGCCCGTGCGGATGCCCAGTACAAAAATATTTCCGACAACATTATTCATATTATCCACCATGAGTTTGAATCCGATTTGACACTGGACGAAATCGCCCGCAGGCTGCATTACAACCCAAACTATTTAAGCAGCATTTTCAAAAAAGAAATGGGCATTTCATTCAGCGAATATGTCTCCAGCTACCGCCACCATATGGCGAAAAGCTGGCTTGCCGAAACTGATATGGCGGTAAAAGACATTGCCGAAAAGCTGAAATATAAAAACTCGCAAAACTTTATCAGATCATTTAAGAAGCTGGAGGGGATTACACCGGGAAACTACCGCCAGCAAAAAAGGAGCATGTAAAAAAACCCAAAACGCGCAAGCGGTTTTGGGTTTTCCCAGTGTTATTTTGCTTGTTTAAACGCTTCTTCGTATTCCTGAATAATCTGCTTTCCGCCGCTTGACTCCCATTTTTCCACCTCTTTATCAAACTGGCTTTCTGTGATGTCTCCAATCATATATTTATAAGTCGCGTCATCAATGATTTTTTTCAGTTCATCTCCCCGTTCCGACTCCGCAGCGGAATACAGGCTTTCAGCAGGGTTTGAAACGATGATCTTTTCATTGTCTTCGGTCAGCTCCTCGTACGCCGTCCGAAGCGGATCCCCAGTGTTTTTTAAGTAGGCTTTATCAATGGCGATTAAGGCGGACAGCGGCTGAATATCAGTCTGCCAGTCTTTCACTTGGCTTTCTTCGCGTGTGAACGTTTTGCCCTCTCCTTTGTTATAATGAACGCCGTCAATGCCATAAGTCATCAGGCTATAGACGTCTTCTTCGGCAATTCGGTCAAAAAACGCCAAAATCCGTTTAAGCTCAGCTTCCGTTTTCACACTCGTTTTTGGAAAAGCGAACAAGCCGTTATGCCCTCCTGATGCCCACACCCGCTCTTTCCCATCTGGGCCTTTTATGCGGTTGATGATTTCAAGCTTCATCGATTTATCGGAGGCATGGTCGCGCAGATTAACCGCATCTACCATATTCCCAATGTAGATGCCGGCTTTCCCTTGAGAAAACAGCTCCTGCTGCTGGGTTTTGCTTGTGACAGGAAAATCCTTATTCATATAGCCGTTGTCACGCAGCTTTTTCATATAGTTCATTGTGTCTTTGTATTCCTGCGTCATGAAATCAGGCGTGAATTTGCCGCCTGATTCCTTCCAATCTGTCGGCATGCCTTCATAAGAGCCGAGCGTTTTAAACGCGCCGTAAATTAAGTCATTGCGGTCTGTCAGCCCGAATGTATCGTCTTTTCCATCCTTGTCCGGATCGTCCTCCGTAAACGCTTTGGCCACTTTATAAAGTTCATCAAGCGTTTCCGGCGTTTTCAAATTCAAATTGTCGAGCCAGTCCTTCCGAATGACGATGCCCTGTCTGGAAAGCGGACGCTCTCTGTATATCCCGTAGAGCTTGCCGTCGATTGTTACGTTTTTATTAATGAGTTTGTTCATTTTGCTTAAGTTCGGATAATCTTTGATATAATCGCCAATCTCCCAGAACATTCCTGATCTGAAGGCATTCATGACTGACGAATTTTTAATATCTTGGATGGTCACGATTTGCGGAAGATTGCCGGCTGCAAGCGCCGCATTCAGCCTGTCTTCTTTCACCGCATCCGGAACCCAGGTGATGTCCAGTTCTGTATTTGTCAGCTTTTCAATTTCTTTAATCGCCCTGTCGTTCGGCGGTTGCTGGTGATACAAAATCGCCATCCAAGACAGCTTCACCTTTGAATCCGAGTCAGCTTTGCCTTCAGCCGAAGACTGATCAGCCCCTTTACAGCCCGCCAGCACTCCGCCAAATGCAAGTACAAGCACAATCAAAAACACCCTCCATTTGTTTCCCATCGTACCCCTCCGTTTCATTTTCTTTATCCTTTGACAGATCCCAGCAAAGCTCCTTTTGCAAAATGCTTTTGTATAAATGGATAGACGAGCAGAACCGGGATGGTCGCCACCACAATCACGGCCATTTTAATGGTTTGCTCAGGCGGCGGGCTGCCCGACCCCATTTCTGACATATCCCCCTGCATCCCGCTTGATACAATCACGATTTGGCGCAGAAGCACCTGAATCGGCCATTTCGCTGAATCATTTAGGTACAAGATCGCCGTCATATACGTGTTCCAATACGTAACCGCATAAAATAGTGAAATCGTTGCGATAGCAGGGAGAGACAGCGGCAGCACAATTTTAAAGAAAATGCCCAGATCATTGCACCCGTCAATTTTCGCGGACTCTTCCAGGCTTGACGGGATATTTTGAAAGAAGTTTTTCAGAATGATCAGGTTAAAGGCATTAATGGCTGTCGGCAAAATAAGCGCCCAGTAAGAATCGAGCAATCCAAGCGATTTGACCACAAGGAAAGTCGGAATCATGCCGCCGCTGAAGAGCATCGTAAATACGACGAGAAACATGAGAGGCTGCCGACCGATTAAATCACGGCGGGATAATCCGTAAGCCATCAGTGAAGAAAGAAACATGCTGACCGCAGTGCCTATCACTGTCACAAACACAGAAACAAGCAAACTCTTATAAATAATATCTGTTGAAAAAATGTAACGATAAGCATCAAGCGAAAAAGTGGTCGGTATTAAAATAAATTTTTTCGACACGACTTCTTCTACTGTGGCGAAAGATGCCGCGATGACATGAATAAACGGAAGTACGCATATTAAAGCGAACATCAGCAAAAACCCGTAAATCAACATATCAAACAGGCGATTTTTCAGTGAATGTGCGATAGCCTCCACCTCTCTTTTGTAAGCGTTATCATTCTTTTTTAAACGAGCTGCAGCATGTGACGATATCGTGTCTAAAATGTAGCAAATCTGTGATCGCCATGTCTATAATCATTTGAACAGAGTCCCCCGGCACGGCGGGGGCTGCCGTGAATGAAAATTGATCACAAAAGAAAAAGAGCATAATCTTAGAAAATGATTATGCTCCGTTCTCTTCCTCTTTCAGAAGCTCGGCCGTATTGATTTGTGGTGAAAATCCCAGTTCATTGACAGCGGATTCAATGGACCATGGCCGGCCCGGATTATCAGAGACGGCGTAATAAGTGCCGTACCGGATATTGGTTTCAATGGCGGCTTTAAAAATTGACAGCAGATCGGGATGAGAAAGCAGCGTTTTTTTCGTCCGTTCTTTTTCATGCAGCGTATCCATTTCATCTGTGACGACTGTTCCGATTCGAAGGTTGATCACAGAAAGCTTATTTTCCAAATAAAATAAGTGGCCGATCTGTTCCGAGGTCAGCTTTAATACACCATACAAGTTTTTTGACAGCGGATAATCGCTTGTTGTGATTTCCCGTCCTAAGAGAGAACGCCCGTCTTTTTCGTACACATCTGTGACATGATTGCTGCTGGCGAACACGAGCTTTTGAATGCCGAGCTCCGCTGCGGCGCGGCACAGATAATAGCTTGCCCTATAGAAAACATCCGTCATTTTCTCAAATTCAGCGATGTCCATGACATCGTATTTGATGTTGACAGCCAATAAATTTAAGATCACATCGGTATCTTTCGGAATCTTCTTTAACAGCTCCTCATAATTTGCCGCGTCAGCCTGAATGGAAGAGGCTGTGCCATCGAAATGATCTTTATCAAGCACTGTCACTTCATAATCTGAAATAAGCCCTTCAGCCAGGAGTCTCCCAATTACACCATTTCCGCCGGCGATCAGCACTTTTTTCACTGTGTTCACTCCCCTTTTTTATAGATTGCCCATTTTCGGCGGGGCTGACACTTTTTTGGCACTCACATGCTTTTGTTTATTCAAAAGTCACCGGCAGCTCCTCAAGCGCCCGAAAGCCAAAAAGCGGCCGGTACCGCCATTCAGAATCAGCGAGCTTGAGGCCGGGCATTCGCTGCAGCAGGGTATGAATCGCAATTTGTGCTTCTAATCGTGCCAGCGAGGATCCTAGGCAAACATGATGTCCCTGACCGAATGAAAGATGCGGATTAGGGCTTCTGGTTATATCAAAAACATCGGCTTGCATGAATATGTTTGGATCTCGATTGGCAGCCCCTAACAGCAGATAGACTTGTTCCCCTTTACGAATCGTCACCCCGCTGATGTCAATATCTTCTGATGCAACTCTTGCAGTCATTTGCGTGGGGCTTTCATAGCGTAAACATTCCTCAACTGCGGTATCAATAAGATCTGGGTTTTCTTTCAGCTTCAGAAGCTGTTGTGGATGCTGCAGCAGACAAAGGACTGAATTGCTGATGAGATTGACCGTTGTCTCATGTCCGGCGATCGCCAGCAATACACACGTAGATGCCACTTCCTCTTCTGTCAGCTTATCCTTTTCTTTCCCCTTCAATAGCATGCTGACCATATCCTGCTGTGGATGCCGTTTTCGCCTTTGAATCAGCTCTCTAAAATATGCCATGGCCTGTACAGAGATATGATTGCCCTCTGTTAATGCTTTTCTTGACCGGGTAAAATCAATCGTTTGAATGAGAATGGAAGCCCATTCTTTTAATTGCTCCCTATCTTCCGCCGGTACGCCTATAATGTTAGCTATGACGTAGCTTGCTAAAGGAAATGCAAAGTCCGAAATCACCTCCATCTTTTTTTCACCTTGCACTTGATCAAGCAAGTGATGGACAGTTTCATCGATATACAGACGATAGCTCTCTGCCATTCTCGGAGTAAACGCTCCGCTGGCCAGCGTCCGCAATCGTCTATGATCAGGCTGATTCTGAAACAGCATCATCTGATTTTGTACATGTTTAAGATCCTGATATTTGATTGACGTCTCAGGGAGCGGGGTCCGGACTTTGAATCTGGCATCTTTCAGGATAGCTGCCGTTTCTTCATATCCTGTGACATACCAGCCCGGGTATTTCAAGAAACTCCCTTTATATATAGGATGAACAGCACGCAACGTTTCGTAAAAAGGATATGGGTCTTTCAAAAACGCAGAAGATGCAGTTGAAAATGCAATTGTCATGTGTATCTTTCCTCTCTATTAAAAAATAAAAAGCAATCGACATCACACCGATTGCTTTTATTGATTCTTTCAGCTTTTCGCACTTAAACTGGCCTTCATTTCTTCGACAGATTCTACTTCAAAGCCTAAATCATTCAGCATTTTATGATCCTCCGTCTCCTCTTGTCCGGCAGTTGTTAAGTAATCTCCGACAAAAATGGAGTTAGCGGCGTAAAGCCCTAATGGCTGTAATGAGCGGAGATTGACCTCTCTTCCTCCGGAAATGCGGATTTCCTTTGACGGATTGATAAAACGGAACAGCGCCAGCACTTTTAAACAATACAGCGGGTTTAATTCATTGACGCCTTCTAACGGCGTGCCGTCAATCGCATGCAAAAAATTCACCGGAATGGAATCCGCGTCAAGGGCCTTCAAACTTTTTGCAATATCGATGACGTCCTGTTTCGTCTCCTTCATTCCGATAATGGCGCCTGAACACGGGGACAACCCTGATTCTTTTGCCATTTCAACCGTATTGACCCTGTCATCGTATGTATGTGAGGTCGTGATGTTTGAATGGTTTCTCTGTGAAGTATTCAAATTATGGTTATAGCGGTCTACTCCGGCTTCTTTCAACCGCTTCGCCTGCTCCGGCTTTAACAGTCCGAGACACGCACAAACCTTCAATCCATATGTCTCTTTAATTTCCTGCACCGCGTCTACGACCTGATCCACTTCTCTGTTGGACGGCCCCCTGCCGCTTGCCACGATGCAATATGTGCCGATATTTAGATCGTGCGCCCGCTTTGCGCCTTCTAGAAGCGTTTCCTTATTCACCATCCGGTAAGACTGAATCGGCGCTTTTGAAATCGCGGACTGTGAACAATAGCCGCAGTTTTCCGGACAGAGTCCTGATTTCGCATTCATAATCATATTGAGCTTTACTTTTTTTCCATAAAAGTGTTTTCTGATATGAAAAGCCCCATGCATTAAAAGCAAAATATCTTCATCAGGACAGTTTAATATCGAAAGCGCCTCTTCGTCGGTCACTTCTGCTCCAGCAAGCACCTGGTCTGCGAGTTCCATCCATTGATTCATTCTCATACCCCCACTTGATTCATCAGTAATGATAGATTGATATGGTCTTTTACCATATGTAGAACCGTTTCTTTCGTCACGTTGGCAAGCTTTGGCGTAATCCCTAAAATCGGCACACCGCATAAGCGCTCAATCATCCCAGGATTGGTTTTTTCATCATCATCAGGGGAATCACTGATTCCATTGATGACAATTCCGGCAATTGGCAGCCCCATACTTTTTGCATATTGGACAGTTAAAAAGGTATGATTAATTGTTCCGAGATGAGGACGTGCCACAATGATGATGGGAAGCTGTAGCGCTTTTATGACATGACTGACTAAAAAATCCTCTCCCAATGGCACAGAAATACCACCCGCACCTTCTACGATAAAGCATTCATGTTTTTCTCTTATCCGCTCCCAATGGCTTAAAACCTCTTCCATGGTGACAGCCTTTCCTTCCAGCTTCCCTGCAACATATGGTGCAAGTGGCGCTTTGAAGGCAAAAGGCGTAATGTCTTCATGAGAAAGACTCGTCTGTGACGTATCTTTCAGGAGACTAGTGTCGCTCTCCGGATGATGACGAGATATACCGCTTAAAAATGGTTTAAACACCCCGACATCTTTGTTATGTTCTCGCAATAAAGCGGCGATTCCGCTGGATATAACCGTTTTCCCCACTTCTGTATCTGTTCCTGTCACAAAAAAACCCCTCAAATGATGTGCAGCTCCTTTCCAATTGAATGAAATGATTTCAGCAAATGATCAATATCACGAATACTGTGGTCAGCAGTGATTGTTAATCGGATCCGGCTTTCACCTTGCGCAACGGTCGGCGGCCGAATGGCAGGGGCATAAATCCCATTGTCCTGCAGTTTTTCAGCAAATGTGACCGTTTTACGGGCATCGCCGATGATCACAGGAATAATCGGCGTGTGATCACCTTTTACCACATAACCCATGTTCTTCAGACTGGTTCTGATCATGTTGATATAAGAAAATAAAAGCTGCCGTTTTTCCCTGCTGGCTTCAATGATGTTGAAAGCCTCATAAGCGGCTGCACAGCTGGCTGGCGGAATAGCGGTTTGAAAGATAAATGTTCTGGCATGGTTGAGCAAAAAGTCGACGAAGGCCGCTGAACCTGCAGCAAAACCTCCTTCCGTGCCAACAGCTTTGCTTAAGGTGCCGATCACAATGTCAGGACAAACACCAAAGTACTCACTCGTTCCTCCTCCTGAATCACCCAAAACACCTGTGGCATGGGCATCATCAACGATCACGAAGGCATGATAGCGTTTCGCAAGTGAGATGATTTGATCAAGAGGGGCAATTGTGCCATCCATGCTGAAAACCCCGTCTGTTACGATAAAACGGCGCTGATAACGCTGTGTTTCATTCAGCTTGTTTTCAAGATCATCCATATCAATATGCCAGTAAACAACTGTATCAGCCTTAGACAGCCGGCAGCCATCAATCATACTTGCATGATTGAGTTGATCACTTAAAATGACATCTTCCTTTTCTGGCAATGATGAAAGGACACCGACATTGGCCAAATAACCGCTCGAAAACAGTAAAGCCGCTTCCGTCCGTTTAAAGGTGGCAATCTTTTTTTCAAGCTTTTCATGCCAAACCGAATTGCCTGTCGTTAAACGGGAGCCGCTGCTTCCTGCCCCAAATTGCTGCAGTGCTTCTTGGGCTGCAGAGATCAAGCGGCTATGGCTTGCCAGTCCTAAATAATTGTTTGAAGACCAGACCGTTTGATTCTCTCCATCAATTTTCCTCTCTGGAATCGGAGCCCCGTTCATTGTCCGCAGATTACGGTATACGCCGGCTTCCTTCGCTCTGTCTAACCGCTCGTTTAACCAGGCGTCAATCTTCAAGGCTGGTTACCTCTTGGATCGCTTCTTTCATAATGGCAACCATTTCCGCGAGCTCTTCAGCTGTGCTGGCGAGAGGAGGCAGAAATGCAATCACGTCCCCCAGCGGCCTTGTCAGCATGCCAAGCTCTCTCATTTTTAAGGAAACTTTGTAGCCAACCCGCCGATCAGCAGGGTAAGGCTTTTTGGTCTCCTTTGACTGAACAAGCTCTGCACCGCACATAAAGCCCAGCTGCCGAATATCTCCCACGTGAGGAAGAGCGTACAGATCTTGAAGAAGGAAATGGAGTTTTTCACTTTTTTGCGCTACTTGTTCCACAATGTTTTCAGATTCAAATAATCTCAGATTTTCAAGTGCAACCGCACAGCCGAGCTGATTTCCTGTGTAGGAATGACCGTGGAAAAAGGTTTTTTGGTTTTCATAATCATCATAGAATGCCTTATAGATGTCTTCAGTGGCAAACGTAACGGCGATTGGCAAATAGCCTCCTGTAATGCCTTTGCCGGCAGCCATCAGATCAGGCTGGACATTCTCGTGCTCACACGCAAACATTTTCCCGGTACGGCCAAAGCCTGTGGCGACTTCGTCAACGATCATTAAGACATCGTATTTAGTACATAGCTCGCGCACGCCTGCCAAATACCCTTTGGGCATCACAATCATCCCGGACGCTCCTTGAACCATTGATTCAATGGAAAGTGCGGCAATGTCCTCATGATGTTCTTCGAGCAGCTGTTCAAGTTCTCGCAGGCACTCATCACGGCACTCATCAGGATCGCCGCTTTCAGAGCGATACACATAAGGAATCGGAGCTTTGTAACTATCAAACATTAACGGGCCGTATACGTGGTGGAACAGTTCAATTGAACCGACACTGACGGCGCCAATCGTATCACCGTGATAGCCATTTTTCATTGCTATAAATTTTTGTTTCTCAGGCTTTCCGATGTTCTTCCAATACTGAAACGCCATTTTTAGGGCTATTTCCATCGCTTCTGCACCGCTGTCTGAATAAAAGACTCGCGTGAGCTTTTTTGGACTGATGTCGATTAATGCTTCGGCAAGCTGGGTTGCTGGAACGTTGGTCATGCCCAATAACGTGGAGTGCGCGATTTTTCCGAGCTGATTTTTTATGGCGTCATCTAATTCCTTTTTGCGGTGCCCATGGACATTAAGCCAAACAGAAGAAAAACCGTCATAGTATTCCTTGCCGTTTATGTCTTTGACTTTGATTCCATTGCCGCTTTCGATGATTAAGGGGTTTTCATCATAATCTTTCATTTGGGTAAAAGGCAGCCAGAGGTGCTTTTTACTATTTTCTATCAAATCATGAGTCATGATCTTCCTCCCACTCTATCAAAATAGGCTGCTTCTCCAGATCATGCATGTACGTGTTTACATCTTCGGAGCCATCAATAAAAAAGATCCGGCAGCCCTCTTCAATCCCGTATTCTTTCATTGCTGTAATACGCTGATAGCCCATTTTCTTACCTGCAACGTAGCCTGTTATGTAATCAGGGTCATCTGACCAGCATAATTCTGCAACGGCGGCCGGGTGCTGACTGACCTTTGAAGCGAGTGCAAGTGCCTCTTTTATTCTAGAATGTGCCGGCACGTGACAACGAAGCGCCCATTTTTCAAAATTAGCATCCGGCCAATCCATTCTGGAGACACGCACCCCTTTTTCTTTTGTTTGATCAATCCGCTTGCCTGAGTGAATATCAAACAAAACAGCTCCCCTGACACCCGACCATGAAGGGATTTGTTCATATGCTTTTGCAATCACTTCTCGTGAAACGCCTTCTCTTTCCAACAACAATCGGGCAAGCTTTTGTCCCTCTTCCGGGGAGCTCACTTCGTTCGTATGCACTGGCAATGGCTGTATGGTTTTTATCGGTTCATGAACCTCTTCAAATTGAATTTGCATAAAATCAGGCTTTCCTCTTGAATGGGATAACCCTTTTTCTAATAAGGCATTGACTGTACGCTGCATCTCATGGAAAGGAATAAGCCGTTCTCCGCCAGATATATGCTTTCCGCCGTCTTCATGAGATCCATTCATAGATGCCCTCATTCTGACACTATAAAATGTTTCTTCTTGCATCCATTCTCGCCCTTTCACTAATAACTGAAGAACGTATATCACATCCTATTCTAATTGTTAACCAATTATAAATTAAAGTTAACAATTAGAATATTATTATTCACATACGATTCTGTCAATATAGGAAATCTTCATTTTGTTTTGGGGCTGGTCCTTGAAACGAGCAAAAAGACCGTTTTACAGTTAAACGGTCCTAGCCTTAGATGTCTATTCCTCTGCGTTTTTTTCGATTTCTATACTTGATGAACAAGCCGATCCCATTTACCATCATCAGCCCAAAAATCGTATTGCCTAACGGTGCCCAGCCATTCTCACCTGTGAAAAATAAGGACAGGGCCACCTTCCCAACAAGTGTCACATTCAATAGGATTAAACCAAATACAAGCGACCGCTTCCAGAAAGCAGCCAAAATAAAACCGAGAAAAACCATCATGAAAGCAATTGTTAAAACAGCCGAGACCGGACTGCTTAAAAGTATTTGCTCGAATTCCAGCACTTTTTTCATTTGCAGATCAATCTTCTTAGGTTCCGGAAACCAGACCATACTGCTCATCATCAATACAAAAGTGATGATGATGCCTTTCCAGCTGCGCTTATACGCAGCATAAACCAATACTAATAAAAAGAGGGGTCGGATATACCAGCTTAATGGATTGAGATGCCGCCGGAAAGTCCAATCCAAAATGTCTTGTAATTCCATTGGTTCCACTTCCTTCGCTCAAATCTGCGCCTTTCTGCCAATTTCCTGTAACCGTCACAGCCACTTTTGCAAAAACCGGACAGCTTCATGCCTCATGACTGCTGTTTCGAAATGCCCTGAAGCGGAACGGGCCACCCGATAGCAATCAGAAGCACCCTGTCCAGCATACGCAGATGTCAATTCTTTTTCGATTTTGTTCACACCCTCAGCCGGCGTTAACCGGTCGTGTACACCAACAAGGCTAAGGTGCGGGCGCGGCGCGATCATGCTTTGGATCTCTGAGGCAGAAAAATGCTTTGCAAGCGACGGGACGTAATAATAAAAGCCGTGCCGGTCAAGATTCTGTGTTTTCATCAGCACGTGATGATCTACCTGGCTGCATAAATCCACACACACCTTAATCCGGTCATCGAGCGCCGCTGTCCACCACGCCATCAACCCTCCCATAGACATGCCGATGGTCCCGATTCTGTCAGGCTGAACATCAGGGCGAGACTGCATATAATCTAACGCTCTTAAACTGTCATAAATCATCATGCCCCACATCACTCTTCCGGTAAGAAGCATTTCTTTAAAAATCTCGCTTTCCGTTTTTCCACGCCGATCTCCAAATCCCCAATGATCTATCGCAAGCACGCTGTACCCAAGAGAAGTCAGCTCACGGGAAAAAGAAGGCGCTTTCAAATAATCCGCTCCTTCCATCAGTTCACTTTTTCCCCTGTCATACTGGCCGCCATGCGAATGTTGAAACAATACGGCTGGACACGGCCCTTCTACAGACTTCGGTTTCACAAAATAAGCGGGCACCTTTTCATGTCCGTTTAGATCGAGCAGGAGCGTTTCAATGATGTTTCCTTCTCTTTCTTCAATACGCAATGTCTCCGTACTGATTTCCCTCCGATCAGGCAAATCTCCAAGCAATCGAAACAGCTGCTTTCTTCTTTCCGTACTCATTCCCTCACCCTTCCTTATTCGCTTACTTCACATTTACGAGACGAATCTGGTTTCCCCTTTATTTTTCCAAAACAAATCGCATCATTTACTAAATATTTAGTAAATATAACGAAATATTCCGAAAATGATTATTGTAACCGCTTACTTTCATATGATAGTATCAATTTATCAAAAACAGAGAAGTTAATATTTTACTAAATAGATGAGAGGGATACTTATGGTTCGGATTAAAGATATCGCCTTGAAAGCAAATGTTTCAAGTGCGACTGTTTCCAGAATTTTAAATGAAGATGAGTCGCTTTCTGTTGCTGGCGAAACGAGACAAAGAGTCATCACTATTGCCGAAGAGCTCGGCTACCAAACGGTTGCTAAACGCCGGAAAGCCCGCGGGCAAAAACAGCGGGCCCAGCCGCTGATCGGCGTGCTGAGCTGCCTGTCCCCCGATCAGGAGCGGCAGGATCCGTATTTTTCTTCAATTCGCAAAGGCATTGAAAAAGAATGCTTTGAACAGGAAATTTTCATTACGAATTCGATTCATCTCGGTTCCTTTCAGGAGCATATCTTTCGGGAACTGGATGGTGTCATTGTCATCGGCCGTGTTCATGATGAAGCGGTTAAGCATATCAACGGAAGGCTGGAACATGCCGTATTTATCAATCATTCTCCTGATCCGCAAGCATACGATTCGATTGGCATTGATTTTGAATCCGCTTCACGCCAAGCGATTGATCACCTTTTCGGTCTTGGTTACAAACGGTTAGGTTACATTGGCGGACAGGAAAAAGAGCATACGCTGAAGGACGGCCAAAGCATTCGCAGAACGATTGAAGACAAACGGCTGACCGCCTTTTTGGAGTCCGCCGCCCCCCGGCCTGAGCATGTGCTGATCGGAGAATACAGCATGCGCGAGGGTTATCGCCTGATGAAGAAAGCAATCGCTCAAGGCAATCTGCCGGAAGCATTCTTTATCGCAAGCGATTCCATGGCGATCGGCGCATTAAAAGCGCTCCAGGAAGCCGGACTCCAAGTGCCACGGGATACGGCGTTCGTCAGCTTTAACGGCATTGAAGAAGCTGAATTTGCCAGCACGCCACTAACGACGGTGAAGGTGTACACAGAGGAAATGGGCCGTACAGGCGTGAAACTGTTGCTTGACCGTCTCAATGGGCGTACGCTTCCTCATCATGTCACCCTGCCCACAACATTAATCGTGAGACAAAGCTGCGGATATACAGCTAAGGAGGTGACATAAGCAAGCATTCATCACGATAATAAGGAGGAAAAGATGAAACACACTTTTGTTTTATTTCTCTCTCTTATTCTGCTTGTTCTGCCCGGATGCTCAGCAGAGAAAAGCTCAGCAGATACCGCAAAAAAGACGTTAACGATTTATTCTACAATGTCAACGGACAGTGAAAGAGATACGTTCAGAAAACTGGCGGCAGCGTTTGAAAAGGAACACAGAGACATCCGTGTCAGCCTTCATTTCCCAGGCAATGACTATGAAAATATGATGCGTGTCAGAATGGCAGCCAATGATTTGCCTGACCTTTTCGATACACATGGCTGGGGAAAAATCAGGTATGGAGAATATACAGCTGATCTCAGAGATATGGAATGGACCCAAGATCTCGATCCCAATTTAAACAGCATCCTCAAAAATAAAAGCGGAAAGGTGTATGCCTATCCGATCAATCAGGCAAAAGACGGTCTGGCATATAACCGCAATATTTTAGACCGTTACGGCATTAACCCGCCGGAAACCATGGATGACTTTATGAAAGCGCTGAGAACGATTAAAGAAAAGAGCAAGGGAAGCATTATGCCCTTCTGGTTTGCCGGCTATGACAAAAGCTCATTCGCCCAATATTACGACCAATTCGCTACACCTCTTCTCATCACAGATCCTGCCCATAATGAAAAAAAACAGCTCACCAACGGCACTTTTCATTGGAGCAAATTCACTTATTTATCAGACATCCTTAAACAAATGCAGAAAGAAAAATTGATCAATATTGACGCCGTAACCGCAAAAAAATCACAGCTCATTGAATTAATGGCCCAAAACAAAATCGCCTTTACGATGCAAGGCGGCACGCTTGGCCAAGACGTTGCCCAGATCAATCCGAAGGTCAAGGTCGGCATTATCCCGACACCTGCCATACATGACGGTGATGATCCGATATGGATCGGTGGTGAACGCTACACACTTGCAGCATGGAAAGACTCCCCTCACGTAAAGAAAGCAAAAGAATTCATCGCATTTATGGCCCGTCCCGCCAATGCCAAACAAATGGCTGAAGCCACGTCGCTTCCTTCAGGACTGACCAATGTGAAAGCTGATATTTTCTACGCGAACGACTATGAGCATTATCAAGAAGTCAGAGTCGAGCCTTACTTCGACCGTTTATACCTGCCAAATGGAATGTGGGATGTCCTGGGCACGGCCGGGCAGGAGCTTGCGGCTGACATTTTGACGCCTCAAGAGATTTCGAAGAAGCTGGGAAGAGAATACAAACGACTCCGGGAGCAATCGGAAACACAGGGAGCTGAAGAACAATGAGTGAGATCGCAAGAGACGTTCATGTGAAACAGGTTAAGCCGAAAAAGCAGTCCTCACTTTGGTGGATGTATATTCCTGCTTTGCTCTCCGTTCTGGTCTTTATGATTTATCCGTTTGTGAAAGGCGCATTGATCACCTTTACGAACTGGAACGGCTTTTCGCAAGTCTACCAATGGGTGGGATTCGCGCAATATGAAAGGCTGCTTTCTGATCCTGACACCTGGCACATCTTAAAAAACACGCTGCTTTACGGACTCGGCAGCACCTTTTTCCAAAATGCGGTCGGACTCCTGTACGCCCTGCTCTTGAATCAAAGCATCAAAATGAAAGCGATAACAAGAACAATTGTGTATTTGCCGGTCATGATCAGCCCGCTCATTATGGGCTATATTTGGTACTTTTTCTTCTCCTATGACGGAGGCGCGCTCAACGATTTGCTTGGTGTATTCGGCATCAGCCCGATCAATGCTCTCGCCAGTCCATCGCTCAATCCGTGGCTCATTGTCATGATTAACACCTATCAATATGTCGGGATCGCTATGGTTGTCTACTTAGCTGGCCTGCAAAGCATTCCGAAAGACTATTATGAAGCTGCGCAAATGGATGGCGCGAAACAAGGCCAGCAGTTTTTTAGCATTACGCTGCCGCTGTTAATGCCCTCGATCACGATTAATATGGTCATCAACATTATCGGAGGCTTAAAGCTGTTTGATGTCATTATCGCGCTCACCGCAGGCGGTCCCGGAAATGCGTCACAATCCATGTCCACTTTTATGTACGATTTGTATTTCAAACGGCAGGATGCCGGCTATGCCGCAACGCAAGGCATATTTATGGCATTTGTCATTTTGATCATCAGCTTTTGTGCGCTAGCGTACTTTAAAAGAAAGGAGACGGAAATGTCATGAAAGCCGCCCGTTCAAAAAACATGCGGATCATTACGATTCTTGCCGCCATTGTGGCCTGTGCGCATTTTATTCCTTTTTACATCCTTCTGACCACTTCATTAAAAGCAAAAGGAGACTACAGTTCAAAATGGCTGTTTCCAGCCGACATCTCCTTTCACAATTTTTCAGAAGCGTGGGAGCGCGCTTCGCTAGGAAACTCATTTATAAACACCATCATCATCACAGGTTTTTCTGCCTTGTTATTAATTATATTCGGCTCACTTGCCGCCTACCCGCTTGCCCGGCGGGAAACGAAACTGAATAAAGCCGTTTTTGCCTTGCTGATTTCCATTATGATCATCCCTCCGTTAACGTCGATGGTGCCTTTGTACCGAATGGTCGTGGATGCCGGAATGGTCAATACACACGCCATCGCCATTTTGATCAATACAGCGGCTTATATGCCGTTAACCGTATTCTTATATTCTGGCTTCATCCGTTCGACCATTCCAAAAGAGCTTGAAGAAGCCGCAAGAATAGATGGCGCAGGCATGCTGAAAATCTTTTTTACGATCGTGTTTCCCTTGCTGAAGCCGATCACTGCGACCATCTGTATTATTTCCTGTGTCTTCATATGGAACGACTATCAATTTGCGATTTTCTTTTTACAAGATCAAAAGGTTCAGACTTTAACAGTAGCCATGGCAGGGTTTTTCGGAGAAAACGCCAACAATCTGCATTTAGTTGCCGCAGCCGCGCTTATGGCGATGCTGCCGATGGTTATTCTGTTTTTGGCGCTGCAAAAATACTTTATTGCCGGCCTGTCATCCGGAGCGGTAAAGGGATAACATTAAAGGAGGAAGCAATATGAAAAAGATTACATTTATCGGTGCAGGGAGCACCATTTTCGCCAAAAATGTTTTGGGAGACTGCTTGTTAACAGAAGCACTGAATGGATTTGAATTCGCCCTTTACGACATTGATCCAAAACGCTTGCAGGAATCCCAGTTCATGCTCGAAAATCTGAGAGACCGCTATAACCCGAGTGTGGCCATCAACAGCTATGATGACAGAAAACTCGCCTTGCAGAACGCAAGCTATGTCATCAATGCGATTCAGGTTGGAGGGTATAAACCGAGCACAGTCATAGATTTCGAGATTCCGAAACGGTACGGGCTGCGTCAGACGATCGCTGACACAGTCGGCATCGGCGGGATCTTCAGATCACTCAGAACAATCCCGGTCTTATTTGATATCGCAAAAGATATGGAGGAAATGTGCCCGGATGCGTGGTTTTTAAACTACACAAACCCAATGGCCTCACTTACAGGCGCCATGCTCCGCTATACGAATATCAAAACAATCGGGCTCTGCCACAGTGTTCAAGTGTGCACGAAGGATTTATTCAAATCTCTCGGAATGGAGCATGGCGGAATCGAGGAGCGCATCGCGGGCATCAATCATATGGCTTGGCTTTTGGAAGTCAAAAAAGACGGCGTAGATCTATATCCGGAAATCAAAAGGAGGGCAAAAGAAAAACAAAAAACAAAGCATCATGATATGGTGCGGTTTGAATTGATGGATAAGTTCGGCTATTATGTCACGGAATCATCCGAACACAATGCAGAATATCATCCATACTTTATTAAACGGAACTATCCCGAGCTGATCAGCGAGCTGCAAATCCCGCTCGACGAATATCCGAGAAGATGCGTGAAACAGATTCAAAATTGGGAGAAAATGCGGGATGATATCGTTAATAATAAAAACCTTACGCACGAACGCTCAAAGGAATATGGTTCAAGAATTATAGAAGCAATGGAAACGAACGAGCCGTTCACCTTTGGGGGAAACGTCTTGAATACAGGACTGATCACCAATCTTCCTTCAAAAGCGGTTGTGGAAGTGACATGCGTCGCCGACAGAAAAAAAATTACCCCGTGCTTCGCCGGAGAACTGCCTGAGCAGCTTGCAGCCTTAAACCGGACGAATATTAATACGCAGTTGATGACAATTGAAGCCGCTGTTACACGAAAAAAAGAAGCGGTTTACCAAGCGGCAATGCTTGATCCGCATACAAGCGCGGAGCTTTCCATGACTGACATCATCTCCATGTGTGACGATTTATTTGCAGCACACGGCGATTGGCTTCCGGAATACAAATAAAAAAACTAGGGGGCCTGGGACTGACCCCATAAGATGAGACAAATAAAAACACCTTCAAGTTTGAAAACGGATGATTGTTATCCGAAATTAGACTTGGAGGTGTTTTTTCTATGGGGACAAGAGTGAGTTATCCGGTTGAAGTGAAACAGCAGGCTGTAGAAATGAGATTGGCAGGCGTGCCTATGAAAGAGATCATGCAGAAATTGAATATTAAGAATAAGACACAGGTTCAGACATGGGTTAGATGGCATAAGGCTGGGGATATACATCGATTCGAACAGCCTGTTGGAAAGCAATACACTTACGGAAAAGGTCCAGAGTATTCTTCCGAATTAGAGAAACTGCAGGCAGAGAACCGTTATCTGAGACAACAGAATGAAGTTTTAAAAAAGTACAACGAATTGGAAAGGAAGTTGATAGCGAAACGTCAGTCGAACTTGTAGAAGCATTGCACAGCACAATGACCGTGCAGGATATCTGTATTCATTTAGGTATCTCTCGAGCGTCCTATTATCGTTGGAAGAAGAATCTGACGAAAGATTATCCCAAGCGCCATTTGGAAAAACAAATCGGCACGTTGTGCCGAGAGCACAGGTATCGATATGGATATCGAAAAATCACAGCCATACTAAAAAAGAGAATGCGTATTAACCATAAAACGGTTCAACGTATTATGCAGAAAAATCAATGGCAGTGCCAGGTTAAGGTGAAAAAGCGCAAGAAGAATGGGCAGCCATATGCCGTGGTCGATAATATATTGGATCGGAACTTTAAATCTGATCGCCCTCTTGAAAAACTAGTAACGGACATCACATATTTGCCTTATGGACAGAAACAATTGTACCTTTCCAGTATATTAGATTTATACAATGGAGAAGTGATTGCTTTTACGATTGGCGATAAGCAGGACACAGACTTTGTCTTAGACACACTTGATCAGCTGCCAACACTGCCTGAGAACTGCGTGTTACATAGTGACCAAGGTTCTGTGTATACATCTTACGAGTATCAAAAAGTTGTTAACACAAAAGGCATTACCATGAGCATGTCCCGCAAAGGGACGCCCGCTGATAATGCCTCCATCGAATCGTTTCATTCCTCACTAAAGTCTGAAACGTTCTATCTTAACAGCATTGATCGAACTACGACCGCCATCGTAGAACGCACTGTCATAGAATACATTCATTATTATAACAATATTCGTATTCAAACGAAACTAAACAACCAATCACCGATAAACTATCGGCAATTGGCTGTTTAAAAGGTGTTTTGATCCCTGTCTCAAAAACGGGGGTCAGTCCCGCCTCTCCCCTAGTTTTTTGGTTTTGTTTCGCCTTCCCAGGCCATCATGCCGCCTTCAACATTGACTGTTTTAAAGCCCTGCTCATCCAGGTACCTGCAGACATTCATGCTGCGCATTCCTGAGCGGCAGATAAATACGTACTCTTTGTCTTTGTCAAAGGTGTCCATTTTTTCAGGAATATCTCCCATCCGAATATGAACGGCTTGCGGGATCATGCCTTCCGCCACCTCTTCATCTTCTCTGACATCAATTAAATATAGTTCTTCATCCGCCTCAATTTTTTCTTTCAAAACGGCTGTACTGATTTCTTTTATCTCCAAAGAAAACACTCCTATTCACAATGATCATGTTCAGTATATCAAAGTCAGCTGGACGATTGCTATTTACAGACTGATGAAAAAAATCCCCTTTTGGCAAAGGGGATTTTTTCTAGGCTTAGTTTGCCACAATATTGACAAGCTTGCCAGGCACCGCGATGATTTTTCGAATCGTTTTGCCTTCAAGCTGCTCTTTGATCTTTTCATCTGCTTGAGCAAGCTGTTCCAACTGTTCTTTCGTCGCATCGGCAGGAACCTGTAATTTCGCTTTTACTTTTCCGTTCAGCTGAACAACGATTTCAACTTCATCATCCACAAGTTTCGTTTCATCATATTCAGGCCAAGCTTCGTATGCAATGGTGCCGGAATGGCCAAGCTTCTCCCAAAGCTCTTCCGCCAAGTGAGGCGCGACAGGAGAAAGAAGCTTCACGAAGCCTTCCATATATTCTTTCGGCAGCTCTGTTGCTTTATACGCCTCATTAATAAAGACCATCAGCTGGGAAATACCCGTGTTGAAACGAAGGCCTTCGTAATGGTCTGTGACTTTCATGACCGTTTCATGATACACGCGCTCCAATGTTTCACCAGCGCCTTCAACGATTTTGCCATTAAGCTCACCGCTGTCTTCAACAAACAGGCGCCATACGCGGTCAAGGAAGCGGCGCGCGCCGTCTAATCCTGATTCAGACCAGGCGATTGAAGCATCAAGCGGTCCCATGAACATTTCGTACAATCTCAGCGTATCAGCGCCGTGAGAAGCAACGATTTCGTCAGGGTTGACGACGTTCCCTTTAGATTTACTCATTTTTTCGTTGTTTTCGCCGAGAATCATGCCTTGGTTGTACAGCTTTTGGAATGGTTCTTTCGTCGGCACTACGCCGATATCATAAAGGAACTTATGCCAGAAGCGGGCGTACAGAAGGTGAAGCACGGCATGTTCTGCACCGCCGATATACATATCAACCGGAAGCCATTTTTCCAATTTCTCTGGTGATGCCAGCTGATTCGGATTGCGCGGATCAATATAGCGCAAGAAATACCAGCAGCTTCCCGCCCATTGCGGCATTGTATTCGTTTCTCTTCTTCCTTTTTTACCTGTCTCAGGATCTGTGACTTCCACCCAATCTTTAATGTTCGCAAGCGGTGATTCGCCTGTTCCGCTCGGTTTGATTTCATCCGTTTTCGGCAAAATCAGCGGCAGCTCCTCTTCCGGCACAGCCGTTGATGTTCCGTCTTCCCAATGAATGACCGGAATCGGTTCGCCCCAATAACGCTGACGGCTAAAGAGCCAGTCGCGCAGACGGTACGTCACTTTCTTCTCGCCGTTTTTCGTTTCTTCCAGCCAAGCGATCACTTTCTCAATCGCTTCCTGCTTGTTAAGGCCGTTCAGAAAATCTGAGTTCACGTGCTCGCCGTCGCCAGTGTACGCTGCTTCCTCAACATTTCCGCCTTTCACGATTTCCTTCACCGGAAGGCCAAATGTTTTGGCGAATTCAAAATCACGCTCATCGTGGCCAGGAACAGCCATAACAGCACCTGTTCCGTATGAAGCAAGAACGTAATCCGCAATCCAGATCGGCAATTTTTCTCCGTTTACAGGATTGATCGCATAAGCTCCTGTGAAAACGCCTGTCTTTGTTTTCGCAAGATCTGTACGCTCAAGATCACTCTTTGATTGAATTTCTTTGATATATGCTTCAACAGCTTCTTTTTGCTCTGCCGTTGTGATGTTTTCCACCAATGCATGTTCCGGAGCAAGCACAGTGTATGTAGCGCCAAACAGCGTATCTGGTCTTGTCGTAAACACCGTAAAGGATTCAGCATGTCCATCTACAGTAAAATGAACGTGTGCGCCTTCAGAACGGCCGATCCAGTTGCGCTGCATATCTTTAATGCTTTCCGGCCAGTCAAGCTCTTCCAAGTCTTCAAGAAGCCTGTCCGCATATGCTGTAATTTTCAGCATCCACTGCTTCATCGGGCGTCTCTCTACCGGATGGCCGCCGCGTTCGCTCTTGCCGTCAATAACTTCTTCGTTGGCAAGAACCGTACCGAGAGCAGGGCACCAGTTTACAGGCACTTCGTCAACGTAAGCAAGGCCTTTTTCGTAAAGCTTTAAGAAAATCCATTGCGTCCATTTATAGTATTCAGGGTCAGTCGTATTGATTTCACGATCCCAGTCATATGAGAAGCCAAGCGACTGAATTTGGCGGCGGAAATTATCGATATTCTGCTTCGTAAACACAGCAGGATCGTTCCCTGTGTCAAGCGCGTATTGTTCAGCCGGCAGGCCGAATGCGTCCCAGCCCATTGGATGTAGGACATCATAGCCCTGCATGCGCTTCATGCGGGACAGGATATCCGTAGCTGTATATCCTTCAGGATGGCCGACGTGCAATCCCGCTCCTGACGGATAAGGAAACATGTCCAGCGCGTAAAATTTTTGTTTTTCATTATTATCAAGAGTGGCAAATGTTTTGTTTTCGAGCCAATATGTTTGCCATTTCTTTTCTATCTCTTTGTGCTGAAAACTCAAAGTAAAAACCTCCTTCTGATTGAATACGGCGTTTATGGTTCAAGTATTGACGGGAAGGAGAGGATTATATTCAGAATATTCCCAAACTAAAAAAAACTCCCTCATCCCTAAAAGGGACGAGAGACTTTCGTTTTCCCGCGGTACCACCCTCGTTAGCGCGGCATGCGCCGCACTCACTTGATACTTTTAACGCAGTTATGCGTCAGCGGCTTTTCACCGCTGCAACTCTGAGGTGAGTTCGGAAACAAACTTGATTGACTTTCACCAGCCGTCAACTCTCTGCAACAATATCTGCTTCTTACTGCTCCTCTTCATTGTTCTTATCGCAACCGTAATCTTAACTGTATTTTATAGAATTCTGTTCATAAGTGCAAGCAGGTTTGTATACAATGGGAATGTACCCTGAACGGGCGAAGATTGAGGACAATTATTCGGGTGGAGTTTTGGTTTGACGTTTGGACTCGGCCGGTTCGCCTCCGCTGTTCATTTCTCTCACAAAGTCAAAACTTCTGAGAACAGCTTCACCGCCGTAGCCTGAGATAATGGATAAGATGACAAGTTGAATTCCTGAATCGGGGTCAGCGGATAATACAAGTAAAATGGAAGCTGTCATTCCGATAAACCAATCTTCCAAAAATCCAAGGTAGATAAACCGCTTCGTCATTCTGGGCTTCTCCAGCCTGCCTCTCTTTTTCACATGACCGAGAATCCCCATGATTCCTCCAATTACACAAGCAATAAGTACCTGATGCAGCATCTTCATCATCACCTTCCTAAAGCCCTTATTTCGTAAAGCGACTTCAGGCCATCCAGCCCCCTTAAACGATTCCGATGATTTTCGATATCTACATACTGGCAAATCTGAAAAAAGCTTGTTTCTTCCATTATATGTGAACACATGATCGGTAAGCTTGATGCATTGGATTCATTTTTCACCCAGTGACATTGACCTAGTCACTCATTTAGCTACTTCCGTTCATATGTTCAATCTCTGTTCTTATTTTTAGTGTATACGAGGACAAGCCTTGATGACAAACAACAAACTGCGCTTGCTTGAATCAGAACATGTGTTGTGCTACGGTTACTGTAGAATTCATTAAAAAAGGGGAATACCAGGCTTTCGCACAGTTAGCTGACAGCCTAAGGGGGATTTATATGGCTAGTTTTCAATCATTTGGAGTACAAGGACAGCTGGAAGTCATCAAAAAAGCGCTTGATCACGCGCGAGTCGGTGTGGTAATTACAGATCCTGCACTTGAAGATAATCCTATTGTCTACGTAAACCAAGGCTTTGTTCAAATGACCGGCTATGAAGCCGGAGAGATTTTAGGAAAGAACTGCCGCTTCTTACAGGGGAAACACACAGACCCCGCTGAAGTAGACAACATCAGAATCGCTTTGCAAAATAAAGAACCGGTTACCGTTCAGATCCAAAACTACAAAAAAGACGGAACGATGTTCTGGAATGAATTGAGTATTGATCCGCTGGAGATCGAAGACAAGACCTATTTTGTCGGAATTCAAAAAGACATCACCCAGCAAAAAGAGTATGAAAAACTTCTCGAGGATTCCCTCACAGAAATTACTGCACTTTCAACGCCTATTGTCCCGATTCGCAACGGCATTTCGGCTCTTCCGCTAGTCGGCAACCTGACAGAGGAGCGATTTAATTCCATCGTCAGCACATTGACGAATATCTTATCAACATCCAAAGATGATTATTTGATCATTGATTTATCAGGATTAGCCCAAGTAAATGAACAAACCGCCGACCAGATTTTCAAGCTGAGCCATTTGCTGAAATTGACCGGAACCGAATTAATCATTACTGGCATTAAGCCAGAATTGGCTATGAAAATGAATAAACTGGACGCCAATTTTTCATCGCTGAAAACATATTCAAATGTAAAGGATGCCGTTAACGTGCTTCCGATTATGTAAAAAGATCCCGCTCATCCAGCGGGATCTTTATTATGAAGAGATTGATGCTTGCTTATTTGTTTCTTTAGCCGGTTTTATCCGTTTGTCATATAAAAGCGTCGTGGCAATACTGATCAACAGCAAAACCAAAAGAGATAAGACAAGAGCCTGAATGCCGAAATGATCGACAAGCAAACCGCCGAACAACGGACCAATCATTCTGCCACCTGTCGCCGCGCTGTTGACAAAGCCTTGGTAAAATCCTTCCTTCCCTTTAGGGGCAAGCTGGTTGGCAATCGTCGGCACCGCAGGCCAGACAAGCATTTCCCCTATGGTCAGGATCACCATAGCAGCCAGAAACATCGGGAAATGCTTTGCCGTCAGCAGCATGCTGAAGGATACAATGAAAATGATAAATCCGATGACCATTTGCGCTTTCAGCGACTCCGCCCATTTTTTCACTACAAAGCTGACAAGCGGCTGGCCAAGCACAATTAAAATCCCGTTAACCGTCCACAGCACGCTATATAAGGAAAGAGATATTCCAATGCTTTGTGTGTACGAAGCAATTGTGGTAGACCACTGAGAATAAGCCAGCCATCCGAGTACATAGCCGCTGCTTAATATGATGAGCGCAGCAAATTTTGCTTTGCCGTTTACGGCATCATAATCAAGCACCGATGTTTGAGACGCATCCTTCGTCTGAATATTTCGAAATCCGAAATATACGATAAAGAAAAAGGCCAGATACAATGCAGCATTCGCCAAAAATACGTATGAAAATGAGAAAGACGCCACGACTCCGCCAAGTGCTGACCCAACGGCCACACCCGCGTTTTGCGCAACATATATCGCATTAAATGCCTTCCTTCCCCCTTCAGGCCACACCGATCCAGCCATTGCGTAGCTGGCCGGAAAAACAACACCGGAACCAAAGCCCACAATCGTCAGCAGCACAATATAGGCCGGCCACTCATGAAAAAAGACAAGGCCCATCAGGCTTGCTAACGTAATCGCAATCCCAAGCATAATCGATTTAAAGCCGCCGATTTTATCAAACAAAAAACCGCCGCATAAATTTCCTGCCACACTGGCGCCGGAATTCAGCATCAGCACAAGTCCGGCTACTGTTAATGACTTTCCTAAATGATTATGGATATAAATCGTATTCAGCGGCCATAAAAAAGAAGCACCCGTCACATTAATAAACATTCCAATGATTAAAATTTTAAGAGCACGCGGCACACTAATCCCCCTTTCTTACCTAAAAAAGCTCATGAAAAAAACGAAACCTAAAACGGCTCCGTACGAATCGAGTTATCATAGCACATTCATTCTATCTGTCTATCTCACATTTTTCAACTGATGAGCGTGAAAAAATCTAACAAATATTGTTCAGAAAATGTAAAATAAATAGAAAAAGGGGGCATTTTATGGAAATGACATTAGCATTTTTAGGTTTTCTTGCATGTCTCATTTCGCTTGGCTATGGATTGTATCACCTTGTCAGATATGTGCTGAAAAAGGAGAAACGTTTCTCTAAGAAACTCTTTTGGCCGCTTTTGATAGGAGGCCTGGTGCTGCTCTTCACCGGAGCAGGATTGTCAGAACCTGATGCTGCTGCAGCAAATGCTGAGAAAAAATATTCAGCGCTAAACGCCGAATATAAAAGTCTCACAAAAGAGCATGAAGCACTTGAGAAAGAATATAAATCTGTCAGCTCAGAAGCAAAGAAATTGAAAGACAACACAGAAAATCAGGACAAGCTTGAGCAGATTGAAAAAGAGAATAGCGAACTAAAAAAGACTCAGAAATCATTAAAAGCTGAGATTAAAGAGCTTCAAGAAAATCAAAAACAGCTCAAAGAAGATACAAAAACGGTTAAGGCTGAAAATGAAACACTCCAACAAGATAACACAAAGCTTGAAAAGCAATTGAAAGAGGCAAAAAGCCAAACTGCCAGTTCTCATGAAGACACTGGAAATTCTTCAAGCCATACCTATAAAAATGATGAAGCCAAAACAGCTGACACAGCAGAAGGCTGTAATATTAAAGGAAGCAAAAACGGCATTTACCACACGCCGGGCAGTACATACTATGACCGGACAACCGACCCGGCTGAAATGTTTTGTTCAGTTGAAGAAGCTGAAGCCGCCGGTTACCGGGCGCCAAAACGATAAACAAAAAGCTCCAGAATCTCTGGAGCTTTTGCTGTTTCACAACGACGATTTAATAACCTTCTTATAATAAAGAACTGACAGAAAACCAAAAATCGAGTAGAGCGCAGTATATAACACCATCACCACTATCATCGGCGTCCAGACCTCAGATCCGAATAAGAACCAGCCGGATTGGACGGCAAAGTAGCTGTGGAAGAGACCGACAACCAGTGGAATGCCGAAGTTGTACATTTGTTTGATTCGTATCCCCTTTATCAGGTCGCCCTGCGTAAAACCGAGTTTTCTCAAAATCGTATAATTCGGTTTTTCATCTTCACTTTCACCCATTTGTTTAAAGTAAAGGATACACCCCGAGGTGATGAGAAATGTTAATCCTAAGAAACCAACGATGAACATGACCATACCAAAAAGAGATTTTTGCGCAATACTTGTATCCAGCCTTGATAAATGCAGATCTTTCTTGTTCACCTTTTGAAAAAGCTCATTTGCTTTTTCAAGCTGATCTCCATGTTTCATATTAATGCCGATAAATTCAGATTGCGCCAGCTGAATGCGAGGGTCTTTATCTTTATTCAGCTGTTTAAACAGATTGTCATCCACTATGACTGCGGGCAGTCCCCCGCCTGTAAACGTGTAGGATACAAGAAACTCATCTCTTAATCCTTTATAGTGTAATGGTTGCGTTTCATGCTTGCTGTTTACTTTAATGCTGCCCGAG
The DNA here is from genome assembly GCF_000227465.1 of Bacillus spizizenii TU-B-10. Lineage (GTDB taxonomy): Bacteria > Bacillota > Bacilli > Bacillales > Bacillaceae > Bacillus > Bacillus spizizenii. Next base: position 3,048,893 of record NC_016047.1, read on the forward strand.
TCTTTTAAAACCATTATTTTTTGCAGCAAGTCGGTGTATCCTGAGAAAACCGCCTCCCCAGCCGCCACATCGACTCCGTTTACATCTTTGTCGCTAACAACAGCAAGCTGTAATTTGCTAGGATCCCCCTGCATCTCTTTCGGGGTTCCATCCATGATATTTGTGAGATCAAAAGACGATTGCAGGACAGGCATTTCTTTTTTGACGTACGAAATGTCATTTTCACTCAAACTGCTTTCAAATCGTTTGGCATCTTTCTCATTCATGAATGAAAAGTCAGCTGCTACATTTTGTTCAGCAGTTTTTTCTGCCGAGTAATACGAAATATAAGCGAGCGATAACAGCCCGATGGCGAGCGCTGAAACGGTTGTAATAATCGTCAATAGCAACGCGTTCGATTTCATTCTGAACATGATTGATGACAGTGACAGGACCTCAGAAATATTTAAGTAGCCGCCCTTGCTTTTTCGAATGATGTTCGAGATAAACGTAACCGATCCTTTATAAAACAAAAACGTCCCGATAATGACGCTCCCCAGGATGAAGCTCATCGCACCAAACAGTTCATTAATGGTCTTAAATTTTCCGCCAAACAGCTCAGAAGACACATAGTATCCTGTCAAAATCAGCACGATGCCTAAAGCGCCGATCAGCATCTGGAAAAATGATATTTTCTTCACTTTATCTTCAGTGGAAGACGCCACTTTAAATAAAGATAATATACTTTGTTTTTTGATAAACGTATAATTCATGACCATAATCAAAAGGTAAATGCCGCAAAATACAATGATCGTTTGGATCAATGCTTGCTCGGAAAAATGCAGTTTCGCATCAGCTTTGACATCGACAATTTTGAACAGAATCATCAGGACAAGCTTCGATATCGAAAACCCAGCCACTACCCCCATCGCTAGGGAACCGAAATACAGCATGATATTTTCTGCACTTAAGATACGAAAGATTTTATGCTTCGTCATTCCGATTAATTGAAACAGCCCGATTTCTTTACTCCGTCTTTTAATAAAAATCGTATTGGCATATAAAATGAAGATTGCCACTACAGCCACAAGCAAAATCGAAGCAGTTTTAATGGCCGCGGCTCCCTTGATTGAAGCCTTCACTTCGTTAATCGCAGGATCATATTGGAGCGTGACAAAAGCGAAATAAAGCGCCACGCTAAAAATGAGCGCAAACACATACAGATAGTAATTCCGAAGGTTCTTTTTCAAATTTCGCAGGATGAGCTGATTAATGTTCATGCTGCACCCCGCCTAACACGCCTTGCGTTTTCATGATATCCTGGAAAAACGTCTGTCTGTCTTGGCCTCCTTTATTCAGCTGTGTATACATTTGCCCGTCCTTAATAAAAATGACTCTCCCGCAGTAGCTTGCGGCGACGGGATCATGGGTGACCATAATGATCGTGGCGTGGCGTTTCTGATTGAGCTGACTCAGCTTGTTTAATAGATCAGAGGCTGATTTCGAATCGAGCGCTCCGGTCGGTTCATCAGCGAAAATAATGCTCGGGTCATGTATAAACGCTCTGCCGGCCGATGTTCTCTGCTTCTGGCCTCCGGAAATTTCATTCGGGTACTTATCCCGCAATTCATAAATTCCCAATTCCTTTGCAACTTCCTCAAATTTGCGATTGGCTTCCTTTTTTGATAGTTTCGTGATCGATAATGGCAGAAGGATATTCTCTTTCACTGTCAATGTGTCTAACAAATTGTAATCTTGAAAGATAAAGCCTAAATGCTGTTTTCTAAATTCAGCCAGCTGCTTTTCCTTCATAGAAGTCATTTCATTTCCGTTAATGTTGATCGTTCCGTGACTGACCTGATCAATCGAAGACAGCACGTTAAGCAATGTGGTTTTCCCGGACCCTGATGCCCCCATAATACTGACAAATTCGCCTTTTTGGATATGGATATCAATGCCTTTGAGCACTTCTTGTTTATTCAGTTTGTTTCCATAGCTTTTTCGAATTTTATTTGCTTGTAAAATCATCATTTCTATAATCTCCTTTATATTGGATAATCTCATTATAAAAAGGAATGCCGGGCTTTTCCTTCGATACTGCGAACAAAAAAGAAAAGCATGTGACATTTTCGTCACATGCTTATGACACGTTCAAATTGATTCCGTTTCGGAAAGGTTAATGTAAAAACGGTCCCCACACCGAACTCCGAATCAACATCAATATGGATCAATAACGGCGCCGCGGCTTTTTTCGCCAAGTACAGCCCCATGCCTGTGGACGCTTGATCATGGTGGTCCGTTGTAGATGTAAATCCTTTATCAAAAATACGCGGCACATCTTTTTGATCAATGCCCCTGCCACAGTCTTTCACTTGGAGCTGCGTCCGTTCCCCTTTTTGAGTGCTTTTGATTTCTATCTCAGAGGCTTCGCTGTATTTCACCGCGTTTGTCAGCAGCTGTCTGATGATAAACGCCAGCCATTTTGCATCGCTCAGCACTTCTTCAGCCTCCAGCTGAATATCAAAGCCGATCCCTTTTTGGATACACCACGATTGTAAATCTTTGATTTCCTTGAAGATCAAAGGCTGAAGCTGAATAAATTCCACAGACAGATCGTTTTCAATAAATGATATGCGTTTTTGATGAAGCTGCTGATCTAAAAGCAGGTGAATACGCAGCCATTCATATGATAGCTGGGATTTCAAAGCTTGGTTTTCCATTCTATCAATGATTAAATGCATCGCTGTCAATGGGGTTTTGACCTCATGGATCCATGCCATCAGCTCATCTTTTTCATTTTCCAATGCCAAGCGATGCCGGGCAGCGGTTTGCTTCAAGTGTTCCGTTTGCCCGGTAATGCTTCTTTCAACCATCGATTCAAACGGCGTTTCCGGTTCATTTATCGCTGTCACATCAAGATGATTCTCCCATGTTTGCAGGCTTTTATAAAACGCCGTTTCTTTCCGATAGCGGAACCAAAGGAATATGATAAAAAACAAGCCACACAAATACACCATATAAAGAACATTTTCAAATGAAATGGAAGGATCAACAAAAGCAATGACTAACATCAAAGCCTGCTGAAACAAAAACACGGCAATCCAGCTTCGCCTTTCAGTGAGGAATGCTTTAATCATAGAAATGATCTTCTTCCTTCGCCATGTAGCCTTGGCCGACCTTTGTCTCGATATACGTGCCAAGCTGCAGGGCATCCAGTTTTTTCCGTAGGCGGTTGACATTGACGGTCAGCGTATTATCACTCACAAACCGCTCATCGTTCCACAAGCTTCTGATCAGCTCTTCCCGGCTGACGATCTTGTTTTTTTGTTCTATTAGCTGTTTTAAAATGAACATTTCATTTTTAGTCAGTTCAACAGAGCCTTTGTCATTGCTGACGAGGTTCTGCTCTGCGTCTATGGCAGCACCGCACCATGTTTTGATCGTGCTCGGCTCCGTATTATAATGATGCACGCGCCGGAAAATCGCTTGGATTTTCGCAATCAGCACATCAAAGTGAAATGGCTTTTGAATAAAGTCGTCTGCTCCGAGCTGCATAGACATCACCATATCAGCAGGATGATCACGGGAAGATAAAAAGAGAATCGGTACATTTGACCGGGAGCGGATCAGCCGGCACCAATGAAATCCATCGAATTTAGGCAGCTGGACATCAATAATGACACAATCAGGCTTAACCGCCGCAAATTCCTGTAGCACTTGACTGAAATCCTGAATGCCGTATACATCATAAGACCATCCCGTTAAACGATCCTTGATTTCATGAAACAGCGATTCATCATCTTCAATCAGCAAAAGTTTAAACAATCGACTCACCGCACTTTTTCCTTTTTTATCAAGTGTATAGCAAAACACCTTCATACGCTATAGAGAAAGCCGGCTGTCTCAGCCGGCTCGTACGCATTATAATTCTCTTCTCAACGCAGTCAGCACGTTGGTTTTAGTCGCTTTTCTTGCCGGGTTCATACCGGAAATCACCGCAACCCCTCCGCAAATCACAACGGCAATGATCACAAGGCTGCCCGGGATATACGAGAATGTGTAATTCAAATCGCCCGCTTCGCCTCCGCTTGTCGCCGCGAGAATCATTGGAACGGCCAGGTTGACAAGGTAGCTCACGCCGTAAGAAATGATAATCCCAATCACACAGCCTAAAATCCCGATATACGCGCTTTCCATCAAGAACATTCGGCGAATAATAGACGGACTCGCTCCAATCGCTTTCATAATGCCAATCTCCTGCGTTCTTTCTGTAACTGCCATCGTCATCGTGTTAAAAATGCCGATTGCTGAGATGATAACAGCAATACATCCGACAAAGATCAGGCCGATTTTGAAGACCATGAAGAAGGTGTTGACTCCTTCAAGCTCGGTCGTAACTGATGTGACATAGTATCCATCATCTGTCAGATCATTTGTCAGCTGTTCCACGTTCTCAAATTTATCAGCAAAAACGCTAATGTTATTTTCAACATTTCCGCCTTTAAAATCTAAGAATTCCGAAAAATCCTTCTTGAATTGATCACTGATGAAAATGTTTGAGTCCTCCATCCAATCTTGAGATGGCTTTTTTGCAATACCGACAATTTTAAAGTCATATGTTTTTGTTTTTTCAACATCCCCTGTTTTAGGATCTGTTTTTGATACACTTAATTCAATCGTTTTGTTCAGAATATCTTTCGTATAGCCTTCTGGTTCTTTTATATCTTCCGGGTTTCCTTTTGCTTCCTCGATTTTTTTGTTATACTCTTCCGATTCTTTTTTCGTCAATAATCTCTTTGCAAAGTCGTATCCTACTACGATTTCATTTTCCGACTTTGCGACTCTTCCTTTTTCCAACTCCATATTGGCCTTTAGTTCATCATTCATATTGGTAAAGATTAAATTAGAGCTTTCATTTGTACGATTGCCTAAAGTTGCTTTGTTTGGTTCATACACTTGCGTTCTTTCTACAACTGACCTTACATGATCGTACTTCTCTAAATCAGCTTTTTTAATGGGCTTATCGCCTTCCTTGCCCATTACACTGACTTTAGTCACAACCTGCTGGCTCATTGTGATATCCGTAATCGTCTTTTGAATGCCGAATCCAACCGATGACAGCACCACTAAAAACGCACACGCCATTGTTGTCGCAAGAATTGTCATAAAGACACGCAGCCTGTTTTTCTTCATATTTCTTCTGATAAAATGAACCTGATCCTTAAACCTCAACGGTAATTCCCCCTTTTAACACACCGTCATGAAGCTGAAATTTTGAATGTCCGATGGAAGCCACTTCATCATCGTGAGTAATAATCACAAATGTAATGCCCCGCTCACGGTTTAGCTGTTGAATCAAATTCAGCACTTCCTGTTCCGTTTCTGAATCAAGGCTTCCCGTCGGCTCATCCGCTAAAATAATGGATGGGTTTAAAATCAATGCTCGCGCAATACTGACACGCTGCTGCTGGCCGCCCGACAGTTCATTCGGATAATGAGCGGCGTGATTTTCCAAACCAACGCGTTTCAGCATGTCCTGCACCTTTTGCTTGCGCTCAGATGGTTTAATCCCTTTTAACGCCAGCGGCATTTCAACATTTTCATACGTCGTTAACCCCGGGATAAGCTGAAAGCTTTGAAAAATAAACCCGAAATGGTCAAGCCGAAATTGCGCCCATTCCTTTTCATTAAATCCCGTAACATCAGTGCCATTAATGACAATCCGTCCTTTTGACGGCGATATGTAACCGGAAATTAAATTCAAAAGCGTGGATTTTCCTGAGCCGCTTCGCCCGACAATACAGGCGATTTCACCTTTCGCCACGCTTAAGGAAACACCCTTCAATACTGGAACTTCATTCTCACGGCCCTTTTTTCCGATCGTGAAAGAATGGTCGATATGCTGAACATCAATCATATATTCTCTCTCCCTTACAACTGTTTTGTTTTTTTATAAATCGCAAAATAACTGATGAAGAAACCAATCACAGCGCCTGCAGCCATGCCGACGACATAGCCGGCAAAGCTCTCGCTTGCAGCGTATCCAAAGTAGCCGAAGCCCAAAATGCCAATAATAATGACGATCACTTGCACCGGGCGATCCAATGCTTTCCACAAAAAGAAATATCCATTTCGTTCATTAGACAGTTTGACGAAACTGATGTAGCCGATGATGTAGAACATGATGCTCATCACAGCTGGAATCACTAAATAATGCGGTGAATCCTCAACCCAGTTTGGAACAACATATGTGATCGGAAATATATACTGCATCCATTCAGGTATAGGGAAATCTAAAAATCCCGCTCTCCCGCCAAAAAGGATATCCATATTAATCGCAGGAAGGGTAATCACTAAAAAAGGCAAGATGGTGACAGTAAATGAGACCAGCAGCTGTGCAAAAATATGGCCTGTCAAAGCTCCTCCAGCCATAACCAAAGAATAAGCCAGCATGCTGATGATGATCATACCAAGGCTGTAGTGATGAAAATTAGCAACCTGATCAGGCTTCAAAAGCATAACCAGCAAAACAGCTAATCCATACCCCGTGATTTGTGAAACCACAATCACCATTCCGCCCATCATAAACTTTGCGTTAAATACCTGCCCACGTGTATAAGGAAGGCTTAATGTAAAATCAAACAAGCCCTTGCTTCGTTCAATCCCAAGCTGGCTGACCGCCAAAACGACACCCCAAATCCAAAACAGTGAGATAAATGTGCCGTTTAAATAGTTAATCGTAAATACGCAGGTTCCGACCCACTCGTTCTGATTAGCCACGCAGCCTTGATATGAGATGTACGTATTTAAAACGGTAAAAGGATTGCTAAGCATAAATACCAAAAAAATCATGATGAGCAGAGCTTTATTTTGCTTCCACTCTTTATAAAACAGCCCGGAATCCGGCACATTACTTCCCTCCAAACCGAAAGCATGATCTTAATTTTTCGTTTTCTTATAAATGGAGAAGTAGCTCACAAAGAATCCAACCACCGCTCCAATGACCATTCCAAAAATATAACCAATAATGGACTGTCCGGCAGAGTATCCAAATAAACCAAAACCAAGAATACCGAAAGCCATAACCAGAATTTGTACAGGACGGTCTAATCTGTTCCAAAGGAAAAAGTGTCCGTTTCGCTCACTTGGATGCTTTTTGAAGCTTATATAGCCAATCAAGTAAAACAGAATGCTCATAGCAGCTGGAATCATTAGAATATATTTACTATCGATAAGCCAGTCACTTGCAACATAACCAATGGGCACAAGATATAATAAATTGCTTGCCAGAGAGAAATAAGCTTCAGGAGAAGGGAACATTTCCCATATACTAACACCAAAAACAATTTCAAAGTTTCCTACCGGCAAAGCAACAATTAAATACGGTAATACCGCTGCAGCAAATGCCGTTAATAACTGGGCAAAAACATTCCCCGTTAATGCACCGGCGGCCATCAACAAACAATAAGCCATAAAACTAATCACGATTACTCCAACACTGCTGTGCTCAAAAAAGTAGACGTGTTCAGGGTTATAGACAAGAATCAGCAGCCATGCGAGTAGAAAGCCAATCAATTGCGACAGCACAATCACAATACCGCCTAACCAAAATTTCGTCTGAAAAATCTGGCTTCTGTTATAAGGGAGGCTTAATATAAAATCCATCGTGCCTTTCGAACGTTCCATTCCCAGGAAGCAAACCGCCAAAATGACACCCGGCACCCAGTTGATATCTATCAGATTGCTCCTATGATAATTTACAATAAAATCACAATATTGCGGGTCTTGATGAGCCAGACACCCTTGATAAGACAAATACGTATTAACGATAGAAAGCGGATTTGCCAGCACTAAAAACACAATACTTAACAAAAGCACCACTTGATTCTGCTTCCACTCTCGATAGAGGAGACCTCGGTCTACCATCTCCGCTTCCCTCCAAACTTCGCAATGAATACTTCTTCCAAGTTGACAGGAAGCTCATTCCACACTTTTGGCTTCAGTTCTCTCAAAAAGCTCTTGTTCTCCTCATCGCTTTTCGGGATCAGCACCGTGTAAAACACACCGGCCTGATCGAGCATCGGAATGTTTTTCTCTCTGATGGCCAAATTGACATCTGTATCAAACGCCATTTGAATTTTAATGTATTCTTCTTTTAATTCATCAAGATCCATGACATTTGTCAGTCTGTTATCTTCGAGAAAACCAATTCGGTTGCACATCCGCTCTATGTCCTCAAGCCGGTGAGAGGTAATCAGAATGCTCGTATCACGCTCAGCCACTTCATCGACCATCAGCTGCAGCACATCATGTCTTGTCACCGCGTCTATTCCATCCGTCGGCTCATCAAGGAGAATGAGCGCCGGTCTCGCCGCAAACGACAGAACGAGCGACAGCTGTTTTTTCAAACCTGTCGACAGCTCGCGGTATTTTTTCGTTTCTGGAATTTCATACCTGTTCATCAGCTCATTCGCATACGTAACATCAAATTTCGGATAAATTCTTCTTAGGATATCGACTAGCTGCTTGTATGTATACTTGTCGTAAAAAGGATTTTGAACAGGCATGTAGATGATATTCTGTTTGACCTTCGGATGCTTTTTGATTTCTACGCCATCAAACAAAATCGTCCCGCTGTCGGCGAAAATGATTTGCTGGATTAAGCGAAGCATCGTCGTTTTGCCTGACCCATTGCGGCCGAGCAGCCCGAAGATTTCTCCTTTTTCAATTGTTAATGAAACATCTTTTAATACTTGATTGCCGTCAATCGTTTTTGACAGCTGCCGTAGTTCAATCATTTTCTACGCCTCCCTTCACATCAGCGCTGATTTCCTTTATCCATTCTTGCAGTTTCTCCAGCTCAACCCCTGCATAGTGTGCATCGATGATGAGCTGTTTGAGTTGCTCTTTAATCATCGTCATCTTCCCTTCAACCAGTGTCGTTTTTGCATTCTCCGATATATAGGTCCCTCTGCCCCGAAGCGTTTCAATAATCCCCTCTCGCTCAAGCTCTTTATACGCTTTGCTGACAGTGTTCGGATTCGCAATAATGATCGTCGCCAATTCTCTGACAGAAGGAAGCTTATCACCAGGCTTCATGATCCCTTTCAAACAAAGCTCTTTCATCTGCTGAATAATTTGTTCGTAAATGGGTGTTGAGCTTCTTGGATCGATTTGAATCATTTACTTCCCTACTTTCTATACGATCTGAACCTTTATAAATAAAACTGATCAATTATACTTTTTTGCCATTCAAAACCGATCATCACAAGAACAAGAAAAAAAGAACAAGCGATCACAGATGCAGCGATCAGCATCGGCAAGTTACGTTTGCTTCGTTTTTTATGTTTCATAACTGCCTCCCTTTAATTTCAATATATAAATGACTTTTCATCAGTGTCTATAGTGTATTACTTCAATTAGTACACTTAATACAATAAATACTTTGATCCACAAAGTCAATCCCTTTTTACAAAAAAACGGACCCTTATCAAAAGGGTCCGTTTCTTACACATCAAGAGGTTGCTGCAGGATCATATTATTTTGCAAAGCTTGAAGCTGAAGTCTCATTCTGTACAGCTGTTCTCTCTGCTGATCATTTGACGACAGCCACAGCTTATTTAAGGCATTTACCGCATTTTCAAGCTGCATTTGTGCATCACTGTATTCTTGGTCATTATAATGCTCTTGTTTAGAAGCGATTGTCAGCTGTTCTTCAGCATAATCATATGCCTGCATACATTGCTGGAGATGTTCATCTACTGATTGTCTTGTTGCCACAGTAACCCCTCCTCTTGGTAATGGAAATAATCCATCATTCATATTGTAGCCCCATCTCACTTCGTTCAATAAAGTAATTTATGGTCGATATTCATTTGTTCTCTTGTGAAATGCGTGCTACAATTTTAGGATGCAATCGTACGCAAGGAGGCACATGAATTGTGATGCAGAACAATCCTTTTCCTTATTCAAATACGGAAAAACGCTATCATACATTGAATTATCATCTCAGAGAACATTTCGGCCATAAGGTGTTTAAAGTGGCGCTTGACGGCGGTTTTGACTGTCCGAACCGGGACGGCACCGTTGCCCACGGCGGCTGTACATTTTGCAGTGCAGCAGGCTCCGGCGATTTTGCCGGGAACCGGGCCGATGATTTAATTACGCAATTCCATGACATCAAAAACCGTATGCACGAAAAATGGAAGGACGGCAAATACATCGCTTATTTTCAGGCTTTCACCAACACGCACGCGCCGGTTGAGGTGCTTCGTGAGAAGTTTGAATCTGTCCTCGCGCTTGATGATGTGGTCGGCATTTCGATCGCCACACGTCCGGACTGTCTGCCCGATGATGTCGTTGACTATTTGGCAGAGCTGAATGAACGCACGTATTTGTGGGTGGAGCTTGGGCTTCAAACGGTTCATGAACGGACTGCTCTTCTGATCAACCGCGCACATGATTTTAACTGCTATGTGGAAGGCGTCAATAAATTAAGAAAACACGGCATACGTGTCTGCTCGCACATTATCAACGGATTGCCTTTGGAAGACCGGGACATGATGATGGAAACTGCTAAGGCCGTCGCAGATTTGGACGTCCAAGGCATTAAAATTCATCTGCTGCACCTATTGAAAGGCACGCCGATGGTCAAGCAATATGAAAAGGGAAAGCTGGAATTTCTTTCTCAAGATGATTATGTTCAGCTCGTCTGCGATCAGCTTGAAATCATTCCGCCTGAAATGATTGTCCACCGCATTACAGGTGACGGACCGATAGAATTGATGATCGGGCCGATGTGGAGCGTCAACAAATGGGAAGTGCTTGGCGCCATTAATAAAGAGCTTGAAAATCGTGGCAGCTATCAAGGGAAGTTCTTCCAGCATCTTGAGGAGGAATCAGCCCTATGATTTTGAAAAAAATTCTTCCTTACAGCAAAGAACTGCTGAAAATGGCCGCGGGAGAAGGAGATATCGCCGTAGATGCAACGATGGGCAACGGGCATGATACGCAGTTTTTAGCGGAGCTTGTCGGTGAAAACGGCCATGTGTACGCATTCGACATCCAAGAATCAGCCGTGGCCAATACGAAGGAACGGCTCGGTGAGACATATCAAGCGCGAACAACGTTATTTCACAAAAGCCATGACAAAATTGCTGAATCCCTTCCGCCGGAAACACATGGCAAAGTGGCGGCCGCTGTATTTAACCTCGGCTATTTGCCGGGCGGGGACAAATCGATTACAACGAACGGCAATTCAACAATCAAAGCAATTGAACAGCTTCTCAGCATCATGAAAGATGAAGGCCTGATTGTTTTGGTCGTCTATCATGGTCACCCGGAAGGCAAAGCTGAAAAAAACGACGTGCTTGACTTTTGCCGGAACTTGGATCAGCAAGCCGCCCGTGTTTTAACATACGGATTTATCAATCAACAAAATGACCCGCCATTTATTGTCGCCATCGAAAAAAAAGCTCAAATCAGCAAATGATTTGAGCTTTTTTCTTTGAGTTTTTCATCCAGCCCATTTTTTGGAATTTCCGGTAGGCTCTGCCGTTTATATAAAAGAAAAAGGAGGTTTTTCCGCTTGCTTTGATCAGCTTCTTCGCGAGCCGGCCTATTTCCTTTTGGCCAGCCACTTTATCATCTGACAAATAAACGCCCAGCAAGCCGCGATTGATTAAACGATGGAAGTTTTCATGCGGAATGCCTTGTAAATGTTCGTCGGCTTTTTGGATAAAGTGTTCAAGCCGCTTCATCATTTCTTCATGCGACTCGTAATACGAGCAGAAATTTAAGTCCCCTTCCAGCAAGTCCTCCTCTTGATCAATCAAATAATCAAGCAGAATGTGAAGCCCTTGTATGTAAGGAAAATAACTATTGCGGATTTTTTTAGCGGTGTTTTCTGTGAAATCAGGCTGGAACGAATACGCAACAAGACAGAATATGCCTAACGTAGAGCCTGCACAGGCTGAAAATTCATACCATTCCATCTTCTCAGGCAGCTCAGATTCATATTGAGTAAACCACTTCTCAAGCCGCGGAACACGCTCATGCTCAATGACGTGCTTATGCACCTGCAAATCGCAATAATAGCCGCACAGTTCAAGCAGATAAGGTTTAATCATGTCGTAGTGCTCAATTGAACCAAGAACACGCTGGCACGTTTTGACCAGTTCATGCAAATATCCGCTGTCATCCTGTTCTTCTCTGAATTGATAATAATTTTGCGGTTCCGCTCCCACTGTCAGTGCGTCCTGCATTGAGGTGTGGAGCATCCGAAAATCCTGCGGGTCAAGTGAGGTGCTGCGGTCGCACAGATTGTCCAGATAATCACTGATCGTTTGATACGCGATGATAAACTCGACGCATTTCTGCTTTTGATTGCCTGACAATAAGGCAAGTATGCCGCCGCCCTCACAGTGGAACGTTTTGTCTCGAATACTTGCGGTTGCCTGTGCTTTTAATTCACTGTTATAAATTGATTCTGATTTTTGCTTCCAAATGTCCAGCTCTTGATGAACGAGCGGAAATATATCTCGATATACTTTTGCCATCAGTCCAAAAGGATGTTCTGGTACTGTCAACACATGCACCCCCAACTAGTTCAAATATATTGATCAGTAAACGCTCTTGCTGCTTTAAAGACATCTTCTCTTTCGGGTTCATTAAATATTTCATGATAAAGCCCTTCCCACTCTCTGTACGCTTTATTATGGGAAGCTACACCTGAAAACCACTTAATGACCATCGTTTTGTCAACAAGCTTATCGTCACCGGCCTGCATCACAAGAAGCGGCACTCGTAAAAACGCATCTGTCGGCACCATCGCTGACTCAATAGTTTTTAAAAGCTCTCTGTACCATCTGACAGAAACTTTCCTGACGTATAACGAGTCATTTTGGTCGGCCTCGATGACGTCCTCATTACGCGTCGCCATATCAATTGATAATCCCGAATCAACCTTAAGCGACGGAGCGATGACATTCAGGCCTCTGGATGCAAGGTCAAGCGCTTTATTGACTTTAATTTGCAGTCCGAGACACGGTGATGATAAAATAATTCCCGTAATACGGGGATTTCTTTGCTGTTTAAACCATTCAATCGCGACCAGGCCGCCCATGCTGTGACCGAGAAGAAAAACCGGCAGCTCAAAGGTTCGTGCTTTATCTATCCAAGTATCTACTTCATCAATGTATTCTTGAAATGAGCGAATATGACCTCTGGCCCTTGTGGTTGTCCCCTGACCCGGCAAGTCGCCCATGACAACGTGATAACCCGAAGATCTCCACATTTCAATCAGCCATTTATATCGTCCGTGATATTCACTTGCCCCGTGGATCATCACAATCACGGCGACAGGTCTGTCTGCTTTCCAGGTCCACATGCTCTTCACCTCATACGAAATTTAAATAGAGAAAGAAGGATGAATACTATGATCTACCCTTATAAGGAACACATGCCAGATATCCACCCAACAGCCTTTGTAGCTGATAATGCAACCATTACCGGTGATGTCGTTATCGGAGAACAGTCCAGCATTTGGTTTTCTGTTGTCATAAGGGGAGATGTCGCGCCGACTAGAATCGGAAACAGAGTCAATATCCAAGATTTAAGTTGCCTCCATCAAAGCTCGAACCGGACGCTTCTCATTGAAGATGACGCCACGATAGGCCATCAGGTTACACTTCATAGCGCTGTTATCCGCAAGAACGCCTTAATTGGTATGGGCTCAATCATCTTAGACGGAGCCGAAATTGGCGAAGGCGCCTTTATTGGTGCCGGCAGTCTTGTCCCGCCGGGAAAGATCATTCCGCCTGGCCATCTCGCTTTTGGCCGTCCTGCAAAAGTCATCCGCCCTTTGACCGAAGAAGACCGACAAGATATGCAAAGAATACGGTCGGAATATGTAGCAAAGGGCCAATACTATAAATCACTTCAACAAACATAAGACCTGCTTCGTCTTACTTTACCATTTTTCAAATTATGTTTGAAAGCAATAACCATTGTTTACCCGGACGTCATGACAGTTCGGGTTTTGATTTCTCCATAAAACGTTCACATACGGCATCAAACGTATGGCTTTTATCTTATCATAAAACTTGTTCCGCAACTGTAAGCTACTTCTGCAAAAAAACATATTCCTATTCTTTCCTGTTCTCTATTTTCTATGAGCACACACAAAAAGAGCCCGCTGGGAGCTCTTTTGGTCAGCTGATATTTCGTTCGTTGGCAGCAGCCGCATTTTTCTTATGAAAACCTTTTCCATAATACACGGCAAGTAAGATAAGAAACCAAATCGGCCCGACAATCACGGCTACCCTTGTATCGGGACTGTAAGCCATAAGAATAACGACAAATGCTAAAAATGCCAAAGATACATAAGACGTAAACGGAAAGAAAGGCATTTTGTATTTTAAGTGTTTCTTTTCTTCCGGCCGCAAGCTTTTCCGGTATCTAATTTGAGAAAGCAAAATAATCGCCCACGTCCAAATCGCTCCGAATGTTGCAATGCTTGTGACCCAAGTAAACACCTTTGCAGGTACAACATAGTTTAACAGCACTCCGACTAATAAAGCGCCCGCTGAAGCCAGAACAGCTTTACCCGGGATGCCGCCTTTCGTCAGCTGCCCGTATGCTTGTGGTGCCTCACCCTGCTCCGCTAAGTTAAACAGCATCCGCCCTGTGCTGAAAATGCCGCTGTTGCATGAAGACAGCGCAGCCGTCAAGACGACAAAGTTAATGATGCCTGCTGCCGATGGAATGCCCACTTTTTCAAATGTGAGGACAAACGGGCTTCCTTGTGAGCCAATTTCCTGCCATGGGTAAATAGACATAATGACAAATAAAGCGCCTACATAAAAAATCAAAATACGCCAAAATACCGTATCAATTGCTTTGGCCAACGATTTTTGCGGGTTTTTCACTTCACCAGCCGTCACCCCGATCATTTCAATCCCTAAATAGGCGAACATCACCATTTGAAGTGACAATAAAACCCCTTTTATTCCATGTGGGAAAAATCCTCCGTTGTTCCACAAGTTGCTGATTCCGGTTGCAATGCCTCCATTGCCGACCCCTGCGATGATCATCAATAAACCGACAGCAATCATTGATAAGATTGCAACAATTTTAATCAAAGCGAACCAAAATTCCAGCTCTCCGTAAGCTTTGACAGCCAAGAAATTAACACCCGTCATAATGACCAGCGCCGATAATGCCCAAATCCAGTTTGGCACGTCCGGAAACCAGTACCCCATATAAATCCCGACAGCAGTGATTTCAGCCATACAGGTGACAACCCATAAAAACCAGTAGTTCCACCCTGTTAAATAACCTGCAAGCGGTCCCAAATAATCACGGGCATAGCGGCTGAAGGAGCCAGCGACCGGTTTTTGAATGGCCATTTCTCCAAGCGCTCTCATAATAAAAAACATGACCAGGCCGCTTATGGCATACGCTCCCAAAATACCCGGCCCTGCTAATTGAATAGCTGATGCGGAGCCGAGGAACAATCCCACTCCTATAGCAGCCCCTAAAGACATTAAAGAAATATGCCTTTCTTCGAGTCCGCGGTGCAGCTCTTGTTTTTGTTTTTGCATGCTTTCTTCTCCCCTAGAAAAAAATATCAATAAATTATTTTTCTGAATTTTTCGTGTAGATTGGGTAAATCAATGATGATGGAGAAATAAAAGGATAATAACAAGGCTTTCGACGAATCGAAAGCCTTGTTGTCTGTTACACAAAGATGACTTCTTTAGGCTGATGGCTCAGCTCTTCAGGCATATACCGTTTTTCGATATTGATGCTGTGCCAAATCATAAAGATCAGTACAGTCCAGATTTTACGGCTGTTATCAGCCTTGTCCGCACAATGGTCTTCAAGAAGCTGAAGAACATAATCCTTGTGGATATAAGCATCCGTTTGGCTTTCCTGAATCATGTTCCGCACCCATTCGTTCATTTCGTTTTTCAGCCAATGACGAATCGGTACAGGGAAACCAAGCTTTTTGCGGTTTAATACGTGCTCAGGCACAATTCCTTCAGCGGCTTTGCGAAGAAGATACTTCGTCGTGCCGTTCTTCGTTTTCAGCTCATCAGGAATTTTTGAAGCGACGTCAAATACGACTTTATCCAAGAACGGCACACGCAGTTCCAAAGAATTCGCCATCGTCATTTTATCCGCTTTTAACAAAATATCGCCGCGCATCCAAGTGTGGATATCGACATACTGCATTTTGTTGATATCGCTGTATGAGCTGCTTTCTGTAAAGTAAGTTTTTGTCACATCACGATATGAAAGATTCGGATTATAATGCTTCAGCAGCTGTTTTTTAACAGATTCCTCGAAAATTTTCGCGTTACCGATATAACGATCCTGAAGCGGAGTACAACCGCGCTCAAGCAGGCTCTTTCCTCTCATACCTTCAGGCATAACAGCCGCAACGTGCAGAAGCATCTTTTTCAGGCCTGACGGAATGCGTTCAAACGGTTTAAGCGAAAGCGGCTCACGGTAAATGTTATATCCGCCGAAGAGCTCATCCGCACCTTCACCTGATAAAGCAACCGTTACATGTTTTTTCGCTTCTTTTGCAACAAAGTACAACGGAATCGCTGCAGGATCAGCAAGCGGATCATCAAAATGCCATACGATCTTCGGAAGCTCGTTCATGTATTCCTCAGGCGAAATGACTTTACTGATATTTTCAATGCCAAGTGCCGCTGCAGTTTCTTTCGCTACATCGACTTCACTAAAGCCCTGCTGTTCAAATCCGACAGAGAATGTTTTTAAGCTTGGATGAAATTCCTTCGCAACGGATACAATAAAGGAAGAATCAATTCCGCCAGACAGGAATGAACCGACAGGAACGTCACTTCTCATATGAACGTTTACAGAGTCATAGATCGCGTCTCTGACTTCTTTCACAAGCTTGTCTTCTTCAGTCTGAACTGGCTTAAAGTTCGCTTTGAAATACGTTTTGAATGTGATATCGCCGTCCGGGCGGATTGTGAACTGTGAACCCGGCTCTACTTTTTTCACATTGGCATCAAGCGTGTTTGGTTCAGGAACGAATTGGAAAGACATGTACTGCTGCAATGCCTCTTTATCTATTTCAATATCATTCTGAGCAACCATTAAACTTTTTCTCTCTGAGGCAAAATAAACCTGATCATTGATCGTTGTGTAATACAACGGTTTAATGCCGAATGGATCTCTTGCTCCATAAAGCACATGATCGTTTTTATTCCAAATCAGAAAGGCAAACATACCGCGGAGTTTGGACGCCGCTTCTTCTTTGTAGTGACGGTAAGTCGCAAGAAGAACCTCTGTGTCCGAATCCGTGTTGAATGTATACCCCTTTGCTTCAAGTTCTTCTCTCAGTTCAATATAGTTATAGATTTCTCCGTTAAAGATAATCCAATATGTTTCATCTTCATATGATAAAGGCTGTCCGCCATTTTCTACATCAATAATGCTGAGCCGTCTGAATCCGAATCCAACGTGCTCATCATGGAAATATCCATCACTGTCAGGACCGCGGTGAACGATCATTTGGTTCATTTGTTTGATTAGTTCTTCTTGATCAGCGGTTTGAGCTAACGGATGCTTGTTAAAAACCCCGACAAATCCACACATAGTATTGCCTCCATAATTAAAATTGTCATCATTGAACCCCTATTTATAGACGCTGTGAATAGTATTTGGTTTCACGGTTATGTAAAAAAATAAACATGAATACAACGTGAAAAAGGGAAAGCCGCTTAACCAGTAAGCGGCTATAAAGTTATTCTCCTAACGCTTCTTTACGCAGCTGCTCCGCTTTGTCTGTACGTTCCCACGGAAGATCAACATCGTGGCGTCCAAAGTGGCCGTACGCAGCAGTTTGTTTGTAGATCGGACGGCGTAAATCAAGCATTTTGATAATGCCGGCAGGTCGTAAATCAAAGTTATTGCGAACAACTTCAATCAGTTTTTCCTCAGAAGCTTTACCGGAACCGAATGTGTTGATTGAGATTGATACAGGCTGTGCAACACCAATCGCGTAAGCAAGCTGTACTTCGCAAGAATCAGCAAGCTCAGCCGCAACGATGTTTTTCGCAACGTATCTTGCTGCATAAGCCGCAGAACGGTCTACCTTCGTTGCATCCTTACCTGAGAACGCTCCTCCGCCGTGGCGTGCATAGCCGCCGTAAGTATCAACGATGATTTTGCGTCCTGTAAGTCCCGCATCCCCTTGAGGGCCTCCGATAACGAAACGTCCTGTAGGGTTGATGAAATATTTTGTTTCTTCATCAATCAGCTCTTCAGGAACAACCGGATTGATAACATGTTCTTTAATGTTGCGCTGGATTTGCTCAAGCGTAATTTCAGGGTGGTGCTGAGTTGAAATAACAATCGCGTCAATGCGGACAGGTTTGTTATTTTCATCGTACTCAACCGTTACCTGTGTTTTGCCGTCAGGGCGAAGGTATGGAAGAATATCTTCTTTACGGACTTCACTCAGGCGGCGGGCTAATTTATGAGCAAGTGAAATTGGAAGAGGCATAAGCTCTTTCGTTTCGTTGCACGCGTAACCGAACATTAAACCTTGGTCACCCGCACCGATCGCTTCAATTTCTTCGTCGCTCATTGTGCCTTCACGGGCTTCAAGCGCTTGGTCTACACCCATTGCAATATCAGCAGACTGCTCGTCAATGGATGTTAAAACCGCACAAGTTTCCGCATCAAATCCGTATTTCGCACGTGTGTATCCGATTTCTTTAATGGTTTGGCGAACCGTTTTCGGAATGTCAACATACGTAGATGTTGTGATCTCTCCGCTGACAAGCACCAAACCAGTTGTCACAGACGTCTCACAAGCAACACGCGCGTTAGGGTCTTTCTTTAAAATTTCATCTAAAATGCTGTCAGAAATCTGGTCACAGATTTTATCCGGATGCCCCTCCGTAACAGATTCTGATGTAAATAAACGACGATTTTTACTCATGATTTGCTTCCTCCTGCACAAGGCCTCCCGAAAGACCTTGTATATATGATACGGAACTCGCTCCCTCTTATACAATGTAACGTTATATTAGAGAATGTTAATTGGCATATTTATGAAATAAAAAAACCTTTTCCATCGAGGAAAGGGTTTGGTCTTTGTGCCTTTCACTCTTATCGCTCAAGGAATCATACAACCTTGCAACAGGTTAGCACCTTGGTTGTCTCACACAGTTGAACATAATAAATAACAGAGAAACCGGTTGCTGGGCTTCATAGGGCCTGTCCCTCCGCCAGCTCGGGATAAGAGTATCCGCTCAATGAAATATCTTATCGTAAAAGGGTTTGCAATGTCAATATGATTCAGAAGAAATAGGCACCTATATTGAGGGAAAACATTGGAAAACGCACACACAAAAAACAATAAATAGTATAGACTATTTGAAAATATATGTTATACTAATTCACAATTAGCAAAACACAAAAAACGATAAAGGAAGGTTTCATATGAACTCAGTTGATTTAACCGCTGATTTACAAGCCTTATTAACAAGCCCAAATGTGCGTCATAATTTATCAGCAGCACAGCTTACAGAAAAAGTACTCTCCCGGAACGAAGGCATTTTAACTTCCACGGGTGCTGTTCGGGCGACAACAGGCGCTTATACAGGACGCTCACCTAAAGACAAATTTATCGTGGAGGAAGAAAGCACGAAAAATAAGATCGATTGGGGGACGGTGAATCAGCCGATTTCAGAAGAAGCGTTTGAGCGGCTGTACACGAAGGTTGTCAGCTATCTGAAACAGCGAGATGAGCTGTTTGTTTTCGAAGGATTTGCCGGCGCAGATGAAAAATACAGACTGCCGATCACCGTCGTAAATGAGTTCGCATGGCACAATTTATTCGCAAGACAGCTGTTTATCCGCCCGGAAGGCAATGATAAGAAAACAGTTGAACAGCCGTTTACCATTCTTTCTGCTCCGCATTTCAAAGCGGATCCAAAAACAGACGGCACACATTCCGAAACCTTTATTATTGTCTCTTTCGAAAAGCGGACGATTTTAATCGGCGGAACAGAGTATGCCGGAGAAATGAAGAAGTCCATCTTCTCCATTATGAATTTCCTGCTCCCTGAAAGAGATATTTTATCCATGCATTGCTCTGCCAATGTCGGTGAAAAAGGCGATGTTGCCCTTTTCTTCGGACTGTCTGGAACAGGCAAGACCACCCTTTCAGCCGATGCTGACCGCAAACTGATCGGCGATGATGAACACGGCTGGTCTGACACAGGCGTCTTTAATATTGAAGGCGGATGCTACGCCAAGTGTATTCATTTAAGCGAAGAAAAGGAGCCTCAGATCTTTAACGCGATCCGCTTCGGGTCTGTTCTCGAAAATGTTGTTGTGGATGAAGATACACGTGAAGCCAATTATGATGATTCATTCTATACCGAAAACACGCGTGCGGCTTACCCAATTCATATGATTGACAACATCGTGACACCAAGCATGGCAGGCCACCCTTCAGCAATTGTATTTTTGACGGCTGATGCATTCGGAGTCCTTCCTCCGATCAGCAAACTGACGAAGGAGCAGGCGATGTATCATTTCTTGAGCGGTTATACGAGCAAGCTTGCCGGAACCGAACGCGGTGTGACATCTCCTGAGACGACGTTTTCCACATGCTTCGGCTCACCGTTCCTGCCGCTTCCTGCTCACGTCTATGCTGAAATGCTCGGCAAAAAGATCGATGAACACGGCGCAGACGTTTTCTTGGTCAATACCGGCTGGACCGGCGGCGGCTACGGTACAGGCGAGCGCATGAAGCTTTCTTACACGAGAGCGATGGTCAAAGCAGCGATTGAAGGCAAATTAGAGGATGCAGAAATGATGACTGACGATATTTTTGGCCTGCATATACCGGTCCATGTTCCTGGCGTTCCTGATCATATCCTTCAGCCTGAAAACACGTGGAGCAACAAGGAAGAATACAGAAATAAGGCTGTCTACCTCGCAAATGAATTCAAAGAGAATTTTAAAAAGTTCGCACATACAGATGCCATTGCACAGGCAGGCGGCCCTCTCGTTTAAAAAGCAAAAGCCAAGAGCAATTACGCTCTTGGCTTGTTTTAATTGACAGAATGCAAAGAAGTCAGCTTGTACGTAATGATGGTCCGGCCGTCTTCCCATTGAAGTTTCTGCACTTCAGCTGTGCCTGACTTTTCGCCGAACTTTGTTTTGCGCACATCCATCGGAATCTCCATCGGATACACACGGTATCCGTCTTTCTCTAACGTGAATATATTTTCATCTATTCGAACTTCTTGTCCTTTTGTCACAATCAGTGTATTAAATTCAACAGGCATTCCCAAAGTGAAATCCCCTTTCGTTCTCTTTTTTCTTTATCATAACATATTTCACCGTCAGCGGTTTTTCATCCATTGCGTGAGCTGTCGCACGATACGCCGGTTTTCTTTTGGCGGGAAATAATGTGTGAATGTACTGTAATACCATGTCTCCACTGGCTTATGCAGCTGTTTTAGCTTCTCTTCAAATAAATAGGAATGCTGAATCGAAACATTTTGGTCTTTTTCTCCATGGATTAATAGCACGGGTGCCTGAATTTTGTTTACTTGGTCAAACGGTGTTCTCCATTTGTATTCCTCAGGCACCTTTTTCGGTGTTCCACCGATGACTCTTTTCATCATTCGCCGCAAATCCTGCCGCTCCTCATATGTAAGGATCATATCACTGACGCCTCCCCAGGAAACGAATGAAGCTGCATGCCGGCCCATTTCAATCGCAGTGAGCATTCCCATAATTCCGCCGCGGGAAAAACCGAAGATATGGATTCTGTCCTTCTTAACATTTGGATGCTGCTGAAGCAGGCGAAAAGCGGAAAAAGCATCCTCTCTGTCTTCTCCGGCAAAATCCTCGTTGCCCTCTCCTCCTTGATTTCCTCTGTAAAAAGGAGCAAACACAACAAACCCTTGGGATGCAAACTGGATAATCCGGCCCGGCCGAACCATGCCCACGCTTTTAATCCCGCCGCGCAAATATAAAAATCCGTCATATTGTCCCGGTGCCGCCGGCTCAGCCAAAAGCCCCTTTACCCGTAAGCCATTTGAAAGATAGCAGATCGTATACAGACACACATGCTGGCTTGGCGACGGAAATCTTCTTTTCTCAACAATCAAAGCAGCCGCCTCCTTTTTCTATATGCTTTCCTTACTCCAAAATTACATCCTGAGAACCTGACTAGGCATTCACACATTTTTATACCCATCATACGATATGTAAAGCAAAAAAGGATATAAACTTGATGCTAAATAAGGAGGTTGTCTATGTGAACAAATGGTTAAGGCTGGGCTGCGCCTGTGTCGGCAGTATATTTCTGATGATCGCCCTAGCGGCTTGCAAGCAGGAAGAAACGCTCACCAAAGTCAAAGTAGCTGAAGTGACCCATTCGATTTTTTACGCGCCTTTATATGTTGCTGAGTCTAAAGGATTTTTCAAGGAAGAAGGGCTTGATGTCGATGTAAATACGACCTGGGGCGGCGACAAAACGATGACATCGCTTCTTTCAAACGGCTCAGACATCGCACTTGTCGGGTCAGAAACATCTATTTATGTCGAAGCGCAAGGAGCTAAAGACCCTGTCATTAATTTCGCCCAGCTGACTCAGACAGACGGAACGTTTCTTGTCGCGAGAGAAGATGTTAAACAGTTCGACTGGGATCAGCTGAAAGGAAAAACGTTTCTCGGCCAAAGAAAAGGCGGCATGCCGCAAATGGTCGGTGAGTATGTCCTGAACAACCATAAGATTGACCCGCATAAGGATATTGACCTTATCCAGAACATAGACTTTGCCAATATCGCCAATGCATTTGCTTCTGGAACCGGCGAGTATGTGCAGCTCTTTGAACCGCAAGCTTCTCTCTTTGAGAAAAAAGGCATCGGCCATATCGTGGCTTCGTTCGGAGAAGAATCAGGCCAGGTTCCTTACACGACTTTCATGGCAAAACAAAGCTATCTGAAAAAACATGAAGACACAGCCGTCAAGTTTACAAGAGCTATTTATAAGGCGCAGCAGTGGGTGGAAAATCACTCAGCGAAAGAAATCACAGACGCCATTAAAGATGAATTTGATGATACCGATCCAGAAGTCATCGAAACATCCATTGAACGCTATAAAAAGCAGCATTCGTATTCGCCAGACCCTCTTCTCAACGAAAAAGAATGGGAGCTGCTCCAAACCATTATGGATCAATCGGGAGAACTGCCGAAGCATATTCCATACAATCAGCTTGTAAATAAACAAATTGCCGAAAAAGTCACCTCGGAAAAATAGGAGGCGCCATCTATGTCTTTCTTACATGTCGACCATGTAACCCATACTTATTTTTCTGTTAAAGAAAAAACGACGGCCGTACGGGATATTCATTTCGATGCCGAAAAAGGTGATTTCATCTCATTTCTCGGCCCAAGCGGCTGCGGAAAAACAACACTGCTTTCCATTATTGCCGGCCTGATTGAGCCCTCGGAAGGCAGAGTTCTGATTGAAGGCCGTGAGCCGAATCAAAAAGAACATAACATTGGCTACATGCTTCAGCAGGATTACTTATTTCCATGGAAATCTATCGAGGAAAATGTGCTTCTCGGTTTAAAAATCGCCGACACGTTGACGGAAGAAAGCAAGGCTGCTGCGCTCGGTCTATTGCCGGAGTTCGGCCTCATAGATGTGGAGAAAAAATATCCGAAGGAGCTGTCGGGCGGAATGCGCCAGCGGGCCGCGCTTGCAAGAACTCTTGCGCCAAATCCAAGTCTGCTTTTGCTGGATGAGCCATTTTCCGCGCTTGATTTTCAGACAAAGCTGTCACTTGAAAACCTGGTTTTCCGTACATTAAAGGAGTATCAAAAAACTGCAGTGCTTGTCACACATGATATTGGGGAAGCGATAGCGATGAGCGATACGATCTTTTTATTTTCAAACCAGCCGGGCACCATCCATCAGATTTTTACCATTCCTAAGGAATTGGCCGCGATGATGCCTTTTGACGCCCGCCAGGAGCCATCCTTCCAGACGCTGTTTCAAACGATATGGAAGGAGCTGAATTCTCTTGAGAAACAGCAAAGAAACGATTGATCTGCTTCACGAGCAATATCAATTCAAACAGAAAAAGGAAAAATGGAATGTCCATTCCTTTCAGCTTGCCATATTTATTCTCTTTTTCTCGGGTTGGGAAATCTCCAGCAGGCTCGGCTGGATCGATCCGCTGATCTTCAGCTCTCCGTCAGCTGTTTGGCATTTATTGCTGGAGAAGATCGGTGACGGGTCTTTACTGTCACACATCGGCGTCACTTTATTTGAAACGGTGCTTGGCTTTTTGCTTGGAACGTTTATGGGCACGTGCCTCGCTGCCTTGTTATGGTGGTCCAACCGGCTTGCCAGGATTTTAGATCCGTATCTTGTGATTTTGAATGCAATGCCGAAAGTGGCTCTGGGCCCGATCCTGATTGTCGCGCTCGGTCCCAGTTTTATCAGCATTATTGCGATGGGGGCCATCATCAGCGTTATTATCACAACCATCGTTGTGTACACCGCTTTCCAGGAGGTTGACGAAAACTATATAAAAGTCATGAAAACATTCGGCGCAAAAAAATGGGTCATTTTTAAAGAAGTGATTCTGCCCGCATCCTCCCCCGCTATTATTTCAACACTAAAAGTAAATGTCGGTTTATCATGGGTTGGCGTCATTGTAGGAGAATTCCTTGTTTCTAAGGTCGGATTGGGATATATGATTATTTATGGTTTCCAAGTCTTCAATTTTACACTCGTCTTCTTAAGCCTGCTGATCATCGCCATATTCGCCACTTTGATGTATCAGGGCGTAGAGCTGCTGGAAAAGAAATGGACGAAGGGCAGGACATAAAAAAAACCGGCAAATGTGCCGGTTTTTTTATTCGATCCATCCAGCTTCTTTCAGTTTTTTCAAACTGATTGGAAGAACGGAATCCTTCATAATAAAGCTGAATTTTTTATTGCGGGAAAGGTTCTCCGGAAGCTCATGAAACAAAACCGGGCCTTTCGTTTCAAAGTAATCAGCTTGCTTTTCAAGCTTTTCTATAACTGCAAAATATATATTCTTCACAATCACTTTTTCTTTACCGAGAACTTTATACTGTCCGAGGTACTTGAGGCTTTTCACTCTCGCACCCGTCTCTTCCTTTACTTCCCGGAGCGCCGCCTCTTCTGCGCACTCCATCGGCTCTACTTTCCCGCCCGGAAACTCATAGCCTCTGTCCTCATGTTCTGTTAAAAGCCATTTGCCGCCAAAACGGCAAATCACCCAGACATGCTTCGGGCTATCCGAGAAAGGCTGATCGTCAAAGGAAAGCTGAACAGTATTCTGATAATAATCTTTAAACTCGTACATGTTTATCCCTCAAATCCGTTCCTAGCTATCTTCCATACATCATACCACAGTTATATTTCTTCGGAAGCCTTTAATCAAAAAATAAGGGAAACCCAGCACGCCATCAAGGGCTAAAGCATGCAGACCAGCTCGTACAGTTTTTTGCCGTGCCTTTTGCCAGAATGTGCGACTGACGCTCTGGGCTTTATTATGACCCGTGAACAGGTAAAAGTTACGGTTTGCGTTTGAATTTATTTTTTAACGTTTCTAAAAGATCGACAAGCATCTGAGGAACCGGTATGCCGAGAGAGCTGGCTGTCACTACAATTTGCACAGATTCATAAAGAATATAAAACATAATAGCCAAGTCACGTATTGACCCCTGTGTATTCAGCAGCTGATCAAAAAAGTGGCATACAGAGATCAGAGCCAGCGTGACTAATTTTTTGACAAGCCGGGCAAATACCTTTTTAAACGCCAATTTGTGAATAATCGTTTCCTTCAAGGTCGTACTGATAAATTCAATTGCCATAAGAGAGAGCAAAATCAGAAATGAATACTGAAAACCTCCGAAGAAAAACCCCGCTGCTGAAACGCTGACTGCTAAAAACGAAAAGATGCCAAAGTCTCTATCCATTTATCCCAACATCCTTTCACAGAAACGGCCTTACGATATTCTATGGAAAACAAGCCGAACGGATTGGATTTTTCAGAAAAATGGACTGGTTGTCGCCTATTTTTTTGGGGCGTAAAATCAAAAGCCGGACGTCTTTTATAAGACATCCGGCCTTTCTTTTTTTTTTGGATCTAACCCAAGTAAGCTTTCAGCATCCAGTTGTGTTTTTCAATATTTTGATGGATCGCAAGAAGCATGTCCCCTGTTGTTTCGTCACCGACTTCATCAGCTAAATCCATGCCGTTTTTCAGCTCTTCCGCAATGATTGTGAAATCATCATATACGCTTTGAACCATTTGTTCAGCCGTTTCATTTCCTGCCGCTTCTTTTACAGAAGCCGTTTCCAAGGATTCCTTCATTGTCGCAATCGGTTTTCCGTCCAGCGCCAAAAGGCGCTCTGCTAAGTCATCAATATAAGTTGCCGTTTCGTTATACAGCTCCTCAAACTTTTCATGAAGAGTGAAGAAATCTTTCCCTTTCACATACCAGTGATAATTATGTAGTTTCACATACATGACTGTCCAGTTGGCTACTTGTTTGTTCACTGCTTGAATCAATTGTTCTGACATGATTATCTTCCTCCTTGTTATATGACTATGTATACCCTTTATATCGTACGTTAAAACCTCTTTTTTACCCTTATCTGTCACGATTTCTTTTACTATGCTACAATTGTTAAAAAACGGGAGGTGGAATGTCATGACGCTTCTCATTACGATAAGTATTTTGATTGTGTTGGCTGTTTTACTTGTCACCATTTGGACGACTGTCAAAGCCTATAATGTAAAGCACACCATTGATCCTCCGCAAGAAACTCGTTCTGATTCAAAAAATCAATGATTGTGTGAATGCTCGTCTTCAGACTGATTGCTGGCAGCATCGGCGTCACCGACTTGGACTTTTAAGGTCGGCATGCTATGCTGTTTTTTTGCTGTGACATGGGATTGGACAGTGTAGACACCATCTTCCTTAAACGTTGTTTCCAATCGGTATACGCCCTTTTCTTGTTTCGCTTTAAACATTTGGCTGGCGCCTTTTTCTCCTTCTTTCCACACTTCAAACTCCACTTCATCGGCATCCGTCACCGCTTCGTCACCATATGATACCGCTGCTTCATATGCGGCGCTTTCTCCGGGATTTACTTTTTCAGGGCCGGTCAGCTTGACATCCAATACCTCAGGCGTCTCAGCTGCAGTATTTGCTTTGTTTTCATCAGATCCGCATCCATTAAGCAAAAAAGCAGAAAAAAGCAGAACAGCTAACATCTTTTTCATGCCATCACCCTTTCATCGTTTACCTAAATAGTAGCAAACGCTTACAGCAAATGGTACATAAAAAATGATACGTCACAAAAAAGACCTTTTTTGCATAAGCGCAAAAAGGTCCCTTTCTGTTTAGCCAAATACTTTTAGCAATTCTTCTTTATCCTGTGACAGCCAGAAACGCATTAAACGTTTAGCGCCTTCCAGATCATGAAGTTTCGCTTGGCCGCACTGCTTTTCATTCGCAGCCGGAATTTCGGTAATTTCAACCGCTTCCTTCATTGTGTCTTCAAGCAGATCAACGATTTCCGCTGGTGTCGGCTCTCCGCTCACAACAAGATAATAGCCTGTTTGGCAGCCCATTGGAGAAATATCAATGATATCAAAATGATCGTATTTCTCAGCGTGAGAACGAATCGTAAACGCGAGCAAATGCTCAAGTGTGTGAATGGTGTCAGGCTTCATCGCCTGTTTATTTGGCTGGCAAAAACGGATATCAAATTTATTTACAACGCCGTCTGTTCCTACTTTATGCACGCCGCAATGTCTTACATATGGAGCAACAACCGCATTATGATCAAGCTCAAAACTTTCTACTGAAGGCATAATGGCACTCTCCCTTTTTTAAAAATGTACATTCATTATAACACACCTTTCCGATAAGAATTATCGAATAACTTTTCAATCTGTGTTTTTTTTCTTATACTTGCATCAGAAAGGTTGCTGAAGACATATGAAAACCCTATTTATCGCTCTGATCAGAGGATATCAAAAATTCATCTCGCCCTTGACGCCCCCAACATGCCGC
The DNA here is from genome assembly GCF_000227465.1 of Bacillus spizizenii TU-B-10. Lineage (GTDB taxonomy): Bacteria > Bacillota > Bacilli > Bacillales > Bacillaceae > Bacillus > Bacillus spizizenii. Next base: position 3,077,018 of record NC_016047.1, read on the forward strand.
TTTTATCCGACTTGTTCACAATACGGAATCGAAGCGATTAAAACGCATGGCGCTTTAAAAGGCGGCTGGCTGACAATCATACGGATTTTGAAATGCCATCCGTTCCACCCGGGTGGAGTCGACCCTGTTCCTGAAAAGAAACAAAAACATTAATCGTTATAGCCGTTTACGACAAGATCCAGTTTCCCGGTTTTAGGATCAATGACTAAACCATGGACAGGAACATTTTCCGGGAACAGCGGGTGATACTTAATAACGTCTACGCTGTCTTTTACACTTGCTTCAACTGAATCAAAGCTTTTAAACCATTGATCAAAGTCTACACCGGAGTACTTTAATGTTTCGATGCGTTCTTCCGGAATTCCTCTTTCTTTCATTTTATCAAGCATGCTTTCGCTGCTGATTTTGCTCATGCCGCAATCGTGATGCCCGATCACACATACCTCATCTGCGTTCAGCTCGTACACTGCGACGAGCAAACTTCTCATGATGCTTCCGAATGGGTGTGTCACAAGTGCACCGGCACTTTTAATGATTTTCACGTCACCGTTTCGCATATTCATTGCATGCGGCAGCAATTCAACCAAACGAGTGTCCATGCAAGAAAGAATCGCCATTTTTTTATCTGGGAATTTTGATGTTTGATACTTTTCGTACTCCCTTTGTTCAGTAAATGTCTTGTTAAAATCAAGAATATCATTTAATAGGCTCATAGCTAGCTGTATTCCTTTCTTGGTCTTTTTACTCTCCAATATATCACAGCATTTGACTTTTCGTCATCTTATCAAAAATCAAACTGGGCAAAAAAAAGACAAACCCTCAGGGTCTGCCTCATTTCCCCATATTATAACGTTTTTTGAACTGCTCCACTCTTCCGCCTTTTTCATTGAATTTCTGGCGGCCTGTATAAAACGGATGCGTGTCAGAGCTGACCTCTACTTTAATGACCGGATATGTGTTGCCGTCTTCCCACTCTGCTGTTTCATTAGATGTTTTAGTAGAGGTGCTGAGAAAACGGTAGCCGCTGTTGACATCCTGAAATATGACTTTGTGGTTCTTTGGATGAATACCTTCTTTCATGTATATCTCCCTTCCTTAAATCGTAATAATTACGCTTTATTTTATATCCTCACAAACGTTTTGTCAATCTTCTTACATCCTTCCCTGCGTTTTCGCATTGTAAACCTCATCGCATTTAAGAATAGGAAGAATAATCTAACCGAGGAAGCAAATAATAAACCCAAAATACATACAGGACGTCTTTTTAGAAAGGTGGTTTACGATTGTGGATGATTTAGTTTTGGCCAGAAGCCTTTTTGGCACGACAATGGGCTTTCATATCATTTTCGCAACGCTTGGAGTCGGTCTGCCGCTCATGATTTTAGTGGCAGAATTGATCTATCAAAAAACGAAAGATGACCATTATGCGATCATGGCGAAAAGATGGACGAAAGCACAAGCCGTTTTGCTGGGGGTCGCCATACCGACCGGGACGATTGCGGGCACTCAGCTCGCGCTTTTATGGCCGGGATTTATGGAAGTCATCGGCCGGGTCATGTCCCTGCCGTTTCAAATTGAAATCTATGCTTTTTTTGTTGAAGCCCTTTTCATGTCCATTTATGTATACGCCGCAGACCGCTTGTCACCGGCAATGAGGATTGTTGCCGTTTTCTTTGTGTTAGTCGGGGCAGCAGCGTCAGCTGTTCTGATCACGAATGTCCATGCCTTTGAAGGAACGCCGGCCGGTTTTAAAATTTCAAACGGGAAAATTACAGATGTTGATCCGTGGGCTGCATTCTTCAACCCAAGCTTTTTTATCACCGCAGGCCATGTCGTTTTATCTGCATTTATGACGGGCGCGTTTATCGTTGCTTCTGTTGCTGCATATAAAATGATCCGGTCGAGAAAAAAAGAAAAGGTCTATCGCTTTCACCGGAAAGCCCTTTTGCTCGCACTGACGATCGGCGGTATTTTTTCACTGCTGACCGCTTTGAACGGACACGAATCCGCACAGATGCTGTACGAATATCAGCCCGAAAAATTAGCAGGCGCTGAAGGCTTGTTTGAAACAAGATCTCACGCCCCTCTTGCTATCGGCGGTTTTACCGACCCGAATGAAGAAAAAGTAAAGTGGGCCATCGAGATTCCATGGGCGTTAAGCTTTCTGGCAGCGAACCGCTTTGACACTGTTGTAAAAGGATTAAATGCATTTCCGAGAGACGAATGGCCGCCGCTGTTCATTCACACGCTGTTTAATGCGATGGTGGGGGTAGGCATGCTGCTTATTCTTTATTCCATTATCGGTGTGGTCTGGAGAAAGGTGCTCAAGAAAGACCGTTTCCCAACGTGGCTTTTGGTCATTTTCATGACAGCAGGCCCTTTTAGTCTCATCGGCATTGAATTCGGCTGGATTTTCGCCTGTACGGGGAGGCAGCCTTGGGTCATCTATCATCTCCTCAAAACGTCAGATGTCGTGACAACGACTGGCTCGATCGGGGTGCTCTTCTTATTTTTCACATTTGTTTACGCTGTATTAGGCGCAGCTGTCGTCTACGTGCTGCTGTACTATTTCCGCAAGCACCCGGTTGACGAAGATTTAAATACAGCGGAGTCGTAATGGCTCCGCAAACAGGAAACCAAATGGAAGGAAGATCGACAAATGGACATTTCAACTGACGCTCTGATCGCCATCTCAATTATCTGGGGCTTTGTGTTTATTTACGCCGTCATGGCGACAATGGATTTTGGAGCGGGATTTTGGTCTATGATCTATTTAAACAAGGAGCACATGAAGGCCACCGATATTGCGAACCGCTTTCTGTCCCCGACTTGGGAGGTCACAAACGTCTTTATTGTGGCCATCGTCGTGGCGCTTTTCAGCTTTTTTCCTGGCGCGACATTTGTGCTCGGAACCGTTTTATTAATTCCCGGCAGCATGATTTTACTGTTTTTAGCGATTCGAAGCGGATTTCTCGTTTTTTCAAACACAGCAAAGGAGCGGAAAATGCTAAGATATATTTCCGGCATCTCCGGCTTTATCATCCCTGCTATTTTAATATTGGTGCTTCCTGTGACACACGGAGGTTTTATAGAAAAAACGGACGGAATCTATAACTTGAACATGTCCAAAATCTTTTCAAGCCCCAATGCCTACTCATTTATCGGGTTTGCGATTTTAAGCACTTTGTTTTTGTCTTCGCTGCTGCTTGCTGATTTTTCAAATGTGGCGGAGGAACAGGATGCGTACCGCGCCTACAGAAAAAGCGCCTTGATTACTGGCCCGATTTCACTCCTGTTTGCTGTTTGCATTATGCTGACAATGCGGAATGAAGCAAACTGGCTGTACAGCGGAATGATGAATGATTTCTCTTGGATTATTGCATCGTTCATTACATTTGTCATCGCGGGAATCGCTCTTTTTCTGCCTAACAAGAGCTTTGGCCAAAACATCGGAAAGCCGCGGCTTGCACTTGTCGCGATTGCGATCCAGTATTTTCTGGCAAGCTACGCGTACGGGCGGGCGCATCTCCCGTATATGATTTATCCCGATGTGACAGTCATGTCGGGCTTCACAGAGCCAGCAACGTTCAGAGCGCTGTTTGCTACGTATATCGTTGCATTTATTATTCTCTTTCCGGGCTTCTATTTTTTCTGGAAAATGTTTATGCGAGACAAACGGTATATCCGCCAGGAGGAATAGAGGACAATCCCGACGGCTATACTAAGCCAGAACCTTTATAAGGAGGGGATGGCATGGAGCAGAAAATTCTATGCGAAGTCAACAACTGTTCTTATTGGGGCAAAGGAAACAAATGCACCGCTGATGCCATTTATGTTGTCAGCCATACTGGTGAAACGGCTGAAAACAGCCAGGAAACGGACTGCAAAACGTTTAAGCCGCATGATTTGTAATCAAAAGAAAGAGCTGCATCAGCCAGCTCTTTCTTTTTGCATGTTCAATGTTCTCAGCTTTTTTGTCATGACCCCGTTTGCAGGCGAAAACAAAAAGGCGCCAGCATAACATACACCTGTCATGGCCGCCATCGCTCCGGAAATTGAAACATTAAGCCATGTTGCGAAGAAATAGCCCATAACCGCCGACAGCCCGCCAATCAACGCGCTGAGAATCAACATATAAAGCAGCCGGTCTGTCAGCAAATGGGCCGCAGCAGGCGGGACAATCAGCATGGCTACAACCAATACAGCACCAACCGAATCAAAGGAAGCGACGGTCGTCAGCGACAGCATGCCCATTTGCACATAATGAATCAGCAAAACCGGTATTCCCAGAGCTAAAGCCATTTGCGGATCAAACGAAGCAATTTTGAACTCCTTATAGCTCACACTGATCAACAATATATTTAAAACCAGAACAGATGCCAGCATCCAAAACGCTTTCGGCCCGATGTCAACTCCGAATACCGAGATCGTATTCCACGGCACAAAAGCGATTTCTCCCATTAACGAGTGCTCAATATCGAGATGAACATTCGCTCCGTACACAGAAAGCAAAATGACGCCCACCGCAAATAAGGATGTAAAAACCACCCCTATGGCGGCATCAGATTGAACCCCCTTGCTGTGGAGAAGCTGAACCAAAAATGCCGTTAACAGTCCAGATACGGCCGCGCCGATAAACATAGGAATCCCGTCAAGACTTCCTGTCACAAGAAAAGCACCGACAATGCCAAGCAACACTGTATGGCTGATCGCGTCGGCCAGCATCGCCATTTTTCTCAACACGAGAAATGTGCCGATCAATGCGCAGCTTACACCGACTAATACACCGGTAGCTATAATCCATGCTTCAAAACTCATTTGCGATCTGTCCTTTCTCGGCATCAGGAGCCGACTTCTGAAGCTCAGGCATCCGGCCATACAGCTTTAAGAGTGAAAGAAGCCGCTCTCTTGTTTCCCCAGGCAAACGATCCGGGTCAAAATGATCCTGATCAATTTCTAGATTCGCAAGCTCCATTTCGTGCATGAGGTACATTTCATACATCCGATGCTTTAAAGCCATGTGATAGCCTTTTTCTATCCCAGTACGTGTCATTTGCCAAATCCCATTTTCAACATGCACGATGCACCTCTCTTTTTCCAATCCATTCAATACCTTATGGCATAATGAAGGGGATAGCCGCCTTTTCTTTCTTACACTTTCAGCCGTTACATAAAGATCGTTCTTTTCATACTGCTCATAAATCGTCAGCAACACCTGCTCCCTGCTTGTTTTGCGCCGCAGCTTGATCAGCCTTATTGCTTTTGCAGCCAATCCCCGCTTAGGCGCGCAAATCATTGAAAATAGAAAAATCACTGTTGCTGATAAGATCATCAATGGCCCTGTCGCCATCCCCTTCATCGTCGTGCTCAGCAAGGTTCCGGCCACGCCGCTAACCCCGCCTGTGACCCCGGCAATGACCATCATTCCGGTTAATCGTTCGGTCCAATACCTTGCAGCTATGGCAGGCGTAATCAGCATAGCTGCCATTAATATCACACCAACTGTTTGAAGCCCGATGACGACAGCACAGACGATAAGGCAAGCCAAAAGCCCGTTTAAAAAACGCACCGGCAGTCCCAATCCCTTTGCAAACGCGAGATCGAAAGTAATCACCGTAAACTCCTTAAAGAAAACAATACAAAGGAGCAATAGAACAGCGGATATTCCTGCAATCAAAATGATATCCTGTCTGACCAATGAAGCGGCCTGGCCGAATAAAAAAGAATCAAGCCCGCTTTGGCTTCCCGCCCCCTGCTGCTGAATATATGTCAGCAGTATGATCCCGACGCCAAAAAACACTGAGAGAACAATCCCAATCGCTGAGTCCTCTTTTGTTTTTGAAAGCCGCGGAATCAGCTGAATACACCACGTTCCGAGCAGCCCGGCAAGCGCTGCCCCCAGCAAAAAGAAAGGCAGTGATTTTTGCCCGGTGAACAGAAAAGCGAGACACACTCCCGGCAGAGCTGAATGGGCCATTGCATCGCCGATTAAACTTTGCTTTCTCAGCAGCACAAAGCTGCCCAAAACACCGCTTGCCGCTCCCAGCAAAAGCGTACCCGCAAGCACCCACTGTGTATTCGGGTGCTGGAGCTGCAGCCACAAACTTTCAAACAACGCGCTCACCCCTTATGTCCTTCTGCCAGCACTTTATCTTTTAGAAATGTCAGCCTTCCTCCATACGTTTTTTGCAGGTTTTCGATCGTAAAAACGTTTTTCGCAGGTCCGAAAGCGATTTTTCTTAGATGAAGCAGTAGAATCCAATCGAAATAATCCTCGGCAGTCTGCAGATCATGGTGGACGACAAGCACTGTTTTTCCTTTTTCTTTGAGTTCGGCCAAAAGCGTCATAATTGCCCGCTCCGTCGCTGCATCAACGCCGGCAAACGGTTCATCCATAAAATAAATGTCAGCGTCCTGGCATAGTGCCCGGGCAAGAAACACCCGCTGCTGCTGGCCTCCTGACAGCTGGCTGATCTGCCTTTTCGCATAATCAAGCATCCCGACTTTTTCTAAAGCAGCCTTCGCCATATCCACGTCGGCTTTTTTTGGCCTTTTCAATAAGCCAATCCGGCCGTATCTTCCCATTAGCACGACATCGAGCGCGTTTGTGGGAAAATCCCAGTCAACCGAGCCTCGCTGCGGAACGTATCCGATTCTTGTCCGCTGATCCTTATAGTCTTTGCCGTAAATAGAGATGTCTCCTGAAGCTCTGGGCACAAGACCGAGAATGGTTTTGATCAAGGTTGATTTTCCCGCGCCGTTTGGACCGATAATGCCAATCAGTTTTCCTTCAGGCACCTGCAGCGTAATTTCCTGCAGAACAGGCTTTTTATGATAAGCGACCGTTACATTATTGAGCTCAACAGGGAACATTTCCTTCACCTCTTTTCTTTATTTAAGCGCTTTAGTAATTGTGTTAATATTGTGGCGGAACATTCCTTCGTATGTGCCTTCTTTTGTGCCCTTTTCACCCATGGCATCCGAATAGAGCTGACCGCCGATTGTGACTGTATGGCCTTTTTCTTTAGCCCCTTCCACCACTGCATTTATTGATTTTTCAGACACGCTGCTTTCTACAAAAACAGCTTTTATTTGTTTTTCTGTTAGGAGATCGACAAGCTCCTGAACATCCTTCAATCCGTAATCCGAATCTGTGCTGAGTCCCTGCAGGCCTTTCACCTGAAAACCATACTCTTTCCCAAAATACGCAAAGGCATCGTGAGCCGTAACAAGCACACGGCTTTTCTCCGGAATGTGTGCGATCTCCTGCCGCGACCACTTATCTAAATATTGCAAATCTTCTTTGTATTGTTTGGCGTTTTTCTTGAAATCATCTGCGTGCTCAGGCATCGCTTTACTGAATTGCGCTTCGATTTCATCCACCGCATAGATCCATAGCGGAATGCTAAACCAAACGTGGGGATCAAACGTCTTGCCTTCTCCGGCAGAAATAAGCTTGCTTTTCGGTATGGCCTCAGCAATTGCCGCTGCTTGTTTTTGTTCGCCTATTTTTTGGAGAACATCCTCCATTTTCCCTTCCAAATGTAATCCGCTGTACAGCACAACATCGGCTGACATTAATTTTTTCGTATCACCTTGTGAGGCTTTGTAAAGATGCGGATCGACCCCCGGTCCCATTAAAGAGGTGACTTTTACATGCTTTCCTCCAATGTTTTCGGCTGCATCGGCAATTTGGGATGTTGTTGCCGTTACCTGTAACCGCTGATCGGCGCTTTTTCCGGCTGAACCGGTACCGCATCCTGTTAAAGCAAAACAGGCAAAAAGCACTGCTGCCATCAGTCCCTGTTTCATATTTTCCCTCCTCTTTGCCATCAATGTCCGATTGTATTATCTTATGTTTTTATTTCTTAGACATGTGACATTAAATTAGCCAAAAGCATATTTTATTTATATAGGACAAAAAGTTTCCTTGGTGCAAAAATATCGCGTTTGTCCACTTTTGTCAAGCAACAATTGCATAAAAAAACCGGCTGGGTTAGCAGCCGGTCCAAACGAGAAGGGATGTATTCAACGAACGCTTTTACTATAACAGCACACTGACATTCTCTCAAAATGGCAAAATGCTTTTTTCTTATCCATGCTGTGTGAAAACATCCATTTTGGTCACATATTTTCGCATAATGTCCTGATTCACTTCAACCCCTAAACCAGGCTGTTTTGACACAGAAATAAATCCATTATCAATATGGATATCAGGGGTCACAATATCCTCATCCCAATAGCGTGAAGATGATGAAATATCACCGGGTATTGTGAATTGCGGCAGTGAAGCTAGCGCCACGTTTTGCGCTCTGGATATGCCTGTTTCCAGCATACCGCCGCACCAAACCTGCATATGGTGCTCTCTGCACAAATCATGAATTTTTAAGGCTTCTGTTAAACCGCCGACACGGGAAGGCTTAATATTAATGATTTTGCAGCTTCCGAGCTCAATCGCCCGTCTCGCATCATCGGCTGAACAAATGCTTTCATCAAGGCAAATGGCCGTTTTCAAATGTTTCTGCAAGTGGCGGTGGTCAACGATATCGTCAGCTTGGAGCGGCTGCTCAATCATCATTAAATGATAGTCATCAAGCTCCTTTAAACGGCTGATATCCTTCAGCTCATAGGATGAATTGGCATCAGCCATGAGCGGGATGTTCGGAAATCGGCTGCGGATGGCCTTGACCAATTCCACATCCTGCCCAGGCTGAATTTTTATTTTTATTCTTTGATACCCTTCTTTTTGATAACTCTCAATTTCCTTCAGCATATCGTCAAGGGGCGCCAGGCCGACAACCACCCCGGCAGGCACTTTATCTCTTGTCCCGCCCAATGCCTCGGCGAGGGATATGCCCTTCTTTTTCGCATAGATATCCCAGACAGCCGATTCAAGTCCCGCTTTTGCCATCCGATTTCCTTTATAGCGCGCCAGACTGTCCGGCACGTCGGAAGGGTGATTGAATTCACGTCCCACAACATTGGGAATAAAAAAATCCTTTAACATGTGCAAACATGTTCCAATGGTTTCCTCGGTGTACCAAGGCGAAGAGAACGCAGACACTTCTCCCCAGCCTGTGACACCGGATGTATCAATAGCTTCCACGATCAGAAATTTACGCTCTTGAAGCGTTTCAATACTGTTTTTGAACGGTTTCTTTAAATTCATGCTCAAATGGTAAAGCGTAATTTTCTCTATTTCGATCATAGCAGTTCTCCTTTACGCGCATCCTTCAGCTGATTTCGCATGAGCTTATTAGACGCATTGCGCGGCAGGCTGTCCAGTACAAAGAATTTTGCAGGAATTTTATACTTCGCCAAGCGTTCTTTGCAGTAGGCGGTCAATTCTTCTGCACTCACAGGCTTGTGAAGGACAAGATAGGCGTGGGGTACTTTCCCCCATTTTTTGTCCTCTGCCCCTGAAACACCGGCTTCGGCTACAGCGGGGTGTGAAAGCAGCACTGACTCCACTTCAGCCGGATAAATGTTTTCTCCGCCTGATATGATCAGATCTGAACGTCTGTCTAATACATATAAAAAGCCTTCGCTGTCCAAATACCCAAGATCACCTGTTTTCAGCCAGCCATTTTGAAAGGATGATTCGTTTGCGCTCTCCCGGTTAAAATAGCTTTTCATCACATTCGGGCCTTTGACCAAGATTTCACCGTGTTCAAACGGTTCACACGCCTGTCCGTCCCGCTCTATTTTGATTTCGCATGAAAACAGCGGTTTACCCGCAGATCCGAGTTTTTCCATACTGAATTCCGGCGACAGGGTAACAATTTGTGAGCATGTCTCTGTCATTCCGTATGACTGAAAGACAGGGAATCCTTTCTCGCGGCACTCCTCAAGCAATGGCAGCGGTGCAGGGCCTCCGCCGAGCAGAATGCATCTGATGGATTCAGGGCAGCGGCTTGTTTCTTCTAAAAGACTGGCCAGCATTGTCTGCACCGCAGATATCATTGTCACTTGATGCCTGCTGATAGAATCCAGCACATCGCTTACAGAAAAACGCTGGTGAAGCACGACAGTCATTCCATAGATCACAGATTTAAATAACGCGGACAATCCGCTGATGTGAAAGAGTGGCAATGCGATAAGCCAGCGGTCTTGTTCTGTTATACCCAAATTAAGCGCGGACGACACCGCACTGAAATAATGGTTTCCGAACGTTTGCTGAACTCCCTTGGGCTTGCCTGTCGTACCCGAGGTATACATCAGCGTTGCCGTTTCATCCAATTGCATATAAGCCTGGATCTCAATTTCCTTTGCGGCTTCTTTCATCAGTTCGTCCACATCAATCGTTTGAACGGTATGCTCATAATCTTGCTGGTCAAAGTTTGAATCTGTCAGTAAAAAGCGTGCACCGGAATCCTTCAGCTGAAACAGCCTTTCATGTGTTGACAGCTTCGTATTCAGAAGCACCGCCTTCACACCAAGCAAAAAACAAGCGTGAACGGCGTATACCATTTCTGCACGGTTTTGGAGCAAAATAGCCGCAGTATCTCCTTTCCGAACCGAATGAGCACCAAGCTGCGCCGCCATACGCTTAGACGCTGCAAACAATTCTGCAAATGTCACGGTTTGGTCTCCATAGATGAGAGCGATTCTCTCAGGTGTCAGCTGTGCCCGCTGCATGAGCCAATTGGGCTGTTCTGTCAGCATGTCATCATCTCCGAGGTAAAATGTCTGTATTGAAAAGAAAACAGCTTGGACCGCAAAGTCTCAAGCTGTTGGTTTACTAAGTATTGCTGATCACGGGAAACGAGGGAACTGTCCGAAATCAGGTTTGCGTTTTTCCTTAAAGGAATCACGGCCTTCTTTTGCTTCATCTGTTGTGTAGTAAAGAAGGGTAGCATCCCCTGCAAACTGCTGAATTCCAGCAAGTCCGTCTGTGTCCGCGTTAAACGCAGCTTTAAGAAAACGAAGTGCGGTCGGGCTTTTTTCAAGCATTTCTTCACACCATTTAATCGTTTCTTCTTCAAGTTGTTCCAAAGGAACGACTGTGTTGACAAGACCCATGTCAAGCGCTTCCTGTGCGTTGTACTGGCGGCAGAGGTACCAGATTTCACGGGCTTTTTTATGCCCTACAATTCGAGCCAGGTAGCCAGAACCGTAACCAGCGTCAAAGCTTCCCACTTTAGGGCCTGTTTGTCCGAAAATCGCGTTGTCGGCAGCGATTGTCAGATCACATACGATGTGAAGCACATGGCCTCCGCCGATCGCATATCCGGACACCATCGCAACAACCGGTTTCGGGATAACGCGGATTAAACGCTGAAGATCCAGTACGTTTAATCGCGGAATTTGATCGTCTCCTACATAACCGCCGTGACCGCGCACTTTCTGGTCTCCTCCAGAACAAAAGGCTTTGTCTCCGGCACCAGCAAGCACGATAACGCCGACATTTTGATCGTCTCTCGCGCGAGCAAACGCATCAATCATTTCAGCAACCGTTTTAGGGGTAAACGCGTTATGTACCTCAGGGCGGTTGATTGTTATTTTTGCAATACCATTATACGTTTCATACAATATTTCATCGTATGTCCGTTCAGTTTTCCATTCTACAGCCATGATATGACCTCCTCTATTTTTCTATGTGCAGTTATAAGCTTGTCAAAAACTCACTCACTATTTTACCAAAAAAACGCGGCTGTTCCACATGCACCGTATGGCCGGCTTTTGGAACAATCTCTATTCTACTAGATGGAAGCTTCTTATGCACCTCTTGATTGATGGCGCAAAACTTTTTGTCCCACTCCCCGCAGATTAGAAGCACAGGCACGGCTATTTCTTGTACACGGCTCCACAAGGAAGGCTGTGAACCGGTGCCCATGCCCGTTAAACTATTTGCAAGCCCAATCTTATTGTTTCGCAGACGGCCGGACCGTATCCTGTGCCGAATATCTTCAGCCAGCCGCTGCTGGGATGAAAACAAAGGAATGTTCTCCCAATACTCTACAAATGCTTTGATCCCGTCACGCAAAATAAAATCGGCAAGCTTCCGGTCCCGCATGATCCGGTCCCGCCGTTCCTCAAGCGTTTTGAGCCCCGGCGTTGTGCTTTCAAGCACCAGTGCCGATACCCGTTCGGGATATGCCACCGCAAAAGAATAAGCAAGCCTTCCTCCCATAGAATACCCAATCAATTTCACTTTGTGAAGTTTTAATTGATCAAAAATCTCGGCAAGGTCAGAAACTTGCCGGTTCGTGCTGTATCTTCTCCCATTCGGCGGGGCATCGGTTTCACCATGCCCTAGACAATCAATTAAGACCAAACGGGAATCAGGCAGCATCTCATCAAGGAAAGTCCATGATTGTTTGCTGCCGGTAAACCCGTGCAGACAGACGACGGCTTCGGAAGCATTCGGCCGCTCGTCTGTCACAGCATATCGGACACCGTCTGAAACAGTTATGTTTACAGTTGCCATTGTTCTTTCACTTCCCGCACAGCCTCATTCAGCATATCGCGATGGAGCTGAACTCTCGATTGGCGATCCGTTTTGATTTCTATCAAATGGAGTCCGGGCTTGTCTGCCTGCGGCGCGTAAGCTGTTTTGAATTCATCCCACGAGGCAGGACATGAATACGTTCCGCCGTATAGTGCAGCCGCATGCTTGAAATCGAGCCCTGTCGGCGTGCCGAACAAATCTTCAAAGTGTGTCTTTTCAGAAGCCTGCGGCAAAAAGGAGAAAATCCCGCCGCCGTCATTATTCACGAGAATCACAGTAAGAGGAATGCCAAGCTTTTTGGCCGCCAGCAGTCCGTTTAAATCGTGATAAAAAGATAAATCTCCAATCACGAGTGTAACAGGCGCTTTTGTCCCTTCACATACCCCCATCGCAGAGGAGACGACACCGTCTATCCCATTTGCGCCCCGGTTTGAATAAATCCGGAAAGCACGTTCCTGTTTTTCAAAAAACGTATCAACATCCCTGATCGGCATACTGTTACCGACAAACAGCGAGCTGTTTTCAGGCACAAGATGCTGAAGAATTCGATAGAGATTGCCTTCAAACGAAACCTCTTCACTGCTGATTGTTTGCAAATGCGCACGGAACCGTTCATTGACAAACTGCCACTTATTCAGCCATTCTGATGACTTGGTCATATCAGCATGTTCCATTATGATTGCTTCAGCAAAAGCAGATGCGTTGCAGTGAATCATATGCGCGCTTGCCTGTGTCGGGTCTCTCCACCCTCCATCTTCGTCAATCACAATTTGCTGAATTGCCGGATCATCCTTGAGCCATAAGAAAACCGGTTTTGAGACAGGCATCGGCCCAAAACGGATGACGACATCAGGACGCAATTTTGCCTTCAGCTCATCATCTTTTAAAAATGAATCATACGCATCAATGACAGTGCTTTTATCATGAGCGCCGTTCCTCAGATTAGACAGCGGGTCCGCTAAAATCGGATACTGAAGCGCTTTTGACAGTGCAATAATGTGTTCCTTTTCCGTATCACTGTGGAGCTCTCCGCAGACGATCATTCCTTTTTCAGCCTCTGCCAGCATTGCAGCCACATCAGACAGAGATTCGCGGTCAACAGACTGCGTACCCGTTTTCACAGACACGTGACGGCCTGTTCTCATTCTTCCAAACGGCTCATCCGAAAGATCCGGCATCAGCGGTTCACGCAGCGGCACATTCACATGCACAGGTCCCATTGGGCGCTTTTGTGCTTCCCCGGCGGCGCGGCCGGCCAGCGTTCGAATATATCTCAGCATTTGCGGAGACTCTTCTGGAAGAGCAGAGTCTGTGAAAAACTTAACAAAGTTACCGAATAAGAAGTGCTGATTAATAGCCTGCGGTGCGCCTACCTCGCGCAGCTCATGAGGCCGATCAGCAGTTAACACAATAATTGGCACTCTTGAATAATGGGCTTCAATCACAGCCGGATAAAAGTTGGCCGCGGCTGTTCCTGATGTACAGATCAAAAGCACGGGACGCTGCTTCGCTTTTGCCAGCCCTAAAGCAAAAAAACCGGCAGATCTTTCATCAATTTGGACATGGATGCTGATATCGGGATGCGCGGCTGCAAGAATAGCCAGCGGTGTGGATCTTGAGCCCGGACAAACGACGGCATCCGTAATCCCGGAAAGGGCGAATTCATCAATAAAACTTCCGATGTAATGCGTAATTGGGTTGGCTGTCACCGCCTCTCACCTCCTAATGCAGAGATCATCGGCTTCAATTTAATCTGTGTTTCTTCATATTCAGATTGCGGGTCCGAGTCTTCCACAATGCCGCACCCGGCAAACAGCCTTGCTGTGCTGCCTTCGATCAGTCCTGAACGAATGGCCACTGCGAATTCCCCGTTATCCTGGCTGTCAATCCAGCCGATAGGGGCCGCATACCAGCCGCGGGACATCGGTTCGATCTCTCTGATCACTTCAACAGCTTTTTTCTGAGGTGCTCCCCCAAGCGCCGGCGTAGGATGCAGTTTCTCAATTAAATCAAAAAGTGAAGCAGACTCACGAAGCTGCCCGACAATCGGCGTAAATAAGTGCTGAACGCTTTTCGTTTTGTACAATACAGGTCCGTCAGGCTTTTCAACCTCCGAACAGCTTGATGCAAAAGCGTTATGAATCATGCCTACAACAATATCATGCTCCAGCAGATTTTTCTCATCGTTTAATAATTCAAGGCCTATCCGGCGATCTTCTTCTTCGTTCGCGCCGCGTTTAATGGAGCCTGCCAGACAAGAAGACATGACAGTGCTGCCGTCTCTTTTGATCAGTCTCTCTGGAGACGCGCCGACAAAGGTTTTTCCTTCCTGTTCGATTGCAAAAACATAGCTTGTCTGCTGATCGTTCAGAAGCGTTTTAAGCACCGGTTCAATTTGGACCGGACCTTCAAACGTGAGCAGCAGCTCTCGGGCAAGAACCACCTTATCATATTGTTTTTCTTTAATTTGGCTTGTTGCCGTTTCGATTGCTTTCAGCCAATCGTCCTTATCCAGCTCTTGAGATGCTGCAATCACAGCCTGATCTACTTGGTTTAAATCAGGAACCTTACATTCGGCTGCAAAAGACTTTAAGCCTTCCAAAACTGTCTCTGCGTCTTCCTCTCCGCTTACCCATCTGTTGACTGTTAGAAACGGGCCTTCGGCAGTCATCGTCAGCATAAGCGCAGGCACAAAGAAATCCCCTTCCGAGAAATGGTCCCATTGTGTACCTCTTTCTTCGCAAGGGTCAAAAGAAAATCCTCCGAATAACACAGGTCCCACTGCAGAATGCTGCAGCATTTCTTCTTCATAAATATGAAAAGCCGTCTTTTTAAAGCGCTCCCATTGTTCAACAACCTCGCGATACCGCTCGCTGTTTTTCTGATTTGTTTGGAAAACCGCTTCTTTGCCAAGACCGACTATTGTCAATTCACTTTCAGGATCTGACCAAAAAAATCGATTGCCTGTATATTTTTTTGCTCCGTAATTGAAAAATGATAGAGGGTCAAGAGACTCGATTTGTCTCGAATAGCTTATTAAGACAGCATGGTTGACTTCTTTGGCTTTATGTAATGCATGTAGAACTTCCTTTCGGAACGTACGCTGCACCGTTGTCACCATGAGACATTCCTCCATAATCCTTAAAATGCTTTTAATACCATACACCTGTGTCTCCTTTGTGTCAAACACACAGATCATGCAGTCCAAATGGCCTGCCTTACCTATTATAAACCTAATTTCAGAAATGAAAAAGAAACAAACCTTAAATTTCTTTCTCCACTGATAGCAAAGGTTGTATCCGCTTACCATATAAGGAAAATCTCCTATATTCCTCCACTCGTCATTTATGAAAGTTCTCAGGCGATCTGTTCATACTAAAGGTATGCACCACAGAGAAACGAGGGGATCACATTGCTTACAAAAGACCAGCTTCAACACTTGAAACATGAACTGGAACAAACAAAAGAAGATATCTTAAACCGTTTCAAAGACAATGACCATTTCCAGCTTAACTCTGCCTTTCCTTATGATTCATGGGGTGAGCTTTCAGCTTACGACAACCATCCCGGCGATCAGGCGACAGAGCTTTACGAGCGTGAAAAAGACATCGCTCTCGACTTGCATGAGAGAGAGCATCTCCGGGACATTGAGCATTCATTGAAGGCGATAGAAAACGGTACGTACGGTATTTGTGAAGTCAGCGGAAAGGAAATCCCTTACGAACGTCTTGAAGCGCTTCCGACTGCCACAACGCTCGCAGAGTATTCGTCACAGGATGTCGTTTCCAAAGACCGTCCGATCGAAGAAGAAACACCTTTCGGGCAATTTGAATTTGACGACGATGAAGAAATCAGAGCGCCTTATGACAGTGAAGATTCTTACCAGGACGTCGAAAAATACGGAAACTCGCAAACACCGCAGGATATGGAAAACCCTCCGCTCAGCTATGATGATATGACGATGAATGCCGAAGAAAACATCGGTAATACGGAATCGTACGAAAATTTCATCGCTACAGATATCACAGGCAAAGAAATTACAGTTTATCAAAGCAGAGCTCATGAGCGTTATGAGGAAGAACTCGATGAAGAGGGAATCATGACAACATTCGGCGATCTCCACGCTGATTGAACCCCCGGTTATTGGGGGTTCTTTTCCGTTTTCAGCATATCGGTGATCAGCTTCAGATAATCCTTTTGCAGGCCGATGTCATACCGATCGCCCTCCAGCAATTTCCCGTAAACATCGCATGCCCTAAGTGAAGCTTTAATCGCATCCGTTAGCTGCACTTCTCCTCCGGCATCAGCTTCTAATGTCTCCAGCTTCTCAAAAATGCCCGGTGTAAAAATATAACGTCCTGCTGCGGCAAAATGAGAAGGCGGGTTTTGTTTAGGCTTTTCCACAATATCCTGAATGCGATAAAGCCCTTTTTCTACAGGCTTCCCTTTTATCACACCGTAATGGTGCAATTCTTCCGTTTTCGTTTCTTTTAAGCCGATCACACTGCACTGATATTTCGTGTACGCTTCAATCAGCTGCCCCAAAGCCGGCTGTTTAGCGGAAAAGATCAGATCATCAGGCAAAACGACGGCAAAAGGCTCTCCGCCTGAAAATTGCTTTCCAAAAGAAATCGCGTCGCCAAGACCTTTTGCATAAGGCTGCCGCACATAATGAATCCGTATATCCGGAATCGGATGTTCACTGAGTAAATGCAGTTTATGCCGGGAGGCCAGAAAAGCTTCAAGCGCCAAAGAGGAATCAAAATAGTCGACAATCAGATTTTTATGGCTCGATACAACCATCAAAATATCTTCAATGCCTGACTCCTTCAGCTCTTCAACAATATAATGAATCACAGGCTTAGATCCTACCGGAAACATTTCTTTTGGAATCACCTTCGTCACCGGAAGATTCCTCGTTCCGTATCCCCCGGCAGGAATGATCGCTTTTTTTATCATGTTATTTTCCCCTCAGCTCATGTTTATTACATGATATTCCAAGAGCGCACCCCGATGTTTGTACATCTGAAATTAGGCGAAAGAAACTGGGCAGAAAGCGGAATCACGAACCAGCCCTTTTTTAATAGGATATTGATATATGACCAGTAATCTTGTAAAGGAGCTCAGGTGATGAAAATTTGTGTGGTTGGCGCCGGATATGTCGGTTTGACCCTATCAGCGGCACTGGCATCCTTCGGGCATGACATGATATGCACAGACAAAGACCTCAAAAAAATCGAACAGCTGAAAAATGGAGACATTCCCTTTTACGAGCCTGGGCTTTCAGATGCACTAAATCATTGCGGCAATCTCTCGTTTTCTTCTGAAGTGAAATCGAGCATGGAGGAATGTCCCGTCATTTTTATCGCAGTCGGAACCCCTCCGCGTTCGGACGGATCAGCAGATACGAAAGCACTGCAGTCCGTCATCAGCGATTTGAGCGAGGCAATCCGATCGTATAAAACCATTATTACGAAAAGCACTGTTCCGCCCGGGACAAATGAAAACATAGCAAAACAGCTGATTGCCTCCGGAGTGTCTGAAAACTTATTTAACATCGTATCCAATCCGGAGTTCCTGCGGGAAGGCAACGCCTTGTATGACATGCTGCATCCTGATAAAACGGTCATCGGTGTTCAGGAAGGAGATCACGTATCAGCAGCAATCGTCAAATCCATTTATAAACACATTGACACCCCTTATATCATTACAAGCTTAGCAGGAGCAGAGCTGATTAAGTATGCCAATAACTTCTTCTTAGCAGCCAAAATTTCGTTCATTAACGAAATGGCCCGCATATGTGAAACCTATCAATCAGATATCTCAGATATTTCCCGTGCCATCGGACTAGACCCGAGAATCGGTGGACACTTTTTGCAGGCCGGCATCGGATACGGCGGCTCTTGTTTTCCAAAGGATCTGCAGGCGCTGCAATTTGCTGCCCAGGAAAAAAACACGGAGACCTACCTGCTACAAGCCGTGCAGCACATCAATGATACCCAGCTCGGCCTGTATATCCAAAAAATAAAGTCATTCTTTGATACACTTCACGGCAAAAAAGCTGCTGTACTCGGCATTTCCTTCAAACCGCATACCGATGACACCAGGAATTCTCAAGCCGTCAGGTTGATAGAAAGGCTGACAGAGCTGGGATGCCATGTTGATGCATATGATCCTGAGGCTGTTCTTCCAGAACATTTGCGGAAACATGTGACTCAGCAATCTCAAGCTTTTGATGCGATAGCAGAGAGTGATTTTTTATTTTTGGCAACAGAATGGCCTGAATTTTTAGCATTAGATTGGAAAAAGACTGCAAGCATCATGAAAGGGCGACTTGTGATCGACGGGCGCAACACACTGAAAAAAGAACTGCTCGAGGACTTCGGACTAATCTGCACAGGAGTTGGCCGCCCATGAAAATACTCGTCACAGGAGCAGCGGGATTTATCGGCTCCCACCTCTGCGAAGAATTGCTGAAGGATAAGACACATGAAGTTATCGGAATCGACGACTTTATAGGACCCACTTCATTTTCCTTAAAATTCAAAAATCTTGAAGCCCTGCTGCCAGAAAAACGATTTACGTTCATAAAGGAAAATCTGCTGACTGCAGATCTTTCTCCCTTACTGGAGGGAGTGGATATCATCTTTCATTTGGCGGCCATACCGGGTGTCCGTTCAAGCTGGGGCGATCATTTTCATCCATATGCCGCACATAATATACAAGCGCTCCAAAGGCTCCTTGAGGCCTGCCGGGAACATCCGCTTCAAACGTTCGTCTTTGCTTCCACCTCTTCCGTCTATGGCGAAAAACAAGGGAAAGTCAGTGAAAACGCGGCGCTTTCCCCATTATCTCCGTACGGCGTAACAAAGCTTACGGGAGAAAAGCTTTGCCATGTGTATCAACAAAGCTTTGGCATTCCGATTGTGATTCTCCGTTTCTTTACCGTATACGGACCGAGACAGCGGCCGGACATGGCTTTTCACCGGCTCATCAAACAGCACCTTCAGCAAAAGCCACTCACCATCTTCGGTAACGGGCAGCAGTCAAGAGATTTTACCTATATCGGCGACTGTGTCAAAGCCATCTACGCTGTTCTTGGGAAACCCCATCTTATTGGTGAAACGGTGAATATCGGCGGCGCAGAGCGTGCCTCAGTCTTAAAGGTTGTCTCCCTCATTGAAGACATTTCCGGTAAAAAAGCAACACTGCACTTTTCGGACAAAATAGCAGGGGAACCAAGCAAAACGTGGGCGGATATTTCAAAAGCAAAACAGCTCTTACATTACGATCCCGCGACATCCTTAAAGGATGGTTTGGCCAACGAATTCGCATATTTATCGTCGCTGTATCAGGGGGAATGAAAATGAAGCTTGCTTTTATCTGTACAGAAAAGCTGCCGGCGCCCGCGGTACGCGGCGGCGCAATTCAAATGATGATTGACGGTGTCACGCCCTATTTCAGCAGCCGGTACGATCTGACCATTTTTTCAATAGAAGATCCATCACTTCCAAAAAGAGAAACAAAAGACGGCGTACAGTATATCCATCTGCCAAAAGAGCATTACCGCGAGGCGGTAGCCGAGGAGCTGCGAGCCTCTTCCTTTGACCTTATTCATGTGTTCAATAGGCCTTTAAATGTCTCTCTATATAAAAAAGCCTCACCAAACAGCAAGATTGTTCTGAGCCTGCATAACGAAATGTTTTCTGAAAAAAAGATGACCTTCGCGCAAGGAAAAGAAGTACTCGACAATGTCTCCATGATCACAACCGTCAGCGAATTTATTAAACAAACCGTCATTGAACGGTTCCCTGAAGCAGAGGACATCACACAAGTCGTATACTCCGGTGTTGACATCCGCTCTTATCCGCCTGTCTGGACGATGAAAGGTTCGGCTATCAGAGAAACATACCGAAAAAAATATGGCATTGGGGATAAGAAAGTCATTTTATTTGCCGGCCGTTTAAGCCCCACAAAAGGGCCTCACCTTCTCATTCACAGCATGAAACGGATTTTGCAGCAGCATCCCGACACTGTGCTCGTCATAGCAGGCGGGAAGTGGTTCAGCGATGACGGTGAAAACCAATATGTAACCTATCTGCGCAAGCTGGCGCTGCCATACAGGGACCATGTGATCTTCACGAAATTCATCCCCGCAGACGACATTCCAAACCTCTTTCTGATGGCAGATGTATTTGTGTGCAGCTCTCAGTGGAATGAACCCCTCGCCCGTGTGAATTATGAAGCAATGGCGGCCGGAACGCCCTTAATTACCACAAACCGGGGCGGAAACGGAGAAGTTGTAAAACACGAAGTCAACGGTCTTGTCATCGACAGCTACAACAAACCTTCTTCATTTGCGAAAGCAATTGACAGAGCCTTTACAGACCAAGAATTAATGAACAAAATCACAAAAAACGGCCGGCACAATGTAGAATCTTCGTTTACCTTTACCCATGCTGCCAAAAGGCTCAATGCTGTTTACCAATCCGTTCTGACACCGGAAAACAAACAATTTCCGCCGCCTCTTCTATCGCAGAATCTTGATTTATCATCTATCAATCAGCTTTTTGTGAAAGCAAAATCATAAAACCTACAGCTCGTGTTGCAATACGGGCTGTTTTTTTGCTGCATAGAACATAAAAAAAGGCATAAATGTGATTTTATGCCTTGCGCTTTACAGTTTGAGAAAACCATGGAGCTGGTGCGGATTCACTCGGAAGAACGATAATTTCCACTCTAGCTTCCTCCACTAATTCTGGTTCTTCATCCTCCTCTTCAATTGGCGGCTCTGAACGTTTGGAATCATGCTCCTCCTCAGGCTCTCGAATGGTTTCGAATTTCGTTTCTTCGTCATCCATAACTTTGTGATCTGTTTCCTTTTCCTTCGTTTCTTCTTGAAATTCTTTCGGTGCATTGATGTTAGGGAGCTCTCGAATGCTGCCCACAGCCAAGTGTTTCTCCTCTTCTTCCTTCTCAGCTGAGCTTGTGTCATGAGCCTGCCACCCCATCGATCCAGGCGGTGTAAATACGAATTGGTCGAGATCGAGTTTAGAAATGGAGGCTTTTTGTCTCGATGACCTCATGTCAATTCGCCTCCCGATACGCTTTTATTTTTTTATACAGTTCCGGCATTTTATCCAAAAACGCATCTTTAGATTCTTCAACAGAAATCATATTTTGCAGCGCCCAGTTGTACTTCTCATCTGACCATGTTTTCTTTTGCTTCAAATAATATTTATGGCCGATTGCACAGAACAAATGCGGAAACGCGAGATCAATCCATAGCACCTCGTACTGTTTTTCTGTGAGCGGATACACTGCATCATAGGCTGCAAGCAGTGCAACCATGAAATCGGTATCCCATACAGAAAGCTTAACCATAACTTTATTCAGCAGAATGCGCAGATCTCTTGATGGCAAATCGTAGGTAATCGAGTGAAGCTCTTTTAAAAAAGGCTCCCCGTCGATCTCAGTCAAACGCGCCAATGTAAAATCCTGAAAACAGAATCCTCCATGTTCAAGCGTTTCTTTTGTCCAATTTTCATACTCTGACTCATCAAGCGCTTGCAGAGCTTCTTTTCCTCTTGCCAGCATTTTATCAGCGTGTTTTAAGAAAGTTTGCGAAAATAAGTCATCAGGATAAGATGCCGCGATCTGCATATTCCCTTCTAATTCCTGCAGCTTCCACCGGTATAATTTATGCCATTTGCCGAGCCTGCTTCTTTTCTTGCTTTCATCTCTGCAAACATATCCTTTTGACGCATGATGAAAATGGCCGGCAAATGACATGACTTTTTTCATCTGCTCTGCATCATAGTAAATCATTTCTTTTCCTGTCACTTTGTCATATAAACTGTAGGAGACCCGATCAGTACCTAAGCAGCTCCCGCCATTTTTTGTTTGATGTATCGGCGCTACCGGCAGCCCTTTCTCTTGTAAATGGGCATGTGCCTGAGTGATAAAAAGCATTCGCTCCGGTTTCATCTGCGCTTCTTTTAATAGCTTTAGGCCTTGATCAGTTTGTATTTCCCAGATTTTGCGCCCGCTTTTGTTTGATTTCAACGCCACATGTTCGACATGGAACGGATAATAGCTGAGAATATCGGACACAATCTGTTCTTCATGCTCTTTTTGGTACACTCTGTTCACCCCTTCTATCTGTTCTTCTCATACACGCTGAGCAGATTTTCCGCCACCCTCTGCCAGCCGAATTGGCTTTCTGCCTCACGACGGCTGTATTTCCCAAGCCGTTCCCGTTTTTCAGAGCTGCTGAGCAAATCATTGATATATCCAGCATATTGTTTAGGATTTTCAAAGTCATGAATGATGTAGCCGTTTTTCCCTTCCTCTATGACCTCTGGATTGCCTCCCCGATTGCTTGTAATAATAGGCAGTCCCGCAGCCATCGCTTCATAATGCACCCTCGCTAAAGGCTCCTGCCACTGCGAAGAGCATACAAATACATCTGACATGGTATAAAGGCGAGGAATGTCCTTTGGCTTCACAAATTGAATAAATGTGACATGATCCTTTTGCATCGCACCGAGGGTATGAAGATGTTTGACATAGTTATTTAATTCATTATCTCCGAACCATTTTGACCCGATAAACACCATCATGACATCAGGATGCTCCTCGATTATGTCCGGCAACGCCTGCAATAAAATGTGCGGGCCTTTTACTTTGCTGAGCCGGCCAACAAAAAGGACAATTTTTTTACCGTGAAGTTCCAGCTCGCTTCGCATATCTTCGCGAGCCCGCTGCCCTTCTTTTGTCCAGCGTGGGTGGTACGCTTTCAAATCCACACCGGAATACACCGTTTTTGTTTTTGATCGTGCTGACGGAAAACGGCTTGTGATCGTCTGGCCAATATAATCGCTGACCGTAACAATCTGCGCTACAGAATCGATGCATATCTCACCTTCTGCCTGGCTGATCTTATCGTAAGCGAACATTTCATTGTGAACGCTTAAAATAAAAACTGCATCTGGCGCCTGTTTCTTCAGTTTCGACACCCAGCTTGGGCGATTACAGACATGCACAAGATCAAAACGGCTCTTTTTCAGCTCTTCTCCAACAGCATCTTCATAACGGTCTTCATCCAAATGCACATAATGGACTCCGTCTGCTGTCTCTCGATCAGCGAGATTTGGATCTTTAATAGAAAATACAGTCACCTCATGTTTTTTGGCAATCAAAGGGGCAACTGCTTCGAGGTAGATTTGAATGGCGCCTCCTCGAACCGAGGGGACAGGAAGCTTCTCTGTGGCGATCAGTGCTATTTTCATACATAGCCTCCATTCCTGCATGATTTTTAACTAGTTAGAATCATGATACGGCTGAACAACCAACTTGTGCGGAATGGGACTGCCCCAAAAACAAAACGGGTAAACAACCAGATTCTTCTATCAAATATAGTCAAATATCTCAATCATTTTTTTCTTTCGATTCATAAGGTAGGAGTAAAACAGGTAAGGATGTGTCCTTTAATGGCAGAAAACCAAGAAGTCATTGAGGAGGGGAATTCATCAGAGCTTCCTTTATCAGCAGAAGATGAAAGAAAATTAACCGAGCTGGCTGAAAATGTGCTTCAAGGATGGGATGTGCAGACTGAAAAAATAGACGTCATTCAAGGAAACCAGATGGCGCTTGTGTGGAAGGTTCACACAGGCTCCGGTGCGGTTTGTCTGAAACGAATACACAGGCCCGAAAAGAAAGCCTTGTTTTCCATTTTCGCACAGGATTATTTAGCAAAAAAAGGAATGAACGTTCCCGGCATAATCCCAAATAAAAAAGGCAGCCTATATTCCAAGCACGGCTCCTTTCTATTTGTCGTATATGACTGGATCGAAGGAAGGCCGTTTGAGCTGACTGTAAAGCAGGATTTGGAGTTTATCATGAAAGGCCTTGCTGATTTCCATACAGCTTCCGTCGGATATCAGCCGCCTAATGGCGTTCCCGTATTTACGAAATTAGGGCGCTGGCCGAATCACTATACGAAACGATGCAAACAGATGGAAACGTGGAAGCTGATGGCGCAGATGGAAAAAGAAGATCCTTTCTCACAGCTTTATCTTCAAGAGATAGACAGCTTTATTGAAGACGGACTGCGCATCAAAGACCGGCTTTTGCAGTCGTCCTATGTGCCATGGACTGAACAGCTGAAAAAAAGCCCTAATCTTTGCCACCAGGATTATGGAACCGGAAATACCCTCTTGGGGGAAAACGAACAGATTTGGGTCATCGACCTAGATACCGTATCATTTGATCTTCCTATTCGAGATTTGCGCAAAATGATTATTCCGCTTTTAGATACGACGGGCGTTTGGGATGAAGAAACATTTCATGTGATGCTGAACGCATATGAATCCAGTGCCCCATTAACTGACGAACAAAAACAAGTAATGTTTATTGATATGCTGTTTCCTTATGAGCTTTACGATGTCATTCGCGAAAAATACGTCCGCAAGTCTGCTTTACCGAAGGAAGAATTAGAGTCAGCTTTTGAATATGAACGCATTAAAGCAAACGCATTAAAGCAGCTGATTTAAGACATCATCTCCCCCGTATATCGGGGGGATGATCTTTATAAGATAAGGGTAAGAATAAATGTAACATTAATACATACGGGGGTTACAAACATGAAGAAGATGGTCGGTGCCATAGCGGTTTTTGTGATTACATATGCGCTGTTTTCAGCCGCAGACTACCTGTTTCCAATTGACCAAGAATGGTACAATTCACTGAAAAAACCGGACTGGACGCCACCCGGATCTGCGATCGGCATCATTTGGGCCATCCTATTTGCCCTGATCTCCCTTTCAGCTGCCATTGTGTATGCCGCGTTTTCATTTAAAGATGCGAAAAGCTTTTGGCTTACGCTTTTGATTAATTATGTGCTCAATCAGGCATTCAGCTATTTTCAATTTACCCAAAAGAATCTGCTGGCTGCATCGATTGACAGCCTGCTTGTCGCCATCACTGCAATCGTTTTAATGATCATAGCGAAAAAATACAGCAGGACCGCAAGCTATCTTCTTTTGCCTTATTTTTTATGGAGTGCATTTGCGACATTCTTATCCTTTACAATCTATTCCATGAATCTGTGAACAAAAAAGCCGCTTATACAGCGGCTTTTCACATCATCGGCTGGATTCCCCAAATGTTTTTCGCATATTCCCGGATCGTGCGGTCGCTTGAGAAATATCCAGAATGGGCAATATTCACAATCGAACGCTCAGACCATTTCCTCCGATCGAGATAATCAGCTTGAATACGCCCCTGCGCATCTGCATATGAGCTGAAATCCTTCAGCACAAAATACTCATCATTATGCGGAAGCAGCGAGTCATAGATCGATTCAAATTCATCTGCTTCCCCTTCAAAAAAACCGTTGATCAGCTGATCCGCTACCTGTCTGATTCTGCGGTCATGCTGATAATATTCCCTCGATCTATAGCCGCCGTTTTCCTGATACGATAGAACTTCATCCGCCTTTAAACCGAATGTGTAAATACAATCAGGCCCCACCCGCTCAAGTATCTCAATATTTGCGCCGTCATGTGTGCCAATCGTCAAAGCGCCGTTCATCATGAACTTCATATTTCCTGTACCAGACGCTTCCTTGCTTGCGGTTGAAATTTGTTCACTTACATCTGACGCTGGAAAAATCCGCTCAGCCATAGAAACTCTGTAATTTTCCAAAAAAACAATCTTGAGCAGTTGTTTGACTGCCGGATCATAGTTGACCTTTTCCGCGACAGAATGGATCAGCTTAATGATTTTCTTGGCATAATAATAACTTGGTGAAGCCTTTGCCCCAAAAATAAAGGTTTGCGGGTAGATAGAAAAGCCCGAGTCCTCTTTGAGCCGATTATACAAATACATAATATGAAGAACATTCAGCAGCTGCCGTTTGTATGCATGAAGACGTTTCACCTGAACATCAAATATGCTGTCAGGGTTCACAACTACCCCGGCCGTGCAAAAAATCAAATCAGTGAGCTCTTGTTTTTTCCTGCTTTTGTTGTTTTGAAACTGTTCGATAAAAGCAGGATCAGAGGCGTACGGTTCTAAGCGAATCAGTGATTCCGGCTGTTTCACCCATTCATTGCCGATCGCCTCCGTGATGATAGCAGACAAGCCGGGATTCGCTTTCAGCAGCCAGCGCCTGTGGGCAATTCCATTCGTCTTATTGTTAAAACGATTCGGAAACAGCAAATGAAAATCGCGCATCTCCCTTTCCTTTAAAATATCGGAATGAATTTTGGCAACGCCGTTTACACTGTAGCTGCCCACTATAGCCAGATGAGCCATTTTGACAACACCATGCGCCGTAATCGCCATGTCCTCTATCCTTTTCCAGTCTCCGGGATACTTTTCCCACACCGCCCGGCAAAACCTTTCATTGATCTCTTCAATAATCATGTACATTCGCGGGAGCAGCGGCTTAAACAAATGAATCGGCCATTTCTCAAGCGCTTCTGACAATGTCGTATGATTTGTATAAGAAATCGTATGTACGGTAATATGCCAGGCCTCTTCCCAGCTCATGTTCTCTTCATCGAGCAAAATCCGCATCAGCTCAGGCACTGCCAGTGCAGGATGGGTATCATTAATATGAATGCTTACTTTTTTATGCAAGCCGGATAAAGATTTATTTGTTTTTCGGTAATTGTTCACAATGCTTTTTAAGCTTGCGCATACTAAAAAATACTGCTGCTTCAGCCGTAAAATTTTCCCCTCGTCATGAGTGTCATCAGGATATAAAAATTCAGAAACTGCTTCGGTTTCCCGCTTATAAGACAAAATATTGCCGCCATGATAATGCGCATAAGGCTCAGCGTTCCAAAGCCTTAACGTATTGACGGTACCCGTTTCATAGCCGATGATTGGGATGTCATAAGGAACGGCTGTAACAATTGTAGCTTGCTCGTGGCGAAAATGCAGACGTCCGTTCTTTTCTGTCATATGCACCTCGCCCCAAAACGGCACGTCAACTGCCTGATCGGCATTTCTTACTTCCCATACATTCCCGTTTTTCAGCCATTGCTCAGGCAGCTCCACCTGATGCCCGTTTACAATTTTTTGCTCAAACAAGCCATGCTTATAACGAATGCCCATCCCGTGCCCCGGCAAATTCAATGAAGCCAGAGAATCTAAAAAGCAAGCTGCCAAGCGCCCAAGCCCGCCGTTGCCGAGACCTGCATCGCTTTCCATTTGAAGGATCTCCTCTAAATTGATGCCGATTTCCTTTAAGCCTGCTTCTACAACATCACGAACGCCAAGATTCATTAAATTTTGTTCAAGGAGCTGACCGAGCAGAAATTCGATTGACAAATAATATGTCTGCTTCCCGGAATTGGACCTGCTTTTTTCATTCGTCTGGATCCAATCAGCGCTGATATATTCTCTGACCATATTGCCCAACGTTTTATATTGATCCAGCTTGGCAGAGTCTTTGAAGCTTTTTCCGCACGTCATTTCCAGACGCTTTAAAAATAAGGCTGCAAAGCGTTCTTTACTCGAGAACATCCCGTCCACTCCTTGTCACATGCTCGAAAATGCGCTGATACTCTTTTGCTGACTGCTCCCAGCTGTAATCTGCATTCATTGCGGTCTTCATGATGCTCTTCCATACATCCTTTTGGCGATAAAACGACAGCGCCCTCTCGATCGTAAATTTCAGATCATGCGCATTGAAAGCGGAAAACGTAAAGCCATTGCCGGTTCCCTCTTCCTCCTGATAGGAACGGACAGTGTCGTAAAGACCGCCCGTCTCCCTGACAATCGGAATGGCGCCATATTGGAGAGCAATAAGCTGACCCAAGCCGCACGGCTCAAATTTCGACGGCATTAAAAACATATCGGAGCCCGCATAAATTTGATGGGCAAGCGGCTCATCAAACCCAATATACGCTCGGCACTTCTCATGAAAAGCAAATTCTGCATACCGGAAATAATCTTCAAATTCACGTTCCCCTGTACCCAGCACAATTAGCTGTATGTCTTGCTCTTCAAGAAGTTCGTGCATAATTCTGCGGACAAGATCAAGTCCCTTTTGTTTAGTGAGCCTTGTCACCATACTGATCAGCGGAATATCATTTCGCTCTGGAAGCCCCATCCGCCGCTGAAGCTTCGTTTTATTTACTTCCTTGCATGCAAGATGCTCCGAATCGTAATGCGCCTCTATATAGGGATCGCATTTCGGCTGATAGAAAGTATCATCAATGCCATTTAATATGCCGGTTATATCATTTTCCCTATATTGCAAAACCTGCTCAAGCTGTTCACCATAATAAGGCGTCAATATTTCATTTCTGTAAGTGGGGCTCACAGTTGTCACATGATCAGCCGCAATGATGCCTGCCTTCATAAAATTAACAAATCCGTTGCATTCTAACCTTTCATAATGAAAATGATCCATCTCAAGCCCTAGCAAGTCATGTGTGACATCAGGCGGAAATATGCCTTGAAACTGTAGATTGTGGATTGTGAGCACGCTTCTCATCTGCTTATAAAAAGGATGTTTTCTGTATTCCTCTTTCAGCAAATAATTGACCATCGCTGTATGCCAGTCGTGAGTATGAACAATATCGGCTTGAATATTCACAGCTTCGGCGGCCTCCAGCACAGCTCTTGAAAAAAAGGCAAACCGTTCACCGTCATCATAATGCCCATACAACGAATCCCTGTTAAAATAATATTTATTGTCGATGAAATAATAATTCACATCATCTTCAGCAATATGTTCAATTCCGCAATATTGCTGACGCCAGCCGACGGCTACCGTACACTCAGCCGTTTTTTCCATGCGCTTTTTCCATCGCTCAGGTATTTGGCTGTACTTCGGAAGCATTACAGCTACTTCATTGCCTAATCGCGCAAGTGCCTTTGGCAGAGCACCAGCTACATCGGCAAGACCTCCTGATTTAACAAACGGGGTACATTCAGATACAGCAAATAATACCTTCAAGAATTCATCAGCTCTCCTTGTACCAAACCTTTTCTTAATACAAGCGGCTGCTCAGCTGTTCCCGCAGCCTCAGTCGCATTGCCGATTTTAACGTCCTTATCAGAAATGACCTGCTCAATCTGGCAATTCTCGCCAATCTGCGTTTTTTGCATAATAATGCAGTTTTTCAGCTTCGTCCCCTTTCCGACATGAACCGCCCTGAACAAAATGCAGTTTTCAACCTCTCCTTCAAGCACACATCCGTTTGCGACTAAGGAATTTTTAACAGTGCTGTGTTTTCCGTATTTCGTCGGCGGCTCATCCTTCACTTTTGTATAGATCGGCTGCTGCGGCAAAAACACCTGCTGCCAAAAACGAGGCTGAATGAGCTCCATACTGTGGGTATAATACTTTTCCACCGAATCAATGACAGCGGCATAACCTGAATATTCATAAGGGCAAATGGTCAAGGAGGAGGATTCTTTTTCAACAGCCTCCTGAATGGTTTTATAGCCTTTTTCACTATGTCCGTAGATCAAATCCTTTAAAAGCGCTGTAGACATGATATAGATTTGCAGCGACTGGCCATCCTGAAATACCTCGGTGACGTCGCAGCCAACCTCCTGATGGCGTTTCAGCACATATTGAAATTGAATGTTGCATACAGTATGGCTGTTGGAGATGACAGCATACTGCTGTGTGCTTCTGTGAAAATAATCAAGATGGTCGGAAAACTGCCGAAAGGAACCGAACTCATCGTATTCTTGGTGAAGGTGGGGCGACGGGAAAAAAAAGAGGCCATCCTTTTTTCGATGCAAATCCCATTCCTTACCTGCTCCAAGATGATCCATAAGCGAACGATAGCGATACTTCGGAAAAATCGCGACACTCCTAATATCCGCATTCACCATGTTGGAAAGCATAAAATCGATCAGACGGTACCTGCCGGCGAAAGGGATTGCTCCCAGCGACCGCTGTGCCGTTAAATCCTGAAGAGAATGCTTATATGTGGTTTCATCTATAACACCTAACATTTGATTATTGAACACTGACTCAGCCCCCTCTTCAGTATTAGATCAATTCTTTTTCTACAAATTCCTCTGAAACGAGCAGCGCCTCCTGAATGTCTTTTTCGGATCGAATCACTGCGCCATCCGGCAGCACCAGGCCCTTAGGAACGATGGCATTTTCAATCACTACATGCTCGCCGATCGTCACATCCGGCATAATGACCGATGATTTGACAGTCGCATGCTTACCGACAGTAACACCTTGAAAAAGAACGGAATGAGACACATTACCATACACAACACAGCCTTCGTTCACAAGCGAATCATGAACCTGTGCGTCAGATGAAATAAATTGCGGAGGCTGATTCGGATTGACAGAGTAAATTTTCCATTTCCGTTCAAACAGCTTGAGCTCCGAGTCCTCTTTTAACAGATCCATATTGGCTTCCCACAAGCTCTGAACAGTACCGACATCCTTCCAATATCCTTTGAACGGATAAGCGGAAAGATTTTTTTTCTCCTCCAAAAGCAGAGGAATAATGTCTTTGCCAAAGTCGTGGCTTGAATAAGGATTCCGGTCGTCCATCTCAAGATACTGTTTCAAAAGCGGCCAATTGAATATATAAATTCCCATTGAGGCAAGATTGCTCTTAGGGAATTTGGGCTTTTCATCAAAATGTGTAATCGTCCCATCTGCATCGGTCTTCATGATACCGAACCGGCTTGCTTCCTCCCAGCCCACCTCGATGACAGAGATTGTTACATCCGCTTTCTTTTCAATATGAAAATCAAGCATTTTACCGTAGTCCATTTTGTATATGTGATCTCCTGATAATATCAGCACATACTCAGGATCATACTGATTCAAATAATTAAGGTTTTCATAAATAGCGCTTGCCGTCCCTTTATACCATTTGACTTCTGATGACTCGGCATAAGGGGGTAATACCGTCACGCCGCCATTATATCTGTCAAGGTCCCATGCACTGCCGATTCCAATATAGGAATTCAGCTCAAGCGGCTGATATTGTGTTAAAATCCCGACTGTGTCTATGCCTGAATTGGAACAGTTGCTGAGGGTAAAATCAATAATCCTGTATTTTCCCCCGAAAGATACAGCCGGTTTCGCCATATTTTTTGTCAATCCGCTGAGACGGCTGCCCTTCCCGCCGGCAAGGAGCATGGCTACACATTGTTTTTTCATCTTTTTATCTCTCCTCTTTTTTTAACCGCCCGTAAAATCGAAATGCCGTAAGGGGGGATGGTCATCGTGATATAACATGGTTTATGATGAAGAGCTCCCTTTTTGGCCGCTAACGGCTTTTTGTTGATTTGTCCTGAGCCTCCATATGCTTCACTGTCGCTGTTCAGCACTTCGATGTATTGAGTAAGAAAAGGAACCCCAACATCATATTGATGATAGACCGCGGGTGTAAAATTACAAATGATGACAAGCGCCTCACCGTGCCTTTTGCCATAACGAATAAAAGAAAAGATTGATTGTTCGTCATTATGGACATCAATCCATTCAAACGATTGTGCACGATGGTCATGTTCATAAAGGATTTTGCTTTTTTGATAAAAGCGGAGAAGATCTTGCGTAAAAACGCTGGCTTTCTGATGCATGGGGAAGGAGTCCAAAAACCAATCAAGCTGTTCTGTATCTTTCCATTCATCAAATTGGGCAAATTCTGATCCCATAAAGATCAATTTCTTTCCGGGATGAGCCGTCATATAGCCGAGCAAAAGCCGATACTGGGCAAATTTCTGCCAATAGTCGCCAGGCATTTTATTAAGAAGGGATTTTTTTCCGTATACGACTTCATCATGAGAAAACGGCAATACAAAATGTTCACTAAACGCATACAGTAATGAAAACGAAATAAGCTGATGACAATACCGCCTTTCTTCTGGCGGCGTCTCCATGTATTTCAGTACGTCATTCATCCAGCCCATATTCCATTTAAAATGAAAACCAAGCCCTCCTTCCTCAACAGCACCTGTCACTTGAGGCCATTCCGTAGAGTCTTCCGCAATCATCATGACATGAGGATATGCCTCTCTCATGGTTTGATTGAGTTTTTTTAAAAATTCAACAGCATATGGATTCGTATGGCGTTCATCCTGATTTGGCCAATACAGGAGATTAGCCACTGCATCAACCCTAAATCCATCTATATGATAGAGTTCCGCCCAGTACAACGCATTAGAAATTAAAAAACTATGAACTTCCGGTTTTCCCAGGTCAAAGTTTGCCGTGCCCCATAGCCAGTTCTCCCGATCACGTTCTTCTTGATATTCATAAAGTGGCTCTCCATCAAACATATAAAGACCATGTGCGTCTTTACAAAAATGTCCGGGGACCCAATCCAGAATGACTCCGATGTTTTCTTGATGGCATTCATCCACAAACTTCATCAAATCATGCGGCGTGCCAAACCTGCTTGTCGGGCTGTAATAACCCGTTCCTTGGTATCCCCAGGAACGATCATAAGGGTGCTCATGCACCGGAAGCAGTTCGATATGGGTAAACCCATGCTCTTTGATATAAGGAATAAGCGACTGGCTTAATTCTTTATAAGAGTAATGCCTGCCATCAGAATGTTTCTTCCAGGAACCGAGATGAAGTTCATAAATAAAAACAGGTTTCTCATACAGCGTATTAGCCTTCTGTTTCTTTTGCCATTTTTGATCTTTCCAGTTATATCCTGCAAAATCGTAAGTAAGTGACGCTGTATTGGGCCTGATTTCTGAATAAATAGCATATGGATCTGCCTTCAGCCTGATCTCGCCGCTTTTCGTCACGATTTCATACTTATATCTTTCCTTTTCTCCTAAATCTGGAATAAACAACGTCCAAATGCCACCATCGTTCGCTCTGTGCATCACATGCTGTTCTCCTGACCAGCTGTTAAAATCCCCAGCCACTCGTACTTCTGACGCATGAGGCGCCCACACACAGAATTCATATCCTCTTTGGCCATTCAGCTCGCGATAATGCGAGCCAAACAGCTGATAGCTTTTAAACAGACTGCCTTCGTGAAAAAGATAAACATCATGTGCTGTAGGGCTGGCAGCGGCCATGTAATCATCCTTTCTGACATCATAGTTTTCATTTATAGTATTTATTCGAAGAAATAAAAAAAAGCCCTTTCATGAAAGCGCTTATACTTATTGACAATTAACTTCATTTTCCGAAGAAAAACGAAATATATGGAGATTTTTGTTGCCTGTTTATAGAATATAGAATGATTCTAAGGCATGTCAGGATTTATAAAAAATAAAAAAACCTTGCAGGATATGCAAGGTTTCTGAATGACCCGTACGGGATTCGAACCCGTGTTACCGCCGTGAAAGGGCGGTGTCTTAACCGCTTGACCAACGGGCCGATGATTGAGAATTTATATGTGTAATCATATGGCGGAGAAGGAGGGATTTGAACCCTCGCGCCGCTTACACGACCTACACCCTTAGCAGGGGCGCCTCTTCAGCCACTTGAGTACTTCTCCATTTGGCTCCACAGGCAGGATTCGAACCTGCGACCGATCGGTTAACAGCCGATAGCTCTACCACTGAGCTACTGTGGAATATAAAGGTCATGGTGGGCCTGAATGGACTCGAACCATCGACCTCACGCTTATCAGGCGTGCGCTCTAACCAGCTGAGCTACAGGCCCATGACAATATAGAAATGGAGCGGGTGATGGGAATCGAACCCACGACATCAGCTTGGAAGGCTGAGGTTTTACCACTAAACTACACCCGCAATTTTATTTGGGGCGATTGATGGGAATCGAACCCACGAATGCCAGAGCCACAATCTGGTGCGTTAACCACTTCGCCACAACCGCCAAAATATATATTGATAAATGGTGGCTCGGGACGGAATCGAACCGCCGACACACGGATTTTCAGTCCGTTGCTCTACCAACTGAGCTACCGAGCCTAAGTATTTAAATGGCGGTCCGGACGGGACTCGAACCCGCGACCTCCTGCGTGACAGGCAGGCATTCTAACCAACTGAACTACCGGACCATTTTGATATTTACATGTGAATTTTTTAGGTTGTACCCTTTAGGTACCCCTTATTTCATTCATGTATTTTGGTTGCGGGGGCAGGATTTGAACCTGCGACCTTCGGGTTATGAGCCCGACGAGCTACCGAACTGCTCCACCCCGCGATGATTAAGAATATATATGGCGGAGGAAGAGGGATTCGAACCCCCGCGGGCTTTGACACCCCTGTCGGTTTTCAAGACCGATCCCTTCAGCCAGACTTGGGTATTCCTCCGTATAGTGGTGGACCTTGTAGGACTCGAACCTACGACCGGACGGTTATGAGCCGTCTGCTCTAACCAACTGAGCTAAAGGTCCATTGGTAGCGGCGGAGGGGATCGAACCCCCGACCTCACGGGTATGAACCGTACGCTCTAGCCAGCTGAGCTACACCGCCAAATATTTATTGAAACCAAGTGGAGCCTAGCGGGATCGAACCGCTGACCTCCTGCGTGCAAAGCAGGCGCTCTCCCAGCTGAGCTAAGGCCCCAAGAATGGTCGGGAAGACAGGATTCGAACCTGCGACCCCATGGTCCCAAACCATGTGCTCTACCAAGCTGAGCTACTTCCCGATTTCATGTAGATCATGGCGCGCCCGAGAGGAGTCGAACCCCTAACCTTTTGATCCGTAGTCAAACGCTCTATCCAATTGAGCTACGGGCGCAAAACTTAATGCCGAGGGCCGGACTTGAACCGGCACGGTAGTCACCTACCGCAGGATTTTAAGTCCTGTGTGTCTGCCAATTCCACCACCCCGGCGTGGATGGTATAGTTGGAGCGGAAGACGGGATTCGAACCCGCGACCCCCACCTTGGCAAGGTGGTGTTCTACCACTGAACTACTTCCGCAGAAATGGTGCGGATGAAGGGACTTGAACCCCCACGTCTGTAAAGACACTAGAGCCTGATTCTAGCGCGTCTGCCAATTCCGCCACATCCGCAACATGTAAATGGTGAGCCATGAAGGACTCGAACCTTCGACCCTCTGATTAAAAGTCAGATGCTCTACCAACTGAGCTAATGGCTCTTCTTACGAGACTTGAATATTATATCATATAAAAGTGGTGCCGGCAAGAGGACTTGAACCCCCAACCTACTGATTACAAGTCAGTTGCTCTACCAATTGAGCTACACCGGCATATATGTAAAACCGATATGTATAATGAAGAATGGTGGAGGATGACGGGCTCGAACCGCCGACCCTCTGCTTGTAAGGCAGATGCTCTCCCAGCTGAGCTAATCCTCCATAACTGCACTAGCGTGCAATTGCT
Source organism: Bacillus spizizenii TU-B-10 (assembly GCF_000227465.1). Classification (GTDB taxonomy): domain Bacteria; phylum Bacillota; class Bacilli; order Bacillales; family Bacillaceae; genus Bacillus; species Bacillus spizizenii. Next base: position 3,112,761 of record NC_016047.1, read on the forward strand.
TGGCGGCGTCCTACTCTCACAGGGGGAAACCCCCGACTACCATCGGCGCTGAAGAGCTTAACTTCCGTGTTCGGTATGGGAACGGGTGTGACCTCTTCGCTATCGCCACCAAACAAATTGAGAGTGTTCTCTCAAAACTAGATAACAGGTGTGACATCATTCAAAATGTGGTTAAGTCCTCGATCGATTAGTATCTGTCAGCTCCATGTGTCGCCACACTTCCACCTCAGACCTATCAACCTGATCATCTTTCAGGGATCTTACTTCCTTGCGGAATGGGAAATCTCATCTTGAGGGGGGCTTCATGCTTAGATGCTTTCAGCACTTATCCCGTCCGCACATAGCTACCCAGCGATGCCCTTGGCAGAACAACTGGTACACCAGCGGTGCGTCCATCCCGGTCCTCTCGTACTAAGGACAGCTCCTCTCAAATTTCCTGCGCCCGCGACGGATAGGGACCGAACTGTCTCACGACGTTCTGAACCCAGCTCGCGTACCGCTTTAATGGGCGAACAGCCCAACCCTTGGGACCGACTACAGCCCCAGGATGCGATGAGCCGACATCGAGGTGCCAAACCTCCCCGTCGATGTGGACTCTTGGGGGAGATAAGCCTGTTATCCCCGGGGTAGCTTTTATCCGTTGAGCGATGGCCCTTCCATGCGGAACCACCGGATCACTAAGCCCGACTTTCGTCCCTGCTCGACTTGTAGGTCTCGCAGTCAAGCTCCCTTGTGCCTTTACACTCTGCGAATGATTTCCAACCATTCTGAGGGAACCTTTGGGCGCCTCCGTTACCTTTTAGGAGGCGACCGCCCCAGTCAAACTGCCCACCTGACACTGTCTCCCCGCCCGATAAGGGCGGCGGGTTAGAAGGTCAATACAGCCAGGGTAGTATCCCACCGATGCCTCCACCGAAGCTAGCGCTCCGGTTTCCAAGGCTCCTACCTATCCTGTACAAGCTGTACCAACATTCAATATCAGGCTGCAGTAAAGCTCCACGGGGTCTTTCCGTCCTGTCGCGGGTAACCTGCATCTTCACAGGTACTATAATTTCACCGAGTCTCTCGTTGAGACAGTGCCCAGATCGTTGCGCCTTTCGTGCGGGTCGGAACTTACCCGACAAGGAATTTCGCTACCTTAGGACCGTTATAGTTACGGCCGCCGTTTACTGGGGCTTCAATTCGCACCTTCGCTTATGCTAAGCGCTCCTCTTAACCTTCCAGCACCGGGCAGGCGTCAGCCCCTATACTTCGCCTTACGGCTTCGCAGAGACCTGTGTTTTTGCTAAACAGTCGCCTGGGCCTATTCACTGCGGCTCTCTCGGGCTTGCACCCTAACAGAGCACCCCTTCTCCCGAAGTTACGGGGTCATTTTGCCGAGTTCCTTAACGAGAGTTCTCTCGATCACCTTAGGATTCTCTCCTCGCCTACCTGTGTCGGTTTGCGGTACGGGCACCTCTCACCTCGCTAGAGGCTTTTCTTGGCAGTGTGGAATCAGGAACTTCGCTACTAAATTTCGCTCGCCATCACAGCTCAGCCTTATGGGAAACGGATTTGCCTATTTCCCAGCCTAACTGCTTGGACGCGGATATCCAATACCGCGCTTACCCTATCCTCCTGCGTCCCCCCATTGCTCAAATGGTGAGGAGGTGGTACAGGAATATCAACCTGTTGTCCATCGCCTACGCCTTTCGGCCTCGGCTTAGGTCCCGACTAACCCTGAGCGGACGAGCCTTCCTCAGGAAACCTTAGGCATTCGGTGGAGGGGATTCTCACCCCTCTTTCGCTACTCATACCGGCATTCTCACTTCTAAGCGCTCCACCAGTCCTTCCGGTCTGGCTTCACAGCCCTTAGAACGCTCTCCTACCACTGTTCGAAGAACAGTCCGCAGCTTCGGTGATACGTTTAGCCCCGGTACATTTTCGGCGCAGAGTCACTCGACCAGTGAGCTATTACGCACTCTTTAAATGGTGGCTGCTTCTAAGCCAACATCCTGGTTGTCTAAGCAACTCCACATCCTTTTCCACTTAACGTATACTTTGGGACCTTAGCTGGCGGTCTGGGCTGTTTCCCTTTCGACTACGGATCTTATCACTCGCAGTCTGACTCCCAAGGATAAGTCATTGGCATTCGGAGTTTGACTGAATTCGGTAACCCGGTAGGGGCCCCTAGTCCAATCAGTGCTCTACCTCCAAGACTCTTACCTTGAGGCTAGCCCTAAAGCTATTTCGGAGAGAACCAGCTATCTCCAGGTTCGATTGGCATTTCACCCCTACCCACACCTCATCCCCGCACTTTTCAACGTGCGTGGGTTCGGGCCTCCATTCAGTGTTACCTGAACTTCACCCTGGACATGGGTAGATCACCTGGTTTCGGGTCTACGACCACGTACTCATGCGCCCTATTCAGACTCGCTTTCGCTGCGGCTCCGCATCTTCTGCTTAACCTTGCACGGGATCGTAACTCGCCGGTTCATTCTACAAAAGGCACGCCATCACCCGTTAACGGGCTCTGACTACTTGTAGGCACACGGTTTCAGGATCTCTTTCACTCCCCTTCCGGGGTGCTTTTCACCTTTCCCTCACGGTACTGGTTCACTATCGGTCACTAGGGAGTATTTAGCCTTGGGAGATGGTCCTCCCGGATTCCGACGGAATTTCACGTGTTCCGCCGTACTCAGGATCCACTCAGGAGAGAACGAAGTTTTGACTACAGGGCTGTTACCTTCTATGGCGGGCCTTTCCAGACCTCTTCATCTACCTCGTTCCTTTGTAACTCCGTACAGAGTGTCCTACAACCCCAAGAGGCAAGCCTCTTGGTTTGGGCTAATCCCGTTTCGCTCGCCGCTACTCAGGGAATCGCATTTGCTTTCTCTTCCTCCGGGTACTTAGATGTTTCAGTTCCCCGGGTCTGCCTTCTCATATCCTATGAATTCAGATATGGATACCACTCCATTACGAGTGGTGGGTTTCCCCATTCGGAAATCTCCGGATCAAAGCTTGCTTACAGCTCCCCGAAGCATATCGGTGTTCGTCCCGTCCTTCATCGGCTCCTAGTGCCAAGGCATCCACCGTGCGCCCTTTCTAACTTAACCGTTAAAAAGAATCACTATGTGATATCTTGTCTTACTAATTGAATGTGATGTCTACTGTTATCTAGTTTTCAAAGAACACGTTTCGAAGGAATGATCCTTCAAAACTAAACAAGACAGGGAACGTTCTGTTTATAAGACCCAAGGTCTTATATTCCGTAAATATCCTTAGAAAGGAGGTGATCCAGCCGCACCTTCCGATACGGCTACCTTGTTACGACTTCACCCCAATCATCTGTCCCACCTTCGGCGGCTGGCTCCTAAAAGGTTACCTCACCGACTTCGGGTGTTACAAACTCTCGTGGTGTGACGGGCGGTGTGTACAAGGCCCGGGAACGTATTCACCGCGGCATGCTGATCCGCGATTACTAGCGATTCCAGCTTCACGCAGTCGAGTTGCAGACTGCGATCCGAACTGAGAACAGATTTGTGGGATTGGCTTAACCTCGCGGTTTCGCTGCCCTTTGTTCTGTCCATTGTAGCACGTGTGTAGCCCAGGTCATAAGGGGCATGATGATTTGACGTCATCCCCACCTTCCTCCGGTTTGTCACCGGCAGTCACCTTAGAGTGCCCAACTGAATGCTGGCAACTAAGATCAAGGGTTGCGCTCGTTGCGGGACTTAACCCAACATCTCACGACACGAGCTGACGACAACCATGCACCACCTGTCACTCTGCCCCCGAAGGGGAAGTCCTATCTCTAGGATTGTCAGAGGATGTCAAGACCTGGTAAGGTTCTTCGCGTTGCTTCGAATTAAACCACATGCTCCACCGCTTGTGCGGGCCCCCGTCAATTCCTTTGAGTTTCAGTCTTGCGACCGTACTCCCCAGGCGGAGTGCTTAATGCGTTAGCTGCAGCACTAAGGGGCGGAAACCCCCTAACACTTAGCACTCATCGTTTACGGCGTGGACTACCAGGGTATCTAATCCTGTTCGCTCCCCACGCTTTCGCTCCTCAGCGTCAGTTACAGACCAGAGAGTCGCCTTCGCCACTGGTGTTCCTCCACATCTCTACGCATTTCACCGCTACACGTGGAATTCCACTCTCCTCTTCTGCACTCAAGTTCCCCAGTTTCCAATGACCCTCCCCGGTTGAGCCGGGGGCTTTCACATCAGACTTAAGAAACCGCCTGCGAGCCCTTTACGCCCAATAATTCCGGACAACGCTTGCCACCTACGTATTACCGCGGCTGCTGGCACGTAGTTAGCCGTGGCTTTCTGGTTAGGTACCGTCAAGGTACCGCCCTATTCGAACGGTACTTGTTCTTCCCTAACAACAGAGCTTTACGATCCGAAAACCTTCATCACTCACGCGGCGTTGCTCCGTCAGACTTTCGTCCATTGCGGAAGATTCCCTACTGCTGCCTCCCGTAGGAGTCTGGGCCGTGTCTCAGTCCCAGTGTGGCCGATCACCCTCTCAGGTCGGCTACGCATCGTTGCCTTGGTGAGCCATTACCTCACCAACTAGCTAATGCGCCGCGGGTCCATCTGTAAGTGGTAGCCGAAGCCACCTTTTATGTTTGAACCATGCGGTTCAAACAAGCATCCGGTATTAGCCCCGGTTTCCCGGAGTTATCCCAGTCTTACAGGCAGGTTACCCACGTGTTACTCACCCGTCCGCCGCTAACATCAGGGAGCAAGCTCCCATCTGTCCGCTCGACTTGCATGTATTAGGCACGCCGCCAGCGTTCGTCCTGAGCCAGGATCAAACTCTCCGATAAAGTGGATCACAGGTTAAGTCCACCGCATCCTGCGGTGACACCTGTGTGACCTGCGTCGTGCAGGCCTTAGTTTGACTGACTACGCACATCGCTGTGCGATTTTATAAAAATGAATTAACAGGTACGTTTTGTCTTGTTTAGTTTTCAAAGATCATTTTGTTGCCTCTCAATGAAGCAGCTTTACTAATATAACATTTAGCTTCTTTTTTGTCAACAACTTTTTAAATTGTTTTATGAAGCTGCTTGTTTTGTCTGCTGTTCATCAGCGACGTTTAATAATATAACACCTTTATTTATTTATTGCAATAGTTTTTTTAAAAAAAAGTTCTATAAAACAAATAAACTATAAGCCTCGTCATGTCATCTAGCGCATATTTATCATATAACTATTTTAAAAGAACATATACATCAGTAATGTGATCTTGTTGTTTTTTTCGTTTTCTTGTATAGTAGAAACGAACTAAATACTGATGACCACAAGGGGAGCATTAAAGCTGAGAGTGAGCGGTTTCGTTCTGACCCTTTGAACCTGTTAGTTAACGCTGGCGTAGGGATGTGGCAAAGTCAAATGAATTGCAGATCGTAAAGCAGTGCGTGGAACTTTTCTCATCCTTCCGCGTGCTGCTTTTTTGTTGTCCTTTTGGATTGTCTATCAATGGAAGGGGATTTTTATGAATCAATCTAAGCAACTGGTTCGCCTTATTGAAATAGCAATTATGACTGCGGCTGCTGTTATTCTAGACATCGTCTCAGGAATGTTTCTTAGGATGCCTCAAGGGGGCTCGGTCTCCATCATGATGATTCCGATCTTTTTGATTTCGTTTCGGTGGGGTGTTAAAGCAGGCCTTACTACCGGCCTGCTGACAGGTCTGGTTCAAATCGCAATCGGAAACTTATTCGCACAACATCCTATACAGCTATTGTTAGATTACATTGTCGCGTTCGCAGCTATCGGAATAAGCGGCTGTTTCGCTTATTCTGTCCGTAAAGCCGCTGCATCCAAAACAAAAGGGAAATTGATTGTTTCAGTGGTCAGCGCAGTTTTTATCGGCAGTTTCCTGCGCTATGCCACGCATGTCATTTCAGGGGCAGTGTTTTTCGGCAGCTACGCCCCAAAAGGAACGCCGGTATGGATTTATTCTTTAACTTATAATGCTACTTACATGGTTCCTTCATTCATTATTTGTGCAATTGTCCTATGTTTATTATTTATGACAGCCCCCCGTTTGCTTAAAAGTGACAAAGCTTAAAAGTGACAATCCCCCAGCGAATTCCGCTGGGGGATTTTTTGTTATGTGTTAAGAAGTGTTTTCAAAGCAGAAAGATCCGGCCAGCCAAACCCTACTTCTTTCAGCCTTTCTCCTGCAATTTCAAAGCTGTCCTCCGCTACTCTTTCAGGTGTATAGGCCTGATAAAATGTAATCGAGGGGTTCTTCTGAATGACCCAAGCAAACATACTTGAAAAGCCATGTTGAAGCAAAAACTCTGCTCCTTTTGCTAAGAGCGCCCTGCCTGCACCTTGCCGCTGGCGCTCTTCCAGAAGATAAATAGCGTATAACTCGCCGTCATAACCTTCTTGTTCAGAGCGAATAGGTCCAAATGAAGCAAAGCCGAATATTGAACCTTTTTCATCGTGAACCACAAATACACCTTTTAACGAGCGGCTTTTCCATTTGTCTTCAAATTCCTTGTAGTTCAGACTGTTTAAGTATTCAGCCGGGACAATTCCTTGATATGTTGTCCTCCAGCTGTCTACATGCACTTTTGCAATGTCCTTTATATCCTCTAACTTTGCTTCTCGTACAGTTGCCATCCGCTGGGATCCTTTCCTTAGTCATTATTCTGGTTTTTGGACCGTTTTCGCTTCTTTTATTTCATTTGTTAATTCGGTAATGCTTTGTTTTACATTTCCTTTTCCTGAAAAGTTCTCAATCATTTCTTTCACGTCAATTCCCGACGATGCTTTTAAGCTTTCTTGCAGGCTTGACATTAAGTTCGTCGCATAGCTGGTTACTTTGTTAGCGCCGCTTGATTCACCGCTTCCTCCTGTATCAACAACTGTGATTTTATCAATATTTGAAAGAGGTGCCGCTGCTTGTTTCGCGTATTCCGGTAGCATTTTTACGATCATATCGAAAATCGCCGCCTGCCCATACTGTTCAAAGGCAGCCGCAATTTTCTCTTTTGCTTCCGCTTCTGCCAGACCTTTTAGGCGGATAACCTCTGCTTCTGTTTCCCCTTTTGCTTTTTCAGCTTCTGCTTTTGCTAACCCGTCAATTCTGACTTTTTCCGCCTCAGCCTTCGCCATTGCTTCAATACTGTACTTCTTGGCATCGGCTTCCGCGAGCTGTTTGGCTTTCTCAGCTGCTGCGGACTGCTCGACTGAATAACGGTCTGCATCGGCTTTTTTCTTTACTTCTGAGTCATATTGACGTTCACGGCGAAGAATTTCTTTTTCTTCTAATTCTATTTGTTTTTGGCGTTCGATAATTTTAACCTGCATTTCCTGCTCTGTGACATGCTGGCGCGCCTTGGCAGTCTCTAAATCATATGCCTGGTCGGCATTCGCTTTTGCCGTATCTTGTTCTCTGCGATATTCAGCCATTTTGAGCTGATTGATTTTTTCAGCTTCAGCGATTTCCGTTGCCCGTTCAAGTTCTGATTTTTTTGCATCTTTATCGGCTTCTGCCCGCTTAATTCGGGTTTCTTTATCAGCCTCTGCTGTTGCGATATCAGCATCCCGTTTTACCTGGGCAATTCTCGGTTTCCCTAATGATTCAAGATAACCGTTTTTATCACGTACATCTTTAATGGTAAAGGAGACAATCACAAGCCCCATTTTTGCGAGATCCTGCGAAGCGACACGCTGTACCTCTTGAGAGAATTTTTCTCTGTTTTTATAGATTTCTTCGACTGTCATTGAGCCGAGAATGGAACGAAGGTGGCCTTCTAAAACCTCACGCGCTTCCTGCTCGCGGTCGTCTTTTGATTTTCCTAAAAATTGTTCGGCTGCTGTAGCGATTTCTCCTATAGAACCGCCGATTTTAATAATCGCAGTTCCATCGGCCATTACAGGCACTCCTTGTTCTGTATAGACTTCAGGTGTCGATACATCAAGTTTGCTCGATAATAGGCTTAGCGGCTCTGCCTGCTGGAAGACGGGAAGGACAAAGGTTCCTCCGCCGCGGACGATTTTAAGACGATTGCCGCCTTCATCGACATGAACATTTTTATTGCCCAGATAGCTCCCCGTTACGATTAACGCTTCATCAGGCCCTGCCGTACGATACTTTGTGATAAACACGGCTATAAGTGCAATTAATAAAAAGAATACAACTCCGATGACAATTATAATCGGCATTGTCATATCACATTCCTCCTTGTGTTTTAAATAGGTTCATGTGGAGTGACCGAAAGAACTCCGTTGTTAACATCCACGATCAAAACAGCTGTTCCGTAACTGATCTGCTGATTATCAAAACTGACCGCTGACTTTGAGATGGTACCGCCTATCCCTTCAATGACCACTTCACCATACCCATCAACAGGAACAGCTGTAATCACTTTACCAACTCTTCCTCTTAGATCATCTTCTTTATAAGCCAATGATTCTTCTGCGGATGATAATGGGACCAGTACAAAGATGTGAAGCAATACCACCAGCATGATCGAAAGGATGCAAGATAAAAGCGCGATCAACAGGCTCGACATGGGCAATATGAGCTCGCCTATATATCCGCCTGCTGAAAAACATGTAAAAAATGCGAGCACCAATGTCGGATTAAGAAAAGGAATGCCTTCTGACAGCCCTGCAAATACGTCTCCGAAAAATAGAAATAACAGCGTAAGACTGCCCGCAATAATAAGCGTATAAAGATAAATCGTTTGTATAGGAACGCCAAATAACTCCAATTCCCTCATCCTTTCTTCACCAATGCATTGATGAACGGCCGCCGTTACCATTTATACGAGATACAATGTAAAAGGTTTCAAAATTTTAAGATAAATAACCCATTTTGAAGTGCTTGATAAATGATAATTGCTTATATATATGGTAATGTCATTTTAGGAGGAGATATGATGAGTATCTTTAATGAAGCCAGATTAGAAACGTGGAACGAAGTAAAAGGACTTTCTGACGAAAAGCTGAATCAAAAGCCCTCTGCTGAAGAATGGAGCATACGGGAAGTGCTTGACCATTTGAAAAAAATCGATATGGCCGCACAAAAAATGCTGAAGGAACGTGTAAAGGAAGCTCCTGTTAAAGAAGTTGAAGAAAAACCGCTTGAGGTAGCACAGGATAGAAATAATAAACGGAAAGCTCCGAGTCATCTTGAGCCTGAGCATGATTTTATTTCAGGCAGCCAAATGAAACGCGAGCTTGATGTGGTGAGAGAGCAGCTGACTGCTGCAATTGCCTCTCTGAAAGAAGAAGATTTTGAGAGAGTGCTTCCGCATCCTGTGTTTCAAGAGCTGACTGTCAGACAGTGGATCGATTTTATCGGCCACCATGAAAAACGGCATCTCAGCCAGATTAAAGAAATTAAAGAGAAGATAGAAAGGGCCTGATTTGATCAGACCCTTTCTGCTTTTCGTGGTTTGACTTTCCGCTGATAGGAATGAACTTCTATTTCATCACCTGCGTAAACAGCTCCGGGTCTCTCAACAATGCACACAATCCCTCTTATGCCCAGTGCATGACGGACAAAAGCCGGTGCCAGCTTTGACTTGTCCGGATAATAAGACTGAATGACTTCTCCCGGCTGAATACACGGATCATTTTCTCCCTCACACAGCAAAGCGGCCCCACTTGGAAAAATGAGCCGGCTTCCTTCTTTTAATGAAGTAAGATCAGGTATGCCGCTGACTGCCACATTCGCCCCGAGCCATTCCGGCAAAATGCTCGGCACTCCCATTTTTAAAGCAATTTCATCACATTCCTCTATTGAAACAATAGAAATTTGTCTCCGGTTAAAAATTTCAGTCCCTCTTGAAAACATCGGTTCTCTGGCTCCCGCTTTTTTGGTCAGGCCAAAATGCAAGTCGCCGGGGATGCCGCCATAATCAAAATCTAGCTTGTCCATTTGCTTTGTTACGAAGCTTTCTGTATCTGCGATATATACACCTTCCGTTTTTGCGGTTATACGCTTCCACATCAGCAGCACCTTCCTTCTCTAAAATTTCCATCTATGCTTTATTATCCAAAAAAATCCCGCTCTGTAAAGGAGCGGGACATGTAGTTATACCGTTTTAGGTGTAAGGTTAAAGCAGCGCTTGTAGATCCAATTGTATGCTTTTTCATTTAAATCTCTAGGGTTTCCGAAGGTTTGCGGATCTTTCATCGCTTCTTTTGACAAACGTTCGATCATATCAGGTGATACTCCCTGCTCTTCTAAAGTCGGTACTTCTAAGTCTTCGACCAGGTCATACATCCAATTGACAGATGCTTTCGCAGCTTCTTCTGTTGTCATATTGCTTGTATCAATACCGAACGCTTTCGCAATACGTGCAAATTTCTCAGGGTAGCCCTTCCAGTTGTACTCCATGACAGGTCCCATCATCGCAGCCACACATTGACCGTGAGCGACTGGGATAATACCGCCAAGCGTTTGGCTCATCGCATGAGCCGCGCCCGCTGATTCACTGCCGTAAGAAAGACCTGCAAGCATCGCAGCCTGCGCCATTCCGTATCTTGCTTCCAGATCCTCTCCGTCAGCAAATGCTCTTTTAATGTAATGAGCGGCATATTCAATCGCCATCAAGGCAACTGCATCCGTGATTGGCTGCGCAAATTTCATTGTATAGCACTCAATGGCATGAGCAAGCGCATCAATTCCCGTCATGGCTGTTACATGCGGAGGCATTGAAACATGAAGCTCCGGATCAATGATGGTCAGGTGCGCTGCGATCAGCGGACCGCCCGTGTTGAATTTGAATTCTCTATCTTCATCTGTGATAACCGCCCATTGGGTTACTTCTGATCCTGTTCCAGCCGTTGTCGGAATTGTCGTCAGCGGAGGAATACGGTTTTCCAGCGGCTTTTTCCCATCTGCCGCTTCATAATCCAGCACGCTTCCTTCATGAGTGGCTTCTACTCCGATTGCTTTTGCAGTATCCATGGAGCTTCCGCCTCCGACTGCCACCAAACCATTACAGTTCTCTTTTTTGTAAAGCTCAGACCCTTCATTCACCAGACGGACAGGCGGGTTTGGCTCTACTTTATTAAAGAGCACCACTTCAATGCCTGCTTCTTTAAGTGATTCGATAACAGGATCTACGACGCCGGCTTTATAAATTCCAGGGTCTGTGACAAGGAGTGCTTTTGAAACGCCAAGCGCAGCTACTTCTTCACCCGTATTCTTGACTGCTCCGATTCCGTGCTTAATCACAGTCGGAATTTCAAATGTATGGAATTTGTGCATGCTTTCTATTTTCATATTTAATGTCATCATTAACTCCCCCTCTTATGAATTGAACCAATTAACCGCTGCCGGTTTTGTATTGCGATACACATGTTTGACTTCTGTGTATTCTTCAAGACCTATTTTTCCAAGCTCGCGTCCGAACCCGGATTGCTTATAGCCACCCCATGGCGCCTGTGCAAAGTACGGATGGAAATCGTTAATCCAAACTGTCCCCATTCTCAAGCGGGCTGCTACGCGTTCGCACTTTTCAATATCTTTTGACCATACCGCTCCGGCCAAGCCATAGATGGTATCATTCGCAAGCGCGATAACCTCTTCTTCCGAGCTGAAGGTTTCGACTGTCAATACAGGACCGAAAACCTCTTCTTGAACGATTCTCATGTCAGATTTACAGTTTGAGAAAATAGTAGGTTCATAGAAAAAGCCTTTTTGAAGCGCAGGGTCTTCCGGACGCTTGCCTCCTGTCTCCAGCTTCGCACCTTCTTCTATTCCGATCTCTACATATTTTTCTACTTTTGCCCTGTGCTCTGCCGAAATAAGCGGGCCGCTTTCTGTCTCTGCGTGAAAACCATTTCCGAGTTTTATGCGTTTTGTCCGTTTGACAAGCTCTGCTAAAAATTGATCGTGAATGGCATCTTCAACAAGCAAGCGGGAACCAGCTGAGCATACTTGGCCGGCGTGGAAAAATACAGCGTTTAATGCCTGATCGACCGCAACCTCTAGATCTGCGTCCTTGAAAACGATATTTGGATTTTTTCCGCCAAGTTCAAGTGCGATTTTTTTGACGTTTCCGCTTGCTGCCCGCATGATTTTTTTGCCTGTTTCGATTCCACCCGTAAACGAAATCAAATCGACGTCTTTGTTTACGGCAAGCTCGTCGCCCACTGTGGCTCCCGGTCCAAGAACAAGATTTGCGACACCTTTTGGAACACCGGCTTCTTCCATCAGCTTAAAGACTTTGATTGTCGTCAGCGGCGTGATCTCACTTGGTTTCATGACGATAGTATTTCCTGCAGCCAGTGCGGGTGCGATTTTCCAGCTCGCTTGCAGGAGCGGATAATTCCACGGCGTAATCTGGCCGCAAACCCCGATTGGCTCTCTGATGATTTTGCTTTCTGAATCAGGGATCGGAGATGAAATGATCTCTCCGCCATCTTTATCTGCCAATCCGGCGTAATATTGAAAAACATTGGCGATATCGTCCATATCCGCCTTGCTTTCTTCGAGTGTTTTTCCAGTATCAAGCGATTCAAGCTCAGCCAGCTCATCAAGGTCGCGCCTGATTAATTCCGCAATTTTCAGAACAATCTTCCCGCGTTCAAGCCCCGATAGAGATGACCATTCTCCTTTGTCAAATGCTCTTCGCGCGGCTGCGATTGCCTTGATGGCGTCCTCTCGACCTCCTTCGCTTACGGTTGCAATTTCTTCTTGATTAAATGGGTTGATAATGCTGCGGATCTGCTCTTTTTCGGCACTGATCCATTCTCCGTCAATATATAATGTTTGACTCATATAAGCCTCCTTGACGTAAATAAAGTTTGTTAAATAAAAATTTAACGTTTTTAACAATATTAATCTAACATACGAATTTTAAACTGTCAAAGCCCCATTTTGATTTTTCTTTTTGACATTTCTTTATGTTTCGTTAAGATAAAGAACATAAAGAAATAACTTAACGAATTTAATTTTCTAAAGGAAAAGAGGGTCAGTATGGATGAAAATCCAGAATTTGCAGCTATAGAACAGGCTCGGGATCTTGTTATCGACTCCATTGCTGAAACGATGGATCTTTACGGAATTACCCGCAGTGTCGGGATTCTATATGGGACGATGTATATGAGGGATGAGATGACGCTTGACGAAATGCGTGAGGAATTGCAAATGAGCAAGCCAAGCATGAGCACAGGCGTCAAAAAGCTTCAGGACTTAAATGTAGTGAAAAAAACATTTCACCGGGGCATCCGCAAGCATACATTTGTAGCTGAAAAAGATTTCTTCAAATTTTTCACAAATTTCTTTCCGCCCAAATGGGAACGGGAAGTTCAGGTAAATGTAGCAGCAATTGAAGAAGCTCAGGCTGATTTACAAGAGGTTTTAAACAAAGACAGTCTCAGTGAGGACATCAAAAATGAAGCACTGCAGTTATACGAGCAGCTGGAAAGCTCTAAAGCTTACTATGATTGGCTGAAACGGCTTGCTGAATCGGTGCAGAGCGGGGAAATTTTTAAATTTATACCGATTGAAACAAAGTAAAACAGAAACGCCTGGGAAACCGGGCGTTTTTTTGTTCTTTTATATGTAATTACTACAAATTTGAAAAATACGGGAAAAACACCCCATTTACTTCCAAAATATTTGATGGTAATTTTATGTAGGTAAAATTTGTATTTGGCCGTTCAGAGGAGGTGAAAAGCGGGCAGGCCTGTATATTTTATAACTTTTTAGGGGGAATTTTATTATGAAACGCAAATTATTATCTTCTTTGGCAATCAGTGCATTAAGTCTCGGTTTACTCGTTTCAGCACCTTCAGCTTCTTTCGCGGCTGAATCTAAATCAACTTCCGCTCATACTGAGTCTACTATGAAAACACAGTCAACAGCTTCATTGTTCGCAACAATTACAGGGGCCAGCAAAACTGAATGGTCTTTCTCAGATATCGAATTGACGTATCGTCCAAACACGCTTCTCAGCCTTGGCGTTATGGAATTTACATTGCCAAGCGGATTTACTGCAAATACGAAAGACACAATGAACGGACGTGCGTTGCGTGAAACACAGATCCTCAATAACGGGAAAACAGTAAGAATCCCTCTGGCACTTGATTTGTTAGGAGCTGGCGAGTTCAAATTAAAACTGAATAACAAAACACTTCCTGCCGCAGGTACATATACTTTCCGTGCGGAGAATAAATCATTGAGCATCGGAAATAAATTTTACGCAGAAGCCAGCATTGACGTGGCTAAGCGCAGCACTCCTCCGACTCAGCCATGCGGCTGCAACTAATCTAAAAGACCGGTTAACGCCGGTCTTTTTTACGTTTTTGACCTCCCCTTTTTCCTCTTTTTCCAGTTATCTTTTTCTAGTTTAAAATTTAAATTGACAAACTCTAGAAACAGGAGTAAATTCTTGAGTGTTCAATTTCATACAGTCTCTTTTACCGCTTAATCAAATACGAACGGGGGAACCAACGATTGGCTGTTTTTTTAACAGCCTTGGGGTGAATCTTACTAAGTAAGAGGGGGTACTCTGAATCCCTAATCCGACAGCTAACCTCGTAGGCGTTTACAGAGAGGAGGTCTATTAGCGGCCATTCTTTGAAATGGTCTTTTTTGCTTCAAAACGTTAATTTCACTAAGGGAGTTATGAACATTGGGAAGAATAAAAAATAAGCAATTTGCCGTGATCGGACTGGGCAGGTTTGGTGGAAGCATTTGCAAAGAGCTTCACAGAATGGGCCATGAGGTCCTTGCGATTGATATCAACGAAGAAAAGGTAAATGCATACGCTTCTTACGCAACTCATGCGGTGATCGCCAACGCCACCGAAGAAAACGAATTGCTATCGTTAGGAATACGCAATTTTGAATATGTGATCGTTGCAATCGGAGCGAATATTCAAGCGAGTACCCTGACCACCCTATTATTAAAGGAGTTTAACATTCCACATATTTGGGTGAAGGCTCAAAACCATTATCATCATAAGGTGCTTGAAAAAATCGGCGCTGACCGCATTATTCATCCTGAAAAGGATATGGGCGTCAAGATCGCACAAAGCCTTTCTGATGAGAACGTTTTGAATTACATTGATTTATCTGATGATTACAGTATTGTCGAGCTGCTGGCAACACACAAGCTTGATTCAAAATCGATTATTGATCTGAATGTAAGAGCGAAGTACGGCTGCACGATCCTGGCCATTAAACATCATGGAGATATCCGTCTTTCTCCAGCACCTGAAGACATCATACACGAACAGGATTGCCTGGTGATCATGGGGCACAAAAAGGATATTAAACGTTTTGAAAACGAAGGGATGTAGACATAGGTGACACTTCAAAAGGATAAAGTGATCAAATGGGTTCGTTTTACACCGCCTCAAGTGCTTGCAATTGGTTTTTTTCTTACCATTATCATCGGGGCTGTGCTGTTAAAGCTTCCGATTTCTACAATGAAGCCATTGTCATGGATAGATGCCCTTTTTACTGCAGCTTCGGCTACAACTGTTACAGGGCTTGCAGTTGTCGATACCGGTACAGAATTTACACTTTTCGGGCAAACTGTCATCATGGGGCTGATTCAGATCGGCGGGCTTGGATTTATGACTTTTGCTGTTTTGATCGTCATGATATTAGGGAAAAAAATCGGATTAAAAGAACGAATGCTGGTTCAGGAAGCCTTAAACCAGCCGACAATCGGCGGCGTCATAGGCCTTGTCAAAGTCCTGTTTCTGTTTTCCATCAGTATTGAGTTGATAGCAGCACTCATCCTATCCATCAGGCTTGTGCCCCAGTATGGTTGGGCATCCGGCTTGTTTGCCAGTCTGTTTCACTCAATATCTGCTTTTAACAATGCCGGGTTTTCGTTGTGGCCGGATAATTTGATGAGCTACGTTGGCGATCCTACAGTTAACCTAGTGATTACTTTCTTATTTATCACAGGAGGAATCGGATTTACCGTTCTGTTTGACATTATGAAAAATCGGCGATTTAAAGCCTTTTCTCTACATACGAAAATCATGCTGACAGGAACCCTGATTCTGAATGCGGTCGCTATGCTTGTGATCTTTATTTTAGAGTACAGCAATCCCGGCACGCTCGGCCACCTGCATATAGGAGATAAACTATGGGCTTCCTATTTTCAAGCTGTGACGCCAAGAACCGCTGGCTTCAATTCTCTTGATATTGGAAGTATGAGAGAAGGAACGATTGTATTTACTTTATTATTAATGTTTATCGGAGCAGGCAGTGCTTCAACGGCGAGCGGCATTAAGCTGACTACGTTCATCGTGATTTTAATGTCTGTGATCGCTTATTTGCGAGGTAAAAAAGAAACGGTTATTTTCCGCCGCTCCATCAAATATCCGATTATCATTAAAGCTTTAGCTGTGAGCGTCACCGGTTTGTTCATCGTGTTTTTAGGGATATTCGCCCTGACGATCACAGAGCAAGCGTCGTTTATTCAAATTGTGTTTGAAACTTTTTCCGCATTCGGAACTGTCGGTTTATCGATGGGATTGACTCCTGAACTTACAGAAGCGGGGAAATGTATCATTATTGTTATCATGTTCATCGGAAGAATTGGTCCTTTGACGTTCGTGTTTTCATTTGCGAAAACAGAGAAATCAAATATTCGTTACCCTGACGGCGAGGTGTTTACGGGGTAATAACAAAAAATCCGGCGATTTAGGCGCCGGATTTTTTATGATTCGATATGAGATTGATTTTGTCTTTTTTCCTGTTCCGCGATGATTTCGTTATCCTCTGCATTATCACGGGTCACTTTTTGTGTAAGAATCGCACCGACCGCTACAAGTATCATAACAGCGATGTAATAGCCTTTTTCATTGAGTTCCAGATTATCAGCATTATAGAGTCCGATACTAAACAAAAATACTCCCGCAAAAAAAGTGAAATAAGCTAGTACTGTAAAGGCAACCGTGTTTCTCCGTCTATATTTCTGCACCTTTGTTCCCTCCTGAAAGCATAGTCAATAAGTGATAACTTCCGTGGAATATTATACCTCAAATTCCCCTGAATGGAACAAAGAATTAAAAATACCAGGAGAAAGGGCTCAGGTTGCTTCCTTTATTTCAACAGCTGAATCATCAATCCAACCGATGAGTTTATCATTGATTTGAAATTGGTACCATACGGACTGGCCTTTCTGCTTTTTAGATACAACCTTTATGTCTTTGCCGACGTAAGATTGGGCAGAGGTGAGCTTTATGGACCGATCATCAGTAGAAGGCTTGGACCATATGTCTTGAACGGCACTGTCTTTAATGGCGGCTTTTAAATCCACTGATTTGAGCGATGGATTTACCTCATCGTACTCATCTAAATCGTATTTTTCCACAATAGCGCTGATTTTATCAGCGTAGTCAGGGTCTGTAGCATATCCTGATGTTTGCAATGCAGTTGCCGCTTCCTTATAATCCCCGGCCTCAAGCACCGGTTTATACTTCTTTTTATTCCACGATGTGCCGCGGACAAACAATTGGGCGTGGTCATCCATAGATTCAAAAAACGTGCTGTATTTTCGAAACTTCGCTCGAATGGTTTTTCTTTTCCCTTTTTCAAATTCGTCTGTTTCCATCGTGACATGATGGCCTTTATAATTTCCTTTTATGCCAAAAAGGTTGTTGGCCTGAGCAGCAAGCTCGCTGTTCCCCCAGTCGGATTCGAGTATGGCCTGAGCGATCGTGATGCTGGGGAGGACATGATATTTCTCATACAAAATTTGTGCATGTCCGGACAGGCTGTCTATAAATACCTGCTGTTCATCAATTTCTTCGGGTTCTTTGGATGTTTCTATCGGTTTTGATAACGTTGTCGCTAAAACAAACAGGGCTAGCGGAATCGATACAATGAAAAATAGTGAAATGAAGAGTCTACGTTTTTTCAGTTTTTTACGGGCCATGAAAACCTTCCTTCGAGTTAAAAGATTACGAATGTAAAAGAATCTACCTTTTAGAATTTTACTTGCACTTCTAATATTTTTCAATTCTTTAGGGACAAAGTTGGGAAAAGATTGCAACCAAAAAACCTTTCCCTCAAGGAAAAGGTTTTGATCGTGTATCTATTTTTGTAAATTTCTGAGTACATTACGGTATTCTGTATCATGTATCACTTTATGTGATGTAACAGCAGCTTTTGATAGTCCTTGTGTTGAAACAGCTGGTTCTTTCGGAACTGTTTTCGCTTTATCATGCGTTTTATGTGCCAACTTGTGCCCCTTACCTGTAGCGTTCATACAGAATGACAGGCAAACGAGCAGCACACTCAGAATAAAAGAAATGAAAAAGAGATCATGATAAGCAGTCATCATAGAATCCTGCATCGAACCGCTTTGTCTGGCAGCATCTTTTTTCGTGAAAAAGCCGATGAGGATTGGAACTCCCATATAGACAAACAATCTTAAAAACTGAACAGCTGTCATTCTCTTGACCAAATCAGGAAGCGGGCCGCCCATAGCAGCTCCCATCAGCCCTGCGGCCACTGTCAGTCCCGTTCCAGCGGCAAGCATGATAAACAGCACTGCAAACATATAGAGAGACGATTGATCCTTTATATGCAGCCATTGAAAATTCACAAACACGAGAATAAGAGCACCTATAATACCGAGCACCCCGGGCCCGACTTTATCATAAAACAAAGCGCTCACAATGGCGGCGATCGCCACTCCGATTAAAAGAGTTAAGTTTAAAAGAATAAGATGCTCCTGAGAAATATCATACATTTGACGGAGCAATCCCTGAAAAGCAGAAAGGCTGACAGCTACCGTTATCGTTCCTGCAGCTATAATGAATAAACCGAGCACCGGTTTTGGCAGCAGCATCAGTTTAATAGAAATGAAAGGATTTCTCACTTTATATTCCACAATCAATAGAACAAGGAGCAAACATAACGTCACCCCAAAACCAGTCCATACATAACCTGATGAAAGTCCCCATTTTTGCAGAAAAATGAATGTAACCGCTGAGGCTGCAGCAAGGCACACAGATAAAATGATTCCTGCACGATCTAGCGGCTGTTCTTGTTCTGCCGATCCATGATGCTCATCATGAAGAAAGAAATAGCTCACCGCGACACCGATCAGTGACAGCGCGCCAAAGATGTAAAACAGCCATCTCCAATGCCCGTAGCTTGTTGCAATCGTTCCCAGAATCGTGCCGATGATAACAGAGCCATAAAATCCCCCGATTAGCACCAGCAGTGCGTAGTTCCTGCGGTCAATCGGAAATGACAGGACAAGCATTGGAATCATAATCATCAGCATGACACCTGTAGCCGCCCCCTGTAAAAAGCGCCCTGCCGCCATCCATGCAATATCGCTGGAAAATGCGAAAAGCAGTGAGCCAAGTATAAAAACGGGTAATGAAGCCAGATAGATTGGACGGGCACCGAATTTTTTCCTCAGCAGCGGTCCTGCCGGCACTAATAAAGCAAAGGCCATATTGCCGATCAATATTGGATTCACCGATGTGAAGTCACTTGTTCCAACCGTCTTCTGAACAAGGCCTTGAACTGACGACAATGCCGTGTTAGACATCAATCCCGGCCCGACCGCTAAAACGGCGAGCAAAGAAATCACCCAGTAGTGTTTTGTCTTCATGTTGTCATTCCTTCCTAAATGAATACATACGAAACACATCATTTTTTGAAAACAAAAGAAGCTAATAGATTTTGCATGCCATTAGCTTTCATTCTAATACTCTCCCTATCTTGAGAATGATATTATTTTATTATAATTATGTGAACAAATGAGCATATATTCAAACATTATTCCAAATCGATTATGATTTGTCAATGGCGCAAATTTCAAGCAAAAAAATAAAAACTGAACAGCTTTTGACCGATATCGTATTTTGGAGACAAGGCGGCTTTAACCCTTTCAATTCACTATTCCCACTAATAAACTCGAATAAATTGGTGATAAGACAACATTTGGCCGCACAATTTTTTTATTCACTGGGCGTTTGCCGCCTCTAAATTGTGTATGGGTAAATACCATGAATTAATCTGTGAAATACCAATGTTTGTCAATTTTAAATAATCCGGGAGGCAAAAACGAATGGAACTGTATGAGTGCATCCAAGACATTTTTAGCGGCTTGAAAAATCCATCGGTTAAAGATTTGGCAACTTCTTTAAAACAAATTCCAAACGCATCAAAATTGAGTCAACCGTATATTAAGGAACCAGACCAGTACGCTTACGGCCGAAATGCCATCTATAGAAACAACGAATTGGAAATTATCGTTATTAACATTCCCCCAAACAAGGAGACAGCAGTCCACGATCATGGCCAATCCATTGGTTGTGCAATGGTGCTAGAAGGAAAGCTTCTTAATTCAATTTATCGCTCAACCGGCGAACACGCAGAACTCTCTAATTCATACTTTGTCCACGAAGGAGAATGCCTTATTTCAACCAAAGGTTTAATTCACAAAATGTCCAATCCTACGTCCGAACGAATGGTGTCTCTTCATGTCTACTCACCCCCTTTGGAAGACATGACGGTCTTTGAGGAACAAAGGGGTGTATTGGAAAATTCATGATTTACAGGTGAACTGCTTTACTTTGATTTCTGAACAACAAAAGGGTTCAGCGAATGGCCTTTTCCTCACAAACAAAAAAACCCTTATAGAATAAGGGTTTAAAGGTATGGAGCCAAGGGGGCTCGAACCCCTGACCTCTACGCTGCCAGCGTTATCCTTGCGTACTTTCTGATATTCTGACATACCCTTGAAACGTTGATTTATCAAGCTTTATAGTCTCTTTAATCCTTTTTAGTTCTTTCTCGTAATCCTTTATAATCGGGATTTTTTAAAAATTTTGTTGCCATTTTTATTTCTGCCTGACATCGCAAAATGCAGCACTTGCTGTTGAAATCATTATAACATGATTGATGTTTGGCAGAATGGCAAAATGACATTTCGGTATGGACCACTGCCCAAATACGACGGCATCCCATTCCGTTACTCCATCATCGTTCTCTCGGACTTATGTCTGAATGAACCATTCGTCCTTTAGAGTGATTTTACTAATTTCCGTATTAGTTGACAATTTGAATATTAATTTACTTTAAGGATGTATAAGCTATATATCCCCCTGCCGCATACTAACTAAACCAAAAAAAGGATAGACAATTTGTACATCCCTCAAAGCTAATATCCTATGCACATGCAGCAATCATTGCTAAATCACAAACAACTCCACAAGTTGCACCAGCTGGAAGATTAATCAAACCAATAACCCCACAATAGTTGACACAAGCCAATAAACCTAGCGCTCCACAGGCAAAGTTCTTTCCCCAAACACTAAAGCCATTTGTGTGGAAGTCACCCTCCTGAAGACCATCTAAATTTTTCCCATAAATTTTAAAAGAGTTATCATTATCTTGGATCAATACATCAAGTTCATCAGAATCGCCGCTAAAATCTTTAGGTATTCCTAATAAGCTAAAATTAAAAAATTCTTTAGTCTCTTTGCTATAACCCAAAGTATAAATTATGGAGTCGCCTTCTTCATTTTTATAAGCGCCATAAACAAATTCTAAATCAGATTTTGTACCTTCTTTGTCAATTTGAGCGCCTTTGAATAAAAGACTCTTATCCTTTAAATCTACTTTTTTGTATCCGGCATTTTTGTATTCTTCAATGTACTTTTTAAACGGTTCTTTCTTATCTAGAGCTATTTGCTCTACATTTTTTACCTCTTGCTCACTCAGTACTTCAGTTTCGATATTGTAAACATCTTTAATTTCCTCGATGATTTGTTCTCTGTCTCTCTCTTTCGAACAAGTTGTACATTCTGTTTTGGCATTACTTCCATTGCCAATCGCTAAAGTATTTATTGGCATGATAGATACTATAGCAATTAAAAACATCAGCACAAACCTTTTCATACGCTTTCCTTCCTTTCCATTAATATATTTAAAATACGCAAAAACGTATTTTAATCCTTACTATCATCTATCCAAACATCTCCAATCTTTGAATAGAAGTATTTTAAAGTAAACCCTAAAGCAATTCCAAAGATCACAAATCCAATTGAGAAAATAAGAAACTCAACGGTAAATACTGGCTTGCCTTTTAAATAACCTATTAACAGTTGTCCAAGAACAAACACCACTGACATTCCTGTCGTAATTAGAGGTAAACTTCTAACCCATGTTGTGAAATTCTTTTTCATTTGTTCGATAGTTAATTTTCTTTTTGCCATTTTCATCACCTCTTTAATTAGGTTAACACAAACTCTTTTTCCAAAAAAATGAATATTAAGAATCAAATTCTATATAACTTCGTTACTTATTTTCTATTTTAAGATTGAGACATTCCACATATTAATAGGCCTTAATTCTGCGCTACTCTCACAATTGATAATCGAATTTAGTGAATAATTAGCAGATCAATTTAGAGAGCAAAAAAAGATAATTGAAAGTGAGAAAGAAAAGTTTGGAGACGATTATCAGGATCAGGACTTAGTAATATGTACAGAGCTCGGTAATCCAATTAACGCAAGAAACGTTCTTAGAAAGCAAGCTAAGCTAATGAAGAAGGCTGGGGTTCCTAAGATAACCTTCCATGATTTAAGACACGTGCACGCCTCCCTAATGCTTTATTTCGGACATGATATTAAAGAGATATCCGAAAGACTTGGACATGCAAAATCGAGCTTTACTTATGACACCTATGTACACATCATGTCTAAAACTAAGAAGAAGCTTATAGATAACCTGCAGCAATCAATAAAACTGTGACCTCCTATGATGGGGGTTATTTTTTTTCGTTTTTTTCTTAAAATGAGACACCATATTGCCACTTTAAAAACTCAGACACAAATGTTGCCGTTTTGTTGCCAATACAGATTAGAACAAATAAAAAACCATCCTTGAAAGTCTCAAGAATGGCTTTAAATCAAGCTTTATTAGTATGGAGCCAAGGGGGCTCGAACCCCTGACCTCTACGCTGCCAGCGTAGCGCTCTCCCAGCTGAGCTATGGCCCCGTATGTAACGTCAAATTTATTATAGATGATTTTTTTTTGAAAAACAAGCTGTTTCCTCTTAAATTGACAGAAAAAAAAGGCTCCGAAAAGAGCCTTTTTTTAACTTACATCATGATCAAAAGTAAAATCACACCGAGAATGATTCGATAGATTGCAAATGGGACGAGTTTGATTTTGTTAATCAGTTTTAGGAAGAAACGGACGACAAACAGCGCGACAACAAAGGCACAGATAAAGCCGACGATGAAAAACGGCATCAGGTCCGAGCTTAAGCTGTCCCAATGCTTCACAAGGCTTAGAAAGCTTGCTCCCATCATGATCGGCATTGCCATAATAAACGTAAAGTCAGCTGCCGCGCGATGGTTCAAACCAAGAATAACGCCTCCGGAAATGGTTGAACCGGAACGCGAGAAACCAGGCCAAAGGGCAAGACATTGGAATAAGCCGACCCCTATCGCCTGCTTATAGGAAATGCGGTCGAGGGTATCTGTCGCTGCTTTCCGTTTATTTACCCAATCAGCAAAAAGCATCAGGACTGCTCCGGCGATTAAACCGAAGGCCACAGTTTTTACGGAAAATAAATATTCATCAATGTAATCTTCAAACAAAAAGCCTAGAACAGCTGCAGGCACGAGCCCGACGGCAATTTGGGCAATGCTTAATTTATGTCCCTGCTTTTGGTCGCTTGTAATATTCTTTTTCAAGCCGAGCAAATTCAAAATCCGATCTTTAAACACGATAACTACTGCTAAAATGGAGCCTAGCTGAATAACCACTTTGAATGAGTTAGCAGCTTCTTCTGACATCAGATTGCTTGATTTAAGCCAGATATCGTCTACTATGATCATATGTCCTGTCGAAGAAACCGGCGCGTACTCTGTTAATCCTTCTACGATTCCTAAAATGGCAGCTACAAACAATTCCCATAGAGTCATGATTTTGATTCTCCCCATTAGACATTTATTTTTTTACACAACGGGAGCTTTCCATAAATGGAAAGCCCGTCTTATATAACTATAAACGAAAATCACACTTTATGACCTGACGTATTTTCATTTTTTTCTTCGTCGTATAAATGTGACCGCATTTTAAACCAGTCAAATAAATGTGTCGTAATGACTTTGGCAACTGCATAGCCCGGAATTGCTAGAATGATTCCAACAACGCCAAACAGCTTGCCGGCTGTTAACAGCAGAAAAATAATCGTAATTGGGTGGATATGAAGGTTTTTTCCCATAATTTGCGGCGAAATCAGCTTCCCTTCAATCAGCTGAACAATGGTCCAAACGATCACCAGCTTGAGCAGCATGAGCGGCGATGTCACTATGGCGATGATAATCGCTGGCGTAATGGCAATCGTCGGCCCTAAATACGGAACGATGCTTGTACAAGCCGCAATGACGGCAAGCAATGAAGCATAATCCAGCCCGATTATCAAATAACCGATAAACAGCAAAAAGCCGATACAGAAGCTGACAATGATCTGGCCTCTGATATAAGAGCTTAACCGATGATTCATTTCACTTAAGACTGTGTATGTCTGTTCTTTCAATCGAGTCGGCACAAACTTTAGTATGTAGACCGGCAATTTCTTTCCATCTTTTAATAAATAGAAAAGAATAAACGGAACCGTAACGATTGAAATGATAATCTCAGTCAGAGCGCCGATAAAATTCCCAACGCCGGTAAAGGTGCTGTTCACAATCGTCGCTGCCTGATCTGAAACCTTTGTTGCGAGATCAGATATATTGATGTTCATGGTTTGCTGGGCCTGATTGACGAAGTTACTGCCGATCAGCTGTTTCGTCTGATCTTCAACGACATCCACATATCTCGGTATGTTGTCAATCAAACTCATAATTTGTTCTTTTAAAAAGGGAATGATGGACACGATCGTGATCGTGATCAGCCCGATAATCAATAGATATAACAGCAAAATAGAATAGATTCTTCTAATTCTTCTTCTCTCAAGGAAATCGACGACTGGGTTTAACAGATAATAAACAATGCCTGTTAAAATAATCGGCAGTGAAATCGTTTTGAGAAGAACAATAATCGGGGTGAAAATAAATGATGTTTTTGTAAAAACGAGAATATTTAAACCAATCAGCAGCAGCACAAGCAAAAATAAAACAAACTTATTGTCCAAGAAGAATCGCTTGAATCTGCCGCTCCATGTTTGCAACGTCTCCACTATCGTTCCTCCGTCATATATAGTTTAATTAAATTGTACACTATCGTCCCTATAATGAAAAATAAAAACCGTTAATTGCTGGAAAAACTTCCTTGCTTTAAAAATGTGATTTGATCTATCATGTGCTTTTCTCCTTTTTAAGCTATAATTTAGCTATATCATGCAAAAGGAGCGATAAGAGTGATACGTTTTGCAATAATAGGAACCAACTGGATTACAGACCGCTTTCTTGAATCAGCAGCGGAGATAGAAGATTTTCAGCTGACAGCTGTTTATTCAAGATCGGCTGACCGCGCTGCCGAGTTTGCTGCTAAACATAACGCTGAACACACTTTCTCAGACCTTCAGGAAATGGCGGCAAGCGATTGCTTTGATGCCGTATACATAGCCAGTCCGAATGCCTTTCACAAGGAACAAGCCGTTCTCTTTATGAACCATGGCAAGCATGTGCTTTGCGAAAAGCCGTTTGCTTCGAATACAAAAGAAACGGAAGAGATGATTTCAGCGGCTAAGGCAAACGGCGTTGTCCTCATGGAAGCGATGAAGACCACTTTCCTGCCGAATTTTAAAGAGCTGAAAAACCACCTACATAAAATCGGCACTGTCCGCAGATTTACCGCGAGCTACTGCCAGTACTCCTCACGGTATGACGCGTTCAGAAACGGTACCGTCTTGAATGCGTTTCAGCCTGAGCTTTCCAATGGGTCATTAATGGATATCGGAATCTATTGTATTTATCCTGCCGTCGTGCTGTTTGGTGAGCCGCAGGATGTGAAAGCGAACGGGTACGCTTTATCTTCCGGAGTGGATGGGGAAGGAACCGTCATTCTGTCTTACGACGGGTTCGAAGCCGTTCTGATGCATTCTAAAATCTCAACTTCCTATGCCCCGGCGGAAATCCAGGGTGAAGACGGGACGATTGTAATCGATACGATTCACCGGCCAGAACGAGTGGAAATCCGCTATCGCGATGGACGTCTGGAAAACATTTCGATTCACGATCCTAAACCGGCGATGTTCTACGAAGCGGAAGAATTTGTCACGCTCATAAAAGAGAACAAGCAGGAATCTGAAGAAAATACATTTGAACGATCAATGATCACTGCAAAAATCATGGAAGAAGCAAGAAAGCAAATGGGGATTGTGTACCCTGCTGATCAAGCCTAAAAAATCCGCCCGCGTGCAAATGCCGCGGCGGATTTTTTTATTAGACAATCGGAGAAGATGCCTTCCTCTTTAAAAGCACCTCTTGTTCATACTCTTTTATGTCATGAAGCCATGCCTCTTTTACCGGCACGCCCATTTGCCCACAGTAGGAATCCCAGATGGCCCCGAAAGGATATGTTTTGAATTCCTCCATCAGCGCCAGCCTTTCTGTATAGCGGCCCTCTTCCTGCAATTGTTTTAAATAGCCGGTCGGGAGAAGCAATGCATACAATAAAGCTTTAATCATATTTCTCGTTCCAATGGTCCAGGCGGCAACACGGTTAATGCTGGCATCGAAAAAATCCAGGCCGATGGCGACCTTCTCGATAGCCTGATTGCGTACAATTTCAAGAGCGATTTCTCTCAATTCATCGTCTAAAACCACAACATGATCGCTATCCCAGCGAACAGGCCGGGACACATGCAAGGCGAGTTTGTCTGTGTAAAGCAGCATCGACGAGATCTTGTTTGATACCGTTTCAGTCGGGTGGTAATGGCCTGTATCAAGTAAACAAAGCTTATGATTCGTCAAAGCGTAAGCTAAATAAAATTCATGAGATCCGACAACATATGATTCAGAACCAAGCCCGAACAGCTTGCTCTCGACCGAATCAAGATTGTGTTGTTCATTGATCTCCTCTGCGAAGATCCGATCAAGTGATTCTTTTAGTCTTTTACGCGGTGTCAGCCTGTCACTCGGGATATCCTTATAGCCGTCAGGAATCCAAATATTCGTCAAGCAAGGTGTGCCTAATTCTCTCCCGAAGTATTCTCCAATACGGCGGCAAGCGATGCAATGCCTGATCCAAAATTCCCTGATGGTCGGATCGGGGTGTGAAAGGGTGAGTCCGTCAGCCGCTTTCTCATGCGAAAACAAGGTCGGATTAAAATCTAAACCGAGACCGAGGTCTTTTGCCCATTTCACCCAGTTTTCAAAATGATGCGGCTTCAATTTGTCCCGTTCTACCGCTTCCCCGTTTGTTTCTGCGTATATCGCATGCAGGTTTACGCGGTGCTTTCCAGGAATGAGAGAAAGAGCCTTCTCCAAATCTCTTCTTAATTCTTCAGGGGTTTGCGCTTTTCCGGGATAATTGCCGGTCACGTCAATTCCGCCTGAAAGCTCACCCTTATTTACTTCAAAGCCCTCAATGTCATCACCCTGCCAGCAGTGGATTGAAATGGGCACTTGCTCTAATTGCCGAAGCGCCTCTTCAACATCAATTCCCCATTTTTCATATGCCTGTTTTGCACTGTCATAATTGGTTTTTATGGTCATGCGGCTCTCTCCCTTTTTCAGTTTTTTAATCCAAATAAAAAACTTCCTTAAGATCTATCGAAACAGGACTAAAATCTGGATTTGTTTTCATTAATGGCGACATCGATTTCCACCATCTCCGGCAAACTTCTGTGTCCCCCATCTTTCTCCACTTCTCTTCATCCTCTATTTCTAAATAAGCAAAAAGCCGGCCTGTGTCCTCGTCTAAAAAAATGGAATAATGGTGCGCTCCATGAGCTTTGAGTGCTTCTGCCATTTCAGGCCAAATGTCATCATGCCGCTGTTTGTATTCTTCGTACTTGTCTTGATGGACAAACATGATACTGGCTTTTCTAATCAAACCTGATCACCTCTTCACCTTTTAGATAGCGCTTTCAAAACAGTTTGATGAAATGACTGAATGATTGTGCTTCTGTCAATGTCTTTAGGTGTAAACACTTTGATCGGAAAGGAATTTCTGACGGCTTGCCGGGCTTCTTTTATGTCTTTGACTTCTTTGGCAGCAATCATTTGCATCAGCAGATTTCCGATGGCGGTTGCCTCTATGGGCCCTGCGTATACCGCTTTTCCGCTCATGTCTGCTGTTAATTGATTTAAGAAATCATTTCGGGCTCCGCCGCCGATGATATGAAGCTGCTCAATCGGTTTTTCTGTGATCGTTTCCAGCTCTTTGATGGCTATCGCATAGATGATGGCTAAATTGCTGTAGATGCAACAGGCAAGTTCGCCTGCAGTGTGGGGAATCTTTTGGCGGGTTTCTCTGCAATAATGTTCTATTTCCTCTATCATGCTGTCTGGATTCAGGAAACGTTCATCATTTAAGTTTATAAACTGCTGAAATGGTTCTGTTTTTCGGGCTGCTTCTGCAAGCTGCTGAAAAGAGTAATCTGCTTGTAATTGCCGTCTTACTTCTTGTATCACCCACATGCCGATGATGTTTTTGAGAAAACGAATGGTGTTGTTTGCGCCGCGTTCATTTGTATAGTTGTTTTTTAAAGCCAGGTCGGTTAATATCGGCGTTTTGTTTTCAACTCCGATTAACGACCATGTTCCGCTGCTGATATACGCCCAGCTATCGTTTACACCTGGGGCCGCGATGACGGCCGAGGCAGTATCATGCGTTGCGACTGTCATCACCTTGCAAGTCGGCAGATCATAATCTGGGAACCAATCATTTCTCAGCATCCCGAGCTCACGCCCCGGTTCAGTCAGCGGCGCAAATTGCTGTTCCTGAACAGACACGGCTTCAAGCAATTCGGGGTCAAGCTTTCCGGTTGAGACGTTTAAAAGCTGTGTTGTGGATGCATTTGTGATTTCTGTTACGGCTTTTCCGGTTAAACAATAGCCTAAATAATCAGGAACCATCATAACTTTATCTGTTTTTTTCAGCAGCTCACGTTTTTCTTCATACAATTGATAAATCGTGTTAAAAGGCTGAAATTGTATTCCTGTTTTTTGATAAATTGCGGCTTTTGAGAGGGTATGTTCCAGTTTGTCTATTGTGTGATCTGTTCTTCTATCCCGGTAGGACATCACTTCCCGCAAACGATTCCCTTTTTCGTCCAGTAAGACATAATCAACTGCCCATGTATCAATGCCCACAGTGCAGCGTTCATGCCCAAGCGCTTTCACTTTTTGCAGTCCTTGCAGGATTTGTTTTAGCAAATGATTAATATCCCAAAAGCAATGCCCGTCTCTTTGACTGAAACCGTTAGCGAATCTGTGAATCTCTTGTATGTCAAGCTTCCCTTCCTTCAGTTCACCTACCATGATTCTCCCGCTTGATGCGCCTATATCAATGGCAGTATAAATCATCCTTTCACCCTCTCTTCGAAAGAGGAACAGCTGTCACCTTCACCTTTTTGTCCTCGAGAGCTTTTACCGATGCCGGATCAAGTCCAGAATCCGTAATAAGGCGGCTGACATCTTGCAGCGAGGCAATATGTGAAAACTCGCGGTTCCCCCATTTGCTTGAATCGGCCATCAAAATGGTCTGGTCCGACCTTTCGATCATCCGTTTTTTGAGCAGCGCCTGCCACTCGTTTGAGTCGCTCATCCCGTTGTTTATGTCAAAGCCTTTACATGACAGAAAGGTTTTGTTGACGTGATAGGTCTCAAGTGAACGCTCTGCTAACGGGCCGGCAAACGATAATGATTTTACCAGCAAAATGCCGCCTGTCGAAATGACTGATATGTTTTCTTTATTGCTGAGCTCAAAGGCTGCCTTCATTGAATTTGTAATGACGGTGAGCTCAATATCAGGGAGTATTTTCGCCATGTACCAGGCGGTGGTGCTTGCATCGAGAATGATTCGGTCTCCGCTCTTTACATATTTGGCCGCTTCATGAGCGATGGCTTTTTTTTCTACGACATTTGTAATTTCCCGTTCAGAAAAATGAACTTCTGATTCCTGCTGCTGAATACTGACCGCTCCTCCGTGGCTCCGGCTCAGTTTATGTTCTTTCTCAAGCTTCTCAAGGTCGCGCCGAATGGTTTCCTCTGTGACAGAAAATATGTCACTTAATTCGGATACACGGATGCTTGAACGCATATTCACTATTTCCACTATTTTTTGCTGCCGTTCTGCTACTAGCATTGGTAACGCCCTTCCTCATATCATAATCCGTCTTATTGTTTTTAATATCATAGCATATTTCTAACGCGTAAAAGCAGCCGGGACGCCGCCGTCTACCGTGATCATGCAGCCCGTTGTTTTTTCGGCTTTAGAAGAAGCGAAGAATGCGATGGCTTCGGCAATATCCTGCGGGTAAATATTGACGAGCAGCGCCGTTCGTTTCCGATAATGTTCCTCCAGCTGATCTGGCTCAATCCCGTACGCCGCGGCCCGTTCCTCCCGCCAGCTTGACCCCCAGATTGCCGATCCTTGAAGAACCGCATCAGGCAAAACGGAGTTGACCCGAATGCCGAATTCTCCACCCTCTGCTGCGATACATCTCGCCAAATGGGTTTCAAGCGCTTTTACCGAGCTGTAGGCAGAGGCGTTTTTTCCCGCATAAACCGAATTTTTAGATCCGACAAATACCATGCTTCCGCCTCTGCTTTGCTGTTTCATTTGTTTAAACGCTTCACGGGCCACAAGGAAATAGCCAGTTCCTAATACATTCATATTAAGATTCCATTCTTTTAGACTTGTTTCGTCAAATGGGCTTGATGTGGCCAGTCCGGCATTATTGACGACGATATCAATGCCGCCGTAAGCAAGCGCCGCTTGTTCAAAGGCTGACCGTACTTCCTCTTCCTTTGTCACATCCATTTTGACAGCCATTGCCCGTCCTTCTCCGTATGCATCGTTTATTTCCCCGGCAATTTTCTGTGCACCCTCTATATTAAGATCAGCAGCGATCACGTGCCCTCCTTCAGCTGCAAAGCGGCGGCATGCTGCACTGCCGATTCCGCCGGCTCCTCCTGTTATCAACGCTACTTTACGGGAAAATTCTGCTTCCGGCGGGGCTAGCGTGAGCTTATATAATTCGAGCGGCCAATATTCGACATGGTAGGATTCATTTTCATTTAAAGAAACAAAGTGACCAAGAGCTGTTGACCCTTTCATAACGGCGATCGCTCTCCGGTATAAAGCGCCGCTCACTTTAGACATGGCATAACTTTTTCCCGTATTCACCATTCCGATGCCAGGAATCAATATCACCCGCGGGGCTGATTCAAAGATTTGATCCCCCTCCTGCTGATTGCGTGTAAAGTAAGCATGATATTCTGATGCAAAATGCTCGACTCCTGACTTGACCAGTTCCACAAGCTTGCGCACATCTTGAGTTTCCGGATTCCACTCAATGTACAGCGGAACCCGTTTTGTGTGAACTAGGTGATCCGGGCATGCCGCACCGATTTGCGAGAGCACTGGCGCTTGAACACTGTTTACAAATTCCAAGACGTCGTCATGATCATCATAGGAAAGGATCATTTTCTTTTCTTCACTTACAGCGCCTCTGATCACAGGCATGATGCCTGCCAAGATTTGTTTTCTTTGATCTTCCGGCAGCGGCTGATATCTTTTGCCTCCGAATATCTTATTTGGATTGATCCGGTCGTTAATATACTGCTCGGCTTCTTGAATGATGGATATCGTTTTTTCATAACATGCTTCAGACGTCTCTCCCCAAGTGACTAAGCCGTGTTTCTCCATTAACACAAGCTCGGCGTTGGGATTGTTCGCTACGCCTTCAGCGATCATTTTAGACAAAGTAAATCCAGGGCGGACGTATGGCACCCATACAAACCGGTTTCCGTAAATGTCTTCTGCAATTTGTTTTCCATTATCAGCGCAGCAAATGCTGATAATCGCATCGGGGTGGGTATGGTCAACATGATTGTATGGCAGAAAAGCGTGTAACAGCGTTTCAATTGAAGGACGGGGATGTTTGCTGTCTATCATACAATGAGACAAGTAGTCTACCATTTCTTCATCTGACATGTGGTCCCTTTCAATCAGCGGGCGGATGTCAGCTAATTTTAAACCGGTAAAGTTATGCGCTTTCATTGTTGCCAAATCTGAACCGCTTCCTTTCACCCACATGACTTCTGTTTCACGGCCTCTGAAATCCTTTTCCGTTGTTTTCATAGACGTATTCCCGCCGCCCCAGTTGCAGACAGTGCGATCTGACCCGATCAGATTGGACCTGTACACCAATTCCTCTACACCTTTCGGCAGCTGTGCAGCACGCTCTGAATCCCATACATGTTTCACCATATTTGATATTCCTCCGTCCCTTTTATTTGTATCCGTTTTCATTATATATGATATTTGTTTATTTTTGAATTGTTTTTGTTTATTTTTGTTTTCAATAAAAAAAGAAAGCAGCTGATGCCGCTTTCTCTTTCATTATTATGATTCAATTTTAAATTTCTTCGTGATGTCCTGAAGTTCTTCCGCCATGTTTGCCAATGTTTCAGCTGAAGAGCTGATTTCTTCCATGGAAGCAAGCTGTTCTTCCGCCGAAGCTGCGATGTCCTGAATGCCTGCTGAGCTTTCTTTCGACACTTCAGAAATGTCTTCAACCGCACTTGTCACTTCCTGCGATCCAACTGACAGCTGTTCAACCGTTGCGTTTAGGTTTTGCAATTCACCAGAAATTTGGGTTGTCATCTCGTAGATTTGTTTAAAGCTTTCCGCTGTTTGGTCAGTAATCTGCAAGCCTTCCTTCACTTCATGATTCACAGATTGGAACATCGCAAGCGAAGTGCTGATTTCTCTGACAATCTCTTGAATTAACCCTTCAATTTCCTTGGCAGAGCCTGCTGATTGTACGGCAAGTTTTCTGACCTCTTCCGCAACTACTGAGAAGCCTCTTCCGTATTCTCCCGCTCTTGCCGCCTCAATCGCAGCATTTAATGCCAGCAGGTTGGTTTGATCAGCAATGCCGTTAATCACATTCAAGATACTTGTGATGTCTTGCGATTTTGTTTCAAGACCCTTCACCACCGCTTCCGCTTTTTGAACGGATTGATCGATTGTTTTCATTTGACCGACTGTGTGCTCCACCAGTTTTTCTCCGCTGCCTGCTGCCTCGGAGGACTGGATCGATGACTTCGTAATCGTTGAAGAGGCCTGAGCCACTTTTGAAATCCCATCGTTCATTTGAGAAAGATGGTTTGAACTTGTTTCCAGTTTCTCGCTTTGCGCCTCGTTGCCATCTGAGAACTGTTCGATGGCAAGTGTGATATGTTCGGTTGCCTTGCTCGTTTGGGCTGCACTTGCCGTCAACTCTTCAGAAGATGAAGCGACGTTTTCTACAGACGTTTGAATAACCCCGATCACAGAACGCAATGAGGCAGACATTTCGTTAAAGCTATCGCCAAGCTGTCCAAACTCGTTTT
This sequence comes from Bacillus spizizenii TU-B-10, assembly GCF_000227465.1. Classification (GTDB taxonomy): domain Bacteria; phylum Bacillota; class Bacilli; order Bacillales; family Bacillaceae; genus Bacillus; species Bacillus spizizenii. The sequence goes on from NC_016047.1 coordinate 3,146,258, forward strand.
TCGAGTGAATATCAATGACTTCTGTCAGATCTCCGCTGCTGATTTTCGCGGATGTAGAAACCAGTTTTCTTAACGGCTTGGTAATGGCACTGATAATAAAGAGAATAAGTATGCCGCCGATGACAAGTGACACGCATAGAATGATAATCGCTGTGTTCAGAACCGGGCTTGAAGCATCTTGCAATTCACTGACAAAGTACGTACCCGCGATTTTCCAGCCTGTCAGTTTATTTGTCGTAAAGGCCATTTTCTTTTCTTTGCCTTCGAAAGTATATTCAAATGAGCCTTCTCCTTTGGAATATACTTGGTTTGTCCAGTCGCCGGATCCAGTTGTCCCAGGCTTAATCGTCGGATGGGCGATATATTTTTTGTTGCCCGTTGTAATAAAGGCAAAGCCGTTTTTGCCGATTTTGATTCTCTGTGAAGCGGAAAGCACTTCATCCAGATTTAAATCAAGTGCTATAACCCCTGAACCGTCTTTTAATTGTTTTGAAATTGTGACAACCATATCCCCTGTTGCTTCATCAGTATACGGTTCTGAGAAAACAGCCTGTCCTTTTTTCGCAACAGCTTGTTTGTACCAGTCACGCCCTGTCGGATCGAAGCCTTTAGGAACGCCGCTATCCGGATATTTGTAAAGCTTCTTATCTTCTGAAGCAACATAGATTGCGCCTACATCGGCATTCAATGTTGTATACTGCTTAAATTTCTCATTCAGTGAGGTTTTATTTTTTCCTTGTAATAGATCTTTATCGATCGTCTCACTGTAATAATCAATTGCTTTTACTTTATTATTCAATTTGTTTTGCAGGGTGCTGTTGAGCTCTTCAACGTTCCCCATTGCACTACTCGTAAGTTCCCTGTCCAGTGCGTTCCAAGCTGATTGATAACTGAAATATGCTAAAACCCCAACCGGCAAAATAAGCACTGCCAGAAACGCAGCGATAAGCGGTTTGCTGATCGATGGCTGTTTGATCCATTGTATCATTTTTCCCATTCTAGTTGACTCCTCCTTTAAGCTAAATCTAATATCGTCAAACTAGGATAAAAGGTTTAATAAAAAAACTAAAAAAAACACCCGAGCGTACAGGCCCGGGTGTTTTGGCTTACTATTCGATTTTGAATCGTTTTGTCATATCGCGAAGCTCTTCCGCCATCGACGAAAGGGTTTCTGCTGACGAGCTGATTTCTTCCATGGAAGCAAGCTGCTCTTCGGCTGACGCCGCGATATCTTGTATATGAGCTGAGCTTTCTTTTGAAATCGATGCAATGTGCTCGGACGCTCCAGAAACTTCCTCGGAGCTGGCAGAAAGCTGCTGAACCGTCGCACTCATGTTTTGCAGTTCACCGGCGATTTGGTTCGTCATTTCAGAAATGCGTTTAAAGCTTATTTCTGTTTTATCTGTGATATCAAGGCCTGTTTGCACCTCTTGATTGACAGACTGGAACATGCCGAGAGATGTATTGATTTCCTTCACAATTTCGATGATTAATGCTTCAATCTCTTTTGCTGAATCTGCTGACTGAACTGCCAGTTTTCTTACTTCTTCCGCTACAACAGAGAAGCCGCGGCCGTACTCGCCTGCGCGCGCCGCTTCAATTGCTGCGTTTAAGGCAAGCAGGTTCGTCTGGTCTGCGATACCGTTAATCACACGCAAAATATTGGTAATGTCTTTCGATTTCGTTTCCAATCCGCGTACGACTTGTTCTGCTTCTTTTACAGACTTGTCAATGACGTTCATTTGGCCCACGGTTTGATGAACAAGCTTGCCGCCTTCGCTTGCAATTTCAGTTGACTGGACAGATGAATCTGTGATGACTTCAGAAGCTTGAGCCATATTCGTCAATCCGTCATTCATTTGATAAATGTGCTCTGCTGCAGTTTCAATGTTTTCGTTTTGTTTTTCATTGCCGTTAGAAAATTGTTCAATCGCCAATGTAATGTGCTCTGTTGCCTTGCTCGTTTGCGCGGCTGATGCGGTCAGCTCCTCAGAGGAAGCAGCAACATTGTCCACGGAATCCTGGATAGCGTGGATGAGAGAACGAAGTGACGACGCCATATTGTTAAAGCTTTTGCCGAGTTCGCCCAATTCATCTTTTGAACGGATATCAATGGTTTCAGTCAAATCTCCCTCGCTGATCCGCTTAGAGGAACCGACAAGCTGTTTCAGCGGCGTTGTAATCGACCGAATGATCAGTGTCATGACAATAATTCCTATGATAATAGCTGCGGCCAAGACAATTAAAGCAAGATGAAGGACAGGCTGGGCTGCCTCATGGATTTCATCCAAATACATGGTGCCGCCAATTTTCCAACCCGTTAACTTGTTTGTGTCAAAGGCCATTTTTTTCTTATCGCCGTCCATGGTATATTGAAAATCGCCTTTATCAGCATTTAGCATTTGATCGGTCCAGTCGCCTTTCAATTCAGTTCCTGAGGTTTCATTAGGATGGGCGACAACCTTATTGTCCTTCGTCATGATAAATGCGTAGCCTTGTTTGCCGATGTTGACTTTTTTAGTTGTTTTCAGCAGATTTTCAATCGTCATGTTGATTGCGATAACGCCTGAACCATCTTTTGTCTGTTGAGCGATTGTCACAACCATTGTGTTCGTAGAGGCTGTTTTATACGGGTCTGTAACCACGACTTTCCCTTTATTCGCAACCGCTTTTTTGTACCAGTCGCGTTCGACCGGGTTATAATCGCTCGGCATCTGAAGATCCGGGTAACGGGTAAAGCGCCCGTTTTTGTCACTTGTGTAAATGGATTCTACATCTTTGTTTATGCTGATATATTGTGAGAATTTCTCTTTAATACTTGCATTGCTTTTTGCATTATATCTCTCTTTTGTCAGCCATTCGCTGAAGTAAGCAGCGCTGTTTTCTTTTTCACCGATGCTGGTGTTAATGATTTCGTTTAATTGCTGTACATTTTCTAATGCGCTCCCCATCATCTGTCTGTCGAGCGAGCTGCTTGCCGATTGATACGCAATGGCAGCCAATATGACAACCGGTATGATGAGAATCGACAGAAAGGAAACGAGTAGCTTCCGTGTAATAGATCTTTGTTTTATTAGTTGGAGTATTTTTTTCATCATTCATTTCTCCTTTTTTATGCTACCCTTCATATCGGCAGGAAATGGGTAAATATATACAGTAAAAAAGAAGAAATTTAACGAACATAACTAATTTCCCATAAATAGATAGTTATTTAGCACTATTCCTTATTCACTTTAAATCGTTTTGTCAGATCACGGAGTTCTTCAGACATTCTTTCAAGCGTCTGTGCCGATGAACTGATTTCCTCCATGGATGCCAGCTGTTCCTCGGCTGAAGCGGCTATATCTTGGATGCCGTCCGAGCTTTCCTTAGAAATGGCTGTGATATCATTTGAAGCAGCGGAAATTTCTTGAGCTCCTGCTGACAGCTCCTCAACCGTCGCATTCATGTTTTGCAGTTCGGAAGCAATTTGATTGGTCATGTGAGATATATGTTTGAAGCTTTGTTTTGTTTCACCTGTCATGACAAGCCCTGTTTCAACTTCTTTGTTTACGGACTGAAGCACGTTCAATGATGTGTGAATTTCTTTCACAATTTCGCTGATCAGTGATTCAATTTCCTTTGCCGAGTCAGCTGATTGTACCGCGAGTTTTCTCACTTCCTCAGCGACGACGGAGAAGCCCCGGCCGTATTCTCCCGCTCTGGCCGCTTCGATGGCGGCATTTAAAGCCAAAAGATTGGTTTGATCTGCAATGCCGTTGATAACCCGCAAAATATTCGTGATATCCTTTGATTTGACTTCCAGCCCCTTCACCACTTGTTCCGCTTCTTTTACTGAGTGGTCAATCGTATTCATTTGGCCGGCTGTTTTCTGTACAAGTGTCTCACCCTCGCTTGATGCTTCTGTGGAATTTGCGGATGTTTCTGTAATCACTGCGGCAGCCCGCGCCAGTTCAGCCAATCCATCGTTCATTTCATTAATTTGCCCGGTTGTTGTCTCAATTTTGTCGCTTTGGCTTTCGGTGCCGTTTGAAAATTGCTCGATGGCCATCGTAATATGCTCAGTAGCTCTGCTTGTCTGGTCAGCGGATGCAGTCAATTCTTCTGATGATGAAGCAACGTGTTCTACTGAATCTTTTATGCCGTGAATGAGTGAGCGAAGCGAGTGGGCCATATGATTGAAGCTCTGGCTCAGAACACCGAGTTCATCTTTTGAATTGATTTCAATCGTTTCGGTTAGATCGCCTTCACTGATTTTTTCAGCTGATGTGACAATGCGTCTTAATGGCTTTGTGATCGACCGAATTACAAAATAAATTGCCGTAATTCCAGCTGCGATGGCAATCGCCAGAACGATTGAAGCCATGGTCAGAACTTTGCTTGCAGCATCGCGGATCTCATCCGTATACATCGTTCCGCTGATTTTCCAGCCTGTTGTTTCGCTTGTGGCAAACGCCATTTTCTTCTCTTTGCCTTGGTACGTATATTCAAAGTCGCCGCTTTTATTCTTGTAGAGCTTATCAACCCAGTCCCCTTTTAACTCTGTTCCCGCTTTTTCTCCGGAGTAGGCAATGACTTTTTTATTTGGGCTTAAGATAAAAGCATAGCCTTCTTTGCCGATATTGATTCCTTTAGCAGTCGTGACCAGATCATCAATTTTCATATCAATAGCGACAACGCCTGATCCATCCTCCGTCTGTCGGGCAATGGTGACGACCATTTTTCCTGATGAAATAGATTCATACGGCTCAGTGACGATTGTTTTGCCTTTATTGGCCATTGCTTCTTTGTACCAATCTCGTTCTAAAGCATTAAAGTCACTCGGCATGTCTGCGTACGGATAACGTGTGAATTCTCCGTCTTTACTGCTGGAAAATACCGCAGCTACATTGTCATTCATTTGGATAAATTGTTTGAATTCCTGTTTCATCTCTGTTTTCTTTTTATCCTTAAACTTATCTGCTGTAGCCCAATCGCTGAAAAACGCGAGGCTTTTTTCAGTCGTGCTGATTTTATCATCAATGATATGATCTAATATTTGAACATTTTCCTTTGCGCTTTGCGTCATCTGTATATCAAGAGAGGCAACTGCTGATTGATAAGCGCTTACCGAAAGGACGGTAATGGGAACAATTAAGATCAGCAGGAAAGAAATAATAAGTCTCCTGGCAATTGATGACCTGCGAATAGTGGTGAGTGTTTTTTTCATCCTATTGAACCTTCTTTCAATAATTTACAAATTATATCGGCGGTTCTTCCTTTATATTACATTGAAATTGAAGGTAAAAATGAAAAATAGTTCTAATATCACCGTGAATATTAGGTCTTTAAGATTAATTCCTTCACGAAAAAACAGCGCCTTGATAAGCGCTGTTTTTCTGCTTTTATTCGATTTTGAATTGCTTCGTCAGATCACGAAGCTCTTCTGCCATCTGCGCAAGAGTGGTCGCTGATGAACTGATTTCTTCCATAGAGGCAAGCTGCTCCTCGGCTGATGCGGCAATGTCTTGGATGCTTGCCGAGCTTTCTTTCGACACATCGGCAATGCCGCTGACTGCTGCTGAAACATGCTGTGAACGGCCTGACAGCTGTTCGACGGTGGAATTCATCGTCTGCAATTTGCCCGCGATTTCGTTTGTCATGCTGAAAATGCTCTGGAAGCTTTCTTTTGTATTGTCTGTGACAACAAGTCCAGACTGTACTTCCTGATTGACCTCTTTAAACATGTGAAGAGAAGTTTCGATTTCTGCTACAATTTCTTGGATCAGCTTTTCGATTTCTTTTGCTGAATCGGCTGATTGAACAGCCAGTTTGCGCACTTCCTCCGCAACGACAGAGAAGCCGCGTCCTGATTCTCCAGCACGCGCAGCTTCAATGGCTGCGTTTAATGCCAGCAGGTTTGTTTGGTCAGCGATGCCGTTTATGACTCTCAAAATGCTTGTAATGTCTTTTGATTTTCCTTCTAAGCCTTTGACAACAGCTTCAGCCTGCTGAACCGATTGATTAATCGAGTACATTTGTCCGACTGTCTGCTGGACAAACTTTTCACCCGTTCCGGCGATTTCCGTTGATTGGATAGACGCCTTTGTAATGTCTGATGATGTTTGTGAGACTTGCTGGAGCCCTTCATTCATTAAGTTCAGCTGATGAGAGCTGGATTCAACCTTTTCGCTTTGCTCCTCGTTTCCGTTTGAGAACTGCTCAATCGCCATCGTGATATGCTCGGTGGCTTTACTTGTTTGTCCGGCAGATGCAGTAAGCTGTTCGGACGATGCAGCCACATTGTTTACCGAGTCCTGAATAGCACTGATCAGTGAGCGGAGAGATTGTCCCATTTCATTGAAGCTCACCCCAAGCTCTCCAAGCTCATCTTTTGAACGGATTTCGATCGTTTCTGTCAGATCCCCGCTGCTGATCGTTTTCGATGATTGAACGAGACGTTTTAACGGTTTTGTAATCGAACGAACGATAAACAGAATTAAAAACCCGCCTGCCACAATGGAAGCGATCAGCACGATCATGCCTGTTATGAGCACAGACTTTGAGGCATCCTTTATTTCATCCATATACATTGTGCCGGCTATTTTCCACCCAGTCAGTTCATTTGTTGTATAGGTCATCTTTTTATCTTCGTTACCCAGAGTGTATTGGAGTTCACCGCTGTTATCGGCATACATTTTGGCAACCCAGTCTCCTGACAGCTTTTCTCCAGCCTTATGGTTCTGGTGGGCAACATAGGTTTTGTTTTTCGTTGCAATGAAAACATAGCCTTCTTTTCCGACCTTGATTTGTTTCATCTGTTCTAACAATTTATCAATGGTGATATCCATGGCGACAACGCCAGATCCGTCCTTCAGCTTCTGGGCAATGGTAATGACCATACTTCCGTCACTCGCTGCCACGTAAGGATCTGTCACGACAATTTCACCGCCTGCCTTCATCGCATCTTGGTACCAAGGGCGTTGTCTCGGATCGTATCCATCCGGCAATTGTTCTTTGGGTGCTTGTACGTAGGTGCCGTTTTCTGCGCCTCCATAAATTCTGGCTACCCCTTGATTGATAGATACGTATTGTGAAAATTTGGCCTTGAGCTCTTCTTGATTAGACTTTCCTTTGAATGCGGAGCTTTTAAGAGTTTCACTGAAAAAGGTGACCGCTGTCACTTTTGTTCCCAGATCATTTGTAACGGTTGTATTAAATGTATCGACACTGCTTTTCGCATTTCCCATAATTTCCTGTTCCAGCTTTCCGCTTGCGCTTCGATAAGAACTAAATTCCAATATAAGAATAGGGATAATGAGAATCGCAATAAATGAGACGATTAATTTTCTTGAGATAGACGGTTTCTTCAGCCAATTGATAAAAGTCTTCATGTCCAGTTTCTCCTTCAGGTTTGATACAGTATATATCGGCTGCTTAAAAAAGTTTTAAAATAAAAAATGGAAGAAGTTCTTTTTCGGCTGTCTTCTGTCTTTTTAACTTTCATTGCCCAAGCCCTTTGCATATCTTATAAAAAACAAGGGGGGCTAAAGATGATTATTGTATCCGGACAATTGCTCCGTCCCCAAGATATTGAAAACTGGCAGATTGATGAGAATCTAAATCCTCTGTTAAAAGAGATGATTGAGACGCCTGTTCAGTTTGATTATCATTCAATTGCAGAACTGATGTTTGAGCTTAAACTGCGGATGAATATCGTTGCAGCTGCTAAAACGCTGCACAAAAGCGGGGCGAAGTTTGCCACTTTTTTAAAAACATACGGGAATACAGCGTATTGGAGGGTTTCACCGGAAGGCGCCTTAGAGCTGAAATACAGAATGCCGCCTTCAAAAGCGATTCGGGACATAGCTGAAAACGGCCCGTTTTACGCGTTTGAATGTGCGACCGCAATTGTTGTCATTTATTACTTGGCCTTGATCGATACCATCGGGGAAGAAAAATTTGATGCCACCTTTAACAGAATTATTTTATATGACTGGCATTATGAGAAATTGCCGATATATACGGAAACAGGACATCACTTTTTTCTCGGAGATTGTTTGTATTTTAAAAATCCTGAATTTGATCCGCAAAAAGCCCAGTGGAGAGGCGAAAATGTGATTTTACTGGGAGAAGATAAATATTTCGCCCATGGCCTCGGAATCTTAAGCGGACAGCAAATTATCGATAAGCTGAATTCTTTTAGAAGAAAAGGAGCCATACAGCCAGCCTACCTTCTGTCTCAGGCGACCAGACTGGATGTTCCGTCTCTTTACCGCATCGTCCGCTAAAAACCCCATCGCCTATTTTCGAGACGATGGGGTTTCAAATGCTTTTCGTTTTCGATAAAAAGGGGCTGTGCCGAAAAACTGGTTCGCAGCCCACTCCATTTTTTCAAGGTCATGTCTTGTCACAATTGGATCTAGACTGCTCCATTTGATAAAGCGGACAAAATAGTAGCCTTTGATAGGAGCCATTGTAACTTTTGAGTGAGGCCAGCCTTCAAATACAAACTCAATTTTCCCTCTTTTTTTATAAGAATATTGAAGAATGTTCATCATCTGTCACCTCTGTTTATCAAGTTACGTTCGGCAAAGCTCGGCTAACAGCGTTTTCACATCAGCGGGCCTGTTCAGCATTCCGACAGATTGCCCAGCCCACAAAGACATGTACCCGGAATCTTTTTCTTTGGCTGCGTGTTTTCTCATCGGCTTTGTTAACGTGTTTTGCAATGGATAAGGCAGCACGTTTGCCTCCTCAGCCTGCTGCTCTTTCATCCATTGATTGACTATACCCCTTGCAGGCTTACCTGAAAACAATGCGGTGAGGCGTGTGTCTGTTCCTTGCGCTTTTTTTAATTCGCGCCTGTACGCTTCAGATACTTCGCATTCCTCACACATGAGAAACGGCGTCCCGATCTGTACGCCTTGGGCTCCGAGACAATGAGCGGCCTGGACACCGCGCCGGTCGGCAATTCCGCCTGCCGCGATCACTGGAACGGAAACGGCGTCTGCCGCTTGGGGAATGAGCGACATGAGGCCAAGTGTCGATTCTCCGCTGACCGGCAGAAAAGACCCGCGGTGGCCGCCCGCTTCGCTACCTTGCAGTACAATGATGTCCATTCCGCATTCTTCAAGCAGAACGGCTTCCTGCGGAGTCGTAGCTGTCCCGATGAGACAGCAGCCATTTTTCTTTAACGCTTGAATGCTTTCATCCGGCGGAATGCCAAACGTAAATGAACAGGCTTTTACATTGTGTTTGAGAATGATGTTCATTTTTTTATGGAAGTCGTCCCATTCTTCTTCCTCTGAAGAGAATGAAGGAGCCTGTTCGGCGCACGGAATCTTATTTTTCCAAGTTTGAACGATGTCCTCATCCGGTTCTTTTCTGCTTTCTGGAACAAACACATTCACCTGAAATACTCGATCAGTCAGCTGCTGCATCTCAATGATTTGCTTTTCGAGCATGTCGGGACTGAGATATCCGGATGCCAGACTTCCAAGCGCGCCTTCATTTGACACAGCGGCTGCCAGGACGGGCGTGACAAGCCCCCCGGCCATTGGCGCCTGGATGACAGGTTTTGTCAGCGATAATACTTTCATCCATTCCGTCATGAAAACCCTCCTGTTACCCCATGATTTTGATATAACAAGTCCGTGTACGCGGGCCGTCAAATTCACAGAAATAAATGCCCTGCCATGTTCCTAGAATCAGCCGGCCGTTTTCAATAATGACAAGCTGTGAAGCTCCCACCGTACTCGACTTCATGTGCGCAGCAGTATTGCCCTCCATGTGGCGGTCCAGCTCGTGTTCCCACGGATACACCTCATCAAATCTTCTGAGCATATCTGTTTTGACATCCGGATCGGCATTTTCATTAATTGTAATGCCCGCTGTCGTATGAGGACAGTAAATCAGCGCAGCGCCGCTCGTTACACCTGTTTCTTGAAGAAACGCTTCCACCTCGCTGGTGATCTCAATCATTTCATCTCGTTTGTTCGTGTTGATTTGCAGTGTTTTCAGCATTTGTTTCTCCTTTCATTTGTCCGCTCTATTTGCTAATTCGTTCTGTGTTCTTTTTTTCCTGTTAAACCACTCTCATAAACCTGATAAAAAATAAAAAACTCCAGTCTCTGGCTGGAGTTTAGCACCATAGATATATTCTTGCTTCATACGGCTTTAACAGTACTGATGTCATGTGCTTATGCGGGTCTGTTTCCACATTTGACAATACGAGTGCGCCTGATGACAATGGCAATCCGGGGTGCTTGAATAAGGCCGGCGTTCCTGTCAGATTGGCTGCAATCAGTGCAGCATGGCTATCGTTTTTCCGAAGATATGCAAAGATTTGCTGATCTTCCGGTAAAATGAGCGTATATGTCCCATTGATAAAAACATCGTATGTTTGGCGCAGCTTGATCAGGCTTTTGTAAAAGTGGTATACAGATGTTTTATCGGTTATTTGCGCCTCGGCGTTCAGCCATTTGTAATTCTCATTGGTTCCGATCCACGGTTCGGCTTCAGAAAATCCGGCGTATGGATCGGCATTCCATTGCATCGGCGTTCGTGAATTGTCCCTTCCCTTTTTCCAGACAATCTTCATCACGTCCTCGTGTGATGCGCCTTTCGCCGTTTCTCTTTCATATAGGCGTTTCATTGCGACATCATCATAGTCCTCAATAGACGGAAATGCCACGTTTGTCATGCCGAGTTCCTGCCCCTGATAAATAAACGGTGTGCCTTTCATGAGAAAATAGACAGCGGCAAGCGCTTTTGCACTTTCCTTCAGGTACACTCCGTCATCTCCCCACACAGAAACAGAACGGGGCTGGTCGTGATTTTCCATAAACAAAGCATTCCAGCCGATCCCTTCAAGACTGTCCTGCCAGTCAGTTAGAATTCGTTTGAAGGAAGCGATATCAATGCTTTCATTGATCTCTACATCCCACAGGCCGAGATGCTCAAATTGAAAAATCATGCTGAAGATGCCGTTTTTTTCTCCAACCCAATCTGCCGCTTCCTTTGCAGCGACACCGTTTGCCTCACCGACTGTCATAATCGGATAGCGGGAAAATGTGTTTTCTTTCAGCTCTCTTAGTAAATCCATTATGCCGTCAGCATTCATATGATAGGGGAAGGAAGGAACGCAGTCCAGCCCTTTTGGATTCGGCATATCGGGAAGCCCTTCTTTTTTCTTAATATGCGTAATGGCGTCCACCCGAAATCCGTCAATTCCTTTATCAAGCCACCAATTAATCATGTCGTAAACGGCATTTCTCACCTTTTCATTCTCCCAATTCAAATCAGGCTGTTTTTTATCAAAAAGGTGAAGATAATACTGGCTAGTCTTTTGATCATATTGCCATGACGGTCCGCCGAAAATGCTTTCCCAATTGTTCGGCGCTTTTCCGTTTTTGCCGTCCTTCCAAATATACCAGTCGCGCTTTTCGGAGTGTATGGATGAACGGGATTCGATAAACCATGGATGTTCGTCGCTTGTATGGTTCACGACAAGATCCATAATCAGCTTCATGCCCAGCTCATGAATGTCACCAAGCAGCTGGTCGAAATCCTCCATGGTGCCGAAATCGCTTAATATGTTTTTGTAATCCTTGATATCATAGCCGTTATCCGCATTGGGCGAATCATACAGCGGGCAAATCCAGATGACATCAGCGCCCAGCTCTTTTATGTAATCAAGTTTGGATCTGATTCCTTGAATATCCCCGATTCCGTCGCCATTTGAATCTTTAAAACTGCGGGGGTAAATTTGGTAGACAACCGATTCCTTCCACCAAGCCTTTTTCATACAGCCACTCCCTTCTAAGTGTGTGGTCTATATATCTTATGTAGAAAAAAGGCTTTACAGCATTGCTTTTTCTGAAAACCGCCAGCCGTCATAAAAAAAAACAGCCGTTTAATCTCCGGCTGCTTTTTATAAAAAGTCGGTTTTTTTAATTTCTACAAAACGGATGTGATGATCTTCGGCGTCGAGGATTTTAAATTCACACCCCTCCGCGTGTATCACATCTCCTGCTTTCAGCTCCATTTTTTGCGTCAGAAGCCAGCCTGCAATCGTATCAATTTCTTCGTTTTCAATCGCAATGTCGAACAGATCGTTTACTTCGTCTATTAACGCTTTTCCATCCATTACATAATGATGCTCGCCTTTTTTCAAAATATGCGGCGTTTCATCCTGATCATATTCATCGCGGATTTCCCCGACGATTTCCTCGATAATATCCTCGACAGTGACAAGCCCCGCCGTTCCCCCGTATTCATCTACGAGAATGGCCATGTGAATCCGCTCCTTCTGCATGCGAATCAAAAGCTGCTGAACAGGGATGCTTTCAATGACTCTGATGACAGGCCTCATAATCTGCTTCAGCTTAATCGGCTGTCCGAGAAAATAAGCTTTAAACATATCTTTGCTGTTGATGATCCCTAAAATATGATCTTTGTCTTCTTTAATGACAGGGTAACGTGTATACCGTTCATTAATGATGTGATGAATCGCTTCTTCAAGCGACTGCTCCAGAGAGATGACCGCAATTTCTGTCCGCGGAATCATAATCTCTCTTGCTACACGGTTGTCGAATTCAAAAATCTTATTCACATAGCGGAATTCAGACTGATTGATTTCTCCCTTTTCATAGCTTTCTGAAAGGATCAGCCTCAGTTCCTCCTCGCTTATGACAACCTCATGCTCCTTCACTGAATGAAAGCCAAACAATTTCACAAGAAAACTTGCAGAGCCGTTCAATGCTTTAATAAACGGATACGTGATTTTATAAAACCAGATCAGCGGCTTTGCAATCCATAAACTGACAGCTTCAGCCTTTTGAATGGAAACCGTTTTCGGGGCAAGCTCACCCATTACCACATGCAAAAAAGTGACGATGATAAATGCAATTACAAATGTGACAATGTGGTTAAACGGTTCCGGTATGCCTGTCGCTGTAAATAAGGGATGAAGAATGCGTTCAAATGTCGGTTCACCAAGCCATCCAAGGCCGAGGGCTGTAATCGTAATCCCGAGCTGGCAGGCTGATAAATACTCGTCAAGATTGGAGATGATTTTATGTGCGGCAAGCGCCCGGCTGTCACCGCTTTCGATGAGCTGATTGATTTTTGAACCTCTGATTTTGACGATTGCAAATTCCGCTGCAACGAAAACAGCCGTAATGCCGATCAAAACAAAAATGGCGATCAATTGTAAAATAAGCAAAAATAAACCCTTACCATAAATGGTAAGGGGCCACCTCCTTAACGTTAATTCTCATTACGACCGTTTAAGAAGATCATCACAAAGCGCAGAAGTTCAAACAGGGAAACCAGGGCGGCGGCCACATACGTTAAAGCGGCGGCGCTCAGCACTTTATTTACCCCATTCTCTTCATTGTTCCGGATGAATCCTTCTGACACAATAATTTGCTTCGCGCGTGAACTTGCATTGAATTCGACAGGCAATGTAATCAGCTGGAAAAAGACAGCGGCTGAAAATAGAATGATGCCAAGCCCGATCAAATTCAGGCTGCCGAGAAGCATACCTCCTAAGAAAAGCATAGGAGCTACACCGGATGCAAAATTCACGACTGGGAAGATTTTATGTCTCAGCACAAGCGCACCGTATGACTCCTGATGCTGCAAGGCATGTCCGACTTCATGGGAAGCTACGGAGATGGCGGAAATTGAGCGGCCATAATAGACCGGCTCAGATAAACGCACCACCCGTCTTGTCGGGTCGTAATGGTCTGTTAAAGTGCCTCTTACCGGTTCGACCGGCACGTCGTAAAGACCGTTTATATCTAAAATCCGTCTTGCCGTTTCTGCCCCTGTACGTCCGCTTGAGGCTTCCACTTTTGAATATTTTTCAAAGTTGCTCTTCACTTTAAATTGTGCCCAAAACGACAATCCCAATGCGGCTATTGTTAAAAATATAAACAGCATTTTTCATCATCCTTTTTCCATAATCAAATCTTTCTTTATTACAATTATTTTAATGAGTTTTCTTTCTCGTGTACAGAAAAGCGCTTCTTCTTCCGGCTCGGAGCACACATTCCAATCAGCAGAAAGAGCAGGCCTGCTGAAAACAAATAAAAGGCAAAGCTGCCGACAAGCTCTTTCAGAAAGCGAAGCCAGGAGAAGCTGCCGGAAAAGTGATTATATGAATTCAAATCGAAAATAAACAAAATCACCGCGGATGCCGCCAGCTGCGTACCGATCAAAACCACGATCGTTCTTTGAATGATCGTCATCTTTTTTCATCCTTTTTGTTTTAGTTTATGGAGAAATCCGTTTTATATGTTTTGTTCATTTTTTGAAAAACATCACCGGAAGTGGGACATACTGTTAGAAAAAAGCACGGGTGTGATGGAAGCCATGAAAGTGACGAGTGAGGAAAAGGAACAGCTGAGCACAGCAATCGACCGAATGAATGAAGGTCTGGACGCATTTATTCAGCTTTATAATGAATCGGAAATCGATGAGCCGCTTATTCAGCTTGATGATGATACAGCCGATTTAATGAAGCAGGCCCGAGATATGTACGGCCAGGAAAAGCTAAACGAGAAATTAAATACGATTATTAAACAGATTTTATCCATCTCATTATCTGAAGAAGGAGAAAAAGAATGAAATCAAATCGGATATTTATTTCATGGCTCAAATGGCCGTTATTTATCCGAATCGGGGTTATTATTTTATTTCTGATTCTTTTGTTTGGCCAAATCATTTATATTCTTGAGCCGAAGCAGTTCACTTCGGTTTTTGAGGGCATTTGGTGGGCTGTCGTTACCGTTTCGACAGTCGGCTATGGAGATTATGTGCCGCACACGCCGCTGGGACAGGCGGCCGGAATACTGCTGATTTTGAGCGGGGCAAGCTTTGTCACTGCATATTTCGCCACGTTATCAGCGGCCGCATTCAGCAGACAGCACCGTTACATCGAAGGAAAAGTTGCTTACAAAGGGCGCGGCCACATCATTCTGATCGGGTGGAATGAAAAAACAAACCGGCTTCTGAAGGACCTGCAGTTTACGGCCCCTTCCAAAACGGTTGTACTGATCGATGAATCTTTAAAAGAAGGCCCGCTTATCGAAAACGTCCATTTCATACGCGGGCACGCAGCCGATGATGAGACACTGAAACGGGCCAATATTACTGAAGCGGAATCAGTGATGATTACAGCCGATCAGTATAAAAGTGAAACTGAAGCAGATATGCTGTCAGTGCTGATTCTTTTATCAGTTAAAGGGCTTAATCCCCTTGCTTACTGCATCGTTGAGATTTTGACTGACCGGTTTGTCACCAATGCAGAGCGGGCAGGCGCTAATCAAATCATCGGAACTTCAGAATTTATCAGCCGGGCGATGCTGCAGCATTACCAAATCAAATTACGGCCGTCTAAACAGCAGAATGGAATCAATTTGACACTTGATCAGCATGTGAAGCTTCTTCCTGTTCCTGACGATCTAAGGGGAGCCGCTTACAAAACGTGTGTCCTCTATTTCCTTGATCACAACACGACAATTATCGGCGTACAAAAAGAGGAAGGGCCGATGATTTCCCCTCCTCTTACATACAAGGTGCTCGAAACAGACCAATTTCTTGCGATCTAATGCAGCAGAACATCCTCCAATTCTTTCACAAGGGAGGCGCCGATATCCAAATACGCCGGATCAATTTCCGCGTCGCGCCTTTCCGGCTCGGAAAATTGATTAAAGAGTGATTGGAAAGGACCTCCCTCGGCATAATCGTCAAGATCCGCCTGAAACACCTGCCTCAGCATAAACGGCGTTCCGATCCGAACGGCCGCCCCGCGTTCATCGAGACTGCCCTGTACCGCATTGACTGGAATCCTTAAAAACAAATAGCCATTTGTATCATCAATTTTATAATCAAAGTAGCCGTGATCGTATTCCCAACCGCCGTTTATCACATAACCGAGCGGCTTCATTACTTGTTCCAATTCTTGAAGCAGAAAAGACTGCCCATCTATCGCGGAAGGTATTGGTATCATCAAAATGCCCCTTTTTCACTTATCCTGTCCTGCCGAACAAGACTTCATTCAGAGGCGCACTACATGGAAATCGTTGTTTCTTTGGTGCGGCTAACAGAAAAGAAAGCGCATTCAATTAAAAAGTAAACAGCCATTGCCGCTGCAAGCCCTGCAGCAGATTCCCATGAAACATAAACAACTGCGGCATAGAGTCCTAATTTAGTGAAAAGAGTATGAGATCGTTTTAACTGCATCATCCGGTGTACCGCATCGGTAAAAAGCGCAAGCGGCAAACCAATAAGAAGAAAGGCGTGGATGAAGAAGTGTGATAACGTGCCGCCAAAGTTTGAAGAAAACTCTGTATACACGGCATCGAAGGAGATGAGGATACTTAGAACAGCCGCAGAAAAACCGGCAATGATGAGATGTTTAACCATTTGTTTCATGAACATCAGCACCTTTCTGATTTTATAAAAAGCCGACCGGCAAATGCCAGTCAGCTTTCTCACATTAATCTTCCAGACGTTTTTCAAGCTCAGCTTTTTTCTCTTCAAAGCCAGGTTTGCCAAGCAATGCAAACATATTGACTTTATATGCCTCTACTCCAGGCTGGTCAAACGGATTGACGCCAAGGAGATAACCGCTCATCGCGCAGGCTTTTTCGAAGAAGTATACAAGGTATCCAAAAGTATATGCATTCAGCTCAGGAATGTTGACGATTAAGTTCGGAACATTTCCGTCTGTATGAGCAAGCATCGTGCCCTGGAACGCTTTCTTGTTAACGAAATCTACCGTTTTTCCGGCTAAATAGTTTAAGCCGTCAAGATCGTTATCCGCTTCCTCGATTGTCAGCTCATGTTTAGGTTTCTCTACATTCAGTACCGTTTCGAATAAATCTCTGCGGCCTTCTTGTACATACTGGCCTAATGAATGAAGGTCTGTTGAATAGTTAGCTGAAGAAGGATAAATGCCCTTCTCATCTTTCCCTTCACTTTCTCCGAACAGCTGCTTCCACCATTCTGCAAAGTATTGAAGGGCTGGTTCGTAGTTGATGAGCATTTCGATTGTTTTGCCCTTATTATAAAGCACATTGCGAACGACCGCATATTGGTATGCAGGGTTTTCTTCCAATTCAGATGTTGCAAAATCCTTGCTCGCATCCAGTGCGCCTTTCATCATGTCGTCAATGTTGACGCCGCTGACAGCAATCGGCAAGAGGCCTACAGCTGTTAATACAGAATAACGGCCGCCGACATCATCAGGAATGACAAATGATTCGAAGCCTTCTTCGTTAGATAGCGTTTTTAATGCGCCGCGCTCTTTATCAGTTGTCGCGTAAATCCGCGCTTTCGCTTCTTCTTTGCCGTATTTCTCTTCAAGAAGCTTGCGGAAAATACGGAAAGCGATTGCAGGTTCAGTTGTCGTACCTGATTTAGAAATCACATTAATAGAGAAGTCAACATCTTCAAGAAGATCCATGACATCTCTCATATAAGATGAACTGATGTTGTTTCCGATGAAAATAACTTGCGGATTGCCGCGTTTTGCTTTTGGCAAAGTGTTGTAAAACGCGTGATTAAGCGCTTCAATCGCAGCCCGCGCCCCAAGGTAAGAACCGCCGATGCCGACAACAAGCAATACATCAGAATCAGATCTGATTTTTTCCGCGCTTTTTTTAATGCGCGCGAATTCTTCTTTATCATAATGTTCAGGGAGGTCCACCCAGCCTAGAAAATCGCTGCCCGCGCCTGTTTTTTCATGAATATTATGGTGTGCTGTTTTTACAAAGTCCCGCAAGTATGTAAGTTCATGTTCGTTGAAGAAAGTCAACGCTTTTGAGTAGTCAAAGCGTACATGCGTCATTGCTTGTCCCTCCATAACGGTATAATGTTTTCATCTTTCACTTTATATGAACTTATCTGTGAAATCAAGTCAAGAAGAAAGGGCGGAATGACTGTATTCCGCCCTCTGGGTTTATAGAGACGCGCGAAGGATGGCGAGCACGTCATCTTTGTTCAGTTTTTGGAAGTTGCCGAAGCCGCCGTGTTCCATTTCTTTGGCTGCGATATCAGCAATCAGCTCAAGCTTTTCTTCTCCGATATTGTAATCGGCAAGTCGGGAAGGCGCGCCGAGGCTTGTCCAGAATGCAGACAGCTTATCGATGCCTTCAAGCGCAATTTCTTTATCTGTTTTGCCTTCAGTATCAATGTCAAACATGTTGAGCATGAGGTTTTTAAAGCGGCCGACATTTGTATCAAGCGTGTATCTCATCCAGTTCGGGAACAGAATCGCAAGTCCGCCCGCATGCGGAATATCATACACAGCTGAAACAGCGTGTTCCATTGTATGAGAAGCCCAGTCGCCGAAGTAGCCCATTTGGAGCGTGCCGTTTAAAGCGATTGTACCTGCATACAAAATCGTTTCACGATGTTCGTAGTTTTCCAGGTCTTCAAGAAGCTTAGGAGCTGTTTCGATGACCGTCTGCAGAACCGCAAAACACATTCTATCCTGAAGCGGCGTATTTTCAACATTATGGAAGTATTGTTCAAATACGTGGCTCATCATGTCAACCATGCCGTATACTGTTTGATTTTCTGGAACAGTGAACGTATTTTCAGGATCTAAAATCGAGAAACGCGGATGAGTCACATTGCTGCCCCAAACATATTTCTCGTTTGTTTCCCAGTTTGTAATTACGGAATCAGGGTTCATTTCAGAACCTGTCGCAGCAAGAGTTAAAACAGTGCCGAACGGCAGCGCATCTTCTGCTGTTACTTTTTTGCTGAAAATATCCCAAGCGTCGCCGTCGTATTTGACGCCGGCAGCAATCGCTTTTGTGCAGTCAATGACACTTCCACCGCCGACAGCAAGCAGAAAATCAATGTCATGCTCTCTGCATAGGGCTATGCCTTTTTCCACTGTTGCAAGACGCGGGTTCGGCTCTACACCTGACAGCTCATGAACAACAGCGCCTTCTTCTTTTAAAATGCCTGTAACTTGATCATAGAGACCGTTGCGTTTAATGCTGCCGCCTCCGTAGACAAGCAGCACCTTCTTGCCGTATTGTTTTAATTCTTTTCTTAAATGTTCAATCTGACCTTTTCCGAAGATTAACTTCGTCGGATTATAATAAGTGAAATTTTCCATTGTAAAACCTCCAAATAATGCTGGTAAAAAAACAGATTTTCCATTGTAACATAAGCAGGCAAAAAGAAAAAGGGAAGCAGCCAAACGGCTGTTTCCCCTTTTTTTATAGAGATGCTTTCAAAATGGCAAGCACATCTTCTTTGTTGAGCGATTTAAATTGGCCGAATGTACCGTTCGCCATAGCCTTGTCAGCAATTGTGTCAAGCTGCTCATCATTGATATCATAATTAGCAAGACGATTCGGAGCGCCAAGGCTTGTCCAGAACGCAGACAGCTTATCGATACCTTCAAGTGCGATTTCCTCATCTGTTTTACCAGCTTCTTCTACTCCAAACACGCGAACTGCAAGCTGTTTCATGCGGGCAGGGTTTTCAGACAATGTGTGTCTCATCCAGTTCGGGAACAGAATCGCCAGTCCGCCAGCATGAGGAATATCATAAACGGCTGATACTGCATGTTCAATATTATGAGTTGCCCAATCCCCTCTTGCACCCATAGAAAGCATGCCGTTTAATGCAATTGTTCCTGTGTACAGGATCGTCTCACGCAATTCGTAATTTTCGAGATCATTGATCAGCTTAGGCGCTGTTTCAATGACTGTGCGCAGAAGTGATTCACACATACGGTCCTGATACGGCGTGTTTGATACATGATGGAAGTATTGTTCGAATACGTGGCTCATCATGTCAACCATACCATAGATCGTGTGATTTTTAGGAACGGTGAACGTATTCACCGGATCAAGAATCGAGAATTTAGGGAATACGAGCGGGCTGCCCCAGCCGTATTTTTCTTTTGTTTCCCAGTTTGTAATAACCGAGCCTGAGTTCATTTCAGAACCAGTTGCAGCAAGAGTCAATACGGTTCCGAATGGCAAAGCATCCTTCGGCTGATGTTTTTTCGTGACGATATCCCACGCATCACCATCATACTTCGCTCCTGCGGCAATCGCTTTTGTACAGTCGATGACACTTCCGCCGCCGACAGCCAGCAAGAAATCAATGTTATGTTCTTTGCAGATGGCAACACCCTTATTAACAGTCGACACACGCGGATTCGGTTCTACACCTGCTAATTCATGCACGGTCACTCCGGCTTTATTCAGCTGTTCAATCACTTGGTCATACAGACCGCTGCGTTTAATGCTTCCGCCTCCGTAGACAAGCAATACGTTTTTCCCGTACGGTTTGAGTTCCTCTGGCAGTCTTTCCACTTCTCCGCGCCCGAAAATTAATTTGGTCGGATTCCAGTATGTAAAGTTTTGCATGACATCTCCTCCTTAGATTTTTTATTATGCAGAATGTCCTCACTACATGTAAAGCAATCAGCTCTCACCGGCCAACATATGGCATGGTTTTATATGGCAAGATGCTGGGAAAGAAATTGATATAAGTGAGGGCAGACCGGTTTCCCTCAATATGGAGAATGCATGTATAGATTCTCCAATATGTCACAATCTATAACTGTTTTAATAATTCATGGAGGAGGTTGCAAAACATGAGTACCATCCAAAGAATTTGTCTTGTTTTAACGATCATTGGCGCTATTAACTGGGGACTGATCGGATTTTTCCAATTTGACTTAGTAGCGGCCATCTTCGGCGGCCAAGGGTCAGCCCTTTCCCGCATCATTTACGGACTTGTCGGAATCGCCGGCTTAATCAACCTCGGTCTGCTGTTTAAACCAAACGAGGAAAGATCACGTGAAGAGGCAGCAAATCCTGAAATGCGATAGGATAAAAAAGCACCGAACATTCCTGTCCGGTGCTTCAGCGAGTTGACAAACCTTCGCATTCGTTGTCAGGTCTGTGCGTCGGTGCTCACGAATTGTACATTCGCTGTGCTCCAATGCTCGCCCTTCCTAGACTTCAAAGGTTTTCAATCACGCTGAAAAAAGAAACAAAAGCACCGGACATTCCTGCCCGGTGCTTTTTTCATGCTTATTTTTTGATAAGGTCTTTGCGGTTGGACATTTCGATCCACTCTTCAAGCTTATCTTTTAATGTGTTGAAACCTTGTGGTGTAGAAGCTTCTTCGCTTACTTGCGCAGCTTTAGGTTTTCTTGGTTTGCTTTCTTTTTTCTCAGGCGCAGCTTGTGTCGCACGAATTGAAAGGCTGATTTTTCCTTTTTCTTCATCAACAGCAAGTACTTTTACTTGTACTTCGTCGCCAACTGAAAGGTGCTCGTTGATATCTTTTACGAAACCGTGAGTCACTTCAGAAATGTGTACTAAACCTTGAGTTTCTTCATCTAATGCAACAAACGCACCATACGCTTGTAATCCTGTAACTTTACCAGTGTAAACACTGCCCACTTCAAATTTTGCTGCCATTCATAACAACTCCTAAGTTAAATTAAATATCTGTTTATACGCAATTTAAAATTATATCACACATGTCTTATTTCCGCAAAGAAAACTTTTTATTAAAAAATCAGGTTTATGCACAGCAAAAAGGGGGTAAACTGAAAATACCAAAGGCTTTCTAGTATTCCCCCCTTTTATTGGATGCGAACAAAAGGTTCGTATCTTTTTTTATGTTGTTTTATGCAGGAAGCGTTTCATTCTGACTAACGCTTCTTGAAGCTGTTCGATCGAGGTTGCGTATGAACAGCGGATATACCCTTCACCGCTCGGACCAAACACACTTCCCGGAACAACAGCCACTTTTTCCTGCGTCAGAAGCTCTTCGGCAAACTGCTCCGAGCTCATTCCCGTGCTTTTGATGGATGGAAAAGCATAGAAAGCGCCGCCCGGATGATGACAGCTGAGGCCGATTTCATTGAGCGTTTCCACAAACAAATTCCGTCTTCTTCGGTAGCTTTTTTTCATTTTTTCTACGTCTTCCATGCCGTTCTTCAAGCCTTCAAGGGCGGCAAACTGCGCCATTGCCGGCGCGCACATCATCGCATACTGGTGAATTTTAAGCATTGCATCCCGAAGCACAGGTGGTGCTGCGGCAAAACCGAGCCTCCAGCCCGTCATCGCAAACGCTTTTGAAAAGCCTGAGATGACAACCGTCCGTTCCTTCATTCCCGGTAAAGCCGCTATGCTTGTAAATTCCTCATCATATGTCAGCTCCGCGTAGATCTCGTCGGCTAAGACGATGACATCATGTTTTTTGGCAAACTCAGCAATCTCATTCAGCTCTTCCTTCGAATAAACCGAACCTGTCGGATTCGATGGCGAGCAGATGAGAATGGCTTTTGTTTTTTCAGTGACTGCCGCTTCAAAATCCGCAGCCGTTGCTTTAAATCCTTTGTCTGCCGTTGTATGAACGTGAACCGGGATGCCTCCTGCCAAGGAAACAAGCGCATCGTACGCCACAAAACACGGCTCAGGAATGATGACTTCCTCACCTGGATTCACAATGGCGCGGATCGCAATATCCAAAGCCTGACTTGCTCCTACTGTCACAATCAGTTCATTGTCTGGCGAATAGCTAAGGTCAAACCTGCTGCTCAAATAACGGCTGATTTCTTCTCGCAATGAGTATAAGCCGGCATTTGCAGTGTATGACGTATATCCTTGTTCAAGGGAGAGAATGCTTGCTTCGCGGACATTCCATGCGGTAACAAAATCAGGTTCGCCGACGCCTAAAGAAATGACGCCTTCCATCGTTGCCGCCAAATCAAAGAATTTGCGGATGCCGGACGGCTTTATTTGTTGTACATAGTCAGATAAATACGAAGTCATTTACGGTGACACCACGATTCTTTTGTCGTCGTCTCCTGTTTCAAACACTTTGCCGTCATGCTTGTATTTTTTCAGGATAAAATGGGTTGTCGTAGATACAACTGAATCAAGCGTGGATAGTTTATCTGAAACAAAACGCGCTACGTCAGACATCGAATTGCCGCGAATCACAACAGACAAATCGTACACGCCTGACATCAGGTAAACTGATTCAACCTCTTGGAACCGGTAAATCCGTTCCGCCACTTCATCAAAACCGACTCCCCGCTTCGGCGTTACTTTAACGTCAATCATGGCTGTGACGCCTTCATGTCCGTCGACTTTTCGCCAGTCAATCATAGCGGAATAATCGATGATAACCTTTTCTTTTTCCAGCTTGTCAATAATTGTTTGTACTTCATTTACAGGGATACCCGCCATCTTTGCGATTGTTTCTAAATCGGCGCGACTGTTTTCGTCTAAAATTTCTAATATTTCTGTTTCTTTTTCTGTCAATTTCATTCGATTCACACCTTTGCAATGTCAAGAAATCTCATGACATTATATCACGTTTTTTGACGAATGCTAAGAAAAAACGAGGAGAAACTTCCGCTAGAATTGACAATTTCAGGGCACAATACAGACATCACATGAAAGGGAGTGACATAGAATGGAGGCGGTTTCACCAACAAGGCGGCTTACAGTCGATGGCGTAAATGTATACTACGAACATTATCAAAATCCGGGCAGGCACACGCTGGTTTGCATACATGGTTTTTTATCGTCTGCTTTCAGCTTCAGAAAAGTCATCCCTCTCCTTCGGGACAGGTACGACATCATCGCGCTTGATCTGCCTCCTTTCGGCCAATCTGAAAAATCAAGAACTTTTATCTATACCTATCAAAACCTCGCTAAGCTTGTCATTGGGATTTTGGAACACTTGCAAGTCAAGCAGGCTGCGCTTGTCGGCCATTCTATGGGCGGACAGATTTCGCTGGCCGCTGCTCTCCAAAAGCCGGAGCTTTTTTCAAAGGTTGTGCTGCTTTGCAGTTCAGGGTATTTAAAACGTTCGCACCCATCGATCATTTTTGGGACCCACCTCCCGTATTTTCATCTTTATATCAAGCGCTGGCTTTCGAAAGAAGGCGTGATGAAAAATTTATTAAATGTTGTGCATGACAAATCGCTGATCGATGAAGAAATGATTGACGGCTATGGCAGGCCGTTTCAAGACGAGCAGATTTTCAAAGCCATGACAAGGTTTATCCGTCATAGAGAAGGAGATTTAGAACCCGAGCAATTAAAGAAAATGAACAAGCCTGCTTTATTGATTTGGGGCGAGGAGGACCGAATCGTCCCTGTGGAGATTGGTAAACGGCTGCACGGAGATTTGCCCGATTCCGTGCTGTACTCACTAGGTCAGACTGGACATCTGGTGCCTGAGGAACGGCCTGAATTCGTTTCCGAACACATTGCAGAGTTTATCAAATAACAAAAAAACCGGTGCTGAACCGGTTTTTTAAGGCGTGCAGGAGCTGCTGTCTTTAATGAATAAAAGCTGGCCAGCCACTTCCCGGCAACTGTCAATCGGCAGCGTTTGTTCAAAAGAAGCTTCAAATATATGCTGAATGCTTTTTGCCAGCACGTCGGGATCGTCTTCATCATAGACAGCCTGCACGACATCAACAGCCTCCGTTTCGTAAAACTCTTCTCCATATTTAAACGGGTCCCATTTGGCAATGATCTTGATCATTTCCCTGACCGCTTGACTTTCTTCCATATTTATCACCGCTTATAATAAAATTTGCAGTTCAATTTTATCATAGTTACGTTAAGAAGAATAAACATACATGAGGGGGTAACAGAATGAACTTTGATAAACGAGAAGAACGCCTTGGCACCCAATCGGTCAAATGGGACAAAGCAGGCGAATTATTCGGCGTGACAGACGCACTCCCGATGTGGGTGGCGGATATGGATTTTCGCGCGCCGGAAGCGATAACTGAAGCATTAAAAGTGCGCCTTGACCACGGGATTTTCGGTTATACGGCTCCAGATCAAAAAACGAAGGATGCTGTGTGCGGATGGATGCAAAACAGGCACGGCTGGAAGGTGAACCCAGAAAGCATCACATTCAGCCCGGGCGTTGTCACAGCTTTGGGCATGGCGGTACAAGCTTTTACAGAGCCTGAAGACCAAGTGGTTGTCCAGCCTCCTGTTTATACACCTTTTTACCATATGATTGAGAAAAACGGCCGGCGCATTTTACATAATCCGCTGCAAAAAAAAGACGGCACGTATGCAATGGATTTTGAAGATTTGGAGACGAAGCTTAGTGATCCAAGCGTCAAATTGTTTATTTTATGCAATCCTCATAACCCTTCAGGACGTTCATGGGGACGGGAAGATTTACTGAAGCTCGGCGAATTGTGTCTTGAGCATGGGGTTACAGTTGTGTCGGATGAAATCCATTCCGACCTCATGCTGTACGGACATAAACACACGCCGTTCGCTTCTCTCTCTGACGATTTCGCGGAGATATCTGTGACATGTGCTGCACCAAGCAAAACATTTAATATCGCCGGATTGCAGGCGTCGGCCATCATTATTCCGGACCGGCTGAAGCGCGCCAAGTTTTCCGCAAGCCTGCAGCGCAATGGTTTAGGTGGACTGAACGCATTTGCCGTCACAGCGATCGAAGCTGCTTACTCAAAAGGCGGACCATGGCTCGATGAATTGATCTCTTACCTTGAGAAAAACATGAACGAAGCTGAAGCCTTTTTGAGCACCGAGCTGCCGAAAGTCAAAATGATGAAGCCGGACGCATCTTACCTGATCTGGCTCGACTTCAGCGCTTACGGCTTGTCCGACGCGGAGCTTCAGCAAAGGATGCTGAAAAAAGGAAAAGTTATTTTAGAGCCCGGAACGAAATACGGGCCTGGCGGAGAAGGATTTATGCGCCTGAACGCGGGATGCTCTCTCGCAACCTTGCAGGACGGCCTGCGCCGCATCAAAGCAGCCTTAGCGTAAAATATAGCCTGTTAAACGCCTTTACGTCTACATTCGTAAAGGCGTTCTTTATAAAGGAATTTTATATTTTACTTCTAATATTTAGTGTTATAATAGATTCATATTTTATACGAAAGGATTTCACACGAATGGAAATTCTAAAAGACTATCTCCTGCATATCTGCTTTATTTTGTTTCCTATTCTTCTCTACCAAGTGTTTTGGCTTGGAAAGCCGGCGATCCTTGTGCCCAAAATAAACAGCGGGTTGGTCACGTTATTCGCCTGCGGCGCCTCTGTTTTATGCATTATATTCCCTATTCATGAAATGGACTACATACAATACGGCCTTCAGATGATTCCCGTTATCATTTGTTTATTTTACATTAGTACTGCTTCCGGCCTTACAGTCGCCGCAGCTGTCTTATGTTTTGAACTGCTGTTTTACGAACCTTCCGCAATGTTTGTTTTCACTTTGCTGCCTTTTCTTATCATCATCCCAATCTTATTTCAGAAAAAATGGCCATTCATGTCCAAAGCGAAAAAACTGCTGCTGTCTTTGTTGATCAGCTGCTTGGAGATCTTCTTATTTTTCGCCTCCAGCTGGATTTTTTCTGCCTTGAATATTTTAAATTTTCAAAAATCAGGAATTTTACTTTGTGAGGCAGCTGTCTCAGGGCTGTTCCGCTCCAGCGTTCTTCTTTTAAGCATCTATATTATAGAAAGCATCGCCGAAAATATCGCCCTGCGTTCACAGCTTATCCATTCAGAAAAAATGACGATTGTGAGTGAACTGGCAGCGAGCGTCGCTCATGAAGTCAGGAATCCACTGACAGTTGTCCGCGGGTTTGTCCAGCTGCTTTTTAATGACGAAACCCTTCAGAACAAGTCGAGTGCGGATTACAAAAAGCTTGTACTGTCAGAGCTTGATCGGGCGCAAGACATTATTACAAACTATCTCGATATGGCCAAACAGCAATTGTACGAAAAAGAGGTCTTTGATTTATCAGCTCTTATCAAAGAGACAAGCTCCCTTATGGTGTCGTATGCCAATTACAAGTCTGTAACCGTCGAGGCTGAAGCAGAGCCGGACCTTTTTATATACGGAGATGCAACAAAGCTGAAGCAGGCTGTCATCAACCTGATGAAAAACAGCATTGAAGCCGTTCCCCACGGGAAGGGGTTGATCCACATATCTGCCAAAAGAAGCGGCCATACGATTACGATTAACATCTCAGATAATGGAGTCGGCATGACAGACAATCAAATGCAAAAACTCGGCGAACCTTATTACTCATTAAAAACGAACGGAACGGGACTCGGGCTTACTGTGACCTTTTCAATTATTGAACATCATCACGGGACCATTTCTTTTAACAGCAGCTTCCAAAGAGGCACCACGGTGACAATTAAGCTTCCCGCTGATCTTCCTCACTAGCAAATCGATTGGAACTTTTATAGAATAAATGCGAGGTGATGAAAGATGAGCACGTTTGAAACTGGCTCTATCGTTAAAGGATTTTACAAAACAGGTGTATACATAGGAGAAATTACTGCTTGCAGGCCACAGCATTATTTAGTGAAAATCAAAGCGGTTCTCACCCATCCCACTCAAGGAGACCTTCATCATCCAAAACAGGCTGATGTGCCTTTTTTTCATGAGAGAAAAGCGCTCGCATACGGCGAACAGACCAATATCCCCCATCATATGGTGAAGCCTTATGACGGTGAAGTGCCGGATTATACCGAGTCTCTTCGGGAGGCGGCAGCACAACTGAGAGCCAAATTGAATGAGGATGGTTCGGAGTGGGCAAAGCGCTCCCTGAATAATCTGGACGTTTTAGAACAAGAATATTTTAACCGGCCATAGCCCAGTCTGACAAAAGATTGGGTTTTTTATGTTGCGCGCTTGAACAGTTCGGATAAATCGATTCTTTCGCCGATTGTCGGAGGTTTTGGCTTTTCGAGATACTGCTTATCCTGCTCGACAAGCTTAAAAAGCTTATAAGCAGTGAGGGCGTCATCAAGCGCTTTATGATGGGTGCCGGTTCCGGTATCTCCATACTCTTCGGCAGCTTTCCATAAACCCGTGAGTGTGCGGTCTCCAAAAAAGTTTTTGTATTCAAGCGATAAATCTCTCATTTCTCCTTTAAATGGGAAAGGAATATGGTTAAACATACAATTTTGCTTCAGAACTTTCATGTCCATGTTTCCCCACGTAATAATCGTGCTGTTTTTCTCAGGATCAAGCTCGTTTAGTTTACGGATAAAATCTTCGAACCTCATCCCCTCGTCTACCTGCTTTTGTGTTATTTTTAAAAATGATTTACAGCGTTTCGTCAGCTTCGGGAATTTTTTCGGTTTGATATAGCTAGAAAACGTCTCAACTACTTCATCATCAACCGACTTTACAATTCCTGCTTCAATGATTTCCGGGAAAAAGTTTTGCGGGCTGTACTTTCCTTCGGGCATCGTAAATTCGAAATCAATAATGAGTAAGCTGTTTGTCGTCACCTTTTTACACCTGCCTTTCCTCCGATCAGAAAATGCTATCTTTATAGTATATCTATTTCCCTTCTCGACCTTTCTTCATTTTCTAAAAATAATGAATTTTCCCAGCCGCTTTGTTTCTTTTAAATTGTGAATCGTTTCTTTATAATTAGTAAGGAACCCGAAATAATAAGAAGGTGATGTTATTTCTATCCGTAAGAAAAACTTTGTCATTGTGTGGCTGGCCAACTTTTTTGTCTCTGCCAGCACAACGATGATCGTTCCTTTTCTCTCCTTATATATTGAGACGCTCAGCACTTTTTCAAACGGCTTTGTGCAAAGGTGGAGCGGCTATGTGTTCGGCATTACATTTCTCATGGCGTTTTTGGTATCCCCGTTTTGGGGGCGGTTCGGAGACAAACGCGGATACAAGAAAATTCTTATGGCAACCGGAACGGGCATAGCCCTCAGCATTTTATTAATGGGCTTTGTTACATCGGTGTACCAATTGTTTTTTCTGCGTATGGCAATGGGGCTTGTAACCGGATTCATCCCGACATCTCTTGCGATGATTTCGGCACAGACTCCGAAGAGCTCAGCCGGTAAAACACTCGGCACGCTGCAAATGGGGCAAGTGTCCGGAAGCTTATTCGGCCCGCTTTTGGGAGGCATGCTTGCTGATAATTTCGGCTTTACGTATACCTTTTTTATCACATCCTTTGTGATTTTCTTATCTGTTCTTCTCGTGTTATTCGGTGTCAAAGAAAAACCCCTTGCAGAGAAGACAGCCAAACGTACGTCTTACACGAGAAAAGAAGTGCTCTCCTATATTTTTCACCAGCCGGCGCTTTGGGTCATGATGCTGTTAACCATGCTGATTCAAACAGGCAATTTCAGTATCCAGCCGCTGCTCGCTTTATATGTAAATGAGCTGCACGGACCTGTCAACCTGGCCTTTTTCTCCGGCATGGCATTTTCAGCAACTGGACTCGGAAGTTTGCTGCTGGCTAGAAAATGGGGTGATCTGGGCGACCGCTACGGCCACCGCCGCATTTTAATCGGACTTTTACTTGCCGCCTCTTTCTTTTTTATTCCACAGGCGCTCGCGTCCTCACTCAACGTGCTCCTTGTTTTCAGATTTTTATTCGGAATGGCGATGGGCGGTTTGCTGCCATGCATCACGGCAGCGATCCGCGTTCAGGCTCCCGGCAGCATTCAAGGAGAAGTACTCGGCTACAATGTCAGCTTTCGCTTTTTAGGAAACGTGCTCGGGCCTCTTCTGGGCGGAATCATATCGAGCCATTTTACAATTTCAGCCGCCTTTTATGTCACAGCGTTTCTCTTTTTCGCCGGCGCCTGCATGCTTTGGATCATGCAGAAATTCCGGAAAGATTCTTATGCCAAAGCAAGCTGATTCTCAGAAAAAACTGAGGAATCTTCTAAATTTAACCTTCTCGTAAACTCAAAAGAATGGTACGATATGGCTAGAATTTAGGAGAAAAGAGAGTGACCATGTTACGAAAAATAATCGGATGGATTTTGCTCCTTTGCATAATCCCATTGTTTGCATTTACAGTTATCGCTTCCGGAAAAGAAGTAAAACAAATGAAGTCCCTCGATCAGGTGCTTGATAAAAATATTAATCTGAAAGATATCAGCCTTGTTCAGAACAGCTACATGTATGACAGGGACGGCTCCTTGGTCTCGGAAATCGTCAGCGATCATGAAAATCGCGTGCTCGTTCCATTTGACAAGATTCCCGAGGAAGTCAAACAGATTTTCTTAACGTCTGAAGACCGGCATTTTTACGAGCATAAAGGCTTTGACTTTATGGGAATGGTGCGGGCAACCGCTTCTAACGTAAAAGACAAGAAAATTGATCAGGGCGCAAGCACCATCACACAGCAGCTTTCAAGAAACTTGTATTTAAGCCACGAACGCTCCTTCAGCCGTAAGCTGACTGAGCTCGCGTATTCTTATCAGCTAGAGAAAAAGTATACGAAAAATGAAATTCTTGAAGCTTACTTAAATACCATTTACTTTAACAATGGCGTTTACGGCGTCGGTTCAGCGGCTGAATTCTATTTCAGCAAACCGCTGAAATCTCTCACAGTGGGAGAAATGGCTTTTATCTGTGCTATACCTAATAACCCTACATTATATGATCCTCTCAAGCATTTTGACTACACGAAAAGCCGTCAAGAACGTTTGCTTAAAGGGTTAAAAGATGCCGGGGTCATTACAGATAAAGAGCTGAAAAAAGCCGTCAAACAAAAAATCAAGCTGGATGTTGAAAAGAGAGAAGACAAATATCCGGACTACGTTTCCTATGTCAATGATGAATTCACTCAACTGGTGTCTGAATCAGAAGGCTACGATAAACGTCTTCAAAAAGCGTCAGGGAAACAAAAAGAAAAAATCGAAAACGAGCTGTCCGCAAGAGTCAGCACTCTGATGAAAGACGGCGTGAAAATTTATACTGCACTTAATCCGTACATGCAAAATCAGGTTGTGGCACAAATGAATGCCAAGCTCCCGTATGCGGACGTACAGGGCGGAGCGGCTGTGATTAATCACCAGACGCATCAAATCATCGCTCTATCCGGCGGGAAAAACTATCAAAAATATGACTTTAACCGCGCCTACCAGGCATACAGACAGCCGGGTTCATCCATTAAGCCGCTTCTTGATTACGGTCCTTATATTGAACAGACCGGCGCGACAGCAAGCAGCACCATTGATGCCAGCAAGTTTTGCAGCAGAGATTACTGTCCGCAAAACTACAATAACCGTACGTACGGGACAGTGACGCTCGACACGGCATTTAAAAATTCATATAATACACCGGCCATCAGAATGCTGGACCGTGTGGGCATCCAAAAAGCATTCAGTTATATTGAGCCGTATCATTTTGCCAAACTTGTCGACAGCGACTATCTTCTCCCGGCCGCGCTTGGCGGATTTACAAACGGCATGACGCCTCTTGAGATGACAAAGGCGTATACGACATTCGGCAACAGCGGAAGCTATACGCCGAGCCATGCGATTACAAAGGTGACAGACCTTAAAGGAAAAACGCTTTATAAATGGAATGATAAATCGACTCAAATATTCAGTGTCCGCACAAACATGCAGCTGAAAAACTTAATGTCTTCCGTTGTGAAAAGCGGAACAGGAAAAAAAGCATATTTTAAAGCGCCTTACATCGGCGGTAAAACAGGAACATCAAATGATTATCACGATATGTGGTTTGTCGGCCTGACAGATACGTACACAATGGGTGTCTGGGTCGGAAAAGATACACCGAGCAGCGTTGAATATCTTCACAGCATCAGCCCTCAGCTTTCCATCTTTAAAGGAACGCTGCAAGCGGCTTATTAAAGGATCGGAGGGGATCTGGCGTGGCATCAGAACAAATTCCAAATCGCGTTTTGCTGTTTGACGGCGTGTGCAATTTATGCAATGGCGCCGTGCAATTTATCATTAAACGTGATCCAGACGGACTGATTTCTTTTACATCGTTGCAGTCGGAAACAGGACAGAGCCTGCTGAAAAAAAGCGGGCTCCCGACTGATCAGTTTGACAGCTTTGTCTTTATTGAAGACGGCCAAGTGTACACAAAGTCAACTGCAGCCATTAAGGTTTTCAGGCATCTGCGGGGCCTATGGCGCCTATTCGTCCTGTTTTTCGCAGTGCCGAAGCCTTTCAGAGATCTGGTCTATTCTTTCATTGCCAGGAACCGTTATAAGTGGTTTGGCAAAAAAAATGAATGTATGCTCCCCTCCCCTTCTATCAAAAAAAGATTTTTACCGTAAACGAAAAAATGGCTAGCTTACACAGGTAAGCTAGCCATTATGCTATTATAAAGCTTGATAAATATGAACAGAATACCGATAACAAAGGTAAACCAAAACAGCAGTTCCAATAGAATGAATCCGACTAATGACATGAGGGAAAGCGTCGAATAAATCCGGTATACAATAAACACAAAGTAAGCGAGCGTAACGACCGCAAACCAGATCACAATCCAGATGACATTTTGCAAGAGCACAAAGGATAAAATCCCGCCGCTTAAATAAATCATGGAACCCATTCTGATTTTTTTCAGATTGTTCCCTTCCGGATCATTAGCAAAAAACAGCAATGACAGCTCAGTCACGGTATTCGCAATTAATTTCAGAGCGGACAGAACCATAAAATATAAAAGTGCAAAGGCAGCAAATAACGCAAGCCTGATCCCTTTCTCTGAAAAATAATCGAGCATTCCATCATACATTCCAAATGAGGACAGCATCTTCAACGCATAAAGTGAAGTTGAAATGGATAACGACGAACTAAAAAGCAGGATCGCAATCAGCGGAAAGTATCCTGTCAAATAAGTATTTTTCATATAAAAAAGTCCCTTTCTATAATCTACCTCATTTATTATGGAGGACTTAAAACACATTGACAAGATAAATTATTCCATTTTTTCTCCTTTTTACGAATTACGATCCCAAATCTTCACAAAGCAGCATTTTGAGAGTAAAGTAGTACGCAGGAATCATAAAACGTAAGGAAGTTTTATATGAAAAAAACATTGAAACTGCAAACCAGACTCACCATATTTGTTTGTATCGTTGTGTTAATCGCGTTGCTCATTACATTTTTTACAGTAGGTGCCCAAACCACCACACGGATTAGAGATCAGGAAAAAGCCACTGCGCTGCAGACTGCTGAAATGGTAGCCGAGGCGCCGATCACAGCTTCTGCTTTAGAAAGCGGAAAAAACCAGAAGGAACTGCAAAACTACACAAAGAGGGTTCAGAAAATCACGGGCACGGAATTTGTTGTCGTCATGGATATGGACGGCATTCGTAAAACCCATCCCGACCCGAACAAAATCGGAAAAAAATTCAGGGGCGGTGATGAATCGGAAGTATTAAATGGTCATGTCCACATCAGCACTGCCTCTGGCACGCTCGGGAAATCGCAAAGAGCATTCGTCCCTGTCTACGCGGAGAATGGAAAACAGGTCGGTGCAGTCGCGGTCGGCATCACCGTAAATGAAATTGATGAAGTGATCAGCCACAGCTTACGGCCGCTCTACTTTATTATCTGCGTCAGCATTTTCGTCGGTGTAATCGGGGCTGTTATCGTCGCACGTACGGTGAAGAATATCATGTACGGACTTGAACCTTATGAAATTGCCACTCTTCTTGAAGAACGGAGCGCGATGCTGGAATCGACGAAGGAAGGAATACTTGCTGTCGATGAACACGGTAAAATCAAACTTGCCAACGCGGAAGCAAAGCGTCTATTCGTGAAAATGGGCATCAACACAAATCCCGTTGATCAGGATGTAAATGACATCTTGCCGAAAAGCCGCTTGAAAAAGGTCATTGAGACAAAAAAACCTCTTCAAGACAGAGACGTCCGCATTAACGGATTAGAGCTTGTGTTTAATGAAGTTCCCATCCAGCTGAAAGGACAAACCGTCGGAGCGATTGCGACATTCCGGGACAAAACCGAGGTAAAACATTTAGCTGAACAGCTTTCCGGTGTTAAAATGTATGCAAACGCATTGAGAGCGCAGTCTCATGAATTTATGAACAAACTGCATGTGATATTAGGCCTCGTCCAGCTGAAAGAGTATGACGATCTTGGAGATTATATTAAAGATATTGCCATTCAGCAAAAATCAGAAACAAGCGAAATTATAAACGATGTCAAAAGCTCCGTACTAGCCGGTTTTCTGCTCGGAAAACAGAGCTTCATACGGGAGCAGGGCGCAAATCTTGATATAGAATGCAAAGGTGTCATCCCGAACGCGGCAGACCCTTCTGTCATCCATGAACTCATTACAATCATCGGAAATCTCATCAACAATGCCCTAGACGCCGTTGCCGATATGCCGAAAAAACAAATCACCATGTCCATGCGCTTTCATAACAGCATACTGGACATTGAAATTACCGATACTGGAGCAGGCATGTCTGAAGAAGACCAAGCCAAAGTATTTGAGCAAGGCTATTCAACAAAGGGCAAAAACCGGGGATTCGGCCTTTATTTTACACAGCAAAGCATCGAAAATTTAAAGGGCCAAATGATCCTCACAAGCGAAGAGAATGAAGGAACGACATTCAGTCTTCGCGTCCCGTACGAACCGAAGGAGGAAAATCATGATTAATGTACTAATAGTTGAAGATGACCCCATGGTGGGTGAATTAAATAAACGATACTTAAGCCAAATAGAAGGCTTTCAGCTGAAAGGCATCGCCTCTTCCTTTCAAAGCGCTCTGCATATTTTAGGAGAGCATCACATCGACCTTATTTTGCTCGATATTTATATGCCGGGTAAAAACGGGCTGGAACTGCTAACCGAACTGCGGGCCCAAAATGAAGCGGTTGACGTGATTGTCATCTCGGCGGCCAGCGAGCTTGACGTTATCAAGAAAACACTTCGTTACGGTGCTGTCGATTATTTAATCAAACCGTTTGAATTTGAACGTTTCCAAACTGCCCTGTCTGATTACAGACGAAAACAAAAGGTATATTCAACCCATCGCAACATGAGCCAGAAAGAACTGGACGCCGAGCTTTTCCAAAAGAAAGAAGCAACAGAAAAAGTACAGCTTCCTAAAGGCCTGACAAAAAGCACGCTGAAGCTGATTTGGTCCAGTATCCAGTCATTTGAAAATGAATCTTTTACAACAGAAGACCTGGCAAAGCACACAGAAATCTCTCAAGTATCCATACGAAAATACTTGAAGTTTCTTGAAGATATACAGGTTCTAAATGTAGAAATGGCGTACGGTACAATCGGAAGACCTGTGTTTCAGTACAACGTCAACACAGGAAACCTTAATGGAATTAAGCAATATCTATAAAAAAACGCACTGTTCACTCCGAGCAGTGCGTTTTTTTGTCATATCTCTTGCCAAGCTGCTTGTTCTATTGGTGATTAGTTATACAAGAATAATATAGGGCCTTTTTACATTTTTGAGCAAACAATTCTAAAAATAGATATTTTTAAAAAATTATGCGAAATTCTATTTATTTCTTGTGAGTAAAATGATAAATTATGATTGGTTAGTTGATCCCAAAACTAAGTCATAAGTCTCACTTCAGAAAAAGATGTCACGGTTTTCCGCCTGGAACGCCTTCCGCATCCTTCTCTTCCCCTCCTTTCGAAGGAAACACTCACACCACGCTTATTCAGGGAAGATCAGAACTGTCTCAGCGTATTCCATTTGTTATTATCAGAAAATTTTATCGATTCTAAGAAATTGTACAGACAGCCCATCACATGACTGGCCGGATCAGCTTTGAACCAAATTTTTCTGGGGGGTTATATCTTTGAATAAACGCAAAATCGGATTGGCGATGTCACTTGTGATCGCAGCAGGCACCATATTAGGAGCATGCGGAAACAGCGAAAAAAGCAGCGGCTCCAGCGAAGATAAAAATAAATTCAGTGTGGCGATGGTTACTGACGTCGGCGGAGTAGATGACAAATCCTTCAACCAATCAGCCTGGGAAGGCATTCAAGCCTTTGGCAAAGAGAACGGACTGGAAAAAGGCAAAAACGGTTACGACTACCTTCAATCAAAATCAGATGCAGACTATACAACGAACTTAAATAAATTAGCACGCGAGAATTTCGACTTGATTTACGGGGTCGGCTACTTAATGGAGGGCTCAATCAGCGAAATTGCTGATCAGCGCAAAAATACAAACTTTGCGATCATAGATGCTGTGGTTGATAAAGACAACGTCGCAAGTATTACGTTTAAAGAACAGGAAGGCTCATTTCTCGTTGGAGTGGCCGCAGCCCTATCAAGCAAATCAGGAAAAATCGGATTTGTAGGCGGCATGGAATCAGAGTTAATCAAAAAATTCGAGGTCGGCTTCCGTGCCGGCGTGCAGGCTGTAAACCCTAAAGCCGTTGTCGAAGTGAAATACGCAGGCGGTTTCGATAAAGCCGATGTCGGTAAAGCCACCGCCGAAAGCATGTATAAATCCGGCGTAGATGTTATTTATCACTCTGCAGGCGCTACTGGGACAGGTGTCTTTACTGAAGCGAAAAACCTGAAAAAAGAAAATCCGAAACGCGATGTCTGGGTCATCGGTGTCGATAAAGACCAATACGCAGAAGGCCAGGTAGAAGGAACAGATGATAACGTCACCCTCACTTCCATGGTCAAAAAAGTAGATACAGCGGTTGAAGATTTAACGAAAAAAGCACGCGAAGGAAGGTTCCCGGGCGGCGAAACACTCACCTACGGCCTTGATCAGGACGGGGTCGGCATTTCCTCATCTCAACAAAATCTATCGGATGATGTGATTAAAGCGGTTGATAAATGGAAGAAAAAAATCATCGACGGATTGGAAGTGCCGGCAACTGAGAAAGAGCTGAAAACCTTCAAAGCTGAATAAGAATCGCGGGGATAAGGAGGTCGAGCCCTTATCCCTTGTTTTTCTTTTATTTTGATTAAAGGAGCGGTCAAATCAGTGGAATATGTCATTGAAATGCTCAATATCCGCAAGGAGTTTCCTGGTATTGTCGCCAATGACAATATCAATCTTCAGGTCAAAAAAGGCGAAATACACGCGTTGCTCGGTGAA
Organism: Bacillus spizizenii TU-B-10; assembly: GCF_000227465.1. Taxonomy (GTDB): domain Bacteria; phylum Bacillota; class Bacilli; order Bacillales; family Bacillaceae; genus Bacillus; species Bacillus spizizenii. Next base: position 3,183,161 of record NC_016047.1, read on the forward strand.
AACGGAGCGGGGAAATCAACGTTGATGAATGTCCTTTTCGGGCTGTATCAGCCGGAGCGGGGTGAAATTCGGGTGCGCGGCGAGAAGGTGCACATCAACAGCCCGAACAAAGCGAATGACCTTGGCATCGGGATGGTACACCAGCACTTTATGCTTGTTGACACCTTTACAGTTGCTGAAAACATTATTCTCGGCAAAGAGCCAAAAAAGTTTGGCAGAATTGACCGGAAGCGTGCTGTCCAAGAGGTGCAGGACATTTCCGACCAATACGGCCTTCAGATTCATCCCGGAGCAAAAGTCGCTGACATATCTGTCGGCATGCAGCAGCGCGCAGAAATATTAAAAACCCTCTACCGCGGGGCAGACATTCTGATTTTTGATGAACCGACGGCTGTATTGACCCCTCATGAAATCAAAGAACTGATGCAAATCATGAAGAATCTGGTCAATGAGGGAAAATCAATTATCTTAATCACCCATAAACTGAAAGAGATTATGGAAGTTTGTGACCGCGTTACCATTATCCGCAAAGGAAAAGGCATCAAAACACTTGATGTCCGTGATACAAACAAAGACGAGCTCGCCAGTCTTATGGTCGGCCGCGAAGTATCGTTCAAAACCGAAAAGAAGGCTGCTCAGCCGGGAGCGGAAGTGCTTGCGATTGACGGAATAACTGTAAAGGATACCCGCGGAGTAGAGACAGTCAGGGATTTATCGCTTTCTGTCAAAGCAGGAGAAATTGTCGGCATAGCCGGCGTTGACGGAAACGGGCAGTCGGAGCTGATTGAAGCAATAACAGGCCTTCGCAACACAGATTCAGGAACAATCACCTTAAACGGAAAACAAATCCAAAACCTGACGCCAAGAAAAGTGACCGAATCCGGAATCGGGCATATTCCTCAGGACCGCCATAAACATGGTCTCGTCCTTGATTTTCCGATCGGAGAAAATATCGTGCTGCAAAGCTATTACAAAAAGCCGTATGCAGCATTTGGCGTATTACATAAAGGCGAAATGTACAAAAAAGCACGCTGCCTGATCAGCGAGTACGATGTCAGAACGCCGGATGAATATACACACGCCCGGGCATTGTCAGGTGGAAACCAGCAAAAAGCGATTATCGGGCGGGAAGTAGACCGGAATCCTGATTTATTAATCGCCGCCCAGCCGACTCGCGGCCTTGATGTCGGAGCGATTGAATTTGTCCATAAAAAGCTCATTGAGCAGCGCGATGCTGGAAAAGCCGTTCTTCTCCTCTCGTTTGAGCTTGAAGAAATTATGAATCTCAGTGACAGAATCGCCGTTATTTTTGAAGGACATATTATCGCCACGGTCGATCCGCAGGACACCACTGAGCAGGAACTCGGTCTCTTGATGGCAGGAAGCATGCAAAAGGAAGCGGGGAAAGCAAATGGTTAAACGTCTCTCTCATTTACTCGTGCCCCTCATTGCAATCATCCTCGGTCTTGCGGCCGGCGCGCTGATTATGCTTGCGAGCGGATACAGTGTGATCAGCGGATATTCGGCTTTGTGGAATGGGATATTCGGAGAAATCTATTATGTCGGAGAAACCATCCGGCAAATTACACCTTATATTTTATCGGGGTTGGCTGTCGCCTTTGCATTCCGAACTGGACTCTTTAATATCGGCGTCGAGGGCCAGCTGCTCGTCGGCTGGACAGCAGCTGTTTGGGTCGGGACAGCGTTTGACGGACCGGCATATATTCACATGCCGCTCGCACTGATTACAGCGGCGGCTGCAGGAGGATTATGGGGTTTTATTCCCGGTGTTTTGAAAGCGCGCTTCTACGTTCATGAAGTCATTGTCACCATTATGATGAATTATATCGCGCTGCATATGACCAATTACATTATTTCAAACGTCTTGACAGATCGTCAGGATAAGACGGAGAAAATTCACGAATCCGCCTCCCTTCGCTCGCCGTTTCTTGAACAGATAACCGATTATTCACGGCTGCATTGGGGGATCATCGTTGCTCTTCTCGCAGCAGTTGTCATGTGGTTTATCATCAACAAAACAACAAAGGGATTTGAGCTTCGAGCGGTCGGATTCAACCAGCACGCTTCCCAGTATGCCGGTATGAGCGTGCGGAAGAATATCATGACCTCCATGCTCATCTCAGGTGCTTTTGCAGGTCTTGCAGGAGCCATGGAGGGGCTTGGGACTTTCGAATACGCAGCCGTGAAAGGCGCATTTACCGGCGTAGGCTTTGACGGTATCGCTGTCGCTCTTCTCGGGGGGAACACAGCTGTCGGTGTTGTGCTGGCTGCATGCCTGCTCGGCGGACTGAAAATCGGTGCTTTAAATATGCCGATTGAATCAGGCGTTCCATCAGAGGTTGTCGATATTGTGATTGCCATTATCATTCTGTTTGTGGCTTCAAGCTACGCAATTCGTTTTGTCATGGACAAATTGAAGAAAAAGGGGGCGAACTAAGTGGACTTTGTGCAGATTTTATCCATCATTGTCCCAGCCACACTCGTCTATGCCGCCCCGCTTATTTTAACTGCTCTCGGCGGCGTGTTTTCCGAGAGATCAGGAGTTGTGAATATCGGTCTTGAAGGCCTCATGATTATCGGAGCGTTCACCAGCGTGTTATTTAATTTATTTTTAGGTCCGGAATTGGGTGCCGCCGCGCCTTGGCTTTCACTCCTTGCCGCCATGGCAGCAGGCGCGCTGTTCTCACTGATTCACGCGGCTTCGGCCATTTCGTTTCGCGCCGATCAGACAGTCAGCGGCGTCGCCATTAACATGCTGGCGCTCGGGGCAACTTTATTTATTGTAAAACTGATCTACGGCAAAGCGCAGACAGACAAAATCCCTGAGCCTTTTTATAAAACGAAAATTCCCGGCTTGGGCGACATTCCTGTATTGGGAAAAATCTTCTTTTCGGATGTCTATTATACGTCTATTCTTGCAATTGCATTGGCCTTTATTTCTTGGTTTATCTTGTTCAAAACACCGTTCGGCCTTCGTATCCGTTCTGTCGGAGAGCATCCGATGGCGGCCGATACGATGGGAATCAACGTATATAAAATGCGCTACATCGGCGTGATGATCAGCGGATTGTTCGGCGGTCTCGGCGGCGGCGTATATGCCTCCACGATTGCGCTTGATTTCACGCACTCTACCATCTCCGGACAAGGCTTTATCGCACTGGCAGCGCTTGTATTCGGAAAATGGCATCCAATTGGAGCACTGGGGGCCGCCCTGTTTTTCGGATTCGCCCAAAGCTTAAGCATCATTGGATCGCTTCTCCCTCTTTTTAAAGACATACCAAATGTGTATATGCTGATGGCCCCTTATGTCTTAACGATTCTCGCTTTAACCGGCTTTATCGGGCGGGCTGATGCGCCAAAAGCCAATGGCGTGCCTTATATTAAAGGAAAAAGATAAAACATTCTCCCCTGGGAAGACGCTTCTCAGGGATTTTTTTCTAATCCAAAAGACCCTCTTAATTTAATTGTTTATCAGTTTTTTAACTTAAAAAAATATGAAGTGTTAACGCTTTCTTGTAGACTGTAACAAACAATACATGGGGGTGTATGACATGGGAGCAATTCCAAAAACGGGGACAATTTCACCCGAGCAAAAAGACCCACAGGGGAAAAACCTGTTTCAAAAAATCTGGTCTTGGGAAATCGGTGTGATTCCTCTGCCATTATACACAGTATTAGCTGTTATTATTATTCTTGCAGCCTATTACAATGAGCTGCCGGCAAATATGCTTGGCGGGTTTGCCATCATCATGATTCTTGGCGTGTTTCTTGGAGACATAGGCCAACGCATACCGATATTGAAGGATATTGGCGGCCCTGCCATTTTATCTTTGTTTGTTCCTTCATTTTTAGTCTTTTACAATGTGCTGAATTCAACATCTTTAGACGCTGTAACCAATCTGATGAAAACGTCTAACTTCCTTTATTTCTATATTGCTTGTCTGGTTGTGGGAAGTATCCTCGGAATGAACAGAACTGTATTAATACAAGGGTTTATCAGGATGTTCGTTCCGCTTGTTGCAGGAACGATCGCAGCAGTTGCGGCCGGCATCCTTGTCGGATTTATTTTTGGCTACAGTGCCTACGATTCCTTTTTCTTTGTTGTTGTTCCGATTATTGCCGGGGGAATAGGCGAAGGAATTTTACCGCTCTCAATCGCTTATTCACAAATACTCGGTTCATCCGCTGATGTGTATGTGTCTCAGCTGGTCCCTGCTGCTATTATCGGAAACGTTTTTGCTATCATCTGTGCTGCCTTAATGAAAAAGCTTGGCGATAAGCGGCCTGATCTAAATGGAAACGGACGCCTCGTCAAATCTAAAAAAGCAAATGAGATTTTCAATCAAAAAGAAGCGGAAGCAAAAATTGATTTTAAATTGATGGGAGCCGGCGTTCTGCTCGCGTGTACATTCTTTATTTTCGGGGGATTATTGGAGAAATTCATCTTCATCCCTGGCGCGATCTTAATGATTATTTCAGCGGCGGCTGTCAAATATGCGAATATTCTTCCGAAAAAAATGGAGGATGGCGCTTACCAGCTTTATAAATTTATTTCTTCAAGCTTTACATGGCCGCTGATGGTCGGTCTCGGCATCCTCTTTATTCCGTTGGATGACGTGGCATCTGTGATTTCTATTCCGTTTGTCATCATTTGTATTTCAGTTGTTATCGCAATGATTGCTTCTGGATATTTTGTGGGCAAGCTGATGAACATGTACCCGGTTGAATCTGCAATCGTCACCTGCTGCCACAGCGGTCTCGGCGGAACTGGTGATGTTGCGATTTTATCAGCGTCAGGAAGAATGGGCCTTATGCCGTTCGCCCAAATTTCCACCCGCCTCGGCGGTGCAGGTACAGTTATTTGTGCGACAGTTCTGCTTCGTTTTTTCACTTCATAATCAGAAAAAGAGTTCCGTTATATGCGGAACTCTTTTTTTATCTGTTCACAATCCGGATATACTCTCGGGGGCCAAACGGCAGATCCTTTGATTCCATTTCACTCAATCTGGCTGACAGGTGGTGCTCCAATAAATACAGCTCCCACTCCTCACTAGCATCCGCACCGCTGCGCCCGTCATATTGATTCAAAATGAATGCCCCAGCAAATACTGAGCAGAATAAACCTGAGCACATCAATACCTTTCTTTTCACATGACCAGCTCCTTACATTCAGCTTGATCAGGAATGATTTTAAATATACAAATGACATTATTTTTGTTAGACTTATTTTGAGGTCAAAAGAACTCATAAAAGCTCATTGCGCAGTTCGAAGCATGGCAGCTTGCAGAAAAGTGCGATATAATTTGGACTAGGTCGTTTGACCGTATATTTGATACATAGCGCATTTTTCAATTGAGAAAGAGAAAAAGGAGGTCTAACTTTGCAGCTCTTACATTTTGCTATTTTATCGCCTTTCTTATTTGCTTTTATCATTCCCTTTTTGGCAAAATACGCAAAAAGAGTGCACACGGGCTGGTTTGTGTTGATCCTGCCCGTCTTGCTGTTTATATACTTTCTCCCAATGATCAGGATGACACAATCTGGAGAAACACTGCGGTCGGTATTTGAGTGGATTCCTTCACTTGGCATTAACTTTACCGTTTATATAGACGGTCTCGGATTATTATTCGCCTTACTGATCACAGGCATCGGCTCTTTGGTCACTCTTTACAGCATTTTTTATTTATCGAAAGAAAAAGAACAGCTTGGGCCCTTTTATGTCTACTTATTGATGTTCATGGGCGCCATGCTCGGTGTCGTTCTTGTAGACAATGTCATTGTTCTCTACATGTTTTGGGAGCTTACCAGCCTTTCGTCCTTTTTGCTGATCGGCTATTGGTATAAGCGTGAAAAGTCGCGCTACGGCGCCGCCAAATCACTTTTGATTACGGTCAGCGGCGGGCTGTGCATGCTCGGCGGATTTATTCTCCTTTATCTGATAACGGATTCCTTCAGTATTAGAGAGATGATTCATCAGGTTCAATTAATTGCCGGCCACGACTTGTTTATCCCGGCTATGATTCTCATTTTATTAGGGGCTTTTACGAAATCCGCGCAATTCCCTTTTTATATCTGGCTGCCTGATGCGATGGAAGCTCCGACACCTGTCAGCGCTTATCTCCATTCAGCTACTATGGTCAAAGCCGGCATTTATGTGATTGCGAGATTCAGTCCTATTTTCGCTTTTTCTGCTCAGTGGTTTTGGATCGTTTCCCTCGTCGGGCTCTTTACGATGGTTTGGGGTTCATTCCATGCCGTGAAACAAACTGATTTAAAATCGATTTTGGCATTTTCAACCGTCAGCCAGCTCGGAATGATCATCTCCATGCTCGGAGTCAGTGCTGCGGCCCTTCATTACGGCCATACAGAATATTATACAGTTGCCGCCATGGCTGCCATTTTCCATTTAATCAATCACGCTACCTTTAAAGGGAGCTTGTTTATGGCAGTCGGGATTATCGATCACGAAACAGGCACACGGGATGTCCGGAAGCTAGGCGGCCTGATGGCGATAATGCCGATTACATTTACGATTTCCTTAATCGGAACATTTTCAATGGCCGGCCTTCCGCCGTTTAACGGGTTTTTGAGTAAAGAAATGTTTTTCACAAGCATGCTTCGCGTGACACATTTCGATCTGTTCAACGTACAGACATGGGGCATTCTATTCCCTGTTCTCGCCTGGATCGGAAGCGTATTTACGTTTATCTACAGCATGAAATTGCTGTTTAAAACATTCAGAGGAAGTTACCAGCCTGAACAGCTTAAAAAACAGGCTCACGAAGCGCCGATTGGCATGCTCGTATCACCTGTCATTCTTGTCGCTTTGGCTGTCAGTCTCTTCTTTTTCCCGAATATATTGTCGTACAGCTTGATAGAGCCTGCGATGAACTCGATCTATCCGACACTGCTGGACAGCCATGAGAAATTCCATGTTCACATTTCACAGTGGCACGGGTTGAATACAGAAGTGCTGATGACTGCAGGCATTATTGTTATCGGCACCATCGGATATTTGTCGCTGAATAAGTGGAAGGGAATCTATAAGCTGTTTCCTTCGAAGCTCACACTCAACCGGTTATACGACAAGCTTGTGACGCTGATGGAGAAAGGGTCTTACCGAGTCACAAAGCAATATATGACCGGGTTTTTAAGGGATTACTTGCTGTATATCTTCGCTGGTTTCATCATTCTGATGGGCGGAGCTTTTGTCATCAAAGGCGGATTTTCCTTTACAACAGAAGGCATGGCTAAAATCGGCGTATACGAAATCATTTTGACGCTTGTCATGATCAGCGCCACAGCGGCAACTGTTTTTGCCAGATCAAGACTGACGGCGATTATCTCACTTGGTGTCGTCGGTTATGCGCTCGCATTGTTTTTTGTGATTTTCAGAGCGCCGGACTTGGCCTTGACCCAGCTTGTCATTGAAACCATTTCTGTGGCACTGTTTCTGCTTTGTTTCTATCATCTGCCGAAACTGAGGCTGAAAAAGAAAACGAGAACGTTCCGATTGACGAACTTTATCATTGCTTTAGGCGTCGGTATTATCGTCACCCTGCTTGGTATCGCATCATCAAGCCAGCGGACAAAAGACAGCATTTCATCCTTCTTCTTAAAACACAGCCACGATCTCGGCGGAGGGGATAATGTCGTCAATGTCATCCTCGTTGATTTCAGGGGCTTTGATACAATGTTTGAAATTACGGTATTAACGATTGCCGCTCTTGGCATTTACAGCATGATTAAAACAAAAGTAAAAGAGGAGGGGAAAAGCGGTGAATGAACAAAAAACAAATGACTTGATTCTTCAAACCGTGACAAAGCTGGTATCCTTTATCATTTTGCTTTTCTCTTTCTATTTATTTTTATCAGGGCATAACGCACCAGGAGGAGGCTTTGTCGGCGGACTGATCACGTCCTCTTCCATCGTTCTATTGCTCTTGGCATATGATTTAAAAACCGTGCGTTCCATTTTGCCGGTTAATTTCATTTATATCGCGGGAGCCGGCCTTCTGCTCGCTGTATTAACCGGGGTTGGCTCCTTTGTCTTCGGGGCTCCTTTTTTAACCCACACATTCGGATACTTTCAGCTGCCGATCCTTGGGAAAACGGAGCTCGCCACGGCGACGATATTTGATTTAGGCGTTTATCTAGTTGTCGTAGGCATTACGATGACCATTATTCAAACGATTGGAGAGGAAGAATAATGGAAATCTTAATGGCTGTTTTAGCCGGTATTATTTTTATGGCTGCTACGTATTTGCTGCTGTCTAAAAGCCTGCTTCGCGTCATTATCGGAACAGCACTGTTAAGCCATGGCGTTCATTTAATGCTTTTGACTATGGGAGGATTAAAGAAAGGTGCCGCTCCGATTTTGAGCGAGCATGCCAAATCATTTGTCGATCCGCTTCCGCAAGCCCTGATTTTGACCGCAATTGTCATTTCATTTGGCGTTACATCATTCATCCTCGTCATGGCCTTTCGCGCTTATCAGGAATTGAAATCGGACGATATGGATCAAATGAGGGGAAATGATCAACATGAATAATTTTGTTATTTTGCCAATCCTGATCCCGCTTCTGTCGGCCATTCTGCTGATTTTCATGACGAAGAATCTTATGCTCATGCGGATCTTCAGCACTGCGGCATCGGCAATCGGGATTGTGATCAGTGGCATACTCGTACAGACTGTCTTTACAAATGGTATCCAGACACTCAGTTTGGGCGGCTGGAAAGCGCCGTACGGCATTGTGCTGGTCGCAGACCAATTCGCCAGCCTGCTCGTTCTCACAACATCGATAATTGGTTTATTGGTTGTGCTTTATTCCTTCCGTTCCGTCGGTGAAAAACGGGAGCGTTCCTTTTATTACTCTGGTGTTCAGTTTTTGCTTGCCGGTGTCAGCGGAGCGTTTTTAACAGGCGATTTATTTAATATGTACGTGTTTTTTGAGCTCCTGCTTATTGCTTCCTATATGCTGATTGTATTAGGCGGCACAAAAATTCAGCTGCGGGAGTCCCTTAAATATATTGTGTTTAATATCGTATCGTCTGCCTTGTTTGTCATCGGCGTCGGCTTTTTATACGCTGTAACCGGTACGTTAAACATGGCCGATCTTAGTGTGAAAATCAGCGAATCAGGACAAACCGGGCTGATCACTGTGATTGGTGTCCTGCTGCTTTTGGTATTTGGCATGAAGGGCGGAATCTTCCCCCTCTACTTTTGGCTTCCAGGCTCTTATTACGCGCCTCCAGCGGCAATCTCCGCGTTGTTTGGCGCATTGCTCACAAAAGTCGGTTTATACGCGATCACTAGGGTCTTCACATTGATTTTTATTCACGATACAGCCTTTACCCATCAGCTGATGATTTGGCTCGCGGCGCTGACTGTGATTTTCGGTGTTATCGGTTCACTCGCTTATTCGGATGTCATGAAAATTGTGATCTACAACATTATTACTGCTGTCGGCGTGATTTTGTTCGGTGTGGCAGTTCATACCCCCGCATCAATCCAAGGCGCGATTTATTATCTGATTCACGATATGCTGATTAAAGGCGCTTTATTTATGCTGGCAGGGACGCTGATCGCATTGACTGGAACAGCGAGCCTGCACAAAATGGGCGGGCTGATCAAACGCTACCCTGTTCTAGGATGGATGTTTTTCATTTCAGCTATTTCTCTTGCGGGCATCCCGCCTCTCAGCGGATTTGTCGGCAAATTGAAAATTGCGGAGGGCGGCTTCACAGAAGGTGAATTTACGATTTCCATGCTGATTCTGCTTTCGAGTCTGCTCGTACTTTACTCTGTGCTGAGGATCTTTATACATGCGTTTTGGGGCGAAGAAAAAGAAACACCAAAACCAAATCATAGAACAGCTAAAGGACTTCTTTATCCGGCAGCTATTTTTCTCTTACTGTCTCTTCTCTTCGGATTGGGTACAGAATGGGTGTCACCTTACGTTGATCAAGCGGCCGAGACGTTGCTGAATCCGGAAAAATATATTGAAGCTGTTTTGAAGGAGTAGATCGCATGGCATTTCAAATTTTATTAAATGTGTTTCTCGCTTTTTGCTGGATGTTCTTGAGCAATAGTCCAAGCGCCGCAGGATTCTTCACAGGCTATATTCTGGGGATGCTCTCTCTCTTTTTCTTCCGGCGCTTTTTTACTCGCCAGTTTTATCTATGGAAAATGTTTTCTATCATCAAACTCCTTTTGATTTTTTTAAAGGAACTGTACCTTGCCAATGTCAGTGTGCTGAAATCAGTCCTATCGCCGAAGCTGAATATCAGACCGGGCATTTTCGCTTTTAAAACAGAGCTTACGACGGATTGGGAAATCACCCTGCTGTCACTGCTTATTACATTAACGCCGGGAACCTTGGTGATGGACATTTCAGATGACAGGACGATTCTTTATATTCACGCGATGGATATTGAGGATGCGGAAAAGGCCATTTTTGATATTCGGGAGTCATTTGAAAAAGCCATACAGGAGGTGAGCCGCTGATGTTTACGCTGATTCTGCAACTCGCGCTCGGCATTATGGCAGTGTCTACCTTTTTGTATGTCATTCGTGTTATTAAAGGGCCGACTGTGCCTGACCGGGTCGTGGCTCTGGATGCAATCGGCATCAATCTGATCGCGATCACGGCGCTTGTCTCCATTTTGCTGAAAACAAGTGCGTTTCTGGATATTATTTTGCTGCTGGGGATTTTATCATTTATCGGAACGATCGCATTTTCCAAGTTCCTGGAGAAAGGAGAGATTATCGAAAATGATCGAAATCGCTAAGGTCGTTGTGGCTGTATTCATTTTGCTTGGCGCACTTGTGTGCCTCGTTGCTTCATTAGGAGTAATTCGCCTTCCCGATGTGTTTACACGTTCTCATGCTGCATCTAAAGGCTCAACGTTGGGCGTCAATATGATTCTGCTTGGTGTCTTCTTCTATTTGTGGTTTGTGACGGGGAACATTTCCGCTAAAATTCTGCTCGGGATTCTCTTTATCTTTATTACGTCGCCTGTCGGAGGACACTTGATCTGCCGTGCCGCGTACAACTCCGGCGTCAAGCTTAATGAGAGAAGCGTACAGGATGACTATAACGGGATCAGAAACTTTGTGATTAAACGAAAAGAGGATTCTTACTTATAAAAATAAGCAGCCGGACAGGCAGAGTTCCGGCTGTTTTTTTATTTTTTGATGACAGCCAGCGTGCATCTGGAGATACAGATCAGCCTCTCTTGCTCGTCATAAATGTGAATTTGATAGACAATAGTCGTTCTGCCTATATGAACGGGTTCGGCTACTGCCTTTACCGTTCCTTCCTTTACGGATTTTAAATGGTTAGCGTTAATTTCCAAACCGACACAAGCTTGTGTTGTGTGATCAATCAGATTCTGCGCACCTGCGCTCGCCGCGGTTTCCGCCAGAGCCACTGAAGCGCCTCCATGCAAATATCCGAACGGCTGCACCGTCCGATGATCCACTGGCATGACTGCAACGCATCGTTCCGCTGTGTTTTCAACAATCTCAATACCAAGCGCTTCAAGCAATGTGTGTTTCGTATCCATCATATCCCCCCTTATTTAAAGTACACCGTCTGATTTCGCAATCAAAACCGCTTCCGTCCGGGAACCGACATTCAGCTTATTGAAAATCGATGTCAGGCTGTATTCAATGGACCGCTTGCTTAAATGAAGTGCATCTGCGATTTCTTGGTTTGTAAATCCCTTTTCAACTTCTTGAAGAATCAGGCATTCTCTAGGTGTGAGCACATCTTGTTCTTTTTGAGAGGAAGGAGCCGGCTTTGTTTTTTGCTGAGTCATCAGCTGTTTAAAGTAAGCAAAATCGACTAAAATTTCTCCATTGAGTACGTGGTATATGTATTGGGTGATCTTTTCTTTAGATTCCGTTTTGCTGATGGCACCGTGCAGTCCCGCACGAATCGCTTCCTCAAAATAATCCTCAACCTCATAACCGGTATACACGATAATTTTACAATGAGGATTCTCTTGTAATATCTGTTTAGAAAGCTCCATCCCATTGACCTCGCCGCCTAAATTCAGATCCATTAAAATGAGATCATATGACGAGAAATCATGCTGCTTGATAAACTGTTCGCTCGGTTCAGGACTGAGACAATCAACAGACAGATTCGAATCCGTTTCCAAAATTGTCTTGGTGCCTTCCATGACAGCCGGATGGTCATCAATCACTAGTATCTTTTTCATGTTTTCCTCCCTTTTACTCACTCATTTCCATTTTATAAAAAAGACTTGGCCTGTGCCAAGTCGTTTCCGTTATAAAACCATTACAATTCGATTTCAATATCAGCCTTAAAGCCCTTTCCTTCACTTGTTTCAATCCGAAGGCGTCCATCTAAAGCCCTGACTCTCTCCTTAATGCCAGAAAGCCCCATACTCATGGAATGTTCATTATTTTTTTCTTGATCAAACCCTACGCCATCGTCCTCATAATGAAGAACGATTTTGTTTTGAATACTGATGAGCATAATCAGCACATCCGTCACCTGGGAGTGCTTGACCGCATTAGACAGAAACTCTTGAATGATCCGGTACAAATTCAACTGCGAATCCAGATCAAGCGAAGCCGTAAATCTGCCGGTATTTAAACGGATATGAAACGGAACCCGCTCCTGCTGCTGCGCCACCAGCTTGGACAGCGCCTTCACCAGCCCAAGATCATACAGAAGCTGCGGCCGCAGCTCATGACACGTCTCCCTCGTCATCGAAATCACATCAGACATCTGCTCATTCATCTGTACAAGCTTGTCCTGTACCTCTTCCTGACACGGATTATTATCCTTCTTAAAATCAGCCAAAAACAGCTCACACTGGCGCTTTAATGAAATCAAATCCTGAAGAACAGAATCGTGGAGATCGCGGGCGAGATCAGAACGTTGTTTTTCTTCGATCGTGTACATGAGTTTTTTGAGCCAGACGGGGTTTGATTCTTGTTGTTTTAAATCCTCAAGATGCATCATCAATTCTTCAATTTTCATGACGTTTTCCAATGAAACACTTGTATAGAACGCTAATGTTTGAAGCCAAGCAATTTCATCTCTTGTTAATTTAAAAGTATTATAACTTGAGAAACAGAGTACTAAAAATGATCTGTCTCCTCGTTCACCTATTTTAATAATAAAACCTTGTTTAAACTCTTTAATTTTACCGATATCACCAGAAAATTTTTTCACATATTGCTCATGATTTTTATAAGTCATATCTTTAAAGTTGTTCTTACTAAGGAGGGTGATTTCCCCTTTAGAATTATCATACACGCAAGCATTATCTATGTTTAATACTTCTAGGATTGTATTTTTAAAGTGATTAAGTACTTGATCTACCGATGATGCTTGCTTAATTAACTGAGTAAATTTAAAAATTCCATCTTGATAATTAAATTTCTCTGTAAATCTTTTCAACTTGAAACGAAAATCAATGATTTCTTTAAAGTAAAAGACAGCAAACATAAGCAAATATATTACAACTGTTAGTTTAACGGAGTAAAAGTTATCTTCTGGTTTTTGAATGTAATTAAATATGGTGACCACAATAACAGTAGGAGTAATGGCTAAAAATCCATAGTACTTAAGCCGTCCTACAACAAAGTCAATATTATAAAGTCTATTTGTCATAAATTGATACACTAAAGAAAAAGGTATAACAAGGGTAAAAGCTGCCAAACTAAAGGGTGAAAGATACTTATCAAACAACACATAGGGAATAACAAAAAAGATAATAAAGGGACTAAAAGACAGGATATTTATATAAGCAAGGATTTTTAAAATTGACTTTTGCTCATTTTGTTTGATTTTTCTAATCCCTTGATGGATAAGAATACATACAGTAAGGACTAGGACAAAAAAGGAAATCAAGTTCAAGTTAGACAAAAAAGCCGAAGAATTTAATCTATTACTCAAAACAGCTTCTAGTAACAGGTTTACGAGTGGAAGTATATACATAATGATTAAAATCTTCTTTTTGAATAACTTAGTGCCCAATTCCGCAAAGTATTTATATATGAAATGTATATATAAAATTGGACAACTTACTAAAGTAAGGACAAGCAGGTAAGTGCTGACCTCTTCACCTCTTCTTGCCCCGCAGGCACTTACATATGCTACTGATACAAATAACAAAAATAAGATTAAAACAAAAGCAGAAGGTGATTTTCTTACTTTATTTATTCTGTAAACAAAAAATATACAAAATAAACAGATTGAATAAGATATGAGTGGAATGAGATACATAAATAAATTTTCTTCACTTATTAGGCTTACATTTTGTAAATGAAATGATTTATTATCTCTCTCAACAGTTAAGCTTTCTACGTTGACCAATCTTCCGCTTTCTAACTGGATTTCGCTTCCCTTTTGCCCATTAACTTCAAGAATGATGTCACCCTTTTTTACACCTGAATAATATTCATCTGTATAATCCACAACTTTGGTAACCTCTAACTTACCCTGTTCATTAATCTTCACATCCGCACCTACAAAGATATTAAAAACAGAAATATAAGAGAGGTAGATAACATAAACAAAACTTAAAATAATAAAAGCTAGAGACAAATATTTATAGAAGTTATTATTTCTGTGCATCTCATCATCCCATAATTAAATAAAACTTTTTCTTTTATCATCCTCAAAAAAACTACTGATAGTTTCTATTGGGGGCCAATTGCTTGTTCTCGGTGCCTCTCCTTCTTCAAACGCATATAATATTGCTTTCTTTTCTTTTTCATTTATATTTAGCAAGGTTAAGTTCCCATTCTTAAATTGATCAAAAGCTTCCGGATTGTTTACTAGATGGCTTATGATTTTATCGATATGTTTCAATTTATATTCCCCCTTAATAATTGATCAAGTAGTTTATTCTTTCTTTGTTCATCTAATCTCAGTTTTTTGAATGATTCTTTAAAATTTTCCAGTGCTATATTTTTAATAACATTCAAATATTGGATTACACCTGATTCTTGTAACTTCTTTTTCAATCCATCCATATTATTTATCTGATTATTTTCTTGCGCATAAAAATTTAATAAGTCAATCGATGATTGGTTATATTTATTTTTTAGATAGTAGAAGGCAAGATTGTGTCTAGTTTTTATGTCATTATTGTCAGGATAATATAGCCCATGGTGATCATTCGCAATTTGCTCGACTATGCCCAAATAACGTGAATACTCCTCGACTGTTTCATTAAATTCTCCAGTTGCCAAATATACACCAAGAACACTAGGCAATGTTACAAGAGAACCTGACTTAAGTTTAATCATTTCAATATACTCTGATTCTGAAGAGACTGTTACATTTAAATCTGCATGTTGCCCTTGTAAAGATTGAAGTGAATATTGTAAAGTAAGACTTAAAAGTTTTGGATTATTCGAGACTGAACTTATCACTTGCAGACTCAATGTATAAAGTGCAGTTGCTGCGTTAATCACTATCGAAGGATCTATTTTCATCCAAGAAGCCTGAAGATTGTCCTTATCCTCAATATCGTCAAAAATGTCAGCAGATAAAATTAAAAGTTCTATACCAGAAGCCAACAACTCAATTGCTGTAACATCTTTTCCGTCAAATGCTATGTAATGGTGATAAGCTAATTCTGCAAATGAAAATTGTTTTTTTTCTTCAATAAAAGATATAAGTTTTGTTTTTAAGTCTTCATTTAAAATATTTTCATCTACAATCTCCTTCATTTTCTCCTTGATTCGGACAGAATCTAAACATATCTGCTCAATAACGACTTCCCCCCTCCCATTCCATTTTACTAAATGGGACATTTAAAGGACAGCAGGTTTTTCGTTTTTTAACAATCATATAATACTTTATCCTTTTATTGTATGGGAAGAACGAAAAAAAAGACTTGTTTCCAAGTCTTTTTCACGAAATTTTCATTGCGTAATTGTATTTATCGAGCTGATCAATGCTTTTGTTAATGTTTCGTAATGAATCTGTCGTTTCTTTAATATCAAGTTCGAGTCGGAATAACAATTGTTTTACTTCTTCAAGTTTCTTTTCCATCGTTTCCACACTCCTTTTTTTGAAAGATCAATGAATTGTGTATGGTGAACGAGTCCTAGGTATTTGATCTGTTACTAATAGTGTATCTGCTTTCGGCTTATTTTTCACCGAAAAGTATACAAAAAAGTCCTGCGTGACACCGCAAATCTCAATAGGCCCTTATGCTCAAAGGGATCACAACGAGAACGGGACTATCTTTCTATGCGGAAGAGCGTTAATATGTGCTGAAATTGAGAAAGATTCTTAATCTCCTTGATTTTAACGGGTTTCGCATTTTTACTAAGCAAGACTATAGTCCTTGGTACTGTATTTTCAAAAATGAATATGCGATTCTTGGCGTATCCTGACCGACAAACACCGAAAAAGACCGCAACGCTAAAGTTGTGGCCTTTTCGCTTTGTCATATTCGGCAATTAAGGATCTATACATATAGAAACATCCCTTTTGTGTGAGGTGCTCCCATGAGTTATCGTTATCCTTGGTTTTACGCCTATCCGTATGAGATTCGCCGCCCTCCAGCTTCTCCTGCCAATCCAGATGTCTTTATCCGTTCAGCGAGGGAGGCGTCAGGGCTGTTCGCCGATGCCCAGCTTGTTCTCAGTCGCATTGCGGGCTCGCGGGAGCTCTCGCACCGCATTCTGACCGCAGCCGAGCAGTCAGACAAACAATCTGTAAAGCGCCTAATCAAACAAATGGGCGTACGGCATGAAGTGGATACGGTCTTTAATCCCGACGGCATCTACATCACCCTCATCGGGACGCAAAGCCGAATGATTCTTGCTTTGCGGTGGTCAGAGGACCGCAATCATTTTGCGTCCATCAGATTATGACACCACTCCAGAGCTTCAAGGTAACATTCATACGCTTCTTCTTTATCCAGTTCTTTGCCTAATTCTGTGCAAGTGTCCCAGTTGTTGCTTTCAATTAATTTCACAAGCTCAAGCATTTGGTAATAGTCGTTTTGATGGCCTAATAACGCTTGCCCGACTTCATCTTTTAAAGGCAATTCTTGAATAATCTCCTCTATTTCTCGGTGCAGCAGGGTGTCTATGAGAGAAAACATTCCGATCAGCATATAAGACGCAGGCTGCGGCCGGGCTGTTTTTCTCGCCAGCAGCTCACAAAGCTTTGCTCTCATCAAAGAAATCTTAATGATCTCGTGCTTGCTGGAATGCCCTTTTCTGCTTAAATCCTTAAAGGAAAGAATGTATATCCATCGTTTGATTTCATTAAACCCAAGCAGCATAATGGCCTGTTGAATACTTTCAATTTTCTGGCTCAAACGGCTGTGGGATGAGTTTAAAAATTTTAGGATTTGATAGGACAGTGATAAATCCCGCTCTATGTATTCGGTCACACGCTTTATGTTAGGCTGTTCTTTGCTCAATTCGTTAAGCAGTTCATAGTAAGAATAGAAATGAGTCGACAGATCATGCCCGCTGATGATGCGCGGTTCGCTGAAAAAGTAGCCCTGGAATAATTGAAAGCCGTCTTGTGCCGCTTGTTTATATTCTTTTCGGGTCTCTACTTTTTCCGCTAAAAAAATCAAGCCTCTGCAGCCGTAGGTTTGCAAAATTTTTCTGCGTTCCATTCGTGTTGTTTTGAGAAAATCAATTTTCAATATATCAATATAGCTCATGAGCTTTTCCAATAAGCCTTCATTTTGCGGGTTTATTGCATAAAAATCATCAAGTGCCAGCATATACCCCATTTTTTTCAGCTCTTTGCATCTTGAGATGAGGGCCGGCGTGATCGGTATATCTTCAAGGATTTCAATGACAAGCTGTTTCGGATTGAAGGAGGTAGGAAGGTTCGAAAACATCAGGCTTTCCGTAAAATTAACAAAACAGCGTTTCCCTTCCGTCAGCTTCTCAATTCCGATGTTTAAAAAGCTGTTGATTACTAAATCTGTTGTTGCCTGATCGCCGTCTTTCGCGCTATATACATTCTCTTCGCTTTCTCTATACAGCAGTTCATAAGCAACAACCTGTTCTTTTCTATTAAAAATAGGCTGTCTTGCAACAAACACCCTCATTGATTTATCCCCCTTACAATACGCGCAGCTTTCACCCTTAAGTATATCAAATAATTTGACGAAAATTGTCTAAACATGAAAAATAATATATTCAAAAAGAAAACTGGCCCTTCGCGAACGAAAGGCCAGTTTTCTTTATTCTTCCTCAAGCTCTTCATCAAGTCTGCTTTTCACTTCGTGAATCCGCTGCATTTTATTGCTCCAGCAGTCCTCGCTTAAATCTACCGGATATTCCTCCGGCTTGCTGATTCTCTTATACTCCTCCCACAGCAGGCTGAGGTTATCCTGCACATACTGCTGTATGTCTGAGATCTCAGGGTTTTGGTAGCAGAGAATGCCCTTTTCAAAAATCAGCTCATGAAGATCCTTCGCATAAAAATTCGTGACAAATTTGCTGATGAATGTATGAACCGGGTGGAACATTCTGAGCCGCTTCTGATCATTCACCTGCTCATCATATAGCGCAATATAGTCGCCTTCAGAATGATGATTGGACTGATTGATAATGCGGTACACTTTCTTTCTGCCCGGTGTTGTCACTTTTTCAGGATTGGACGAAATTTTGATCGTGTCGACCATTTTCCCGTCTTCTTCAATGGCAACGAGTTTGTAAACCGCGCCGAGAGCCGGCTGGTCATAGGCCGTGATCAGCTTCGTACCGACACCCCAGACATCAATGCGCGCTCCCTGAGCCTTTAAATTCATAATGGTATGCTCATCCAAATCGCTTGAAGCAATGACTTTCGCATCTGTAAATCCTGCTTCATCGAGCATTTTCCGGGCTTTTTTTGACAGGTACGCCAAATCGCCGCTGTCCAGGCGGATGCCGATGAAATTAATGCGGTCTCCGAATTCCTTGGCCACTCTAATCGCATTCGGCATGCCTGAGCGAAGCGTGTCATACGTGTCGACTAAGAAGACGCAATCCTTATGCGTTTCCGCGTATTTTTTGAAAGCTGTATATTCATCACGGTAAGCCTGCACAAGCGCATGCGCATGCGTGCCGGATACCGGGATATTAAAGCGCTTTCCGGCTCTTACATTGCTTGTCGCGCTGAATCCGCCGATTAAGGCTGCTCTCGCTCCCCACATGGCTGCATCCATTTCATGCGCCCGTCTTGTTCCGAATTCAAGTGCGACTTCATCGCCGATGACGCCTTTAATCCGGGCAGCCTTTGTTGCGATTAATGTTTGGTAGTTCACAATGTTGAGCAAAGCCGTTTCAATCAGCTGCGCTTCTACAAGGGGGGCTTCCACCCTCATAATCGGCTCATTGTTAAATACGAGCTCTCCTTCTTTCATGGAGTAAAGTGAACCTGTAAACGTTAAACCACGCAAATATTCAATAAAATCTTCATGATACCCGAGTTCTTCCTGTAAATAATTCAGGTCACTATCCGTAAACTTAAAATTTTCCAGGTATTCGATGGCTTTTTCCAAACCTGCAAACACCGCATAACCATTTTCAAACGGAAGCCTTCTGAAAAAAAGCTCAAAAATGGCTTTCTTTTCATGAATGCCGTCTCTCCAGTAAGTTTCTGCCATATTGATTTGATAAAGGTCTGTATGTAATGACAGGCTGTCATCTTTAAATCCATACTCTAACACTGTTTTTCCCCTTCCTTACTCTGCCACTTGCGCTCCGATGCTGTTTGCAAAATGGGAAAGAGCCCACGTGTGCCCCTCCTGATTAAAGCTGGCAACAGCCTGTTTGTGCACAACAATCCGAAAACCTTTGTTGTAAGCGTCAACCGCTGTATGCAACACACAAATATCTGTGCAGACACCGGCAAGATGCAGTTCGTCAATCTGCCGCTCTCTGAGTTTGAGCTCTAAATCAGTTCCCGCAAAAGCAGAATATCTCGTTTTTTCCATGTAGTAAACATTTGGTTCATGTTCATGTTGCTGATATAGAGGCAAAAGCTTTCCGTACAGATCTTTTCCATCCGTGCCTTTAATATTATGCGGAGGAAAAAGACGGGTTTCAGGGTGATATTGATCCCCTTCATCATGAGAATCTACTGCTAATACGACGTAATCACCGTTTGTGATGAATTCTTCAGTCAAATTGACGATCGCCTCTTCAATCATTCTGCCGGGCTCCCCGCAGGTCAATTTTCCGTCACTCGCCACAAAATCATTCGTATAATCAATACAAATAAGTGCTTTTTTCATAGCCGGCCTCCCCGCCATCAGTATGAGAACATTATATCTTATCTCCAGTTGTAAGTGAATTGCCATGAATAAAAAGACAAACGGTCCGTTTGTCTCTTAAGGTTTCAGCACTGACCGGTTAAAAATGTCGTCCTGAATATATATCAATTCACGATTCACAGCGATGTCTGCCGCAATGACAAGGCCTAAAGGCGTATGAAACTGAAGATCTGATACGATCTTGAAGTGCACTCCGTTCCGGTTCGCCATTTGGATATAGGGAGAGTACGACTGATACTGAAGCTCTCCATTAATCAAAAGGGTTATGTTTTTGCTGTTTTTCAGCGCCTGCTCCGCTTCTTCATACGGTTTGCTTCTGAGCACCTGCCCTTTCGTCAATGCCAAAAGCACTCTTTCCCTTAATGAGCCTAAAAACAAATGGCGCTCGTCAGGCTTTGTCTCCAAGGGCCCGTACATTCCTTGCTGCAAATAGAGATCCATTTTTTCATCACTCAAAAGCTTGTCCTCCCGTCTTGTTTGTCTTCATTATCACCTGATCAGGCAGGAGCTAAACTTTCAAGGGCGGTTTACATTTCTGTTACCCAATGAATGATTTTTTTGGCCAGCTCACCAGCCGGTTCTTCCTCTGTATGCCGGCGCAAAGAAGCTTCCAGCCGTTCAGGCAGAGATGCTTTATCTTCTTCATAAGAAATGATCGTACTCCACTCCAGCTGCGGAACCGCTACTAACGTGCGCAGTTCTTTTCTGTTTTCATGCAGATACACGTCCGTGATCATTCCGGTTTGCGTATTGATATTCGCTTTTCTGATTTTCATAACATGACCTCTCTACTCAAAGACTACCCATATTATACAATAAAAAAGCAACAGCCTCTCCTGAAAAGGCTGTTACCCGTTAAACGAAACTGTTTCATCAATGATATCGGCATCTTTGAAAATCGTTTTACTGTGTTCATTATTGACCTTCATATAATCACCTAATTGAAACGCACCCGATCCTGCGCCTGTGTGATCAACGCTCTTTGGCGAAATCGCAAACACATCTCCAAAGCTGGCCGCTGCATCACCTGATATGGACATAATATAAATCGGACCTACAATCGCAGGCATTTCCCCACCTCCGCATTGATTTACAGCATCATATGCAAAGAGGCGCAAATGGTGCCCGCCTATTCAGCGGACTTGGCGTTTTCTTCAAGGCGTGACCGCTGGCGCAGCTTGATCAAGCGGACAATATTCAGGAAGAATGCCTTCACTACCGCGTAGACCGGCACTGCTAAAATCATGCCGAGAATTCCGCCGAAGCTTCCAGCTCCGATCAACAGCAAAATAATTGTAAGCGGATGCGTATTCAGCCGCTTTCCGATCACGAGAGGAGACAGCAGGTTCCCGTCGAGCTGCTGAACGATGACAACCACAATAATCGCAAACAGTGCTTTGGCCGGAGAGTCCATAAAACCAACAATGACAGCCGGCGCAGCACCGAGGAAAGGCCCGACATAAGGAATGATATTGGTAATCGCCATGACAATCCCAAGAATTAAGGCATACGGCAGCCCGGCAATTAAGTAGCCGATAAAACACGCTGTTCCGACAAAAAGACAGATCAACAGCTGTCCCTGAAAATAAGCCGCAAGCGTATCGGATAAATCTTTAAAAATCTTTAAGCCTTCTGTCCGATAGGAAGCCGGAAGAATTTTTACCGCCAGATGCGGAAAGCGGTGTCCGTCTTTCAGCATATAAAAAAGGATAAATGGAACAGTGATAATAACAAGCGTGATGTTTGTCACGACACCAAACACCGCAGATAAACTGGACGTGATATTTTGCGGCAGGTTTTGGAGAAAGCTTGTCAACGACTGTTCAATTTTTGATATCGATACATAATCCTGATTCATCATCCAGGTAAACCATTGGGAATGGGACATATCTTTTGTGAGCGACTGAATCTGTTTTATATAATCAGGAAGATTGTTAAACAGCCCGGTCACTTGCGATGTTATGACAGGTCCGACTGACGCTGAAACGAAGGCCAGCAAACCGATAAATAGTAAATAGATCAATAGAATGGATAATGTCCGCGGAATTTTTTTCTCAAGCAGGCGGACGACCGGATTAAAAATGAAATACAAAATTCCCGCAATCAGCATCGGGAAAAACAATGTCGAGATAAAAACGATAAACGGCTGAAATACAAATGAAACCTTTGTTGCTACGTAAATAATCAGCAAAACAAATAAAATCTGCAATGTCCAAAAATGGACTTTTGATTTCAACAAGCTTTGTTCCTCCTAGTTTTTCTTTGTCTGTCAGATAAAAGGACTTATACCCCATCATTGTAACAAAAATGAACTCATATCAGAACTCTTAATATAATGAAAGGAGTATTGATGATGCAGGCAGTCACATACGACAGAGATTCACTGGCTTATATCTATGTTCTTCCTCCAAAATAGAGCAGGAATGTACGGTCTGAGGAGCTTAGAGTCAATGATTGCATCCTGCTGGATATCAGCCAAGACGGCAAAATTGCCGGATTCGAATGTTTTGGTGAGGCAGCACTGCTCTGTGCCCCATTTGCCGGGAAATCCAGGCTATATGTAAAAGATTCAGATGGTTATCATTTTCGTGTCCGCCAGCATGCTTCAGTCCGTTCCTGCTATACAGTGTACGGCGTCACTTTTTGTTTTTCAGATGGTGACTATCAAGAATTTGCCGGTTTTGACCTTGACGATACATTGTATCATAGTGCTTTTTTACAGCGCTTAACTGAAAAATAGGACGTCCCGGTGTACGCCTATTTTTCATGCGCAAGCACTGTTAAACCCGCTCACTATAATCTGGCGTAACGGAAATCATGTGCTGCATTCTGATCAAACAAACAGAATTTCGGGCTCCTTCAATGGTGATATGGTCAGGTTTTACATCGATCAGTCTGCCTCTGACCGTATCTCGTACTGTCTGTATCACGAACCTTGAGCCGATGAGCTTTTTAATGGTCTGATAGACATAAGGATCGACTAAAGAGACCAGTTGCGGACTACCTTGGTTGACCATACTTCAATCCCCTTTTGATGTTTTATCTCAGTTTATGCCGCAATTATGGATAATGACACAGGCTTACCTGATAAAACCAGGAACGCGGGGATTTTAGGAGAATATGTTTGGAAGCGGGTGTAAAGGAAATGGTGATGAAGCGGAGACAGCGAAGAGAGCTGGCGCTGTTCCGTGAAAAAAAGGGACTTATACAGGCTTTATCATGGATGCCTGGGCTTGGTCGATTAATCGGTCCAGCTTTTCTATTTTTTTACGTGCAGTTGAAGGATCGATTTGGCGGTAATGATGGTGGCCTCCCGGCTCTTCATCAAGTTCGTCCGCTTTTTTGACAATCTGCTGCAGCGTGTTTTTATCTAATTCGCCTTCAGGTAAATAGGAATCGGTATGAAGCAAAATGGCAAGGGCAATCTCTTTTGCCGCTTTCGGTTCCTCGCCAAGCCGAATCAGAAGCTTATGAGCCCGTTCCGCCCCTTTAATGGCATGAATGTCATTTCTTTTGTATTTCTCATAGTCCCACTTTCCGTCTGTATACCATTCATAATGGCCGATGTCATGCAGCAGCGCCGCTTTTGCAGCTAAATCAGGGTTGATGTCAGCCTTTATAGACAGCCTGTACGCATGGTAAGCGCAGGCAATCGCATGTGCCACGCCGGAACGCTGTAGATATTTTTGTGCAATTGGATGGGTGAAAACATCCATTAATGTAACCTTTCTCATGGAAACCCCTCCTTTAGATATTTTTAGAATCCTAACATAATTTGCAGAGAAACTCAATTCTTATGTCACATCATTTTGTCTTCTAATCATCATTGTTATACCCTAAAAGCAGAGTTTCAGTCAGTATATGCGGCTGTTCAACAGAATGCGAGGGCGATTGACTTTTTTATAAAAAAAAGAGCAGAAAATGTCTGCTCTACAAAAACTCTTTAATATCGTAAATGCGTCCGTTTTCTGTCCCTGTTTCTAATAAAGAAAGCAGTGTGCCGGCAATAAAGGACGGACTGCGAAGGCTTCCTGTTTCATTTAATTTCTGGAAACGTTTAATGTCGTGGAAATCCTTTTTCGATGAAGAACGGATGACAGCTTGCATCTCAGTGTCCATAACACCTGGTGAGAAAGAAATCATGTTCACTGGCAGTTCTTCATCTTCTTGTTCAAATCCGAATGTCCTCGTAAACATGTCGAGCCCGGCTTTTGAGCTGCAATACGCGCTCCATCCCTTATATGGATTTTTGGCGGCGCCTGACGTAATGTTGACAACCGTCTTTTTGCCGCTGTATAAAGCAAACCGTTTTGTAAACAGCTGACTCAAAAGGACGGGCGCAGTCAGGTTCAGCTGATAATGGCGCTGAAGCTCGTCAAGAGACGCTTCGCCGGCGCGTTTGATCGGCGTTACCATTCCGGCGTTATTTATCAGGGTAATACCTGAATAACGATCTGGATTAATGGATGAAAGCAATGTTTCAAATTGCTGTTCAGCTTCTGCGAGATTGATGAGGTTTATTTGATGCTGCGTCAGTTTTTCGTGAGAGACATCCGCTTTCGTTCTGGATAAGGCATGGACTTCATGACCCTTCTCTAAAGCCTGTAATGCAATGGCTTCACCCAGTCCTTTTGACGCTCCGGTGATGATATAAAGTTCCATTGGAAACCTCCTCCTTCCATTCCTATTGTACGGTACCGCTTTTGCACAACACAAGCACAGGGCCTATGCCTTTTTGTTCTCCTGCGCTGTGACTTTTGGGATGAGAAACACAATGCCTGCAATTCCGAGCAGGATCAGTACGACATAGATCATCGGCAGCAGCAATGAAGATGTTTCTTGTCCTTCTTCTGTTTCCGTGGATGACGTCTTTGTCATTGGTTTTTCAGCAAACGTAATCCCGAGCTGTTTCGACTGGGCCGCAATCGTGTTGGATTCCTCGGCATTTGTTGATGTAAACAAATCTTTTATCAGCTCGGCGTCCTTGTCCTCGGGCTTATCAAAAGTGATATCCTTCTGTTCCTCAGGCAGTTCTGTTTTCTCTTCATAGTAGGTATCTTCATGCAAATAATTCGTATCAATTTCGATGTCTTTTTTCTCATACTGGTTTGGCGCGACATCTGTGTTTTCCTCGGTTTCGGCTGCTACGGCAGAGGGTATGAAAAGGGAAAAGGAGAGCATACAAATCATGATCCCCTTTTCCATGCTGCGATTACGCTTCATACGTTTCATCGCTTTCTGCTGTGTGTTCGGCCATCATCCGGATGATCAGCGGCAGAGCCGCGGCAATCACCGTAATGATCAGCAGAACCGTTATTCCCATTGTAAACAAGTGTCCTGTACCGTACTGGATGTCGATATATACTTTCGAAACCGGATCTTCAAATGTAAAGTTCGGCATAATCAAATCAATAAGCGGTGCGACGTAGAATAGAATCATTGCCGCTGAAGCAACCCATCCAGGGATCGATCCGAATCTGAATGCTGTCCGGATGAAGGCAGAGCTTGCGACTAGCAATAGAATCGTAAACACCGACCACTTAATCGTCTGATCGTCCGGCAATGAATAAATATTCAAACCGAACAAGCTGATCATGAGTCCGACAAGGATATTCAGAATTCCGAATAGCGCTCCTTTGACGAGAAGCGGCGCGTTTTGGTAATACGAGCTGAAATAGCCGATTAACAGACTGCTGATCAATACAATGACAAGGATGACAACCGGCGGCACCGTCTGAGTTTTTTCTTCCGGTACCTCTCCGCTGATTTTAAGCGGATTCGCCAAGTAATCATATACATAGCCGTTGTTTTGCCCGTCTACTAATGTATTTCCGAGTATGCCGTATACGTCATTGCGCACGAGTTTCGTGGAAGCGACATTTTTCCCCCAGTTGTTGTTTAAGGTGTCAGCTTTCGCCTGAACATCATTGACGCTTTGCTGCATATTCGTCGTGTAATCAATAATGCCTGACTGGCGATCAGACAATGACCCCATCATGTCTGACATTTGCAGCACTTCCTGGCCGACCGTATCTTGGACACTCAATGCCATTGTGCCAGACAGCCCGTCGTTACTGAACGTCGCAGCTTCTTGCGTTGTACCTGTTACCAGCTGTTCTGACGCTTTTGCGGCACTTTCAGAGATTTTCGTCAGTTCGTCAAGAACACCTGCTTGAGAGTCACGGATGAAGCCGCTGTAGTCCTCCGTAAATTTGGTCATGCCGTCGATGAAGCTGTTAATGTCTTCATCGGTTTGCATCGTGTTGTTTTTCAGATCTTCCCAGCTGGCTGTTTCTGCAGGTGAGAGAGCCAGGACTGATTTGACGTTGCCCTGCTGGTCTTTAATTGCATTGGTTTTCGCAGCGCTGTCTATCGTTCCGGATAATACAGAGTCATAAACTGATAAATATTTATAGTATCTCATTAAAGCGGAGATGCTTTCTGTATTGATCTCTCCGGAGAATTGAAGCTGATCTTTATTTTCCAGCTCGCGAATCGCGCTGTAAATCCCTTCGAACTCCCGCTTCCGTTTCGCTTCAAGGTTTTCAAGTTTACCTTCTAGCTTTTCCACTTTGTCTTTCAAGTCAACAATTTCATCATTGAGACCATCCATTTGTTCTTTTAGTTCTTCTAATTTCTTTTTCAGCTCTTCATTATGGGAAGTTTCTTTTTCTTTGAGCTCTTCTTCAATTTGCTTGATTCGCTCAGATGCTTGGCTGAGCTGTTCTTTTGCTTTGGCGATATCAGAAATCTCATCGTTTCCTGTTTGACCTTCGTCCTCAGGCTGAGCCGCGCCACCGTCGCCTCCAGTATCTCCTGAATCTCCGGTTCCGCCTTCATTTGCCAGCTGGATAAATTGAAGGGCTGAGTCAGATGAAGCAGTCTGTTCGGCAGATGTACCCGTTTCGGTTTGTCCGCTGTCTGACTCACCATTAGAGGCATCGCCGTTCTGCTCCTGACCGCCTGTTCCCTGCTGCTGGTCTTGATCCTGAGTATCGCCGTCCGTTTGTCCGTCAGTCCCGGTACCACTATTGTTATCATCGTTTCCGGTGTCTCCCTGTGTATCATCGGGATTTGTGTTGTTTCCGTCATCAGGTTTTTCCGGGTTGTCAGTGGATGGCTCGTCTGTTCCCGGATTTTCAGTTCCCGGGTCCTCTGGCGTCGGCTCCTCTTTTTCAGGTTCCTTTAGATTGTCTGAAATGTCCTGAATATCCGCCGCAATGTTTTTCAGTTCTTCACGCTGTTTTTCAAGATCAATTTTCAGTTCTTCAGGATCTTCTTCTTTTGGGTCTTTATCTTGATCATTGTTGTCAGAGCCATCATCTTTGACTGGATCGTCCCCTTTCGCAACTGTCAGTGCCTCACGCGCTGGGACAAGCAGTTCATAAACCTGATTTAATGCTGTCTGTTTTGATGCAACCTGGTATTGATTAATTAAATCGCTTTGTATCTTCGCCATACCAAGTTCCTGCTGAGGCACTTGACCCTCCCTAAGTTGCTGGGCATTTGCCAACACTGTACTTGTTTGTGCAAGCTGTGTTTTCGCTTGGCTGATCCCAGTTGCCAGTCCGCTCATGCGTTCGCTGAACTGATTTGCCTTTTGCTGTGCTGCGATTGCATCCAGACCTGTCTGGATTTGCTGCTGAGTTGAATCCTGGGCTGCCAAAAGCAGTTTTTTCTGATTTTCTTGATATTCTTTGTATCTTTCAACGGTATCAATGAATTCTTTCAGCGTGTTTTTGGCTTCCTCCGCTGTTGAAGCTTTTTCTTTTGTCGTGCCCTGCACTTCGTTCATTGATTTCTTCAGCTCATCGATTAAGTCTTTTTGCTGTTTGATTTCACCTGCTAAATCATTAGAGCTTGGTTTGTAAAAGTTGTACATGACATTCTGGAATTCAGATTCTTTATTGACGATTTTGTCAAATTCTCCTCTGATGTTGTCCACTTTTTGTGAAACAAAGTTCCAGTATAAGGCCGACATTTTTTTGTTCATTGTCTTTTGCGCATCCTCAAGCTCACGCTGAACTTTTTCTTTGTTGACCGCATTCAGGTTATCTTGAATGCTGAATTCGAGCGTTGCTTTTTGAGGATGATCTTTGTCATAGCTCAAAATGTTTTTTGAGAAATCCGAGGGAATGTAGACGATCGCATCGTATTTCTTTGATGCGAGACCAGTCTCGGCCGCGCTTCGGTTTACGACCGTCCATGAATAATTAGGACGCTCACCCAGAAAGGCCGCTACTTCCTTGCCGAACTGGGCGGATTTGTCCTCTTCATCAGATTTTACCTCATCACTCAATACGCCTGTGTCTTCATTCACCACCGCGATTTGCCGCGTGGAATTGACTGCTTTCTTCGTCGGATCGTCTCCGATAAATCTGAAAAACAAAACCGGCAGCAGCAAAATGATGATGACGGCGGATATTAACTTGATCAAGCTTTTTCGTTGTTCTGTCATCTAGCACTCTCCCTTTCAGCAGAACATAAAGGAATTTGAACTTTTTGCTCCTTCCCGTTTTCCACAACATATCCGAAGCCCGGCTGAATCTCAGGCTCTTGTCTTTGGTACGGGAGAGGAATGACATTTTGCTCAGATTTTTTCATCAGCAGAATTGCGTGGCGGATCTGCTTCATCTCTGTCGTCAAGGAGTCATAGCCTTTTGAGAATTCGCTGTGATTTCCGCCCGGGATAAAGCTGAACCCAAGATGCGCGTATGATTTCATGAAGTTTGCGAGACGGTCTTGTATTCTCGTATCAATCGTCTGCTGGAATCTCGTAATCCCGTCAATCATCAGCACCACTTGTGAGAATCGCAGATTTTGCGCGTCTCCCTGGCGGACGGCTTCTACATACATGGCTTCTCTTGTTTTGAAAATGTCTTCTGCTGCTTCGATCCACTGCTCAATATCTTCTTTCGTTTCCAAATATGAGACATCCGATTCCTTCGCATATTGGGACAATCCGCGGTCAATCGAGTCAAACAGGCCAATCATTTCGGTTTCATCATCAATCAGATGTTCAAGCATTACTTTTAAGACGTTTGTTTTTCCGCGCTGGGTCTGGCCTAAAATCAGGCAGTGCTTGTGCTTGCCTAAATCAAAATAGACTGGGCTGACTGTTTCTTCATGAAGCCCGATCGGTACAGATAAAGGCTTGCGTTCCAGCTTGAAGCGGAGAGAAAATTCTCTCGTCGACAGGCTCTCAGGCAGCATTGGAATTGGTGCGGGCTGCTCCATTGAAGCAAAGCGCTCCTGAAGATGCTGAACGTCTGATTTCAGTCCGTTGAACATGCTGATATCATCGTCCGTGTCAACAGGCAGGAACATTTGCGCGAAATAAAGCTCTTCCTTTTGAATGATGACGCGCCCCGGAATCGGTTCAAGATTGAACTTCGGCCGTCCGTAAATGGAATATCCCTCAGATTGATCCATGAGATAATGGACAACCTTTGTTTTCAGGTTATTTAATAATGACTGGCGGACCGCATTAACCCGCGTTGCTGTCAGCATGAAGTAGATGCCTAAGCTCTGCCCGTCTCTGGAAAGCTGGACAAATTCCGATTCAAGCTCATGCATCTCATCCTTGACAATGTCAAAGTTGTCAATGGTGATGAAAATGAACGGAAGCTCTTCTTCGCTCAGCGCATTGTACATTTTGATGTGGCTGATTTCTTTTTCCCTGAACAGACGTTTACGGCGGTCAATTTCTTCTTTGATTCGAATCATGAACTTTTCGATTTTTCTTGACTGGTCCATCAGGAAGTAATCCGCGGTATGCGGGAGCTTCGCTAATGGCAGAAGCGTTCCGTTTCCGAAATCAAAGATATAGACATGAAGCTCTTCTGGTGTGTATACGTCCGCAAAGCTCATCAGGAACGTTGCGGCTGTAATCGATTTTCCATAGCCGGAAGAGCCGAATATGCCGATATTTCCGTCTTCCATCATCTTATAAGCAATCGGCGCCTGTCTTTGCAGATCAGGTTCATCGACATACGCGAAGTGGAAATGGTCTTTTTCCTCTGAAGGGAAAAGAGTGCGCGGGATACGTTCCGCGAGCGGCGGCAGCCAAGGGCTTGACAGCTTCTCGATTCCCATTTCATCTTGGATGCGTTCAATTTCGTCAACTACAGCTTCGATTTCTGTTTGAACATCTTTTTTCGCGATATCTTCGGTATCCACTTCAGAAAGCGGGATCAGACCCGTATCCGTGACGATCGCAATTTCATCCTCTGTTCCGTAGACTTCCTCTAAGTAAGGAGCCCCGCTCCAGGCGGATTGGAACAGCTCATACACTTCATTGTTTCCGACCTGCAAATAACCGCGTCCTGTCACGGTAATGTTTGCGGCATCGCTGTTTTTCAAAATTTCTTTACTGTCGGTGGCATCCTGAACCTTCAGCGCTACTTTAAAGCGTGAGTTACTCCAGATCTGGTCGTCAATGATGCCGCCCGGCTTCTGTGTCGCCAAAATCAAATGAACGCCGAGGCTTCGCCCAATACGCGCGGCGCTGACAAGCTCCCTGATAAAATCAGGCTCCTCGCTTTTCAGCTCGGCGAACTCATCAGAAATTAAGAACAAGTGAGGCATCGCCACTTCTGCTTTCCCCTGCTTGTACAGCTTTGTATAGTCATTGATGTGATTGACTTGATATTGGTCAAACAGGCGCTGCCTTTTTTTCAGCTCACTTTTAATGGAAGCAAGCGCACGCATACTGAAGTTTTTGCTGCCTTCAATATTTGTGATCGTGCCGAGCAGGTGAGGAATGTTGCGAAACGGCTGCGCCATCCCCCCGCCCTTATAGTCAATTAATAAGAAAGCCGCTTCATGCGGGTGAAAATGCACCGCAAGTGACAGGATGTAGGTCTGGAGAAATTCACTTTTCCCTGACCCCGTTGTCCCCGCAAGCAACCCGTGCGGACCGTGGGCTTTTTCGTGAAGGTTCAGATACACAATGTCATCTTTTCCTTTATAGCCGATCGGCACTGACAGCGACTTCGACGATTCACTCGTCAGCCATCTTTGCTGAATGCCGATTTCTTTTACTTCCTTGGCATGGAAAAGCTCCAGGAACGATACCGTTTCCGGAATGGAATTTGTAATGCCGACCTGGTGATTCAGCGTCCGCAGTGTGCGTGAGAACCGTTCATTGTCCCCGCGTTGATGATGATCAAGGCGGAACGGAATTCTTACCGCTTTTTTCTTCTGTATTAAAATGTCGCCTTCATGCTCATTGATGTAGCGGACAAGAGTCGTAATGTTTTCCGACAAGCTTTCCTTTGTTTCCGCAGCGACAATTGTAGAGATGCCCAGATGCTCATGCTGTCCTTCTAAATATTCGAGAATGACGTGCTCTGAGATCAGCTGCTGGTTCGTGATGACAAATACAAAATGCGGTTTGAACTGCAGTTTTTCTTTGTCATCTTCAAGATCGCGCTCTCTGATCAATTCATAAAGTGAAGACAGGAGCTGATCTCGGGTTTGCTCATTATATATAAACCCTTTCGCATAAATATGGGGCATTTGAAATTGCGGAAGCCACTTCATCCACTCCCAGTCTTTATACTCTTCTTCATGAAAAATAAAAACGAAACGCAGATCGTGATAGCTGTTAAAGAACGACAGCTGTCCGATCAGCTGGTGAATCTCATTTTTCACAATTTGCGATTTACCGACAAGCCCCATCGGACCTTCCGCCAAATCGACCGTAACCGGCGCATTGCGGATATCCTTATAAACACGCTGCATGTGCTGCGATTTTTCCATGAGGTCATCAATATCACGATTGGCCAGGTCTCCGCCGCTCATATTGATTTCATAACTTGAAGGGACTGTTCCCGTCCCCAGCCGCAGCTGGAGATAATCCTTGCTTTCTAGTGATTTTTCCCAGATCCGGTCGCTGATTTCACTTGTTAAGTATTTCATTTGTTCGAACGAAGGGAAGTGAAATTCAAGTACCTGCTTTTGCTTTTCAGCTAACGCCTGAAGCTCTTTCCGCTTATTGTCTAGGTAAAGCTTATACACGCGCTCCCGTTTTTCCTCGCGTTTTTTCCGCTGGTTTTTATCCCGGAAATATTGTACCGTCGAGGTAATAAGGGTCATCATAAACATCGCCAGAGAAACGAGTATGAATATGCCGCGCGGCTGGATGAGTGCGACAACGCCCATCACGATCAGCATGACAAGCGGCGGA
The DNA here is from genome assembly GCF_000227465.1 of Bacillus spizizenii TU-B-10. GTDB lineage: Bacteria > Bacillota > Bacilli > Bacillales > Bacillaceae > Bacillus > Bacillus spizizenii. The sequence goes on from NC_016047.1 coordinate 3,215,670, forward strand.
AGAATGACGAGCCACAGCCCTCTGTTGGTTTGATCGCTCTCCTGAGAGGGAAAACTGAAAGAAACGCGGTCATCCGGCAAATCGTACACCATCCGCGGCGTTCTTCTGTATTGCGGGTATTTTTTCTGCATCTCTGTGCTCGGTTTGACCGTTTCTGTTAATGCTGTTTCAAACGGTGCAAAATGGACAATTTCTAAAAGGTCTTGTTCCGTCACTCTCATTTGCGTAAAGTTCCAGAAAATTTCATCCCCCGGCTGGAGCGGTGTATGGGCGATGATCCTCTCTCCGTTCAAGAAGATCGTCCCGCTTTCAGGATGAACCGACCAGCTTTCGCCGACACGAAGCATAGAAAACGTGCTTTGATCTGCAAAAGCAAAATCTTGCGGATTCAAATAAATATCTGCATTTGTTTTTTCTGAAGAGCATATGATTTCATCCCGATTCCCCGTAAAATAAATGGATTTCTCAGGCTCACTGCCCATCAAGATCAAGCGTATACCCTGCTGATCCGTTTGGAGAGTAAATGATGTATCAGGCTCAATCGTGCCGAGACAATCATTTCCCAGGAAAACTTCGTATTGGCCGCCGGATTCCTTTCTTTGAAGAGAAATCACTCCGCTTTCAAACGGAATGGTGCCGATCGTCACGGAATCCTTCACATCAGGCCCTATGGTCACCGGATGGGACGACGGGAGGTCAGACAATTTCAGTTTTTGAACGTTATTTTGGTAAAAAACCCATAATAGACTCAAATGGCGAACCCCCTAACGGCCGAATGGCAGCATGCGATGACCTGCGCTTCATGTCTCACGTTATTTGTCATCTTTTTTCTCATCTTTCTTTTCTGTTTCTTTTTCTTTCTTCGCTTGTTCTTCTTTTTTCGCTTTTTCCTCGGCTGCGGCTTTTTCTTCTGCCGCTTTCTCTTCAGCTTGTTGTTTTTCTTCGGTTGTATCAGTTGTTGAAGACTCATTATTCGATTCTTTTTTCTGTTCAGCGTTAGCTTTATTCACTTTATCAAGTTCGCTGTCTACAGAATCAAGTTCTTTTTGAGTTGCTTCATCATTACTATCCTCAGCTAAGAGCTGCTGTTTATATTTATAAAGGCCAAGCCAAATGTATGGGTTATACTCGAGCTTATGTCCAATACTGATCGCTTCTTTATAATCCCCTCTACCAATATCAATCCAATAAAGGAAATGCTGCGGTTCAGATTGCAATGTCACTAGCTTCTCAATATTATCCCGTTGATAATCTAAAAGCTGTTTTTCAACTTCTACATAGGAATAAGCAAGCTGATACTGCACCGATTCAGGCAGGCTTTCCGCATCGTACTTAGACAGTGTGCTGATAACTTCACTGTACTGCTTATTTAGGAAAGCACGGTTGCTGTCCACTATCGCCTGGTGCTTTGGCTGTGCGAAAAATAATGAGTACATCGAATAAATAAGGGCGGGCACAAGCAAAACAATGAGCCCCAGGCCGATATATCGCTGGATGTTCCATTTCTTTCTCGGGATATGTATGTATGTTTTCGCTTTGGCTTCGAGCTCATCGATATGGGTTTGAATCAGCTCGAGCAGGTCATCATAGGACGCCGCATCCAATATCGCCTTAGCCTCTGCGGAGAACGTCAGCGTTTCATTAAATTTCAGGTAGTCTTCAAAATCAAAAGCGCCGTCAACTGCCAAAGCCGCTGCCGCTTTCAGCTCCCTCCACACTCTTTCCTCATCATGCTCGTAAGGAGGAATGCTTTCTTTTACTCCATAATGGAGAAAATAAGGCGTTAGGCCTTTATCGAATACAATGTTTTCAGGAGCGACAATCAAATTCAGCCTTGACAGATTGTGCTGCTGTACAGCTTGAACAAGCTGATAGGCAAACTGCCATTTGCTTTTTTTATCTTTAGCTTTCATGAAGCGGAATGCTTTATAGGAGGGAGGAGGTTGGATTGTGATGATCACTTCATCATCCGTCACATCGATCTCTTTATGAAAAAATGGATTTACATCTTTGATCACGTTGGCTTCGAGACCGTCCAGGAGCTTTATTTTTTCCCGCTGAAAGGTAAATGTATAGCCGGCATCTGTTTTCTTGGCAACGGCTTCTAATTGGTTTTCTAAATATGATTTTTGTTTACCTGACATTCAACCAGATCCTTTCATAATATTTCAAGCCGGTCTCCGTTTGTAATGCCGCAATCTGATAGCTTGCATTCTCCGGAAAACACCGTATCCTTATTAACCACTCTGATCCAGTGCCCTTCGCGCGGAGGTATAGCTACGCTTTGAGCCTGCCAAGCAATATCAATTACTTTTTTCACCGGGTGGTAATCTGACAATCTGAGATCAAAGACACTGCCATTATAATGTTTCAAATCTATTGTAATATCAATATACATTTTAGGATCACCCTTACATAGAAAGAGCGCCGTCTTCTCGTGAATCAGGCGCTCCTTCCCTTTCATACTGTTATCCGCGGATTTGATTTGCGATGTCTTGGTCAGTAGACTCAAGTGTATTTGCTGTTTGATCAAGCTGCTGATTCACATCTTGAAGCAAATCTGACATTTTGATAAATGAAGGTTTGAGCTGCTCGTATTGATCTGCGAACGCTTCGCTTGAAGCACCTTCCCACATGCTTTTCAAATCAGAGATCATGCGATTTAAACGATCGACCTGATTTAATACTTCTTGGCTTTCAACGCCGTATTGCTTCGCCATCGCTCTTAGCTCTTCGGGTGTGACACGAATTAATCCTGCCATATTCCTCATTACCTCCTGTGCCATCAGCCTAAATATGGGCTAATTCACTTATTTTTAGAACGTCATTATTATAAAAACAGTTTTTCGGTACAGTCAAACAAATATGTTTTAATTTTACAAAATGAGTCCAATGGTTTATCCCGAATCGCTTAAAAATGACATATATTGTTAAACAAGTAGGTTTATTTTCTTAATCTTCTCTTCATTCTCCGAATAATCCAAAAGACCCAAATGATTCACCAACTCCCAAAAAAAACCTTTCAGAAAATTTGATGCTACAGCACCATTTCTGAAAGGTTCAGTTTTTTCTTTCCTTAATCAGTCTTGCCCCCCGATGACTTTCTTAGAAGAATAATAGGATAAGTTTCGTATCATTTAAGGCATACAACTGTACTGTAAAAAGGCGAATGCACTGCCAATCATATATTAAGACGTTGCTCTCAATATGCCATGTACTTGTTTTTTTGGCTTCCGCTCTTTGTTGTTGATTTTCCCAAACAACAACAATCATAATAAAAGGAAGGGGATGAGATGTCAAAGAGAAATCAAGCATGAAAAGTAGGGAGATTTATGACCATGCCGAATGATCCGTTTAAATACAGTTTTGACAGACTTGAAGATGTAGCTGATCATATCAGCGACGTTCTGCGGTGCCCGATCACCATAGAGGATGTTAACCACAAGCTGCTTGCCTACAGCACACACAGTGACTGCACAGATCCTGCCCGAACGTCTACAATCATTGGCAGAAGAGTACCCGAGAAGGTCATTAACAAGTTGTGGAAAGATGGGACGATTCCAGCTCTTTTAAAAACGGACCAGCCGATCAGAGTAAAGCAAATAGATGAAGTCGGACTAAGCAATCGCGTTGCAATTTCCATTTGGAAAAACAACCAAGTGCTTGGCTTCATATGGGCGCTTGAGATCCAAAAAACATTGTCTGACGATGATCTGATGACATTGCAAATGGCGGCAAAAGCAGTGAGAAACAAGCTTCTCAAACTCCAAATCAGAAAAACGAAAAATGAAGAACGCAGCCAAGAATTTTTCTGGAAAATGCTGACCGGTCACATTCATCAGGAGCATGACATGGCGGATGGCTTCCACAAGCTTGGAATGGCCGCCCCTTCTGAGTTTTCCGTTATGATCATCCGGATAAACGGCGAGCTGACTGAAAAAATCGAACAGCAGCTGCAATATTTGCAGGAAACGACCCAGCAGGTTCACGTGCTGCTGACAACCGTAGATTCCAATGAACTCATTATTTTAACCGCCCCTAAAACAGATCACCCTTTTCAAGATTTAAAGCAGTTTGCTTTAAGTACGCAAAAACAGCTGAAAGAACGTTATAAAATAGAAGACGTTTCTATCGCTTTTGGCGGAATATACCATTCTATTTCTTTTGTCTCCCGCTCCTATCAGGAGGCATTGTCTGTCTTAAAAGCAAAGGAACGTTTCGCAGAAGAGACAAAACATCTTTTCAGTTTTTCTGAGTTAGGCATTTATCAATACTTGGATATCTTAGATGAAAAACGGAAACAGACTGGATATTTTAACTATTCGCTTTCCAAACTGGAACAGTATGATCGAGATCACCAGTCAAATATGGTAGAAACGCTAGAGCGTTTTATTGAAGCAGACAGCAACGTGAATACAGCCTCCAAGATATTAAATATACACGTTAATACGTTGAATTACCGTCTCAAGCGTATCAGCCAGATTGCTGAAATCGATTTAAAAAATGTGAATCAAAAATTCACCATCTATTTAGATATCAAGCTTCGGCACATGGATTTGTGAAATTTCACAAATCCATGTTTTTTTATTTTCTTTTTCAAACAAAGAATTTTCTTAAGAATCAAGCTACACTAAAAACATCACAGATACAGGAGGAGACAGATATGATCATAGGGGTTCCTAAAGAGATAAAAAACAATGAAAACCGTGTCGCACTAACACCTGGAGGCGTTTCTCAGCTCATTTCAAACGGCCACCGAGTACTGGTTGAAACAGGCGCGGGCCTTGGAAGCGGATTTGAAAATGAAGCCTATGAGTCAGCAGGAGCGGAAATCATCGCTGACCCGAAACAGGTGTGGGACGCCGAAATGGTCATGAAGGTAAAAGAACCGCTGCCAGAAGAATATGTCTACTTCCGCGAAGGGCTTGTGCTGTTTACGTACCTTCATTTAGCAGCTGAGCCTAAGCTTACACAAGCCTTGAAAGATAAAGGGGTTACGGCGATCGCATATGAAACAGTTAGTCACGGCCGGACATTGCCGCTTCTGACGCCGATGTCAGAGGTTGCAGGCAGAATGGCAGCGCAAATCGGAGCTCAATTTTTAGAGAAACCTAAAGGCGGAAAAGGCATTCTGCTTGCCGGAGTGCCAGGCGTTTCTCGCGGAAAAGTAACGATTATCGGAGGAGGCGTAGTCGGCACAAACGCAGCGAAAATGGCTGTCGGCCTCGGGGCGGACGTGACCATCATCGACTTAAACGCAGACCGCCTGCGCCAGCTTGATGACATCTTCGGCCATCAGATTAAAACGTTAATTTCTAATCCGGTCAATATTGCAGATGCTGTGGCGGAAGCGGATCTTCTCATTTGCGCGGTCTTAATTCCGGGGGCTAAAGCTCCGACTCTTGTCACTGAGGAAATGGTAAAACAAATGAAACCGGGTTCAGTGATTGTCGATGTTGCGATCGACCAAGGCGGCATCGTCGAAACTGTCGACCATATTACTACACATGATCAGCCGACATATGAAAAACACGGCGTTGTCCACTACGCTGTGGCGAACATGCCGGGCGCTGTCCCGCGTACATCAACAATCGCCCTGACTAACGTTACTGTTCCATACGCGCTGCAAATTGCTAACAAAGGGGCAGCAAAAGCGCTCGCAGACAATGCGGCACTGAAAGCTGGTTTAAACACAGCAAACGGACACGTGACCTATGAAGCTGTGGCAAAGGATTTAGGATATGAGTATGTTCCTGCCGAGAAAGCTTTAGAGGATGAGTCATCTGTGGCAGGTGCTTAATGACATTGAGCTTGCAGAAAGATTTCTGCAGGCTTTTTTTATTTTTTAAAAGGAAAAAAGAGACCATTTCACGAACTAAAACGATGAAACTTGATCATAAAGGAGGATTCATATGGCTGTTCAGCAATATGGCGTGTTAAAAGGCATTGTCTTAGATATGAAGCGGGAAACTGATGATGACAGTCCTCATTTCCAAGTCAAAGTGCTCGGTGAAGAGAATACGTATTACAGGTGCGCCATCAATGTGATGTCCAGTTCCGAGGAATCTGAAGTATTGTATTTGGCTGACGATCAGTTTGATTCAAGCTCAATTACCATCCTTCCGAACATGCCGTATGGATATACAAAGATCAATGAAGCAAACCGTGAAGTGGCGCTGGATTATGTGCGGGGCAATTTGTTTGACCCGGGAGAAATGAAGCCTTTGCCGCATGAGATCACGGGGCCTGATAATGATTTAAATGACTTTATTGAAACGTATATGAAGAAAGCGCAAGAAGAGAAAGCACCAATTTATATTTTCGGTTCAAAATTTGGGCCGGAACAGGCTGCAGATAAAATATTCGGTTTTACCCCGACTAACGGCATGCACAATATCCATATGAACCAAGGGAATGCAATGGATAGCCGCTGGAAAAAAGACAACGGCTCTTGGCATGACGGAGGCATTCTGATTCAATTCGCCGATCAGTGGGCCGCAGTGTTTTTAGCGTTTTTATCCCAATCTTGGTGTACGGATGAAAACGGAAACCCGGTCAGAGATTGTGATCATACCCAAACGTCTGCGTAAGATAGAAAAAGAGACTGCGGCAAGCAGTCTCTTTTTCATGCGATTACACATTTTCAACAGGCTTTAGGCTGTTGGGCCTCATATCGCTCCAATGCGATTGAATATAGTCCAGACAAGCTTCACGCCCTTTTTGCTCATGAACGACTGTCCAGCCGCTCGGCACATCTATAAAACCGGGCCACAGGGAATATTGGCCCTCTTCATTGATCAGCACCAAATATGTGCCATCCGCATTTTCAAAAGGATTTGCCATCTCTTTCTTCCCCCTTATTTATTCATCTCTTCCAGTTTGACAGCGAGAACCTTGCCGATTTGAGCGAGCGGTTCCGGCTGACAAAGATCTTTATGGCGGCAGTCGATGTCGATTTGTTCAATTTGTCCGTTAATATAAGGCTTCCACGAATCCGGTTCAATCGGATCAAACCATTCAGGTATGATTGTTGATCTGAAAAACAAGACATTTCCACGGAAGGTTTTCGGCTTATATGAGCCTAAAATGCCGACAGAATTGACATACGTATTCTTCAGATTTAAAATGACCGATTCATCCAGGCTTGCAAGCGCGCTTCCGTCCCGGCGAAGAATCTCAATTGCCGTTTCAAAATCAAGCGGTTTGTCCCCTAAGCTGTCTGGGTCGTACCCGCCTAACGCCAGAAGGGCAATAAGCGCTTCCTCATCATCCGGCGCCTTTTTTATAGGAAGGAAGTGGTTCGGATAGGCGTCCAGCATCACCAATAGGGATACTTCTTCCCCTTGATTTTGCAGCTGGGTGGCCATCGCTTGAACGACATTCCCACCAAGGGACCAGCCCAGCAGATGGTACGGTCCTTTCGGCTGGATTGTTCTGATTTGTTCAATGTAGTCGGCAGCCATGTGGTCAAGTGTTTTCGGAAGCTCTTCCAGCTGCCCGATTCCCCGTGCCTGCAAGCCGTAGATCGGATACTCTGTTCCTATGTTCGTCATCAAACCGGCATAGCACCAGCTGAGTCCGCCTGCCGGATGCACACAGAATAAAGGAAGTTTGTCTCCGCTTGTTCGGAGCGGCAGCAGAACGTCGAGTGCGCTTTGGCTTGAGCCCATCTCAAGTCTTTCTGCAAGCCCGGCTACAGTCGGCGCTTCGAATAGGTTTCCGATGCTGAGTTCTACGCCGAGTGCTTCGCGAATGCGGCTCATCAGCTGTACAGCAAGCAAGGAATGTCCGCCTAAATCAAAGAAACGGTCATCAATGCCGACACGCGGCAAGTGAAGCACCTCCATAAACAGGTCACAGAGGATTTCTTCCTGCGGCGTTCTCGGTCCGCGTCCTGTCACGGCCGCTGCGAAATCCGGTGCGGGCAGCGCTTTACGGTCAAGCTTTCCATTCGGTGTCAGCGGCAATTCTTTCATCGTTACAAAGGCAGAAGGCACCATGTAATCTGGCAGTCTCTCAGCAGCATATTTGCGCAGTTCCGCCGTATCAATTGTGTCTTCCGAAGAAGGTATGACATAAGCTGCCAAACGTTTATCTCCCGGCTGATCCTCACGCACGATTACTGCCGCATCTTCAAGCTGCGAATGCTGAACTAGCGCCGCTTCAATTTCTCCTAGTTCAATTCGGAAGCCCCGAATTTTCACTTGGTGATCGGCACGGCCGACATAGTCAAGAGAACCGTCAGCGCGGAGGCGGGCCACATCCCCAGTGCGATACATTCGGGTACCCGGAGGACCGAACGGATCAGCTATGAAGCGTTCCGCTGTTAATCCAGCCCGGCCTAAATAGCCTCGTGCCAACCCCGCTCCTGATACATACAGCTCTCCAGCAACACCCGGCGGAACCGGCTGCAAGCGCTCATCCAGCACATAAACACCAAGATCGGGAATGCCGCAGCCGATCAAGCTGTTTGCCCGTAAAGCTGCAATGCTTCGGTCTAATTCGATATAGCTCACATGCACAGTCGTTTCTGTAATACCATACATATTGATAAGCTGCGGTCTATTTTCAGGGTGGCGGTTATACCAATCCTCTAAACGGCTGAGTTCAAGCGCTTCTCCGCCAAAAATGACATAGCGCAGACTGAGCGCCTGACCGAGATCAGGCTGCTCCCGTTCCGCCTGCATCAACTGATAGAAGGCAGATGGTGTCTGATTCAGAACGGTCACACCCTCTTTGACAAGCAGGCGCAGAAACGCTTCTGGCGATCTGCTGACGTGATGAGGCACGATCACAAGACGTCCGCCATGCAGCAGAGGACCCCAAATTTCCCACACCGAAAAGTCAAACGCATAGGAATGGAACATGGTCCAGATATCGTCTGAGCTGAAATGGAACCAGTGATCAGTCGCTGCAAATAAACGCGTTACGTTTTGGTGAGGAATCATCACACCTTTTGGAACACCCGTTGAGCCTGATGTATAAATGACATACGCCGTATTCAAAGGAGAAAGCGGCTGAATTCTATCCGTATTGCTCGGATTCTCAGCAGGGTAGGTGTTTAGTTTCTCTGCCAGTTCGGGATCATCCAGCACGATTTTCGGCACGTTTTCCGCTGGCGGAATGTTCTCTGCAGCTTTTGTGTTCGTCATGATAAACGCAGGCTGCGCATCTTCCAGCATAAAAGCGATTCGGTCAGCCGGATAGTCAGGATCGAGAGGCAGATAAGCCGCGCCGGCTTTCAGCACCGCTAATAGCCCGACAGCCATTTCCAAAGACCGAGGCATGGCCAAGGCCACAAATTGCTCCGGTCCGACGCCTTCGCTGATCAGCATTCGGGCAAGCCGATTTGCTCTTTCATTCAGCTCTTCATAGCTCAGTGACTGATCTTCACAAACAACGGCAATGGCATCAGGACTTAAAGCAGCCTGCTTCTCAAACTGCTCCGGCAAACATGCGTGCGGAATCTTTTCAGAAACACTTTGCCAATCTGTCACCATGCTGCTGCGCTCCTCCCGTGCAAGGATGTCCAGATTTCCGATTTGCTGGTCAGGATCAGATTCGGCAGCCTCCAGCAGGCGCATCAGACGGTCAGCAAAAGCCTGAGCAGTTTCCTGCTTGAAAAGATCAGTGCTGTACTCGAGCAGTCCTTCCAATCCGTTTGGAGTCCCGTCAGCAAGACGATTTCCACTGATTTCCAGCGTCAAATCAAACTTGGCAGAACCGACACTGTGGATCTGCAGGCTGCTTTCCATGTCAGGAAGATTCAGTTCAGCGTCCGGTGTGTTTTGGAACGCAAACATGATTTGGAATAAAGGATGCGTCGCACGCGAACGAGCCGGATTGAGCACCTCTACGAGTCTCTCAAAAGGCAGATCCTGATTTTCATAGGCTGCCAGATTCACTTCCCGCACTCTGTCAAGAAGCTCACGGAAGCTTGGGTCACCGGACGTATCGGTTCTGAGCACCAATGTATTGATAAACAGCCCCACAAGATCGCCTAGCGCATCATCATTCCGACCCGCTATCGGGCTGCCGATCGGAATATCAGTGCCCGCCCCGAGTCTTGTCAATAAAGCTGCGAGACCAGATTGAAGCACCATAAACAGGCTCACTCTATTTGCGCGGGCCAGATCCTGCAATCGCTTGTGCAGCTCAGGCTCAATGCGGAAATGAATCGTATCCCCATCATGACTCGGTTCAGCCGGACGTGAATAATCGGTTGGCAGTTCAAGCTGATCAGGCAGATTCTTCAAGGTTTCTTTCCAGAAAGCAAGCTGTCCGGCAATCAAACTATTTGGATCATCCCCGCTTCCAAGCAGTTCTTGCTGCCAAAGCGCATAGTCTGCATATTGCACAGTAAGCGGCGCCCATTCAGGAGCTTTTCCGTGACAGCGAGCCGCATAAGCCGCTCCAAGATCGCGGGTCAGCGGTGTTAAGGACCAGCCGTCCCCGACAATATGATGCACGAGGAGAAGCAGCACGTACTCGTCAGGACCGATGACAAAAAGCTCAGCACGAAAAGCAGGTTCAGCTGCAAGATCAAAACTGTAGCGCACAGCTTCAGCAAACCGCTCAGAAAGCTCCTTCTCAGTAATTTCTGTAACATGTAAAACAGGCCTTGCTTGATCAGCGTCTAAAATATGCTGATAAGATGTCCCCTGTGATTCAGGAAAAATCGTCCGAAGGCTTTCATGGCGGCAGACGAGATCATAAAGTGCCGCTTGCAGCACTCCTTGGTCCAGCTCACCCGACAGACGGACAGCAACCGGAATATTATAAGTAGGACTAGGCCCTTCAAGACAATGGAGGAACCATAGCCGGCGCTGGGCAAAAGAAAGCGGAATTCTTTCAGGCCGCTCAGCTCTCTGCAATGCGGGGCGTATACTCTGCGCCTGATGAAGATGGGCAGCGAGTCCGGCTACTGTCGGTTCGTCAAATAGATTCACGATACCGAGTTCGGCTCCCATTACCTCGCGAATGCGGCTCATCAGACGGGCTGCAAGAAGCGAATGACCGCCAAGCTCGAAGAAACTGTCATCAATACCGACGCGTGCCAAACCAAGAACCTCGGCAAACAAGTCACACAATATCTCTTCCTGAGGAGTCCGCGGTCCCCGATCGCTGACAGATGTGCTTAAATCAGGCGCCGGCAGTGCTTTCCGATCGAGCTTGCCATTAGGTGTTAATGGCAGTTCGTCCATCTCCACAAATGCCGCCGGCACCATATAATCAGGCAGACTGGCACCCACATAACGGCGAAGCGCGGCAGTATCAATAGCTGAAGCAGCGACTACATATGCCACCAATCGTTTGTCTCCCGGCTGATCTTCCCGAACGACAACCGCGGCCTGTTCGATGTCCGGATGCTTGGCAAGCACGGCATCAATTTCTCCAAGTTCAATTCGGAACCCGCGAATTTTGATTTGATGATCCGCCCGTCCGATATAATCCAAAGACCCATCAGCGCGCCAGCGGGCCTGATCTCCTGTCCGATACATCCGAGCCCCCGGCGGTCCGTATGGATCTGCAACAAAACGCTCAGCCGTTAAATCAGGGCGGCGGAAATAACCTCTAGCCAAGCCCGTCCCTGCAATATAAAGCTCTCCGACAACTCCCGGCGGCACCGGCTGCAAACCGTTATCAAGCACATACACCTGCGTATTCCAAATCGGTTTGCCAATTGGCGGAACGCCCTTCAGCCCTTCTTCAAGAAAAGCTGCTGCAGACCAAATCGTTGTTTCAGTAGGCCCATATAAATTCGTGACTGGACAATGAAGCTCTTGAAGCGCCTGCAAAAGGCCGCTCGGCAGCGCCTCGCCTCCGACAAGCACTCTGAGTCCCCGAAGTGTCTCAGGTTTATTCGTCACCAGAGCATGCCATAGTGTCGGTGTCGCCTGCATGATATTGATATCGAAATATTCAATCATTTGAGCTAATGCCTGGGGCTCACGGATCGTTTCTTTTTTTGCGATCACGATTTGCGCCCCGCTGATAAGCGGAAGATATAACTCCAATGCTGAAATATCAAAAGCGACAGTCGTCACAGCCAACAGCCTGTCTTCTTCTCCTAGAGAAAATGCCTCCTGCATGGACAGCAGAAAATTGCTCAAGCTTTTCAGCGTAACAACGACACCCTTCGGCCTTCCTGTTGATCCTGAGGTATAGATGATATACGCAGGATGATCAAGAGAAACCGATAGATTCGGATTGTCAGGCGAATAGCGTTTTACAACCTCCTGTGTAACAGTCTGATCAAGCACAAGCTGCGGAATAGACAGGTCATCAGGCAGACGGGTTGCTATTTCCTCAGTCGTTATGATGCATGAAGGTTTCGCGTCCTCGAGCATGTAAGAAATTCGGTCGGCCGGAAACTCCGGATCAAGCGGAAGATACGCCGCACCCGTCTTTAGTACAGCAAACATCGAAGCCACCATCTCTGGAGAACGGGGCAGCGCCAAAGCGACAAATTGCTCCGGACCAAGCCCTTTTTCGATCAACAGATGCGCGAGGCGGTTTGCCTTTTCATTCAGCTCTTGATAGTTTACTTGAACGTCATCACATATGAGAGCGATACGTTCCGGCGTAAGGATTGCCTGCTTCTCAAACATGTCCTGAAGGCTGAGCAGCTTCTCAGATTTTGCCGTCTCATTCCATTCACGAATGACTTGTTTTTTCTCGTCTGGCAATAGAAGCTCCATTTGCCCAATCAGCATGTCCTCCCCGGCAGAAGCCGTTTGCAGCAGCTGTAAGATCCGCTGCTGATGAAGTTTAATATCTGACTTGCTGTATACCTCAGGATTCGCATCTACATCAATCCGCAGCCCGCTGCCGTCCGTTCTGTCATATACATTGATTGATAGATCATCGACAGGACCGGCTGAAAGGTTATGCGTTGTTCCTCGGGCCCCGGCAAAGTCAAGACCGTAATCAAACGGCATGAGGTTGATTTGCGGACCAAATAATCTATGGTTTTCTCCTATTAATTTCAGATCACGCCGAAGCTCTTCATGGCGATACTTATGATGTCTCCGAATACTGCGGATTTCCCGGGAAATTTGCTGAATAAGTTCAGAAAAGCTCATTGAAGAGCTTACAGACAGCCGGAGCGGGAGAAGGTTCATCACCATAGCCGGCACATTCAGTGATGCGGACCCTATCCGTCCCATCATAGGCAGACCAAGCACAACATCCTCAGAGCCGGTCATCCGGTGCACATAAACAGCTGACACTGCAATCACGACTTCATGCCAGCTTCCTGAGAAATAGCGCGCCGATTCTTTTAATGCGTTCACATCAGATAGAGGCAAATACGCCGTTTGACGAAGAAAACTGTTAGATGTTCTTGGCGCACGATCAGCTAAACTCACAACTTCTGGTCCATCAGCAAAACGATCCAGCCAGAATTGGCGATCCTTCTCATACTGCTCTGATGCGCGATAATCTGTATCCTCCTCCAAAATGGCTTGGAGCGACCCAAAGGAACGATCTGTAGCTGATTGTCCTTTCATAAGCGCGGCATACGTACTTGCCACACGCTGGGCAATCAGGGAAAAGCCGAAGCCGTCAATCGCAATATGGTGAATGCGCTGATACCAAAAGAAACGATCAGGACCGGCTATAAACAGAGCTTCATTGAACAAAGGGTCATATTCTAAATCGACCGGCTTTGCCAAATCTGCTTTCATCCAGTTTAATGCTGTTTTTTCCGGATCAGGCTCAGAGCTGACGTCAATAACGTGCAGCTGTACATCCGGAGACGGGTTTATCATCTGCCAAGGCCCGTCCATATTTTCACCGAAGCGGACATGCAGCGATTCCGCTTCCTTTATCACGTGCCGCAAAGCTTCTTCAAAAAGAGCAATATTGATTGATCCATTGATTTCTATATATTCCGCTGTATTGTAGATTGGATTGTCCGGATCTAGCTGCTGAGCAAACCATATGCCGGTTTGCGCTCCGGTCAAAGAATATTGAAGGTCTTTTGTATCAGGCATCCGTTTGTTTATCCTCCTTTTATAAATAATCCGCGTTTGGCAGCACTTGCTGGCTGCGGGTTGTGAGCAGTTTCTGCCATTCTTCGATCGTCGGGCGTTCAGCCAGTTCCACGAATGTCACCTCGGCTCCTTCACGGCGCCATTGTTCTACCAATATCATGATCCTTACCGAATCAAGCCCCCGGTCGAGCAAATCCTCTTGATCTGTAATATCTTCAGGTGTTTCTTGAAGAAGCTCAGCAATTTGTTTACGGATATTCTCACATGTAAACACTTCTTTGCCAGTGTTTATTGACGTTTTTTGAGCGTCTGCCGGCGCATTCTTCAGCTGATCGAGAAGACTGTCAGTCATCACGGTAAACGCACAGCAGCCAGCCGCATAGTCCAGCGCCATTTGATGTTTTTCTAATGAAAAATCAGCAACTGCATCTCCCACAAAAAAGGCTTCGATATCCTCCATAAATGCTTCACATGCTGTAACGAGACAGCCAATATGGGCGTAAATCCCGGAAATGATCAGCTGATCGCGTCCCTCTTTGCGCATAATCTCCAGCAGATTCGTTCTCTTAAACGCGCTGTATCTCCATTTTGTCAGCACAAGATCAGCATCTTCCGGTGCCAGTTCGGTTATAATTTTCTCCTCATAAGGGCCGCTGTTTAACCCAGGACCCCAAAAGTCAGTCAGCAGCGCCCGATCAGCCGGATTTTGGCTTCCCGGCTGCGCAGTATAGACAACAGGAATCCCAAGCTGAGCACATTGATCCTTCAGCTTCCGTATATTTGCTGAAAGCTCTGTCACCGGAGAGGCTCCCGCTGTGAAAGCATCGACAAAATAGTTTTGCATATCGTGTATTAACAGAACTGCCCGATTTGGATCAGGCACCCATGTAACTTTGTTTTGTGGCATATCAGACACCGTCGGCATTTGATACGGCTGAATGGCAGGTATAGCCATTTAGAACACTCCCTCTCAAATTGTTGTTTGTTTTATTTTTTTGATCCTGCAAGAAGCTTCTCGGCAATGGCTTCACGAAGCGCTTTTTTGCTGACTTTTCCTACCCCTGTCTGCGGAAAGGATTCGACAAATTCAATGCGATCGGGGATTTTGTATGCCGCCAGTCCGCGCTCTCTCAAAAAAGCTTTGAGCTCTGCGGCTTTCGGGGCTTCATCCCGGGGAATAATGAACACACAAGATCTTTCGCCAAGAAATTGGTCAGGCATTGAGACCATTGCGGCATCATGGACAGCCGGATGCGCCAGAAGATGATTTTCTACCTCTTCAGCCGCCACTTTTTCTCCCCCGCGGTTAATTTGATCCTTCGCCCTGCCTTCAACGACAATATAGCCGTCTGATGTCAGCCTGACGATATCACCCGTGCGGTAAAAACCGTCCTCAGTAAAAGAAGCAGCATTGTGCTCTTCTGCTTTATAGTAACCCCGAATCGTGTACGGCCCCCGTGTCAGCAGATGCCCTGTTTCACCAGGTTTTACGTCACGATCCTGATCATCCCAAACACGTACTTCATCATATGGGGACATCGGTTTTCCTTGGGTGTTGACAATGACTTCCTCAGGGTCATCCAGTCTCGTATAATTGACGAGACCCTCTGCCATTCCGAACACCTGCTGCAGCGTGCATCCGAAAACAGCTTTAACCTTGCGCGCAGCTTCAGCACTGAACTTGGCGCCGCCGACCTGCAGAACTTGAAGGCTGGATAGATTGTCATCGCGTGAGGATGCCGCATCCATCCATACCATTGCAAGGGGCGGAACAAGAGCGGTAATTGTGACTTGTTCACGTTCAATCAAAGGAAATGCGTCATCAGGACTTGGAGAAGGAGATAATACCACTCTTCCTCCGGCGTATAACACGCCGAGAACTCCAGGCGAGCTCAGCGGATAATTATGCGCCATCGGCAATGCTGCCAAGTACACCGTGCTGTGGTCGAGCCAGCAAACCTCTGCACTCCGCCGCAGACTGTATATGTAGTCATCGTGAGTCCGCGGGATCAGTTTTGATAAGCCGGTGCTTCCTCCAGAAAGCTGAAGGAACGCCACATCAGAAGATTTGACTTCAGGTAGTTTTACAGGTTCTGTATGCAAAGCCTCCAGTGGCAAAAATTCCTCTGCCTCACCTGCAACAATGACATGTTTTAAAGATGGCAGTTTGCTTTGAACCTGTCTGGCAAGTGAACGGTAGTCAAAACCGGAATAGGAGTCGGGAATAATATAAGCAGCCGCTTCAGCAAACTCGCAAAAATATGTAATTTCACTGCTTCGATGAGAAGGCAGTGCGAAAACCGGAAGCGCCCCCAAACGGAAGAGTGCGAAAATGACTTCAAAAAACTCTGCGATATTCGGCAGCTGCACCACGACACGATCCATCTGTTGAATGCCGAGCTTCTGAAAACCGGCAGCCAGTTGATCAACCCTTGTGTCAAGCTCCTGATAGCTCCAATGGGTGTTTCCGCATGTAATTGCAATGCGATCGCCATGTTTAGCAGCCCGGTCCCTTAACAAATCTCCAAACGTCTCGCCCGCCCAGCAGCCGTTCTTCCGATATGTCTCAGCTAACTCTTCAGGCCAAGGAGTAAATCCATTCAGCATGTTGTATCCCTCCAGCAATTCATTCTGATCATATGTGATTGACGCCCATTGCCCGCAGCATTGTCCGAAACTTCGCGGATGTCTCCTGGAGCTCGTCCTCGGGTTTTGACCCGGCAACAACACCAGCTCCTGCATACAGGCGGAGTGAGCGTTCTTCTGCCTCTGCACAACGGATCGTCACGATCCATTCTCCGTCACCAGCATTGTCACACCAGCCGACCATGCCGGTAAAGAAACCTCGGTCAAACGGTTCAATGCTGTGAATCGCTTCTCTTGCAAGGTCAGTCGGTGTTCCGCAGACGGCCGGCGTCGGGTGGAGCGCCGCTGCCAATTCCAATGCGGTCACAGACGGGTCGGAAAGCTCTCCCTTAATCACGCTGGACAGATGCCACATCGTCTCCGTTTTGATGAGTGAAGGCTTTTCCGGTACATCCAGCGTCCGGCAGAAAGGCCGCAGCGCTGCCGCAACCGCGTCAGCTACAACCGCGTGTTCGTGGAGATCCTTTGCGGAAGAAAGCAATTCATCAGCCCGGCGCTGGTCTTCAGCAGGATCGTTACTGCGAGGCCTTGAGCCGGCTAATGGATTGGAAACGACCTGAGTTCCCATTCTTGAAACGAGAAGCTCCGGACTTGCACCAAGCAATGTTCGGCGGGAAGGCGTTTCCGCTTCGCTGGACACGTCCGCGGCAAACGTGTAGCCATGTGTGTTATGCTGCGCCAGATGGCGAAGCAGTTCATCCGTCTGAATCGGTTCAGACGATGTCAAATGCAGCGATCTGGACAGGACAATCTTGCTGAGAGTCCCATCGGCAATGCGTGCCAGTCCTTGTTCGACACCATTTTTATACCCCTCTGGTGCAGGAACAGGTTCTATGTGGTATGTATGCTCAGGCTGCTGTTCCTTCTCCGCATGATCAAATTGTAGCGGTCCTGACCAGCGCACATCTTCAGGAACAACGAGCCGAGCTGCTTTTACATGATCAAAAGGAACAGCTCCGACAACAAGCGGACGGCTTTGCCCTGATTGCTTTGCTTGATTCAGCGTCTCTGCAATACGGCCAGAAAGGGTTTTTATTTGGTTTTGCCCGTCTGCTTCCGGTACGATTTCACATATGCCTTTCGCTAACAGTACGCGGTGAGGAGAAGCTAAGAAAAAAGCCCCCGGCTGATACTCATGAAGCAAATGCTCCGCTTTTGTTTGTGATATAACGTTTTGTTCCAACATTCTCATGAACCTCCTTTAAAATGAGTTACACGCCTAAGGTCGCGCCGCCATCTACGCATAAATTATGCATCGTAATATGCCCTGCTTGGCCAGAAACCAAAAAGAGCACGGCATTCGCAATATCCGAAGGCTGAGCCAGTTTTTTGAGCGGGATGCCTGTTTTAAATGTCTCAAGTGATCCTTTTATGACTTGCTCCGCTCCGTTTTCATCGGCCCATAATGACCACTGCATGTCTGTTTCCGTTGATCCGGGAGACACAATATTGCAGCGAATATTATATTCTGCAAGCTCAAGGCCAAGGCATTTCGTAAACATCACAGCCGCAGCCTTTGAAGAGGCATATGCCGCCATTGATGTCCTCGGCACACCGGCAGCATTCGATCCGACCGTTACAATCGAACCCGATCTCCGGTCCATCATATATTTGCTGACTGAACGCGAGGCGTTAAATACACCAGTCGAATTCACCGAAAACGTGGCCTCCCATTCTTCGTCACTGAGTGAATGGATCAATCCCGGGCGAAGGACACCCGCTACATTCACCAAAATATCGATCGGCCCCATTTCACGTTCGATACGCGCCGTGATCTCGTCAATCGCCGCGCTGTCTCTCACATCCGCAGGAAAGGCTTCCGCACGGCAACCTTCCGCTTTGAGGCTGCTCACAACCTTTTCCAGCTTTTCAGGATTATAATCAACTGCCGCAATGTGTGCGCCTTGATCGGCAAGCTTCCGCGCAACAGCTTCACCTATCCCTTGGGCAGCCCCTGTTATAAAAGCAATTTTGCCCTTTATACCCATTGCATTCATGTCATCAATTCCTTTCTTCGCTTCAGATGCCGTACTGACATCCAGCGAAAAAGACTGTTGCGTCTTGAAAAGAAAAACGCAATTTATTGATAATGATTATCATTATCAATTATAAAAATAATCATATCCAAATGTCATGTGACAGTCAAATATAATTTCAGTGACTAATATTTTATTTTTAGAAGCAAGGCTGAGAATGTCTCAGCCCATTGAAATATGCGGTCCGTCAGGGTGAAGCGCAAAACGCAGCGCCCGGCTGACCAAAACAGGAAGAACCGAAATATGTCCTTCTCCTGAAAACTCACAAAATTCTGCCCGTATGCCTTGTTCAGATAAAACGGCCAGCCGCTCGTAAAGCTCCCTCGCATTATCGTTCATCCGGCTTTTATGGTGCTGCTCCAATTCTCCTGCCGCAATCAAAAGATTGATAGGCTGATTGTTTTCCTTGAAGCGTGAGACGAAATGGTCCGCTTTCTCGAGAATAAACGGTTTATTCCAATGAATGGACGGACTTCCCGCGATATAGGTTTGAAACGCACCCGGCTTTGTTAACAGCACCTGCAGCACGAACAGCCCGCCAAGTGAGTGACCAAAGATCGTTTGTCTGTTGCTGTCGATCTGGTAATCTCGTTCTATCTGCGGTTTTAGATCCTCTTCAATAAATCTGAAAAAGCCCTCTGCTCCGCCATGCTCCGGCCAATCTTTTCCGTCTGGCCTTTTTGGCAGCTTCGATTGAGCTGTCGGCATTGTAAAATCCCGGTGACGCGCTGAGGAGAACGGTCCTTCTGTCTCATAGCCAATGCCGACGATCACAGCAGGGATCACCCCGGTTTTTTCAGGACGGCGCCCCTGTATTCGAACGGCCTCCGCCATCGTTCCGAAGACAGAATTGGCATCCAGCAGATAAATAACCGGATAACCAGCGGGCGGCGGCGGCGTATTCGGTTTCGAGATAAAAATTTGATAGGCACGGTTTTCATTGCGTGAAGACATCATACGCACTTCCGTACCAGGAATGGTAAATGCGTTTTGTGTCCCGCCTTTCGCCCGATCTGTTTTCTCATTCATGCAGTACGACATTCCTCTCCTTAAACTAAATCACAATATATGATAATGATTTTCACTATCAACTAGACACCTCAAATAATAGGTTTTCTTCCAGAGAAAGTCAACTTTTTCCTAAATAAAAAAGGCACCTTCATCAAATAAGGTACCTGAAGACTATCAATATGGAAATAAAAACCTGATAAAGATGCAGATTATCCTACTTGAAATAGAACCTTAATCCCATGTAAACCTTTGATTTTGCCAAGGATCGCCTCTCATGTGATAGCCGTTCTGCTCCCAAAAACCGGGGTGATTCTCTTTCGTAAATTGGATGCCGCGCAGCCACTTGGCGCTTTTCCAAAAATATAGATGCGGAAACACGCCCCGCAGCGGGAAGCCATGTTCAGGCGTTAAAGGGGCGCCATTATGCGCATAAGCCAAAAGTGAAGTTTCAGCCAAAAAATCAGCAAGCGGCAGATTGGTCGTCCAGCCCTCTTCCGCATGTAAAATGACGTAGCCCGCTTCTTCTTTTACACCCGCTTTTTCCGCTATATCACGAGCCCGCACGCCTTGCCATACATTATCAAGCCTTGACCAGCCAGTGACGCAATGGATGTCATTTTTCGATTCGTACTGAGGAAAGGCTTTGACATCTTCAAAGCTTAGCAGCATCGGATGGTCAACCAATCCGTATACTTGAAGATTCCATTTAGCCATATCCTCGTAATACGGTACATTTCCCGTATGAAGCACAGGAAATGAGGTTGTGACGTTTTGGTTTGGCGGGACTCTCCCAGATTGATCGGATTGTTTTGTTTTTCCGAAATACATACAGAACCCTCCTTTTTGTTAACCTTATTTCAGTTTATGTTGACAATATTTCCGTTCTTTATTACTCTATGATTGTGTATGTAAACCTAAGGGGGAACAACAATGAAACAACATAAACTTCGTGCGGGCGATATGGCGCTGATCGGCATGTTCGCCGCACTTATGGCTGTCGGCGCCAACATTACATCAGTGGCACCCTTTTTACAAGTAGCCGGCATTCCGCTGTCAATGCAGCCGTTTTTCTGTCTCTTGGCAGCCATGCTTCTCGGCAGCAAACGAGCAGGTATTGCCATGATTGTATATGCACTTGTCGGATTGGCCGGAGCACCTGTGTTTGCTCAATTTTCAGCAGGCTTCGCACCGTTTGCGGGAAAAAGCGGCGGGTTTATTATCTCCTACATCCCTGCAGCATTTGCAGCTGGATGGTTCTTAGAACGCAAAATTCAGCCGAGTAAAATCCGATTTCTGACTGCTTCTCTTATTGGAACAGCCATCATGTATATCATCGGGACTACCTATATGTATCTTGCACTGAAGCTGTGGATTCATACGCCAGTGAGCTACGGCACGGCTTGGGGCTTTATGACTTGGTTTATGGTAAAAGACACGGCGATGGCTGTGGTACTGGCGTTTATCGCACCTGCGATCTACCGCTCAATTCATAAAGCAACTGGCTTTAACAGAAATCACATATCATCCACGTAAAAACCGTTCTATTGGACGGTTTTTTTATCATAACGAGAAAAGGCTCCCCAGTAAAGGGGAGCCTTTTTCCTATAAAACAAGCGCCGCAACCCAGCCAAAGATGATAAGCGGGATATTATAAAATAAAAATGTCGGCACACAAGTATCCCAAATGTGGTGATGCTGGCCGTCTGCACTTAAACCTGAAGTCGGCCCAAGTGTGCTGTCGCTGGCAGGTGAACCGGCATCGCCAAGCGCAGCAGCCGCTCCGATAATCGCAACCGTTGCCATCGGGCTGAATCCGAGCTGCATGCAAAGAGGCACAAAGATCGTTGTGATCACTGGAATCGTCGCAAAAGAAGATCCGATTCCCATTGTAATGAACAAGCCGACAATAAGCATCAGCAATGCGCCCACTAACTGACTGTGCCCCATAATGCCAGCTGCTGTTTTAACCAGTGACTCGACATCTCCGGTTTTCGTCAATACATTTGAAAATCCGGCTGCAACGAGCATGACAAAACCGATAAAGGCCATTAAAACCATTCCGTCAGTAATCAGTGAGTCCGCTTCATCACGCTTCATCACACCGCTGACAAACAGGATAATCAGACCTGCCAGCGCTCCCATAATCATCCCTTCTACTCCCAATGTCTGAGATAAGTAGAGCTGGACGCCGAGTGACACTGCGATGGCAAGCACCGCGATAGCCAGGCTTTTTTTCGTATATGGAGAAGCATTCGCACCAGATATTTCTTTTGTTTCGTATGTTTTCGGTTTACGAAACACGATGATTGATAAAATCAGACCTACAACCATACCTGCAACCGGGATCATTAAGGCGTAAGGAATATCACCGAGAGATACGTTTAATCCGGCATCCGCCATATTGTCCTTCAGCATCCCCTGGAAGATTTGGCCGAAACCAACCGGCACTAAAATATAAGGTGCCGTTAAACCGAATGTAATCACACACGCGATCAGACGGCGGTCCATTTCAAGTTCATTAAAGATTTTCAAAAGAGGCGGAATCAGCACCGGGATAAATGCGATGTGAACCGGAACCACGTTTTGCGAAAAACAAGATATGATTAAAATAATAAGCACAATCAGCACTTTGGACAGTGCTTTTTTGCGGGTGTCTTCTTTATTTCCGATTAATTTAACGGAGGCTTCCACCATTGCGTCCGGAAGACCCGTTTTCGTTAAAGCCGCAGCAAACGCGCCAAGCATGGCATAGCTGACTGCAACGGTAGCATTTCCGCCAAGCCCGTCCGTAAAAGCTTTAACCGTTTCGCCAAGCCCGAGCCCGCCTGTTAACCCGCCGGCCAAGGCACCTATAATTAATGCGATAACAATATTAACACGCAGCAAGCTTAAAACAAGCATAAGCAGCACTGCGATGACGACTGCATTCATGATAACCCTCCAAAAAATCCTTTAGTTTGCTAATGTAGTAGATAAATAAAGTACGAACGTATCTTATCATAACCGATGCACTTTAGTCAACTAAAGATTTTAGAAGAAAAAATCCCCGCTGCATTCCGCAGCAGGGATTTCACATTATTCGCTTTTATCTTCTTCCAATGTAAATCGTTCCGCAAGTGTGGCAAGTGTTCTGGCCATTACGCCGGTAGCCCCGGACGGCCCGAAGCAGGTTGCTTTATTGGAAGTAGCTGTGCCCGCAATATCAAGATGAACCCAAGGCGTTGTTTCAGCAAATTCACCAAGAAACGTTCCTGCCATAATCGCATGTCCTTCACGTCCCGGCGAATTGCTGAGATCCGCCATTTGGCTGCTTTTCACACGCTTTTTATCCTTCTCTGTTATCGGCAGCTGCCAGATCGCCTCGCCGCACTCTTGTGCAGCATCAGCTACCTGCTGATAAAAGCTTTGATCATTTGTCATAGCGCCAGTCGTTTCTGTTCCTAATGCCACAACGACGCCGCCGGTAAGCGTAGCCACATCAACAAGAACTGACGCGCCATGCTGTTTCGCGTATGTAATGCCATCTGCTAGCACAAGCCTTCCTTCAGCATCCGTATTGAGGATTTCAATTGTTTTTCCGCTTAATGATACGATGACATCATCAGGCTTCATCGCCCCGCCGGAGATCATATTATCGGTTGACGGAATAACAGCCAGCACGTTTTGCTCGGGACGAAGCTCTCCGATGGTTTCCATAGCACCGAGAACCGCAGCTGCTCCTCCCATATCAGATTTCATGCCGACAATTCCAGATTTCGTTTTAATGGAATAGCCACCTGTGTCAAAGGTAATCCCTTTTCCGACAAGTCCGACGACGTCTTCCCAATCCTTTTTGCCCTGGTACTTCAAAACAATCATTTTTGGGGGTTCGGTCGAGCCTTGGTTTACTGCAAGTATCCCGCCCATACCGAGCTCTTCCATCTCTGATTTCTCCAATATCTCACACTCAAAATCATATTTCGCCGCAAGCTCTTCTGCATAAGAAGCGAGGTCAGTCGCTGTCAGCATGTTTCCCGGCATATTTACAAGCGTTCTAGCCGAATTTGCCCCTTGCCCGTATGCCTGGCCGACGCGAAGTCCCGCCTGCACTTCTTGTATATCTTCATCTGTGACGGCATACACAGCTTCAATTTGTTTGTCAGGCTCATTTGATTTGTGCTTATAATCCTGCACCTCATAGGACGCAAGCAGGCAGCTCTCAGCTAAAGCATGAGCGGCATCGGCTGGAGGTACGTCTTCCGAAATAAACGTGTCAAGCAGGACTGCTGCTTCTTGTTTTCGGTCATTGTGAATGGCTTGAAAAACATGGGCAAAACGTTCCTTCACCTGTTCAAACGAATAATTTGCTTCTCTCCCCAGACCAACGAAATAAATCCGTTTCATACCCGCAGAAGATGGAGGGAATACTTTTGATACTTGATTCGGTTTCGAAGAGACATCACCATCTTTTAAAAGCTGTGTCAGATGGCCTTCCAGCATTTCATCAATTTCCAATGCTTTGCCTGTCAACTGGCTTTTTTGAAAAAGCCCGACCACAAGGGTTTCTGTATGCTCTAATTGCTGAACCGCATAAAACATGAGGCTTACACTCCTAACGTAATGGGTATTTGTAATGAACAATGGTATAATAGGAAAAACATTCTTTCCATTACACTTATTTTATCAAACAACAGTCTAAGACTTGCTTTTTTCTTTTGAAACACGAAGGATTTTTTAAATAGAAAGGATGTCGCCTATGGAACTTTTAACGAATTTCCCTTTATTATCAAGCCTGGCCGCGATTATTTTTGCTCAGGTCATCAAAGTGCCCATTCAGTTTATCGTGTCCAGAAAACTGGACTGGTCGCTGGTCACAAGCACAGGCGGCATGCCGAGCTCTCACTCCGCGGCGGTCACCGCACTTTCTACAGGCATCGCTTTGGATCATGGTTTAGGCTCCTCTCTCTTTGCGGTTTCCGCCATTTTCGCCGTCATTACCATGTTTGACGCTACTGGTGTCAGACGTCACGCCGGTGAGCAGGCAACAGTCATCAATAAGCTTGTCATTGATTTTAACCGCTTCGTAAATGAAGCAAAGGACTTCCCGAAGGCTGAAAATAAAGAAAAGCAAAAAAAGCTGAAAGAGCTTCTCGGACATCAGCCAATCGAGGTTTTTTTCGGAGGCTTAACAGGTATTTTACTAACATTGATACTCGCTTACTTTTTCATGTAAAAAACGCTCCAGCCATGGCTGGAGCGTTTTATTCTTTTACAGTTTTATATTGATTTCTGAACACCTGCAAAGATTTTGTTTCATTGAGCTTCTCAAGCTCATCCTCGGTGACCTTTCCCGTTCCCTTTTTAATCACATATACATCAAGGGTTTTTTTGCCCCACTCATTGTACACATCTTTGACGGTATCAAAGTACAGATCAAGGCGGTTTCCCTTAATAGCTGATCCTGTGTCGGCCACAACTCCGAGACCGTAGTTCGGAATGAATAAAATCGTGCCGATCGGAAAAACGGACGGATCAGCGGCAACCGTGGAGTACAAATCCCGTTTCACTTTCACACCTGAATATGTAAGCCCGTATAATGGATCGCCGGGCTTTTTTCCCGTCGATTCAACTCCTGCTGTGTAGCCTGTTGCTGTTACTCTTTGGACCGGATACTCGTCCCAGTCAAATGCTTCTTCTAACGGTTTTGTTTTATCCTTGTCCGCTGACATGGTTTGTGTTTTTTTCTGCTGCAATGCTTTTAATGTCAGTCCTGCATGCTTCAAGTGCTTTTCTTGATGTTCCTGCACCCATTTTGACAAGTCCTTCGCTTCGATTCCTGACACTGATAAAAATGTCGTGCCAAATGCAAGCAGAAATAAACAGGTCATCAGCAAACGTCTGATCATATTCAACATCATTCACCTCTCCTCCGAATCATTGTTCCCAATTGGAGAGAGCAATATTCAAAATGGCGAATGAACAGAAAGCACAAAAAAAAAGCTTTCTTTAGAAGAAAGCGGCATTTAAAACATTTGATATCCTCTTTTTCTGAGCATGTTGATCGCTATACCGGACACGATGGCGCCAGCCAAACCGCTGGCTAAAATCAGCACATCAGCAGCCGCTAATGATACGATACGATGAAACAGGCCGGCAAAGGATTCTCCCGGCGACTGGATATAGCTGACCAGCCTTTCCTTGCTAATAATGAAAAGGCATACAATCGGATAAATCACAGCCATAATCCAAGACATTCTCAGCAGCATGTTTAATAAGAAACCGATTCCAAAAAACAAGACAAAAAATAAAACAATTGAGATGATTACGACTGGCAGACTAATCAACCTATCCCACCCCCTGCGTTATTTTTAGTGTAACGCGGGGGCTGAAATAAAGTCAACGGCTGGAAAAAGAATGATTGTCTTTTCCTGTCCCCTGGCAAGACGGACAAGTTTCTGAACCACCGAGGATCAATTGAAAATACCCTTTCCCTGAGCAAAATGGGCATGCATGTGAAGCGGTTGTCGTTGCAGTTTTCATCTGATCATCACCCTTTTTCTTAATTTTCTGATAATATATCATATCAAGCTGTCAACAATAAAGTCAGATCATGTGACAAATCTTTTGATGTAAGCGGAAACATACTTGTTTTCCTCGCGTTATCTTTTAATTTTAGCGTTTTTTAATAAAGAAAACCCGCTTCCGCGGGTTTTTAGAAAAACTTGAACTTGCCTTTTTTTAGCGTCAGTCCGAGTCCGCCGATCAAAAACAGCGAGCGGTTATCGATGACTTTTTTCATAAACGAAGCCGGTGTGCCTTTCAGCTTTCTGCCATAAACGACCCCTACCGCGTTATGCTCGCCAAGAGAAGCCACCGTTCCTTTAATGTCCGGCTTGAATTCCTCAAGCTCTCCGCCTTTAATGAGCCTGCCAAGATTCTTAGCAACCGTTATTCCCTGCTGCATCGCAATTTGCGCCGTCGGCGGATACGGGCGCTCCGTATCTTCATTCATAAATAGCGAGCTGTCACCGAGAATGAAGACGTTGTCATGTCCGGGTGCGCGAAGGTCAGGATTGACTTTGACCCGGCCGCGCATATTTTCAAAACCGGCTTCCTCCACAATCGGATGGCCGCGGACACCCGCCGCCCATACAACGGTTTGCGATTTGATTTGCTCTGGTTCTTCATCTTTTTTCCCGACTCTGACTCCTTCCGGTGTACATTCTTGTACAGCCGTGCCGATCTTGAACTCAACTCCATTTTCCTCAAGATAATGTACGGCGTAATCAACAAGCTCAGGATCAAAGCCAGGCAAAACGGTCGGCGCTGCTTCTACACAAATAATGCGGACGAGACCCCTATCAACGTCATACTCCTTGCAGAGCTCAGGCACGCGGGCTGCCAGCTCGCCGAGAAATTCAATTCCCGTAAATCCGGCTCCGCCTACAACGATCGTTAACCTGTCCGGCCGTTTTTCCGCTTCCGTATGATAAGTCGCAAACTGCAGCTCAATATGTTCCCGCAGCAGACGCGACGTGTTGATGTTGGCAATCGGAAACGCATATTCTTTCAAACCTTTAATACCGAACGTTTCGGGCACCGCGCCGAGTCCGATGACTAAATAATCGTACTGCAGCTCTCCATTCGCAAGCACAACTTTTTTCTCATCAGTTTTGATTGCCTTTACGGTATCCTGTACAAAATTGACCCGCGACTGGTTGATTACATCTTTTATCTGATAACGGCAGCGGTCATGATGGAGCGTACCCGCGCTCGCTTCATGCATCCATGTCGTTTCATAATGATAATTGTGTTTATTCACAAGCGTAATATCAGCATCATTCGGCCCGACAAACTTTGTCAGCCTAGTTACCGTCATCAATCCGCCATATCCTGCACCTAAAATCACGATTTTGGGCTTATTCAATGCCATCACATCCACCTTCTCTTTTTTTGCTTTTGTTAGACGCATAATAAAAACATCATTTGTGTTAGCTTCAGCTTATTGGCGGGATTTTATGAAATATATTGAAAAGTTTTTTGTGAAGTCCTCACGCATAGCACTACTATCATATTTATCCGGCTGGCCCAGGAAACATTCAGAAAAAGATCAAATCATTTGGTTATCATCGTATCGGCCTGCGGAAATATTTTCAAGAATGGATGCGCACGCGATACACTCACGATTTTTTCTGCTGACTCGTCAATTTGAACGGCAATATGGTATAATTAATAACAATTTTCATTTAGGAGGCATTTTTCGTATGCGAGAGGATACAAAGGTTTATGATATTACAATTATAGGCGGGGGACCGGTCGGCTTATTCACCGCTTTTTACGGAGGCATGAGACAGGCAAGCGTCAAAATTATCGAAAGCCTGCCTCAGCTCGGCGGACAGCTTAGCGCCCTATACCCTGAGAAATATATATACGATGTAGCGGGATTCCCGAAAATCCGCGCACAAGAGCTTATCAATAACCTAAAAGAGCAAATGGCGAAATTCGACCAAACCATTTGTCTGGAGCAAGCGGTTGAATCTGTTGAAAAACAAGCGGACGGCGTATTTAAGCTTGTGACAAATGAAGAAACTCACTATTCTAAAACAGTCATCATCACTGCAGGAAACGGCGCATTCAAACCGAGAAAGCTGGAACTTGAAAATGCCGAGCAGTATGAAGGCAAAAACCTTCACTACTTCGTTGACGATTTGCAAAAATTCGCCGGCAGACGCGTTGCGATCCTTGGCGGAGGAGATTCAGCGGTTGACTGGGCGCTTATGCTTGAGCCGATCGCAAAAGAAGTATCCATCATTCACCGCCGCGATAAGTTCCGCGCGCACGAGCACAGTGTGGAAAACCTTCATGCGTCGAAGGTTAATGTCCTGACACCATTCGTCCCTGCGGAGCTGATCGGGGAAGACAAAATTGAACAGCTTGTGCTTGAAGAAGTCAAAGGCGATCGCAAAGAGATTTTAGAAATCGATGACTTAATCGTCAACTACGGTTTCGTTTCATCTCTTGGCCCGATCAAAAACTGGGGTCTGGACATCGAGAAAAATTCTATTGTTGTCAAATCAACAATGGAAACAAACATCGAAGGCTTCTTTGCCGCAGGTGACATTTGCACATACGAAGGAAAAGTCAACCTGATCGCAAGCGGCTTCGGCGAGGCACCGACAGCAGTGAACAACGCCAAAGCTTACATGGATCCGAAAGCCCGCGTACAGCCTCTTCACTCAACAAGTCTTTTTGAAAATAAGTAATAAAAAAAGGAGTTTGTGTCAGCGACACAGCTCCTTTTTTATTTGAAGATATTTATATAATTCATCGCAGTTCCAATAACCAGCGCAATCACAAGTGCTGCGACGATCCAGATCATTGTCATGATAATGCGGTCTTGGATCTTTTGGGACTTCGGTGTTTTTCCTTCGTTTTGAGTCATTTGATTCGCTCCTTTCACATGTCCATCTCATAAAGAAAGCCTGGTGCTGAACGACCAAGCTTTGCTGAACGTATATCATTCGCGTTTTAATCCGCTCTCTAAGACTTTTCGTTAAGACTATGATACCCAAACTCACCGAGCATGACAAGCTTCGACACTTGAACGTACATGCCAGCAAATAAAAACGTTTGACATCCTAAATAAAACAGAGTACATTATAGAAGGCGAACATTTCATATATTATTGTTTTAAATATTCGTTTTTAGGAGTGAAAACCATGGAAAACGTATTTGATTACGAAGATATTCAGCTAATTCCTGCAAAATGCATTGTAAACAGCCGTTCAGAATGTGATACATCCGTACGTTTAGGCGAACGTACATTTAAATTGCCCGTCGTTCCTGCCAATATGCAGACGATTATAGATGAAAAGCTAGCAATTCAATTAGCCGAAAATGGCTACTTTTATGTGATGCACCGATTTGAACCTGAAACACGAATTGATTTTATTAAAGATATGAACGCACGCGGATTATTCTCTTCTATCAGCGTGGGCGTCAAAGAAGAGGAATATGAATTTGTCTGCCAGCTGGCAGAAGAAAATCTGACTCCTGAATACGTGACAATAGACATTGCCCACGGGCACTCAAATGCTGTCATTGAAATGATTCAGCACCTAAAAAAACATTTGCCGGACAGCTTTGTTATTGCTGGCAATGTCGGAACGCCGGAAGCGGTCAGAGAACTTGAAAATGCGGGAGCGGATGCCACTAAGGTCGGCATCGGACCGGGAAAAGTATGTATTACGAAAATCAAAACCGGCTTCGGCACAGGGGGCTGGCAATTAGCGGCACTGCGCTGGTGTGCCAAAGCTGCCAGCAAACCGATTATCGCGGATGGCGGCATCCGTACACATGGTGACATCGCAAAATCAATCAGATTCGGCGCAACGATGGTCATGATCGGTTCACTATTTGCCGGGCACGAAGAATCACCAGGCCAAACGATCGAAAAAGACGGAAAGCTCTACAAAGAGTACTTCGGCTCAGCCTCTGAATTCCAAAAAGGCGAAAAGAAAAATGTAGAAGGCAAGAAAATGCACGTGGCACATAAAGGCTCAATTAAGGATACGCTGATTGAAATGGAACAGGATCTTCAATCTTCTATTTCTTATGCAGGCGGAACGAAACTTGACGCCATCCGCAATGTGGATTATGTGATTGTGAAGAATTCGATTTTTAATGGGGATAAGTATTAAAAATAAAAAACGCCAAGTCAGCGGTTCTCCGCTTGAGTTGGCGTTTTCTGCTACTTCTTCAGCAAAGTAAGCTTATATTTGCTTTTTGAATTTATTTTCCATCAGTTCTGCCATTTGTTTTGCATTTGGATTTTCTTCATTTTGTAACTGTTCAATGATGTTCATATAATCCGTTTCATTTCGGTTCTGGCTTAATTTATATGCCGCTTGAATGTCTTCCACCTTAATCTTAAATCCAACGATACCTTTCAATTCACTTTCTAAGAGTTTTGGAGAAAGTTTATCCCATAAAACAGGATTTTCACGATGTTTTTCGTATTTCTCCAGCATCATTGTTAATTCTTCTACTAATTCATCTTTCTCTAGGATACTTGCTTTTCCATACATGTGAACAGCCTGATAATTCCACGTCGGAACATTTTCACGCGAATACCAGGAAGAAGAAATATAAGCGTGCGGTCCCTGGAACATGACAAGCACTTTTTCACAGGCTTCAAACGTTCTCCACTGAGAATTTCCATAAGCAAAATGCCCAGTAATATAGTAATGATCGCCTTTTTTATTGAATCCTAACGGCAAATGAGTGGCAATTGGTTTTCCTTGTTCTGTTGTGACAACCGTACCAAAGGAGTTTTCTTGTACAAAATTCCAAATTTCTTCCGCATTTGTGACCTTAAAATATTTTGGAATATACATCATCATCCATCCTTCGAAAAAAGTTATATGAGTGTTTTGGCCATAATAAAGTCCGTTTGTTCTTCATCTCCCATATAAAAAGAGTGGGCGCCGGTCTGAACAAACCCCATTTTCTTATAAAAGGCAATGGCATTTTCATTTTTTTCCCATACACCTAGCCAAATGTTCTTTTTATTACGTTCCAGCGCAATTTCTATAGCTTTATTCAGCAGATGTTTGCCAAGCCCATGTTTTTGAAAGCTGTTCTTTATATAAACCCTCTCGATTTCAAGTGATTCATCACCCATTTTTTCAGACTGAGCATCATCGGTGTTGACCTTTAAATATCCAGCGACTTCATGATTAAAATAAACAAAAAAGAACTGTGAAGACGTATTGGATAATTCCTTTTCCAACTGTTTAGCGTTAAATGCACTTTCCAAATAGGCTTTCATATTTTCAGGTGAATTCTGATCTTTAAATGTATCGTTGAATGTTTCAATACTAAGTTCTTGGAGTATTTTTAAATCTTCACGGCTGCACTTTTTTATATTTATCGTCATTTAAAAATGTCGCTCCTTTATATAATCAATAGTTTCTCGTGTTTACTAAATTTCCAGTCCTTTTCTATTTATAAATGGAAATACATTTTTCCTTTCTCTGTTGGAAAAAGTTTTTTTATAGTACAAAATGCTTTTGTTCGATCTACTAATCTCATTTCAGCTAACTTTTCTTGATACTCCTGGGTTTGCACTTGCTACCACTCCCTTTCACGAAGAATCTCTCTCACCATCAACTCCTCAAACGTGTATTTTGTTGCAAATGCAATAAAAGTATCATACGTTAAATATAACTCAACTTTGTTGCATTTACAATAAAAATACAGATGAAGGAGGTCGAGTTAAAGTAAAATTTATCTGCTGAAACTCTCATAACTCTTGATCGTTCTGATTTTACACCATAATAAAAAACGCTTTCCTTAACGATGGTTTATCGCTAAGAAAAGCGTCATGAACAATCTTACGGTTAATCGTGGAATGCAATCACGCAATCCTCCGAAACAGGTGAGATGATCAATTCATATCTCGAAATATCGGGTAGCGCCTAGCACTCTTCAGGCGTACCTGTATTCGTCGCTGTTCTAAAAGAAGAACCGCAGCCGCATGAAGCGATGGCGTTTGGATTGTCGATAGTGAAGCCTCCGCCGAGCATGGATTGCTTATAATCAATCACGGTACCGTTCATGATATCAAGGCTTTCCTTGTCAACAAGAACAGTAATGCCGTGCTGATCAAACATGCTGTCTGATTCGCCCTTTTCATGCTCAAAGCCCATGCCGTAAGAAAGGCCGCTACAGCCGCCGCCTTTGACGCCGACACGCAGAAACGCATTTTCTTCTTCATGCTCTTTCATCATATCTTTTATATGCAAAGCTGCTGCTTCTGTAATTGTTACCGGGTTGCTCATCTTTGTGAACCTCCTTTTAAAAACCGGATGTTGTCTTTTATTATAAACATGATTGGTCCAATTCTCAAACAAGGTGTTTTACAAGAAATAGACACCCTCACAAACGGTCTCTGCCGGCCCTGTCATCATCACATGGCCGTTGTCTTTCCAGTTAATCACCAAATCTCCGCCTGCTAAATGCACCGTAATGTCCTGATTTCGTTTTGATACGCCGTTTAACACAGATGCGACGGCTGCTGCACAAGCTCCTGTCCCGCATGCCTGAGTTATGCCTGATCCCCGTTCCCAGACGCGGAAATGCAGTTCATGTTCATTCACGGCTTCGACGAATTCCACATTGACGCCTTCCGGAAATCTCGGATCTTTCTCAATCACCGGCCCCAGTGTCGTCAAGGGTGCCTGTTCAATGTCAGCGATCGGAAAAACGATATGGGGATTTCCCATTGAAACAGCAGTGCCTGTTAGTTCAGCTTCACCAAATGTCATGGTTTCATTGATCGTGTGCTCTTCTCCGCCGCCAAGCATCGGAAGTTCGGCTTTTGTCAGGCGCGGTTCACCCATATCGACAGTGACCACATTTACTTTTCCGTTTTCAACTTGAACCTCCGCTTTCACAAGCCCGGAGAGGGTTTCAATCAGAAAAGATGTTTCCTCAACCAGCTTATGCTCATACGCATATTTTGCGACGCAGCGCAGGCCGTTGCCGCAGTTTTTCCCTTCAGACCCATCATTATTAAAAATGCGCATTTTGACAGGCGCTTGATCTGAAGGGCATATTAGGATCATTCCGTCGGAACCGATCCCTGTATAAACAGAAGAAACCTGAACTGCAATCTCAGACAGTTTTTCTTCCGGAAGCTGTTCTTCAAATTGATTCACATAGATATAGCTGTTTCCCAGGCCGTGCATTTTGGTAAATCGAAATGAGTTCATAGGTGCCTCCAACTTTTTTTCTTTTTCTTAGTATAAAAGCTATTATAAACGGACACAATACAATTATCCCCCGTTTTTCATACATAAAAGCTCCTTGCACTGTCGCAAGGAGCTTTTATTGTTTATATAAACATGCCGGCAATGGCTGCGCTAAGCAGATTGGCTAATGTTCCCGCAAGAACAGCCTTCAAGCCGAGGCGTGCGATATCCGAACGGCGGCTAGGTGCTAAACCGCCAAGCGTACCGAGCATAATTGCAATTGACGAAAAATTGGCGAATCCGCATAACGCGAAACTGATAATGGTAGCGGTTTTCTTAGAAAACTCGCCGATGTGCGGACCGAAGTTAGAATAAGCGACAAACTCATTCAGCACCAATTTTTGGCCGATATAGCTTCCCGCCTGCAACGCTTCATGCCATGGCACGCCAATCAAAAAGGCGATTGGGGAAAACACATAACCGAGAATGGATTCTAATGTGACGCCTTTTAAACCGACCAAGCCGAAAACTCCGCCGAGAATACCATTTACTACGGCGATTAATGCAACGAACGCAAGCAGCATCGCTCCAACGTTTAAGGCAATTTGCAGACCTGTTGACGCTCCCTTTGCAGCTGCGTCAATGACATTGGCAGCGCCTTCGCCTTCATCCATATTAAAATCGCTTTTTACGGTTTGCGGCTTTTCCGTTTCGGGAATAATCAGTTTACCAAAGACAAGACCCGCCGGAGCAGCCATAAAGCTGGCCGCAAGCAGGTATTCAATCGGAATGCCGAGAAGCGCGTACCCAAACAAGGTAGAACCCGCAACAGCCGATAGACCGCTCGTCATAATCGTGAATAATTCAGAGCGCGTCAGCCCGGCTATCAGGGGTTTGATCACTAACGGAGATTCTGATTGTCCTACAAAAATATTAGCAGCAGCCGCAAGAGATTCCGTTTGGCTTGTCCCAAGGAGCTTTGACAATCCGCCGCCAATGACACGGAATATGAGCTGCATAATTTTCAAATGATATAAAACTGCAATCAGTGCTGAGAAGAAAATGATAACAGGCAGTACACTTAATGCAAATGCCGGACTGTCGCCGACTTTCAGAAGCGGTCCAAAAATAAAGCTGATGCCTTCATTCGCATAATCAATCAGAAGCTGTACACGGCTTGAAAACCATAAAAAAACAGCGCGTCCCGCTTCCCATTTCAACACGATGTATCCAAACGCCACCTGTGTACATAAACCAACGATGACGGTTCTTATCTTAATATTGCTTTTCTTTTCTGAAAATAAAAACGCGATAGCAATGATCGCAACTGCGCCGAGCAGTCCCCACAGAACACTCATGAATACACCTACACCTCTTAAAATTTTATTTAAAAAAATATCTTTTATACGATAACAATAATATTTTTTGATGTCTACACATTTTTTAGTTCTTTTGGACGACAAAATAAAAAAGGGCCTGTCCCAGGCCCTTTTCTGTTAAAACATTGGATTTTCTTCAATAAAGGTATATATATTCTCAACAAGCTCAGCAGGCGTTTCACCCATGACGACTTCTCCGTTTACAAGAGCGAAAAGCGACTCCATGCATGTCCCGCAGTAGCTTAAGCAGCCGTATTCAAGGACATCCAGATTTGGATCCTTCTCCAAAATCGCCCGGGCTTCCTGAGAGCCGTGAGCCAGATTGCTGACACAAAATTCAATCATTGGATTCATGCGATTTCACCTCACATATGTCCATTATCGCGAATTTTTAATCATTCGTCAAAGACAATGGATTGTTCAAAATTTATTATCGTAACATATCATTACTCGAATAACGTTTTACTAATTTGTGCTTTCAGGCTAATTTGTAGGTTATTTTCAAACTATTATTGTGATTTTAGATCAAATTCGATATAATTCTAGATGTTATTTTACATAGTTCGTATTTTCTTCAATGTGTCTATCATACTCTTCGGATTAAAGGGGAATTCAAATGAAAAAATTGGTCTTGATCGGCGGAGGTTACGGGAACATGCGTGTTCTTCATCGCTTATTGCCAAACCAGCTGCCTGATGATGTTTCAATCACGTTAATTGACAGAAATCCTTATCACTGCTTGAAAACAGAATATTATGCCCTTGCCGCAGGCACAATTTCTGACCATCATATCAGAGTGTCATTCCCAGAGCACCCTCGCCTGGATGTCCAATATGGTGATATCTCATCAATTGATACTGCACAAAAACAAGTGCTGTTCCAAGATCGTGAACCGATTTCTTACGATGACGCTGTAATCGGGCTCGGCTGCGAGGATAAATATCACAACGTGCCGGGAGCGCCTGAATTCACCTACAGCATTCAAACCATCGACCAGTCCCGCGAAACCTATCAAAAGCTGAATAACCTGAGCGCTAATGCCACTGTCGCCATTGTAGGAGCGGGCTTAAGCGGCGTTGAGCTTGCAAGTGAACTGAGAGAAAGCCGTGATGACCTGAACATCATTCTGTTCGACCGCGGTAATCTCATTTTATCAAGCTTTCCCGAGCGTTTGAGCAAATATGTGCAAAATTGGTTCGAAGAGCACGGTGTCCGCATTATTAACAGGGCAAATATCACAAAAGTTGAAGAAGGCATTGTGTATAACCACGATGAACCGATTTCTGCAGACGCCATCGTGTGGACAGCCGGCATACAGCCGAACAAAGTCGTCAGAGACTTAGATGTGGAAAAGGACGCACAAGGGCGTATCGTATTAACGCCTCATCACAATCTTCCTGGTGATGAACATCTGTACGTTGTCGGCGATTGCGCCAGCCTCCCTCATGCACCGAGCGCCCAGCTGGCAGAGGCTCAAGCAGAGCAGATTGTCCAAATCTTGCAAAAACGCTGGAATGGAGAAGCCCTTCCAGAATCAATGCCGCAGTTTAAGCTGAAAGGCGTCCTCGGTTCACTCGGAAAAAAAGCCGGCTTCGGTCTTGTTGCTGACCGCCCGCTGATCGGCCGTGTTCCGCGCATGTTGAAATCCGGCTTGCTGTGGATGTACAAACACCATAACGGTTAATGATAGAGAAGAACCGCTGATCATGTCAGCGGTTTTCTGTATACCCATGCTTCTCCATTTCCTCATAAACGTCTTTTAATTTCGGATTGCCTTCACCGACAATTTTGTCTTCTACGAGCACAAGCGGATAAAAATACTCATCATTTCTGATTTTTTCCGCAAGCTCTTTCGCATGTTCATTGTCAGGCGGCTCATAAATATCGATGTATTGCATCGCAAAAGGCTGATTTGGATATTTTCTTTTCAGCGCAGCCTCAAGCCACTCGTATGTATCCTTGGCCGTCGGCATATTGACACAGCTTGCACAAACGGTTTCTGCCCCGTACACGCTGAGCACGACAGGTTTTGTCACTGGTAAACGCCTCCTTCCCCCTATGTATGTCCTTTCTTTCAGTATACAGAGCCAAAAGACGTTTTTATAGAAAAAAACCGTTTTTGTGTTCAAGTCTTAATGTGCTATAATAGGGAAAGCAACTTTGCAAACCAAACAATAGATTTTTATTGTTACACTGAATATAATGGTTTTATGATGACGAAAGGAGCGAATGTCATGACTGAAGTTGAAATGAAAGAACAGGTGCAGGAAGTACTGGACAAACTTCGTCCGTTTTTACTTCGTGACGGCGGTGACTGTGAGCTTGTAGACGTAGATGAAGGTATCGTTAAGCTTCGTCTTCTAGGCGCATGCGGCAGCTGCCCAAGTTCAACAATTACGCTGAAAGCCGGAATTGAACGCGCTCTTCTTGAAGAAGTGCCGGGTGTCGTTGAAGTAGAACAAGTCTTTTAATAAAGCAGCCAGGCTGATCGTTAATCAGCCTGGCTTTTTTATTAGAGATATTGATCAAACCATGAGCTTATATAATTCAGGCGCTTGATCCGCTGTACCGGGTGTCCGCTGCGTGACAAATTGTGCGACGCTTTCGGAAAACGGACAAGCATCGTTTCCTTGCCCATTTTTTTCAGAGCAATAAATAGCTGCTCCGCCTGCTCGATCGGGCACCGGTCATCTCGCTCGCCATGCAGAATCAAAAGCGGTGTCTCCACGTTTGCTGCGTATTTTAAAGGGGAACGGTCCCAGAGCTTTTCTGTGTCTGCAAACATGTCATGCTCTAGCTGCCAGTCTGTAAAGAAATAGCCGATATCACTGACGCCATGAAAGCTGATCCAGTTTGAAATCGAGCGCTGGGTGACAGCGGCTTTAAAGCGGTTCGTCTGTCCAACGATCCAGTTGGTCATAAAGCCTCCATAACTTCCGCCCGTGACACCGAGCCGCTTAGGATCAATCTGCGGATCTCGTTTGATAGCCTCATCCACAGCCTGCATCACATCCGCATAATCCTTTCCTCCATAATCTCCTCTGACGGCATTCACAAATTCCTGCCCGTAACCGTGGCTTCCTCTCGGATTGACATAAACCACTGCGTATCCTTTCGCCGCCAGCACTTGAAATTCATGAAAATATGTATGCCCGTACATCATGTGCGGACCGCCGTGTATGTTGAGAATAAGAGGATATGAGGTTTCACCTTCCGGCTGTGCAGGCTTCATCAGCCAGCCGTTCACCGTCACGCCGTCTTCTGTGACATATTGAATATCTTCAGGTATTGAAATCGTATGCTCGCCGACAAACTTGTCATTCGCGCCAGTCAGCCGTTTCTCTTCCTGCCCAAGCGGGAGGCTGTAAAGCTCGCTCGGTCTGTCCGGCTTTGTCACACTGGCAATAAAGTGTTGTTCGTCAGGTGAAATGGAAAAACTATTGATGTACTCTTTTTCGAGACGAATCGGATACACAAGGCCTTCAATCGAAATATAATAGATTCCCGTACTGCCTTGATCTGTGCCGATGACATATAACCCTTGGCTGTCTTTCGTCCAAACCGGGCGCTGTTCGGCACCTCCGATCAGTGAATCTCCAATGAGCGCATCCGCTAAATGAACGTCAAGCATTTCAGTCAGACATGTAAGGTTGTCTTGTTCGATATCATAGAGCCACGCCTTTTCGAACGTTGCATTCTGATATTCCTTTTCATGTCCAAGCAAAGCAAGATACCTTCCGTCCGGTGAAAATGAGCTTGGTCCGAATGAGCCGCGATGAGACGTAATCTGCTTGAGATCTCCAGTATCCAGCGACATCATGCAGACATCGTGCGGCTTGCTGGCATCGTCCGTTTCAGTCAAATTAGCTGAGAAAACAAGCGATTTGCCGTCAGGAGAAAAAGCAGGGTCGCCATGATCGGCTTTGTGATTTGTCAGCTGCTTCACCTTACCAGACTTCACGCTGACAAGCACAAGCTGGGCATACGCACCTCTCGTCAGCCCTTTGCCGTCCCGTTTATAGGCTAGACCTTGAACTTCAACAGGTTCAAAACTGTCCGGCTCCGTTTTCTCCCGATCATTAATCCTTTCTCCCTCTCCCAAACTGACAGTAACAAGCACCCATTCGCCATCCGGGGACCATATTGGCTTTGACACGCCATACGGGATATCAGTCAGTTTTCTTGCTTCCCCGCCTTCAGCACTTATGATATACAGCTGTGCTGCATCGCCTTCACGATCAGAAATAAAGGCAAGCGTGCGCCCGTCCGGAGACCATCTTGGGTCCGTGCACCGCTTTTCTCCGTGTGTCCAAGGAATAGACCTGCCTGTTTTCGTTTCATAGATCCATATATTTGATGTATACGAATCTTTCTCTTGATTCGCTTGTGACTGGACATATGCGGCACGGGTGCCATCTGGGGCGTATTGAGGATCGGTTACAGAGACAATCGCTGTGGTGTCTTCTGCGGTTATCAGCTTTTTCATGTTCATCTCCTCCTTTTAACAACTATTTCGTTTTTCTAAATAAAAACTCCTTTATCTCCAGCAGAAAAAAAGCGCCCTCCGCTGATGCTGAGGGACGCTTGGCATGATCTATACACTTTTTACTTGGTATAAAGGATTTCGCTCTATTATACTTCCCTCTTGCGGAACGGTCAAAGCGTCGACTTCACAATGAGGGAAATGAAGCGCGAGCTGTTCTTTGAGCTCTTCTCCCTTTCCTTTTTCAGTCATAACAAGAATCGTCGGGCCTGCCCCGCTGAGAGCCGTTCCGTATGCGCCCTTCATCTCAGCGACATGTTCTACTTTGGACAGCTCAGGCACAAGCATCGCCCGGTATGGCTGGTGGAACATATCCTTCTTCATGATTTTCCCGACGAGCGGCCAATCCTTAGACATGATCGCAGCAATGAGGATATTGCTGACGGCACTTGCTTTTACAGCGTCCGCATACGGAAACTCTTTCGGAAGCACGTCTCTTGCGTCTCTTGTCAGCACTTCGTAAAAAGGAATGACAACGACAATATCAATGTCAGCATCCGGGACGCGGATCATTTGTGTCTCGTCATCTTCATGCAGGCCAATGACAAGTCCGCCAACGAGAGAAGCGCCCGCATTATCCGGGTGTCCTTCTTCAAGGCTGGCTACATGCAGCTTGTCCTCTTCAGAGAGCTTTAAGCCGCATAATTCATCAGCCAGTTCAACGGCCGCTACAATCGCCGCGGCGCTGCTGCCAAGGCCGCGTGCGAGCGGAATGTCGCTCCACACTTTCACATGGACAGGCGGCATTTCTTTACCGTATAAATCTGCTGTCCGTTTTGCCACTTGATAGATCAGATTATCTGTACCCGCCGGAATTCCGGCGACTGTTTCTGTTTCAGCTTCAAAAGACCACTTGTCGCTTTCAAAGACGGTCAGCTTCAAATATCTGCTGAGCGCCATTCCAACTGAATCGAAGCCAGGGCCTAGGTTAGCCGTGCTTCCGGGAACAGTGACAGTGAACAGCATGTCGGCTTCGTTCATACACGGGCCGCTCCTTTTACATATTCAAGGATGCTGTCTTCATTCGTCGGCAATGTGACCGGCTTGATTTCTGAAATGTCGACTGCTGTATTCGGATCTTTCAGCCCGTTTCCTGTTAACACAGCGACGACCTTGCTGCCTTTCGGAATTTCTCCGGATTTCACCTGTTTCAGAACGCCAGCAATGGAAGCGCAGGATCCTGGTTCTGCAAACACGCCTTCTTCACGGGCGATCAGCTGATACGCTTGAAGGATTTCATCATCAGTGACTTCGTCAATTTTCCCGTTGGATTCCTCAGCTGCCTTTACAGCTTTGTCCCAGCTTGCCGGGTTTCCGATACGAATGGCTGTTGCTATTGTTTCCGGATTTTCAATTACTTCATTGCGAACGATTGCCGCCGAGCCTTCCGCTTCAAATCCGCGCATTTTCGGGAGGCCTGTGCCGTTTTTCTCATGATATTCCTTGAAGCCCTTCCAATAAGCTGAGATATTGCCTGCGTTTCCGACCGGGATCGCTAAAACATCCGGTGCTTCGCCCAGCTGCTCGCACACTTCAAAGGCAGCTGTTTTTTGGCCTTCAAGGCGGTAAGGGTTGACTGAGTTGACAAGAGCAATCGGTGATTTCTCACAGATGGAACGGACAATTTTAAGCGCATCGTCAAAGTTTCCGTCAATTGCTATAATATCGGCTCCATACATGACAGCCTGAGCAAGTTTTCCGAATGCGATTTTGCCGTTCGGGATGATGACGATGCACTTCATGTTGGCGCGGGCTGCATAAGCGGCCGCAGCAGCGGACGTGTTTCCTGTTGACGCGCACATAATCGTATCATTGCCTTCTTCTTTTGCTTTCGCCACAGCCATGACCATTCCGCGGTCTTTAAATGATCCCGTAGGGTTGACACCTTCTGTTTTGACATGAAGCTCAATTCCGAGCTGCTCAGACAGCTTCGGCAGATGGATAAGAGGTGTATTTCCTTCATGTAAAGTAAGCGCTGGTGTTTGATCTGTTACAGGTAAAAATTCTTTATATTGATGGATAAGTCCTTTCCACATTAGCTCCAACCGTTCCCTTCTACACGATATGTGCTTTTGACTTCTTGAACGACTTCCAAATCATTTAGGTTTTGCAGAATATCACTGAAATCAGCTTCTGATGTATGGTGTGTCACAATCACGATTTCTGCCAACTCATCATGGTCTTTAATCGGCAGCTGAAGGATTTTTTCAAAGCTCACGCCCCGCTCTGAGAACACAGACGTAATTTTCGAGAATGAACCGACCTCATCTTTTACATGAATTCTTAAAAATTGCTGTGCGTAAATGTCAGACGGCGTCTTCATGTTTTTCTCATATTGCGGCCCAACAAAGCTGTTGCCGGTTACGCCGAGCCTCATATTTTTCATGACCGCGACAAGGTCAGAAACAACGGATGTCGCAGTCGGCATGCTCCCGGCTCCAGGCCCGTAGAACATCGTCTCACCAACAGCCTCTCCGTATACGTAAACGGCGTTAAACTCATTATGCACAGCAGAAAGCGGATGGTGGTCAGGAAGAAGTGTCGGCTGAACACTGACTTCAATTTTGCTGCCGTCACGCTGTGCAATCCCAATCAGTTTCATCGTATAGCCGAGACGTTTGCTGAAGCTGATGTCCTCGTCTGTAATTTGGGAGATCCCCTTTACTTTGACGTCTTCCAAATCTACATTCATCGAGAAGCCGAGGCGCGCCAATATCGCCATTTTCCGTGCGGCGTCAAGCCCTTCCACGTCTGAAGTCGGATCTGCTTCGGCAAAGCCAAGATCTTGCGCTTCTTTGAGCACTTCCTCGTATGGGCTTTTTTCTTTGATCATTTTTGTTAAGATAAAGTTCGTTGTTCCGTTCACGATCCCCATCATCTTTGTAATCCGGTCTGATGAGAGGCCTTCCTCTAACGTGCGCAGAATCGGAATCCCGCCGGCAACACTGGCTTCAAAGTAGATATCGCAGCCATTTTCCTTCGCTTCAGCAAGCAGCTCGGAACCGTACACAGCCATTAAATCCTTGTTTGCTGTGACAACATGCTTTTTCGATCTCAGCGCGTCGACCAAATATTGTTTTGTCTGCTCAACTCCGCCGATCACCTCGATGACGACATCAACATCTGGATCATCGATGACATCATACACTTCTGTCGTGAGCACTTCCTTCGGCAAATCTACTTCTCTCTTTTTCTCTAGATCTTTTACAAGCACTTTTTTTATCGTAATCGGACAGCCGACCTGATGCATCAGCTTATCCTGATGGTCTTGAATAATTTTAACGACACCGCTTCCGACGGTACCTAAACCTAAAAGCCCTACACGAATTGCTTTCAAAAAAACTCCACCTTTCTTTTAATTGTCCTCTCGAAAAAGACAATTGTTAACTCAACACAGACATATAAGTTACAAACATTATATAAGCC
This sequence comes from Bacillus spizizenii TU-B-10, assembly GCF_000227465.1. GTDB lineage: Bacteria > Bacillota > Bacilli > Bacillales > Bacillaceae > Bacillus > Bacillus spizizenii. The sequence continues at coordinate 3,258,441 of NC_016047.1, forward strand.
CACTCCTGTTTTGACAAGACAGTAATCGGCTGAATTTTATGAATGTAACCGCTTAACCCGTTGATATGACAAGATTCTTTATTTTCTAATTATTTTTCCGCCTTTGCCGAGCCAGCTCACGCGGGGAACAAACGGTTTCTGCGCCCGCATGTTCATGAATTCCTGCGCCGTATTTAGAAATTGCTCATAGCGTTCGCAGTCACTAAGAATGAAGTCAAGCTGCTCTTCATAATAATGCTTTTCTGATTCTGATGACATGTAGTAGCTCTCCACGATTTCAAAATAATGAAGCGGAAAGAGCAGGCGGCTGTATAAAAGACGTTTTGAAAACGAAGACAGCGACGTAACTTGCTCGTATTCCTGCAAAAAGTGAAAACCCTGCTGATGAAAATCTTGTCTATGATGCAAAAACGTATGCCTCATATATTCAGCCAAATCGCGTGAGGCGTGGTCAAATACCCAATCCGCAGGAATCCTGATCAGTGATTCGGGTGACCATGTATGCCTTTCCATCCGCTGATGGCATATCGTTCCTGAATCTGCGGCTTGAGGCTTGTCATCCAGCTCAGTGTCCACTAAATATTGTATCGCGTTTTCTGACAGCCCTAAATAATATGGAAATGATTCGATCATTTTTTTATCGAATGGCTCGTGAGGAGGGGTATGAACCTTTCGCTGCCAAAACACCTCCAGCTGATCAATGCGTTTTCCCCACAGATCCTTCCACTGGCCGATTCTTCCGGCTGCCTTCACTTCATACGGATACCCTCTGCCTTTTCGGTGAAATTCCGCCAGCTCCTGTCCAATAGAGAACGCACGGTTTGAAAAAGGGGGTGCCGCCTTCAGCAGAGCGTACGTTTTCCCCTCATGTTCAAACGTCAGCTCACCTTCTTTTGTAAAGATAAAAACCGAAACGTATGGGTCACTTTGTTCTTGTAAATACTGACTCATGTAATAAAGCTCTGCCAGTTCTGTCTCTGAGAATTGGGAAACGGGGACAATCAGAAAAAATGAATTCGGCGTCTGAAAGCATTGATATGTGTGCTGGTACATGGAAAGCTGCCTGATGTGAATACCGTATTTTTCTTTTATTGTACCTTTCACAATGATCACCTGCCTGTTGAATTAGGGCTCATCACATCGTAGTCATACACGTCCGGAATTATGAATACATATTTTAATCCGACGAAGGCGCAAGAAAAAGTCGTAAACATCTCAAACATTTTGTATAAACTAGTAAAAAAGATTGGGTGAAGCTGATGTCAGAAAACGAACAAATCAGTCAGATGGAAGCAAAAGCAAGAGCACGGATGAAGGAGCGCGGCGTTGAGGTATCAGACATTGCCGAGCTTGTCTTTTTTCTTCAGAAAAAATATCATCCGGATTTAAACATTGATGAATGCACGTTGAACGTCAATCGCGTTCTCGCAAAACGCGAGGTGCAAAATGCGATTTTAACGGGCATTGAATTGGATATTCTTGCTGAGCAGAAAAAACTGTCTGAGCCGCTGCAAACGATGCTGGAAACAGATGAAAGCCTATATGGGGTAGATGAAGTTCTGGCATTTTCCATCGTGAACATTTACGGATCAATCGGGTTTACGAACTACGGTTACATCGACAAAGAAAAACCCGGCATCCTTAAACATTTAAATGATAAATCAACCGGCGAATGCCATACCTTTTTAGATGACATCGTCGGCGCGATTTCCGCCGCGGCCTCAAGCAGGCTCGCACACCGCGCGCGGCATACAGAATAAGGGCACCCTTTTAGGGCGCCCTTTTTTAAATGTATGGAATCCATTCGGTCAGAGAGTCAATGGCGTGAGTCGGTTTTTCCATATCGTCTGTCATATGCTCTCTTTTCGTTACGCCTGTGTGAACGAGCAGCGTATCCATACCGGCGTTAATGCCGGCCATGATGTCCGTCGCGTAGTTGTCGCCGACCATGAGTGTTTCGGACACATCCGTGCCAAGAACGCGCATCGCCTGCTCCATAATGATTGATTCCGGCTTGCCGATAAATACCGGCTGTACGCCTGTGGATACAGTTAATACAGATGTCAGTGAACCGTTTCCAGGCAGAAGGCCTCTTTCAGTCGGGATCGCAATATCTCCATTAGTGGAAATAAAGCGGGCACCATTTCTGATTGCCAGGCAGCCGATAGCAAATTTTTCGTATGTAATGGAACGGTCAATACCGACAACGACAAAATCCGCGTTTTCCCCGCCAAACGTCAGGCCATTTTCTTCAATTGCCTGGCGGATTCCTTCTTCCCCGATCACATATACAGACGCGTCTTTTTTCTGCTGAGCGATATGCTGGGCAGTCGCCATGCTGGTCGTGAAGACCTGCTCTTCTGTTGCGGGAATATCAAAAGACACGAGCTTGTCCGCCACCTGCTTCGGTGTGCGCGAAGAGTTGTTTGTCACGAAAAGATAAGGAACTCCGCGATCTTTCAGCGTTCTGACAAATTCACACGCTTCCTCGATTTTTTCCGTGCCATTGTACATCGTTCCGTCTAAATCAATTAAATACCCTTTATATGTTTTCATTTCCAACACTCCTGTGGCTTTCCAGTTGTTATTTAAACGCAGAAACAGGGCCAAGCTCTGTTTCCAAGTAACTTCTGATCCGTTGCGGGAAGTCTTGCAGAGCTGTCTGATGTGCCGTGATCAGCCTGTAAAGCTCGGCGCTGTCAGCGAGCAGGTACTGCTGAACTAATGTTTTGCGGTAGGCGATCAATTGCTTGAGCTCACTTCCCTCTTGTTCCGTGACAACTTTTTCATCAACAAGTATGTCCATAATGTCATCATAGCTGCCCGGGTCCCGCATAATAAAACCGTCAATCATGTCATTGCCTGTATCCAGGATGCATTCGATTAACAAATGGCCTATACGCTGAAGCGCCGGTCCCCCGATTTCAGACTGCCAGTCTGTTTGTGAGTTAAAAAGCGCCAGCTGGTGCTCATAGAACCTGAGTGTTTGCTCGATCTTGTTTCTGTCAACAAAATACATGACAGCATCCCCTTTGTGTATGTTTATTTTCTGATCCGTTTCAAGACAAAATACGCACAGCCGAAATTGCAGTATTCGTAAATGTATTCATCTAATGTGCTGATTTTCGTTTCGAAGGTTGCCTTTTGATTCTGGTCGTCAAAGAAGCCCTTGAGCCTGAGCTGACCGTATCCCCAGTCTCCCACAATATAATCGTATTTATTTAAAATATCGGAGTAACGGGCTTTAAAAGCCTCTTCATTGAAGCCGTCTTTAAAATTGTGCACCAATTCAAATTCGGCATTTTGAATAAGAATCATGATCTCACCTCTTTTTCACTCATTCCTATCATAATTCATTGCCCCGTCCCCATCAATTGCTAAAGAATAAATCATGCGATTTGGCTACCCTACACATGAGGAGGGATTTACAAATGAAACGAACTGCTGTCAGCCTCTGCCTGTTGACCGGGCTTTTATCCGGGTGCGGAGGCGCAGGATTGGACAATGCCGGGCAAAATGTCCGAAATCAGGCGCAGAATCAAACCAGACCCATTCATGTGTCTGACCGCAACGAGGCTTTTAACCGGCATGATGAGAACGAACAATTTGGCTATGTCCGCTATCAAAAAGAACAATTTGACGGCGAACAGCAGAAAACGCCGGGAATGAACCGGGAAGAAACCGCTCACATCATATCAAGTTTAACGGTTCAGCTCCCCCATATTCAAGATGCTGCAACATTGGTCACCGATCAAGAAGCGCTTGTCGTATACAAAACCGATTCTAAAAACCGCGGGCTGACCGCCGATCAGGTGAAAAAAACGGCGGCTTCTGTAATACCGCGATACTATCATGTGTATATTTCTGATAATCCAAACCATATGCAGTCGATCGAAAATTTCAGCAATCTCGGCTCTGGTTCAAGGGATATCAGAGAAATCATGTCGGGGACGATTCAAGAAATGAAAACCTCCCCGCAAGGAAGCCCCGTCTCAGAGAATGAAAATGCCAACGGAGAAACCCGACAGGACATGAAAACCGATAGGAATGACAAAAACGCCAGATGATCTGGCGTTTTGGCATTATGCTTGTGCTTGGCGCTTTTTAGATGCTTCGTTCACTTGTTCATCCGCATGGTAAGAAGAACGGACAAGCGGGCCGGCTTCGCAGTGGCTGAAGCCTTTTTGCATCGCGATTTCCTTTAATTCTGCAAATTCATCAGGGTGATAGTACTTTTGAACTTTCAAATGTTTCTTCGTCGGCTGCAGATATTGGCCGATTGCCATAATATCCACGTTGTTTGCCAAGAGGTCGTCCATGACTTCAATAATTTCTTCCTTCGTTTCGCCGAGTCCGATCATGATGCTTGATTTTGTCGGAATGTCAGGTTGCATTTCTTTCGCACGGCGCAAAAATTCCAACGAACGGTCGTACGTCGCACGCGCGCGGACTCTTGGCGTCAGGCGGCGAACCGTTTCGATATTGTGATTCAGGATGTCTGGGCGTGTATCCATCAAGGTTTTCAGGTTATCATAGTTTCCGCCCATATCAGACGGCAGCACCTCAATTGTTGTGAACGGGCTTTTTCTGCGGATCGCACGGACAGTTTCCGCAAAAATGCCTGCCCCGCCGTCTTTCTGGTCGTCACGCGCAACAGCCGTAATGACCGCGTGTTTCAGATTCATAAGCGCGACAGAATCCGCTACGCGTTCCGGCTCTTGCAGATCTAGCTCAGTCGGAAGGCCCGTTTTGACAGCACAGAAACGGCATGCTCTTGTACAAACAGAACCTAAAATCATAAATGTAGCTGTACGTCTGACCGCCCAGCATTCATGAATATTCGGACATTTTGCTTCTTCGCATACGGTATGCAGGTTGTTTTCACGCATGAGTTTTTTGAGCCCTGTATAGTTTTCATTTGTGTTTAATTTGATTTTGAGCCATTCGGGCTTTCTGAGGTGTTCGTCTTTCTTTGCCAATTCCCATCATCTCCAATATCCAATATACTCAATTTCTGACACGAAACATTCTGAAAACGAGAAAGGTGCAGGTTTTATTTCTGCAACAAAAATAATGTTTTTCTAACTAAAGAAAGTCTTTTCTTTAGACACTTTAACATAGGAAAAATTTCTCGACAAGGGAAGATGATTACTGACATTTTTAAGCCGGCTTGCCGCAAACTATGTGTATTCAATATGAAAGGAGATTATTTTGTGAAAGTTTTGTTATCCGCTCTTCTTCTCCTTTTGTTTGCGTTTGAGCCTTCTGCGTCTGGAAAAAAGCTTTCAGATCCAGTGCTGTCGAAACGGATGGAATTATATCATAAAGTCGAGGCTGTGACGCAGATTCCTTGGTATGCGCTCGCCGCAGTAGACCAGTACGAGGAAAATGTGCGGAGTAACCGAAAAGATCTGCCTGACAAAGCGGGAATCATCAGCATCTATATACCGGATGAAATCTGGAGCGGGCCTGAAAACCCGAATCCGAAAGACGATGCACCGTTAAGCATCAAAGTATTTGATGGGATCGGGATGGATGGTGACGGAGACGGAAAAGCCGAGGTCAGCAATGATGAAGATATTTTGTATACATTCAGCCAATACTTGCTGTCGTATGGTACAGATGAGGATAACATCCGTATCGGGCTTTGGAATTATTACCGACGCGATCAGACAGTCGGGATCATATCTGAATTCATGAAGCTGTTTAAAGCTTACGGCCATATTGATCTGGGCGAGCATGCGTTTCCGCTTCCGATCAGAACCGATTACAGCTATCGCAGCACGTGGGGAGATGCCCGCGGCTTCGGAGGAAGACGGATTCATGAAGGCACGGATATCTTTGCCCATTATGGCCTTCCTGTCAAATCTACCTGTTACGGCATAGTTGAAATGAAGGGCTGGAACCGCTTCGGAGGATGGAGAATCGGCATCAGAGACATTAACAATACGTATCATTATTTTGCCCATCTCAATGGGTTTGCCAAAGGGATTAAAACAGGACAGATCGTTGAGCCCGGCCAAGTGATCGGATCAGTCGGCAGCTCAGGATACGGCCCGCCGGGAACAGCTGGAAAGTTCCCGCCGCATCTTCACTACGGCATGTACAAAGATAACGGAAAAACCGAATGGTCGTTTGATCCATACCCGCACTTGAGAGCGTGGGAGCGATATGAATACAAAAAAAAGAAATAACGAAAAGCCGCCTCTTCAACGGGCGGCTTATTTGCTGCTTTTTTCATTTTTCGATTCCGATTCAGCACTGTCCTCATCTTTGCTGCTTGGGAGCTGGACAGAAGGCGTGACACCTGAGCCGCCGCTTCCGTTATAAAACTGGGGCACTTCGCCCTGCACTGCTTTAATCGATACAGGAACATTATTTGTGACGACAGCGGTTTTGCTTGCAAACGGAATGATGACCTTCACTTTAATTTCGACAAAGATGCTGATATCAATAAGTGCATTATTTATGCCATACGGCTTGATTTTGGTTTTGACATCTGTAAAAGCGTCACCGATTAAATTGAACCGGACTGGGATTTTCGGCCCGAGGTTTCCGAGGAGGCTGTTGCCGGTTACCTGTCCCAGCGGAATGTTGATCATAATATTTTCACTGGCGCCGCTGTGTCCGGAGTGGGTTTCCATCTCTTTTAGATGAGCCTGAAGCTGCTTTGTCACTTTTGTTTTGACACTATTTACAACCTGTGTATTAAAATCGATTGTCGTTAAGTTTCCGTTTTCATCAGAATTCATTTGAAACATATCTTTCATATTTTCACTGTCAGACATATAATCCTCAATCGAATCCTGGATCACCTCTGTCGCTATACGCTTCGTTTCCATCTCGCCGATGTCCATTAAAACAGGTTTGATCGAGCCATTGATCATCCAAAGGCTGACTGTTGTTGACAGGATAAAAAAGACAACTGACAGAAGCATCACGTACCGGAAAGGCAAAGGTCCTCTCTTGCGAAAAGGGCCGCGATATCTTGGCAAGAAAATCCCCCCTTACATATCACAATATATGCTTGTAAGAGGGGACATAGTAATAGCCGGGCCAAATTTTTATTTCACCATTTTCAAAAGCGCTGCTCTGCCGCTCATGCCGGCATGAATGCCGAGATCTTCCGCGGCGTACGTGACGGATTCTAAAGGTGCGTCTAACAGCTGGTCAATGGTGCGTACACCAACTGCGCGCCCCGCCACAATGCCCCGCTCCTTTAATTTTTCATTCAGCAGCGCCACATCAAGCGCGCCGCACATAATGTATCCGTGCTCATTTGTGACAGCCATAAAATTCGTTTTTGGAAGCTTCACTGTCACAGCTGTAAAAGGCTGTCCTTCTATCATGATTGGTGTCAGATTTACCACGTCAACCACTCCCTTCATTCATCACTTTATGATGAAGGGCACAGCTTGTTGTGGGCTGACCTGCTTATTGCGCGAGCTTCCAAGCGAGCAGATCCCGCAAAAACTCCGGCATAAAATATTCTTTTTCTGCGGCGTCACGGATGATCGGAAACAGTCTGCCGAGGGTAAACATGTCAAGCACCGCAACAGAGTATTGTTTATGTTTTGCAATCTCTTCCCCGTTCAGCGTGATTCGTGTGACATGCGTGATTCCGTCATCCAGCCGTTTCGTTTCTACAGCAACACCCGAGTACACCATTTTTCCCATTACTTCTCCGCGGAAGCCGAGCCCTTTGATCCGGAGCTGCTCCATTTGTTCTGAAGCGGCATGGACAATGGTCTCTTTCAATTCTTCTCCCGTCAGTCGGACAGCCACCGGGTTGATCGGATGAGGGCAGATGCGGTGCAGATCCAGCTTCGTCACAGGACCCGCTTTCAGCGGACCGAGAATGACACCGGAATTCACCATACTGATGTCCGTCCCGCACCATTCCTTTAACGCGTACGCCAAAAGCAAAGGCAGCTCTGATTCTTCAAACCACTTCACCTCGGCATCTTGCGCAAGCTCCGCAACAGCATCGGACAGCTTCTCCTCGGCTTCACGTTCTTTTTCTTTGAGAAACGCTTTTGTTTCTGCTGATTCTCCTGTCCATTCCGCCATGTTTCGCACAGACGCTGTTTTGCTGATGATGCTTCGCTGTATGCTGTCCACCGTGATTTCTACACAGCCCACATAATGCCCGTATTTCTCGGCGCTGGCAAGCAACACGCCGTTTACCACTTGTCCATCTTCGAGCAAATGATGGGTGTGCGATTCGAGGATTACATCAATCTCAGGTACCGCTTCAGCCATTGCCTGATCATCTAGGATGCCTAAATGTGACAGCAGAACGATGATATCAGCCTGCCCTTTCACTTCCTGAATAGTTTCTTTTACGCTTTCAAAAGCATCGGTTACTGTCCATCCCAGCTTGTCATAAACGGGATAATACGGCACAGTTACACCTAAAAAAGCAATGGACATACCGTTTTTCAATGTTTTGATATGGTAAGGAACCGCCCAGGACGGACGGCTTCCGTTTTTGTCATATAGATTAGAGACGATAACGGGAAATTCAGCATGATCATATAAGGCTGCGAGCTCATCATGCGGAAGCGTAATCCCTTCGTTATTGCCGATCACCGCTCCATCAATGTGAAGACGGTTTAAGAGATCGACATTCGCTTTTCCGAAAGTCGCCTCTGTCACGAATTGAAAACGATCAAGATGATCGCCAATATCAAAAACGAGCGTCTCTTCGCTGTCTGATTGATGCTCTTTTCTTTTCTGCTCGATATAATCTACAATTTTCGGCCAGTTTTCAAAATGGCTGTGCAAATCATTTGTATGATATAAGCGGAGCTTCTCCTTCATATTATCTCTCCCTAATCGTTCAGCTGAAAATGCCTTCATAAATGAGCTGGCAGCCGATCAAAATCAATACGATCCGCATGATCATTACGATCGTTTTCGTCTGCATTTTTCTGTTGATGGCGGCGCCAAGCTTTCCGCCGAACCAGGCGCCGGGCACAAGTGCGAGGGCATACAGCCAATTGACATGCCCGGAAATAACATGTGAAACAGACCCTGTCATAGAGGACAGGAAAATAATAAACATGGACGTTGCCACCGCAACCTTCGGCGGGAACAGGAATAACAGCATCATCGCCGGAACCATGAGCGATCCGCCGCCTATTCCGAAAAGCCCCCCTAAAAAGCCGACAACAAAGGCAATCGCAATGCCGATAGGCGCCTGATATGAGTACGTATAAGGCTCACCGGCATCATCCTGAAATGTCCGAATAATCCCTTTGTGCGCTTTGTTGATCGGCCGGGCTTTCGCTTTGAGCATTAAGGATAATGAAATAAGAATCATAAAAATGCCAAACCAAATGGAAAACGAGTTTGAATTGAACAGCTTTGACACGTAAGCCCCGATAATGCTGCCGGGACCTGAACCAATAAAGAAAATGAGCCCGCTCTTATAATCAACGGTTTTATATTTAATATAAGCCAAAGTTGAAGAAAGACCCGTAAAAATAATGACCAAAAGCGAAGTTCCAATTGCGACCTGCGGCGTCACATCCTGAAACAGCGGCGTCACTGTGCTTAGAAACATCAGAGACGGCACGATCACAATTCCGCCGCCAAGCCCAATCAGGCTTCCTACCGTACCTGCGATTAATCCCAGTACGACCAAAATCACCAACGACATCAATCAAAACCTCTTTTCTAAAATAAATCGAGCTGTCTCGGAGCAAGTCCGCTGTACTCGATATCAAGCAGTTCAAGCATCTGCTTGCCATTATCCGCGGCGTCTCCGCCGGAATTGTTGTTGAACAGGACAAAAACATCCTTAGATTGCTGCTGCAATTCATTCAGGTGCTTTTTCCAATCCGCCAGCTCCTGTTGATTGTAGCGGTATAAGTACCTGACCTCCCGCCAGTTTTTCCCGCCGTCAGGCTTCATCCAGCCCTGCTTGTTGCGTCCGTGAAACCTGACGAGCGTTTTGTTTTCATCGGTCGCGCGCAACACAGTCGGGACGCTGCCTTCTCCGATTTGCGGTTCATCACAGACACTGTGAATCCAGCCTTCCGCTTTCATAAATGAAAGCGTCTGCTCATAAAATGGCGGCGAGAACCAGGAGCGGTTTCTGAATTCAAGCGCACATGGAATATCTCCCATTTGGTGCTTGCACCATCTCAAATAAGCGACATTCTCCTTCTTGCAGTCAAACCACGGCGGAAATTGAAACAGCACCATGGCAAGCTTATTGCTATGTAAATATGGCGTTAAAGACACCTTAAACGCGTCAAACATCTCCTCTTTTGAATCAAAGGGGATTTCTCCGCGCTGATGCCCTGTCATGCCCTGATACGCTTTCACGATAAATTGAAAGGTTTCCGGCGTTTCCTTCACCCACTTTTCATTATTTCGCGCCGGCTGAATTGCGTAAAAGCTCGCGTCTAATTCAACGATCGGAAAATGGGAGGAATAGGCCTGCAATTTTTTCTGGCTGGCCGTTTTCGGCGGATAGATGCTGTCATGATCCCCCCATCCCGTCAGTCCGATATAAATCACAATCATTCACCTCTCTCCCAGTTTATCACACGTGTTTTCAGGTTTCCTCGGAAATGCTGTTCATATGGCGGGAAAATGCTGAACGAAGATGCTGGTATTGTTCCTCATTCGTATCTAAAAACGCCTCTTCTCTTGAAGAAGGAATATGCTGATATTCAATCGGCGCCTGAAACTGTTCACTCGTAAAATCGTACATCACGCCATTGATGCTGTTATAAAAATGCCAGCTCTCACCGACTTTGGTTTTGAAAATGGCGCCGCCGAATTGATCTTGAATCACCAATGCCGTCACACCGCATTGTCCGCATGCCGGGCATTCTTCCGTCCATTTAGAGCTCGTATGGCGCGACCAAGATTGCTTGAGTATGTATGTGATATGTTCCATTGCCTCCGCCTCCTTTTAAAAAAGATACCACGTTGATTTCATTTTAAAAACAAGAACGGAGGAAATCAAAAAACCCGGCGGTAAAATCGCCGGGCTTACGAAGGAACGACCAGTGCTCCATCAATTTCGCTGACTGCTTCCCCATCATTGTACACGCACCGGCCTTTGCTGTAAGTGGCCGAAATGCTGCAGGGAAATGTATGTCCTTCGTAAATGCTTTTTTTATGCTTTGAAAACATCGATTCTTTTGTGACAGTGTACGGCTCCATGCTGACGAGCACAAAATCCGCATCACATCCCGCTTCAAGCCGCCCTTTTTTCTGAAGTCCGAATCGTCTCGCAGGGGCCGCCGCTGTCCATTCAGCGATGGTTTCAAACGGAATTTGATGCTCAAGCGCCAGTTCCAGCATTCCTAATAAAGTAAACTGTCCGCCGCTGATTCCGCCCCATGATAAAAACAGATTATCCTCCCGCTTTAAAGACGGACGACAAGGGGAATGGTCTGAGGAAACCATGTCAATGTGCCCCGCAATGAGCGCCTCGATCAGCGCTTCCTTCGATTGCTGTGACCGGAGCGGGGGCGCACATTTTGCGACAGAGCCCTTTTCCCGTAAATCGTCATGGCTGAACAAGACATAATGCGGGCATGTTTCAACCGAAACATTAAGCCCTTCCTGTCTCGCCTCTCTGATCAGCCGGACCGCTTTCGCCGTGCTGATATGGACAAAATGAACCGGACAGCCTGTCACCTTCGCATACTGGATCGTGCGATACACCGCTTCAGCTTCGGCTTCCTCCGGACGGGAGGCGGCGTACGCATCCGCATCCACTTTTCCTTTATTGGCCAAAACCATCTGCAGATAACTTGTGATTGCGTCGCTCTCCGCATGAAGAGCGAGGATTTTTCCTGCAGCCGCGATTTCTGTCATGCCTTTGAGCAAGGTACGTTCATCAACAGAGCGGAACTCGTCTGTGCCTGATTTTGATAAAAACGCTTTAAACCCGATCGCCCCCGCTTCAGCCATTGGGCGGATGTCATCGATATGACCTGGCACAAGCCCGCCCCATAGTGCAAAATCCACAGCTGATTTTCGCCTGCCGAGTTCGGCTTTTGCGAGAAGATTCTCTGCCGTCACGGTTGATGGAATGCAATTGAGCGGCATATCAAAATAGGTGGTGCAGCCGCCTGCTGCCATCATTTGCGAACCTGTTTCAAACCCCTCCCAGTCCTCTCTGCCCGGTTCATTGAAATGAACATGGCAGTCTATCGCACCTGGAAACACATATTGGCCTTCTGCCTGGATCATTGCTGCCCCGCTCGCTTCAATGTCTGAACCAATCTCGGTAATGACACCGTTTTGAACTGCAATATCAGCTTCTTTAACGCCATCTGGCATAACTGCCTTCGCACCTTTTATCACCATATCGTAAGCCATATTGATCCTCCCATGTAAGGTTGACGATTTTTCATGTCAGTTTATGTAACACAATCAGTTCTATTTTCAACAGTTTACTGCTACTATGATCGTATTACATTAGCAAAACCGCTAGAATTCCTATTGAAAATTATTCATCTTAACCAATGCTTTTTATAGAAAAGGAGAATGCGCTATGAATATTTTTGATGTGATGAAAATACCGGCTTATGAAAACGCCAATTTAATCGCAGGAAAAGCAGGAGGAGAAAGAGAGGTTCAGCATGTCAATATGATGGACGCTCCGGATATCGCAGACTTTCTGCATAAGAATGAATTGCTCGTCACCACCGCGTATCACCTGAAGGATCACCCGCACCAGTTATCTGAGCTAATTCGGCAAATGGCAAAACGCGGCTGCGCGGGCCTCGGTATTAAAACAAAGCGCTACCTGGAGGATATCCCGAAAGAAATCATCGAGCTGGCCGATTCATACGCGTTTCCGATCATCGAGCTTCCAGAACACATCCGCCTCGGCGATATTGTGAATGCAACACTCAGCCACATTCTCGATATGCGTTCTAACGAGCTGCAGCAAGCCATTTACGCGCACAAAAAATTCACAAACCACATTATGAGCGGCAAGGGGCTGCAATCTCTCCTCAAAAAGGTGTCAGACCTCCTTCAGCTTCCCGTGCTGCTTCTTGACCAGCATGCCAAAATGCTTTCTGCGTCCCATCAGATTTCATTTGAGACCGAAAAGCTGAAAGGCACCCTGAATACCGTATCCGGGCCGTTTTTCACTTGTTTCTCTACGTTCTCGGATCGAAAAACGTATTCTGTCCTTCCTATTTATAATCATGAAAAAAACTGCGGCTACCTGCTGATACCCGACATGGTGCAGGCCGGAGACAAAGGATTGATTCTCACCATTGAACAAGCTGCTAACGTCATTTCCTTTGAACTCCTGAAGGAAAATGCGCTGAAGCAATTCGGCCGGCGGGCGCGCAATGAGTTTTTCAGCAATTTTATTGAGCGCTCATTTTCTTCAGATGACGAAATCAAAAACCGGGCAAAGGAATTTAAGCTGCGCTGGGATCAAAAATACATGTGCATTGCGGGAAAACTCGACCGGAATGACGAATCGATCAGCTTTACAGAAAATCAGCTCGCCTCCGATGGCGTATTCGAATTTCTTGAAGGCGAATTATCGGCCTTCCCGTTTCCGCCCCACCTCTTTATTAAAGGAAATGTCGGCATTATTCTGATCGAGGCGACAGACAGCTGGAGTGAAATGCACGCCTCGGTGATCAGCTTTTTAGAGCAGTTTCAAACACAGGTCAGAGCTCAATTTAAACGGACTGTGTCCTTTGGCATCAGCAACATATGCCAAAAGCTCATTGACGTTCCCGACGCGTTTACAGAGGCATCTGACGCTCTGCAATCAGGGCATTTGTCAAGAAGCACGGAGTTTATTCAGGTGTATCATGCCAAAGATGTGCCTGAGCTTCTCCGCCTTCTCCCGGTTGAGGATTTAAAGAAATTTTACAACTCCACGCTTCAAAGCCTCGCTGAAAAACAGCAGGAGGATCAAAGCCTGCTTCATACGCTGTCCGTCTATTTAGAGACACACTGCCAAATTTCCGAGACGGCAAAGCGTCTGTACGTTCATCGCAATACCGTCATCTACCGCCTTGAAAAATGTGAGGAGCTGCTGGGCAAAAGCTTAAAAGATCCTGAGACGACGATGCGTTTGCGGCTTGCCTTACGGATGCAGCGGCTGATCAGCTAATGTTTGTCACATTCTCTTACAAACTGAATCGTTTTTCGTCACTTTCATCAATAACACCTGTCTTTTTCGGCTACAGTATCCAATGACACCCGGCAATCGGCACGCTATCATGTTACTAAAGTTCACATATAAAAGGAGGGACTATGGTGAAACAAAAATCGTTCGCGGTGTTGACTCTTGGCCTTCAGCATGTGCTGGCCATGTATGCAGGTGCGATTTTGGTGCCCCTGCTTGTCGGCAGGGCGCTGAATCTAACATCTGAACAGCTGTCTTACCTGTTGGCGATTGACCTGTTAACGTGCGGTGTGGCGACGCTTTTGCAAACCTTGCGCGGAGCATTCATCGGCATCGGGCTTCCCGTCATGCTCGGCAGTTCATTTGTGGCCGTCACCCCGATGATCGCAATCGGCACGAACTACGGCGTTCACGCGATTTACGGTTCAATCATCGCGACAGGGTTATTTATCTTTCTGTTTGCACGTTTTTTCGGCAAGCTGACCGTGTTATTCCCTCCTGTCGTAACAGGTACCGTTGTCACTTTAATCGGCCTTTCACTTGTTCCGACAGGTGTGAAAAATATGGCTGGCGGCGAAAAAATAAACGGCAGCGCCAACCCCGAATACGGTTCGCTCGAAAACCTTCTTCTCTCTGTCGGCGTCCTTGTCCTGATCTTAGTCCTCAACCGCTTTCTCAAAGGGTTTGCCCGAACGCTGTCCGTTCTGGTTGGAATCGCTGCCGGGACAGCGGCAGCAGCCATCATGGGCAAGGTCAGCTTTTCTGCTGTCACTGAAGCCCCGCTTTTTCAAGTCCCGAAGCTGTTTTACTTCGGAGCCCCTTCATTTGAAATCGGCCCGATCTTAACGATGCTGATTGTCGGAATCGTCATTATTGTCGAATCAACCGGCGTTTTCTACGCAATCGGAAAAATATGCGGCAGACCCTTAACCGAAAAAGACCTTGTCAAAGGCTATCGAGCGGAAGGAATCGCTATTCTTATCGGTGGACTGTTCAACGCCTTCCCCTATAACACCTTTGCGCAAAACGCCGGCTTACTACAGCTGACGAAAGTGAAAACAAGAAACATCGTCGTTACCGCCGGCTGTATCCTTGTCTGTCTCGGACTGGTTCCGAAGATTGCAGCCCTTGCTTCTGCCGTTCCTGCGGCTGTGCTTGGCGGCGCGACGGTTGTCATGTTCGGCATGGTGATTGCGTCAGGCGTCAAAATGCTCAGCACAGCGGATCTCAAAAATCAATATCACATGCTGACCATCGCATGCTCAATCGCACTCGGCATCGGCGCCAGCACGGTGCCCGGGATTTTCGCTGAATTCCCCGCTCCGATCCGGATTCTGGTTAGTGACGGAACCATCACCGGAAGCCTGACCGCCATCTTTTTGAATCTATTTTTCAGCTTGCGCGGCAAAAAAGAAACAACCGCTCAGAAAACTGAACTTCCGGTATTAGACCATACACTCGCATTAGAAAAAGAGGTGTAAAAAAGATGAAGGAACAGCACAATGTCTTTCAGCTGATGATGCTCGGACTTCAGCACATGCTCGCCATGTATGCGGGAGCAATTCTCGTTCCGCTGATCGTCGGAGCGGCGATCGGGCTGAATCCGGGGCAGCTGACGTATTTAATTGCGATCGATTTGTTCATGTGCGGGGCTGCGACTCTTTTGCAGCTGTGGAAAAACCGATACTTCGGCATCGGCCTCCCTGTTGTGCTCGGATGTACGTTTACCGCGGTCGGCCCGATGATTTCCATCGGCAGCACATACGGTGTCTCAGCGATATATGGCGCCATTATCGCCGCAGGGCTGATTGTCGTCTTAGCCGCGGGCTTCTTCGGAAAGCTTGTCCGTTTTTTTCCGCCTGTCGTGACCGGTTCAGTCGTCATGATCATCGGCATCAGCCTGATTCCGACGGCAATGAATAACCTGGCCGGCGGTGAAGGAAGCAAAGACTTCGGCTCACTGGACAACGTACTCCTCGGGTTTGGCGTCACAGCTTTTATCTTATTGCTGTTTTATTTCTTTAAAGGCTTTATACGCTCCATTGCGATTTTGCTCGGCCTTATCGCAGGAACAGCGGCTGCATTCTTTATGGGAAAAGTTGATTTTTCTGACGTCATAGAGGCGTCCTGGCTTCATGTTCCGTCTCTGTTTTATTTTGGCCCGCCAACCTTTGAGCTGCCGGCTGTTGTTACGATGCTCCTCGTTGCCATTGTCAGCCTGGTTGAATCGACAGGTGTTTACTTTGCTCTGGCCGATATCACAAACCGCAGGCTGTCGGAGAAGGATCTGGAAAAAGGCTACCGGGCGGAAGGCCTTGCGATTGTGCTTGGCGGCTTATTTAACGCGTTTCCCTATACAGCCTTCTCGCAAAATGTCGGTATCGTTCAGCTTTCAAAAATGAAAAGTGTCAATGTCATCGCCATCACAGGAATCATGCTCATGGCGATCGGACTGGTTCCAAAAGCCGCAGCATTGACAACAGTGATTCCAACCCCAGTTCTCGGCGGCGCGATGATTGTCATGTTCGGCATGGTCATTTCTTACGGGATCAAAATGCTTTCCAGCGTTGATTTCGATTCGCAAGGCAACCTACTGATTATCGCCTCTTCCGTCAGCTTAGGGCTCGGCGCCACAACAGTTCCCGCGTTGTTTTCATCTCTCCCGGGCTCGGCCACAGTCTTGGCTGAAAGCGGAATTGTGATCGGCAGTTTGACGGCAATTGCACTGCACGCTTTTTTTCAAACCAAACAGCCTAATGGCGCTGAAATAAAAACGTAAAGGAAGATGCCCATGTTCACAATGGATGACCTGAACCAAATGGACATACAAACACTGACAGACACGCTTGGATCTATTTTTGAACATTCTTCATGGATTGCGGAGAAAGCCGCGGCATTGCGCCCGTTTTCTTCCCTTTCTGACCTTCACCATAAAATGGCCGGCATTGTAAAAGCCGCGGACCGCCGGACACAGCTTGATTTAATCAACAAGCACCCCCGACTCGGAACAAAGAAAACAATGAGCGTTACCTCGGTAAGAGAGCAGCAAAACGCGGGGCTCAGCAAACTTGAACAAGAGGAATACGAGGAATTTCTCAAGCTGAATGAGTACTATTATGAACGCTTCGGCTTTCCTTTTATTTTAGCGGTAAAGGGAAAGACGAAACAGGACATTCACCAAGCCCTGTTGGAAAGGCTTGAGAACGAACGAGAAACGGAGTTCCAGCAGGCTCTTGAAGAAATTTACCGCATCGCCCGTTTTCGGCTGGCGGACATCATAACTGAAAAAGGAGAGACGCAAATGAAAAGAACCATGTCTTATGGCAAAGGAAATGTATTTGCATACCGAACGTTTTTAAAGCCGCTCACAGGAGTACGGCAAATCCCAGAGTCTTCTTTTACAGGGAGAGACAATACTGTTGTCGGCATTGATGTGACATGCGAAATTGGCGGAGATGCCTTTCTGCCATCATTTATAGACGGAGATAATACACTCGTCGTGGCTACAGACTCAATGAAAAACTTTATTCAGCGCCATCTCGCTTCCTATGAAGGGACGACAACCGAGGGATTCTTACACTATGTGGCTCACCGATTTTTAGATACCTATTCTCATATGGACACGATCACTTTGACAGGCGAAGACATTCCGTTTGAGGCGATGCCTGCATACGAGGAGCAAGAACTCGGCACAAGCCACCTCGTCTTTAGAAGATCACGCAATGAACGCGCCCGGTCTGTGCTGAAAGCGGAACGAACCCGGGATACAATAACGATCAAAGAGCAGTACAGCGAAATCATGGATCTTCAGCTCGTCAAGGTGAGCGGCAACTCCTTCGTTGGCTTTATCCGGGACGAATATACGACGCTCCCGGAGGACGGCAACCGCCCGCTGTTTGTCTATTTAAACATCAGCTGGCAGTATGAAAACACAGATGACGCACGTGCTACCGATCCCGCCCGCTACGTCGCGGCTGAGCAAGTTCGTGACTTGGCGAGCACCGTTTTTCACGAACTCGAAACCCCTTCAATTCAAAATTTAATCCATCATATTGGCTGCAGAATATTAACGAGATTCCCGCAGCTCACTGATGTCAGCTTCCAATCTCAAAACCACACATGGGATACAGTCGTTGAAGAGATCCCAGGATCCAAAGGAAAAGTCTACACCGAACCGCGCCCGCCATTCGGTTTCCAGCGCTTTACCGTGACAAGAGAAGACGCCGAGAAAGAAAAACAGAAAGCCGCTGAAGCATTAGGGAGCCTGAAGGCCTGATGGGAAAGCTGACAACCCATATCTTAGATTTAACCTGCGGCAAACCCGCGGCGAACGTAAAAATTGAATTGAAGCGGCTGAGCGAAGAGATCATCCTTGTTAAAGAGACATTCACCAACAATGACGGCCGAGTCGATGCTCCGTTGCTGGCAGGGGAAGAGCTGGTGTCTGGAGAGTATGTGATGGAATTTCATGCAGGAGACTATTTTGCGAGTCAAAAAGTGAACACGCCCGATAAGCCGTTTTTAACCATTGTCACCGTCCGTTTTCAGCTTGCAAATCCAGATGCGAATTATCATATCCCGCTTTTGCTGTCGCCTTTTGGTTATCAGGTGTATAGGGGGAGTTAAGGAGGAAGCTCGCCGGTGAGGCGGGCTTTAATATGTTTAGGCGGCTGGCAATACTGCATAAATAAAAACCTTCTCTACTTGAAAAGGTTCCTGGTTTGAAAACAGTAAGAAGCAGTATGGGTCATACTACATGTTTGATTTCTGTTAAGCTTTATCCTAACTGTTTAATAGTTTTTGATTATGCGTATTCTGTCTAGCCTTTAAACAAAATATTCATTTTTTCTTATTTGGACTTAAATCTATGTCGAAAATGATCGTTAGCCATATCTTATACTATCCTCACTGAAGGAGGTGGCAATATGGGTTACTCTAACGGTTATGGTAGCTCCTTTGCTTTGATTGTAGTGCTATTCATTCTATTAATCATTGTTGGAGCATCTTTCTTTGGAGGTTATCCAGAAGGCGTTCCAATTTAACAGTATGTTATAAGCACCTGCCCTGTTCGGGCTAGACGCCATAAGAAGTCTTTATGGCGTTTTGCTATGTTATTAACTAACGATGTGCTGACAAAGGTTCTGAACCAGGGAAATATAAACATCGTATTAGGTTCAATCGTTTTTGAGACATAAAAAAGACCCTCCGCGTTAGAAGGGATTATAGGAGTAATCTTTCTTCAGGTTTGAAGACGATCTGAAGCAATATGAAATGTGTTTTGAGTTTGGTTCTCTGGTAAGTTAACTATGAAACCACATACTAAAGTCAATGACAGCCCAAGAATTAAGAACACACTTTTTTACGTTTGAAAACGGTCAGAAGCAATATGGATCATGCTATAAGCTGTTTCTCCGCTTCTCTATAATAGTAGATGGCTTTCATATAGCTTTTGATCAAACTCATACATCCCTCGGAAAAACAGAGAATAATACGACAAAAGACCAGATATGCCTTTATTTGATGCCTCTATTTTTTCAAGCAGTTCAACAATAGTTGGCCTAATTCGTGTTGTAACTGGTTCCAAATAATCTAACATGTGCTGATACCGGAATTTCATGAGAGAGAAGTAAATAAGTAAATACTATTGACGAATCATTTTATACCATTCATTGATCTTTACGCCAACTTTTGATGATGGCAATACCGGATTCACAAGATCCCTCCTCATATACCACTTTGTGTAATATTCTAACATTTCCGATAATATGTATGTCCGCAAAAAAACCGCAAATTAATTTGCGGCAGATTCCATAAACACGCAACAGCTGTTATAGCTTAAAGAAAGAATGGCCTGTAATAAAACAAACCTAACACGATAACTGCCTCTATTATAGAAAGCGACAGTAGAAATGTTTGGTTTATTGCCGTTTTCATTAGCTTCTGTCCAATATAATTGATTAGATAAAAGATGATGAATAAAGTAACAACTGCAAAAATGATGCTCAACAACTTCATTCCTCCTTTTTATAAACATTACCATATTATAGTAGACAACCCATTATATGTAATGGTACCATTGTATTGTACTTTATCACGTGAAGAGGAGTTGAGCAATATGCGTTTTGGATCATTAAGTAAAAAAGTTTTGTTCTCGTCCCTTTTGCTTCCGGTTACTGCATTATCATTAGCCCTTAGTCCTGTTGACGTTAATGCCCAGACACCAAAAGAACCCGCTTACACTGAAAATACATTCACTATTCATAAGGCAAATCAAGCTCTTAGTGAGGCTAAAAAAGAAGTAAACAAGCAACTTGCATCTGGCAAAACAAATGTTGTAGTCAAAAAAGCACTGAATGTACAGGGTGACGGAATTGAACTAGGTGTCAATACTAAGACATCCGGTGAAGGCTCCATCAAAGCAGTACAACAGAAATCATATTCTGGCTACATCGCAAATACCTTTCCAGGGGCAGGATTTAAACACTCTGTTAGTGGTAAATTCACTTATGAAAAAGGTAAAATTAAAGGAAACAGTTACGATGTCTATTTAACCGGACCACTTTACTCAAAATCTCACTCAACATCAGTTTCTAAATTAGATCCTAGTGTTTGGGAGATTAGGAGTTCCGGGACATTTAAAGCGTTGAAATATACCCCTTTTGAATATACTACAAGAGTAGTTATTGGCCTTTATGGTAGTGGGACATATAGAGTTTTGACTGCTAAAATTAATTAATACTAAACCCCTTTAAGGGGTTTTTTGAGTTACTAAGATTTATTAGGTAATATATCTCTTATCCACTGGTCTAATTGTTTCATTTTCATTTCACCCTCATAGGTCCTTTCTATGGTTCCATTAGGATTTATAAAGACGGACGTTGGAAGATTAAAAATTTCCCATGATCGGTACACTTCCCCTTGCTTGTCTAAAGCAATCGGAAATGATAAGTCGTAACTTTTTATAAAATTTTTCACAGTAATGTCAGATTCTTGAACATTAATTGCAACTATTTCAAACTTATCTTTCTTATAATGATTATATGCATCTTGCATGGCAGGCATTTCATTTTTGCACGGTTCACACCACGATCCCCAAAAATTAACAAGTACAGCCTTTCCTTTAAGTTGTTTTAATTCAATGGGTTCTCCATTAAATTGAGCTAGTTTAAAGTTTGCCGCCGGCTTGTTGACTTGTACGGCTTCCTCGCTGTTTGCTGCAAATAAGTTTTGATACAGTGCAAATCCAATTGCCGTAAAAAGGAGAAACAAAATTAACATTCTAAGCAATAATCTTTTTCTTTTTTTCATGTCCTCACCTCTATAATTTTATTAAATAGGAGCTGATTCAATGGAAAATGTGACTGTATGGTTAGCTTTTGGTGGAGGGTTATTATCATTTATCTCACCCTGCTGTCTCCCTTTATACCCCTCATTCATATCTTATATTACAGGGGTTTCTGTCAATGAGTTAAAAAATAGAAATTCTAAAACACTTAATAAAAATATTGCTATTCATGCAGCATCATTTTTATTAGGATTTTCAATCATTTTTTACATATTAGGATTCTCTGCTAGTTCAATTGGAAGATTTTTCACCGAGTACAAAGATCTTATTAGAATGCTTGGCGGAATTTTTGTGTGTACAATGGGTTTTTTTTTACTAGGCATTTTTCAACCAAAATTCATGATGCAGGAAAAAAGATTTACTTTTCGAAGAGGCAAAATTGGCGTATTAAATTCAATATTAGTTGGCATCATTTTTGCAGCAGGATGGACTCCATGTATTGGCCCGATTTTCGGAACGATCATGTACGCAAACTTTAACAACCCAAACACGATAGATACTTTTATTAACGTAACCGGATATTCGTTAGGTTTTGCCATCCCTTTCTTTCTAATGGCATTTTTCATCGGAAAGGCAAGAGTGTTTCTCAAATATTCAAACCTGCTACTAAAGATAGGTGGAGGTTTACTTGTTATTATCGGCGTACTCTTATACACCAATAAAATGATATGGATAAACATATGGTTTTCAAACCTTACGACTTTATTTCAAAGTTAATATTAAGACGCCAAGCTATTGGCGTCTTTTACTTTGCATTATCTCACAGTAAGTAGGCCTTGACCATAACAACCTTTTTGACCGCCATTTTTCCCACAATATAACCTTAGTGAATATTCTGCCGCACCAGGATTTTTATAAGTATAGTCATAGATGGATGGAGAACTGGTTAGGTTACTGGTCCAAGCTTTACCGTTTTTGAATACAGTCAACTTAATCGTTTTATTGTTGAAAGGGAAAACACGAACTTGTAAATTTTGACCTGCTTTAACTTTAATTCTCTTCGTAGAGTTTGAAGTTTGTGATTTTTGGAGAATAGTCTCCACTTGTGAAGCTGCCGAAGCTGACTCTTGATGCACCATAAATGAACTGAATAAAACTGCACAACCAATTACTACAGAACCTAAAAATTTCTTCATGACTCTAACACCCTTTCGATTTTTAATATAATTTTACAAGTATGTAAAATACTTGAATATGTATACTCTATCATTTTTAAACACCATTATTCCAGAGGATTCTGTATTTTCCACAAAATATACAATTCTTCTACAAGTTCATTGATCATATATTATTGTGTTACAGCCCAACTATTACCGTCCGAAGTATGTTCAGAAAATTCAAATAGAAATTCTGATTTGAGGCGAGTTACCAATAAGATGCATTAAAAGGAGTCAAAATAGATGATTTTATACTTTTTAAAGAGACGAGATTAGGAGAATTTCATGATGTAACCGGAAAGGGAACGTGGATCTATAGTATTTCTTGGACATAATATTTAAGAGGAAGAAGTTGAGTTTGAACTCACCTTCTGAAAGGTGGTTAAAAGATGAAAAATTGGTGCATTCTTGATGAAAATAAAAGCAAAAGAGGAAATCATTGTTCCTACGATTTACCCTGACGAAGCTATAAACTTGAGATGGACATTACTATCGCCCAGAAAAATCTTATAGTAACCCTAAAAGGGAGCAACGCTTTCTTTTATTCATTATATTACAGAGTTTTCCGATTTATATGACCCATAAGTTTTTACAGTGCTATCCAACAACTCTTATACGATATGTATACCTTTCACTAACTTCAATAATGATTCAATAACTCCATAATAGTCGAGAAAGAAATAAGGGAATACCCTCTCGATCGTCTAACAGTATGAGAAATCAATTTTTACGTACGGCTTTTAAAAGCTAGACTCCCTTTTTCTACCATTCGATTCTTCTAGTCCTGCAAGCTGACCGCATAAATAATCCCGGTACACCCGCTCAAATTGCCTGCAACCTTTCTTCTATGCTTCACCTGTAGGGTGCGGGTTTTCTAAAAACAGCGTTTTGAGAGCAATCGTCATTCCTGGGGTGCAGCAGCATTTGAGATAGTGATTGATTATGCGTTCTCTCTTACACTTTTAGACAAAATATTCATTTTCTCTTTTTTAGACTTAAATCTATGTCGAAAATGATCGTTTGGCATATCTTATACTATCCTCACTAAAGGAGGTGGCAATATGGGTTACTCTAATGGTTATGGTAGCTCCTTCGCTTTAATCGTGGTGCTATTCATTTTGTTAATCATTGTTGGTACTTCTTTCTTTGGTGGTTTTTAAGCTTTAACTTTGCCTAGCACCTCCGTTTTATGAGCACCTCCCTGTTCGATAGACGCCATAAAAAATTTTTATGGCGTTTTGCTTATCTATCTGACACAAACGTTTCTTAATCAGGGAAATATAAACATTTTCTACAAATCTGCATCTTTAAAATATCCACAGTGTTCACCCTAATATGACCGTTTTGAAAATCTTTGTTCCCACTGGGTGAGTCCACAATGCCCCAGCAAGAGACCGGCAATTGATCCTTCGGCTGCTCTTTACATATGACAATTCGAAAATAAATTGATTAGACTAATAAGCCCGGCTTTTAAAAACCGGACTCCCTTTTCCCGCAGCTCAACTCTTTTCTAATCCTGCAAGCAGACCGCATAATCCCGCCATACCCGGTGCAGCGGCACAAATTCCCCGCCAGCCCTTCTTCTATTTCTTCATCTGTGGGATGCGGGTTTTCCTCGAACAGCGCTTTGAGGGCAATCGTCATGCCAGGGGTACAGTAGCCGCATTGGAAGCCCCCTTCTTCCAGGAAAGCGGTTTGGCAGATATCCAGTTCTTCTTTTTGAAGTCCCTCGATGGTTGTAATGGAATGGCCGTCCACTTGATAAGCCATGGTCATGCACGCATTGGCCAGCTTTCCGTCGATTAGGATGGAGCACGTTCCGCAGCGGCCGATTCCGCAGGACACCTTTGTCCCGGTCAGCTGAAATTCCATTCTAAGCAGGTCACTCAGACGTGTCGTAGGAACGGCTGCAACCTCCCGCTCCTGCCCATTCACGGTCATTCGGAACTGTTCCTTTTTTACAGGAAATGGTCCAGCTTCTTTTACGTCCATTGCTTCATCCCCTTTCTGTCTATCTCGTCAAGCAGCTCTTCTCTTGAAATCGGCAGCTTGTTTATCCAGCATCCGACCGCATCGTGCACTGCCTTTACAATCGCTGGGGTGATGGCAATCGTTCCGATTTCGCCTACACCGCGCGGGCCGTGGGAATCGCCTTCCATCAGCTCTTCTAACGCAGTCAGCTTCATTTCGGGAACATCCTTCACGCCGGGAATGATATACTGGTCGAGATTTTCCGCGGCATAACGGCCGTCCGTCATTTTCGCTTCCTCCATTAGTGTGTAGCCGAGCGCCATGGCAGCGCCGCCTTCGATTTGCCCCCGGTAGCCCTGTGGGCTGACAACCGGTCCTGCCGCAATGGCGTGCTCACAATCTATCAATTTGACATCGCCTGTTAATAGATCAACCTCCACCTCAACAGCCGCCGCGCCAAATGAGTAGAGAAAATGGCCGCCTACCACAGGATCAGGCGTTGTCGGAAAATCGAATGCTGTTTCCTCTACCAAAGGGCCTTCTTCAGCCAGCTCTCTATATGTCACCACGAGCTCCTTTGTGTTTTTGTCACGCAAGCCCTCGGCGCCGGGAATAAGGCTTTCCGCTGAACAGCCGCTCCATTCTGCCGCCCGTTTTTTCAGCTGAGAAAGAAACGGCTTCTTCAAACGCTGGATCGCGTGCCATACCATGCTTGTGCCGCGGGATGCTGTGGATGAGCCTGATTTTGGTACTTTTGCGGTATCCCCAATGACAATGGAAATATCTTCCGCAACACAGCCCAGCTCCTCGGTGACAATATGTTCGATTGCCGCTAGAATACCCTGTCCGCATTCTTCAAATCCGAACGAAGCCGTAATTTTGCCGTCACTTGAAAGGGACAAACGGCCTCCTGCCGCATCCATTCGTCCATACCCCAGCCCGCCGCCGTGCATTGTGATTGCCGCTCCCGTGCCTCTCCGTATATACCCGGAGTTCTGGTGTTTTCTTGTAAGAATGGGAGATTCAGAAATGGCATTCAACACCTGCGCCGCTCCGTCAGTCGGTGCAATCCGGTGCTCAAGCGGCCCCAAGTCATACGGTTTTCTGATATTTTTTCTTCTCAGCTCCAGCGGGTCGATGCCGAGCATGCCGCTGAGACGATCTAGATGGGTTTCGAGGGCAAATGTGATTTGGTTGCCGCCAAAGCCCCGAAATTCACCCGCCACCCCGTTGTTCGTAAACACAGATATCCCTTCAGTCCGGATATTTGGAATACGGTAAGGCCCCGCGGCGTGCTCGACAGAAAAGTCAAGAACAGCCGGTCCGAGTGTAGCGTAAGCGCCTGTGTCCGCAACAATTTTCACATCATGAGCCAAAAGTTTCCCCGCATGATCCGCACCCGTTTTTATCGTAATCTTCATCGGATGGCGTTTAATGCCAGAACGTACAGATTCCTTTCTGGTCTGATGAATTTTGACGGGAAGTCCGCTTTTCAGTGCTAAAAGAGCGGCATACGGCTGGATATTCAGCTCATCCTTCCCGCCGAACGAGCCGCCCATCGGACTCGACACAACCCTGATCTTTTCTTCAGAAATGTCAAAAATACGGGCAAGCTGGAAACGGTCTTTATAGCCATGCTGCGTTCCTGCATACATCGTAAAGCCCCCATTGTCTTCAGGAACGGCTACGCCTCCTTCCGTTTCCATATACGTATGCATCTGCCGCGGCAGCTCGTAGGTTTCTTCAAGGATCGTGCCAGATGCTTGAAACCCTTCTTCAACATCGCCGTGTGAAAAACATGCGCGATGCAGGATATTCCCGTCCTCGTGCAGTTTTTGCGCGTTCGGCCGAAGCGCTTTTTCTGGTGAATCAATGACCTCCAGTTCTTTATACTCAATACGAATCAGCTCCAGCGCCGCTTCCGCGATTTCCTCCGTTTCCGCAGCAACTGCGGCGACCGCATCTCCGACGTACCGTACCCTATCCGTACATAAAACCGGCTGATCAGGGATGACAATGCCAAATCGGTTTAAACCGGGAACGTCTTTATGAGTGACAACTGCCCGCACACCTTCCATTTCTTCAGCTTTCATGGTGCAAATCGACACGATCTCCGCATGAGGATAAGCGCTTCTCAGCACTTTGCCATACAGCATTCCTGGAAAGCTGAGATCGGTCATATATTTCAGTTCCCCTGTGACCTTTCCTCTTCCATCCGGCCTGATTCTTGACGGTTTGTTGATCATCATTTATTCCCCTCCCTCAGCCATCAGCTCTGCCATGATGACGTTGGCAGCGGCTTTTTTTCTGTATGCCGCTGACATAAAAGCATCTGCGGCAAACGGCAGCTCACGCATAAGCGTTTCGTAAAGCTCGTGCGGATTCCACCCTGACGCCATCCATATCGCTTCGCTTTCCATTAATCTTTCCGGTGTAATATCGGCATGGCCAGCGGCGAGGCTAATGCCGTCGTCTTTCAAAAAACGTCCAGCTATAACCGCAACAGCTCCAGTAAAAGCCTGGCGCCTCCCAAGCTTGCGGTAAAACACTCGCTCTCCCTCCGCACGAGGGATGATGACACGCGTAACGATGGCCGTTTCAAAGTCTTCATCTATGAGCCAATCGCCAAGCGGTAGCCTCATCAGCTCCTTTTGGTACACGATAAGCTCAGCATCAAGCACAAGCAGGAGGGGAAGCAAATCCCCGATTTTACTCGCGATGTTGCCGCCAAGCGTGGCCCGGCTGCGGATTCCGGGTGCAGCAACAGCGGAAGCAGCTTCGCTGAAACAACCAAGCGCACTCTTAATTAGGGAGTTCTTTCTGCATTCACTCAGTGTTGTAAGCGCCCCGATCGAGAGGTGGGTGTCACTGGCGCTGATTCCTCTCATCTCGTTGATTCCTTCAAGACTGACGAGATGCTGTTTCGGAAGAATCCCTTTGTCCCACTGAATCTGAAGCAGCGTGCTGCCCGAGACGGCACACACATCTGGTGCAAGCTGCTCCAAAAGTGAGTAGGCTTCATCGAGCGCTGCCGGCCTCCATAATTGAATATTCATCCTTGCTTTTGTCACTTGGCCATTCAAACCATCAACCTCCTCACCATGTCGTATTCCTCCGGTGTATCAATGTCTTTCAACTCCGAGCTTGCCTTTGCCTCCAAAACGGCTCCTGTTCCAAGCTGCCCGCTTTTCAGGAGACTGCGAGCCCCCTCATCTCCCTTTAACTCCTTTACATAAGGAAAACAAGCCGATGAGAAATAGATTGGCGGGGCGAACGCGCCTAAAGACGAAGACACGGCAAATGACTCAGGAGCCATTGCCACAAGGGCATTGAGATGATCAACGGAAAGCTGCGGCTGGTCGGCTAATAAAATGACAACCCCGTCCGCTCCCATGCTTTCTGCTTTTCTCACCCCGCTGCTGACTGAATGCCCTTGCCCTTTTTCAGCTTCTTGACAAACGTGCAGGCTCCAGCGTTTTCGAAAAGGCGGCGCGTGATATGGCGCTCCCATCCACTCATGGGAAGCACGTTCAGTTCTCTCGATGATCAGCACGTGATCAAGGCGGGACAAGAGAGCGGTTTTCAAAGAAAGCGATCCGATGGTTTCTCCCTTTAACGGCAAAGCCAGCTTGTTTTGCCCCATTCTTTTGCTTTTGCCGGCAGCGAGAAACACTCCGATCATATAGGGGTTTCTCATACAACCGCCAGCCGTTTTCTTGTTTGAATGATTTCCGCGACAACGCTGACGGCAATTTCCTCGGGGCCTTCCGCACCGATCTTCAGCCCGACCGGACTGTAAAAGTGAGCCGGCGGCTGTTTTTCATTCAGCAGCCGCTTCGTACGGTTTGCCGAACCCAACAGTCCGATATAATGAAGATTTTGAGAAAATAAGAAGTCGATGATCGCTTGATCGTGCTGAAAATGGTGGGTTGCCACAACAGCTGCATCATGCGGGTAAAACTGAAATTCACTGAGCATTTGTTCCGGAAAAGCGGTGATCAGCCGATCCGCTTTTGGGAATAGAGAGGATGTGCAATAAGCGGGACGCCAATCTGTCACGATAACAGAAAACCCTGTATCAGCCGCCAAATTGGCAAGCGGCACAATATCCGGCCCCGCTCCAAACAGAATGAGACGCGGCTTCGGTTCAATTCGCCGAATAAACATGTTGGTTGATGAATCAAAATGAGGTAAATGAAGCGTTGAAGCGGTACGTTGAATGTCTTGCAGAGGCGCGTCCGGCCAGTTCCCAAATTGCCCGTTCTCCGACAGAAATATATAACGGGAGGAGTCGAGCTGCGTAACGGCTGTGACAGCTTTGCCTGAATGAAGGCAGTCCCTCACTCTTTCATAGTGCCGTCTTTTTTCCTGAGTGATCCGCTCCGCATGAATATGAATTATGCCGTTACATCCGGCTCCCATGCCCCAGGAAAGATCGTCCTCCGCCCGCATGTCATATGGAATCAGCACTGACGTCAGCTGATCGCCCAGTTCACTAATTCTCTGGAGCAAATCTTCTTCCACACACCCGCCGCTCAGCAATCCGACCCGTTCGCCATTTTTCTTAAAGAGCATAGAAGCGCCTGCTTTTCGATACGATGAGCCTTCCACTTGAACAATTGTCGCAAGCACAGCCTCATCCTGATCTTCCAGGAGCGCATCTAACACCATGTGCAAATTTCCCAATGCTGCATCCCCCTCTCAAAAATCGCTGTAAGAAACAACAAGTTCAGCATGGTTTTATAGGTAACTTGTATAAAGAATAGATGATGGAAGGAGAAATGACTCATGCTTCGTCAGAAAATGCAACACAGAGAAAGAGGATTTGTAAAAAGAGTCAAACAAAGAAAAACAGATTGGAGAAAAAGCGAAATCGCATCACTAAAAAAGCTTGCGGCGTTCCGCAAGCTTTTCTTTATACCGCTGCCTGGCGGCCAGCGTTTTCATACACATCAAGCGCTGCCTGGAGGGCTTTTCCTGCTTCGATCCCTGCGCCATGTCTCAGCAGTACAGCCTCTAACCCGGCAAGCACGAACAGCACGTTTTCTTTCCTGCAGCTGTAGCCCATCGTGCCAATTCTCCAGATCTTTCCCGCCAGCGGGCCGAATGAGCTGGCGATTTCGATGCCGAATTGCGCCAACAGCATGTGGCGGACAGACTCGCCGTCAATGCCGCCGGGGATTTCTACACAAGTGACAACAGGCATTTTGCAGCTGTCATCTCCAAACAGCTTCAGCCCCATTGCCCTAATCCCAGCTGCTAATGCGGTCTCATGGTGGCGATGCCGCTCAAAACGGGCTTCAAGACCTTCTTCAAGCACCAGCCTGACACCCTCACGCAAGGCGTACAGCATCGTCGTCGCTTCTGTATGATGATTGAGCCGTCTTTCGCTCCAATAATCCTCAAGCTGGCTCAAATCAAAATAATTGCTTGTGATTGGCCGGTTTCCCGAAAGCGTTGTCCTGTCAGCTTGTGTCGCAATCCCGCGCTCCACCTTTTTACGCGCCGCAATCACATCCGCCACCCGCTCATTATATGTAATCGGCGCCATTCCCGATGGAACAGACAAGCACTTTTGTGTGCCGCCGATAGCCGCGTCAATCTTCCAATCATCGACTTTAACCCCGCAGCCGCCAATCGTCGCAACTGCATCGACAATAAACAATGCATCCTCGGCTCGGCAGGCTTCGCCGATGGCTTTTAGCGGGTGAATCCGCCCTGTCGATGTTTCCCCATGCACCATTGCCACAATTTTCGGCTTCACTTTTTTCATTTCCCGTATGATGTCATCCGGGTCAAAAACCGTTCCCCATTCACACTCAAGCGTATGAACATTCGCCCCATACCGTTCGGCAATTTCAGTCAGCAAATAACCGAAGCGGCCGTAAATTGGAATAAGCACATCATCTTCCGGCTCAATCACACTCGCAAGCACCGCTTCGATTCCCGCCCGTGAAGTACCGTCAATCGGATATGCCCAGCGGTTTTTCGTTTGGAACAGCTCCCGAAGCATCTCCATTGTTTCATTCATGATACCGGTAAACGCTGGATCAAATTGCCCAACAATCGGGGTACTCATCACTCTTAATACACGCGGATCAACCTCAACAGGACCCGGCGTCATAATCGTTCTTAACGGGGTACATAATTCTTTTCTGCCTGACACAGCCATTCCTCCTTTATCAATAAGCCAGTTTGTATAATAAATCAGTCAATGCGCGGACGCCGATCTCAAGCTGTCTGGCTGAAGTATATTCCTTCGGAGAGTGGCTGATGCCGCCGCGGCTTGGCACAAACAGCATACAAGCCGGATAGCACCTTCCGATCATTTGTGCATCATGCCCTGCTCCGCTCACCATTTCTTCACAGCTGATCCCGTTTTCTGCCGCTGTCTCAAAAGCCGCAGCCTTTAGCCTTTCGTCCATCGGCACAGGCTCTATCCGCATATATTCATCGATCATGGCGCGAATTCCTTTTTGATGGCAAATGCCGTTGATCAAAGCAGCCATATCTTCATGAAATTGCTCCAGCACGTGCTGATGCTGATGGCGAATATCGATTGAAAACTGCACGCGGCCCGGTATGACATTGGCTACATTGGGCTCTGCCGTTATTTTTCCGCATGTCAGACGAAGCTCATCCGGCTGCTCTTCCGACCGCAGCAGCAGTTCATGAATGATGCGGCTGCTGGTTGCAAGCGGGTCCTTGCGCCATTTCATGGAGGTGGTTCCCGCGTGATTGCATTCCCCCTCCAGCGTGACGAGATATCGCCTCTGCCCCGCAATACTTGTCACAATGCCGAGATCCCGTCCTGACATTTCCAATGTCTTCCCCTGTTCAATATGAAGCTCAACAAAAGCACTGATATCTGTCCTATACGCTGACTGAAACACGCCTTTGCCAAAGCCGTTCTCATACATCGCAGATTGCAGTGAAACTCCTGATTCGTCTCTCGGTTCTCCCGCATCCTGTACTGAAAAAACGCCTGTCATATTCCCCGATCCCCAATAGGTCATCGGGAAACGGCTCCCCTCCTCCTCACATAAGGAGACCGCTTCGAGTGTTTTTTTCGGCGCTCCGTACGTTTCTTTGAGCTGCTTGATCGCCAGCATGGCCGCAAGAACGCCGTAAGCGCCGTCATACTTTCCCCCATTGATGACAGTATCGATATGTGAACCGGTTACAATCACTTCATCCGGAGACTGGGTGCCCGAAAGCCTTCCAAAAACATTGCCGACATCGTCGAATCTTGTTTCAAGCCCGAATGAAGACATTTCCGTTTTGACTGCGAGCTGCGCGTCCATCCACTCTTTTGTATACAAAAGCCTCGTTACGCCGCCGTCCGCAGATGCGCCGTATTGGGCGAGCCATTCAATATAATCTGTGATGCTGTTTTTGACTGATAGCTTCTGCTTTTCCATGTACTCCCCCCTCTGGCCGTTATGGTGACTTCATTATAGAAGGAGGAACTCGATAGTTCATTGACAGAATAACCAAAAAAACGTTTATTTTTTAGTCACAGTATCTATCCAGCACCATAGCAACCAGAAACCTCCCTACCTCGCAGTGCCATTTTCATGTAAAGTCAAAAGAAAACACAGTAAGGGAGAGAGCCAAAATGCAACAATGGATTAAAGACACAGCAAGAGGAAAAAGGGGGTCAAAACACCTTTCATATGAACAAGCCAAGCTTGCGGGAGAAGCGATGTTTTCCGGTAAAGCAAGCGATGTGCAAATCGCGGCATTTCTGATCGCAGAACGGATCAAAACAGAAACGTCGGACGAAGCAGCAGTGGATCAAATAATGAGCCAGGCCGGACAGGCAGAAAAAATCAAGGCGATTCTCAGCGGCAGCGAGGAAGCCGGATTAGACTATGAAAGAAAGCAAGTCATCATGAATGCGGGACTGCGTTACTATTTATTCGGACATACCACATCAATTGAAGAAGGAACAGACCTTGCCAAATCTCAGCTGAAGCAAAAACGGGGCCTAAAGATATTGGAACAGTGGATATCTGCCTCCTCCAAAGGAACTAATTTACAATTTTAAAGAAAAATATACAAAATGACACTTCTATCCTTGATTTCATTTTTAGATAATAGACATGATCTGATAAAAGGAGGGCAAGTGATGACAAAAAGAACAAGGTTTCTGCCGCTCGTCTGTGTATTACTGATTTCTGGATGGTTTGCGCCCGCCGCATCAGCAAGCCCGCAAACCGCATTGAGCCTGAATGACCGATTAGCGTCTTCCCCTTCAGGAACCGTGGGCCTTCTCTCATTAGCCGCTCCCGCTGCACCCTACACTGACACAGATACCTATTATGAAGGGGCTGAAGGAAAAACAGGAGAATCGCTAAAAAGCGCTCTGCACCGCATCGTTAGCGGACACACGATGCTGTCCTACAGCGAAGTATGGAACGCGCTGAAAGAAACCGATGAAGATCCGGCAAACCCGAATAACGTCATCCTGCTCTATACGAATGAATCGCGGTCGAAAAACCTGAACGGCGGCAATGTCGGCGATTGGAACCGCGAGCATGTCTGGGCGAAATCTCATGGCAATTTTGGTACAAGCAAGGGACCTGGCACCGACATTCACCATTTGCGCCCGGCTGACGTTCAAGTCAACAGCGCCAGAGGAAATATGGATTTTGACAACGGCGGCACTGAATATGCAAAAGCGCCGGGAAATTATTATGATGGAGATTCATGGGAGCCTCGCGATGATGTAAAAGGCGATGTGGCGCGCATGCTGTTTTACATGGCTGTCCGTTACGAAGGTGATGACGGCTACCCTGACCTTGAGCTTAATGATAAAACAGGCAACGGCTCAGCCCCTTATCACGGAAAACAATCTGTCCTGCTTGAATGGAATAGGCAGGACCCGGTTGATGACCGCGAGAGAAAAAGAAATGAAATCATTTATGAGAAATATCAGCATAACCGCAATCCATTTATTGACCACCCTGAATGGGCTGACGACATTTGGCCGTAAGAAAAAGGTGCTCCTGTTTAGGAGCACCTTTTCTAATACACAGCCTCTTCTGTCTCCGCATCGAAAAAGACGGCGTGATCCATTTTCACTGCCAGCTGGATCAGATCGCCTGCGGCGATTCGCGTGTTTCCGTCCAGGCGGACCGTGAGCCGCTCGCCCCCAGACGTGACATGTACAATTTGCTCTGATCCCAGATTTTCATTCACTTCCACCTTCGCTTTAAACACTGAATCAAACAGCTGATCATTTTCAGTCATATGTGTGATATGCTCCGGCCGGACGCCGGCAATCATCTGCTCGCCGGCATATCCCTTTTCTTTAAGCCGCTTCGCTTTTTCTTCAGGAATATGAATCCGGATCGAAGGGTTTGTGAAAAACAGCTCGCCATGGTGCTCTTCAATGGCGCCTGTCAGAAAGTTCATTCCGGGAGAGCCGATGAAGCCTGCGACAAACAGATTTGCCGGGTAATGATAAATGTCATGAGGTTTCGCCACCTGCTGGATTTCCCCATCATTCATCACGACAATCCGATCGCCCATTGTCATCGCTTCGGTCTGGTCATGCGTGACATAAATGATGGTTGCCTCTAAACGCTGGTGCAGCTTGCTGATTTCTGTCCGCATCGTCACTCTCAGTTTTGCATCCAGATTGGAAAGCGGCTCGTCCATTAAAAAGACCTTCGGCTCCCTTACAATCGATCTGCCAAGCGCCACCCGTTGCCGCTGTCCGCCAGAGAGCGCCTTCGGTTTTCTCTTCAGCAAATGTTCAATCTCTAAAATTCTAGCTGCCGCATGAACCCGTTCAGCAATTTCCTGTTTCGCCATCTTCCTAAGTTTTAATCCGAACGCCATATTATCAAATACCGTCATATGCGGATAAAGCGCATAGTTTTGGAATACCATCGCAATATCACGTTCTTTCGGCGGGAGATCATTGACCCGTTCCCCATCAATGAGGAGGTTTCCTTCAGAGATGCTTTCCAGCCCCGCCACCATACGCAGCGTTGTCGATTTTCCGCATCCTGACGGCCCCACCAGCACCAAAAGCTCCTTATCCTTTACATCTAAATCAAAGTCCTTCACCGTTAATTGGGAGTGATATGATTTTTTGACATGTTCAAATGATAATGCAGCCATCAGAAATTCCCCCTATCTTTTAATCTGTTATTTCGTCACTGGAAACAACTTGGTCTTTCTGTTATTTTTAGAGTAATCGATTCCTATTTTTGCTATATTTCTAAAATAAAAAATGTAAATTTGTATTATAACGTCATAATACATTATAATATGAATAATAGCTTAAAAGGAGGCTACCCTTTGTTAAACAACGGAAGTTCTACACCTTTATACATTCAGCTAAAACAAATCATCACTGATGACATCAAAAAGGGCGTGTATTCCCCAACCGCCAAGCTGCCTACTGAAAACGAGCTTTGCAGCAAGTATAATGTCAGCCGCATTACCGTCAGGAAAGCCATTCTCGATTTAGTTGAAGAAGGCTATCTGATCCGGCAGCAAGGAAAGGGAACGTTCGTTAAAAGCCCTAAATTAAAACGAGAGCTGATTGCAGTAAACGGCTACTCGGAATTTATGGAATCAACCGGCAAAAAACCGAAGCATCAGGTGCTGTCCCATGAGATCATTCCGGCGGCAAAACCCATAGCCGAAAAGCTGCAAATCAATCCCGAGAGCCCTGTCGTTGAATTAAAACGGATTTTATATAACGATGATCAGCCGCTCACCTTTGAAGTGACACATTATCCGCTGGATTTGTTTCCCAGCATTGATACCTTTATTGCTGACGGCGTATCCATGCATGATATTTTACGACAGCAATACCAAGTTGTGCCCACACACAATACGAAGCTATTAAATGTTGTATATGCCCAGCAGGAGGAAAGCAAATACCTGGATTGCGATATAGGGGATGCACTATTTGAAATCGATAAAACGGCTTTTACATCAAACGACCAGCCAATCTACTGCTCATTGTTTTTGATGCACACAAACCGTGTTACTTTTACCATCAACAGCCCCTACACATAACAGGCATAAAAAACGAGACACTGCTTATAGTATTCTCGTTTTTTCACTGCTTCCCCCATCCTCCAAGCGAAAAGGATGGCCATAGCCGAAAGCCCCGTACACGCCGCATGTTTTTGCAGCCGTTTCCGCCGCTTTGCCCAAAGCATGCATTATGTCCTGCTTCTCGCAAAAAGCAGTCAAGAAACCCGCTATAAATGAATCTCCCGCTCCAAGTGTATCTATTATATCAGTTTCCACAATCGGCTGATGATAGATTCGGTCACCCGCAGACAAGATCGCCCCTTGGCCCCCGCGGGTCATACATACGACTTTCGCTCCATACTTATGAGCTTTTTCAGCAAGCTCGCCGCACTCTGACTCACTCAAATCGCTGCCTGAAAAAAACGCATACGTCACATAAGGACAGACCTTCCTCAAATAATTATCCTCCCGATTGGTTGAAAAATCAAAGGAGACCGGGATCAGGCCGCACAGCTGCGGAAGATCGTTCTCAAGTCTGCTGTACACACTGGTATGCAGCAGATCATGCCCGCTGATAAAGGATACATCTTTCTCCTGAAACACAAGACGGAGCCGGGACTGAATACCGCCTTTATTTGATCTGACAAAAATACGGTCCCCCTGTTCATCAAGGGTGACAATCGCCATTCCGTTTTCTCCGTGCGCCTGGCGAATATAATCCGCATTGACCTTCTCCAATTTCAATACGTTCAAAAGATGTGCCGCGGCTTCGTCATTGCCGACGATTCCGATATAGGAAGCCTCGTGCCCGAGCCGTTTGGCAAGCACTGCGACGTTTAAGGCATTTCCTCCCGGGTAGAACGTTTCTTGGTCCTGATAGTAATCTACAACGTTATCTCCAACCGCAATCAATTTCATTGTGCTTCCTCCTTTATCCTTTTACACTTCCGCTTGCAATCCCGCGGACAAAATATTTCTGCATAAATAAAAATAGAATAATAATCGGCGCAGCCGAAATCGTTAATCCCGCCAGCAGGACGCCCCAGTCTGTCTGCAGTGCGTCTCTGAACTGCATCAGCCCGGCTGGAATGGTCCGCAAATTCTCATCATCTATGAAAATAATCGCAAACATAAACTCATTCCACGTATGGTAAGCCGTCAAAATGCCGGATGTCACCAAAATCGGCATGCTCATTGGTAAGAAAATTCTGAAAAATACCCCGAAACTCGTACAGCCATCTAAATAAGCCGCCTCCTCCAATTCTTTGGAAATAGAGAGAAAATAAGAGCGGATCAAAATGATGGTGAACGGGATCCGGTAAGCAGCATACGGCAGGATTAACGCCCAATACGTATTGTAAAGGCCCAGCGACTGAATAATAGAATAAAGCGGCACAAGACTGACCTGCGGCGTCAGCATCAAACCGCCAAGACAAAGCACCAAAAAGAATCCTTTTCCTTTAAACTCAAACCGGGAAAGGCCGTACGCCGCCCATGCACTGATAAAGACGGTGATCACACACGTAAGCGACGTGACGATGACACTGTTCATAAAATAAGAAGAAATCCCCTGATTCCAGGCGGACACAAAATTTTCCGGATGCCACGAAGACGGCAGCGACCAGCTATGTTCAAAAATATCGTCCGAGTTTTTAAAGGCGCTCATCACCATCCATAGAAGCGGATAGGCGATCGCAATCAGATAAAGAAACAGAAAAACCCACACAGACGTTTCTCCGATGTACCATTTTCGTCTAGGCTTTCTTTTCATCTCAATGTGCCGGTCAGGCACAGGCTCCAATCTGAACGAATCTGTCTTCTTCTGAGGCAGCATCTGTTACTCCTCCTTTCCGGTTTTAAAGAACTTCATTTGCATGAGCGACAATGCGAGCGTAATGATTAACACAACGGTGGCTATCGCTGAGGCATAGCCCATCATATCCTTTGTAAAGGCGCTTTTATATAAAAACGTGCTTAAAACTTCTGAAGCGTTTCCCGGCCCGCCGCCTGTCAATATGTACGGTTCATTAAATACCGTAAAGGCGCCGGTCAGCGTCATGACCACCGCAACAAAAGACATCTCTTTCGTCTGGGGAACGGTAATATGAAAAAACTGCTGAATTTTCCCCGCGCCGTCAAGCCGGGCCGCTTCATACAGTTCATCCGGTATTTTTTGAATCGACACAATGTACAGCATCGCAATATAACCGACAGATTGCCATTGAGACACAAAAATAACAGAAAGCATAGCCGTGCTGTCCTCCCCAAGCCAGGCTCTCGTCAGCTGATCAAGACCGACCGCCTGAAGCAACTGATTCAAAAGCCCCGTCTCAGGGTTGTAAATAAAATCAAACAAAAGCGCGATCACCGTCATTGAGATGACAACCGGCAAAAAGAAAACAGTACGAAAAAACGGCGACCATTTTCTGACCAGCTTATCCTCAAGCACCGCCGCCAAAATCAAACCGCCAAATACCTGGCATACAATTGAGATCACTGCGTAAAGCACATTATTGGTAAGTGCCTGATAGAAGACAGGATCATGAAATAATTCAACATAGTTTTTCAATCCGATAAACGTTTTTTCCGGAGAAAAAGAGCTCCACTGAAACAGGCTGAGGAAGACATTCTCAAAAATCGGGATATAAACAAAAAGTAAAAAAACGAGAGCGGGCACCAAAAACAAATAGGGGATTATTTTATTCTGATTGACCAAGGATATCTCATCTCCTTTATAAAAAGAAAAGGTGCGAAGTTTCACCTTTTCTTTGATTTATTCAGCTGACGCTCTCACTTGCTTCGCTGCTTTTTGAACAGCTTTCATCACCTGCTCCGGTGTCATGTCGCCGCCAAGCATTTGCTGGACGCTCGTTAAGTACGCATCTGCGATTTCAACATCGACATCCATATCAAACCATGGAACCATTGATTTGGCATCAACAATTTGCTGAACCGCTTCACGCTGAATGGCTGTAGAATTTTCTTCGGTAGCCGTTCCTTGCACCGCGCTGTATTTCCCGACATCTTTGACGAGCTTTTCACCCATTTTTTTCGACGTCAGAAACTGCAAAAATTCCATCGCTTCCTTCGGATGTTTTGTTTTTGAGGCAATCATGAACCCTTCCGGCGCTCCCGTTAACGCTTCTGATGATCCTTTTTGCCCGCTGATTTCAGGGAATGGGAACATCCCCAGATTCACCGGTTCAACCAGCTTGATTTCCGCTGTTTCTGCATATATCATCGCCGACTTTCCGCTCTTAAATTGCTGTCTTACATATTCGTGGTCGACGGAGTTTACATGTTTATTGAAGTAAGGCATCAGCTCCTGAAGCTTTTCAAGTGCTTTTACATAGCCTTCATCAGTAAATTCACCCGTTTTGGCGTTATAGTCCTTTTCCCGTGTTTTTTCATCGACCATCCGCTGATTGAGCGTGCCGATATAGTGCGAGATTGTCCAAGTCGCCTTTGTTCCAAAGCTAATTGGTGTGTAGCCATTTTCTTTCAGCTTCTTTGACACATCGATTAATTCATCCCATGTCTTCGGAGGATCAAGGTTCAGCTTTTTAAAAATGTCTTTATTATAAAAGAATGATTTAGCGTCCATTTGCCATGGCACGCCATATTGCTTGTTTTCATAAGTAAATGGTGTAACTTGCGATTGAACGAGCTGTGATGACCAATCTGTATCACTTTCGTAGTAGGACGAAAGATCAAGTGCCTTATTGCCTCTGATGAATTTAAAAGCAAACTCGTCACTCCAAGAGAAGTAAATGTCAGGAGGGCTGGTGGTTCCCAGCATGACCTTAATTTTATCTTTATAAGAGTCATTCAAAACGGCTTCAATTTGAATGTCGATATCCGGATGTTCTTTTTCAAATTCCTTAACAACCTCTTCAAAATAACTTTTTTCCGGCTCCTTCGGCCATCTGTGGAAAAATTTCAATGTCACCTTTCCGTCTGATGAACTGCCCTGACTCGAACAGCCCGCAATGGTGAGCATACTGACAGCTGCAATGATCAAAAACAACAACATTTTCTTCAAAGGGTTGGCCTCCTCTGGACATTAGACTATAATGTTATATAACATTATAGTCTAATGCATAATGGTTCCTCAGTTTCAGATCAATACTCAACTTTCCACATGTATCTTCTATGAGATAAAGGATGATTTCTCGCCTCTGCCAGCTCATCCGCATAGCTTCTCAGTACACGGTTGAGAACGAGCGGAGCAAGGTAGCCTTTAACTGAATCGTCAATTGCAGTGAAGTCGTAAGATGCGGCATCAAGCACTGTGAGCTTTTTGCCATACTTTTTCGAGAAGGTAAGCGCCCGCTCTTCAAGAGGTCTAGTTTCATCTAAACCGAGCAGGATGATAAACGGCACGGATTCATCAATAATTTCAAACGGTCCGTGAAAATATTCTCCGGCATGAATGGCGTGGGAATGAATCCATTGCATTTCCATGAGAATGCAGATGCTGTAGGAGTAAGCGACACCGTAGTTTGCACCGCTTGCCATTGTATAAATAATGCTTTCTTTTTCATGAGCTTTTGCGAATTGCTGTGCGTTGTCAGCTTCCTGCTTAAGGGCTTCTTCATACACAGCCTGCAATTGATCTAAACCTTCAATTGCTTGTTCAAATTTCGTATTGTTTTCTAATACTTGCAGGGTGCCGAAAACGATTTGATACAGAACGCCATAGTTCGTATTGATCGCAAGCGCCTCGTCACCCCAATCGTACTGGGCAACATATTGTGCTTCCTGCGCTAAAGGAGACTCTGGTTTATACGTCATCGCAATCGTAAGTGCGCCTTTGCCCCTTGCAAACGCAGCGGCTTTGACTGTTTCCGGGGTATTTCCCGAATGCGAGCACAAAATAACAAGAGACTTTTCACCAAGCTGAACAGGGTTGCGCTGAATAAATTCATTAGAGCTGTAAAGGTCGGAGTTGATTGATTTTGACTCCCTGTCAAACACATATTTACTCGGATACATAATGGCCGAAGACCCTCCGCATGCGACAAAGAATACATGGTCAATGGTTTTCCCTTTCAAATCCTGCAAGAAAGCTTGAACCTCACGATTTACTTTTACTGTGGCCTGACTCAAATCCTTCACTCCTCATTTTTATTATATAACGTTATATAACATTATATATTGTTATATTAAAGTCCGGAGCTAGGATTGTCAATATTATTTTCTGAAATTTCTCAATAATTTACTCAGATGATAGTCAAAGGTCTATCTGCGGAAAAATGCCCAAATCAAAAGCCAGAACTTTACATAAGCTCTGGCTTCGCTGTTCAATCCGCAGACTGACTTCTTATTTAAAAAATACCTTGTCTATATTGTACTTCGAGTGCTGTGTATTGATGATATATGTTTCGTAAATTTCTCTTTCCATTGGATCTTCAACTACACATACTTCAATTTTATATACTTCGTCTCTGTGATGTTTGATCGGTGAGACAGTATCTTCAAAATGCTTCTTAATTCTCTGTCTTAACTTTCTAGCTTTACCGACAAACAGCAGCTCGTCATGAATGTTATAAAACATGAAGATGCCGCCTTTATCCCTTGGTATCTGGTGAAAGTCGATGAATCCGTAAATCGCCTTTATTTTCGGCTCGTTATCATTAGCTGACTGCTGTCGTTCGGTGATGGTGACATTCGGTGCAGGTATATCAATTTTTATCAAAATCAGTTCACGTCCTCTTTTTCATTAAAGGTAAATGCTAACACAGACAGAAAAGAAAAGCTAGAACAGCTTTACTATATTTGTTTGTTATGCTTTTACTTATTATGCAACGCTCCGGCTAGATCATAAGGGCTAAGGTCGATTTCTGTCTGTTTTCCGAGAACTAGCTTTGCGAGCTCTGATCCCAAGAACGGCCCCATCGTTAATCCCGAAGCGCCTAAACCGTTAGCGGCAAAAAGGCCTTGAACGTCCGGTACAGCGCCAACAACCGGCAAAAACCCTGGTGTAAACGGCCTGAAGCCCACTCTTGTTTCAATGGCAGCAGCATCAGCAAGACCCGGTGCTGACGCTAGCGCTTTACTCAATACTTCGTGCTGTCCTCCGGCTGTCACACGCAGATCATCTAGATCGGCATCGTTTTCGTGTGTGGCGCCAGCTACAATTCTGCCGTTATCAAACGAAAGAATGTACTGATCGTTCGGCGGCATCACAACCGGCCACGATCCTGTATCCGGTTTCGTCATTTCAAAATGCATAATCTGCGCTTTCTGAAAGGACACTTGAAAATGAATGCCAAGAGGTTTCATGACCTCATTGGCCCATGCCCCCGCTGTCACAATTACCGCGTCAGCCGTAAACTGCTGTGTGTCTATTTGTACACCGGTGACCGTTCCATTTTCAAAAAGCAAGGACGCATTTCCTTTGATGATCTTTGCGCCGCGTTTCTCTGCAGCGCTTAAAAGGGACCCGCACAGCGCTCTTCCGTTCACACGGGCGGCACCGCTGATATGAACTGATTCATAACCGTCAGCTAAAATCGGAAACAGCTTTTTCGTTTCACTTGCGGACAAGCGGGTAATGTCGCCGATCTCCGGCGCATCCTCCCGTCTCTTATACGCCCGCTCCTCCATCTTATCAAGCTTTGCCGCATCAGTATGAATGCTGATGGCACCGACACGCTTATATCCTGTATCCGTTTCTCCGTCTTCTTCCAATTGATGGATTAAATCCGTATAGTACCGTGCTCCTCCCTTAGCAAGCTGATACCAATCCTGATTGCGGCGCTGCGAAAGCCAAGGACAGACGATCCCTGCTGCCGCATCAGTCGCTTGACCAGGTTCCTTCCGGTCAATCACCATGACCCGGGCACCCAATTTGACAAGATGATAAGCCGTCGACGCACCAAGAATCCCTGCACCGACGATGATGTACGATTTCATATGCAAACACCTTTTCTTTTATAATGTCTATTCATTTTACCAAATAGAGTGCTTCCCTTCGACCTTTAGCCCCAATGTGAAAAAACCGCGAAGTTCGTCCAATCTCTTCACTCTCCTATCGAATATCCTATCACTATCAATAGAGAAAGGATGATACCATGAGCGAAAATCGTCATGAAAATGAAGAAAACCAAAAGCGCAATGTATCAGTTGCTAAAGTTGAAAACAGCGGCAATGCAAAAGTCGTAGTCAACGTGAATACAGATCAGGATCAGGCACAGGCACAGTCTCAAGACGGAGAAGAGTAATGAACGAGAATATCATTCCTATCAACAGACATACTCAAGAGATGCCTAACAATGGATCTATGATCGAAAACAGCGGCAACTCAGAGGTCCATATCGATATCCACATTGATACAATGCCGATCGCCTTTGCCATTTTATGCTCTGCATTAGCCGCAAAACAGATGTCAAAAGAGGAATTTGACACGGCTTATACTCGTTTACAAGAGATGAATAGGGAACATAACAGCAATACATCTGTAAAACAAATCATCAATCAGGAGATCGAAGAATAAGAAACCGCGGCCCCTCGGCCAGCGGTTTTTCTTCTGCATACAAAAAGGACGCGATTAAAAAATAGACACGTCCTTTTTTATGAAAAAATTCACTTAATTAATTGTGAATAAAACAGTTTTATTTTTTGATGAAAACCACTTTACTGAACTTAAACTCGCACCGGTTACTTCTGTACAATTTGAATAAGGTTGCCGCAAGTATCGTCGAAGACAGCTATTGTGACTTCGCCCATTTTTGTCGGTTCCATAGTAAACTTCACGCCTTTTTCCCTTAATCGTTTGTACTCTTTTTGAATATCTGCAACGCCAAACATTGTTGCTGGGAAGCCTTCGGCGAATATCTTCTTTTGATACTCCTTGGCGGCAGGATGTTCATTCGGTTCGAGTAAAAGCTCGGTTCCGTCTTGATCATCTTGAGAAACAAGCGTTATCCACCTAAATTTCCCCATAGGAACGTCTTCCTTTTTTACAAACCCCAGTTTTTCTGTATAAAACTCCAGTGCCTTGTCTTGATCTTGTACGAATATACTGGTAACAATGATTTTCATACTGTTTTTCCCTCCTTTGATATGAATGACGCATGGTAATGTGCTAACAATCTGGCTACAAGCAAAACAACCCACACATTTGTCAGAAGTCCTGTTCTGATTATATAAAATTATTCTACCCATCCTTTGAGCAAATTTTTAAGCGGTTCGTTGTTGAATATAAGTACTCGATATTTTCCCTTTCGTTTTGATTTTACGAGCTCTGCATCTTCCAGGACAGAAAGGTGTTTAGCTATCGCCTGTCGCGTTATGGAGAGGTTGTGCTTCGTAATGAGACGTACCGTAAGTTCATACAACGTCAGCTCGTTTCGTTCGGATAGTTCGTCTAATATAAGCCGACGAGTCGAATCGCCGAGTGCTTTGAATATAGCGTCGTTGTCCCAATTCATATATCGAGTATAAGCAACTACATGGTTGCGTGTCAAGTATAAGCAACTGTATGGTTGCTTGATAAAGGAACCGTATCATGCAGCCGTTAAAGTCACATAATAGTCGTTTGAATCTTATAAAAGTTTACTTATGCATGCAGGAGATATTGTCCCGATTGTATAGACATCATGTGGTCATTATCGCAACAAGAACAAATTTATCCTGAATTTTTCATTAGACTTCAATATTTTTCAGGATAGGCTTTTGACAAAAGAATCGCAAGTCTGACATATGTATTTTCGACTAGGATATTTAACCATCAAAAAAATAGTGGATACTTAACTTGATATCACTGAAAAAATAAAAGAAGACGAACTTCAAAAGTTCGTCTCCTACACACGAAATCGGCACGCCGACAATTTTACAATTTATAATAATCCCTTAA
This sequence comes from Bacillus spizizenii TU-B-10, assembly GCF_000227465.1. GTDB lineage: Bacteria > Bacillota > Bacilli > Bacillales > Bacillaceae > Bacillus > Bacillus spizizenii. The sequence goes on from NC_016047.1 coordinate 3,302,915, forward strand.
ACCCTTGATAAACAAAGGTTTTCATCATTAACCAATAGAACCTTCCATTTCGAACTTAATCAAACGGTTCATTTCAACTGCGTATTCCATTGGAAGCTCTTTTGTGAATGGCTCGATGAAGCCCATTACGATCATTTCAGTCGCTTCTTCTTCAGAAATACCGCGGCTCATCAAGTAGAAGAGCTGCTCTTCAGATACTTTAGACACTTTCGCTTCGTGCTCCAATGAAATGTTATCATTTAAGATTTCATTGTAAGGAATTGTGTCTGAAGTTGATTTGTTATCCATAATGAGCGTATCGCACTCGATGTTAGAGCGGGCGCCTTCCGCTTTGCGTCCGAAGTGGACGATGCCGCGGTACGTTACTTTTCCGCCTTGTTTTGAAATCGATTTTGATACGATTGTGGATGATGTGTTTGGTGCAAGGTGAATCATTTTCGCACCTGCATCCTGATGCTGGCCTTTACCCGCAAGAGCGATAGAAAGCGTCATACCGCGCGCGCCTTCGCCTTTTAGGATACAAGCCGGATATTTCATTGTCAGTTTAGAACCGATGTTGCCGTCGATCCATTCCATTGTTGCGTTTTCTTCACAGACTGTACGCTTCGTTACTAGGTTGTAAACGTTGTTCGCCCAGTTTTGGATCGTTGTATAACGGCAGTAGCCGCCTTTTTTCACGATGATCTCAACAACTGCACTGTGAAGTGAGTTTGTTGTGTAAACAGGCGCAGTACAGCCTTCAACATAATGAACGCTTGCTTCTTCGTCAACGATGATCAGTGTACGTTCGAACTGACCCATGTTTTCAGAGTTGATACGGAAGTAAGCTTGAAGCGGTGTTTCAACCTTCACGCCTTTAGGGACGTAGATGAAAGATCCGCCGGACCAAACAGCTGAGTTAAGCGCCGCAAACTTGTTATCAGTCGGCGGGATCACTTTTGCCCAGTGCTCACGGAAAATATCTTCATTCTCTTTCAGCGCGCTGTCAGTGTCTTTAAAGACGATGCCTTGCGCTTCAAGATCTTCTTTCATGTTGTGGTATACAACCTCAGATTCGTACTGAGCAGAAACACCCGCAAGGTATTTTTGTTCAGCTTCAGGAATACCGAGCTTGTCGAATGTTTGCTTAATTTCTTCAGGAACTTCATCCCAAGAACGCTCTGAACGCTCAGACGGTTTTACGTAGTACGTAATTTCGTCAAAGTTCAGTGAGTTTAAATCTCCGCCCCATTGAGGCATCGGCATGTTGTAGAAATGCTCAAGTGATTTCAAGCGGAAATCAAGCATCCATTGAGGCTCTTCTTTCATGCGAGAAATTTCTTCTACGATTTCTTTTGTCAATCCGCGCTCTGAACGGAAAATGGAAACGTCCTTGTCGTGAAAACCATACTTGTATTCACCAATATCAGGCATTTTTTTAGCCATCCATTTTCACTCCAATCCTTTTAATTGCCGCCTTCTTCTTTTGCGACTCCTTTTTCAAGTGCTTTCCATGACAGGGTTGCACATTTGATACGGGCCGGGAATTTTGAAACGCCTTGAAGGGCTTCAATGTCCCCGAGATCTATAGAATCATCATATTCTTTCCCTTGCATCATATCCGAGAAAATCTTAGACATGGAAAGGGCTGTTTCAATATCTTTTCCTTTAATCGCCTGAGTCATCATCGAAGCGGATGCCATTGAAATGGAACAGCCTTCCCCTTCAAATTTCGCATCTTCCACGATGTCTCCGTCAAGCTTCATTGTCAGTCTGATTCGGTCGCCGCATGTCGGATTGTTCATATCCACGACGATGCTGTCATTCAAAACCCCTTTGTTGCGCGGGTTTTTGTAATGATCCATAATCACCTGTCTGTACAATGTATCTAAGTTTGCATTAAAAGACATTTGTAAAATACTCCTTTGTCTTTTGAAGAGCTTCCACAAGCTTATCAATCTCTTCCTCTGTATTATACAGATAAAAGCTTGCTCTTGCAGTAGCAGTTACATCCAGCCATTTCATCAACGGTTGCGCGCAATGATGGCCGGCTCTGACAGCGATCCCTTCCGCATCAAGTACGGTTGCCACATCGTGAGGATGAACATCATCAAGATTAAATGTGACAAGTCCGGCACGCTCTTCCGGTCCGTAAACTGTTACGCCGTCAAGCTGGCTGAAGCATTCAAGTGCATAAGCTGCAAGCTTGTGCTCGTGGCGGGAGATTTCATCAAGACCGATTTCTTCGAGAAAATCAATTGCGGCACCGAGACCGATTGCTCCTGCAATAATCGGCGTACCCGCTTCGAATTTCCACGGAAGCTCTTTCCAAGTTGATTCATAAAGCCCGACAAAGTCGATCATTTCACCGCCGAATTCGGCAGGCTCCATGCTTTCCAGCAGGGCTTTCTTTCCGTACAGCACACCAATACCGGTAGGGCCGCACATTTTATGGGAAGAAAGCGCAAAGAAGTCGCAATCGAGATCCTGCACGTCAATTTTCATGTGAGGCGTGCTTTGCGCACCGTCCACCACAATAACAGCACCATTGTCATGAGCGATTTTCGCCATGTCTTTAATCGGGTTGATCGTGCCGAGGACGTTAGATACATGAGACACCGCAACAATTTTTGTGTTGCTTGTGACCGTTTCTCTGACGTCTTCTAAAGAAATCGTTCCGTCTTCCTGCAGCGGAATATATTTTAATGTGGCGCCAGTCGCTTTGACAGCCTGCTGCCACGGAATGATATTCGCATGATGCTCCATGTAGGTGATAACCACTTCATCACCCGGTTTCAGGTTGGCGCGCGCATAGCTTAACGCCACCATATTCAGTGATGTGGTCGTGCCTTTTGTGAAAATAATCTCAGCCATTGACTTCGCGTTAATAAACTTGCGGACTTTTTCACGCGCTCCTTCATAACCGTCTGTCGCTCTGGTTCCAAGTGTATGGACGCCCCGGTGAACATTGGAATTGTATTGGTTATAATACTTATCCAGTGTTTCAATGACAGCACGCGGCTTCTGAGAAGTCGCCGCGCTGTCGAGATAAACGAGATCATGTCCGTTCACTTGCTGATGAAGGATCGGGAACTGTTCACGAATATCTGTGATATTCATTACTTCACTTTCCTTTCGATAACAGAAACTAATTGTTTCTTAACGCCTTCAATCGGAAGTTCGTTTACTACCGGCGCAAGGAATCCATAGATGACTAAGCGTTCTGCTTCTTCTTTCGCAATTCCGCGGCTCATCAGGTAGTAAAGCTGAATAGGGTCTACACGGCCGACAGATGCCGCATGTCCTGCAGTTACATCGTCTTCGTCAATTAAAAGAATAGGGTTTGCGTCTCCGCGTGCTTTTTCACTAAGCATCAGCACACGTGATTCTTGTTCCGCATTCGCTTTAGAAGCGCCATGTTCGATTTTGCCGATTCCGTTAAAGATAGAAGAAGCAGAATCCTTCATCACACCGTGCTTCAAGATATATCCTTCTGAAGCTTTACCGAAATGGATGATTTGTGTTGTAAAGTTCTCTGTTTGCTCTCCTCTTCCGACAACAACCGTTTTCGTATCGCCGTATGTGCCGTCACCGTAAAGGTTTGTTGTGTTTTCGGAAATCGTGTCGCCATCGTTCATCAGGCCGAGAGCCCACTCGATTTTGCTGTCGCGTCCGCGAGCAGCACCGCGGCGGTTCACATATGTTGTCACACCGCTAGACAGATTATCCACCGCACCGTATGTCACGCTGGCATTATCACCTGTGATGACCTCACTGATAATATTGAAGACAGCGTCTTTCGGGTTTACAGTGCTGATGTAGTTTTCTACATACGTTACAGAACTGTGGTCTTCAGCCACAATCAGTACGTGGTTGAAAAGAGCCGTATCATTGCTTTCGTGGACATAAACAGCCTGAACCGGCGTCTCCACCTGAACATTTTTCGGAACATAAAGGAATGCTCCTCCGTTAACAAGAGCTGCGTGAAGTGCAGTTAATTTATGCTCGTCAACCTTCACGCCGTCCTTCATAAAGTATTTCTCCACCAAATCGCTGTGCTCGCGTGCGGCAGTCAGAATATCAGTGAAGATGACACCTTTGTCTTTCAATTCTTGAGAAAGAGAAAGGTATGCCGGCGTCTGGTCACGCTGTACATATAATGTTTTATCTTCGTTTTCAACATCGATCAGCGCTTTTACTTCATCAGTCAAATCTTCCAATGAAGAAAGCGGTTCGTTATCAACTGTATGCTTCGCGAAATTCGTGAAGTTCCAGTTTGTGATTTTTGTTTTATCAGGCTTCGGCATCGGCAGATCCTCAGCTTGTTCAAGAGCCTGTAAGCGCAGGTCTTTCAGCCAGGCAGGTTCTTGATGCTTTTCGGAAAAGCTTTTGAGATACTCCTGATCTACGGATAGTTTTGTACCTAGTGTCATGTTAATCCCCCTAACGCTTACGCTTCTTGACCTACAGTTTCGTCTTCAATACCAAGTTCTTGTTTGATCCAGTCATAACCTTCTGCTTCAAGACGCTGTGCAAGCTCTGCACCGCCGGATTTTACAACACGGCCTTGCATCATAACGTGAACAACATCTGGAGTGATGTAGTTTAACAGGCGCTGATAGTGAGTGATCATCAGGCAGCCGAAGTTTTCGCTGCGCATTTTGTTGATTCCTTTAGATACAACTTTCAGTGCATCAATATCAAGACCTGAGTCGATTTCATCAAGGATGGCGATTTTCGGTTCAATCATCATTAATTGAAGGATTTCGTTGCGTTTTTTCTCCCCGCCTGAGAAGCCTTCGTTAAGGTAGCGCTGGGCCATTTCAGGGTCCATTTCAAGGAACTCCATGTTTTCGTCCATTTTGCGGATGAATTTCATAAGAGAAATTTCATCGCCTTCTTCTCTGCGCGCGTTGATTGCTGAGCGAAGGAAGTCGGCATTTGTCACACCGCTGATTTCACTTGGGTACTGCATCGCAAGGAATAAACCTGCCTGCGCACGCTCGTCCACTTCCATCTCCAGTACATCTTTGCCGTCAAGCGTGATGCTTCCTTTTGTTACTTCATATTTAGGATGCCCCATAATAGCAGCTGACAAAGTGGATTTACCTGTTCCGTTCGGTCCCATTACGGCGTGGAACTCTCCGCCTTTTATTTCAAGGTTTACACCCTTTAAGATCTCTTTCCCTTCGATTTCAACGTGAAGATCTTTGATCGTTAATGTTGAAGCAGCCATATCTATACCTCCAAAAATATATAATCATTATTCTCATTTTATTCTCATTCTAATTTTATAACAAATGAAAAGTAAATACAACTTTTTATCGTGCCTTGCACATTCCTCAAGTTTAACAAAGATCTGCACTTTATTAAAGCGATTGAAAAAGAAAAAGAGTGGATTCCCACCCTTTTTTAAAAGATTGATTTTCTCAATAACCTCCCGCAGAAATCCGCTTGCTCTTTTCATAATCAAGCTCTCTCTGCCGCTCTACTTTCATTCTTGTTTCCAGCCGGCGTCCGTATTCCTCGTATCCAATTCCGTGAGACAGAAGCATTGCTTTTTCCATTTCTGACGTATAATCGAGGTCCAGTCTATCCTGGCTGCTGCAAATAATGAATCAATCCCTTCATATATTTGCTTCTATTGTATCAACGCTGCAATGGATACCGCAAAAAGGATATGGCTTGAAATAACGGCAGATGAGACGAAGGCATCCTTTTAGATCAAATGAGAATGGTTTTTCGGAATATTCCTTCTCTTAATGCGTGGTGTTTCCAAATTCCTCTATGCACTGCTGGACAACTGTCACGCCTTGGCTGAGAGCCGCGCCGCCTCCAAATGCCGCCGCCACACTGACGGCTTCGAGAATATTTTCTTCTGTCGCTCCCTCATCAAGACAGCCTTTTGTGTGATAGATCATGCAATATTCATCCTGGGCATTGATGGCGATTCCGAGGGCGATCAGCTGTTTTTCTCTTTCAGTCAGAGAATTGCCGGCAAAGCATTGTTCAGTAAACTCGTTAAACTTTCTTCCCATCAGCGGCATCTTTTGTTCAAATGTGCCTAAACCTAATTTATACTGTTTTAGCGCGTCCTGCATGCTTCCTCTGTCTTGATTCAAAGAAAATCCCTCCATCTGTTTAACATTCCTTTTTATTATGAACAGCTTTTAGGAAAATACCCGAAAAAAACCCCGGATTTCTCATCCGGGGTTTCAGTCTTATTCAGATACAGGAAGCACAGCTCCGTCGTATTTTTTCTCGATGAAGTCTTTGATCTCTTTAGAATGAAGAACTTCCATTAGCGCTTTGATTTTTGCAGAATCTTCTTCGCCTTTTCTTACCGCAATGATGTTAGCGTATGGGTTGTTTTTCGTTGATTCTACTTCAATCGCATCTTTTTTAGGATTTAATTTATTTTGGATCGCATAGTTTACATTGATGAAGACCGCGTCTCCTTCTTTGTTATCATATGCTTTTGCCGTTAATTCAGGCGCTACTTTTTTGAATTCAAGGTTTTTCGGGTTTTTCTTAATGTCTTTCAATGTTGCGTCAACTGTTTCCACTTTAGAATCAAGTGTGATTAATCCTGCGTTTTCAAGCATTGCAAGCATACGGCCTTGTTCAGCGACGTTGTTTGTCAGGATAATTGTCGCACCGTTTGGAAGGTCTTTCAGTGATTTGTATTTTTTAGAGTAAATACCGAATGGCTCTAAGTGAACAGCTCCGGCATTCACAAGTTTGTAATCTGTGTTTTCTTTCATTTCTTGCTCAAGGTAAGGAATGTGCTGGAAGTAGTTCGCATCCACTTCTTTATCAGCTAAAGCTTTGTTGTACATCTTGTAATCACTAAGCACTTTCACTTTCAGCGTGTAGCCTTTTTCTTTCAACAATGGTTCAGCTTCTTTTAAAATTTCCGCATGCGGTGTTTTTGTCGCTGCAACCACAATTTCTTTCTTGCCGGATTCAGCGCCGTTATTTGAACCGCAGGCAGCCATAACCCCTGCAAATACAAGCAGTAATGCACCCAAAAATAGCTTTTTCAATGTAAATCCTCCCTTATCGTTTGTCTATAATATTTGTTATTACATCACCGATGATTTGAATAATAAAGACGATGATTAAAATAAACACAGTAGCAACGAAGGTAACATCAGCATTATTAGACTGATATCCTTCTACGTACGCAAGGTTTCCAAGGCCGCCTGAACCGATGGCTCCGGCAATTGCCGTTGAGCCAATCAAAGCGATGGCCGTAACCGTGATCCCAGAAATAAGAGCCGGCATAGACTCCGGAAGCAGCACTTTGAAAATAATCGTAGACGTTTTAGCGCCCATTGATTTAGCGGCTTCTATCACACCTTTATCAACCTCGCGCAATGCGATTTCAGCAAGGCGCGCGTAAAACGGTGCCGAACCGATCACCAGCGCCGGCAATGCGGCGTTAGGCCCTAAGATCGTGCCGACTAAGAACTTCGTAAACCCTAACAGTAAAATAATTAAAATTAGGAATGGAATCGATCTGAATATGTTGACAATGGCCGCAATCACAGAGTTGACCGCTTTATTTTGCCAAAGGCTCCCTTTGCTTGTCAGGAAAAGCAGCAAGCCGAGGATCACTCCGATGACAAAAGCAAACAATAAAGAGATCAGCGTCATATAAAGTGTTTCATATGTCGCGTTCCACAACTCAGTTAAATCAACGTTCGGAAAGTATTTTTCAAACATTCGTGATCACCTCTGCTTTCACCTGTTTGTCATTAATGAACCGGATCACGTTTTGCACTTCTTCCTCGTCTCCATCAATATGGATGAACAGTGAACCGTAAGCTCCATCCTTCGTCTGAGAGATTTTCCCTTGCAGAATATTGACGCTGACATTGAAGTTTCTGATCATCTCTGTAATCAGAGGCTGTTCAGCAGAATCACCGACAAATGTGAGCTGAACCATTTTTCCTGATGCTGTTTCATCAAGAAGGTGCTGTAGCGTTTCTTTCGTTTCTTCCGGCTCTGTCACCTGCTGAACAAATCGTTTTGTCATGTCTTCCTTCGGATTTTTGAAGACATCGAGAACTTCGCCTTCTTCCACAACCTTTCCGTTTTCCATGACAGCGACTCTGTTACAGATTTTGCGGATGACATGCATTTCGTGTGTGATCAGCACAATCGTCAAACCGAGTCTTTCATTAATATCGGACAATAGATCCAAAATTGAATCTGTCGTTTGCGGATCTAATGCTGATGTCGCTTCATCGCAAAGGAGAACCTTCGGATTGTTTGCAAGCGCTCTGGCGATTCCGACACGCTGCTTTTGTCCGCCGCTCAGCTGAGACGGATAAGATTTTTCTTTTCCTTCTAAACCTACCAGTTTAATCAGTTCATCGGCGCGCTTGATCCGTTCGCTCTTTTTCACCCCGGCAATTTCTAAAGGAAACATGATATTGTCTCTAACGGTCCGCGACCAAAGCAAATTGAAATGCTGGAAAATCATGCTGATTTCATGGCGTGCATTTCTTAAAGCGCGTCCGTTCACTTCATTAATCTTGGTTCCCGCCACTTCCACGGTTCCTGAGGTTGGTTTCTCAAGGCCGTTCAGCAGACGGATTAAGGAACTTTTACCAGCTCCGCTATATCCTATAATTCCAAAAATCTCACCTTTTTTAATGGAAAGCGAGACATTTTGGACAGCATTGACATCTCCGTGTTTCGACTTATAAACTTTTGAAACATCTTGAAGATTGATCAAAGCAATCACCTGCCTTAACACTATTCTAAGAAATCTTCCGGGTTTTTCTGCAAAAGAAAAGCCTTTCTGCACACTTGAGCAGAAAGGCTTATATAAAATGCCTTTCTCTCATCTTTCAAAGCTGAACGCTTCGTGTGAATTGGCACCATTTCAACAGCGTTGATGGTTGCCGGGCTTCATAGGGCACTTCCCTCCACCTCTCTTGATAAGAGAAATATATAGTCTTTTTCGTCCGGAAATTCTTAATGTAGAATAGCATGGCGAATGATTAAATGTCAATAAAATAAATGATGTCAACTTTTACTATTATAATAATTTCCTATTTTTTAATTCTTTAAAATCCTCTGAAAAAATCCGTTCGTCAGCCAGAGTATGGCTTCTAGTTTTAACAGGGCCCTGAATGACCCCTTTACTTTGAGGCTTCCGCTCTGAATAAGGTGCTGAAGGGAAATGTCTCCGTGCAATAAGTCAATAATTTCTGTTTGGTTTCCGTAAAAGGTCAGGTTGGACGTTTGGGGCGAAGAAATTTTTTTCATTTCTCCCTGTTCGTTTATTGAGACGGTTAAGGCTTCTGTTTCTCCTTGGAAGGTAATGAGCAATGTCGAAGCGTTCAAAAGGGGTTTTAAAAACAGATGCTGATACTCATCTTCTAAAACTTCCGCTTTCTCCATATGTACAACCTCCTATTTGTTGGTCATACATACACATTTCTCTTTCTGGCGCAAGAACCCCTTTATAAAACGAACGACAATTTCATTGGATTGTGCAGAGAAATATGTCATAAATGGGATGCGGAAGATGATTTTTGTTTGATCAGCTCATATAAATAAGAAACAGAGTGAAACGCATATCCTCTTTCGACCACTTTTCCGCCTTTAAACAGCAGAAAACAAGGGACGCTTTCAATTTGATATGCTTTTGCGAATGTCGGAGAGTAATTGACATTGTTTTTATAGAAGGCGACATCAGGCAGCATTTCTTTCACCACTGTCAGCATTTTGCTTGCTAGCTGGCAGGTGCCGCAAAACGGAGTATATAAATAAAGGAGATACACATCATCTTCAATGTGCTCAAGCTCATATTCTTGGAGTTCTTTCATGCTATACACCTCGGGATTTTCTTTCAAGAAAAATAGTATGGACATTCAAATTCGCGCGCAGCAATACAGAGGCGACATGGTGCCTGGGTGCAGCCGCTACTTCCTTATAGGCTCTGTCGATATGGAGATGGCAGGCTTCGTTAAATTCTCTTTTCAGCTGTTTTCTTAATTTCTCGCCTGATTCATCAGCATCAACTAATATATAGACGTCTTTATCGTAAAGCTCGTCAGCCAATTCCTCAAGCTTCAGCTGGCTGATTGTTCCGTTTGTGCAGATAATGCGCACTGGTTCATTCAGGACGCTTTCGATTTTCTCTTTATCTGTTTTCCCTTCGACAATCATAACCTTTTCCAGCTCATCCATCTTCATCTTCTTCACCTGCCGCGTCATATTTGAAACGTTCAGATTGTAAAAGAAGGCAGTGAAATTCACCGCCAACATTAACACCAGCCGTTTTCGTAGTCACAATCCACGTATTTTTCGTCGTTTCCTGAGACCACATCAGCTGTCTTATAAAATTTCTCATTTTCAAAGGAATAACCGGACTTAAGCTCATATTCATTCATGCTTGTCATTTGGCCGATCATCTCATTTTCATGATATAACGAGAGCCGGCCATTTTGAAAGCGGCCTGTCACATCATTGGTGACATCGAGCTTTTGTTTGCTGAAAGCCATATTGGACACCTCCCATAACGTTAGCGTGTCCAATTGCCTTTACAGCTATCCTGTTTTAGTCTTCTTGTGTCATCTCTTCGTATTGCTCTGCTGTCATCAGTTTTTCAATTTCAGAAGCGTCAGACGGCTCAACGACGATCATCCATGCTTTTTCGTACGGAGATTCGTTGACGAATTCCGGACTGTCATCAAGATCTTCGTTTACTTCCACAACAGTTCCGTTAATCGGTGCATAAAGCTCAGATACCGTTTTAACGGATTCAACACTGCCAAATGGCTCGTCCGCTTTGATTTCAGCGCCGACTTCAGGAAGTTCGACAAACACGATGTCGCCTAGCTCAGACTGGGCAAAATGCGTAATTCCAATTCTGGCTTTTTCTCCTTCAACTTTTACCCACTCGTGTTCTCCTGAGTAACGCAAATCTTTAGGTATGCTCAATTGAATCCCTCCATTTTTTACAGCACTACAATAAGAAGATAACATACTTTTCAAAAAAAATTTACATTAAGCCCAGTTTTCTTCAAATTGGTCTTCTTTAAATCCGACTGTCACTTTTTCGCCGTCTGTTGTAAGCGGGCGTTTGATCAGCATTCCGTCTGAAGCCAGCAGTTCAAGCTGCTCGTCCTCCGACATGTGATACAGCTTTTCCTTGAGATTCAGCTCACGGTATTTCATGCCGCTCGTGTTGAAAAATTTCTTGAGATCCAGCCCGCTTTTTTCATAAAGCGCTTTTAGTTCTTCTTTGCTTGGAGGCTGCTCTGCAATATGTATTTCGTTTATTTCTTTCCCATGCTCTTCAAGCCATTTCTTTGCTTTGCGGCACGTTCCGCATTTAGGGTACCAGTAAAAAGTTAACGACATCTTCTTCCCCCTCAATAAAATAATCGAGGTTATTTTAACACAGTTTGTTTTAAAAACCTAAAACAGTGCTTCTTAAAAAAGCTCCGCGCATGCGGAGCTCTTGGCCAATCAGACAATATATTTTTCAGCTTCAAAAACGCCCGCTGCCGCTTCGCGTTTTTTCTGAATAACGTTTTTAGGTGTTACACGCGTGAGCTTGCGCAGAGCGGAAAGCATCATGCGGAGTGAATCTCCTTCTTCCATTGCGATGAGGGATTCCTTCGCGTGCGCTTCAATTTCATTAAAGGCTTCTTGAATGAAAATTTCTGTATACAGCACCTTTTGCGCCGCTTTTTCTTCGCCTTGCGCGGCAATGGCCTTTTCCGTTCTGAGCACGGCTGATTCCATTGCATACACATTGCTGACGATATCCGCGACGTTGACGAGAATTTCTTGTTCGCGATCGATGGCTTTTCCGTATTTTTGCGCGGCGAGACCGGCAGCGAACAACGCGATTTTTTTGGCTTGCTTAACGATATATTTCTCCTGCTCTAACACGCCGCTGCCAGGCTCTTCAGGCATAAGCATCATGAGTTCTTCCTCCAGCGATTGCGCTTTTTCAAATAGAGGCAGTTCGCCTTTGAGCGCTTTTTTCAGGAAGGTGCTTGGCACGATTAACCGGTTGATTTCGTTTGTGCCTTCAAAAATCCGATTGATCCTTGAATCCCTGTAGGCTCTTTCTACTTCGTACTCCTGCATAAAACCGTAGCCTCCATGAATCTGCACGCCTTCATCTACGATATAATCAAGCGTTTCAGAGCCAAATACCTTATTCAGAGAGCATTCGATGGCATATTCGGCAATTGACTTGGCAATTTGCCGGCCGTCCTTGAGATCTTCGGCTGTAAACTGGCTCATATTGTCTTCAAACAGCCCAACAGTTCTGTACACAGAGCTTTCCATCGCGTACAGCCTTGATGCCATTGTGGCAATTTTTTCCTGGGTCAGCGAAAAGCTAGCAATCGGCGTTTTAAATTGGCGCCGCTGATTTGCGTATGCCGCAGACAGCTCGATTACCCGCTTAGATGCACCGATTGTGCCAACCGCCAGCTTGTAGCGGCCGATGTTTAAAATATTAAAGGCGATGACATGCCCTTTGCCGATTTCTCCAAGCAGGTTTTCTTTTGGCACTTCAGCCTGATCTAAAATAAGCGTTCTTGTCGATGATCCTTTGATTCCCATTTTCTTTTCTTCCGGACCCGTGGATACACCCGGGAAATTTTTTTCCACAATAAAGGCCGAGAACTTTTCGCCATCCACTTTAGCGTAAACAACAAATACATCAGCAAAGGCAGAGTTGGTAATCCACTGTTTTTCCCCGGTTAACACGTAATGCGTTCCTGCTTCATTCAGCACGGCTGTTGTTTTTGCTCCAAGCGCATCAGACCCAGAGCCCGGCTCAGTCAGTGCATAAGCAGCGATCTTTTCGCCTGAAGCGAGTCCTGGCAAATATGTTTTCTTTTGCACTTCTGATCCGAAAAAGACGATCGGCAAGGACCCGATGCCGACATGCGCCCCATAAGAAAGAGAAAAGCTTCCCGCACGCGAAAATTTTTCAGTGATGAGTGCCGAGCTGATTTTATCAAGACCGAGCCCTCCGTATTCCTCAGGCACATCAGCGCCAAGCAGCCCAAGTTCGCCCGCTTTCTTCAACAGCCTGACGGAATGCTCGAATTGATGGTTTTCGATGTCATCTATATGAGGGAGAACATCCTGCTCAATGTAGTCCTCAGTTGTTTTCGCAATCATTTTATGCTCGTCAGTGAAATCTTCCGGTGTATACATTTGATCGTATGGAACATCCTCGATTAAGAAACCGCCGCCTTTTTGTACTTCAGCCGCTTTTTTTGCCATTTGTTTTTCCCCCTTTAGCATAATTCAAATACACCGGCCGCTCCCATCCCGCCGCCGATACACATTGTAACGACTCCAAATTGCTCGTTTCTCCGTTTCATTTCATGAATCAGTGAAAGTGTAAGCTTTGTACCCGTACAACCGAGCGGATGTCCAAGCGCGATTGCGCCCCCGTTGACATTCACTTTTTCCTCATCAATTCCCAGTTCCCTTATCACTTGAATGGCCTGTGATGCAAAAGCTTCGTTCAGTTCAAACAAGCCGATGTCCTGCAGTTGAAGCCCGGCAAGCTTCAAGGCACGCGGAATGGCTTCCACCGGTCCGATGCCCATCACTTCCGGCGGCACGCCGCCTACTGCAAAGGAGCGGAATTTCACAAGCGGCGCCAAGCCCAGTGCATCAGCTTTTTCCCGGTCCATCAGCATAACTGCCGCCGCTCCGTCACTCGTCTGCGAGGAATTACCCGCAGTAACCGTTCCGTCAACGGAAAAAGCCGGGCGCAATGTCGCTAAGATGTCTGTCGTCGTTTGCGGGCGAACGCCTTCATCCTGAGAAAATACAAACTGTTTTTCCTGAGACTTATGGTTTTCTCCGATTTCTGTCACCGTCACTTCGACGGGAACAATCTCATCTTTAAATTTCCCCTCTGCAAGAGCTTTGGCCGCATTCTGGTGGCTGCGAACGGCAAACGCATCCTGATCCTCGCGGGAGACGCCGTATTTTTTCGCGACCTGCTCGGCTGTGTGGCCCATGCTCATGTAATATTCCGGCGCCTTTTCTGCCAATGCGAGGTTCGGACGGGTCACATGCCCCATCATCGGAACCTGAGACATGGATTCTGCTCCGCCGGCGATCGCTGTATCATAGGCGCCGAGCATAATTTTTTCTGCCGCATATGCGATGGACTGAAGACCTGAAGAGCAGTAGCGATTGACTGTAATTGCCGGGACCGTGTACGGCAGTCCCGCAAGCGCGCCAATATTTCTCGCCATATTTAGCCCCTGTTCCGCTTCAGGTGTTGCACAGCCGATAATCAAATCGTCAATATTGCCTTCGTAGCCGCCTGCCCGTTTCAGTGTTTCTTTTACGCAAATCGCTCCCAAATCATCCGGACGAACGGTGGCCAACGATCCTTTTTTTGCTTTCCCAACCGGTGTTCTTGCACCTGACACTATGACTGCCTCTTTCATAAGCTCCCTCCTAATTCCGTAAAGGTTTACCTTTCACAAGCATATGCTGCATTCTCGCTTGAGATTTCGCCTCTCCTGCCAAACTCAAAAACGCTTCTCTCTCGATCTCCAATAAATACTCTTCATCAACCTCTGTACCGAACGGCACTTTTCCGCCGGCAATGACATAAGCGAGTTTTTTCGCGATCTTGAAATCATGCTCTGATATATAGCCGGACAGCTTCATTTGCTCAGCGCCAAGCAAGAGTGCCGCATAACCGGTTTCTCCCGCCACCTTGACCTTTTCTTTTACAGGCGGCCGCCAGCCGGTATCGTATAAAGATGCGGCCAGCTGTTTTGCATCGTAAAGCAGGTGGTCCTGATTCATGCTGATGTGATCTGTTTCTTTTAAGATGTTCATCTCACGAGCCTCTTGGGCGGAAGCGGATACTTTCGCCATCGCAATCGTTTCAAATGTTTTCATTGCCGCATTCATCGGATCAAGACTGCGGCGAAGATGGTTGATGTACAGCTCTTTGTTTCCACCTCCGCCAGGGATGAGGCCGACGCCGGATTCCACAAGCCCCATATAGGCTTCGCTTGCTGCTTGAATACGAGCCGCCGGCAGACACACTTCCGTTCCTCCGCCGAGCGTCATGCCAAATGGCGCGGCGACAACCGGTTTCGCACTGTATTTGATCTTCATCATCGTCTCTTGGAAACGGCGTATCACGAAATCAACTTCCAAAAAGTTGTCATCCTGGACTTCCATTAAGATCATGCCAAGATTCGCGCCGACGCAGAAATTTTTTCCTTGGTTGCCGATGACAAGGCCTTTGTAGTTCCGCTCTGTTTCCTCTAACGCTTTGTTGATCATTTGAATGATATCGAGGCCGATCGCATTGCTTTTCGAATGGAATTCAAGAAGGGCCACATCATCTCCAAGGTCAATCAAGCTTGCTCCGTTATTTTTTGCAATCACGCCTTTTGTTTCTTTAAGTGCTTGTAAATGAATCCGTTTTTTGTTTTCTTTCACGGCTCTATATTCGCCGCGGTCATAATAAAATACCGTTCCGTTCTCTTTGATGTAGAAGGTTTCATTCCCTTTGTCCAGCATGTCTTTGATCCAGCCAGGCATATCTGCTCCAAGCTGCTCAAACTTTTCTGCCGACTGCCTGAGGCCGATGGCATCCCACATTTCAAACGGGCCCAGCTCCCAGCCGAATCCCCACTTCATGGCTTGGTCAATCGCATGAATATCATCGGCAATCTCACCAAGCAGTTCGGCTGAGTAAAGCAGGGTTTGAGATGTGATATTCCACAGCAACCTGCCGGCTCTGTCGTCTGAGTAAATAAGCGCTTTCATTTTCGCTTTAGTCCCTTTTGCCTGTTTTGCCGCTTCAAGTGCCGGTGATTTCATTTTTGTCCGCTCGCCATAAGTAAGCGTCACTGGGTCAAGCTCATAAATCGTTTTTCCTTCTTTTTTATAAAAGCCTTGTCCTGCCTTGCTTCCGATCCACCCTTTTTCCAGCATATCGTTCATGAAAACTGGCAGGCGGAACACTTCTTTCTCGTCTCCATCCGCTTTGTCATACACATTTCGGGCGACGTGGGCAAATGTATCGAGTCCGACAACATCAAGCGTTCTGAAGGTCGCGCTTTTCGGTCTGCCGATTAGCGGGCCTGTGATCGAATCAACTTCCCCAACCTGATAGCCGCCTTTCAGCATTTCTTGGACTGTGACGAGAAGTCCATATGTTCCGATGCGGTTTGCGATAAAGTTCGGTGTGTCCTTTGCTGTAACAACGCCTTTGCCGAGGACATTTTCACCGAAGGCTGTCATAAACTTTAAAATATCAGGATCAGTTTCCTTAATCGGAATGATCTCCAGCAGCTTTAAATAGCGGGCGGGATTAAAAAAGTGCGTTCCAAGAAAATGGGCTTTAAAATCATCCGACCGGCCTTCAGCCATTTCCTGCACTGATATGCCGGAGGTGTTGCTTGAGACAATGCTCCCAGGCTTCCGGTGTTCATCCACAAGTGCGAAAATTTGCTTTTTAACTTCAAGGTTTTCGACAACAACTTCAATAATCCAATCTGCTTCTTTGAGCTTTGCTGCATCATCCTCCAGATTGCCTGATGTGATATAGGAGGTATTTTTTGCTGATGTGAGGGGAGCGGGCTTTTGTTTCAGCAGTTTTTTCACCGCCTGCCGGCTCAGCCTGCTGCGCACCTCCGGACTGTCTTTCGTCAGTCCCCTTTTTTCCTCTTCCTTTGTCAAATCGTTCGGCACAATATCAAGCAGCAGGACAGGAATTCCGATGTTAGCCAAATGCGCCGCAATCCCGGAACCCATTACCCCCGATCCTAAAACGGCTGCCTTCCGAATGTGTTTGTGCATGAGATATCCCCCTTGAACATTGAATGAATAGTCATTCATTTTTTGACCAAAAAAAATGAAACCCGTTTCTTCTTTCATCTTAAAAGATTTCCGGTTCGACTTCAATAGCTAATTTGTTATTTTTTTGTATGAAGCTTATAAAAGACGGGCAACTTAAGCCCGGAGGTGAAGGGAATGGTGCGAGAGAAAAAAAATCCGTCTTCAGCGGCAGTCAGCGCGGCGAGCGTAAAGGGAGATGCCGGTCCGACTCAGCATTACGGCGGCGGAAAACGGACAAGTCAAAATCAGCAGTATAAAAAACATAACATGGAACAATCATAATGCAGCTGCTTCCCGCGGCTGCTTTTACTTTTTCAAGATCCCTTTTAACACAAACGCTGCATTGGCGGGCCGTTCGGCAATTCTTCTCATAAAGTAGCTGAACCAGTCCGTTCCATATGGGACATACACACGCATTCTGTACCCTTCCTTGGCGAGTTCCTTCTGCCGCTCCGGCCTGATGCCGTAAAGCATTTGAAACTCAAATTGTGACGCTGGGATATGATGTTCAGCAACGAGCTGTTTCGTAAACGCAATGATGTCATCGTCATGTGTGGCGACAGCCGTGTAGTTCCCACTTAACAGCTGCAGCTTTATTAGGCTCTGAAAATGAAGGTCTGTTCCTTTTTTGTCTGGAAACGCTACAGCCGCAGATTCTTTATAAGCGCCTTTCACAAGTCTGAGATTCGGCTTTAAGTCGCGCATATTTCTGATATCTTCTGCCGCCCGGTACAGATACGCCTGAATCACCGTGCCGAGCATCTCAAATTCCTGTTTGCATTGCCTGTAGATAGCGAGTGTCTGTTCATAATGAGAATAGTCTTCCATATCAATGGTCACAGCAACACCATATTGCTTCGCAGCGGATAGAATGGCACGCAAATGAGATAGGGCAAGTTCTTCTGAAAGATCGAGCCCGATCGAGGTCAGCTTTAATGAAAGCTCTGAGTCCAATTGATGTTTGGCAATGGCTTGAATGGCCTTCTTGCATTCCTCTGCGACTTGATCTGCTTCTTTTTCTGAAGCGGCATACTCGCCTAAATAATCAATTGTTGCGCATAAACCGGATCTGTTTAGCCTTTTGACGGTCTTAACCGCCGACTCAATTGTATCGCCGGCGACAAACCTTCGTGCCCCAAGCCGCGTTCCGTATGCTTTGGCGAACTTGGTAAGTGTTTTATTTTGAGATAAGAATAAAAACACATGTCTCAACATCCGACTCCCTCCTGCCTTCATCTTCAAAACACCTGTATATAACTCCCAGCCTGAAGGAAACTATAAAATGAACAGAAATCAAAGGAGGATCACAATGGAAAATCAGCAGCAATCTCAAATGCCGCCTTCCGTTATTTCGACAAAGGATCATTTGTATCTGAATGACATGCTGAACTGGAATTTGCTCGCGATGAAAAAAGCGCATTTCATGGCGCAGCAGTGCCAGGATCAATCGTTAAAACAAGAACTCGACCGCGTCGGACACATGCATCATGATCACTATCAAAGAATATTAAAGCACCTGCAGCCAGGCCAGCAGCAGTCCGGCTACATCCAATAAGGAGGCGCCAGAATGAATCAGCAAAATCAGAAAATCAGCAATCCGCAGACACCTGTACCGACAACTTCGGAAATGAATGACAGAGATTTCGTCAATGAGTTGCTGACAACAGAAAAATACATGACAACAGCTTATTGCACAGCCCTGCACGAATTCAGCCACGAGTCTCTTTATCAGGATATTCAATCCATTTTTGATGAGTCACAAAAAGCGCAAAGAAAACTGTATGACCTCATGTTCCAATATGGATGGTATTCTGTTGAAGCGGAGGATGCCCAAAAGCTGCAGCAATCCTATCAAAAATTCCAGCAGACCATTCAGCAGCAGTCTCCATATCAGCAGTAACAACATCAGCAAAAAGGATACGATGTTCTTCCGGGCATCTATCCTTTTTTTGTGCGTAAAATCAGTTGACTTTTCATTAACACTTATTTATATTTAATAAGCATTAACTATTTTGTCATCAAAATATATATACAGTGTATGTAACAGAGGGGAAATGAATATGAAGAGTGCGGATCAGTTAATGTCCGATATCCAATTATCGCTTCAGGCGCTCTTTCAAAAGATACAGCCTGAAATGCTAGAAAGCATGGAGAAACAAGGTGTCACCCCAGCGCAGCTGTTTGTGCTGGCCAGCTTAAAGAAACACGGCAGCCTCAAGATTTCTGAAATTGCCGAGCGTATGGAGGTTAAGCCAAGCGCGGTGACGCTAATGGCTGATCGCCTTGAACAAAAAAATCTTATCGCCAGAACACACAACACAAAAGACAGGCGAGTGATTGATCTCAGTCTTACTGATGAAGGAGACAGAAAGTTCGAGGAGGTTTTGGCGGGCAGAAAAGCCATTATGGCGCGATACCTTTCCTTCTTGACGGAGGAGGAAATGCTTCAGGCGGCGCATATTACAGAAAAGCTCGCACAAGCAGCGGAAACTGATGAAAAGCAAAACATGAAAGAAGGAAACGGATGAAATGAGTAATGAAGGCAAACAATCAAAACGAACGTTATTAATAACAGGCTTAATTATTGCCATGTTTTTTTCAGCTCTTGACGGTACCATTGTCGGAACGGCCATGCCGAAAATTGTCGGTGATCTGGGCGGTTTGAGCATGATGACCTGGCTGACAACTGCATATTTGTTAACATCAACAACCATTGTTCCAATTGCCGGTAAACTGGCCGATTTATTGGGACGCCGCATTGTCTATGTATCAGGATTAATTATTTTTATGGCAGCTTCTGCTTTGTGCGGGATGGCCAACAATATGACAGAATTGATTATCTTCCGAGGACTGCAGGGAATCGGTGGGGGCATTATGATGCCGATGGCGATGATTGTCATCGGTGACTTGTTCACAGGAAAACAGCGTGCTAAATTCCAAGGGGTCTTTGGCGCGATTTACGGGCTAGCTTCAGTGATTGGGCCGCAAATCGGCGGCTGGATTGTAGACTCACTAAACTGGAAATGGGTTTTCTATATTAACCTTCCAGTCGGAATTATTGCGGTTATTTTTATTGCCAGAGGATTGCAGGGCCGTCAGCAGACTGGTCCGATCAACTTCGATATCGCTGGTATTTTCACGATGATTGTCGGGGTTGTCAGCCTCCTTCTCGCCCTAAGCTTTGGCGGAAAAGATTATGCGTGGGGCTCATGGCAGATTCTTGGCTTGTTCGCACTCGCGCTGATCGGCATTGTCAGCTTTATTATCGTAGAATCAAAAGCAAAAGAGCCAATCCTGCCAATGTATTTATTTAAAAACAGAACGTTTACATTTTTAAACCTGATCGGCTTCTTTATGAGTATCGGAATGTTTGGTGCCATTACGTTTGTTCCTTTCTTTATGCAGGGAATTGTCGGAGTCAGCGCGTCTGAATCAGGTACAATTATGACACCGATGATGATCTCTATGATTATTACAAGTATTATCGGCGGCCAGCTTGTTTACAAAGTCGGCATTAAACCGCAAATTATTACAGGCATGATAGTTATGGCCGGAGGATTCCTGCTGTTAACGACTTTGGACCTTGATACGAGTAAGCTTGTTGCTACATCGTATATGGCAATTATTGGTCTAGGAATGGGTCTGGTTATGCCGATTCTGACACTAGCTTTACAGGAAAGCTTTTCGAAGGAGGAGCTTGGGGTTGTCACCTCTTCCAGCCAATTCTTCCGTTCTATCGGAGGAACATTCGGCATTACCATGCTGGGAGCCGTAATGAATGCAAGATCAGGAAGTTTATTAACAGATAAACTGGTGCCGTACTTAGACTCACTTCCGGCACAGGCAAGCTCATTTGCCTCCCAGCTAAAGGGTATGATTGATACAAATCCGCAAGGGCTGCTGCAATCACTGTTCAGCCCGGACGCAATCAAACAAATCCCTGCGGCTTTCTCATCCCATATTATGCCGATATTAAAAACATCGTTGATGGATTCACTCCACAGCGTGTTTTATACAGGCCTGATCTTTATCGCCGTCGGAGCCGTATTTACATTGTTCTTAAAACCTATCAAGCTATCAAATAAGAAAACGGGAGAACAAGTAAAGGAGAAAGCGGCACAAGCCGTTGAATCCCCTTCCCATTAATAGAGTGCCCCGCGGATACCAATCCGCGGGGTTTTGTTATTCGATCATCTGAGCCCTTCCATTTCCGAAGGACCAATCCTCATCCTGATTTCCGGCCAGCATAATAAACACATCTTCTTTTCTTACGCCAAGCTGGGAATGAATCCGGCTCGCGATTGAGTGGTAAAGGGATTTTTTCTGTTCAGTTGTTCTTGACTGTTTCAAGGTAAAATGAATGTATATCAGTTCATTGGTGCGCTCGACCTGCAGATAAGACGGATCATAAAAAAATTCACTATTTTCATATTGCCTGATGACTTGAAAGTAGTCATCTTCCGGCACATTAATTTCTTCGATCATCGATTGGTGAATGGTCCTGCTTAGTTTTTGAAGCCACGCTTCACTTCTTCCCGCCCGTAAATGAATCTGTACAAATGGCATCCCCCGCATCTCCTCTCTTTACAGCGTCTGTCCGCTGTCAATCGTGATGATTTGGCCTGTGAGTGATTCCTGTTCAACAAGCGAACAAATCAATTTGGCGACTTCATCCGGTTCAGCGATACGCTGTAACAGCAAAGTGCCGATCATGCTTTTCATTTTTTCTTCCCGGCCAGCCCACCATCTCGTTGCGACAGCTCCCGGTGCTACACCGCTCACCCTGATTTCGGGCGCTAAGGCGTGGGCCAATGATTTCGTTAAACCGTGCACCGCCGATTTTGACACTGCATAAGGCATAGATGAACCCGCCCCGGTTAACCCTGCGATGCTGCCGACATTTACGATCGCTCCAGCCTTGCTTTTTTTCATGAACGGAACCACTGCCCGCGCGCAGAAAAACATCCCTTTCACATTGACAGCGTATAACTCATCCCAGATGTCTTCTGTCGCAGCTTTAAGATCATCCATTGGAATGTGCCGTGTAATGCTGGCATTATTGACTAAAACATCAATCGTGCCGTATGTTTTCACGATTGATTGAACCATGTCCTGCACTTCGCTGTTTTTTGATACATCCGCTTGGATGGCGAAGGCTCGGCCGCCAGCTTTTTTAATCATATCCACTGTTTCCTGCGCTTCGGATTGTGAACGTGAATAATTCACCGCAACAATCGCTCCGCGTTTTGCCAATTCCATACTGGCTGCTCGTCCGATTCCTGTGCCGCCCCCCGTTACGAGAGCTATTTTGTTCATTACATTCATTGCCGCCACTCCTTGCTGTTGATTAACATCTCTTGCTGATTCCATTGTAATCCAGGTCAGGTGTTACGTATAATGATTGTTAAAGATACTTGCTATCACTCAGATTGATAGCAAGCGAACGGAGGAGTTCAACATGGAAAGTGGAGATTTACGTGTGTTTCAAATGGTAGCCCGTGAAGGCTCCATTACGAAAGCAGCCCTGCAGCTTGGCTATGTGCAATCGAATGTCACAGCCAGAATTCAGCAATTGGAAGCTGAGCTGGGCACCATCCTGTTTTTGCGCCACAATCGGGGTATGACACTTTCTGCAAGCGGAAAACTGCTGCTCGACTACGCAAATAAAATTATCGGCCTGCTGGATGAAGCGTCTAAAGCGCTCTTATCTACTGTAGAGCCAAGCGGACCGCTTATGATCGGCTCCACTCAGACAACAGCCGCGGTAAGGCTTCCGAAACTTCTGGCTTCTTATTATGAAGAACACCCAAACGTCCAGTTGTCTTTAACAACAGGACATACACAATTCCTCCTTGATAAAGTTCTCCGGTATGAATTAGATGGCGCATTTATCGGATGCGAATGCAATCATCCTGAGCTCGAATCCTATCCTGCATTTGAGGAAGAACCAGTAGTTGTTTCAGCTGCCTCCATATCCGATGCAGAGGAAGCCATCAAAAAGCCGATTCTCGTTTACAGCACAGGCTGTTCGTATCGAGAGACACTTGAAAAATGGCTGCGAACTGTCGGTGTCACACAGCCGGTCATTATGGAATTTGGTACGCTTGAAGCGATTATCGGCGGGGTTACAGCAGGTCTTGGCATCTCGTTGCTGCCGAGAACGGTTGTACAGAAACACGAGGCTGAAGGGTCGATTCGATTGTACCCGCTGCCCAAAGCTCTCAGACAGATGAAAACAGAATTTATTGTCCGAAAGGATTCGTTTATCAGCAGCGCGCTGCGGACCTTTATGGATTCCTTTGCGCCAGATAAAACGGCAGAATCACAAAAAAACAGTCTGCTATAATTGGCAGACTGCTTTTTTAGCTATTGTTTGTTTCGATGCGCTTCATTTAATTCCTTAATATGCTGAATGATATCTTTAATGCCCTGCTTCGCGTCAGGATATGTCGCATTCCAATGTTTAGCGAGCGGCGGCATGCTTTTGGCTATATGTGTGTACAAAATCCATTGCTTCACTTCTTCTTTTAGCTCATTGTTTGTGTCACCAAGCAGAAGCTCAGTATACTTCTCCAGCAATCCATCCAGCTGCTCCTGAAGTTTTTGTTCCATTTTCCATCTTCCTTTCGAAAAAACAGCAAGGAGCTTTCTCAAGTAAAAGCTCCTTTCGCTGGCGTTATTTATCCATGTGATGTGAAAGCCGCTTCCTGGACAATGCATCTGCCCCTGCCATGAGGAATGCAAAGAGGCGTTCCGAACAGCGGGTCCTGTGTGACCTGACAGTTCATAGAAAACACATTTTGCACAAGATCACAAGTGATGACCTCTTCCGGACGGCCTTCAGCATAAATCTGTTTATCTTTTATGGCCACAAGATGATGCGCATAGCGGCATGCCAAGTTTAAGTCATGGAGAACCATGACAATCGTCCGCTCTTCCTTTTCATTCAGCTCAAACAGCAAATCAAGAATTTCAATTTGGTGCGTCATGTCTAAATACGTCGTCGGCTCGTCTAAAAGGATAATGTCAGTCTCCTGTGCAAGCGTCATCGCGATCCAAGCCCGCTGGCGCTGTCCGCCTGACAAAGAATCGACGGCGCGGTCAGCCATGTCCTCAAGCTTTGTTGCTTTAAGCGCTCGCTCAACTGCTTCCTCATCCTCTTTTGACCATTGTTTCAGCCAGTTTTGATAAGGATATCTTCCTTGCTTCACCAGCTGATGTACTGTCAGCCCCTCTGGAGCCGAAGGACCCTGCGGCAGGATTGCGAGCTCTTTTGCGACTTCCTTTGTCGGAAGCTTGGCAATCGCTCTTCCTTCCAGCAGCACTGAACCGCCTCTCGGCTTCATCAATCGCGCTAATGAACGTAAAAGTGTCGATTTTCCGCAGCCGTTGCTGCCAATAAATACGGTAATTTCACCTTTGGGAATTGTTAAATTCAACTCATCAATAATAACGGCATCCCCGTATCCTAAGCTCAGCGTTTCTGTAGAAATTGCACTCATACCCATAACCGCTCCTTTTTGCTGGCTTTTTAGCAGCACTATGTATTGCACGTTTTCTATATACATGCGTTTTAAGTCAATTGTCATCAATGCAAGTGATTCGATATTCAGCCATTTGATTGGTCATATATCCCTCATTGTAGCAGAAAACAATGACTTTGAAAATCATTTTCAATTAGTTTTTTGGACATAATTGGCGTTTATGGGGTATTTAGCACAAGGTTATTTCTTAATTTCTCTGACTGAGCCGTTCTTCAGCTTCAGCTTTAAGTTGATATGATCATAATGGCTGTCCAGATTAAATGCTGCCAGTACACTGTGGATCACTTCTGTTTCTGCCATTTGGTCTGTCACGGAAAGCTCGCTCAGGATCATTTTCATCTCATCTAGCGCTTCTTCTCCCTCCTGTTTGACGCCGGAGAGCTTATCCTGTATTTCCGCTGTTTCCCGAGTCCCATTTTTTGTATATATACTTTCATAACGATTATGCTCACCATCTCCGTAGCTCACGCGAAGCGAGAAATTGCTGTAAGGAACGGACTTCTGCTGGGTGATGGCTGTATTTTCTCCTTCTGCCTGCTGCTGATCTTCATTGAGACGGCAGCCCGCAATCAGAACCACTGCGAGACAAACAGCCACGGCTGCTCTGATCAAACGCATATGTTTCCCCCCTGTAGGATTCCATTTATTTTAGGTATATCCAGAGAATGAAATCCTCATTCAGAGGAGAATTGAAAAAGCCGGGGCGTATAACGCCACGGCTTCAGCGTGTCGACAAATGCTCGCCCTTCCTAGACTTCAAGGGTTTTCATTCACGCTCAAAAGATTCAGTCAGTTGCAAAAAGTCTTCCGCGTCACGCACGGCTAGCTTGATGGCATTCTCCCAGAAATCGCGCTTCGTGATATCAGCACTCAAATGCTTCATCGCCAACTCTTCCACAGTCATAGAAGCCGTATCCTGCAATAGTGCGATATATTTCTCTTCAAACCCGTTTTTTTCTTCAAGCGCCAGTGCGTAAATGCCCAGAGAAAACAGATAGCCGAACGTATAAGGGAAATTGTAAAATGGCACCCTCGTGATATGGAAGTGCAGCTTTGATGCCCAAAAGAGCGGATGGTACTCTCCTAACGAATTGCAGTATGCCTCTTTTTGCGCCTCTTCCATCAGCTCATTCAAACGGCCGGCCGGGACGACTCCCCGCTTTCGTTCTTCGTAAAATCTCGTTTCGAATAAGAACCTTGCATGTATATTCATGAAGAACGCAACGCTTCTTTGCACTTTATCCTCAAGAAGGACAAGCTTTTCTTCCTTCGTCTCCGCTTGCTGGACAGTCGCGTCCGCCACAATCATCTCTGCGAACGTCGAGGCCGTTTCCGCGACGTTCATAGCGTAGGAACGGTTTAACGGCCTGACGTTGAGCATCGCTTCCTGATGGAACGCGTGTCCGAGCTCATGTGCAAGCGTTGAGACATTTGAGGCACTTCCCGAAAACGTCATGAAAATCCGCGATTCTCCGCTGTCCGGAAAGCTCGTGCAAAAGCCGCCGACTCTTTTTCCGCTCCTGTTTTCCGCTTCAATCCAGCGGTCCCGAAACGCTTTTTCTGTGAAAGAGGACAGCTTTTTGCCAAACGTTGAAAACTGGCTGACAATGACATTTGCAGCTTCATCATATGAATAGACCTTTCCATCAGAACCAATTGGGGCCTCAACATCGTACCAGCTAAGCTTTTCAAGGCCGAGCATGGATGCTTTCCGGTTCAAAAACTGAACGAACGGCTGCTTGTTTTCAGTGATGACCTGCCACATCGTATCCAGTGTTTCTTTTTTCATTCTGTTGATCTGCAGCGGCTCCTTCAGGACATTCTCCCAGCCGCGCGCTTTATAGGTTTCAAGCCGGAACCCCGCCAAATGATTGAGCGTGTTGCTGAAAATATCCTGTTTGCTTTCCCAAGCTTGATGCAAACGTTCATATATTGTTTTTCTGACAGCGCGGTCTTGATGGTCCATCACATTTTCAGCCTGACCGACAGACAATTGCTTGTTCACACCGTTTTCCTCATACGGTATTGTCATTTTTCCGACAACCATATTGTATAAGTCACTCCAAGCATGATATCCGTCCACCGCAAGGTTTCCAATCAGTTTTTCTTTACCCGGGCTGAGCTTTTCGGCAACCCTCTGTCTTCTTTCATTTAATATGTACGATACATAGCGTAACCCCGGCTTTGTTAATAATTCATTCCAAACGTTTTGTTCAATGGCCACCAGTTTATGATCTAATGTGACGAGGGATGATTGAAAATCTGCGGAAAGCCGATTCATGAGTGACTGATGCTCAGTAGCCTTTTGATCACTGATATTCTGGGCCTGAAGGCAAGCAACAAAAGCGCCGGCCTGCTGAAGCTTGACAGATGTCTGTTCGAATAAATCAAGCAAAGCAATCAGTCCTTCAGCATCTTCAGGCGATTCAGGCACCTGAAACGCCTCAGTCATGTCTTGAAAGGCACTCAGACTTTGTGACAGCTTCTCGATATATTTCTTGAATTCTTCTGATTGGCTCCCGCCCTTAAAAAATGAATCAAGATCCCATCTTTGGTCTACCCCTTGCAGCGCCATAATACAAAACCCCTTTCCTTCTTTCGTTTTATTATAGAACAATTCTGAATTATTGTATAAAAATTTCTTTTATAGGCGTCATTTTCCGTTCATGATTGTACAATAGCTGTAGCAGTTAAATAGGAGGTATATCATGAATAAAAAAATCGCGATTGTAACAGGAGCGTCAAAAGGCTTTGGTCAGCTGGCAGCCGTAAAGCTCGCCAAGTCATTTTTCGTGATTGCCACAACAAGACAGCCTGAGAAAGCTGAACAGCTTCGGGAATTGGCCGCAGCACACAATGTGGCTGATTCTATTCACATTACCGCTCTCGACGTCACAGATGAGCAATCCATAGCCTCATTCGGAAAAGCCATTAGCGCTTACGGTCCTATTGATCTTCTCGTCAACAACGCCGGAACGGCTTACGGAGGATTTGTCGAGGATGTGCCGATGGAACATTTCAGACAACAATTTGAAACGAATGTCTTCGGAGTGATCCATGTGACAAAAACCGTTCTGCCTTACATAAGAAAGCATAGCGGAGCAAAGATTATAAACGTGAGCAGCATCAGCGGTCTGACCGGATTCCCTGCGATGTCGCCTTATGCATCTTCCAAGCATGCATTGGAGGGTTTTTCTGAGAGCCTGCGTGTGGAGCTGCTTCCGTTCGGTATCCAAACCGCTTTGATCGAGCCAGGCTCATACAAGACATCGATCTGGTCCACATCATTATCAAATTATATGTCGGTGCCTGCTGACGATTCAGCTTATCATCAATACTATAAAAAGATCCTTTCCTACGTTGAAAAAAACGCAGATGAAAGCGGAGATCCCCAAGAGGTTGCCGACCTCATTTATCAATTGGCAACAAAACAGCACGTAAAGAAATTGCGATACCCGATCGGAAAAGGCATCAAGCTTACCTTGTTATTCCGATCGCTTTTTCCCTGGTCTGCGTGGGAATCTATCCTGAAGAAAAAACTATTCAGTTCATCTAAATTATAATTATTATAATTTAGTATTGATTTTTAATTAATACGTGGTATAATTAAATTAACAGATCACAAGGAGGACGTAACTTATGAAAACTGAAAATGCAAAAACAAATCAAACATTAGTTGAGAATTCAATGAACACACAATTATCAAACTGGTTCCTTTTATACTCTAAGCTCCACCGTTTCCATTGGTATGTAAAAGGGCCGCATTTCTTTACATTGCATAAGAAATTTGAAGAACTGTATGACCATGCGGCTGAAACAGTCGATACCATCGCTGAACGCCTGCTGGCGATCGGCGGACAGCCTGTTGCCACATTGAAAGAATACACTGAGCATGCGTCTATCTCAGACGGCGGAAACGAAACATCAGCGTCAGAAATGGTACAAGCATTGGTAAACGACTACAAACAAATCAGCAGCGAATCTAAATTCGTGATCGGCCTGGCTGAAGAAAATCAAGATAATGCGACAGCGGACTTGTTTGTCGGATTAATTGATGAAGTTGAAAAACAAGTGTGGATGCTTTCCGCTTATTTAGGATAAAAAAAGCTGAACCCTTTTCGGGTTCAGCTTTTTGATTACCGCTTAGCTTGAGCTGCTTTCTGTCTGCTTGGTCAGTGTCACGTTTAGCGTTTTCGTTTTTCCGTTCCGCAGCACTTGAATTGTCGTTTTATCTCCGACTTTCAAGTCTTTGTATAGGATCTGACGAATATCCGCGCTGCTTTCCACGTCTTTACCGTTTAGTTTGACAATGACATCCTCAGATTTGATGCCGGCTTTTGCCGCAGGTGAATTTCCTTGAACTCCTTTTACATAAACACCTTTTCCTAATTGATCTCCAAACATGCCGAGTGTATTTTCCTGATACGTTTCAGGAACTTGAGACATATCAATCATTTGCACGCCTAAAAACGGACGGTCTACCTTCCCGTTTTCCAGCAGCTGGTCAACAATGGGTTCGACATCATTGCTTGGGATCGCAAATCCAAGTGACTCCACGCCGCTTTCGCTCACCTTCAAACTGTTGATGCCGATGACCTGGCCGCTTGCATTGATTAACGGGCCTCCGCTGTTCCCCGGGTTGATCGCTGCGTCAGTTTGCAGCACGTTCATTTCCACCGTACCTTGTGTTGTATCCACATCAATCGTCCGGTTCAGTCCGCTGATGATGCCTTGTGTCACCGTACCGGAAAACTGCTGTCCGAGCGGATTTCCAATAGCGATGACCTTTTCGCCTGTGCGCAGCTGTGAAGAGTCACCGAAGCTCGCCACTTTTTTGACGTTCTTGCTGCTGATTTCCAGAACAGCTAAATCAGTTATCGTATCGCTGCCGACCAGCTTGGCAGTCTCCGTTTCTCCGTTGTAAAGCGTGACAGTCAATTTATTTGCGCCTTCAACGACATGGTTGTTTGTAATGATATACGCTTTATTGCTGTCTTTTTTGAAAATGACGCCTGACCCCGTTCCGCTTTCACTTTCTGAGCTGGAGCCGCCTCCCGTGCCGAATGTGTTATTTTGCGAGGTTTGGATATTTGAGATTCCCACAATCGTCGGCTCTAAATCCTCCACCATATCAGCGACGTTTGAAGCGTTCGTTATCGGTGTCGTTTTAAAATTACCTGACTGCACCTGTTTATTTGCAGAAACGGCCTCGGTCGCCTGATCTTGGTCTGATGGCAGATAAGGCGCGATGCCGAGCATCAGACCCCCGCCGATAATCCCGCCTAAAATAGGGCTAAGCCATGCGGCTCTCCGTTTCTTTTCTTTTTTCACAGCCGTTTCTGTCTTTTCCATTTCTAAAGAAGAAGCTGTTTCTTGTTTTCCCGCTTCATACGAAACCGGCTCGTCAAGCAATTCCTGTTCGGGATGTTCAATCAGCTGCCGGTTTTCTGTATTCTGATGTTCTGTATGTGAAGATTCTGTTTGATGTTGATCGTTTTGGTCATCACGTCGATAATCCATGTTCTTACACTCCTTTAACGGTTTTTCATTTATCGTTACATATTCATCGCATGTACAAGTTCAATTGTCCCAATAATGAGGAGAAAAGCAAAGCACCAAAATAGAATATGTTTGATCATCCTACATCTTCCTCGCTCTTTTTCTCTTCCTTTCTTCCCTTATACATATCATAAACAAACATTGTGGGATAAAAATGAAAAGAATATGTGAAATTATGAAAATTGCCTGCCGTATGTTAAAACTAGTTTATAATGACGTTGAAAGGATGTGAAGAGCCTTGTCATACACCATTTATCTAGTTGAAGATGAGGATAACCTGAATGAACTGCTGACGAAGTATTTAGAGAATGAGGGCTGGAACATTACATCTTTTACGAAAGGTGAAGACGCCAGAAAGAAAATGACGCCGTCTCCCCACCTGTGGATTCTCGATATCATGCTGCCGGATACCGACGGCTATACATTAATAAAAGAAATCAAAGCGAAAGATCCTGACGTACCGGTCATTTTTATTTCCGCCCGTGATGCAGATATTGACAGAGTGCTTGGCTTAGAGCTTGGCAGCAATGACTACATTTCAAAGCCGTTTCTGCCGCGGGAGCTGATCATACGTGTTCAAAAACTGCTACAGCTCGTTTATAAGGAAGCTCCGCCTGTACAAAAAAATGAAATCGCCGTCTCCTCGTATCGGGTCGCTGAAGACGCTCGCGAGGTCTATGATGAGAACGGAAATATCATCAATTTGACGTCGAAGGAATTTGATCTGCTGCTATTATTTATCCATCATAAAGGACATCCATACTCACGTGAGGATATTCTCGTAAAAGTATGGGGGCATGACTACTTCGGAACAGACCGAGTCGTTGATGACCTTGTCCGTAGACTGCGCAAAAAGATGCCTGAATTGAAGGTGGAGACGATTTACGGGTTCGGCTACAGGATGATGACATCATGAAAAACAAGCCGCTCTCGTTTCAAATATGGGTTGTCATATCCGGCATTCTGTTAGGGATATCCCTTTTACTGCTTGTGTTATTTTCAAACACACTGCGCGATTTCTTCACCAATGAAACGTATACGACGATTGAAAATGAGCAGCATGTTCTGACGGAATACCGCCTGCCGGGTTCAATTGAACGGCGCTATTACAGCGAAGAAGCCACGGCACCGACAACCGTTCGATCCGTACAGCACGTGCTTCTGCCTGAAAATGAAGATGCTTCTTCAGACAAGGATTTAAGCATTCTCTCGTCTTCGTTTATCCATAAAGTGTACAAACTGGCTGATAAACAGGAGGCCAAAAAGAAACGGTATAGCGCCGACGTCAATGGAGAGAAAGTGTTTTTTGTCATTAAAAAGGGGCTTTCCGTCAATGGGCAATCAGCT
This sequence comes from Bacillus spizizenii TU-B-10, assembly GCF_000227465.1. Lineage (GTDB taxonomy): Bacteria > Bacillota > Bacilli > Bacillales > Bacillaceae > Bacillus > Bacillus spizizenii. The sequence goes on from NC_016047.1 coordinate 3,334,231, forward strand.
ATGATGCTCTCTTACGCGCTTGATTCTTATCGGGACGACCTGGCCTATACCCTGTTCAAACAGCTTCTGTTTATTATAGCTGTTGTCATTTTATTAAGCTGGATTCCGGCCATTTGGCTTGCGAAGTATTTATCAAGGCCTCTCGTGTCATTTGAAAAGCACGTCAAACGGATTTCCGAACAGGATTGGGATGACCCAGTGATAGTGGATCGGAAAGATGAGATCGGCAAATTGGGCCATACCATCGAAGAGATGCGCCAAAAGCTTGTGCAAAAGGACGAAACAGAAAGAACCCTATTGCAAAATATCTCTCACGATTTGAAAACGCCGGTTATGGTCATCAGAGGCTATACGCAATCGATTAAAGACGGAATTTTCCCTAAAGGAGATCTTGAAAATACAGTAGATGTCATTGAAGGCGAAGCCCTTAAGCTGGAGAAGAAAATAAAGGATTTATTATATTTAACGAAGCTGGATTATTTAGCGAAGCAAAAAGTGCAGCACGACATGTTCAGTATCGTAGAAGTGACAGAAGAAGTCATCGAAAGACTGAAGTGGGCGCGGAAAGAATTATTGTGGGAAATTGATGTAGAAGAAGACATTCTGATGCCGGGCGATCCGGAGCAATGGAACAAACTCCTTGAAAATATTCTGGAAAATCAAATCCGCTATGCTGAGACAAAGATAGAAATCAGCATGAAACAAGATGATCGGAATATTGTGATCACCATTAAAAATGACGGACCGCATATTGAAGATGAGATGCTCTCCAGCCTCTATGAGCCTTTTAATAAAGGGAAGAAAGGCGAATTCGGCATTGGTCTAAGCATCGTAAAACGAATTTTAACTCTTCATAAGGCGTCTATCTCAATTGAAAATGACAAAACGGGTGTAACATACCGCATAGCAGTGCCAAAATAGACTGTAGATGTTTTTGCAGTCTATTTTTTTATGTGAAAGAATAGCCGTTAAAATCTCTATAATTTGTTTTGAGCGGCTGTTTGCATTGATGAACCCATTTTTTCTCTGACAAGGTCTGCTTCGGATATTTGACTTTCTCCACTTTAATTCCTCTGTTTCGCAAGCGGCTGATCATTTCGTCCAATTCTCTCATTCTAGATTCACCCTTTCGCTTGAGCTTTGACCATTCGGTCATCTCAATTTATAATATAAATAATACATGATAAAAAAACAAGTTACAATAAGGTTAATTTTATAACAGAAGGTGTGACTATATGGTCATATCCTGTGCAGGCCTCCGGGCTCCGAAAGGGTGGAACCATTGAAGGAAAAAGAAAAGCTGATTATTGAAACAGCCTTAAAACTATTTGCCCAAAAAGGATACAACTCAACATCAGTTCAGGAAATCGCAAAAGAATGCAAAATATCTAAAGGCGCTTTTTATATTTATTTTCCTTCGAAAGAAGCGCTTCTTCTGTCTATGCTGAACTACTATTATGATAAAACGTTTACCCGAATTTTAAATATTAAAACGAAGGGCGACAGCCCCAGAACGGCTTACCGCAAACAGCTGACCGTGCTCTATGAAAACATCCTTGAACACAAGGATTTTATCGGCATGCAGATGAAGGAAGGTTCTCTGCCTTACACGGAGGAAGTGGAGCAATGCGCCAAAAAAATCCGCCAGTCCTCACTTCAATTTCATATCGACAGCCTGCTGAACATTTACGGAAAAAAAGCGGAACCGTATACTGCAGAGCTTTGTTTTTTAATAGAGGGCATCAGCCAGATTTACCTGGAATGCATGATTTTGTTCGGCTATAATGTGAAGCCGGATCAATTAGCCGATATCATTATTAATAGAATTGATGATATGGTAAAAGGCATGTCTGAACGAAACGATAAGCCTTTCATCACATTGGAAGAGGCAAGCTCTTTATTTGGGCCTCTTACGCACGGACGGCCTGATCCGCTGACTGAATCGATTGTGAAAAGCCTTCGTGACAAAATTAACAGCTTAAACACAAACTCCTCTCTTGAATTATCGGAGAGCTTGGACATACTTGAAGCAGAAATGAAGAAAAAAACACCGAAGCTGGCGATCATAAAAGGAATGATCCATAACCTGACGGAGTCTGAAGCTCTCGCCAAAGATGCGGAGCAGCTTAAATATCTATTAAAACAGCAACATATTTAGAAGAACGGCTGCTTAAAAAGCAGCCGTTTTTCTTTCTCTTACGCCTTTGGTTTTACCATATCTTCCGGCTTAACCATTTCGTTAAATTGCTCCTCTGTCAGCAATTCAAGCTTCAAAGCCGCTTCTTTCAGCGTCAATCCCTCTTTATGGGCGAGCTTGGCGATTTTCGCCGCGTTTTCATATCCAATATGCGGGTTCAGCGCCGTAACAAGCATTAATGAATTTGACAGGTTTTCTTGGATGGTTTCTTTGTCAGGCTCAATACCGACAGCACATTTATCATGGAATGAATTCATGCCGTCACTCAGCAGCTGCACAGATTGCAGGAAGTTGTAAATGATAACAGGCTTAAACACGTTCAGTTCAAAGTTCCCCTGACTCGCCGCAAAGCCGATTGTCGCATCGTTCCCCATGATTTGCGCTGCGATCATTGTCAATGCTTCACTTTGTGTCGGGTTGACTTTACCAGGCATAATGGAGCTGCCCGGCTCATTTTCAGGAATGACGATCTCCCCGATGCCGCAGCGAGGCCCGCTTGCAAGCCATCTGACATCGTTCGCGATTTTCATTAAGTCAGCCGCAAGCGCTTTTAATGCGCCATGCGCATAAGTGATTTCATCATGGCTTGTCAGCGCGTGGAATTTATTCGGCGAGCTGCTGAACGTTTGGCCGGTCAGTTTTGTGATCTCTTCTGAGACAAGCTCTCCAAACTCTGGATGAGCGTTGATTCCCGTTCCGACAGCCGTTCCACCGATTGCAAGCGCACGCATTTTATCTGTCGCTTCCAATATCATTTCCTTCGAACGGTCCAGCATGTAAACCCATCCGCTGATTTCCTGTCCAAGCGTCAGAGGCGTAGCATCCTGAAGGTGCGTGCGTCCGATTTTGACAATATCATTGTATGCTTTCGCTTTTTCATCCAATGTATTGCGAAGCTGGTCAAGCGCAGGCACTAGCTGCTCGTAAACAGCCAAAACAGCGGCAACATGCATCGCAGTCGGGAATGTGTCGTTTGAGCTTTGGCTGCGGTTCACATCATCATTTGGATGAATCGTTTGATCAGAGTTCTTTTCTTTTAATAAAGCAGTCGCGCGGTTGGCTACCACTTCGTTCATGTTCATATTGCTTTGTGTGCCGCTTCCGGTCTGCCATACGACAAGCGGGAAGTTGTCATCGTATTTGCCTTTGAGCACATCATCACAAACCGCTGCAATCGCTTCCGCTTTTTCTGCGTCCAGATTGCCAAGGCGTTTATTAGCGAGAGCTGTGCTTCGTTTTAATATTGCAAACGCCTTCACAACACGCATCGGCATTTTTTCAGAACCGATCTTAAAGTTCTCCTTGCTTCGCTGTGTTTGGGCGCCCCAAAATTTATCAGCAGGAACTTTTACTTCTCCCATGGTGTCTCGTTCAATTCTGTATTCCATTTATGTATCCCTCCATAACGGTTGCTTCAATAGATCATAATTCGCCAGTGGTACAAAAAATCCTTTTTATTTTTCGATCTTGGCAGATTTTAATTTTAATTCAAGATATACGCGGGAATCCTTTGAATATTTGTACTTCGGATTCGTCCTGCCGTACTCCTTTGATGTATAAGAGACGTCATAATGCTTTTCAAATGATTTGATGAGCTGTTCTATTTCTTCTTGTTTTCCAGCAAGCCTTACCTGTGCCACTTTGTATCCTCCGCTTTCATAAAAAACTTACACCATAAAATACTCTAACACAGTATATCATTTTTTTAACAGGAAAAGATAACCTCTACTAAGGTTTTGGATAAGAGGTGACCTTGTTGGAACAAACAGAGTTTAAGGAATATATACACGATAATTTAGCATTGGTGCTTCCAAAATTAAAAGAAAACGATGATCTGGTGAAAAATAAAAAAATGCTCTCCAACGGTCTTGTTTTTTACTATCTCTATTTTAGTGAACTGAATGATCAGAAGAAGGTTGCAGAATCGATTAAAACCTTAATCAAAGATGAAGAGAGCCTCACGCTTGACCAAGTCAAAAAACGCCTTGACCAGCTTGACGCAAGACCCGTTGAAACAGCAGAAAAAACGGTCGAGGAGATTCTCAGCGGAAATTGTGCTGTATTTGTCAACGGTTTGGACAAAGCCTACATCCTGTCTACAGAAAAGAAAAAAACAAGAAGCCTGGCAGAGCCGACAACAGAAAAAGTGGTTCGCGGACCAAAAGTTGCGTTTGTAGAGGATATCGATACAAATATGGCTCTGATTAGACAACGGACCCCCCATCCAAAACTCATTACAAAAAAAATCATGATCGGCAAAAACAAGCTGAAGTCGGCGGCCATTATGTACATTGAGGGCAAAGCAAAAAAGTCCGTCATAAAAGAAGTAAAAGCGCGGCTTAAAAATGTTCAACTCGAGGATATCCAGGACAGCGGAACGCTTGAGGAGCTCATTGAAGATAATAAATATTCGCCGTTTCCGCAGATTCAAAATACGGAAAGACCCGATAAGGTATCGTCGGCCCTGTTTAACGGCCGTGTGGCGATTTTGGTCGACAGTTCACCATTTGTGCTGCTGGTGCCGGTTTCTCTCGGTGTCCTGATGCAGTCCCCGGATGACTACTACGAACGCTGGATTTCAGCATCTCTTATCCGGTCGCTGCGGTTTGCTTCTATCTTCATTACCTTGTTTTTGTCATCGATTTATATTGCACTCGTTTCCTTCCATCAGGGGCTGCTGCCGACCGCGCTCGCCGTCACGATTTCGGCAAACAGGGAAAACGTGCCGTTTCCACCGATATTTGAAGCCCTGCTGATGGAAGTAACCATCGAGCTGCTCAGAGAAGCCGGGCTGCGTCTTCCAAACCCGCTCGGCCAGACAATCGGGCTCGTTGGTGGCGTTGTCATCGGACAGGCGGCTGTAGAGGCGAATCTCGTCAGTTCGATTATGGTCATCGTTGTCAGCGTCATTGCCCTTGCATCCTTTACCGTTCCTCAATACGGAATGGGTCTGTCTTTTCGGGTCCTGCGTTTTATTTCGATGTTTTCCGCTGCTATTCTTGGGTTGTACGGGATTATTTTGTTTATGCTTGTCATTTATACGCACTTAACGAGACAAACGAGCTTTGGATCTCCTTATTTTTCGCCAAACGGATTCTTCAGCCTGAAAAACAAGGAGGATTCCATTATCCGTCTCCCAATTAAAAACAAACCAAAAGAGGCGAATAATCCAAATGAGCCAAAAACAGACTCCACTAAAACTTAATACCTTTCAAGGTATATCTATTGTTGCAAATACGATGCTTGGGGCCGGTCTTTTAACATTGCCGCGAGCGCTGACCAGTAAGGCTAATACTCCTGACGGCTGGATCGTGCTGATATTAGAAGGTATCATTTTTATCTTTTTTATTTATTTAAACACGCTCATTCAGAAGAAACATCAATACCCCTCTCTGTTTGAGTATTTGCAGGAAGGGCTTGGTAAATGGATCGGTAGCATTCTCGGCCTTTTGGTCAGCTGCTATTTTATCGGAGTGGCCAGCTTTGAAACCAGGGCAATGGCTGAAATGGTAAAGTTTTTCCTGCTGGAGAGAACGCCGATTCAGATCATTATTTTAACGTTTATATGCTGTGGCATCTATTTAATTGTTGGGGGGTTAAGTGATGTATCGCGGCTGTTTCCCTTTTATTTAATGATAACGATTATTATTTTGCTTGTTGTATTTGGGATCAGTTTTAAAATTTTTGACATCAATAATTTGCGCCCTGTTTTAGGTGAGGGCCTTGGACCCGTTGCAAACTCCCTTACTGTCGTTTCCATCTCTTTTTTAGGAATGGAAGTGATGCTGTTTCTTCCTGAACATATGAAGAAAAAGAAATACACATTCAGATACGCGGCTATCGGCTTTCTGATTCCGATTATTTTATATATCCTGACGTATGTCATCGTTGTTGGGGCTTTGACCGCTCCTGAGGTAAAAACGCTGATCTGGCCGACGATTTCTCTCTTTCAGTCTTTTGAGCTCAAAGGAATATTCATTGAAAGATTTGAATCGTTTTTACTGGTCGTCTGGATCATTCAATTTTTCACAACGTTTGTCATTTACGGGTATTTTGCCGCTAACGGGCTGAAGAAGACGTTTGGATTATCGACTAAAAAAAGCATGGTGATCATCGGTGCGGCTGTCTATTATTTTTCTTTATGGCCGGATGACTCTAATCAGGTCATGATGTACAGCGATTATCTCGGATACATTTTCGTCTGCCTGTTTCTGCTTCCCTTCATTCTCTTTTTCATTGTCGCTCTCAAAAGGAGGATTACAGCAAAATGAAAATCCGGATTTTATGTATGTTCATATGCACCCTATTACTGGCCGGATGCTGGGACAGCCGGAATATTGAGGAATTAAGCTTGGTGATCGGAGTAGGTCTAGACAAGCCTGATGATAAAAATTTAGAACTGACACAGCAGATTCTCGTCCCGAAAAAAATCAGCTCCAAGGAAGGCTCTTCATCTGACCCGACACAGCTTGCTATCACAAAGGGGGAAACTGTCCATCAAATGATGAGAACATCTGCATTAAAGCATAACCCTACGTTTTCACAGCATTTGCGTCTCATTCTGCTTTCCAAGAGCGTGATTGCGGATCATATTGGAATGGACGCGATCATTAACCAGTTTGTCAGAGACAACGGAACAAGGAGGAGTTCGTACGTCTTTGTCACCGATGGCAGAACTAAGGATATATTTAAAATGAATGATCAAGGCGAGCCCGCATCCAATGTAATTTATGATCTGACAGAGAATAATGCGGTAACGATCAGAATGATGGAGCCTGTTACATTGGGGGAGATCTCAGAACACTTGACCTCTGACGATTCGTTCCTCATCCCTCATGTCGGTAAGGAAAACGGCAAACTCGCAATAAACGGTGCTGCTATCATCAAAAATAAATTATGGAACCGGAATTTAACACCGGTTGAGGTTCAAAATATCAACTTATTTACAGGCACTGTCGAGGGAGGGGTCATTGATATGAGGCATAATGGCAATCTTTTTTCTTATGAAGTGTACTCCAGCAATCGCAAGATCAAGACAGACTACAAGGACGGAACGTTCAAATTCACCGTCACACGCAATATTGAAGGCCGTTTATCAGAGGACTGGAATCCGAATGAAGATTCATTTAAGGATTCATATATCAAAGATATTGAAAAGACAGTCGAAAAACGATTACACAAAACAGTAACAGCATTTATTACAGGCAAACTGCAGAAAGATATCAAAGCAGATGTCACCGGGCTGGGAAACGAGGTCAGAATTCATTATCCTCAAAAGTGGAAAAAGATTGCAAGAAAATGGGATGATGATTATTTCAGCAATGCGGAAATAGACTACCGGGTCAATGTGGTTGTCAGAGACTTCGGGACGAAAGGCGCAAACAAATAGCAGACGCCTATTTTACGAGGTGATTTCGGTGTGCGTACACCGCCGCCTGCGTCCGGTCACTGACATCCAGTTTTGATAAAATATTGGTGATATGGGTTTTGACTGTTTTAATGGTGATAAACAGTTCCTCGCCTATTTCTTTGTTTGTTTTTCCTTCTGCGATCAGGCAGAGAATTTCGAGCTCCCGTTTCGTAAGTGATTCATGCGGGAGCGCGTTTTCACCTGTGTGGCGCAGCCGGGATAATACTTTTCCCGCCACTTTTGATTCGAGCTTTGGCTCTCCCTTGCTTGCGGCGCGGATGGCATCGGCGATTTCCGCAGCTTTTGAGGTTTTCAATAGATAGCTGAGCGCACCAGCTTCAATGACCGGATACACTTTGTCATCATCAATGAAGCTTGTGAGCACTATAATTTTCGGATCTGGAAGCTCCCGGCAAATTTGCTTTGTGGCTTCAATGCCATCCATGCCCTCCATGACAAGATCCATTAAAATGACATCTGGCGACAGTTCCACAGCAAGCCGCACGCCTTCGCTGCCGTCAGACGCTTCGCCGATGACTTCAATATCGGGCTGTGCCTCCAAAAAAGCCGCGAGCCCCATTCTGACCATTTCATGATCATCAATCAATAATACTCGAATCACGTTCGTTCTCTCCTTTTTCTTCCGGGAAAATCGGAACCTTCACTTCGATTTGTGTGCCTTTTCCTTCTACTGAAATCACTTCGGCGACCCCGCCGATTTCGCTTGCACGTTCTTTCATAGAGTTCAAGCCGTATGAGGATGCTTTCACCTGATCATTTTTAAAGCCTTTTCCATTATCAATCACCTTTAGCCGGAGCTGATTGTTCTTTACGCCCAGAATCACGGATACTTTTGAGGCTTTTGAATGTCTAAATACATTCGAAAGGGCCTCCTGAACGATTCTGAACAAATGATCTTCCATCCCCTTAGATATCGGCGTGTCCTGAATATCCCACTCAATATCAAGCGGCTGTTTCTTCCGGAACTCGTCCAAAAGCTCCGTAAGCCCCTCTTTCAGTCCTTTTCCTTCAAGGGTAACAGGCCTTAAATGGAGCAGCAGCGCCCTCATTTCATTTTGGGCTTCACCTGCCATATGCTCGACCAGCTGGATCCGCTTGACCGTTTTATCATCAGCATCCTTGACATGTTCCAACACAGCTGATGTCATCATTGATATTGCAAAGAGCTGTTGGCTGACTGCATCATGAAGATCTCTTGCCAATCGCTGGCGTTCTTCTGAGATGACTGACTTCTTCATTTGCGCCTGCCATTCCGCACGTTCATTTGAAAGTTTTTGCAAGGAAGCGACTTGAAGCTCCACGCGCTTTGCCATTTCATTCAGCTGATCGGCGGCCAGGCCGATTTCATCATCTCCAAGCGGGGGTATTCGATAAGCGAAATTACCGTTTTCAAAGATTAAAATCGATTCGACTAATGAATCAACCCTTGTCTTCAGCCGGTTGCCGTACATATACCCTGAGGCAAAACCAACCGTCACACTGATCAGAAGCAATATCAGGATAAACGGAATTCCGAACCAGCTTGATGACAGCAAAACAAGCGGATCGAGCCGATAATAAAACATCATAAAGGAAATCAAACAGGCAAAAAGGAGCAGGCTGATTCCCGTTGTCATGCGGATGGCGCGCCACTGAAGGCTGGCAAGCAGTTTTTTTCTCATACGTACTTCACATCCACATCACCGATAAATAAGGAAACGGACACTTTGACACGGCGCTTTGACTCGCTGAAATCGGAGGACGCGGCATATACCTTCGTGCTTAATCCGCTTTTCTTCGAGCCAATCAGATTGATATCTCCGATAAAAACAGCCGAGCTGACAGCCACTTCAAGGTCTGATGGCACATAAATATCAACGTTTCCAATGACTCCGCTAATGACAATTGTACTTTCTCCCTCGGGAATCATCGCTTTAGACAAGTCGATTTTGATATCACCGATAAAACCAGAGACATTTAAATCATTCAGGTCAAACGGCTGCTTCATCATTTGCAGCTCTCCGATAAAAAAGCTGCGCATGTCAGGATGTTTCTCATCTTTTGGCGGCTCATGCCGTTCTTTTTTAGTGAGATCGATCCGTTTTTCATTCGATTCAAATATTGGCTTTCCTTTGACAAGCCTGTAGCCGGCGTAAATCAGAAATGCGGCAAACACATAGCCGAATAAATTAAAGGTGATGCTGAAGAGGTTTTTCAAGAATAGAAATGCGGCAAAGATGTACATGACGGAACCGAGCCAATCACGGGAATATCTTTTCAAGAAATAGCCGGCAATCAGAAAAAAGAGCGGCCAAAACAGCAGATCGCCTATTCCGATAATTTGCAAAAACATGCTGATGCCGAATAAAGCAATGATAAATCCGAGAAGCTGTTTTTTTGTCATTCCTAGTGTCCGCCTCCTTTCTTCTGCCTGGTGCTACCGTATCGTTAGATCCCCGCTGTCCGTTTTGATATCGATTTGATACTGGCCGTTTCCTTGCAAGCCTGTGATTTGATGATGTTCTTTATGTGCTGTATCAGCAAATGAATACGGCGAACTAACCTCTCCGCTCGTTGATTTTGCGTTGACTGTAAAGCTGCCATTTTGGGGAAGGCTCAAATCCGCATCACCGCTTGTCAGTGTGACAGATAAAGGACCCGTTACCTTTTTCGATGCAGCATCTAGGTTTCCTGAAGTCATCCTTACATCAAGAGAGCCTGATACATCAGCCAGATTTGCGTCTCCTGAAGCTAAGTCAATGCTGGTTGTTTTGGAGATGGTGTTTGAAATGGTAACATCTCCGGATGACCCCTTTACTTTCAGATCTTTAAGGCGGACGTCCGTCACTCTCATATTTCCGCTCGCAGATACTGCGTTCAGCCCGGAAAGCACAAGATGATGATTCCCGTCCACTGACACGTCACCACTTGAGGTTCGCACCGTCAGATGCCCTTTATACTCATATGGAATCCGGACAATAAGGGAAGAGCGATTAAACCCATTCAAAAATTGAAATTCCTTTTCCTTTGTGGTCAGCTCCAGTTTTCTTCTGTTTTCAGTAACAAATAACTTTCCTGAGTCTCCTGAAATGCCTGCCGATATGTCATTTCGCTCTTCTGCTATGATCTGGACATCCTTGTTATCTGACTCAATGACTACGCTGTCGATGTCTCGCGGCGATGCGCTGGCTGAATCGGCTTCTGTGCCGTTTACGAAACCCAAGCCTGCAGCAAACACGTCTTTTACGACGACGGCGAAAAATATAAGAATACCGGCAGTGATCAACAGTTTGCCCAGCATTTTTTTCATTCGATTTCATCCTTCTCATTCATTCTATTATAAAGGAAAAGCCTGTGAATTGATACGTGCGGAAGGGAAGGACTTGACCGCAAATCCTTCCCCGTTCCGCTTATTCATTTGCTGCATGTGATGTCTGATCTGTTTTTTGCAGTGAGAGCGCCCGCATTTTTTCAATCTCCGCTTCCACATCGTCTGCGAATTCTTTGCGCGTGAGTTCTGTGCCGGCTTCCGCTGACTTTGAATAATTCGCGCGGATTTCCATTTCTTCAATACGGTTTTCAATACGCAAAAATTCACGATACGCGCTTTCGCTGTCAATTTTGTCAAATGTCGTATTCATATGCTCTTTTGCTTTCGCGGCATTTGCCCGGGCAATCAGCGCCTGCTTTTTATCCTTTACGTCCTGTAGCTTTGTTTCAAGTGCAGCCAGCTGTTCTTTCAGATCAGTCAGCTGACTGTTCGCTTGTTCATAGGACGCTTTATGTTCAGCCGCCTTCCCTTCTAAATACTTCATTTCAGTCAGCGCCTTTTTCGCCAGCTCTTCTTCGCCTGCGTCAAATGCAAGCTGTGCCTGATTTTGGCGTTTTCCAGCCATTTCAGCTGCTTCTTCATATTTTTTCTTAAATTGATAGGCAATCGTGTGCTGTTTCACAATTGTTTGTTTTGCTTTTGCAATGTCGCTTTCCATATCACGGACATATTGATTCAGCATCACCTTTGGGTTCTCCATTTTATCAAGACCTTCATGAACTGACGCAACAAACATGTCTCTCATTCTTTTTAATACCATACCTGATTCCTCCTAATATGCTGATATTATTTTTTCTTCAAAAATTCTTCCCATTCGTCATCAAAGTGAGATTGGTAGGCAGCCGAAGCCGGTTCAGGATCAAAAGATGACACACCGTTATCAGCTGATCCGTTTTTCATGAGCTTCCAGCCGTAATACACCATAGCGGCCGCCAGCGCAATTCCGACGACAAACGGAAGTGAACAGATGAGCATGATCGCTCCGATACCGCCCAAGATGATTCCTGTGATCGTTTTTCCTGCGGCAAATCTTTTCATTCCTGCGTATGTCATCAAGCTCCCTATGGCGAGCGGGATGATAAAGCCGAAGCTTCCTCCTCCAAAAAAGACGGAGATCCCAAATACAATTAATAAGAATCCGCCTATTGTTTTCTTGTTTATCTTCATGCAGATCCTCCTTTCGTTTTCCTTGTCTTCATCTTAAACAAATTGGCATTTGCGCAAAACGAATCAGAGATTGATTTTTATATAAGACCGGAGTCGTATCTTGTGCCGGACCTATGGACACAAAAAAACACCATGCACGAGGCATGGCGTTTAAGATTGTTGACAAAATTCTAAAACGGTTTATAGTTTTAGGATTTTGTCATCCTTTCAGCGTGATTGAAAACCCTTGAAGTTTAGGAAAGGCGAGCATCGGAGCACAGCGAATGTTGGAATTCGTGAGCACCGAAGCGCAGGCTTGACAATGAATGCGAGGGTTTGTCTACACGCTGACACACCATGCACGGGGCATGGCGTTTCAAAACCCTTTACAGATGAACACTTGCTTCCCTTTCTTTGATCAGGTCGGACCGTTCTGCTTTAGCCAGCTTTGTGAACAGCAAAATGCCAATACCCGCAATAATTTCGACAACCCCTCCGACAGCGATCACAGTTCCTGAGCCAAAAGCGTTTGCAGCATACCCGCAAATGACAGCTCCGGCAGGTATGGAAATATTAGAGATCATATGTATAACGGCATAGACCTGCGGCTGATCCTCACTATCCACAGAGGTCTGGATAATCGTGTACTCTGGAACATTAACAGCACTGACTGCGGCGCCAAAGGTAAACGCAGCGAGAAAGACGAGCGGCAAAAAGGTATTCATACCGGTAATAAAGAAAGCGAATCCTTCAATAATGCCGGCAGTTACGAATAACAGGCCGTATCTGTTTACTTTGACTTTCGCCAGCACAAATCCCAATAAAAATGCGCCTGCGGCAGTGGTGGCCTTTAAAAGCGAGTAAACAATCGGCTGGCCGTTTAAATCCTCCGCAACGTAAACTGCTGAGAGCGCTTCCCAAGGGGCTGCCGCGAAATTCATAAAGATACAATAAATGGCGAGTGGATATAAAATTTGATGTCTTCTCACGAGCGTAAAACCGCGTTTCAGTCTGCCGGTATATGTGCCTCTCTGCGTAACGACAGCAGACTCTGATTGGGATTCAACCGCAGTGTACTTAATAAAAAGGACGAGAAAACCAGAAACCAAATAGAGAACAAGTGCAATAAGCATTGTATAAGAAGGGCTGATAAATGTAAGAAAAGCGCCGCATAACGTGACAGCTCCGAGCCGGACAATTTGAGCGGAGGATTGCAGCACGGCGTTTGCTTTTTGAATGCCCTGTTCATTTACGATTTGGGGAATTAAAGCTATGGAGGCGGGATTGTAGGCAGCCCCTGTAGCAGAATGGACAATCATAAGTGTCATGACAAACCACAGCGGAGAGAAGCCCGCAAAATGACAAAGAGGAATAATCAAGACAATCACAGCCCTTGTCAGATCTGAAAAGTACATCCAAAATTTCAGCGTATTCTGTTTCATGAAAGGACCCGTCACAGGCGCCAGCACAGCTTCCGGCAAAAAAGTAACAGCAATCAATAAAGCAGTGCCGATCGCACCTTTGCCGTCATAAATTAAAAACCATAATATCGAATTAAATGCGAACATATCGCCGGATATCTTGACTATTCTTGAGAAAAAAAGATAATTGAAATTTCTCTTCCAGATGCTATCACTTTCAATTAAATTCACCATCTATCAGAGCCCCCCACTGCCTATTTTTTACATCTATTTGTTACAATATCTCATTTTCCCACTTTTCAGTCAATAATTCATAAGGTTCATTTTTTGTCGTAAAATGGGAGATTGACAGAATGAAAAACAAAAAAGCCGGCATGTAGAGAACACGCCGGCTTTCATTTTCTTTTTTTATGATTCGCTGCTGTTTTAGTCCCGAAACACAATAGCGCTTCTTTCATATTCCACGTCGTCAATGCCGCTTCTCACATTCACAACCCGTGCGGCAGCAAAGAAATAATCGGAAAGACGATTGAGATAACGCAGCACTGTTTCATGAATCTCCTCCGATTTCATCAGTGCCACCACTCGGCGTTCCGCCCGCCTTGTTATGGTACGCGCCGCATGGAGAAGCGAAGCACCCTTCGAGCCGCCTGGAAGAATAAATTTCTTTAGTTCCGGCGCTTCTGATGTATAGGCATCAATGCGCGTTTCTAAAAAGGAAACGGATTCTTCAGTTAGTTTATAGTCTTTTCTTTCTGTGACGATTGCCAGATCGCCTCCGCAGTCAAACAGCTCATGCTGGATGATCAGCAGCTCGGCTGTCAAATCTTCAAAGCCGGGCTGCCCGGAAAGCTCTGCCAAAGCTAGCCCGACAAAGCTATTCAGCTCGTCAATCGTGCCGTAACTTTCAACGCGGAGGCTGTCCTTGTCCGTTCTGCCTCCGACTAAGCTCGTTTGTCCCTTATCGCCTGTTTTGGTATATAGTTTCATACATGAGTCTCCTTTACAGACTTATTCAAACAGCTCTGCCGCCTCTTTTACACATTCAGCTGTCCCTTTCTGTATCAATTGATTCAGCCGCTGTTCTGTGTTTTGAGATTGCTGAGTTTGTGTCGCGGCGATGAGAATATCCCCCTCTGTCAGTCCGTCTCCGAGCACTTTCACCCGTTCGGCTTCGGCGGTCATTAGGGCTTTGACGAAGAATTGATCCGCCGCATAGCCGTTGATCAAAATCCAGATCGAAAAGCCGGTCATGACGCATATGAAAACGGATAACTCTCCATCTTTATACGTTCGATTCACAAAACGGTCAAGCCTTCCCGGAGAAGCCATCGCACAAGTTTCGGGCAGATGAAAACCGTTTTCTAATAGGCAGGCCGTAAGCCCCTCTACAGGATCTGCCTGAACTGGCAGCCGTTTATGGATCAGCGTCCTGCTCCATGAGAACCCTGCACCGATAGGCGCTGAGGACAATGTTCGAAGCGGGATTTCCGTTTGCAGTAGAATGTCATCGCTCCCCGCCTGCAGCAATGTTTCAAATGGGATAGGCCGCTGCTTTACGCTGTCTTTTTCAGGCTGAATCACAACCATCGGTTTAGGTGAGCTGTGATGAACCAAAGCGGTGACATCTGTATCGTACACCGCCTTTATGTCTGAGACAGCATATTCCGGTTTTTGCTTAGGCCCGGCTGTACCGTTTTTCATAAACAAGAGCTCATCACAGTACAGGCTCGCGGTGTTCATATCATGAAAAACGCTGACAGCTGCCAATCCGCTATCTCTTGTCAGGCGTTTGATGAGATCAAGCAGTTCTTTTTGATAAGCCAAATCGAGAAAATTTGTCGGCTCGTCCAGAAATAAAATACGCGGCTGCTGCGCCAAAGCTTGAGCCAAATATACCCGCTGCTGTTCTCCTCCGCTTAGATCGCGGATCGATTTTTCCGCAAAAGCGGCCACTCCAGTTTGCTTCATTGCTTCCTGTACAATGGCTTCATCCTTTTCAGTATGCTGCCTGAATAGCCCTGTTTGGAATGGATATCTGCCGAAGGCTACCGTTTCTTTGACGGTAAAGGTAAAGGCTTGATCCGTTTTTTGCGGCAGGACGGCCATAATTTGCGCCAGTTCCTTCGGTTTATAGTCAGCCAGCGGTTTGCCAGCCAGATCAACGCTGCCTTCCTTGGCCGGCAGCGTACCTGTCAGCAAGTGCAAAAGCGTGGTTTTTCCGCTCCCATTAGGGCCGAGAATGCCGAGAAATTCACCCTTCTCCACTGTTAAGCTGACATTGTTGATCAGCCTGCTATCCCCGTATCCTCCCGACAGCCCTTCTGCCTTTATCATAAGCTTCTCCCCCCGCGGTGCTGCCGAATTAAAATAAGAGCGAAAACAGGCGCCCCCGCCAAGGACGTAATGATCCCAATCGGCAGTTCAATCGGCTCAATGATCGTTCTGGAAAGCAGATCGGCTAAAACGAGAAAACCTGCTCCGAGCAAGGCGGACAGCGGCAGTAAATGCCGATGGTCAGTTCCCCACAAAAGCCTTGTGATATGCGGAATCACAAGGCCGACAAAGCCGATCGTGCCGGATACAGCCACAGCGCTTCCCGTCAAAAGAGAGCCGGCGATCAAAATCAGCATTTTTCTCTGCTGGACACTGACTCCGAGAAGCTTTGCTTTGTCTTCTCCATAGGTCATTACGTTCAGCTCTCTTCCGTTTATGATCAGTAAAATCGTTCCTAAAAGAAAAAACGGCAGAAACAGAATAACATAGCTCCATCCCCTCATTGAGACGCTGCCAAGCAGCCAGTGCACAATCGGCAACAGGTTGTCGCCTGTTAGGGCAATGATAAGAGAAATAAATGCGCCCAAAAATGAGTTGATGATGACACCGGTCAAAATGAGGGTGGAGACAGACATTGAAGCATGAACGAGGCGGCTGAAGGAAAGGACCGCCGCAATCGTGACAAGTGCCGCGGCTACACTCACAACCGGGAGTGTAAACCCTCCGACGACAGGAAGCTGCAAGCCAAAAAACAAGGTCAACACCGCACCAACTGAAGCACCGGATGAAACGCCGAGTGTGTAGGGATCAGCAAGAGGATTTTTCAACAGTCCTTGAAAAGCGGCCCCTGCGATAGAAAGAGCCGCCCCCACAAGGGCGGCCAGCACAACTCTCGGCAGTCTAATATTCATCATAATATTTGTGTACATCGGGTCATCAGAGCCGATAGAGCCGCCGAAGCCTTCATGCCAAAAGACACGAAAGATAGCGGGGATAGGAATTTGCAGGCTGCCGCAAGATATTCCTAAGATGATGCTCGCAACTAAAAATGAGAAACCGATGATATATGCGGCATAACGATTATTCCTTAAACGTATCCGGGTAGATGCTTTCCGCAAGTTCTTCGACCCCTTCGATCAGACGGGGGCCGGAACGTGTCACGAGATCAGGATTTACATCATACACACGATGATGTTTCACAGCATTGATTTCGCTCCAGCCATCGCGTTTTTCCACTGCTTTCGCTTTTACTCCGTCTGTTGTAATGATAGCATCAGGATTGAGTTTTACGATCGCCTCGTCTGTCATTTGCACCCAGCCTGTTTGGTCCGCTGCTGCGTTTTTAGCATGGATGACATTCAGCATTTCATTCATAAACGTGTCTTTTCCGGTTGTGTAAATGTCAGGATCAGGAGAAACCTCGATAAATACGCTTTTCTCCTCTTTTTTTGAAATGTTTTTTGCTTTTTCTTTAATATCCTGCAAATCTGATTTCATGCGTTTTACGAGCTGATCGGCTTTTTTCTCTGCCCCGGCAGCTTCTCCGATCATTTCGATTGATTTGTACACCTCGGAAAATGATTGTGCATCATTGACAGTCAGTACAGTAATGCCCGCGTCCTTCAGCTGTTTGATGGCATCCGCTGACGCTGACATGGAAGACTCATGGGCAAGAACGAGATCCGGCTTTAGAGAAATGACTTTCTCAACGTTTACATTCATGTCTCCGACCTTCTCAACCTTTTTGACTTCCTTTGGATATGTATCGTTCGTGGTGACACCGACCACTTTGTCACCGAGGCCGAGAGCGTATGTGATTTCTGTGTTGCTCGGCATTAATGAAACAATCTTTTTCGGCTCCTTTTTGATGGTCACATCTTGATTTGACGCATCATCAATGGTGACAGGGAACGCTTCTGTCTTTTGTTTTGCCTTGGAATCCTTCTGATCCGCAGTATTGCCGCAGCCTGCCATCATAACGGCAGCCAGCAGAAGCGCAGTCCATATTCCGGCTAGTTTTTTCATAACCTTTCCTCCTAAGTGAACTAAAAAAAGCATCTCTACGATGGTAAAGATGCTGTAAACAACACAAAAAAGCCTATTGTTTACACATCATCTGTCCTCGCAGACTTCGTGCTGATCAAATAGGCAGGTATCCTGGCTTTTGACGCTATGGCCAATTACAGTGGCGGGACCGCACCGGCTTTTACCGGTTTCCCTATTAAGCCGGCTGTTGTTCACGGACCGGCACCTATTTGACATTCGTATCCTTTTTTCGGAGTAATTATACTATATGACTGACAGGCTTGTATATGCGCCCTGAATGACTTTTCCCCCTGTATATGTATGGAAGCAAAATCCTCGTAAACACTAATTTTGTTCTTGTATACTTAATACCATCATCTATAAAAAGGAATGATTCTTATGGATTTAAAGCTAAAAGACAAACTCGTCTTAATCACCGGCTCGACTTCCGGCATCGGGAAAGCCGCAGCAAAAAGCTTTCTGCAAGAGGGAGCGGCAGTGATTGTCAACGGGCGCAAACAGGAGACTGTCGATCGCACGATTGAAGAGCTTTCTGGATACGGAACGGTGCACGGCGTGGCAGCCGATTTGTCAAAAACAGATGAAGCAGCGGCTTTTATTGAAAAAGTAAATGAAATCGGTGATATCGATATCCTTGTCAACAACCTTGGCTTCTTCGGGGTAAAAGACTTTGCCGATGTGACAGATGAGGAGTGGAATCAATATTTTGAAGTGAACGTGATGAGCGCGGTTCGGACAAGCCGTCACTTCCTTCCAAAAATGCTTGCCAAAAACAGCGGCCGCATTTTAAATATCGCAAGTGAAGCAGGCATCAAACCGCTTCCAACAATGATTCCATACTCCATGACAAAAACGGCGCTGATCAGCCTTTCAAGAGGGATGGCTGAAATGACGAAAGGCACGAATGTGACAGTCAACTCAGTGCTTCCGGGACCTACTTGGACAGAGGGCGTGGCATCCTATATGGAAGGTGCCGCAAAAGCAGCCGGCCAGGATACAGATACATTCATCAAAGACTATTTTAAAGTTAATGAGCCGACTTCTCTTATTCAGCGATACGCGACAGCAGAAGAAGTCGCCAACACGATCGTATTCCTCGCATCTGACGCCGCATCCGCCATCAACGGCACGGCACAGCGTGTGGAAGGCGGCATTATCCGTTCTCTGTAATATACAAAAAACGCATCCGTGTTTCGGATGCGTTTTTTTATACATCTCCAGCGAATGGAACCGGCTGATAGCCGCCTGTTTCCAATTTTGCTGAAAACAATCCTCCCGCGTGAGGCTGCTCGTATCTTTCTGTTTCTGTCATTTGTTCCGTTGCCGTTGTGATGTAGAGGGTTTTTAAGTCTCTGCCTCCGAACGCGCAGCACGTGACATATTTAGCCGGCACGCTGATTGAATCGATTTCTTTTTTCTGAAACGGGTCAATGTGTACCACGCGGCTGCCGCCAAACAGCGCCACCCACAGCATGCCATTTTGGTCGATTGTCATGCCGTCCGGCAATCCTTCTGATTGATCAAAACGATAGACGGGTTCTGGATTTGAGACATCTCCGCTTTCAGGATCATACCTGTAGCGCACAATTTCCTGTGTCGGCGTGTCGATGTAATACATCAAATTCCGCTCGCGATCCCAATCCAAACCGTTCGAGGTGGAGACTTGATCTTTCATTTTGATAAGTCTGCCGTCTGGATCCAAACGGTATAACGAAGCCTGTTTTTGTTCGCCTTCCATGCTCGTCGTCCCCGCCCAAAGTCTTCCATACGGGTCACATTTCGCGTCATTAAAACGCAGGCTCTCATCCATATCCTTCGGCTGTTTGATCTTTTCCAAGCTGTCATCCTGAACATGATACAGGTAGAACCCGTCCTTCATCGTCATAATCAGCTCATCCTTTGTATATTTCGCAAGCGCGGTCACAAAGGACTTGAATTTGATCGACCGGTTGATTTTTTCTTCAGGATCGAAGATGTGGAGCTCGCTCCCTAAGATATCGACCCAATATAAGCGGCCGTTTTCTTCATCCCATAACGGGCCTTCACCAATCACTGCCCGAGTGTCTGCTTCCAATACTGCGTCCATGTGTTACACCTCTTTAGCTTCAGTCTATATATTGTTATTCCCGGCAAAAAGGTGTCCAAACCACATGTTTATTGTTTTTTGAAAAGGATGGTAATGACCGTTCCAATGTTCATTCTGCTGTTTACATGAATCGTCCCGTTATGCAGATGGACAAGCTCCTTGGCAATGGCGAGCCCGAGGCCCGTTCCGGCAGATGGATCTTTTGTGTTCGTCCCTCTGTAGTAACGGTTAAATAAATGGGTAATCGTTTCTTCATCCATTCCTTTCCCATTGTCCTTAACCTTCAACGAAATATGATTTTTTGTTTGTTCCAGAATGACCTGAATTTCTGTTCCTTTGTCGTTGTGCTTTACGGCATTCCCAAGCAGATTTTCTAATATGCGCCTGAACCATGCTTCATCAAGCGCAAATTCAATATGCTCTTCTTTGGATACAAAGGAGATATCATACCCTTCAGAAAACGGGTTTTTCTTGAAATCCTCAATGACATTTTTAAAAAACGGGATCAGGTTTGTGAGCTTTCTCTCAATTGGAAGAGCATCATTTTTCAGCCGATACGTTAAATTTAAGTCTTCAATCAGCTTGGACATGTATTCGGATTTTTCTCTGACAACCTGTCCCATTTCTTTCACTTCTTCCGGCGACCAATCATACTGCTTCGACTCAAGCATCATGCTGTAACCGTAAATACTGCTGAGCGGTGTTTTTAAGTCATGCGACAAACCGGCAATCCATTCTTCTCTTGTCGCCTGGATTTTTTCTCTGTTTCTTTTATCCCGTCTCAGCGTTTCAGTCAACTGATCCATTGATTCAAATATCTCACCGAAGAAGCGGTACGGCTGTTTGATTTTCCCCTTTTTGTTTTTGCTGACAGGAAGGCCTTTCCGGTTTTTCGGTTCCTCAAGCTTCCCTTTTGATAGATTGACCAGCCATTTAATCGTGTGAAAAATCGGCAGCCCGAACCGGAACATATACCAAACGGTCATCCAAATGATATACAGGAACAGGACACCCATAATCAGGAACATCGCCTTTAGCACAACCTTCAGAAACGATTTGTTAAACTCCTGATCGGTTACATAGACAGGGTTCGGCACCGTAGCGACCATCCATCTGTCTTTATTGAGGATCTTAACGGAAATTTCCCGTTTATAGTTCCAAGGCTTAGAGCTGTATTTAAGCAGCTCCAGCTGGTTCATCGTTTTTCTTTCACTTTTTGTGCTGTTAATGCTGTCGAGAATGTTTCCATTGCTGTCTAATAAGTAAATGGCTCCTTTTTCCCGCTTAATATAGTCGATGGTGCTGGACTGATAATGTGCTAGAGAATCTATCTTTTGTTCGCGCTTTTCAACGGAAGTCAACAGCTGTTCGCTCTTTGATTTCCAGCCGGACAATAGAAGATACGACTTATCTTCAATATTGATGGCCCAATAATTCAGCTTATAGTTATTAAGCTTTTTGGTTTTATAAATAGACAAGAGCTCTTTCTTGGTATAGGTGCCGGGCACGTCTTTCGGCACGCTGTAGGAATAATCGGTTTTCCCATCGGAATCAATGATTTGCATCCAGCCATGCTGTTTATCGACAGATTTCTTCAGAAAATTATCGACTTCCCATGTCCCGTTTTCGTTTACATCGAGATATGCCTCAAGTGTGTCGGTGGTTGCCTTTGTCAGCCCAGAATTCGATTCCGCATCGCTAAATCGAGCGTCTAAATAGAAAAATGAAGCGACAAGCATTACCGTAAGCAGCAGGATCACAATCAGCATCTGCCCAAAAAAGTGAAACAAAAACTTCCATCTTAATCTCATGACCGCTTGCCTTCAGGATTCGGGATAAAACGGTAGCCGAGACCGCGAACGGTTACGATATACTCCGGATTGCTCGGATCGCGCTCAATTTTTTCCCGAAGCTTGCGAATATGAACCATAACGGTGTTGTTGTCGCCGTAAGAAGGATAGCCCCAAACTTTTTCATAAATTTGATCTTTGGAAAGCACCACATTGGGGTGTTCACAAAAATACTGCAAAAGCTGCAAAAGCTGGGCTGAACAAGCGACGGCTTCTCCGCCTACAATCAGCTCGGCATTTTGCGGAGAAAATGTAAAATAATCATATGTATAGGTTTGATTTGAATTCGTTTCTTTCGATTGATATGTCCGCTTGAGGTGCGCCCTGATCCGCGCCGCTAATTCCAGTGGATTAAATGGTTTTGTGATATAGTCATCAGCCCCAACCGCAAAGCCGGACAATTTATCCGCGTCGGATGATCTTGCCGTCAGGAAAAAAATCGGAGCGTCTGAATACTCTCTGATCAGCGTGCAGGCTTCAAAACCGGACATTCCGCCCATCATGACATCGAGCACGATCAAATCAACCTTATTGGCCTTCACAACCGGAATCGCTTCTTCTGCGCTTGCCGCATCCAGTAAATTTCGATAACCTTCTTTTTCGAGAACGCGTTTGATCATGTCTACAATCGCTTTCTCATCGTCTACGATTAAAATTGACGCATTTTCCACTTTTATGTTCCTTTCTGTCACTGTTTTTTTCATCTTATCATTATATCGTTTATTTTTGGTACATTTTTGAATAGGAAGAGTCTTGCCGAGCAGAACAAATAAAAAACGGGAACGTGGCAGTTCCCGTTTTTCGTATTTTCAGATGATAAATGGTTATGAGTCCTCGTCTACCATATACAAAATAAACTCCCAAAACCCCGGAACGTCCTGGCACAAAAGCATATCAGCCTTTTCAAACATTTTGATCTTCAGCTCTTGCTCTAAATCTTCTCTTTCTTGATAGGATGTATTGCAGAGTTTTTTTCTGATCATCGGTGAAAAGCATTCAATCAGATGTTCAATGTCAAATTTATCGTCTTTTTGGTTCTTTGATTCAAACTGGCCGTTCACAGCTTACTTTCCCCCTTTTTTTGCGCCGCTAGCTGTTTTCTGATATTCTCAAGCCCTTTTTTATGAATGTTGGAGATGTTTTGCCGGGACTCTCCTAGTGAATCGGCAATCTCTTGCATCGTGGCACCATGAAGATAGACTTTCGTCAGCACACTTTTTTGTTTGTCAGTCAGCTTCTGGATCGCTTGGTAGAGCTGATAATCCTGAACATGCTGGCTCAAATCATCCTGCATATCTAAAAATGCTTCAAACGCATCGCTTCCAGTTTCGGAAGGAAGTCGTTCTCCTGCTTCCGGATGATCGACCGTCAGCGGATACCGTTTTTGGTTTTTGCGAACACGCTTATCAAAATCAATAGAAAAGATCCGAATCATTGAATTCATATACTTGACGATGCGAATTTCCTTATAAAATTGCTTAAATTGCTCGTCCAATGATTTTGCATCTTTTTCGTTCGGGCTTTCCATTACGTTTTTGAACAAACGGTAATGCTGAGGATTGCTCAAAAAATGCTTCACGATGGGATGCTTCATTATCTCCTTACATTTTGACCGTAAAAGACCTTGATAGTCCATCAAACCGCCTCCCTACTAAATTAAATGAAGGAAAGCAAAAAAAAGTAAACTACTACTTTCTGACTAGCGCTTGTCTTAAATACTCCAGCCGCAGTTTACGTTTTCTTGGATTTCCTTCACTTACATACATGACTGCAAAAAAAGAAGGGAGGTATTTTCCTATGGATCAGGTTTTTATAGAGGAAGTCGTGAAACAGATCAGCAATCTGGGGTTTCCTGCGTTAATTGCAATGTACCTGCTGACCCGATTTGAAAAAAAGTTTGATCAGCTTATCGAACTGATGACAGAGTTGAAAGATCAGAAAGCAAAAAATTAATTTTCAATCGAAGTTGACTTTTCACTGTTTTTTTTCACTTAACAAGGCAGAAGGGAAAACGAAAGGCCTTTCACCTTCTCTTTCTGCTATCACATTTAAATTTCAAGGAGGAAACATTTCATGAAAAAACAAAATGACATTCCACAGCCAATTAGAGGAGACGAAGGAGCAACAGTAAAAATCCCGCGCAATATTGAAAGAGACCGCCAAAATCCGGACATGCTTGTTCCGCCGGAGACTGATAATGGTACAGTAAGCAATATGAAGTTTTCGTTCTCTGATACTCATAACCGCTTAGAAAAAGGCGGATATGCCCGTGAAGTGACAGTACGGGAGCTGCCAATTTCAGAAAACCTTGCATCTGTAAATATGCGGCTGAAGCCAGGTGCCATTCGCGAGCTGCATTGGCATAAAGAAGCAGAGTGGGCTTATATGATTTACGGAAGTGCAAGAGTCACAATTGTGGATGAAAAAGGGCGCAGCTTTATTGATGATGTAGGCGAAGGAGACCTTTGGTACTTCCCGTCAGGCCTGCCGCACTCCATTCAAGCGCTGGATGAAGGAGCCGAGTTCCTGCTCGTGTTTGACGATGGCTCATTCTCTGAAAACAGCACGTTCCAGCTGACAGACTGGCTTGCCCACACGCCTAAAGAAGTCATTGCTGCGAACTTTGGCGTAACACAAGAAGATATTGCTAATTTGCCAGGGGAAGAGAAATATATTTTTGAAGAACCAGTCCCAGGATGTTTGAAAGATGACATTGTAGAAGGACCGAACGGCGAAGCGCCTTATCCGTTTACTTACCGCCTTCTTGAACAGAAGCCAATTGAATCAGAGGGAGGAAAAGTATACATTGCAGATTCAACAAACTTCAAAGTGTCTAAAACGATTGCATCTGCGCTCGTAACAGTGGAACCCGGCGCCATGAGAGAGCTGCATTGGCATCCGAATACTCACGAATGGCAATACTACATCTCCGGCAAAGCAAGAATGACCGTTTTTGCTTCTGACGGCCATGCCAGAACATTTAACTACCAAGCCGGTGATGTCGGTTATGTTCCATTTGCAATGGGTCATTACGTTGAAAACATCGGGGACGAACCGCTTGTCTTTTTAGAAATCTTTAAAGACGATCATTATGCCGATGTATCTTTAAACCAATGGCTTGCAATGCTTCCTGAAACATTAGTTCAACAGCATCTTGATTTAGGAAAAGACTTTACTGATATTCTTTCAAAAGAAAAGCATCCGGTTGTGAAAAAGAAAAGCAGTAAATAAAAAACGACCAGCTTGCAGAGAGCAATCGTTCTCTGCAAGCCTTTATAAGGAGATGTACCAGTGAAATATCAAATTTCTTCCAAACGATTATTGCGGCTCTTTATAAAGTACTTGCTGGCCGCGACAGCAGTAGTGTTCACCTATTTTGCCGTCATGTTTATATTGTTTTCTTTAGCAGGAACGAGCTACCGTTCAGTAGCTCATGTCCTGCTTTTTGCCGTGTTATTTCTTGTCCTTGGACTATTCTTAGAACCATTTGAACGCCTGATGGTACATAGTTTTACTTTTTTCAAGACAGACAAACGCTTATTCATTCTCCTTGCTGGCATCGTACAGCTGCTGTTTTTGTGGATGACTGCTCATACAACAGACGAAATGATCAGCGACATCTGGCTGTCCACCACAGAAGAAATGATCGTCGCAGCCGTTTTTCTTATTTTAGATAAATGCAATTCGGCCATTCCCAGCTAAAAAAAGAACGCATTCCAAATGGATGCGTTCTTTTTATTCATAGCGAAGCGCGTCTACAGGCTGAAGCTTAGATGCCTTGATGGACGGAAGCAAGCCGAAAATAATGCCGACTGCCATTGAAAAGATGAGTGCTCCGACAACAGCCGGAACGGAGACGATAAAAGGCATCGGAAAAACGACCGTCAGCAGCTTAGCGA
The DNA here is from genome assembly GCF_000227465.1 of Bacillus spizizenii TU-B-10. Classification (GTDB taxonomy): domain Bacteria; phylum Bacillota; class Bacilli; order Bacillales; family Bacillaceae; genus Bacillus; species Bacillus spizizenii. The sequence continues at coordinate 3,359,894 of NC_016047.1, forward strand.
TGCCGAAGCCCGCTAGCACACCGAGTATTCCGCCAATGCTTGTCAGCACGACAGCCTCAGTTAAAAACTGAAATAAAATCACACGCCGCTTAGCACCGAGCGCTTTCTTAATCCCGATTTCCCTCGTGCGCTCCGTGACGGAAACGAGCATAATGTTCATGACGCCAATACCGCCTACCAAAAGTGAAATACTGGCGATTCCGCCAAGCAGCAATGCAAATGACTGATTAAAGGACTCCACTTCCTGCGCGATCTCCTGAAGATCCATCACACTGTACTCTGCTTTTTCCAACTCAGCTTCAGACAGTCCCTGATTTAAAAGATCCGCAGCCATTACACCGGCTTCTTGAATATGCTCAGAAGAATCAGCCTGCACGGCAATCTGCGTTGGCGCATCAAAGCCTTCAATGAGCGGCCACACTTTTTTCGGCACGTACAAAACCGGGTTCGCGTAGTCGCCTTCAAACATGCTTTCCTGCTGATCTTTTTCTTTAAAAACACCGGCAACCCTAAACGGCACACCATTCATCTCAATGTTTTGATGCAGAGCGCCTCCGTCTGGAAACAGTTCATCTCTGGCAGCTTCATTGATCATCACCACTTGGTGTGTGCTGTTTAGTTCGTTTTCCGTCAGCTTTCTCCCTTCGGTTATACGGATTGGGAACATATCAAAGTAATCACCGTCGACTCCGTACACTTGGGGGTACGAAACGTTTGTTAAATGAAAAACGCTCGCGCCTTCAGACAAGTAATATAAGGATAATCCTTTGACCATAGGATCAGATTTGATCGCCTTTACTGTTTCCTCTGCTACAGGCGGCGCGGACGTATAGGAAACTTGGTAGCCTCCGCCCTCCTCTTCTCCGCCCGACGGCTGGTAGACAACATTGATCGCGTTATTTCCCATGCCGATCATGCTCTGCTTTAATTGTTCGCTTTGGCCTTTTAGCATCGAAACAATTGCAATGATTGCCGCTATGCCGATAATGACCCCAAGCATTGTCAGTATGGATCTTAATTTATGAGAGAAAATGGATTGAAAGGAGATTCGAATATGTTCAAGCATGGCTGATATCCCCTCTCTCATCTAATACCAATTCTCCATCCCTGATAAAAACCGTTCTGTCAGCTTTTCTGGCGACGTCCGGGTCATGGGTAATCATAATAATTGTCTTGCCTTCCTGATGCAGTTCAGAAAACAGCGACAAAATTTGTTCGCTTGATTTGGTATCAAGCGCCCCGGTCGGTTCATCAGCTAAAATAAACCTCGGCTGATTGACAAGGGCCCTCGCTATCGCCACCCGCTGCTTTTGCCCGCCGGACAGCTTCGGAGGCTTGTAGGCGACTCTGTCTTTTAAACCGACCTTTTCCAGCGCTTCATAGGCTCTTTGCCTTCTTTCTTTTTTCTTCACTTTATTATAGATCATGGGCAGTTCGACATTTTGCAACGCGGTGAGACGCGGCAGCAGATGAAAGGTTTGAAACACAAACCCGATTGATTCGTTGCGGATTTCGGCTAAGGCACCGTCTTTCCCTTTCAATATATCTATCTGGTCAAGCGTATAGGTTCCGGAGGTTGGCCTGTCCAAACAGCCTATGATATTCATTAACGTCGACTTTCCAGAACCGGAAGGCCCCATAATCGCCAGAAACTCACCAGCCTGGACAGTCAGATTGATATGTTTCAAGATTGGAACTTCTTCTTTTCCCAGCTTGTACGATTTCGAAATATTATTCAGTGTCAGCATTGACTGTAACCTGCTTTCCTTCCTTGACTGCGGGGTCAGGATAGATTACATAATCTTCCGGCGTCAGGCCGCTCTTGATTTCCACCATATCATTTTCATCAGTTTCCCCGATTTCAACAGGCTGTTTGACCGCTTTCTGCTTCTCATCAGCTTTCCACACGTACGGTTCGCCGTCATCCTGAATGACCATGTCAGACGGCAGCTTGATCTTATCCGCATCAGCCTCATCACTCATCACTTCGATGTTGACATGATAGCCGACTTCGAGACCTTTATGGCTATCTAATAAAATTGAGAAAGGATAGTTAGAGGATTGAGGGTTCATTTCTTCTTCAGCAAAACTTTCTGATTCCTCACCCTCGCCTGCTCCTGCTGGAAGCTTGCCGATCGAGGTGACCTTTCCTTTCCACTCGCCTTCACCGCCTGTTTTCAGCGTGACTCTGACTTTGCTGCCTTTTTTGATTGTGTCCATTAACAGCTCATTGATTTGGCTTTTGACTAGATATTTGCCCGTCGAAACAATCTGGATATACGGACCTGCTGCCTGGTCACCTGTTGCTCCGTCAGCGATATCCTGATTGACGCTTTGAACGATCCCATTATGCTTGCTTGTAATGATATTGGAACCTTTGTTTTTCGTCAGGGCAGCCAGCTCTTTTTGATGCTGCTTCAGCTCAAGCTGGCTTGTTTTTAATTCGAAATTGGCCTGATCAAGCTCATCTTGAAGCTGGGATTTCTCTTCCTTTCCGGCCGATTTCAGCTGCTTTTCCGTTTCCGTTATTGTTTTTTGTAAACGGCCGATTTGCAGGTTGGTCATTTCAATTTGCAAATTGGCTTGCTCAACTTCGTCAGAATGATCCTCACCCTCATACTCAAAAAGTTTATCGCCCTTTTTGACCTGATCGCCTTCTTTGACGTATGTTTTTTTAATGTTGCCTTTTTCTGAATCTATGTATACTTTCTGCTGTTTCTCAGGTTCTACCTTTCCAGAAAACGTTTGGCCTGATTCTGATTCTCCTCCCATGTATACCGCTACCGATTCAGCATAGGGCTCCGATGATACGGCAATTTGGTTCATGTGGGTAAAAAAGTAAAAACCGCCGGCACCGATCCCAGCTAATACAAGCACACCGGCACATATCGCACCGCCAATAAGCCATTTTTTCTTCTTGGACACAACGATCTCCTCTTTCTGTAAACTATGTAATATTTTCGAAACATTCTAACCAATATTATCTATTAATTCAAAAAGACTTGCAATCTTTTTATTGAAATGATGGGATCAAATAGAAAAATTGTATTTTCACGGCCGAAAATAAAAAAATCCCGGCTCTGAACCGGGATTTTTCTTACACAGAAACAAGCGCTTTTTCATTTTTAATCAGATCATAGGTCAAGCATACAGGTTTATTTGTACGGGGATCAGTCACGATTTCGGCATCAATCTGAAATACCTGCTTCAAAATGTCCGGTGTCATGACCTCCAGTGCGGTGCCTTCCTTGATGACCGTGCCTTTTTTGAGCGCGATCATATAATGAGAAAAACGGGCTGCGTGGTTAAGATCATGAATGACCATTAAAATCGTCCGCCCCTGCTCTTTGTTGAGTCTGTCAAGCAGCTGAAGAATTTCAAGCTGGTGTGCGAGATCAAGATACGTTGTAGGTTCATCCAGCAGCAGCAATTCAGTCCCTTGTGCAAGCGCCATGGCAATCCACACGCGCTGACGCTGTCCGCCTGACAGTGCCTCAATCGGCCTTTCAGCGAATTCAGCCATGCCTGTTTCTTCAAGCGCCCATTTGATAATCCGGCGGTCTTCATCATTTAATCTGCCGAATCCTGACTGATGCGGAAACCTGCCGTACGATACCAATTCATACACCGTTAAACCGCTCGGCGCTTCAGGTATCTGCGGCAGAATCGCCATATCTTTCGCAATGTCCTTTGTAGACATTTTATGAATCGCTTTGCCGTTTAAATAGACGGTCCCTGCATGTGAACGCATAATTCTGGACATTGTTTTTAATATCGTTGATTTCCCGCAGCCGTTCGGGCCGATTAAGGTGGTAATTTTCCCTTTAGGAATCGATATATTTAACTCTTCTACAATCACCCTGTCGCCATAACCGATTCCAAGCTGATCTGTTGATAATGAATTCATATTCGGCCCCCTCCTCTAATTCGCTTTCATCAATAAATAAATAAAGTAAGGCGCACCTAATACGGAAATGACAAGTCCAACCGGAATTTCTGACGGTGCCAATACATTTCTCGCCAGCGTATCTGCGAGCAAAAACAGAAATGCGCCGATGAAGGCGGAGACCGGTATCAGCGTCTGGTGACGGGGACCGGTAAGCCTTCTTGCCACGTGGGGCGCGATCAATCCGAGAAACGCAATGCCACCTGCAGCTGCCACGCATGAAGCGGCAAGTGTGACCGCTGCCAGAAGAAGAATCCGTCTTTCCCTTTCCACAGCAGTGCCCAGCCCGGTCGCTAATTGGTCTCCAAGCTGTAAAATGTTCAAATAGCGTGCCTTATATAAAGTAAACGGAAGCAAGATCACAATCCAAGGGAGAATCGCCCAGATCATATTCCAGTTCGCCCCCCATATCGAGCCGGATATCCAAACCGCGGCTTGCATAAAATCATGAGGGTCCATCTTGAGCTGAAAAATCAGCAACAGGGCGTTAAATCCGGCATTCACACCAATACCGACTAAAATCAGCCGAATCGGGGTCACGCCTTTTTTCCAAGCCAGAAGATAAATGAGAAACGCGGCGAGGATCGCGCCCGCCAACGCACTGAACGGCAGCATAAATGTACCGAAAAAGCTGAGGTCTGAAGCTGACTCTTGAAAAAAGTAAATAAAAAGCACAACAGCAAGAGAGCCGCCGGCGTTAATTCCGAGAATACCGGGCTCAGCCAGATCATTTTGAGACACGCTTTGCAAAATGGCTCCAGCAACAGCGATTCCTGCCCCAACGAGCAAGGAAAGGATGATTCGGGGAAGCCTGAACTCAAATAAAACAAGCTCGTCACGCGCCGTTCCTTGGCCGAAAAAGACCTGAAGCGTTTTAAGCGGTGCAATTTTGATGACGCCCAAATTTAGACTGATAAAAAAGACCAGCACGATGAGCAGAAAGGTCACAGCCATCACAAAGAACGGCTTTTTCGTTTTTGTTTTCATTACAGCCCTCTCCTTTCACGGCGTGCCAAATAAAAGAAAAAGGGAACGCCGATTAGAGAAGTCAGCGCGCCGACAGGCGTTTCAAAGGGCGCATTTACGAGTCTTGCCGCAATGTCAGCAAACACAAGCAAAACAGCGCCGAGCACTGCCGAGCAAGGAATAATCCACCTATAATCTACACCGACCAAAAACCGGGTAATATGCGGAATGATCAGTCCGATAAATGCGATGGTGCCAGCTATGGAAACCGCAGCTCCCGTCAAAATCACAACGACAAGCATGCCAACCAGTTTTACCGCTGATGTATATTGTCCAAGCCCTTTCGCCAGCTCATCACCGAGACTTAACACTGTCACAGACCGGGCGATGATAAACGCCAGCGTTAAACCGACAGCCCCTGCGAGAAGCAAAAGCTGGACACCTGACCATTTCACGCCCGCTACTCCGCCTGCGTACCAAAAACTGATATCCTGAGCGACATCAAAGCGGATTGCAATGGCGGTTGAAATGCCCGTAAAGAAATAAGTAACAGCCGTTCCCGCGAGAGCCAGTTTTACAGGCGTAAGTCCGCCCCTTGAAAACATGCCGATACCCATTACCGTCGATGCCCCCAGCCCCGCTCCTGCAAAGGACCATAGCACAAGCCCCATAGCAGAAAGTCCGGGGAAAAAGGCAAACGCAATCGAAACGGCAAACGCGGAGCCCGATGTAACGCCCATAATCGAAGGCTCTGCCAAAGGGTTTCTCGTCATCCCCTGCATGATCGCTCCCGACACTGCTAGCAATGCGCCGACAAGTGCGGCAGCAGCCGTTCTTGGCAGCCGAAGATCGTGTATAATTTGGTGGGACGTCTCTGTCGGCTGAAAATGAAAGATGGCGTCCCACACAGTGCGCAAATGAATATCCGCTGCACCGAGAGATATGGATAAAAGCGCGCCAAGGCATAGTAAGCATATCCCTGCAATAAGGACAATGACCGCGCCATATGACCTTGACGTCCATTGGATTTCTTCTGATGTGGTCTGTCTATTTTTCTTTTGACTCAACAGCCGTACTTCCTTTCCGATAATGATAATGATTATCAATTGCTGTTCCAGTATATCACTTTTTTCCGCTGATTTAATAGAGCGTTTTAAACAAAAATGAGAATATAATTGCAAAAATATCGTGTCAACTGGCTCTTGCGATGGTATAATCACATTGATAATGATTCTCTTTATCACCTATTTTCCAGAAAGAAGGTATGAGATATGACCCATATCTATAAGAAACTCGGAGCCGCATTTTTTGCCCTGCTATTAATTGCAGCGCTGGCAGCCTGCGGAAATAACTCAGAAAGCAAAGGCTCTTCCTCTGATTCAAAAGACGAAGAAACCATTACATACAAGGCTGAAAACGGAAATGTGAAAATTCCTAAACATCCTAAACGGGTGGTTGTCATGGCTGACGGCTACTACGGCTACTTCAAAACACTGGGCATCAACGTCGTCGGTGCGCCTGAGAATGTATTTAAAAACCCTTACTACAAAGGAAAAACCGATGGTGTCACAAACATCGGAGACGGCACGTCCATTGAAAAAGTCATTGATTTGAATCCTGACTTGATTATTGTCTGGACAACGCAAGGCGCTGATATTAAAAAGCTTGAGAAAATCGCGCCGACTGTCGCGGTAAAATACGATAAGCTCGATAATATCGAACAGCTGAAAGAATTCGCAAAAATGACGGGAACTGAAGATAAAGCGGAAAAATGGCTGGCTGAGTGGGATAACAAAGTTGCGGCAGCTAAAACAAAAATCAAAAAAGCCGTCGGTGACAAAACAATTTCCATTATGCAAACGAATGGAAAAGACATTTACGTATTCGGTAAAGATTTTGGAAGAGGCGGAAGCATTATTTACAAAGATCTCGGCCTGCAGGCTACAAAGCTGACAAAAGAAAAAGCCATTGACCAGGGTCCTGGATATACAAGTATTTCATTAGAGAAGCTCCCTGACTTCGCCGGAGATTATATTTTCGCAGGACCATGGCAATCAGGCGGTGATGATGGCGGCGTTTTTGACAGCTCCATCTGGAAGAACCTAAGCGCCGTTAAAAATGACCATGTCTATAAGATTGACCCAATTGGCTTCTATTTTACAGACCCGATTTCATTAGAGGGCCAGCTGAAGTTTATTACGGAAAGCTTAACAAAATAAACAAAAGAGCCGCCTGCCTGCGGCTCTTTTTCCATCCATTAAAAGGAGCGGCTCATTTTGAACCATATCGGATATTTTCTTGCGCAATTCATATTTAGCTGCATAATCATCGCGATCAGTTTTTTTAACAGGCTCTATATCGGAAAACCTTTTTATCATGTGCTCTTGGTATTCATCATAGTGTTAGTCGTGTTTAGTTTCCTGGAGAGACTGAAAAAACGGTTTTTGCATATGCGATTATCCGCAAAGGTTTTTCTCTTTATTTCAGCTTTCCTGTCAGCTATTTTAACGATCGGATTACTAACAGGAGAAATTGTATTTCGATAAAAAAGACACCTGAAAATCAGGTGTCTTTTGTTTATGCTTGTTTTTCTTTCTGGAACTTTTTAACCACAAATGGATAAACGATCAACCCGACAAAGAATAAACCGATGCCGAGAATAAATGTCGTTAAATCCGCTGTGCCTGTTACTATCACAAACAATGAGTATACGCACGCTAAAATCGCAATCAATCCGTCTTTTACGCGGGAGCCTTTTAGCTGGTCATATGTTTCACCTTTGATGACAAGCTTCAAGCTGTAAATCGCTGATACCAAATACGGAATTAAATACGCAAGTGTTGCCGCTGTCGTTAAAAACGTAAATGCGTCACTTATTGTCCGGGAAATAACAGAGAAAATGAAGACCTGTGACATCACATTTGTAATAATCAGCGCATTAATCGGACTTCCCTTTTTATTCGTTTTCGCAAAGAATGCCGGAAAATCTCCTGCTTTAGCAGCTTGGTAAGGAACCTCAGAGCCAAGCAAAATCCAGCCGAGCATCGTTCCGAATAAGCAAAGAATCGCCAATAGGGCCATGATCACGCTTCCCGCGTTCCCGACAATCGCATACAGCACATCAACGAACGGTTTTTCAGAGCCGACAAGCTTATCATGCGGCAGAACTCCCATCGTAATTAAAGTCACAATAATATAAATGCTCAATGCAATCAGCAATCCGGTAATTGTCGCACGTTTTACATCACGCTGAGAACGCGCGCGTCCGGACAGGATAACCGCTGATTCAATTCCGACAAACGCCCAAAGAGTAGAAATTGCGGCGTTGTGAACCTGGCCGCCAATTCCGATGCTTGTGCCGTTTTCGCCTTGAATTGGAAAATAAAAATGATCGAATAATGTCGTTTGAAATACAAACAATCCGGCAACGATAAAGAAGACAAAACCTAATACTTTCGAAAACGTTGTGATAAAGTTTAATTTACTTGCACCGTTAATGCTTGCAACAAGAATCGTGTGCGTTCCCCATAACAAAATTGTACATACAGCAAACGTCAGCAATTGGCCGAGTGTCACCTCTTGCCCGCCGATTGAAAACATTTCACGTTTATCAACCAAGACCGGGAAGAACGAAGTCAAGTAACCGGCAAGACTTGTAATAATCGCTACGTTACTGATCCAGCTCGCCACCCAGTAGCCCCACACCATTGTGAATCCGGCAGCGTTCCCTTTCTTCGGATCAGAAAACAGCGCTCTCGCATAACTTTGCGGTCCCGCTGTCAGCTCAGGCTTGCGAATGGACAAGTGCCCGAAGACAAGCGCAATCATTAGCACGCCGGCACCTGTCAAAAGCCAGGCGGACGTAGCGCCAAGCGGACTTGCGATCGTAGCAAGCGAACTCGGCAGGGAGAAAATTCCTGATCCAACCATATTTCCAACGACAAACGCCGTTAATAACCAAAAACCCCATTTTTTCGTCTGTTCCATTCCAGTACCTCCAATGATTCTTTGTACGGACCAGACCCCGAGATCATATAAACGCAAAAAAAGCCTGAACAAAAGTCCATGCTTAAAGAAACACACACCCTTGATCTCCGGATAGCCCTCCGCGAAAAAGCACGCGGCAGTCCTGCACTTATTCAGATACAGTCCCAGCATAGAGAAGGATCGGCTTTCTCCACACTTCGGCGCTGATGCCTTTTACACATGTTTAACAGCTCCTGTCAGCCTAGCATGTGTGACTCATCATCCGCGCAACCTCTACCTCACTGAGAAAGAGTGAGGATTTAAATATTCAGTTACTCCCAGAAGGTTATCAAAGAAAGGATGATCTGTCAAAGGGAACAGATGGAAAATACGGATAGAGACAAGCCCTATCCGCACTGTGGTTTATCGATTATTTTTCTTTTTTTGCACAGCTTCTTGAAGCGGATCATCTTTTAGAGCTGAACCGGCATCTTCAAGAGCTCCCTGGATTACGTTTTTTTCTTTATCAGAACGTTTTCCTTTATCTTTATTAAAGAAACCCATTCGTATCACCTCTTTATAGAAAATAGGTACATGTTTAAGATGCCTTTTTCCTTGAGAAATTATGCGGGAAATTTTTTATCGTCCAAAGTCCTGTTGATCAAACATACATTCTCTTGATATATTTGTAATTCAGAGATTTTTTGCAAAAGATAAAAGGAGAAGCGGGAAATGACAGGAAAAACACACATCATGGGAGGCATCGCTTCTTGTACGGCAGTGGCTTATTATTATGGATTTGATCCAGTGCTTATGGCTACGTCAGGCGCGGTTGGGGCATTGATACCCGATATCTGCCACACGCAAAGCAAAATCGGGAGAAGATTTCCTATTTTATCGAAAGTGGTCAGCTCCGTTTTTGGCCACCGAACCTTTACGCACAGCCTGCTGTTTCTGCTCATCATGTTTTTTATCACAGGCACATATATTCCAGATAAAAACATATCAACCGGACTGATGATCGGAATGGCGAGCCATTTGATTCTTGACGCTTGGACGGTGAACGGAATCAAATTATTATTCCCTTCAACGATCCGCGTGCGGCTCCCACTATATATGAAGACAGGCAGTTTTTCCGAGCAGCTCGTGTTAGCCGGGCTGACAATTGCTTCATGTTACTACTTTTATATGCTGTTTCATGGACGCATGTTTTAAACGTGAGTGCTGACACTTGTCTGAACGGGCTGTTTTTAGTAGGTTTTACATAAGAAGCATTTCATGCAGATGATCAAGAAAACGTGAGGAGTCATATTAATGAAAGGAACCTTTTTTCACAATCAGCGGTTTTTATGTATTTCGATCGTATTCATGTGGATCAAAACGTATGCGATCTATAAACTCGGCTTTGATTTGCAGATCGATTCTCTGTTGGAGGAGCTGATGTTGCTGATCAACCCGCTCAGCTTTATCCTTCCTTTATTCGGGATCGGCCTGCTTCTGAAAGAAAATAAGCAGCGGGTCTTTTTGCTGATTGCCAATTTGGTTCTGACTGTAATCTTGATTTCCAACACGATTTTTTACGGCTTTTATATCGATTTTATTACCATCCCGGTTTTGTTTCAGGCCAGTAACATGAGCGATATGGGCAGCAGTGTAAAAGAACTGTTCAACCCTCTGTTTATCGCCCTGTTTGCAGATTTGGTTTTTCTTCTGCTGCTTGCCCGAAAAGAGAAACACTCGCAGACAAAAGCCGCATCCCGCACGGTCAAACGGTACTATGCAGCTTCCTGCGGCATGATTTTATGCACCCTGGCACTTGCAGAAGTACAGCAGCCGAGGCTTTTGGCACATTCCTTTGACCGGGAAATGCTCGTCAAAAGCATCGGTCTGTTTCAATTTCATATCTACGATACGATATCTCAGACTGTGAATATAAGCGCGAAAGCATTTGCAGATGAAGACAGCATGACTGCCATTAAAAACTACACAGAGGCTGATTACAGCAAGCCTGACCAAAGCAAGTTCGGGCTGGCAAAGGGGCGCAACGTCATCTTTGTGACGCTTGAATCGACCCAAAGCTTTGTTCTGAATGAAAAGGTAAATGGAAAAGAAATTACCCCGTTTATGAATGATTTCATCAAAAAAAGCTATTACTTTGATCATTTCTATCAGCAAACCGAACAAGGCAAAACATCTGATTCAGAATTCATCGTCGCTAACTCGCTGTATCCTTCCCTTAGCGGCGCCGTCTTTTTCACGAAAAGCGACCATCAATTTCATACGATGTACAAATCGCTGAAACAACATGATTATTATTCAGCCGTCTTTCACGCCAATCATAAAACATTTTGGAACCGAAATGTGATGTACGATACATTTGGGATTGACCGCTTTTTTGATGTTGATGACTTCCATGTCACTCCCGGAACATCAACAAGCTGGGGCTTAAAGGATAAGGAATTTTTAGAGCAGTCAGCCGGAAAGATGAAAAGCCTGCCGCAGCCGTTCTACAGCAGTTTCATCACATTAACGAATCATTTTCCGTTTGAGATTGATGAAAAGGATCAGCTGATTGATGAATACGATTCAAGCAGCGACCTGCTAAACCGTTATGTGACAACGGTTCGCTATGAAGATGAGGCATTGAAGCATTTTATCAAAAAACTGAAGAACGAGGGCTTATACGAAAATTCGATGATCGTGTTTATGGGAGATCATTACGGGATTTCAGAAGCCCATAACGATGCGATGGCTGAGTTTTTAGGGAAAGATGAAATCACGCCGTATGACAACGTTCAGCTCCAGCGGGTACCGTTTATTATACATATCCCGGGAATTACCGATCAAAAGCCGGAAACCATCTCTGACGCCGGAGGGCAGGTCGACGTCAGGCCGACACTGATGCATTTGCTAGGCATTGAAACAAAGGGCGATATTCAATTCGGCAACGATTTGCTGTCAGATGACCGCACCCCATTCGCCGTGCTGAGAAACGGCAGTTTTATAACGAACGACTATGTATACACGAAAAACACGTGCTACAGCCAAAAAACAGGTGAAGCGCTGGAAGATCAGAATGCGTGCCTCCCTTATAAGGAGAAAGCAAACGAAGAGCTGTCTTTCTCTGATAAAATCTTAAACGGCGACCTGCTCCGTTTTTATGAATAAAAAATCCCTCTGTACAGAGGGATTTTTTACGTTTCAAACATTACTTTACCGGTCAGCTTTGTGTGATAGCCGTTTAAATGGGACAGATTCGCCTTGTATTCTTCAGAATTCAAGATCTCCTTCACAGCCTTCAGCAACTGCTCATGTTTTTTCAAAACGACGATATCATATTGTTCGTCGATAAGCGGGATAAAATCAACACTGCCCATATGTGCCGCGTGCTGCGCCCCGATTCCTGCGTCAGCCTGTCCGCTTGAGACTTGTGAAGCGACAGCGTAATGATCGGTCACGATTTCGCCGTATCCCTTTACATCAGCCGGATTCACACCAAGCAAGCCAAGCTGTTCATTAAGGAGCACCCTTGCGCCCGAACCCTTTTCCCTGTTGATAATCCGGATATCGGTCCTTTTCAAGTCTTCCCAGCCTTGAATGTTTTTCGGATTCCCTTTTTGAACATACAGTCCTGCTTTGCGGAGAACGACATTGATCAGACAAAACGGTTCACCTGACAAAATCCGTTTCACATAAGGCGCGTTATACTGGCCGGTTTCTGCATCGTACAAATGGAGGCTGACAATGTCACACTTTCCTTGATACATATCAATCAGGCTGTTTAAGCTTCCTTTGTATTTGCGGAGCGGCGTCTCCTGAATGGCATTCTCCAAATGCTTACTGAGCATATCCATCGAAATGTCCTGTCCGCTGATCATGACATTTGGTCTGCCATCCGGCTCAGCCTCCTGCCTCTGTTTCGGTACTTCGGCTGCAGCAATAGGCTGAGACATTCTCATATTCGTCTTATATTGCTTTAGGTCTTCTTCGTCCACACGCATCTGCCTTCCGACGCGGTAAGCAGGCAGCACGCCTTTTTTAATCAAATCATAAACGGTCAGCTTTGATACCTTCAGCAGACCTGCAACTTCTTCTATCGTATAGGAAGAGGTTTCATTCATCATCATCACTCTCCTATTTTATTATACCTTTTCGTCGAATGTAAAAAAACCCACATAAACCAAACATAATCAGTTATAATTAGTTATATCTAATGATAAGGGGTGCAATCATGTTTAAGAAGTATTCTATTTTAATCGCAGCCTTAACCGCTTTTCTGCTTGCAGCAGGCTGTTCTTCAAACCAGTCTTCAACGGACAGCGAGAAAAAAGTTACGTTAACCATCTCAGCTGCCGCCAGTGTACAGGATGCACTTGAGGAAATCCAAAAGAATTACGAAAAAGAACACCAAAACATTACAATCCAAGATAACTATGGCTCATCCGGCGCCTTGCAAAAACAGATTTCACAAGGAGCAGGAGCTGACCTGTTCTTCTCAGCTGCTGAGGATAAATTTCAAAAGCTGGTGGATGATGGGGATATCGCCAAAAAAGACAGCACTGATTTAGTAGGCAATGAAATTGTGCTGGTCGTGCCGAAAAACGGTGATTCGCCTGTGACTCGCTTCAGCAATCTGGCTGATTCAGAAAAAATCGCCCTCGGAACGCCGGAATCCGTGCCGGCAGGAGCTTACGGGAAAGAATCACTGACAAAGCTGTCTCTATGGGACAAAGTGAAGGATAAGATCGTTTACGGAAAAGACGTTCGCCAAGTTCTTTCTTATGTTGAAACAGGCAATGTAGACGCAGGCGTTGTTTATAAAACGGACGCTCTGATCTCAAAAAAGGTCAAAATCATTGACGAGGCAAAAGCAGATACACACAGCCCGATTGTCTATCCGTTAGGAATTGTAAAAGATACAAAACACCGTAAGGAAGCGAAGGAATTTTACGAGTACCTGCAATCTGATGAAGCAATGAAAGTATTTGAGAAATATGGTTTTACTGCTGAGTAGCATAAGCGCTTCAGATTTTTTCACACCTGTTTTGCTTTCCTTTCAGGTGGCGGCAGTTGCCGGAATTGTTGTCATTATTCTCGGAACACTGGCTGGAGCATGGATGTCGCGGGCATCATTTTTCGGAAAAACGGCGCTCGAAACATTTTTTATGCTTCCGCTCGTTCTTCCGCCTACTGTTGTCGGTTTTATTTTGATCGTCATTTTCGGAAAGCACAGTTTCATCGGTCAAGCCATCGAGTGGGTCTTTCAGCAGCCTGTCATTTTTACCTGGTGGGCCGCTGTGATCGCCTCAGCGGTTGTAGCCTTTCCGCTTATGTATCAATCCGCCAAAACCGGATTTGCTGACATTGATCCCGATATACAGGGCGCGGCAATGCTAGACGGCGCAAGCAGATGGAAGGTATTTATCCATATTTCAGTCCCGCTCGCCTATCCTTCATTGCTGACCGGAAGCATCCTCAGCCTTGCGCGGGCGCTCGGAGAATTTGGCGCAACACTCATGTTTGCAGGGAACATCCCCGGTGTTACGCAAACACTGCCGACGGCCATTTATGTGGCATTGGATTCCGGCAACAATACCCTTGCCTGGGCGTGGGTCGTCTGTATTGTTGTCATTTCCTTTTTGATGCTGTTTTTCATTCAACAGAAAAACACACACTAAAAAAACTCCCCGTGACGGGGAGTTTTTCATTAAAACAGGAGCTCATCGGGATTTGGGCCGACACGCTCATCTTTGTTTAACGCGTCAATTTTGTCCATGTCTTCTTGAGACAATTCGAAATCGAAAATATCAGCGTTTTCGATGATACGGTGTTCTTTAATGGATTTTGGAATTGTTACAACTTCATGCTGCAGATCCCAGCGCAAAATCACTTGAGCCACAGATTTATTGTGTTTTTCAGCAATCTGTGTCAGTACTTCGTTATCCAAAAGCTGTCCCTGCATGAGCGGAGACCACGCTTCCAACTGGATGCTTTGCTCTTTACAGTAATCTCTTAATTCTTTTTGCGTCAAACGAGGGTGAAATTCAACTTGGTTCACCATCGGTTTGATTTCAGCATCTTTCAACAGCTCTTCTAAATGATGAACTTGGAAGTTGCTGACGCCGATCGCGCGGATTTTGCCGTCTTTGTACAGCTTTTCAAGCGCGCGCCATGTATCTTTATATTTATCCTTGCCAGGCCAGTGGATCAAATATAGATCTAAGTAATCAAGCTGAAGTCTTTCCAAGCTTTTTTCAAAGGCAGCAAGCGTTGTTTCGTAGCCTTGATCTTCATTCCATACTTTCGATGTGATGAAGAGCTCTTCTCTTGCCACACCGGATTCTTTAATTCCGATGCCAACGCCTTCTTCATTTTTGTAGATCGCTGCTGTATCAATGCTGCGGTAGCCGTTTTTAATTGCCGCTTTCACTGATTCAGTCGCTTCACTTCCATTTTCTACTTTAAAAACACCCAGACCGAACCAAGGCATTTCCACTCCGTTATGTAACTTTACAGTATCTTTTAAACTTGTTGGCACTTGAACATCCACCCTTTCACTGAAATGTAAGCGTCTATATTATCTCACATTCCTCTCAGCCGATACCAATAATACGCTTAAGACCCTCTTTTTGCTTCTTTTTTCACAGCACAGGCAAATTCAAACACTATTTTTTTCCTATTTTAACAATATTGAGATTATCAATACATTGAGCAGGGTATGCGTTTAGTGTAACCAAATGAAAACAAAGGAGGAAACAACTTGAAACGTATTCGTATCCCAATGACACTTGCGCTTGGTGCCGCTTTGACAATTGCCCTTTGTCCTTTGCTTCCGCTGAAGAAAATCCTGCTCCGAAGATCTCACAGACAGCAACTGCCGGAACAACTGCCGCTGATGTAGGTTTAAACGTCAACCTGGATGTGCTTGGAATTGCCAACCAGATCGCTGATGCCATCAAATCCTCACAGAACCGGGATGGATTTGTGAAAAACCTCATGGAGTCTTCCTTCTACGCATCCGGCCAAAAATATAACGTCATGGTATTTAATTTAAGCCAGGAGTATGAAGATCACTTGAACGGTGTGCAATTTTACGGTTCAGCCGTTTACGACGGCATTACGTACGGCATTTGGGTATTTGAAGACGGAACCTTTACAAACAAAGGTGATGGTGGCTGGATCAACTGGGCCTTCAGAGGCTGGTTCGACCGGGATGGCAGCACTGTCGAATTCCATCGCCCTTAATATAGAAAAAAGCTGGCGTTAGACGCCAGCTTTTTTGCTGTATTTATTCGCCGCCTTCAAGCATGGCGGCTTCCACATCATTAATGTATTGGCGAAGCTCATGGGAGATGTCCCGGGAAATTTCCCGCTCCTCGAAGAGCGTTTGAATTTCATTTCTGATCGCCTGCACAGCCTTCAGCTTCACTTCCAGCTTCTGATTTTCAAAATGAGCGCTTGATTTCAGCTCATGATGGCTGTGCTCCAGCCTGAAAATTAATTGTTTATAAAACGTAATGACAGATAAAAACACTTCTTTATGTTCTTCCGTCTTATGTTTTTCCAAGTATTCTATCGCTGCTTTTGCTGTTTTCACTCTCGTTGCCCGTATCAATCCCGCTTCATTTAAAATCGACATCTCCGGCTTTTTATGTTCACCGAAGAAAATCCAATACATCAGCCGTTTGAGCCTTGTTTTTGATAATCCGACTTTAAATGGGTTGCCATACAAAATTTCTAATTCGTTAAACCGTTCTTGCAGTACATTTGCCGTTTCTTCTGGGATGTCTCCCCGCTCCAGCATTTTTACCAGTGCCTCTTGCTCAGCGTTAACCCCTTGCGCACGGACTTTTCGCTCTTGCTTTTTGATCCGATTAGATGATGTATACTGCTGAAAACGAAGATTTTTCATTTTCTCATTGTATTCAGCTATAACCGCAAGAGAGGCTGTTTTGTTTGTATCGTTCATGTCCTCTTTAATCGTTCGGAGAGCTGTTTTAATCAATTTGCGTCTTGCCGTCAGCAGCTTTTCATTTCGTTTCTCATCCTCTTCTTCTTTTTCAGTCAGAAGCGGGAGTACAACAGTGGCAATGACAAGTGTGCATAAAATGACGCCGGCTGCTAAAAAGAGAATCAGATTTCTTTCCGGGAACGGTGTGCCGTCCTCCAGAAAATACGGAATGGAGAAAGAACCCGCAAGCGTTACAGCTCCGCGCACACCGGAAATCGAAAGTAACAGCGTTGAACGAAGACCCGGTTTATAGATGTTCTGATCCCTATTAAAGAACCATTTGCCATTCCAGAAGAACAGCACCCACATAAATCTGAGAAGCATTAACGTAAATGTGATCACAAGGATATAGCTGATCACCTTCAAGTTGCTGATTGCGGTGTCGTTAAAGATGACAGAAATGACGTCCGGAATCTGCGTCCCGAGAATAACGAAGACAAGACCGTTCAAAATAAATAAAATAATGTTCCACGTACTTGAGGAGACGATTTGCAGTTTGACCATCGTTGATTCCAGACGATCCTGTTCAACCGCATGGGTAATGCCTCCCGCTACAACGGCTAAAATGCCGGAAACGCCGATTTCTTCCGCTGCCAAATAAATCACAAACGGCGTCAGAATTTGAATCAGCATATGCATCGTGACATCCTGCATACCAAGGCGGCGCAAGAATAGGCGAAAACGAATAATCAAAAACGAAATGACAACCCCGCACAGCAATCCCCCGAGAGAAATAAATACAAAGCTGACAGCCGCTTGTGCTAATGAAAATGCACCGGTCACTGCAGCTGCAATCGCAAACTTGAAGGCCACCAGACCTGATGCGTCATTCATCAGCCCTTCCCCTTCAAGCAATCGAAGAATCCCTTTTGGCATTTTCACTCTTCCTGATAATGCGCTGACAGCGACAACATCAGTCGGTGAAAGAATGGCCGCAAGTCCAAAAGCCGCTGCCAGCGGAATATCAGGAATCATCCAGTGAATCGTGTAGCCTCCTACAATCACAGTCGCAAATACAAGGCCGAGTGCTAGCAATAAAATTGGAGCTCGTAAATTCCAAAGCTCTGCCCGCGGCGTTCTCTTCCCATCATTAAATAGAAGAGGCGCAATAAACAAAACAAAAAACAATTCGGTGCTTAATTCAAAATGAAGCCCCTGTGGAAATGAGGCCGCAAGAATCCCTAGCGCCACCTGAATAAGAGGCACTGGAATAAATGGAATAAACCGGTTCACGATATTGGATATCGCAATAATCGTTAATAAAACGAGAACAACTAAAAATATGTCCAAATGCATGACCTCCTTCGTCTGTTGTGTTTCGTGCATGATGACTCGATGTCTGATTGTCTATAAGAGGCTGAGGATAGGATGGCCTTGCATCCATTATGTGATTTCGCAGGAGTTCTCTCCACACTTGTCTTCTTTTATAGTACCCTTTTTAGGGTATTATTTCTCATGAAATGCTCATAGTGAACTTTTTTGCAGCAGAGCAAATTCTAGAAAAAAAGAGACAGGGAGTTATTCCCTGTCTCTCATCTTTCTTTATCAATCATGAAAATTTGTGCCGTCAGTCGTTGCTTTAATGATGCCTGCGCGGATGACAAAATCACCGAAGTGCTCGCCTTCCTCACGTTCTTTCGCATAACGGGAAAGAAGGTCGCGCAGCTCGCTTAAAATGTCTTCTTCACCGATGTTTTCACGGTACATTTTGCTTAAACGGCTTCCGTCAAATGCAGCGCCAAGATACATATTATATTTGCCCGGCGCCTTTCCGATAAATCCGATCTCACCAAGCGCATGGCGTGCACAGCCGTTAGGGCAGCCTGTCATGCGAATGGTGATTTCCTGATCACGAAGGCCGTTTTCGTCAATAATCTCTTCAACCTTATCTAAAAGGGTCGGCAAATAACGTTCTGCTTCAGCCATTGCCAATCCGCAGGTCGGAAGAGCGACGCACGCCATAGAGCTGCGGCGGAGCGCTGAATGATGCTTGCCATCAGTGAGTCCGTATTGCTCGATTAACGCACTAATTTCATCTTTTTTATCGCTTGAAACGTTCGCAATAATCAAGTTCTGATTGGATGTCAGACGAAACTCGCCTGTATGAACCTTGGCGATTTCCCGCAAGCCTGTCATCAGCTTATAATCATCGTAATCCGTTACACGGCCGCCTTCGACAAACAGTGTAAAATGCCATTTATCCTCAATGCCTTCCACCCAGCCGTAACGGTCGCCGTTATGGTCGAAGTGATACGGCTTCGCTTCTTCCAAGCTCCAGCCAAGACGGTTTTCCAATTCTTCTATTACGGTTTCTAAACCGAGGCGGTCAACCGTGTATTTGAACCGCGCATTTTTGCGGACAGAACGGTTTCCGTAATCGCGCTGAATCGTAATCGTTTTTTCAGCAACGTCATACATTTGCTCAGGACGGCAGAACCCAATCACCTTGGCTAATTGCGGATATGTCGCTGTGTCACCGTGCGTCATTCCCATACCGCCGCCGATCGCCACGTTAAAACCAATCAGTTTGCCCTCTTCAACAATCGCAATGAATCCCAGATCTTGTGAAAAGACGTCAATATCATTAGACGGCGGAACTGCAATACCGATTTTAAATTTCCGCGGCAGATAGAGCGGTCCGTACATTGGCTCAACTTCTTCCTCAGGCGTGCCGGCTACTCTTTCCTCATCTAGCCAAATTTCATGATATGCTCTCGTCCGCGGCAGCAGATCATCACTTAATGTTTTAGACCACTCGTATACCTCAGAGTGGATTTCAGACTGATAAGGATTCGATGCGCACATTACGTTGCGGTTTACGTCTCCGCAGGCTGCGATCGTATCCAAAAGAGCTGAGTGGATCGTCTGAATGGTTTTCTTCATGTTCCATTTCAGAATCCCATGCATTTGGAACGTTTCACGTGTCGTCAGTTTTAATGTGCCGTTCCCGTATTTCTGAGAAAGGTCATCCATGACAAGCCATTGCTCAGGCGTTGAAACGCCTCCTGGCATACGCACGCGCAGCATAAACTGATATGCAGGCTCCAGCTTTTGCTTTTGGCGTTCGTTGCGGAGGTCACGGTCATCCTGCAAATAACTGCCGTGGTGTTTCATCAGGCGGTTGTCATCATCCGGAATTCCGGCACTGATCCGATCCAGCATGACTTCTTTCAGTGTGCCGCGCAAATAATCACTTTCTCTTTTAATGCGTTCAACATCACTTGGAGAGCCGTCCGGTGCTTTTAAGATTTTGGTCACCATGTTGAAAAACTCCTTTCAAGTCAAATCAATATACATCACGCTGATAGCGTTTTTGCTGCTGCATATCGGCAAGATAAGCTTCCGCTTCATCGCGGCTCATATTGCCTTCTTTCTCGATAATTTCAACCAATGTGTTATGGACGTCATGCGCCATGTGCTTTTCATCGCCGCAAATGTAAACAACCGCGCCTTCTCGAAGCCATTCGAACAATTCTGCGCTCTGCTCAAGCATGCGATGCTGCACATATACTTTTTCTTCCGTATCACGTGAGAACGCCACATCCATTTTTGTCAGCACACCGTCTTTGAGCCAATTTTGCCACTCTGTCTGGTAAAGGAAATCTGTCACAAAGTGCTGATCGCCAAAGAACATCCATGCTTTTCCTTCCGCTCCCGTCTCCTCACGCTCCTGCATAAAGGAACGGAACGGAGCAACGCCTGTCCCAGGGCCGACCATGATAATCGGTGTTTCAGGATCTTTCGGAAGCTTAAAGTTTTGATTATGCTGGACATAAACCGGCAGTGTATCTCCCGGCTGCAGACGCTCCGCGCATAAAATTGAGCAGACGCCTTTTCGTTCACGGCCATGCGCATCGTAGCGGACTGCACCGATCGTTAAATGCACTTCATCCGGATTAGCTGATAAACTGCTCGCAATCGAATAGAGGCGGGCCGGCATTTTTCGCAGAATCGAAACAAACTCCTGCGCCGATACACTGAACGGGCCATAATCACGAACGAGATCAAGCAAATCGCGCCCTTCAAGATACGCTTTTACATTATCCTCATTTCCTGGGGCTAAAAGCTCTCTAAGCTTATCGCTCCCAGACAGCTGGGCTGCCTGTTCAAGAAGCGGTTTTGTGAGAACGGTAATCTCATAGTGAGAAATCAGCGCTTCTTTCAGCGGGCGGACATCACCTTGCTTATTAAGCGTCACAATTTCTTCGGGGTCCCAATTCATTTCCTTAAGCAGCAGCTCGACAAGCTCCGGATCGTTTTCCGGATAGACGCCGAGGCTGTCACCAGGCTCATAAGTCAGGCCAGATCCTTCAAGAGACAGCTCCACATGGCGTGTTTCTTTATTTGATCCGCGGCCGTTCAAATTTAAATTTTCTAACACTTCAGCCCGAAACGGGTTTGTTCTTGAATACGCAGATTCAACTGTTTGAGGCACTGCTGCCGGCGCAGGCGCGGCACTTCCGCCCTCAGCTTCACTTAAGCCATCAAAAACGCTTTCCAGCCATTCAGCTGCCGGCTCATCATAGTCAAGATCGCAATCAACGCGCGGAGAAATCCGTTTTCCGCCGAGTTCTTCTAAGCGCTGATCAAATTCTTTCCCTGTCTGGCAGAAAAACTCGTACGAGCTGTCACCAAGCGCCAAAACAGAAAAACGAAGATCTTCAAGCTTAGGCGCCCGTCTACCATGCAGAAATTCATGAAACGACAGTGCGTTATCTGGCGGATCGCCTTCACCGTGCGTACTGACGACGATCAAAAGATTGTTTACTTTTTTCAGCTGATTCGGCTTAAAATCGCTCATGGATGAGACGGTTACTTGAAAACCGCGCTGCTCAAGCTGCTTGCCGGCATTTTCTGCAAGACCCTGTGCGTTTCCCGTCTGTGAACCGTAAAGAACGGTCACTTCTTTTGAAACGGCTGGTGCCGCCACTTTCGCAGACACAGCAGCCCCCGGCGCCTCCGCTGTTTCTTGGGCGGAAACAGCTTGCGCGGATAAATATCCGCTCAGCCAGATTTTCTGAGATTCGGTCAAGGTTGGCAGAAGGCGGTTAAGGAGCTCTGCCTGCTCCTGATTAAACGGACTGTTCATTACCTGAAGTTGCAACGTATTCCACCTCACAAAGTTATAAACTGATCGAAAATTGCATCTAATTGAACTTTACCGGAATACTAGGCTTAAGTAAAATATATTTACATGATGATAACTATTAGGAATCCTAATGATAAAACCGCTTTGTTTCATTATAAATAGAAAAAGAGAAGGACTCCCTTCTCTTCATTCAGCCTTCTGATATAAGTGAGGCGGCACAGCTGTTACAAACGGACTGGCTTCACCTGTATAAAATACCGTCAGCATATGCATTGCTCGGGTGCAGGCAGTGTATAACAGCCTGCGGTCGTGCTCTGTTTGATAATGTTCTTCTGATGCATCATAGACAAGCACTGCGTCAAACTCAATTCCCTTCGCTAAATATACTGGAATGACACAAACTCCCTTTTGGAATGTTTGATTTTCTTTATGAATCAGACGAACATCTATATATTCGCTCATGTGAGCGTGCGCCTGTATGCATTGCTGCGCAGTCTTGCAAATGACGGCTATCGTTTCGTGCCCTTGCTTCTTGAGACGGTCAATTTCTTTCGTGAGTTTTTGACAAAGGTCCTCATGTCCTTCGGTTTTGAAAACGAGAGGCATTTCCCCGTTTCTGTTAAAAGGCTCAATATCCGCTCCGTCCTGAAGCATCGCTTTTGTTAACTCGACAATCTGCCTTGTCGATCTGTACGTTCTCTTTAAACGAACATATTCAGCCGGGTCAGCTTCAAAGCACGCATCCATACGCTTTACGCCATGTATGGCGTGGGCGTAGATGGACTGATTGATATCACCGAGCACCGTCATGCTGGCAGATGGAAAAATACTTCTCATGTAAGCCATCTGAAACGGTGAATAATCCTGAGCTTCGTCGATAAAAAGATGTTTGATCTTCGTATTTTTCTTTCTGCCTTCAATCAGATCCTGCATATAAAGAAACGGTGCCGCATCCTCATAGAGCAATTTATTTTCCGCGAATGCCGATCGGGTCAGCTCTCCTATCGCTGCCGTCTCCTCATGCTGACATTTCCCTCCCCAGCCAGAAAACAATTGCAGATACAGCTGTGTAACATCAAGAAATGCAAGGAGTCTGACCGCCTGTTTGAGCGGTTTGAAGGCCTTTTTCACAATGATGGCGGCAAGCAGCTGTTGCTCTCTTTGATAATCGTTAAATGTACTCTCACTGAACTGTTTCCTTTCCTGCAGTTTTTTGTACACGTCCAAGTAATCCTCTTTGTCGAGCAGCTCAGCTTCCTGAACGACCCAATCCTTACGCCGTTCCTTTTTCTCAAGCTTGTACAGCTCACTCAGCAGCCACCTCGCCGTTTGCTCCATCCGGTTTGGAATGGACTGGCCTTGATCCAGTGAGTAAAAATAGGATTGAATCTGTTCCTTTGTGATCAGTTTTTGCCCGCGGAAGATGATGTTTTTAAAAATCATCCCTTCAGACGACAGCCGGCTAACGTATTCATCAATGAATTGCTGAAAAGATAAGCCCGCCTTCCATGTGATTCCCGCAAGCCTTGAAGGAAAACCGTCATCCTTTGTTTCGGTCAGGCAATATTCAAGCTGGTCAAAGGGGCTTTCACATTGAAACTTGCGGCCAAGCCGATGCTCGATATATTCCTGAAACGTCGCCTGCTCCATATTCTCTTCTCCTAACTCAGGCAAAACAGAGGAGACATAGCTGTTAAATAAGAAGTTAGGAGAAAATAAAACGATTTGTCCGGCATCAATGACGCCGCGGTGCCTGTATAACAAATAAGCGACACGCTGAAGCGCTGCCGATGTTTTTCCGCTCCCGGCCGCTCCCTGCACGATCAGGAATTTGCTTTTTTCATTACGGATAATCTGATTTTGTTCTTTCTGAATCGTAGACACGATGTTTTTCATTTGGGTATCAGACTGATGGCTTAATACCTCTTGCAGCATTTCATCGCCAATCGTCATATCAGTATTAAACATCGCCTTAAGAGCGCCGTTTTTAATGATAAACTGGCGTTTCAGCACCATTTCCCCTTCTATCGTTTCGCCGGGCACTTCGTACTCCGCTTTTCCTGGGGAATAATTGTAGTACATACTTGATATTGGCGCCCTCCAGTCATAGATTAGAAATTGTTCCTCCTTCTCATCCATACAAGAAGCTAAACCGATATAAATTCGCTCTGCCCGCTCCTCGCCGTTTTCAATAAAATCAATCCGCCCGAAATAAGGCGATGCTTTTAATCGATGAATTCGTTTGAGCTGCTGATCCATACGCCGATGATTCCGTTCCCGATCAGACAGCAGCTCTGCCTGCTGCTTAATGCTTGCCATCGTTTCAACCGCTTCATGGGCATCATCAAGATTAACCGTAACATCCTCCCAAAAGCTTTTTCTTAATCCGATAATGTCATGCTTTAACCCGCCTGCAGACGTTTCGAGAAACCGCTCTTTTTTGCCGAGCTCCTGCAGCACCTCATCTATTCTTGACTGCTCTTCCTTCCATTCCTTATCCTGCTGATTCATGAACGGCACCTCCAGAAAATAGTTGACAAACACAGATGAAATACTGTAAAATATAATTGGATACATATATAAAATATATGATAAAAATAGGCAAATACAATTCATCTTAGCACATTCACCCAATATCAATCAAGGTTTGGGTTATTTATATGCAAAAAAACCGATTTCAAATTGAAATCGGTTTTTTTGATGTTAGTTATCTAAACGAAAAGAACGGTTTGGCAGCTTCCAATTAAACATATAAGAACAAACGCGGCAAACAACGAGCACGAAAAACAGGACGTACAAGCCAAATGAGTTTCCCAGCCAGCCCAAGCCGACGATTAAACCGCCGAGAGCCGCCCAGACTGCATAAATTTCTGCTTTCAGCACAAGCGGTTTGCGTCCGGCAAGAAGATCACGGATGATTCCGCCGCCGCTTCCCGTCAGCACCGCAGCCACGATGACGGCACTAAGCGGATGGCCCATTTTGACGGCATACAGTGCACCTTGGATGGCGAAGGCTGCGAGACCGATCGCATCTGATAAATTTCCCCACTTATTCCAATGCTTCAGCAGCAGCTTCGGGAACAGAAATACAATCGTAATGGATAAGAGCGCGATTTGAAAGTATGCTCCCTGCTCCCATAGTGCTGACACCGGAACACCGATCAGCAAATTGCGGATCGCTCCGCCTCCAAAAGCTGTGACAATCCCTAATATATAAACTCCTAAAATATCATATTCCTCTTCCATCGCAACAATTGCGCCGCTGACTGCAAACGCAATGATGCCTATCACACTGAGCAGCTCCCAAGCCATTCTGATGACTCCCTTTATGTTTGTTAAATTTTCTGACGACCTCTAGATTTTATAATCGCTCAAGCGTAAAATCAATAACATTTTCACGATAAAAAAAGATAAATTTAGAGGGAATACCGCTAATGCTGATGGATATGAGTTTTCGAGATTAAAAAAAGCGCCCGGCATACGCGGGCGCTTTTTTGTTATTCAGATTTTTCGCCTTTCAGCAGACACATAAATACAATAATCAGGATAAAAGCAATCAGGGCCAGGAATGGAATGGTAATAAAACCAAACCAGTTAATATATTGGCCTGAGCACGGCACACCGCTTACACACGGCTTAATGCCGGTAAAGCCGGGCACTTTTTGCTCTAAGTAGTGCATGATCGAAATAAATGCTCCGATAATCGCCATCGGGAGCACATATTTTTTCACGCGTGTATCCCCTTGAAAGGTGGCAATGCCTAAAATCAGAACGAGCGGATACATGAGGATACGCTGGTACCAGCACAGTTCACATGGAATGAACTTTCTGATTTCACTGAAATACAGGCTGCCCAGCATAGCGACAAGAGCCACAACCCAGGAAGCATATAAAAATACAATTCTATTTTTCATATGATTACTTCCCTTTCAGCTCTTTTTCTATCGTTTCTTTGATTTCGTTATAATCCGCAAAATTTTTGATCACTTTATCATTTACGTAAATCGTCGGTGTTGCGTTTACGTTCATTTTTTGATTAAGGTCTGAGTCCTTTTCCACTTGAGAAGCAAATGTTTCCTTATCAAGATTGTCCTTGAGCGTCTCAGGTTTTACCTTTGTGGTGCTTTTTGCAAGATCACCGAGAACGGCTGGGGTTACCCATTCCTGTTCTGTGTCCGGCTGTTTTTCGAACAGCTTTTCATGGAATGCCCAGAAAGAATCAGGATCTTCTTTCCATACTTCTTCTGATGCAAGAGCCGCTAATCTCGAACCTTTTCCATGGAACATGACGTTCACGAATGAAAATTTCACGTCGCCCTTATCAATAAAGTCTTTTTGTATTTTTGGAAAGATGTCACTGTTAAACACCTTGCAAGACGGACATTTGTAATCTCCGAATTCTACTACAGTTACCGGCGCATCATCCTGGCCAAGCACAGGCTGGCCTTTGATAGACGGCTGTCCGGAAACCGCTTCATTGCCTTGTTCCGTTTTGTTATTAATGATGACAATGGCTGCTAGCAAGACAACAACCACAACCGTAAGGATGACCGCGAATTTCGCAGAAGACTGCTGTTTCTTTTTCACTCCGACACCTCATCGTTTTAAAATTAAAAAAAGAAGCGGATCGCAATAGACCCACTTCTTTATTTTAACAAGACAAGTGCCTATAAGAAAACCCCGAAAAAATGAATTCTCTCCGACAATTTATCTGTTTTCGAGACGCATGACGCGCATCGCGTTTGCCACAGCGAGCAGTGTAACGCCGACATCTGAGAAAACCGCTTCCCACATGGTTGCAATTCCAAATGCTCCAAGAATGAGAAAGATCGCTTTCACACCTAAAGCAAAGCCGATGTTTTGCCACACGATTCGCCGTGTCCGTTTCGCAATCCGAATCGCTTCTGCTATTTTTGACGGCTGATCTGTCATCAGCACGACGTCTGCGGCTTCTACCGCGGCGTCTGAGCCAAGGCCGCCCATGGCCGCTCCGATATCTGCGCGCGCAAGCACCGGTGTATCATTGATGCCGTCACCGACAAAAATGAGTTTTTCATTTGGCGAAAGCTTGGCTTCTAATGCTTCGACCCGTGCGACTTTATCCTGCGGCAGCAGCTCCGCATATACCTCGTCGATGCCAAGCTGTTTTCCGACGGCTTCTCCCGTTTGTTTCGAATCACCTGTCAGCATAACTGTCTGTTTGATTCCAAACGATTTCAGATCAGCAATCGCCTGTGCCGCATCTTCTTTTACTTCATCCGCTATGATGATTGCTCCGGCATAGCGTTGATCAACAGCAATGTGTACGATTGTTCCGGCATATTCATCCAGGACGCTCTCAATCTGTTCTCTTTCCATGAGCTTTTTATTTCCAGCAAGGATTTCTGTTCCGTTTACTTTTGCAACAATGCCGTGGCCGGATATTTCCTCATATGACTCTATTGCGTCAGAGGAGAGCATTTTCCCGTAAGCTTTACGCACAGATTCGGCAATCGGATGCTGGGAATGAAGCTCAGCATATGCCGCCGCTTCAAGTAAACTTTCCTTTGTAAATCCTTCAGCAGGTTTGATTTCTGTCACTTCAAAGCTGCCTTTTGTTAATGTTCCTGTTTTATCAAACACAGCGTATTTGACTTGATTCAAGGCTTCTAAATAATTGCTTCCCTTCACAAGTACTCCGGCCTTTGAGGCTGCTCCGATTCCGCCGAAGAAACCAAGAGGAATAGAGACAACAAGCGCACATGGACAAGAAATCACTAAGAAAATAAGTGCGCGGTACACCCAATCAGAAAATGCGGCGCCAGGAAGAACAAGCGGCGGGACAAAGGCCAGCAATACCGCGATGATCACAACAGCAGGTGTATAATACTTAGCAAACTTCGTGATAAAGTTTTCTGTCCGGGCTTTACGGCTGCTCGCATTCTGAACCAAGTCTAATATTTTTGATACTGCAGACTCTTGGTAGCCCTTTGTGACTTCAATATGCAGAACGCCGTTTTGATTGATGAAGCCTGACATCACATCTTGTCCTTCTGCAGCTTTTCTCGGAACGGACTCACCTGTCAAAGCAGACGTATCAACCATCGCTGATCCCTGCACGACCTTACCGTCAAGGGGTATGCTTTCTCCCGGATTGACTACAATGATGTCTCCTGTTTTTACGTCCTCCGGAGAAACCTGTTCGATGCCGTTCTCTGTTTTGACATTGGCGTAATCTGGCCGGATGTCCATTAACGCACTGATTGATTTTCTGGACCGGCTGACAGCGGCTCCTTGAAAAAGCTCACCGATTTGATAAAACAGCATAACTGCGACGCCTTCAGGGTATTGCTGAATCAGAAAAGCGCCGATTGTGGCAAGAGCCATTAAGAAATGCTCATCAAATACCTGACCGCGGCTGATGTTTTTGACCGCACGGATGATAATGTCACCGCCAATGATCAAGTAGGCAGCGAGAAAAAGGAAAAATTCGATTGTTCCGGAATGAATCAAATATGCCGCTGCCCCGAGAATGACAGCCGCTGCCATTCTGATCAGCATATTGATCATTCGATTACGATAGCCGTCATCAGCTGATTTCTTTTTATGCTTTTGACGAACCGATACATGCGGATCGATTGATTTTACTTTTTTCTCCACTCTATTGGTGACCCATTGCTCTTCTTTCCCATCGGCTGAGACAGTTAAGGTGCTTGCCGCAAAATTTACCGCGCATCCGTCAATGCCTTTTATGCCTTTGACTCCATTTTCGATTTTTTGAGCACAATTGCTGCAATCCAAACCGTCCAGAACGTATTCCTGTTTCACTAGTCTCACCTTACCTTCCGATTTAGGGTTCCCTCTTCAAAGCGTATCAATGAGTGTTGGTATTGTTTTTATATATGAGCACATACTCATATATTGCTTACATCTATTATATGTCGTTTTCCAAGAAAGTGTCAATGTAAAACAAAAACCGGCATATAGCCGGTTTTTATTTTACTTTCTGCAGACGCAGCGCATTCAGAACAACGGAAACGGAACTGAACGCCATTGCTGCTCCCGCTATCCATGGCGCTAAAAATCCGAGCGCCGCGATTGGGATGCCGAGGCTGTTATAGCCAAGCGCCCAGAATAAGTTTTGTTTAATGTTTTTCATTGTCAGTCTGCTCATGCGGGTTGCGTCGGCAATGCTGTTCAGGTCGCCGCGAATCAACGTAATGTCTGCTGTTTCCATAGCAATGTCCGTGCCTGTTCCAATCGCCATGCCGATATCGGCAGTGGCAAGCGCCGGCGCATCGTTAATTCCATCGCCTACCATGGCCGTCTGGCGGCCTTCTTTTTGCAAGCGGGAAATTTCTGCTGCCTTTTGTTCAGGAAGGACTTCCGCAATGACACTCGTAATCCCCGCTTCCCTGGCGATGGCTTCAGCGGTTCTGCGGTTGTCTCCTGTCATCATGATGACATCCAGGCCCAACTCTTTCAGACGGGCTACTGCCGCCCGTGACGTGTCTTTTATCGTATCGGCAACCGCTACAAGGCCCGCGGCTTCACCATCAATGGAGACAAGCATAACTGTTTTCCCTTCTGCCTCAAGTTCTTCCATTTGGGCAAGAAGGGCTCCATGCTCAACCTGTTCGCTCTCCATTAACTTTCTTGTGCCGACGAGAATGGTTTTTCCTCCGGCTTCAGCCAAAATGCCTGCGCCGATTTTTGCTTCAAAGCGGGTCATCTTCGGTATCTCAAGCCCTTTTTCTTTCACTCCGGCAACAATCGCTTCACCGAGCGGATGCTCCGATCCCAATTCAGCTGCCGCCGCAAATTGAAGCAGATCTGTTTCTTCAAAACGGCCGAACGGAATGGCATCTGTCAGTCGCGGCTTCCCGTTTGTAACAGTTCCGGTTTTATCGAGAACAATCGTATCGAGATGATGTGCTTTTTCTAAATGCTCGCCGCCCTTAAAAAGGATCCCGAATTCAGCAGCGCGCCCAGATCCAGCCATAATGCTCGTCGGAGTGGCAAGGCCCAAGGCGCACGGGCAGGCAATGACGAGAACGGCAATAAACTTACTGATCGCTTCGGCAAAATCGCCGGGAGCCGCCCAAAGATACCAAATGAGGAAAGTGAGAACGGCAATCCCTAATACGATGGGTACAAAAATGCCGGAAATCTGATCAGCGAGACGCTGGATCGGCGCTTTTGATCCTTGTGCTTCCTCGACAATTTTGATGATATGAGAAAGTGCCGTATCCTTTCCAACGTTGACAGCTTTGATTTTCAGGAAGCCGTTTGAGTTGACGGTTGCACCTGTCACGCTGTCACCTGGATTTTTGTCAACAGGAAGACTTTCTCCTGTAATCATGGATTCATCTACTGCCGAGCGGCCTTCAACTACTTCTCCGTCGACAGGAATTCGTTCGCCCGGTTTGACGTAAACAATGTCATTGACAAGCACTTCATCAATTGGAATGATTTGCTCCTGTCCGTCTCTTACGACAGTCGCTGTTTTCGCTTGAAGCTTCATCAACTTCTTAATGGCATCCGAAGAACGGCCCTTTGCTTTTGTTTCAAACAGCTTGCCTAATAAAATCAACGTCAGCAAAATTGCGCTTGTTTCATAGTAAAGACCATCTGTATGCCCATGGGAACCAACGCTTTGAATCGTAAGATAAAGACTGTAAGCGTAAGCAGCCGACGTTCCAAGCGCGACCAATACATCCATATTGGCGCTCTTATTTCTGAGCGCCTTATACGCCCCCGCATAAAACGGCCAGCCGATCAGAAACTGGACTGGTGTCGCCAGCGCAAACTGCATCCACGGATTGAGGAAAATATCCGGCACCCAAATGAACGATGTAAACGTAAAATGGCTCACCATCGCCCAAAGCAATGGGAATGACAGAACCGCTGAAAAAATCAGTCTCGCTGTTTGCTTCCGTTCTTCTTTCTTTTTAGAAGCTGCCGCTTCACGTTCCTCATCGCCCTTGGGCTGAAGCTTATATCCCAGCTTATCTACCACTTCTTTGAAATCGGTGACAGACGTTTCTTTTGGATTGTACTCGATTGTAACGGTTTCTAGAGCGAAGTTTACAGGAGCATTGGTGACGCCTTCTATTTTGTTAAGCCGCTTTTCAATCCGATTTGCGCAGGCCGCACAGGTCATGCCTTCAATATCGAATTCAGCTTTTTCTGTTATGACGTGATAGCCCAGCTTTTCAATTTTTTCCTGAATCGCTGCAGCCCCTGTTTCAGCAGGATCGAAGGTGACATTTGACGTTTCGGTTGCCAGATTGACATTGGCATCTGTGACACCCGGCATCCGCTTGAGGCCTTTTTCAATTCTGGATGCACATGCCGCACAGGTCATCCCAGATACCTGCATCGCGATTTCCTTTTGTTCACTCAACATACTCACTCCTTTATATACACCCGGGGGGTATATAAAAATGAAAGAAATATCGCGCCTTCATAAAGGCGCGATACCTTGAATCAATCGGCTACATCATAGCCTTGATCTTCTATCGCATCCGTAATGTCTTTGACTGATACTTTGTCAGCATCAAACGAAACATCGACTTTTCCCGCTTCTAGGTTGACATGAACAGCACTGACGCCATCCAGTTCTCCTACGCTCGTTTCCACTGCTTTGACGCAGTGCTGACAAGACATTCCTTCAACTTGCAATGTTTTTTGTTCCATATGAATTCCTCCTGTTTATTCTTTCTGTTTTCATCCTACCATACCCCCGTAGGGTATTACAATAAAAAAAGACTTTATGATTTTGTGAACTTTTTAAATACGTCCAAAAGCTCAGAAATGGCCTGTTCCCCGTCTCCACTTTTGATGGCATCTGCTACACAATGATGGGCGTGGTCCTCAAGCAAGTGAAGCGCCACATTTTTCATTGCCGCCTGAACAGCCGAAATCTGCACAAGGATATCTACACAATATCTATCGTTTTCCACCATATTTTGAATGCCTCTGACTTGGCCCTCTATCCGCTTCAGCCGGTTTGTGATTTGATCCTTTTCTTTCGAGCTTTTATGGTTTAATGCTTTATGTTCGTTATGTTTCTCCATACGTACACCTCTGTTCCTTATATTAATTCCCATTATACTGATTGTCCAAACTGTTGTCTAAGCATGCCGCGGCAAAAAATGAATCAGTTAGGTTTTACCATTTGATCAGGAGGGTATATACTTCTTGTGAAAACGCTTTTAAAGGGGAGAAGAAAAGTGGATACGATAAAGGTTGGGATATTAGGGTACGGACTTTCTGGTTCTGTGTTTCACGTACCGCTGCTTACTGTTCTGGATGAGTATCACATCAGCAAGGTCATGACATCGCGGACAGAAGAAGTGAAACGGGATTTTCCGGATGCTGAAGTTGTGCATGAGCTTGAGGAAATCACAAATGACCCGGCCATTGAGCTTGTCATTATCACCACCCCGAGCGGCCTTCATTACGAGCATGCTATGGCATGCATACAGGCCGGAAAACATGTTGTGATGGAAAAACCGATGACAGCAACGGCCGAAGAGGGGGAGAAATTAAAGAAGGCTGCTGATGAAAAAGGTGTATTGTTAAGCGTATATCATAACCGACGCTGGGATAACGACTTTTTAACGATTAAAAAGCTGATCGCTGACGGATCGCTTGAAGATATCAATACATACCAAGTCTCCTATGACCGCTACAGACCTGAGGTTCAAGCACGGTGGCGGGAAAAAGAAGGCGTTGCCACTGGTACACTGTATGATCTCGGCTCCCACGTCATTGACCAAGCCCTGCATTTGTTCGGGATGCCTAAAGCCGTTACTGCAAACGTGATGGCCCAGCGTGAAAACGCCGAAACAGTTGACTATTTTCATTTAACTCTAGATTATGGCAAGCTCCAAGCCATTCTATACGGAGGATCGATCGTTCCGGCAAACGGCCCTCGTTATCAAATCCACGGACAGCATTCCAGCTTTATAAAATACGGAATCGACGGACAGGAAGACGCACTCAGAGCGGGAAGAAAACCGGAGGATGACAGCTGGGGCGCGGATGATCCGGAGTATTATGGACAGCTGACAACCGTTCATGGCACGGACAAAAAAACAGAAACCATCCCATCAGTAAATGGCTCCTACCTTACCTATTACCGCAAAATAGCGGAAAGCATACGGGAAGACGCAGCGCTGCCAGTCACCGCTGAGGAAGGTATTGATGTCATCCGCATCATTGAAGCCGCGATGAAAAGCAGTGAAGAGAAACGAACCATTATGCTGGAGCACTAAATAAAAGCCTCCCCATTAATTAGGGGAGGCTTTTTCATTAAAATGTTTTTCCTGCTTCTTTCGCACGCGCAATCGCGTCTTCTTTAATTTGCTGTGCTTTATCAGGCTCCGCATTATGTCCCTCTACGAAAATGCCATCGAAGGATGGTACACCGAAGAAGTTCATCATGATGCCGATGTAGCGGTGGCCCATTTCCATTTCAGCCGCAGGACCCTCAGAATAGTAGCCTCCGCGTGCTTGGATATGAATCGCTTTTTTATCAGTTAACAATCCGACAGGGCCTTGTTCAGTGTATTTGAATGATTTTCCTGCAACTGCAACAGAATCAAGATACGCTTTCATTACTGGCGGGAATGAGAAGTTCCATAAAGGAGTAACGAATACGTACTTATCGGCAGATACAAATTGATCGCTAAGCTCTCCCAGACGGCCGACTTTTGCTTTTTCGCTTTCAGAAAGCTCTTCAAAGCCTGTTCCTGATTGAAGCTTGCCCCAGCCGCTGAATACATCTGCGTCAATGTGCGGGATGTCTTCATTGTACAAATCAATATGTACAACTTCATCATTTGGATTCGCTTCTTTGTAAGATTCAATGAATGCTTTACCTGTTGCCATACTGTAAGAAGTTGCTTCATCATGCGGGTGAGCAGTGATATACAATACTTTTGCCATTTTAACCAGCCCTTTCGTTTTTAAAAATCACACATCAATTATTATCATACAGATGCACTGCCATTATTCTTTCTCTCTTACGCTTTATTATAGAGACAACAAAAGTTACTATCAAGTAAAATATCTTGAATTAAAGATTATTTAACTCTTCCAAACTGTTCACTTTTCAAAAGCGGTCCGCAAGCCGGAATACAGTGCGGAGAGCTCCTTGCTGATCCGCGGATAATAAGGAACATTCGGTACTTGTATGTCCGCCGGCATCCTTTTCATCAAAGCGGATTGCTCAGCCTGTTCAAAAAATGCCCTTAGCTGCTTCATCTCTTCTTCAGAAAACGGAGCAGGCGGTCGATGATGGGCTTGTGCCGAGAGCAAATAATACCCTAAGTGCTGAGCACCGGAAATGGCAGGCCAAAGCGCATCCGCATGAGTATTGGGAAATTCCCCAAGCGCCTTGTCATACGCATCCCGAAGCCTGACCAGGCTCACCCTTAACTTGTGTTCGTCTGCTTTCTGCCCGGTTAACAGTTTCTCCATAAAAAGCCCTTCCAGCCGGATCACGTCCCGCATCAGTTCAGGCAGCCGCTTCGTTGAAAACCGCCTCCACAAAAGCATCGTTCCCAATAGTCCGATCACGCTGCCAACAGCTACATCCGTCAGCCTCGCTATCATAAAATAACCGACGTCCGCACCGCCATGCATGCTTTCTGTGATGACAAGCGCATTTGCGGTCAAAAAAGGCACAGCCAGCGCATAATTGCGGACAATCAGCATCTCAAGAAGACATTGCAGCGCTGCAATACATAACGCAATATAAACACCGCCCGGTTTAACAAACAGGATTGCGCCTGCCAGCCCCACACCGATCACAGTTCCGGCCGAACGCTGAATGGCCCTGTGAAGCGTAAAGACAACAGTAGTGCCAAGCATGACCGCTGCTGCCGAAAGCGGAATCCAATAGGAGCGTGCAAAACCGAATGTAAGGGCAAACATATCGGCGGCAAACAGCACAATCCCGTACTTTAACGACCGTATCAAAACGGGAGACTGCCAGTCAAAGGCATTTCTCAAAAAGTAGAAAGAGGCTGGCAGGCGGCTTGGTTCCCCGTCCAGCTGCTTATCAAACCGCCCTAAAGCGATATGCAAAGCCTCATTGATTTCTCCAAACAGCTTTCGGCTTGGCTCTGATTCATTCTCGTTAATCTGAAATGCACTGGAAACACGGGCATGCCCAAGCATATCTCCGGTTTGGCGGAGTGCCTTTTCAATCTGTGCCTTCTCTCCGTCTGGCGTTTCAGCTGAAAAATGAATGATGGCAAGGAATATGTCGTCAGCTTTTTCGAGCAGGCGGAAAAATCGTTCATCATGCTGTGATTTTTTCCGCCTGTTCCCCTTGCCGAGAACCGTTTGACGAGCTGTTCTGAGCATGAGCACCGTCTGATGCTGCGCGTTATGAAAGCCTGACGTCCCGACGGCCGAAAGACATGCTGCCAGCTGATGGTATGTTTTTTGCAGCACTGCCTCCTCCGGTCCATGTTTGTTCCATAACCACCCGATTAAGGCGATACTCATGGCGAAAATGCCGCCGAGAAACGTCAATCCCGCTCTAAACAGCGCTTGTGAAGGGTCGGCCGGCAGCCCGGAGCTAACTAAAAAAGCAAGGACAAAAAACATCGGCGCAGGGCCTTGTATACCGAGCGCGCTAAAAATAAACATCGCCGCTGCACCGATCAGCCCCAGGACAGCCGCCATCATCCAAACCGTATCGGACAAAAGTGTGCCTAATCCAAATGAAAGGGCGATCCCAATGGAAACCGAGAGCAGCTTCAAAGCGCGCTTTTTATACGATTCACCGCCCGCATATAAATAAACAAAGCCCCCGATGCTTGCAGTTAAACCGTAATCCGTGTGACCCGCCAATGCGCCGATCAGCACAGGAAACCCCGAAGCGATGCCTGATCCGATTGCCTTTTTCCATGGAAAGGGATGTGCATGAATGCGAAAGGCATCTTTCACGATGCTTGGCATGGTTCTTTGATTGTTCTCAGCAGTCTTGTTCATATGACAAAATCCTTTTCAATGAATGTGTAGAACTCTTCCCGTTTATCCGCTATAGTATGCCCCAAAAACGTTAAAAAAGCAGAGACCGTACCGTCTCTGCCTGTCTTACATCAATTTATTCGCAATATCCTGAATTGGCTTGATCCAGTTGCTGTACGTCAGCTCGGCCGCTTTTTTTCGATCCTTCTCCTTACATGCCTGAATGATTTGTTCATGCTCTTCAATCGAATTTTGCGGCGATTTGAAAAAAAGATATTCGAGCCGAAGAATATGCATATGAAGAACAGATGTGAAATTGCGGATATATTCATTATCGGCCGCATCAATCATGACATCATGAAACGTTTTATCAAGCCCAAGCACTTCATAGATTTCATTTCGGTCAATAGCCGCCTTCATTTGCTGATTGATCGCCGCCATCTCCTCCAAGTGGGATGACTGAATGTTTTCAATAGCTAGTTCGGCAGCGGTGGATTGCAGAGCCGCCATTGGCGGATACACCTTGAAAACATCGTTTTTTTCAATTTGTGAAATTCTTGTTTCTTTCCCCGGTGACATTTCAACAAAGCCTTGTACTGCCAATAATTGCAGAGCTTCTCTGACTGGCGTTCTGCTGACGCCAAGCGCTTTCGCTAACTCGTCGTCATTGATTTTTTCTCCAGGAGCAAGAATGCCTTCCACGATCCATTTTTGAATTTGTTCCAATGCAATCGTTTTAGCTGTCTGCCTGACAGGCTTCGGGGTATTTGACGGGATTGGCATAAAAGCATCACCTCTGAATATTGGTTTGTTTTTTTAACGTCGCCGATTTGCCGGCACTCTTCTTTTGCGATAAAACAAAAATCATTACCAAAATACATGCTGCTCCTGCCGCTTGATATAATCCAAAGGACACACCGAGCCACAGAATGGAGGATGCCACTGCCGCAACCGGCTCAGAGCACCCAAGCATGCTCGCTTCTTGCGGAAATAAGTATTTCAAGCTTGTCAAATACATATAAAAACCCAATAGCGTTCCGAAAATGACAATAAAACCGACTGATACGTTCTCAGAAATCGTCCATCCCTGTACATCAACGTCCCATGGGGGATGGATAAAGCTCATGCCAATGCCTCCGATCAGCATTCCCCAGCCAATGACGAGAGCAGATCCCCATTTTTTCAAGAGAGAACTGGAGTACAGCGTATAAAAGGCAAGAGCCGCAGCAGAAAGCAAGCCCCATATGACAGACAAAGGCGAGACGGTTAAATTATTAATACTTCCATTGGTCAGCAATAAAAAAGTGCCTCCCATAGCCAGCACAAGTGCGCAAATATCTGCAGACTGAAAGGAATTCTTCCGTGTCACAAGCATAAACAGCACAATCATAACGGGTGCCAAGTACTGAAGAAGCGTAGCTACAGCTGCATTTCCAGTTCCGATTGAAGCTAAAAATGTATACTGAACGCCCAGCATGCCGACAATCCCGAAAACAATCAGCTGGATAGCCGATTTTTGATCTTTCCATATCTCCCACACAGCACGTCTGTTTTTACCGGCAGATATGATCATCAGCAGAAGCAAGCCAGATAAAAGCAAACGCACGGTGACAAGCCACTCTACCGACACATCACTTGTTTCAAACAAATGCTGGGCAACAGTTCCCGATAATCCCCAAAAAGCAGCTCCAACAATGACCATAAAAAATCCGTACATCCGTTGTTTTTGAGTCGCCAACGTACATCCTCCTGACAGATAATATGCAATATATTACATATTATATCGTTTCACTTTTCAGAAAACAAAGGTTTTTTACAAACATAAAAACAGTGCCTGTCAGCACTGCTTTGTTGCATTACTCTCCTTTAAGAGAAGATGAATAAAAAATAAAGGATAAATTAACAGATATCCGTTAAACAGCCACCAAACAAGATCAAAGTCCCTGCTGAATGTCCAGAATGAAATCGCCTGAAGGCCTGAACAACAGGTCAGCACAAGTGAAATCAGCGCCATCAGCTTCCAGTCAGCACGATTCACCCGATGTAAGTACAAGCTGTACAACCCTGTTAAAGAGATTAAGATATCCAGCGGGAAAAAAGACCAGTTCCAGGCGATCATAAACGGATGGTCATGGTGTTTAAAAGCCCAGCTTTCCGGTATCAGTGAAAACCCGGCTGACAGCCAGTACAAGATAAAACCGATATCAGTCACGAGAAAAAACAGTTTCATATATCTCATTTGTACTGCCCGCTTTTATGTACCGGCTCAGACACCGCAGCATGCTCGATCAGATTTAAAGACACAACACCGGCAATAATCAATCCAATTGAAATGAGTTTCATGACACTAACATGTTCTTGAAAAAACAAAAAACCAACGACTGTAATCAGGACAATCCCCATCCCTGACCATACAGCATAAGCAACAGATACATCAATGGATTTTAGCGTAAGCGTCAGAAAGAAAAGACTGCCGCCATAAAAGAAAATCAACAGCACGCTGGGAGTAAGCTTTGTAAAACCTGACGATAGCTTCATGCTGACCGTCCCGGCAACTTCAAACAGAATCGCTAAGCATAGAAACACCCAATTCACGTCGCATCAACCTCCTCATCAGCTGTTATGCC
The DNA here is from genome assembly GCF_000227465.1 of Bacillus spizizenii TU-B-10. Classification (GTDB taxonomy): domain Bacteria; phylum Bacillota; class Bacilli; order Bacillales; family Bacillaceae; genus Bacillus; species Bacillus spizizenii. The sequence continues at coordinate 3,398,470 of NC_016047.1, forward strand.
GTTAAACAATACATCTACAATTGATTCAAGAACCTCTCCTGTCGTGAATTGATGTTTGAGCGGATATTCAGGGTCATACACTTGGTTGATGCTTCCTATATACATATGAACAAACAAGTCCGGGTTGATGTTTCTGATTCTTTTTTGCTGTTTGCACTCGTTTAATAACTCTAGGACAACCGTCCATTCTTCCTTAATAAACGTATCTAATGTAAGCCACGCTTCGTAATGGTATTTCTTCAGTTCACTTAATAATCCCATGTTCAGCAGTTCCATTCCCTGCGGAAGACCGATCAGCATTTTTTTCACTTTTTCAAGCACATCTAAACTTTCATTCTCATAAATGTCTCTTTCCATTTGCTTCATCTCTGCGATAAATTGCTCGACAACCGCTTCCGCAAGTTTGTCTTTTGATGAATAATGAGCATAGAGCGTCCGCTTGCTCGTTCCCAGCGCTGCCGCCAAATCATTCATCGTAAATGAAAATCCTTTCTGCCGGATCAGCCGGATGGTTTCCTCAAGAATTCTTTTTTCCAAATCAATCCCCTCGCTTCCGGTACTAAAAAAACTATGTTGGTACCAAAATTATATGACAGCAATTTATGGAAATCAACATCATATAAAAAAACCTCTCCAAAAGGAGAGGTTTAAAAGACACTGCGGACCAAACCGCCGTCCACCCGAAGTGCCGCGCCATTGATCGCAGAGGAAAGCGGACTGCTTAAAAATGTAACGAAGTGGGCGATTTCTTCCGGACGGATCAGTCTTTGAATAATGGATGTCGGCCGGTTTTCTTTCATAAAACGTGCCTCAGCCTCTTGAACAGTCAGGTTTTCACCAGGATACAGCGAATTCAGCATTGTTTCCACACCCTCTGTTAAGGTAGAGCCCGGCATGACGGTGTTGACCGTGACATTCGTACCGGTTGCCAGCTCCGCCAAACTGCGGGAAATGGACAACTGCATCGTTTTTGTCGCACTGTAATGGGCCATTTCCTGTGACGGCATAATCGCCGCTTCACTGGCAATGAAAATCACACGCCCTTCTTTTTTCTCTATCATGTTGTGCAAATATTTGCGTGTCAGCCTTACCCCGCTCATAATGTTCACTTCAAAAAAACGAAACCATTCATCATCAGGAATATCAAAGTACTCCGCCGGTTCAAAAATCCCTAAATTGTTGACCAAAATATCAACCTCTGGATATGCCTGAAACAGCTCATTACAGCCTTCTTCTGTTCCCAAATCATATGCAGCCGGATAAAGGACCGCTTCAGAATGTTGTGTTTTCAATTCTTCTATCGTCTGATTCACTTTCTCTTCCCGGCGTCCGTTAATGATCACCGCCGCGCCTTCTTCAGCTAACGAAGAGGCAATGGCTTTCCCGATCCCCGATGTCGAACCGGTCACCAGTGCGGTTTTTCCTTGTAAATTCAGCTTCATTCTTCATCCCTCCGTTTTTGATTCCTCTCATTTATTGACAGAAATCTGATTGGTCTAAACATTTGCTCTGCAATCAGTATGAAACAGCTGGGATTGAAATGGAAGTACGCACTTTTTGGTGCCTGTGATCTGGAGAAAAAATAAAGCAGAACCCCTTAAGAGGTTCTGCTTTATTGTCAGTATGTATGGAGACGGTGGGAGTCGAACCCACGTCCAGAAACATCGATTACTTAAGCGTCTACGAGCGTAGCCTGCATATTTATGGTTTCACTCATCTTCTTGCCTGCGGGCGGGCCTTCCGAGAGCTAGTCTGTTCATCTCTTCTTACGTTCTCAGACGGGAACGCAAGCGTAGCCTACTTGGATGTGCTCTTCACAGACACATAGGCAATGTCAGGAAGAGCTCGCTGCGCTTATTAGGCAGCTAATGCTACGTTTTGGTTAAAACTGTTAGTTTTGCCAGTTATATTTAGTGCGTGTTTACGAGATCGCCTCTCGGCTCGCAGCTCAAGCTCGATCCATCCCTGTCGAATCCGTAACGTCCCCTTGTTATAAGGGAAATACGGGAGAAAATATCAAGCTCTCACTCAAACTGGCTATAGTCTTATTATAACATGATCACGTCTCTTTTCAATTGTCAAATCCTTCAAAAGAAAAGCGTTATGATTTGTTCGTGAACACAGTATAGCACATGCCTGATTTTTGAATCAAGCACTATGCCTTTAGAAGCCTTTTTGACTGTCTCTGAACGCTCTTTCGATTTCACGCTTCGCGTCCTTGCGCTTCAGGTCTTCCCGTTTGTCATAGTTCTTCTTCCCTTTTCCAAGGCCGAGAAGCACTTTGGCAAAGCCGTTTTTCAAATACAGCTTCAGCGGAACGAGAGAATAGCCTTTTTCTTTTGTTAATCCGATCAGCTTATTAATCTCCTTGCGGTGCATTAACAGCTTTCTCGTCCGGAGCGGATCGTGGTTATAGCGGTTTCCCTGCTCATACGGGCTGACGTGCATATTGTGGAGAAACACTTCTCCCCGTTCGATTTTGGCGAAGGAATCCTTAAGGTTTACGCGGCCGGCACGAATCGATTTGATTTCGGTTCCTTGCAGAACGATGCCTGTTTCATAGGTTTCTTCTATAAAATAATCGTGATTGGCTTTCTTATTTTGAGATAATACTTTTCCTGACCCTTTTGGCATGCCAGAACCCCCTCTCTCTAAGGAAAAACTGTCCACCTTTTGCGATACGCTCTATTTTACCAAATGACACGTACTGCTACAATGAAAAGCTGTTTCCGAAAGAAAGCAAATAGAGCGCTGCGGCCCTATTTGCTGGTTGAGCTGCTATTTCTTCTTTTTCCGTTTCTGTTTCGGCGCGTTTTGGAAGCCGCGTTTTTTCTTTTTCTTCTTCGGCTTAGTGAACCACTCCCCTTTTTCCTCAGACGGAGCTGGAGAAACAGGTGTATTGGTGCTTTGGACGCGTTTTCTGGCAGGTTTTCCGCGTTTTCGGCTCCGGCTGCTGTCCAGTTCTCTCGGACGCCGCGGAGAGCCCTTCATCCCGACAATTTCAAAGTCGATGTTGCGCTCGTCTTTGTTGACATCGACGACCTTGACTGTGATTTCATCCCCGATGCGGAAGACGTTGCCTGTCCGCTCGCCGATCATCGCAAAATGCTGTTCGTCAAAGCGGTAGTAGTCATCCGTCATAAAGCTGACGTGGACGAGTCCTTCGATTGTATTCGGCAGCTCGACAAACATTCCGAAGTTTGTCACAGAGCTGATCATGCCGTCAAACTCTTCACCGATTTTATCAAGCATGTATTCCGCTTTTTTCAGATCATCCGTTTCACGCTCGGCGTCAACTGCACGGCGCTCCATCGTTGATGTATGTTCGGCGATATCCGGCAGGCGTTCAGCCCACTTTTCCTGTGTCGCTTCATCGACCTTGCCGTTGATTAAATACGTTCTGATCAGACGGTGGACGATTAAGTCCGGGTAACGGCGGATCGGCGATGTGAAATGCGTATAGAATTCCGTTGACAGGCCAAAGTGCCCCAAGCTCTGCGGGTCGTATTTCGCCTGTTTCATCGAACGGAGCATGACAGTGGATATAACTGTTTCTTCAGGTCTGTCACGCACAGCGTCCAGAATGCTTTGAAGCGCGCGCGGATGAATATCTCCTGCGGTTCCTTTCACCACATAGCCAAAGGTCGTTACGAACTCTAAAAACTTTTGCAGCTTTTCAGCATTCGGCTCTTCGTGAATCCGGTATATAAACGGTACGTTCATCCAATGGAAATGCTCCGCTACCGTTTCATTCGCCACAAGCATAAATTCTTCAATCAGCTTCTCGGCGACTGAACGTTCTCTGATGACAACGTCTTTAACCGCGCCTTCATCATCGACAAGCACTTTGGCTTCTTTGAAATCAAAATCAACGGCGCCGCGGTTCATCCGCTTATCGCGCAGAATTTGAGCCAGGCGCTCCATGTCTTTGAACATTGGAATAAGAGGCTCGTATTTTTGTTTCAGCTCTTCATCATCGTCAACAAGAATTTTATTCACATCTGAATACGTCATTCTTTCCGTTGTTTTGATGACACTTTGGAAGATCTCGTGCTCTGTCACCTGTCCCTGACTGTTAATTGTCATTTCACAAGAAAGTGTCAGGCGGTCAACCTTTGGATTTAAGGAACAAATCCCGTTTGACAGTCTGTGCGGAATCATTGGGATGACACGGTCAACCAAATACACACTCGTCCCTCTTTCGAGCGCTTCTTTGTCAATCGGCGAGTTTTCGGTTACGTAATGGCTGACATCAGCAATGTGAACGCCAAGCTTGTAGCTTCCGTCATCAAGCTTCGTCACGGTAACTGCATCATCCAAATCCTTCGCATCCGCACCATCAATGGTGACAATCACCTGGTCACGGAGATCACGGCGGTCTTTCAGATCTTTTTCATCAATTGTGTCAGGCGTACTTGATGCCTGTTCCATCGCATCAGCAGGAAATTCTCCCGGCAGGCCGTGCTTATGAATGACCGATAAAATATCAATCCCCGGATCATTTTTGTGGCCGAGAATGGTTTCAATCTCGCCCTCTGCGTTCATGCGGCCTTCAGGATAGCTCGTCAGCTTGACAACAACCTTATGCCCTTCCGCAGCTCCGTTTTTCCCGTTTTTCGGGATAAAGATGTCACTCGTGATTTTTTTGTCGTCCGGAATGACAAAGCCGAAGTTTCTTGTTTCAGTATACGTACCGACAACTCGCTGAATCGCTCTTTCTAAAATGCGGATGACGGTTCCTTCCTGTCTGGAGCCGCTTGACTGTGAATTCAGACGAACCATAACGATATCGCCGTTCATTGCCGTATTGAGCTCATTAGGCGGAATAAACACATCGCTTAACGACGTATCCTCAGGCAGCAAAAAGGCGAATCCTTTCGCATGGGCTGAAATCTTTCCTTTTATTAAGTTCATCTTCTCCGGAATGCCGTAGCGGTCACTTCTCGTCCGTACGATAAGCCCTTTTTCTTCCAAGGCGACTAACGCTTTGACGAGCTCTTTAAACTCCTCGGCTTCCGTAATATTTAACATCTCCTCAAGTTCCTGAACGGTCAGAGGCTTGTACGCCTCTTCCTTCATAAACGAGAGAAGCTTTTCCATAAATGCTTCTTTTTCCATTATCCGACCTCCTGTTGATTACCAATCGAGCTTCTCTAAAAATTCATACACATCCTGATGGACGAGGTCACGTTCTTTGTCGAGTGTAATGACATGCCCTGATTCCTCGTACCATTTCAGCTGTTTATCATCAGTTTCCACTTCGTTGTAAATAATATTGGCGCTTTCAGTATTAATCATGTGATCATGACGTGCCTGCACCACAAATGTCGGTGAATAAATCATATCGACATTGTTCCGCACATCGGCAATTAAGTCTTGCAGCGCCTTAAGAGTGTTCATCGGCGTTTTTTCGAATTCCTTCATTTCCTCTTCAATTTGCTCCGGGTTTTTCCCCTCGAATTTTTTGTAATTGCGAGCGTATGAAAGGACGCCCTGATACATGACCTCTTCACTCTTAATGTGCATCGGTGCGCACATTGGAACAATTCCCTTTATGGGTACAGTGTAACCCAATTTCAGCGAAAAAACCCCGCCAAGCGACAGTCCGCAGGCAGCAATGCTCTCATAGCCTTCAGATTTTAAGTATTCATAGCCATCCATCACGTTTTTCCACCAGTCTTCAGGCCCCGTATGTACTAGTTCTTCAGGGGGCACGCCGTGTCCTTCATATTGAGGCGCGTGGCACGTATAGCCCCGTTCATTCAAGTAACGCCCCAGCATTCTTACATCCGCTGTATTTCCTGTAAAGCCATGCAGCAAAAGCACCGCTTTGTCTCCGCCTTTAAATGTAAATGGTTTTGGTGTCACAACTTTCATGCTCATGTCTCCCTTTCTATCTGCACGATCATTTTAGTTTTCCACAGTTTGATCAGAAAAAAACGCTCTGAATATCACCAGAAACGTGAAAAAGGCCTGACTTCACATCAGACCTTATACAAACATTGCCCTATAGGATATAAGCAAGCGCAATCGTTAACACGAAAAACAAGACTGCCAGCACAACCGTGATGCGGTGCAAAATCAAATCAAGACCTCTTGCTTTTTGTTTCCCGAAGAGCTGCTCCGCTCCGCCTGAAATCGCACCAGATAATCCGGCGCTTTTACTGGATTGAAGCAAAACGACAATAATAAGTGCAATGCTGACGATAACCAATAAGGTAATCAAAACCGCGTGCATCTCTTACACCTCCAGACTCACTGGCCTACATTACTTCTATTTTACATGAAAAGGGTTGGCATGTCACGCTGTATCAGACGCCAAAAGGCGGGATAAGACGTATTATCTTGGTTACCCTATTCATATGAAAAGGTCAAAAGGAGAAAAACAATGCCCCTTATCAGCATAGCCAGCAGAAAACACCTTTATTATGAGGAATATGGACAGGGAATTCCTATCATTTTTATCCATCCGCCGGGCATGGGACGCAAGGTTTTTTATTATCAGTGCCTTCTCTCCGAGCATTTCAGGGTGATTTTTCCCGATTTAAGCGGCCACGGCGACAGTGATCACGCGGATCAGCCCGCCTCTATTTCTTATTACGCAAACGAGATCGTGCAATTCATAGACGCTCTGCACATTGATAAGGCTGTGTTATTTGGGTATTCCGCAGGCGGCTTAATTGCGCAGCATATCGGCTTTACCCGCCCGGACAAAGTATCTCATCTTGTTCTGTCCGGCGCTTACCCCGCTGTTCATAACGTAATCGGAGAGAAGATTCACAAGACGGGGATGAATCTGCTCGAGAAAAACGCCGGTTTGCTCATCAAAATCCTTGCTGTCAGCCACACAAAAAACAAAGAACTTCGAAACCTATTAACAGGCCATATGAAAAAAGCGGACCTTGCCCATTGGCATCAATATTATCAGGATTCGCTCCGCTACAACTGCATTGAACAGCTGCCTCATTTACACATGCCAATGCTGTTTATGTATGGCGGCCTTCGAGACTGGACCTTCTCAGCCTCAGGCTATTACCGCAAAGCTTGCAGCCATGCCGAATTTTTCAGATTGGAATATCAGGGGCATCAGCTGCCGACAAAACAATATAAAACATGCAACGAACTGGTGACAGGGTTTGTGTTGACACATCATTCATAGGGATAGAAAACGCTTGGTCTCCTTGCGTTTTCCGCTGTTTATTGACTTTTGTCAATAAAATCATAGTAAAAAAGATCCTCAAATTTCAAATTAAAATAGTGAAGCATTTTACCGATCACAAGCTGCCCCGGCCGTCTTTCTCCATTCAGCACGCGGCTCAGTGTGGCGGGTGAGACTCCGATTTCCAGCGCAAGCTGATTAAGGGAATAATCGTTATTGACCATATACTGCAATACATAATCACGTCTAATCTGTATCTTTTCTACTGGCACTTTCCTCACCTTCCATTCCTGGAAAACTTTTTTCTATACTTTTACATTACGGCTTATGTTAACTTTTGTCAATACTTTTCCAGCCTACCTATTCCCTTTAGTCAATAAACATACTAAAATATGAGTAACAGTGAGGGACGGGGTGAGATACATGGAAAGCTTCGGCAAACAATTGCGGGCATTGCGTGAAGAGAGAAAATTAACAGTCAACCAGCTGGCGACTTATTCAGGCGTAAGCGCAGCCGGCATCTCCAGAATCGAAAACGGCAAACGGGGCGTTCCCAAACCTGCCACCATAAAAAAACTGGCGGAAGCTTTAAAAATTCCTTATGAAGGGCTTATGTATAAGGCAGGTTACATTGAAGAAGTGCATGAAGCCAGGGCTCCTTATGAAACGAAGTGCAAGCTGCTTGAAAAAGCGGAGGCCTATGACCTGAAAAACCTTGCTCTTCTTGAGAACGAAAAGTGGCAATATCTCAATAAAGAAGATTTGCTCATGCTGGATCATTATTTTTCGTTTATTTCAGACGAAGCCAAAAAACGGTCTGCTGATGACTAACCCTTGATAGAAATGTGAGGCGATCACCATGTCACCGTTCGGACAGCAATTACGGGAGCTGCGCCGCGCCCGCAAACTGACAGTGAATCAGCTTGCGGTGTACTCAGGCATCAGCTCAGCCACCATTTCAAAAATTGAAAACGGCAAGCGGGGCACGCCAAAACCTGCCACTATCAAAAAATTGGCGGCCGTACTGAAGGTTCCCTACGAAAACCTGATGGCTGCCGCAGGCCATATTCGGGCCTTTCCAGAAGAAATCCGCGAAGCTTCGGAAAGCTATCAGTCCATATATGAAATTTATCAAACGGCTGTCACTCGAGGAGCGGAGCACCTCCCGATTTTCAATAGCCAAAAATGGGGATATCTCTCAAAGCAGGATATTGAAAATCTCAGCAAATACTTCGATTTTTTAGCCTCGGAAGCAAAAAAACGAACCTCTTCTTTATAATCCCCTGTATCTCTTTCTGCATTTTATCAATCACGCTTGCATACCTTCCCTCGTTATTTGCGTTATAATAGTGTCAGACGAGGTGAAAAGTATGAACCAATCAGAAATGTGTCCTAGATTTGAAAAAGCAGTCGACATCTTGAGTAAACGCTGGGTCGCTTTGATCGTATTTCAGCTCTTGAACGGGTCGCAGCGATTTAGCGAAATTGAAGCAGCACTTCCAAATCTAAGCGGCAGAGTTCTGTCAGAACGGCTGAAAGAACTTGAGCTTGAAGGAGTGGTGAAGCGGGATGTCATCCCTGAAACTCCGGTTCGCATCGAATATTCATTGACCGATAAAGGAAAGGCGTTAGCCCCCATTTTGGGTGAGATTTCTAAATGGGCGACGGATTGGATTGACCCTTCCTTTCTTGACTAATTGCTAAAACGGTTCTGATCTCAAAGGCGAGAAAAGAGCCGTTTTTTATTTTTCATTTTCCAGGTAAAAAAACGATTTCTCAGCCGATATATAGTACATCCACACACATTACGATTTTAAAGGAGACCACTTATATGCGACTGACGATTTCCCGCAAATTCAGCCTGGTATTTTTGACACTGATCCTGATCAATTTACTTGTCGGCGGAATAGGCGCTTTTAATATGCAGCATATCATTCAAAAGACAGATGAAATCAACACAAAATGGATTGACGGCATCAAAGAAATTACATCGATTAATTATTTGACCGAGCATCTCTCTTCTAAAGAAAAGGATTTTCTGATTTTCACAGACAAAAGCAAAATGGATACGCTTGATCAAGAAATGAATCAGATCCTTGAAGACATCAATCAAAAGCTTGATAGCTACGAAAAAACGATTTCCAATGATAAAGAACAGAAACTGTTCGAGGAGCTTCAAAATGAAGTGAATACCTATGCTGATATTCATGCGCAAATTATAGAAAGCGGACGCACGAATGACATGGACAAAGCAAGAGGTTTATTGGTACAGACTGAGGCCAGCTTTGAGAATATGAAAAAATCAGTCACTCAGCTCGTTGACTTTAATAAAGAAGGCAGCAACACAGCGGTAAAAGAAACGAAGGATGTATACCATAAAGGACTCATTTACACGGCTTCGCTTGTGGCAGCTTCGATCATTATCAGCATTTTCATCTGGCTTTATATCACGCGAAACATTGTAAAGCCTATCATTCGTATGAAGGAATCTGCCAATCATATTGCCGAGGGAGATCTGTCGAGTGACATAGAGCCGCTCAATTCAAAAGACGAGCTGGGTGATCTGAACGAAGCGCTGCAAAAAATGGTAGGCAATCTGAGAGATATTGTCGGATACTCCAAAGAAATATCAAGCCGGGTGCTTTCTTCTTCACAAGTGCTGGCAACTGCAACGAATGAAACAAGATCCGGCAGCAAACATATTACCGAGACGATGAACGAAATGGCTGAGGGCTCTGAACAGCAGGCCCAAGACGCGGTGACAATTGCCGAATCAATGAATGAGTTTACAGAAAGCATTGATAAAGCCTATAATCACGGCATCACAATCAGCGATACGTCTCAAAACGTTCTCGAACTCGCAGTGAGCGGAAACGAAAATATGGATACGTCATTACAGCAAATGAAAACCATCCATCATATCGTTCAGGAAGCCGTGCATAAAGTGAGATCACTGGAACAGCATTCTCAGGATATCAACAAGCTCGTTCAGGTCATCAACGGCATTGCCGAGCAAACGAATTTGCTGTCACTTAACGCTGCGATTGAAGCTGCCCGCGCAGGAGAAAGCGGCAAAGGCTTCGCTGTTGTGGCAGAGGAGGTCAGAAAGCTGGCTGACGGCGTTTCTGATTCCGTGCAGGATATTACCCGGATTGTCAACGGCACACAGCAGGAAATCTACACCGTTATTGAATACTTGGAAAGCAGCTTTACAGAAGTCGAAAAAGGAACGGAAAACCTGACAGACACCGGACAAGCTATGCAGCATATCAAACAGTCCGTCACTCATGTTGCAGACAGCATTAAGGAAGTAACGGATGGCCTGAAACAGTTAACAAACCAATCGATTACCATCAATCAATCGATTGAAAATATCGCTTCTGTATCTGAAGAATCGGCCGCCGGCATTGAAGAAACATTTTCAATTACCGAGCAATCCGCCCATTCCATGGATCAAGTGCTCCAGAATGCCGAAGAGCTTGAGCAGCTGGCGAAAGAGCTTAATGAGAAGATGAATCAGTTTACCATTTAAAAATAACCCACGTCCAGATAGGACGTGGGCTTTATTCGTTTCATAAGGGTATTTTTACTCGAACCTCTGCTCCACCCGCTATAGTGTTCCCAAGAGTAAGTTCTCCATTATGTAGATTCACTGCATTTTTTGCAAAAGTCAATCCCATTCCATAATGACCTTTAGAATGACGGCTCTTGTCATCCATATAAAAAAGTTCTGTGGCTTTTTTTAATCCCATTTCCGAAAATCCATTTCCCGTGTCTTTTACAAAAAAATAAAATATCTCAGAATCGCATTCTGCATGTACTGAGACAGTGCCGCCTTCCGGTGTATAATCAACTGCGTTTGTTAAGATATTCAATAATGCCCTATGTAACAATTGCCAGTCTATTTTCGCTTCTTTCATTAGATTTTCTTTTTTGAACGAAATGTTTATATTTTTATTTCCTTTATAGGCGGATATATCTTTCAGTAGGGTTTCTGTCAACTTATCTACAGATGCTTTCTCCAAATGAACAGTTAAGGCATCCTCCGTTTTCGAAAGATGAATCAGCTGATAAATATATTGTTCAATCTGATTTCCTGCTCCAAGAATATACTTTGTATACTCAGCTTGTTCCTCGTTTTGTATTGACAAGCTGAGTAATTCAGCATTCCCCTTAATAATGGTAATCGGAATCTTGATATCATGTGCCAAAGCACCTATTTGTTCTTTCTTGTTTTTTTCTAAACGCCACTGTGCCTCAAGTGAGGACTGAAGGGCATCTCTCATTTCAATCAAGGAGTCAATCACATCATCGAATTCCTTAATATGTGTAAATTCGGGAGTGAATTGCAAATTTTGCTCTTTTATATATCGAGTGATTAAGTTCAATGTCTCAAAATGTTTTCTTAATCTATTCGCAAAGTAAGTTGTTATAATAGAGATAACTATAATGAGCAAGATAATCAATATACAAATACTCGTTAATTCATAATTAGGAAGGTATTTTCTTAGTAAAGGCGAAGTGAAATCTGCACGCAATGAATATTGCAAAACACAATATTCATCGTTTCTTTCTATAACCAAATATCCTTTTTGCTTATAATTGACATATGGTTTTTTTTCAATCTTCTTTTTTACAAGCTGCAAATCTTTTTCTTTAATATTTCCAGCTGTTTTTTGTTTTGTTTCTTTATCAAGGATGGCATATGACATTGTATCAGGAATCATATCAGCAGTTACTTTATCGATGCTTTCCAGCTTCACCGCCAGTTTTTCTGCTTCTCGTTCATTATAATTCGCTGGGTGTGAGAAACCTGTATTCATTGCGATCGTATTCATAAATAAATATAGCAGAGCAAGTATGACCAAACTAATACATAGAGTCACCATATACTTTATCAGTTCTCTAAGAAGTGTTTTCTGCCCCTTAAAACCTATTCCCATTTGTATCCAACGCCCCATACCGTTTTAATGGGGTCTGCATTATGCTCTTTACATTTTTTTCGAATCGTTCGAATAAATTCAGTAATTGTTGAATACAAGGCATTCCCCTCTAATCCATATATCTCCTCATAAATTTGTTCTCTTGAAAAAGTTCTCCCTTTATGTTGAGCTAAAAATTCACAGATTTTATATTCATTTTTTGTTAGGTTGAGTTTGTTGTTATTAATAAATACTTCTTTACTATCAAAATGAAATAAAAAACCGGAGATAACTCTCTTCGATTGATGTTTATCTCTCCGTTCTCTTCTTAAGTGAGCATTAACTCGGGCACTAAGCTCTCTAACGCCGAACGGCTTAGTAATATAATCATCTCCGCCGGTAATGAGGCCTTTTACTATCGCTTCCTCTTCCGTTTTAGCTGTGAGGAATAAAATTGGACAATCAACCAAAGGCCGTATCTGTTTACATAACTCAAAACCGTCAATATCCGGCATCATAACATCAAGCAAAATTAAATCATACCCTTGAAATAAATCAGGCGGCTGGCCTTTAACACGATCTAAAGTGTCAACTTGATGCTGATCACGGCGCAAAATATTTTGTATCAGTACAAGAATATCTTTTTCATCATCGACAGCAAGGATTTTTGCCATTTCCCGGCCCCCTCATACTATTCAAACGTTTTTCTGCCTTCCCATTTACTAAACCATATAAGACTGGCAATGATTGTACATATTATACCAAAAACCATAATCAATTCCCCTGAATTCATTTCATGCATTAACAAAGGATTATCACCTTGATTTACTTCTTTAAAGTGAAGTACTCCATTTAAACCTGACAATCGAATCCCCCAAGCCCACGGGTTAAATTTCCACATCATATCCCCTAATCCAGTGTTCATTAGAGCTGTCATGAGCAGGCCGGCTCCTCCTATCAGGACAGAAGCCCCCATTCCAAACATACAGCTGATAAAAAAGTAAATACAATACAGGACTACACTGCCCGCAACTAGCCAGGCACCACCCATTATAAAAATACCGTAAGACAAATCCGGCACTTTTAAAATAAACTTTAATCCTATTATATAGATGAATAGCGCTAAACCAATAGAGCACAACCCCATGAAAAGCAGCATTAACATTTTACTCACATAAGCAATGACTTTCGGAGATGTGCTCCCTAGTAACACTTGAAATTTCCCTGCCTGTTCTTCTAAGGATGCAGTCATTCCGCATAGCACCCCGATGAGCAGCGGCAATGCTACTGCAACAGCTTCCATAAAAGATTTATACAAGTAAAATTGGCTTTGTTCTCTCCCATAAAAATACAAGATCAATACACATGAACAAACTATAGGAATAATAAAATGCAGCCACATAAAGGAGGTGTGCTTGCTTTTCTGGAAATCAGCTTGTAAACACCTCAAAAGCAATCTCACCTTACATCGCCCCCTGCTTTTTTGTTCTGTAATCGATTGAAGGGGCAAATGAACGGCTGGTTAAAAATGACAGTATCAAAAATAATAGAATAGAAATCAATATAGCAGGAGGGACGACCAGCCAACTCAACAAAGGATCATTTTTTTCAAGCAACAGACCGTTAGGATGAATACCAATAGTTGGACTCATCATTCGAATTGGCCAGCTCCAAGGAATAAACCACCAAAAGGAACGAGATGCCGGCATAATGCCCAGAACGAAGGTTCCTATAAGATTTAACATTACCGCTATTGTAAGCCCCCACTTTTTGGCCACAAATAAACAGAGTGGAATTTGCCAAAGACTTGTCATCCAGAGTAACAAACTCGCGGCAATTGTAGAAAGCGTAATAATGGCAAAATCAGCTATAACGAATCCCATGAGTAACATAAAAACTAAAAATACAATCTGAGATAATAGCGAATAAAACATGATAATTATAATCTTTGCATACCATAATCTCCCTAAATCTATAGGTAATGAATACGTACCATTATAATTAGAAGCCTTTTTTTCTTTTTGATGAGATAAAGAACAAAATAAAGCAATCATCACCGGCATAAATATAATAGACCACCAGTTAAAAGTACCGGATACAAAAAATTGAATGTTCATTAAAAAAGAAAAACCTATATTAAGAAGAGGTACAAAGATAATCATTTTTCTGGAAAACGTCCTCTTAAACTTCAGGTTTTCGGCTTTTATATAATTCATCATCTATCTACACCTTCTTTTTCACGGCTTGACTTTACAACTTCCATAAACAAGTGCTCTAAATCATCAGCCTTGTTTATTTCACCCTGATACCCAAGGTGACCGCCGATGATAATCCCAATATGATCTGCTATTTGTTCGACTTCTGAAAGAATGTGGCTAGATAAAATCACCGTTATTCCTTCCTGAGGAAATGAGCGAATTAGGTCCCTAAGCTCCTGTATACCTATTGGATCTAGCCCGTTTGTAGGCTCATCAAGAATTAATAATTTAGGATGATTTAATAAGGCGATTGCAATTCCAAGCCGCTGCCTCATTCCCATCGAAAACTGCCCTGCTCTTTTCTTTCCAGCATGCTCCATATCCACAGTCTTTAGCACACTGTGAATGCGATCTTCAGAAAGACCGAGCAGCGTGGCATGGACTTTCACATTTTCAAATGCAGTTAAATTATCGTAAAGTGGTGGAGTTTCTATTAACGATCCGATATTTTGTAAATCAGATCGTTTCCATTTATGTCCGTCGAAGAAAACCTCACCAGAAGTCTTCCGTAAAATTCCTGTTAAAATTTTAAGTGTTGTCGATTTTCCAGCTCCATTTGGTCCCAGCAGACCATAAATGCTGTTTTTTTGAACAGTTAATGAAACATCTGAAACAGCTGTTTCTTTGCCAAACTTTTTTGTAAGGCTTTTGGTTTCTAATAGGACTGTACTCATGTCACTCTCTCCCTTATTCCTTTTCATTCTTTATTAAAACCGCTCGATAATACTCACGATTAAACTCAACAATGATTTCATTTTTGGCATCAGGATCCTCGTTTGTACTGTAAACCTTCCCATAGCGTAATGGTTTTTTCTCTCTGATTTCATCCGGGTCATTAGAGATATACGGTTCTTTCAGTTCTTCTTCCGACCATCTCTTTCCATCACCATCTACAAAGAAAGTTTGGCCTATTGCCCCTATTACTTTTCCTTTTTTGTCTTCATCAACTTTATCTTTCAGCTGATAAAGTTTATCGTCATAGACCACTTGATCGAGTTTTCCCTTATCAATCAGGCTCTCCATTGTTTCAGATGTATCGTTTTCATTATCATCAGTAAAATGCATTGTTTTTTTTGTTTCTTCAACAACTTTATCTTTAAACTTTATTAATGATTGACAAGCAGATAACATAAATAAAACAATAAAACAGCCTAAAAGGTTTACACATCTTTTCAAAAACAACATACACCACCTCAATCTTATGAATTTTCCCCAATAGATGTTAAAAAGCAAAAATGGATTCCTTTGCCAATGTGTATCCATGTGAAGATTCTTTTTTACCGGATGCAGATCATTCTAGAATACTTTTATCAAAATTTAATCAAAAAAACATTTCCAACTGGAAACTTTAAGCATTTGGGCGGCTAGCACCACGATCACATGCCAAATAAAAAAAGTGTGATCAGGTCACACTCCTTACTCTAGATGGATCAATCTCATTTATTGATCTCCAAATTAAAATATGATTTTCTTAGAAATATTCTTAACCATAAACCCTATTAAGAACCCTTGAGTCATTCATCCCTTGTCTGTACTTGACGAAGGTTGTTTAAACTTCATTATAGAATTATCCGTTTATCCCCACTGCAATTTATCGATTCATAAAGCTGAATATAAAAAACGGGTGTGAAATATAAACTCTTTCACACCCGTTGCTTTTTACATAGTTTTCATGCCCCAACTCTATGAAAATAAGTATGTATAACGCTCAGAAGTGCAAGGAGTCGGGGCAAAGTGATTAATGGTTTTACTTATTTAGAGATTTTGCAGTTACAAGTGATTGTTTGAAGGAAGCAAGTTTGCAATAGACCAGTTACACACCCTGGTGTACAAACTGACTCACTTTTCCATTGAGGAGTGATTTTTGAGTCTTGCTTAGAGACTTTCACAACATCCAAATCGAAATCATCGAACTTTGACATATTGGTCACCTCCTTTCAATACCTATATAGTAACAGACAAATATCAAGATTTTATCATTTTTTCCTTTTTTTATTAAATTAATAATGCTTTTGTCCACTCTGTTTTTGAGCCTAATTCCATGTTTAATACTCCTAACCCTACACCTACAGCTCCATCCAACAGACCAACGTACTGCAAAGGTACTACTTCGTTCTCTTCCATTGATTCATAGTTATGGAATCCAAAGATATACTCCTTGTCATAGTAGCTCATAATCTTTTGTTTAATCTCTTGAAGCTCTTCCTTAAAATAGTCCTGTCCGGTGAGTTGATTTACGGCAAGCAAAATCTGACCGATACCGTTGTATCCATGGCATATGGTAGGTGAAAAAATTCCCCGTGTATCAGATATTGTGTATCTTAAATTCTGTACTCCGATATTTAAAAGTTCAGTATTATGAAGTGCTTTTCCGGCTTTAACAAGCGCTAGACATACACCTGGTCTTCCATAACACCAAGCATCTCTGCTAAAATTTATTGCGTCCGGCGGAGATCCGTATTGATACTCCTCAAAGCTTATGATTCCTTTCCAAAACAAGCTGTCTTGCTCTTTTTCAGAAAATTCCAGTAGGAAATCCACCATTTTTTCAATCGCTCGTTCTTGGCCCTTTACTTTAATTCCCTGCATGAGTGCTGAAGACAGAACACAAATAGGGCCAGGTATTCCATGTGCTAATCCCATATTAAAGTTTCCGTTTGGATAAGCTTTTTTTTCGATATCTGTAAACTGATGTTCAGATGAAATATGCCATCCAGGAACTTTTTCTCCATCTACGGTAATGTCTTCAGTTAACCTAACCAGATATTTTAAAATATCAATTAACAAATCCTTCATAGCCTTATCTTCTTGAAATAGCAGCAGATAGCTTGCAATTCCGCTGACTCCTTCTATAACATCGTAGTCACTCATATACACTTGCCGCTGGTAAAATTCAGTTAACAATTGAGGTACGACTTCAGCCAAATATTCATTAATACGAGCAATGAAACCATTGTAATAGGTGAAATGTTGCGATAAACAGACTGCTGCCAGTCCAATGCCAGCTGCTCCAGAAAACATTGAAGGAGTATGCAGCCCTTTTTCTTTGATTTCATTTACTAAAATCGATAAATATTGATGTCCTAGGTCGTCCCATCCTTCCTCAGGAAAATGAGCGTGCAATTCGCCATACAGCATACAAATGCCTGGTATACCGTGACTCAAAGCAGTTGACTTCCAAGGTATAAGCGGAACTTCGCCAATATTGCGAAAGTTATCTTTTTGATTCACTATTTCCAGCACTTTATCGTAATTAGAAATTTGACGAGCCATTTCCTTCACAATTTCAACTTCTATCCCTGATACAGCGCCTCTTTCCATTTACTGCCTTCCTCCTCTAGTGGATTCATATAATTCTCGGATTCATCCATCTTTTTATACAGCGGACATGTTTTTAATAGCTCTTCATGTGTGCCTATTCCAACAATTTCTCCTTTATCCATTACAATGATCCGATCTGCAAGTTTAGCAGCAACCAATCGATGGGAAATAAATATTCCTATTTTTTCTTTTGACAAACTGAAAAAAGTATCGAAGGTTTCTTTTTCTGCAATTGGATCCAGCGCAGAACTTGGCTCATCCAAAATATACAAAGAAGCTTCCCTAAAATAAGCCCTTGCCAAAGCAATCTTTTGCCATTGTCCACCGGATAACTGCCTTCCTTCTTCAAACCATAGTCCGAGCTGTGTATCGAATTGATAGGAAGAATGGCTTTTTAAGAAATCGGCCTTCACAATATCGAGAACCTCATGCATTTTGTTTGTTTGATGCAGTTTATCAACTTGCCCGAAACCTATATTTTCTTTTAATGTCATTTCATATTTCATAAAGTCTTGAAATAGTGCTGCAATTTGATTCATATAACTGTCCATATCCAGCTCTTTAATACTTATTCCATTAATCAAAATGTCACCCTGCTGAACTTCATATAAGCCGGTAAGGAGCTTAATGAATGTACTTTTTCCTGATCCGTTTGGTCCAACAATAGCTATTCGTTCTCCTTTATGCAATGAAACGTTAATATGTCTCAGTGTCTGTTCTCCTTGATTGGGATACATAAAGCTGACATTTTGAAAGACAACAGAATGAATAGGCTCAACAATTTGTTTCTTGTGACCTTGACTTTTCTCTTCTTTTAATTCCAGAAATTCATACAATTGATTCATATAGAGATTGCTGTTATATATGGAATAAATGCTTGTCATGATAGATTGTGAGTGGTTTTGCACCAGAGAAACAGATCTGATATAACTCATCACATTACCGACCATAATTTTTCCCGCAAAAGCAGACATGATTGCAACAAATATAATGACAGCTCCAACTAATTGCACTGCAATCTCATATATTAGGTTCAAATAAGTTTTCTTTCTCAATATTTTTGTATCTTGTTCTATAAATGATTTTTTGATATCCCAGTACTTGTTTAATAAATAATCCTTAAGGTTATACAATTTTAATTCTTTAAAAGAAAAGTCATGTGTGAGTATATAGCTGATATACCATGATTTCCTTTCCTTTCCTGCTCGTTTCCAATGTATAAAAAATTCTTGCTGTCCAATTTTCAAGAAATAGAATAGAGAAATCACTGGAATAACTAACAATAACAGTGAGACTTTAGGGTTCCATGACATCAAAAACGCAATTGAAGAGAGCAGGGTCACAAATGATGTGGTCATTGTAATGATGGCCTGAATTATCTGATAGGGTTTATAGCTGATTTCTTTGGTTACCCTTTCTAATTTGTCGTATATTTCTGGATTTTCAAAATCCTTCAGGCCTAAATTACTGCTCTTTTTCATGACTTTATAGTTTAGTTTATAACCAATATTTAATTGGAATTTACCATTATAATATTCAGAAATCTGAGAGATGAGCTCCGCACAAAATGATACCCCAAGATATGTCAAGAAAATGGTGATAACGATTGAAACATCTTTTCGGATAGTCACAAGGGAATTAATCAGTTCTTGTGAAATATATAGTGAAACAATTGGCAGGATACCGGTAATAATACTGAATAAAATCAACTTTAAAAACAGTGACCTTTCTAAGGTGAAAATCAATTTGATAGTCCTAGGCATTTGTTTCATGATAAACAGCAGCTCTTTTAGCTTCAGTTGTTCCTTTACTTCCATGCCAAGCTACCATTCATCTTTTGATATCGTTGTGCATATAAAGAATGTCTGCAAAGTGTAAGAATTTTATTTTCTAGTTCTCTGTCGGTTCCGAATAAACGATTGCAATGCAGGTGGATGACACTTCCTATACGTGAATAAACCGCATCTTTGTTATCAAATGCCGTTTTGATTAAACCTGCATAATGAGCTGCAGCCATTTTTCTTACTTTCAAAATGTCATGCAACATTCTGCCATCACTTGTTTTCTTGAGATTATCCCAATCTCTATCAGAATTGCACATTTCAATATACATTTCTCTATCCTTTTTAAATTCAGTACGATACTCGTTCTGCAGAGAATTTCTCTCTAAAAAAGTTAACTGCTCTTCAAACGTAAGCTCGAACTGTTCTAAAAACTGTATAACAGAAACCATGCCTGCAATTTCCTTGCTTATCTCAATATCCTTCATCCGGTGCATTCTGATTATCGTTTCAACAGCTTTGCTGTCTTCACAGAAAAGCTGTTCTGCAGCTTCCATTAGGCTTAGCCCGCCATATCGCTCTACCTCCCGCTCGTATTGGGTGATAACAGACTCTGAAACCAGCCCTTTTTCTCTTAAGCTTTTCAGCCAATTCAATAATTGGGGAAACAAGCTGTACAGCACTTCGGCTTTCCCATTAAATCTAAGTCTTATATGAGGCTTTGGATCCCGATACCTCATAAAGAAATGTCTGACTGGATATTGATCAGAAATCTGGTTATAAAAATCTGCTATTTCAAAAGCAATTAGCTCTTCTTCTCTTGTTTGTTTACAATAAAGCTTAATAAACAGCCAATCTTCAAATGGCATTTTTATTCTGTCGGTTCCACTTTCCTCTATTGCGTTAAGAACCGGTAAATACAATGGTTTTTCTGGTTGTTTTCTGAGCAGCGGAACGACGATTTCTCCCGAATAGACATTTTGGTTTCTATCCATTAACGCATCTACATCACGCTCAGCAGCCACAAGTTGCAATGGCTGGTTATGGTCCGTTTTTTTCAGTTCCCAGAAAAAAACGTCCAAAGTACGATCATTCTCTATATCAATTAATAACCGATTATCTGCGTTAACGATATAAAATGTTTGCGGCAGTTCATAAGTACGATGAAATTCAAAAAAAGCAGATTTCACCTCTTCTATTGATGAATTCGAGTGCATGCTTAAATCACTTTTGTATATTAGCCATTGTTCACACGATAAGATTATTTCTTTATATTTGATTTCAGGAATATACTTGAAATCACTATAGATGCCAAACCACGGGAAATCATTCCATTTTCTTTTACCGTCTCTTGAAATCTCTAATAAAAATCGTACAGCGTTGGTCATTAATAAAGGATTAAACATATGATTTGATTCAAAAGACAGAATTTCGCCAGTTGTTTTATGTCTAGCATAAAAGATATGGTCTTTATTGATTCCAATTAGAACATCTTCAGCTTTGACAGAATCATGGAGATGCAGAGCACTGTTCGTAAAAAGAGACATCTCTTTTTCTCGGTAGCTAACATTTCTTGTTACATTTCCAGACCTAGTTTGATTAGGCACAATACTCAGTTCACAAACTTTCGCATTACTCTCTGTTAACTCTTTCTCCTTGTTATGTAAGGTCTTTATGATGTCACTGATTGAATCAGACATATGAGAAAATCTTCCAAATGTTTTCCCTGCGCGGGTAGATCCGACGTTGGGGCCTAAATAAAGCATAACTCTGCCATTACGTAATTTAACAAAGAAATTGAGTTCAAATGATAATGGAATTTCTTCATCAGCAATTTCAGAGTTGCAAATTCTATGGAATGTTTCGTCGTCTAATTGAATTGGAGCTTTCTTTCTAACTGATTCAAAGTACTTTCTCATGAAAAATTGTTTCATTTCCGGTGAAAATTGCTCCGCAAATGATGTTTCTTCGAAGAATTCATTAGCAGGATTCGTGTAGGTAGCAGGCGCACCGATACCAGTGTTGGAACAAAGCATTTCTAAAAGCGGAACTTCTCTTTCATATCCATAGCGTTCCAAAAACACATTTTTGTACTTTTCTAAGTGGTCTAATTTCTTCGCAGAGGGAGAAGCCATATAAGTGAACATGCTTGCCAATTCACTTATGGCAAGAGATGTTTCATTATCTAGTTGAATGGAGGAGTCTGCTAATCCAGCGTCTACTTGCAGAGGAGATGATGCCTTTATGAATTTATTCATTGTTTCAATCAGATTTAAATACTGATGCTCTCCCTCTCCAATAGTGATCCGATTATATGCATCTATCTGATATTGAATGTTCTTACAAGCCTGAATGAGCTCATCTGGAATATGGCTGCTTTCTGCTTGAGCAATTAAATACTGAAATTGATCTGAAACAGTCATCGGCGGCCGTAAGTTAGATATAAGGAACTCTTTGTCAATCAGGTCTGCTACGTACTGATTAATTTTATTGATTGGAGTATTTGGATAGTTATCTATCAAACAACGGATAATCTCTTGATATGCAGCAGATTCACCACAAAGTTCATTTATCAAATAGAAAACCGATGTCGCACGAACACTAACTTCTTCAGATTTTCCATCTGTGCTGTACAACAAGTAAGCCCGGTCACCTTTAATATAACAAGCGGAATTTAATGTAAAAGAAAGTCGGTCAGTGTATTCGTTTTCCAGTTTTCTAATTAATTGATAGAGCCACTCAAAATCAACACGAGCCTTTTTGTAAAATGAATGTTGATTAAAAGATAATTGGTTTTTATCGGAAAAAGACCCTATACCGACTGAAGAAAAAAGGCCAAAAGGTGTTGTTCTTGTTGCTCTTCTTGTTGCATACTTCAAAATTGCCTGCTGAAAGTTCCGCTTTTTTTTCCCTTTTAATTTATCCGGCGCTTGCAGGAAAGTATTTATTGTTTCATATAGTGTCTTGCTAGATACCAGTATTTGTTCCCGAAATAATGAATCGTTGCAAAGGTCATGTAATAACTGATCGATATCCTGCGAGTTCCCATTTTTTAGGTCATGATGTACTAAAGGAACCCGAATCATATAATGATCTGTAGGTGTATATAAGGATTTCATATTAGTCTATTGCCCCCCATATTTATCCACTTCATATAATAACAACAATTCTACGTCCCTCTGCAGAGTCCTCCATTTTATTCTATTTAAACCAAAATTGTTACAATATTCTATTTGTACTATACATTCTAAAAATCAAAAAAATATCAAGATCCACCCAATAAATACCATAAAAAAGGACTCTTTTCCCTCTCAGAAAAGAATCCATTTTGCTTAACTCTATACACTTATTAACTTTTTTCTATTTTTTTGTTTCACTGGATTCAACAACCTTTCAATCCAGGCCATTATCAGATCTGCTCCTATGGCCATCACCGCAGTCGGGATCGCGCCAGCGAGAATAATCGCAGTTCCGTTTGTCGCATTTGAGCCACGGACGATCATATCCCCGAGCCCCCCGGCGCCGACAAATGTACCGATTGCTGTAATCCCGATGGCAATGACGAGAGCCGTGCGCAAGCCTGCCATAATGACAGAAAGCGCGAGCGGAAGCTCAACCATCCGGAGCACCTGGAATTTCGTCATGCCCATTGCGTTTCCCGATTCTAAGTAGGCGTGTTCAATGCTGACAATGCCTGTATACGTGTTTCGGATAATCGGCAGGAGGGAATACAGAAATAATGATACAATCACGGTGTTTGCGCCGAGCCCCATGACAAGCATTAAAACGGCCAGCATCGCGAGCGCAGGGATTGTCTGGATGACATTTGTTACGGCGAACACCCAGGCTGATAAGCGGCGATAATGCGCAATGAGGATTCCGACCGGAACCCCGACGACAGCAGCAAACAATACGCCGTAAACCGACATGAGAAAGTGGCGGCCGAATTCATCCATGACGTAGCTGCCGTTCTGCGCGTAATATGTCATTAACTGATCAAGCACGTTCATTGGCTTCGTCCTCCTTTCACGATTCGAAGTAGTGGTGCTTTTCTAAATATTCCTTGGCAACGACAGACGGTTCTTTTAGATTGCCGTCGACTTCATAGTTAAGCTCCTGCATTGTGGCTGTGTCGATTTTCCCGATCATTTTCTGGATGGTGCCTTCAAGCTCAGGATGTTCTTTGAGCACTTGTTCCGGAACAACCGGAGAGCAATCGTACGGCGGGAAAAATTGCTTATCATCCTTTAGCATTTTGAGACCATAGGACTTGATTCTTCCATCAGTCGAATACGCGAGGACAATGTCCATTTTTCCGCTTTTTACCGCATCATACACAAGCCCGATCTGCATTGGATACGTGCCGCCGAATGTCATGCCGTAGGTTTTTGTAAAATCTTGATAGCCGTTTCCCTTGAGCTTCATCCAATAGTTATCGACACCCAGCTTTAATTGCGGTGCCCATTTTTTCACATCTGATACGTTTTCTAAATGATATTGATCCGCCAGCTCCTTGCTGACCGTAAAGGCATACGTATTATCAAACCCGTAGGAGTCATACCATTTTAAATCATATCTTTTTTTAAACTCCCGCTGTGTTAGCGCCAGCGCTTTCTCCGGATCTTTCTCAGGTTCCATTCGCAGCGTTCCTGGCAGCGCGTCTCCCGTATATCTTGTGGCCGCAATGTCGATTTCCCCATTCATTAAGGCCTGCTGCTGTACCGCGTTAGAGCCGAGATTTTTAATGGTTGTTGTTTTAAGATCAGTATGGTGTTCGATCAGCTGGCCAAGCATGCTGGCGATGATTTCTGATTCGCTCATGCTTTGCGCGCCGATTTTAATGGTCTGGTCTGAAGCGGCGCTGAGCCCCGGAAGCGAACAGCCGCTCAACGTCAGCATTGCTGCAAGCGTTAACCCGATCATCCATTTGAGATATTTTCTTTTCATGAGCCGCCTCCTTATGAAACTTCCTTCAATCTCTGCATGCCGGCAGGTGTCAGTTTTCGTTCAGTCACTGCCAGCACATAATCAATCACAATTGCCAATATTGTAACGGGCACCGCGCCCCCGATGATATATTCCGGCTGATATAAATTCAGTCCGATAAAAATATAATCACCCAATCCGCCGCCTCCGATAAAGGAAGCAAGCGTAGCCCAGCCGATTAAGTAAATCGTCGATGTTCTGATTCCCGCCATGATGACAGGTGCGGCAAGCGGCAGCTCCACCAGGCGGACTTGTTCAGCCGGCGTCATTCCGATGCCTTTGCCAGACTCGAGCAGATTTTTGTTGACACCGCGAATGCCGGTATACGTGTTGCGCAGAATCGGCAGAACGGAGTAGAAAAACAATGCCACAATAGCTGGAACCTTCCCGACACCCAGTAGCGGAATAAAGAAGGCGAGAATCGCCAGACTCGGCAGCGTTTGAATGATATTGACGATGCCGATAATGGTGCCGGCTCCCTTTTTCATTCTAGTAAGGACAACCCCGAGGGGAACGGCAACGAGCACGCCTAAGATAACAGCAATGAGCGAGATCGTGATATGCTCAAATGTTTTATAAAGAAGTTCGACCCCGTTGGTTTGCAAAAATTGAATAATTTGATGCATGACTTATCGCCTCCCTATGACAATACCGCGAGCTGCTTTTCTTCTCCCCAGAGGGAGTCATACACGATGTCGACCAGACTTGCTCTAGTCACAATTCCGATTAAGCGCCGATTTTCATCCACAACAGGGACATATTTGACACCCCGTTTTAAAATTTTACGGACCGTGTCGCGCAGCAATGTGCCGCCCAATACTGTGTAAAGATCTTCATGCAGAACCTCTCCTACGAGATTGGCTTTTTTCCTGCATTGATCAATGATTTCAACATCCACATAGCCTTGGAGAACGTGCTCGTCATCAACGACAAGCAATGAATCAACACGCTCCTGCCTCATCAGCTGAATCGCTTCAGAAAGCGTTTTATCCGCGGTAATCGTTACAGGCTGCGTGTTCATAATCTGGTCAACCCGTTCCACATCCGGGCTGGATGACTGAATCAGCCGCTCCTTGCCGATAAATTCCTCAACAAATTCGTCTGCTGGATTTCTCAAAATATCATCGGGCGTTCCAACTTGAACGATTTCTCCCGCTTTTAAAATCACAATCCGGTCTGCCAGCTTAATCGCTTCATCCATATCGTGGGTAACAAATACGATGGTTTTATGTAAGGTTTTTTGCAGTTTTTTAAATTCTTCCTGAAGGGAATCCCTCGTAATCGGGTCGAGTGCCCCAAACGGTTCATCCATTAAGATAAGCGGCGGCTCCGCGGCAAGTGCCCGTAATACACCAATTCGCTGCTGCTGTCCCCCGCTTAATTCATGAGGGTAACGGTCTAAATATTCTGGCCCCATATCGACCAATTTCAGAAGCTCACGCGCCCGTTCTTTCCGCTGCTGCTCCGGCCATTTCAGCAGTTTAGGGACAAGAGAAATGTTCTGCTGAATGGTCATATGGGGAAACAGGCCGATCTGCTGAATGACATAGCCGATCTTACGCCTAAGCTCTACAGGGTCCTGTTCCATGATGTTTTCGCCGTCAATGAAAATCTTGCCGGCGGAAGGCTCAATTAATCGGTTAATCATTTTCATTGTTGTCGTTTTCCCGCAGCCGCTCGGACCGATAAAACAGATAAATTCGCCTTTTGCAATCTTAAGATTCACGTTGTTCACGGCTTTTTTGCCGCCCTTGTATGTTTTCGAGACATTTTCTAATGTCAGCAAACATCGCACCTCCAAAATTAAGTTTATTCAATTCGTTCAGTTTATATTTAATTTTTCAGACAATTGAATGCTTCCCATTATAGAATAAAGTTTATAAAATAAAAAGTTTACAATTTGTTCATATTGTTTATAAAGTATGTGTAAGCGCTGATTTACCCGCATTGACCTGTGATGATCTCCTTATTGCTCCAATTTCCTGCCAAATTCTCTTGTTGCAGCATTTCCGCCGTATCAAAAATGTGGTATATTGACATCGGAATTGTTAGCTGAAAGGATTGAAACCGTTGGAGAAAGATCCGTTAACGATCATTGAACAAGCTGAGGACCATTTAATAGAAAGAATCGCAGAAAACATGCATGCATTTGGAATGCCCTCTACCGTCGGACGTGTGCTGGGCATTATTTATATGAATCGAAAACCGATGACGCTGACCGAATTGTCTGAAGCGACCGGCATGAGCAAAACACGCATGAGCCAGGTTGTGCGGGAAATGCTAGATGCCAATATTGCCGAAAAAGTGTTCGAAAAGGGCGTGAGAAAAGATTTATATGAGGTTGAGCAGGACTACTACCAAACGTTTATCACGCTGTTTACAGCCACTTGGAGCAAAGTCGTCAGCAAAAACAAAATGATGCATAAAAAACTCAATCGGGAACTGCTCAGCGTCTTGGATGAAGAGCTTACCCCTGAAGCGGAAGAAAAAGTGAATGAGCTTCTGAAGGAATTAAAAGAATGGCTCGATTATTATAATTGGCTCGGGCGATTGATTGAGTTTTTTGAAAGCGAAGAGATTTTTAAATATGTGCCGAAGCCGTAAAAAAACGCCCTGTCATTCACAAGGCGTTTTTTCTTATGCGGCGCTGGCCAGATTTTTCTTCTTTTTAATCGGGCTTAACGCGCGTTCAAGCCCGCCCATGACCAAATCGGCAATCACCGCCATCAGAGCTGTGGGGATCGCGCCCGCTAATATTATCGCTGTTCCGTTTGTTGCGTTTGATCCCCTGACGATGATATCCCCCAGTCCGCCTGCACCGACAAATGTTCCGATGGCCGTAATGCCGATCGCAATGACAAGCGCTGTGCGAAGGCCCGCCATAATGACAGAAAGTGCAAGCGGAAGCTCGACCATCCGCAGCACTTGAAATTTTGTCATTCCCATCGCTTTTCCGGATTCAAGATAAGCGTGTTCAATGCTGATAATGCCTGTATACGTGTTTCTGATAATCGGCAGAAGTGAATACAGAAATAATGACAATATCACCGTATTAGCGCCCAGCCCCATGACAAGCATCAGCACAGCGAGCATGGCGAGAGCCGGGATGGTCTGAATGACGTTCGTCACCGCAAAAATCCACCCGCTTAATGTTCTGTATCTGGCGATCAGAATGCCGAGCGGAATTCCAACAATGGCGGCAAATAAAACGCCGTACACCGACATCAGAAAATGGCGGTAAAACTCCTGCAGCACGTAACCGCCGTTTTGCGAATAGTAAGTGCCAAGCTGCTCTAGTACTTCCATATGATCCGCCTCTTTTCTTAGTCAAAATAATGATGTTTCTCTAAAAATTCCTTTGCTACGACAGAAGGCTCCTTCAGTTTGCCATCTACCTCATAGTTAAGCTCCTGCATCGTTTCCGTATCGATTTGCCCAATCAGCTTATTGATCACACCTTCAAGCTCCGGATGTTCCTTAAGCACTTTTTCCGGAATCACCGGTGAACAGTCATACGGCGGGAAGAAACGCTTATCGTCTTTTAAGATTTTCAGATCATAGGCTTTAATCCGTCCATCCGTTGAATAAGCCAGAACGGCGTCCATTTTCCCATTTTTGACTGCGTCATAGACAAGCCCGATCTGCATCGGATAAGTTGTGCCGAACTCAAAGCCATATGTGCTGACAAAGCCTTTATATCCGTCGCCTTTTCGTTTCAGCCAGGCATTGTCGACGCCCAATTTATATTGTGAAGCGTTTTTCTTCAGGTCAGACACGGTGTTAATATGCTCCTTTTCCGCAAACTTTTTTGTTACGGTGAAGGCATATGTGTTATCAAATCCGTAGGAATCAAACCATTTATAGGAAAAGCGCTTCTTAAACTCGTTCTGCACAATGTTAAGTGCTTTTTTCGGATCCTTTTCCGCTTCCTTGCCGAGGGTGCTTGTTAAATCCGTTCCGGAATAGCGCGTGGCAGAAATATCAATGTCACCGCCCAGCATTGCTTGGTGCTGTACATAGTTTGATCCGAGGTTTTTCACTAAAGCAGTATTCAAATCTGTATCATGTTCAATAAGCTGCGCGATCATATTCGCTAAAATTTCTGATTCTGTCATGCTTTGCGCCCCGATTTTGATCGTTTCATCTGAAGCGCCGCCGAGTCCCGGCAAAGCACAGCCGCTCAGCAGCAGGACAAAGGTGAGAGCGAGCGCGCCAAGCCATTTGATTTTTTTCGTTTTCAACAAAGCCAACTCCTTACGAAACTTCCTTCATCCCTTGCAATCCTTTCGGCGTCACCTTTCGTTCTGTCACAGCCAGCACATAATCAATGATAATTGCCAGGATCGTGACCGGGACGGCGCCGCCAATGATATATTCAGGCTGATACAGGTTCAGGCCGATAAAAATGTAGTCACCGAGACCGCCGCCGCCGATAAACGACGCAAGTGTCGCCCAGCCGATTAAATAAATCGTTGACGTGCGGATTCCCGCCATGATGATCGGAATCGCCAGCGGGATTTCGACGAGCCGAATCTGCTCCCATCCGGTCATGCCAATCCCTTTGCCCGATTCCAGCAGATTTTTGTTTACACCTTTGATGCCGGTATACGTATTACGCAGGATCGGCAGCACCGAATAGAAAAATAAAGCGACAATCGCAGGCACTTTCCCTACGCCGAGAAGCGGAATAAAAAAGGCTAAAATCGCCAGACTCGGCAAGGTTTGCACAATGTTGACGACACCTATAATCGCACCTGCACCTTTTTTCATTCTAGTGAGAGCGACACCGAGCGGCACTGCTACGATTATGCCCAATACAACGGCTATGAGTGAAATATATAAATGCTCTCCTGTTTTATACAGCAGCTCTCCGCCGTTCGTTTGCAAAAAAGTCATCATTTGATTCATCTTAAAAGAGCTCCTCCCCTGATCAGATCGTCATAAGCTGGTCTTCCTCACCCCATATAGAGTCGTATACGATATCAACAAGGCTCGCTCTCGTCACAATTCCTGCTAAATGGTTCTGTTCATCCACCACAGGAACATACTTGATTCCCTGCTTCAAGATTTTTCGGACCGTATCGCGAAGAAGCGCCCCTTTTTGTACGGTATATATATCAGAGCGGTATACATCGCCAACGACGCTCGCTTTTTTGCGGTTTTGATCAATCATTTCCACATCAACATAGCCCTTCAGCACATTTTGCCGGTCTACAACGAGCAGCGAATCGACACGTTTTTCTCTCATCAGCTGAATCGCCTGAGAAAGCGTTTTGTCCGCTGTGACCGTGACAGGCGTTCTGTTCATCATCTGCTCAACCCGCTCAATTTCAGGCCTTGTCTGGATCAGGCGCTCTTTCCCGATAAATTCTTCCACAAATTCATTCGCCGGGTTCCGGAGAATCTCATCAGGTGTACCGACTTGAACGATTTCTCCCGCTTTTAAAATCACAATCCGGTCAGCAAGCTTAATGGCTTCATCCATATCGTGGGTTACAAACACAATGGTTTTGTTTAGTGTTCTTTGCAGTTTTTTAAATTCTTCCTGAAGGGAATCACGCGTAATCGGATCAAGCGCTCCGAACGGTTCATCCATTAAAATGAGAGGGGGTTCCGCAGCCAGTGCACGCAGCACGCCGATTCTTTGCTGCTGTCCGCCACTGAGCTCATGGGGATAACGGTCTAAATATTCCGGGCCCATATCCACGAGCTTTAACAGCTCTCTCGCCCGTTCTTTCCGTTTTTCTTCAGGCCATTTCAGCAGTTTTGGTACGAGTGAGATATTCTGCTGAATGGTCATGTGAGGGAACAAACCAATCTGCTGAATCACATAGCCGATTTTTCTCCTCAGCTCAACCGGGTCCTGTTCCATAATATTTTCTCCGTCGATAAAGATCCTTCCCGACGATGGTTCT
The DNA here is from genome assembly GCF_000227465.1 of Bacillus spizizenii TU-B-10. Classification (GTDB taxonomy): domain Bacteria; phylum Bacillota; class Bacilli; order Bacillales; family Bacillaceae; genus Bacillus; species Bacillus spizizenii. Next base: position 3,428,812 of record NC_016047.1, read on the forward strand.
ATCAGTCTGTTAATCATCTTCATCGTCGTCGTTTTTCCGCAGCCGCTCGGGCCGATAAAACAGATAAACTCACCCTTGGCAATATCTAAATCAATGCTGTTCACAGCTTTTTTTCCGCCCTTATATACTTTTGACACTTGTTCCAATTTCAGCAATCCGTGCACCTCCGCAGGTTTCCTTTGATTTTTCTGAAAAGTATAATCTTTATTATAGTTTGAACTTTATAAAATAAAAAGTTTACAATGTGTTGAAATTATATGTTATTTACAGATTATTTATTGTTATGACCAAAACGGAAAGGGTGTTCTTACAATTACGCCGGATACCTCCCTCTTCCTCTGCATTCAGCTATTTTCAACAACTGGCAGAAATATGATATATTGACACCATCAATTGCCATTTGAAGGGATGATCAGCTGTGGAAAAAACTGCTCTCGACATCATTGAACATGCTGAAGAGCATCTCATTGAGAAGATTGCCGATAATATGCATACGTTTGGAATGCCTTCAACTGTCGGGCGTGTGCTTGGAATTATTTATATGAATCGAAAACCGATGACATTAAGCGAGCTCTCTGAGGCAACGGGCATGAGCAAAACACGGATGAGCCAAGTTGTCCGTGAAATGATCGATGCCAATATTGCCGAAAAGGTGTTTGAAAAAGGCGTACGAAAAGACCTTTATGACGTCGAGCAGGATTATTATCAAACCTTCATTTCTTTATTTGCGGCGAATTGGACAAAGGTCGTGAGCAAAAACAAAGTGCTGTATAAAAAATTAAACCGGGAGCTGACTGATCTTTTACAAAGGGACGGGCTTACCCCCGAAGCGGAAGAGAAAGTCAATCAGCTGCTGAATGAACTAAGAGAATGGCTTCATTACTATGACTGGCTGAGCAGATTGATTGAATTTTTTGAGAGTGAGGAAGTCTTTCAATACGTGCCGAAAACAAAAGAAAGCAGCTCCCTGAAGTAAGGGAACTGCTTTTTGCATTATGACGTTAAGATCGGAAACATGCCTTTCAGCCCGGCACCAATCATTCCGACCGCAACGACCGCCAAGATTAATCCCATCAGTCTGGTAATGACGTTCATCTCGGTTTTAAAGTTAAAAGACCTATATAAAGCACTGCTTCGCATCGCCAAAACAATCTATGAAAATGATATTTTAATCAATCAAGCGGAACAAAGCTTAGATAAAGCCGTGACTATTCTTCATCACACCCGTCCTGAACACGTCAACATTGTTTCTCAATATAAAGAACTGGCCGAAATCAGATTCACTTGGCTGACATCCGTTCGCTCGCAGTATCATCTTAAGGATTTTGGAGATGTATTTGAAAAATATTTAATAACTAGCATAAAAAAAGACACAGCTGGTATTGGGCTCGTGTCTTTTTTGTGTGGTATTTTTGTATGAATATTGGTTACTTTACAACTTTTTTCTTTTATAATAAAACTAGTAGTCTATTTTCCCTATATTACAGCTAAAGGAGTAATTTTATGTATTGTCCTCAATGCGGCCATCAAACAGATGGCGGAAAGTTTTGTGAGAAATGCGGATCACCGCTCCCTGGTCAATCAGGCCAACAGCAGGCAGCGCAAACCGGAGCCGCTGCAAAACAAGCAGCAAAGCAGTTCGGATCTTTTGTCCTGGCCGTCCTGAAACGCCCTTATCAGGAATGTAAAACAACAGGCGGAGAGCAGCTGATCAGCGCGATAATTACGTTGGTTCTTTTCAGTTTGCTGACCCCTTTGATGTTTTATATTCTTTTTTCAGACGGTCCCGGCAGTGTAAGCTTTACAGCAGTCTTTTTAGAGCCAACCATTTACTTTGCCCTGTTTATTTTCGGTTTGCATGCATTGATCTTTTTCGCCTTAAAAATCGCGGGAAACCCAGTATCTTTCAAAGATTCATTTTCCAGATTTGGTGCGTTTCTCATTCCATTTACGGCTATTTTGATTATTGCCCTTTTATTCTTTTTATTACATACAGACATATGCTTCACCGTGTTAGCTGTTGGTTTAATCGGTGCATTCTTTGCCATTCCTCCTGCGATGCTGAGCAGTTACCAGCATTCATATAAAGGAAAGGTTGATATCATTTACTCAACGATTGTGATTTATCTGATCACATGCGTTACATTTCAGCTTATTATCGAACACTATATGAAAGAGATTTTCCGTTATATGCTCTTTTAAAAACAACCCCATCACCTGCTGGTGATGGGGTTATTTTATTGAATAGACGTTAAGTAAATTCTTCCGTTCTTCACTACGCCGGTATAGGTCCAGTTATATGTTCTGAGCTTTGGACTGCCACCTGATTTTGTGATGTAGAATTCTTCATACGTTTTAATCGTAATCGCTGATCCATTTTGGCTCCAGCTTTTCACTTCATAGTTATTAAAGTCTTCTGTTGTCCCCTCTTTATTTAATTTCGCCACGAGGTGCTGCTGGTCGGAATAAAGGGAACTGCCTTTTTCAAGGCTGTCTTCCATCAGCGAGAAATTATTTTGATTCACGGCATCTGCCTGACCTTGCAGATAACTGCCCATAAATAATGTCACTTGTTCATCTGTAACATCACCGCTTGTTGACCTTTTACTGTCTTTATTTTTTGAGTCTTCCCAGGCGGATGTATACGTCTCCGGTTTATCATTTTTGATTTTCTTTACATTTGTTCCGGCAGATTCAAATGTTGATTCTGCATTTTCGAAAATCCATTTTTTCTGTTTTTTATCATATGAAAGGAGATATTCGTAACTCGGGCTGTCATCAGTCATTTCAGGATTTGAATAGTCGTTATACGAAGAAGACTGGTGAAGTTCTTTCCCTGTTACCGATACCTGCCATGTCCCGTCGTTTTTCTGAGAGAGCGCGAATGTATCTAGGTCAAAATCTGTTTCTAAGTATTTATCTTTTAAGTATGAATCCGTGTTTTTCATTGAATCGACGGTATCCTTCGTCTCTGCTTTCCATTTGGCACTAGCCTCTGTCATCTGGGCTGTATTCCCATCTGATAGCGCTTTAGAGTACTGTTTTGTTGTTTTGACAATCGTGTTCATCATCGTTTCCTGAGTATCTTGATCAGGAATTAACGTTAATTCCATTTCTTTATGATCAATCGGAACGCCCGCTGTTTTTGTTTTTCCCCATGGAAACTCTGCTTCGACCGAAGCCGTCATGGATCCGTCTGTCAGAAGCGGGCCGTATGTTACGGATTTGAACGGGTCTTTATGAATCGACTTGCCGTTAATCAGCAAATCTCCCTTCCCGCTTTTAATGTCATCCGCTAAGCTGAATGTCACATCGTCAGCTTCCAATGAGAGATCCACACGAAAGCTGTTATCGCCAACCGCCTGAATGTCTTCCTTTTTCACAAGATCGACTACATCGTTTTTCAGTTTGGCTGAGACTGTATAGTCACCGGGAATGTACGGACCGAGGGTTTGTGCTTGATCCGCCTTCTTTACAGATCCGGCTTCCTCTTTGTTGACATATAAATCGGTATTTTTATAATTGCTGGTCACTTCAAAATAAACAGGTGCTATCTTTAAGTCATAATGGTCAAATACTAGCACGCTTTTCCCGTCTTTCTCCGCATATACGATATCCTTTTGGGCTGTTTCAGCACGCAGCGATGCAAAAAGCTCATCTTTTTTGTCAGGATGGTCCTTTAAATAGGTAAGAAACGGTTTTACATTATTTTTAGTCAGATTGAGCTTGTCATTTACCGGCGTAAGGAGAGACGCGATTTGCTCTTTATCCTCATCATTTACAGCCTGTTCAAATTTGTCGACTAACCTATCCTTTGAAGTAAAGTACGCTCCGGTTTTATATGCGGCGAATAATATGATGCACGCTGCGGCAATGCTGCTCCATAAAACGATGGTCTTCTTAGGGATTGGTTTTCGAGGAGCCTGCCTCGTTTCAGCATTACTTGCTGTTTCTTTATGTGCCTGTCTGCCGCTCTCTCCGATCGGGGTGCCGCATTCTTTACAAAACTTGGCTCCTTCTTTATTTTTTTGACCGCATTCCTTACAAAACATGTGACTTTCCTCCTATTTTCTATCCACTAATTTGTACAGATTTCCTATGTTACATATTTTATAATAGAATGGTATGAAATTGGAGGAAATCACAAAAATATCTCTATAAACATGTGAAAAGGTGGAATAATGATGCAACAGCTCACCATTCAAAAAGCTACAAACTATAACCAAGCGCTGTATGAGCTTCTGCTGCTCGCCGATCCGTCGAAAGAGATTGTTGATGAATACATAACCAGAGGAGAATGCTACACTGCCTATATATCGGGCGAGCTGGCTGGTGTATACGTGATGATCACAACCAGACCGCAAACCGTAGAAATCGTTAACATCGCAGTAAAACCAACAATGCAAAAACAGGGCATTGGCAAGCTTCTTATCCGCGATGCCATTGAAAAAGCGAAACAAATGGGAGCAAAGGTGATTGAGATTGGCACTGGAAATTCCAGCATCCATCAGCTGTCTCTTTATCAAAAATGTGGATTCCGCCTTCAGGCGATCGATCATGATTTTTTTATTAGACACTATGATGAGGAGATCTTTGAAAACGGCATTCAATGCCGCGATATGGTGAGGCTTTATTTGGATCTCTAAAACATAAAAAAACCGCCGAGAATTCTCCCGGCGGTCATTTTATTACTTGTTTAAGTTGTAGAAAGAGTTAATACCGTGGTATTGAGCAGTTTCAGCCAACTGATCTTCGATGCGAAGAAGCTGGTTGTATTTCGCAACACGGTCCGTACGAGACGGAGCACCTGTTTTGATTTGTCCTGCGTTTGTTGCCACAGCGATGTCAGCGATTGTGCTGTCTTCAGTTTCACCAGAACGGTGAGAGATAACAGCAGTGTAGCCTGCGCGTTTCGCCATTTCGATCGCATCGAATGTTTCAGTCAATGTACCGATTTGGTTTACTTTGATCAGGATAGAGTTGCCTACGCCGTTTTTGATACCTTCAGCAAGTTTTTTCGTGTTTGTAACGAAGAGGTCATCACCAACAAGCTGAACTTTTTTGCCAAGACGCTCAGTAAGAAGCTTGTGACCTTCCCAGTCGTTTTCGTCAAGTCCGTCTTCGATAGAGATGATTGGGTATTTAGAAACCATTTCTTCGTACCAATCAACCATTTCAGCAGATGTTTTCACAACGCCTTCGCCAGACAGATGGTATTTGCCGTCTTCTTTGTTGTAGAACTCAGAAGATGCAGCATCCATAGCAAGTTTCACTTCTTCGCCAGGTTTGAAGCCGGCTTTTTCGATTGCTTCAACGATTGTTTGAAGCGCTTCTTCGTTAGAACCAAGGTTTGGAGCGAATCCGCCTTCATCACCTACAGCTGTGTTCATTCCTTTAGCAGAAAGAACTGATTTCAGGCTGTGGAAGATTTGAGCGCCCATGCGAAGTGCTTCACGGAAGTTAGGGGCACCTACAGGCATGATCATGAATTCTTGAATATCCACGTTGTTATCAGCATGCTCTCCGCCGTTTACGATGTTCATCATCGGTACAGGAAGCGTTTTTGAGTTGAATCCTCCAAGGTATTGGTAAAGAGGAATCTGTAAGAAATCAGCAGCAGCGCGCGCACAAGCCATAGATACGCCAAGGATTGCGTTCGCACCAAGTTTGCCTTTGTTTTCAGTACCGTCAAGCTCGATTAAAAGCTGGTCGATAGCGTTTTGTTCAGTTACATCAAAGCCAAGAAGCTCTGGAGAAATGATTTCGTTTACGTTGTTAACAGCTGTTAACACGCCTTTTCCAAGGTAACGGTCTTTGTCGCCGTCACGAAGCTCAACTGCTTCGTATTCACCTGTAGAAGCTCCGCTTGGCACTAGTGCGCGGCCGAAAGCTCCTGTTTCTGTATATACTTCAACTTCAACTGTTGGGTTGCCGCGGGAGTCTAATACTTCGCGTGCATAAACATCAACAATGTATGGCATGAGTTTTGTCTCTCCTTTTGATTTCAAATTATTTTTGAATTAACGATGTTCCTGTCATTTCTTTCGGTTTTTCAACACCGAGAAGGTCTAATAACGTTGGTGCAAGGTCGCCTAGGATTCCGCCTTCACGCAGCGTGATGCCTTCCTTCGTAACAATCACAGGGACTGGATTTGTCGTATGTGCAGTGTGCGGTTCGCCTGATTCTGTAATCAGAATATCAGCATTACCGTGATCAGCGGTAATGATAGCATGTCCGCCTTTAGCGAGAATCGCGTCAACGACTTCGCCTAAGCATTCGTCCACTGCTTCAATTGCTTTAATTGTTGGTTCAACCATTCCGGAGTGGCCGACCATATCAGGGTTTGCAAAGTTAAGAATGATCGCGTCATGCTTGTCAGCTTCAATTTCTTTGACAAGCGCGTCCTTCACTTCATACGCACTCATTTCAGGCTTCAAGTCATATGTTGCAACTTTCGGCGAGTTGATGAGAATACGCTCTTCACCCGGGAATTCAGCTTCACGTCCGCCGCTCATAAAGAACGTGACGTGCGGATACTTTTCAGTTTCTGCAATTCGAAGCTGTTTTAATCCATGCTGAGATAATACTTCTCCGACTGTGTTATCAAGATTTATCGGTTTAAACGCTACATAGCCGTCAACTGATTCACTGAAGTGAGTCAGGCAGACGAAATGCAGGTTCTTCGGATAATTCTCGCCGCGGTCGAAATCGCGGAAGTCTTTGTTTGTGAACGTGTTAGAAATCTGGATGGCGCGGTCCGGTCTGAAATTATAGAAAATCACAGAATCGCCGTCTTGGATTTTCGCAACAGGCTCACCGTTTTCTTTTGTGATGACAGATGGAATCACGAATTCATCATAAATTCCGTTCGCATATGAATCATCCACAACATCCAGTGCGCTGCGGTATGTCGGGCCTTCGCCGTATGCCATTGCGCGGTACGCTTTTTCTACGCGGTCCCAGCGTTTGTCGCGGTCCATTGAGTAGTAGCGTCCGGAAACGCTGGCGATTTCTCCAACACCGATTTCCTCAATTTGTTCGTTCAGCTGGTTGATGTATGTTTTCGCTGTTTGCGGACCTACATCACGGCCGTCAAGGAAACCATGAATGTAAACCTTTGTCAGCCCTTCATTTTTCGCAAGCTTTAACAATGCGAACAAATGATTGATGTGGCTGTGCACGCCGCCGTCTGATAAAAGGCCGAACAGGTGCAGGGCTTTGTCGTTTTCTTTCGCGTTGTTAATCGCGTCAAGGAATGTTTGATTGCGTTCGAACTCTCCTTCACGAATGGCAACATTTACGCGTGTTAAGCTTTGGTACACAATACGTCCCGCACCGATATTTAAGTGACCTACTTCGGAGTTCCCCATTTGCCCTTCAGGAAGACCTACAGCCTCGCCTGAAGCAGTCAATGTTTGATGAGGATACTGGTTCCAGTAGCGGTCAAAATTCGGTTTTTTCGCTAAAGCGACTGCGTTTCCTACTGTTTCGTTACGTAATCCGAACCCATCAAGAATGATGAGTGCAGCTGGTTTTTTACTCATATTGACCTTCCTCCAATAATTGAACGAATGACTGTGGCTCAAGGCTCGCGCCGCCGACCAAAGCACCGTCAATATCGGATTCTGCCATATATTCTTTAATGTTTGCAGGCTTTACGCTTCCGCCATATTGGATGCGAAGCTTGTCTGCAACTTCTTGGCTGAAGCTTTCAGCGACGGTTTTACGGATATGCGCACACACGTCGTTCGCATCTTTTGCTGTAGAAGATTTGCCTGTTCCGATTGCCCAGATTGGCTCATACGCAATAACAGAAGCAGCAACTTGTTCTTCAGAAAGACCAGCAAGGCCTTTTTTCACTTGGTCAGCAACAAGATCATTTGTTTTGCCGGCTTCGCGCTCTTCAAGCGTTTCACCTACACAGATGATCGGCACAATGCCGTGTTTGAAAGCAGCGTGTGCTTTTTTGTTAACTGTTTCATCAGTTTCAGCGAACATTTCACGGCGCTCAGAGTGGCCGATGACGCAGTAGTCAACGCCAAGGTCGTTAAGAGCAACCGGGCTGATTTCGCCTGTGAACGCGCCGCTTTCTTCGAAGTGCATGTTTTGTGCGCCGACTTTTAGGTCAGTGCCTTTAACAGCAGAAGTAAGCTTTTCTAAGAAAAGTGCTGGCGCGCAAACAACAGCTTCCGCTTTGTCTGCTGCTGGAATGGAAGATTTCACTTCTTCAACGAAGCTGACAGCTTCGCCGAGTGTTTTGTTCATTTTCCAGTTACCGGCGATAATTGGTTTTCTCATCTGTTCCACTTCCTTATAGCAGTTTTGAGATTATTTATCGTTAAGTGCAGCTACCCCTGGAAGCTCTTTGCCTTCCATAAACTCAAGGGATGCGCCGCCGCCTGTTGAGATGTGGCTCATTTTGTCAGCAAGGCCGAATTTTTCAACCGCTGCCGCAGAGTCTCCTCCGCCGATGACAGAGTATGTATCTTTCGCCTCTGCCAATGCTTCCGCAACCGCTTTTGTTCCTTGAGCGAACAAGTCGATTTCGAATACGCCCATCGGTCCGTTCCACACGACAAGTTTGCTGTTTTTGATTACGTCAGCATATGTTTCGCGTGTTTTCGTACCAATGTCGATTGCTTCTAAATCACTAGGGATTTCAGAGATCGGCACAATTTTCACGTTTGCATCGTTAGAGAAATCATCTGCAACGAGTACATCTTCAGGCATGTAGAAGTTAACGCCTTTTTCTTTCGCGCGGTCCATAAATGATTTCGCAAGCTCGATTTTATCCTCTTCAAGAAGAGATTTACCGACTTCATGGCCAAGCGCTTTAACGAATGTATAAGCAAGACCTCCGCCGATGATCAGGTTGTCTACTTTATCAAGAAGACTTTCGATCACACCGATTTTGTCTTTTACTTTCGCTCCGCCGATGATCGCTGTGAACGGGCGGTCAGGGTTAGAAACCGCTTTTCCGAGTACGTCAAGCTCTTTTTCCATTAAGAAACCTGCAACTGCTGGCAGATGCTCGGCAATTCCAGCTGTAGATGCGTGAGCACGGTGGGCAGCACCGAATGCGTCATTTACATATACATCTGCAAGCTCAGCAAATGCTTTTGCAAGCTCAGGATCATTTTTCTCTTCACCAGGGTAGAAACGTACGTTTTCCAATACAAGAACGTCTCCGTCCTTCATGTCAGAAATTTGTGCTTTTACAGCATCACCGTAAGCTTCATCCGCTTTTTTCACTTCTTTGCCAAGCAGTTCGCCGAGACGTGCAGCGACAGGAGTTAAACGAAGCTCCTCAACCACTTCGCCTTTCGGGCGGCCTAAGTGGCTCGCAAGAAGGACTTTTGCGCCTTGTTCTGCAAGGTGTTTGATTGTTGGAAGCGCAGCACGGATACGTGTATCGTCTGTTACTTCCCCGTCTTTCATTGGAACGTTAAAGTCAACGCGGCAGAATACAACTTTGCCTTTTACGTCGATGTCTTTGAGAGTTTTCTTATTCATGCCTAGGAGATCCTCCTTCAAAATGGTTTGCATACAGCACGAAAAACGTGAAACCGTCTGGTCAAGCGATAACTCCGCTAGGGCAGATCGCAGTCTTTTTCGGCACAGGGCAGTTCGTCTGAAGCCAGGGCAGCGGCCTTAGGCGAAAGCGCCGGCAAAGCTGCTAAAAACGCGGTCGTTTCTCTATCACAGAACGTTTTCTGAAAGCCGGTCTTCATGGAAAAAGGGAAAGGGAGTCCGTCCCCTTCCCTTGTCCGCTTTCATTATAGCGCTTCTATTCAAAAGAACCAAGTCAGGTCCTTTTTTCAGCTATAAATTAAAGACCTTTTTTTGCGATGTAAGCTGCAAGGTCAACAACGCGGTTAGAGTAGCCGCTTTCGTTATCGTACCAAGAGATTACTTTTACCATGCTGCCTTCCATAACCATTGTAGAAAGAGCATCGATTGTAGAAGAGTTTTTGTTTCCGTTGTAGTCGCCAGAAACTAATGGCTCTTCGCTGTAGCCAAGGATTCCTTTAAGATCGCCTTCAGCTGCTTCTTTAAGAGCTGCGTTTACTTCTTCAGCTGTTACTTCTTGGTTCAGTTCAGCAACCAAGTCAACTAGAGAAACGTTTGGAGTTGGAACACGCATTGCTCCACCGTTCAGTTTGCCTTTTAGTTCAGGAAGAACTAGAGAAACTGCTTTAGCAGCACCAGTTGATGTTGGGATGATGTTTTCAGCTGCTGCACGCGCACGACGGTAGTCTTTGTGCGGAAGATCAAGGATTTGCTGATCGTTCGTGTAAGAGTGAACAGTTGTCATCATACCGCGTTTGATGCCGAATTTGTCGTTAAGTACTTTTGCAAACGGCGCAAGGCAGTTTGTTGTGCAAGATGCGTTAGAGATAACATCATGGTTAGCCGCATCGTATTTATCTTCGTTAACACCCATAACGATTGTGATATCTTCTTCGTTAGCAGGAGCAGAGATGATTACTTTTTTCGCGCCAGCTTCTAAGTGTTTCGCAGCGTCTGCGCGTTTTGTGAAGAAACCAGTAGATTCAACTACGATTTCAACGCCTTGTTTACCCCAGCTAAGTTTAGCAGGATCGCGTTCTGCAGAAACTTCAATTGTTTTGCCGTTAACAACAAGGTTGTTACCGTCAACTGAAACTTCAGCGTCTAATTTTCCGTGTACAGAATCATATTGTAAAAGATGAGCCAGCATGTTAGCATCTGTTAAATCGTTAACCGCTACTACCTCAACTTCAGGATTGTTTAATGCTGCGCGGAATACGTTACGTCCAATACGACCAAAACCGTTAATACCGACTTTTACTGCCATGATTGTTTCCTCCTTTAAATAAGTGAGAGATATTTATATTGAGGGATTATTCATCCCTTAATAACTTCTTTGCGGCTCCTTCGTCTGTGACGAGAACCGTGTTTCGGGGCTTTTTAAAGTAAGCCTCGATCGCCTCGGCTTTTGATGATCCGCCCGCTACCGCAATAATATCGGGGATGGCGTCTATGTCATCCAGCTGCATTCCGACAGAATGCACTTTGTGGACCACTTCGCCGTCCGCGTTAAAATAGTAGCCAAACGCTTCTGTCACCGCGTCGTGATCATCTATTTTCTTTAAGTCTTCTAAAGGTGTGTTTCTCCGCTGAGCCATAGTTTTAGCTTCACCGATTCCGTGAACCAGCATACTCGCTGATTTAATCGTGTTCAGCACCTCTTTGACAGAAGGTTCTTCAATAATAGATGAATAGGCGCCTTGTGACAGCTGTCCCGGAACAAACAAAAGCCGGTAAGTGCCTGAAGCCTTTTCCGCCATATGCGCGCATATGGTGTTCGCCTGGTTTTTCACGTCTTCGCCTAAACCGCCTCTTGCAGGCACAAACAAAAGCTCACGGTTTTTAGAATCCGGCGTCATCATTTCGGCGACAGCTTCAATTGTCGTACCGCCAGTTACAGCGACGATATTTTTGCCTGAAAATCTTTTTTTCATACATGCGACAGCTGCTCTTCCCATTTCTTTTTTGACCCATGGGGATTGATCGCTATCTCCGGACACGATAATAGCATCCTTTAGATTTAAACGTTCTTTTAATGTCTTTTCCAAAAGCGTCAAACCTAAAACATCTTTCATCGTATCTTCCAGAACGGAAAGCAGTTCATAACCCTCTTCTGTCAATGTCATGCCGTTTGTTTTAATATCGACCAGGTTCTGTTCCTTTAAAAACTGAACCTCGCCCCTCAGCACACGCTCGCTGATTCCGAGACTGGCAGACAGGCTTCTTCGCCCGATGGGTTCTGTCAGCCTGATATACTGCAAGATTTCAAACCTCTTTTGCATAACGAGCAGAAGATCAGGCAATAATTTTTTTTGAGCTTGTATTAACTGGTTCATGACTCAAACGTTCCTTCCTTTTTTTTGCTGGACATTATACGTCCCGCTATGACAAAAAACGTCCCATCATAGCCAAAAAAAATTATTTCTGCTTTCTTTAATTATTTTAACAGGGTGGAATTGTTTATTCAACTGTTAAGAGTCAATTCATCGACAATATTCGCAGAGTTTTCATGCCGCAGCGTTTTATCCAGCATTATTTTTTCCTATATATCTATATCTTATACAGTAAACGCCAAAAGGTGCATCCCAACATAAACAGCCCTTCCAAAAGAAAGGGCCTGTTTTTTTAAAGCGTTTTCATTTTATCCAGAGCTTTTCAATCTCTTCAAGCGATTTGTTCTTCGTTTCCGGACAGATCGTAACAACAAACAGGAAGCAAAGGATGTTAATCACCGCAAAAATCCAGAATGTATAGGCGAGCCCGAATGAATCGATCATCATTGGCACAAACTGTCCGATCGCCCAGTTTGCTCCCCATAAAAAGATGGTCGCAATACCCGCGGCCCGCGCACGCAGATGGTTCGGGAAGATTTCAGAAATCATAATCCATGTGATCGGCCCTACAGATACACAAAATGCCGCCACAAAACCTAAAATAAAGAAGACCAGCATAAGTCCGTCTGTTAACTGAAAGTAGAACGACGTTCCGATTAAGATCATAAAAATAGCCATAAAAGCAGATCCGATGGACATCAGTTTTTTTCGTCCGACTTTATCAATCAACAGCACCGCAATAATGGTAAAGATGACTTCTACAACCCCTACGATACAGGTTGTCACAAATCCGGCATTTTGTCCGAATCCCATCATTTTGAAGATTTCCGGCCCGTAGTAAGTAATCGCGTTCATGCCAATGACTTGGTTAAACAGCGCCAGCAGGATTCCAATGACAAGCGCCTTTCTGAGACCCGGCTTGAAAAGCTGGGAGAGCGATCCCATTTGTTCTATTTTTAAAGAGTTCTCAATGTTCTTTAATTCTTCTTTTGCAACAGTTTCTCCATTAATACGTGTCAGTATCTTTAGCGCTTCTTTTGTTTTGCCCGCTTTCGCCAGCCATCTCGGACTTTCCGGCACGACGAGCAATACGAGGAAAAAGATCACAGACGGCACCATTCCATAAGCGAGCATCCATCTCCAGCCGGTGTGCACACCCCATTCGTATGTTCCAGACCGCTGCACAGCGAGATTAATAAAGTACGTCGCGGAAATACCCAATATCGTAAAGAGCTGATATAAGGAAGAAAGGCTTCCGCGTATGGCAGGCGGCGCAGCTTCCGTAATATACGTAACAGAGAGTGATGAGCCCATCCCAATCCCGAGGCCTCCGATAATCCTTGCAATAATTAAGGTAGACACGTCTTGAGAAAGCGCTGAAACGATGGCTGATATCGCAAATAACAAAGCAGCTGTCATTAAAATTTTTCTCCGTCCGAACCTGTCGCTTAAAAATCCAGAAATTCCGACGCCCACTACTCCTCCGATCATAATGCTGGAAATCACAAGCCCTTCCATAAACGGACTCAGACTGTATAAATCTTTCAGAAAACCGATGGCGCCTGAAATCACTGCCGTGTCATAGCCGTACAATAAGCCGCCAAGTCCCGCCGCGCATGAGATCAAAATGACAAATCCCATTGAATGGCTTCGTGTTACAGGAGCATCTGGTTCTAATTGAGTTGGAGTATTCTTCATTTCCCTGCCCTCCCGAATGTTGAGTAAAGCGTTTACATTTACTTCTGTAATTGTACGTACTTATATTAAAATTTAACGAAAATCTCATTTAATTAGTACGTACAAATATAGAATAATCCTGTTTGCATTTTCTGTCAATGTTTTCTTACAAAGGACGCTGTGATATACTGAAATTTGTCCGTATACATTTTGGAGGAATGGATATGTTACCAAAATACGCTCAAGTAAAAGAAGAAATCAGTTCATGGATTAATCAGGGCAAAATACTGCCCGATCAAAAGATCCCTACCGAAAACGAATTAATGCAGCAATTCGGCGTCAGCCGGCATACCATTCGCAAAGCGATCGGAGACCTCGTATCACAAGGTCTGCTGTACAGCGTGCAAGGCGGGGGCACCTTTGTCGCTTCACGCTCTGCTAAGTCAGCGCTGCATTCCAATAAAACGATCGGTGTTCTGACAACCTACATATCAGACTATATTTTCCCGAGCATCATTAGAGGAATCGAATCCTATTTAAGCGAGCAGGGATATTCCATGCTGCTGACCAGCACAAACAACAACCCGGACAATGAAAGAAGAGGATTAGAAAACCTGCTGTCCCAGCATATTGACGGACTCATCGTGGAACCGACAAAAAGCGCCCTGCAAACGCCGAACATCGGCTACTATCTGAATTTAGAGAAAAACGGCATTCCTTTTGCGATGATTAACGCGTCATACGCCGAGCTTGCCGCACCGAGTTTTACCTTGGATGATGTGAAAGGCGGCATGATGGCAGCGGAGTACTTGCTTTCTATCGGCCACACGCACATGATGGGTATTTTTAAAGCTGATGACACACAAGGTGTGAAGCGGATGAACGGGTTCATACAGGCACACCGGGAGCGTGAGTTATTCCCTTCTCCGGATATGATTGTGACGTTTACGACAGAAGAAAAAGAATCAAGACTGCTGGAGAAAGTGAAAGCCACATTGGAGAAAAACAGCAAGCATATGCCGACAGCCATACTTTGTTATAACGATGAAATTGCGCTGAAGGTGATTGATATGCTGCGGGAGATGGATATCAAAGTGCCGGAGGATATGTCTATCGTCGGGTATGACGATTCGCATTTCGCCCAAATCTCCGAGGTGAAATTAACCTCTGTCAAGCACCCAAAATCCGTGCTTGGAAAAGCAGCTGCCAAATATGTTATTGACTGCTTAGAGCATAAAAAGCCGAAGCAAGAGGATGTCATATTTGAGCCTGAGTTGATCATTCGCCAATCCGCCAGAAAGCTGAATGAATAAAAAAAGCAATGTATGGGTCTCCCCCTTTACATTGCTTTTTTTTATGGCCTTTATCTGTTTTTCCAAATATCAGCCACGATTTCAAATGAACGCATTCTGTCTGCGTGTTCATAGGTTTCTGAGTTGACCATAATTTCATCAGCCTGTGTCGTTTTGACAAAGTCTTCTAGCTTCGCCTTCACTTCTTCCGGACCGCCGACAATCGTGGAGCTCAGCTGTTCATTGACCATCGCTTTTTCATACGGGCTCCAGATTTGATCCATATCCTCAACAGGCGGCTTAAGCTGGTTCGGGGTGCCGCGTACTAGATCAAGAAATCTTTGATAATGCGAAGTCGCAAGATGCTGCGCTTTCTCGTTTGTATCTGCCGCGATAATGGTGACGCCGACCATTGCATACGGTTCGTCGAGCACTTCTGACGGCGTAAACGAATTGCGGTACAGCTCCAAAGCGGGAACCGTATTCGCCGGCGAGAAATGAGCGGCGAACGCAAACGGAAGACCCAGTTCGCCTGCCAGTCGGGCGCTGAAGCCGCTTGATCCCAGCAGCCAAATCGGCACATCTATGCCCTCTCCCGGAATGGCGCGGACTTGATTGCGCACATTTCCGGACGGTTTAAAGTAATTGCGCAGTTCTTCTAATTGTTCCGGGAAATCTTCACCGCTGCTGATGTTTCTGCGGAGCGCTCTTGCTGTCAATTGATCTGTTCCCGGCGCACGTCCGAGCCCCAGATCAATCCGTCCGGGATACAGCGTTTCCAGTGTGCCGAATTGCTCAGCTATCACTAGTGAAGAGTGGTTCGGAAGCATAATGCCGCCGGAGCCGACGCGGATTTTCTTTGTGCCGCCGGCAATATGGCCGATCAAAACCGCGGTGGCAGAGCTTGCGACACCTTCTATATTATGATGCTCAGCGAGCCAGTAGCGGTGATAGCCCCATTCCTCCGCACGGCGCGCCAAGTCCATGCTGTTTCGGAATGATTCTGCAATCGTTCCTCCCTGAACAACCGGAGATAAATTCAAGACAGAAAGCAAGGTATCTTTGCGTTGTTGAGTAGACATGTTTTTCTCCTTTGCAATTGTGATATCAGTAAACAGCCTCAAGCTGTCAAGTCATGATCGAAAGGACTTCTCTCACACCATAACACAACTGCAATCAGGAATAAAAGAATTTGATTCGATGAAATTCGAACAATATAAAACGAACGGGTTGGCACCGTTATTCTGCACCAAACAATTCCTGCGCCATATCAATGAATAGCTTAGCCGCCAGAGAAGCCTCCTTCAGTGATGGAACAGCAAGCTGCACATCACGGTACACCTGCGGGTCCAAATCCCGCGTCACCACATGCTCTGGCAGCGGCATGCCCGACATGGACATTTCTGATAAAATCGCCAGGCCCAATCCTTCTCTGATCATATTGACCGAGGTGTTCATGTTATAGACTGTGAAAGCGGCGTGAAGCGTAGCGCCCGCCTGCCTGAACATATCGATAAAAGGCGATTCATAGCCGCCGTCACAGACGATCATCGGTTCACGGTCGAGATCCTTCAGCGTAATAGCCGAACGGCTGCAAAGCGGATGATCGTCCCTGAGCACGACGGTCATTTTGTCTTTTTTCAGCCGAATGTACTCCATCTCCTCTGTTGGATACAGAAGAATGCCGACATCTATCATCCGTGTGTGAAGCCACTCCTTGACTTCATTTACAGTTCCCTCGTGCAGCACGAGCTCCAGTTTCGGATATTTTTGTTTAAACTCACTGATCAGCTTCGGCATAAAATAAGCCGAGGCAGTTGAGAATGTGCCGATATGGATCGTTCCCAGTTCAAGCCCTTTTTCCGCGGCTGCGACTTGCTCAACTTTTTCAATGCCTTTTAAGACTTCCCTGATGTGGACTAAGATTTTTTTCCCCGTCTCGGTCAGCATCAGGCCATTGCGGCGGTCACGAATGATCAGCTTCACATCAAGCTCAGCTTCAATCGCGGAAATCGCATGGCTGACAGCCGGCTGTGTCATGTTCAGCGCCTGCCCCGCTTTTGTAAAGCTTCCCGTTTCAGCAATTTTCACGAAAACCCTTAACTGTGTAATGGTCATAACAATTTACTTATGCTCCTTATAAAAAAGATTCATTTTATTTATCTTATATTCTACAGTATCATAATGGAAAAGTTCTACAAGGAGTGATTGAAAAGTGAAACAGCTCTCAAAAACGCGGACAGCGCTCCTGCTCGCCTTTCTCGTTATCATGTGGGGCATCAATTGGCCGCTGTCAAAAGCAGCGCTCGCCTATTCGCCGCCATTGTTGTTCGCGGGCATCCGAACGCTGATCGGCGGGCTTTTATTAGTCATTGTCGCACTGCCGCGTATTCATAAATTGCGCTTAAAAGAAACATGGCCGATTTATCTTATTTCTGCACTTTTAAATATTACGCTATTCTACGGTCTTCAAACGATCGGGCTGAACTACCTTCCAGCGGGCCTGTTTTCCGCGATCGTCTTTTTTCAGCCGGTTCTGATGGGCGTGTTTTCTTGGGTGTGGCTCGGCGAATCCATGTTTGCCATGAAAGTAATCGGGCTGATCCTCGGTTTTGCAGGAGTAGCTGTCATTAGTGCCGCAGGCTTTGGCGGGCATATTTCTGTTATTGGGGTTCTGCTGGCTCTCGGCTCCGCACTCAGCTGGGCGCTCGGAACAGTATATATGAAAAAAACAGGCAGTCGTGTCGATTCCATCTGGATGGTCGCCTTGCAGCTGACGACCGGCAGCGTGTTTCTGCTTATATCCGGCCTTTGGACAGAAAGCTTTTCTGCGATCCAATGGACAGCTCCGTTTATCACGAGCCTGCTGTTCATCTCTGTATTCGTTATCGCACTCGGTTGGCTTATCTTTTTTACACTTGTCGGTTCAGGAGAAGCAAGCAAGGTCGCTTCCTATACTTTTTTGATTCCGCTCATTTCGATCGTGGCCAGCTCTATTTTCCTGCATGAACCGCTCACCTATAGCCTATTGGCGGGTCTGCTGCTGATTGTGACGAGCATCTGCCTCGTGAATTCAAAATCAAAAGCACAAAAAACAGCGGCGATCTGTGTAAAGAAGAAGGCTGCACAATAATAAAAACCCTCTTGTCGGATGTGACAAGAGGGTTCCTTATTTACTGATGCTTGCGTCCTTTGACCAAATATACAACTGTAATCAAAAGGTAGATCGCCGCAGTAATGCTGGTAATGACAATTGACGTTGTCAAGATGACCCCGATCAGAATGGCGAGTAACGCCAGAATCGCAAACCATGTGGTGTACGGGAACCATTTTACATAATAGGCCGGTGTTTCTGTTTGCTCTTTTCTCGATTTCAAATGAGCGAATCCGATGATCAGCCAAATGAATAAAACGGTATACCCCAATGATCCCATTAAGTAATTAAACGTTTGGCTTCCTGCGAACAGAGAAATCAATACGCCAATATAGAGAGAGGAGGTGCACATCAGAATCGCAAACATCGGCACGTTTTTCGATGAAAGCTTCGAAAAGATCTTCGGAAGCCTTCCGTCAGTAGCCTGTGTATATAAAATGCGTGATGATCCGTATAAACCTGAATTCATAGAAGAAATGATCGCCAGCAGGATGACTGCGTTCATAATATGATCCGCGCCCGGAATACCTACCATTTTAAAGACCATAACGAAAGGACTTTCCGGAACGGAATTGACTTGATTCCATGGAATCAGGCTGACGATGATGAAAAACGGCAGCAGGTAGAACGCGACAATCCGTGTCAGTGTGCTTCGGACAGCTTTCGGGACAACCTTTTCCGGATTCTTTGTTTCAGCAAGCGTTACACCGATAATTTCTGTACCGCCGTAAGAGTAGATCACGACAAGCATCGCCGTAATCAGCCCTGTGCCGCCGTGCGGGAAAAATCCGCCGTGCTCTGTCAGGTTTGAAAACCCGGCAGCTGTATGATCACCGAATGATACAAATAAGAGCAACAATCCTAATATAATAAAGAGAATAATAACAGTAATCTTGATCATTGCCAGCCAATATTCGGTTTCGGCGAAGATTTTAACAGAAAGCAAGTTCACAATCGTGACGATAAGAGAAATCCCTAATGCCAAAACCCAGATCGGGCAGCCCGGCAGCCAATATTGGATAAAGATCGCAGCCACAACAGCTTCAGCCGCAATGTTAAGCACCCACATTTTCCAGTATATCCAATCCAAGAAATAAGCAGCGTAATTTCCTAATACCTGTTGAACAAGATCCCGGAAGGTTCTGGCGTTTCGATTGCGCACAGCCATTTCCGCGAGCCCCTGCATAATAAACAGCAAAATAATGCCGCCGAGCAGGTAAGCGATAATGACAGATGGCCCTGCCACATCAATCGCTGAGCTGCTCCCTTTGAATAAACCTGCGCCGATTGCTCCGCCCAGCGCCATCATCATAATGTGGCGGGACGTCATCGTGCGTTTTAACGTCTGATTGTCCTTTTTCATCCTCTTGTACCTCTCCTTCTCATTTTCAAAAACAAAAAAGCCCGCCGTCTCCTATCTAATCTAATAGATAAAGAGACGACGAGCCTTCGGCTGACCGCGGTACCACTCTTGTTGATTCTTCATGAAGAATCCAGCTTTTGACCTGTAACGAAGGTTAGCCGTTAAAACATGGGGAATATTCAATCTATTCCGTTTCGTCTTACCACTCCCGGGCGAGTTCAAAGAAGAATCAGGCTGCGTCGCACCATCCCGCAGCTCTCTGTTCTGATCACTTTCTTTTACTGCTCCCAATCTATGTGTTTTAGTTTTCTGAAAAACTTAAATTTTACGATCTGAATATATTAACATAATATACGTGCTTCTCTTTTCCCTGTCAATAACTTCAGAAAAAAAAGAAACTGTTATTTTGTCCCTTTTTGAATGGCTTTCCAAAAGGATTCTGACTCGTTTCCTAATGCGTAGACTGAGACACCTGCTATTTTATATTGCTTTGCCAGGCGGCTTTTCGTTTGAATGGTTTTTTCGTTTTCATACCACACGACATGTTTATGCTTCTTTTTGTCAACGTAAGAAAACGTCATCGAACCTGACTTTTTGTTGAATGCCGGCTTTGCTTTTTGCTTTTTGATGAGGGACTTGAGTTCATTCCATTCCCACATTGTGCTCCCGCTGCCGTCTTTCATATCCCAGTCATAGCCGTACGCCGGGATTCCCATGATGACTTTATTGGCTTTGATTTTTTTAACCGAAAACTGCAGAGAGCTTTTGATCCAGCTTGTGCTTGCCACTGAGCCCGGCTCGCCCCAAATGCCGTGTTCGTCGTAAGTCATGACTTGTACGTAGTCGGCATATTTACCGATTTTCGCATAATCATACGGCCAGCTCCATTCATCGTTTTGATCATCTGCGCTTTTGGCCGGAACGGAAACCATTGTTTTGATCTGTTTCTTTTTCAGAGCCTGTGAGACATCTTGAATGAAGCGTGAGTATTTGGATCGGTCTTCTGGATTCACTGCTTCAATATCGATATTGATACCGTAGTATGAGTGCTTTTTAGCCAGTGCTATTAGCTGATCTGTGAATCGTTTTTTCGCTGTTTTATTACTCATGACTCGACTCGCTAAATCTCCGTCAAAATCGTAAATGTCGTCATTATAGTTTGAAATCACAGCCCAGGGGACTGACCCCCGTTTTTGAGACAGGGATCAAAACACCTTTTAAACAGCCAATTGCCGATAGTTTATCGGTGATTGGTTGTTTAGTTTCGTTTGAATACGAATATTGTTATAATAATGAATGTATTCTATGACAGTGCGTTCTACGATGGCGGTCGTAGTTCGATCAATGCTGTTAAGATAGAACGTTTCAGACTTTAGTGAGGAATGAAACGATTCGATGGAGGCATTATCAGCGGGCGTCCCTTTGCGGGACATGCTCATGGTAATGCCTTTTGTGTTAACAACTTTTTGATACTCGTAAGATGTATACACAGAACCTTGGTCACTATGTAACACGCAGTTCTCAGGCAGTGTTGGCAGCTGATCAAGTGTGTCTAAGACAAAGTCTGTGTCCTGCTTATCGCCAATCGTAAAAGCAATCACTTCTCCATTGTATAAATCTAATATACTGGAAAGGTACAATTGTTTCTGTCCATAAGGCAAATATGTGATGTCCGTTACTAGTTTTTCAAGAGGGCGATCAGATTTAAAGTTCCGATCCAATATATTATCGACCACGGCATATGGCTGCCCATTCTTCTTGCGCTTTTTCACCTTAACCTGGCACTGCCATTGATTTTTCTGCATAATACGTTGAACCGTTTTATGGTTAATACGCATTCTCTTTTTTAGTATGGCTGTGATTTTTCGATATCCATATCGATACCTGTGCTCTCGGCACAACGTGCCGATTTGTTTTTCCAAATGGCGCTTGGGATAATCTTTCGTCAGATTCTTCTTCCAACGATAATAGGACGCTCGAGAGATACCTAAATGAATACAGATATCCTGCACGGTCATTGTGCTGTGCAATGCTTCTACAAGTTCGACTGACGTTTCGCTATCAACTTCCTTTCCAATTCGTTGTACTTTTTTAAAACTTCATTCTGTTGTCTCAGATAACGGTTCTCTGCCTGCAGTTTCTCTAATTCGGAAGAATACTCTGGACCTTTTCCGTAAGTGTATTGCTTTCCAACAGGCTGTTCGAATCGATGTATATCCCCAGCCTTATGCCATCTAACCCATGTCTGAACCTGTGTCTTATTCTTAATATTCAATTTCTGCATGATCTCTTTCATAGGCACGCCTGCCAATCTCATTTCTACAGCCTGCTGTTTCACTTCAACCGGATAACTCACTCTTGTCCCCATAGAAAAAACACCTCCAAGTCTAATTTCGGATAACAATCATCCGTTTTCAAACTTGAAGGTGTTTTTATTTGTCTCATCTTATGGGGTCAGTCCCCAGGTCTTGATTTTTTTCTTTTTCGCATATGTCAGCTGCTTGCTTGGGGCATCGCCAATGACTTGTCCGTTTTTTTCAAACGCAAACGTATCTGTAGCGATGGCATTCATGTATGTATGATACTTCGTTAGAGAATTGTATGAGGCCGTATCCCCAGTCGTGTAGCCTAATGTCACGCCGGCTGCCTTCGCTTCTGTTTGTGTATACATAAACAGCACGATCGCAATCGCCAGTGAAACAGCTATAATCAGCCATTTTTTCATCGCACTTCCTCCTTTTTCAAGTCATACTCTTCTCATCGGCCAAAAAATTGGATAGTTGAAGTTTTTTTCAAGCAGAAAGCCCGGCATATGCCGGGCTTTTAAAATCAACGGTCAGAAACGAGAATGTATGCGGCTTTTACAGGTCCGTGCACCCCGACGACCAAATCCATTTCGATGTCGGCTGAGTTACTCGGTCCGGTAATGTAGTTGATGCATGAAGGAACAGTGACGCCGTCCGCAATGTTTTGACGGATGATTTCACTGGCTTGCGTCATTCTTGGCACAATGCTTGATTTCGGGACAATCGCAATATAGGTCGTCGGCAGAAGGCTGACAGACCGGCCGATGTCTTTTGAGGAAAAGAGGACAACCGTCCCCGACTCAGCCAGTGTGATTTCACTGAATGTGATCCCTACATTGGCTTGCTCCGCTTTTTTGATATTTTCTTCGCCTTTGTCAGCATCCCACTCCCAGACCGGCGTTCCTTCGCCCGGCCAGTCCTTGGTGAGCAAGCTTTTTAGTCCGTATTCTTCAAAGCGGGGGTCCTTCGGAATGATGACAGGGCCTCCGGAAAACCGGCTGACCTGCTCGCGGAGGGCATCGTAAAGGCCGGTTGAATCCGTTTCAATCAGCTCTGTATGGATTTTGACGCAATGGTTTTTGAGGACTGTGACTAAGTCATCCGCTGAATATCCTTTAAGTGTTTGATATTGCGGCTGATGAGCCCACTCAGGGACTGCCACGCCCCCTGTTCTTCTTTCACGGCCCAGGCGTGATGCGATTCGGTTTAAAAAGCTCTCCTGATTCTGAACGTTTCCCTTCGTCATCACTGCTCCTCCTTCGTGCGTTCACTTGTTTCTCTGTCTGTAAACCAATCTCTGAATCTCGATTTATGCGGTGCTGGGAAATCGCGGATCTGTGTCCAGCTTTTGAGCGGGCCCGGCCCTTTCGAAATTTTTTCGTCCTCTGTAAAAGGCGTCATGGCGGCTGGCGCCCATTTTGAGCCCATTTTATAAAGCGACAAAGAGGACGCGCCAAGTCCGAACGCTTTCATCGCAAGCTTTTCACTGATCGGCGCTCTGCCTTCTTTTTCGACGATGTTCTGGCGATGCTTGAGAAGCAGCTCATGAAGCGGAATTTTGACCGGACAGGCTTCAGAACAAGCCGCGCACAATGTAGACGCGTACGGCAGCTCCTTAAAATCGTCATAACCTCCGAGCAACGGCGATAAAACCGCTCCGATCGGCCCCGAATAGATGGAGCCGTATGAGTGTCCGCCGACATGGCGATACACAGGGCAGACATTGATACAAGCTGCACAGCGGATACATTGCAGCACGGATTGGAATTCCGTTCCGAGAATATTGGACCGGCCATTGTCAACAATGACAAGATGGAATTCCTCCGGCCCGTCCACTTCCCCTTCCAGCTTCGGTCCTGTCAAAGCCGTAATATAACTTGTCAGCCGCTGTCCGACAGCGCTTCTTGTCAGCATGCTGACAAGGACTTCAAATTCAGAAAATGACGGGACAATCCGCTCCATTCCCATCACAGTGATTTGCGTTTTCGGCAAGGTGCTCACAAGCCGTCCATTTCCTTCATTGGTCACAAGGCTGACAGAACCCGTATCAGCAATGGCGAAGTTACAGCCGGTAATGCCGATATCCGCCTCCAGAAACTTTTCCCGGAGGATGGCGCGCGCATGCATCACTAGCTCTTCCGGTTTTTCTGTATGTTGATAGTCCAGCCTTTCTTTAAATACATCGCGTATCTGTTCTTTATTTTTATGAAGGGCGGGCGCTACGATATGTGAAGGCGGATCATGATCATCAATCTGCAAAATATACTCGCCGAGGTCGGTTTCGACGACTTCGCAGCCTTCCTGTTCCAGCACCTCATTCAGATTGATTTCCTCTGTGACCATTGATTTTGATTTTACGATTTTCTTCCCATTCTTCTTTTGAATGACATCGCGAATATAAGAAGATGCCTCTTCCGCTGTTTCCGCGAAATAGACATGCCCCCCTCTTTTCGCCACATTTTCGGCTAGCTGGCCGAGATAGAAATCGAGGTTTTCAAGAACATGCTGCCTGATTTCCTCTGATAGCGAGCGCCACTCCTCCCAGTTACCCAGCTCTTCGGCTGCTTCAAGGCGCCGTGTCCGCAAACGCTCCTGCGCCCCCGAAACAGCGCCTCTCATAAATTCATTATCGATCCCCTGTGATACCCGCTCTTTAAAAGCGTCAGTACCGATTTTCATCGCCATGATCCTTTCCCCCTCTGAATCCAGTTTTATCTGCTGTTGAGCACTTCGGCGATGTGCATCACTTTGACATTCTTGTCTTTACGATCAAGCCGTCCCCCGATATTCATCAAACAGCCGCAGTCAGCACCGATCAGCACCTCTGCTCCCGTTTCCTCCACGCATGCGACTTTTTCATCGACCATCTGCTCAGAGATCTGCGCCATTTTGACGGAGAACGTTCCTCCGAATCCGCAGCAGTTATGTTTGCCCGGAAGCGCTGTGAATTCTAGGCCCTTCACATGGCTCAGAAGCTTCATTGGCTCCTCCCGAACCCCGAGCAGCCTTGTCATATGGCACGACGTATGTAAGGTTGCTTTTGTATCAAGGGTCGCGCCGACATCCTCTATCCCAAGGACGTTCACGATAAAATCCGTCAGTTCATACGTTTTATCGGCAAGCTTTTGCGCTTTGTCTGCCCATTTCGGATCATCCTGAAACAGGTGCGGATACTCCCGGAACATCGTCGTGCAGGAACCGGAAGGGCTGACGACATATTCGGAATCCTGAAACGTTTCGATCATCCGTTTCATTGCTTTTTTGGCGTCATTCACATAGCCGCTATTGTAAGCCGGCTGCCCGCAGCAGATCTGCCCCTCCGGAAAATCAACCTCACACCCAAGGCGCTCCAGCAGCTCAACTGTTGCTTTTCCGACATTTGTTTGAAACATATCAACAAGACAAGTGACAAAAAGTGAGACTTTCATGATGAACCCCTCTCTCATCCCCAATATATGATCAGGTCATCTGATGACCTGAGTTAAAATAACTATATGAATATCGTACACTATTCTGATAATGGAAGGGAAGGGTTTTCTATACATTCCTGCAATAAAAAACGCCTGTTTCACTGGACAGACGTTCATGGTGCAACACACTTTTTAATGGTCATACAGGCACTTCCTGTACTTTTTATATGTTTTCACAAATAGATAAAAGAAGCTAAGAGCGCTGAGGAGAACAATCCATCCCGCTCCCCCTCTCATCAGTGCAAAAGGTGTTTCAAACAAAAAGGCTCCGATAAAAGTTGCTCCGGTCTTATCCCACAGTCCCGGCGTATAATACAAACTCTGGGGACGGATAAATAAATCAGTATTCAAAGCATTGGCAGTAAAGAGAGTCAGGATGAAGGATAAGAATATAAATGAAAGTGCAAAGTACGCTTGAAATAAGCGTTTGTATCTTCCAGCTCTGGATTCTGCATCAGAAAAAATATCATCTGATGCACTGGAGTTCTCTTTTCTAAAATAATGCAGGCCTTGTGAACTGAAAAGATGCTTCCATCCGCTGTCTTCAAATAGAGTGCGATAATCAGTAAAATCCTCCGGATGTTTAAAGGTGCGATAGTCTATTTTGACGATAGAAGGGTCTGACGTTGCTTCGTCTGCAAACCGATAGGAAAAAAAACCCTTTCCTTTCAATCCGTACCCCTTATCTGCCATCTTATTGAGCCACTGTTCCTCACAGTCTATGTCCGTAAAATATCTGTATTTCTTCATATGGCCTCCCCCTTTTTATTTAACTCCTGCCTTGTTATCTCAACCAGCCGCTCCATTCTCTCCATGTCCTTCCTTAATACACTTCTTCCAAGTTCAGTGATGATATATGTTTTTCTGCGGCGGTCTTCACTTGGATAAGGCTCTATCAATTGATGCTTCAATAAGTTTTCGATTGCGCCATAAAGAGTTCCAGGCGCCATTTTAACTCTTCCGCCGCTAAGATCTTCAATATTTTTCATAATGATGTAGCCGTGAGCAGGATGTAACAAAGATAAAAGTACATAGTAAACAGTCTCAGTCAGCGGCAAATGCTTATTTTCATTCATATATCGGCCTCCATATTCAGTACAACTGTATAGTTCCATAATATACAGTCGTACTGAATATTTCAACCATAAATAACCAGATGAACAAAAAAACCTGGCTATAAATAACCAGGTCTACATTAAATCCATCCTTTTTCCTCAGCAATGCTGGCTGCTTCTGTCCGATTTTTCGCATCGAGCTTTTGGATGATTTCTGATATATAGTTTCGGACTGTGCCTTGAGATAAATAGAGTTCCAGCGTAATATCTTTTGTTGTCTTGCCTAAAGCCGCCAGACGCAGAATTTCTTGCTCTCTTACAGTAAGCGGATTTTCGTCTCGCATCATATTAAACGTCAGCTCCGGGCTGAAGACTCGTTTTCCCTTTACACACTTTCGGATGGCGTCGGCCAGATCGTCAATTTCGCCGTCTTTCAGCAGATAACCATGTACACCGGCTTTGACGGCGCGTTCAAAATATCCTGGGCGGGCAAAGGTGGTTAAAATAATAACCTTGCTGCCGCAGCCTTTTTGCATTAATTCCTCTGCCACATCCAGCCCGCTTCGAACCGGCATTTCAATGTCCATAATGCATACATCCGGCTCCAGCTTCAAAATGGCTTTTAACGCCTCTTCCCCATTTAATGCTTGTCCGATGACTGTCATATCCTCTTCTAAATCAAGCAAAGATCCCAAAGCGCCTAACAGCATTCGCTGGTCCTCAGCAATAAACAGACGAATCATTCTTTTCGTCCTCCTATCATTCTCGCTTTTTTTATAAGAGGAACTGTCAGTGTCACAACTGTTCCGTTATGAGCTGAAAGCGTTAATCCCCCTTCAATGAGCATGAGCCGTTCTTCCATTCCCCGCAGGCCATTCCCAAACATTTTTTCCTTCGCCGCTCCCTTTCCGTCATCCCGTATGACTATCCTCATTTTGTCAGCGAACTGGGTAATGGTGATGGCGCAGTGGGTGGCATTGCTGTGCTTGATGATATTGGTCACGGCTTCCCGCATACACATGCTAATAATATTTTGAGTGACGGGAGATATTGCTGAAAAGTCTTCGTCCCCTTCGTATTGAAAGGTAATGTTCCCCGTTCTTAATATGTGCTGAATGTTGGCGAGCTCCTCCGTCATCGTGACTGTTCTCATATCAGAAACCAGCTCACGAACTTGCTTGAGTGCGGCTCGTGAACTTGTTTCCATTTCTTTTGCTTCAAGCCGGGTCCGTTCTGGATCAGATGTTGCCAGCCGCTGAATCAGCTGGCTTTTTAATGTAAGCAGCGACAGAGTATGGCCGAGAGTATCGTGAAGATCACGGGCGATTCGAACGCGCTCCTCCCTTTTGGAGAGTTCTTTTATCTGTTCGTTGGCTTGGGCAAGCTTGGTTTCGAGTTCAATTCTCCGAAACAAAGAACGGATTCCAAATGGAGAAATGAGCATGATAACGAGAAACGGGAGAACAGAAAAAAGCTCCCGGAGCGAGACCGAATTCGCAAGTAATTGATAAAAACAAGGGAATAGCAGCATAAAGATTAAACCGCAGAACGCACGGTTAAACTTTGTTTTCTCTTTGTAATAACCAACAAAGTTTGCCGGGAAAAAACCTAAATAGATATAGGTGATATTGTAAAACACACTATAGATAAAAATAACCGCCATTTGCACGATAAGCCAATACGTAAACGAAGCTCTGTCGACACTGCAGAACAACTGGCGATATGCCATGACAAAAAAGATCAGCATGCCATATCCAATCACCTGTTTGATGCCTGATTCTCTCAATAAAGTAAGAAACGGCATGATGGTATACACCAGAAAGATATAAGGGAAAAACCCGAATTGCCTAGGGAATATGGATGTTAAGAGTTTCATGTATTACACCGCTTCTTGTTTTCTTCTTATATATTTAGATAGTAGCATGAAGAGCATCAAATAAGCGATTAATACCAGAATATTTTTCCAGGTTGGACTCCCGCCTCGGACAAGTTCCCACGCTCCGCTCCCGAAATGATAGGATGGAAGCCACCGGCCAATGTTCTGCATCATATCAGGCATGACCTCAAACGGCATCCACATGCCCCCGCCTAAAGCGAGCAGCATGTAAAGCACATTACTGATTCCGGCTGCTGTTTCTACTTTTCTCATGAGGCCGATGAGTGTACCTAACGCTAAAAACGGCAATGCGCCAAACAAAATCCATAGTCCGCTCATGATCCATTCAAACGGTGACAAGGCAATGTCATTGATAATTGCGCCGAACAGAAAAATGACGGTAATGGATAAAACGTGAATCACACTTTGGCCGATCATCTGAGCTGATAAATAGATATGATCCGGAAGAGGCGTAATGCGGATAAAAGCTGTCCAGCCTTGTGACCGCTCTTGAACCATACGGATTCCAAGCGTCATGATAGAGGATCCCATCACACTGAAGACTGTCATCGACATTAAGTAATGGGCGTCCCATGCACGTTGATCAGGTACGTTGGTATTCACTACATTGGTAAAGAGATAATAAAAGGCAATCGGCATCATCAGCGACCAAAGCACAAAGTACTTATTCCTAAGCACCCTTTTCATTTCAGCTATGCTTTGTTTCTGCAGCATGTTCACTCACATCGCCTCCCTGTTTCCGTCAGCCAGCTGGCGAAATGCCTCATCGAGCGTTCCTTGCTCAATCCGGATATCGCGTGCATGTATGTTCTCTTGAAAGATCAGCGCTAACACTTTGTCTGTATTTGATGTTTGGATGATGGTTCTCTTATGCTTGTGGATCACCCGCTCTACTTCCGGATGACGAGACAGCCTTTCCAAGGATTCATCTGAATGTAACGTAAAGGAAACAGACTGTTTTTGAATCCTTGAGCGGATTTGCATTGGCGAGTCGTCAGCTACAAGGCGCCCGTCAGCAAAAAATAAGATTCGCTGTGCGGCATCATCTGCTTCCTGTAAATAATGAGTTGAAAATATAATCGTTTTTCCTTGGTCCGCCAGTCCATGAATGGTCTGCCAGAATCGATGTCTTGATGATGTGTCCATCCCGACTGTCGGTTCGTCGAATATCAGCAGCTCCGGATTCCCGGCAAGAGCCAAAGCAAAGCTCAAACGGCGTTTTTGTCCGCCGGATAATTTTTCTGCTCTTGTTTTCAAATCTTCTTTTGTGAGTGCTGTTAACGAAACGAGTTCTTTCATGGACAATGGATTCGGATAATAGCTTCGGAAGAGTTCGAGGATTTCACTCACCTTCAGACCCGGCATGACACTCACTTCCTGCAGCATCACGCCTATTTTTTCGCGAACCTGTTGATCATCGGGAACCCGGTTAAATAGTTTGATTTCTCCCTTACTCGGTTTCAGCAATCCTAGGATCATGGAGATGACGGTCGTCTTCCCTGCCCCATTCGGTCCGAGAATAGCTGCAATTTCTCCTTTTTTCATACTGAAGCTGATGTTGTTTACAGCTGTTTTTTGCTGAAAATGTTTTGTCGTATTGCTTACTAATACAATCTCATTCATCACATGAGCACCTCCTGATGGCTTACATTGATTGTAAAATGACGGAGAAGATGACGTTAGTATGGGGTGTCATGATATCAGAGTGACAAATGTCATATTCTTCCCCACCGCATGTGCCTAGGCCATCCATCCTCTACATCTTCCAATTCATCCAGCTCTCCTATGCCTGGTGTCCCCTTTCTTTTAAACTGCTATTTACTTTCATAGAAAGACACACTCTTGAAACGGCGAGTGTTATGATATACATATTGAACTTTATTTTACTTTCCGGCTGAAAGGAGCCAATCATGAACGAAGCGATTTTGTCTCGAAATGATGTGAAGGTGAAGGGAAGCGGCAAAACATCTATCATTTTTGCACCTGGCTTTGGCTGCGATCAAAGTGTGTGGAATGCCGTGGCGCCGGCCTTCGAAGAAGAACATCAGGTCATTTTATTTGATTACGTCGGTTCGGGGAATTCGGATTTACGCGCATATGACCTGAATCGTTACGGGACACTTGACGGCTATGCCCAAGATGTTCTTGATGTTTGTGAAGCTTTAGATCTGGGAGAAACCGTGTTTGTGGGGCACTCTGTTGGGGCTGTAATTGGCATGCTAGCTTCCATCCGCCGCCCGGAGCTGTTTTCCCATATCGTGATGGTGGGGCCTTCTCCTTGCTATTTGAATGATCCGCCTGAGTATTTCGGAGGATTTGAGGAGGAGCAGCTCCTTGGTTTGCTGGAGATGATGGAGAAAAATTATATAGGTTGGACTACTGTATTTGCGGCAACCGTTCTGAATCAGCCAGATCGGCCTGAAATCAAGGAAGAACTTGAAAGCCGTTTTTGTTCTACTGATCCTGTGATTGCCCGGCAGTTCGCGAAAGCCGCGTTTTTTTCTGATCACCGGGGGGATCTTTCGAAGGTGACGGTTCCCTCTCTTATTCTCCAATGTGCAGATGATATCATCGCACCGGCAGCAGTAGGTGAGTATATGCATAAGCACCTCCCTTATAGCAGACTGAAACAAATGGAGGCACGCGGGCATTGCCCCCACATGAGCCATCCGGAAGAGACGATACAGCTGATCAGCGATTATTTGAAAGTATACGTGTGATATAGGAACGAAAGGGATAGAGGTGACCCTCTTAATGGACAAACAATTGAATGATGCACCATGCGGTTTCCTCACTTTGTCAGAAGAGGGTTCGATAGTAGCAGTCAACCGTACCCTGCTTAACATTCTGAATTATGAGCAGGAACAAGTTATCGGCCAGCATATGGATACAATTTTGACCGTTTCCGCACAGCTTTTCTACCAGCTTTATTTTGTTCCGCTTTTGAAGCTGGAGCATCACATTGAAGAAATATACATTTCCCTGAGAACAAGAGATGGAGAAGAAATTCCCGTCCTTGTCAATGCTGTTGTAAGAACTGATAGCGGAGGAACTGTCACCGAGTGTGTTCTGATTCCGATGCGGAAGCGAAATGAATATGAAAATGAGCTGCTGATGGCCAAAAACGCGGCCCAGGAAGCTTTGCTTGCCAAGCAGAAAGCCAATGCGGAGTTAGAAATTGCCTTGGGAACGCTGAAGGCCAAACAAGAAGAACTTCTTGAGACCAACAAACAAAATGAGCAATTTAAATTAAATACCAAAAGAGAGCTTGAGCTCGCCAGAAAGATCCAAGAAAACTCGTTGACTGAACCGATTGTAAACGATCAGATTCAGATTGACGCTTATTACAAAGCATCCAGTGAGTTATCAGGTGATCTATACGGATTTTATCAAATTGATGAACATCGTTACGGCATTATTATTCTTGATGTGATGGGGCACGGGATTTCATCTGCATTGATTACGATGTCTCTTCATCCTTTGTTCCAGCGCCAGATCACGCAAGGTCTCAGCCCCGTCAAAGTCATGAAGGAATTAGACCGCCACCTCCACAGCTTGTTTCAAAATGATGAGGAAGCAAGACATTATTGTACTGCCATTTATCTTGAGATTGATACAGCCCGGCAAAAAATTAATTATGTCAACGCAGGACATCCGCCAGCATTATGGCAGGGCGCCGGCGGAACCCAAAATCCGCTGCACGCAACCGCGCCTCCGATCGGGATGTTTGAAGACACGGTGTTTCATTCTAGCAGCCTTCCCTACACGGAGGGCGGAAGGCTCCTTCTATATACGGATGGCGTGATGGACCCTACAGCTTCATGTTATTTATTTGATTTATTAAAGGATCATCCCGATTTGCCTATTGCTGACCTGAAAGAGAAAATCCTTACATCACTGCATCATCATAAGGAAGCCCATCATAAAAGTGATGACGAATGTTTTATATTAGTTGATTTAAAATAAAATGATCCATGAGATAGTACATCTCATGGATTTTTATGTTTCAGCGCTTCTTCGGGGTATGGCCTGACTCCGCATATTGAAACACCTGCAAGGAAGGCAGCGGGTGTCCGTTAACATCAAACAAAGCTTGGTTATCCACAGCACTTCCCCCATACCACTTCCCAGCATCTTCAGGGTCATATTCAGCAGCATAGCTGGAGGCCCAGCCTGACCCGTATGTTTCCCACAGCACTTTGTTTTTCTCTACCTGTGTTTTCGGCCCGACTGGAGTCCACGCAGGCTCCCAATAGAAAACGCCAAGTCCCGCCGTGCCTGTATTCGCTACGGCCTGCATCACATCTCTTATCGCATCCGCCTGGCCTTGAACGGAAATTGGATATGGCAGCGCCTGCCCGCTTTTTGGCGCTGTATTTTCATGCCCATCGTTATCCTCAGCGGTATAGGTGTATGATGTCTCCGCCACCATGACTTTTTTGCCGTACGTATCGGAAACAGCCTTCAGCACGGAGGTCAAATTCTGTAATGTGCCGTGCCAGAAAGGATAATACGAGCTGGCAAACACATCATAATCCACTTTGTTTTTGCTGAGTGTTTCTGCAATAAATGAATACCTTCCTGCCGTTTCAGGATTGGTAAAATGCAGTGCGACCAAAATACCTGGGTCTGTCTCCCTGACCGCGCGGCTTCCTTCATTAAATAATTGGCTCATTTTCGCCCAATCGGTTTCACCTGCAAATGCCCCTGTCGTTTCATTTCCGACCTGAACCATGCCAATGTCGACGCCTTCCTTGATCATCTTTTGCAGGCTTTGTTTCGTATACTCATAGAGCTTTGTTTTTTTAGCTTCAAAGCTGAGATTCGCCCAAGCTTTGGGTACCTTCTGTTTCGCAGGATCGGCCCAGAAATCAGAATAATGAAAGTCGACCAGCACCTTCATTCCATTCGCTGTGGCTCTTTTTCCGATTTCGATGGCTTTTTGAACATCATTGTTCCCCCCTCCATACCCATTGCCATTTGAATCATACGGGTCATTCCAGATTCGGACGCGAATATAGTTGATGCCAGCTTGTTTTAAGGTTGTAAAAATGTCCTGGCGTTTACCGCTAGTATTGTAAAAGGTGACTCCGCTGTTTTCTAAAGCAATAACACTGGACACATCTGCCCCTTTGATAAAGTCCTTGTTCATACCCTCTACTTTTTTAACGAAAAGATTATCTGTCCGAAGCTCAGGCACATGTTTCTGCCCCTCAATGGCAGCGGCATTTCCCGTAGAACTGAATGCACTCCACACGATGGCAGCCGCAAAGAACATTTTCACTCTGCCCCTCATGATTCCACCCCTCACTCTAAAGTAAGCGTTTTTCAAATATGCTAGAAAAAGAATCCGCCCGTATCGAGCGGAGCATCAGCCTAATGTGTATTTACGACAATTCTGACTTCATATTTTTCCAGCGTCAGGTCACCTGATAATATGTCTCCTGTCATCATATCCTTCACACTGTGATCAAACGTGACCAACTGCTTTTCTTCCGTAAAATTCATGACAAAAATATAATCATTATCCTGATCCTGCCTCGCTTGTACGGAGACACCTTTTCCATGCCGAACCGGAAAAACAGGAGAAAGAGACAGGTCTGTGATGAGCCCTTCATAAAAATCCCGGTGAAATTGATCCTCCAAACGCGCACCGATAAAATACGCCTTGCCCTGTTGATATTGATGGCTTGTCACCGCTGGCGTACGCGCGTAAAAATCTTCTTGATACACCGCTTCTGCTGATGCGGTCTTGACATCGATCACGGTTGCATAGTCCTTCATTTCATATGTTTGGCTGCGATAGCTGACAGCATTTCGATCCTTCGGATATAGCGTGTCGGTTTCAAGAGGCTCAATTCCGAAAATAGCTTGCAAATCCGGATGCCATCCTCCTGTATACGTTAAATCATGCTCATTTACAATCCCGCTGATATATGTCATGACTAAGGCGCCGCCGTTAGCCGTAAACGTTTTCAAACGGGAAATGGTGTCTTCGCTGATTAAATATAGCATCGGGACGATCAACAGTTTATATGGTGAAAAATCCTGTTCTTTTGTGATGACGTCGACAGGGATATCGTGTTCCCAGAACGTGCGGTAATGCTGCTGAAGCGTTTGCGCATAACGTTTTGTCGCCTTCGCAAACCCCTGAGCATCCTCGAGCGCCCAGTGATTTTCCCAGTCATATAAAATAGCCGTTTCAGCGGGCCTCTTCGTTCCGACAACCTCGGACAGCCGTTCTAATGTTTCGCCGGTTTTGGCCACTTCTTGAAAGACCCGGTTCTTCGGGCTATTGTCATGATCTACTATTGCCCCGTGCAATTTTTCTGATGATCCGCGCGATTTACGGTATTGGAAATAGAGAACGCTGTCCGAACCGTGGGCAATCATTTGCATGGACGACAGCAGATTCATGCCCGGGCGCTTCGCCTTGTTGACGTTATGCCAATTGACCGCGCTTGGCGTACACTCCATTAATAAGAAAGGCTGCTGCTTCAGGCTCCGGTACAGGTCATTGATAAAGCCGACCTTCATCGCCAAATCAGCTGTGCTTTCCCAGTCATTGTGCCAGACCGGATAAGCGTCCCAGCTGATGACATCGACATGCTTCGCAAATTTGCTGTAGTCTAGGCCCTGATACGGAATCAAATCCGGTGTGTCAGCCATAAAATTCGTTGTGATAGGGATATCAGGCGTCAGTTCTTTCAGCGGAATGATTTCATTTTCATAAAACGAAATCGTTTGATCTGTGACGAACCGGCGCCAGTCTAAGTTCAGGCCGTGTAAGCCGTTTTCACCGATCGGCGAAGGGCTTTCAATTTGTGACCAGTCATTGAATGTGTGGCTCCAAAAAGGAGTCCACCACGCATGGTTCAATGCCTTGAGGCTGTTGTCATATTTCGATTTCAGCCACTCCCTGAAAGCATGCTGGCATAGATCGCAGTGGCACTCTCCTCCGTATTCATTTGAAATATGCCACATTAACAGCGCAGGATGATTGCCGTATCGTTCTGCTAGTAACCGATTGATGTGACGTGTTTTTTCACGGTAGACTTTAGATGTGAGGCAGTGGTTGTGCCTTCCGCCGTGAAGCTGTTTGACACGGGAGGCATTGACGCGCAAAACTTCAGGATAGGTTTGCGACAGCCAGGCAGGACGAGCTCCGCTTGGTGTTGCTAATATGACCCTCCCGCCTATGCTGTGGATCCGTTCAAAAATATCGTCCAGCCATTCAAATTGGTATACGCCCTCCTCTGGCTCAAGCGCGCTCCATGCAAAAATGCCGACAGAAAACGTATTCGTATGAGAAAGCTTCATCAGCTTGATATCATCGGCTAAAATATCAGGGCGATCCAGCCATTGATCAGGATTGTAGTCTCCTCCGTGAAGCATAAATTTTGCCCCTGTTACGTGCGTTTTTTCAAGCTTTGACATCATATTCTCCTCCTTAATCTCTTAACCTTTTGTTCCCCCCGCGGTTAACCCGGACACAAAATTCTTTTGCAGCATGATAAAGATGACGGCAACCGGTATGCTGATAAGCAGGGCTCCAGCTGCAAATGTCGTATAGCTGGCCCCCATAACATCATTCACTAAATTGAATAGACCTACGGGCAATGTATATGATTCAGGCGTTCTCAATATCGTTGAGGACAGTACAAAATCTCCGAGCGGGCCGGTAAAGCCGTTCATGGCGACCACTGCCGCCATCGGTTTTGATAATGGCAAAATGATCTGGAAGAAGATTCTTGTGCTGCTGGCCCCGTCAATCTTGGCGCTTTCGTCTAAATCCATCGGAATGGAATCCATGTACCCTTTCATCAAATACGTATTCATCGGGATCAGCCCTCCGATATATAGCAAGATTAACAGCCAGTGGCTATTGATCATTCCTAAGATTTGCGCCAATACAAACAAGGCAATTAAAGCCGAAAACTGAGGAATCATTTGCAGCAATAAAAAGAGGGTTAAAGCGTATTTTCTCCCTTTAAATCGAAAGCGTGAAAATGCATAGGCCGTAAACGTCACACAGATTAAAGACCCCGCCATCGTAAACAGGCTGATCTTCATTGAGTTGATATACCACTGCACATATTGAAGGCTTTCTTTGCCCGCAAATAATTCCTTGTAATGGTCGAATGTCGGATGCTTCGGAATGATGGATGTACTGATCAAGCTATTGCCGGGGTTAAAACTTGCGCCTGCCGTCCAAAGGAGAGGATAAACAATGATGACCGCCATACAGGCTAACAACAAGTAAGAGAGAAGGAGACGGATATATTTTCTGACCTTCATATCTGCCAGCATGCCTCATGCCTCCTCTTTAAAAGACTTCGTCTGTCTGAACTGCCACAAAGCGATGGAGATGACAAACACAGATAATAAAATGGTTAAAGCTGCGGCGAGTGAATATTGGCTTGACTGCATTGTCAATTTATAAATCCACGAAACAAGGATATCTGTCCCGCCGGCAGTTGATCCCGTTACAGCCGGACCGCCTCCATTGAATAGATAGATAATATTAAAGTTATTAAAATTAAACGTGAACTGAGTAATGATAATCGGAGCCATGGCAATGAACACCATTGGAAGCGTAATGTATCTCAGCTTTGCGAAGACTGAAGCGCCATCAATCGTGGCTGCTTCATACAGATCGTCCGGGATGGACTGCAAGACGCCTGTTGAGACGAGAAAGATGTACGGAAACCCGAGCCAGCCCTGCATAAGAATCAGCGCAAGTCTCGACCAATTGGCATCTGTCATCCATGGAAGAGGCTCTATGCCGAAGAAAGCCAAGATATCGTGATTCATCGCACCGAAGCTATCATTAAACAGCCCTGCAAAAATTAAAATCGTAACGAATCCGGGAACGGCCCATGGCAAAATGAGAATCGTCCTGAAAAAGCGTTTAAAACGAATGTCTTTTTGATTGACAATAATCGCGAGAAAAATCCCTATACTGACTTGCAGTGTGGATGCGGCAAGTGTCCAAACCACCGTCCAAGCCAGCACATCAAAAAAAGTCGACCTCCAAATATCAACTGTGAAAATGTTTGAGAAGGTTTGAAAACCGACCCAATCTATTAATTTAGCAGGAGGAGAATGATACAAATCATAGTTTGTAAACGCTAATGCAAAGCTGAATAAAATGGGGAAGATTACGGCGAAAATTAATATAAACAAAGATGGACCGCTGACGACATAAGGATAGCCATGAGAAATAATATGTTGGTATTGTTCCTTGAGGGAGCTCAATGGCTTGTTTTCATCGCGCTGTTTTCCGCTTTGAAACGCATCGCGAAGATTCACATAATACACCGCAAGGCCAAAGCAGGTCACGATTACAGCGATAATCCCTTCCGCCAGAAGAAACACAGAATTATCCCGCGGCACTTCTGTTCCTAATGTAAAAATCCCCCAAAACCCCATGTTGAGCAGATCTCCAAAGACTGCAAAAAACGATGCGCCTAAGAAAAGAAAGACAAAACCTTTTATCCATTGCTTGTTATAAAATTGCCCGAGCCCCGGGATGATTGACAGCAACAAAGCGATTTGACGATGCTGCACCGTTTTCACCTCTCTTACAATACAAATCTAGCTTTCTCTTTATTTTCCACTGTGCTTTGCCTTGATTTGTCCTCTGGCCGTTTCAGCAGCTTGATCCAATGCTTGTTCCGGATCCGCTTTTCCTGTTGCAACCGTCTGCAATGCCGAATCAGCCGGCGTCCATATTTCATTCATTTCCGGAATATTTGGCGTCAGCTCTGAGAAGCGGGATTGTTCAGTAACAGCCCGTGCCGCCTCGCTTTTCATAATAGCTGGGTTATCGGCTAAGGATTTCACAGCTGGGACTTCTTTCGTTTGTTCATATCGTGTTTTAGAATTTTTTTCGTTTGCCAGGAAAACAGCCAATTCTTGCGCCAGCTCCGCATTCTTTGAAAATGCACTGACGTTGTAGCTTTTGACACCGATAAAGGCACTCATGTTTTTGCCATTTTCCAGCTCCGGCAGTTTCGTTATGCCATAATTGATTCCTGCTTTCGAAAAGGCTTCTACATTCCACGGACCTGAGATAATCGCGGCGGCTTTTCCTTCTGTGAACAGCGATTCCAACACATTAATCCCTTGTTCTCCAATAATGCCGGCAGGGAATAAGCCACCTTTGTAAAACTTCTGAATTAGCGCCGCACCTTTGACAGCGCCTTCATTATTGATCCCGATATCTGACGGGTTATAGCTGCCGTCTTTGTCCTTTCCGAAAATGTATCCGCCGTATCCGCTCATCACACTTTCCGCATAATAAATTTGATCGAACAGGGCTAAAAAGCCAAACTTGCTTCCATCAGCAGTCTTTTTAGAATAGTCGTACCACTCTTCCAGCGTTTGTGGCAATTCCTTTTCTGAAATGAGATCTTTGTTGTAAAAAAGCACTGTCGTTTCGACCGCTTTAGGCAGCCCATAAAGCTTTTGATCTACCATTTGAGATTGAATGGAAGCGTCAGTATAAAGCGATTGAACGTTCTTTTCGACATGTAATTCCTTGAGTAATCCTTCTGTGACAGCCGTTCCGATTTGGTCACCTGGCATTGTTAACACGTCAGGACCCGTGCCGGCCGGTCCGTCCATCCGCAAATCTTCAATCTGCTTGGCATATGGTTTTTCAACAACTTTGACCTTCACATCATGCTCTTTTTCAAACGCAGCCACGGTGTCTTTAATGCCGATGCTCTTTTCCTTATCCTCCCACACGACAAGCTCCGACCCTTTTGAACTTGATTTGGCGCTGCTGCTTTCCTTTGGGCCACAAGCCGCCAAGGATAAACTGACAGCCGCGCAGACCATGAGTGCGGAATACTTTTTTGCCATTTTCATTAATTGTCACCCTTTCGCTATGAATGAAAGCGCTTTAAAAATAATATAGCACGACTGAGAAAACGTGTAAACAAACTATTTACTCTCATCGGTAAATTTTTTTACCTAAATAAAAAATGACTTAGTCTCCTAAGCCATTCTTAATTCATACTCTTTCTGACGATTAATTCCGCACCCACATATAATGTTTTTACCGTTCTTCTCTTGTCCTGCACTTGTTCAAGCAGCATTTCAACGGCATTTTTACATAATTCGTGTATATCAATATGAAACGTCGTCAGAGGGGGCGAGACATACTTTGCGAAGCTGATGTTGTTGATGCTTACTACGCTTACCCTGTTCGGTATGGGAATTCCTTTTTCGTTCAGGGCTTGCAGACAGCCTACTGCAATCGGGTCCGCTGCGATCAAGAAAGCAGTCGGAAGCTGATCGCCTAATGTATCGATCGCTGTTGTCATCAGGCGGTAGCCGTTTTCTACAGAAAACCCGCGATGACAGAAAATATAACGCTCGTCCAGCATGCCTTTTTCCCTCATATAGGATCTGAAGGTTTGTTCACGGATGTCCATTTCATCCTGATTGGTGTTCGGATTTTTGTATGTGCCGCCGATAAAACCAATTCTTTTATGCCCTTTCTCGCTCAGGATGTTTACCGTCTTCTTTGTCATTTGAGCTAAATCAGGCCTTACCGAGTCAAAATGATCGGGATCAGGAGTTGAATCGATAAAGACGCCGTTTTCAGTGAGATTTCTGAGGAAAGCCAGTTCTTCATCAGAAAATGTCCCGACAGCTATAAACCCTTCCGTATGTTCAGGGATGCTTTCGATGCCATCCGATATTTTATAAGTTGTCATGTCGACATTGAAGGTTTTCGCCAATTTCTCTACTTCTAATCTCATTGTTTTAAAATAGACATCTTCTAATTCTTCTTTATCGGTCAGCCAATATAAAAACGCAATATGTTTCACCAGCGGCCTCACTGTTTTCTTGCGGTAATTGAGCTTTTCAGCCGCTTCATAGATTTTCTCCCGTGTCTCATCAGGAACAGACAGGCTTTCATCGTTATTTAAAACGCGGGAAACGGTTGAAATTGAAAATCCCGCTTCCTGCGCGATATCCTTAATTGTCGCCATTGTATCTGCCTCCATTATTCAGCTCGTTGTTCATTTTAGTAAAATATTTTACTCCCTTTTCCGCAAATGTCAACAAGCTCTTCCTGCATCATGTAAAAAGACTGAACCATTTGCGGCTCAGTCTCGGTTGTTCGTACATGCGGCACTTGCGGAATTGCCCGGGAAATGAGTTGGTTATTGCACATTTTCCTCGAAATATCCCGAAAGAACATCTTCCACATTCGTTAAATGCGCCAGCATGGCGGTTTCTGCCTGTGCTCCATCCTGTGATGCCACGGCCTTGTAAATCCGTTCATGCTCCTCATACAGCCGCTGAACTGAGGTCTTCTTGGAAAACAGCCAGATTTTCCGTGTTTCTCTCATCGTTTCCAGCAGCAATGATGACACATGGTTCATCAAGTGTTTAAGAAGTTCATTTTGGGAAGCGTCAGCTAACGCCAGATGAAATGCGAAGTCTGCTTTCTCGCCCAGCTCCCCGTCCGTTTCAATGCTGCCCATTTCCTTTAACGCAGCATGAATTCTTTCGAGATCAGCTTCTGTCCTTTTTTCAGCAGCTAATGACGCCACGCCGATTTCAAGCAGTTTTCTGACCTCAAGCAGCTGCTTGACGTCCTCTTTTTTCATCAGAAGGGCGGCTGAGAGCGGCTGAGAGCGGCTGAGAAATTTGATTGAGCTCAAATTCCTTCAGGTACGTGCCTTCTCCCTGTTTCATTTCGACAAGCCCCATCGCTTTTAGCGCGGAAAGTGCTTCGCGAACTGCTGAACGGCTGACTTGAAAGCTCTCAGCAAGCGCCTGAACAGAGTCCAGTTTGTCCCCCGGCTTCAATTCGCCGTTTTTGATCATATCTAATAGGGCATCCGCCACTTCTTCATATATTTTTTTTGTTTTAATCTGTTTATATTTCAATGCAATTCACCCCGTAACTTGTAGGTCTGGCTGTTTACGATCTATTATACTCTGTTTTGGGGGCCGCCAAAAGATTTTGACTATTTTGTCAAAAAGTCTTGTACTTTGATTTTTTTCAAAATATAATGCTAGGTAACTGGTCTTATTACCCAGTCATCAGATGATCATATCATCTATAGAAACCGCTTACATATGGCGCCAGTTTATGTTTCAAGGAGGGGTTTGGGATGCAATGGACACAGGCATATACGCCTATAGGGGGAAATTTGCTATTATCAGCGCTTGCCGCACTTGTACCGATTATTTTCTTTTTTTGGGCACTCGCGATTAAACGGATGAAGGGGTATACAGCAGGCTTGTCCACATTGGGAATCGCACTTATCATTGCTGTATTGGTTTATCGGATGCCGGCAGAAAAAGCGCTGATGTCCGTGACACAAGGAGCCGTATACGGGATTTTGCCGATCGGCTGGATCATTGTGACGTCTGTTTTTTTGTATAAAATCACTGTGAAAACGGGACAGTTTGATATCATTCGCAGTTCTGTTCTCTCGATTACGGATGACCGCCGGCTTCAGGCGCTCCTGATCGCTTTCTCATTCGGGGCTTTTTTAGAAGGAGCTGCCGGCTTCGGAGCGCCGGTCGCCATTTCTGCCGCGCTGCTGGTCGGCCTCGGCTTTAACCCTCTTTATGCGGCGGGAATCTGTTTGATCGCCAATACGGCGCCAGTCGCCTTTGGCGCGATTGGGATTCCGATTACAGCCGTAGAAGGGCCGACTGGGATTCCGGCGATGGAGATTTCGCAAATGGTCGGGCGGCAGCTGCCGTTTTTATCCGTATTTATTCCTCTTTATTTAATCATCATCATGAGCGGGTTCAGGAAAGCCTTTGAGGTCTGGCCGGCGATTCTCGTTTCCGGTGTTTCCTTTGCTGTTGTTCAATATCTCAGTTCCAATTTCTTAGGGCCTGAGCTGCCGGATGTTTTGTCGGCGCTTGTTTCGATGGCTGCGCTTGCTGTGTTTTTGAAATGGTGGAAGCCGAAAACAACATTCCGGTTTGCCGGTGAACAAGAATCTGCCGCCGCGATTGAAATGGCGAAAACGAATCCGGCCGCGCCTGCGTACAGCGGCGGACAGATTTTCAAGGCCTGGTCGCCATTTCTGCTGCTGACGGTGATGATTTCTGTATGGGGCATTCCATCTGTCAAATCCGCGCTGACCGGGCATTATGAAGGCGCTACGGTTTTCTTGAAGTGGCTGAACGCAGTTGGCGAAAAACTGACTTTTGCCCCTGGTGTGCCTTTGTTGAACAATCAAATTATCAATGCTGACGGCGCGCCGATTGAAGCGGTTTACAAGCTTGAGGTGCTTGGTTCAGCCGGCACCGCGATATTGATTGCTGCTGTGCTGTCAAAGTTCATCACGGCGATTTCGTGGAAAGACTGGGGAGCTGTTTTTAAAGAAACGATCCAAGAGTTGAAGTTTCCGATTTTGACCATCGCATCTGTCGTTGGTTTTGCCTATGTCACCAACTCCTCGGGAATGAGCACGACACTCGGGATGACACTCGCACTGACAGGTTCGATGTTTACCTTCTTTTCGCCTGTTCTCGGCTGGCTCGGCGTCTTCATTACCGGCTCGGATACTTCTGCCAACCTGCTGTTCGGCAACCTGCAGAAAGTCACCGCGTTATCGGTCGGCATGGACCCAGTTCTCTCTGTCGCCGCCAACTCTTCAGGCGGTGTCACAGGAAAAATGATTTCGCCGCAGTCGATTGCGGTGGCTTGCGCCGCGGTAGGACTCGCCGGGAAGGAGTCAGATCTTTTCCGCTTTACCATTAAACACAGCCTGTTTTTGCTGCTGCTCGTTTGTATCATCACCTTTTTGCAGCATCATGTGTTCAGCTGGATGATTCCTTAAAAAAATCCTCCCAACATGGGAGGATTTTATTTATACCGTTTTCTCGATGCCGATGACGGAATGTTCATTTGATCGCGGTATTTTGCGACCGTGCGTCTGGAGATTTGGATGCCGTGCCGTTCGTACAGCAAGTCGGCAAGCTTTTGGTCTGAGAGCGGTTTTGTTTTGTCCTCTTGATTGACCAGGTCTTCTAGATGGGTTTTGACTGCATAGTTAGACGCATCTCCATCTCCTGAAGCCTCGGCTTTTGCTGAGAAAAAGAGTTTCATCTCAAACAGTCCGTACGGCGTTTGTATCGTTTTCCCTTTGATTGCCCGGCTTACAGTTGATTCATGAAGGCTCAGGTAGTCTGCTATCTCCCTAAGAGTCAGCGGCTTCATTGCACCTCGCCCTTTCAGAAAGAAATCCTTTTGCCGTGTGATCAGCTCATTGACAATTCTCGTGATCGTCTGTTTTCGCTGTCGCAGCGCGCGGCTCAGCCAGCGCCATTCCTGGTATTTCGCAGATAAATAAGAGGCGGTATCCTGACAGG
This sequence comes from Bacillus spizizenii TU-B-10, assembly GCF_000227465.1. GTDB lineage: Bacteria > Bacillota > Bacilli > Bacillales > Bacillaceae > Bacillus > Bacillus spizizenii. The sequence continues at coordinate 3,472,296 of NC_016047.1, forward strand.
AGCCGGACGATAAAAGCGTTCTGTACTGCGGATGCAGGTCTATCTCTGGAAACGAGCGGGTATTCAGCTCTGCTGCGATGTGCCCGTTTTTCACGGTGATAAAAATGTCAGGCTCGATATACACATCTTGCTCTGGCTGGGCAAACAGAAGGCCCGGTCTTGGATGAAGAGCTGCGATGTCATCAGAGATATCTTGAATCGCATGAAGCGGAATTCCTGTTTCTCTTGAAAGCGCTTTCCATCTTTTTTGCGCAAAAGCATCAAAATGAGCTGAAACAAGCATTTCCGCTTGTTCATTTCTATTCGGCAGCCGCTGTAATTGGAGAAGGATACATTCCTGCAGAGATCTTGCGCCAATTCCAGCCGGCTCTAACGACTGAAGCTTTGCCAAAACCGTTTCCGCTTCCTTAGTCGAAACAGATAGTCGCCGTGCTGCTTCCTCCATATCTTCTTCCAAGTACCCGTTTGAATCAAGCGAATGAATCAGATAATTGAAAATCTTTTTTTCAGTGTTTGTCAGATTCATATCGAGTGACTGCTGCTTTAACACATCCTGCAGTGTTTTTTGCGGATCACTTAATTGAAGGCCTGCTTCCTGTGCATTCATCCTGTTTTTGTTTGTTTTATGGTAAGATAGTGGCGGTGTGTCTGTTTCCTTTCGTTCAATAAGAGGGTTTTCCAGTGAGAGCTCATCAATGTATTCGGCGAGTTCTGCCGAATGATAGCCAAGAAGCGTGATGGCCTGCCTGAGCTCCTGTGTCAGTTGAGGCTTTAATACTTGTACTTGCTGAAGTTTCATATCCATCTTGCTCACTCCCCTTTCTTCATTGTACATGATTGAGATCACACCGTATACATTTATGAAAAAGGAGCTGCCAAAGAAATGTCTGAACTTTTTTCCGTCCCTTATTTTATTGAGAATTTAAAACAGCATATTGAAATGAATCAGTCTGAGGATAAAATCCACGCGATGAACAGCTACTACCGTTCCGTCGTCTCAACGCTTGTGCAGGACCAGCTGACGAAAAACGCAGTCGTCTTGAAACGGATTCAGCATTTAGATGAAGCGTACAACAAAGTCAAACGGGGAGAATCAAAATAAACCTTCCGCTCATATGTGAGCAGGAAGGTTTTCCTTCTTTGAGGCGTTCTGGATGAGTTGGGTGCTTGGCACTCCTTCCATCCAGGTATGATAGTAATTGGCGTTTTTCCCGTAGGAATTATCAATGACCGTGTTTTCTTTTTGAAGAAGGGAGGACAGGATGTGGCCGTGCAGCCTCGATGTTTCCACCGATTCGTAACGGCTGAAAAACCGAATTGCTTTTTTGACGATATAATCCGAGTATTTTTCCCATATATACGCGATGGGCAGAGGATTGCCCGCTTTTTTATTCAGGACGTTCAGCGTTTGCAGAAAAGCGATCGTCCGGCGGTCTGAAGCTGACAGCACCGTGCGCCAGTCGTAGCTTTCCGCTTTTGCGTGTTCCTGAAGCTCCTTGTTTGCTTCATGATCTGTTCTGATAAATCTCAGCCTTTGGTTGAACGGCTGCTGCGTTGGAGCGACCGGAAACAGCTGATGAGCCATATCAGGCAGAAGCTTAATCTGATTGCTTGTAAAATAAGCCTGCGCCGTTGCATAGGAGGCTTTTTCCCTTGTGATGATATGGAGATTCGCATGCTTAGAAAATATCTCCGCCGTCCGTTTCAGATTGTCTTCGTTTTGGAAATAAATCGATTGCGGCAGGATCACGATTTTGTGATTCGGATAGGTTTGGACGATTTTCTCTCTAAAGCCTTGATAATACGGATACAAATCCCCGAAGTTGCCGCCTCCCTGGCAGACGATGATGAGATTCGGATCGAGCTTTCGCCCAAGTGGAAAATTGTCGGGATTCCAGCGTTTTCTGACCCGGATCCCGTGTTCTTTAAAGAAGGCTTCTGTTCCCTTCATAATAAATAAATCCCCTACATTTCCGTATAGAGGATAGTCGGCATATATGATCTCGGATTGTTTCGGAATGACGTCGAGCAGCCCGGACAGTTTCTGTTTCAGGCTGATCATCGAATGCTTGCTGTCCATTTCTTCACCTCGCCAGTTTGGAATAAGTGTGCTAGCACATCAATGACCCGGTCTTGCTCTTCTTCCGTCAGATTTGACCCTGATGGGAGACAGATCCCTCGCTTGAAAAGACCTTCGCATATGCTTCCTGTATCTTCATGAGAATAGAATAAAGACGGCTCAAACAGCGGCTGGGTATGGAGCGGCTTCCAAAGCGGACGTGCTTCAATGTTTTCTTCCGCAAGTCGTTGAACCGCGTCATATGGGCTCAGCCCGTTATCAAGGGTGAGCGTGGTCAGCCAGCGATTGGATACACCTGCTTCATGCTCCGGCATAAAGCGGACACCGTTAATATGACCGAGCGCGTTTTTGTATCTTGTAAAAATGGCCCTTCTTTTCTCCACCCGCTCATCCAGCACCTCAAGCTGGGCAATGCCCACGCCGGCGAGGATATTGCTCAGCCTGTAATTATGCCCGACTTCGCTGTGCTGATAATGAACAGCCGGTTCTCGTGCCTGCGAAGCGAGAAATCGTGCTTTTTCAATGGCGGCTTCATCGTCTGAAACGAGCATCCCGCCGCCTGATGTGGTGATGATTTTGTTCCCGTTAAATGAAAAAACGCCGAAGCGCCCGAATGTCCCGCTTTGCTTCCCTTTATAAACTGTGCCGAGAGATTCGGCTGCGTCCTCAATGACAGGAACTCCATATGCATCACACAGGCTTACGATGTCATCCATTTTCGCGCTCTGCCCATATAGATTGACGGCAATAACCGCTTTTGGCAGAGTTCCGCTTCTTTTCGCATCCTCCAGCGCTCTTTCGAGGGCTTTCGGCGACATATTCCACGTATCAGGCTCAGAATCAATAAAGACGGGTACCGCTTTTTCATACAAAATCGGGTTGGCTGTTGCTACAAATGTGAAGGACTGGCAAAACACAGTGTCTCCTTCTTTTACTTCAAGCAAACGCAGCGCCAGGTGAATCGCCGCCGTTCCAGAGCTGACCGCAGCTGCTGCTTTTACACCGACGCGTTCTGCCAGCTGTTCTTCAAATGAATTCACGAGAGGCCCAAGCGGCGCGATCCAGTTTGAGCGAAAGGCTTCTGAAATATAGTGCTGCTCCCTGCCGCTCATATGAGGGGGAGATAAGTAGATTCTTTTATACATATAATCATCCTTTGTTTTATGTTTGAATGGAAGAAATAATGCGCGCCGGGGCACCGGCAGCCGTTACCCTGTCCGGTATGGAACGGATCACTGCGGATCCGGCGCCGACAATGCTCCAAGATCCGATTGTGAGCTGCGGTATGACGGCCGCGCCGGTTCCGACGTGAGCGCCTTCCTGAACGGCGACCGCTCCTGACAGCGTGACACGCGGAGAAAGATGAACGTAATCGCTGATTTGATTATCATGCTCTGCCACTGCGCCCGTATTGATGATGCAGTGGGCGCCGATACGCGCATCCGCCTGAATGATTGCGCCCGCCATAATCACGGTCCCTTCCCCAATGACAGCCGACTTGCTGACGATGGCTGACGGGTGAATCAATGTAATGAAATCTTCTTTCTTAAGTCCCAGTCGCTCCGCCAGCTGTTTTCTGACACTGTTGTTTCCGATGGCGACCAGAAACAATACATCGGGAATGAGCCTTCGCAATTCAGCAACGGCTTCCGGCGGGCCTGTGTACCACTCTGATCCCGCTTCAAATGTTCGGAATTTATCATCAAGCACCGCGGCTAATCGCATGTCTGACCGAGCGTTTATCAGCTCTCTGATCACCTTTCCGTGTCCGCCGTCACCCACAATGGCCACGTTTCTTCTCATGAGGACACATCTCCGCTTCCCGTAAACCGTTCCGCTGTCACATGATTGGTTTGCTGAATCCCTTCTGAAACAAGTACTTTTCGCACCGTCAAACATAAAATTTTCATATCGAGAAAAAATGATCGGTTGTCAACATACCAAACATCTAATTCAAATTTCTTTTCCCAGGAAATCGCGTTTCTGCCGTTGATTTGTGCCCAGCCTGTGATACCCGGCTTCACCTCATGGCGCCGTGCCTGTTTTTCTGTATAAAGGGGCAGATAGTCCATCAAAAGCGGCCGCGGGCCGACAAGGCTGAGATCGCCTTTTAGGACATTCAGCAGCTGCGGAAGCTCATCAATGCTCAGCTTTCTGATCAGCCTGCCCGTTTTCGTCAGCCGGACTTCATCAGGCAGCAGATTTCCTTCACTGTCCCGTTCATCCGTCATCGTTCGGAATTTATAAAGGGTGAATGGCTTGCCGTGCAGGCCCGGCCTTACTTGCTTAAAGAAGACAGGTGATCCTATTTTCAGCCTGACAACGGCTATGGTGAATAAAATGATGACACTCGTACAGCACAATAAAAAAATGGCGGCCGTCAGATCAAAAAGTCGTTTCAGGATCAAAGATTCACAGCTCCTTTCGTTTTTCGAAACCGCTTTAGTACCAGCTGTCTTTCCTCTTTCGTACAAACGAGCATAAAAGCGAAAACCGCGTAGCAGCAGCTGACTGTCATTCCCGCCGCTATCAGTGATGCCCAGCCGTCAATCTTCACAACGAACTGGATTGCCTCACAGACCGCCCACGCAAACACAGCCGCTGAAAGAGGCCCGATTATCCCTTTAAAGAACACGTGCTTTTTGTAGCCGGTAATGCGGGATACGTAAAGCGGCGTAAAGATGGCATTTTTCAAAATAAGGGATACCGCCCCGGCCAATGTAATGCCGTACAGTCCGAGATGGGCCGGCCCGCTCAGCGTGACAGCCAGCACCACATTCACTGCGCCTAACAGCAGGGTAACGATCGCCGGTGTTTTTTGTTTATTAAAGGCGGTCCATATATAAAACAGCGGCATAAAGGCGAGGCTGACCACTAAGTATCCGGCATGAATATATAAAAGCGGTGCTATAGACGAAAAGGATGGTCCAAGCCAGATCGTCAGAAAAGGCCCCGCCAATCCGCCCAATAAGGCAGCAGGAAGCGCAAGCAAAAGACCGTTCAGCCTCACTGCCTTGTTGGCGTAATTCACCAATCCGTCCATATCGCCTTTTGAATAATATGAAGTAATAAGAGGCGCAAACAGGGATGCGACCGTGCCAGCCAAGCTGCGCAGCAGCAGCGGAAACTGGATAATCGCCGCGTATTTCCCGGATGCAGACGCCCCCAGCACCAAATTGGCAGTTAATAGATCAATCTGCAAAAAAAGCAGGACGCCGATTTGATTGACGGAGCTCCATGCGCCCGCCTGAAACAGCTCCCTGCTTATGCGGAATGAAAGATCCTTCATCCGAAACGAAAACCACGGAATCAGTTTTTTGAAGAAATAGAAAGACAGCATAGACGCGATGACAGCACCAGCTAAAGCGGCAAGCTGGATCTGCCAGATTTTCGGCGCAAAACATGCAAACAAGAGCAGCACAGACAGCACGCGTATAAGCATTTGCACCGCCTGAATTGAACTGGTGATGTAAAGGCGGTTTGCATAAAATGGTGCAGCGCCGAAACCCGCCATCAGAAACGTTAAAATGAACAGCAGACTGCCGATCAAAATTGACAGACGCACATCAGCCAAAAGCGCTGGCGGCACGTTCATGACGCGGTCAATAAAGAAAGCCGAACCCGCAAGAGGCAGCAAAAGTAGCATTGAAATCAGAACAGACGCCGCTAAATAATTACTGATATACGCATTTGCTTTATCGCGCTCTCCCCTGTGGGCGGCGACAGAAAAGAACCGCACAACAACCGAACTGAGCGCCACGGTGATAATCGAAAAGTAATTAATCACATTTTGTGTCAAATGAACAAAGCCGAACGCTTCCACACCGAGCGTTTTGACAATAAAAGGCGTCATCCAGACCGACAGAAAAACGGACAAGAGAAAAGCCGTGAGATTTGCGCTGAAGTTTATCGTGAATTTCATGCCTGCTTTGCACTGCCTTTCATCGTTCCCCGCTGCTCAAAAAACAGCTTGATGAGAAATATGAGCCGTAATTTGCACAGTCCTAATACCAAACGCTCGCCTCTTAATAATTTCTCATGTTGAATCGATGTATTTCTGACAGCCTGCCGCACCATGTCATAGGACAAAATGAGTCTAATCTGTTTTTTGATGTCTTTCGGCGGTTTCGGAGAAGCACAGGCGTTTGCGAGTAGCATCGGAAGCTGGTGCTTGCAAATGTACACACTCAAATCTTCTTTGCATGCACCTGCTAAACCGTAATGATTATAGAATGCGATTTTCGCCTGATATTGCTTTTGAATATGTTCATCCATTGCCGGCTTATAAGGAATTTCTGTCAGACTGTTCGGGTTTTCACGATAGATGTACAAGCCTTCATCCAGCATTTTCACCCGCTCGGCTTCGCAAAAAGCGGACAAATTGAAGGGAGAATCTTCAGCAAAACGGATGTCTTCATCAAACATCAGATTGGCTCTCTCCAAAAGCTCCCGGCGATAAACATAGCGCCATACATACCAGATAAATCTCGTTTCGTGAGCATGTTTGAGCCGTTCAGCCATTTCCGGTTTTGTCAGCACGCGGTTTATGTCAAGCTGCGGCGGCACATACACGCGCCTGTCCGCTGACTGCTTATAAAAACCGCACCCAGCGATGTCGAGCCGATTTTGTTCTGCTTCTTCAATCAGCCTCTGGAACATGGCGGAAGATACATAATCGTCTCCGTCAACAAAGCCGATATAAGTACCCCGCGCGACCTTTATTCCCGCATTTCGTGCTGAGCTCAGCCCGCCGTTTGCCTGATGAATGACCCGGATTCTCGCATCCCGTTTTGCATAGTCCTCTGCAATCTCGCCTGAACGATCCGGTGTTCCGTCATTCACGAGAATAATTTCAATATCAGAAAGCGTTTGACGAAGCAGAGAGTCAATGCACTCTTCTATAAATGATTCAACGTTATACATCGGGACAATAATGCTGACGAGCGGGGTCATTGCGCTTCACCGCTGATTTTGTCCCGCAGTCCTTTAAAATACATATCTCTCGGAAAGCCGGCACGGGGTGTTTCTTTTGTTAACAGTTCTTTTACTGCGGCTGTTACACGCTCCGGGTCCGGATGTTCAATCAGCTTCATGGATGGGATGTCTCTGAGCCATTGATAGCCTTCCATCACCTTGTGGTCAAAGGAGCGGATGACGACACACGGCGTTCCTGTCAGCGCGCAAAAAATCATGCCATGAAGCCTGTCAGTGACAACGGCTTCTGCGCTTTGCAGCTTAGACCACAGCGATTCAAGCTCCCGCTCCCGTGAATCGCGGCTGATCCGGCGCCCGATCGTTGTCGTAAAGGCTTTGATGTCGCCGAATTCTTCAAATAGCGCAGCCTTTACCCGGTTTCTCTCATCCTCCTGAAGCACGCTTTCCTGATCCTCACGCAAACACATATAAACCCCTTCGCGCTCTGCGGGGGTCTTGCTTCTATCTAAATACAGCACCATGTCCGGCTGCTTCAAAATCGTTTTTTCTTGAAAATGCCGTTTCATAAACTGATACGTTGTTTCATCCCGGGCCATCAGCAATAGGCCAGGGTGCGCGTTATAAATTTTCTGCGCCCGTTTCAGCTCTTTGCGCCCTTTTTTCGTGTCAGAAAAATGAGCCGTTGCCGGCAGCTGGACAACTCGATAGTCGTGAAATGTTTTAATGATGAAGCGGCGCGTCCACTCCTCATAACGGTATAAATCACCCATGTTTCCTCCGCCGATTATAAAGACCATATCCTCCGGATGGCGCGAGCGGAGCAGCGATTTTGCTGATTTGTAAATGTCCTTCATATCGACCTCGATGATGTCAAAATCGGGGTATTCCTGGTCAAGAAATGCTTTGCTGGCATAAGCAATCGCATGATCTCCCAAATTGTCATGGGACGGCAGCAGGGTCAGTATGATTTTTTTCTGATGTGCTTCGGTCTTTACCGGCTGATCGGCCGTACCCAGCCAATATTGAGACGGGTATTTGACCTTAAGCAGCAGCCATTCTGCAAGATTGATTTTCAATGATTGTAACGACATGTCCTCACCCTCTGTTTCTCATTTTGTACTCGATCGCCCGCTGATACACGGCCGAGGCCATAGCGACGAACGGAATCATTCTGTATTTCGCCATCAGAAGCAGGCATGATCGTTTTGCGTCAAAGGGCGCAGTACCCGTTTTTGAGAGGCTCTCCCGAAACACTGGATCCGCGCAAATTACGCCGACATTTCTAAGCTTTTCGAGCAGCCGGCGGCTCCCGCTTGTTTTCCATTCGTTCAGCATACAGATGCTGCTGTGAAGCACCATAAAAGTATCAAGCTCCTTTTGGTACGCCTCCAGTTTGTTGTTCTCCTGTAAAAACGCTGCATTTGCCTCATACAGCGCAAGCCCTGATTCAAACAGTTTTTTCTGATAGCTTTGCACAATGGAGGAAAGGTGAATCCGGTAATGATAGAGCGGCGCTTTCACATAGGATACAGAGCGGGCGAAAAAATGAGCCCGAAAGCTGAAAAACTGATCCTCTACATGCTCTAGCTCGCCGCGGAGCGGAAACGACAGCCGATGCGCTTCAACCATGCTTCTTCTGTACAGTTTGTTCCATGAAAACCCTCTGACCTTTCCTTCAAATAACGCCTTGATATACTGCTCCTTCGGCTGATCCTGGTAGGTTTCCGCAATGTCAGAGATCATGGCTTTTCCAGTGTCCTCAAACTCCGCGGCGTAATTGCAAATGACCAGATCCGTTTTATCGTCTGATGCCTGGAGCATTCGCTCGCAATAATCAGGTTCGATCCAATCGTCTGAATCTATAAACGCGATAAACTCGCCGCGTGCCGCGTCGATGCCTTTATTCCGAACCGCGCCGAGACCCTGGTTCTCCTGATGAATCACCCTGAATCTGTGATCGTTTTTGGCGTATTCCTCCGCGATATCCGGGCTGGCATCTCCTGAACCGTCATTGACAATGATGATTTCAATATTATTCAGCGTCTGGTTCCGCAGCGATTCGAGACACGTTCTGATATATGTTTCTGTGTTATAAACAGCGACTAACAGACTAACCGCAGGTGTTTCCATAATGACCGGCTCCTCTTGCATAAATTACCGGGAAAAAATCGTTCTGTAAGGCAGAACGGACGAATCAACCGGCATAAGCAAATAACTGTAAAGAAAATAACAAACAATGATAGCGATATAGATAAGGGCATTCGATTTTTCATCAAATATCCTGACGAAATAAGGGACTAAGATCATTTGATACAGGCCGAAATAAATATTGAATCTGGCAAAGATCACATCCTTTGTGGCCAAAAGCCCGAACAAAAAACCGAGCAGGCACAAATTGACGACGATGTCGATTTGCGGCCACAGCTTTCGCAGACGCGCTCTGTAGCAAAAGGCGAGAAACAGCGGCAGAACCAAGACAGCGATTTTGATCACATTCATTCCATTTGTGTTTGTCATGAGCCATTTTTCATAATGGCTGTATGAGCTGTTTTCAAGCACAACGACAAACACAGAAACAAATTTTTGATATAAAAACGTCATGCCAAGAAATAGAGCGGATAAACCGAATATCGCCGGTGACCAGGCTTTTCTTCTGACAATAAAGTACACCGGAATCATAATCAGTGCCGAAGAATGAAAGAGCGAGCTGATCAGCACGATTAGAAAATATCGCTTCCAGTTCCCGCTGATGATATAACGGATCGCCCAAAACAATGCGGCTGCCACCATGTATTGCCTGATGCCGTTAAAAGACGCGTAATAATGAAAGGTTCCTAAAAATAAAAAGACACTCAGCTCAAACGGCCTTCCGTAATCAGCGAGTGTCTTCATAACCAAACTGTAGGTCACGGCCGCAACCGTTATATACATGATTTGCGGATCTTCCGTGATAAAATTCATCAGCCAAAGGAGTGCGGTAAAGCCCGGATCTGTCGCCGTTTTTGCTGTGCCGAAACCGAATATCTGCCACACATTTTGATAATCGCCCGCCAATTCGTACAGCAGTGTGTACGTCTGAAAATCCGTGCCGACTCTGTAACGGAGACCCGACACGAGCACAAGTGAAGCAAGCGGAATCCAAATCAAAAGTTTATTCGGCCGATACCCCGTGGCGAGCGAATCGTCACGGCCGCCGCACATTTTGGCAAACCAAGACCAAATATATACAATTCCCATATTGACGGCATATACAATCATCGTTTATTGTCCTTTTCCGCTAGTAATGTTGTATACATTCAGCAGCGCTCCTACGTTTTGCTGTGCATCGTAGCCAAGTTTTGCGAGTGTACCTTGGATGAGCTCCTGCTTCGGCCTGCCTGCGGCGGCCGCTCTTGCAATGGTTTCAGCCCAGATGCCGATCGGCTCAGAAAGACTCAATCTCGTCACAAGCCCAAGCCCAGCGTCAACTTTATCTGTAATGTTGTCTGAAATAATGCATGGAAGCCCCGATGCCTGCGCTTCCACTAATACCACCGGCAAGCCTTCGTATAGAGACGGCATGACAAACACATCAAATGTGCGCATCAGCTCATGAATGCGTTCTTCAGTGCCTAAAAAGAGGACTTCTGAAAGCAGATTCTGCTGCCGCGCCTCCTCTTCCATTTTCTCGCGCAACGGCCCGTCTCCTGCAAGAACGAGCTGAAAGCGAACCCCTCGTTCTTTGAGATGTGCGGCAAGCTTCAGCAAAAACGCGTGGTTTTTCACTTCATGAAACCGGGCCACATGGCCAATGATGAGACGGTCAGCAGCAATGCCGCGTGCTGTTTTTTCTTCATCAGCTCTCTGCCCATTTGGGGCGAACAAATCAAGATCAATCCCGTTCGGAAGGAGATGAACACGCTCCCGCTCCATGTTGGACTGGCCGAATAAAAACCTGCCCGCATCCTCTCCGCAGGCACACAGTGCTGTCGCATTCGCCAAAATAAGCCGCCTAAACACCATCAGCTGCAGGCGATCCTTCCAATTGAAGCCGGTCTTCCACGACGTATTGTGGGAATGGCATACCCTGACCGGCACTCCGGCAAGCCTTGCCGCAAGGGCGATAAAACCCGTTTGAAAATCCGTGTGCGCATGAACGGCGCTGAACGGCCCGTTTTCTTTTATCGTGTTTCTTACATTCCTCACAAATGTAAGGGGATTGCTTTGCCCGATGCTCGGGACATAAAAAAGCCGCCCGCCTAAAGATAAAATCTCTTCATCATAAGCGCACGGATCATTTCGATACGTTAAAAAATCAAATTGTACTTTGCTCCTGTCCATTTTCCGATATAAATTCATCACCATGGTTTCCGCGCCGCCCCTGTTCATGCCGCTGAGAACTTGAAGCACGCGTTTTTGGCTGCTACTCATGCTTGACAAGCCCTTCCTTTTGGTTCATCACTCTTTTTTTGTGGTAGCGATTCATCACTGCTGGAGGCATAAATGCGCGAATTAACGGTTTTGCAATATATATGTAATCAGATAGAGGAAGCTTCAAGCGTCTGCATGCCTGATAGACAAGGATGGCATTGTCTATGGAATACGTAAATGACCTCCGTTTGAATGCATCACTGTCTTCCCTTACTTTATACAACGCTTCTTGGAGATTGTAGCCTCTGAAGCCCTCTTCAAAAAAGCGAAGCCACAAATCAATATCCTCCATCCGTCTCGTCCGCCGCACCGAACGGTAGCCTTTCAGCGTTCGGTAGGCGCTGGCTCTCATCATAATTGTTCCGTGGCAAAACGGGGTTCCTTTTGCCATGATGCCCGGCTCTGGAACAGAAGGCAGGATGCGTGTGCCCCTTACGCCACATTCATCAAATACAAGCATGCCGGTGCCAACCACCTGATAGTGGTGGTGCTTTTCTAAAAACGCGACCTGCTTTTCCAGACGGCGCGGGAATGAAAAGTCGTCTCCATCCTGACGTGCGATATACTCGCCTGTCGCATGCGAAAGACAATGATTTAATGAAGCGGCAAGCCGCTTGTTTGTTTTGTTTTGAATCAGCTTGATGCGGTCGCTGTAATGAGCGGCATACTGCTTCGCGATGCGGAGCGTGCCGTCTGTTGACGCATCATCGCACATAATCAGCTCCCAATTTTTATAGGATTGGCTGAGTATGGATTCAATGCTTTCCGCCAAAGTGCGTTCACAATTATAAATGCCCATAATGACAGAAACTTTTGGTCCTGAGTTCATACGCTTTTCTCCTTTGTATCCATATCCATGTACGCGGAATAAATATCTGCCATTTCTTCCACCGTTCGCGACTCCGAAAAGCGCAAGGCTGTTTTTCGGCCTTCCTGTCCCAGCTTTCTGCAGAGTTCCGGCTTATGGTAAAGCTGTTCAATTCGGCGGGCAAAAGCGGCACTGTCACCGATGTTGATCAGAAAACCGTTTTCTCCATCCCGGATGATTTCCCGATGCCCGCGGTTATCCGTGGCAATCGCCGGTTTTTCCGCTGCCATCCCCTCAAGCACATTCATGCCGAGGCCCTCCCTGATGCTTGATGCGACAGATACATCTGCAAGCTGAATCAGCTCATGAATGTCGCGGCAAAAGCCGTAAAAGCGGACATTGCCGGAAGCACCAAGCTTTTCAGCCAACGTTCGATACGCTTGTTCCATCGCTCCTTCTCCGGCAAAAACAAGGCGGAGCGACGGAATGTGTTCTTTCAGCAAGGCTGCGGCTTCAATTAACAACTTCTGGTTTTTGTTCAGATTGAGCTCAGCGGGATAAACCAATATAAAATCATCTTCACGGAAACCGTGTTTTTCTCTAAGTCTTTGCTGCTCTTCCAGGCTGACAGGCCGGAACCGCTCGGTATTGACGCCGATGCCATGAATTTTCTGCGTCTTTCCGCTCCGCCTTTGAAGTCTCTTCGCCCGTGTGTAATCCTCTTCATTGATCGTAATCAGGCAGTCTGTATATGCCGAAAGCCATTTCTCAATCGGATAGTAAAGCAGCCAATTTTTCATCGGCGCTCCGCTGCAAAAGTGAAATCCGTGCGCTGTGTACAGCACCTTTGTTCCATGCCGCCTGGCCTGCCTCGCCGCTAGTCTGGCAAGCACGCCGCCGACCGGCGTATGGCAATGGACAATATCGTATTGATTGGTGTTGATCACTTCCTTCAGCTGTCTGTAAACGGCCAGATTCTGAGGATGAAAGGGTGACCTGCGAATTGGGATGGAGAACTTCTCATCCACATACGGCAGCTTGGTTTGTCCGCTCGCAGCGACATGAACCTCCCAGCCCATTCGTTTAAACCATTTAAAGTAAGGGAGGTGAAAGGCTTTAAAATGATAATCGACAGTCGCGCAAAACAATATCTTTTTCGTCATCTTCACTCCCCCTAATGAGCACTGGCAGCCGTCATTTCGTCTGATGTATTGATTGCCGCAAACAGCCTCGCTCTCAAGTCGGCTTCCGGCAGATCATTAAAATCCTCAATAAAGCGCATCAGCACCGGCCAATCGCCGTCAACTGCTTTGCCGATATGAATTTTCGGAAAGATTTGTTCAGCGTGTACTTCATTTTTATTCAGCAATTCCTCATACATTTTTTCGCCGGGACGAATGCCTGTGAATTCGATTGGAATCTGCTCAGTCGTGTAGCCGGACAAATGAATGAGGTTTTTGGCAAGATCCACAATCTTTACAGGCTCCCCCATATCGAGAACGAAAATCTGACGCCCTTTCGCCAGTGCCCCGGCCTGGATGACAAGTCTTGAGGCCTCGGGTATCGTCATGAAATAGCGGGTCATGGCCGGATGTGTTACCGTCACCGGGCCACCTTTTTCAATCTGTTTTTTGAAAATCGGAATGACGCTGCCGCGGCTCCCAAGTACATTGCCGAAGCGGACAGCGACAAACTTGGTTCTGCTGATTTTTCCAAGATTCATAATAATCATCTCGGCGAATCGTTTTGTCGCCCCCATTACATTAGCCGGGTTCACCGCTTTGTCTGATGAAATCAGCACAAACGTCTCTGTCCCCGACATATCGGCTGCTTCCGCGACATTTTTTGTTCCGATGATATTGTTTTTGACAGCCTCTTCAGGATTATGTTCCATTAAAGGCACATGCTTATGGGCAGCTGCATGGTAGACAACGTGCGGCTCGTACTTTTTCATCAAGGTAAACATTTTATCGCGGTCCTGCACATCCGCAATTTCCGTATGGAACACAATGTGTTTGCCGAATCGTCCGTTCAGCTCTGTATAAATCGAATGAATGCTGTTTTCCCCATGGCCGAGCAGAATGATTGCATTAGGCTGAAACGGGCTGATCTGCCGGCAGATTTCTGAGCCGATTGATCCGCCCGCTCCCGTGACAAGAACTGTTTTTCCTTTGATGCGGTTCGAAATTTCGCTTGTGTCGAGGGTTACCGGCTTTCTGCCGAGCAAATCCTCAGCTTTTACATCTCTGATTTGTCCGGCAGTTCGTGTGCCGAGCAGCATTTCATCAAAATGAGGCATAATTTTAATGTTTACTCCAGTTCGCACACATTCTTTATATAACACCTGAAGCTCATGGGTGCGGAGTGAAGGAATGGCAATAATAATATAGTTAATTTTGAGCTTTTGCACCGCAGGCATGATACTTTCTTTTCCGCCGATTACGGGCAGCCCCATAATTTCTAATTTATGCTTCGTTTGGTCGTCATCAATAAAAGCGACAGGTATGATGTCAGGATCATCTTTTGAAAGCAGCTGCCTGACCATCAGAGTCCCTCCTGAGCCCGCCCCGATAATCAGCGCGCGGGATGATGCGCTGCGTTTTTTTCTGATGCTTTCTTTTAACACTCTGGATAAAACACGGGTTCCTCCAATAGACAAAAGCTGAAGCACCCAGCATGCGGTTAACAGACGGAAGAACATCGTATGATACACAGCATACTGAATGACGCCTGTCACAGCGGCTGAAAGCGTAATGCCCTTAAGCAGGACGATCAGCTCGCCGAGACCGGTGTATGTCCACACCTGTTTATACTGACGGAACAGGAAAGCACATACATGATAGCTGAGGAGCAAGCTGACAGCGGTAAGCAATAATGCTCCGGAGTCATAAAATTGATAGGAATCTTTTAAAAATTGATATCCTGCAATAACTGAATTTAAAACGAGATAAGTATCCAGCGCAATAATCATTGACAGTCTTCTCCGGTAACTCAACCTTTTCCCCCCTAATTCTTTTATCGGTTTAGCTGCGGCGGTTTTCGTCCACCAAAACATCGGCAGCAGCTAAACCGACAATACATCCTATGTATATATCAGATAAGTGGGCATTTAACCCGTCCTCACGCCCCGCCAGCGACGACCAGCATCTAAGGCAACAACTTCAGCTGCCCACAGCAGAGCCGAGTGCCTCCATTGATACAGGTCAGGAGACATCACCTTTACCATCTATTTAGTAGGAATAGTGTTCCGATTTTTTCATTTTCTTTTTGTTTAAAAGAGCGCCTAACAGCTTCGCATTGGATTGTTCCAGTGCATCCTTTGCTTTCAGGACGGTATCAGTTTTTGTTTTTCCGCTTAAAACAACGAGCACGCTGCCATCTGTCTGATTTGCTAGAATCTGAGCATCCGCAACAGCCAAAAGCGGAGGGGAATCAAAGATGACGAGGCTGAATTGTTCATAGATGTCAGATATTAAATCTCCCATCGCTTTTGAAGACAGCAGTTCAGCCGGATTCGGCGGGGTCGGTCCGCTTGTCAGCACATACAAGTTATCGATCGGCGTCTTTTGCACCGTCTCACTGAGTGAAGCATTCCCGACCAGCACATTTGTCAGCCCGGTTACATTCTCAACCTGAAATGTCTGATTGATGGTGGGCTTTCTTAAATCGGCATCCACCAGCAGCACTTTCTTTTCCTGCTGCTGCGCAAAGACAGCCGCAAGATTCGCTGCACTGAACGATTTACCTTCACCAGGCACAGAGGAGGTGACGAGGATAGACCGCAAGTTGGTCTGAACGGATGAAAACTCAATGTTTGTCCGAATGGTGCGATATTGTTCCGCAACAATTGATTTATTGTGTAAAACGGATATTTGAGCCAAACCTCGTCTTGCTTTCTTTTTTCTAAAGACCACTCGCTTCACTCCCCGAAATGTTTTATCCCGCGATTCCGCCCTTTTTGAACATCAGGGACGGAGCCTAAGCATGGCAATCCGGTTCTCTCGCTGAGCTGCCGTGCGCTTTTGCACGTATCATCGAGAAAATGCAGAAAAAATGCCAGTGTAATGCCGCCCATGACAGCAGCGCCAAAAGCCATAACCATATTTCGCAGCCGGGCCGGCTTGATCATTGGGCTTTCAGAAGCCTTCGCCTCTGATAAAATATGCACGCCTTGTACGTTCATTCTTTCATCTACTTCTTTTTCAAACTTGTTCACTAATGTGTTCGCAATCTCAGCCGCTTTCGCCGGATCGTGGTCCTGAACGGCAACGGTGATAATTTCTGATTCATTTTCACTGCTGGTAATCACTTTTCCTTTCAGCGAGGAAGCCGATTCAGAAAGATGCAATTCCGCCTTGACCTCTTCCATCAAGGCAGTGCTTTTCATAATCGATTGGAACGTGCTGCTGTACTGAAGATTTCGCTGGATGTCACTGAGATTCGAGTTTTCTTCACCGTCTGATTCATGAACCAGCACTTGCGTCGATGCTTGATAGGTCGGTGAAATGACCTTAAATTGCACAAAGCCCGTCATAACGGTGACGCCGATTGTGATGAGCAGAATCAGCACGAATCTGTGTCTGACAATCGCATATAATTCTTTAAAACTCATATTCTCATTCATGTATTCATAGCCTTCAGCCTTCCCGCGGCTGGCTTCCCGCGCCCCTTTCTGTTAATGATTGGATTATAAAAGAAAACTTTATTATTTAAAAATTGCAAAATAAGCCAATAAGTTCTCTTTAGAGAACAAAATCATGATTTTCCTCTTATTTACTGCACTTCCCTTATTATTTTAAATTTTATAAAGAACGAATAATTCCTTATAATGAACAAAATAACGACAGGAATAGAGGAGAATTTCATATCATGATTGGAAGAATTATCCGTTTGTACCGTAAAAGAAAAGGCTATTCTATTAATCAGCTGGCTGTGGAGTCAGGTGTATCTAAATCCTATTTAAGCAAGATTGAAAGAGGCGTTCATACAAATCCGTCCGTTCAATTTTTAAAGAAAATTTCCGCCACACTGGAGGTTGAATTAACAGAATTATTCGACGCAGAAACAATGATGTATGAAAAAATCAGCGGCGGTGAAGAAGAATGGCGCGTGCATCTTGTGCAAGCCGTCCAAGCCGGAATGGAAAAGGAAGAACTGTTCACTTTTACGAACATACTGAAGAAAGAACAGCCTGAAACCGCTTCCTATCGCAATCGTAAACTGACAGAATCCAATATAGAAGAATGGAAAGCGCTGATGGCGGAAGCAAGAGAAATCGGCTTAACCGTTCAGGAAGTCAAATCCTTCTTCAAAACAATGGGAAGATGAATATCGGCTAAGGGCTCACGTTCGCATCCGCAGGGCAAATCTGTTTATAATGGGGGAAAAAGGGAGAGAATGCGATGACTCATAAAACAGTAACAACTCAATACGGCAAAGTAAAAGGCACAACAGAAAATGGCGTACATAAATGGAAAGGCATCCCCTATGCCAAACCGCCTGTCGGACCATTGCGTTTTAAAGCACCGGAACCTCCGGAAGCGTGGGAGAACGAACTGGACGCAACAGCGTACGGCCCTATTTGCCCGCAGCCGTCTGATTTGCTGTCACTTTCATACGCTGAGCTTCCCCGACAGTCTGAGGATTGCCTGTATGTCAATGTATTTGCGCCTGACACTCCAAGTCAAAACCTGCCTGTCATGGTGTGGATTCACGGCGGCGCTTTTTATCTTGGAGCAGGCAGTGAGCCATTATACGATGGGTCAAGACTTGCGGCGCAGGGAGAAGTCATTGTCGTTACACTGAATTATCGTCTAGGGCCGTTTGGATTTTTACATTTGTCTTCGTTTGATGAGGCGTATTCCGATAACCTTGGGCTTTTGGACCAAGCCGCCGCACTGAAATGGGTGCGAGACAATATCTCAGCATTTGGCGGTGATCCGGATAACGTAACGGTATTTGGAGAATCCGCAGGCGGTATGAGCATTGCCGCGCTGCTCGCTATGCCTGCGGCAAAAGGCCTGTTCCAGAAAGCGATCATGGAAAGCGGCGCTTCTAGAACAATGACAAAAGAAAAAGCAGCTAGCACCGCAGCAGCCTTTTTAAAGGTCCTGGGGATTAACGAGAGCCAATTGGACAGATTGCACACTGTATCTGCGGAAGATTTGCTTCAAGCGGCCGATCAGCTTCGGAAAGCAGAAAATGAAAATATCTTTCAGCTGTTCTTCCAGCCCGCCCTTGATCCGAAAACGCTGCCTGCTGAACCAGAAAAAGCAATCGCAGAAGGTGCTGCTGCCGGCATTCCGCTGTTAATCGGAACAAACCGCGATGAAGGATATTTATTTTTCACCCCGGACTCAGACGTTCATTCTCAGGAAACGCTTGATGCCGCGCTTGAGTATTTATTAGGGCAGCCGCTAGCCGAGAAAGTTTCCGATCTATATCCGCGTTCGCTGGAAAGCCAAATTCATATGATGACTGATTTGTTATTTTGGCGCCCGGCCGTCGCCTATGCCTCCGCCCAGTCTCATTACGCGCCTGTATGGATGTACCGATTCGATTGGCACTCTGGTAAACCGCCGTACAATAAAGCGTTTCACGCATTAGAGCTTCCTTTTGTTTTCGGAAATCTCGACGGGTTAGAGCGGATGGCAAAAGCAGATGTTACGGATGAGGTGAAACAGCTTTCTCACACCATACAATCAGCATGGTTCACGTTCGCCAAAACAGGAAACCCAAGCACTGAAGATGTAAAATGGCCGGCGTATCATGAAGAAACAAGACAGACGCTGATATTAGATTCAAAGATTACGATCGAAAACGATCCTGAATCTGAAAAAAGGCAGAAACTATTCCCTTCACAAGGAGAATAAACATGGGGAAAACGGGATACATTGGTGCTGTCATCGTTGTGGCAGCTTGTATCATGATTTTGTCAGAAGTGGTGTTTTTACGGGACACAGCCTATTACCAGCCCATCCGCTGGACTGGAATCATACTGTTTTTCGCGGGAATTGTGATGGTTCCCGAATATAAAGCAAAAAGAAAACCCGGGAAAGAGAAGTAATTCTCTTTCCCGGGTTTTTATGTTTTTTACAATTTTCCCGCGCGAATATCGTCTGTCATTCCTTCATAAGGAGCTTTCGAAATCACTTCTTCATTGTCGGCTCCCTCATTTTTCAGAAATGTAATCTCCGCAAATTCAGGTACAACGTATTTTGGATACGTTTCATATTTTTCGCGGGATTCTTTCATCAGATCAATGTGGTCATTTTGGTAGCAGACCGTAATTTCAGGATGTTCATGCACCCATTTCGGGAAGAAAATAATGCCGTGCATGCGTTTTTCATTCGGCATAAAGTTTAATGAAACATCTGTGCCTGTCGGCTCTGTCCAAGACACTTTATATACGCCTTCTGTCAGTTTGACAATATTGACTTCCTGATCCCGAACCCAGCGTCCGGCAACCATTCCGCTATGAATTCTATAATCAATTGTATGGTCGTTTTTAATATAAATCTCGTATTCCCAACCGTTTTCATAAGTATAAATCATGTGGCTTCCGATAAAGTTTTCCATCTTTCACACTCTCCTTAGTCTTTACTGAACTTCATAAATGTCTAGTCGAACGTAATCAGGGGTTCTTTCTGCGGAACCGATAAACAAGCGGTCATGCAGCCATTGATAGACTTCACTGCCTGTTTCAAATGTCGGCATCGTACGGAAATAAACATGCTCCGGATCAATGATTTCCCCGGCCGCGGCTTGTTTTCGAAACGGCTCGCTGACTTGCCGTATTCCATTGTTTTCAATGTAAATCAGTTCATGATCTGCTGTTTCGATCACATACCTGGCAGATAAATCTGTTCTGCCGTCAGCGCGAATGATTTGTGAATCTGCACCGCCCGGCAAAATACGCCCCTTTATTTCCCCGGTTATTGTTCCCGAACGAATCGGAATGAATCGTCTCAGTCCCAGGCCTGTCTCACCAATGGTGATAGGCGGATCAACCTTGATTTCTAAAGAGGCGAATGGTTTTAAAACCGGCTTCTTCATGAGCACCACCTCACCTTCAGAAAAAATCATGTAACTATTTACATGTTTACTTTAACATCATTATAGTTAACTGTCAAACAATAGGAATATAAAAAAACAAGGGCTGTGAAAACAGCCCTTGTTTGATACTAGCTTTGATAGGCAAGATATGTGCTGACAGTGCTTTTTGCAAGACAGTCAGAGGAATCTATAATCGGAATCTCACTTTGAATATGATCTAACACCGCATTTAAATCCGTGCAAGCTGAAATGATGATGTCTGCATGCTGACTGATTTCTTCATATAGCGTCTGCCACAATGCTTGTGTATGCTGCATATGATTTGGCTGTTTGATTGCAGCGATGAGCTGATTCACAGCCTGCTGCCAATGGTCCTTGTGAACAGCTTCTTGTCCATTTGCCTTCAGCCCTTTTTGGTAGATGACGGATTGGATGGTTGAATCTGTTCCTAAAACCACCGCTTTTTTTGCAGGATGCGGAATCTCTTTTATCGTTTCCTCAATGATATGCAACAAAGGAACCGACAATGCCTGCTGAATCTCTTCATAGTAGACATGTGCCGTATTACAAGGCAGCGCAATGAAATCAACGCCTGTTTTCTCGAGCTTTACCGCTCCGTCGATAATTGCTCTTTTCATCTCACCATGGTCAATCGGACGATCTGCATAGAAGGGTGTCGGACATGAATAGATCATCATGTGCGGATAGTCAGCATCGTTTGAAGCCCCATACAGCTTCTGACAGTAATCAATCACCTTATCAATAAACGGCGAGGTCGATTTCGGCCCCATTCCGGCTAATATTCCGATCATTACGCTCATCCCTTTCTAATTCGTACGGACCGCTTCTTCTTCTGTTCCATCCTCATAAATGATAAAGCTTTTCACAACATCATCACCTAACATAAATTCTAATTCAACAGACAATGATCGCAGAAAGAAACGGGTTTCCGAGGAAGGAAACAATTCCAGTCTCAGCTGCCCAGTGATCTCCAAATAAAGACGTTCATTCTCGGCCGTCACCCGTGCAGCCGTCCCATCCTGAAACGAGTAGCTGCCAACATAGCGGCTGTATATCGCCGTATCAATTGCTTTTTTCTTCTTATCAGCAGGACGTTCTGGGATCTCATACGGCTGGCCAAATAGAATATTTTCCGCAGCCTTCAGAATCGCTTGTTCATATTCAGCATCCTCTTCTTTATTACTCAAATAGATCAGCGTTTTACGATGATCGATATATCGGATCATCGTCGTCGAATAGCCGGGCCACCCTCCGCTATGGCTGACAATCTGCCCTTTTTCAGGACTGTTTTGCAGCACCCAGCCAAAGCCGTAATCAAACGTTCCCCCATTATTCAGGCGTACCGGTGAAAACGCGGCTTCCTTAGAAGCATTACTGATTAAATCATCCTGATATAAAGCCTGATCAAATCGAAACAAATCGCTTGTGACAGAGTTCACCGTTCCGTCTCCTTGTATGCCATCGAGGTAAACGACATAGCTTGTTTCCTCCAGATCATCAGGAAGGACGTACGTTTCGGAATGTACATCATACACATATCCATATGCATAATGATCAATCCGCTCAGGCCGAAGCCTCCTGTTATACACTCTCGTTTTATTCATGCCGACCGGTGAAAAAATACTTGTATTCATAAAATCCGCATAGCTCATGCCAGATGCTTTTTCAATAATAACCGCCAGCAGCACATACCCCGTATTGCTGTACAGCCAGCCTTCATTCGGCTCAAAATAATTAGGAAGCCCCTCATTCATCAGCATATCGACAATATCCTGATTCAGCGCAATCTTGTGTTGATCCCAATTGCTATAAAACCATCCCATATATTCAGGAAGCCCTGACGTATGGTTCAATAAATGCCGAATCGTTATACCCTGATACGGAAAACCCGGCAGCCACCGCTCCACTTTGTCTTCATATCCAAGAATTCCTTTCTCCTCCAGCAATATGATTCCCATAGCTGTAAAAGGCTTTGACAAAGACGCTAACTCAAACAAAGAGTTGGTTTGCAAGGGGCGCTTTTCCGTCAATTCTGCATAACCGAAAGAGTGATGATATAAGATATCGCCATCCTCCGCAGCCAGAATCGTCCCGTTGAATTGATATTTTTCGCCTAATGTCTCAAATAACGTCTTAAGATGCTTCCTTTTATACTGCTTCATTCCTCCACCTCCCTTTTCTCTGTACGTTACTAAACTATTAACGTTTCAATTATTTTGAAAATAATAAAAAAGCTGATCAATCCAAAACAGGAAAAATCAACTTTAATATAGAGCGGCTTTGATCTGCCTGAATCAAATATCCCTTTTTTACGAAGTCAGAGAAGGAACTCTAGCGGCTGCAAAACGAGTTCTCGTAGTCGCTTGAATTGTTCCGGCGGCAGTACTTCTCATGGCAACTGTCACCGTATCTCCAGCGTTTAACTGAAGTATTTCCGTAATGGCTACGACTGCCGGGAGATTCCCTGCTTGAGTTTCGTTATTTCCGCCTACCACATCTTGATTCACGAGAAATACGACTTCTAAGTTGAAGTCAACATTCGCATTCGCTTGAAACTCAACTGATGCGTTAAGAGAATATACGCCTGCTGTTCTCGGTGAAAATGTAGATGTGTCGGGGTTATATTCATTCGCCAAATCAAATTGCTCATTTTGAAATAAGACTCCGCTTGCTGCATTTGCAGCCACTGACAAATTCATATTGCTTGTGGCTCTGAAAGCAGAAATAGGCTGGTTAGTAATTGGTGCGAAGGGCTGGTTTTGTTGAGATGTTGGGGTGTTTCCATTTCTGCCTTGCATGACACTTGGTGATAAAAGAGGTTCCGGTCGATCGTTCCTCTTAATCCATTTTGATGGCCGTGGCGGCATGACTTTTTCCTCCTAAAAAAATTCTTTCGCTTCTATCATTTGTTGACTAGCAATACATTATTATATTGGTCGTTACTGACATTGAAACGGTATCTGCCCGACTGTGCTCAAAAATAGAAATGACAGCAGTAAGTTCCCAAAACGAATTACTGCTTATGATCCAAGATTAATTTCAAGGCATGGTTCACCAAGGATGATCATTTTCTGAATCATTACTCAAAAGGTAACTTTATGCCCATACATCAGGCGTTATAAAAAATACAGAGAATAAAAAGAAATAGATAAACAAGTTAGTTCTTTAGACCCGTAACCTTTACATTCTTTTATGATTTTCTATCAAACAAAAGAGGAAAATAGACCAGTTGCAATCCAAACGAGAGTCTAATAGAATGATGTCGAAAAGTAAATCACGCAGGTTTGTTACTGATAAAGCAGGCAAGACCTAAAATGTGTAAAGGGCAAAGTGTATTCTTTGGCGTCACCCCTTACATATTTTAGGTCTTTTTTTATTGTGCGTAACTGACTTGCCATCTTCAAACAGGAGGGCTGGACGAAGCAGACCGCTAACACAGTACATAAAAAAGGAGACATGAACGATGAACATCAAAAAGTTTGCAAAACAAGCAACAGTATTAACCTTTACTACTGCACTGCTGGCAGGAGGCGCGACTCAAGCGTTTGCGAAAGAAACAAATCAAAAACCGTATAAGGAAACGTACGGCATTACCCATATTACCCGCCATGATATGCTGCAAATCCCTGAACAGCAAAAAAACGAAAAATATCAGGTGCCCGAATTCGATCAATCCACAATTAAAAATATCTCTTCTGCAAAAGGCCTGGACGTTTGGGACAGCTGGCCATTGCAAAACGCTGACGGCACAGTCGCAAACTATCACGGCTACCACATCGTCTTTGCATTAGCCGGAGACCCTAAAAATGCGGATGACACATCCATTTACATGTTCTATCAAAAAGTCGGCGAAACTTCTATTGACAGCTGGAAAAACGCTGGCCGCGTCTTTAAAGACAGCGACAAATTCGATGCGAATGATTCTATCCTAAAAGAACAAACACAAGAATGGTCTGGTTCAGCTACATTTACATCTGACGGAAAAATTCGTTTATTCTACACTGATTTCTCCGGTAAACATTACGGTAAACAAACACTAACAACTGCACAAGTTAACGTATCAGCATCAGACAGCTCTTTGAACATCAACGGTGTAGAGGATTATAAATCAATCTTTGACGGTGACGGCAAAACGTATCAAAATGTACAGCAGTTCATCGATGAAGGCAACTACAGCTCAGGCGATAACCATACGCTGAGAGATCCTCACTACGTAGAAGATAAAGGCCACAAATACTTAGTATTTGAAGCAAACACTGGAACTGAAGACGGCTACCAAGGCGAAGAATCATTATTTAACAAAGCATACTATGGCAAAAGCACATCGTTCTTCCGTCAAGAGAGTAAAAAGCTTCTGCAAAGCGATAAAAAACGCACGGCTGAATTAGCAAACGGCGCACTCGGCATCATTGAGCTAAACGATGACTACACACTGAAAAAAGTCATGAAACCGCTGATTGCATCTAACACAGTCACAGATGAAATTGAACGCGCGAACGTCTTTAAAATGAACGGAAAATGGTACCTGTTCACTGACTCTCGCGGATCAAAAATGACAATTGACGGCATCACATCTAACGACATTTACATGCTTGGTTATGTTTCTAATTCTTTAACTGGCCCATACAAGCCGCTGAACAAAACAGGCCTTGTGTTAAAAATGGACCTTGATCCTAACGATGTGACCTTTACTTACTCACACTTCGCTGTACCTCAAGCGAAAGGAAACAATGTCGTGATTACAAGCTACATGACAAACAGAGGATTCTACGCAGACAAACAATCAACGTTTGCGCCAAGCTTCCTGTTGAACATCAAAGGCAAGAAAACATCTGTTGTCAAAGACAGCATCCTTGAACAAGGACAATTAACAGTTAACAAATAAAAACGCAAAAGAAAATGCCAATATCCTATTGGCATTTTCTTTTATTTCTTATCAACATCATAAAGGTGAATCCCATATGAACTATAAAAAAGCAGGCAAATGGCTAACCGTATTCCTAACCTTTTTAGGAATATTGCTGTTTATCGACTTATTTCCAAAAGAAGAACCTGTCAAAAAAACAAAATCAACACAGAAGCCGGACTACCGAGCGGCATATCATTTTACGACACCGGACAAATGGAAAAATGACCCTCAAAAACCGATCTATTTTGATGGCAAGTATCATTATTTCTATCTATATAACCGGGATTACCCAAAAGGCAACGGCACAGAATGGCGCCATGCCGTATCAGAGGATTTGGTGCATTGGACTGATGAAGGCGTGGCGATTCCGAAATATACAAACCCGGACGGTGATATTTGGACCGGTTCCGTCGTGGTGGATAAAGAGAACACAGCCGGCTTCGGGAAAAACGCGCTTGTCGCGATTGTGACACAGCCTTCAGCCAAAGACAAAAAGCAGGAGCAACATTTGTGGTACAGCACAGACAAAGGAAAATCATTCAAATTCTACAGTGGCAATCCCGTTATGCCTAATCCGGGCACAGACGATTTTAGAGATCCGAAAGTGATATGGGATGGCCAGGATAACAAATGGGTCATGGTCATGGCTGAAGGATCAAAAATCGGCTTTTATAAATCCGATAATCTTAAGGACTGGCATTACACAAGCGGATTCTTCCCAGAGCAGGCGGGAATGGTCGAATGTCCTGACCTCTACATGATGCGGGCAAGCGACGGAACGAATAAATGGGTTCTCGGCGCGAGCGCGAACGGCAAACCGTGGGGCAAACCAAATACGTACGCCTACTGGACCGGAGGCTTCGACGGAAAAGAATTTACAGCGGATCAGACCGAAGCCCAATGGCTTGACTACGGCTTTGACTGGTACGGCGGCGTGACGTTCGAAGACGGCAAAAGCACAGATCCATTAAAAAAGCGGTATGCGCTTGCCTGGATGAACAATTGGGATTACGCCAACAACACACCGACACTGAAGAACGGCTTTAACGGCACAGATTCTGTCATACGCGAACTCCGGCTGCAAGAGGAGGATGGCACATACAGCCTCATCTCACAGCCGACCGAAGCTTTGGATCAGCTGACCGTTTCAACTGACAAAGAAGAGGATCAAGATGTGAACGGATCAAAAACACTGTCCATCACAGGTGATACGTACCAGCTTGAAATGGATCTTTCTTGGTCAGAGCTGAAGAATGCTGGCGTCAGACTGAGAGAGTCAGAAGATCAAAAACGCCATATTGATGTCGGCATTTTTGCCGAAGGCGGCTATGCATATGTCAACAGAGCGGCCACAAATCAGCCTGACAAAAGCAAGACCTATGTCGAAAGCCAGGCTCCATACGATGTAAGCAAACAGAATGTGCATTTGAAAATTCTCGTGGATAAAACAACGATAGAAGTATTTGTCGACGATGGGAAAACCGTTTTTTCAAATGAAGTGTTCCCAAAGCCTGAAGATAAAGGCATTACTCTTTATTCTGAAGGCGGCACAGCCTCATTCAAAAATATAACGGTGAAACATTTGGATACGGTTCATGAATAAGAAACAGGTGCAGCGCTTGCTGCATCTGTTTTTTTATTAGAGCGGTATTCTCTGTTACATATTGGGCATTGTAAGGAATATAAGGCTGGTTTCTAAGGAGGAAGCGGATGTCTAAACAAGGAAATTTTCAAAAATCAATGTCGTTGTTTGATCTGATTTTGATTGGGATGGGGGCCATCTTTGGGTCTGCTTGGCTGTTTGCCGTCAGTAATGTCGCTTCAAAAGCAGGACCCTCAGGCGCTTTTTCCTGGATCATCGGCGGAGCCATCATTTTGTTAATCGGGCTCGTGTACGCGGAGCTTGGAGCCGCTCTGCCTCGTACCGGAGGCATCATTCGATACCCAGTTTATTCACATGGCCACCTTGTCGGCTATTTAATTTCATTTGTCACAATTGTCGCTTACACAAGCCTGATTTCAATTGAAGTGACGGCTGTGCGTCAGTATGTTGCCTATTGGTTTCCCGGCCTGACCATAAAAGGATCTGATTCGCCGACCATTGCAGGCTGGATTTTGCAGTTTGCCTTGCTATGCTTGTTTTTCCTGCTGAATTATTGGAGCGTCAAAACTTTCGCTAAGGCGAATTTCATCATATCGCTTTTTAAATATATTGTCCCGATTACCATCATTATCGTGCTGATCTTTCATTTTCAGGCTGAGAATTTATCTGTTGAAGGATTTGCACCGTTTGGTTTTACAGGTATTCAGGCTGCGATTTCGACAGGCGGCGTAATGTTTGCGTATCTCGGTCTGCACCCGATTGTGGCTGTTGCAGGTGAAGTGCAAAATCCAAAACGCAACATCCCAATCGCTTTAATCATTTGCATTATCGTTTCAACCATCATTTACACTGTTTTGCAGATCACCTTTATTGGTGCAATCCCGACAGAAACACTGAAAAATGGCTGGCCGGCAATCGCGCGGGAGTTCTCATTGCCGTTTAAAGATATTGCGATCATGCTCGGTTTAGGCTGGCTTGCAACGCTTGTCATTTTAGACGCCATTCTGTCTCCCGGGGGAAACGGGAATATTTTTATGAATACGACGTCTCGCCTCGTTTACGCCTGGGCGCGTAACGGCACATTATTTAGCATATTTTCAAAAGTGAATAAAGAAACGGGAACACCCCGTGCTTCACTCTGGCTTTCGTTTGCCATGTCAATTTTCTGGACGCTCCCCTTCCCTTCGTGGAACGCGCTTGTCAATGTCTGTTCTGTTGCGCTCATCCTTTCTTATGCAATTGCACCAATTTGTTCAGCAGCGCTGAGGGTCAATGCGAAGGACTTAAACAGGCCGTTTTATTTAAAAGGAATGGGCATCATCGGACCGCTTTCCTTTATTTTCACGGCGTTTATCGTGTATTGGTCAGGATGGACAACCGTTTCCTGGCTGCTCGGTTCACAGCTCGTGATGTTTTTAATCTATCTCTGCTTTAGAAAATATGCGCCCCAAGAGGATGTCAGCCTTGCCCAGCAGCTGAAATCAGCGTGGTGGCTTGTCGGGTTTTATATCATGATGCTGATCTTTTCCTACATCGGCTCTTTCGGACACGGTTTAGGCATCATCAGCAATCCTGTCGACCTCATTTTAGTCGCCATCGGTTCACTTGCGATTTTCTACTGGGCAAAGTATACCGGGCTCCCGAAAGCCGCTATTGATTATGATAAATAAAGAAGCAAGAATTTTTCTTGCTTCTTTCTTCTTTACAAACACACATACCCGCGATAAAATGAATGATAGTCAGTCATTACAGGAGGTGTTCCTCATGCCAAAACAAACATCGGGCAAATATGAAAAAATTCTGCAGGCTGCCATTGAAGTTATTTCTGAAAAAGGTCTCGATAAGGCCTCTATTTCTGATATTGTCAAAAAGGCCGGCACTGCCCAAGGAACGTTCTACTTGTATTTCTCATCTAAAAATGCCCTTATTCCGGCAATTGCAGAAAATCTTCTCACCCATACGCTGGACCAAATCAAAGGAAGGCTGCATGGAGACGAGGATTTTTGGACCGTTTTAGATATATTAATTGATGAGACATTTCTCATTACCGAACGCCATAAGGATATTATCGTCCTCTGTTACTCTGGGCTTGCGATCGACCACTCCATGGAAAAATGGGAGACGATCTATCAGCCTTATTATTCTTGGCTTGAAAAAATCATCAATAAGGCCATTGAAAACCTTGAGGTAATGAAAGGAATCAATGCAAAATGGACAGCAAGAACGATTATCAACTTGGTTGAGAACACTGCAGAACGATTCTATATCGGGTTTGAACAAGATGAAAATGTCGAAGTGTATAAAAAAGAAATCTTTACTTTCTTAAAACGAAGTTTAGGTACTACTTAAAAAATGACTGGGTAACACCGCTCATTTTTTAATGGTTCAAAAATGACTGACGTTCATTCATAAACTAGAGAGGTGCTTCATATGAATTGGGTGCTTGTTTTTATTGCAGGACTTTTAGAAGTTGTTTGGGCGTCTTCCCTCAAACATGCCGATTCGCTTTTGGATTGGGTCATCATTTTTATCTTAATCGCAATCAGCTTTATCCTGTTGATCCGCTCTTATCAAAAAATTCCGATGGCCGCGGCATACACTGTATTTGTCGGAATCGGAACCGTCGGAACATACATCACTGGTATTGTTTTGGGCGAATCCTTTTCAGCAGCGCAAATGTTCTTTTTAGCTTTATTGCTGGCCGGTATTTTAGGAATGAAGCTCTTTACAAAAGAAAGCAAATCACAGCCGGGAGGTGAAAAATAATGGCATGGTTTTTATTAGTGGTTGCCGGCATAGAAGAAATTATAGCTGCTGTGGCCATGAAATATATCGACGGTACAAGAAAAAAATGGCCGATCATTGTGATGACGATTGGATTTGGCTTATCCTTTTACTGCCTTTCACAAGCGATGCTGATCCTGCCTGCCGGAGTCGCTTATGCCGTCTGGACTGGCATTGGCAGTATTGGCGTTTCGGCGGTCGGGTTCATCTGGTTTAAGGAGCGTTTTCAGCTTTCACAGGTGATTTCTCTTTGCCTAATCCTCACCGGCGTCATCGGCCTGCGTCTTACGGCTTAATCATAAGATAAGGGCATATACAGCTGTATATGCCCTTGCCATTAATCGTCTTGGTGCTTTTGAAGATGAAGCGGCGGCGGGATAAGCCAGCCTTTGTTTTTTAGCAATCTTAAGTATTTTGCGCCGGTTGCCGCTTTCGATACATGGAATTGCCCAAACATCATGGCAATATCCTCACGAATTGACTGTCCCATAATTTTGCTGCATGTCACAAGGCCTGCAGCATTTTGCGCTGCCGCAGAGGCCGCCACATCCGGATCAAGAAACCGCGCACCCGGCGGAATATCTTTAAGATCTGCAGCAGGCGGTTCAGGAGAAGCCGGCGGGAGCGCCACCCCGTTTTCTTTCAGGATCGCACTGATCTGTTTCACTTCATCTTGGCACTTCTCAATGGATTCACGAAGCAGCTTCTTCAAGTCGTCATCACCGACATGATGCAATAACATCTGGTAATTGCCGACCATTTTATTGCCCGCCATCACATAACTCCACAAGCTGAATACCTCACCGTAATGCATCGGTTCATCCTGCGGATTTCCGCTTAAAATACCCATGTTCATCCTCCTCGTAAATTCAATATCACACATCCCATAACGTGCCCGAGAGGAGGAAAATTTATGTTACGTTGAGAAAGATTTTTGAAACAAAACAAAAAAGACAAGAGCGGCGAAATGCCAAACCCTTGTCTTTCCTGTTGTTCTATTGGACGCGCTCGGAGGGATTCGAACCCCCGACAGACGTGGTACCGGAAACCACCGCTCTATCCAACTGAGCTACGAGCGCATATGACTGCGTTATGAGAACGTCAGCACAACTAATTATACGATAATTCCATTGAAATAACAACCCTCTATTTCAAGAGGCCGTTTTTTAGAATCAGACACATCATCTTATTTGGCAATCTAACATACGATGGTTTGAACACCTGTATTTTTGGGGAAAATGGGAAAAAGAGACGACTTTGCATATCTAGCCAGCTTTTTGTTTGACCTTTATTGACCAAAAATGTATCATGTAACTACATACTTACCTAAAAGGTGAAGGAGGAGCATTATGAATTTAATACCTACAGTCATTGAACAAACGAACCGCGGGGAAAGAGCGTATGACATTTATTCTCGTCTATTAAAGGATCGTATCATCATGCTTGGATCTGCGATTGATGACAACGTTGCGAACTCCATCGTGTCACAGCTTTTATTCTTAGAAGCAGAAGACCCTGAAAAAGATATTTCTATTTACATCAACAGCCCGGGCGGCTCTATCACAGCTGGTATGGCGATCTATGATACCATGCAGTTTATTAAGCCAAAGGTATCTACAATTTGTATCGGTATGGCTGCATCAATGGGCGCGTTCCTGCTTGCTGCCGGCGAAAAAGGCAAACGCTATGCGCTTCCAAATAGTGAAGTCATGATTCACCAGCCTCTTGGCGGTGCGCAAGGTCAGGCAACAGAAATTGAAATTGCCGCGAAACGCATTCTCTTGCTTCGCGACAAATTAAACAAAGTTCTTGCTGAGCGTACTGGCCAGCCGCTTGAAGTGATCGAACGCGATACAGACCGCGATAACTTCAAGTCTGCTGAAGAAGCGCTTGAATACGGCCTGATTGATAAAATTCTGACTCGCAACACAGATGAGCAAAAGTAATACTGTAACCTGCAAGAGCTATGTCTCTTGCAGGTTTTTTCTTTGAAGGCATTCATCCTCTAACGCTTCTTAAAAATGTTTGATTCTATACTGCTCCCATTCCTCATTCAACAGCTCAAGCGTCAAATCACGACTTTGCCTCACAATCAGATCAGCGCCAAGCATTGACTCTTCATGACCGACTCCAACCGCAAACATCCCAGCAGATTTGATTGCGGAAATGCCTGCTTCAGCGTCTTCTATTGCTGCACAATCAGCCGGGGAAACGCCAAGCAGCGCTGCAGCTGTTAAAAAGATTTCGGGATCAGGTTTTCCGTTCGCGAGAGCTGTCGGGTCAACAATGGCATGAAAATCATCCATAATCCCCAAACGTGTTATAATCTCGGGCGCATTACGACTTGAAGACGCTAACCCGATTTTTATATTTTCACCTTTTAATTCACAAAGAAGCCTGCCGATTCCCGGCAAAAGATTTTCCGGCGTCAATTTGCTGATCAACGTTTGATAATATTGATTTTTTAGGTGCATAAGTTTTTTTTTCTCCGCATTTGTATACTTTGTTTTCGCACCGCCAAAGGTAAGCATGCTTTCAAGTGACTCTTCTCTGCTGATTCCTTTTAGGCTTTCATTCACACTTCTGTCAAAAGGAATATCGATTTGTTCCGCGATGTGCCTCCAAGCGAGAAAATGATATTCAGCAGTATCTGTTATCACTCCATCTAAATCAAAAATGACTGCTTTCATATGCTAATGCCCATCACAGCTTCATAAGGTTCGAGACAAATGCTCTTTAAGTCAGCCGGCTCCTGCGAATAGTTGGAAATCAGCACTTTCCAACGCTCATGAATCAGTTCCGCAGGCGCCTCGAAGAGAGCCTTGTCTTCCGACAAATTCACAACGACGAGAAGCTTTTCCCCTCGATATTCACGGAGGTAAGAAAAGATTTGCGGATCATTCTCCTGCAGCAGCTGATAATCTCCATATACCATGACCTTATATTGCTTTCGTAATTGAATAAGCTTCTGATAGTAATAGAAAATCGAATCTTGATCTTCCAGGGACTCTTTCACATTGATATCTTGATAGCGAGAATTTACTGCTATCCAAGGGTCTCCGGCTGTGAATCCCGCATGTTTTCCGGCATCCCATTGCATTGGTGTTCTCGCATGATCCCGTCCTTTTTTCGTCACGGCTTTTAGAAACTCTTTTTCTGACATCGTTTTGTTTTCGATGACTAGTTCACGATATGCATTTTTTATTTCAAGATCGTCATACATCTCCAGCGGCATATCACTGTTGACCATGCCAATTTCTTCTCCCTGGTAAATAAACGGTGTTCCTTTCATCCCGTGGAGAACCGTTGCAAATGCTTTTGCACACTGTTTTCGCAGCTTGCCGTCATTGCCCCAGCGGGAAATAACCCTCGGCTGATCATGGTTTTCAAAATACAAGGTATTCCAGCCGACATTCATTAACCCGGTCTGCCACCTTGTCATCGTCTTTTTTAAAGCAATCACATCAAACGGCTTGATCTGCCATTTCCCATTTGGCGAGTTTTGTTCTGTATCAATATCCATATGTTCAAATGTAAAGATCATATTCAACTCTTGCCTGTTTGCATCTGTGTACTTTTTCGCCTCTTCAATATCAGAGCCGTTTGCCTCTCCTACCGTCATGCAGTCGTAATGAGAAAGCACTTCCCTGTTCATCTCTTGAATAAATTCATGAAGGCGGGGGCCATTCGAATGATAACGTCCGACGATATAGCTGCGGCTGCTATCTGTTTCGTAGTCCGGAAAATCGGTGTACTTGGAAATGGAGCCGATCACATCCATCCGCCAGCCGTCAACGCCTTTATCCATCCAAAATCTCATCAAATCATAAACTTCCCGGCGTACCGCTTCATTTTCCCAATTTAAATCAGGCTGTTTTTTCGAAAAGTAGTGCAAATAATACTGCCCTGTCCCTTCATCGAACGTCCACGCCGGGCCTGAGAAGATCGATCCCCAATTATTCGGCTCTGAGCCGTCCGGTTTCGGATCTTTCCAAAAATAATAATCACGGTAAGGATTGTCCTTTGACTTACGGCTTTTAGCAAACCAGGCATGCTCATCTGACGTGTGGTTCACGACCAAATCCATGATGATTTTCATACCTCGTTGGTGCACTTCATCAATTAACTGAAACATATCTTCATTTGTCCCAAATTTTTCGTACATGTTTCTGTAGTCGCTGATGTCATAGCCGTTGTCATCCTGCGGGGAATCAAACACCGGGGAGAGCCAGATCACATCCGCCCCGAGATTTTTGATATAATCCAGCTTTTGAATCACGCCTTGCAAATCCCCGAATCCATCTCCATTGGAATCATAAAAACTGCGCGGGTAAATTTGATAAACGACAGCTTCTTTCCACCATTTACTCATCAGGCGTTCTCCTTTCACATCGTCCATTTAGGACAAGCGGTTCCTCATAAGCTATCATGTGCAGCGGCTCGCCTCTTAAAAGCTCAAAGATGGCGTTCATTTCGTCAACCGTAACATTGATTAATCGGTTTCGATAATTGATTTTGAACGAATATCCGTCCCATTCTTTCGGCAAAAACGGAGCAAATGACAGCGTCTCATTCCTGATGCGCATGCCCGCAAAGCCCTGAACGATCGCGAGCCAGCTTCCCGTCATTGATGTAATATGCAGGCCTTCTTCCGTGTCATGATTGTAATTGTCGAGATCAAGCCTTGCTGTACGCTTACATAACTCAAGCGCTTTCTTTTCCATCTTGAGTTCAGCGGCGAGAACCGCATGGACAGAGGGCGACAGGCTTGATTCATGAACAGTCATTGGTTCATAAAATTCAAAGTTTCGCCTTTTTTCTTCCATTGTAAAACGGTCATGAAAAAGGTAAATGCCTTGAAGCACATCTGCCTGCTTAATAAAATTGGAGCGGAGAATCTTGTCCCAGGACCAATTCTGATAAAGAGGCCGCTCAGCTGGATCTAATTCGTCCGCTGATTGCAGGTCTTTGTCCAAGAATGTGTCATGCTGAATAAAAATTTGCAGTTCTTCACTATACGGATAATACATGTGCTGGATGATATTTCTCCAGGCCTTCAACTCTTCTTCCTGCACATCAAGCAGGCGGCGTTTTTCCGTTGAGATACTTTCGAGATTTTCTAATGTATACTCCAACGTCCAAGCCGCAATTACATTTGTATACCAATTGTTGTTGACATTGTTTTCGTATTCATTTGGCCCTGTGACGCCGTGAATCATATACTTGTTTTTTCGTTTCGAGAAGTGAACGCGGTCAGCCCAAAACCTGCTGACTTCCACGAGTACGTCTATTCCGTATTCTTTCATATAGCCATGGTCGCCTGTATATTGGACATAATTGCAGATCGCATAGCAAATCGCGCCATTGCGGTGAATTTCTTCAAAGGTGATCTCCCATTCGTTGTGGCATTCATCACCAGTGAACGTCACCATCGGGTAAAGTGCCCCCTTCATCCCCAGTTTGGCGGCATTCCGTTTAGCTGCCTCCAAATGATGATAGCGGTACAAAAGCAGGTTTTTCGTCACCTCCGGCTCGGCTGTCGCCAAATACATGGGCACGGCATATGCCTCAGTATCCCAATATGCTGCACCTCCGTATTTTTCGCCAGTAAATCCTTTCGGTCCGATATTCAAACGAGCATCGCCCCCGTAATATGTCGAAAATAACTGAAAGATATTGTAGCGGATTCCTTGCTGAAGTTCCTCATCCCCTTTAATCTCTATGTCCGCTTTCGCCCATCTATCCTTCCATTGAGCAGTGTGCCTCCGTTTTGCTTCTTCATAGCCGTTTTCAAGAACACCCGCCAAAAGCTCCTTGGCTTTCGGTAAAAGCTCTGCCTCCCGTAAATCCCGAGAAGTCGTGACAATAATAAACTTTTTCAAAGAAGCCTTCGTTTGGTAACTGTAGCGATTCTCGACATACATCCTAGCTGTGTGAGAGCTTTCATTGACAAAACCCTCTGTCACGTTTGCCATTGTCGCTGAAACAGTAAAGCGCGGTGTTCCAAATCGATTTTCGATCGTTTTTGTGACTAAATGGCCTCGGTGAGGATCAGCCTCTTTCGCTTCTTCCTGCCAAAACTGTTCTTGGTAGTTAGAATCTTCATTTGTAACATTTCCATCCAGGTAAGGAACAAGCGTAATAACAGCATCTTCTGTCAGGCACTCCGCTTCATAATGAATCGCACAAAGCTCTTTTACGGCAAGGCTAAGAAATCGCTCGGATCTGATTCTGACGATTTTATCCTGAATGCAGACAACAGCGCTTCGCCGCAGAATCCCCTCTTTCATATCGAGTTCTAACTCAAATGATTCGATTTGGTTCTGATAGAGATCGACTTTTTCACCGTCTACATATAGGCCTATGCCAATAAAGTTCATCGCATTGATCACTTTTCCGAAATATTCTGGATACCCGTTTTTCCACCAGCCCACTCGCGTTTTGTCAGGGAACCACACCCCTGCAATATATGTGCCTTGGTGGCTGTCGCCTGAATAGCCTTCTTCAAAATTCCCTCTGACTCCCATATAGCCGTTAGCAAGAGACGTCAGGCTTTCCTGAAGCCGTGTGTGTTCCTTCTGAAATGTATGTGTTTTGATTTTCCATTCATCAATCTCGAATAACCGCTGATTTATCATAATTTCCTCCCGAATGTAAGTTTTCATTATAACGGCGGGTTTTGGCCAAATATCTAAATGCAAAAGAGATCATCAAAGTGACGCCACACGAATGGATCATCAATACAGTGATCAAGTCAAAATGAATCATACCGACAGCAGCTGCCACAAATGCTGGCAGTGCTGATGCACAGATCGCCATAGATGCCGCTTCCTTGAATGACGCAATAGAGATCATGTTTGATATTTTTGTGATCCAGATGCCCCCCGCAAGAACAGCCATTAAAAAAAGCTGAATCATAAAAATCACCGCATATGCCAGCATCATGATCATCGGCTTATACTGTGCCAACCACAATGTATCGATTAAAGCCTCTACATCATGAACGTTCGGTTTCTTGAGCTTAGCGTCCATTTTTGCATAGCCAACAGAAAATCCCGTTCCGTTTTGATCGGTGATCACCAGTTGATCAGATTGAAATACGATGGCGTTATCATATCCAGTTACTTTCAATCGCCCATTTTCACCGCTTGTCTCATATTCATGCTTCATATCTACCGCCAGCAAATTCTGTCCATCTTCAATCTGCTCAGAGCTCTTCCCGCCTGTCAGTTTTCCGTTTCTGATTTGAAAACCTTGTAATTGATCAGCAAATTGATCATTAACCTTTTGAATCGCTGACGGCATGAAAGATGTAACACTGAAGCGATCCATTTTTATAAACGAAACCGTAAACGGCGCCATCAAGCAGGCCGTTAAAAACATAAAAAGAAAAGAGAGCTGCAGCCAGCTAAATGTGTTCCCGTAACGGCAAACACCTGACGGAGATGCAGCCGCTTTCAGGCAGCGGATAATATAGCTTTCATTTTTCATCGAATTACCCCTTTGTTCCGCCGGCTGTCAGCCCGGACACAAAGTTCTTTTGGAGAAAAAAGAACAAGACGCATATCGGCAGTGCAGCCAGTATAGCTCCGGCCGCAAACAGGGCGACTTTTTGCTGCTGCGGATTTGAAATGAAGGACTGCAATCCTACAGCGATGGTCAGCCTTTCTGGTGAGCGAAGCAAAAACTTTGCCAGCAAATAGTCGCCGAACGGTGCCATAAACGCCCAAAGCGCTTGCACCGCGAGCATTGGCTTAACAAGCGGCAGCACAATTGAAGCGAAAATCCTCAGATGTCCCGCTCCATCAATTCGCGCGGCTTCATCAATTTCTCTCGGCACAGTATCAAAATAACCTTTCATCAGCCACGTGTTCATCGGAATTCCGCCGCCGATATAAATCGCTGTCAAAAACCAGTATTGATCGAGTGCGCCTATCAGCATCGCCAGAACGTAAAAAGCAGTCAGCGCTGCCATCGTCGGCACCATTTGAATGATTAAAAAGAATACCAGACTCTTTTTTCGGCCTGCAAACCGATAACGGCTGTACGTATACCCGGCAAGCGTCACAATCGTAACCTGCAATACCATGACCGATAACGCGATGACAAGTGTATTGCTGTACCAATGAAGATAAAGCGTCTCGTCAAACAGCCGCTTAAAATGATCCAAAGTCCAAGAACCCGAAAAATCGAGTTGAAAAGCTGCTGCATTTCCCACACGGAAAGCGGATGATGCCGTAATCAGCAACGGATATATAATGACAATACTTAAAAGCGTCAAAAATAAATAGGTACAGATTCTATTAAGCATTCTGACAGTTCTCGCGTTCACCTACATAACCTCCTCATTGCCAAAAGCATTCGATTTTTTGAAAGCAATCAGAGAAATTCCAATGACAATGAAAGAAATTAACAGTGTAACAGCCGCCGCTACGGAATATTGCGGTGATGTGCCTGTTGTCAGTTTATAAATCCAAGAAATTAAGATATCGGTCGACCCGGCCCCGGCTCCCGCGCTGCCCGGTCCTCCCTCATTAAATAAGTAGATGATCGAGAAATTATTGAAATTAAACGTATACTGGGTAATCATCACGGGTGCTGTCGCAAATAAAATCATCGGGAATGTAATATGCCGAAAACGCTGAATAAAAGTAGCCCCGTCAATCTTTGCCGCTTCATACAATTCACCTGGAATCGCCTGAAGCACTCCCGTTACCATGACATAAATATAGGGAAAGCCGAGCCAGGTCTGAATCATAATGAGGGCTGTCTTTGTCCAGAAAGGATCAGTCTTCCACGCAATCGCCGGCAGCTCTACAAACGGCAGGTGATTTAATAATGGAATCACCTGCGCATTCACCGCCCCTATGCTGTCGTTAAACATGTTGGAAAAACTCATGATTGTAATAAAAGCCGGAACAGCCCATGGAAATAAGAAAATCATTCGGAAAATCCGCTTGCCTTTTATAAAATCCTGATTGACGAAAAGTGCCGTCACGATACCCAAAATGATTTGCAGCGTTGTTGCACAGATTGTCCAGATGATCGTCCAGCCGAGAACATTCACAAATGTTTCACGATAGGAGCCGAGGAAAAAAATATTCAAGAAATTTTTAAAACCGACCCAGTCAATCAGACTGTTAGGAGGAATATGATAAAAATCATAGTTTGTACATGCAACAAACAGAGTCACTAAAACTGGAAAAATAATTACAAACACCATCATGATATATGCCGGCAGTGTAAATAAATATGGAAACCCTTTATCACCCGCATGACAGATCATATCCTTGGCCGTTGTATTGACCTCCAAACCCGCCGCTTTCATAGCGGCGGTCTTACGCGAATCATGAATATTAAAGATATAGAACATGAGGAAAATCAGCGTCACGATCAATTGCAGCGTGCCTTCAATCAGCATAAACAGTGAATGGTCTTCACCGGGAACACTTCCCAATGTAATCAATCCAGTGAGCGCCTGAATGCCGAAAACGCATAATTCAAAAGCAAACAAACCTGTGATGGCAAGAAACAAGATTCCCTTTGAAAACTGCTGATTCGCAATCTGCCCAAGTCCTGGAATGATTGATAAAAGCCCTGCCTTTCGTTTTTGCTTTGCAAGTGTGTGGTGTGTATTCATTATTTCGCCCTCTATTCTTCCGGACGCTACCCCGCCGTTTTATTTCACATACTTTTCTTTGATATTTTCCTTTATGACGTTTACAGCATCATTCGCTGATGTTTGCGCCGCTTTTTTTCCTGAAACTGCGTCAAAAATCAAACTTTCCGCTCCCGTCCATACCTCAGCCATTTCCGGAATATTCGGAGTCGGTGTCGCTGTTTCATATTGTTTAATCACAGCTGACGTCAGCTCATTTTTTTGCTCATCCGCTTTCTTCCTTGCAGCTGTATTAGCCGGAACTTCGTTTGTATCCTCATAAAAAGCGTAAGCATTGGCATCATTTGTAGCATATTCAAGCCATTTTTCAGCCAGTTCGGGTTCTTTTGTATATTTTGATGCAACCCAGCCCTTCCCGCCGGCAAAAGGGGCATATTCTTCTCCATTTGGCAATGTCGGAATGGGAGCCGCTCCGTAGTTCAATTTGGCCTCTTTATAGTTGGCAGCTGACCAAGGTCCGCCGATGATCGCAGCCGCTTTTCCATCTAAAAACATCTGCTGAATAAAATCGTCAGCGCTTGAATTGTCTTGCATGCCTTTTGGCCAATAGGTTTTAAACCATTTCTCCGCATATTTCACTGCTTCTACAGCCCCTTTATTGTTCAGGCCGATGTCCCCGGAATCTGTGCCGTTTTTTCCAAATACGTATCCGCCGTAACCGGCCAACAACCCGTACGACATATAAAAGTCAGTCCATTTCGCTAAAAAGCCAGTTGATTTTCCTTTTTCTGAAGCAAACGCAAACCGGGAATCCCCCGTTAATGTTTCCAGATCTTTAAATGTTTTTGGTGCTGTTTGTAAGAGATCTTTGTTGTAATACAAAACTAGTGTTTCAATGACTAGCGGCATTCCATACACCTTGCCGTCAACCGTCACCTGCTGCATCTCTTTATCTCCGAAACTTTTTGTATTAGATGGCTTAATATCAAGCAAATGTCCTTGCTGGCCCAAACCGCCGATCCGGTCGTAGGCGGCAAGCATCACATCAGGTGCATTACCCGCCGGGCCATCAAGAGGAAGCGCTTCCAACTGCTCGAACATTTGCTTTTCAACGACTTTTATTGTGACATCATTCTCTTTTTCGAATGTTGCTTTCATGCTTTCAATGTATTCTTTATAGGTCTCTTCGACAGACACAGTCAGGACCTTTTTGCCATCAGAACTTGCCGGATCTTTTGAATTAGAACAGGCGGCAAGGCCAAATGTCAGAACTGATGCCGCCAATAAGGCGAACCCCTTTTTAAAAAGTATCATCTTGTTTCCCCCTTCTATTTATGAATCTAAAACAATTGTATTGTTCTATAGAAAGCGGTTACAACAACTTTTGATTTGTTACCGATAACAGAAATTTATACAGGGACGGCAGCACCCAAAATAAAAAACTCTCCCGGCTGAACGGCAATTACATCGTGATGATGAAGCGGCTGCTCTGTCCATACATCGTAGATTTTTTTATTCCTTTCAATATTCAAATCTCGCAAACTGACATGTTGGGTCGCGTCCCCCTGATTAAAGAAATAAATCAGTGTTTTTTCATCAAGATTCCGTGAAAAGCTAATAAAATTGTTTTGGTCATCCAGCAGATTCCACTCAAGACTTCCCTCAGTCAATAAAGTGTTTTCCTGTTTGCGTAGAGCAATCAATCGTTTCATAAATCGCAGCATGTCTCGGTTTTGCTTCTCTTTTTCCCAAACCATACATTTCCGGCATAATGGATCATTTTCGCCGTCCAGCCCGATTTCCGTTCCGTAATAGATGCATGGTGAACCTGTCTGGGCAAACATAAAGGCCAGCAAAGCGCGTGCTTTTTTCTCGTCATGTCGGCATCTGGTCAAAAGGCGTTTAGTATCATGGCTATCCAGTAAATTAAACATCACCTCATTGACCTGCTTCATCCCATTCATTAAATGCGCATTTACACGGTGGGCCATACGCGAGGCTGGAATCGTCCCGTCAGCAAAATATTCAATCATAGGCTCTGTAAAAGGATAGTTCATCACCGCATGAAATTCATCTCCTCTAAGCCAAGGTTCGGCAGAATGCCAGATCTCCCCTAAAATATAAACGTCAGGCTTTTCTGCTGAGACGGCTTGCCTGAATGTCTTCCAAAAAACGTGATCCACTTCATTTGCCACATCCAAACGCCAGCCGTCAATGTCAAATTCACGAATCCAGTACAAAGCAATATCAAGCAAATATCTCTGTACTTCAGGATTAGCCGTATTTAGCTTCGGCATATCAGGTGTAAACGCAAACCTATCATAATTGTCTTCTTTGACAGGAAAAGAGTGAATATGAAACCAGTTTTTATAACGGGATTGAGCTCCGTTTTTCACGACATCCTGCCATTGCGGAGAAGCGCTGCCTATATGATTAAAAACAGCATCAAGCATAATTCTCATCCCCCGCTGATGAAGCTGGCTGACCAATGTACGAAAAAGCTTCGGATCTCCAAAATGCGGGTCAATGGAATAGTAATCCAGCGTGTCGTATTTATGATTAGAAGGCGCGGAAAAAATTGGAGTCAAATAAACTCCGTTTACGCCTAAATCCTCTAAATAATCAAGCTTGTCAATCATCCCTTGCAAATCTCCTCCAAAAAAATCATTGACATCCGGATCTTTGCTCCCCCAAGGTAATGCATTCTCCGGTGACAAGTCTTCTCTTCCATTCGCAAAACGCTCTGGAAAAATTTGATACCAAACCGTTGATTTGGCCCACTCAGGCGCTTGGAATGTATCAGCCTCGTGAACAAATGGAAGTTTAAAATAATAATGGGTCGTCTCCAGCGTTTTTTCGTTATGAGGGCATACACCTGAACTTCCGAAAAAGATGTCTCCTTGATGGTCTGATATAACAAACGCATATTGCAAACGCCTATATGGCGGCACCACTTCAGCAAACCAATAATCATGCAAGTCTGTTGCGGCCATTTTCCTCATCGGCTGCTCGTTTGCCGACCACCTGCCGACGTTGTATTCATAAGGATCACCCCAAATGAATCGAATGTGATCTGCATCACCTTTTTTTGTCCGAATCTTGATATGCACTGTCCGCCCGTCATAAGAATAAGCATCAGAACTGAACGGCTGATGATGAATCGCTGCATATTCCATCATGTCTCCTCCTTTGAATTCCGTTTTATTTAGGCCGGCTCTTAGTGAAAGTATCATGATGAAATAGCAGGAACAATCCTTTTTACCTTGTTACCGATAACAGAATAAAGCTCTTACAAAGTTGATTCACGTACAATTAACTCCGGCTCAAAAAATAGATTTCCTTGAGCAGCACCGTCTTCATTCATTTTTTTCAATAGCATTCTCGCACAGGCTTCCCCCATTTCTACAACAGGCTGTCTGACCGTAGTCAACCGGGGCGAGGAAATGCGATCAAGAAAAACACCGTCATTCCCGGTCACCGCAACGTCTTCCGGAATTCGTTTTCCAAGCGATTGCGCCGCACGAATGACGCCGAGCGCGATTCGATCGGATGCGCAGACAAATGCGGCCTGGTTATCCAGGGATTTCAGCACTTCTCTTGCAAGGCATTCACTTTTCTTAGAACTATTGTCGATCCGATACAGATTCGTTTTTCTAAAACTTTCATTCATCGCCCGAATATAGCCCTGTTCTCTTGAACGTTCAAAAGGCTCATCTAAATCGATGCCAAAAAAGACAACTTCCCGCTCCCCCAGTCCCATAACATGGCGGGTTGCCATAAAAGTGCCTTTCTCGTTATTTACATCGATAAAGTCATAGCCCATTTCATTTTGCCCAAATACGACCAGCGGTTTTTCAAAAGCTTTGATCACACCTTCAAAATCGGTCTTTCTCAACCCGGTGGCAATAATGCCGTCGCATTGGCCAATATTGAGAGAGTTTCTTGTCACAAGCTGCAGAGCATAATGATTGCGATCCAGCTCCCGGCTGATTCCGGTCAGCAGGTTCATGTAATATGGTTCAGTCGTATCCATTTCCTCAAGAATCAACAGTTTGACAACCTGTGTTCTGTTTTGCACAAGCGCTCTCGCCGCATAATTAGGGATGTAATTCAGCTCTTTCATCGCAGAATGAACAAGCTTTTTCAATTCATCTGTCACCGTCTCAGGATGATTGATCACTCGTGATACCGTCATTTTCGAAACATTTGCTTTTTTTGCCACATCTGACAATGTTGCCATTTTCATCCCCCTCCTTACCTGTGCTTATTATCCAAACTAGTGAAAAAGTCCTTTATTACTGCTAAATACGATGCAGGCAAAAGAGAAGTAAAAAAGAGATTTCCCTTAAGGAAATCTCACTTTGTTAAAAAAACTCGATTTTTAATGAATTCTCTGCCCGGCAATAGACCAAATACGCTAGGTGGCGGACTCATTCTCTCCTCTTCCACGTGAAAGTCTCTTTTTAAATTTCTGTCCACTTTTTCTCTAAAATCGGATAAGAGTAGTTCTGCATTTGCTCAATTAACTCATCCGGCCGCGACGAGCTGTGGATCAGTTTTAGATGAGAATCGTTAGAAAATCCTTCTTGAATGCTGTATTTGACCATTTTCATCATTGGTTCAAAATATCCGTTGACATTGTACAGTCCGATTGGCTTTTGGTGGATGCCGATCTGCGCCCAACAAAGCACTTCAAATAATTCTTCATATGTACCGAAGCCGCCCGGCATGGCGATAAAGCCGTCCGCCAGCTCGCTCATTTTGGCTTTTCGTTCATGCATCCCGTTTACTTCAATCAGCTCAGTCAGGTTCTGATGGACAACCTCCCCGCTGAACAAGCCGCTCGGCATGACCCCGATTGCAGTTCCGCCGTTTTCCATAATCGCATCAGCAATCGCGCCCATCAAGCCTACGCGGGAACCCCCATAGACAAGGCCGATTCCCTGCTCAGCCATATACGCTCCAAGCTCTGCCGCTTTTCGTTTATACGCTTCATTCCCCCCCGGGTTTGAGCCCGCAAATACACAAATGGTTTTCATCTTTGTCATCTCCGTATCTATATATCGTATCAAACATTCAAAAATACACTATATATTGTCCCATCTTCATGTGATAATATCAATATGAAATACATAAAGAATGCAGGAGTGATGATGGTGCAGCTGGCTGATGCAGAAAAATGGATGAAAGAGTTTTACGAAAAAAGAGGCTGGACAGAATACGGACCGTTTATTCGAGTCGGCTTTTTAATGGAGGAAGCCGGAGAGCTGGCCCGGGCTGTCAGGGCATATGAGATCGGCAGAGACCGGCCGGATGAGAAGGAATCGACACGAGCTGAGCAAAAACAAGAATTGATTGAAGAAATGGGAGATGTCATCGGAAATATCGCCATTCTTGCTGATATGTACGGAGTTTCTTTAGAAGACGTGATGAAAGCCCACCAAGAAAAACTGACCAAACGATTTGAGCATGCATAAAAAAGCGGCCGCAATGGCCGCTTTTTTTAACCTGTGATTTCATCATGGTGATCAAAGAAATGCTGCTTCCCTATTTTGTGAAATAGGCCTGTTTTATGCAGCAGCTCCTTCGGCTGCGATTGCAGTCCTACAATCATCAGCTTTCCATT
Source organism: Bacillus spizizenii TU-B-10 (assembly GCF_000227465.1). Taxonomy (GTDB): domain Bacteria; phylum Bacillota; class Bacilli; order Bacillales; family Bacillaceae; genus Bacillus; species Bacillus spizizenii. Next base: position 3,517,146 of record NC_016047.1, read on the forward strand.
GTGGCGTTTAATTCTGTTCATAACATTCCCAAGCACTGCTTCAGCCGACGTATCCATGTAGTGCACCTTATTCATGAGCAGGATAAGGGTCTTCGGCTTTTTCTGTACATGCTCCAGCAATGAAGATTCAAGGGAATCAATTGATCCGAAAAACAGCGGCCCTTCTATGGCATACATGCTGACAGATGGATCTTCTCTCTTCGCCAGAACAGGATGCGATTCCTGATTGTGGATGCGGGTCGCTTCGCTCATTCTTCTGATAAAGAACACAAATGCGAGCAGCAAGCCGGTTGCCACACCGACGATTAAGTCAAACAGAACCGTTAGCGCAAAAGTCGCTGCCAAAATAAAGGAATCAGCGTTTTTCAGTCTCAGCATGTTTGCGACTTCCTTGCGCTCACTCATATTCCATGCGACAACCATGAGAATCGGCGCCATACTGGCAAGCGGCACATGAGATGCATAAGGCGCGAATACGAGCAAGACAAGAAGAACGACTACACCGTGAACGACGCCGGAAACAGGAGAAACCGCTCCGTTTTTAATATTGGTTGCCGTTCTGGCGATCGCTCCTGTTGCCGGGATTCCGCCGAACAGCGGCGCAGCCATATTCGCAATCCCCTGGCCGACAAGCTCCTTGTTGCTGTCATGCTTTGAGCCCTTCATGTTATCAGCGACCATTGCGGACAAAATGGACTCAAGGCCGCCAAGAAGCGCGATGACAAGCGCTGCCGGAAACAGCATAACCATTTTATCCAATGTAAGCTCAGGAAACTGAAATTCCGGCAAATGGCGAGGAATTTCTCCATAAGTTGACCCGATCGTTGCCATGCGGTCAGGGAAAAACACAACCGCGACCAGTGTGGAAATCAGAAGCGCCAATAAAGCGCCCGGTACTTTAGGCATCACTTTGGCAGATACAAGCAAAATGACAAGCCCGATCACTGCTGTCAAAATGGCATACACGTTAAAGGTGCCGAGCTTCTGTGCGATTTCAAACATGTTGTGATGAAAGTTCTCATGTTTTTCAACATTTCTTAAACCGAGAAAATTAGCGATTTGCTCAGTAAAGATCAGCACGGCAATTCCGGCTGTAAAACCGACGATAACAGGTTTCGGCACGAATTTCATTATTTTTCCGAGCTTAAACAGCCCGAACAGCACCAGCATCACCCCTGCCATAAACCCTGCAATCAGCAGGTTCTCCAAGCCGTACTGTATCACAATGCCAAATAGAATCGGGACAAAGGCGCCTGTCGGACCGCCAATTTGATATTTGGATCCCCCAAACAAAGAAATACAAATCCCTGCCACAACAACAGTGTACAGCCCGTATTCAGGCTCGACTCCCGAGGCAATGGCAAACGCCATCCCTAAAGGAATTGCCACGACACCTACTACGATACCTGCAATCAGGTCTTTCTGAAATTTCTGCAAATTGTATCCCTTGAATCTCCCTGAGAATCGCATATTTTGTTATAACCTCCCTTATGAATTTGTGTTTATGAGCTCAGTTTCATAACCGTTAATGACGACATCAAGTTTTCCTGTTTCAGGGTGAATGACAAGCCCGTGCACCGGCACCTTTTTCGGCAGCAGCGGATGATTCTTGATCATATTCACACTGTGGGAAACGCTTTCTTCTACGCTGTGAAAGCCGGTCAGCCATGATTTCAAATCGAGTCCGGCGCTCGACAGCAAATTCAGGCAGCTTTCTTCCACTCCGCGTTCCTTTGCTTTCTCGAGAATCGAAGTTGCATTTAATCCTGACATCCCGCACTCATGGTGACCGACAATGCACACCTCTTCAGCCTGCAATTCATAAATCGCAACCAGTATGCTTCGCATCACGCTTCCAAATGGGTGAGAAACGATGGCTCCCGCGTTTTTTACAATTTTAGCATCACCGTTTTTAAGCCCCATTGCTTGCGGAAGAAGTTCTGTGAGCCGTGTATCCATACAGGTGACAATGACGAGCTTTTTTGAAGGAAATTTTGTCGTTTTGTACGGTTCATACTTCTTCTCTCTGACAAACCGCTGATTGTGTTCCAAAATTGATGTTAAAGAAACCATTTGATTCATCTCCCATCCATATGATTTTGCAAGCCTTCTTACCCAGCTTACAGTAAGGAATTATAGCATAGGAACACGCCGCGAAAAGGCTTTCAAAAAAAGACACTATAATTGGACTGTAGAATAAAAGCATAAAAATTTATATCTTTCAAAGATAATAAAATTTATATTTATTGAATCCTATAATCCGGCTACAGCTCGCATATTGATGATTTGTCTGACAAAAAATATAGGTGAATTCAGATAATTAAAAAACTTTTTTAAGCAGATTTAGCTGTTCAATCAATTTCAATATCCATTTTAAGTTCAAAAGAACCAGAAATTTAAAAAGACACAGCTATATTTTTAACATCTATTTATTTCCGATATAATTAAATAGACAACAGCCATAAAGGGGGAGCCTTGATGAAACCATTTGTATTGATCACAAAACCGATTCCTGAAGAGATTGAAGCATTCATCGGTGAACATTGCCGTTATGAAATATGGCAGGAGGATACGCTTCCGAATGACGTGCTATTTGAGAAATTAAAAGAGGCAGAAGGGCTTTTAACTTCAGGAACGTCCGGACCGTCAATCAATCGTGAATTGCTGGAGCATGCGCCTAAGCTCAAAGTGGTCAGCAATCAATCCGTAGGCTATGATAACTTCGATATAGAAGCCATGAAAGAAAGAGGTGTCCTTGGCACTCATACACCTTATACACTGGATGACACGGTCGCGGATCTGGCCTTTTCTCTGATTCTATCTTCCGCCAGACGTGTTGCCGAACTGGACCGTTTCGTCAGAGCCGGAAAATGGGGAACAGTTGAAGAGGAAGCGCTTTTCGGCATTGACGTTCATCATCAGACGTTAGGCATAATCGGCATGGGCAGAATCGGCGAACAAGCAGCGAGACGCGCCAAATTCGGCTTCGATATGGAAGTGCTTTATCATAACCGCCATCGGAAACAAGAAACGGAAGACAGCATCGGCGTCAAGTACGCTGAGCTTGATACATTGCTCGAACAATCTGATTTTATTCTTCTCATTACGCCGCTGACTGATGAAACGTATCACATGATAGGGGAACGCGAATTTAAGAAGATGAAGGATTCAGCAATTTTCGTCAATATTTCCCGGGGAAAGACGGTTGATGAAAAGGCCCTCATCCATGCCCTTCAAGAAGGATGGATTCGTGGCGCCGGCTTAGACGTGTATGAAGAAGAACCTGTCGCAAAAGACAATCCGCTCTTGCAGCTAGATAATGTTACTTTACTGCCGCATATCGGCTCAGCAACAGCGAAAGTGCGCTTTAATATGTGTAAACAGGCTGCCGAAAACATGATCGCAGCCATTCAAGGGCAAACACCGAAAAATCTCACAAGAGAATTCCAATAAACAAAAATCCGGTCTGATCCAGACCGGATTTTATATTACATATGCTGAAGAACAGCACGCTTATAAATATGGCGGGTGACGATATAATAAACAGCCTGGAACACAAAATAAATGAAGATGACAATCACAGCCTCAAGAAATAAGTTGGAATTCAGCATGTTGCTTAACGCTGCATACGCAAAACCGGCGTGAATTGTGCCCGCGATAAATGGGATGAAGAACAAAAATCCAATTTGCTTTCCTAGGATGGAGTGAATCTCTTTGTCCGTAATCCCCATTCTCTTTAATGCTAAAACTTGGACTCTCGTATCTTCTATTTCCGTAAACATCCGCAAGTACAGCATGCTTCCTTGCACGATAAAAAACAGCACGCTGACAAACAGACCGATAAACAGCATTAATGCGACTCCCTGCTTCACAATTTGAAAATTAGGAGCACGCGTTTGAAAATCAGATGTATGTTCCTTCGGCACCATATTTCCAAGCTTTTCAGAGACATCTACCGTCTCCTGCCAATGCTCAAGCTCATAACCTACCACTCTCATCTGTTCCTTCAGCGGCACTTCCTGAGTAAGGCTGTCAAAGCTGTTTTCGCTGACGACTAATAAACGGCTGACTCCTTCAACTGACATCAATATCCCTTTGTTTTGCTGCTTTTTCATGACGTAGGAAAGTGTTTTCCCTGACTTCATATGAAATGCTGCTTTTTCCCCTTCACCAAATGTATCTTTTACCATCATTTGAAACGGAACATTAATAAACGCTTCATTTTCTTGTAAATGAATAACAGGGAAACCTTTTTCCTTTGCGACTTGATTATAAATTTTCTCTGAAATCAGCAAAGCCTCCGCTTCCGCTTTCCTGTTTCCATACGGCAAGTCTGATTGAAAAGTGACAGGAATCCCTGTGGCATCCACCTTATACTTGATATTAGCATCAGCTTTTTTCAATGTATTCTCAGCCGTCTCAGGCTTCATAACCTGAAAGCTGGAAGCGTCTTTTTCTACCCAGGCGACAGATTGAGGAATGCTTTGCTCCTCCTGTCTTTCTAAATCAGCATAAAACATATAGATAACACCTGTAGCGGTTAAAATGACCGCTGTAATGATAGAAGTTAAAAACAGCATGCGTGCATGATCCTTCAACCTGAATATCATGTTGGAACGGACAATGATATTCGTTCCTTTATAAAAGCTGTGTTTCTTTCTGTACAGCATGCGGAAAAACGCCACACTGCTTTGTGTAAAAAAGAAATACGTCCCAATTAACACTAAAATCAAAATCGGAAAGACACGAAATACCATATCAATTGCATTCGCTGTGGCAGACAGATAATAACCGCCAGCCAGACACAGCAAAGACAGCACAGTGAGCCATTTCGAATAGGCCGGCAAGCTTTTCGGCTTTTGAGCCGATTTAATCAGCTCAATGATTTCCAGCTTGCGAATCCGTGCCAGTGATAAAATGAGCAGCGTCTGAAACAGGATGAGAAAGCCCACAGCTGTCATCACAAACGCTTTCGGCACAATGACAAACGAGATCGGCACCTTCACGCTGAGCATCCAAGTCATGATCATAAAAAACAGTTTTGAAAATAACAGCCCTGCTCCAATGCCGGCAGCAATCGCCGCTAGAGAAATGAGTGACTGCTCATAATAAATCATCTTGCGGAGCTGCTGCTTTGATGTTCCGAACAGCGTCAGCAGCCCAAACTCTTTCTTTCTCGCCTGCAAAAATGCTGAATTCGAATATGAAATAAAAAATATACAAAATACAATGATGACGACAAGGGCTGCGCTCAAGCACGTTTTGACAAGGCTTCCGCCATATACATTGTCTTCATTGACATCTGGATGAAAAATAAAAGATGTGAAGACAAAAAACACCGAAACGGCAAATACACAGCTAAGAAAGTAGGCGACATATCGTTGCAGATTCCCAAGAATGTTTTTACGGGCGATGGTTCTCAAATTCATGAAAATCGCCTCCCAACACACTCAAGGTATCCAGTATACTTTGATAAAACACCTGCTGGTTTGACCCTCTATGAATCTCTGAAAAGAAACGTCCGTCTTTAATAAACACAATCCGTTTACAGAAGCTTGCCGCTGTGGCATCATGCGTGACCAATAAAATTGTCGCTTCCTTTTCTTCATTCAGCTGAGCCAGCGTGTTCATCACTTGCTTAGCCGATTTTGAATCAAGGTTTCCCGTCGGTTCATCGGCAAGAATGAGCGCCGGATTGTGAATAATCGCTCTGGCACAGGCCGCGCGCTGCTGCTGCCCGCCCGATACCTCATATGTCCGGTGGTCAAGAATATGCTTGATTTGCAGCGTATCCGCCAGTTCTCCCAAGCGGGCTTCCATTTCTCTCAGCTTTACCTTGTCCAATGCGAGCGGCAAGAGAATATTTTCCCGAATCGTCAGCGTATCAAGCAGATTAAAATCCTGAAAGACGAAGCCGAGTTCTCTTCTGCGAAACAGAGCCAGGTCTTGATCCTTTAACGTTTTCGGCTGAATGCCGTTAATCATCATCTCGCCCTGGGTCGGTTTATCAATGGTGGCCAGCAAATTCAGGAGCGTGGTTTTTCCGCTTCCCGACGGCCCCATAATCCCGACAAATTCTCCTTTCGTTACATTGAGATCAAAGTCGCTGAGCGCTTGGTATGATATCGTTCCTTTATTTGAATAGTACGTTTTTGACAGGTTCGTTGTTTGTAACACGTTCATGTTCTGCTCCTCCTTTTTCTTTATTATAAAAAGGAAGTCAGCAGCCTCCCATCGAACTTTCTTTCAATTCCGCTCCCCAACCTTACAATGCTGTCACATTCATTAAGGTGTCACTTGAAAACACGATGGTCATCACAGTGCCAGCCCCTTCTTTTGATTCCGCATACAGCTGATGGCCAAGCCTGCTGCACACCTGTTTTGCTAAATAAAGGCCCATTCCCGTTGCCTCTGTCATGCTTCGTCCGTTTTCCCCGGTAAAAAACGCATCAAAAATCCGCGGCAGATCCTGCGGCGGTATGCCGATGCCTTCATCAGCAATCGATAAGCGCGTTTCATGTCCCTCTGTTTCAATCCGGATTGTAATATGGTCTCCCTCACCTTGCTTTGAGTATTTTAAGGCATTGAAAAGGATTTGCTCGACAACAAAGGAAAGCCATTTTTGATCACTTGAAATCTGAACGGTGTTTGGCGGCACATGTAATTTTGGGAAAAGGCGCCGTTTGATAAACTGCCGTTTTTCCTGATTAATAAGTGAACGGACAAGCTCGGTTACATCAAAGGTTTGCGGCCTTACATCAAACGCAAATTCCTCCAGCCGGGCCGTTTGCAGCATCATATCAAGACCATGGCGAAACCTCTCATTTTCATCCTCCAGCTCCTCTAAAAACGTCGGAAAAGAAGAAGAGGTTCCATTTTTTCCTTCTTGAATCATTAAGGAAATGACAGATACCGGGGTTTTCATATGGTGGACCCATTGATTGGTGAAGGTATAATGCTGTTTTTGCTGATTGTTATATTGTAAGAGCCTGCCTTCGTATTGCTGCCCGAGTGCGTTGATCATTTTCGTCCAAAGCGCCTGCTCTCGTGTTCTTGGCTTTCGGGCTTTCAAAGACTGGCCGATGTCATTCGAAGAAGGCGCTTGTTCTGCAAGCTTTTTGACATAAGCCAGAAAGGAAAATTGCCGTACGTAATCAGCAGCAAAACCGGCAGCTAAAAGAACACCAGGCAAGACCCACATGTATATCATATTTTCTGCAGGAGGTTCTGCGCCGCTCTCTATGATGCTTAAATACGCAATCAGCGTGGCAGCTCCTATCCCTAATAATGCAAATAGAATAATAGCGAAGCGGTCGATGAGATAAGTCTTTAACACTCCGGTTCATCCTTCCGATTGACTTGAAATTGATAGCCTTGTCCTCTTATCGTTGAAATGCAATCTTTCAGTCCGGCATTCTCCAGTTTTTTCCGCAGCCGATTGACATTGACCGTTAGCGTATTATCATCGACAAAATCAACGTCATCCCATAACGCCTCCAATAATTCATCACGGGAGACGATTTTTTTATGCTCCCTCACGAAAATCGATAGAAGCTGAAATTCTTTTTGTGAAAACAAGATGCGGGTGCTGTTCCACTCGGCCTCATTCTGATCAGGATAAATCGTCAGCCCGCCAAGCTCAACTATTCTTGATTCCTGTGACAAAGAAGGCGAGTATTCACCATATGTGCGGCGCAGGACGCTTTTGATTTTGGCCATCACTACCTCTAAATGGAACGGCTTGGTGATATAATCATCGCCGCCATTTTCAATCGCCATTACCTGATTCAGCTCATCGGTCCGCGCTGATATAAAGATAATCGGCGCATTAGAAATGGTACGGATTTGCCTGCACCAATAAAACCCGTCAAAAAAAGGCAGATTGATATCAAGCAGCACCAGATCCGGCTTCATTTCCGCAAACTCCAATTTTATATCATTCAGCTGTTCAGCAATTTTCACTTCATATCCGTATTTTTGAAGATGCCCGCCCAACAAAGCAGCAATCCGCTCATCATCTTCCACAAGCAAAATTCGATACACGTTGATCCCCCTTATATGTACATCACGATGATTTTTCTAGAAGATTCCAAAATTATTATAGCATGTGCGGAATAGTAAATCGGTCTTTTTCTTTTTGTTATGATAGAATGATAAAGGTAAAATTTTCATAATAGGCAGGTGTCGTGATGAAGAAAAGCATGCTGTTTCTGGCAATTACGTCAATTCTTTCAGCATGTCAGCCCAACTATACCGGGAAATACATAGAAATTGGGGATACGCTAACTGACTATACCAAAGAGTGCTTTAAAGAGAATGAAATTCCTTATAAATACGAAAAGGGAAAACTGTATATCCCAGAAGATGCATTTGATGCAGCAATCTACACTTGCTCATAAGAAAAAGCTTGCAGACATGCTGCAAGCTTTTCACGTTACAAAAAATGAGTATTTAATTTCTCTTCAAACTCTGAAGGGCCGATGTCACTTTTTTGGCCTTTACCGCCGTTTTCATGAATGGTGAAATGGCGGCCTGACATGACCATCCGTCCGTTCGGTGTCAGCTTTGAGGCAAGCAGTGATTTGTTAAAAGGAGATTTTTCATGAGAATGAATCATGTCCTTCATGTCATCTAAATCACCGGCATTGCTCTCTTCAAGGGTAAAGGCGTAACCGATTTGCCAGCCTTCCCCTTTGTCCATTAACAGAACATGGCTGCCCTTTTCTGTCTCTTCTTCTTTGATTCGGAATGAACCAACAGATGATTGTACCGTTTCTCCAGAAAGCGGTATCGGCTGGAGCGCCAGGTTGATGCCGAAGCCGATATCAACGATATACTCGCCTTTTCCCGCAGACAGCAATACAGCAGCATGCGTTCTGTCTAACGCCCACTCTTCTTGTTTTCCGGCATAAACTGTTCCCCGAATGAGCTTCACCTGAAACCCGGCCTCACGCAAAACAAAATAAAGGAAGCCATTTAAATCGTAGCAAAGGCCGCCGTGCTGTTCTTTGACCAGGCGGCGCCACAGATCTTCTTTTGTTACCTTATAATTCTCTTTTGCGAGTACGGCGCGGTTTTCAAATGGAAAACGGTATGCCATTGCTTTGAGAAAAAGGGGGAGATCGCCGAAGCTGACATGGTCTTTCTCCCAGCCGATTTTCTGAAAGCATTCTTTTAGAAAGTCATTCATCTTTTATCACCTAAACTTCTTCTTGAACGTAAGCAGCCAGCTTTTCAAGCGCTTCTTGTTCGTCTTCTCCCTGGGCAATCAAGGTAACCTCAGTGCCTGTGCTTACCGCAAGACTCATCAGCCCCATGATGCTTTTTGCGTTTACTTTTTTCCCATCCTTCTCAAGAAACACATCTGACGTAAACCGGTTTGCCTCTTGTACAAACAAAGCAGCAGGACGCGCCTGCAGTCCTGTCTTTAATCGAACTTCCACTTTCTGTTGAACCATAAGATCTCCCCTTTTCTTTACGGTTATTTTAAAGTGACGGTTTGCCCTGTCCGCAGCTGTTCTGCGATTTCGTCAAGTTTTCTCAGCCTGTGATTGATCCCTGATTTGCTGATTTTCCCGCTTGCTACCATTTCCCCCAGCTCTTTCAGCGTCACTTCCTGATAATCAATTCGCAGCTGCGCGATTTCCCGAAGTTTTTCAGGAAGCGCATCCAGGCCGATTCTTTCATCGATGTATTTAATATTCTCCACCTGTCTGAGCGAAGCGCCGATCGTTTTGTTTAAGTTGGCTGTTTCACAATTGACGAGGCGGTTGACCGAATTTCTCATATCCCTGACGATTCTGACATCCTCAAATCGCAGAAGCGAATTGTGGGCGCCGATCACGTTCAGAAACTCAGTAATCTTTTCCGCCTCTTTTAGATAGGTGATATAGCCTTTTTTCCGTTCGAGCGTTTTACTGTTTAATTGAAACTCATTTAACAGGTCGCATAATGAATCGTTATGCTCCTTATAAAGAGAGAAGATTTCTAAATGATACGAGGAGGTTTCCGGGTTATTGACCGAACCTCCTGCCAAAAATGCCCCTCTCATATAAGAACGCTTGCAGCATCTCTTTTTGACCAGCTCTTTCGAAATACTTCGTTCAAACACAAAATTCTCCCCAAGTATTTTTAAATCCTCTAAGATTGCTTTTGCATTTTCTGAAAAACGCACAATATAGACGTTATTCTTTTTCAGCCGCATTTTCTTTCTGACCAGCAGCTCGACCGACACATCATATTGTTTTTTCAGCAATGTATAGATGCGGCGGGCAATCGCCGCATTTTCGGTTTGAACATCAAGTACGAGATGGCGGTTTGTAAATGATAATGCTCCGTTCATCCGGATAAGCGCCGACAGCTCTGCGTTAATGCAGCAGTCTTTCACTTCCAGATTCGTTAATTCTTTTTTTGTTTCTGATGCAAATGACATATAGCCACCTCATTTCTGGCTTCATTCTTTTAGTAAATCGACAAGAAGAGAGGCCACTTTATGTGTATCGTGACGAATTACGTCATTTTTATACGTTACGATTTGATCTCTGATGACTTCAAGCCCCATTGCTTTCAGCTCCTCGATATCAAAATCAACAGGACGCGCCGATTCCATTTCGTACTTACGTTTTATTTCGTCAGGAATGTCTTCGCTGTTCACTAATATCGTATCAATAAAACCACAGCCCATATGCTGATTGAGCGCTTTCACATGATCAGCTGCGGTGTAATGGATTGTTTCGCCGGGCTGAGTCATTACGTTGCAAATGTATACTTTTTTCGCTGGCGCCTTCACCACTTCTTCCCCGATTTTCGGGACGAGCAAATTGGGAAGAATGCTTGTATAGAGGCTTCCCGGACCGATAATAATCAAATCCGCTTCCCTGATCACGTCTATCGTTTCCGGCAGCGGATCAATATGTTCAGGCGTGAGGAAAACACGCTTAATGCGCTGTCCGGACGCCGGGATCGTGGACTCGCCTGAAACCACGCGGCCGTCTTCCATCTCAGCATGCAGAACGACACTGGCATTGGCAGCTGGCAAAACCTTTCCTCTTACATTCAGCACCTTGCTCATTTCTGTGACAGCGTGAAAAAAATCACCGGTTATATTTGTCATCGCTGCCAAAATCAAATTCCCGAGAGAATGGCCTGTTAAGTCATTCCCCTTATTGAAGCGGTGCTGAAAGAGATCTTCAACAAGCGGCTCCACATCGGATAAAGCGGCAAGCACATTTCTGATGTCTCCGGGAGGCGGAATTTTCAGTTCATCCCGCAGACGGCCAGAGCTTCCCCCATCATCGGCAACTGTCACAATGGCCGTAATGTCAACAGGTTTATGCTTTAAGCCCCGAAGCAATACAGAAAGACCCGTACCACCGCCAAAGATTGCAATTTTCGGCTTTTGTCCCATCTTATTTCCGGCTTCTCTTTTCAATGTCCCGGTGAGTAACATGAGTATAGTAATCCTTTTTGAAATAACCAGCTAAATTCTCGGCAAGTGTCACAGAGCGGTGCTGGCCCCCTGTGCAGCCGATTGCAATGACGACCTGGCTTTTTCCTTCTCTTTTGTAAGATGGAAGCATAAAGCTCAGCAAATCGATTAATTTTTCATTGAACTTTTGCGTTTCATTCCACTTCATGACGTAAGAGGAAACCTCTTCATCCTTGCCAGTCAGCGGCCTCATGCTTTCGATATAGTAAGGATTCGGCAAAAATCTGACATCAAAGACGAGATCTGCGTCAATCGGAATACCGTATTTAAAACCAAATGACATGACATTCACGGTAAATGTCTCTCCTTGGTTTGACGCAAAGTGCTTTACGATTTTTTCGCGTAAATCACGCGGCTTCATGTCTGACGTATCGTAAATGATTTGAGAGCGGCCTTTTAATTCCTCAAGAAGCTCACGTTCCAGCGCGATGCCTTCAAGCGGCAGGCCCGTCACTGCCAGAGGATGCGAACGTCTCGTTTCTTTATATCTCGTGACAAGAATGGAATCCTTCGCGTCCAAGAATAAAATTCGCGGGGTAATCCACGGATTTTCCGCCATTTCATCCAGTGCTTCAATTAGCCGGTCAAAAAATTCACGGCCGCGCAAATCCATCACAAGCGCAACCTTGCTCATTTTTGAATTTGATTCCTTCATCAGCTCTAAAAATTTCGGAAGCAATGAAGGCGGAAGATTATCGACGCAGAAATAGCCGAGATCTTCAAAGCTTTGAATAGCGACAGTTTTCCCCGCTCCCGACATTCCGGTTATAATGACAAGCTGAATATCATGTGATTCACTAACACTCATCTTTCTCCCCCCTGACTTGTCTTTCTATTTGATATGCTGCGGGTCTAAACGATAACTGAGCAGCTCAAAATCCGGTGTATACGTAAATGTGCCGTGCAGCAGCCCTTGTCCCTTCATCATAAAATCAAGGATATGGCCGTCTCCCGGCGCCATAGGCAGGTTTTGAATGTCATTGACATCGTGCCACTGCAGCTTGCCTTCCTCTGATTCAGCTACATTTTGCCCTGTATAAGAATCAGCGACAAACGTAAACATCATCCACTCAGAGACAATGTGGTCACCGTCTTTAATAATAAAGGTAAAAACGCCTTTTAACTGAGGATTTATGATATAGATACCAGTCTCTTCTCTGTACTCTCTGATGACGGAGTCTCTGACTGATTCTCCGCTCTCCATCTTGCCTCCCGGTGCGACCCACCAGCCGCGTCTCGGCTTTTGAAGCAGAAGGACTTTGTCATCCGTCTGAAGCACACAATTTGTCACTCTTTGCAAGTACGTTCACCTAACCTTCTCGTCCTGTCATCGTCTCTTTATTATACCGCTTCAAGATGCCTCCCACAATGAAGAGACATTGACAATCTTTTCTTCTATTTTACAGCATATTCATTTCTTAGTTCAGGTGATTTGCTGTAACAGGCATCCGTCTTTTATTTTTGGACAAAAAAAGGACACGGATAACTGGAGAATCCGTGCCAAAAAAGTGTATTCATTATAAAAAGGGGGTCAATTACTTTATTAATCATAACCGAAAAGCATTACACAACTGTTACAGCGGAATTAAAACCCAGTAACGTAATGTGAAACTCGTATGACAGCCCTTTTTATTTTAAAGTTTTCAGCGTTTCTTGGAGCTCTTCGACATAATGCTGTACGCTTTGTGCCGCAATACTTCCGTCTCCTGTAGCCGTTACAATTTGGCGCAGTGACTTTTCACGAATGTCTCCGGCAGCGAAAATACCTTCAACCTTTGTTTCCATGCGGTCGTTTGTTTCGATGTAGCCTTCTTCATTCGTAATGCCCAGATTTTCAAACGGTTTAGACAGAGGAAGCATGCCGATGTAAATGAATACGCCGTCTGTTTTGAATTCACTTTCTTCACCGGTTACCGTATCGACAAGCGTTACGTTACCGACTTTGCCGTTTTCCTCATGAATTTCCTTCACGGTTTTGTTCCATAAGAAGTCAACTTTTTCATTATCAAATGCTCTCGCTTGAAGAATGCTTTGCGCACGGAGTTTATCACGTCTGTGAACAATCGTTACTTTTGAAGCGAAACGTGTCAGATACACACCCTCTTCAACCGCGGAATCTCCCCCGCCAACAACAACAAGCTCTTTGCCTTTAAAGAAAGCGCCATCACATACTGCACAATAAGACACACCGCGGCCGCCCAATTCTTTTTCGCCAGGCACGCCGATTTTTTTATACTCCGCACCTGCGGCTATGATGACAGCACGTGCTTTATATTCTTTTGAACCGGCTTTGACCACTTTATATTCTTTGCCGTCAACGACTTCTTTAATATCACCATAAGCGTATTCAGCACCGAATTTTTTCGCGTGTTCGAACATTTTGTTAGAAAGCTCAGGCCCAAGGATACTTTCGAATCCAGGATAGTTTTCTACATCTTCCGTATTGGCCATTTGCCCGCCTGGAATTCCTCTTTCAATCATTAATGTCGATAAATTTGCTCTTGATGTGTATACAGCGGCCGTCATCCCAGCAGGGCCCGCGCCGATTATAATCACGTCATAAATTTTTTCTTCTGACACACTATTCACTCCTTAAACCATCTTTTCAAGTTTGGGCTCTTTCTTATATGATAAGAATCCCCATCAAACCTATTCCTTACCCATATCCTATAAAATCTCATGGTGATACGCTATTTTTTTGCTCACTTTTTTTCTCATCACGATTAAATGTATTGTAAACGGGTATACATGTTAATAAAGAAAGAGCCTTCTGTTCAGAGAAGGCCCTTGTCTTATTTATTATTGAACAACACGTCTTACAACGCCTTTAAATGCTTTTTTCCAGTAAACGTTGCTCATAGAGTCAACAGATACACCGTGAGATGTATTGTCGTTTAGGAAAGTACCGTTTCCTAAGTAGATTCCTACGTGTCCGTTTGTTTTGTAAGTGTCAAAGAACACAAGGTCTCCACGTTTCATTTCGGACGCGCTGACAGCTTGTCCTCTGCCAACTAACGTATCAGTTGTTGTTCCGCCGACAGGTCCAAGGTTCACACCTGCAGAAGCGTATGCCCAGCGTACGAATGATGAGCAGTCAAAAATACGGTTGTTGATATCAGACTGAGTGCGTCCGCCGCCAAATTTGTACGGGGATTGTCCTACAATGCTTGAACCAACGCTGATCGCGCCTTCAATTCCGCCGGAGTTGCTGATAACAGTGCCGCCTGAATTGCTGTTTGAGCTGCTGCTCTTCTTAGAAGATGATCCGTTAGACGAACTATTTGACGAACCCTTAGAAGAGTTATCTGAAGAGTCATTATCAGATGAGCTTGCTTTTGCTGATTCAGTTGTAGCCGTTTGGCTGTCATCTGTTTGTGTTTCATCAGATGCTTTTTGTGCTTCTTCCTGCTTTTTGATCAAAGCAGCCGCTGCTTCTTGTTCTTTTTTGATGCGTGCTTGCTCAGCTTCAGTATCTGCTTTTTGATTTGCAAGTTTAGACGCTTCTGATTTTAATTCAGAAATCGCGGCAGCCGTTTTCTTCTGGCTTGCTTTTGCTTCGTCGAAAAGCTTGTCTTTTTCATCAAGCTGTTTATCAAGGTCTTTTTGCATTGTTTCTAATTTAGCCAATGCAGCTTGAACTTCTTTCAGCTTATTATTCAAATCCGCTTCAGAATCTTCAAGCTTCGCTTTATCCTGCTCTTGCTGCTTGATTAAATCTTTGTCTGCATCCACAATAGATGAAACCGCAGTGGCGCGAGAGATAAAATCACCAAAGCTTGTTGATCCTAAAAGGACATCTATGTACCCTTGAGATCCGCCGCTTTCCTGTAAAGAACGAACGCGTTTTTTCAGGATTTCATTGCGTTTTTCAATGCGGGCTTCTGTCTCTTTAATCTCTTTTTTCAGTTTTTTGATTTCTTCTTTTGTTTTATCGTTTTCTTCTTTTTTATCTTCGATCTTGTTGCTTGTATCAAGCGCCTTAGCGTTAATGTCTTTCAGTTCTTTTTCAATCTTTGTTTGGTTCTCCTGAAGCTCAGTTAATTCTTTTTCCTTTGCTTCAATACTGGAAGCAACCTCAGATTGCTTGCTTTCGATTTTTTGTTTCTTTTCATCTAATGTTTCCGCCGATGCAGTTTTACTTGTAAATGGGATCAAAAAACTGCTTGTCCCGATGACGGAAGCCAAACCAAGTGTCAATAAACTCTTTCTCACTTTTTATATCCTCCCTTTTACTGTGAACCTGTTCTCATTTGGAATTGTATTTTGAACATCAAGTTTCGTTCCTCATACTCTACGAGGAATGATGGTCGTTTATGGTTAATTATTCTGTGCATCTCTTATTCTGGTTGTATAGCGTTTATTTCACATCATATGTAAAAAACACTAATTCCTTATGTACGAGAATCATTATACCATCAAGTTTCGACAAATTAGCGATAAATTTTATTACATTTGTGTTTCAAACAGATGTCAAGTCGCGCATCATCTGTCATTTTTCTTAAACGAGTAAAAAAACTGTCGATATTATTTTCTTAATATAATCTATCAAACGAAAAAAGAGTCGATTCTACAAATCGACTCTTCAAAATATTTTATTCTAGAATATCATCAATATATTTCATATATTTCGTCAAAGTTGCCGGAGAGATGCCGAATCGGGCCGCTGTGTCTTTTTTCGTGTCATGCTTGCCGTGGGCTTCTTTCCAAATATAACAGATCGCCGCTGCCCAGCCCCTCTCATTTTTCAACGGAGCGGCTGCACGGATTTGCTGGATGACATGGAATACCCAGCAGCTCATGACTTCTGTTTTCATCTCTTCTTTTTCAGCTTGCTCTAATAATTTGACGGTTTGATAAGCAAAAAGTGCATCCTCTGTTACGTCAGCAGCCGCGGAATCTCCATTCAACAGCAGCTTAACAAAATGATTTTCGAAAGGAGCGGTAATTCTCTTTGAGCGTATCACCGCTTCAAGATGCTCCGTTTCTCCCTTTGTGCTGCTGATATAATAGGCTGCGAGACGCTGTTCCACAGATGAAGGAAGAGCTTCCCTCCGCTCAATCCAGGGAGCCGGGCGGTCTTCTCCGGGATATTGCGACTCGACTTTTCTCCAGATCGTCTCGGCAAAGTCGGTATGGCCCGTAAAATAAGCGGAGCACGAGAGCCAGTAAAAGAATGTATCGTCACCTTCAAAACCGGTTTTATATAATGATTTGAGCCATTTATATCCGATCTCGTAACGGCCGACAAGCGCCAAAGTGGCCCCCAGTTTATAGCGCTGTTCCAACAGCATCGGATATACATTAGAAAGCTGATCACTCAATTCCGCCACTTTTTCGTCTTCTCTTTCATAATAGTAGAAAACAAGAAGATTGCATAAGGCGTGAAGATTTCCTTCATTATGAGAAAGCACTTCATAAGCGGTTTGCTTCGCTTTTACAACGTTTCCTGAATAGAAATAGGCAAGCGCCAGATTGTTGTATGCTGACCAAAGCTCCGGATATTCTGCTGTGATTTCCTCAAGCGCCGCAACTGCTTCAGCAAGCTGGCCGCTTTCCAGCAATGACTTTGCCCGATCCTGTTTCATCAGCAGTTCATCCTGATCATACAACGAATCCTCAATGCCGTCGTCTCCTAAATCGAGCAAATCAAGCAGACTATCGTTTTCTTCGGCGAACTCACCGTCCGGGTCCGCATCTGAATAAGCGGCCGCTTCTTTATAAGCTTCTTGAAAGAGCCCCAGATGGGCGAAGTTATTCGCTTTAAAGTAATGGCACTCCGGCATTTCGTCCTCCAGATTTGCCATGATATAATCAAGAAGATCGTTCGACTCTTGATACTGGCCCATTTCTGAATAAATGACCGCAAGCTGCGATAGCATCTCTGAATCCTCCGGCTCCAAGTGAACCGCGCGCTGAATCAGTTTGCTTGCCCGTTTCAGATTGCGCTCTTTATACGCTTTCAAGCCTTTATGAAAAAAATATTGTCCATCTTGAAGCAGCTGGACAATTTGTGCGTGATTTTTATGTTCAGAAGTGTGTTTTCCCACAACTACCCTCCGTTTTATACAATATTACCGTCAGTAGTATACCATAAATCATAAGCCCCTCAATAGTTCAAAAGGAAGGATTGGGAAAATCCCTCCGCTTTTTACTGGCTGATTCGACCAAAATTTACCCGGCTTTGTTTTCTAAATCTGCATTCATTTTCAGCTGTTGTTCAGCAAAATCCCTATATAGATCATGGGAAGCCATTAATTCATGATGTGTTCCACGCCCGGTAATTTCTCCTTTTTCAACAAACAAAAGCTGGTCCGCGTCTACAACAGTAGATAAGCGGTGGGCGATGACAATCGTTGTGCGGCCCTCCATCAGCACCTCCAGTGCCTGCTGAACTGATTTTTCAGATTGGCTGTCGAGGCTTGAGGTGGCTTCATCGAGCATAAGAATGCTCGGATCACGAAGAAGCGCTCTCGCAATCGCGATTCTCTGTCTTTGTCCGCCTGACAGCATAATGCCGCGTTCGCCCACCTCTGTATCAAGCTGATTCGGCAGCTCCTTTATAAAATTGAGCGCATATGCCATCTCCGCGGCTTTTTCGATCTCGGCATCTGTAACATCACGTTCTAACCCGTAGCAAATATTTTCTCTGATTGTTCCTGACATTAATGGGCTTTCCTGTGATACATACCCGATGTGCTCCCGCCACGATTCAAGCGAGTAAGTATCAACTGGATCGTCCCCCAGCCGGATGGCCCCTGCAGTCGGAGTATAGAAACGTTCAAGCAACTTAAACAGCGTCGTTTTCCCGCCGCCGCTCGGGCCGACAATCGCTGTTACTTTTCCTGCTTCAATGACAGCGCTGATCTCTTTCAAGATCAGCTGATCAGGCTTATATCCAAAAGACACACGATCAAGCTGAATAGGCAAATGCGCGTTTTCGATTTGTTTTCCTGTGACTGTATCTTCCTCTTCCTCTGCTAAAATCTCAATCATTCGTTCTGTTGCGCCAATTGATTTTTGGAGCTGTGTGAAGAACGTGGTAATCTGGCCCATCGGCATAATAATTTGAAACAAATATAAAATAAAAGCCACGAGCGCTCCGGCGGTGAGCTCACCTGATGACACCTGCATGCCGCCGTATCCGATAACTGCCACAAGCGCCGCCATTAACACGAGTGAGATGAGCGGGCCGACAAGCGACTGAACCTTTGCTTCACGCACTCCAAGTTTAAATAATGAAGAAATCCCCATCTTCCCGCGCCCATATTCGACATCCTCCGCATTTGAAGCCTTGACGAGTCTGATTTCCGGAAGAATTTGATTCAGCAAGCCTGTAAAACGGGCTGTTTCATCTTGCGTTTCCCGGGAAATGGAGAACATCTTCCGGCCAATCGGTATTAAAATAAGAGCTGCCAGCGGAACGACAACTAACACAAGCAGTGTCAGCTTCCAATTCATAATAAACAAGATTGTCAGTGATCCAATAACAGAAATGATCCCTGTAATAAATCCGCTGATATGGGTTGTAATCAGTTCTTTGACCACCATCGTATCATTCGTTACACGGCTGACTGTTTCTCCTGAAGCGTTTGTATCGAAATAAGAGACAGGGAGCTTAATTAATTTCTTCCATAATAAATCCCGCAGTCCGGAGATGATTTTTTGCCCATTATAGTTAAGCGCATAGGTGGCATAAGCGCTTAAACCGGCCTGAACGAAAAAAACTAGCGTGATCAGCCCGATTTGCGTGCCTGACAGATTTGACATGGAAAATCCGTCGACAAGCTGCTTCGTTAATAATGGAATCAGCAGGCTGACCAGCGTGGTCACAATACTGAGGGCCAGCGCAAAGGCAAGCTTTCCATAAGAAGGATTGGTCTTCTTTACTAATGCAAAAAAGGGTTTCAATTTACTTTTAGATTTTTGTTGCTTGGTTGGCATATATGTTTCCTCCTGTTTCAGCGTTCAGAAAGGTGAAATGGCATAGCAAAAGGATGATTTTTACTCTTTCTCAATCATATCAATGGAGAGAGACTTTTTCAGTATATTTTTGCCGTGATGAAAATAAAAATCTCCCACTCATTGTTTGAATAGGAGATTTTTTATATTAGACACCTTTAACAGGCTTCTTTTTTCTGTAAGTCAATGTCACATCCTGCTTTCGCAGGTCTTCAATCATCATTTTGTACCGGTCAACTTTTGCAGTATGTTCTTCTTTTATCATTTGAAGTGCAGCTTTTCGTTTTTCGCTTTTTGATTCAAGCTCTTCTTTTATTTTTTTTACAATCAACCCTTTTTGTCCTTTAATTTCCTCTTTTAGCGAAGACTCAAATTTCTTTGTCAGGCTTAGAATGTCGTTGATTGGTTTATTGAGGTTGCCTGCTTTCCCCTTCATTTCGTCTTGGGTAAGAAACATATAGGTGGTTGATACAATTTCTGTTTCACTTTCTGAAAATAAGGAAGTCACTCTTCATATTCCTCCTTGGGCTGAAAATCAAATAACTGAGAAATCATTTCTTCTTTTTCAAACAACTTTTCAATACTCTCGCGGATATTTTTGATGAAATCTCTTTTTTCTGTTGCCTGTTTTTTTAATTCAGCAACAATTCCATCATTAGCAGGGAGCGCACCTGTGTGGAACGATTCATGAACTGAGATATTCTCCAATTTATCGAATGTGTGGCTGAAACCGGCTGCAAGCCGGAATTGAAGATCGAAGGCATAATGCGAAGGATTTTCTTCCATATGATGAATAGCCGTGATGATCGCCTGTTTTTTATCTATGAAGTCTTCATCGATTTCCTGACTGTAAACCTTCTGGTACTGAGAAATCGCATCTTCCATATCTTCAACGAGCTTCATACCGTTTTGATAGATTCTGACAGCGGATGAGAGATTGACTTTAATCGTTTCTCCCGAGCCGCTCTTTCCTGTAAAGTAAATATCGGAGCCTTTATAGCTGAATCCTTTTTCCTTTGATAACGCGTTCAGCATTTGAACGATGCTGTGGCCGTCGACGATGAGTTTTAATGCGTCTTTTGTTTCTGTGTCGAGTGTTTCTAATGCCGCCTTTAATTCTTTAACACTGCCTACTAACTCACAGACATAATAAACAATTGCAACTACATTATTAGTAGAAAGTGCGTATTTTAACTGTTGATATTGAATTTCTATATCGCTTATCTTATTATTAACAATTTTCAACTGTTTTTTGATACTCTTCTTTTGTGTCTCATCAATATACCCATTCTCTTTAAGCTGATCCACAAATGTCCCGCTATTATTCAAGATAGTATGAAAGAATTTAATAAAGGCCGGCATTTTTTCCCCGATATTTTTAACCATTACCTGTATATCACCAAACCGGTCTTTCACTATTTTCCCTTTCGCCACATTTCCATCAGCACTAAATATACTGCCGACAAGCTCTGCATCTATCCCAGTTGAAGCCATGACAAATCCGTTTAGCCCACCTTTTTTATAGTCATCCGAATACTTTCGCAAAAAGGTTTGGATAGAGCGGACTTCCTCATCAGGAATCTTATCTATAATGCTTCTGATTCCTTTGACATCCGTGTTTGTATCTTTCATCTTTACATTGCCAAATGTAATAAAATCAGCCTTTCCGCTAACGCCATAAAGCGGGTCATCTTTGGAGATGCGTTGGGTGATGTTTGCTGTTACGCCTTTGTCATTGTAGTATTTGGTGATTGCTTTTTTTAGCTGTTCTCGTGGGAGCTCTTTAAGTTCTTGACGACTAAGTTCATATTTGTTCAATAGAAAATCCACCAATTTTCTATCAGCTAATAATAGTTGGTCGATATTTATTTGTGCTCCATTTACACCATATACTTCATCAAATTCTCCATCAATTAACTGGGCTAATACTTGGTTATTATTAGCAAGAGAATGTCCTAACGCAAATGTTCTCAATTCCTCGGAATTACCTGCTTTTTTCTTTGAGGTCTGTACAAACTCTCTGGTAGCTCTGTATTGGTTATCATCAATACCTAAAAACAAACCAAAGAAATTATAAGACCAATCTGCGTTATCAGCACTCCCCTCAGAAATAATATGAAGCTGCTCTATATCATTATTCTTATCCTTTATATAAATTGCTGTACCATCATAACCAGAATCTTTAATATGTTTATCTATGTTCTTATTTTCTTGAATAAGTTCATGTGAAGTATATATATCTATTTCTCTCGGAAGTTCAGAGTTTGTTTCTTCTTTATAAATCCTCCGTACTTCAGCTATAAACTCTTCCTTGGCTTTTTTTACTTTTTCCAGATTGTCCGATGCAAACTTTTCTTTATAGGCATACTCTAAATTAATTAAACGGAGCTTTACATTTTCATTTCCGAAAACATTCTTATTGTCCATCTCTACCCTCCTTCTTATTTCCTAAAAAGGTGATAGAATTAATTAGAGTATCAGTTCTTTCTCTTGCTTGATCTTCATTCAAGGTACAGGGTTTATCATCTTTTTTACAACGAACTATAAAAGAATATACTATTCCCAGGTACTCTTCATCACTGGATTTTATATATCCAAAATAACGAAAGGAATAATTGTATTTACGATCACTGTTTTTAAAAGTGCTTTTTTTTGATGCTGTATAGACTGTTTTCCCATCAGCTTTTTCTTTCTTAAAATTTCCTTTGTAACCATTCTCATTACTAATTTGGTGCAGCATTGTCTCTGGATTATTAATAAAAGAAGATTTGCTATAGTAACTAATTTGTGCATCTAAAAGTATATTTGATTTTTCATTATAGCTTTGAAACCCTATCGATTCGCTATTCTTTCCATTTGATGTAGAATAATCAGGAAGATACTCCCCATCCTCCGGAAACAACATCCTAAATCCTTTCGACTTAGACTCAAGCAAATAATACCCGGGCTCCTCTTCTTTTGTTGACACCATGTACTCTCTCGTTTTTTCGTCCTGAAACGCAGGAACTTGCGGCAGGTCTTTTGGATCCATATCTTTTGGTTTTACGGCTTCTGTATTGTCATTTTTGGTGTTTTTATCATTGTCGTTCATACTGCATCCTCCTGTCAGGGCAAGTAATAAGCTGAAGCAAATAAAGATGATCTTTTTCATTACGAACCTCCACGGGTATTGTGAGAATAGTATTCTATTTTTACTCTAAAAATAATTCTATTGACCTGGTTAATGAGTGATTAATTTATCCTTTTCCATGTTACAACATGGCGGAATTTGGATAAATAGGAAATCCGACTTGGTTTTACTCTCCTTTTATTAACTAATCATGCAAAACACCTTATGCACACCTAAATACCTATTACTTTTTTCACAAAACAAAAAGAGCCGTATGATAACGGCTCTTTACTCTTATTTTTCAGAATGTCGTTTCTTCAATACGTCAAGCACATCATCCAGCGGCAGTGCTTGTTCTCTGAGCAGGACAAGCAGGTGATACAGCAGGTCTGCCGCTTCCCATTTGAGTTCCTCGTGGTCTCGGTTTTTCGCGGCGATGATGACTTCGGATGCTTCTTCTCCAACTTTTTTCAAAATCTTATCGACGCCTTCTCGGAAAAGGTAAGTGGTGTAAGCTCCTTCAGGCATTTCCGCTTGGCGTTCCGCGATAACGCGCTCCAGCTCGTTAATGATGTCGAATCGGCCCGCAGCCTGTTCTTCTGTTTGTTCCTTTGTAAAACAGCTGTAGCTGCCAGTGTGGCATGCCGGTCCGGACGGTTCTACGAGCACGATCAGCGCGTCTTGGTCGCAGTCATACCGAATACCCTTAACGGCTTGCGTGTTCCCTGAGGTTTCTCCTTTATGCCATAACGCTTGGCGTGAGCGGCTGTAAAACCATGTTTCCTTCGTTTCTAGCGTTTTTTCGTACGATTCCTTGTTCATATAGGCAAGTGTCAGCACTTCTTTGCTTGCCGCATCCTGCACGATGGCAGGAATTAATCCATCCTCATTAAAACGCAGTTCATCTGCCTGTTTCATCTCACATTCACCCCGTGCTCTTTCAAGTATGATTTCACTTCTTTCATTGATGTTTCTTTATAATGAAAAATAGAGGCGGCCAGCGCAGCGTCGGCTTCTCCTTTTGTAAAAGCCTCAAGCATATGCTGCGCGTTTCCCGCTCCTCCCGAGGCGATAACAGGTACGGGGACAGTTTCAGAAACAAGCTTTGTCAGCCTGTGATCAAAGCCTTTTTTCTCACCGTCAGAGTCCATGCTTGTCAGCAATATTTCTCCTGCGCCGCGTTTGACGCCTTCTTTTGCCCATGCTGTGACTTCCCAATCTGTTTTCTTTCTGCCGCCGTGCGTGTAGACCTTATATGTGCCAGATTCCTGGTCATACTTGGCATCGATGGCAAGTACGATGCATTGCGAACCGAAAAACTCGGCTCCTTCCGTAATCAGCTCAGGCCGGAGAACAGCTGCCGTGTTCACAGAAACTTTATCTGCGCCGGCACGCAGAATCGTTTTCATATCGCTGAGCTGATTGATGCCGCCGCCGACTGTAAACGGAATCGCAAGCTTCGCGGCAACCTGCTCCACCACGTCAACCATCGTTTTTCGTCCTTCATGCGAGGCGGAAATATCGAGAAAAACCAGTTCATCCGCGCCTTCTTGGTCATACACTTCCGCCAATTCAACAGGGTCACCGGCATCTTTTAATTCGAGAAATTGAATTCCTTTGACAACGCGTCCTTCTTTGACATCAAGACATAGAATAATCCGTTTTGTGATCATTTGCGTTTCACCCTTTCAAGCGCCTCGTTCAGCGTAAACTGATTGGTATACAGCGCTTTTCCGATGATCGCTCCAGAAACGCCGTCCGCCTGACAGCGGGCGAGGGCTTCGAGATCCGCGACGGAACTGACTCCGCCGGAAGCAATCACAGATTTCCCCGTTTCCTTAGCAAGCTCGACCGTGCTTTCAATATTGGGGCCTGACAGCATTCCGTCTGTCGCAATGTCAGTAAAAATAAAAACTTCAGCTCCTTCATTGGCAAGCTCTTTGCCTAGTTCAGCTGCCTTAAGGGTTGATGTTTCCAGCCATCCCTCAGTTGAAACAAAGCCGTTTCTCGCGTCCAGTCCGATTGCAATTTTCTCGCCATATTGTTTCAGCATTTTTTTTACAAACGGAGGGTTAGAAACAGCTGAACTTCCCAGGATTACTCGATCGACTCCTGCTGATAAGTATTCATAGACGTCACTTTCGGAACGGATCCCGCCGCCGATTTCCACTTTCAGATCCAGCTTTTGCGAAATTTCGATCACATGACGGTCATTTACTCTTTTTCCTTCTTTTGCGCCGTCAAGATCAACGAGATGGATCCATTCGGCACCCTCACTCGCAAATAACGAGGCCATGTCGTATGGTGAATCGCCGTATATCGTTTCCTTACTATAATCTCCTTGAACAAGGCGGACACATTTGCCGTTTCTCATATCAATTGCCGGATATAATGTAAAAGCACTCATTTTTTCACCTTCTGTTCTGCTGCCATTTTCGTGAATTGGGTTAGGATGGACATTCCGACCGTGCTGCTTTTTTCCGGATGAAATTGGGCGCCGAAGACGTTCCCTTTTCCGACTACAGCAGGCACTCGCACACCATAATCAGCGCTTGCCAGAAGCGCGTTCTCCTCCATCCCGTCAATATAATACGAATGCACGAAATAAGCGTAGCCTTCTTCTGTTTCAGCCAGCAGCGGAGATTCGTTATGAAAGGAAAGGCGATTCCAGCCCATATGCGGAACCTTCAGCTTGTTTCCTTCCTCATCTTCTGCTTTCAGTCTGACTGCTTTTCCTTTTAACAGCCCAAGGCCTGACGCGGTCCCGTTTTCTTCGCTTTGATCAAATAAAAGCTGCATGCCGAGGCAGATCCCGATAAGCAGTCTTCCTTCTGAGACCATATCGCGAATCAATTGATCGAGCTTCGCGTTGTGCAAATTGTCCATCGCGTCTCCAAATGAACCGACTCCCGGCAAAATGAAGGCATCAGCTTCTTTCAGCTCCTCCGGCTTTTCAGAAACAAAATACGGCACGCCGACACGCTCAAGCGCCTTTGAGACACTGTATAAATTGCCCATTCCGTAATCTATCACGCCGATCATTTACAGCATCCCTTTCGTTGATGGTATCCCTTTAACACGCGGATCGATCGTAGTCGCTTCATCAAGCGCACGTCCAAGCGCTTTAAAAACAGCTTCAATCATATGGTGGGTGTTTGTGCCATAATGAACGATGACGTGCAGGTTCATCCGTGCTTCAAGCGCCAGCTTCCACAAAAATTCATGTACAAGCTCCGTATCGAATGTGCCGACTTTAGATGATGGGAAGTCTGCGCGCATTTCCAAGTGCGGCCGATTGCTTAAATCTATGACGACTTGAGCAAGCGCCTCGTCCATCGGCACAAACGCCGATCCGTAGCGTTTGATTCCTTTTTTATCGCCCAAAGCTTCTAGCAGCGCCTGCCCTAAGCAGATGCCGATATCCTCAGTCGTGTGGTGATCATCTATATCAACATCGCCTTTTGCGTTAATCGAAAGATCGAATTGCCCGTGTTTCGTGAATAAATCCAGCATATGCGTCATAAACGGTACGTCTGTTTTGATATCAACTTGTCCCTCACCGTCTATTGCGAATGCCAGCTCAATATCTGTTTCGTTTGTTTTTCTTGCGCGTTCCGCTTTTCTCATTTTGAATTCCTCCGTTCTCTCGCTTCGATTGATCTGGCATGGGCTTCTAATCCTTCAAGTCTGGCAAAAGCCGCGATGCTTTCGGCATGTTCTTCAAAGGCTGATTGGCTGTAAGAAATAATGCTCGATTTCTTTTGAAAATCCGTTACGTTTAATGGACTTGAAAATCTCGCTGTCCCATTTGTCGGAAGCACGTGATTCGGTCCGGCAAAATAATCTCCGACAGGCTCAGGGCTATATCTGCCTAGGAAAATTGCACCCGCATGTTTGATTCTGCCAAGCAAAGCTTCGGGAGACTGTGTGATGATTTCTAAATGCTCCGGTGCAAGCGTATTGACAGTGTCAATCGCTTCATCCATTGTTTCCGCCACATAGATACAACCGTAATCACTCACTGAAGCGTCCGCTATTTCTCTTCGCGGCAAGGTTTTCAGCCGCTCCTTCACCTCTGCTGAAACCGCCTCGGCCAGCTCCATGGAATCTGTGACAAACACACACGAACTGAGCTTATCGTGTTCCGCCTGTGACAGCAGGTCGGCTGCAATTTCGCTCGGAATCGCTGTTTCATCAGCCAGCACAACGATTTCACTCGGTCCGGCAATCATATCAATATCGACATCGCCGAATACCTCTCGTTTGGCCAGCGCGACATAAATGTTTCCCGGACCTGTGATTTTGTCTACCGGCTCAATGGTTTCGGTTCCGTACGCCAGCGCCGCAACCGCCTGAGCGCCGCCCATTTTGTAAATATCTTTTATGCCCAGCTCAGCAGCAGCGACTAAAACCCCTGGAGATAGCTGTCCGTCTCTTCCCGGAGGCGTCACAAGAACGATTCTATCCACACCGGCTGTCAGCGCCGGAATGACATTCATCAAAACAGATGAAGGATATGCAGCCGTTCCCCCTGGCACATATACGCCGGCGGAATCAAGCGCCGTCACTTTCTGCCCCAGCATTGTGCCGTCCTTTCTGTGATAAAACCATGAGGATTGCAGCTGTCTTTCATGATATTCCCTAATATTTTCGATTGCCTGCCTAATCACCTGAAGCAGCTGTGAATCCAGTAAGGTGTATGCTTCCTCAATTTCTTCTTTTGTGACCAGCGGGCTGTCTATTTCGATGCCGTCAAATCTCGCCGTATAGCTGCGGACCGCCTGATCACCGTTTGCTTTGACATCTTCAATAATAGATCGAACCGCTTTTCTTTGCTCTTCCGTTCCGGCATCTATGGACCGCTTCAGAGAAAGCCGTTCAGCGCCGCTGATGGTTTTGATCTTCATTTTGCCGTTTCTCCTTCCACTACGAGAGATAAGCGGGATGCCATTTCGTCAATCACATCGTCTTTCATGCGATAGCTTACCGGGTTGACGATAAATCGGGAAGTAATGTCGCAAATGTGCTCTGTTTCAACAAGCCCGTTTTCTCTCAGCGTCTGTCCCGTGGAAACGATGTCCACAATTCGGTCCGCAAGCCCAATAAGCGGTGCCAGCTCAATTGAACCGTTGAGCTTAATGATTTCGACTTGTTCTCCCTGCTCTCTGAAATAACTGGAAGCCACATTCGGATACTTTGTCGCGATCCTTGGCGCTACGCCGCTCCAGTCTGTATTCGGAAGTCCGGCGACTGCCAAGTGGCATTTGCTGATGTTCAAATCCAGCACCTCATACACATCGCGTTCCTCCTCCAGCATGACATCCTTGCCTGCAATTCCGACGTCTGCCACGCCATGCTCCACATATGTGGTCACGTCCATCGGCTTAGCTAATATAAAACGGAGATTTTCCTCAGGCACATCGATGATCAGTTTTCTCGAGTCGTCAAACTCCTCAGGGAGCTTGTAGCCAGCCTGCCGCAGCAGCCCTGCCGCTTCTTCAAATATCCGGCCCTTTGGCATCGCCATTGTGAGTAACTTACCCATTTTGCTCTTCCTTTCTGGCACCGATAAAATAGGTGACGTTTGCAAAAGATTTTGTCATCTGATCGATATTTTCAATTCCCGATAAATCTTGAAGAACCACTTTGTTCCCTTTCATACGTTCTTCATTCGCATAAGCGATGGCTTGCGCCCGCTGCTCTTTGCTGAAAATAACAGCGTCAATGTCACAAGGTTCGTCTTTCAAATGAAGCGCTTCAATCAGCCGGTCGATCCGAAGCCCGAAGCCAGTTGCAGGCGCGGGTGAATCAAAATGACCCAGAAGCTTGTTATAACGGCCGCCGCTTCCAATGACAAAGCCGACATTTTCGGCGTACACTTCAATTAAAATCCCTGTGTAATAGCTCATGTGGCTAACCATATTCAGATCAAGGCGGACATTTTCCGTACATCCGTAATCCTCAAGAATGTCCCACAGCGCCTTCAGCTCATCAACCACGCTTTTTCCTTGTGCAGAATCGACGATTTCCTCAGCACGTCCGCAAACTTCTATGCCGCCCCGCAGTTCAAGAAGCTCAAGCAGCCTGCTTTTATCAATGGAGGAAAGCGGGAGAGACTTGACATGTTCTCTGTAGCCGACGTAGTTCTTCTCGTATAAAAACCTCCGCAGCACATCAGCGCGTTCAACGTTTCCGAGTACCTCAACAAACAGGGCATCCGCAATACCGGCGTGGCCGATGGCAATTTTAAAGGAAGCAAGCCCGGCGCTTTTTAACGCACCGATTACTAATGCAATGACCTCCGCATCAGCGCTTGTCGTGCCGTCACCGATTAATTCCACTCCGACCTGCTCGAATTCGGCGGGACGTCCGCCTTCGCGTTCCTGAGCCCTGAATACATTTGCCGCATAGCCGACTCTGAGCGGATGATCGTGTTTCAGAAGCTTTGATGCCGCCACCCTTGCAATCGGTCCTGTCATATCTGGGCGAAGCACCAATGTCTTGCCGTCCTGATCAAGAAGCTTAAACAGCTGCTGCTCTTCAATCGCTGACTGTACGCCAACGGTATCGTAAAACTCCAGTGTCGGCGTTTCCATAAATTGATATCCCCATTTATCTATCAAATCGGTTAACGATTGTCTCACCTTTTTTTTCGTTTCGTATAAACCGGGCAGTGTATCTCTCATGCCGTGCGGTTTCTCAAACATAAACATCAACCCGAGCACCTCCGTTGCATTGTTTGAAGGAAAATTCCGAATCCTTTAGTTCGCTAATATGATAATATGTTAGCAGATGAAAGAATGAAAATCAATGCTTAACTTCAGTCAAGATATTTTTAGTTCAGATATCCTCCTCCCAATTATGAAAAAATCATGAATAAATGATTAAAGGTACGTAATATCTCAAATTCTTTATGTTTGGCATGCTATAATACAAATCAAATAGAGAACAAGGAGATAAAGATGAAAACACTGCGAACTCTATGTGTACTGATCATTCTTTCAGGCGTTATTTTTTTCGGACTTAAAATAGATGCAAAAGATATAGATATTCCTTTTTTGAACAGCCTTAAAAAAGTGGTTTCTGATAGCAATACGGGCACAGCCGCGAACAGCAAAAAGGAGCTGAAGGGAAGCGCAGAACCACTGGATGTCGTCCTTTACAATCAGATGGACGCGCCTCGGCTCTATAATGGCTGTGAAGTAACAAGTCTTGCGATGGTGCTGAATTACGCGGGATACAGCGTGACAAAAAACACACTGGCTAACCAGATAGCCACAGTGCCTTTGACATACAGCAGCGGATTAAAAGGTGATCCGAATGACGGATTTGTCGGGGATATGGCGAATGGACCGGGTCTCGGTGTCTATCATGGACCGATCTATCAGCTGGCGAAAACCTATGCCGGAGACAAAGTGTCTGACCTGACTGGAAAAAGCATTTCTGCTGTTTATGAACAGCTTGAGAAAGGCAATCCTGTTTGGGTCATCACAACCTCCAACTTTACGCCAGTTGACAACATGCAGACATGGAAAACACCAAACGGAACGATTGACATTACGTACAGTGAACACAGCGTCGCCGTCACGGGATATGATGCAAAATATGTCTATCTCAATGATCCGTATGGCTATAAAAACAGAAAAACCGACAGAGCCAGCTTTGAAAAAGCGTGGGAACAGATGGGCAGCCAGGCCGTTGTGATTCAAAAGTAAACAGCTGACAACCGTTCGTTTTCACAATAGTATGCTCTATCCTGAGCAAATACGACAATATTCACGCTTTTTGTTTCAATCGGTAATATCGATTCATTTTCCAGTTACCATCCAACATTATCTTTACTTTCAGGCTGTCTGTTTTTATGATTAAAGCAGATTCAGCCTTGCCCCGATCTATGTGAGAGAAGCCGGCGCAAGACGCTGAAGCTTCTCTTACAAAAATTAAAGCGATCCGGGGAGGATTTTATCATTGAAAAAAATCGTGTCTATCCTATTTATGTTCAGTTTGGTTATGGGTTTCAGCCAGTTTCAGTCATCAACTGCTTTTGCAGCTGACAAAGTGGTGCACGAAACAATTATCGTACCAAAAAATACAACATATGACGGGAAGGGACAGCGGTTTGTAGCAGGGAAAGAATTAGGTGACGGAAGCCAGTCCGAAAATCAGGAACCTGTTTTTCGTGTAGAGGATGG
Source organism: Bacillus spizizenii TU-B-10 (assembly GCF_000227465.1). Classification (GTDB taxonomy): domain Bacteria; phylum Bacillota; class Bacilli; order Bacillales; family Bacillaceae; genus Bacillus; species Bacillus spizizenii. Next base: position 3,547,894 of record NC_016047.1, read on the forward strand.
AGCAACTCTGAAAAATGTGGTGCTCGGCACACCTGCTGCTGATGGCGTGCACACTTATGGAAACGTTAACATTCAGAATGTGAAGTGGGAAGATGTTGGCGAGGATGCGTTAACGGTGAAGAAGGAAGGAAAAGTGACCATCGACGGCGGCTCTGCCCAAAAAGCGTCAGATAAGATTTTCCAAATCAATAAAGCCAGCACATTCACAGTGAAAAACTTCACTGCGGACACTGGCGGAAAGTTCATTAGACAGCTTGGCGGTTCAACCTTCCACGTTGATGTGATCATTGACAAGTGCACCATCACGAACATGAAAGAAGCGATATCCGGACAGACAGCAAAACAAGCACGGTTAGAATGACAAATACACGCTACTCCAATGTCGGCCAAAAATGGATTGGCGTTCAGCATATTTACGAAAACAATAATACTCAATTTTGAATATAAAAAAAGTCCGCTGATGTTTATTCAGCGGGCTTTTTCCATCTTTCTTGCAATTCTTCCTTTGTATAGATGATCCTCATCGGATTTCCGCCGACAAAAGCCCCGGCAGGCACATCTTTATGGACAAGTGTTCCGGCGGACACAACTGCGCCATCCCCTATTTCCACACCGGGCAGAATAGTCGTGTTGGCACCGATCATCACTTCGTCTCCGATCAGGACTTTGCCGATCCGGTATTCTTGAATCAAATACTCATGGGCCAAAATGGTCGTATTGTACCCGATGATTGTATTTGTTCCGACTGAGATCTTTTCCGGAAACATAATATCCGGCATCACCATGAGGGCAAAGGAAGTCTGCTTTCCAACCTTCATCCGCAGAAATGTACGGTACAGCCAGTTTTTCATCCCTATAAACGGTGTATATCTCGCAATTTGAATGACAATAAAATTTTTGACAACCTTTAAAAAAGGCACCGTTTGATAGACATGCCATAGTGAGTTAGCCCCCGAGACCGGATGACGATCTGTTTTTCTCACAGATTACTTCACTCCAACGATTTGTAATAGATCACTCATTTTCTCAAGCATATAATCAGGCTCATGCTTCGCCAGTGTTTCCGGCCCTTTAATCGTCCATGCGACTCCAGCCGTTTTTGTCCCGGCGTTTTTCCCTGACAGCACATCATGGTAATTATCTCCGACCATAATGGCTTCCGCCGGCTCGCTTCCCAGCTGTTTCAGCGCTAAAAGCACAGGCTCGGGATCAGGCTTTGCCATCGTCACATCATCAAGGGTAACGACCGTTTCAAAGAATTCGCCGATTCCCGTCAGCTTGAGGCCCATATTGACAGTATCTCTTAATTTCGTTGTCACAATCCCTAATTTAAAGCCGGCTTTTTTTAATGCATCCAGGGTTTCATACACCGTTTCATATTCAGTCACGAGTGTATCATGCATGTCATGATTGTACGCTCTGTACATGGCGATCATATCATCGCATTTATCAGCGTCCATCGAGGAGAATGTGTCAAAAAGAGACGGCCCGATAAACGCAAGAACGTCTTCTCGTTTATACTTGCTCGGGTAATAATGCTCCAGTGTATGCAAAAAGGACGCGATAATTAATTCATTCGTATTAATAAGAGTTCCGTCTAAATCAAACAGAATCGTCGTTACTCGTTTGTCACTCATATTGCTTCCTTTCCAACCGCTGAGGGTTTCCATTTTTTCCATGTGTGCGCAATAGCCATTGTCAGCAGCACTGCGGTGGTGACACGAATCAGAAGAAGAGGCCAGACCGGTATGCCGAGCGGAATAAAGACAAGTGTATCTTCCACCACCGCGTGGCAGGCAACGAGAAAAATAAATGCCAATGTCATATCCCGTCTGCTCACGCCGTCGTCCTCGACAGCTTTGATCATAACACCCGCTCCGTAGGCCAGACCGATCGTCAGTCCCGCCACCATTGTCATGGACGTATTTTTATTCATGCCAAGCAGCTGCGTAAACGGAGACAGCCACCTCGAAAACCGATGCAGCCAGCCTAAATCTCTTAAAAACTGAATGATGATCATCAGCGGGATCACTATTGCCGCCAGCTGCAAAATACCAAGTCCAGCTTTCGTTAAAGCTTCGGCCAGCATTGCCAGCCAGCCGTCAGGGGCCGCACTCTTCGCGGTGATAAAACCGTACTGCGCCGTTTCCTGTCCGCCATGCCAGATGAGGTTGATGACGATCGCTGACACAGCGGCCAAACCGATGCGCACCGCCAAAATAACGCCAATTCTGATACCAACCTTTGCGGCAACTGTCGATTCGATAATCAAGTTATGACAGAATGAAAGCATTACAGCTAAAATAAAGACTTCCTTCACAGATAAATCCAATGTCAAAATTCCGGCAATTCCTGCATACAGATTCAGCATATTTCCCAGTACAAGCGGAATGGCCGCTTCACCCGAAAGCCCGAACAGGCCCATAACTGGTGTGATCAGCCGTACAAGCCAATCCATGACAGGTGTATGCTGAAGCAAAGTGACCAATAGTGTTACCGGGAAAATGACTTTACCGAGTGTCCATGTTGTTTGAAGCCCCGCCGTTAGACCGGCCATAAAGATCTTCTTCATCCCTCATCCCCCTTTGTTGACGTCTACTCTGCGTACCGCTCCTTCGAGTATCCCTTGACGCGTCTGAAGATGATGGCTGCCACAGCCAAAACAATCAATACGATTGAAATCACCTGAGCGATGCGAAGTGCATCAGTCAGCATTAAGCTGTCAGTCCGCATTCCTTCAATAAAGTATCGTCCGATTGAATACCAAATGATATAGATCAAGAACATCTCGCCTCTACGCAAATTTGCTTTGCGCAAGAACAGCAAAATGATGACGCCGACAAAGCTCCATAGTGATTCATATAAAAAAGTAGGGTGATAATATTGTCCATCAATGTACATTTGATTGATAATAAATTCAGGCAGGTGCAGGCTTTCTAAAAAGGCTCTGCTGACTGCCTCACCGTGCGCTTCCTGATTCATGAAGTTTCCCCAGCGGCCGATCGCCTGGCCGAGTAAAATGCTTGGCGCGGCAATATCCGCAAGCTTCCAGAACGAAAGGTTTTTCACTCTCGAAAACACATAACCTGTTAAAATGGCGCCGATCAATCCGCCGTGAATGGCAATGCCGCCTTTCCAAATCTTAATGATTTCTCCGGGATGTGCCGCATAATAATCCCATTCAAATGCAACGTAATAAATTCGTGCGCAAATAATCGCAATCGGAATGGCAAACAGGACAAGATCGATAAACGTATCTTTCTGCAGCCCCCGTTTCTCACTTTCCCTCATCGCAATCCAAAGCCCAAGCAAAGCGCCGAGACCGATAATGATTCCGTACCAATGGACGGCCAACGGCCCTAGCTGAAACGCTATCGGATTAAGTGGTTCTATCGCTTCATTCATTTAACGCCAACTCCTATTCGTCTTGTTCACTGTCTTCAATGACATCCGCCAGCTTATTGGTAAATTGCTCAGCGGCGTTCAGCCCCATCCGCTTCAATCTGAAGTTCATTGCTGCCACTTCGATGATGACTGCGAGATTTCGGCCCGGACGGACAGGAATCGTCAGTTTTGTAATTTCTGTATCAATGATTTTCATGGTTTCTTCCTCAAGCCCGAGACGGTCGTATTGCTTGCCCTGCTCCCAAAGTTCAAGATTCATGACAATCGTAATCCGTTTATTGCTTCTGACCGCACCGGCACCAAACAGCGTCATCACGTTGATAATGCCAAGCCCTCTGATTTCAAGGAGATGCTCAATTAATTCAGGAGCGTTTCCGACAAGGGTATCCTGATCTTCCTGCCGAATTTCAACACAATCATCGGCGACAAGGCGGTGCCCCCTTTTCACAAGCTCCAGCGCGGTTTCACTTTTCCCGACGCCGCTCTTTCCTGTGATCAATACGCCGACACCGTATATATCCACAAGCACACCGTGAATGGCTGTGGTTGGCGCAAGTCTGCTCTCAAGGAAGTTGGTCAACCGGCTTGACAGCCTTGTCGTTTTCAGCGGCGATCTGAGGACAGGCACGCCGTTTTTCTCAGAAGCGTCAATCAGCTCCTGCGGGATAGGCATATCTCTAGAAAGAATAATAGCTGGTGTTACATCCGTGCACAGAGAATCCATTCGCTGCTTTTTATCCTCTTCCGGCAGCTGTTCAAAGAAAGAAAGCTCCGTTTTTCCGAGAAGCTGCACGCGCTCTCTCGGGTAATATGTAAAATATCCGGCAATTTCAATGCCTGGTCTTGATAAGTCACTCATTGTAATCGGGCGGTTAACTCCTTCTTCTCCGCTGATTAATTCCAAATTGAACTGTTCCATTACGTCTTTTGTGCGAACCTTTGCCACGATATGTTCCTCCTGTTCCGGGCTGCCCCGAGCTTGCTCACAATAATTTCATTTTATCACTTTCGGGCTTGAACCTAAAACAGATTTTATAAAAGACAGGAAAACGCCTTAGCTGGTCTAGATCACTAGTCTGAAAAGGGGTAAAATAAATGTATTCATATTCCAGAAAGGCGGATCACCTATGGCAGAAAGTCTTCTTATCAAAGGCATCGCGATCGTGACAGAAAACGAAGTAATCAAAAATGGCTATGTCGGAATCAATGAAGGAAAAATCAGCACAATCTCAACAGAACGTCCTAAAGAGTCTTATTCAAAAGAGATTCAAGCACCGGCAGATTCCGTTTTGCTTCCCGGGATGATTGACATTCATATTCACGGCGGCTATGGCGCAGATACAATGGATTCAAGCTTTTCAGCCCTCGACACCATGTCGTCAAGGCTGCCCGAAGAAGGCACGACGAGCTTTTTGGCAACAACGATTACTCAGGAACATGGGCACATTTCTCAAGCTTTGGTAAATGCAAAAGATTGGAAAGCAGCTGAGGAATCCTCTTTATTAGGTGCGGAACTGCTCGGCATTCATTTAGAGGGCCCCTTTGTTTCACCTAAAAGAGCCGGGGCGCAGCCAAAGGAATGGATCAGGCCTTCGGATGTTGCGCTTTTCAAAAAGTGGCAGCAGGAGGCGGGCGGACTGATCAAAATTGTCACACTCGCGCCCGAAGAGGACCAGCATTTTGAACTAATCCGCTATTTGAAAGACGAATCGATTATCGCGTCGATGGGGCACACAGATGCCGACTCCGCATTACTGTCGGAGGCCGCGAAAGCAGGCGCGAGCCATATGACCCATCTTTACAACGCGATGAGCCCGTTTCATCACCGAGAGCCCGGAGTGATCGGAACGGCACTTGCCCATGATGGGTTTATGGCAGAGCTTATTGCCGACGGCATCCACTCCCATCCTTTAGCGGCAAAGCTTGCTTTCTTGGCAAAAGGCAGCACCAAGCTCATTTTAATTACCGATTCAATGAGGGCAAAAGGCCTGAAAGACGGCGTATATGAGTTCGGCGGCCAAAGTGTGACGGTAAGAGGAAAAACAGCTCTTCTTTCAGACGGAACACTTGCCGGTTCGATCCTCAAAATGAACGAAGGCGCACGGCATATGCGTGAGTTTACAAATTGTTCTTGGACGGATATAGCTAATATAACTTCTGCAAACGCGGCCAAACAGCTGGGCATCTTTGACCGAAAAGGCAGTGTGACAGAGGGAAAAGATGCGGATCTTGTCATTGTCAGCAGTGATTGCGAGGTGATTCTCACCATTTGCCGCGGAAACATTGCATTTATATCCAAGGAGGCTGACCAGATATGAAAGTAATAGAATGTCAAACATATGAAGAGCTAAGCCAAAAAGCAGCCAAAATAGCGGCAGACACAATCAAGGAAAAACCTGACGCCGTTCTCGGTTTAGCGACAGGCGGCACACCGGAAGGCACGTATCGCGAGCTGATCCGCCTGCACCAAACTGAGAATCTCTCATTTCAAAACGTCACCACGGTTAATTTGGATGAATACGCCGGACTTTCAAGCGATGACCCGAACAGCTATCACTTCTATATGAATCATCGTTTTTTTCAGCATATCGATAGCCTTCCAAACCGGCATTTTATCCCGAATGGAAATGCAGACGACCTGGAAGCCGAATGCAGACGGTACGAACAAGTAGTCGAATCCCTCGGCGGCACTGACATTCAGCTTCTCGGCATCGGCCGAAACGGACATATCGGCTTTAACGAACCGGGAACGCCTTTCAAGTCGCGGACACACGTTGTGACCTTAAATGAACAAACCCGCCAGGCGAATGCCAGATATTTTCCTTCAATAGACAGTGTGCCAAAAAAAGCGCTCACAATGGGAATCCAGACGATTCTCACAAGCAAGCGCATTCTGCTGCTTATTTCCGGCAAAAGCAAGGCAGAAGCAGTGAAAAAGCTGTTAGAAGGAGACATAAGTGAAGATTTCCCTGCATCTGCTTTGCACCTGCATTCCGATGTAACGGTTTTGATTGATCGTGAAGCAGCGGCATTAAGACCTTGAAAGGAACATGCTGACTTATGAAGATCGATAAACAATCGCCTATTCCGATTTATTATCAGATTATGGAACAATTAAAAGCGCAAATAAAGAGCGGAGAGCTGCTGCCGGATATGCCTCTTCCCTCTGAGCGTGAATATGCCGAACAATTTGGGATCAGCCGGATGACGGTTCGCCAGGCTCTTTCTAATTTAGTCAATGAAGGCTTTCTCTATCGCCTTAAAGGGCGGGGAACCTTTGTCAGCAAGCCAAAAATGGAACAAGCACTCCAAGGGCTGACAAGCTTTACCGAGGATATGAAAAGCCGCGGGATGACACCGGGCAGCAGGCTCATTGACTACAAGCTTATTGATTCAACGGAGGGGCTCGCCGCTATATTAGGTTGCGGGCACCCCTCCCCTATCCATCAAGTCACTCGGGTGCGACTGGCAAATGATATTCCGATGGCGATCGAATCCTCGCATATTCCGTTTGAGCTTGCGGGTGAATTAAATGAATCGCATTTTCAGTCTTCGATTTACGAGCATATTGAAAGGTACAACAGCATACCGATTTCCAGTGCAAAACAGGAGCTTGAACCAAGCGCTGCAACATCTCAAGAAGCAAGCATTCTCGGCATTCAAAAGGGGGCGCCTGTCCTGTTAATCAAACGAACAACATATTTACAGAACGGAACTGCTTTTGAACATGCCAAATCTGTATACAGAGGCGACCGTTATACATTTGTCCACTATATGGATCGGCTTTCATAAAAAAACCTCCAATCCTTTTTAAGGATTGGAGACATGGCGAAAATCTAACTGGTCTGGCGCCGGACGATATGTCTCTTTTTTCGTCTTGAACTTCCAGATCGGTGATTTCGTTTTGCCGTTAAAACTGTCTTCTACAATGATGTACCAATAATAAACAGAATGCGGCTCGAGATGATCCCAGCGGAATTCAGCAGTATCCCCGCTCTTTACTTGCTCCCGTTTTCCGAGCTCTTCATTGGTATATACATTACACTCAAAATAATCGGTTTCCACCTTTTTGATCCTCGGCTTCAAATCAAGCGAAAGAGAAAACTCATCCTTGTCACCGTGGGTATCCGCATCATAGTAGTTTTTATCTTGTAAATGCGGAGAGTACGTCGACACATGCACCATATCATTCGCCTGGTCAAATTGCAGCAAACGCAAATACCCTTGCCCGCCTTCTGGCCCGCCCTGATAATCGGCCAGCATTTGATGCACGAGGCGATCCGGTTTTCCATCACCATCATCATCAAGCTCATCAGTTTTTCTCATCGCACTATGATAATGTCCGCTTAACACCATCACGACATTCGGATTCGTCTTCACGACTTTTTTAAATATTTTCTCTCCGATCGGGCTTCTGTTTCCGCTGACCAGCAAATACTCATGAAAAGCTAAAACAGCCATCCGGTCAGGGTGCTTCTTCAGTACCTGATTCATCCATGCGATGTCTTCATTGGTAATGCCCCATCCCATGTATAGCATGATGTAATCATTGCCGTTGCTTGAAATCAGGTCGTAATGCCCTCGGTTATTTTTATAGGAACCGCCATAATGCAATTTTTTATCAAAACGATCACTGCCAAAGTATTTGCCAAACGCCCTGTAGGAGCCGTCCTTATGCCCGACATCGTGGTTACCGGCCAGCACGCCGTAAGGAATCCCGCTTTTATCCAGAACGGACATTGACCGATTCGCGTTTTTCCACTGTCTGATATCAGCTGAATCATCTACAATATCACCCGTGTGAAACACATATTTGATATTGAGTTGCTTTTGATTATCTTTTATCCATGCAGTTTGTTTATCAAAAATATGCGGATAGCTTTCGGCGTAATACTGTGTATCGGACATCCAGACAAATGTGTACATATCCTTCGCAGGAGGAATTTCATCCTGTACGATCACATTCATCTTCGACTTCCGTACAAAATCGGAGGCGATCACAGACGCCTTCAGCATAAACGGTTTGTCATTCTTTGCAACAAAGCTGTCAACCGGCTGCCACTCGTTTGTCCGATAATTCCAAACATACATCGTCACCTTTCTCCCCGGCAAAGAACTTCCCTTCCAGACTGCTTCCGCCAAGTCATTCTCATCAACTGACGGATCAACCGCCACTTCAAAGCGATGATAAGGGAAAAGTTCCTTCTTTTCTGTCGATACTGTTTTTCCGTCAGCAGCAGATACCCTCTCCAATTCTTTATTCGTAAATGGGGTCTCGCTTTCCGGCACAAAGCTTTTCGGCGGCTCAGTCAGTGACGCATGCTTGAATATTTTCACATTGTTTCGCGCTGTATATTGAAATCCTCTATAAAAAGCGACATCCATGGCGTCATTCGTCGGATCCTTCACCCGCACAGAAAGCTTAGCCCTATGCGTGTCGGCTTCGCTGTCTATGACCTCCGGCTGATCTGGATGCTCTCGTTCTGTTTTAAACGTCCGCTCAATGACTGTTTTATTGCCCGCGAGATCCGTTGCTGTCACTTTTAGCGAATGTTTTCCCGGCAAAAGTTCAGAAGATGACGTATGGTATGGGAGTGTAATGCTTTCACCATCTAAAGACGCCTTCACTTCCTCAATTTTGCTCCATTTATCATACATATCCGCCTGCAGGATGAGGTTTCCTTTGTACGTTTGTCCCTCGGTGATATTCGGCTCAATGTGAGGCCCTGAATTATCTACCCGCACAACCAAGCTTACATTTTCCTTGCCGTCGCTCGCTTGAATATGGTGAACCCCTTCAGAAAGCTTTGATGTATCCCACTCCAGCAGCTGTGACGTAAACAGTCCGTCAGGCAGATTGAATTGAAATTGCCAGCTTTTATTCGAGCGCTGATTATCTCCAATAAAGAGTTCCTTCTCAGGAGAAACCCTCTGATCCCTGATCACCGTACCATCCGATAACACCAGTCGGGCGTTTTTGACTAAGAAATCATCACGGTTTTCAGCCGTATCAAACGGCGATACCTTTGAACCTGATCGTATCGTAATATGCTGCAGCTGCTTCCCTTTGCGAAGCAGCGTCTCCGGCAATGGAACAGAATAGGTGCGGTATTTATTTGTCGTATCATCGAACACCTTTAATACTTTGCCTTCCATCGTTACCGCGTTTTTAAAGTAAAGATTCGTTTTTCTCGTATCGAACGCAAAATACACTTCTTTTTCCATAGCGGGCTCTGTCACTTGTTTTTTTCCGTCAATCCACAGCCTAATGCTGTCAGTGCGCCCGTCTGTCGTCGCTTTTAGAAACTGAGTTCCCGATAGCGTATCTCTGTTTTCAATATTCATCCGCAAACCGTGCGACTTGCTTGTTTGTTTAATATCAATCATTTTGACCGGGGTTCTTGCTTCATTGATCCCGTCCCCTGCAGTCACGTAATACTCAAGCTGATCCTTCCCGATCAGTTCAGGCGAATACACAATATAATGATAGAGATTGTCGTTGCGGTCTTTTTCAGCGAAAATGCGCTTAAACGGTTTGTTTTCATCTGTCCGATAGTAGAAAGCCGCCGTTTTCACAAGACTGCGATCCCGTATGTCAGCACGCAGCTCAATGCTTTCAGCAGGACGGACAGGCTTGCGGTCAGTCAAATCCTCAATGACTGGTTTTTCTTTATCAAGCTTGATTTTTCGTTTCTGCTCAGGCACCTGCGCCTGTAATACAGTTCCGGGGGACGGATTCTTTTCTCCGATTGAAATATTGAGAAGTTCTGCGGTACCGTCCATCGGATACTTGTAAAGCACAGACGACAGCCGGCGCAGCGCATGTTTCCGATAATGTGCAACCGAAATATCTTTTCCTGTATTCGTTGATATCACGGCTGCACGCGGTCTGGTATTGGCCATGCCCTCTGTCTCTTCTATCACCGCAAGATTTTTCCCTTCCGTTAATTGTGTCTGATAATATCGATTGAAATCCTCCGCCGTCAATTCTGGATGTCCGGCAGGCTTCAGCCAAAACACAAACGTTTCACCGGATGGAATCGTGATCTTTTTTTCCGGTCTCCAAATCAGATCGGAGTCAGGCCCTTCTTTCGGATAGCGGTAACGGATGTGATAGTCTTTAAAATCAATCGTTCTGTCAGTCGTATTATAAATCTCAATAAATTCATAACCGTCTGCACGTCCAATGTTCTTTGTATCAACCGCTAGTTCTGTGATCAGAAGCTCCGGGATATGGGCAAGATCAGCCTGATATCCTTCGAGCTTCAGTTTCTTCATCTCCGACTCGACCCGCTGCTTCCCATTGGAAACCACAATGTAATACTCAAGCTCGCTGTTCCAAATCAATCGTTTCGGAATTTGCGCGAAAAACTTGCGGACCGCTCCAGGTGTCGGATCCATCGGCACCATTTTGTAGCCCAGCTCATTACTTTGTTTATAAAACAGAAAGGCAGAAAATGCTTGATACTCATTGTCACGCACTTGAGCCTCAATCATCAGATTGCTTTTCATTTCAGCTTTCACATCGATTTGAGGAGGATTTTCAAGCAAGGGTATGTAATGAGGCGTTTGGAATGGTTCCTGATTTATAACAGGAAAAGCTTTCGGTTCATGATGGCCGCCAGACAAAACTGAAAGAAAAGACAAGAATAAAGAAGCAATAACAGTGTATTTCCTCATCAAAACACCTCCCTTTTCATGTATTTTGCGTCTGAACAGGGAAGCTTATGAGTTCATTTTTGTGCATAAAGAACAAAAAAGCGTCTGCCTCTTGAAGATTCCACTATTACCCAGTAAACTAAGGATAGTTAACCAGTTAACAATTAAATCAGAGAGGCAAATTGATGGACAACAGTATTCATGATGAATTAATTCAAGCTATACAACAATTCGCTTTAAAAAGGGATAAACGTGTCATGCAAAAGGTACAGATACCATCCCGCGACATGTCCTCAGAACATCTCGAACATCTCAGAAAAGAATGGACATTGACCCAGCTTCACATTGTTTCCTGTATACATACCAGCCAAAATGTGAACAACAGCTTCTTAGCATCCCGCTTACATATTTCAAAAGCCGCTGTTTCAAAAGCAGTTCAAGCTTTGTTGAAACACAATATCATCACAGTGACAAAAAAGCCCGGCAACAAAAAAGAAATTTTTTATACGCTAACTGAAAGCGGCAGAGAACTGGCGGCATTACATGAACAGCTTCATGAGAAAGCAAAGGAGCAATACAAACAGCTCTTCAATGAATTTTCAATTGATGATTTAAAAACAGTGACTGCGTTTTTCAACTTGTGGGTAAAACATATGTAAAAAAAGCCTCCCCCGCATGGGAGAGACCTTTGAAATCTTATTACGCCCTGTCAAACGCAACGTGAAGTGAGACAGGTCCGCGTGTATACAGACCGGACTCAGCATAACGAAAACCTTCCTCTAATCTGATATTCCGCATCTTATCCAGCACAATATTGGCTACAATCTCGATTTCGGTTTTGGCAAAAGCTGCTCCTACACAGTTATGGATGCCTGATCCGAAAGCGAGATGCCGGGCGGCGCCGCTAAAAGCGCTCTTGATGCCGAGATCTTCCCGATGAATATAAAACACGTCAGGACGTTCAAACGCTTCAGGGTCCCGGTTAGCCGCTCCGATCATACAAAAAACAATCGTATCTTTTTTGATTTCCATACCGCCGACCACCGTATCTTGGGACAGCTGCCGCGGAATCAGCTGAACCGGCGGTTTATACCGCAACGTCTCCGCAATGGCTCTTGGCACTAACGAACGGTCAGCCAAAACATCATTCATCTGCTCGGGATTGTTGAGCAAATGATAAATCATCAGTGCCAGCGTCTTATCTGCCGGTTCCGTTGCGGCTAACAGCACATTGAGTATCAGTGCCAGTATATCCTTGTCCGACATCGCCATGCCTTCATATTCAGAAGTACATAGGATGGAAATTAAATCAGATCCCGGATTGACGCGGCGTTCTTCGATGACCGGCATCAAGTATTGAGAAAGCTGTTCGCTGCACCATAAAGAATGCGCCCGCGCTTCTGGAGTCTGAGAGATACTCGTAATAAAATCGGCAACCCCGCTGTGCCACTCAGCGATTTTTTCATGATCTCTTTTATCCAGCCCGAGCATGTCCATCGTGACACACACTGCAAACGTCTTTCCAAAATCATTGACGAGATCGATTCTTCCTCTTTCAAGATAAGGTGCTAACAAGTTTTCTGCATTTTGTTTAATCAATGGAGACAGATGATCCAATGCGTCCCCTACAAAGCTTCTCACTACAATTCTTCTTTTAGCGGAGTGTTCTTTCCCATGCATTTGGGCCAGCACAGGGCCGCGCATGACCGGTTCAGCACGCTGAACAAGTGATTTTGTCGTGAAAATATCAGGATGCTGAAGGATATAGCGGACATCGTGATAGCGGCTGATAAAATAGCTGTCTATCGACTCTTCATAATGAACAGGATCTTCCTCCCGCAGCTGTGAAAAATAAGCATATGGATTTTCTTGAAATTGATCAGAAAGCACGCTAAACAATTTAATGGATTGATTCATGTTAACTCCCCCTATCATCCTTCAGATGTGATCCGTGTTTCAGAAAGCATCTGCGCCATTTCTTGCACAATGAGATACCCTTGATTCGGCCGCATACGAATAGAAAATTCATGGTTACTGATCTTCTCACCCAGCTTCCACGGACGATGATAAGCAAGGAGCGTCTCTTCCACCTCAAGAATATCCGGAGCTCCGATAAAAAACGGCAGCTCAGCAATGACATATTCCACAGCCAAATTCAGCATATCCTCACTGACTTCTTCCATCATCAAACTGATTCCGCGTGCACGCCCGATAATCGCTTCATGAGACATGTCCAAACAAGCATGCCGAAAATGTGGCTGCTCAAAAAACGCATGTTCAACTTCTTGTCTCATCAGCTGATAGGCTTTGTTTTCCGTGAAATCAGAAAATGTATGAATCGCCTTCGTGTCCCCGCCATGAGCCGCAAGAGCCCTTTCTGCAAATCTCCTGTTTCGCGATACCTCTTTCCTTACCTTTCGTTCAGCCTTGCCTCTGGGAGTGCCGAGCGCTTCAAGAAGGTTAGCCGCCTCATGCCCCGCAAGCAAAACGGAAACGCTTTTAAATTCAGCTGTCGCCCATCCAATCAATCTGTAAATATAATCTTCAGAAAACCTGCTGTTAAATGGGCTGATCCCCACCAAAACATGCTGGCGCCGTTCAAATATTTCTCTGCAATTTTGTGTCAGTGGCTCAGCAGTAAAATCTATAGGCTTTCTTTCCGTCGCCATTTCGGTCATCTCATTCACCCCTAAAAAACTTATCCCGCTTTAAGTCATCACCCTCATAAAGAATTGGAACAACTGGCACAACTGAACAAGACGAATGGCAGGCAGCACTTAAAGTTACCAAGCGAATTATGTTAAGATTCAAACTTCTATGTTCATTTTTCAAGGTGCATATCATAATTAATGTTTACTAGTAAACATTAGTCATTTTATCCCTTATTCCTCTACCCGTCAATATAATCTGTACCCAAATATTTGAAAATAAATGTAAATGTCACATTTTTCACACACTTTTTACACTCATATTCAGCATGACACAACACCAAATAAAGCTTAAACACCAGCAATTGACAACGAAAACAAGAAAAGATAAAATAATATTGTTCACCGGTAAACAATATTGTTTATTGTTTCATCGTAAACTATTATTCCTAAGAAAGAAGGTAGCCTATGTCTGATTTGACGAAGCAGATGATATACGACATATATGTGAGACTGCTGCACCTTAATGAACAAAAAGCGAATACTTCACTTCAGCAATTTTTTAAGGAGGCCGCAGAGGAGGATGTGATCGATATCCCTAAAAACATGACAAGCATTCATGTCATTGACTGTATCGGCCAGCATGAACCCATTAACAATGCGGGAATCGCCAGAAAAATGAACTTATCGAAAGCGAATGTAACGAAAATCAGCACAAAACTGATCAAGGAAGAATTCATTAACAGCTATCAGCTGACAGATAACAAAAAAGAAGTGTATTTCAAATTAACTCGTAAAGGCAGACGGATTTTCGACTTGCATGAGAAATTGCATAAAAAAAAGGAGCTGGCTTTTTACCAATTCCTCGATTCATTTTCACAAGACGAACAAAATGCTGTATTGAAATTTCTAGAGCAGCTGACATCTACACTTGAAGCAGAACAAAACGATGAGACTCCGGACAAACCTGTAAAGTAAACAAAAAGGCGGTGTACACTTATGACTCAAACAAAATCAAAGGCGGTATTGATCTTATACATTGTTTGCTTCAGCGCATTTTTTGCATCTTTAAGCCAAAACATTTATTCACCTATTATCCCGATTATTAAAGAATCATTCCATGTTTCCGCAGCAATGGTAAACCTGTCAGTCTCAGTTTTTATGATTGTGACAGCGATTATGCAAATTATATTAGGGACCATCATCGATTTTAAAGGCGAGCGGTTTGTCTTGATTGCCGGAATTATGGCAACGGCAGCTGCCAGCATCGGCTGTGCGGTAACCACTGACTTTACTTTATTTCTGATATTCAGAATGATACAGGCTGCGGGATCTGCAGCACTGCCTCTTATTGCTGCCACAACGATCGGACAGCTGTTTACAGGCAGTGACCGCGGGAGTGCAATGGGAACATATCAAATGCTCCTGTCCGCCGCGCCGGCTATCGCACCCGTTCTCGGGGGATTCATAGGCGGAGCAGCCGGGTACGAAGGGATCTTTTGGATGCTTACGGCCATCTCTGTCGTTATGCTGGTGACAAACAGCATCATCTTTCCTAAGGACTCTCCCGCTGGATCTAAGCAGCAAGCCCAAGGCAATGTGTTCGCTCATTACAAATCAATATTTACAAATCGAACAGGAAACGTCATTTTGACCTTAAGTTTTGTCCTCTTTTTCATTTATTTTGCGGTGATCGTCTACCTCCCGATATTGCTGACGGAGCACTATCATATTGATGTGAGCATAGCAGGATTGTTATATTTGCCACTGGCGCTAAGCACGATTGCCGGTACGTTTCTGTTTAAAAAAATACAGGCAAAAATCGCGCTGAGCACCTTGTTTATCGGCAGCAATGTAATCGCAGCCTGCAGTATCATGTTGTTCGCCGTTACACATTCCGTTTCTCTCATTCTCATGGCTCTCACACTGGCACTGTTTGGCATCTCGATGGGGGTCATCCCTCCCTTGTACTCCACAATGATCACCAATGAATTTGAACACAATAGAGGGAGTGCAATCGGAGTTTTTAACTTTATCAGATATACAGGCATGGCGGCAGGTCCGATGATATCCGCCTATCTGCTCACACTGATGCCGTCTGCCATGTCCTTTGGACTCTTAGGCCTTATATTTGCCGCATTGAGCTTTTGCCTTCTGCCGCAAATGTATCCGCCGCAGAAGCGCGTAAAACAAAAAAAACACCACATGTAAAAAAAGCTGCCTTCTGTATGGCAGCTTTTTTTATTTCTTTCGCAGCGGCTCTAAAATGCCTTTTTGAATCAGCAAGTGGAACACCGACAGGATAACAGATGCCCATATCGCTGTGCCGAAGCCGTCAATTTGAAAACTGTCACCCATAATGGACGCGGTCATCATCAGGGTGATGGCGTTAATCACAAACAAGAAGAGACCAAGCGTCACCATCGTGACCGGCAGTGTAAAGATAATCAAAAGCGGTTTAATCAGCACGTTTAAGATCGATAAAATGAGACTGGCGATAATCGCTGCCCCAATGCTGCTAACATGAATGGAGTCAATGTATCCATCAATGACGATTAATAACAATGCATTTACCAAAATGCTGACTGCCCATTTTACCATGTCATTTCATATCCCTTTCTGACGGGACGATAAAAATCCAAATGATATAAATGAGCAAAACAGGGAAAACACTTGTCATAATAGCTAGGATGACAGTTATGACTCTGAGGAGTGATGCATCCCAATTGAAATATTCCGCGAGACCTCCGATGACACCGGCCATTTTCTTGTTTTTTTCTGAACGATAAAGCCTATTCATTTGATCACCTCTGTGAGTACTTTAGTTTGATGGTGCCTGTTAATGATTCTGAGAAGACGGTGATGTTTTGATCATGTGCCTGATTTGAAGTGAACAACATTTCTTTTTGAATGGTATCATTTTTTTCTTTCAGCATCTCAACATCCATTAATTCATGGGACAACGAACCAAGATTGCTTTTTAGCTCTGCCTTCACTGCAAGATCGTCCGGAATCGAAAGCTCCACATTTCCAGTTGTTGTTTTGGTATAAATGGAGCGGCAGTCAGAGTCTGTTACGTGAATCGCAATATTTCCGTTAAAGCTTTGAACGTCAATGGATTCGCTTCTCCCACGGAGATCGATCAATCCGTTAATGGTTTCCGCTTCTATCGTGCCACAGCTGTGGCTGGCAAGCTTAATTTGCCCGTTGGCCGTTTCGGCTGTGGCTTTTTCGGCTGTTAAATGCGAGAACGACAGCACGCCGTTTGTCGTTTTCGCCGAGAACTCTTTTACATGTAAATGTTCCCCTCTGACCGGACCATTAAACAGCTTCACCCGAATCTTATCATACTCCTTCTGAGGAATATATAAAGTCACATTGGTTTTCATTGTTTTCTTCTCAGTACGGATAAAAAACTTATTTCCTTTGATTTCACATTCAATATGCTGAAGAAATGCATGTCTCGCCGCATCCTGACTGTCAGCGCGATATACCTTCGCCTGGCATTCCGCTCTGATATCCTCGTCTTCCCAAGGGACGATATTCACGCTGCCGTTGGCAATTTGAAGCTCAACACTGGAGAAGTCAGTATCTTTAAATTGAAAAATGTGCTGAACATCATACGCATGGCCAAAGTTCAAATCAAGGTCAACTTCCTTGACCTTTTTCACAGCGGAATCAATCCAATCAAACAGCTTGGCTCCTAAAGACGGCTTGCTGCTTTCTTTTTTTTCTGCTGTAAACGGCTCTTCCTCGTCATGTACATGAACTGAGAGCGCTGTGATTTTTTCTTCTTTTTCCTTGTAGTCGCTGTCAAGTTTTTCAATCAGTGTCAAAGCCTCTTGTGCTGTAAGCTTTCCTTCCTCAACAAGCTTAAGGATTCGTTCCTTTTCTTGCTTCATGACGATCTCCTCCCCATTGTCTACTTATGCTGCACGCAGCACCTTAATGCCCTGAATCACATTCCAAATCATAATGCCAATAACAACTAAGAAATAAATAACTGCTCCCCCAATGATCACAAATACAGGCAGCAGGCTGTCTCCATCAATGGCAATGGCTCCGCCCAGAAAAGCGATAAAAAGGACCAGCCAGCCGGCAAAAGGAACAATGTGAGAAATAAGAGAACGTATCGCATGGCGTTTTGTTTCTTTCTCATCTACAACAAAATAAGCGACAATCGGCACAATGATTGGCGCAATGAACACACTGAAATAGCAAAGTGATGCAATAATAGCTTGATTACGGTTCAATTCATTCCACACTCCTATTGTGAATTTTACCCATGACAAAAGATCAGGGACGTTTTACTTATATATACGTTTAAAACGTCAGCAGGTTTCAAATTCATTCTTTAGACATGCTCCGATTTACGGAAATTGGATTTTAAAAAGTTTTAGAAGTAGAATCTTCCG
Source organism: Bacillus spizizenii TU-B-10 (assembly GCF_000227465.1). Lineage (GTDB taxonomy): Bacteria > Bacillota > Bacilli > Bacillales > Bacillaceae > Bacillus > Bacillus spizizenii. Next base: position 3,566,021 of record NC_016047.1, read on the forward strand.
GCTGTACCGATTACAATATGTAAAAAGCTTACGGCAATCAAGGAGGCTGGACAAGCAATGGAGAAAGACCCCAGTGACTATACAGTAACACAGGAATCGGTGTTAAAGCTGATTCGTGAACAAAAAAGAATGAATCGTGAAATGATCGCTGAGCTTGAACAGATCCACGGACCTCTTCCGATCTCTCACGATATTCAATACATAAAAGTACTGCTTGACAGCAGCAACACGCATATCGTTCAAGATTTAATGAGTGTAAGTAAGCAGCTGTATAAGAAGACTTTGTAATTGCGGAAAAAGTTGCATTCATTATAACTGAAATCAAGCTAAAGGTTAGATGACAATATCTTGCCTTTTTTGTTTTAAAGAAACAAGTGACTCCCTGGCTGTCACACAATGATTGTAACAAAAAAAGCCTGCCGGCATATCCAACTAATGGACCTGTCGGCAAGCTGTAACTATCAGAAATAGATAGCCGTTCAGAAATTAACGTAATAATTGAAGTACGTTTTGCGGCTGTTGGTTCGCTTGAGCAAGCATAGCTTGAGAAGCTTGAGAAAGAATGTTGTTCTTTGTGAACTCGCTCATTTCTTTAGCCATGTCAACGTCACGGATACGAGACTCAGCAGCTGTCAAGTTTTCACTAGATGCGCCTAAGTTGTTGATAGTGTGCTCTAGACGGTTTTGTACCGCACCGAGTTTAGCACGTTGTTTTGACACATTGTTGATTGCAGTATCAATACTTTCAAGTTGAGTATCAAAAGGAGTAGTAGCAAAATCTTTTACATTAAGTGTGTCTACTCCTAAAGCATTTGCTGACATGCTATCAATGTTAACTGTAAGCTGTTGGCCAGCATTTGCACCAATTTGGAAAGTGAAACCATCAGTTTCAGTTCCATCTAATAACTTTTTGCCGTTGAACTCAGTACGATTTGAAATGCCGTCAATTTCTTCAATAAGTGCATCCATTTCATCTTTAATTGCACCAAGATCTTCTGCTTGCTGTGTACCTGTGTTTCCTGCTTGAACTGTAAGTTCACGCATACGTTGAAGGATCGCATGAGTTTCAGTCAATGCACCCTCAGCTGTTTGGATAAGAGAGATTCCGTCTTGAGAGTTTTTAGAAGCCATTTCTAAACCTCTGATTTGTCCTCTCATTTTTTCAGAGATCGCAAGACCTGCTGCGTCATCTCCCGCTCGGTTGATACGAAGGCCTGAAGAAAGTTTCTCCATGTTCTTTTGTGCTGCACCGTTGTTTGAAGATAAACGGTTCAGTGTGTTAAGTGCTGCGATATTGTGGTTAATTCTCATGTGTAAAATACCTCCATGTGTATTTGTTTTTGAAATCAAAGACTTCCTTTTCTTTGATTTCTGGCGTATGAGATCCCAGTAAAGCTTCTAACTTATGTAGATCCGGTTATTGATTAAGGATAGATTCAAATCCCTTAATAGGACTTTTTTGCTTAATATGGAAAACATCATCCGCCTTTCAATTCATTTATCGGTAGCACTTTGTAAATGTTTAGGCATTTTCCCAAAGAAATTTTCCCCATTTTAAAAAGACTATTCTAAACTATCACACAAAAACCCTAAAGAAAAAGCTTGCCTGCTAAGCCCGAGGATGGACTTGCTGACAAGCTGAATTCCCTCTGAAAAGAGGATTTTAAGATGTTGCCGTTTCTTTCGCTTCCAAGAGCGATGTCATGCGTTTTTTGTCACGCTCCATAACAGGCTTCAAATAACGGCCTGTATACGATTCTTCCACTTCAGTGATTTCCTCAGGCGTTCCTGACGCGACAATGGTTCCGCCTCCGGCTCCGCCTTCTGGCCCCAGATCGACAATGTAATCCGCCGTCTTAATGATATCAAGATTGTGCTCAATGACGAGTACTGTATCTCCATTGTCAACCAAACGCTGAAGCACGACAAGGAGTCTGGCGATGTCGTCGACGTGCAAACCTGTCGTCGGCTCGTCTAAAATGTAGAGCGTACGCCCAGTTGAGCGTTTGTGCAGCTCTGATGCAAGCTTCACACGCTGCGCTTCTCCGCCCGACAAGGTTGTCGCTGGCTGACCGAGCGTAATATAACCTAAGCCAACATCAAAAAGAGTTTGGAGCTTACGCTTGATTTTCGGGATATTTTCAAAGAAAGAAAGAGCATCTTCAACCGTCATATCAAGCACATCAGAGATGCTTTTTCCTTTGTACGTCACTTCAAGCGTTTCACGGTTATAGCGTTTGCCGTGGCACACCTCGCACGGAACATACACGTCAGGAAGGAAGTGCATTTCAATTTTAATAATCCCGTCTCCGCGGCAGGCTTCACAGCGCCCGCCCTTCACGTTAAAGCTGAAGCGGCCTTTTTTATAACCGCGGACCTTCGCTTCATTTGTCTGCGCGAATACATCTCGAATGTCATCAAACACACCGGTGTATGTCGCAGGGTTGGATCTCGGCGTTCTTCCAATTGGCGCCTGATCAATATCAATGACTTTGTCTAAATGATCCAAACCTTTAATCTCTTTATGGCTGCCGGGCTTCGCCTTCGCTTTATGAAGCTTTTGCGCCAGCGCCTTATGCAAAATTTCATTGACGAGAGTACTCTTTCCTGAGCCGGAAACCCCTGTAACCGCTGTGAACGTTCCAAGCGGGAACTTGGCATTCACTTTTTTCAGGTTGTTTTCTGCAGCGCCTTTAATTTCAATGTAACGGCCGTCCGGCTTTCTTCTTTCAGGAGGCAATGGGATGAACTTTTTCCCTGATAAATAGCTGCCCGTTAATGAATTTGGATCTTCCATCACTTCTTCCGGCGTACCCGCAGCCATCACCTGACCGCCGTGAATGCCGGCACCAGGTCCAATATCTATTAAATAATCGGCTGCCATCATCGTGTCCTCATCGTGTTCGACAACAATCAGCGTGTTCCCAAGGTCTCTCATATTTTTCAGAGCGCTGATCAAGCGGTCGTTATCACGCTGATGCAGGCCGATAGACGGTTCATCTAAAATATAAAGCACACCGGATAAGCGCGAGCCGATTTGCGTTGCCAGCCTGATGCGCTGCGCCTCTCCCCCGGACAATGTTCCCGCTGCCCTGCTCAATGTCAGGTAATCAAGGCCGACTTTGTCCAGAAAGCTTAAACGCTCCACAATTTCACGCAAGATCAAATTGGCAATCTGCATATCCTTCTCAGAAAGGGTAAGACCTTTGAAGAAAGCAAGTGCGTCGGCTACAGACTGCTCGGTAATTTTTCCGATGTGGCGGCCGTCAATCAGTACGGCAAGCGCCTCTTTCTTTAACCGATAGCCTTTGCATGTCGGACAAGACTTCTGAGACATATACTGCTCCATTTGCTCACGGATGAAATCAGAGCCTGTCTCCTTATACCGTCTTTCAATATTGCGCAATACGCCTTCAAATTGAATTTCGCCTTCACGGATTTGCCCAAAATCATTTTCGTAACGGAAATAAATCAGGTCGTCTCCGCTGCCGTACAGCACTTTATCCAGCTGATGCTGCGGCAGATCTTTTACTGGCACGTCCATATCAATCCCATAATGGGTGCAGACCGCCTCAAGAAGCTGCGGATAATACTGTGAACTGATCGGTGTCCAAGGGGCGACCGCATTCTCCTTTAATGACAAATCTTGATTGGGGATGACGAGATCCGCATCCACTTCAAGCTTCATTCCGAGACCGTCACATGTCGGACACGCTCCGAACGGGCTATTGAACGAAAACAGCCGCGGCTCAAGCTCACCGATTGAAAAACCACAGTGCGGGCAGGCATGATGCTCACTAAACATCAGCTCTTCCTCACCGATGACATCAATCATGACCCGCCCTTCACCTAAACGAAGCGCCGTTTCCAATGAATCTGACAGACGGGCCGCCACACCTTCTTTCACCACAATCCGGTCAATGACAACCTCAATCGAATGCTTTTTATTCTTTTCTAATTCAATATCATCAGAAAGCTCAGCCATTTCGCCGTCAATTCTGACTCTGACATAACCTTGTTTTCTGATCTGGTCAAGGACTTTGACATGGGCGCCTTTACGGCCCGATACGATCGGGGCCAGCACCTGAAGCTTCGTCCGTTCCGGGTATTCCAGAATTCTGTCGACCATTTGCTCGATGGTCTGCGATGTAATCTCAATTCCGTGCTCCGGACAATGAGGCTTCCCTACTCTCGCATACAAAAGACGCAGATAATCATAAATTTCAGTTACCGTACCGACAGTAGACCTCGGATTGCGGCTCGTGGTTTTCTGGTCGATGCTGATGGCGGGAGACAGCCCCTCAATCGCATCGACATCCGGCTTATCCATCTGTCCTAAAAACTGGCGGGCATAGGCAGACAATGACTCGACATACCGTCTCTGCCCTTCTGCATATATGGTATCAAAGGCAAGGGAGGATTTCCCTGATCCGGACAAACCAGTAACAACGACAAGCTGATCTCTTGGAATCGTTACATCGATATTTTTCAGGTTATGCGCCCGGGCTCCCTTCACCTCTATCCGATCCATAGCCATTTGTTCATCATCCTTCCGCTTTTAGCTCTAAAAGTAAATCGCGAAGCTCCGCGGCTCTTTCAAAATCAAGCGCCTTGGCTGCTTCCTTCATTTCGTGCTCCATCTGTTCAACGACTTTCTGGCGTTCTTTCTTCGTCATTTTCGACAGCTTCGGCGCGGCTTTTGTTTTGTATTCCGCTTTATCCTCAGCTGCTACTGTGGCACGAATGACATCGCGAATCTCTTTATTTATCGTTTTTGGCGTAATGCCGTGCTCTTCGTTAAACCGCTCCTGCTGCTCGCGGCGGCGTTTTGTTTCATTAATCGCAATTTCCATAGACTTCGTCATTTTATCTGCGTACATAATGACGCGGCCTTCTGAGTTTCTTGCTGCCCGTCCGATGGTCTGGATCAGCGAACGCTCAGAACGAAGGAAGCCTTCCTTATCCGCATCCAAAATCGCAACGAGAGATACTTCAGGAATGTCGAGCCCTTCCCTCAGCAGGTTGATGCCGATAAGCACATCATGCTTGCCGAGACGCAGATCACGGATAATTTCAATCCGTTCAAGCGTCTTAATCTCTGAATGCAGATAGTTTACTTTAATGCCGATTTCCTTTAAATAATCGGTCAGGTCTTCTGACATTTTTTTCGTCAGGGTTGTCACGAGCACCCGTTCATTCCGCTCAATCCTTGCTTGAATTTCACCGATCAAATCATCAATCTGGCCTTCAATCGGACGCACATCAATCAGCGGGTCAAGAAGCCCTGTCGGACGGATGATCTGCTCGACCATTTCATCCGTGTGCTCAATCTCATACGGCCCTGGCGTTGCTGATACATACACGATATTGTGCATATGCTTTTCAAACTCTTCAAAACGGAGCGGACGGTTATCAAGCGCTGACGGAAGCCGAAAACCGTGATCCACGAGTACCTGTTTCCGCGCCTGGTCTCCGTTAAACATGCCGCGCACCTGAGGAATTGTCACATGCGACTCATCCACCACGATCATAAAATCGTCAGGAAAATAATCAAGAAGCGTATACGGTGTTGAACCCGGAGGCCGAAGCGTCAAATGTCTTGAATAGTTTTCAATGCCGGAGCAGAAACCCATTTCCCGCATCATTTCAAGATCATATCTTGTCCGCTGCTCTAAACGCTGCGCTTCAAGCAGCTTGCCGTTTTCATGCATGACCTTCAGCTGCTCCTCAAGCTCTTTCTCGATATTTTGAATCGCTTTCTCCATTTTCTCGGCCCGCGTTACGAAGTGGGATGCCGGGAAAATCGCGACATGATCACGGTCGCCGAGAATTTCTCCTGTCAAGGCATCCACTTCTCGGATCCGCTCGATTTCATCTCCGAAAAACTCGACTCTGATACAGTGTTCATCACGGGATGCCGGGAAGATTTCCACTACATCTCCGCGCACACGAAATGTACCGCGCTGAAAGTCGATATCGTTGCGGGCATATTGGATGTCTACAAGCTTTCTGAGCAGCTCGTTGCGCTCAATTTCCATTTCAGACCGCAGTGACACGACCATTTCCCGGTATTCTTCAGGCGAACCGAGACCATATATACAAGACACACTCGCAATAATAATGACATCTCTCCGCTCAAACAGAGACGATGTTGCGGAGTGTCTTAATTTATCTATTTCATCATTAATACTTGCGTCTTTCTCTATAAACGTATCCGTTTGAGGCACATACGCCTCCGGCTGATAATAATCATAGTAGCTGACAAAATACTCGACAGCGTTGTTCGGAAAAAATTCCTTGAACTCACTGTAAAGCTGTCCGGCGAGGGTTTTGTTATGGGCAATGACAAGCGTCGGCTTATTGACTTCTTTAATCAAATTGGACACCGTAAATGTTTTGCCCGTTCCTGTCGCCCCCAGCAGAGTCTGATGCTTCTTGCCCTCCTGAATTCCTTTTACAAGTTTTTCAATGGCTTTCGGCTGATCTCCCTGGGGCTGATATTTCGAGACTAACTCAAAGCGATCTTTCACAAAATAAGCCTCCGTTTCTTTAACGAAATCTTCCTATAGATATAGTAACACAATGGAATGCAAAATCACTAAAAATACGAACTAAAGTTCGGTGGTTTTTTATTTCCAGCTGTTTTCGTGTATAAAAAACCTGCTTTTAAAACGTAAAAGCAGGAATTCAGTCTTTATATTCATTATGTCCGATTTATTCTTCTTTTTTCTCAGCAGCTTTTTTGGCCATATACAGCCCGCCAGCCACAAGAGACACAACATCCAATCCTACAATAAAATACGTTTCTGTATAGCCTTTTAAATAAGAGGCAAACAGCAATGCAGCTGTTAGAGCGATCGCCACATAATGATTAAAGGTGACTCTTGTAAAAAGAACAACGAGCATAAAAGGGAAAAACAATGCAAAAACGGCTTTTGTAATCAACAAAAACCCTCCTCAGGGATTCTTCATCTGATCTGATTATAGTAAAAAATGAAGAATCGGACAATCGTGCAATCGTTCCCTCTTTCTACACCATACCCTTTTTCAGCCAAAATCAATCACTATATTTGCGCTTTGGTCCCGGTCAATAGAAACATCAATAGATCAAACAATGATAAATAATAGAATGGAATGATTCACAAGATAAACAAGCAGAGTTATATAGTATGGTTGTAGATCTGGCCAGTTCAACAAAAAAATGGACAGGGAGTGGACAAATATGAAGTTCAAGTTCGTTACATATGTTTCAACAGCAGCTGTACTCCCCGGTCTCCTTATAGCATCACAACCCGCTTTTGCAATCACAAATCTAGCTGATGATAAAAGTTCAGCCCTCGAAGTTCTTCCCGATAATCATTATAGATGGAAGCTCCAGACGGCTGCCGATGAAGAATGGTTCCTTTGGACAATTGTTATCCAAACTGAAGATCATGGCCAAGGAGGAACTTACTCTCGATTAAGAAGTCCGGAGAACGTGTGTATATGAGGCTGAAATCCCATGATGGCGACTACAGCACAATAAGCAACTATGATTTCACTTATTCCATAAAGTAAGAACATATATGAATTTACATGAGTGCCGCTGTTCCAATCAGCGGCACTTTTTTTATTAAAGCATGCCCGCCGCCAGATTCCGAGAATATAAGAAAAATAGGCATACAGCACCAGCCTGGCCCCATTTTTCATGATAATCTAACTAACTTAACTATTCATTTTATTTAGGGCTTTCTGCGTTTGACAGCATTTTCCTGAAAACCTACAATTGAATGATAGTGTCTACTATCATTTTTTAAACACAGGCTCCGTCATAAAAAGACTAGAGAGAAAAACAAAATGAAGGAAAGAGGGGTTTCAAATATGTATTCTGTAATATTTCGCCAAGCAGAAGAGTCCAGCCAGCTTGCTGGAGCAAAAGGCATGAACTTGATTAAATTGACCAAACACGGTCTTCCTGTTCCGGACGGGTTTATTATTCAGACGAATGCGCTCGCCCGTTTTATGGAGGATAACCAGCTTCATGAAACTAGCGAAAACATCGAAAGCGGGATCATCGCCGGAACGTTTTCTGAAGAACTGAAACATGAGCTGACAAGTTCCTTCTACAAGCTGAGAGAATCATACCAATCCGTTGCCGTGCGTTCTTCATCTGCCTCAGAAGATTTAGAAGGCGCTTCATTCGCGGGTCAATATGAAACCTACTTAAATATTAAAACAGAGGAAGAGTTTCTCACTAAAGTGAAAGAATGCTGGGCCTCATTTTTCTCTGGCCGAGTCAGCAGCTATAAGAAAAAAATGAATAACCAAATCGCAGAGCCATTAATGGGAGTTGTCGTTCAGGGCCTGATCGATTCAGAGGTATCAGGTGTTATTTTCAGCCGTAATCCTGTTACCCATGATGATAGAGAGCTATTAATCAGCGCCAGCTATGGTTTGGGGGAAGCTGTCGTTTCGGGAAGTGTCACCCCAGACACATTTATAGTCAATAAATCTTCGTTTGAAATTCAGAAAGAAATAGGTGCAAAGGAAATCTATATGGAGTCTGCAGCAGAAGGAATCACAGAAAAAGAAACGAGCGAAGATATGCGCAGCCGTTTTTGCCTTGCAGATGAACAAGTAATTGAACTGACTGAAATCACGAAAAAAACCGAAGACCTGTACGGATATCCAGTCGATATAGAATTCGGAATCGCTGATCATCAAGTATACCTTCTGCAGGCCCGCCCGATTACAACCATTGATCAGGACAAAAAGGAAGCAGAAGAAGAACGCAGCTTCATGATTACAGACGCTGATATGAATGATTTCTGGCTCAACATGGAGTCAAATATTGAAGGTCCGGTGAGCCCGTTATTTTCATCCTTGATCGTACCGGCATTGGAGTATGGCTTAAAGAAGAGCATGCAAAAGTTTCCGATTGGTGTTGTTGTTGACGAAGTAAAACTTTATCGCGGGCACATTTATTCCAAAAACCAAGGCGGACAACAGCCACCTTCTAAAGACTGCGGCAAAGAGCTTTTTCCAATATTATCGGAGCGTATGTATGACATCATCAATCACACATACCTCCCATTTTATATAACGCTTGACCAGCTCACACAAACTGAGCATACTGCAGAAAGTGCACTAGATGCTTTTCAAAAATTAAAGGCTTTTTATCTCACGGCTTATGAGGAGCACTTCAATATCGTTTTTCCGCAAGTTCTTCTAACAAACAAATTGCAAGCGATGTACCAACATATTCAAGGAGAATCCCAAAACGCTCATTTTTACGAGATGCTGACAGGCAAAATGAACAAATCACTGGAAACAGACCGCCGCCTGTGGCTATTTTCTGTTGAAGTTCAGGAAAACCCGAATCTGCTGTCCATTTTTGAAAACACCAAGCCGGAACAGCTGCAGGAAAAAATGGAACAAACAGATGAGGGCAGACACTTCCTGAAGAACCTCCTTGAATTTTTACAGGAATACGGATGGCGATCTGTAAAGAGCCATGATCTGATTCAAGAGACCTGGGCAGAAAATCCGTATTATGCCCTTGCCAATATTCAAAATTATGTCCGCAATGGCTATCATTTTGACAATGAATTTCAGAAAACGAAAGAAAAACGAGAGAAATTATACAATGAATTCTTGGAAAACATAAATGATCCCGATTTGCGGAAAGAATTTGACCGTTATTATCAGTGGACGTTGAACTCTGCAAATATAAAGGATGATCATCACTTTTATATTGACGCCATGCTGGATGCCAAGGCGAGAGTCTTTTTGCTTAAGGTAGGTGAATTGCTGGCGGAAAACGGTGTCATTCAAAATCGTGAAGACCTTTGGTTCTTATATGATGATGAAGTGGAAAACGCGCTTCTTCACCCTGTATCCCTGCAAGAAAAGGCTGAAAAACGCAGACAGACCTTTCACGAGTATGAACTTGCTCAAGCCCCTGCCTATCTCGGCACTCCGACAAAAGAACAGCTCAAAGCTGCAGAAGAAATTGTCGGCGCTGTGATAGAGGATGAAAAAAACACGGAGAATCATATTTTTGGCATTGCTGCATCAAGCGGCATTGCAACAGGTCCGGTCAAAATCATTCGGGACGCCAGTGAATTTTCTCAATTCGAGCCTGGGGATGTCCTCGTTTGCAAAATGACCACACCGCTATGGACCAGCCTGTTCCAAGACGCAAAAGCAATTATTACAGATACAGGCGGCATTTTGTCTCACGCTGCAATCATTGCTCGCGAATACGGCATTCCCGCCGTTCTCGGCACACGTACAGCAACGGAAAGACTTCGGGACGGTGACATCATCACTGTTGATGGAAGCAACGGCAAAATCACAGTTGTCAGCCGGGCCTGATGCGTCCTCCCTCTTTCTTATACAAGCGGGGCAGGTGTATACTTGTCCTGCCAGTATATTCGTGAGGTGAAACGTATTGAGACCGACAAACAAGAGAATCCTTGACGCTGCCATGCAGCTGCTTGTCAAAAAAGGATATCGCGCAACGACTACAAAAGAAATTGCAGAAAAAGCAAATGTAAGTGAAGCGACGATTTTCAGGAATTTTAAAAACAAACAGGGACTAGTCGAGGCTTTGCTTTCTCAGCATTCTCCAAACAGAAGCAGCATTCTGGAACAAACTGAAGGCGATTTGTACAAAGACCTGCTTCATATCGGAACCTGTCTCTTAGAGGAGCTGGAACATAGAAAAGATATCATTAAAATCAGCTTTCGTGAACCGGCCATGTTTCAAGATGTCATCAACCACGTAACAGAATATCCCCAATCTATGAAACAGCTATTGGTTGATTATCTCAAAACAATGGGTGAAAAAGGGGTTATTCAGACAGGAAATGAAGCGGAGCATGCCGACGTGTTTATGTCGATTATTTTCGGTTATTTTATTCACCGTCTCCATTTAGGAGACCGGGTGATTTCAATGCCCCAGGAAAAAATGCTGGAGCATAGCACAGCTCTATTTGTCAAAGGAATTTCGTGATGAACTCCTTGGCATAACAAAAAGGAGGATCCCAATGAGTTCAAGAAAAGAATGGGCGCTGATCGTCTCGCTATTATTAGGGGCCATCCTGGTTCCCATTAACTCCACGATGATCGCGGTCGCGCTCTCATCTATATCCCATACGTATAACGAGTCCATCGCCAGCATCACTTGGGTGGTTACCGTTTATTTAATCGTGATGGCAGTCACACAGCCGATTGCCGGAAAACTTGGTGACATGTACGGTAATAAAACCATGTACTTATGGGGCGTCGGCCTTTTTCTAATCGCGTCCTTAGGCTGCGCACTCTCACCGAGCCTGCTGCTGTTGATTGTCTTTCGGGCATTGCAGGCTGTCGGCGGCGCACTGCTTACGCCAAACAGCATTGCCATTATCCGTCACGTTGTTTCTGAAAAACGCCTTCCGAAGGTGTTTGGATTTTTTGGACTTGGCGCAGGACTTGGGGCAGCACTCGGGCCATTTATTGGCTCTATACTGATTGACAGCTTCAGCTGGCATTCGATTTTTTGGGTCAACATCCCATTTCTCGCCATTGCTTTATTTACGGCATTAACCATGTTCCCTCAATATAAAGAAAATAAATCTGACGCGCCACTGGATATTATCGGCTCTGTCTTGCTTGCAGGCAGCATCGTTTCGATTATCCTGCTGACGAAAAACGAGGCTTCATGGGGCTATGCGGTATACAGTGTATCGATACTTCTTTTTGTCCCGCTTTTTTTCAGAAGAGAAAAACGCACACAGCACCCAATCATTGATTTTACTCTGTTTAAAAGCTCAACATTTACAAATGCCAATCTATCAGTCTTATTAAGCAATCTGATGATGTATGCCGTCTTATTGATCATGCCGTTATTCATGACGAGCCAATTTGGGCTTAATACGTCTAACAGCGGCATGGCGCTCTCTGTATTTTCGATATTCATGTCGGCCAGCAACTGGGTCGGCGCCCAGCTCCATCACAAATGGGGAGCAAAAAAAATCATTTTTCTTTCATTTGCCATGATGGCTGGAGCGAATCTATTATTTTTGCTGTTAAGCAGCTCACATTCCGTCTTGTTCCTTATGCTCTCTCTTATCCTGGGCGGGCTCGCGTCCGGAGTCGGCCTGACCAGCATGCAGGTGTCTTCCCTTGCCACAGTAGACCCCGGCATGTCAGGAGTGGCGTCTGGTATTTTCTCGACCTTCCGTTATTTCGGAAGCATCATTTCATCAGCCTTAATCGGCCTGATTTCGGGATATCACACCTTATTTATGATTCTCTTTGCTGTATCCATTATTGGCGTTTTTGTTTCATTAGGCATCAAATCTGATGAAACGGCACGGATGGAAAAAAACTCAGCATAACACAAAACAGCCCGGCACCACATCTTCTCGCGGTGCCGGGCTGTCTTTTATGATCCGGACAAAGCGGCTGCTTCGTCTTCACGGTCATCCTTTACGAAAAGGATACCCAATTCATGATGTTCTCCCTCATAAGAAGCTCGCTGATCAAAACGAATTTCTCCATTCAAACCGATAATTTCAAGCTTCACATATGCACGGTTATGCTGGAGCGCTTCATAAAAATCAGAAACATTCTTAACCGGTATGCCATTAACTTTCGTAATGATTTCCCCGATTTTCAATTCCAGATCCTCAGCAGGTGTGTTTGGTATAATCCCAAGCACCATTAAGCCCTGATCACGTTTCGAGAAATAAAACGGAGCCGCGTTATCATTCACCCTTTGCTTAATGGACAGAAAAATACGTCCTAAAACAGCCACACAGACGGCTGCACCCGCAAGCGGCGTCCACAGTAAGCTCGCTGCACCGAGAACTGTGACGGCAAGGCCGAGAATACAAACGCGTTTCGCTGTGATCCTTATGCTCGTTTCAGGCAGCGACCCCTGCACCCTTTGCCCGAATCCGACAAAGTAAGGAATCCATAGAAAATGGAATGACCCACCGGGAACAGTAAACACAGGCCACCAACTGAGGTGCGATTCTAATCCGTTACCGGGTACGAGAAGGAACAGCGGCAAAAGCCATATCCGGTTTGCCAGCTGCTGTCCAATCGGCAAACCGCGGCTGCTTACGACAAGTGCCGGTGATGTTCTCACATGTGCAGAACGATAAGCAACCGCTCCTTCAATGATAATCAGCAAGCCTAAAAACACACCCATAGCCGGCCAAACGACTGCAAATCCTTGCGGAAATCTCTCTAGAAAAGGCTCCGCCTGATACATTTGCAGTCCAAAACCTATCAGCATACTCACACTGACGATATATGCAGCAGACATCCAGTTTGCGCGAAGAGTGAGCGCTGCCACTGCAGTGATAACGGCAATAATCGCAAGTAAACCGAGAGGAATCGAGATTCCGAGTACGCCTAAAACAACTGACAAAAGGAGACCAGGGATCAGTCCCTTTGTATAAGTAAATTTCAGATCATCATAAATATCTGCTATTCTTGTATGAAAGGTTTTACGTTCCCGTTTGATTCTAACATAGCCGAAAGCCAGGCTTATGATGATAAAAAACCAGAAAAGCGGGTGTAAGAAGAACAGGCCCGCACTTTTTAACAGTTCAATTCCCCATTGAACAGACACTATCTTTCACCGCCTCAAGCCAAACATGTTACTCATATTCTATCAAATATTAAGTGGCTTGGATATCCTCAGGAGGGTTTATCTCTCTTGCGTCATCCACAGCGTGACATTCGATAGTGAAAAATCCTTTAAATAATGGTTTACATCCACATCCAATAACCCGCTGATCAGATGCATCGACCTTTTTATATCTGTCAGATTGATTCCTAGTCGCTTATGGTTTTTCATTAAGTAATTAAAATAATGTTTGGCACATTCTTCATTGATGTCATTTACTGATTCGACATTGGTGTAATTGACCAAATACCTGCTGAATAGCATAAGAAGACTTAGTGCTTTTGTAGCCGAAAATGTTACATCTTGTGTTCTGTCTTTTAATTGTTCAACTAATTCATAATATTTTTTTTCACGCACAATACTTGCCCTCTTCAATTGTGAACCCCCATTTTCTTTATACAGATAAGCACGGGCCAGTATAAGCAGCAGTACTGGAGTGCTAACAAGCATTCTCGCTAACGTTACTCTTTAATACCTGTCGTTCAGCTGCCATAAACCTGATTACTGTTCTTTTTAGAACCTTCTTATATTGTATGAAGTAAACAAAGACTAGGCAACTTGCAAAAGTTTCATTTTAAATGCATATTATCTCGTTAGAAAGTCTCTCTCATATATTGATATCGGGTAATCACAGTCCTTTATAAATGTTTATTTGTGAAAATTTTTTTAATTTCTTGTCAAAAACTCAATTTTTATGTGACTTATGGTTCATTTTATCGTTAAGTATAAAGAAATAGGAGATGGGACACCATCTCCTTTAATTGACAAATAATGATTTAAGCGCTGTTTGAAGCTGCAAGTCATTTTTTTCGTCGGATTTTTTCTTTTCTACCAGCTGATTTAATGCCTCTGCAGTGCGAGTGTCGATTACACCCGTTTTATCCAGCTTATTTTGATCCTGAAAGGCCATAACCGCTTTTTTCATGTCTTTGCTGAAATAGCCATCGTCACGTCCCGGATCAAAGCTCAGGCCTTTTAATAATACCTGTGCATGCTTGACGTCTTCATTGTTCATATCCACTTTAAGCGGCTCTTTCAGCTGCAAGGGCCCGGCGGAAAAATAATCAGGCTGCTTAATTGCAATGGTCGGCTCAATTCCTTTCTTATGAATCCAATTCCCATTTGGCGTCAGCCACTTGTAAAGCGTCAATTTGATGTTGCTGCCGTCTCCCATCGGAACAGCCTGTTGAACCGTTCCCTTACCAAAAGACGTATCACCTACAACATCATAATGCCCTGCTTCTTTTAATGCGCCAGCAAGAATTTCTGATGCGGAGGCACTCCCTTTATCCGTGATCACATTGACAGGATATGATTTTTTATGGGCCAATGTTGAAAAATAACGTTTTTTATCTCCATTGCGTTCAGCAATTTGAATATACGGCTGATCCTTTGTGACGAAGTGCTTCAGAATTTCTTCCACACTTTGAAGATATCCGCCCGGGTTGCCGCGTACATCAATAACGAGGCCTTCTATTCCTTTTTTCTCAAGATCCTTCAGCTCTTTTGCAAAATCCTCCGCGGTATGCTCAGAAAAAGTAGAGATGGCGATATATCCGACAGAATGCCCCTGCACTTTTTTCTCTGAAGCAAAAACCGTTTCGAGCGGAATCTCATCTCTTTTGATCCGGAATGACAGCTGCTTCTTCGTCCCAGGCCGCTGAATCTTCATTGAAACGCTGGACCCTTTCTTTCCTCTTATTTTTAACACAGCGTGGTTTAAATCCTTGCCGGCCATCGATTCTCCATTGATGCTGATGATTTCATCATTAGGCTTGAGCCCGGCTTTTTCCGCTGGCGATTTCTTAAATGGGGAAACAATAATAATTTTGCCGTCTTCCATTCCAACCTCAGCCCCGATGCCTTCAAATGAGGAATCAAGAGAATCAGAAAATTGCTTAGCCGTCTGCTTGTCCATGTAGACAGAATAAGGATCATTTAGTGTTGACAGCATTCCCTGGATGGCTCCCTCGAGCAGCTTTTCTCTATCAACTTTTTCTACGTACTCATTCGAAATTAACTCATACGCTTTTTCGATTTTGTCCATAGCCTTATCCCGTTCAGAGTCAGCTTGTGCCGTCGCGGGAACTGCTTCAGTCTGGGACTTATCCATCTCAAGCAGGTTTATTCCCGCATATACACCGGCGCCTCCGAACAACATGCTCCCCGCTGCGATCACAGCCATTAATTTTTGCTTCATCCTTTACTCCTCCTGTATGCCAGACTGTCTTTATCAAAACCTAGAGATAGTATATGTAAAGGATGGAGATTTCATGTAATCATAGAAGAAAAAGAAGGCAAAAGAAAAGCCGCCCCGGTAGCGGGACAGCTTTTCTCTTTATACTCGCAGAAACTTGCGGATGGAAGTCAGGCTTCCCCATACGCCAATTACGGCGCCAATTGCAACAAGCACTAACGAAATTTGGAATACAAATGGATTATAAGGAAGAAGAGAGACAAATGAACCTTGAACCTTCGGAACGACCCATCCGATGACATATTGGTAAGTGCTCAGCACCAGTGCGATCGGAATCACTGAACCGAATACGCCAAGCAGCAATCCTTCAAGGAAAAACGGCCAGCGGATAAACCAGTTCGTCGCGCCGACAAGCTTCATGATTTCAATTTCTTTTCTTCTTGCGAAAATTGTAATTTTAATGGTGTTGGAAATTAAGAACATCGCCGTAAATACCAGGCCGATAATTAACGCGATTCCGATGTTGCGGGAAACGCCGACCACTTTAAACAAACGGCTGACCTCTTCTTTTCCGTAAGTAACTTTATAGACATGATCCATTTTTTCAATCTTTTTCGCCACGTTCGGCGTATCATGCGGATCTGTCGTTTTTACGACAAACGCGTCATTAAGCGGGTTTTCCTGATCCTTCATTGTCAGGGATTGTCCACTGTCGCCAAAGCTGTCAACCAGCTGGTCAAGCTCTTTTTCTTTAGATGAAAAAGTGACACTTTGAATGCCCTTCAAATCCTTAATATCGCTCTGCAGCTTATCCTGTGCCTTCTGATCTGCAGTCAGATCAATCAACACTTTGATTTCGACTTGTTTTTCAGCATTCGAAGCCATGTTATTCAAATTCAGCATAATCACTAAAAACACGCCGACTAAAATCAGCGTAACGGTTACAGCACTAATGGATGCAAACGTCATCCATGTGTTTCTCCCGAGAGATTTAAAACTCTCACGCAAGTGGCGCCCGAGAATTTTAATCATATGAACCATACTCCCCTCTTGACTCATCACGCACAATGATACCATCTTCGATTGCAATGACACGTTTCTTAATGGTGTTTACGATTTCTTTGTTATGTGTCGCCATCACGACTGTTGTCCCGCGGTTATTGATTTCCTCCAGCGTCTTCATGACTTCCCAGGACGTATCCGGATCAAGGTTTCCTGTAGGCTCATCAGCAATGACAACATCAGGGTTGTTCACAATTGATCTGGCAATAGATACACGCTGCTGTTCCCCGCCTGAAAGCGTGTCAGGAAATTGTCTTGCTTTATGCTTCAGCTGCACGAGATCAAGCACTTCAAGCACCCGTTTTTTAATGACAGACGGCTGTTCTCCAATCACTTCAAGGGCAAATGCCACATTTTCAAAAACAGTTAGTTTAGGCAGAAGCTTAAAATCCTGGAAGACAACACCTATTTTACGGCGCACAAAAGGAATCTCTTTTTCTTTAATTGTAGCGAGATCTTTATGATTGATTAAAATTTGTCCTTTTGTCGGTTTTTCTTCTCTGTATATCATTTTAATAAAAGTAGATTTACCCGCTCCGCTCGGACCGACAACATAAACAAACTCGCCGGGATGAATGGTAACAGAAATCCCATTGAGCGCTTTAACGCCGTTCGGATAGGCTTTGTATACTTCCTTCATCTCTATCATGAAATCACCTAATCTTTTATGTCATTTTATCTATCACACGGTCATACTCTTCGAATGCATTCGACAATTTATGACCCTTTCATTTGTAAAAAGATGAAAAATCTGAAAGTTTCATTTTTCAACACACTTCATTATACGTCAAATTTAGACATAATACTATTACAGTTTCTTTTCATTCATATTGTCATGGCATAAAAAAATCCTTGCCTGCACTGCGGCAAAGATTTTTCATCTTACTTTTTTTCTGACAGCCATTTGGCAATAACAGCGGCTTCCTTATCATCGACAAGCCCCTTCGGCATATTGCCGCGGCCGTTTTTAATAATACTTTCAATTTTGTCTTCGTCGTATTTGCCTCCGACCTCTTGGAGGTTAGGCCCTGACATACCTTCTAAATCCTTTCCGTGGCAGCCTACGCAGCTTTGCTGATATAATTCTTCCCCTTCAGATGCTGAGGCTTCAGTCTTGCTGCCGGTGTCTGTCTTCTCTTCTTTTGCATCGTTTGAACCGCAGGCAGCCAATAGAACAGAAAGCGCAAATACAAGCATTAGTATCGATAACTTTGATTTCATGTTGAGAAGCACAACTCCTTTACGATCTCTTCCATATTATAACCTCGTTTAAGCGCGTTTGAAACCCTCGCCCAGCACCTCACTCGCATCCGCCACAATCACAAAAGCTGACTCATCAATCTGTTTGACGATTTGTTTCAATTTGGTGAATTCAGTTTGCCCAACCACACACATTAAAATCGGGCGGTCATCGTCAGTATATCCGCCTACCGCGGAAATTTTCGTCACGCCTCTGTCAATTTTCTGTAAAACGGCTTCCTTGACAGCCTGCTCCTGCTTTGTAATAATGAGCGCCATTTTTGAACGATTGAAGCCGACTTGAACGACATCAATCGTTTTGCTGGACACATAGACGCCAAGCATGGCATATAAGCCTTGCTCAATATTAAATACGATCATCGCCGTAACGACAATCAATCCGTCAATGAGGGCGAGACACGTCCCTAATGACAAACCGGAGTACTTATGAATGATCTGTGCAGCCAAGGCCGTTCCTCCCGTCGAGCCTTTCCCTAAGTACACAATGCCAATTCCGACACCGATGCCTACGCCGCCAAAAATCGCCGCCAGAAGCTCATGATGGGTGGCGGGCTGAATATCTCTTGTCAAAAAGACAACAAGCGGCAAAAAAACAGAACCCGCAAGCGTCTTAAGCCCAAATTTTCCGCCGAGCAAAATGACACCGGCAATAAATAAAGGAATATTAATAATCCACTGTACATACGCTGCTTCAAAACCATATGACTGCAAAATCGTGCTGATTCCGCTGACACCGCCGGCAGCAATCTTGTTCGGAAGCAAAAATACATTAAAGGACACACCTGTAATCGCTGCTCCTATTAATATGTATACATAATCCCGCAAAACCCGAAGTGTTTGATTCCGTACATCCATCATATATCCTCCGTTTCTTCCAATGCTCTCCGATAGCATTTTAATCCTTCCCTGATTAGATGTAAATAACACCCAAATACAGTGGTAATATGCTAAAGCAGCAGTGAAATCAAGGATATGAAGAAATTAAAAAAACACACCTGTATACGGGACTGACCCCCGTTTTTGAGACAGGGATCAAAACACCTTTTAAACAGCCAATTGCCGATAGTTTATCGGTGATTGGTTGTTTAGTTTCGTTTGAATACGAATATTGTTATAATAATGAATGTATTCTATGACAGTGCGTTCTACGATGGCGGTCGTAGTTCGATCAATGCTGTTAAGATAGAACGTTTCAGACTTTAGTGAGGAATGAAACGATTCGATGGAGGCATTATCAGCGGGCGTCCCTTTGCGGGACATGCTCATGGTAATGCCTTTTGTGTTAACAGCTTTTTGATACTCGTAAGATGTATACACAGAACCTTGGTCACTATGTAACACGCAGTTCTCAGGCAGTGTTGGCAGCTGATCAAGTGTGTCTAAGACAAAGTCTGTGTCCTGCTTATCGCCAATCGTAAAAGCAATCACTTCTCCATTGTATAAATCTAATATACTGGAAAGGTACAATTGTTTCTGTCCATAAGGCAAATATGTGATGTCCGTTACTAGTTTTTCAAGAGGGCGATCAGATTTAAAGTTCCGATCCAATATATTATCGACTACGGCATATGGCTGCCCATTCTTCTTGCGCTTTTTCACCTTAACTTGGCACTGCCATTGATTTTTCTGCATAATACGTTGAACCGTTTTATGGTTAATACGCATTCTCTTTTTTAGTATGGCTGTGATTTTTCGATATCCATATCGATACTTGTGCTCTCGGCACAACGTGCCGATTTGTTTTTCCAAATGGCGCTTGGGATAATCTTTCGTCAGATTCTTCTTCCAACAATAATAGGACGCTCGAGAGATACCTAAATGAATACAGATATCCTGCACGGTCATTGTGCTGTGCAATACTTCTACAAGTTCGACTGACGTTTCGCTATCAACTTCCTTTCCAATTCGTTGTACTTTTTTAAAACTTCATTCAGTTGTCTCAGATAACGGTTCTCTGCCTGCAGTTTCTCTAATTCGGAAGAATACTCTGGACCTTTTCCGTAAGTGTATTGCTTTCCAACAGGCTGTTCGAATCGATGTATATCCCCAGCCTTATGCCATCTAACCCATGTCTGAACCTGTGTCTTATTCTTAATATTCAATTCCTGCATGATCTCTTTCATAGGCACGCCTGCCAATCTCATTTCTACAGCCTGCTGTTTCACTTCAACCGGATAACTCACTCTTGTCCCCATAGAAAAAACACCTCCAAGTCTAATTTCGGATAACAATCATCCGTTTTCAAACTTGAAGGTGTTTTTATTTGTCTCATCTTATGGGGTCAGTCCCATACATCGGGTGTGTTTTTGTGTTTTTCTGCTTATGATAGTTTAGAACGCAGGTAGGCATCAATAAATGTATCAATGTCTCCATCCATTACCGCTTGAACGTTCCCCATTTCTGTATTGGTCCGATGGTCTTTTACCATGGAATACGGATGGAATACGTAAGAACGGATTTGGCTGCCCCAGCCGATTTCTTTTTGTTCACCACGAATTTCATCCAGCTCTGCCTGCTGTTCTTCAATTCTGCGCTGATACAGTTTGGCCTTTAGCATTTTCATGGCTCTTTCACGGTTTTTAATTTGTGAGCGTTCCGTTTGGCACGTCACGACCACATTCGTCGGCAAGTGAGTAATCCGAACGGCTGAATCCGTCGTATTAACGTGCTGTCCGCCCGCTCCGCTAGCACGGTACGTATCAACTTTAATATCCTCCGTACGGATATCAATATCGATCTCATCGTTAAATTCAGGCATGACTTCACATGAAACGAAAGACGTGTGGCGGCGGCCTGATGAATCAAACGGTGAAATCCGCACGAGACGATGGACACCTTTTTCTGCTTTGAGATAACCGTAGGCGTTGTGCCCTTTAATCAGCAATGTAACTGACTTGATTCCCGCCTCATCACCCGGAAGGTAATCGAGCGTTTCCACTTTAAAGCCGCGGCGTTCTCCCCATCTGGTATACATTCTAAGAAGCATAGAGCCCCAGTCCTGTGACTCTGTACCGCCAGCACCAGGGTGCAGTTCTAAAATCGCATTATTTTTATCATACGGCTCACTGAGAAGAAGCTGAAGCTCAAACTCATTGAACTCTTTTGTTAATGATTTTAGTTCTTTTTCAAGCTCAAGCTGGAGGTCAGAGTCCGGCTCTTCCTTCAAAAGATCATGAGTCATTTGCAATTCTTCATGTGATTCATTTAATTTTTTATACGAATTGACATAATCCTTTATACCGTTTGCTTCATTTATGACCGTTTGAGCTTTCTGCTGATCATTCCAGAATTCCGGATCAGCCATTTGTTCATCTAGCTCAGCAATGCGGGCCTCCTTTGATTCGAGGTCAAAGAGACCCCCTAAAGTCCGCTAAACGAGAAGCCATATTTTCGAGCTCTGCTCTGATTTCTGATAATTCCATTCCATTCACCTCATTAAAAGATCCGCGGGCGCCTACAGGCGCCGCGGTCAGTAAACTTGCCCGAGCGGACTATTCAGTCCGGCCGCAGCAATTTTTATATTTTTTCCCGCTTCCGCAGTGGCATGGGGCATTTCGGCCAATATCAACCACTTTGCGAACCGGTGCTTTCTTTGCTTTTTTGTTATCGTCGCCTTCTTGCTGCTGATGAGCCGTTGTCTGGCCCTGTACAACCTCTTCACGCTCCAGATTGTTTTCAATCTCAGCTTTCATCACAAATTTTGCGACCTCGTCCTCGATCGATTCAATCATATTCTCAAACATCGCAAAGCCTTCCATTTGATACTCTCGAAGCGGATTCGTCTGTGCATACGCTCGAAGGTGAATTCCTTGGCGAAGCTGATCCATTGCATCGATATGATCCATCCATTTTGAATCAACGGCTCGAAGGACGATGACTTTTTCGAATTCGCGCATTTGCTCTTCGCCGAATTTCACTTCTTTTTCATTATATTTCGTCATGATGCGATCCATAATGAGTTCATGCATTTCATCCGGCTCTTTGCCAAAGATATCGCTCTTCTCAAGCGCACCTTCATCAAGATAAGTCGTGTTGACAAGCTCAACAAGACCATCAAGCTTCCACTCCTCAGGAAGCTCTTCTCTTGGCGTATAGGCTGCAATTGCACGTTCGAGAGAAGACTTGATCATATTTTCAACGATTTCGCGCAAGTTTTCAGAGTCAATGACTTCAAAGCGCTGCTTATAAATGACCTCACGCTGCTGGCGGAGAACGTCATCATATTGCAGAAGCTGTTTACGTGAATCGAAGTTATTGCCTTCGACGCGTTTTTGAGACGATTCAACCGCGCGGGATACCATTTTGCTTTGAATTGGAGTAGAGTCGTCCATCCCGAAGCGGTCAAGCATTGCCATTGTCCGCTCAGCTCCGAATCTGCGCATCAATTCATCTTCCATAGAAAGATAAAATTGGGTGATCCCCGGGTCTCCCTGACGTCCGGAACGTCCTCGAAGCTGATTGTCAATCCGGCGTGATTCATGGCGTTCCGTTCCGACAACTGCAAGACCGCCAAGCTCTTTTACACCTTCGCCAAGCTTAATGTCCGTTCCGCGCCCCGCCATGTTTGTCGCAATCGTAACTGCGCCTTTTTGGCCGGCCTCTTCAATGATCTGCGCTTCACGTTCATGGTTTTTGGCGTTTAACACTTGATGCGGGATTCCTTTGTTTTTAAGCAGCTTAGAAATCAATTCAGATGTTTCAACCGCAACCGTACCGACAAGAACAGGCTGTCCGGTCATGTAACGCTGTGCGACATCCTCCGCAACCGCCTTAAACTTCCCTTCCATCGTGCGGTAAATTAAATCCGGACGGTCGTCACGGACAACAGGCTTGTTAGTAGGGATCGTGACAACCTGCATGTTGTAGATGTTGCGGAATTCTTCTTCCTCTGTCTTAGCTGTACCAGTCATACCGGCAAGTTTTTCGTACATCCGGAAGTAGTTTTGGAACGTAATGGTCGCCAAGGTCATGCTTTCGTTTTGAATCTCAAGCCCTTCCTTCGCTTCAATCGCTTGGTGAAGCCCCTCGCTGTAGCGGCGCCCTTTCATCAGACGTCCCGTGAAGGAATCCACAATAACAACCTGTCCGTCTTCCACTACATAGTCAACGTCCTTCTGCATCGCAGCGTGCGCTTTTAAGGACTGGTTGATATGGTGGTTAAGCGCGACATGTTTCACATCAAACAGGTTATCGATGCCGAACGCTTTTTCTGCCTTCGTCATTCCTTCCTCAGTCAGCTGTACACCTTTTGTTTTGATATCATACGTATAATCCTTCTCTGCTTTTAACGTGCGGACAAAAGCATTTGCCTGCACGTACAGCTTAGTGGATTTCGCAGCTTGTCCAGAAATGATAAGCGGTGTTCTCGCTTCATCAATTAAAATAGAGTCAACTTCATCTATTACCGCAAAATGAAGCGGGCGCTGAACCATCTGCTCTTTATAAAGAACCATATTGTCACGCAAATAGTCGAAACCAAGCTCGTTGTTTGTGGAGTAAGTAATGTCAGCGGCATAAGCTTCCCGTTTTTCGTCTTTTGACATTGAGTTTAAATTTAAGCCGACAGTCATACCGAGAAACTCGAAAATTTTCCCCATCTGCTCAGCGTCACGGCTTGCCAAGTATTCGTTGACAGTCACGATGTGTACGCCTTTACCTGTTAACGCATTTAAATAAACAGGCAGAGTAGACGTTAACGTTTTCCCTTCCCCTGTTTTCATTTCAGCGATATTTCCGTCATGGAGCGCTACGCCCCCCATGAGCTGGACTTTGAACGGAAACATTCCGGTTACGCGGCGCGAAGCTTCCCGAACAACAGCGAATGCTTCAACAAGAAGATCATCAGTTGTCGCCCCTTTTTCAAGGCGCTCTTTAAATTCAATCGTTTTATGTTTCAGCGCGTCGTCAGAGAGATTTTCATAGTCTCCGCGAACCGCATCAATATCGTTAGCTATTTTTTCGTATCTATTCAGCGTACGTTTTGTTGGATCAAACATTTTATTTAAAATTCCAAGCATTTATAACGCTCCTCTATCATCACATGCCTGATTTGCAGGCATGTATAAATAATTTACTAGTCCATGTATACCTCTCATTATCATATCATACCTTTTGTTATTTCCAAAGAATTTGCAAATAAGAAAAACAAAAACCTTCCGCGGTCATCACGGAAGGCTTTTGTTCTTTATTCAGTCGGTTCAATCAAGCCATATTTCCCATCATTTCTGCGGTACACGACATTTGTAAGGTTTGTTTCTGCATTTGTGAAAACAAAGAAATTATGGCCGAGCATATTCATTTGCAAGATCGCTTCTTCACTGTCCATCGGCTTTAAATTAAAGCGTTTCTGACGGACAATGTCCAAGCTCTCCTCATCTTCTATTTCATCCTGAACCGCAATATCTGTATCAGAGCCAAGGCCGTTTGCCAATAAATATTTTGGAGAGCCCTGCTCACGGAATTTACGGTTTACTTTCGTTTTGTGCTTACGGATTTGACGTTCCAGTTTGTTTGTTGCGAGATCAATTGCGTTGTACATATCCTCGTTATGCACCTCGGACCGAAGCGCCAGATCTGTCATCGGAATCGTAACCTCAACTTTAGACTCCTTGTCGTTGTAAAACTTCAAGTTGACGTTCACATCGGCATTCACGCTATGGTCAAAATAACGCTCCAGCTTGCCGATC
Organism: Bacillus spizizenii TU-B-10; assembly: GCF_000227465.1. Taxonomy (GTDB): domain Bacteria; phylum Bacillota; class Bacilli; order Bacillales; family Bacillaceae; genus Bacillus; species Bacillus spizizenii. The sequence continues at coordinate 3,590,892 of NC_016047.1, forward strand.
TTCTTCTCGACATGATCCTTTAACGCGGGTGTCACTTCAATATTTTCTCCTCTGATGTTATAGTTCATCAAAGAACGCCTCCCTTTTATTAAGGATATGTATCTATTTCTTCTTTACCCTTTACAATTCCTGCTGAAACGTAAACCTTTTGTGAAAATTCAGTGAACTTTGTCGAATTGTGTTTGTATGTGCTGATGATTTGGCGGTTCGGAGGTATATGTATATGCTGATTGTAATAAACAAATACCTCACCCTCGCCTAATTGATTACAAAGGGCTCCATACATTGATGAATGGACAGCATCCATTTTCTATAATGAATCAGAAAATGTTCTTTTAAAAACTCGCAGAACTCATAAGAGGGAAAAGAGAAAGAAACCAATTGATCAAACTCCGCAAAAATTTCGTCAAATGCTTTAATACATATTTCAGCACACCGCGTGTTCATAACAAAGAGAAGTGTTGAATGTGTTGAATCCAAATAAAAAAAGGCTTGGATCAGATCTTGGTAGATCCGATCCCCTTCTGTTTTTGATAAATTCTGTTCAGCTTCTATCAAATAACATAGCCCTTCCTCAATGGTAAAAAGAAGATGATAATAAGCTGATAAAAGCGTATAATCTTCAATGCTCTTCAAGGCACTCACCTATTTACGCTTGTCATAATATCTGCCGTCAATCGTAATGTTGTTATAAGGATTTAAATACGTCGTGTGCATCGCACGTTTTCTTTTTACCTGCTGAAGTTCTGTTGCGATTGACTGCTTTAGTCTTTTCATTTCCTTCACAATAAGCTGATCCCATGTCAGGACAAGCTTCATCTGCTTTTTTTCTTCTTCTGAAAGCGGCAGAGATATCTCCTGAATAAGTTCAGACCGTTTAGCCACAAAGTCTTCAATTTGCTTTAAAAGTTCATCGCTTTCAGGTGTATCTTGTATGTGTGACAGCATACTCTGCGTCTCAGTGTATAGTTGATCTATGTTATTCATGCGATCCCGCCTGATCCGTGCCGGTCCTTCCGTTCACTTTGAATGGCTTGTTTCCATGCATCACGAAAATCTGTTACATATCCTTCAACCTCATCCAGCATGCTCGTATCACTTTTGATATTTGCCTGTACCAATCTTCGATACATATAATCGTACATCGCACCCATGGAAGCGGAAAGCTCTATGTTGCGGTTAAGTGTAAAATTTAATTCCTGAATGATATTTTGCGCTTTAATCAGATTTTCATTTTTACGTTCCATATCATCATTCTCAATGGCCTGAGATGCGAGTCTTATAAATTTCAAACAGCCATTATACAGCATAAGTGTCAGTTCACCTGGTGTAGCAGTATTCACTGAATTTTGCTGATAGGCTGTATAAGGATTTTGGATCGCCATGTGTCATCCTCCAAATTACATTTATTGTACAAGAAGCTGTGATAAATAGGACGCTTGTTCGTTCATTTTTTGAATCGCAGAATCCATTGCACTGAATTTTTTATAATAACGGTTTTCTATCGTGTTCAACCGGTCCTGCATTTTGATGATATCAGTGCTGATCGTGTTTAAATTTTTACCGATTGAGTAGTTATCGGCGCCCATTGTCGAGTTGCCGGCTTTTGCTTCAATGCTTTTCACTGTGCTTTTCAGTGTATCACCGATGCGTTTCATAATTCCTTTATCACTATAGTCACTGCTGTTCGTTCCGCTTGTAAATAAGGCGGCAACACTTTGCGGATCTTCTTGTATTTTTGCTTTCAGTTTATCTTCATTAATCTCTAAATGTCCCCGTAATTGGTAAGCACTTGATGTTGTGATGCCAAATTCAGTTAATTGATAGGTTTTTCCATTCGCATTTACTTGAGTATAAAAATCAGTCCGCATTTGGTTCGTACCGGTGCTTATACTGGCATCATTTCTCAGCAATCCGCTTTTTGCCTTCTCTTCCCACAGCTCTACCTCTTTATCAGACATTGCTTCTTTTTGTTCACTCGTCAGCGGCGTATAGTCTCTGTATTTTTCTTCCTTAAGCTTTTCATTCAGACTGTCAACCAATTCATTGTATTTATCTACAAACTCTTTAATTTGGTTATAAATCCCGTCAACATCAGTAGAAACAGATGTGGTAACAGGGCCTGTGGCTGCCGTTGTATTTTTGATCGAGTAGGTAACGCCATTAACCGTAAAGTTGTTTGTCAGCTTCTCCATTTCAAAGCCATTAATTGTGACTTTTGCATTTGTTCCTTCCTTGTAAGCAGTGAGCTTATTATCAGCGTCTAAAGAAAAACCGAGCTGACCGGACATAAAGTCGGCTGTAGAAGAGTCTGCTGCCTGTATGCTGCCTCCTGCGCCTGTTGCTTTAGAAGAAAACGCAATCGTTTCTACATACTCTGTACCGTTCCAAATTTTATCTTTAAATGCTGATACTCCTAGATCTGAGCTGTTAATTTTAGAAATCACATTATCAATCGTATCGGCGCTCGTCACACTGATGTTTACTGTTTTTACCGTTGTCTCGCCAGGCGCAACAACGTCAAATGCCAAATTATAATCGCCTTGTGTGTATCCCGTATAATTATTTGCCTTATAAGTCGCTGCGGTTGCCAAGCTCGCTACTTCAACAGTAGAAGAAGAGTTTGGCGCACTTGCGCTTCCTGTAGCAGTTAACACAGACTCATTGGAGCTGGTAACAGTTTTGCTCTGATACGTACTCGGATATGTCAACGTATTTTTAGACATATAATCTTGCAGTTCTTTTATTTTTGAGTTTACTTCACGGTAGCTGTCACGCTGCCATTCAAGAGTCTGTTTTTTTTGTGTCAGCTTATCAAGCGGCGCTCTTTCTGTCTGCATCAGCTTTGATACGATATCATCTATATCCATTCCTGACGCCAGACCTGTTATTCTCGTGACCATTCCAAACCACTCCTAATCTACTTTTTCTCATCTACAAATAACCCAAGAAATTCAGTCATAGCCGCATAAAAATCAAGCCACCGTTTCGGCGGAATTTCGCGGATGACTTCATTTGTAGAGTCCTCTATTACTTGTACATAGTATTCATTTAACTTCTCATGGAGCTCAAACTTCAGGTGAACTTGCGAAGGTTCCAAAAGCTTGTTCATTTCCCCTACCATTTCAGCAAGATTGGTATATGAAACTTGCTGAACAGGAACCACACTCTCATGATCTTTCTGATTATGTATTTGAGTATCATAACGATCCCAAACAGGTTGTAACGTAGTGAGCCTTTCAATATTCAATTGATCATCCCCTATGTCCCAATCTATCGTTTATATCGACTAAGTCGAGATAAGATTACACATATTTTTGGAAAAAAACTCATCTGTTTTAGATTTCTTGTTTGGAAATACATTTATAAAGCAGGTGGAGAATCCGATTATTATATCACGAGTTATAGACAGCAAGGGGAAAGATTTGGAGTTAGGAATATAAAAAAAGACCCCGGCAATCGCCAAGGTCTTTTCAAAATTAACGTAACAATTGAAGTACGTTTTGCGGCTGTTGGTTTGCTTGAGCAAGCATCGCTTGAGAAGCTTGAGAAAGAATGTTGTTCTTTGTGAACTCGCTCATCTCTTTAGCCATGTCAACGTCACGGATACGAGACTCAGCAGCTGTTAAGTTTTCAGAAGAAGCACCAAGGTTGTTAATTGTGTGCTCTAAACGGTTTTGTACTGCACCAAGTTTACCACGCTCAGAAGATACTTTGTTAATTGCAGAATCTACTTTAGTTAGAAGCGCATCTGTGTTAGCTGCCGTAGCTGTTGTTACTTTGTAATCTGCTTTTAACATGTCAAGACCTGTAGCAGCAGTACTCATATCCCCAATGCTAACTGTTAATTGTTGACCTTTGTTGGCACCTATTTGGAAAGTGAATCCATTTGTCTCCGTACCATCAAGAAGGTTTTTACCGTTAAAAGCTGTACGTTGAGAAATTCCATCTACCTCATCAAGAAGGTTATCAATTTCATCCTGAATTGCTTGAAGGTCTGTCGTTGCATCTTGAGTACCAGTGTTACCCGCTTGAACAGTTAACTCACGAACACGTTGAAGAATTGAGTGAGTTTCAGTCAATGCACCCTCAGCTGTTTGGATAAGAGAGATTCCGTCTTGAGAGTTTTTAGAAGCCATATCAAGACCTCTGATTTGTCCTCTCATTTTTTCAGAGATCGCAAGACCAGCTGCGTCATCTCCCGCACGGTTGATACGAAGACCTGAAGAAAGTTTCTCCATGTTCTTTTGTGCTGCACCGTTGTTTGAAGACAAACGGTTCAGTGTGTTAAGTGCTGCGATATTGTGGTTAATTCTCATAGTTTTGTTCCTCCCTGAATGTGTTTTTAGGCACGTCCTTGTGCCTCATTTTTGTAACCGGCGGAGTCATTTACGCTTCCTCCCGGCTACATCATTAATATCGGATTGTCTCTGATTTTGTTAATACCAAAATAAAAAAATCCTCACTTTTTTTGTGAGGATAATGCGGAGATCACATCACTGGATAACGCTGCCGCACGGTTATTTTCTTCCTGAATGGTCAAGTAAATTTCTTTCCTGTGAATATCAATATGCTTTGGGGCGTCAATTCCAATTTTCACTTGATCACCCTCAACCGCAATGACTTTCACTTCAATATCAGCACCTATTTGAATCGCTTCGTTTATTTTCCGCGATAAAACTAGCATGATTCTCCTCCAATCGGATGCTTTGTCGTATATGAGGAGTCGTGTAAAACGACTTGCTTAGCCATCATGTTTTTACGATTCACAATAATGGGAGCCAATAAATTGGCAGTAGATTTTTCGAACGGCTCTGCCATGGTCAATATTGTCATAACTTCTACGTCTTCAATATTATCGATATCCAAAAGTTCAGCAGTTGATTCATCAAGGTCAAATTCATAATTCTTAAAAAAGATGAACGGACTGACAACGATGAACGCAAGATTTTCTGAAGTGACGGACTGCAGCGCCACGAATGGAGAGTCTTCTGAAAGCGGAAGAATGACGAACTGTTTTTCTTCTAAAAAGCCCGGAATCCCGTTTTCAAAAAGAATGATTTGTTCTTCTTTTACGTTCATTTGGCCATGGTACTTTGTATGAATGATCATTGTTCACGATCCTTTTCTGTTTACTTTTCGTGTGATTCTTTCGGGTATTCTACATCTATATTTAAATCAGGGTATTGAAGCATGTCAACCTTAACGTTTCCAGGCGTATATTCAACAATTGGTTTATGCGGTTCAGCCTGAATAACAGGCTTTTGCGGCGTAATCTGAATATCAAGCTCTGACGGGGTATATTGTATTTTCACCCTTGAAAGAGAAGGAGCATAATGTTCGCCTAATTGAATCTGGTGCATCTCAGAGTTCCTCCTTGCTTGTGAAGCGATTGGGTTCCCCTTATTTTCAATTCTCATAAGCTCGGCTCCTTCTTCTGCAGTGCGGGCTATTCCCTCCATTACATCCTCATGCCCTTGTTGCGCGGCTTCTTCGATTCTCTTGAATATATGTTTTCTGTCTAATTCTTCCCATGCTTGCGTCTGATCAATCGTGAGTTTTCCAGGCGTCACCGAAATTTCCATTTCCGCGCTTGGCTGTTCGATCTCTAGGTCGGCTTGCGGCTGCTCCATTTTTAAGCTGGCGGGCGTCGTTGTTAAACCAATTTTCCCTTGAACACTATGCATAATCAATCTGGGAATTTGCATTACTCTACCTCCTGAACTATAAAAAAAGCGAACTCCTGAGAGCCGCTTTACTTTAAAAAGTCAATCAATGTAGGCTGAACAATTTGTGCATTTACAGCCAGGGTAGCCCTGTGCACGCTTTGCTGCGCAATAAATTCAGTTATTATTTCTTCCAGTTCTACATCTTCATTGTCTGACAACACTTTTGTAGCTGTTTCTTCTTGAGCTGAAAGTCTTGTATTAACCAGTTCAAGACGATTATATCTTGCTCCAAGATCAGAACGTTCAGCACTCATGCCGCCAGAAAATTGATCAATATCATCTAAAACATTGTCCATGCCATCTAGTGAATCTGAACTCAGTGCTTTCTCAAATGAGTCAAGCATTTCAAATACATTCTGTCCGCTTTCAGAAGTGCCCCCAAAAGCTGACTTTGGATCTGAATTCACTTTCAATGCCATATTATTTGATATATTGACAACAACATCAGCAGTATCAGAAATTGTATAAGTTCCGTCTCCGTTATCTGTAACCGGAGGCTTGTCTGAATTTGTGCCGTTAAAGATATATCTTCCGTTCACTTGTGTATTCGCAATATTCAAAAGCTGCTCCTTTAATTGCTTAACTTCTACGCCAATCGCTTGCCGCTCCGCTTCGCCGTTTGTATCACTTTGAGCTTGAACAGCTAATTCTCTGACCTTTGATAGGATGTCAATTCCTTCAGTAATGTTTGTTTCTGTGTTTTCGAGCCAGGTAAATGCCTGAGAAGCATTGCTTTGATATTGCTGCACTTGTGACAATTGATTATTATACTTTAAGCTTTTCATCGCTACTACAGGATCGTCAGAAGCTTTTGAGATTTTTTTTCCTGAAGAAATCTGTGATTGAAGTTTATCCAGCTTCGAGTAGCTTGAACCGATATATCTCAATGAGTTTTGCTGAATCATCCCTTGTGTTACTCTCATTTGATCTACCTACCTTCCTCCGACACCCATGCCATTGATCACTTTGTCGAGTATTTCGTCTTGTAACGTTACCATTCTCGCAGCAGCATTGTATGCGTGTTGGAATTGAATCATATTGGTCATTTCTTCGTCTAAAGAGACCGCGCTCATTTGCTGACGGTTGATGTCAGCATCATTGAGCTGTGTTTCTGTATTAGACGCCAGGCGATTCGCCTCTTGAGCTTTGATCCCCAGCTCGCCAATCAAACCCGCATAATAATCTAACACACTAGTTTCTTTGCCATTAATGATCATTTTACCGGTTAAAACATTCGCTAAATTTGTAGCATTTGCATTATCGTTGGCTGCACCAGTCAGTGAGAAAGCAATGTTTGCGCCTTTAGAATCTATTATGCTGTCAGCAACTTTAATCTTGCCCGCTGCTCCCTTTGCAGGCTCAGTGTCACCGCCAGTAAAATCAAAAAAGTCCCCGCCCTGTTCACCGCTCTTGGTCAAACCATTTCTGTGCACTTCATTGAAAGCTTTCGCGAATTCAAGGGCCATATTGTCAAGGTCAGTTAGCATTTCAGGGTATATGCCCTTTTCTTCACCGTCTGCTGTTATATACCCGTAAGACTCTACAAATCCTAAAAGGGATCCCTTACTGCTGAATGACTCCACCTGTACAGCCGTATCTCCGATTGAAATACTTGATACTAACCCAGTTTCATTATCATAGTTGGCTGCAAGTTCTGAAACCGCGTAATTTTTACCGTCCAAAACAGTTCCCAGCGACTGTTTATTTTTATCAAGGATTTCAATTGATACAGTTCCCTCAGCAGAAGAAAGTGCATTCCCTCCTGATTTGTTGTAGCTGACTTTGATATCAACCATTGAGGATAATTTATCTATCAGCAAATCTCGCTGGTCATATAAGCCATTCGGAAGAAGTCCGACCGGTTCTACTTGTGCAATTTGCTTATTTAAACTGTTTAATTGAGATAGCAGAGAATTAACGTCCAACACAGTTGTATTTAGTTCTGCTTTTAAGTTCGATTGAACATTTGTAAGTGATTCAGAAATATAATTAAACGTTTCAGCTACAGCTTGTCCTTTTCGAGCAACAACAGAACGCGCACTGTCTTCATTAGTATTATTCGATAATTCCTGAAGGGAATTCCAAAACGAATTGAGCACACTGTTCAAGCCGCTGTCATCGGTCTCATTTAAAACGCCTTCCATTTGGGACAGAGCTTTGGCTTTCGTGTCATAGTATCCGGCACTGTTGTTTTGAAGGCGGTATTGGTAGTCAAGAAAGATATCTCTTATTCTCTCAACTGACTTCCCTTGAACACCCGTTCCCATTTGTCCCGCGGTTTTTTCTGTATTTTTTGATACAGCAGGGAAATAGTCAGTTGCCTCTAATGAGACTCGCTGTCTTGTATAACCATCAGTATTGGCATTTGCCACGTTATTTGCAGTAGTGCTTAACGCTGCTTGCTGAGCGCTTAACGCCCGCCTTGCAGTTTCAAGCCCCATAAAGGTAGATGTCATATTCTGAATTCCTTTCTGCTAAGCTTTTGAATCAAAAAGTTTCATTGGGCTGCTCTTTGGAAGCTCAGCTTTAATTGATTTGCTGTAATTGAAATTATTTTCCTTAGGAACCAGCATATCGTACGAAATAGAGATGAATTGCAGCGCGTCTCTCGTCAACTGCCTATTCATCTCATTCACTTCTTTCAGATGTCCGAGAACGTTAGAAAGAGCTTCGTATAATTGTTCCAGCTCTTCCTTTTCACTGCCTGAAGTTTTGGCGATACATGCGGAAATGGTGTTATTATCGCTGTATCCGAGAAAGGCGGAAGTCGCCTTGATCCGGTCATCTTCTGTCTGCCCGATTGCTTGAATATACTTTTGTTCTTTTGTCAAAATGTTAGAAAGCTCTTTTGTTTTGCCGGCTTTGAGCGCTTCCGTCTTTTCCTCAGACAGCGTGAGCAGGTGCTCATGCAGAACGCAAAGTCGCTTCAATTGTTCAATAATTGGCTTTGCTGACATGGGCTTTCTCCTTTTTATTGCTTTTTATAAAAATCAATCATATTTTTTGCTATATGATTTGCGTCTACTTTGTATGACCCGTTTTCAATTTGCGCTTTAAGCTGCTCAATTTTTTCCTGGCGTGAACCAGTGACTGCGTCGGATGCATTTTGCAGTTCCTTAGCCTGTGATGAAATTTCAATTTTATCTTGAGGCTGTGCAGCAGTTTTTTGCACCGCTTGCTTTTCATAATTTTTTTGGTATGGATTAACGGATTGTGTTCCAAATTGATTGATTTTCATAGGATTCCTCTCGCTTTCCGTTGCAGTCTTTAAACAATCTAACCCTTTTATCGACTGCGGTTTCAGTTAGTTTAGGGAATCAGTTGTTTTTGGTATTATAGGCATAGTATGTGTCTTTTTTACTATTTTCCTTCTCTGTTTTCAGTGCGTCCTCGTGGTCCAAATGATCCATTTGAGCCTTTAAATCGGACTGACAAGCCTTGCAGAACTTGCCTTCCCGAATCGATGTCCCGCACCTTTCACATGGGTATGCCAAATTAGGGAGATGAGTGATTTGAATGCGTTTCTGCCTGATGAATTTCAATATCAGCTCTTCTTCTACACCTGTTTCCTCGGTTATCCGGCTCAAAGTCGATTGCCGGTTTTCCTGCTTCCTTAAAAACTTATATACAATCTCAAATGATGTTTCTTCTTCCTTAATACACGCCTGACATACGGTTTGCAGCTTTGTTTTTAAAAATAAAGCATTGCATTTCGGACAATTCGCCAGTTCTCCCATCTTTTTTCTCCTTATTCGATAATATGCCTGTGTTAATTTCTAGTGATTATATCGGCATAAAAACAGAATCATTTAGCTTCTGATTAAGGTAAAAGATGCCACTGAAGCGGCTTTTCCTTTCTCTAATAAACAGCGGGCTGCAAAATGCAAAGTGGCGCCTGTTGTATAAAGATCGTCTATTAAAATGATATTCATACCTTCGGCTGAGTTGTTTTTTGTATCAAAAATACGTGCTGAAAGCAGGCGTTCTGTTTTCTTTTTCTTAGACTGTTTCTCATTATTCAGGCGGATGAGGGGATGGTGGATAGGCCGGTCTAAACATTCTGCCAGGAGCTGTGCCTGGTTAAATCCGCGCTCTTTTTCCCGTTCCTTGCTCAGCGGAATAGGAACAAGAACAAAATGCTTATCGGGGTAAACCAGTGAGAAGGTTGAAGAAAAATCACTTTTAAAAGCATTTATGATTTCTGCATCTCCTCTAAATTTAAAACGGGAGAGCGTTTCTTTCATCATATCATTATATGTGTAAACTGAACGGTTTTGGCGCAACAGCAAGCTGTCACTGACTCTTGATTTCCACGCCTCGCAATCCCTGCATACCGCATGAACGGATTGAGGCCTGCCGCACAGGGTGCAGATATGTCCTGTTATTTTCTTTAATTTGCTTCTGCAGGTATGGCAGACTTTTTCTTCAGGCTTTAATAAAAAAAGAGCTCTCCATGTAATAGCTTGAAAAAATGGTGAATCGCATAATAGACAGATCAGTTTATAAATGCCCCCTCCTGCTTCATTTGGCATAAATCGCTTGGACTCTCTGATACCACAGCAGCAGATTCAGCCAAAATGACAAGCATAGCCGTGTTTTTTTGTTTATCTACAAGCTCAGCTTTTGTATATGCGATCTTTTGAAGATCAGTGACGTAGGATGGTCTTACTTTGTTTAAAGAAAGTGCCAATACATCGTTTTTGCATACTTGGCAAGTGCAGATCATATGAAGCTGATCCATATATCGGTCGAGCAGTTCTTTCATTACGATTTCTTTTGAATTGACAAGCATTTTTACAGCTCCTCATCGTCGGTTATATGAGTATACTGTACCACGTTTTCAAATAATGGCTAGTCTGTTCATTCATTTTTTGCTGCCAAGGCATTCATTTCTTTTATATGCTTTCTTGCATCCAGCATACTCTTTGTTTTTCCGTAGTGAAAGAAAATGACATCACCGTCTGCATGCTCTTTATGCCGCCCGGTTCTTCCTGCGACTTGAACAAGTGCGCTTTCCGTAAAGATAGGCGATTCCGCCCCTAATACACCCGTTTGCACCTTGGGAATCGTGACGCCTCTTTCTAATATTGTTGTTGTGATTAAGAGATCAAGCTGACCGTCTCTGAATTGCTGCACTTTCTCTTTTCTGTGTTTATCTTCCGCATGTACTGCCGCTGCTCGGCAATTAACATCTTTAAAGCATGCAACTGCCTTTTCCAGAACAGTAACGGAGGGAACAAACAAAAAAACAGGCCTCCCTTCTTTCACATGAAACTCTATCCATCTTTTTACCGCTAGCGGGATTTTATTTCGGTATAATTTCTTTTTCCAGTTTCCACACCATAGAAAGCGCGGTTCGGGCAAAGGTTTCCGATGGTGTCTTGCTGGAATACGAACTGAATATAACTGTCCATTCAGTGTTTTTCTTTTTAATTCTTGAGGAGGTGTTGCACTTAAATAAACAAGGGTGCTGTTTTTCTTTCTAGCTTTTTGAACAGCGAACTGAAGTGTTTGATCAGCAGAATACGGAAACGCATCAACTTCATCAATGATTATAACGTCGAATGCCCCTTTATATCGCAAAAGCTGATGTGTGGTAGAAATCATAAGCGGAGATAAACAGCCTTTGTCATCACTTCCTCCGTAAAGTGCTGAAATGTCAGCACACTGAAAGGCAGCCTTGAGTCTAGGAGCAAGCTCTAATACTACATCGGTGCGGGGTGTCGCAATACATACACGCAACCCTTGATTTAACGCGGATTCTATACCGGGGAATAACATCTCTGTTTTGCCAGCGCCGCAAACAGCCCAAATGAGGAGCTCTTCTTTTTTTGATATTGCATCAATTAAGACATTGGCGGCTTTTTGTTGTCCGCTTGAAAGCTTGCCATCCCATGTCAGCTTTATTTGCGGCCAGTTTGGTTCATCCTCCTCTATCCACGAATATAAAGGAACATTCTCACTCACTCTGCCCATCATGACACAGGAACGGCAATATAGCTGATTCTTTCCAGATGAGAGATAAAAAGAAAAATACCGCTGATCATTTTGGCCGCACCTATTACACTTATATCCCCGTTTATTTATGGATATAGAGTTTTGGGCAGCGACATATCCATTTTCGATATGCCATTCAATCAACTTATCGGAAAATGGGAGTTCGGTTCTGAGCAAATGACGGCTTTGAAGCGTCTGCTGCAATTCTTTTGAAAAAGAAATGTTCTTTTCTGCTGGCACAATCAGCATAGCACCGCCTCCTTTCGAGACAGTATGCCTTAGTGAATATTTTCTGTCCAGCAATCAAAATAAGAATATAAAAAAATCTCCGCTGTTAAAACGGAGATTTTACGTTATTTAAAACACCAGCATATTCCTAGCGCACCCTCACCCAAATGAGTGCCGATTACCGCGCCAAAATAACTGTTATAAAATTCAACGTGAGGATATTTTGCAGAAAGCTCTTCAATGATCTTCGCTGCTTCTTCTTCTCGATTAGCGTGGATAACAGCAGCACGCATAGGCAATCCTTTACTCGCATCTTCGTCTAAAAGCTCATAAATTCTCGAAATAGCTTTTTTTCGTGTGCGAATCTTCTCAAAAGGCACAATTACCTTATTGTCAAAATGAAGAATAGGCTTTACCTTTAGAAGACTCCCAATGAAGGCTTGAGCGCTGCTTAATCGTCCGCCCCGCTGAAGATGGGCTAAATCATCTACCATAAAATACGCCCGAACTGTTTTTTTCATTTCTTCCAGTTCTTTTATGATATCTTCCGGCGATGATGCTCCATTTCTGATTAATTCAGCAGCTTTAAGAGCATAAAAGCCTTGAGCCAAACAGCTGATCTCTGAGTCAAATGGATACACTTCAATATTGTCAACCATTGTGTCAGCCGCTGCTGCACTGCTGAACGTTCCGCTGATCCCGCTGGAAAGATGGATACTGATGACCGCATCATAAGACTTGCCAAGCTCTTCATACAAAGCAACCAGTTCTCCGATTGACGGCTGAGAAGTCGTCGGAAGCTCGGTATGTTTTTTTACTTCATCGTAAAAGCTTTTCCAGTCCAGTTCGATTTCTTCACGATAAGTTTCTTCACCAAAAACAACCTGGAGAGGGATCATATGTATTTGATGTTGTTCACGCATTTCTTTCGGAATATATGCCGTGCTATCTGTTACGACTGCAATATTCATAGCTTCGATACCTGCCTTATTGCTTTATAACTCTATTGTAAGGGAAACGGCAGCCTAAAAAAAGACCTGCCTAGTAAAAGGCAAGTCTCGTATATTATACTATCTCATTTCTACCCAGCCATTTTTAATGGCGACCACAACGGCTTGCGTCCGGTCGTTTACATTCATTTTTTGCAAAATATTGCTCACATGGTTTTTAACGGTTTTCTCACTGATAAACAATGATTCACCAATACCGCGGTTGCTTTTTCCGTCTGCAAGCATCTGCAGCACTTCACATTCCCGCCGGGTTAAAATATGTAATGGTCTGCGGATTTCAGGGTAAACCTCATGCTGAGGATGTGCAGAAACTCCGCTTGTTGCAAGACGGCGGAATTCGTTAACGAGATTGTGAGTAACCTTCGGATGAAGGTAAGAACCGCCCTCGGCAACTACTTTAACCGCTTCGATTAATGTATCAGCATCCATCTCTTTCAGCAGATAACCTCTTGCGCCTGTTTTCAGGGCATGTGTTACATAATTTTCGTCATCGTGAATTGATAGAATAATTACTTTAGATTCGGGATACAGCTCTACAAGCTGTTTTGTAGCTTCCACACCATTTACGTTTGGCATATTGATATCCATGATCACAACATCAGGATGATAGTGCTCAACAATACGAGCCGCTTCGTCTCCGTCGTCACCTTCGGCTACCACTTCAAAGGTAGGTTCAAAATCCAATATCCGTTTAACACCTTCACGAAATAACTGATGGTCGTCGATAATAACAATGTTTACTTTAGTCACAAGCCACGCCTCCTTGTATTATTGTTCAATATACTCTAGCATTCGGTCAATATGCCTTTTGGCTCTATTTTACAAATCATAGTCAAAGAGATAACGGAACCTTAATCATAATAAATGTCCCAAGACCTATTTTCGAATCTATTGTCATGGTTCCTTCCAATAGATCTACTCTTTCTTTCATGCCCAGCAAGCCGAATGATTTGTTTTTCTTCTCTTTCGCTTCCTTCAAGTCGAACCCTTTTCCGTTATCTTTTATCATTAAAATCACAAAATCCTTTGTGATTTCAACTTTGACTGTAATTTCTTCAGATTCAGAATGCTTTAGCGCATTAGACACAGCTTCCTGTGCGAGCCTGAAGAGCGCAACTTCAAACTGAGGCGCAAGCCGCTGATCCTCTGTTTCACCAATGCACTGAAAATGTATTTTGACCTTCCCGTTATATTCCTCGGTTGTATATAGATATTTTCTTAAAGTTGGAATCAGGCCTAGGTCATCAAGGGCCATCGGTCTTAAATCATATATAATCCTTCTCACTTCGTAAAGGGCATTCCGCACATTTTGACGGAGATTTTTAATTTCTTGGAATCCGTCCTCAGTACCCCGGTCACGGAAAATCCGCTCGATTAATTCCGATCTCATCATAACATTTGCCAGCATTTGAGCAGGTCCGTCATGAATTTCTCTGGAGACTCTTTTTCGCTCTTCTTCCTGTGCCTCAATAATTCTTAAGCCGAAATCCTGTTTTGCCTGAGCATCAGCAAGAAGCAGTCCGACCTCGCGCAAATCCTGATTCAAGTAGTTAAGCACAACTGTTATTTGGCTTACTAATGATTCAGACCGCTCAATGATTTCCTGAAGGCCTAACAATCTTCGCTCTAAATCATCCCGGCGTTCCCGCAGTTGCTTCTCACGCTGCTGGATCATCGTCAATTCTACCTGCAGTTTATGGGCTTTTTCGTAAGCATTGCGGATTTCTTCTTCACTGAACCTATGAAAATTGCGGCTGACCTCGGATAAACGGTTTCTCGCATGGCGGGTTTGCACTTCAAGTTTATCGCCAAGCTCGATAACTTCATACACCTGCTGTTTAATTTGTTTCAGTTCTTCAACCAGCTGTTCATACTGCTGGCGTGACTGCTCCCCGATTTGAAAAACCTCGTCCTTGCTCCCGTCAACGGTTTTCAGCATCTTCATCAAAATAGAATCCAGAACTTTGGAATCCATCTTTGTTTTATTCATAATTTCCCTCCGTCACGGCGTTGTCATATATTTTTATTATAAATGTAATTGATCTGCAAATTATGTCGAATTATAATGAAAGAATGCGTATATTCTAGAAAAAAACAATTTTATATACCTTCTATTCTTTATGATACCAAAATACGCACAAAAATTCTAAAGACTGTACGAATTTGTATAGGCAGTCTTTTATGCTTAGCAGGGGGTCAGCAAGCATGCTGCACAGCTATTTTACTGTGAAAGAAGCAGGAGAACACGAGATTGTTATAGAAAAATCGCGTTTTATCTGTCATTTAAGCCGTGTTTCTACCGAACAAGAGGCACAGGAATTTATACAGAAAATAAAGAAACAGCACTGGAATGCGACTCATAATTGCTCGGCTTACGTAATTGGCGAGAACGATCATATCCAAAAAGCCAATGATGATGGAGAACCAAGCGGTACAGCGGGAGTGCCAATGCTTGAAGTATTAAAAAAACGCGGACTTAAGGATACTTGCGTCGTCGTTACACGATACTTCGGAGGCATTAAACTTGGAGCCGGCGGATTAATTCGCGCTTATGGGAAATCAGTTTCTGAAGGATTAAATCATATAGGTGTTGTAGAACGGAAGCTTATGCGGGTCATGCACACTTCCGCAGATTACACTTGGCTTGGCAAGATAGAAAATGAATTAAGGGAATCACAATTTCTGTTAAAGGAAATCCATTATGCCGAAAATGTTGAATTCGATGTATACGTAGATGAGAAAAGAACTTCCGAATATTCTCAATGGATTTTAAATTTAACGAATGGATCATGTTATACTAAACTTGGTATTTTGAAATACCTTGAAAATCAAGTTAAAAATCAAAAGGAGAATAAATGATGCCAGAACGAGTTAAGGTTCGTGTAAAGAAAAAAAAAAATAAACGAAAAATTATTTTAAAGCGAATACTCTTGCTCTTTTTCCTATTTTCTATAGTATTCGCCGGGCTAATTGGGTATAAAGTATATAAAACACTTCAAGCCGCTGACAGTTCTTATAAAGAATTAGACCGTGGCGAAAAATCGAAATTACGTAAAGAGGTAGTAGACCTTAAGAAAAAACAACCTTTTTCTGTTCTTTTGTTAGGAGTTGAAGACTATGCAACAAATGGAAAAGGAGGAAGAACTGATTCTATTATTGTTGCTACTATAAACCCTAAACAAAAGACAATGAAGTTACTGAGTATTCCTCGTGATACAAGAGTTGAAATATCTGGTGATACTTCCGGGACAAAAACGAGAATTAATGCTGCCTATGGCAAAGGCGGAGCTCAAACAACTGTCGAAACTGTTGAAAACCTTTTAGATATACCTATTGACTATTACGCCACTGTGGATTTTAAAGGATTCAAAAAAACAATTGATGAAGTTGGCGGAGTTGATGTTGATGTACCCTTTGATTTTAGTGAGAAAAGTGATACATCAAAATCTAAAAAGTTTTATTTCCAAAAAGGGAACATGCATTTAAATGGGGAAGAGGCTCTTGCTTATGCACGAATGAGAAAACAAGATCCACGGGGAGACTTTGGACGTAATGATAGACAAAAACAAATATTGATGGCTATGTTAGATCAAACATCAAAACCTTCTAATCTGGCAAAAATTGATACTTTAGCAGATCAAGTAAGTGATAATATAACAACAAATTTAAGAATTACCCAAGTCCTAGCACTTCAACAAATTTTCAGCGGTTTTAAAGGAAGCGACGTTGAAACATTAACTTTAAAAGGCTCCGATTTATATATTGGAAATAAGTATTTCTTCCAACCTGACGCTGAAGAGTTAACAAAAATTCAAGAAGAACTTTATAACTTTTTGTACCCTAATAAATAATAATTCGCAATATTCCACTCTGTACTGTCAAAGTTTCAGACTGTGGTCAATAAGAGGCTAAGAATTCAAATTTCTTAGTCTCTTTTTTGATTTTAAACAACTATGGATTTGATCTCTTTCGAAACCGATTTTCCAGATTCAATGTGTTAAACAAATATTGTTGCACGAAAGTCGACTAATGAATTTGTATTCAAAAGCTCATAGAGACCCAATTTATTTATACTATAATTGATCTACTCTCCACATTTTTAGTCGTTTTTAATTCTGAAGATAATTGAAGGATTTCCACCTACTAAATAATAAGTATGTAACATTAGTTTAAATGCGATAACTGAATATTGTATGGAACAATACCCGAACTTATATTGTTATAAACCATTACGATGATTACTAATGGATTATACTCGACATTCCATAGCTGAACCTTATCAAAAAAACAATCTTTCTCTAAAAACCACACCCTTATAATTTGAACACTTATAATACTCCATACTATTTTTCCTTTTGCTACTCTCCTTTACATTCACACAAAGCCTGCTCGACTATATGAAGAGAAGCACCTTAAACCAGTTATTTAGTGCATTAGTACTTTACAGGTGCATAGTAGACATTTGAAATACAGACAAATTATCCTTTAAAATTAGTTTAATTTTCTATTTAAACCTTTAATTTTCTATATTCCATGGTATAATTACACAGAAAATCAAATTAAAGGTTTAGTGAGGAGGTGAAAAAGTTGAAGATGAGTTTTAAAAAACTTATTGGAGCTGTAACCATTACTGGCTTGGTATTGACTGGTTTTGCCGCGACTAATGCTCAAGCAAAAGCAAATACAAGTGATTCCAGTTTTAATTTGAAGTTTAGTGGTAATAGTACAGCTTATACTCCAGTAAGAACCAAATATAACTCTACAAGTGCTTACATTAATGTCAAGACAATTAGTGATGGCGATCCGTACTATAAAGTATCTCTTGTAAAATCGAACGGGAAAAATTTCTCTAAAACATGGACATATACATTTGGCACATATGATGCTGAAAACCCTAAATTAGCTAAACATTATATCAAGAATTATGCTATGGAGGATAGTCACGGTTCTCCTGTTAATGTAAAAATTAAAGCAAGAGGTTATAGAGGAGCCGCTAGTTATAATTGGCACTCTCGTGGTGTATGGAGCCCTGATTCCATCTAAAAAGTTTAAGCTATTCTTTAAAATTTAAAATTGTGAATAAGGAGAATCATATATGAAGACTAAATTAAAAAAACTTATTGGAGCTGTAACTATTACTGGTTTGGTATTAACTGGGTTTTCCGCAACTAATGCTGAAGCAAAAGCAAATACAAGTGATTCTAGTTTCAATTTAAAGTTTAGTGGTAATAGTACAGCTTATACTCCAGTTAGAACTAAGTATAACTCTACAAGTGCTTACATTAATGTCAAAACAATTAGTGATGGCGATCCGTACTATAAAGTATCTCTTGTAAAATCGAACGGGAAAAATTTCTCTAAAACATGGACATATACATTCGGTACATATGATGCTGAAAACCCTAAATTAGCTAAACATTATATCAAGAATTATGCTATGGAGGATAGTCACGGTTCTCCTGTTAATGTAAAAATTAAAGCAAGAGGTTATAGAGGAGCCGCTAGTTATAATTGGCACTCCCGTGGTGTATGGAGCCCTGATTCCATCTAAAAAGTTTAAGTTGGTCCTTTAATTTTAAATTGTGAATAAGGAGAATCATATTGAAGACTAAATTAAAAAAACTTATTGGAGCTATAACTATTGTAAGTCTTGTATTGACAGGGTTTGCCGTAAGCAATGCAAGTGCTAAAGGAAATACAAAAGATACTAATTTTTCTTTTCATTTCACCAACAGTACAAGTGGAAAATATGAATATACTGGTTCAAGAGAAAAACGTGATAATACAAGCGCTTATATGAGCGTTAAAAGCATTAACATGACAGGTTCTGTTCATTATTATGCAGAACTTGTTACCAGCTCCGGAAAAAGTTTCTCAAAACGGTATAGAAACGTATTTGGAAACAATTTCAGATTATACCCTAAAACCCAATACTTAAAAAACTATGCTCATGAGGATTATAAAAAAACCATTAAAGTAAAAATTAAAGCAACAGGTTATGGAACAGTTAATAGTTGGGGGGCTTCTGGAGTTTGGAGTCCTGATTCTATCTAAAAGGTTATTAATCTCAGATGATAAGATATGAAAGTTTCTTTCATATCTTATCCTTTATGTAAAGGAGATTTGCAATGTTTAAAAGCATAACAACTAGAGGTTTCACTAAAAGTACAACTTTATTTATTTTAGTTTTAGGTTCAATTATTGCTATCTTAGATGTGATAGAAAATAATGTTATTCACTTAAAACCATCTGATTATTGGGATTATCCTCTTGGCGTATATAACTGGTGGTTTTTATTTAACCCAGAAATATACCTTTCAATCATTATCACTGTTTTTCCATTGCTAGCATCAGTACCATATGCAGATTCTTATATAGAAGAAAAGAAAAGTGGATTTTTAAAGAATATTCTACTAAGGCAAAACAAAAACAAATATTTAATAACAAAGTTTTTCGTTAACTTTTTAGTTGGTGGGATGGCATCGATTGTTCCGCTTGTATTAAACTTAGTAGTTTATTTCTCCTTACTACCAGCTATTAAACCAAACCTATACTTTGGTAATATTCCTATTATTAGTTTTTTGCCTGATTTATATATAAACCATCCTTTAATATATATAATTTTAAGAATTGGAAACTGTTTTATATTTGGAGGCATTTTTGCTTCAGTTGCTTTGACCTGCAGTCTTTTTGTCGAAAATCGTTATATAGTTATTGGAATACCTTTTTTTATTTACACAATTTTAGACATTATTTTAGACACATTACACTTTCAAAGTTACTCTCCGCTTAAATTTTTGTTTTTAGATGTCCCCTTTACATATGGAATCTACGTCATTACAGTTATAACAATAATCATACTATTTGTTGTCTTTTGTGTTGGAGGTAAAAAGAGTGAGAACATTTAGACTCTTCATTTATGTATGCAACCAAACTAAATATTCAATATTCTTAACTGTATATCTCGCTGCTTTACTCATGTACTACCAAATAAAAAATAATATTGACCTTGATCAGCTTTCGATATTTGATTTCCTATCTGACTTAAACGGTATCATGGGTCTTACTAATAAAAATGTGATGATTTTTATACTTATCCCAATTATTTGTTTGACAGTACTATTAATTATGAAACAAGAAGAAACATATAATAAAATAATTAAATTACCATCTAGAAAATCGGTGTGGAATAAACATGTAATAATTTCATTGGTTTATATCTTTCTATTGACATTCACTTTAGTCTTTGGAGGATATATAATTGGTGGATTAATTTTTGGTTTTGATAATAAATGGATAGGAAACAACGGACAAATTACTGTACTTTTAAACGAAAACAAGATACCGAATCCAGAACACTACTTAGATAAGCTTTCAACATTTAATATTTTAATAATTATATTTTCCACTAAGTTTTTGTGCTTATCAATCGTAGCATTAATTACGGGCATCATTAAAACCATTATAAAAAATAGCAGCTTGACTCTCTTATGTATATGCATATACAGTTACATTGATGCTATGTATTTAAATCCTTCTTTATTTATAAATAAATCTATCATCGATGTCAATAACTGGTTGAATTTAAGAAGTGTATTAATTAATAATATGTATTTCATCATCTTACTATTTGCTGTGTATTTAATTGGCCGAGAGTTATATTCGAGAAAGGACTATCAAAATTAGGAGGAAAAATGCTAGTTAATGATATAAATATTGTATCCGAATTACTAATAAGAGATATACGTAACAATTTTCATAGAAACAAGTGGAAGTATTTATTACTTAGTATATTAATATGTTATATGTCAATAATAAACTCTAATCAGTTTGAAGATGCGTCTATAAGTATAATTGAACTTTTTTATCTAAACTTTAAGGATGTAGGCTTTATAGATAAATATGAATTAAGCAGTGTCCCAACAATTTGGATTATTATAAATGTTTTCGTGATATTTATATGTGGTGATGCATTGTACTATGATAGCAAATTAAATCTTTACCTTTTATTAAGAGTTCAAAAAATCCATCTATATTGGATTTCTAAAACATTGTTTATTATTTTAAATATAATCAGTACCTATCTAATTTTGTTTCTTGTTACATATATAGTAGGTTTGATATATAACTTAGACTCTTTACATTGGAACATGCGGGCTGTCAATATTATAAATGACTTAAGATATGTACAGGTTTCTGAAGGAGAACTTTTAATTACAATTTTCACGCTATATGTTTTAACATCTATATCACTGACTTTAATTCATGTATTTTTATCCCTTAATTTAAATTCTAACTATAGTTTTCTAATA
Source organism: Bacillus spizizenii TU-B-10 (assembly GCF_000227465.1). Classification (GTDB taxonomy): domain Bacteria; phylum Bacillota; class Bacilli; order Bacillales; family Bacillaceae; genus Bacillus; species Bacillus spizizenii. Next base: position 3,612,168 of record NC_016047.1, read on the forward strand.
GTTGCTATCGTCATATGTCTTTCAATATTTATAAATCATCCATTGCTCCCAGCAATACATTCAATGATTCTTAAACATACTATTTTTGAACCAAGTCATCATCTAACGCTTCAATATTCAATATGCTATAACGTCTTGTTAAGCATTTTTTTATTTATTGCTATTTACATTTCTTTATTAAAAAGGGACTTAATTTAAATGAAAGCAGAGGATTAACATGTCAAAAAGTACATATTTAAAAGTAGATCACCTTACAAAAAGAATAAGAAAGCAAGTCCTAATTGACGATATCAGTTTACAATTAGATCGAGGAAAAATTTATGGATTCACAGGGAAAAATGGATCGGGAAAAACAATGCTATTTAAGGCTATATGTGGTCTTATTAAACCATCAAGCGGATTTATAGAAATTAACGGGAAAAAACTTGGGGAAAAAATTTCTTTTCCAGAAAGTGTTGGAGCTATAATAGAATATCCAGGATTTTTACCTAACTATACAGGGTTTAAAAATCTTAAAATGATAGCGGATATAAAAGGAAAAATCACTAAGGATCAAATAAAAAACACAATAGAATCCGTCGGTTTAAACCCTGATGATAAAAGAAAATTTAAAAACTATTCATTAGGTATGAAGCAAAGACTTGGAATTGCCCAGGCAATTATGGAAGATCCAGAACTTATTATTTTAGATGAACCTACCAATGCTCTTGATAAAGATGGAATATCTCTTGTAAAAGATTTATTAATAGATTTAAAAGAGAAGAACAAATTAATTCTTCTTGCTAGCCATGAATCGGAAAGCTTAAAATTTCTTTCAGATGAAATTTTCACGGTTGAGAAAGGAAAAATTATCAATCATATAATACTAAAATCATAAGACATAAAATTCAAGGGAGAATTTTAAATGTTTAAAAAGAAAAAATATATACTATTACTAATAACTCTTTTTATATTATTTTTTGTTTATCGTGTCTACATAATAAACAAAAATGTTCCTACTGAATTTTCAATTGAGTATTTCCATAAAAAAGAAGTGATAAAATGTGAAAATATAAATATAAAGATTTTATCTTCTAAAATAGGAGACGCAAAAAACAACAATATAACACCAATAACAATTGAAGCAGAAATTAAAAATAAAAATGATCATGTAACAACTGATGGAGCATTGTTTATAGAAACAATGCTCGGTATAAACAATTATACAAGCCAAACCAATGAAGGCAATTTTGATATGAACAATTTAAAAAAAATGAAGCCCCACCAGTCAACTAAAATTAAATTGGTTTATCAGGTTAATGACTTTGCCCTTGAAAATAAAAGTAAAAATTTAATTTTGTATTTGCCAACTAAATTGTATAATAATGAAGCACACGATAAATATAATCAAGGGATTCGTTATGCTAAAGCAATTAAGCTATAAATAATATTAAAAAAAGGATTTCTAAGTTGAAAGTATTATCATCAACTTAGAAATCCTTTTTCGTTTGTTTTTAATTTCTTTTCACCAGCCGTTTATAAAATTTCGTAAACGGCTTAAATTTTTCATTCACAAGTCCTGTCACTTCCGCTATGATCTGCATAAAAATAATTAAAATGAAGATAATAAACAAAGAGAACCAAATTGTGGCACTTTTAAGTACAATTGCACAGATACTGAATATAAACCCTATCAGGTAAATAACAATAACCGACATCCGATGTGAAAGGCCAAATGCCATCAATCTATGGTGGATATGCGACTTGTCGGGTGCCGATATCGGCTGTTTGTTTAATATTCTCCTGATGATAGCAAATGTTGTATCAAAAATTGGCACGCCTAAAATAATAACCGGTATAACTATACTGAACAATGTTACGCTTTTATACAGACCTAATAATGAAAGAATCGAAATACTATACCCTAAAAAAAGTGATCCTGTATCACCCATAAAGATTTTTGCCGGGTGAAAGTTGTAAAACAAAAATCCAAGTGTGCTGGCGATCACAACCAATGAGAGCGACAGAATCAGTACTTTTCCGCCGGATAGCGCCATAACGGCGATTGTTGACAAGCCAATAACAGAGAGACCGGCGGCAAGGCCATCCAATCCGTCAATCAGATTAATCGCGTTTGTAATGCCGACAATCCATAATACAGTCAGCGGATAAGCCAGCCATCCTAACTCAAATCGTTCTGCTAAAAAAGGCACTGAGAAAAAGTCCATTTTTAAGCCAGTGCTTACAATCATAATGGCTACACCTAATTGAATCAAAAACTTAACTTTTGCACTTAATTGATATTTATCGTCAAGAATACCTAACACAATAATGATGAATGCTCCGACTGTAATAGCCGTCATTCTTGTTTCTGTGTAAATACCGGATGCAAGCACACCTGCAACCACCCCGATAAATATGGCCAGCCCGCCCATCCGGGGCATAATTTTGTCATGTACTTTTCGATTGCTGGGCTGATCAACTGCACCTATTTTAATCGCAATCCTTTTTACGATTGGGGTTATGATTAAAACTGTAAGCAGCGAGACAATAAACGCAACAACAATGCGAATCATGCGTTCGTCAAGCATAAAGAAGTCTCCTTTGGAATTAAATGAAGTCTTTATTTATATAGAGAACCGTTCCTTCCATTATACCTTCTCCTTAGTTATTATAACAAGCTTCATCAAAAAGAAACACGTTTAATCAAAAAACGCGCATCCCAAATTATAGGACTACGCATGTTTTTGAATCCCTGTATATTTCATAATTTGTTTAAATAAGCAATTCCAATCCTGTGCGCGGGCGATGTTTCTGCGTATTTCTTTATACGTTTCATCTCCGTTTTGGCCGATTACTTTTTCGCACGCAGCTATAAAATCAAGCGGATGATCGCCTTCTACATATTCGTATACATACGGCTTTTTCATTTTTGAAGTTGACGGAAGATTAGAACCGACAACAGGCTTTCCAGCCGCTAAAAATTCAAATAGTTTCAGCGGAAACACAGCTTGATTATACGATGATTTTTTATATGGCATGATGCCAATGTCAATAAGCTCCATATAATGCGGAACTTCTTTTGGGTCTGCCGGGCCGGTCCATATAACATTGGGAAGTCTCAGAAGCTCTTGAAACGAAACGTCGCCATTGGTGGCATCCGGGCCAACCCATAAAAATGTCCACTCAGGCTTTTGGAGCGCAGCCTCTTCAATCATTTTAAAATCGAGCTTAGGTTTAATCCCGCCGATAAAGCCTAATACTGTTCCTTCTCTACCCTGCAATATGCTGCGATCAGGAGCCGGTTGATTTGCAGAAAACAGCTCATATTCAACACCGTTTTCGACAGTATGCACCTTTTCTCGCCCTTCAGTCAGTTTTTTATCTACTTCTTTGTGAAGATAATCCGATGAACAGGTAATGGAATCTGCACGATATATAATTCTCAGCTCCGCCGATTTAATGACTTTTCGCCGGAATTCAGACAGCAGATTTGAACGGCCGCTGATCGGCGCCGCCCATAAATCACTGCAATCATAAATGACCTGATCCCAGGGATACAGCGATGACAGCAGCGGGAACCCGGGGAACGTATACCATAAACAGCAGCGTTCACCGTTTGCAGAAGCAGAGGTCAGTTCATCAAGTAATGGTGAGAGCTTATGTCTGTAAAACACATCTGTGTATCGTCCGAAACGAAACATTTTTTTCTGCAGCAAGTCTTTGATAGCGAATTGCCTGATGCCTGAATGAACTTGCTGAAATTCATTTCCTTGGGGGCGCGGAGCCGGACACACCCAAATGACTTCCTTCGTTTCCTCCTGAGCAGCTAAAAATTCCGCCAGTCGGTGCCTTCTGTATCTCAATTGGTCTTTTCCCCATTCGGCAGTGGCAACGATGACATGAATGATTGCTTCTTTTGTTTCCACCTTCATCACCTTTTCTCTCTGTTTGCGGCTATAATCTCTTTTTCACCGCATTTTTTGCATATTGAACAAAACACCATGTTGCTTTCATTAAATGTAGACGTTCGATCTCCCTATAGACAAACCACGTTTTTTTCGCAGCCTTCCATTTGTTGCTGGATATCGAGTTATTTACAAGCCGATATTCAGCCAGGCATTCATTCATACCATATGCGGTAAATCCCTTTTTCAAAAGAGACAGCCATGTGGCCAAGTCCTGTCTCGTTCTGATATTTGGCATTTGGATCTGTCCCGTTTGCTCCCTGTCAATCATCACCGTCAAGCAGCCGATAATCGTATTTTTCAGAGCGTCATCGTACGTCAGGCTTTCCGGAGCATGAATAAATTTATCGAGCGGGGTCCCGTCCTGCGCCATTAAGCTGTAGCCTGTGAAAGAAAACGCACAGGAACGTTCCATCATAAACTCAAGCTGCTTTTCCAGTTTGTCTTCTTTCCATTTGTCATCACTATCCAGAAATGCTACGTAACGTCCTTGAGCGCGCTCCAATGCTTTATTGCGAGCAACTGCAGCTCCGCTGTTCTCGTCCAGATACACCACATGAATTCTTTCATCTATCTTTTCATACTGCTGTAAAATGTCGCGTGTGCCATCCGTTGAGCAATCATCCACGATAATCATTTCCCAATGAGAGTGGCTCTGATCTAACACTGAATGAATCGTGTCTTCAATATAGTCACGCGCATTAAAGGAAGGCGTAATGACAGATACGAGAGGTTTCCAATTGGTCATGATCACATCTCCATCGTATGATTTTAAAAGGATTCCCTGAAAAATTCAGGAATGACAACGAACATAAAGGCAATCGTGAGGCCAATCATAACGCCGAGAACCGCTTTCTTTTTCGGAGACATTCCGCCGCCTGCTGTCTCACCTACGGTTTCAGAATCCGTGACACTGGCCGCTTTCAAATTAAGCTGCGTGTTTTTCAGCTCATACAAAAATCTCTCTTTATCCACTTTGGAATCCTCGCTCACCGACTCGCCTTCGAGCGCATCTATGCTGCGGCGGATGACGGCTTCTCTTTCTGCATACAGTTTTTGATCGTTTTTGAGAAAAGCAGAGGAAATGGCATTTAAGACGGATTCCGTTTTATCCTTATCCTTGTCGCTATAACTCAATGTCAGCAAAGATTTGGATTCCATTTTGATGGTAAGCTTCTCTTTGATCTCTGCCAAATCTTCATCCTTTTCGCCAGGAAGCGCCTCCTTCAAAAAAGAGTCGCTCTTGAGCAAAAGGGGAATCTCCTCTATGCTGTTATAAACCGGATGGTCATATCTCCCCACAGCTAAAGTGTCCTCAGCTGTATAGCTCTTTTGATCAGCGATCTGTGACGGCAGGATATACCCCGCCGCACCTAATATAATGGGCACTGCTATTATCCAAATGATATTTTTTTTAATGCGACGGGCTATTCTTATCAATATATCGTTCATATAAGTCTCCCTGCTTTTTGTAGTCTGTTTATCTGTACATCGGTTCAGGCATCTGTCTGGATCGCCTTAACACATTGACGGCGGCGATGACGAGTGCCAGAAATACCCAATGGAAAAATAAATTTGAAACAGAGCTTGGGCTGATACTAGATACCAGAAAACTGACCAGAGCAGTAATAAGCCCTTCTGTGATCAGTTTTGACTGATTTTCTAATTTTCTTTCATAAAATTTATAAAGCACCCATATGAGGTAGGCATAAACGGCCAGATATCCCAGCATGATGAACAAGCCAAAGTTAGTAAGGATTTCAACGAGCCAGTTGTGCACCTCTGCCACATTGTCAGTATCATATAAAGCATTGTGCTCAAGATAGTAGGATACATTCCCTGCTCCGACTCCGAATCCGTATGAATCAAGGAAAAAGTGCCATGCGTTTTTCAGCAGATTGGCCCGGGCCACATTTGATGGAAGCCTGTCATGAAATGAATGCAGTGTCTGTGGTGCCAGAAACAGCTCCCAAAACTTTGAATAAATTCGGCTGGCGAAAAGAACTGCAAAAATGGCAATTCCCGCCGCTGACAGCCATATGGCCATTTTCTTTAGAACAGGCGGCAATACAATGAAGATATAGACAGCAATGCCTGCAAAAATCCCCAGAAGGCTGGCTCTTGAACCAGTGGCAAAAATTAAATACAACGTACAGAGCGAAAGCACAAGGCCAATCGCCTTGATGTATCCATTCTTTATGTTTTTCATCAAAGTGATGTAAAAAAAGAAGCTGATTGATAAAAAGGTCGCAAAGTCATTTTGATTAAAAAATACCGAGGTCGGATAATGCTGCTTATATTCCGGTCCGCTGTACAGCGTGGAACTCGGGAGATGATGATGGGTGATATGATTGTAAAAACCAATGATCATCAGGAATACTGTCATCACCAGCCAAATGGCATAAACAATCATCAGCCGCTCCATTTTTTGCACATACATGACAATGAGGTAAATGAAGAAAATTCCCATTGCCAATAAGGCCAAATATTTGATGCCGGCTGTCACCGACTTAGCCCATAGCAGAGAAACAAGGCCGTATATAAACCAAAAGGCGAAAAAGAGCAATATCCCTTTCACTTGCAGTCCGTTCCATCTTTCAATATGTGTTCGATTCCGAACCATCCCGATCACATGGAGGCACCCCGCTGCAATGAGTAGAAGCCTGTAAAGGAACAAACTGAAAAACCCAAGATGTATCGCGAAAAATGCATTATTTAAAAAAGTGCAGGCGATCAAAATATAGATTACAGCCATAAAGAGCCGTTCTTTTGTTGTAAATGCGGTTGCAAGCGTCAGCGCAAACAGACCGATCGCCAACACCGCAAGCAGGGCAGCCATCTGTATGAAACCTATATCTTTACGGATGGCTCCCAGCAATAGGACGACTCCAAATATGACAGCGGCCAGTAACGCAAGCGTATGGACCGCTGAACGTTTGATACTCACATGTTTAACCCCTTTCCTGATGTTTCAGGAGCCGGCGGCCGAGCCTAGCAGCCGGCAGCTTCAACCAAGTAACACTTTTTTCTTTTTATAAATTGACGCTCCCCAAGTCTTTAGCCAACTCCTCGAGCGGCAAGCCCGGAAAATACTTGTCAGAAGGTTCCGTTCCCCGAACAGCAGGACGGCCGATAGAGTGGTAAATGTATCCTGCTGCCTGCATCTCTTCAAGTGAAAATAAATTTCTGCCGTCGATGATGATTGGCTGTTTTAAGAGGGTTTTCACCTTTACAAGCTCCATTTCTTTGACTTCCGGCCAGTCCGTTAAGATCAGGCAGGCATCTGTGCCCTCAATCGCATCATACACATCTGTGTAATACTCGAGCTGTTCGCCAAGGATCGCTGAAGCTTCAGGAATAGCGATCGGATCGTATGCTTTTACATGTGCGCCCAGCTGTTGCAGCATCGGAATAATATCAAGAGCGGGAGCGGATCTCACATCGTTTGTATTCGGCTTGAAGGCCAATCCGAGGACGGAAATGGTTCTTCCTTTGATGCTTCCCATAACAGTTAAGAGTTTATCTACAATATGAACGCGCTGCTTTTCGTTCGTTTCAATGACAGCTTCGATGAGCTTAAATGGATAGCCAGCCGATTTTGCGATTTGAAGCAGTGCGGTTGTATCCTTAGGAAAACAGGAGCCGCCAAACCCAATACCCGCTTTTAGAAACTTTCTGCCGATACGGCTGTCAAGCCCCACGCCATCAGCAACTTTTGAAACATCTGCGCCGACTCGCTCACAAATGTTTGCGATATCGTTGATAAAGGAAATCTTTGTCGCCAGAAACGCATTCGCGGCGTATTTAATCATTTCTGCACTTTCTAAGTTTGTTTTAATGACAGGAGCATGGAAAGGCTGGTGCAGATCCTCAATGATGGCAGCAGCTTTATGACTTGTTGAGCCAATCACGGCACGCTCCATCTTCATCGTGTCATGAATCGCTGAGCCTTCCCGAAGGAATTCAGGGTTAGATACAACATCAAACGAGAATCTTCCCTTTGAAGCTTTTTGAACGATAGATTGAACGAGTTTTCCTGTTCCGACCGGGACTGTGCTTTTATTTACGATCACTTTATAGCCGTTGAGGTGCTCACCAATTGTTTTCGCTGCCGCTTTTACGTATGTTAAATCTGCTTCACCTGTTTTGGACATCGGCGTTCCGACTGCAATATAAATAATGTCTGACGCCCGAATGGCGGACGGGATATCGTTAGTAAAGGACAAACGCTGATCCAGCACATTTTTTTCAACTAAGTCTGCAAGCCCTGGCTCATAGATCGGGATTACCCCATTTTTCAGACTTCTGATTTTTGATTCATCGATATCACAGCAAACAACTTTATTGCCGATCTCCGCAAAGCAAGTGCCTGACACGAGTCCTACATAACCTGTTCCAATGACAGCTATTTTTTTCACAGTGCTCATCCCTCTCCTGTAAAATGACCTTCCTATTTATATTGGTCGCAGTTTCTTACGATTAAACGGACGTTTTCATGACCGTCTGATACTGTTGATGCAAAGCCTTGGCATTTTTTCCGGCGTCAAATTGAGCCTGCACGATTTCATACAAATCATCTGCTACTTCTGGTTTCCAAATTTGCTCATGTTCGTACAGAGCGATCGCCTCCGCCAAGGCTTGAGCCGATTTCGGTTGAATCAACAGATGCCGATGCTTTCCGAATAACGATGCCACACCGCCAACATCTGTACAGATGACAGGAACCCTTAGCGCCAGCGCCTCAATCACGACAGTCGGCATCCCCTCACTGTAAGAAGGAAGCACGAACATGTCTGCCGCAAGCAAATAGTCTCTTACCTTATGATTCGGCACTTGGCCTGTGACGATATGTCCTTTCTGGGTCAGCATTGATTTTGCCGGACCATCCCCGACAAAGACTGCCTTAGGAGGTTCCTTCAACGATTCGATGGCTTCAGACAGTTCAAAAATACCTTTCTCCCTGACGAGCCGTCCCACATAGACGGCCAGACGCTGACCGAGCGGGAGCCCGAGTTTTTCTCTGATTTCTTCTTTTGTCTGCTTATTCTCCTGAAAGCGGCTGAGCTGTATGCCGATCGGCAAAACCGAGCTTTCAAAGCCAGATAGCTTTTTGGTTTCTTCCTGGAGCTTGTGGCTGACTGCTAAAACGGCTGACGCAGAACCTACCGCACGATTGAAGGCTTTAAACGCCCCTTTGCTGTAGTGCGGATAGACATTCACATCACTTCCGTGCAAGGTCAGAACATAAGGAATTCGCTCTGACTCCGACACGACTGCCGCAGCCCCGCCCGATGGCATGGCAAAATGCGCATGGATCAGATCCGGATGTAAGTCGTGCTGTTTCATTGTTTTTAAAACAGATGATGCGATTCTTCGGTGAGGCTGCGCCCACTTCAGCTGGCCGGGAACTGCTCGATAGAAAGGCCGGTAAACCGGTATCCCCTTCCTAATCTCATACTCCGGTCTGGCATCCTTTTTTCGATATGCCTTTTTCAGCATGCGGACAGGCGCAGAGTGAAAAGGCCTTGGACATATGACGGTGATATCAAGCCCGAGCTTTTGCAGCTCTTGCACCTGTGTCTCATGAAACACACCCTCACCGGGTTTCAGGCTGCTCGGATATACGCTTGTGATCCACAAAATCTTCATGACAAACGCCCTTTTCTTAGTAGTTTGCTTTTCGTTTGAGGGTACGCTTTTACTAAAAGAAAGAGATAGCATAGCGCCCCGGCCGCCACTGAAATGGCCAGCCGCATTTCTGCCTGCAGACTGAAGTGTTCCGTACCTAGGCTTACACCAAACGCGATGATGGCCATCACGGCTGTGAGCAGAAACGGCTTGATAATCGACTGGAAATAAGCCGAAAGGTTAAGTTTGATGACATAAGCCAGCAGCCAGCGTCCGATCAGGAAATTGAAAACGCTAATGATGGCGTATACCCATGCGACTGTCAGCAGACTTCCCGTTTGAACGGCTGCAAATAATGACAATCCGTACAGCAGCAGTACACCGGAATCCCAATAAAACGCTAAGTCCGCTCTTCCTTTAGCAAGAAGCACAGATCCATTTGGATTCATGAGCACTCTGAGTATCCCGACAATGGCCAGAACATTTAGGACTGGAACAGCCGCAAGCCATTTTTCTCCGAAAACTGCTGCGATAAAGGCGTCTGACACAGACACGAGCCCGATTAACAGCGGAAACGAAACAAGCGCCAGCATTTTTGTCATATTCAGAAAGCCTTCTCTGATCACACTGTTTTCATATTTGTTTTTTGCGAAAACAGGGAATGCCACGCGTGTCACGATCGGATTGATCTTCAAAACCGGAATGGTGACAATCTGGTAAGCAAGGTTATAAATCCCCAATGCTTCAGCACCAATAAAACGGCCGATCAAAATCATATCGATATTCGCTCCCAGCCTGTTCACAAGGCGGGATGAAAGCTGAAAGGCTCCAAAGGAAAAGAACGCCTTCATTCCCCTCAAGTCAAAAACAAAAGCGGGGTGCCATTTTTTCCGGTATACGGCCCAATATAAAATCCCTTTACTGGACTGCAGCAGCACTTGAGAAATGACGTACGCCAAAATTGCATCCATCATAAAAACCGCTACAGCTAAATATCCGAATGACAATACATTTGAAAAAATCTCAATTTTGCTTAACGTATTAAAATGCAGCTGCTTTTGCAGCATATACTGATACTGCTGTCCGATTGGCGCGATCAAAAACATAATCGCTAAAATCCGAATCAGAAACACCAGCTCTTCCCTTTGATAAAATCCCGCAATCACAGGACTGCTCACATATAAAAGAACAAACAGCAAAACGCCGGTCATAATGTTAAGCCAATATAATGTTGACATCTGGCGCTCCGTCGCATCATCTCTCTGAATTAACGCTGCGCCAAAACCCATATCAAGCACAATCTGGGCGAAAACTGTAACCGTTGTGATCATGCCGACGAGTCCAAATTCCGTTAAGGTCATCATATTTCCTAGCAGGGCAAACTGAACGATTTGTATGATTGTAATACACATGGTTGAAATACTTGTCCACTTTGCACCGCTCAAGATTTGTTTAGTAATACTTGGCATCATATTCCCTACTTCTTTTTAAGCTCAGATTGATGGTGAATGCAGGCATTCAGTTTTATCTTGCACCATCACCTGTCCAGACTACTTTACAAGTTTTTAACATAATTTTTAATTCCAAAGTGAAAGTCAGATTGCGAATGTAATATAAATCAAATATCAGCTTTTCCTTCGGCGTCATATCGTAACCGCCGTTCACCTGAGCCCAGCCGCTCAATCCCGGTTTAACTGCCAGACGCTGTGTAAAGCCTGGAATCTCATTCTGGAATTTTTCCGTAAACACAGGACGTTCCGGACGAGGGCCAATCATACTCATATCGCCTTTCAGCACATTAAATAGCTGAGGAAGCTCGTCAATTCTCGTTCTTCTGATAAAAGCTCCGATCCTCGTCACCCGCGGATCTTGCTTCTGCGCCCAAACAGCACCGGACTTCTCGGCATCTATTTTCATGGAACGAAGCTTATAAAGCTTAAATGGTTTCCCGCCTTTCCCTACGCGTTCCTGCGTATATATGGCAGGCCCCGGCGTCTCCAAACAAATCAATATTGAAAATACCGCAATCATTGGCAGCGCAATCGCCAATCCAATGAGCGCAAACCAAATATCCATTACGCGTTTTACTGCCAAATAACGAGCCGTCTTTTCAGATAATGTAAATGAATGTATTTGCTGGACTGAGAATTCACGACTCACATTCATGCTTTTCTCTGCACTCACTGACACACACCTCACGATTTGTTTGGGATGTTATGATGACCTATGCCAGTCAGTTTAGCAGACGGATGTTAATTGGATGTAAATGGTATGTTAAGAAGTGTGAATTTGTTATTTTTTCTGACATTTAATCGTAAACTTTTTATTGTTTTAGACACTTTTTTTAAAAATTAAGCATATTGTATAAAAAAAGAGACAAACCATTTTGCAGATTTGTCTCTTTTCGCTGCGAAGCATTTAATATTGAAAATAAAATTTTGATTTAGAGGTTAGCAGCTTGTACTGAACTTCAACCATTTTATTGAAGAATAACATGGATTTTCGTTCCACGCTTTTTGTGTCTAGGATAATTGCTTGGTTATCTACTTTTGCACTGATTTTATTTTGAGAAGTGTTTATCGCAAATTGAATTAATCGCTCTTTCTTTACATGAGCTAGCTGTTCAAGCAAACTCTGCACGTTTACCGTCAATTTTGTGCAATTAGGCTCTAAATCAATACGTTTTACTGGTAATGAAATTTCAGACTGTCCAGTATTCACAATGATTTTTGAATGATTTGGCAAACAGATTTGCTTATCTTTAAAAACAAATGATAAATCTTTTGATTCTGTCTGATAGGAAAGTTCAGCTGCTGTATATGCATGTTTCTTGATATCAATCGAAAGATTATCATAGTTCATTGTAAAATATGGTCTAGCGCTGAAGATAAATAAAGCATTATGTCCTAAATACATCGTCTTGGTTGAATATTTGTACGGGGCTCGTTTGTTTCCGATTCTTCCCCTTAGTTTATAGCCATCTATTGATGATTCAATAAAGAAATCCCAAACGCCTAAGTCTTCTTCAGCAGATGCTAATTCACCAAACTTACACTCAAATGTAAACGTAGAATTTTCAAATGAGACTGGAGAAATATATTTTTCTGCTTTCGTATTGCGATGAACAAACACTCCTGTTAGCGACTGATTACAATTTGTTTCATCATCCGCTAATTTGTGTTTAATCGTTCCCTCAATCCTGAGGCAGCGATCTCTGAATTCAATATTCTGCAAATGATGTTCAAGCTTGTTTTTATAATTTACCTTTAACAATTCTTCAGAGATGGGATACCCCTCTAAGCTTGGATAACGTGCAATTAAATTCCCATTATGCACAGTACAGAACTTTTTAATGTCCTGCTCCTCTCGTTCATATTGGGTTAATCCTTGCAAATCATTATTTCGAATAAACAGCAGCCTTAATTTAATATGCGGAAGTACAAATTGATCCACCTCTTCAGGCACTGTTCGAATAAATGATGACAGGTATTGAAACCACTCTGCTCTTACTTCTTCTTTTTTTATTTTAATGGTGACATTTCTGGTCCGAGAAAAATCAAAATGCCTATTTAAAAATACTGCCATCAGCTTAATTTTTCTGTCTTCTTCAAGGTCACTGGCTCTAATTGCACGAATAATATCTTCCATTGCCTCATAAAAATTATCCGGAGAAACATAAGCGCTACTCATATGATCTCCGTCTCGTTTGACAGCATAGTAATAATCATAGTCAGCTAAAACAGATATCTTCTTTGCTTTCAAATATGCCTTCATCGTAAAGACTTGATCCTCTGCTGCCTTTATATGAGTAGGAAAAGTTATCTGATTCTCTTTTAAAAGTGATGTCTTATATAATTTTGTAGGTCCCAGACTAAAAACAATTCTAGAATCTACCAAATCAACATCGGAGTTTGTTTCATTAAACATTGATTTCGGAACGCCTCTGCCGTTTACCCCTTTTAATTTCCCCAAAGTAATATCAGATTGATTCTCCTTTGAGAAATTATACCATCTCAATAATGCTTCATTTCCTAAATAATCATCGGAATCAACAAATAGAATGTATTCACCCTTGGCAATTTTTATAGCATCATTCCGCGGAGCACCTGGACCGCCTGAATTTACTGTTCTTTCAATAACAACAACATTTTCATATTTCTTTTTATATTGATTCAAAATGTCTAAAGATGAATCCGTAGATTTATCATCAACACATATAATCTCATAATCCTCTTTTGGCATCGTTTGATTAACTAAGCTGTCAAGACATTCGGAAATAAGATCTTCTGAATTATATACAGGGATAACAATGCTTATTTTCATCGATTACCTCACTACCCTAATGGATCGGTTATATTTTTGCCTAATAATTATATCAAATACATCTGTCAATAAGAATAGGCCTAACCTTAAATTTTGTTAAACTTTTACATAGCATGTAGTATACCTTTAAAATTTTTCTCATTTTATCGTATAAAAAAGCTTGCCGGCAATTCCTGATGGGTTCTGCCGGCAAGCCGCTATCAATGTATACAAATTTTCCTAATAATAACCAATGATTCCTTCATATATTGCTTGAGCTGCTTTTTCTTGGTACAAAGCACTCTTTAGTTTACTTGCGTCGTTCACATTTGATATGAATGCCAGCTCCACTAAACTGCTTGGCATTGTTGATTCTCTGATAACATGGAAATTCCCGATTTTCACGCCTCGGTTTTGAGTATTGAGTGCTTTATAGAGTCTGTTTTGTATTTCTGTCGCAAGCCGTTTGCTGTTATCTGCCTCATACTTTGTATAATAGTATGTTTCAGTACCGGTTGCAGCAGGACTCGCTGAATTGGCATGAATACTCACAAACAGGTTTGCATTATTGCTTTTAGCTTTGGCAACCCGTTCAGAAAGCTCTAAAAAAACATCTGTAGATCTGGCCATAACCGGAATCGCTCCGCCTGCAGAGAGTTTGCTGTTTACAATCTTTGCTACGGCAAGGTTAACATCTTTCTCCTTTAATCCGTTACCGACGGCACCGCTGTCATAGCCCCCGTGTCCGGCATCCACAAATACCTTTTTGCCTACAATTACATTTTTCAGCTGGTTGACAACATTAGTTGTAACAGAGATAGTACCCCCGAGTACAGTGAACGTATTCTTGCTGTTTGAACCGATGACTGCTCTTGTGGCAGTCGGCAGTGAGCCGGCATCCGTAAATAGCATTGGACGATTTTGTTTAGCCGCCAGAACGGAACCCGCTAGAGCATCCGCATATTGATAGCCATTGCTGACAAAAGCGGCTTTTGATGAAGAATAATATTTTTTCGCTATGTTTGCAGCCACTTCGAAACGGCTGTTTCCGCCGATTCTTGTTGGTGAAGGAAGCTGGCTGTAAACACTTTTTGAGACACTGATTTCTCCCCCGACCACAATAGTCGATGTTGTTCCTTTGCTGCTCATCGCATTTTTCGTTGGTTCAGGAATGGAGCCTGCAGTCGTCAGAAGAATGGGAATGCCATTACGTGCAGCATAAGAACCGATTGCCAGACTGTCAGCATATGCCGTTCCATTTGCGATTACTGCTTTTGAATTTGAAGACAATTTTTTAGAAATATTTTGAGCAACTTCGTAACGGCTTCTTCCGCCGATTCGTTCCACTGTGGAAACACCCAAATTTTTAATTTCACTTACAACATTGTTAGACACACTGATCGATCCGCCAATGACGATGACCTTGCTCGGTTTAAGCTGGCTGATTCTGTTTTTCGTCGGTTTAGTCAGTTTAGATGATTCCGTTAATAGTATCGGAGCATTGTATTTATAAGCCAGAGGAGCAGCCGTTAATACATCGGCATATGCTGTTCCGTTCGCCACAACAACCGTGCTCGCACTGCTCCATCCTTGTTTTGAAACATTTACAGCAACCTCATATCTGCTTGCTCCATCCAGCCTTGTAACAGAGTTGGCCGCAAACACATTTGGTACAAATAACACGACTCCTAATATCAGCATCGGTATGCTTTTAAGAAAGATCCGCAAAGATAGTCCCTCCAAAGATTGATTATGATTCGTACATCAAATAACGAACGAAGGAGGCATACGCCTCCCTGGACTGCTATCAATCTTTTAATAGCTTGATAGAGTCGTTCCTGGATAGTAAAAACTTAAGATCGTTGTATAGGATTGTCCGGCAGCAGCTCTGGCATTGGCTCCGTACTGGCTCATGCCTATGCCATGTCCGTATCCTTTGCCGCTGATGATAAAGGCGTTTGTATTGCTTGAGACAGACGCATATGTACTCTTCATATTCGAAGCTCCAAGCATTGTTCTCAGCTCTGTAGTTGGTACAGAAATTGTTGCTGTTTTTTCACTCAGGCTTCCATTTGAAAGAATGTAGCCATTTGATTTTTCTTTCACGAAATATGAGAATGTTACACTTGCTGTTTCCGGCCGCTGACCGGCAGTTTTCTCCGTGCTGAATTTCACACTGGATATGTTCGTGATTTTGATAGACTCGGCACTGCTATATTTATTTTTAATAAACCAGCTTTTCAAACCGCTCAAATAGGCTGAATTCGTTTCATTTTTAGTGCTCCACCAGGATCCCGGGCTTTTCAGATTCAGACTGCTTTTATCAAGCTGGGTTTTGTTTAAAGACAGAGACCAGCTGATTTGCGGGTCGTACGTATCTTTTTTGGCGATTAAATAAGGAAGCTGGCTGCTCCACACCTCGCCGCTCGCTTCTGTGTAGCCGCCGTTACTTGAGGAATACGTAGCCGAAATCAAATTGCCATTGTGTTTCAAAACTTTTCCTTTTGTAGCTTCTACTACTTCTGAAGTTTTCGAATTCCAGTCATATCCGCCATATACCTGAAAAGCGGTGGTGTCTTGTACTTCTTTTCCGGCCGAGGTGATGGAATAAGTTCTGGCAGCGACAGCTTGAGCTTTAAGCGCTTCTTTCTGCCAGCTCGCCGGCATCTCATGAGGTACAACACCCTTTAAATAATCTTCAAAAGGGATATCCACATTGATCGGACGAACGTATTTGCCTGACTCAATCGTAAATTTCATGTTTCCGAGATATGGCGTTCCATTCAGACTGATAGAATTTGTCGTTGCATATTTTTTAGGATTTGCTGTGAAAGAAGTTCCAAGCGTCTTGATGGCAGTGCTGTTTTTATAAAGCACTAGATTTCCGCCGGATAACTTGACTGTAAAGCCAGTTCCTGCAAAAGTATCTGCCAGTTTGTTCTTTAGCGTATCGCTGATGGAGATGCTTCCTCCAAGCAGCGCAAATGACTGAGTTCCTTTTGTTGCAACTACATCAGCGACTGGTGACGGCAGGCTGCCGGGTTCAACTAGCAGTAAAGGACTGCCTTGCTTCGCGGCAAGCACAGACCCCGTCAATGCGTCCGCAAAGGTTTGACCGTTTGACATGAATACCTTTGTTGCTTTCATATTTAATTCTTTTACGATATTGGCAGATACCTCATACCGGGAAACCCCGCCAATCCGTTTCACAGTCGCCTGCTTTTTTAATGTGGATTCCACGCCAGTGCTGACACTCAACGGACCGCCGACTATTGTTACGTTGCTCGGAATTTTGTAATCGCTGCGGATGTTATTGTCTCCTGCAAGTAAAATCGGATAACCGTTCATTGCAGCATATGGCGCGATTGACAGGGCATCTGTAAAGACCATGCCCGTAGCCACTACTGCCTGGCTGTAATTCCCCATTCGATCGGCTATGTTTTTAGAAACCTCGTAACGGGTTGCTCCGCCAATCCGATCGATAGAACCGTATTTTTTTAATGTATTTTCTACATTTTTAGAGACACTGATTGTCCCGCCAATGATAAGAATATTGTCAGGATTTAGTTTTGCAATTTCGCTTTCTGTTTTTGGTGTTAGCGAATCTGCGTCTGTTAATAGAATCGGTGCATCGTACTTTTTGGCAAGCGGTGTTGCTGAGAGCGCATCTGCAAAAGCGTCTCGATTCACAACGACCACAGTCGTTGGATTTGTCCATCCGGCTGAAGCTACATTATTGGCAACATCAAAACGGGTTGCTCCCCCATATCGCTCTGTATCCGCAATTCTTGAGCCGGGAATTTCATAACCGCCTGTGATATCGACATCCAAGCTTGATTTGCTGCCTACATAATTACTCAGCTTAACAGAAATGGTTTTATCAGCGGCTTTCGCAGACTGCATAAACGATGGGCATGCTAAAGCTGCCGCAGTGACTGATGATAGAAGCAAGAGCTTCATTTTTTTCAAAACATGGAACCCCCTAAGAAGTTTTTATTACTTTGTCTCAAGATCCTTAAGCATTAAGACGCCATTTGCATCCTTTGTATATTTGACCACAACTTTTTGTCCTTCTGAAATGCTGTTCATTTTGTCCTGAAGGTCTGAACCAACCTGAATCGAAGTCTCTTTACCATCAATAGTGACTGCAATCGTATGGCTGTCCGCCAAACCGGCAAATGTGCCTTCCTTCGTTACAGTCTCTTCAGCAGCCGCATCCTGGCTACCTGAATTTGTTTCTGAACCTGATGAGTTCTCAGTTGTCCCGCACGCAGACAAAAGCAGCAGCATTGAGAACATTAAAATAGCAAATTTTTTCATTCCTATATCACCTCTCCACTTTTTATCGACAATTTTAAGCTTATTTTAAGATTTCTTTCAAAACAACGAAAAATTTTTGCGGATTTTCTTAAAATACCGAAATATTTGTACCCGTCTACTGTGATGAATTAGAAAAGTTTTAGTCATTTTCAAATATTAAGAAATTTATAATTGATTGCACTTGATTACAAAAAAGTCGAGAAAATTTATTATGAGAGCTGAAAAATTGAAAGGTATATTTTAAATTAGCCATTGTGGCGTTTGTAAGTGGAACTGGCAGCTATGCATACTACTTAGACATGGTCAGCATTCCGCGTGACACATATACAAAAATTATCGGGAAAGGCACAATGGATAAAATCAACCATTCATATGCATTCGGCGGTACGCAGATGACGGTTGACACGGTTGAGAACTTCCTCGATGTTCCGGTTGATTATTTTGTAAAAGTGAACATGGAAAGCTTTAGAGACGTTGTTGATACACTTGGCGGCGTCACAGTAAACAGCACATTCGCGTTCAGCTATGACGGTTATTCGTTCGGCAAAGGAGAAATCACGCTGAACGGAAAAGAGGCGCTCGCCTATACCCGGATGAGAAAAGAAGATCCGAGAGGCGATTTTGGCCGTCAGGACCGCCAGCGCCAAGTGATCGAAGGAATCATTAATAAAGGCGCAAATATTTCTTCCATCACGAAATTTGGAGATATGTTTAAAGTCGTTGAAAAAAATGTGAAAACGAATTTGACCTTCGATGACATGTGGGATATCCAATCTGACTACAAAGGCGCTCGTAAAAATATTAAACAGCACGAATTGAAAGGTACTGGCACGAAAATCAACGGAATTTACTACTATCAAGCAGATGAAAGCGCCCTTTCTGATATCACAAAAGAGCTGAAGGAAAGCCTCGAAAATTAAAACAAAAAGAAGCTTCGCACAGTGTGCAAAGCTTCTTTTTTATTTGCCTGTAAATGAATCTGGATGTTCTTTCCGAAACCCGTAGTGAAACAGCAATTCTTCCACAATCCGGCGGGAAGCCTCTCCATCGCCATACGGATTAGAAGCGTAGGACATTTTCTTGTACTCATCATCATCAGTTAACAGCTGTTTTGCCAACTGATAAATGTTTTCCTCATCCGTCCCTGCAAGTTTCAGCGTTCCTGCTTCCACTCCTTCAGGGCGTTCCGTCGTATCGCGCAGCACAAGCACCGGTTTCCCGAGAGAAGGCGCTTCCTCCTGCACGCCGCCCGAATCTGTCAAAATAAAATGCGATTTTGCCGCAAAGTTATGGAAATCAATGACTTCTAAAGGTTCAATCAGATGCACTCTGTCAGAATCGCCAAAATGCTTCTGAGCCGCTTCCCGGACAACAGGATTCAGGTGCACAGGGTAAACGACCTGTACATCGTTAAATTCCTCAACAATTCTTCGGATAGCCTTGAACATGTTTTCCATTGGCTCACCCAGATTTTCCCGACGGTGCGCGGTCAGCAGAATCATTTTATCCTCACCTACCTGATCGAGGACAGGATGAGAATAGCCTTCCCTCACCGTTGTGCGGAGTGCATCAATCGCTGTATTGCCTGTCACAAAAATAGAGTCGGCCTTTTTATTTTCTTTTAATAAATTGTCTTTCGCCTGGCCTGTCGGCGCAAAATGCAAATCAGCAATCGCCCCGGTCATCTGGCGGTTGAGCTCTTCCGGAAACGGGGAATACTTATTCCCTGTACGGAGCCCGGCCTCCACATGGCCGACAGCAATTTGATGATAAAAAGCGGCTAGGCTTCCGGCAAACGTCGTCGTTGTATCACCATGGACAAGCACAATATCGGGCTTAATATCTTTAAACAGCTCATCCAATTTCACAAGTGCGTTGGATGTAATCTCTGCCAGCGTCTGCCGCTCCTTCATTATGTTCAAATCGAAATCCGGCTTGATGTGAAATGCATCTAGAACCTGATCTAGCATTTGTCTGTGCTGGGCAGTGACCGTTACATAGGAATCTATTTCAGGATATTTTTTCAATTCCAGCACAAGCGGTGCCATCTTGATCGCTTCAGGCCTGGTCCCAAAGACGGTCATGACTTTTAGTTTTTTCATATTTGTCACCTGGTTTCTTTGTTTAACGGGCTGTTAGATAGAATTTTGATTGGTCTGATTGTATAAATAGGTCTACTTTCTTCTTTATTTTAAAGCACCACAGCTTTTTTTCAATATTTTTACTGCAAAAGTACACGCTGACATCCTTTTTGGGAACCAATGTCGTTTTGTATGAATTTATTGATAAAACGATATTCATGTTTTTCAAGTGAGCCGGGGCAAACTTTTGTTCAACTAGATTCCGGTCAACCTGTATCACTGTCCCATCAACAGAACTGATTTGATTTTTTATTGGGATTAAAAACTCTTGATTATTGCATTCCAGCAATAATAAGGATTGCTTCGGAAAGAACAATTGGCTTCCAGGAAATACGAACGTTAAATCTGAATCATTATTTTTAAATTCCACTTTCAAAACTTCTTGCTTTCTTATATCCACAGACAGATTACCGTATGTTTTTGTAAAGTATGGCCTTGCGCTAAAAGCGTATTTCCCGTTATTCCCAATATATTTAGCATGTTTTGAATAAGGATACGGTTCTCTGCTGCTGCCAATTCGGGCGCGTTTTTTATACCCGTCTATCTCCGATTCAATAAAGAAGTCCCAAACACCAATATCTTCTTCATGAACAGCCAAATCAGTAAACTTCGTGAGAAATTCAAATTCTCCGTCCTTAGAATATACCGGAGAAATGATTTTTTCAGTTTTTCTTTCGCGATGCACCCAAATGCCTAATAAAGTTTGCATAGCTTGTTGCTCTGGTTGTAAAGCCGTGTGGGTAACCGATCCTTTTAATGAAAAAGTATCGTTCTTCATTTGAAATTTGCTCACGTAATGACTGATTTTATTTCTGTCATCAATAATCCGTTCATTCTCTGTTAACTGATACGGCATAAGGCTGGGATAGTTTGCTATGATATGACCATTTTCAACAGACGTAAATTGAGTCATATTTTCTTTATCAGCTTCAAACTGCTTCAAGCCCTTTAAGTCATTCTGACGTACAAAATATAATTTTAACCGCGTATGGGAATGAACAAGCTTATCAATTTCCTGCGGAATATTTTGTTCAACAAAACGATGCAGCTCTGTCATCCATATTTGCTGTTCCTGCTCACTCTCGATCGTTACGGTAAAGTCCGTTGTTCTGGAAAAATCAAAATGGCGATTTATAAACTTCGCCATAAACTTCATTTTGCCGGTATGAGAAAGACGGCTCTCACAAATCATATCTATGATTACCTTCATTGCACCGTAGTAGTTTTGAGGCGCAACATAAGCAAATGTCATATGCTCGCCATCATGCTGTACAGCGTAGTAATAATCATAGTCGGCCAAGACAGAAATTTTGTCCGCTTTTATATAAGCTTTCATGACAAATACCTGATCCTCTGTGGCCTGTATATTAGATGGAAAATATATGTCATGCTTTCTAAGCAGTGAAACTTTAAAAAGTTTTGTCGGGCCAATTGAGTAGACAAGCGGAGATTTAACAAGATCCGCCTCAGGTTTTGTTTCTTTAAAAATAGCTTGCGGGACCGCTCTGCCGTTTACACCGACCATTTTTCCAAGCACAATATCT
Source organism: Bacillus spizizenii TU-B-10 (assembly GCF_000227465.1). GTDB lineage: Bacteria > Bacillota > Bacilli > Bacillales > Bacillaceae > Bacillus > Bacillus spizizenii. Next base: position 3,634,050 of record NC_016047.1, read on the forward strand.
GAATCGTGTTGTTGTGCAAATTGATACATTCTCTCAAACGCTTCAATTCCTAAATAATCATCGGAATCAATAAAAAAGATGTATTCACCGTTCGCAGCACGTATGGCTTGGTTTCTTGGTTCTCCCGGCCCTCCCGAGTTTTCCTTTCGTTCAATAACCGTTATATTAGAATACTGTTCACTGTATTTTTTCAATATTGAAACCGTGCCATCCTGAGAACAATCATCTACACAAATAATTTCATACTCATTATTCGGCATGGTTTGTTGAACCAGACTATCCAGGCAGCGGGAGATAAAATGTTCTGAGTTGTATGTGGGTACTGCTGCAGTAATTTTCAACATTACACCTCTATCCTTATCCGCTTCTATTTCCTCACAAAAGCTCATATAATGAACAAAAATGGTATAGAAATGCACTATTTCGTCATTTCAAATACTTCTTCCCATCTTTCAAACAATCGGTCTTCACTATATTCGGTATCCATTAAATTCTTTGCATTTTTTCCATATTGAATGGCTTTCTCTGGGTTGTCGTACAAATAAATGATACTCTCAGCAAGCATTTCAATATGATCAGGTTCTACAAGCATTCCCGTTTCGTGTTCTTTGATGAGCTCTCTAGGGCTATATTTCACATCAAAACTAATGACCGGGGTTGCGCACGAAAACGATTCACAAATGGCAAGACTGAACCCCTCAAATTTTGATGTTAATAAAGTGGCAAGCGCCTGCTGATAAAATGGAGCAGGATTTGCGATATACCCTTTTAAATGCACATTATCTAACTGGAGATCATCGATCAATTGCTGATATTGCTCGTGGCCAGGACCGCTGCCATAAACATTAAGGACAATATCAGGCCGAGATTTTTTTACGATTTCCATTGCTTTTATGACCTTATCAATCCCTTTTTCTTCATGATATCTGGCCACCATGACAAATTCGTTTTTCTTTTTTTCATACGTTTGTAATTTTTCAAGTCTTCTTGGGGCATGGGGAATAACAAAAATATTATTGTTCGACTCAAAGTCTTTCATGATATCTTCCTTTTGTTCATTCGTTAATACGATCAGCCCGTCATAATCTTTAATATGTTCCATCGCGTATTGATGATTTTTCCGAACTTTGCTGCCCAACGTATAAGGATAATCTAAATGATTTGAGTGAACACAGTAATATCGTTTTGCCAATCCATCACGCATTTCATTGACTTTTGAAGCACTTCCGACTCCATCACAGATGATAATAGGGTCTTTTTCTTTTTCACAAATCTTCTCAAGCCAATGTGTATGAAACGTGTGCTTGTTTTTGAAAAATACAGCTTCCTTTTCATCTCGTTCAAACAGCATAACTCCTTGGCTGGCTCCTGTATTAAAATGGTGCCATTCCGTTAAATAGCAAAAGCCGTCTGGTGCTGTGTAGTGAATTTGATTGATTTTTCCGCTTCTCGTATCGAATAATACCGTTTTATTTACATAAGCGTCATGAAAGTATTCCCGCTTTGTCATCTGCATATTTTCATTGAAGTGATCTACATATAAAAGGTTATCCGACTCATCCCACTTTTTCTTTTTCATATATAAACCATTCTTAAAGTATTCCGTTTCTAATTTTTCCTCATTATGATACACGGCATAGGGTTCTTCAAAGCGATTGCGATTTTGTTCATAATAACTTTGTTGTGCATTCCCGACTTTTATATGCTTATGCTGATTTTTATAGTCATCATAAATATTAAGGATATTTACATCAGGATGCAGCCTTCCTGCGTTCTTCAGCTCTTTCTCAATCTGATTATAATTGTCTTTAAAATCAAGTGTGACCAAATCGATTTTATGGCCGCGCTCCGCAAATGTAAAAGATCTTGACATCATAGAGCTTGTAATGCCGCCTTTTTCAATGTCTATTTCATATATTAGTGAAAAGATCCTTCTCATCTTCAAGCCCCTTCTTTTGGTAAAGCTTTCTCTGCTATTTTTTTGCAAACAGCCGCTTCATTAATTTTCTCCTAAGTCCCTCGGCTGTATGAACATGCAAATAATTATTTTCTACTGCCAAAGTAATTTGCCAGCCCAAAATACTTTGTTCAGATGATGGAATTTCCTTTGGATCGGTGACTCGTACACTCGATGCAAAGAAGCTATTATCCCACTCTGAACAGAGATACAATTCAATCATGGACAGCTGATCTAATACAGAATGAACATAGAGAGTACCGCTTACAGTAAACATCAGCTCTTCCTCACTGCTTACTTTTGCGTTATATGTAATTTCAGTACCGCTCTTCTTATTTTTTAATTTCCAATACATTTTGTGACGGCCTACAGAATGGGTCGGAACGTCGCCTTTAAACTCGACCTTGGCTGACAAATATAAGTCGGATTTTGATTGCCATTCTGCCGTTAACAGCTCAACATCCATATTTTTTAAGTGATTATTAAAAGTCACCTGATCAATTAGTTTGTCTACAAAACGTTTGCGGGTAAATGGCTCTTCAGAAACATAGTAAATATTTGTGCGAGGTCCCGTTTTTTCAATCGTGTCATGATATCTCTTCAATGAAGGGACCACGAACGCATCAAGGTGGCCTATTTCCTTTTCAGGATTGTCTAACAGCTCATTCGTCTCTATAAAACCTAAGTACATGGATGAACATTTAACCGAAAGAGACTTCAGTGTTTTATATATCTCGAATTCTGATGTTAAAAATAAATATTCCGTCTTGTTTATCAAGCGGCTTAGAAAATAATAGGAAAGTTCATTTTCTGAATACAATACATTGACTATATTCTCTTTTTCGTCAAAAATGACAATTTTTTCAGTTGTTTCATCATTCTTATACCATTTGGTCATATAACAGGTGCCATCTGCTCTTAAGTAAAGATGCTGCTTCGGTTTGTTAGTCTCCAGATTCATGTACATTAAACTGTGTACATAGCCGGATGAATCGTATTCTTCTCTTTTAAACCTTTGCCTGTTTTCATTAAAGTAATCAATAACAGCAAGTTCTCCTGATGCTGTAAACCTTTGGTATTTGATATAACGCCCATTATGGTAATAGCGGTAAATGGGCTTGTTCGGTTCTTGAATATATGTTAAACCTTCTTGTTCAATCGGATGCTTAATTTTATCTTTCTGAGGTTCATATCCTTTAAAGTAGCTGTACATATTGATAACAGCAGCATCTTTAAAAGAAGAAGGCCCATTAGGCTCATGATTAAAAGTGACAATTTCCATTGGATAATTCCAATCGATTGTATTAATACTAAACTTTTTTGCAGCCTGCAGTCTTGAACAAACATATGCTAATTTTGGGGTAGAAACCTTCATCGTCATCATCTATTTTTTACCTTTCGAAAAAATTCGTACAGTCACATTTTCAGAACTACATTATAACATTTTTGCTTATATGGCTCTAGCTATAATCTAGAGTCCACACGCTTTTGGTTGATATTAAAATATAATTAAAAGTGTTTATCGATATCTATCGCTAAATAAACATTTATTTATGGTATTTTCCTTCACTTTTCTGATCATAAAGTCTATGAATTTACCCTTGTTTAATATTGGTTTTTCCTATATCATTAACTGTGTTTATCAAATTTATTTTAGGGTACTAAATGTAGAGAATGGATTTGAAACTATATCTTTAAAGATAAAGGAAGGTGCTTATATTGAAAAAAGTACGGAAGGCTATAATCCCTGCAGCTGGTCTCGGTACAAGATTCTTGCCGGCTACGAAAGCAATGCCGAAAGAAATGCTTCCTATCGTTGACAAGCCAACCATTCAATACATAATTGAAGAAGCTGTTGAATCTGGTATTGAGGATATTATTATTGTAACAGGAAAAAGCAAACGTGCGATTGAGGATCATTTTGATTACTCTCCTGAACTTGAAAGAAACTTAGAAGAAAAAGGGAAAGTTGAACTCCTTGAAAAAGTGAAAAAAGCCTCTAACCTGGCTGACATCCATTATATCCGCCAAAAAGAGCCTAAGGGACTCGGGCACGCTGTCTGGTGCGCACGCAACTTTATTGGCGATGAGCCTTTTGCGGTTCTGCTTGGAGACGATATTGTCCAGGCTGAAAAGCCAGGATTGCGCCAGTTAATGGATGAATACGAAAGAACACTTTCTTCCATTATCGGTGTTCAGCAAGTGCCTGAAGAAGAAACACACCGCTACGGCATAATCGACCCACTGACTAGTGATGGCCGCCGTTACCAGGTGAAAAACTTCGTTGAGAAGCCCCCTAAAGGAACGGCTCCTTCTAATCTTGCCATCTTAGGCCGTTATGTATTCACACCTGAAATCTTCATGTATTTAGAAGAGCAGCAGGTTGGCGCTGGTGGAGAAATTCAGCTGACAGACGCTATTCAAAAGTTAAATGAAATTCAAAGAGTGTTTGCTTACGATTTTGAAGGCAAGCGTTATGATGTTGGTGAAAAGCTTGGCTTTATCACAACAACTCTTGAGTTTGCGATGCAGGATAAAGAGCTTCGCGATCAGCTCGTCCCATTTATGGAAGGTTTATTGAACAAAAAGGAAATCTAAACAACAGGGCTATTGGACATTCATCCAATAGCCTTTTCTTATTTCGTCATCAAGGTTAGCGTATGCTCTTCATTATCAACTGCAAAAACCCTATCAGCTGTATTCACAAGAAAACGATTCTCGCTGCTGTCATACAATACATCGGTTTCACTTAAAGATAGTGATGCCGGGGTAACGGGAGAAATGTTGTAAAAGATAAGCTCTGATGCTTTATCATCCTCCAGCACATAGCTGATTTTTTCATAATCAAAATCCAACGTTTTTCTGCCGTCAGCTGTATCACTTTCAGTAAAGCCTTTCATTTTAGAATGAATAGTGACACTGCTTTCTCCAAGAAACGTCAAAAAATATTCATAGGAATCTGCTGCAGTTTGCTGGATATAAGGTGTAAAAGCAGAAATCTGCAACTCTGTCTCCTTTAAGTTAGTCTCAACATCCTTCTGGCTAACATAAAAGGATTTTCCGTCAAACTTAATTTTAGCAATTTGTTTACTTTTAGCGCTAACCGGCACCTTTGTACCAAATTGAAGCGTAACGTCAGCCTTATGCTTTAAACCTTGATCTTTATAGACAACTGCTTTTTCAACATCAATAAAGCCTTGCTTATTGACAGTCGTTAAGCTATCTTTTGCCTTAGTTTTCACACTGCCCTCATGGTTCTTCACTTCATTTTGCGGAATAGCGCCAAGCGAAGCAATTGTACGAAGCGGGGCATTAAAGAACATTGTTCCCGCAGTAAAAACCGTCAGGATAGACAAAATAGCAATTTGAACAGCATTAGCCAGTGATTTAGGCTTTTTCTTCTTTTGCCGGAAACGGGCTAACGCTTCAGGATCTTCTTTCTTCCTCTCTTCCGTTTGCTCTTTTTTATATGTCTCTTTTTCTTTTTTCGACAGCTTATTAAACCAGTCAATAAACGCTTTGTACTCTTTGACAACCGTTTTTGTTTCATCAAACATACGAAGCTCGCCGTAGTGCATCCAAGCGACGCGGTCACACATCTTCTCAATCTGGCCGATGGAGTGGCTGACAAAGAAAATGGTTTTTCCTTGCTTTTTAAACTCATTAATTCTGTCTACACACTTCTGATAAAACGTTTGGTCCCCTACGGAGAGCGCTTCATCAATAATTAAGATGTCAGGGTCAATATGCACGGAAATCGCAAAACCGAGACGCGATTTCATACCGCTGGAATAGTTTTTAACCGGCTGATTAATAAAATCGCCAATCTCGGCAAATTCCACGATGCTGTCGTACATATCATCAATTTCTTTATTGGTTAACCCCATCATTAAACACTTGAGCCGGACATTGTCCCGGCCCGTCAATTGGTTATTTAAACCGGCAGCAATCGCAATCAGCGACGGCTGGCCGTTCATTTCAATTTCACCGCTGGTCGGCGGAATAATTTTAGCCAGCAGGTTAGACATGGTCGATTTCCCTGACCCGTTTATCCCTACAAAGCCGATTGTCTCTCCCTCATACACGTCAAAGGAGACATTCCGCACAGCAAAAAAACCATTATCTTTGACCGGAAAAAACAATCCTTTAATCTTGTCCGATTGTTTTTTATACAAATGATACTGCTTTGAAACATTTCGAAACGAAACTTTTAGTTTCATCGTACAATCTCCTTACGTATTAAAGAAAGTCAACAAACTTGTCTCTAAATTTCATATGCAAGATAGAACCTACTGTCAATAAAAGGAATGTAAACAACCAGAAATACAGTGTGTATTTCATGTCTTGGAAGAACCATTTGCCATCTAAGAAGCTGTTCCGGAACCCTTCTATAAGATAATAAATCGGGTTTAATTTAATCACAGGAAGAAGACCAGGATAATTCTTCCCAAGTTGCTCTGTGATATTCCAGAAAACCGGAAGCAAAAAGAACAGTAATCTGGTTACCGCTTGCAGAAAAAATTGATAGTCTCTGACAAGCACACTGATTGTAGAGTTAAACAAGCTAAACGCAAACATAAATACAATCATGCAAATAAAATAATAAAAATATTGTATCCAATGCAAGTCGGGATACACACCGCTTGCTAAAAGGACTATAACATAAATACCCATCATCACAAAATAACTAAATAAATTTGATGCAATCACAACAGATGGAAGCGAACTAATTGGAAAATTCATTTTCGCAACCATATTGATCCGTTTAAATACACTGTTTGATCCATCAAGAATCGTCGGGCTAATAAAAAACCACGGAATCAAACCAGCCAGCATCCAAACAATAAAAGGCACTTCTCCGACACCTGTTATGACCGGCTGACTGTTGCGAATCCCCATACCAAATACAAACCAGTATGCCAGCATTTGAATGAGCGGATTTAGAAACTGCCATAATACACCAAGATAATTCATCTGGTACTGAGACTTTGTCTCATACGAAGCCAAGCGCAAAATTAAAGGAAACGATGTCACTTGCTCTTTTAAGATTCTTACTAATGCATTCATTGTTTATCTTCCTTAGACTTAAATGTTTTTTGGATCTTTCGGTTAAAGAAATTTGAAAGCACCGGTCTTATTTTAACAGATGTTGAGCTTTTTTTCATTTACTGCATTAGATAAATTCCTCTCTAAATTTAGTTAGTCGAAAAAAACATACCGGGCCAGTAAATTATAAGCAAATTTAACGTGAATTTAAAGGAAGAACTGTTTGTACTGTTTTCAAAATTCTATTAACCTAAAATTTCCTTAAAAGTTTAATGTCTCTCCAACAAGCATGTCCATTTCTGGGTAAATAAGGTCCAACCTTGATATATTTACCTTTTTCAGGTCTGAATTTTAGTGTATACCTAAGCCATTTGTTATTACACAAGTCTTGTATATCAGTTGTCTTAACATTTCTGAACCAAACTGCATCTGTTTGCAAATATTTTTCCGAAGAGTCAAACATCCTTATAGAAAAAATACACTTATAACTATCGATTAAATTAATATCAGAAACCTTAATATCAAAAGATAATTCAAATTCTTTGTGACCATCAGCATTAATTTCAATTGCATTCGACCATACTTGGTTATTCTCGTCTTTTACTAACCTTCTTTTTGAAATACTTAAAACGTTGTACTCTAGTTTGTCAGAATCAGGATCTTTTATTTCGAATTCATTCTGCCAAAATGACCAGTTGCTCTTGCCTAAAGAAAATGTTGGATTCTTGATTAAGTTATTTTCTTTATTTTTTTTGATTTTTATCCTTGGATCATCAAGTATATTCCTAAAATCGTTCGTTATAATTGATAGGAATTTACTGGTAAAGTCCAAATAAAATTCATTAACATAATGTAAATAAAATAATCCCCATTTGTGCATAGGATCTAATAAATAATATTTATCTTCGTAATCGATGAATTGTACGTCATGATTTTTTATAACATAATTATCTAGTCTATCCCAAATTTCATTATACAGAGAAGTATTAATCTGTTTTACTTTTGTAGTCTTGCTAAGATATTTATAAGAACCGGATATTTCATCATAATAAACATCTGAAAATCTTGCTTTATTAACAACCACTTTACAGTTAGGTAAATTTTGATTTAAAAAATCAAAAAGATTTTTTATTGATTCTTTCCATCGCTCGAAATAGTGTGTAAAGTCTTCTAATAAACTCAAAGGTTCTCCTTCTTTAAAAGTCTTATACAAAGTCGTCTTACTAAAGAGCCACCGTTTATTAGTAATAGTACTACCTTCTAACTCTCTAATACCATAAAATACATCAGCATAAAAGTCTAAAATAAGATAATCTGGCTCATTAATAATTAAAGTATCTAATATGCTTTTATCTAACTCTGTCTCGAATTGTCTCTTATCAAAAGGTTTCAAATTGTCTAGTTTTTCATAATCAAAAGCAATTGGATCAGCCATTAATGATATGATAGACATTTGGTTTTGATGAACAACACAACTATAATATTTTTTATAGTTTTCTATAAAACAACTATTAAAATTATCTCTTGAAACACAACTACCTATAATAGCTACCTTCAACATAATTTCCCTTCCTTTTAAAAAAACCCATAACATTGAATAATGCTATGGGTTTTCAAATATGTTAATCAACGTTTAAGAATTTCTTTACAACTTTTTCAGAAGCATTTCCATCGTCAAATTCACAATATTTTGCTCTAAAACTATTATATTTTTCACCATATTGGGTAAAATAATTATCTAATTTTTCGATAGAATCAATCAATGACATATTATCTCTTACTAATGGTCCCGGAGCTTCATCTTCAATATTCAAGTACATACCTCGAAGATTATCCCGATACTCCTCTAAGTCATACGTGAAAAATATCATTGGTTTCTTTAAAATACCATAATCAAACATTACAGATGAATAATCAGTGATTAGAACATCCGAAAGTAAATATAAGTCTTGAATATCATCGTAATTGGAAAGATTATAAGCAAATCCCTTGAAATCGCTAATATCAAGCTCATCAGATATAAAATAATGTAGTCTTAATAATATTACATAATCATCTTTCAGTTTTTTTCTGAGCTTCTCTAAATCTAGTTTCAACTCAAATCCATTTTTAACTCTAAAAGTTGGAGCATATAATATAATCTTTTTATCATTTGGTAAGTTCAACTTCTTTTTCAATTGATTTCTAAAAACTTCATTATTGTCTTTGAATAATTTATCATTTCTAGGGTAACCCGTTTCAAGTATTTCATTTTTATAGTCATAAATTCTTCTTGCTAGATCACTAACATATTTGCTTGGTACAGTTAAATAATCCCATCTGCCGCACCGTCTCAAGAATCTATTTCTCTTATCTTCTGTATCTACTTCTCCAGGGACATCTAACCCTAGAGTTTTTAGCGGGGTGCCATGCATAGTTTGTAATTCAACTGCATTTTTTCTTTTTTCATAAAAATCTGGGAAGTTAACATTATTCACAAAGTATTTGGCACGAGCCATATACTGAAAGTATTTCAAAGACTTTATTTTAACTTTAATTGCTTCTCCATCTACTTTTACATAATCATTATTTACCATCCAAACACATTCATATTCTGGATAATGTTCGTTTATATAATCATATATAGCTTTAGGGTTACAACTAATTTGTTTGCCCCAGTAACTTTCAAAAACAATTGTCTTCTTTTTCATTGGTAAAAGTCTGAAAAGCGGATAAAGAAATTTTTCTATCACTTCTTGCCTACGAGGACCTCTCTCAATCCAATTCCATTCAAATATATTATTAATACTTATATTGTCCTCTTTTGTAACATATGGAGAATACTTTATATTACCGACAGTTTTTTTAGGGAAATTTATTTCTTTATCTCTTACTTTTATACGTTTTAATTTTTTAAAGCTCTTATTACCCTTTACTGTAAATTCTAAGTAAACTCTCCATACTCCGTATTCTTCATTGAATGGAGTTCTGACTTTATTGTTTGAAAGATCGAAACCTGTTTTAAGAAAAAACTCACCCTTCTCTTTGTATTCTCTAAGTATATTTCCAGAAACCGTGTGACCTGTCTCCACATTCTTTAAGACCATATTGATATCGGTTAAATTTTTTAAAGTTTTAATATATTTATCCGTAATAGATGCTTCTATTAATAAATTCTCATTTGAAAAATTAATATCTTTAAGATACGCTGTGTAATTTCTTGTTAGAATTCTTAGGTTTCCTGCTGGGCTAGCATCTATTGAAATCTCTTTAGTATCAAGAACAATATTTTCAACTTTTACACTTTCCAAATAAGTTAAAGGTTCATTATCATTATTATACCTTACATAGCCTATTAACTCAGTATTATTTTTTAATCTATTAATGGTTGATTTAGGGATTATTGTTTTAAAACTGTTCGAATGTCCATCCTTTTCCATATAATATCTATATTGTTCATTCTTATCATAATCTCTAAATAGAAGTTGGCATTCGTTTAACGGTAGAGACGTCTCACCTTTAATGATTAAATTTCCATTTTCATATATTAAACTGTTAACCTGAGTAGTAACAGGTCTTAAGTCTAAATATAAGTCCCATGAACTATTGTATTTGATGAAAATCCTTCTCGAGGAGTAGACTCTGTGCTTTGGTCTAGGTTTTTTACCACTAACAGGTTCACCAATTCTATAACTTCTCGTTTTTCCAGAACAGTTAATCTCTACCCATATTTCTAGTTTTCCAGAAAGCCTGTCAAATAAATCATTTGTATCTACTTCAATAATATATCCGGACCAATCATAGTTATTAACCCTTGAAAGAGGGATATTATTATTTTTTTTGGTACCGAATTTTAATGTTATATCTGGCCTTTTTACTGAAAAACAATTTATGAATTTCTTTTCTCCCGAAATTGGATCAAAAACATAAGCCTTTAAACTAACATCTTTTTTTCTTTTTATGTCAAGATGTCTAATAAAATGATAACCTTCAATACGGATTACGGAGCTATCCCATTCTACTCTTTCTATTTTTCTTTTAATAGTAAACTCACTGTCTGGTTTACAAATATCTTTTGGAAGTTCCTTCCCAAATGGGAATTCCCAAAAGAATTGACCCTTTACTTTTTTAGGCTTACTATATTTAAACTCATTCTTTTGGAACTTTAAAACATCGAGTAATCTTTCAATATCATTTTTAGAAATAAAATAATACTTAGCTCTATCTATTGCATTTAACTTTCTAAACGTTTCATCTGATATAGTTTGTAAGTATGTTGACACTTTGGTCATAAAAACTTTAATGTATTCAGAATCCGCAGTGTCTAATATATTCAAATAGAGTGGGATATCAAGACTCAGGGCTTTATAATCCTTTAAATCCTTTAGTTCCCCTTTTATATTTGCATAATTAAAAAAGGAATCAACTAAATCTAATGCTTTTAATCTATCTGTAAGATTAACCAGATCATTTCTCTGTTGTGTTATTGATTTATCCCCTGCTTCCCGGGCTCTCCAAAAATAAATAAAATCTTCAAGAACACTAACTGACTCAGCTTTATAATGTGCAGGTATTGTTACAGGTAAATCTTCATATAGCATGCCCTCAGGAAATTTAAAATCATTTTTTATCCAAAATTCTCTTCTAAATATCTTATTCCATGCAGTTGTATCATAAATTAATTCATTATTTTTGGTAATATGAGTTTTAGGAATTGTATCACTAAATACTTTTTTATGAAGTCCAGAACCATAAACCTTAGTCGAGTTGAACCTTTTTACATTCCCTATAACAATGTCTGTTTGATTTTCACTAGCTAATTGATACATTTTTTTATATGCATCTAAACTTAAATAATCGTCTGAATCAACAAAGGCTATAAATTCACCTTTTGCATATTGGACGCCATAATTCCTGGCATGCCCTAGACCGCCATTTTCTTTATGATAAGAATAAAAGTTATCGTACTTAGAAGAATATTCATCCATTATTAATCCACTATTGTCTGCTGAACCGTCATTTACCATTAAAACTTCAATTGATTTTAATGTTTGATTAGCTAAAGAATCTAAACATTCTCTTAAATATTTTTCAACATTGTAAACTGGAACAATTACACTAATCTTAGGTTTTCTTTTTGTCACTAACTCTCTCTCCTATTTCTTTACCAAATATCTTATCAACAACTCTTTTTGCAGCTTTGCCATCTTCATATAAACAAAACTCATTATAAAATTGAGTATAATTATCATGCAACTTGGGATTTTTCAGTAGTTTTTTTAATTCTTCAATTAGATTATCTGTATTGTCTACTACATTACCAGGTGCATTTGATTCAAAATCAAAATAAAATCCTCTAAGTCTATCTCTATAGTACTCTAAATCATAGGCATAAAATAATATTGGTTTTTTTAAATTAGCAAAATCAAAAAAAACAGATGAATAATCCGTGACCAAAATATCAGATATAATATATAAGTCTCTTATATCTGGATAATCAGAAACATCCATGATAAAATCCTTATAATCGACAAGCTCAAAGTCTTGATTAACCAGATAGTGCATTCTAAGTAAAATTATAACTTGATTCCCCAATTCCTTTTTTATCTTTTCTAAATTTAAATTGAGATCAAATTTGTAATTGCCTTTTGAATAAAAATTATCATCCCTCCACGTAGGGGCATACAATATTATTTTTTTTCTCCCTAAACCTAATTTCTTCTTGAGTTTTTCTTTATAGAGTTCTATATCTTTTTGATATAGTATGTCATTCCTAGGGTAGCCAGTTTCAATAACTGTATTATTGAATTGAAATGCTCTCTTAAATATTTCTGTTGAATATCTATTAGGAGATATTAATATATCCCACTTACTTGATTCTTTAGAGAAATTTTTTTTGTACTTTTCTGTAGTAGTTCCCGGCATACGAACTACATCCATATCATTAGCTAGTCTCTTTAATGGTGTACCATGCCAAGTTTGGATGTATATTGTTTTTTTAGGCTTTGGAAGCCATAATGGTAACCTGCTATTTGTTACCCAGTATTTTGCAGTTGCCATTTTCCATAACCAAGAAAGTGTAAATCGATTATTGTACTTTAAGCCTTGTCGGTTAAATTCATGTTCGTATTTTCTATCAACACTCCAGACCATATCAAAACCATATTTACTATTATTCTGCTGCAAATACTCGTATATCGCCCTTGGATTACAACTAAATTGTTTACCTAAATAACTTTCAAAAATAATCATTCTCTTATTTTTAGGTAATGTACCTATTACCGAAAAAAGTATGGAGTAAATTTTAATTAAAATGTTTTTCTTTTTCATTTAAAGAAGCCTTCCATCTCACTTTTATAAACTACTTGTAATAAATTAAAGAGGCAATACAAGAAAAAAAGAAGCAACGTTACATTACTTCTAAAGATTTGCTATCTCTTTTTTTATCTTAGTCGTAGAAATCCCTTCAGTTCTTGGCAGATAAACAACCTCACAATGATCTTTTAAGAAATCAAATTTACCTTCCCAATCATTCCCCATCACAAAAACATCAATGTCATATTCCTTTATATCAAGTATTTTCTGATCCCAACTTTTTTCAGGAATTACTTCATCTACATAGCGTATTGTTTCTAAAATTAATTTTCTATGTTCATAACTATGATAGGCTTTTTTTTGTTTCTGTAAATTAAATTCATCAGTACTAATTGCAACCACTAAATAGTCACCAAGTTCTTTAGCACGTTCAAGCAATTTAATATGACCCCAATGAAGCAAGTCAAACGTGCCATAAGTAATAACCTTTTTCACTTTAAAAAACTCCTTTCAGGGTTGAGAGAAAAGACCGAGCTTTTTTACAATCTCTTAATAATTCCGACATAATTTTCACATATCCTTAATATTTAACAATAATAGCATAATCACCTATAAAAGTTAAGGGGATTTAAAAAACAGAAAACTACAGTAGTGTTAAAGACCTGTTGTCAATAGTTCTATTTTAACATTTCAGATCATTACCCGACACCAAACTTACTGATTTTTTTCTAAAGCCTGTGAAACGATTTTCTTTCTGCTGCGTCATTTATTCTGTACACCCTCCTCATATTAATTCATCGTCAAAACGTGAAGGAATTGTAATGTGAATGTTAAAAGTTCCTAAAGATTTTTGTGGTAAAATAGAGTAAGATGTTTTCAGGCAAAGAGTCTTTAATCAAACTATACGAATGACACGTGTTTTTTATAGACATATAGATGAAAAGGAGGGTTGATACGATGCAAACGAAACCCATTAATCAATTAGATTTTGTAGACAGTGAACTAACTTCATTTGTATCACATTTAGAAACGTCATATTTAGATCAGAATAAAGGTGCGTTCATCGTAACAGCGAATCCTGAAATCGGATTTGAAGCAATGCAGAATCCGCGTTATGAAGCGGTTCTTTCGTCTGCTGATTTTATTTTGCCGGATGGAATTGGTGTTGTAATGGTTTCCAAAATGATTGGAAAACCTCTTCAATCCAGAATCGCCGGTTATGATTTGTTTACGTCTCTGCTTGAGAAAGCCGACCAAAAGAAAAAACGGGTTTTCTTTTACGGTGCGGCTAAGCATGTGATTGCGGAAACAATTGAGCGAGTTAAACGTGATTTTCCCGGGATTGAAATTGCCGGATACTCTGACGGCTATGTGAAAGATCAGCGTGAGGTGGCGGACAAAATTGCGGCCTCAAATCCTGATATGGTATTTGTCGCATTAGGTTATCCTAATCAGGAGTTCTTTATCCATAAATACCGCCATTTATTCCCTCAGGCTGTTGCTGTAGGGCTGGGCGGAAGCTTTGATGTGTTCAGCGGCAATGTAAAAAGAGCGCCCTCATTTTTTATCCGTTTTCACCTTGAATGGATGTACAGGCTGATTACCAACCCTGCCCGCTGGAGAAGGATGCTGAGCATTCCTAAGTATGTTACAGCCGTGCTGAAACATGAACGGGCTTCAGCAAAGCCGCAATATACAGGACAGGTTAAAGATCAATCACGCCATCTGTAATCGGCCTTAAAGGAGCTATGGTATGTAATGAAATGCATGAATCATTCGCTGAGCCTGCGGACAATCTGTGAAAGCCGTTTTGAGCTGATGACAGATTGAAATCCTGGTTTGCGTTTTTTTATTATTTGTTCATCAAAGTCATTGGCGCATTGCTGTTTTGGGTCAAGCCGGGCAATCAAGTGACGCTTCTGGTTTCCTTTCCTGATAATGCCCGTGCCATATTAAAGGAATACCAGAAGGGGCACTTTTCATTTCCCATTCATGTACTGCTGACCCAGCATGCCAAGTCGCTGGAAAAAGAATTTCCTGAGCTTACTGTTTCGGTTATTAACGAAAAACACCCGCTTCATATATGTAAAGCGATCTTTTCTATGCTGAGCAGTAAGACTGTGATTGTTGATAACTATTTTGTTTTGACAACTGTTCTGACCAGCAGGCCTGATATCGAGTGTATCCAAGTTTGGCATGCGAACGGGGCGTTTAAGCGTTTTGGGTTAAAGGATATCAACACACAGAATCGTTCTCGGGCTGACGTAAGACGCTTTCGAAAAGTGTATGCTTCATTTGACAGGATTGTCGTTGGTTCTGAACATATGGCTGACATATTCAAGGAATTTTTCGATATAAAAGGTGATAAATTTCTTCGGTTTGGTGTGCCTTTAACCGATGCTTACTATGAGGAGCAGGAAAACAGCAATGACCTTAAAAGCAAATATCATCTGCCAGTGGAGAAAAAAATCATTTTGTATGCGCCGACCTTTAGGGACGACCAGTTCGAAAGATTTTCGCTGCCGTTTTCAGAAAAACAGCTGCAGCATGATTTAAAAGGTGAATATATACTTGCAGTAAAACTGCATCCTGTTATGAAGCAATCTGCTGAATTACCTGAGGATAGTGCGTGGATAAAAGATGTGTCAGATCTCCCTCTTGCAGACCTTTTAAAAATGAGTGATCTGTTAATATCAGACTATTCTTCTGTCCCATTTGAATTTGCGCTGCTGGACAAACCCATTTTGTTTTATACGTATGATATGGAAGCTTACAACAAAAACCGCGGTTTAATTCGGCATTATACAGAGGTGATCCCCGGGGTGCCTTGCTGTGATTCAGGAATGCTCTTGGAGCAGCTGAAAGATATGGACAAGCTCCAATCCGAAGTAGAGCGCTTTTCACGTGAGTGGAATCTGTACTCTAGAGGGCATGCCAGTAAGCAGCTTTTAAGCTATGTGAATGAGAAATCAAGCTGATCTTTATATATAATAGAGGTCGGTATTGCAAATAATATGAAAACCTTTTATAAAACATTATGAGTTGTAGTAAGGAAGGAGTCATTTTATGATTTATGCTGAGATTCTAGCCGGTGGAAAAGGTTCCCGCATGGGGAACGTCAATATGCCAAAACAGTTTTTACCGTTAAATAAACGCCCTATTATCATTCATACGGTTGAAAAGTTTTTATTAAATGACCGTTTCGATAAGATTTTAATCGTTTCACCTAAAGAGTGGATTAACCATACAAAAGACATTTTAAAGAAATTCATCGGGCAGGATGATCGCCTGGTTGTTGTTGAAGGCGGCAGTGACCGTAATGAGTCTATTATGAGCGGCATCCGCTATATTGAAAAAGAATTCGGCATTCAGGATGATGACGTGATCATCACTCATGATTCTGTGCGTCCATTTCTGACTCATCGCATTATCGACGAAAACATTGATGCTGTTCTTCAATACGGTGCGGTCGATACTGTGATCTCAGCCATTGATACGATTATCGCTTCAGAAGACCAGGAATTTATTTCTGATATTCCTGTCCGCGATAACATGTATCAAGGGCAAACACCGCAAAGCTTCCGGATCAGCAAATTGGTCGAGCTTTATAATAAACTGTCCGATGAACAAAAAGCTGTCCTGACTGATGCTTGCAAGATCTGTTCGTTAGCAGGTGAAAAAGTGAAGCTGGTCCGCGGTGAAGTCTTTAATATTAAAGTAACAACACCATATGACTTAAAAGTGGCTAATGCCATTTTACAGGAGCGAATTTCACAATGATTAATCAAACGTATCGTTTAGTTTCTGCCCGACAATTTGAAGTGACGTATAAAGATAAAGTTGTCCATTCAGATAAGGTCGTCGTCCGGCCCACCCATTTATCGATCTGTGCTGCCGACCAGCGCTATTATACTGGCTCACGCGGCAAAGAAGCGATGGATAAAAAACTGCCGATGGCTCTGATTCATGAAGGAATCGGGAAAGTCATGTTTGATCCGACAGGCACATTTAAAGTCGGAACACGGGTTGTTATGGTGCCGAATACACCGGTTGAAGAGCATGAAGTCATTGCGGAGAATTACCTGCGTTCCAGCAGATTCCGTTCAAGCGGCTATGATGGATTTATGCAGGATTACATGTTCATGGCGCCGGATCGGCTCGTTGAACTTCCGGACAGCATTAATCCGCATGTCGCAGCCTTTACTGAGCTTATTACGATTGCAGTTCACGCGCTTTCCCGCTTTGAGCGTATGGCACACAAGAAGCGCGACACATTCGGTGTCTGGGGAGACGGAAATCTCGGATTTATCATGACGCTTCTCCTGAAGAAGAAATATCCGGACAGCAAAGTGTTTATCTTCGGAAAAACACCTTACAAGCTTGATCATTTTTCTTTTGTTGATGCAGCTTATCAAATTAACGACATTCCTGAGGATGTCAGACTCGATCATGCCTTTGAATGTGTAGGCGGACGCGGCAGTGAAAGCGCAATTGAGCAGATCATTGCCCATGTTCACCCTGAAGCCTGTGTAGCGCTCTTAGGCGTATCTGAATACCCTGTTGAAATTGAAACGAGAATGGTGCTTGAAAAAGGAATTACGCTGATCGGCAGCAGCCGCAGCGGACGCGAGGATTTTGCCCGTACTGTGGACTTTTTAGCTCAATACCCTGAAGTCGTTGATTATTTAGAAACATTAGTAGGCGGACGCTTCCCGGTACGCAGTATTGAGGAAATTACAAACGCGTTTGAAGCAGATTTGACTTCATCTTGGGGAAAAACTGTTATCGAATGGGAAATTTAAACAGTGAAAACATTCCTTACACGAATCGTAAAAGGAGTATTCGGCACTGCTTATAAACTATTGAGCGCTTTATTACCAGTACAGCACAACAAAGTTGTCATAGCTTCCTATCGTGAGGATCAATTAAGTGATAATTTTAAAGATGTCTATGAAAAGCTGAAGCAAGATCCGTCTCTTCGCATCACCCTGCTTTTCCGCAAGATGGATAAGGGGCTGGTCGGACGAGCTGCATATTTGCTTCATCTTTTCAGCTCGCTATATCACCTTGCCACGTGCCGTGTGCTTTTGTTGGATGATTATTACTTTCCTTTGTATGTTGTGCCAAAACGCAAGGAAACTGTCGCCATCCAGCTTTGGCATGCTTGCGGCGCCTTTAAAAAATTCGGCTACAGCATAGTGAACAAGCCGTTCGGCCCATCTTCTGATTATCTGAAGATTGTTCCCGTGCATTCTAACTATGATTATGCCATCGTCAGTGCACCCGCTGCCGTGCCGCATTTTGCCGAGGCTTTTCAAATGGAGGAAAAGCAGATTTTGCCGCTCGGCATTCCAAGGACGGATTATTTTTATCATAAGGAACATATGCGCACTGTACTGGATGAGTTTCATCAGGCTTATCCTGAACTTAAGCATAAGAAAAAGCTTTTGTATGCTCCTACTTATCGAGGCAGCGGACATCATCAAGAGGGTGACGCTACCCCGCTTGATCTGCTACAATTAAAGTCGGCGCTACACCATAAAGATTATGTCGTGATGCTCCATCTTCATCCGTATATGCGCAAGCATGCGCACACGGAAGAGGATGATTTTGTGCTGGATTTAACCGATTCGTACTCTTTGTACGATTTGATGGCAATCTCCGATGGGCTGATAACCGATTATTCTTCAGTCATTTTCGAATACAGCCTGCTGAAACGTCCAATGTATTTTTACTGCCCGGATTTAGAAGACTACTTGAAAGAACGTGATTTCTACTATCCGTTTGAATCGTTTGTACCCGGGCCGATTTCAAAAGACGTTCCATCGCTTGTACACGATATCGAGAGTGATCACGAGGCTGATACGAAGCGGATTGAAGCTTTTTCACAGACATTTATTACCCATCAAGACGGCAAATCTTCAGAGCGGGTAGCCGATTTTATTTCATCATTTTTAACATCTGGTGCCGATTAGGAGAAAGTGAGGTACAAAGTGAAGCTGGCCAGAAAGATTAAGAACAGACTTTTCAGATCAAAAAAGAAAACGAAAAAAGAAAATGCAGCTGTTATTGTCAATCCGACAGATAACAGGGTTTTTTCTCTTTTTGATAAAACGAAGCGAATTGAAGAAAACCAGCAAGTCCCTGTCAGAAAAATTTCTGAGTTTTCTTGGAATGGGTCAATTCTTAAAATTGCGGGTTATATGTATATCAAGGGCTTACCGCTTCAAAAAGAGGATCAGGTTCGAAAACGTTTATTATTGGTGAACAACGGTGTTTTATTTACAGCTGTTTCACTGCGGGATATTCCGGTAGATCAGCTGTCAATTGATACTTCAAATGTGCCAGGGGCCTATAAGTGGGCAGGATTTTCACAGCAAATTAACTTTTCTAAGCTGATGAATGACAAGCCTCTTCCGCAGGGCGAGTATAAGCTGTTTCTCGAAATTGAAGCTGTAGATGATCAAAATGTAAAACATCAGGAAGTGCATACGGTTGGAAACGTCAGCAATTTCCTCTCTAATGATGTGTATGCCACAAAGATGGAATTTCATTCTGCTAAAAAGCTGATGAAGTTCAATTTGATTGTTAACTATGATGAGGGCGAAAAGACCATTAACTTGTCTTGCAACAAACTGCAGGAAATCGATCCGAGCCTTTTGGAGCTGGATACTGGAAAAGAAGCAAACCGCTTTATGCGCAAGCTGAATACGAGCTTATTCCATTTTGCTTATGATGTATTCCGCCTGCTGCCAATTAAGTCCAATAAGATCGTCTTTGCTTCTGACAGCCGGCTTGATATGACAGGAAACTTCGAATTTGTTTATGAAGAACTGCTGAAGCGTGAAGAAAACTTTGATTTCAAATTTTTCTTAAAGAGCAGCATTCGAGATAGAAAAAGCCTGTCTGAACTGATGTCTATGGCTTATCACTTTGCGACAAGCAAAATCATTTTTATTGATGATTTTTATCCGATCATTTATCCGTTGAAAATCCGTAAAAATGCTGATCTTGTCCAGCTGTGGCATGCTGTCGGCGCCTTTAAGACATTCGGCTACAGCCGAATCGGGCTGCCGGGAGGACCTTCGCCGCATTCGAAAAACCATAGGAACTACACGAAGGTTATTGTTAGCTCTGAAAATATACGAAAACACTATGCAGAGGGCTTTGGCGTAGACATAGAGAACGTCATCGCTACCGGCGTACCTCGAACAGACTTCTTCTTTGATGAAGCGAAGAAGGCATTTGTAAAAGAACGTCTCTATACAGAATATCCGTTTCTGAAGGACAAAAAGGTCATTCTTTTTGCGCCAACCTTCCGCGGAAACGGTCAGCAATCAGCTCATTATCCTTTTGAAGTGCTTGATTTTGACCGTCTGTATCGTGAGTTAAAGGATGAATATATCTTCTTATTCAAAATTCATCCATTCGTACGTAATGATGCCAATATTCCTTATCAGTACAGTGATTTCTTTTATGATTTCTCCTCGTTCAGGGAAATTAACGAGCTATTGCTAGTAACAGATGTTCTGATCACGGATTACTCTTCTGTCTGCTTTGAGTATGCTTTATTAAATAAACCGATGATCTTCTTCAGCTATGATGTAGATGATTATATTCGCAAACGTGATTTCTATTATGATTACTTTGACTTTATTCCTGGTCCGCTTGCGAAAACGTCTGATCAAATGATTTCGATCATTAAAGAAGAGAAGTATAACTTTGAGCAAATTGATTCATTTGTTCATTATTTCTTTGATGATCTTGACGGAAAAGCAAGTGAACGTGTGGTCGATCAAATTGTCTTCCCTCAGGAAGAGGAGCCGGTAGACGATAAAGTCCTTAAAAGATAAATCAAAAACACCTTTTGCAGCTGCAAAAGGTGTTTTTTTTATTGATATTCCGGAACATCAAAGTAAAGCGTATAACCGTCCAGCAATGAATACAGGCTGTACATGCGGTTTACTTGTTTGTACGCCCAGCCGATGTCTGTTGCGTATTGGTGTGTCGCTGTGGATGACCATCTCATTTTGTACAGTGTGTCCTGATTGTAGGCTGTGTTGTGTATATACGATGAGCCTATGAATTTGGCACCGCCGATAATAGCAGCTTCTGGTGTGAACCAGCCTTGCTCGTATGCATATTTAGCGCCGTAGTAATTCGGGTTGCCGTCGTAGGCGCCAATTCCGTACATGTTATATACTTTTTTTCCGTTATAGGTTAAACCATTGGCTAAATCGGATGTTCCGTTGCCTGTTTCAAGGAGAGCGTGTGAGATTAAATACAGCTCGTTGATGCCGTATTGATTGGCAGCATCGATAAATGCCTTTGCTTTCCCTGTCAGGATGCCTTTGCCCGCAAGCACTTTCTGATTGACCTCAGTAACGCTGAGGCCGGCTGTCTGTGAGAGCTTGAGAAATTGGAAGTAGTATTTGCTGTCTCTGGAAAAGTTATTCGGATCCACGTATTGAACCACTTCATCACTGCTTGCGTTTCGCCAGCCTAAATTGATTTTGGCCCAGCCGTTTGTCTGGCTGATGATTTTCACCTTATCGCCTTTTTTAAATTGGCCGATCACGTTCGTCGGGATGACTGCCGGTGTTGACCGGATATTCAGCACATCAGCCGTAACGGTTGAAGTTGCTGTATTAATATAAGTGAGCGATACGTAAGCGGCCCCGTCTGTTTGCGGGCTTACTGTCATTTGTTTTTGGACCATATCACGAAGCGAGAGATTGTAATTTGTTTTCATGATTTGCGGGCCGTTTTTGATTTTCACGATAGATGATGTCCATCCATATAATTGTTTTAGCTTTGTTGATGCCGCAGTAGCCGCATCATTGCCTGTGAACTGTTCGTTTAAGCTGATTTTATAAAGCGTATTGCTTTTCGTTGTGTAACTTGGGCTTAAACTTTGCGTTTTAAGATAGGTTAACCCATTGTTTAATGCTGTTTTGCTGCTGAGCTGAGCTGTTACAATTTTGTATTGTGTATATGCCGTCTCGCCTGTTTTTGCTGTGGTGCCGGCGGCTTTGTTTTGTTTAAAAAATGCTAAAACGCGGTCAATATCTTCTTGGCTG
This sequence comes from Bacillus spizizenii TU-B-10, assembly GCF_000227465.1. Lineage (GTDB taxonomy): Bacteria > Bacillota > Bacilli > Bacillales > Bacillaceae > Bacillus > Bacillus spizizenii. The sequence goes on from NC_016047.1 coordinate 3,656,427, forward strand.
ATGATTGCTCCAGTTATGATTTGATAGCTGCTCGCTGTAGTCTGACCGGTTTTCTGGCTTGTTGCTGATATGTGATTTGATCGAAAGAATGTAAGTGCCTGATTGACTTTCGCTGTATCAAGCAGAGATTCAGTTGTTATTTTAAACGTCTTAGCTATTTGTTTATTTACTGTTTTCGCAGTTGCACTCAGCTGATTTTTCTTTAATATGTTCAAGCCCTTTGTAACTTTTGCTTGATCTGATGTTTCTTCTGAGATGAGCTGATATTGGTTTTCTGCTGTTGTTCCAGTTGCTTTTTTCGTTGCCTTTACTTTTTTCTGAGAAAAGAAGGCTGCGGCTTTGTTTGCTTGCTGCTCGCCTAAAATCTGTGCCGTCATTATTTGATAGGCTGTAGACGTGGTCGTTTTTTTGACGCTGGATGACGTGTAATGCCATTTTTTCTTTTTAAAGAAAGTGTCTATCTTTTGCAGCTGCTGTTTCGTTACCCCCTTCATATTCACTGTATATGATGTGCTTTTGCCAACCTGTTGATAACTCCCTGATACGCCGGTGTTTTTCTTGATTTGGCTGATGGCGTCCTTCACTGTATTCAGCCCTTTGAAATAAGCTGATTGGACATTGTATGACTCAGCAGTTGTTTTTTGATTGATTGACTTGTAGCTTCCTGTGATACCGGTGCTCTGTTTCAGCTGATTTAATAGATTTTTGGCATTCGCTTCACCTGAAATGGCGGCTGTAGTGAACGTGTAGTAGGCTTGTCCTTTCACCGTTTCTTTTAATGATGCCTGCAGCCCTGATTCCTTTTGGAATGCACTTTTGATCTGCTCTGCTTTGCTGTTTCCCACAATTGTGCCTGACTGAATGGTTGTGACGGACACCGTGTGGGTGATGGGCTGATACGAGCTTTTAATCCCCGTTTGCTTAGCCAGGCTCTGAATAAGCGCCTTGACTTTTGTCTCATCAGCGATTTCTGATGTCATGACGTTCACATAGGACTGAGCTTCTCCGGAAGCTTTTACAGCACCAGCCACTCCCGTCTCCTGTTTAAGCTTGGTCAGCAAAGTGTTTGCCTGTTTTTCTCCGGAAATGGCACCTGAGGTGATGGTGACATAGGGCTGTTTGCTTCCGACAGGGCTTGTCGTACCTGTAATCGCTGTCTGTTTGGTAAGCCCGCTCAGTATTGCTTTCGCTTCTGCTTCGCTATGTATGCCTGCAGCGGAAATTTGGTAGGTCGTTGTTGTGCCTGAAGCTTGATAGGAAGCATTCCAGCCAGTGTCCTTTTTCAGTTGGGCGACAGCCTGCGAGGCTTGGCTTTCTGTACTGAACGTTTTTGACGGCTCTACCTCATATATCGAGTAATCCGTATACGCTGCAGCCTGGGCAGAACCGGATATGGCAAAAAAGGCAAGGGACGCGGCGGACAGAAGCATAGGTGCGATTAATCTCTTTTTCATTCCTTCTCCTCTTTCTTATTCAATGAGTATATAAAACTAGTTTATTTATCGGCACGCATATGCTTCATTTATAGGTGAATCACTTCCATTTTTTAATAAAAAAAACTTAATCTCGAAGTGAGATTAAGTTAAATGTGAGACACGATAAGTGTACAGGTTCCTTTAATCGTAAAATCGGGCATTTGAGCCGGCAACATAAAGTGATCGCCTTTTTTGAGCGGACATGTTTCGTCTTCATACATCAGCAAACCGCTTCCTTCTATCACGCTGCAAAGCAGGAAGGATTCATCCTGAGATAGTTCAGCCTCGCCATTTATGTCCCATTTATATACCGAAAAATATTCCCCTTGGACAAACGTTTTAATGGTTATTCCTTTTCTTGATTCGGTCGATTCATCTATATACCCGTCCACATGGGGTACCGTGGCCGCATTGACCGCTTTGGCAAAATGAAGCTCTCTCGGACTCTCATTGTTATCAAGCCGGTCATAGTCGTACACCCGGTATGTGGCATCTGAATTTTGCTGGGTCTCTAATACAAGTGCCCCCTTGCACAATGCGTGCAGCGTTCCGCTCGGCACATAATAGAAATCACCCGGTTTAATTTTGATTCTTCGCAGCAGGCCTTCCCAATCACCGCTGTTGATCATTGTGACAAGTTCTGTTTTTGAACGGGCCGTATGCCCGTAGATAATCTCCGCGTTTTCTTTACAGTCGATAATGTACCAGCATTCCGTCTTGCCGAGTTCTCCCTCTTCGTTTTCTCCGGCATAGTAATCATCAGGGTGAACTTTAATTGACATATCTTCCTTCACGTCTAGCAGCTTTGTCAGAAGCGGAAATCGCTCCCCCTCCACGCAGCCGAATACTTCCCGATGCTCATCCCAAAGCTCAGTCAGTGTCTTTCCTTTATACGGGCCATTCGCAACTGTGCTCGGTCCATTTGGATGAGCGGAAATGGCCCAGCATTCCCCCGTTGTTTCTGAAGGAATACCGTATCCAAATCTATCTCGTAAAGCGGTGCCGCCCCAGATTTTTTCTTTAAACACAGGCGTTAGAAAAATCGGTGATTGCGTCATGATCTGTACCCCTCCCCTGTAAATAGCTGATCATTATTTTCCCGGTGCGCTCCCCTTACAAACGCCGTATAAGCTGTCTTTTTCCTATGACAACATATGTACAAAGCATTATGTATCAATGACCCCTTTTTGAGAAAACGCTTCCTATTTATTATATCACTTTCAAAAGAAGGTTTGTTTCAGCCTTTTCCTCATAAAGAATAATTCTCCTTTTTTGATACAAATTAAGAAAAACCGTCAATCTGTTTTATAAAGGGGAGAGAAACTTTGCAAATCGACTCTGATCTCCAGCACAATGTAGAAACATTGAAAAAAAAATTGGGGCAAAACGACGATATCATATTTTATACGTTTTCTTTCGGAGACAGCAGACAGAAGGCGTGCCTGTTGTATATTGACGGTTTGACAGAAAATAAGCTTCTGGCGCAACACGTCATTTCTCCTTTACAAAAAGAAACGTTAACTCAAAAAGAAGGCTTGATTGAAGATTTATCCGCTTTTTTTTTCGGCTATCGCCACAGCGTTGTTTCTTCAATAAACGAAATTCAGCAACTCGTTTTTTCTGGCCAAGCGATTTTGCTCGCAGACGGTTACGACGGAGGGTTGGCATTTGATACAAAAACGATAATGTCGCGCAACCTTGAAGAGCCAACATCTGAAGTCTTGGAACGCGGGCCAAAGATTGGCTTTATTGAAAAACTGCGGACAAACACAGCACTTTTGCGGGAGCGGACGAGTGACCCTAATCTCGTCATAAAAGAAATGACAATCGGCAAAAGGACGAAAAAAAAGGTAGCTGTCGCTTATATTCAGGATATTGCTCCTGATTATGTCGTAAAAGAAGTGTTTAAGCGGCTAAAGTCCATCATGACAGATGATGTGCCCGAATCTGGCTCACTTGAACAGCTCATTGAGGATGAACCTTTTTCCGTCTTTCCCACAATATTAAGCACAGAACGCCCTGATCGTGTAGAAAGCTCGTTGTTAGAAGGACGGGTTTCGATTTTAGTAGATGGTACGCCATTTGCATTGATTGTACCAGCAACGGTTGATGAATTTATTCATTCACCGGATGATTACAACCAGCGCTGGATTCCAATGTCTCTTATTCGTTTGATTCGCTATACGAGCATTCTCATTACCATTTATTTGCCTGGCTTATATATTTCTCTCGTTACCTACCATACCGGGCTTTTGCCGACAAGGATGGCCATTTCGATTGCAGGCAGCAGGCTGAATGTCCCTTTCCCGCCTTTTGTTGAAGCCTTTAATATGATATTTACGATAGAACTGATCAGGGAAGCCGGGTTAAGGCTCCCAAAGCCGATCGGACAGACGATTGGGTTTGTCGGAGGGGTTGTTATCGGACAAGTAGCCGTACAGGGCCAAATCGTCAGCGCACTAATGGTCATTGTTGTATCCATTACCGCATTGGCATCCTTTACCGTTCCATCATACGCTTATAACTTCCCGCTGCGGATTATTCGTATCGCGGCAATGTTAAGTGCAGCAGTGTTGGGCATGTATGGCGTCATCATGGTCTTTCTGTTAGTAATTGGCCATTTAATGCGTTTGAAAAGCTTTGGCCAGGATTACATTATTCCGATAATGGCACAGCCCGGACAAGATTTAAAGGACACTGTGATTCGCGTCCCTACCATATTTTTAAAAAGAAGACCTACCCGCAAAGGCACAAAAGATAAAATCAGACAAAGGTGATGGCTATGAGGCAATCAGAGGACAAGCTTACATTTATGCAGACGCTTATTATGGTAAGCAGTACAATGATCGGTTCCGGTGTCTTAACCCTTCCCCGCTCAGCCGCTGAAACCGACAGTCCGATTGGATGGATCATGATCCTGCTGCAGGGCGTTATTTTTATTGTTTTTGCTCTTCTTTTTTTGCCTTTTCTTCAACGAAACAGCGGGAAAACGATTTTTGAGCTTAACAGCATTGCAGCCGGAAAATTGGTCGGTTTCTTATTGAATTTATTTATTACCCTTTATTTTATCGGTATCGTATGCTATCAGGCGCGGGTTTTGGGCGAGGTTGTCGGATTTTTTCTTTTAAAAAACACACCGATGGCGGTTGTCGTGATTACGTTTCTGGCGGTTGCCATTTATCATGTGGCTGGGGGCGTGTACCCAATTGCAAAGGTATATGCATATATCTTTCCTATTACCATTATTATTTTTCTCATGCTTTTGATGTTTAGCTTTCGTTTGTTTCAGTTAGATTTTATACGACCCGTTTTTGAAGGCGGCTTTCAAAGTTTTTTTTCTTTATTTCCTAAAACTCTTTTATATTTTTCAGGATTTGAAGTCATATTTTATCTCGTCCCCTTTATGAAGGATCCGAAGCAGGTAAAAAAAGCTGTCGCTTTTGGCATTGCAACTTCGGCTGTTTTCTATAGCATTACTTTGTTTATGGTCATTGGCTGTATGAGTGTTGCTGAGGCAAAAACAGTGACGTGGCCGACCATTTCACTCATTCACGCATTAGAAATTCCAGGAATTTTTATTGAACGATTTGACCTATTTTTACAGTTAACTTGGACAGCCCAGCAATTTGCATGTATGCTTGGCTCCTTTAAAGGGGCGCATATCGGATTAACAGATATCTTTCACTTAAAAAATAAAAACAACCCTTGGCTGCTTACTGCATTGCTGGCTGTTACATTTTTTCTATCAATGTTTCCTGAAGATCTGAATGCCGTGTTTTATTACGGTACACTTCTCGGTTATGTATTTCTAGGTGTGATTGCAATACCATTTTTCATTTGGTTTTTAAGCTGGATACAGAAAAAACTGGGGAGGGGTCAGCTGCAATGAAGACAATGATGAAGCTTGCAGCAATGGTTCTGATGCTGCAGATGCTCTGCGGATGCTGGGATGTCAAAGATATTGAAAAACTGTCTTTTGCCAGAGGACTTGCGATCGATGAAACTGATGACCATCAGTATAAATTAACGTATCAAAACCTTCTTCCCCAAAGTGAAGACAGCCAAGCATCCGGAAAACCCGAATTTGTCAATGTGACGTCCTACGGGAAAACCATTTTAGAAGCAGTCAGTGATGTATCCATCAAGGACCCTCCTATCTATAGCGATCATTTAAAAGTCATTCTTCTGGGAGAAAAGCTAATGAGGAATCAAAACATTGATCAGGTCTTCAACCATTTTATCCGGGATGATGAGCTGCGGCGCAGCAGCTATTTGATGGCTGCCAGAGGGAAAGCCGGAGATGTTTTTACGAAAGGAAGTCCGAAGCAGCAGCAGCCGATGCCTTCCGAAAAGCTGATTGAACTGACCAATAACAGCGGGTATAACGGGAAGATTATGATGCCGCTTCGCATCGGCAGGGCCTCTATCTATTGCCAAAATGGCTACAGTTTTCTCATTCAAGCCATTAGTAACCAAAAGGGAAAAGCAAAATATGACGGGGCAGGCATTATCAAAAGCGGCAGTAATAAACTCGTTGGATTTCTTTCAGCTGATGAAATCCAGACACTGACATGGGTCATGGGGACGATCCAAGGAGGCGTCATGCCGACGACAGATAAAGGACATCCGATTACATTTGAGATTAAAAAGTCGAAATCTAAAATCAAGCCGGCAATTGAAAACGGAAAGCCTGTCTTTCAGATTTCTGTCAAAACAAAGGGTATCCTGACAGAAGACCAAAATCCGAATGAAAATTCCTTTCGTAAAAGCTATTTGCACAGGATTGAGAATATTTTTGAGAAAAAGCTTGAACGCGATGTAAAGAAGGTTATGGATAAACTGCAGCATGAGTATAAAAGCGATCCGATCTTTTTATCGGACTACATCCGGATTCAACACCCTGAATACTGGCATAAAGTAAAAGGACATTGGGATGACATATTTTCTGATGCTGATTTTAAATATGATATTTCTTTCAAAATCGTTAACTTCGGCACAGTAGGATCGTGAGAAATCAAAAGGGTGCGCATGCTCGCGCACCCTTTTTTATGTTCCGACAGTCTGCTGTTTTCCAGCCGATCCTCCCTGTCCGTTTTTGTCCCGTAAATCCTGTTCAATTTCTTCAAGGCTTTTTCCCTTCGTCTCTGTCACTTTAAAACGGACAAATAAGAACGCCATGATACCGATCGCGGCATAAATCAGGAATAAATAACTGATGCCGATCGCTTCCATTAATATTGGATAGGTAAGTGAAATAATCAGTGTCCCAACGTGCAGCATCAAGGTCGATACCCCGGTCCCGATTCCTCTGACATGGAGCGGGAACAATTCAGGAAGCATCACCCAGACAACCGGGCCCCAGCTGACCGCAAAGACAACGATAAATACGCCTAAACAAATGACAGTCGTCCATGAGGCAGCCGGGGTGTTATCGAAAAAGAGATTCACCAGCGCAAGAACGATTAAGCTGATCACCATCCCGGCATTCCCGAATAACAATAGCGGCTTTCTTCCGATCTTGTCGATGATTTTAATCGCTACTAACGTCATGAGAACATTGACTGTACCGATTCCGACCGTTCCTAAAATCGATGCGGAGTTTCCGAATCCGACGTTTGTAAAGGTCTTTGGCGCATAATAGATGATCGTATTTGTTCCGATAAATTGCTGCAGAAACGCCAGTCCCAGACCGGCAATCAGAGCGGGACGCACCCATGGATCGAATAGTTCCTTCAGGCCGCCTTCATCCTGCTTTTCCGCTTCTTGAATATCATGTATTTCCTGATCAATATCTTTTGTGCCACGCAATTTTTCGAGAACCTTTTTCGCTTTATTCTCTTCGCCATTCGTAAACAGCCAGCGCGGGCTCTCCGGCATGAACAAAATGCCAATGAGCAAAAGCAGCGACGGCACAGCAGCTAATCCAAGCATCCAGCGCCATGCTTCGGCATCGGCAAATATGTAATTGACAATGTAAGAAAGAAGGATGCCGACCGTGATCATCAGCTGATTCAGAGATGACAGCGCCCCGCGCTTATGTTTTGGCGCCAGTTCAGATAAATAGAGCGGCACGATCGTCGTCGATGTTCCGACTGCAAGTCCCAAAATAATGCGAAACAGCACCATGACTCCCGTATTCGGGGCAAATGCCACACCAAGCCCTCCTATACAAAACAGCAGTGCTGCCGCCATAATTGCTTTTTTTCTTCCGAACCGGTCAGTCAGCTTGCCGGCCGCTCCTGAGCCTAATATCGCCCCCACCAATAAGGAGCTGACAACAAGTCCTTCCGTAAAGGCATTCAAGCCTAAGTCCTTTTTCATAAATAAAATAGCTCCGGAAATCACTCCGGTATCATAACCGTATAACGCGCCTCCAAGAGCGCCGAAAAAATAAAGCCATATATTGGACTGCTTTTTCATAAAAATGACTCCCTTTCTCCATCAGCTGGAATGACATTGTCTGTGGAGTTTTTTTAGAAATCTTTTAGCCTTTTTTTCTGGCCATTAAACCTTTTCATTCTTGCTGATCATAAGTTTCCAATCATTTACTTGCATTTTTTTCAACGTCATTGAAACATTTTCTCTGCTGCGGCGTCTAATATAGGTAGTTCTGCACATCCGGAATATTATTCGTATAATACTAACATATAAATATAGGGATTTTTTTCGAATATTGTCATTTTATGAGTTGTGATATGGCAAAAAAAATGGTACGCTTCAAATATTAAGAAAACGTGAGGTATTGATATGGAGGAACGATTACAACACAAGAAGAAAAAGAGACGTCTGAAAAAATGGGTTAAATTTACAATTGGTTTGTTTGCTATTTTAATTATTGTAACTGGTTCAATTGGTACCTATGCTTATGTAAAGTTAAACAATGCGTCAAAACAAGCACATATTGATCTAAATGACAATGGTCAATCCGTTAAACGAATAAAAGAATTTGATCCTAAAAAAGACTCATTTACTGTATTACTTCTAGGTATTGATTCTAGAGATTCCAAAGGTGAGACGGTTGATGATGCTCGAAGTGACGCTAATGTCTTAGTTACCTTTAATCGAAAAAATAAAACAGCAACAATGTTAAGTATACCGAGAGATTCTTATGTCAACATTCCCGGCTATGGTTATGATAAATTTACACATGCCCATGCATATGGAGGTGTTAAACTCTCAGCTAAAACCATTGAAAATCTTTTAGATATTCCAGTTGATTATGTTATAGAAAGTAATTTTGACGCTTTTAAAGATGTTGTGGATGAATTAAATGGAGTTAGTGTAAATATACAAAGTGAAAAAATCGTTAATCAAATTAAAAAAGATACAAAAGGAAAAGTCTTGTTGAAAACTGGCGTTCAAACTCTAAACGGTGAAGAAGCACTAGCTTATGTAAGGACACGTAAAGCTGATACAGATTTTCAACGCGGACAAAGACAAATGGAAGTTCTAAATGCTATAATCAAAAAATCTAAATCATTAAGCTCTATACCAGCATATGATGATATTGTTGATAGTTTAGGGGAAAATTTAAAGATGAATTTATCGCTAAATGATGCAATCGGTTTATTCCCATTTATAACCACTTTGAAATCAGTTGATACTGAACAGCTTACCGGATCAGACATGTATCTCTACAGCTCTCGTGAGCGTAAAAAACTTTATTATTTGAAACTTGATAGTGAAAAGCTAGAAGAAGTCAAAACTGAACTAAAAAATGACATAAACGACTGATTTAAACGGAATGGTCATTACCATTCCGTTTTTTTACTCATTTTGTTGAAAATTTTCAAAGTAACGTTTAGCCTTGGTTTATATGGATAATGTTTCACAGAAAAGCTGAATATACTACACGAAGCAGCTTCATTTTTAAGGAGGTTCCCCCTACATATGAAATTAATTGCGATTGATTTAGACGGTACATTACTGAATAAAGAGAGCGTCATTTCTGATGAAAACAGAGCGGCGATCAAGCGGGCCGTTGATGCCGGCATCCTCGTCACCATTTGCACGGGAAGAGCGACATTTGATGTAAAAGCGCTGCTGGAAGACTTGGATATCCCTATCATTGCGGCTAATGGCGGAACGATCCACGACACGGGTTACCGTTTGATCAGCCGGACATTAATGGATCAGGAGGCCGGTAAAGCGATCGCTGATTACTTACTGTCAAAAAACATTTACTTTGAGGTATATACAGATAACCATCTGCTTTCTCCTTTTGACGGCGAAGCTAAGCTGCATGCGGAGCTTGATATTCTAAAGAGCGCAAATCCAAACGAGAAGACGGATGAATTGTGGCAAGGAGCCATGACTCAGTTTAAGCAGTTTGGCATTAAACCAATCCCTCATATCGAATCGGTTTTTGACGGTAGTGAAAACATTTATAAGCTTCTTTGCTTCTCCTTTGATATGGACAAGCTGAAACAAGCGAAGGAAGAACTGAAGCATCATAAAAAACTGGCGCAAACCTCTTCTGGAAAACACATTATCGAAATCTTGCCAGCCTCCTCAGGAAAAGGACGCGCGCTGACAGAGCTGGCTGAAAAATACGGAATTGAAACACAGGATATCTATGCGATCGGCGACAGTCCGAACGATTTGTCCATGTTTGAAGTCGCCGGACACCGTATCGCCATGGAAAATGCGATCGATGAATTAAAAGAAAAAAGCACCTTTGTCACAAAAAGCAATGACGAAAATGGTGTGGCCTACTTTATAGACCAGCTTCTTTCCGGCCAATATGCATAAAGAAAAGACTCCAGAGATTCTGGAGTCTTTGTCTTTTATTGCACCCGTATACTTCCCGCATATTTATCTTTCCAATATGTGCTCGTGTTCATATTGGTGATGGTCACACCGTTTGATAATGTGACATGAACAACTTGTCCATTTCCGATATAGATGGCCGGATTTAGGCTTGTTGATTGGAAGAACACAATGTCTCCCGGTTTCAGGTCCGCCTTCTCAATCTTAGTTCCGGCTTTGAACTGGCTTGTTGCATACCGAGGCAGGGAAATACCAGCTGCTTTCTGATATACATACTGGACAAATCCAGCTGTATCAAATCCTGTCTCTGGAGACACTCCGCCCTGTTTGTAAGGGACTTCTCCGATATAAAGTGTTGCCTCAGACACAATTGGATTTTCTTTCGGGATTGTCAGGTTGTCAAATCGGCGAATGCCTGTCATCTTCGATTTCCAGTAATCCTCTGACAAGTAGGAAATGGTTACTTTTTCTGACCGGCTTGCCTGAATAAACCTTCCTCCGCCTGCATAAATCCCTGCATGTGAAATTCCCGATTTATACGTATTGCTGAAATAGACAACATCACCAGGCTTTATGTTCTGAGGCGCCACCTTCTCACCCACTGCCCACTGCTGTTCGGCTGATCGCGGCAGATAAATGCCGAGTGCCTGTTGAAACACGTATTGCACGAGCCCTGAGCAATCAAATCCCTCTGACGGTGTGCTTCCGCCAAACACATATGGAATGCCGATATACTTTTCGGCCTCCTGAACGACAGGAACATCAGCGGTTGCCGGATCGACTGCGATTCGTCTCGCCCCAATATAAGACCCGCTCCAATAGCTGCTTTTTGCGTAATTGGTAATGATAACCCCTTTTGATTGCGTACTGTGAATCATTTGGCCGTCTCCGATGTAAAGTGCGTCATGTGTCGGAGTTGTCCCGCTGCTTCCCTCTTTCTTGAAAAACAAAATATCGCCCGGCTTCAGGTCTTCGGGCTTTATGGCCGTTCCGACTTTATACTGGTCGTTCACAGATCTCGGCAGATGAATATCAGCCTTACTGAAAACATATTGAATCAATCCCGAAGGATCGAATCCCTCTTTCGGCGTTTCACCGCCGTATTTATACTGATACCCAAGCAGTTTTTTTGCTTCGCTGACGATCAATTCAGATGATGTATCAGCCTCCGCAATCTCCGCTTTTGTCATAATTGGAACCAAAAAACAAATGATAACCGCCACAAGCAAAAACTTCTTCCAGTTTGCCAGTGTCTTCACTTTTATTATCTCCTCCTCTATTTGCAGTTTTAACATCGGTATTTTTTTGAATATGTTAAGAGCCTTTTTGATATTTTTACAGAATGAATGTGCTGGGCAAATAAAAAGAGAATGTCTCATCAGACATTCTCTTTTTGAATTATTTATTAGCGTTTGCCGGTTCTTCCTGCTGTTGGATTTTATGCATTTCCGTATCAATCTTCTGCTTTTCCTGATCTGTCAGCTGATCATTGAATTTAAAAGCTGACATAAACATGAACACGATAGCTACGGCAACAAACGGCCAGATGGCTTTGACAAATTTCATCTTTATCACTCCGATTATTTAGATTTTAGTTTGTCGCTATGATCAACATCAAACGTCAGTTTTCCGTCTTCTACTTTCCATGCGAAATTAGAATCTTTCGTGAGTTCGCGAATAATCGTTTTTTGTTTAAGGCTTCCTTTTTTCACCGGTGCAGGCGTCGCTTCGTGGATGTCAATCGGCGTCACTTCAAAGCGGCCTATTCCGTTTTTCTTCAGGTGATACTGAACCAGTGCACTGTCTCTCGTTCTTGTCCAGCCTTGGTCAAAGACAAAGTTACCGAGGCTGTAGAAAATGACGGTTCCGTTATATACTTCAATCGGTTCTAAGACGTGCGGGTGATGGCCGACAATGATATCAGCACCAGCATCAGACATGGCTCTTGCAAGTTGACGCTGACGGTCGTTTGGATCATTGTCATATTCTTGTCCCCAGTGTGACTGCACAACGACGATGTCCGCATGTTTTTTCGCCTCTGAAATCATAGGGATGAAGATTTCAGGATCTGCAGGCAGAACGCCCGGCGTATTCTTTTTAGCCGCGAAACCTTTTCCAGACACATCGGTAAAGCCGAGCGTCGCGATGGTTACCCCATTGACTTCCTGGTACGAAATATTCTTTTTCGCATCACTTAAGCTGTATCCTGCTCCAACGATATCAAGGTTTTGCTTCGCAAACTCTCCAAGAGTATCTTTCATGCCTTGAACGCCGTAATCCATTGCGTGGTTGTTTGCGCTGTTGAGAACCGTGAAGTTCATATCCTTCAAGACTTTCACTGATTCCTTATTCGTCTGCAGATGAATCTCTTTATCTGCTTGTTTATAATTCTTTTGATAGGTTACCGGGTTTTCAAAGTTTCCGGCTACATAATCAGAGGCTTTAAAGATCGGTTCAACATACTGAAAAATACTGTCTGCCCCTTTTTGCTCCGTTACTTTTTCAACATAACGCCCCATCATAATATCTCCGACAAATGAGGCTGAGAGAACGTCGTCAGAATACGTTTTGACCTTCGGCGTTTCTGCTTTTCCCGCCCACATAAAAGCGAACATGAGGACAAAAACGATCGGAATGGCAATAAATACGTGCTTATTGGTTTTCTTTTTTTGCTGTTTTGTCAGCTTCAGCAGCTTTTCATGAAAGCTCAGTTCTTTTTTCATCGTTTGACACACCTTACATTAAATTAAGTAGTAAACAAACATGATAGCAAAGGTCGCTCCGCTCAATAACAGCGTGCTTCCGAACGTAATGGTTAAACCTTGTTTCTGAATGGTATTGGCAATTAAACCTGGCACGATGATGCCGATTCCTCGAAATTCTGCGATTTCAAATGGTACAATCGGGTATAGAAAATCAAACGCGATTTTCAGGACGATCCCTGTTATCAGCATGGCAGCAAATTTTCTACGTCCGTACAAAATCATAAATTTGGATAAACCATATTTCACAATGACATAAGTGAGCAAGCTCACTAGCAAAACGAGTAAAATAAAGACCGGCTGATTAAACACAAGTCCTAAATATCCCGGTACAACCAGTCCTGCCGGCACGATCCCTGTTTTTTCTGCAAAAATCAAACTAAGTAGTACACCTAAAATGAGTGCGATGTATAAATCTGATCCGAACATGTCTGCATTTCCTCCTAGCTTACGAGCTGCTTAACCTTGTATTCGTGGATTTTTTCAATTAAAGGCTCTGCGGCACCATGAATATTGCCGACGCCATATATGACACGGTTGTGCATTCTTTTCTTTAACAATTCCATAATTTCTTCTGTTGACTTGTACTCTAGATCATGCAGTTTGTCTGCAGGAATTTTGCCTTCTTCATAGGCTTTTACGATCGGTTCTGTTGTTTCACCGATTAAGATCAGTTCACTTGCTTCAATATAAGGCAATACGTCATTTGCGAATTGCTGTGTCCGATCCACACGGTCTGCGCGGCAGTTCATGATGATGATTGGATCATCGGTCGGGTAACCGATTTCTTTTACACGTTTCCATATATTCAAAGTAGAAGAAGCGTCGTTTGCGGCAAACCCATTAACAAAGTGCCCAGGCTCGCTCGGACTGATCAGCGGAAGAATCCTCATTGCTCCCGGATCTGGCGGCGCATTCAGCATTCCTTTAAACGCTGTTTCTTCGTCAATGCCAAGTGCTTGAGCCACACCCAGTGCGAGAGAAGCGTTATCAGGAAATACCATGTATTCAAATTTACGCAAATATTCATCTGTAATTTTTGAGTTATCAGCAATGATGACTTTTGTGTTTCGTTCTTTTGCTTTTTGTTTAAAGAACTCGGTATATTCACTATCTGTAATGACAAGATGGCCATTATAAGGAATAGTAGCGGTAAACGCTTCTGCAATTTCATCAAGCGTCGGCCCCATGACATCCATATGGTCTTCTAAAACGTTAACAATAACACCGATATTGGCTTGCAGAAGTTCTTCCTGAAAGATGATTTGATAATCCGGATTAACAGCCATGCATTCACTGACGATAGCGTTAGCTCCTCTTTCTACTGTTTCTTTCATCACTTCTTTTTGCTCTCCGATATTCGGCCCTTGAGGTTTCCGTTTAATCGGCTTTTCCTCCGGTGTGTCCCAGTAGATCATTCTTGCATCTGTCCCTGTTGTTTTTCCAACAGTTTTGTAACCGGCTTCTATTAATATTCCGGTTGTCAGCCTTGTCACAGTCGATTTTCCTCGGATGCCGTTAATATTCACTCGCACAGGGAGGGCATCAATGTTTTTCTGATGTCGTCGTTTTTCTAATATTCCGATGACCAGTATGACAGCACAGGCTATAATGAGTAACCACATTGCTTTTCGACATCTCCTTCTATATTGTTGTAAATTCATTCATCAGTATATAGAATCACTATGAATTCTCAATCGGCATTATGTAACATAATCTTCCCTAATCCACTAAGCCAAACTTCTCTTTTGAAAGAGATTTTGTACCTACAAACTGTTTTCTATTTTTGGAAAACAGCAGGACTTACACCTCATCTCTTTTTTTAAAAAGCAAAAGGAATGCGCTTACATTTCTCCCCTGATATCCTTCTGGACGTATAGTCACACCTTGGTGTTTGCATTTAATATGCATTTCAAATCAATCTTTTTTACAGCCCGTGATATCAAGCTTTTCCTGCTACCATGCGTGTTTCCGGTTCTTATGAACACAAAATATTTTTTCCTGTTTCTTAAGAACAAGGTCATAATGTCATCCTTTCTGCATGGAAGTGGAAAAATTAGTCCCATTCCAAAATGACTAATGGGGCTATCTATGAAAACGCTAAACATACGGGTCCGAATTCTCTAACATAATTAAACATTTTCTGGGCTGATAGTCTTTTCCGTTTCTCCTCATTTACAGGTCTAAACGCATGACTTTGAAACAATTTTAATAAAACTTAATATTTGTTCAAGAAATCTTCATCCAGAAATGTGAAGACTTTGTCAAAAAAAGAGTGAAAACCTTAAATTTCTCAATTATATATACAATTTACAATAGATTTCTTTCGATATTTTTATTGCCAACTTCGGATTGCTCATGATAATCTATCTATGTAAACGGTTACATAAACAAGGAGGAGCTGTTTTGGCTACAATTAAAGATGTCGCCGGAGCGGCGGGCGTTTCAGTTGCGACGGTTTCCCGCGTCCTGAATGACAACGGCTATGTACACGAAGAAACGCGAACGCGTGTCATAGCGGCGATGGAGAAGCTGAACTATTACCCGAATGAAGTCGCCAGATCTCTTTATAAGAGAGAATCCCGGCTGATCGGGCTTTTGCTCCCGGATATCACAAACCCTTTCTTCCCCCAGCTTGCCCGCGGTGCGGAGGATGAATTGAACCGGGAAGGCTATCGCCTTATTTTTGGCAACAGTGACGAGGAATTAAAAAAAGAACTTGAGTACCTTCAAACCTTTAAGCAAAATCATGTCGCAGGCATTATTGCCGCAACGAATTACCCGGATCTTGAGGAATACAGCGGCATGAATCACCCAGTCGTTTTTCTGGACAGAACACCTGAAGGCGCTCCTTCTGTATCCAGTGACGGCTATACAGGAGGAAAATTAGCCGCCGAAGCCATCATTTACGGAAAAAGCCGGCTCATCACGCTCTTGAGAGGCCCCGCTCACCTGCCGACCGCTCAAGACCGCTTTAACGGCGCTTTGGAGATCTTACAGCAGGCTGAAGCTGATTTTCAGGTCATCGAGACGGCTTCATTTTCTTTTGAGGATGCGCAATCGATGGCGAAGGAGCTGTTTGCCGCTTATCCTGAGACAGACGGTGTGATAGCGAGTAATGATATTCAAGCCGCTGCAGTTTTACATGAAGCATTGCGGCTCGGAAGAAACGTGCCGGAGGACATTCAAATTATCGGCTATGATGACATTCCGCAAAGTGAGCTGCTGTTCCCTCCCCTGTCTACAATTAAACAGCCCGCATATGACATGGGCAAAGAAGCGGCCAAACTGCTTTTGCGTATCATCAAAAAACAGCCGCTGACAGAAACGGCGATTCAAATGCCTGTCACCTATATAAGAAGAAAGACGACAAGAAAGGAAGATTATGATGCGTAATATTTGTGTGATTGGAAGCTGTTCGATGGATTTAGTGGTCACCTCGGACAAACGCCCAAAGGCCGGAGAAACGGTACTTGGCACGTCGTTTCAGACGGTACCGGGCGGTAAAGGAGCAAATCAGGCCGTTGCTGCTGCCAGACTTGGCGCCCACGTGTTTATGGTCGGCAAGGTCGGAGATGATCATTATGGAACAGCCATTTTGGATAATTTAAAAGCAAACGGCGTGCGCACCGACTATATGGAACCGGTTACACATAAAAAAAGCGGAACCGCCCACATTGTGCTTGCTGAAGGTGATAACAGTATCGTCGTTGTCAAAGGTGCGAACGATGATGTCACTCCATCATATGCGATAGACGCGCTTGATCAGATCGAAAAGGTCGATATGGTCCTGATTCAGCAGGAAATTCCGGAAGAAACGGTTGATGAGGTGTGCAGATACTGCCATTCTCACGATATTCCGATCATGCTCAACCCGGCACCGGCCCGCCCGCTGAAACAAGAAACAATTGATCATGCCACCTATCTCACGCCAAATGAACACGAGGCGTCGATCTTATTCCCTGGTCTTACCGTTTCTGAAGCCTTGGCGCTTTATCCAGCGAAGCTCTTTATTACGGAAGGAAAACAAGGCGTCCGCTATTCAGCCGGCAACAAAGAGCGCCTCATCCCGTCCTTCCCCGTAGAGCCCGTTGATACAACCGGAGCCGGTGATACGTTTAACGCAGCCTTAGCCGTGGCTCTGGCTGAGGGGAAAGACATTGAAGCCGCATTGCGGTTTGCCAATCGTGCTGCTTCCCTTTCTGTCTGTTCCTTCGGCGCTCAAGGCGGAATGCCGACTAGAAAAGAAGTAGAGGAGCTGCTGTCATGAAAAAACACGGTATACTGAACAGCCATCTTGCCAAGCTTTTAGCCGACCTTGGCCACACTGATAAAATTGTCATCGCAGATGCAGGGCTGCCGGTTCCAGACGGCGTTTTGAAAATTGATCTTTCACTGAAGCCGGGTCTTCCGGCTTTCCAAGATACAGCGGCAGTGGTCGCGGACGAGATGGTCGTCGAAAAAGTCATTGCTGCAGCTGAAATAAAAGTATCTAATCAAGAGAATGCGAGATTTCTAGAGAACCTTTTTTCTGAACAGGAGATAGAATACCTTTCTCACGAGGAGTTTAAGCTGCTGACAAAAGAAGCAAAAGCCATTATAAGAACAGGTGAATTCACACCGTATGCCAACTGCATCCTGCAGGCGGGTGTGCTTTTCTAGAAAGGAGGATGGGACATGCAGATTGACATGAAAGACATTCATAAAGCATTCGGAAAAAACCAAGTGCTGTCAGGCGTTTCCTTTCAGCTCATGCCTGGCGAGGTTCACGCATTAATGGGAGAAAACGGCGCCGGCAAGTCCACGCTTATGAACATCCTGACAGGCCTGCATAAATCGGATAAAGGGCAAATCCGCATAAACGGAAACGAAACGTACTTTTCCAATCCGAAAGAAGCAGAACAGCATGGAATAGCCTTTATCCATCAGGAATTGAATATCTGGCCGGAAATGACCGTTCTTGAGAATCTATTTATCGGGAAAGAGATATCCTCCAAGCTGGGCGTTTTACAAACAAGAAAAATGAAAGCGCTAGCAAAAGAGCAATTTAACAAACTGTCTGTCTCTCTTTCTCTTGAGCAAGAAGCCGGCGAGTGTTCCGTCGGGCAGCAGCAAATGATTGAAATTGCAAAAGCGCTCATGACAAATGCTGAGGTGATCATTATGGATGAGCCTACCGCTGCTTTGACGGAACGGGAAATCAGCAAGCTCTTTGAGGTCATTACAGCGTTAAAAAAGAACGGCGTATCCGTTGTATACATTTCTCATCGCATGGAAGAAATCTTTGCGATTTGCGACAGAATCACCATCATGCGTGACGGAAAAACGGTAGATACAACAAACATCTCAGAAACCAATTTTGATGAAGTTGTCAAAAAAATGGTCGGACGCGAGCTGACTGAACGATATCCGAAACGCACTCCTTCTCTCGGCGACAAAATATTCGAGGTGAAAAACGCCTCCGTCAAAGGACGTTTTGAAGATGTCAGCTTTTCCATTCGTTCCGGTGAAATCGTCGGTGTCTCCGGATTGATGGGAGCCGGCCGGACAGAAATCATGAGAGCGCTGTTCGGCGTTGACAGGCTGGACTCGGGTGAGATATGGATCGCTGGAAAAAAGACAGCCATTAAGAACCCGCAGGATGCGGTGAAAAAAGGGCTCGGCTTTATTACAGAGAACCGCAAAGATGAAGGGCTGCTGCTCGACACCTCGATTCGCGAGAATATTGCGCTGCCCAATCTGTCCAGTTTTTCTCCAAAGGGCCTCATTGATCACAAGCGGGAAGCTGAATTTGTCGATCTTTTAATTAAACGCCTGACCATCAAAACGGCATCGCCGGAAACGCACGCACGCCATTTATCAGGAGGCAACCAGCAAAAAGTGGTAATTGCCAAGTGGATCGGAATCGGACCAAAAGTGCTTATCTTGGATGAGCCAACCAGAGGTGTGGATGTTGGCGCGAAACGGGAGATTTATTCGCTGATGAATGAGCTGACTGAGCGTGGTGTCGCCATCATTATGGTGTCATCAGAGCTTCCGGAAATTCTCGGGATGAGCGATCGCATTATCGTTGTCCATGAAGGCAGAATCAGCGGAGAAATCGATGCGCAGGAAGCAACTCAAGAACGAATTATGACACTTGCCACAGGAGGGCGGTAATATGAAAACGGAACAACTGCAAACAGAACAAAAACGGATTCACTTCGACGGAGTCATGCAAAAACTCGGCCCGTTTCTCGGTTTATTTATTCTCGTTATCATTGTATCTATTTTAAATCCCAGCTTTCTTGAACCGCTGAATATTTTAAACCTGCTTCGTCAGGTAGCCATTAACGGATTAATCGCGTTCGGCATGACCTTTGTGATTTTAACAGGCGGCATTGATCTTTCTGTCGGCGCTATTCTTGCTCTGTCCAGCGCTTTAGTTGCGGGGATGATTGTATCTGGTGTCGATCCGGTTCTCGCGATCATCCTCGGCTGTATCATTGGTGCCGTACTCGGGATGATCAACGGACTATTGATCACAAAAGGAAAAATGGCGCCCTTTATCGCTACGCTTGCGACCATGACTGTATTTCGCGGACTGACGCTTGTGTATACAGACGGAAATCCGATTACCGGACTTGGCACAAACTACGCTTTTCAGCTGTTCGGACGCGGTTACTTTTTAGGCATTCCTGTACCGGCGATTACGATGGTTCTTGCCTTTGTCATCCTTTGGGTGCTTCTTCATAAAACACCGTTCGGCCGCCGAACGTACGCAATCGGAGGCAATGAAAAAGCCGCGCTCATTTCAGGCATTAAAGTGACGCGCGTAAAAGTGATGATCTATTCTTTAGCCGGGCTTTTATCCGCTCTCGCCGGCGCGATATTGACTTCCCGCCTGCATTCAGCCCAGCCGACTGCCGGGGAATCGTACGAACTGGATGCTATCGCGGCGGTCGTCTTAGGCGGAACAAGTCTTTCCGGCGGCCGCGGTCGCATTATCGGTACGTTAATCGGGGTGCTGATCATCGGCACACTTAATAACGGGCTCAACCTGCTTGGCGTCTCATCGTTTTATCAGCTGGTTGTCAAAGGGATTGTCATCTTAATTGCGGTATTATTAGACCGCAAGAAGTCAGCATAGGAGGGTTTTTTACATGAAAAAGGCTGTATCCGTCATTTTAACGTTATCATTGTTTTTATTAACTGCCTGTTCGCTTGAGCCCCCCCAATGGGCAAAGCCGACAAATTCGGGTAACAAAAAGGAATTCACCATCGGCTTGTCCGTCTCAACGCTTAATAATCCCTTTTTTGTCTCATTAAAAAAGGGCATCGAAAAAGAAGCTAAAAAACGGGGAATGAAAGTCATCATTGTCGATGCACAAAATGATTCATCGAAACAGACGAGTGATGTGGAAGACTTAATTCAGCAAGGTGTCGATGCATTGTTAATCAACCCGACTGATTCTTCGGCGATCTCAACGGCAGTAGAATCTGCAAACACAGTCGGTGTGCCCGTCGTAACAATCGATCGTTCCGCCGAACAAGGAAAAGTTGAAACCCTCGTTGCTTCCGATAATGTAAAAGGCGGCGAAATGGCCGCAGAATTCATTGCTGACAAACTTGGAAAAGGAGCGAAGGTGGCAGAGCTCGAAGGCGTGCCCGGCGCATCTGCCACACGAGAACGCGGCTCAGGATTTCATAACATCGCAGATCAAGAGCTCGAAGTTGTCACAAAGCAATCAGCCGACTTTGACCGCACCAAAGGCCTGACTGTCATGGAAAACCTGCTGCAGGGACACCCGGATATCCAAGCTGTTTTTGCTCACAATGATGAAATGGCGCTCGGTGCTCTTGAGGCAATTAACAGCTCGGGAAAAGATATTTTAGTGATCGGTTTTGACGGCAATAAAGATGCGCTCGCTTCCATTAAAGACGGAAAGCTCTCAGCCACCGTCGCTCAGCAGCCTGAATTGATCGGTAAACTGGCTACAGAAGCAGCAGACGATATTCTGCACGGAAAAAAAGTGAAAAAAACAATATCTGCGCCTCTCAAACTAGAAACAAAAAAATAATTGCCACGGATCAGATTTTTATCTGATCCTTTTTAATGTTTAGGAATCTGTGAAAACGTGAATAGGGATATAGAGTGAATTATTTCTCTTACGTGAGGAGAGGAACGAAATGAACAAAACAACAAAAATACTATCAACTTTAGCACTTGCAGCTGGGATGACTGCGGCTTCTGCAGGGGGCGCAAGTACGATCCATGCACAACAGCCAGAAACAACGGTAAGCATTGATGATTTATACAGTTATCCGATTGATTCTTATTTGGTGTCAGCAGAGGCGCTAAATGTCAGAACGAAGGCTTCCGCATCAAGTCAGAAAGCCGATACCCTGTACTTGGGCGACAGCTTAAAACTGATTTCCTTCTCAAACGCTGACTGGGCAAAGGTTCATTATAAAAACGGCAAAACAGGCTTTGTCTCCACTCATTACATTGTAAAAGCAGCTACAACAGTAAAAACCAAAACAAAAACGAAAGTATATACATCCGCTGAAGGAAAAAGCATCAAGACTCTGCCAGCAGACACAAGCGTTTCTTTTTTAGGCTGGAGTAAAACGAAAAAAGGCAGTTTTGATTTTGATTGGGTATTCGTTGATTACGGCGGTGCGACAGGCTATATGAAAACAAAGGACTTACACCTGACAAAATAACTGAGAGGGATTCCGTATTTATGCGGAATCTCTTTTATTATGAATTGATTTGTCATATTCTCTAGATATTTCTCAGGAAATATTGTCGTATGCTGTGTCGAAACCTTACATGATCATCGACATTTTTGTTCACGCTAAAAAGTGGAGGTGTAAATATGGATCAATTTGAAGCAGCATATGAATCGTATAAAGCCCGGCAAACAACTGCCGATCAGGAAAATGTTCCATCTGGAAAAGAAGAAATTATTGCGGTCAGAAGAAATGAGGAAGACAATATTATCGCAGTAAAAACGAACACAGGAAGAGAGCTCGACTATCCCACTGCGCTGTCAGATGCAAAAGCGGGAAAACTCGCTCATGTTGATGTCTTCCATAAATACGGGCGTGACATTTTGCGAAGTGAACCGGACGGCTTAAAGGAAAATAACCTGTCTGAGCTTCCGGACTTTTAATCATAAAAAAGCCCTGCCGCATGCCGGACAGGGCTTTCTTTTAAGCGAAAGGCTTCTGGATGTATTCAGCTAAACGTTTTGCACTGAGAGAAATATCCTCTGCAGTTGCATAATTCACGCCGTAGAATACATATGGGGGCAGGTATTTCATGCCGATCAGATTGCTCGTGGCCTGAAATGGTTTCAAAAGCTCACTGATTGAGTAATGATTTGCTCCGCCTGCTTGATATTTTTCTGCTTCGCTCCCTGTTGATACAGCCAGCATCAGCTCCTTGCCATGCAAGGCGTTTCCTTGTGAACCAAAGGCCCAGCCGAAAGTCAGCACAAGATCCTGCCATTTTTTTAAGAGCGGCGGAGAGCTGTACCAATAAAACGGAAATTGGAAGACAATCCGGTCGTATTGCTCGCACAGCTGCTGTTCCTTCGCAACATCTATCGCTTCATCCGGGTACTCCTTATAAAGCTCCCGTACTGTGATATTGTCATGATGACTCAATTCCTCTGCCCATGCCTTATTCACAACTGAGGTTTCCATATGAGGATGAACTGCCAAAACCAATATTTTCATCAAACCACACCTTTACCCTTTTGACGTTATTTTATCTAAAATCAGGAAAAGAGCCAAATAAAAAGAAAGCCCTTCACAAAGGGACTTTCTTTTTTTCTTTATTCAGGGCTTCCTTCAGTTGTTTCAATATCTTTAGCAAAGTCAGGGTTATCCAGATTCGCATTAAAGAAATCCGCTGTATTCGGAAGTCTGAGATTCATGTTCATTTTTTGAGAAATCGTAACCGTGCAATCCTCAAGCACATAGTCAAAAACGTGTCCGCCTGAATTGCGTCCTTCGTCAATGAAGTGCAGGTGATAGCCAGAAACGGCGATTCCGTTTGCATAAGCTGGTGTTAAGAAGCCTACGATCGTTCCTCTCACGTTGTCGAAGTTAAAAATCGGCTGTGTTTTAACCGCTTCAACCATTGGCACATAAGGTTTTTCTTGCAGTTCTACCGTTCTTGTCTGCACTTTTTTAAACAATCCGTCAATGCGGATAGCGTAAAATAAGTTTTTGCTTGGCAGAATGCTGTTGATCTCTTTTTCAAACTCTTCACGTGTCATTTTCGCATCAATTTTGTGCGTCATGTCCGGTGTAAAGAATGTAAATGAACAGAACGGAGAACGGTCCCCGTTTTGGACCGGTGTCGCAGTTCCATCTGAACGGAGACGGTAAAATTCACCGTCAAACCCAATCAGCTCTCCGTCAAGCTTGTTAAAGGTTCCGATACCGAAGTCTCCGTATTTCGGGATCTCTGACAGTTCAAAATCGCCGTCATATACCCCGTCTAATAGAGAAGTCATTGTTGATACTTGATAAATCTGGCTCACAGGCTGATCTTTTTGCCCGCGGCTGAGCACTTGAATATTGCTTTCGCGTTTCATAATTCCCTTCACTCCTTTTTGTTTAGTGCTGTTCATCAAACAGTGTCGTGATGCGCAGAGTGCTAGAGAGCTTTCGTTTTCATGAGTTCCCCGAATTCTTTCGGAAGCTTGTCACTTGCTAAATTAATGTTATCACTGTAGTCAACCGGGACATCAATGATAACAGGACCCTCAGTGTTCATACCTTGACGCAGAACATCTGCCAGCTGGTCTGGTGATTCAACGCGCAAGCCAGTTGCTCCGAAGCTTTCCGCATATTTCACGATATCGATATTTCCGAAATCGACCGCAGATGTACGATTATATTTTTTCAATTGCTGGAATGCAACCATGTCATATGTGCTGTCGTTCCATACAATGTGTACAATTGGTGCTTTTAAGCGGACTGCTGTCTCTAATTCCATTGCTGAGAATAAGAAACCGCCGTCACCAGAGACTGAAACCACTTTTTCTCCCGGTTTCACCAATGAAGCGCCGATTGCCCAAGGAAGTGCAACGCCGAGTGTTTGCATACCGTTACTGATCATTAATGTTAACGGCTCGTAGCTGCGGAAATAACGTGACATCCAAATCGCGTGTGAACCGATATCGCAAGTCACTGTAACATGATCATCGACTGCGTTTCGCAATTCTTTTACGATTTCAAGAGGATGCACTCTGTCTGATTTCCAGTCTGCAGGCACCTGCTCACCTTCGTGCATATATTGTTTTAAATCAGAAAGGATCTTCTGCTCACGCTCCGCAAAGTCTACTTTCACAGCATCGTGTTCGATATGATTGATCGTAGATGGAATATCACCGATCAATTCAAGCTCCGGCTGGTAAGCATGATCAATGTCAGCCAGAATCTCGTCTAAATGAATGATCGTCCGGTCTCCATTGACATTCCAGAATTTCGGATCGTATTCAATTGGGTCATAGCCGATTGTCAGAACAACATCAGCCTGCTCAAGCAGCAGATCGCCAGGCTGGTTACGGAATAAACCGATCCGGCCAAAATACTGATCCTCTAAATCTCTCGTAAGTGTACCGGCAGCTTGATATGTTTCAACGAATGGAAGCTGAACTTTTTTCAATAGCTTGCGAACTGCTTTAATCGCTTCCGGTCTTCCGCCCTTCATGCCGACTAAAACGACAGGAAGTTTCGCTGTTTGGATTTTTGCAATGGCCGCACTAATTGCGTCATCTGCTGCGGGACCAAGTTTTGGCGCTGCGACAGCACGTACGTTTTTTGTGTTTGTGACTTCATTCACAACATCTTGCGGAAAGCTCACAAAAGCGGCCCCAGCCTGCCCTGCTGACGCTATCCTAAATGCATTTGTAACAGCTTCCGGTATATTTTTAACATCTTGAACTTCTACACTGTATTTTGTAATCGGCTGGAATAGCGCCGCATTATCCAAAGATTGATGTGTCCGTTTTAAACGATCTGCACGGATCACGTTCCCAGCAAGCGCAACGACAGGGTCACCTTCAGTGTTTGCTGTCAGCAGTCCTGTTGCCAAGTTAGAAGCACCTGGTCCTGATGTGACTAACACGACTCCCGGTTTTCCAGTTAAACGGCCGACTGCTTGCGCCATAAATGCTGCATTTTGTTCATGCCGGACAACGATAATTTCAGGCCCTTTATCTTGTAAAGCGTCAAATACTGCATCAATTTTTGCACCTGGAATGCCAAATACATGTGTGACACCTTGCTCCGCTAAGCAATCAACAACAAGCTCCGCCCCTCTGCTTTTCTCAAGGGATTTTTGTTCTTTTGTTGCTTTTGTCAACACCCTCACTCCTTATTATGCATTTTAAACATAAAATTTTAAATATTTCTTGTGATACGTTTCACTATACACTCTTTGGAAATTGACCTCCAATATCGATTCGCCTTATGATTAATATG
The DNA here is from genome assembly GCF_000227465.1 of Bacillus spizizenii TU-B-10. GTDB lineage: Bacteria > Bacillota > Bacilli > Bacillales > Bacillaceae > Bacillus > Bacillus spizizenii. The sequence continues at coordinate 3,681,919 of NC_016047.1, forward strand.
TATTACGAATTATTAACCTATGGAAAGGAATGCATATTGAATGGAGCTTCGCCATCTTCAATACTTTATCGCAGTAGCCGAAGAGCTTCATTTCGGAAAAGCTGCGCGGCGGCTGAACATGACACAGCCTCCTCTCAGCCAGCAGATCAAACAGCTGGAAGAAGAAGTCGGGGTGACGCTTCTGAAAAGGACAAAACGATTTGTCGAGCTTACGGCGGCTGGTGAAATCTTTTTAAATCACTGCCGATCAGCTTTGATGCAAATTGGTCAAGGAATTGAACTTGCCCAACGGACGGCTCGCGGCGAACATGGCCATCTCGTTATTGGTTTTGTCGGATCAGCTACATATGAATTTCTGCCGCCGATCATCCGGGAATACCGTAAAAAATTCCCTTCTGTGAAAATTGAACTGAAAGAAATCGCTTCTTATCGGCAGCAGGAGGAATTGCTCAAGGGAAATATCGATATCGGCATTCTCCATCCGCCGTTAGAGCATCCCGAGCTGCAAATTGAGACAACCCAGAGCAGTCCATGCATCCTCGCATTGCCGAAGCAGCATCCGCTTGCATTAAAAGAATCAATTGACATTACAGATTTGGAAAACGAACCGATCATTACCCTTTCCAAAGAAGCGTGGCCTACGCTATATACCGACTTTATTCAGCTCTGTGAAGACGCAGGTTTTGTGCCGAATATCGTTCAAGAAGCGACAGAATATCAAATGGTGATCGGGCTGGTGACAGCAGGCATCGGCATTACCATTGTCCCATCCTCTGCCAGACGGCTGTTTAACCTTGATGTCACGTATCGCAGCGTGGATCATTTTCAACTCAAAGCAGAATGGATCATCGCATATCGAAAAGACAGCCAAAACCCTGTACTGAGGCAATTTGTGGATATATCCAAATCGTTAAATGAACGGAAATAAAAAAAGGCGCTCCGTTCTCCGGAATCCGCCCGTTTATCGTCAGGATAAAAGATCAAGCTCACTTTTGAGGTAATCAGCTCTTTTTATAATATACTCGCAAATCACATCCGGCTCACGGTCAAAACGCTCAATATCATTCTTTTTATATGGGTCCATCAGGACAAACGGCCTAATCTGCTCATATATCGCCATTATTTTCGGTTTCATATATTCTATTGTAAAAAGAGATTGGAGCGTTTTCTCTAACAGTTGCTTGTAGGACTTGCGAAAATCGGGTTCATCCAAAATCCGGGCGGTTAGTGTATTAAATCCTTGAATTCTTACATAATCGGCAGCCATCCGCTCTCCATGGATATCCCTGCCCCAAGTCGCATCATAATCCCAAGGAATCACCTCAAATAATCCGGTTTCACTGCTTCTGTACAACGAGTAGTTGTGGACAAACCCGTCATAGTTTGAGGTGAATACAATGCCGGCGAGCCAGCGCAAATACTTATCGACATCCACATGCTTTGTCACTTCTGATTTAAACTGGGCTTTAGGGACAGTATTAATTTTAAAAATCATATCCTGTAAATAAAAATCGTCTTCCTCAGTCCCTGTCTTCTTTTCATAGCCAAGCTCAAGCGACGTCTTCGTTTCCCTTTCCAAATCGCTCATCAGAGAGAAATTAGCATCATCATCAACCGCGTAAAAAACCGCCCCGTCCGCCAGCTTCCTTTTCGCTAAATAAAATTCATCGACGGATTCAAGTTCAAGATAAACCCCTTCGTTCTTCCCATTCACTTTTAAAAACACAAACTCCGCCTTTGGAGACAGCGTCCCAAGCTCTGAGAAAAAATCCAGTGACAACTTGTTTCTCATCATGGAAGGATCTTTATATTCTGCATTCAGGTGAACCTCGCGGGCGCCGCGGAATGTTTTCGGCTGATAAAAGGAAATATGGTATGACTTCTTTTTGAAGTCTCTAATATGTGATCCCCGGTAAGCAATATCAATATCCAGCCTTTTTTGATTTACCTTCATGACAGCAGGCACCGGATCATCGTCCCATATATCTTTTTTTAATTCACGCAAATCTTTTGGATGAACAAACAGCTGATAAAGCGGCAAATTGGATTGATTCTTCATCCATATTCCCCCTCACAAATTTAGGCTTTTATTTTTGTGTGATCTCAGCGGAACACTTATACACTTTTTAAAACTGCGCGTACTATGTGGGTAGTAAGGATCTTCATCCTTAACATCATTTTCAAAAGGAGGATTTCAAATTGGGCCACTATTCCCATTCTGACATCAAAGAAGCGGTGAAATCCGCAAAAAAAGAAGGTTTAAAAGATTATTTATACCAAGAGCCTCATGGAAAAAAACGCAGCCATAAAAAGTCGCACCGCTCTCACAAAAAATCTCGCAGCCATAAAAAATCATACTGCTCTCACAAAAAATCTCGCAGCTACAAAAAATCATACTGCTCTCACAAAAAATCTCGCAGCTACAAAAAATCATATTGCTCTCACAAGAAATCTCGCAGCTACAAAAAATCATATTGCTCTCACAAGAAATCTCGCAGCTACAAAAAATCATACTGTTCTCACAAAAAATCTCGCAGCTACAAAAAATCTTACCGTTCTTACAAAAAATCTCGCAGCTACAAAAAGTCATACTGTTCTCACAAGAAAAAATCTCGCAGCTATAAGAAATCATGCCGCACACACAAAAAATCATATTGCTCCCATAAGAAAAAATCCCATAAGAAATACTACAAAAAACCGCATCACCACCATTACTACAAAAAAGAGGATGATTATCACAGCAAAAAAGAATTCTGGAAAGACGGCAATTGCTGGGTAGTCAAAAAGAAATACAAATAATCTAAGATTTCATTTTCAATAGGCTGCCGGCGGACGTACGGAAGCCTATTTTTACATTTCCCCTGTATTAGATATATGTCATGACATAACATATGCAACCCACATCATTTGGTTTCCTTGAAACCATTTCGTTATAATCAAGGTATCCTACGATAAAGGCGGTTGTTGCTATGTACATATTTCAAGCGGATCAGCTTAGTGCCAAAGACACATACAAGCTATTGTCGGGTGCTGTCATCCCCCGTCCCATTGCATTTGTAACCACCCTTTCTTCAAGCGGAGCGGTAAATGCAGCGCCTTTCAGTTTTTATAACGTTGTCAGCTCAGATCCTCCGCTTCTCAGTGTTTCTGTTAACAGGGCTGGAGGACGCCAAAAAGATACAGCCCGAAACGCAGTGGAGAACGGAGAATTTGTCGTTCATGTCAGTGATGAAGCCATCATTGAAGACATCAATGAAACGGCGGCAAGCTTAGATCCGGACGAAAGCGAGCTCACACGCACCTCGCTTCATCCCGTCGAAAGCAAAGCTGTTTCAGTTCCCGGCATTAAAGAAGCACGAATCCGCTTTGAATGCACATTAGAGCGGCATATGACGTTCGACAATGATCAAGGCGTTACTACAGCAGATCTGCTTATTGGGAGAGTCGTCTGCTTCCACCTTGATGAAAAGGTGTATGATGCAGAAAAAGGCTATGTTTTGACAGATGAATTAAAGCCTGCTTCAAGATTGGCGGGAAATCACTATGCGAAGCTCGGCGAAGAATTTACGCTGGTTCGTCCAAGCTAAACAGAAGGACTATTTAAATAGAAGAAACTAGTCAAAAAGACCTTGTAATCACAAAAAAGCAGGAAGAAAATATAGTTAAAAAACACCCGGAGAAAACTCCGGGTGTTCTTTTATGAAACATTTTTCCTTTTCCACCGTATATAAGATAGATAGGAGGGGTATATATGACAGGCACTCATTTTTTGATTGTGTTACTGGTTGCAGCTTTAATCAATACTACTTTTTATATCTATGCCAGAAAAAAACTAGGCATCCCTAAACCGCCTTGGTGGTATAAACCTGTAAATAGCACACAAGGGCTGCTGGAAATCATCATGCTCATTTTATTAGGTTTTTCTGTTTTACGCTTTCCTCCAGAGATTATGCTTATTTTCTTTCTATTCCTGACGAGTTGTTTTCGTACATTTATGGAATGGAAATATAAGCGTGAAGAAAAACAATATATACACTATTTATTTGGCGCAGTCCTCTTTCTAGTCGTTTTTATTTATATGTGTATTTTCTTCTGATACCTCAAACCCCCACAGCCGCTCCGTCTCCCCGCGGGTCGACTCCGCCTTGGAGAAAGCCTTCCTCATCAACTTTGATTGCTGCTGCGTGTCCCATCAGCGGATCATAGTCACCGACAACCTCGACAAGATGTCCGCTGTCTCTCAGCTTTTCAATTGTTTCCTCTGGGAATCTGCCCTCGACTCTAAGCCCTTCATATTCCTCTCCCCACGTTCTGCCCCACACCCAGCGCGGTTCGCTGATTGCCTGCTGAGGATGCATTCCGTAGTCCAGCATTCTGGTAATGATGGCCGTCTGGGTCTGCGGCTGGCCTTCGCCGCCTTGTGTGCCGTACAGGACTTTCGGTTTTCCGTCTTTGCAGGCTATAGCCGGCATCAGCGTATGGAAGCTGCGCTTTCTCGGTTCAAGCGTATTGACATGATTATTATCCAATGAGAAAAATGACCCGCGGTTTTGCAGTAATATGCCTGTATCACCAGCGGTGACTGCCGAGCCAAATTCAAAGTACAGGCTTTGAATGAAAGATACTGCATTGCCATCCGCATCGATGACGGCCGCATATGCAGTATCACTTCCTACTGGCCTGCTTTCCGCCGGTTCTGCCAAATAGCCGATTTCTTCCGCCAATTGTTTCGCGTAACTTTTGTCCAAAAGCCTTTCAAGTGGGATGTCCGCAAACGCCGGATCAGTCAGGACGGCATTCCGATCTAGAAAACTCTTTTTCAATGCCTCCACAAGCACATGATAATACTCAAATGAACCGTGTTCGATTTGGGTGAAATCATAGTTTTCCAGAATGTTCAGTGTTAATAAACCGGTAAATCCCTGAGAATTCGGCGGCGCCTGGTACACACTGTATCCTCGGTAATCACTTGAGACAGGCTCCGCCCACTCGCCCCGGTGCGCTTTAAAATCATCGAGTGTCATGTAGCTGCCGTTATGCTGTAAATACGAGACAATCCGCTGAGCGATATCTCCTTCATAGAATGCGCTTCTTCCTTTTTTGGCGACCATGTTCAGACTTTCTGCAAGCTCTTTTTGCACAAACCGCTCTCCCGGGACAGGCGCTTTTCCGCATCTCGTGAAGATGCCGGCCGTGTAAGGCGTGGAGGCCAGCAGTTCAAGATTCGTTTCTGTGTGACGGCACTGATCAGCTGATACTGGAAAACCATTTTGGGCATAGTCGCGTGCGGGCTCCAACACGTCCGCAAGGGACATACGTCCGTACTCCTTCAGCACCGCATCCCAGCTATCAACCATCCCCGGAACGGTGATGGCACTGTCGATTCCCCTCAGCGGAATCGCGTTTTTTCCCTTATATACCTCTCTCGTTACATGTTTTCCTGAACGGCCGCTGCCATTGTAGACTCTTACCGACTTTGTTTCCTGATGAAAGGTCAGCCAAAAGGAATCCCCGCCAAGCCCCGTCATATGCGGATACACAACTGCCAGACAAGCACTCACAGCAATGGCGGCGTCAAAGGCGTTTCCTCCCTTGTCCAGTATTCGGTTTCCGGCTTGAGAAGCGAGATAATGCGGACTGACGACCATTTGTTTTGTACCGATGATAGATTTGTTCATCACAAGTCCCCTTTATCATGAGATTTTCTTCAGTATAGAGAGCTTGATTTTTCACATCTACTCACCCGTCAGAAAAGCTGACGAACTTTATTCGTTTCGTAAACAACAAAACATTTTTATATTCATTGTGAAAATAAATTAAAATTTTATCGTACGAAACGAAACTTATATGATAAAATAACGTCTAAAAGGCTTACGAAAGCAGGTGGAGAAATTGAGCAATGAATACCAAATCCCCAACCTTGTACTTGATGAGATCGACAAACAAATCCTCACCATTTTGCATGAAGAAGGAAGAATTTCTTATACGGATCTTGGCAAGAGAGTCGATTTATCACGGGTTGCCGTCCAAGCTCGGATCAATCAGCTCATTGAAGCAGGCGTCATTGAAAAATTCACAGCGGTCATCAATCCCGCTAAAATCGGCATCCATGTATCCGTGTTTTTCAATGTCGAGGTAGAGCCGCAATTTTTAGAAGAGGTCGCTCTCAAGCTTGAGGAAGAGCCTGCGGTCACCAGCCTTTATCACATGACAGGCCCGAGCAAGCTGCATATGCATGGGATCTTTGCCAACGATCAAGAAATGGAAGAGTTTTTAACAAAACGGCTGTATCCGCTGCGAGGCGTCGTCAGTGTTGATTGCCAGATGCTGATCAAACGATACAAAAGCCGTATGGGAATGAAGCTGTAAAGGAGAGAAACGAATGAAAAACCATCCTTATCGGGATATGACGGCCGCAATGGTGCGCACTGGCATACTAGGGTTCGGCGGCGGACCTTCCGTGATTCCGCTGATCCGCCATGAAGCGGTCAATAAATATAAATGGATTGATGATGATGAATTCGGAGAAATATTAGCGATCGCTAATGCGCTTCCCGGACCGATTGCCACAAAAATGGCTGCGTATCTGGGCTTCAAGCTAAAAGGCACGTTAGGCGCACTCGTGGCGACACTTGCCCATATTCTGCCTACATGTCTTGCGATGGTGGGCTTGTTTGCGGCTGTAAATGTCTTAAGCCATTCAGCAATTGTTGCCGGCATGATTGGTGCCGTAACGCCGGTGATTGCGGTAATGCTTGGCATAATGGCGTACGAGTTTGGCCAAAAAGCGCTTAAAGGTTTCGGCTGGGTCACCGGCATCCTGTTTTTTATTATCGCTTTTATCGGCCTGCAAACGTTACAGATCAATCCCGGCCTTGTCATTATCATTTTCTTAGCGTACGGCGCGTTTCATTTTAAACTGAAAGACAAAATCACAAATAAACATTCAAAAGATAAAGGAATGTCGGCCTCATGATATCGATCTATTTATTTATGGCGTTTTTTATCGCAAACCTACTCGGATATGGCGGCGGACCTGCGTCTATCCCGCTGATGTTTGAAGAAGTCGTAAACAGATACAACTGGCTCTCAAACGACCAATTCTCAAACATGCTCGCACTTGCGAACGCATTGCCGGGCCCGATCGCAACCAAAATCGCCGCGTATGTCGGCTACAGCGCAGGCGGGTGGCCCGGCTTCCTGATTGCGCTGATCGCAACCGTCGTACCGTCGGCGCTTGCATTGATTGTCCTGCTGCGCATCATTCAGCGCTTCCGCCAATCACCCGTTATCAAAGGCATGACGCTGTCCGTTCAGCCTGTCATCGCGGTCATGATGCTCATTCTTACCTGGCAAATCGGCGCAGACGGCATCAAAGCTATCGGCTGGATCCAATCTATAGTGATTGCGGGGATTTCCCTCCTTGCCATGACTAAATTCAAGATGCATCCGGCATTTCTGATTATCGCGGCATTTTTATATGGCGGCCTTGTCATTCCTCATTTATAGAAAAAAGCACCTGGACAGGTGCTTTTTTATTTTGGTCCCGAAATGCCGTTCGATATGACAGTTGTTTCTTCTCCTGCATCGCTCTTGATGATGTGCTTGACTTGCAGCGTGGTTCCTGCCATTCTCATAGATTGCTTCAACTGAGGCGAATTGGTTTCAACATCTATCCAAACAGGAGGCTGGACCTTCCAAAATACAAAGAATGCAAGAATCAGCATGCCAGCAATGACCGACAGCAAAAACTTCATATAGCATCGCTTCTTTTCAGTAAACGGCTCGCAGCGGACAGCGCCTGATGATCACGAAGAATATCGCCTGGGCGATTGCCTTCTCCCAGCACATAGCCTTTAAAGGGCAGCCCCATAAAATCAAAAATATGTTCAAATTGCTGAATCAGCGGCAGCCCCTTTATTTTTGGATTGTCTCCGCCCACTGCTGTCACATATGCTTGCTTCACCGACATTTGTTGTTGAAAATCAGGAAATCGGGGATCTCTCAACGTCTGTGACCAGCGATCAATAAATAGCTTTAACGTCCCTGACATGCCGAACCAATAAATTGGAGTAGCGAATATGAGAATATCGCACGGCAATATCCGCTCAATAATAGAATTGTAGTCATCATGAACAGGACGGAAGCCGTCTTGAGTGTGACGATGATCTTCAATTGGCTGGATCTGATATTTACGCAAATGAATGTGTTCCGCATCGAATCCTTGAACAGCCTTCTCCGCAAGAATATCCGTATTTCCGCCAGACCGAGTTCCGCCGTTAATAACCGCAATTTTCATGATGCATCTGCTCCTTTGTTTACGAATGATTTTCTTCATCATATAATGGATTCACCAATCATTACAGATGATTATTTTGATTAATTCAATCGGTAAAACCGATTTAGAAAGGAAGAGACAGGTGGAATTGAAGCAGCTGATCACCTTTGTTACGGCGGCAGAACATGTAAACTTCACCCTTACCGCCAAGATGCTTAATTATGCACAATCAAGCATTACCTCCCAGATCAAATCACTTGAAGAAGAAATCGGGACTCCTTTATTTGAACGGCTCGGCAAACGGCTTATCTTGACAGAATCAGGAAAAACGTTCAAATCCTATGCGGAGAAGATCATTACTTTAACAGAAGAGGCGAAAATGGCCGCAAATCAAGTAAGAGAAACAACGGGAACCTTAAAAATCGGGGCGACGGAAAGCCAGTGCACATACCGCCTTCCGCCTATCATAAAAGAATTTAAACACGCTTTTCCCCAAGTAAAGCTCATATTCAAACCATATATCTCCAATGAACAAGCAAAAGAACAGCTCTTACAGGGCCAGCTTGATATCACCTTCATCTTGGATGTAAACCGACCGGACGACACATTGCACATTGAATCTTTGATTCAGGATGAGATCAAAATGGTGGCTGCTAACGACCATCTTTTTCCTGCGGATTTACCAGTAACATTGAAGGATCTTCAAAACGAAACTCTTCTGCTGACAGAGGACGGCTGCTCGTACCGCACGCTCTTTGAGAATACTTTACATGACTCCGGTGTCTATCCTAATAAATTGGAATTCGTCAGCATAGAAGCCATCAAACAATGCGTGATGGCCGGACTTGGGATTGGAATCTTGCCTGAAATGACAGTAAAAGATGATATTGCAGCAGGCCGGATGAAAGAACTCAATTGGCAGAGCGATTGCCCCGTTTTCACTCAACTAGCATGGCATAAGGACAAGTGGATGTCTGCGCCATTAAAGGCTTTTATCGATTTGACGCGGAAAACATTCAAATAAAAAACTTGCGGCCCATGGGTCGCAAGTTTTTGAGTGAACAAGCTTCATATCGATATGCATTCAATGTAAAACCATTTTTTCATTAATCATCCTAACCCCAAACACTCCGCCGGCTGCTGTTCCCTTTCTTGATTTGAACGTGACAGTTACTCTCTCTTTTCCTTTCGTATATGCAACTGGAATGTCATAACATACATCAAAAAGCCTTCCTGGGTGATTTGCCTTTAGCTGCTGTCTGGCCAGTAGTTGATCATCTATCATGATCTCAAAATTTCTTTCGTATGTTTGTTCCTCCGATTGAAAGGTATCATCACTTCCAAAATAAGTGACCAGCAAATACATGGGTTGACTCGGCTCTGTTTTCATCTCATAACTGAAAAAACCATCTCCTCTGCTGTCTCGCCAGCCTCTGTGAACGATACTTGCGTAACCGGAGTAAGAGTTTTCTTTTTTCAAGTGATGTTCTATCTCCTGCTGCTGTTCATTCGGCTGAACGGCATCAACGGTTATGCGTCTGATGATTTCCTGCCTTTCTTTTTCTTCATCTGTAAAATCAAGATATTCCTTTTCGGTCATCACATACCAGTAAACGGAATACCGCTGATGATGCACATTGTAGAACGGTATGAATGTGATTTCTTCATTCCCCGGCTGGCCAATCCGTTTCGTTTGAAATACGAGTGATGTTTCATCTACCCGCTTCACCCAATGATCCAATTGACGCTGATCCGCCACCAACACAGGGACATCAATTAACGGATGGTTATTGAGGGCGAGATGATCAGCAAGTATATCTGTTTCAGGGAAGTCCTCTCTGCCTAGTGCTCCTGCCAATACAACCGGCCCATACATCAGGACGCTTTTTTTAGGATCATCCTTCGCTTGATAGATGTGGAGTTTCATCGGCAAATCAATCTCAATACAATCTCCTGTATTCCAATGTTTGTGAATAACGAGGTACCCATTTTTCTCAACCGATTGAATTCGTTTCCCATTGACCGCAGCTTTAAGGCCGCCATTTGTCCAATAAGGAATACGAATATGCAGTGTCATAGGCACACCGTCAGCTTTTTTGACAACTAGCCTGGTTTTTTCGGCTGCTGGAAAAGAGGTTTCCTGTGTGATGATCAGTTGTTTTTCTTGCATGTTTATTTGTGAAGGAATAAATAAATTCACATACAGATCGTCTTGGTCTATATCATAAATATGCTGCGTATAGCGCGCAGGGTTTTCCATCCCGGTGCCTGTACAGCACCAAAAAGAATCTTCTGGAGAACAATACACCTTGAAATGCCCCGGCTGTGTGGAAACAAAATAGGTTTTCATGCCTGAATCAGGATCTTGGGAAGCAAGAATGTGATTATAAAGCGCATTCTCATAGTAATCCATAAATCTCGCTTCGTGAAACCACCGGAATAAATGCCCGGTCAATTTCAGCATGTTATACGTATTGCACGTTTCTGCGGTTGTCACCCCCAACTCCTCGCTGCCTTCCGCTCCGAAATGCTCTCCAATACTGTTGCCGCCAATTGCGTAGGAACGCTGATATACAACCTGTTCCCAAAAGAAGAGCGCGGCATTTCTATATGCTTCATTACCAGTAATGTCATACAGCTTGGCGGCCCCGATCACCTTTGGAATTTGGGTATTGGCATGCTTTCCTTCAAGCTCATCCTTCCCCTCTGCCAGTGGCTGAAGAATGGCACGATGACAGAAACGTTCCGCAAGTTCAAGATATGCTTTGTTTTTCGTCAGCATAAAAAGATCGGCCATCGCCTCATTCATCCCGCCATGTTCACATATCAGCATACGCTGAAATTGCTCGTCCGTCAGACGATCCAGCCCCTTTTTTGCCCAATCAGCCAGCTTGACGACGACACGTAAAGCCGTCTGATTGCCGGTTAGCCGATACGTATCTATTAATCCCGCAAACAGTTTATGGATGCTGTACCACGGCACCCAAGAACCTCCCAGACTAAAGTGGTCCACCCGAAAATCACCGCTGAACACCTCATCAAAACACGCTCTGGAGAAACCGCTTACATATCCCTCTTCATCAAATTGTTGGATATGACTCAGCTCATTCACTGCGTACTCTGCTTTTCTTTTCAGTTCTTCATCTCCGGAAGCCTGGTACATGGCTGATGCGGCTGACAGCCAATGACCGATCGAATGCCCGGCAATTTCCTTTGCCTCCCACCCGCCGTAGCGCGGTTTTTTAGGCGTCTGTAATACAGCCTCATAACACGGAGCCAAAAGACGGTCTACATCCAAAAAAAGCAAATATTCCTTCCCTTTCATCTGGGAATCATAAAACATACCTTTTAATAATGTTACATCTTTCATATCTCGATCTCCCCCTATCACGTTTCATCATTCATGGTGATGCTTTCATTATCCAAATGATGATATGGGATGTGAATTCATTATTTATCAAAAACATATCCTTTTTTTAGATTGAACCGTTACACTGGAGATAAGAATAGCGAAAGATGGTGAAGCCATGTATAAAGTAAAACTCCAAGCCAATCATCTCCCTAAAATCCGTGAGGCCGGACATATGAAGGATACAGAAGGGACTTTACGTCACCCTGACAGGACGATGGATAGAATCAGTGTATTTTTTTACGTAAAACAAGGCGCGATCCATGTATTTGAGAACGAAAACGAGTACCGCATTCAGGCGGGGGGATATCTTTTTCTTAAGAACAATACACCGCATTGGGGAGGCGATTTTTATACACCCGGCACCGAATGGTACTACATTCATTTTTATGCCGAACCTTCCGTGGATCAGGAGGACGAGTTTTCTCCATTTCACAATTCACCAATCCTTCTCGACAGCATCTATTCATCACAATTAACCTTTCCGAAAAGCGGTTCTGTCTCTCATCGTGAGTACACAGAAAAACAGCTGAGCAGCATTGTTCATGCCTTTGAATCACCAAGTGCTTTCAGGGCGCTCCAAGCGTGTTCTCTCACCTATCAACTCTTCATTGATCTGTATAGAAATGCTATAAACAGTCAGGCCGGCACACGCTCTTCAAGGGTCATCAGCCGAATCATTGAATTTCTGCACCGTAACAAGCATGCAAAGCTGGTCAGCAGAGACTTTGAGGATGCTTTAGAAATGAATTATGCCTACCTTTCCTCCCTCTTCAAAAAGCAAACCGGGAAAAGCATAACAGCTTATAAAAATGAACTGCTGATTGCACAGGCAATTGATCTATTCAAAACAACCAACTTAAATGTAACTGAAGTCAGCAGCACATTAGGCTTTTCTAACCCTTATTACTTCAGCAGAGTGTTCAAACGGGTGACTGGAGTGTCCCCGTCTTTATATATAAGCGAAATATACAGAAATCAATAAAAAACACTTGCAGTTCCGGGCCTGCAAGTGTTACACGTGATTTTTCTGATAGAACGTTCGCAAGATATGTGTTTCTAGGTCAGCAAGGCGGACAGGGATTGGCAGCCTGCTTTCTTGATTGATCAGGCTCATCGTGATCTGATAGCTGCTTTCTAAATCAATATGATTTCCGCAAGACAAGAAGATAGGCTTCACGTCCCGCCGCGTCCGCAACCCCCGACCATATACCTCGCCATCAATGATAATATCGGTATATGCACCAACTTCATTTTCAGGCATGACGAAATCACAGTCTTTGATTTTGAGATAGGTTTTCGCAATCCCAATTGTCGGCTTACCGAGAAAAAAAGCAGCATGGGTGGCAACGCCCATATGGTTGTAATGCAGATACCCGTTGCCATCAAACAAAAACACATCGGGCTCCGTCTCCAGTTTTTTCGCCGCCTCGATGATCAGCGGCAGCTCACGAAACGCAAGGAAGCCAGCAACATACGGCACACTGATTTTCCCCATGCTGTGCACTTTTTCAATGACTTCTTTAGTATCAGCATCAATCACGATAATACTACACACCCCGTACGGTTCGCCGTCCTGCTCCCAATAAGCGAGGTCGACGCCTGCGCAGGTGTTGATGGAGTCTGGGGTGATGGAGGGTGATAGGTCGATTTTATGTTTAAGGGATTGTTGTGTTTGAACAAAATCCGATTCATCTTTTAGATGAAAATCGTGAATTTGATGTACTTTCATTTCACTAGTTTTCCTCTCTTTACTTCTTAAAATAGTTTTCTCTGTTCAGATGTATTGAAGGCGATAAAACTTCCATTAGGATAATCTCCATACCATCCACAATGTAATATAATCGACAGTCCAACCCGTTGGAATCCTAAGTTTAAAAAATTGGGAACCTGTTGGCTTAGTGGCTGCAAATCCTCTAAAACCCCACTTCCCACACTCCAGATTTGATATTCTAACTCTTCTAATACATGTTCTATTTTATCAAAAGATTCTACGTCATAAATCTTATTTATTTTTAAGCCAACCACTTTGATATGGTATTGATCCTCTCTATATATTACCTTAATAATGGCATTACGTTTTTCATTTTGCAGTATTAGTAGTTCATATTCTTCTTCCGTTCTTTTTTCTGAATTTAAATTGTTCAATCCTACAGACCAGCCATCACAGATTTTTAATGGCTGCAATTGAGAAATATGATCTCTGCTCATGCCGCTTCTCCTTGTACTCCACATTGTTATCCTATCTATAAAAAAACTTGCCGATGACAACACGGCAAGTTTTTAACTATAGCAATTCTAATACATCGGTAAACAAGGCATCTCCTAATGTTAATCTTCTGTTGAAAGGCTGTAAATCAGGTAATTGATTCCACTCATAAACCGTATCATAGTAATCATATAAATAACTGAGCTCAATAAAACCTTTTTCTTTCATTATTTTATTAATATAGTTGGTACCCTGTATTAATTCTAAAGATTCAGCTGTTCCTACAATATCATAAGCGCCATCAATTAAATCGTGTCTTAGGGAATAACTATAATCTAGTACATAAACAGGAACCAATTTAGATACTTTCATATTGATTTGCTGTTCTAAATGAAATCCATTTTCTCCAGAAAGATCAAGTAGTTGAATAGTTATGTCCCCAGATGGATTATTCAAATCTCTAACTTCAATTTTTTTCAGGTGTTTTATTTGATTAAATTCTTGAGGAACTTGTATTTTTTCCGCACTTTTGTTTTTGTACCATTCGTCTAATTCCCTCTTCACTAAAAGACGATGCAGCAATTCACCTATCTCCAGGTTTTCAACAGTAAATCTTATTCCATGTTCCATGATTTAACCACAATCCGTTCCTATCAATGGCCTTTTCAACATCTGTACATTGATCGAATGCGATATTCTCTTGCTTTCGCAAATTATAATAGAACTATAAAAGCAGGTAGTTTACCGCACCTGCTTTTACGATTAAATTTTATGATCACAGTTAATTTCTATTACTAGGATAGCTTCGTTTCCGTACTCTTCTTCAATATCCTCCTTTAGGAAATTTCTCATTTAAATGATGCTCCCAGCCATCCATAACCTGAAGACGTAAATTAAAATCTCTTCATCGGACAAATCACTGTAGTCTAAATAATCGTTTATGCAGAGCATATTACAGGATGCTTCATCCCCTGTTTTGTCACCATACATTTTCAAAGTTCTATTCCAATTTATAGTTGGACTATCAGTTAACTCATACTCTAGGTCCAGAATAAAGCAATCGTCTACCATTAACTATATTGGGAGAAATAACATCCGTTAAATTAGATATGTCGACCTTTTGTATTGGTCAGATCTATAAGTCGTTCTTTTAGTCTTCATTTTAAAGGGGCCTTTAACAGGCATCAGCCTATAAAGGTAATAATTCTCTTCCTTATTCATATAAATTTTCTATTTCAATATCCCAAAAGCTTCCTTCTTTTATACAATTTGAGTCTACTCTTTTAAGTTCTTCTTTCAACCACTCTATTACATATTCCGGAATGTCATTATCAATAAAGGCATCCTCACCATTTATTTGTACAGCCTTGTCAATCATTTCTGAGAAAAGTAATATACATTCTGCAAATTGATTTATTGAAGAGTTAATAAATACTTCTTTATATTCATCACCATTATTTAGATAAACGATTCTCTCGTTATTTTCAATAATACATATTGGATCTCCAGAACCAGTGGATCCTAACAACCAATATTTTCGAAATGCTTCAGACATATCAAAGATACTCGTAATTGGTTTAAATGATGATTGAGAGGAAGTAAAATCTAAATAAGGTGGAGGTGTTTCAGGTAAGCCACCTAAAGATAAAAATCGTTTAAATTCCTCCGAAAAAGGAGTCTCTATTAGATCATCATATAAAAACTTTAATAATGGACCATTTTTATTAACATCCCAGTTTCTATTAAATTCTTCTGGTAATAACATCTTGTCACCTTCCTGATTCTTTTCTGAATGTTTCTAGTCTATTCGCAATTTGATCATCTACTCCGGTAATTCCCCATTCTTTTTCAACATTATGAATACCACCATATCCAGGATGCAAGCTTTTAGGTAAAGCTGCTGCTTGACCTCCTTCTCCAATATGATGATGTCTCATAGGATCTTTTAAGTAATCTGCATACTGTGGAAAATGTTTTATAAATTGCTCATCAACAACTGGAACTCTTCCTCTTTTAATCTTAGCAGTATTTTCAGCACTCCAAAACTCAGGATTACTTTTAAGTAACGTGTTAAAAAATTTTTTCGCATTTCTTTCCCAGCCAGCTGCATTTGTTCCAGGTTTGCCTTTCCCCTTAAAATTCATCTCTACTACAAGCCTAGGATCGATTAAATACTTATTATCGTATTTTGAAAGATCTCTACCTGTATATCCTCTAATCCGATCATATTCGCCACCATTACTCCATTTCCCCATCATCTTCACAATCCCAAGATCTTTAACAGATTTCGTTTCAACATCTACACGGACTGTCGGGAATCCGAACGTGAGGCCGTCAGGAGTTACTGGGCGTTCTGCGTATACGCGGACGTTTGTTGGGACTTTGAATTGTTTTACTTTTTCTAGTGTCTTGTTAGCTTTTTGGACTTTTGAATGGGTTGCAAGCGGGATGCCTTTATTAATGTGTTTCGCCAATGCACCTGCGCCAACTAAGCTTAAAGCCGCTTCCAGTGCCCCCTGCTTCCGCTTCTCCTCAGACACTTTGTTTCCAAACATGTCTCTGCCTGTCACGGCTTCTGAGAATCCGTTTGAAGCAACAAGACCGTATGCGCCCATTTCTGACATTTTGAGGATATCTAAGGATTTGCCTGTTTTGTAGGCATCTAAAGCGTGATCGGCCGCGATAGCCGCTTTTCCGGTTTTGTAGATGGCTTTTCCGCCTTTGAAGGCGCGGCCTGCCCAGCCGACGACCGGTATGAAGCCAGCTGCTGCCATAGCTCCTGCTGTCACACGTTCTGCGGTGGAGAGTTTTTCTCCGGTAACCGGATCAACACCTTCGGTTGCTCTTTTATAATCATAATAGCCAGTGACTTCTCCAGTAAAGTTGCAAACTCCATCCCATGTTTTTTCGTACCATGGTTTATTTGCTTCTTCTTCAGCCTTTTCCTGAAGCCGTCTGGCTTCGGCTTGCTGGGCTTTTGCATCGATATAGGTCGTTCCTTGCTTTTCTACTTCAATGACGCTTTTGTAGACTTCATTGCTGTGGAAGGCTTTTTTGTCATAGTACATAGGGGATGCGCTCTTCCCGTTGCTGGTGGCCTGCATGAGAACAGAATATTTGGTGAGCACTGCGTTGTCCAGAGATTCTAAATTTTGATACTCAGTGGTCAGGGATTCATCAAGCTTATCGACTGCTGTGATTGTCTCACGTCTGATTTTTTGGGCATCGCCCATCTTATCGGCATAGTCGTCAAGCGTGTACATGTCGAGATCAATAATATCGCTGATGCCTGACAAAATGGAGTCGATTTCTTCTTTATGAGCGGAGACAATTTCTGAGGCTTTCAAGTCTCCATTGGACAGCTCATGATCCAAAAAAGAAGTTTCCACATATGAATCATTCAGTTCTTGATCTTTAATGTCTCCTGAAATGCCATTTAAAAACGCAATTTGAGCAGAGACAAGAGTCAGCCAGCTTTCGACGATTTCCGCCTGTCCCTGAAAGAAATCTTTAATATTGTCCGCGCCTTTTCCTTTAAAATTGTCGCCTAAATCCGCCACTTCCTGAAACGCTTTTTTCAGAGTATTCAGCTGCTCCTCAAGCGTCTCATATTGCTTTTTTCTGCTCTTCGCTTCTTCGATTAAAGATTTAGATTCAAATACTTTGCTCATCGCACTGCCCTTTCTCTTCTATTTTACAGCTATCGCCTCGTCCTGCTCTTTGAGTGAATCTACGTTGTCCTTTGTATCCTCGATATTTTTCTGCACCGCTTTTTTATAATCTCCGAGCATGGTTTTGATGTTCTCCTCACGCTCATGATATTTTTTCGTGTAATCGAGGCTGTTTTTTCCATTTGATCCTGCGGCGCCGATTGATACGTCAGCCAGCGCGTCTTTGACAGAATCTAAGGTTTTGATGACTGTGTCGTACTTCAGCTTAATTTCTGACATAAAAAAAGATCACCACCATTTTAGTTTACTAATTTGTCTTCCCGCTTCTTCCACGAACTCTTCTCCTTTAGCAAGAAGGTCGCCTGCGGCATTCGCTGCGCTTTTTGTCAAATTCAGCTCGAATTTCTCTGTTTCAAGCCAAAATATTTTGCTTTGAATCGAAGCCATATACTCGTTATATTTATCATTCACAATCTTGGATGCTTCCGATTTTGCGTTTTCTCTGCCCTTGTCGAAATCATCCGCTTTTGTTCCCGTCCAGTGCTTGCCTAATTCCGGTTTCACAATGTCTTTGATTTCAGTAATTGCCTCTTCTTGCAGTGTGTCTATGTCCTTTTTTGCTTTTTTCAGCTTTTCGATCTTGTCTTCTACGTCGGAAATTTTTCCGTTGAGCGAACTTTTGATATCCGCTAACATACTTTCATAACCCATCTGATTCACCTCTTAATACTCAAAAAGTCGTATGGAGGGGCTGATGAAGATAGACTTTTCCATACTTTATTTCCATATATTATATTTTAAAATAGCCAGAAGGCGGCTTAAATAGGGTAAACGGCTTAATTTCGACGTATAATGCTCGCAATGTGTAGGTCTATAATCTTGTTTTTGTTCGTTATACAGCCAACGAAAGCGTTTTATAAGATGAAAACACCTAAAGTCGTAGTTATAAAGACACTTGAAAGAGACAGATGTTGATGATCTGTCTCTTGTCGTAAGAGCATATTTTGTTTTTTCCCTTTAAACCGTAGTAGAAAAGAAAAAAACTGGCTTCCAGCCAGTTTTCTCTTTTCCAACTATTGAATTGCACCTGACGGAACAACCGCCTTCCGTCCCACAGAGTAATACTCCACTCCTGCCTCAGCTGCTTCATCCAATGTGTAGCAGTTTCTGCCGTCAAAGATGAGCGGCGTTTTCATCAAGTTCTGATAGGCCGCTAACGGGAATTGTTTAATGTTGGCCCAGTCGGTTAAAATCATGACGGCGTCGGAGCCTTTGACTGCTTCCTCGATCGTCTCTTTATATTCAACAGCTTGCGGGAGAACATGCTTCGCATGGCTGGCGGCAATGGGATCGTAGGCTATAATATGGGCGTCGAGCGCAGCGAGACGGTCTGCAATGACAATCGACGGCGCTTCCCTCATATCATCCGTATTCGGTTTAAATGACAGCCCTAAAAGGGCAATCGTTTTTCCCATCACCCCGCCGAGCCTGTTCAGCGCTTTATCAACCAGCATCGCCTGCTGATTGTTGTTGACTTTGATGACCGATTTCAGCAGTTCAAAATCATGCTCGACATTGCCGGCAATTTGCACGAGAGCGTTTGTATCCTTCGGAAAACAAGAGCCGCCGTAGCCTATGCCGGCTTTTAAAAACTGGCTCCCGATCCGCTTATCCTGTCCCATGCCGTACGCGACTGCTTCAATATCGGCGCCAACCTTTTCACATATATTTGAAATTTCATTTATAAAACTGATCTTAGTGGCCAGAAAAGCATTTGAGGCATATTTGATCATCTCGGCGCTTCTGACATCTGTTTGATAAATCGGGATTTGAAACGGACGGAAAAGCTCCTCAAGCGTCTTGGCTGTTTTCTGATCCGCCGTTCCGATCACGATTCTGTCGCCATGAAACGTGTCATAGATTGCCGATCCTTCACGTAAAAATTCAGGATTGGATGCGACCGAAATGCTCACAGGCTCTGCAAGATGTTCAGTGATTAGCCCATCAATCAAATCATTTGTTCCGACGGGCACTGTGCTTTTCGTTACCACGATGGTATCCCGTTTGACATGCCGGGCGATGCGTTTGGCCGCATCTGTAATATGCTCCAGATTCGCGTGCCCGTCGCTTTTCTGCGGTGTGCCGACCGCTATAAAAATAATGTCTGCCTGTGCCAAGCCGTTCTCATAGCTCGTTTCAAAGTTCAGCCGTCCATCAGCTGTATTTTTTCTCATCAGCTCTTCAAGACCCGGTTCAAATATGGGGGAAATGCCTTTTCTCATTTCATCAATCTTGTGAGCGTCAATATCAATGCAGGTTACATGATGTCCAATCTCAGAAAGAGAAACACCTGTCACAAGACCGACATAGCCTGTTCCGATGACTGTTATATTCATTGTTTCCCTCCAACAGTTAAATTGCTGCTTTGCAGCTTTCGTATTATCGTATGAGAACATCCTATCATGAATGCGGATGATCTCCCGCATAGCCTGTCGGGTACAGCCTGTACAGATTTCTGAAATGTGATTCAATCATACAGTATACTATTATATCGCTCTCAGAAAGAAAGTGGTGAAATGAGAACCGGCTGTTTAAAAGAGCCCAAATAATTTTCTTCTTTTGAGCGGCTGCGGAGGCTGCCTGTAGATCGTCTGATTCTGAAGGAGAAGCTCGGCATTTTCCGTCAGCATATAAGGAAATTCCGGACCAAATTCTTTCTTAAGAACATGAAGGGCTTCCTGGTAATGAAAGTCTCTTGTTTTCAGATTATGAGCATCTGATGCTACGAAATGAATCAAATTGGCTTCAGCCAGCCGGAGAGAAAATGCTTTCATCTGTTTTCCGAAAGTACCCGCAAGACTTCCTGAAGTCACTTGAGATGCCGCTCCTTTTTCCACAAGATGATACAGCAAGGACGGGTTTTCGCGAATTTCCCTGTTGCGTTCAGGATGGGCGATAACCGGAATATATCCTTTCAGCTGCAAATCATAAAAAAGCTGCTCCGCATATCGGGGAACCTGATCAAACGGAAACTCAATCAGAATGTATTTAGTATCGTTCAGTGTAAGCAGCTGCTGTTCAGCAAGATCCCGTTCCAAATCGCCATAGATTCTGATTTCCTGCCCCGGAAGCACGGTTAAAGGGATGTCTTCTTTGATTAAACGTTTGTTTAACTGATCTGCCGCTTCTCTGACTGCGGCTTGACCGTTTTCATACACACCGTTCTTATGATGCGGTGTCGCAATGATGGTCCGGATTCCCTGATAAACAGCAGCCCTTGCCATTTCTATACTGTCGGCTGAATCGCTTGCCCCGTCATCCATTGCCGGAAGAATGTGACAGTGGATATCTATCATGTCTTAGCCTCCTTTTTTTCGCAAAAATAAATAACGGGCAAGCTGCACGTTATTTATTTTGTATGAAATTTTCCTTGTTTCCGTAATATCCGTATTCAGAGTGCTTCGAAAGCTTTTTGCCGTTCATAATCGCCCCAAGGAGCTTGCTTTTGCACGATTCAAGTGCCTCTTTCGCTTTTGCGGCTTGTTCCTTTTCTGTTTTCCCGCTTGAGATAACCAAAACAGAACCGTCTGCCACGTTGCCTAAAATCTGCGCATCCGCTACAGCAAGAATAGGCGGCGTATCAAAAATGACCATATCATATGCCGCACACACTTCGTCTGCAAGCTCGTTCATCCACTTCGAGGAGAGAAGCTCAGCAGGGTTTGGCGGGATCGGGCCGCTCGTCAGCACGTCAAGATGTGTTGCATTTGAGGCTTGTACAGCCTGCTCCAGTGAGCTTTTCTTTAATAAAACAGTTGTTAAGCCAATCATATTTTCAAAATGAAAGGCCGTATGTACTGTTGGTTTTCGCAAATCGGCATCAATTAGAAGCACTTTTTTTCCCTGCTGGGCAAATACGACAGCCAGGTTAGCGGCCGTCGTTGATTTTCCTTCTCCGGGACAGGCCGATGTGATCATCACTGATTTCATTTGGCGGTCCACTGAAGCAAATTCGATATTCGTACGAATCGTTCTATATTGTTCAGAGTTCAAGGATTTCGGCTCTGTCATCGCAATGACATTTCTGCGTATCCAAGAGCCGCTGCTTTTTCTAAGCGCCAAAATGTCCACTCCCCGCTTTTTCAGATTGGATACCGTGTAGGCTCTTCGCTGTTTTCTGCTCATTCGCAATCGTGGAAACCGTCCCTAAAACCGGTATGTCCAGCAAGGATTCGAGCTGCTCTTCCGATTTGATCGTATTATCTAAATGCTCAAGCAGGAAGGCCAGACCGATGCTTCCCGCCAATCCCGCCGCAAACGCGATGGCAATGTTAAGAAGCGGCTTTGGCGATACAGGTGACGGATGGTCTGAAACCTCGGCTTTTGACAGAATACTGACATTGTCAACATTCATAATGGATGTGATTTTGGTTTTAAAGACAGATGCGATGGTATTGGCAATATGAGCCGCTGTTTCCGCGTTTTCATCCTTGACTGATATGTTAACCACTTGGGAGTCCTGCTCGCTGGATACGGTAATTTTGTCATTCAGTTCCTGAGATGTCATCGACAGGCCCATCTCTTTAATGACTTCGTCTAAGATGGCAGGGCTCTTAATGATGACGTTATACGTATTGATTAACTGTAGATTGGTTTGAACATCGTTAAATTGGACTTCTTTTTGGTTGTTTTTCGATTGATTGACCAGAATCTGAGTTGAATTTTCATAGATGGGTGTAAGTGCGAAGAAACTGATGAGTCCGCCGGCGGCAGTGGCAGCTGCGGTTACAATCATAATCAAAAGTATGCGTTTTGTTAACGTTGATAATATCTCTTTTAAGCTAGTAGATTCTCCCATGATACCTCCAAATCTCTTATAACATCCTTTTCCATCTACGATTATACAACGTAGAAACCGCATTTCTCCAGCTTTTCACGTGACATAATTCGACATTTTTTTACAAAACGTTATGTGGCGATTCTTTATGTAAGCGCTCTATTTACTGTTTTGACAAAGCTTCCTCTTTTTCTCCTATTCAGGCAGTCACGTATTCACGCATTAAAAAAATCCCGCAAAAGGCGTGCGGGATTCTTATGTTGCATATCCATTTTTAATATGAGAAATCAAATTTTCAAGCATTTCCTTCGTCGTCATTTCAGATGACCGCTCACCAATTTCATGTGCATGCATCAAAATTTTCAGAAATTCTTCTTGATTCAATTTCTTTTCACTCATCTTTTTTGTTCCTTTCAGCTTCCATTAAGTTGAAAACACGATTATTATATGATGCCGGTTATCAATTTGCAATCTCTAATACATCATTCGACACATCCCATTTTTTATGTCCTTTTTTAGGAAAAACTTTTTCAGGCCGATGTGTTGCGATATAATAGAGAAATTGGATCTTTTTATTACGTGACTCGGTTAGGAGCGATAATCATGCTTCAGAATATGATTTCCAAAGACGATGTGCTGGCATCTGCCGAACAGTTGAAAGAACTCCTTCCCTACAATGAGGAAAATGTTCAGCTGATCAAAAAAGCCCTTATTTTATATCGGCAGGATTCAGTCTATCGTTTACAAGCAGTGAGTCCGACGGAAGTTACGGCTTTTGTGCAGGATGTTGTCCCTGTGCGGGTCACATTGAACTTGTTTGTCATAGTCAAAAGCGGCTGTTCATGTCCGTCCGGAAGAATCTGCCGCCATATGCTGGCTGTGTTTTTATATGTATATGCAATGTTTGAGCGGGTGGGTACTTTTACAGAGTATTGGCTTGAGAGGGAAAAGCTTGAGGAAAGCAAAGAACTCGTCCGCCGCCAATTCCAGGAAAAGGTGCTGCCTAATGAAGAATCGCTATCAAGCTGGCTCGCTTTTTTTGATTCAGAGTTCTCTCTCTGGCAGGCGCGCACGCCGGAAAGCAGCCAAAACATGCAGGGCCTCTATTACGGCTACCTGTCCGCATTAAAAAAGCATGCGCCGAACAAGCCGGAGCTGAAAAGCCTGTACCAAATTCATTCCGCGATTGCGGTGTGGCTTCGGATGTTCACATTGATTGAAGCGGGCAAGCTGAACCCCGAGCAAGACTTTTATTCCCTCAATCCGTATGTTGAACAGCTGATGGATACAATCTACAGCTCTATTGATAAATTAAAAACATATGCGCTGTCATTTGCGCTTGATCCGTTTTTGGAAAAAACACCGGAAGTTATCCGACATTTGCTGTTGAAAGAAGATATTTTTCAATATGAACGCATCCGCATCTTCGGTGAAATTTGGAGTGCGCTGCTGTCGCGACCAAAATGGGTGGCGCACGAACAGGAGATTTTGAAAAAAGAAGCCGGACGGCGTTTTTCTCCTGAATTGCAATTCGGGCGCCTGCACTTAGAATTCTTGCAGAAGAATGATGACGTTATTTTTGCGGAAGCTGATGAATTCCCGCCGGAAGCGCTGCCGTATACGTTTCAGTGGCTGAGTGAAATCACTGCCAAGAAGGATTGGAAACGGCTGAAAACATGGTACCAGCGGATTGAACCGATTGCGATGGGTTATACGAAACTGGATAAGCCGTTTAAAGAGATTCGCGACGTGATCAGCGAATTGTTCCTTCTGCTGAATGCCTATGTGAAGCAAACCAATGACCAATCGCTGTTTGAACGCTATGCTTCGGGCTGTCTGCCGTATACGTTCACAGAATACAGCCATCACTTATATGAGAAAAAACGGTATGCCGAGTGGATCGAAATTCACAGCCTTGTCGGCTTTTCCATCTATGAAATGGATAAAATGATGCTGAAGGAAATTGCAGCGAGCGATCCGGAAGCGCTTATCCCGGCTTACCACAGAGAAGTGGCCTTTTTTATCGATCAGAAGAACCGCAGCTCGTACAAGGAAGCCGCACGGTATTTGAAAAAACTGCGCACCCTGTACAGAAAAGCGAAGAAACTGAAGGTGTGGGAGCGGTATATTCAGCAGCTGAGCTCGCATTACAAGCGTCTGCGCGCGCTTCAAGAAGAACTGCAGAAAGGAAAGTTGATTGATGGCGAGTCTTAAAGAAATTCTCATCCACGTCGAACAAATGGAAGATGGTTCATTTACGCTCTCAGCCTTTGATGAGAATGAACAGCCCCTTCCCTACAGCCATATGAAAAGGCATTTGTTCCAATGGCATGAATCCTCATTTTACGGAACCTTTCTTGAGGATGTCAGCTTCATCGGGACAACCGCTGTTTTGCTTTCTCCATGGATGACTGTAGAGCTTCTCGGCAAAAACTCGTTCAACTCATTCAGCTCCGTGCAGCTTACAGAAGAAACGGAGCCGCTGATCGAGGCGGCATCGACCATCTATGAATTTATCGCAGACGGCGATTTTCTGCCTGACTATGAAGCATGGACAAACGGTGTTTTTCGCTGGAAGGACCGCGACAATATACTAGATGGCTTTACTGCGGATTGGTTTTCCGCTGCAGTGCAGGACTACATCCAATACGACGATGACCTGCGGGAGAAATGGGAACACATTAAGGAGAAATCGCCTGCGGTCACGACATTCCGCGGACATTTTCTCGATGAAGAGGATTTTCTTGAAGGGATCGGCTGGATTGACGATCAATCTCCATTTACAGTCGGCCTGCGCTTAAATGAGCCAGACTTTGACGGAGACGATTGGAAAATCGAGATGTTTTTACGCGATAAAAAGAGCGGCGCTGTTGAATTCTTTGACGGGCTGAAGAGCCTTAAGAAATCGTGGCAGGCGTACAGCGATAAAATCGCACGTGAGCAGGATCGCTTTCACAGAACGGTTCCGTGGCTGTCATTTGATTCCGGGACAACGCTGATTTCAGAGGAAGAAGCCTGGATCTTCCTGTCAGAAGCAAGTGAGACACTTGTCGATATGGGGGTTGAAATTCTCCTGCCGTCCTGGTGGCAGATTGTCAGAGACAGCAACATGATGCTGAAGGCAAAGGTATCGTCCGCCCCGCGCGGCGAGTCATTTGTCGGCATGAATGCGCTGCTTGATTTCAACTGGCGGTTTGCGACAAATGGAATTGAGCTGACTGAGGCTGAATTTAATGAGCTTGTCGCCAGCAACAGGCGCCTCGTTAATATACGCGGGCAATGGGTAAAAATCGATCCGCAGTTTATCAAACAAATGAAACGCCTGATGGAAAAAGCGGAATCTGAAGGACTCCACATGTCTGATATTCTGGCGCGCGAACTAATGGATCAGGGGGAAGGCGGGCTTGAAGATTCAGATCTGATTGATACATCCGCTTTTGCCGGCATTCAATTTGATCTGTCCAAACAGCTCAGGTCACTGATTCGAAAGCTTACGGCCGCGGAAAATCTGCCGGAGCACGAAGTCAGTCCTTCTTTCCAAGGAACTCTCCGCCCCTATCAGAAATACGGCATGAACTGGCTGCTGTTTCTGCGAGAAAGCGGTTTTGGCGCCTGTCTGGCTGACGATATGGGTCTTGGGAAAACGATTCAAATGATCGCCTATTTCCTACACGTGAAGGAAAGCGGCCGGCAAAAAACGCCGAATTTGATTATCGCGCCGACATCCGTACTCGGCAACTGGCAGCGGGAGCTTCAAACCTTTGCACCTGACCTGTCTGTCGCGCTCCATTATGGGCCGCGCCGTCCAAAAGGTGATGATTTCGCCGCGCATTACGAAAACGCAGATGTGGTACTCACTTCATACGGATTGTCGCATGCCGATTCGGAAGAGATGTCTTCTGTGACATGGAACACAATCTGCCTTGATGAAGCGCAAAATATTAAAAACGCGCATACGAAGCAATCACGTGCAATCAGAAAGCTGAAAGGGCTTCACCATATCGCGCTGAGCGGCACGCCAATGGAAAATCGCTTAACTGAACTATGGTCCATTTTTGACTTCATGAATAAAGGCTACCTCGGCAGTCTGACGGGCTTCCATAAACGCTATGTGCTGCCGATTGAAAAAGACCGGGACGAAAAGAGAATCGGACAGCTTCAGCAGTTAATCCGCCCATTCCTTCTGCGGCGGACGAAACGTGATGAAGAGGTCGCGCTTAATCTTCCTGAGAAGCTGGAAGAAAAAGAATTTATCCCGCTGTCAGCCGAACAGGCATCACTTTATGAGCAGCTTGTCAAAGACACATTTGACCATATGACGTCACTGACCGGCATGCAGAGAAAAGCGTTGATCCTCAGCATGCTCGGACGTCTCAAGCAAATATGCGATCACCCCGCGCTCTATTTAAAAGAGGATCAAACCGAGCTGCTGGCTGGCAGATCAGTCAAGCTCGAAAAATTGCTGGAACTCATGACAGCGATCCGCGTCCAAAACGAAAGCTGCCTTATTTTCACGCAATACATTCAGATGGGGAACATGATGAAAAGTCTGCTTGAAAAAACGTTCGGCGAACCTGTGCAATTTTTAAACGGGAGTCTCTCCAAGCAAGAGCGGGATACACTCGTTGAGAAATTTCAGAAGAAAGAATACCCGACACTCATTCTTTCACTCAAAGCTGGAGGCACCGGGCTTAATTTGACCGCCGCCAATCACGTCATCCATTATGACAGATGGTGGAACCCGGCCGTTGAAAACCAGGCCACTGACCGGGCATACCGCATTGGCCAGGAGCGCTTTGTCCACGTTCATAAAATGATTACAACGGGAACAATCGAAGAAAAAATTGATGTTATGCTCGAATCGAAACAAACCCTGAACGACCAAATTATCCAAAGTGAAAACTGGATTACCGAGCTTTCCACACAGGAACTCGAAGAATTGTTTACATTAAGCGCCTCAGCGCGATGAGAATGACTATAAAAAAGCTGGCTCTTTGAAAGAGCCAGCTTTTTTCCGTTCATATCCGTCACGCCGAATTTCCAAGGAATCCGTTACGCCGGTTATCAACAGGATGCGCTTTTGATGCAGCATATAAACCTACAGTAAATGTTTAATCATATGTGCGACGCCGTGTTCGTCATTGGTCAAGGTGACAGCATCGGCCATCGCTTTGATATCTTCCCGCGCATTGCCCATCGCTACACCTTTTCCCGCCGCCTCCAGCATCGATTTGTCATTTAAGCTGTCACCGACAGCCACGGTTTCTTCGATCGGGATATTCAGCCGTTCCGCAAGCCTCTTCAGCGCCTGCCCCTTGGAAGCTTTGCGGGAAGATAGCTCAAAGTTGTGCTCAGCAGAACTGACAAGCGTCAAATCTTCGGCATGCTCATATTTTTTCCAGCCTGCCTCGAGCTTCTCCTTGAAGAAAGAAAAACCGAGAATATTATAAAAGTCGATCTCCTGATCAGCCTCAAACAGCTCTTGAAACGAGCTAATATAAGCGAAGCCGGATTGGCTGTATTGCACCTCGGCCGCCTGCATAAGGACAGAAAGATCTGCTTCCGGATTCGCGCTTCTGAATCTGTCCAGCTCAACCTCAAGAAGCTCCTTGCCGTTTTGCGGCGTATATATGGCTGAACCTGTGAATACCTCGTAATAATAGTTTTCCGACTCAAGCCATGAGAGAATATCATATGCCCGCTTCTTATCAATCGTTTCGTGATGATAAAGCCTGCCATCTGGATCGTGAATGACGGCGCCGTTTGCGCTGATGACCCACGTTTTGATCCCCAGCGGTTCAAAGATTGACATGACGTCAAAATGAGCGCGCCCAGTTGACACCACCACTTCAATGCCGTCCCGCTGCGCCTGCCGCAGCGCGTTTTCATTTTCCAAGCTTAC
Source organism: Bacillus spizizenii TU-B-10 (assembly GCF_000227465.1). Taxonomy (GTDB): domain Bacteria; phylum Bacillota; class Bacilli; order Bacillales; family Bacillaceae; genus Bacillus; species Bacillus spizizenii. Next base: position 3,710,225 of record NC_016047.1, read on the forward strand.
CTGATGCTTGCTGTTGAGTAAGGTTCCATCTAAGTCAATCGCAATCAATTTCAAGTTTGTCAGCCCTTTCCTTCATCCTGCTCTGTCACGAGAAGTTCCACTCCGTTACGGTCAAGCAAGTCACAAAACGCCTGATTCGGCAGCTTGTCTGTGATCAAGAGATCGATTTCACTCAGCTCCGCATACTGATAAAAACTGGTGCTCCCCAGCTTCGAATGATCTGCAAGCGCGATCACCTGCTTTGCCTGCTGGATCATTTTTCGCTTCACCATACCATCCTCTTCATGCGCAATTGTAATGCCATGTTCGGAAATCCCGACCACACCGATCAGCGCTTTATCGACGTGGTAGCTTGAGAGCTTTTCAATCACAGAGGCGCCGTACAGAAAGCGGTGTTCCTTTTCAAGCTTGCCTCCGAGCAGATAGATTTCAATTCCCTCTTTATCGGACAGCACTTCCGCGAGATTAATCGAGTTGGTGATCACCGTACAATCATCCGCATTCAAATGCTTTGCACATGCCTGAACGGTTGTAGAAGCGTCTAAAATCACCCGGTCACCATCATGAATGAGCGATGCGGCAAGCCTGCCGATCTTGTTTTTTTCCTCGGACACTGTTTTCAGGCGGCCAGAGTAACTTTGAATTTTCTGATGCACAGTCGGCAAAATGGCACCGCCCCTTGTACGGATGATGGCATTCTGTTCCTCCAGCTTCACAAGATCCCGTCTCGCTGTATCCCTTGACACCTGAAGAAGCGTACAGATCTGCTCCGTTGTAATTCGGTTATGCTGTTTTAAAAAATCCAAAATCGCTACTAATCTTTCTTCTTGGTACACGCCCTCATTCCTTTTCTTATCAATCATCTTTAAGCAATTATAAGTTTTTATTCAATTTCATTCAACATTATTAAGTGAATTTAAGCAAAAATGCATCATAAGAACCAATTTTTCCTAAATGACACAAAAGAAAGAACCAGTCTGGTCGACTGGTCAATTTTGAGGGGATGATGCGGAGATCCGGATAATATGAATGGATAGAAAACGGGAGGATCAGGGGGATGTCAATCGGCAGCTTTTTCCCGGGGTTTAGGGTCCATAAAACGAACAGTGTCAGCCAACACTTCCGTTACATATACGGTAACGCCTTCTGCGTTTTCATAGCTTCTTGTCTGAATCCGCCCGCTTACGCCGACAAGAGAACCTTTTTGGCAATACAACGCCGTGTTTTCAGCTGTTTTTCTCCAAAGTGTGCAATTGACGTAGTCGGCCTCGATTTCACCTGAAGCATTTTTGAAGCTGCGATTTACCGCGAGCGTAACGTGTGCGACTGCCGCACCGGCGGAAGTGTAGCGAAGCTCAGGATCTTTTGTAAGACGTCCGACAAGCATGACCTGATTGAACATGCGATTCCTCCTCTCCTTGCGGTTGTATGTATTGTAGATGATGCAATGAGAAAAGAAAAACGTGTAAAAGTGACTTTCAGCCTCTGTTTTTATCTTTCGTTTTCATTTTTCCTTCAGCTAAAAACATCTTTTGTTTTTTCCCTTTAAAGAAATATGTACTTTTTAAAAACCGGAAAAATATTTGCTTTGTCAGCCAATTTTGCGTATTCATACACACATAGGAAGAACCATCCCATGCAAACCACTGAAAGCTCAGTTTTTTTTCCGGCAGTGACACCTTAATTTTATACTGTTCCATGCCGTCTTGCGTTTCGTATAAAAAGCTTATCCTGCCTCTCTTGTTCAGATGGACCTCAAACACTTCTTTACGGCTTAACATATATGTTACTTCCTTTTGAATCAAACAATCCTCAGAAGGAGTGCCGTCAATATAAATTTCTTTTAAACGAAATTGATTCATACTACATCTCTCCGTAATCTATAGTCAGTTACAGTATAATGAAAAAATAGAAATTATTAAATGTTTCGCCAATACAAAATTCTTTAGCCCCAGCATTGCAGCATTTTTTCCTCTAAAACGTTTATGTTATAATGAAAGGCAAGAAAACTTTGGAAGTAATCGGGGTGAGAAAAGGAATGAAAACCTTTAAACTGGTTGATCTGAATGTGGAACGAGTGGACAAGGAAGAAAAAACAATTGAACAGTTTCCCCTTATCGACGGACTGATTATAAATAAAGAAGACGGTGAAAATCACTGGCTGATCGAAGCGCTTGTAGCGAAAGAACACCTGTCTTTTTTTGAACAGCTTCAAAACAGCCAATCTGAAGCCAAAGTATTTGTAACAATCACGAAAAAAAGCAATCGCCCCGCCCAGCTGACAGCAGCAGTGAAAAATATCGTCAAGCTGGAAGAAAGCATACAGGTTTTAATCTACGGACAAATGGTCACAAGAAAACAGCAAGGCACTGAGACCATTCTGGAGTCTCTTGTAAAAGAGGGCTATACAGGAACAAAACTCATTGAGGCATTTAAGCAAAAAATATAAAAATGAGGGACATGGTCCCCCGAAACCAGTAAAGAAGCGACGAGCAGTTATAATAGACATTTTGAATCAATATGTTCTACATTAAAAAAGCTGCCGTTTTAGAACGGCAGCTTTTATTTTCGTGCTTTCACTCTTGCATATTTAATTTGTATGGCCAAAAGAATCGACCAATTCCCCTTTAACAACGAGGCGCCCTTCGGTTTCGGCCGCCTTGTCACATGTGACTAACGTAATCTCCTTTTCGTTTGTCTCCTCAATCACATCTGCATCCATTTCCGACATGATTTTTTTGGATGTCACAGAATAAATATAGTCTTTTTTAAAATCAGTGATGACAATTTGAGCACCTGTTTTTATGTTTTCAAGAGGTCCGAACAGAAGACTCTTTTGCTTCAAATGATGGCCAGCCAACGGATAATTCCCCTCGCCCATTTTCTGATCGGGGCGCATTGTTGCCGCCCCGATCAGAAGGTTTTCGTTGGTTGTGCCTTTTACGATCGGAAGCTCTAGATTGACACTTTTAATCGTTATCCGCCCGATAACCGCTTTTTGATCGTGATTAAAGCCAGCCTTTATGGCATCCACCAACTCAGGCGGCTCGATTGAATCAAATTCAAATTCCGCTTCTTTCTCATTATTTCTTTTCAGCTGCTCCATAGTTAAGGCCGACTCACTCTGGCTTTTGCTAAGATAGGCTATGATTCCTCCTTTCAAAAAAGGAGAACAGATAAGCAGCAGTCCTAAAAGAATGAACATCGTAATGATCATTTTCTTGTACATGCAAAAAAATTCCTTTCTTATGCTTCGTTCCTAAATGAGCTGTGTCACTTTTAAAAAAGCACCTGATCAATTCTTCAATGATCAGGTGCTTTCATATTTATCCCTTTCTTTGCTTCTTTCTTGAGGCAACAGCTAAGCCTCCGCCTGCCATTAGCAGCAGGATACCGATCATTACCGTCAATGTGCTGTCCGCATCTCCGGTTTTTGGAAGGGATTTGTCTGTTTTCGAATCACCATCTGTGCCACTGGTTTTCGAATGATGTCCATCTCCATTCACATTTCCATCCGGTGTAGGTTTGTCAGATTTGTCAGGCGTTGGTGTTTTCACTTTTTGATTAGAAACAACGAGCTCAACAGCTTTTGGCTGTCCTTTTTCTATTGTGAATTCAATTGGTGTTTCATCCAGTTTGTAACCTTCTGGTGCCTTTGTTTCAATAAATTGATAGCTTCCTGGCGTAAGGCCTTTTACTGTGAACTGCCCCTTTTTATCCGTTTTCCAGAGTTCAGGCAGCTCTTTGCCATAGCCGTCAGTTTTTACAGGCTTGCCGCTTGCGTCCAATAACTTGAATTCAGCGCCCTCCAAAACTGTAGTTTTATCATCTTGATCCACTTTCGTCACATTCACGTCACCTGGTGTCAATATGTTTTCAGCGGTGATATCAACTGGTTTCGTGTCTGTATTTGTGATCTTGAACGATATAGGTGTTTGGTCTAAATGATAATCCTTAGGCGCTTTTGTTTCGACAAACTGATATTCGCCGGCTTTGAGGCCATGAACCGTGAGCTGTCCTTTGTCATCAGTTGTCAAGCCAGATTTCAGTACTTTGCCGTTGGCGTCTGTCAGATTGAACTCCGCGCCTTGAAGAACTTTATTTTTATCATGCTGATCCACTTTCGTGAGAACAACAAGGTTCTTGGTATTAACCGCTGTTACTTTCACTTGTTCAGGTTTGCCGCTGTATTCACCCTTAATGGTGAATGACACTGGGCTTTCGGATAAAAGATATCCATCTGGCGCCTGTTTTTCAACAAATTGATAGCTTCCCGGAGCTAAACCGTCAACTTCAATTTTGCCGCCTTCTTTTGAAACGAGATCGTCTCTCACTGTTTTTCCATTGCTGTCAGTGATTTTGAATACTGCGCCGGCTAAGCCTTTTCCATCTTGGTCTTGCTTCGTCAGCTGAACCGAGCCTTTATCGTTCACGACGATCCCGGCATCTGCAGATTCTGGTTTTCCTGCTGCTGATTCAGAAATGATAAACTCTATTTTCTCCGTATTTAACACATAGCCAGATGGCGCTTTCGTTTCAATAAAGGCATAGCGGCCCGGTGCAAGGTCCGAAGCCTTAACTTTTCCGTCTTTATCCGAAGTCAGCTTTTCTTGAACCGTATTTCCTTCCTGGTCGACAATGTTGAAAACTGCACCTTCCAGTTTCTGGCCTTCAGTATTTTCCTTCGTCAACTCAACAGAGCCTTTATAGTTGATAGCGGTCCCGGCATTCACTGGTTCCGGCTTTCCTGCTGCGGAATCAGAAATCGTAAACTCTATTTTCTCCGTGTTTAACACATAGCCGGATGGCGCTTTCGTTTCAACAAAAGCATAGTGTCCCGGTGCAAGGCCTGAAGCTGCGACTCTCCCGTTTTCATCTGAGGTCAGCCCTTCTTGGACCGTATTTCCTTCCTTGTCAATAATCCTAAAGACGGCTCCTTCAAGCTTCTGACCATCGGCATCTTCCTTCGTCAGCTGAACCGAGCCTTTATCGTTAACGGCAATTCCGGCATCTGCGGCTTCAGGCTTTCCTGCTGCAGATTCTGAGATGGTAAATTCTTTTTTCGTTGTATTCAGCACATAGCCGGATGGCGCTTTTGTTTCCACAAAGGCGTAACGGCCCGGCGCAAGGCCCGAAGCTTCAACTTTTCCGTCTTTATCCGAAGTCAGCTTTTCTTTGACGATATTTCCATCTTGATCGACAATGTTGAATACTGCGCCTTCAAGTTTCTGGCCTTCAGCATTTTCCTTCGTTAGAGAGACTTTCCCTTGGTAATTGGTCATTGCTCCTAAATTGACATCAGACACTTGATTCTTTTCATTTTTTGCGATTGAGAAGTGAATCGCTTTTGTATTCACGATAAAGCCTGCAGGAGCTTGTGTTTCTGTCAAGCGGTAGTAGCCCGCCGGCAAACCGTTCATTTCCACTTTTCCGTTTTTATCGGATTTTATATCTGTTCGTATGAGAGTATAGGTGCCGTCATTTGATTTTTTCTCCAGCTTGAAAACAGCACCCGCCAAAGGATTGTTTTGTTCGTCTTGTTTGATAAGCGTCACCTTGTTCTGTTGATTTACGACTTTGTACAGTGCCCCTGTCTTGGAGGAATTGCTGTCTATCTTAACAGAGACTCCTTTTGCATAAGCATCGCTGATGGTATATCCGTCAGGCGCTTTTATCTCTTTTAATACGTAGGAACCGTAGCGAATATTTCCGAATGTAAGCTTCCCGCCGGCATCCGTCGTGCCAGTGCGGAGGAGCTGTTTGGAATCCTCAGACCATAACTGGAATTCTGCTCCTTCAAGAGCTTTATCGTCCTCTCCAGTCTTAAAAATCGTCAGGCTTCCTTTATCTCCGGATCCGGAACCGTCACCGCTTGAAATGGCAACAAAGATCGAGCTGCTGTTTTCCTGAGTCTGCTCCTTCACATTTGTTCCCGAAATGGACACTTTATTTTTAACGTGGCCATTCGTGCCGGCTATGTTAATCAGAGACCGGTATTTGATCACATAGGCGCGGTCAATTTGCTTATAGCTGCCTATGAATTTCAGGACAAACGATTGTTCACCTGTTGTATTGTCAGTTTTGATGTCTAACGTGTAGTCTTTGTCTTTTTGAAGCTCGACATCTCTCGCAGTCAGATTTCCGCTGCTGTCTTTGACCACTCCGTTTTCATCATATTTTGCTTGATAAACTTTAAAAGAATCCGCATCTAGGATTTGATTTTCATCCGGCGTATCAGTAACCTTTACGTCATCCAGCGTTGATTGGCTGGAGTTGACATTGATGTTCCAATCGATGTAGCTTCCATTTTGTTTGCCGCCTTTGAAAACCAGACTTCCTCCGTTCGTAACTGAAACAGAGCCCGTCAAGGTGCGGTCTGCATAACCGTCATTATGGTAGGTCGCTTTGTTTGTGTACTGATTCTGATCAATGACCTGTCCTTTGAGCGATGTCTTAAACTCAATCAAGTATGGCACAGAATCGCCCGTTTTAAGGTGTACCGTCAGAGTGCGTTCATTTTTTTCTGAAGGCTCTTCGACCTCATACTTGGAAGGGTCAAGCGCGTCTCCTTCTGTGATGGAGCCGTTTTTATTGATCGTATAGCTCTTTACCACAACGGAACCCGGCACAAATTGCTGAGGATCTGTTATGACATCTTTTATATAAGGATTTTTTGTGGGTTCGCCATTATAATTGATGCCGATTTTCCACGTGATTTCCTTTGAAACTGCGTTGTATGATCCGTTTTTGAATCCATTGTTTGTCGTCTGATGATTCGGCGTAAAACTGCTTGATACCTTATTCGTGCGCTCATTGCCGTATTGATCAGTCCATGTCGACTGAGCTGTGTTCTTGACGATTTCGTTAGAATAATCGGCATTGAATGTTGTCGTATACGTGATCTTAAATTGACTGTTTGTTTTCGCGTAATCCCCGATCAATGCCAAAGTAAAGCCTTTATGTTCGGGTTTTTTTGTCAACGTGTAGTCTTTGTCTTTCTGCAACGTTTTGTTGTTCGTTGTGTCTTGAATTTTGAACGAGTCATCAATCAGAACCAATCCGCCGCTTTCGAATTGATCATCCAGCGTCCAATTGTTCATCTCATAGTTATTTTTATTAACTGTAATCGTCCAATCAACCGTCTTCTTCTCATAATCAACATTTGAATACCCTTTGATAAGGTTCTGTTGAATGGCTATTCCAGAAGCTTCTTTTGTATCCCCTGTTCCGGTCACCACGCTATTGGTGTATGTTGTCGATTTATCAATGATCACTCCGCTGTTGACCTTTGTTTGATATGTGATTTTGTAAGCGCTGGTAACAGGTTTATTAAATTTGATTTCAAATCCGCTTCCATTATCGGTGAGCGTGTAGTCCTCGCCTTCTTTTAAAGGCGTTCCAGCTTGCTCACTGCCGTTCTGTCCAAAGGTAATAGGAATAACCTTCAAAGAGTCTTTCACGAGGTGCAAATCGCCAGTTCCAAAAGAATCCTTAATGCTGGCCTTGGATTGGTCGATCTGTTTCTCACCGTAGTTATATGCAATAGCCCAGCTGAATGTTTGAGATTCTCCATTATAGCCGGTAGATGATTTTGCGATCATTTTTCCATATTTGGCCGTAACAGTGGCTTCTGCAGAAATTTGTTCCAGATTGTCTCCACTGAATGCTGCCTTGTTCGTCAGCGTCACATTTCCGCCCTGGCTCGGCTTTGCGCTATTGTCAATGTCGGTTTCGTACACAAGGCGGTAGGCTGAATCAATTGTCCCGTTAAATGTGACATTTCCTTTTGAATCAACGCTATAGCCGGAAGAAACTTCATTTCCTCTGCTTACAGAACCATCAATGTTCACATTGAGTTCATACACTTTAACTGAACGGTAGATTAAGCCATCCGGGAGGCTTTCTGTGAGTTTAGCATTCTTGACTTGATCTAATTTTTTATTGACATCGACCGTCCATGTTACTTTGCCGGGGTTGATGCCTTTATCCAAAGCACCTGATTTATCAATGGTTTTACTCACATTCGGTTTAAAATAAACCGTTGTCTCAGGAGTATCGGAATTCACAGGGAATGGAATCTTTTGTGTTGTCGAACCCGTTATTTTTTTCTCGTTGAACTGCGTATTGATAACCAATGTGCCTTTGACATTAGAAGTTTCTTTTACCTCGCCGTTAAATGTCATCACCACATGTCCGTTCGTATCAATAGAAAATGTCCCGTATGTGGTGTCTCCGGCTCTTAATGGCAGGTTCACAATGTCATTATGCATAATAAATTCTTTAGGCAAATCAAATTCATACGTATCGCCGGCATTGATTGTTTTTCCTAAATCGTCAGGAATGGCCCAATCAATTGAAATTTTCACCGGAGCATTTGTGCTGGCACGATTGCTCTTGTCATATGGCTCCCCGTTTTCATCCGTCAGTGTCACGCCGGTTAAAATATGTTGGGTGATTTGTTTTTCTTCAGTTTGCAAGCTTTTGAAAGCTGATTGACTTGAGGATGACACTTTTTTGGAATCATCACTCTTAGAGGAGTCGCTGCTCTTAGAGTCGGCTGATGGCTGTTGTTCTTCCTCTTTTTGATCCTTGCTGACTGAAGGTGTAGATTTGTCATCTGTCCCTTCCTGATCACCCGCAGTTTCAGAAGAGTCGTTTTTTGGCTCTTCCGCCTCGGCATCTGGTGTCTCATCTTTCTTAACAGGGATGATCACCTGCTGGGTTTTGCCTCCCCCCAGTTGAAAAAGGGCTGCTACTGTATGCTCATCGTCTTTTACATCTGCAGTAAACGTGGCTGACAGTGTAATGGCTCCCTTGGCATCAGGAGAATCCGCGGATGCAGTTGTTAATTTTACCGTCATGGTGCTGCCGCCCGCCGGCACTTGATAGCTGCCGATGACTTGGTCAGCAGATTTGATCTCACCTTCTGCACCTTTATCAAATGTAAAGCTTTTAGGTATCTCCACATTGATATCTTTTTCGCTTTCTGCGTCTTTATCTTTTTTTAATGACCATTCATATGTCAGTGTCACTTCATCCCCCGGCGTTACTGCCGGTTCATTTCCTTTTGACCCGTCAACAATCTTGTCATTGCCCTCCTTGACCGTCACCGAATCGAAGAATTGGCTGTCACTTGACGTTACGTCCACAGCCTGTGCTGTAAGTGTATAGCTTGCGATCTGGCTGAAGAAGAAAAAGATGGCCAGGCTTATGATCATAACGATTCGCCCGCTTTTTTTCAGCCCTAAGGGAAAACTCCTTGTTCTCAACTTTTCATTCCTCCCTTTCATATCTATTTTTCACTTGCCGATTGATCCGCGAGACCATAAAGTCATGTCTCATCCCCCAAAAATAACTGCTAATGCCGAATGAGTTTAAAAACTAAGAATTGCCATCCGAACCAAACTACATTGTATGAAATGGAACTATACAAATTCTGTACAACTAAAAATGGAATGAGTTGGAGATTAGAAGTTTCAAGCGGAGACATATGGAGAGGGCCTTCCCTTTAAATGACTTGTACAAAAAAACCAGTGTGCATCGATAGGCAATCGACACACACTGGTTTGGATAAGTTTTTTTGCTTCTTCAATTAATCTGATCTTTCATTTGTTTATAACGCTGATATTCTTTTATTGCCTCTTCTACCTTCCCGTTTTTGTTAAATAGCTGCAGCTTGTATTGCATAATTTTATGATCGCAAGGCTCAATTTTCTCGGCCTGCAGGCAAATATCCATTGCTTGATGATCGTTCATTTCCCGAATGAGGAAATCGATCAGTTCATAAGCCTTTCCAAGCCAAAGCTGGGCGAGACGCGTCTTTTCCGGTTCTGCCCACAAATAGCCGTACTCTAACAGGTAATGACTTTGATAGGCCATGAAAATATCCATGTGCAGATGTAATGTAGCTGTATTGAGCGGAGGAGCCTCTTTTAGTGACTTTTCCCATTCGGCAACATCGATTTTTGCGCCTGAAAGCCGAAGAATATATCCTGTATCGGTCTTCTCTATTGTTTGGCTGAACGGGATCTGGCTGAGTAATTTCCGTATCTGATAAATGGTTGAGTAGAGCTGGGTGCTTGCTTTTGACACATCGTAATTAGGCCAAAAAAGATCGATTAGCATGTCTTTACTGACCACGCGGCCTAGGTTATGAAGTAAAAATGAGTATATTTCGCGTGCTTTCGACGTTCTCCACTTGACTGGAATATTTGTTTTGACACCCTTTAAGGTTTGATAAAACTGCAGGTTTCCAAAACATTGGATAGAAAAATGCGTCTCGGTATTTTCTGCAGATGCTCTGAGCATGTTATTCGTTCTAATTCGTTCAACAGTTGTCTCGAGCCGCTTGTAATTTACAGGCTTCAGCAAATAATCAATGGCATTCAGCTCAAACGCTTTGATAGCGAACTCATTATAGGCCGTGATGAAAACGACTTGGATGTTTTCATTCATAGATTGAATCGCTTCAGCAAGCTCAATGCCGTTAACCCCCGGCATTTCAATATCAAGAAACACTGCATCTACAGCAGGAATCTCTGGGTGCTCCAGAACTTCAATCGGATCTTGATACGCCATAATAGATTGAAATGCGTTTGTCCGTTCAAGCATATTTTTAAAGTGAAGCAATGCCAGGTGCTCATCATCAACAATTAACGCTTTCACAAAACATCACACCCTATAAATAAAATCGAGATAACAGTAAATAACTTCTATTATATCATGCCAAATTGTCCCTTTATCTGGATTCTTTTTCTTTCTATCTATAGTTTTTGAAAGTTTGCACTTACAATATTTATAAAAATAGGAATTTAGAAAAATCCTATTATAAAGGAGCATTGATATGAAAGAAAAATTCATTTTCACTTCGATTATTTTCGGTTATGCCGCATTCTTTATGGTTTTTATAGCCATTGACCATTTTTCTGGTTCAACACTTCCTGCTGCAAAGCATGGGATCATGGACTTGGAAAACTGGGATTTTCAGAAGGATGGAAATGTACAGCTGAATGGAAAGTGGACATTATATCCCAATCAGCTGCTGTCGCCAAAAGAGATCGCTTCAGCAAAAGGAAAAGATCCCCTCTTCGTTGATGTCCCCAGTAATGTGAAGCTGGCCAAGCAGGGTATTAACGTAGATTACGGAACGTACAAGCTGACGATCAGATCAAAGCAAGACAATCAGGTTTTCGGGATCAGCACGTCGTTTATTTACAGTGCAAATCGCATCTATTTTAATGGCCAATTGATAGGACAAAGCGGCAGCCCTTCAAATAAACCTGATTTTACAGCGCAAAACAGACCGTATACGAGCTTTTTTACGCTTCACAAGGGTGACAATGAACTTGTGGTACAATTTTCAAACTTCGGAAAAACGCCGGGGTGGGGAATCGCAAAGCCGATTACTTTTGGAACGCAGGATAACATATTGCGAGAGAACAAAATTTCCTTTCTTAATGATTCAATCATGATTACGGCTTTTTTCATTACCGGATTATATTTTCTGGGCTTTTTCCTGCAAAGAAAAAAAGATAAACATTTGTTGTTTTTTTCTGTTATGTGTCTTCTGTTTTCGTTCATTATTCTGATGATCGGAAAAGAGCGGATTATATTTCTCCTCAATCCGTCAATTTCATTTTCATTGCTAAATTCAATGAGGGCAATCTCTACAGTGTTTGTCAGCATTGCGGTTTTTCTCTATCTCTATTTTGCTTACCGGAAGATTGTTTCAAAGCGTTTTATTCTCATAGCCACTGTTTCTTCCGGGCTGGTCTTGATCACAGATTTTTTAACCGTGGGTTTTATCGGCCATGCCTCATACATATTACATTCTGTGCTAGCCGTTTCGACCCTGGTTTATATCACATATATTTTCACAATTGCCGCGGTCCGCAAAATGGAAGGAAGCCTGTATCTTACTATCGCTTCTATTTCAATGAGTGCTTTTGTTATTTTAACGACCATATCAGCTTACAGTGGGAAGTCGGCTTTTTCATTTAATTCGATTTACTCATTGCCAACAGTCATCGCTTTGCTGGCGATCGTTCTTCTGATGGCACAGCAATTCGCCGGCGCTTTCCGCGAAAATGAGGTCTTGACGCGGAAATTGCTCAATATTGATAGGCTAAAGGACGAGTTCATTGCCAAAACGTCGCATGAATTCAAAACGCCGCTGAACAGTATTATTAATATATGCCAGACCCTGCTGGCCGGAAGAAGAAAAAGAACAATAGAAGAAGAGAAAGATAATATGCAGCTTGTCATCCGCATGGGCTACAGGCTGTCCAATCTGGTGAATGACATCCTGGATTTAGAAAAAATAAAACAAGGCATGCTTCAGATTCACCCGGTTCCTGTTGATATTTACACTTTAATCAGTTCGGAAATGAATTTTTATCATCTTTTGTCCAGGCATAAAAACTTGAACATTATGAACCATATTCCACCCGGCCTTCCTTTGGTACTTGCAGATGAAAACCGCTTTCGGCAAATTGTAACCAATCTAGTAGACAATGCAATCAAGTATACAGCGGAGGGCCAAATCACACTTTCTGCTTCAAAACTGAACGATAACATGATCAAGGTGACAGTAACAGATACCGGAAGCGGCATCTCAGAAACCGATCGCCAAACCATCTTTGAGTCTTTTCAGCAAGCCGAAACGAATAAAGACGACGGAGCCGGTCTTGGTCTAAGCATTGTCAAACAGCTGGTTGAGCTCCAGAACGGAGACATTTGGGTAGAATCGGAAGAGGGAAAAGGTTCGGCATTCCACTTCACATTGCCAATTGCTCAAAATGAATCTGTGCCTGAAACAAAGAAGGGTCTTTCTGATTTACAATCCGAGATAAATATGTCAGATATCTCTTTGAAAACGCCTTATTACTCTGAGAAAACTGACGCTCCAACCATTCTGATTGTCGATGATAACCTTGACAGTTTAAAAATTTTAAGCGATATGCTTGAAGGTGTACCCTACAATGTAATTGCTGCAAAAAACGGAAAGGAAGCATTAGAAGTCATCTCTTGCACGAAGCTTGATTTGGTTATTTTGGACTTGATGATGCCGGATATGTCGGGTTTTGAAGTCTGTACGAAAATTCGTGAACGATTCAGCTTGGTTGATCTCCCCGTTCTGATCATTACAGCAGCCATTATCGGCCATGACAAATACAAGGCTTTTCATGCCGGAGCGAATGACATTTTGCAAAAACCTTATCATTACTCTGAATTTATGGCGCGTATCAAAAACCTGATTATGATGAAACATACAGCAAATCAAGCCACAAGAATGGAAATGGCATTTCTCCAATCGCAAATCAAACCTCATTTTCTTTACAATGTATTAAACACGATCATTTCTCTCAGCCATTTGGATATTGAAAAAGCGCGGGAGGTAACAGAGGAATTTACCAACTATTTAAGAATGAGTTTTGATTTCCAAAATACATCTGCCATCAGTTCATTCAAACATGAGCTTTCTATTATCAATTCCTATCTTTCCATAGAAAAGACACGCTTCGGCGATCGGCTGGACATCATTTTTGATATAGAAGAAGACATTGACTTTATCCTTCCTCCTTTAATGATTCAGCCCTTGGTGGAAAATGCCGTTCTTCACGGCGTCAGCAAGAAAAGAGGCGGAGGATGGGTCAAGCTGACAGCTAAAAAACAAAGCGAGAATGAGTATTACATCAAAGTAGAAGATAACGGTGCCGGCATAGCTCCGGAAAAACGAGAAGATCTCTTATCTGCGGATTTCGATCGCAGCGTCGGATTGAAAAATATCAACCAGCGGCTGAAACATTTTTGCGGAAGTGAATTGAAGATTAGCAGCACTCCGGATGCCGGCACCTCTGTTTCAATGCTCATTCATCTCGCTGTAACAACAGAAAGCCCCGCAGCATTAAGTGAAAGGAATTGAAAATAAAAAAAGACTGCCGTTTCAAAACGGCAGTCTTTTTATTCCGGCGACTTTGTTTGCTGCTTTAGCAGATCTCTGATTTCCTTCAGCAGCTCCTCTTGCGCATCCGGCGCTTCCTCCGCCGCCTCTTCTTCTGCTTCTTTTTTGCGCCTTAACCCATTCAAAATCCGAATCACAATAAAGATGGAAAACGATATGATTAAGAAGTTCACAATTGTCTGTATAAAGCTGCCGTACTTCACCACAGCATCGCCAAACGTAAACGATAAACCTGAAAAATCAAGCCCTCCTAGCAGCAAGCCGACTAAAGGCATGATGATATCATTGACTAGAGATGTGACGATCTTCCCGAACGCGCCGCCTATTACAACACCAATCGCGAGGTCAACGATGTTCCCGCGCATGGCAAAAGCCTTAAATTCATTCCACATACAATCACCTGCTTTTCTCATGTTTTGAAAGAAAAAAAGACAAATGTGCCGCTGCCCATCTGCCTTTTTTCATTTATTCTCCGAGGGCAAAAGTCAGTTCGACTTCGCAAACGACTTCGCCATCAACTGTGGCAACGCCTTTTCCGCGTCCGATTGTGCCGCGTGCACGAATGATTTCAACCTCAAGGTGAAGCTGATCACCAGGCTTGACTTGTTTTTTAAACCGGCAATTATCAATACCCGCAAAGAACGCCAGTCTGCCGCGATTTTCTTCTTTAATCAGCATCGCAACGGCTCCGACTTGAGCAAGCGCTTCTACGATTAATACGCCGGGCATTACCGGATACTGAGGAAAATGCCCGTTAAAGAACTCTTCATTTGCGGTTACATTTTTATAGCCTTTTGCCCGTTTGCCCTCTTCAACTTCCGTAATCCGGTCTACAAGCAAAAACGGATAACGGTGAGGAATAATTTCTTTAATTTGCTGAGTATCAAGCATTCTCTTGACATCTCCTTCATCTGCATTAGTATGTATAGCAATCATTAAAGATCCAATCTGTACATTTGAAAAGTATATTATGAATTAATCTCTTTTTCAACCGCGCTAAAATGTAACCAACTGTCAATGAGAGCCGTCAAAAGTTATGATATGATAATTATAGATTTTACCAATAGCAAAGAGGTAGGAAAATGATTTCGAAGTTTATTGAAAAAAGGATGCAAAACATGTTAGACGAGTGGTATTCCGCAATGAGCAAACGCAAAATGAATCACGTTTGCACACTGAAAGAGAAAATCGACCAGCACCTTCCGAAGATCAAAAAGAACTCAAAACTTTGGATGCGTTATCAATTGTTTCAGGCCCGCCATCAGCTGCTTTTTGAAAACCAGAACGGACTTGATTCATTATTCGATGATCTATACGGCCTGGAAGACAAAATGGATGATGAATTGAAATATTATCTGTATTTTTTCTCAGGATTATATGAAATGGTAAAAACAGCTCCGAAACATGCAGTGAATCATTTTAAAAAAGCTGAACAGTACCTGGGCGCCATTCAAAACACGTTTGAAGCCGCTGATTTATATTATCAAACCGCTGGCGCCTATTACTTGATGAAATCACCGCCGCTTTCCATCCAATACGTCAAAAAAGCATTACACATCTATTTACACCAATTCGGCTATATAAAAAAGGTGATCACCTGCAAGCTTTTGCTCGCCGTTAATTATATTGATCAAGAACGCTATGAAAAAGCTGAACAGCTTTTTAAAGAAATCATTAGGAAAACCCAGCAATTACATGACGAAAACCTGCTTTGCCACGCTTATTATAACCTTGGCTTTTTAAAAGCAACCGAAAAAAAAGACCAGGAAGCGCTTCTTTACTTTAAAAAAGTATTAAGGAATCAAGAATTTGAAACGAATTCTCCCGTCTCGTATCTGCACTGTGTGTACGAATCTGTCAGAGCGCTTTTTAAAACAGGAAAGGTCACAGAAGCGAAAGCCGTCCTGCAAAAAGGGAAAGAATTATCAGAAAAGGTAGACATTCAAACCATTTATCTAAAATTAAAAACGCTCGAAGCGCTCTACACATCAGTTGAAGACCCTTATGATCAGCTGCTCGAATATGTGCTTGAATTAGAAAAAATTGAAGCGTGGGTGGATTTAGAGGTGCTTTTAGAAGATATCACGGAATACTACAAAAAAAAGGACGATTTCGAAAAAGCCGCTTTTTTTATCCTGCGCGGCTGATTGAAAACGCCCATTTCTTATTATCTGACTGAATTGATTAAACCGAGCATTTGATCTCCCATTGTAATCGTTCTGCTGTTCAGCTGATATGAACGCTGGGACGTGATCAAATCTGTCATTTGTTCTGAAATATCGACATTGGACATCTCAAGCGAGCCCTGCTCTATGCCGATGTTTTGTCTATTAGCGCCATTCAGCTCTTCAAAAGCTGCCGCATTATCAATAGAGAACAGGTTATTTCCTTCCGATTTCAGCTCTTGAGGGTTATTCACTTGGACAACTCCGAGATTAAACCGCTGGACCGCGTTTCCGTCAGATGCGGTTAACGTGCCGTTTTTATTGATGGTGATATTCTTCATTGAGCTGTCGATGTTCACTGTATTGCCGTTTTCATCAAGCACCGGATTCCCATTTCCAGTAACGAGCTGAAGCTGGTTGGCATTTGCAGCTGAAGACGTTACATACAGCGCTCCGTCCCTCGTGTACTGGCGGTTTCCATTCACGTTAACCTGAAGATATTGGTATGGAGACGTAAACGCGATATCCAGATCGCGATCCGTCTTCTGAATGCTTCCTTGATCAGATACAAGGCGTGAATTCATCATCGCTCCGACGCCAAGGCGCAAGCCGGGCGGCGTTTTTCGGGCTTTTGCCACTTCCTCATTTTTTTCATCAACCTGATCGAATTGCTGTCTGACTAGCTCAGAAAAATTCGTATCTTTTGCCTTATAGCCGGTTGTGTTGCTGTTTGAAAGGTTGCTGCTGATTGTGTCAATCTGCTGCTGCAGCTGGTTTAAGGTTGTTGATGCCGTTAGCATTGACCTGAGCATAGTTGATGTCCCCCGTTTTTTCTTCCGTTATCTTAGATTTTTCCGATTTCATTGGCTGCTTTATCCATACTTTTATCGTAAGCCTGAATAACCTTCTGATTGGCCTCAAACGATCTGTACGCTTCAGTCATTTCTGTATAAGCACTTGTCACATCCACGTTTGAAAGCTCCGAGACGCCTTGTTTTAATGAATAGGATACCTGGTTATTGCCGGCTGCGCTTGGCAGATCATTGCCGTCTGCCGTGCTGTACAGATCATTTCCGTCCCTTTTCAGATTGCGGACATCCTCCGCCATTCTGACATCAATCTGGCCAGCTGTCCGTCCGTTCGTTGTCACAGTACCGTTTTCAGACACAGTGAAGTTCTCATTATCAACAGTAATCGGCTGGCTATCCGTCGATAAAATAGGACGCCCGTTGATCGTCAGCTGATTATTCTCATTTAGTGAAAAAGTGCTGCTTTTTGAATAACGGA
Organism: Bacillus spizizenii TU-B-10; assembly: GCF_000227465.1. Taxonomy (GTDB): domain Bacteria; phylum Bacillota; class Bacilli; order Bacillales; family Bacillaceae; genus Bacillus; species Bacillus spizizenii. The sequence continues at coordinate 3,727,640 of NC_016047.1, forward strand.
TTCCGTCCGCTGTCTGAACCGGGTAAAAAAGAGCCGCGTTTTCATTGGTTTCTGTATTAACCGGAACTTGATTTTCGACCAATGTGATGTCTGTAGGCTGATCTGTGGACTTCAAGCTCCCCTGTGTGAAAAGGGGCTTAAGCTCCTGCATATACACACCGGTATTCACGGAACCGATTTCCGTCCTTGATGTTCCGGCCGGAGATTTTGATTCTATTCTGCTGAGCAGCATCTCAGGGAACGCGCGCATAGAGCCTTGATCAGCTTTATATCCGGATGTATTTGCATTTGCAATATTATTTGAAAGCATTTCCGTTCTTCGCTGCTGGGCAATCATTGCGGATGTTGCTGTATATAATCCTTTTAACAAGTTTCCCACCTCTAAAATGGCATTTTTTCCAGTTGTCATATAGGAACATTCGTTCTATAATAGAATTCAGTATTTTACCCTATTATCGGCATTTCTCATCAATTCGTGAAGAGTTTTCATAAAAAAACCCCATTCTTTTTCAGAATGAGGTTTAAGTGATCAGCTTAGTTTGCGTTTAGGAAGCTTGTCCATATTATCAAGCATGACACCTGTGCCGACTGCTACACAATCCATTGGATTTTCAGCAACAAGCACCGGCACCTTCAGCTCTTCAGCAAGCAGCTGGTCGAGGCCATTTAAGAGCGCTCCGCCGCCGGTAATGATAACACCGCGGTCAATGATATCAGCAGAAAGCTCAGGCGGTGTTCTTTCAAGCACTTGTTTCGCCGCCTGCACAATAACAGCTACAGATTCGCGAAGGGCTTCTTCTACTTCTTTGCTGTTTACTGTAATTGTTCTAGGAAGACCGGAAACCATGTCCCGTCCGCGAATGGAAATTTCCTCTTGACGTGCGTCTGGGAAAACTGTTGCGACTTTAATCTTAATATCTTCCGCAGTACGTTCGCCGATCAGCAGCTTGTACTCGCGTTTGATGTAATTTAAGATTTCCATGTCAAACTTGTCCCCAGCCATTTTAATAGAAGAGGAGGTGACAATATCGCCCATTGAGATAACCGCGATATCCGTCGTCCCGCCTCCGATGTCTACAACCATGTTACCGCTTGGCTGGAATATTTCCATACCCGCGCCGATAGCGGCAACTTTAGGTTCTTCTTCAAGGTACACATGTTTACCGCCGCTTTTTTCTGCGGCTTCTTTGATTGCTTTTTGCTCAACGGATGTAATATTCGTCGGGCAGCAAATGAGCATGCGCGGTTTTGAGAACAAGCCTTTTACATTCAGCTTGTTAATAAAATGCTTCAGCATTGCTTCTGTTACTTCAAAGTCAGCAATAACTCCGTCTTTCAGCGGGCGAATCGCAACAATATTCCCAGGTGTACGTCCAACCATTCGTCTTGCCTCTTCGCCAACCGCCAGCACTTTGCCGCTGTTTTTATCAAGTGCAACTACGGAAGGTTCATTCAGAACAATTCCTTTACCTTTAACATGGATCAGTACATTTGCAGTACCGAGGTCAATACCAATATCCCTTGCAAACATCTATTTATATCCTCCTTGAAAATCTGTTTCACAGTAAATATCCACATTGTGCCCTAATTATATATATTATCATAAAATATAGAAAAAAAGTTGGAAGCGCATTAAGTTCTTTACAAATTTTTGCGGATGTTTTATGAACGATTTCAAGAAGACAATGCCAACTGATAACAGCTGGTAATTACGATTGCTGAACAGGCTCTCCTTCGAGAATTTCATCTTTTTTATATTTGAGTTTTGTCGCTTCTCCTCCTCTTAAATGCCTGATGGATTTATGATAATCGAGTATTTCCTTCACTTCGTTTGCCAAGTCAGGGTTAATTTCAGGCAGACGCTCTGTTAAATCCTTGTGTACTGTACTTTTGGAAACACCAAATTCCTTCGCAATGACACGAACGGTTTTCTTTGTCTCCACGATGTACTTCCCTATCTTGATTGTTCGCTCTTTGATGTAATCGTGCACACCACTCGACCTCCCTAAAATGGATGTGAGAAGTGTGAAATGAGATCCGTATTGTGTAAAGAGTCATTCATTATGCCGCTTCTTCGTTGTATGGTTTTAAAAGTAAGTTTGTGAAATATGCCCACGATCCCTCACCTCAAACACTCTCTTTGTTAGGTTTGTAACAGTGTATTAGCATTCTGTTGGGAATATGCTAAAAACTCAATAAGGACAAGGGGTGAAACGAACTTTTTCGGCTTTAGCCAACTATTTCGCGTCACTAAATTTTTATCTTTACATCCATTCACCGCTCCTGTAAAATGAAAAAAGCAATTAGTTACTTAGGTAAGTTTTTTAGAAGGAGAACGAAATGACCTACGTCAACAGACACCTCATTCATCAAATCAACCAAAGCGCCCGCCTGATTGCCAAGAAAGCCAATGAACAGCTGGAGCCATTCGGCCTTTATTCATCTCAATGGTCAGTTTTATATTGTTTGCGTACGATCGGACCAATGACTCAAAAAGAGATTTGGTCCTATTTAAATGTGGAAGCGCCGACTGTGACACGGACGATCAAACGTCTGGAGGAAAACGGTTGGGTACAGAGACGGCAAGGTGAAGACAAACGGGAAAAACTTGTTGTCCTCACAAAAGAAGCCGAGAAAAAATACGAAGAAATCAATGTGAAAATGCTGAAATTCGAGGAAGAACTGCTTGCAGATTTCCGGGATGAAGATAAGGAAGCTTTTTCTCATTTATTTCGCATGTTTTTACAACAATGAAAATAAGGAAGTGACATACATTTGAAAAAAACGGATGCGATATGGACCAAGGATTTTATTATGGTCCTGCTTGTCAATTTATTTGTGTTTGTGTTCTTTTATACATTTTTAACTGTACTGCCGATCTATACGCTTCAAGAGCTTGGCGGCACAGAATCACAAGGCGGGCTTTTAATCAGCCTGTTCCTTCTGTCAGCGATCATTACACGGCCTTTCTCCGGAGCCATCGTTGAGCGTTTCGGGAAGAAAAGAATGGCAATTGTCTCAATGGCGTTATTCGCCCTTTCTTCTTTTCTGTATATGCCGATTCATAACTTTTACCTGCTGCTTGGCTTGCGGTTCTTCCAAGGAATTTGGTTCAGCATTTTAACGACTGTTACAGGTGCAATTGCAGCGGATATTATTCCGGCCAAACGCCGCGGTGAAGGGCTTGGATACTTTGCCATGTCTATGAACCTCGCCATGGCAATCGGGCCTTTCCTTGGATTGAACTTGATGAAGGTCGTAAGCTTCTCTGTATTCTTTACAGCCTTTGCGCTGTTTATGGTTGCAGGCTTGCTTGTTTCGTTCTTGATAAAGGTGCCCCAAAACCAAGACAGCGGCACGACTGTATTCCGTTTTTCGTTCTCGGATATGTTTGAAAAAGGCGCACTTAAGATTGCGACGGTCGGTTTATTTATTTCTTTCTGTTATTCAACTGTCACAGCGTATTTGTCTGTATTCGCCAAATCAGTTGATCTTTCGAATATCAGCGGATATTTCTTTGTTTGCTTTGCAGTGACAATGATGGTTGCACGCCCGTTCACAGGGAAATTGTTCGACAAAGTCGGACCGGGAATTGTCATTTACCCATCTATCTTGATTTTCTCAGTGGGGCTCTGCATGCTGTCCTTCACACACAGCGGCTTAATGCTCCTTCTTTCAGGAGCGGTTATCGGTCTCGGATACGGATCAATCGTTCCTTGCATGCAAACATTGGCGATCCAGAAATCTCCCGCGCACCGCTCAGGTTTTGCAACGGCAACGTTCTTTACCTTCTTTGACAGCGGAATTGCTGTAGGATCGTATGTTTTTGGATTGTTTGTAGCATCTGCCGGCTTCTCTGCCATTTATTTATCAGCGGGGCTGTTCGTTCTGATTGCTCTGCTTCTCTACGCGTGGAGCCAGAAAAAACCTGCTGAAGCTGAAGGAAAAGTGTCTATTGCAGAATAACGCTCAGACTGCCGGGAATTGCCGGCAGTCTTTTTTTTGCATATAAAAAACGGCGTCCTGCTCCGTTGAACGGAAGAGAACGCCGCTTATGGCATATTATTCAATGACCGGCCGTGCAGGTGAATCTGGATCTAACGTAAAGTCATAGGACTCTTCATCACGATACATCGGATTGGCATAAATGGATCGCTGATCGTTATTGGTTGCTTTTCGATACGATGAAAATGAATCGTATTCATTCTTTTTCCACATCCATATGCCGTCTTGATCCGCTTCCTTATGGTACACGTTATGATTGACCGTATTCCCTTCATTTTCTGTAAAATCGTTTCCGATAAATAATCTGGAATCACTGGCCGTCAATATATTCTTTTCAATTGTGTTGTTTTTCGCATCGTACTGCAGCAGCAGCTGTCCGCCATACAGCCCCTTTGTGTCATTCCGGTACATAATGTTGCGGGCAATCAGAGAATTGCTGGTGCCGCCCCGCTTTTTGTCATATCCTCCGATTGAAATACCGGTGTATGCATTGTTGTACACTTTGTTGTCTGTTATCTGAATAGCAGTTGCATATTTCCCTTTGTGTTCAGACGTTGCTTCAATCCCAATATCGTTATCGTAAACTGTGTTTTTCTTAATATCGATACTGTGTCCGCCATCAACATATATCCCGCCCGCTGAGTAATCATCTCCATAAGCTGGGTTTCCGTAAGTCGAGTTTTGATAAATTGTATTGTTTTCTACGACACCGTTTCGCACATAATCGTTTTTGTCTGCGGTTCCCTCATAACCGATAAGATCAATCCCGATGTTGTTATTGTTGCGGACCACATTGCCCGCAATAGTGAAGCCGTCAATATTCCCGTTCAGCACAACCGCCTCACTCGCTCCAAGTGTCAGATTCTCAACCGTATTGTCCTCAATTTGAATGTCTTTCATGCTGCCGGTTCCATAGACCGCGATTCCGTGGGCATTTCCTTCATCCGCTGTTGTCTTAATATCCCGGACATGATTGTTCTTAATGGCAATATGACTGCTGGAGCCTGATACATAAATCCCCATAGCAGTTGCTTCCTCAGATGAAACAGAAAGATCTTGAATCGTTAAACCGCTAATGGCAATGTCATGTTTATCTTGAATATGAATGAGCGGTGTTTCATATTCTGCGTCCGCAATGGATTCTCCGCTAATCACGACTTTTTCATTTTCATAGTTTCGGAATGTGATAGGCTTTCCGTCCGTACCGCTGTGCTTTACAACAAGTGTTTCAAGATACGTTCCTCCCCGAATCATGACAGTTGTGCCGGGGGCAGCCTCCTCTGAAGCGTGTGCCAGTGTACGAAATGGCTTTTCTTTTGTCCCTTCATTTTGATCACTGCCATTTGGCGAAACATATAGGCAATCCCCAGATCGTTCCTCATTCGCTTTTGTCTTATCAAAAACGAAAGCGAGGATGACAGACGTTAAAACACCCGCCAAAAGAATATAATATAATTTTCTCATATTCGATTCCCATTTCGTTTTAGAATAGATTTCTAAAACAATTATAAATGTTCTATTTATGGAAAACCATTTCAAAAATATGAATATATAGCGTGAAATAGATCTTATTCAGCTTGGCGAACCTGCCTAGATTCAAACGGTTCAATCGCAGATGATGCCGGCGGGTGAACACGCATCAGAACAATATAGAAAAGAAATGAAATCAGCACACCTACAAACCAGGAAATGTCGTATAAGCTCTTTAATGCAGGAACATACATACCAATCAGCGAGATGAGCGCACCCAAAATCGTGGCTGCAAACGCACGGTAATTATAGCCTTTACAATATACATACCGCCCTGTTTCAGAATACAGGTCATCTACCGAGAGTTCCCGTTTGCGAATGATAAAGTAATCAGCCATCATCACGCCTGCCACCGGACCAAGCATGCCGCCTATTAAGCCAAGAAACGCATATACGCTTGTCGCACTCTCCATCAGCTTCCACGGAACCGTAAATAAAGCGAGCAACGCAGTGATAAAACTGCCGCGTTTGAAATTAATATATTTCGGCAGGGCATTCGCTATATCATAAGCGGGCGATACGATGTTCGCCGCGACATTTACAGAGATCGTGGCGATGCAGAGCGTAATCACGGACAATACGATGACATAAGGGTTATCAAACCTCGCCAAAATATCGACAACGTCCCAAATCGGCTCGCCGAAAGCAACCTGCGAACCGGAGGTCACAGTAATACTGGCAAACGCAAACAGCGCGAAGGTTCCCGGCAAACCGTAAAATTGCCCTTTGATTTGCTCTTTTTGCGTTTCTGCAAACCGCGTGAAATCAGGGATATTTAAGATCAATGTCGCCCAGATGCCGATGATGCCGGTAACTCCGGCAGCAAACGGCCAGAACGTTTCTGAAAACGTATGGAACCTTCCTGGCTGAGAATAGATCGGCCCCAGTCCTCCGGCAATATCAACGGCCCACCATACCATGCCGCCAAATACCAAATACACTAAAGGGCCTGCCCATACCTCAAAGCGCTTAATCGATTCCATGCCGTGATGCAATACGAGTAAATGAATAGCCCAAAAGAAGACAAAAGAAAGCAAACCAGACAAGTGAATGCCGAGGATGTTCCACTCGCCGCCAATTTCTCCCCAGCCCGGCCATATATTTAAAAGTAAAATGTTCAGCGCCGTGCTTCCTGCAAAGGTCTGAATGCCAAGCCACATGATCGCTGTAAACGCCCTTAGAAGCGCTGGGATATTCGCCCCGTATATTCCGTAAGAAGCACGGATGATCACCGGAAACGGCAGCCCGTATTTTGTCCCCGCGTGGCCGTTTAAAGCCAGAGCCCCAAACAAGATAAGCGATGCCGTAATAATAATCGCGAGCACCTGCCAAGGCGAAAGACCGATCGCAATTAATCCGCCCACCGTCGCGTAGGTCGGTATATTATGTATACATCCCATCCAAATGGAGGCAAAGTTTATTGCTTTCCACGTCCGTTTCTCCTGTCCCAAAGGCAGCAGATCTTCATTGCTCAGTCTGTTGGATTGATGCTGGCTCTCTTTTAATTTCATAGCCGGCTCCCCTTTCAATATTATCTGTTTTTCGTCATATGTTCAGTTTTCTGACATTTGATGTCACTTAATATAACTGAAAAGTCAGACAATAACATTGGCTATGATATACAATTTTTCTGTTTCTATTTGAACAGCCTAAACAAGAAAAAGAGACAGACTCAGCGCCTGCCTCTTTTCTCATGATGCAGTTTTCATTAATGCAGCAAATCTCACAGCCATTAACAGGCTTGCTCCGCCCGCAATGATCATGATGATTCCCATCATATCAAAATGGGCCGCCGTGATTTCCTTTCCAAAAAGAATACCAAGGATCACCGAAGATAAAATCGACCCTAAGTAACGGCAGGTTTGAAACAGCCCTGAAGTCGTTCCTACCATGTTGGAAGGACTCGTTTTCAGCATCGCTGCCTGCAGCGCGACATTTCCAAGCCCATAGCCTATACCCAAGATTGACAGGATAAAGCCTTTCCCGATCACCTGAGCGTTGATAAAAAAGATGGTTAAGAGCACGGCTCCAGCCGTCATCAGAAGCGCGCCCGCAAAGATCGGCTTGACGACGCCTGATCGGTCGATCCATTTGCCCGTAATAGGTGACACTACGATGCTCATGCCAGACATAAACAGCATAAACAGACCGCTCGTTTGAACAGAAAGATGCATTTCATCCTGAAAATAACTCGGCAGCCCAAAAAATAAACAATAGAAGAAAACATTCAGCAAAATAAACTGAACATACACAGCTGATAGATTTCGCTGCGTTTTAAACAGACGGACATCAATGAACGGCTTTTCCGTTTTCAGCTCACGCCAAACAAATGCACCGAGCAGAAGCACGCCAAGCACACCTTCAACCGCATGCGGCGACGTGCTGAATGACAGCAGAAAAGATAGAAGCAAAATGATTCCTCCGGCAAATAAAACAATGCCAAGAATGTCGAGCTGCCGAATAATCGTTTTGATTCCAGCCCCTTTTTTCTGATCTTTCGGGAACATATACATGCCTAAGAAAAAGCTGAGGATAATAAACGGCAAATTGACGATAAAGATCGCCGGCCAGCCGCCCCACACAATCAAAAAACCGCCGACAGTCGGTCCGAGCGCCGTCATGGCAGACGCAAAAATAGAGAGCACAGCCAAGGCGGATGCCTGCCGCTCATGAATATGACTCCGAATCAATCCGACTCCTGACGGGTAAATCGCACTGCTCCCTACCGATTGAAACAGCCGCATGATCAATAATGTCATAAACGTTGGCGCAAACGGTGCCCCTATGGCAGAAACCGCAACAAGAATGAGCCCGAATAAAAACAAACGTTTCCGCCCGATCAAATCACCGAGTTTTCCCGTTACAGGCTGAGCTACGGCACTCGCCAGGTAAAACGAGGAAATCAGCCAGGAAACCGTTGTAAACGACAGATGAAATTCATGCTGGATGCTATGGAGCGCAAGAGAAATCATAGACGAGTTCAGCGGATTCAGCATTGTCCCTGAAGCCACCGCTGTCAAAAAAACAGCACGGCTTTTTTTCGATATCATCATTTCACTTGTGCTAGAAATTCTTCCGTTGTCCGCGATTTACCGATTCTCGGGAAAATAAAGCGCAGTGTGGCTTCATGCTCTTCCTCACTGAACGTGGACATGGCATCTGTAATAAAAATCTGCTGATAGCCAAGCTGGAATGCCTCGCGTGCTGTGCTTTCCACCCCGATGTTCGTCGCGATGCCGCACAATACAATCGTGTCAATGCCTCGGCGTCTCAGCTGCAAATCTAAATCTGTGCCGAAAAATGCGCCCCACTGCCGTTTTGTCACAGTGTAATCTCCATCCTGCACACCGATTTCCGGAACAAATTCAGCCCAGTCCGCAGGCATTTCCCCCGAACCTCCCTGCGCAGGCTCATCCGTTTGCGGCTTCAGCGCATCCGCTCCATCATGGAAGGCTACATTCACAAAGCTAATAAATCCGTTATGTTTCCGAAATTCATCGATGAGTTTTTTCGCATTTGGGACAACCTGTCCGCTTTGATCTATCGGCACAATTCCTTTTTGCAAATCAATGATAACCAATGCAGTTTTTTGAAAATCAATATTGAGTGTATTCATCATACGTCTCCTCCTGATGCTGTTAGTGTTTCTCGCATTGCATATTTTACTCTTCACGCTGCCTAAGTTCTTTTATTATGCTTGTGAAACTCTCAGAAGGAGCGCTTTTCCCATGATTTTTCTTTTATGTAAAAGTAACAGGTCGTGCATACAAACAGACCGGCAAGCACTGTAATCATAAGGGGTGTCATCGCTTCATCACCTGCCCGCCGTTTATCGGCTCCTGTCTGAACATGCCCATGAATTTGCGGCGGTCTACCCAAAGCAGGATGAGACACATGACCATTAATATCGTGCTAAGATCCTGCACGCCAATATCAAAACAATAGTTAATCAAGACGATGTTCACAATAATCGGCATAAAAACAACTGCCCCTAATGCAGATGTTCGCGGAATCAGTAATAAAACAGCTGCAACGATTTCGCCGAAACCTATAAACAGTTCGTAAACATGAGAATAACCGAAAAATGTCCACGCAATTGTAAACCCCTTCCCAGCAACTGCCTCGATTTCAGGCGTCACCTCGCCAAACTGGCCTATTACCACTTTCGCCAGGCCGTACACGAAAAAATTAAAAGCTAAAAACAATCGGAACGTCATCGGAATCGATTTACTTACCGCTCTCCTCAGCCTGCCGCCTTTATTCATAACGCATCCTCCCCTAATGTGTATTAATTGGATTAGTACACTTAATACAGTATGAAATAATCTAATAATTGTCAATTCCCTTTTCTGCTCATATGGACAGCTTCTTTTATAGATATAAAGACTTATATCGTAAAAATGACATTTTCCATTCTTTACATCCCTCGATAACATTCCCTAAAAAACCATGTTAGGAAATCTTACATGAAAATGTTTTATCATTCTTTTTTCTCTATAATGAAGAAATATAATAATTCTGAAAGATACGGAGGAATGAGACATGCAAATGGGCGATACAGTTTTTATGTTCTTTTGCGCTTTACTCGTGTGGCTGATGACCCCGGGATTAGCGTTATTTTATGGAGGAATGGTAAAAAGCAAAAATGTGCTGAGCACTGCAATGCACAGTTTTTCTTCTATTGCCATCGTTTCCATCGTTTGGGTGCTGTTCGGATATACACTTGCCTTCGCACCAGGCAATTCGATCATTGGCGGACTGGAGTGGGCCGGTCTGAAAGGGGTCGGATTTGATCCCGGAGATTACAGCGATACCATTCCTCACTCATTATTTATGATGTTCCAAATGACGTTCGCTGTTCTGACTACAGCCATTATTTCCGGGGCTTTCGCAGAACGGATGCGATTCGGTGCTTTTCTTTTATTCTCGGTTTTATGGGTTTCTTTGGTTTACACACCGGTTGCTCACTGGGTGTGGGGCGGCGGCTGGATCGGCCAGCTTGGCGCGCTCGATTTCGCCGGCGGCAACGTTGTTCATATTTCCTCCGGGGTGGCAGGACTTGTTCTCGCTATTGTGCTCGGTAAACGGAAAGACGGTACAGCGTCTTCCCCGCACAACCTCATTTACACCTTCTTAGGAGGGGCTTTGATTTGGTTCGGCTGGTTCGGTTTTAACGTTGGCAGCGCCCTGACCTTAGATGGTGTGGCCATGTTCGCTTTCATCAACACAAACACTGCCGCAGCAGCCGGGATTGCCGGCTGGATCTTAGTAGAATGGATCATTAACAAAAAACCAACGATGCTCGGAGCGGTATCTGGCGCAATCGCCGGACTTGTCGCAATTACGCCTGCTGCCGGATTTGTCACACCTTTCGCTTCCATCATTATCGGCATCATTGGCGGAGCGGTTTGTTTCTGGGGCGTATTCTCGCTTAAAAAGAAATTCGGATACGATGACGCGCTCGACGCCTTTGGACTGCACGGCATCGGCGGCACATGGGGCGGGATCGCAACAGGATTATTCGCGACAACCTCTGTTAATTCAGCGGGCGCGGACGGATTATTCTACGGTGATGCAAGCTTAATCTGGAAACAAATCGTAGCCATCGCCGCCACTTATGTTTTTGTATTTATTGTCACTTTCGTTATTATTAAGATTGTAGGCCTCTTCCTTCCCCTTCGCGCAACCGAAGAAGAAGAATCACTTGGGCTTGACTTAACGATGCACGGGGAAAAAGCATATCAAGATTCTATGTGAGGAGTGACGCTATGAGCGGTCAAATGTTCAAGGTAGAAATTGTAACGCGTCCGGCAAATTTTGAAAAGCTGAAGCAGGAACTCGGAAAAATCGGAGTCACCTCTCTGACCTTCTCTAATGTTCACGGCTGCGGCCTTCAAAAAGCACACACGGAGCTTTATAGAGGGGTAAAAATAGAAAGCAATGTATATGAGCGTTTAAAAATTGAAATTGTAGTCAGCAAGGTTCCTGTTGATCAAGTGACTGAGACCGCTAAAAGGGTTCTGAAAACGGGATCACCGGGTGACGGTAAAATATTTGTCTATGAAATCAGCAATACAATCAATATCCGCACCGGCGAGGAAGGACCTGAAGCACTGTAATCGTTTTGAAGAGATTCGGAATTCCGGATCTCTTTTTTTACGCATAGAAAAAACCCCCAGAAACACTGTCCCCCCTTCGAATTCTCTTCAAGCATCACGCATTTTGGCAAACTCTTTTTTGATTTGAAACTTTTTATGAGTATAATGAGTCTATTATTAAAAATGTAAAAGGTGATTATTTGAATTACGAAATCTTTAAAGCCATCCATGGACTATCTCATCACAATTCAGTTCTCGATTCTATTATGGTCTTCATAACGGAATATGCGATTGTCGCCTATGCCCTTATCCTATTGGCAATCTGGCTGTTCGGGAACACGCAAAGCAGAAAAAATGTGCTTTACGCGGGACTTACAGGAATTGCGGGTCTTGTCATCAACTTTTTGATTACACAAGTTTATTTCGAACCGCGCCCGTTCGTTGCGCACACCGTGCATACGCTGATTCCGCATGATGCGGATGCTTCATTTCCGAGTGACCACACTACAGGTGCGTTAGCGATTTCTATTGCGATGCTTTTCAGAAACCGCAAAATCGGCTGGCCGCTTGTCATTTTCGGGCTTTTGACAGGCTTTTCGAGAATTTGGGTAGGGCATCACTATCCGGTAGATGTATTGGGCAGCCTTGTTGTCGCCATCATTATCGGGTTCCTATTCTTTAGATTTTCAGATCTGCTTCGCCCATTCGTCGATTTGATTGTGAGAATCTATGAAGCCATCATCAATAAACTGACGAAAAAACCAACTGATCAAAATTTCTAGAAAAAACAAAAGCCGGCGTCTGAACCTAAGACAGCCGGCTTTCATATTTTTCGTACATTTCATGTTTTCTCCGCTTCACCAACACATATAAACCACAAAACAATACAATTCCAACAGTATCGATGAGCACATCCCGAATACATCCGTTCCTGCTGAAGAAGAGCTGAAGAACTTCTGTGAAAAAAGCAAACGCGAATGAGCCGGCCGCAGCTGATTTTATGCTGCCCCGCTGTTTCCACAGCAAATATGTCAGCACAAAGAAAGAAAACACGTGCCCGATTTTTTGGATAAACGCTACAGGTACAGTAAGCTCAGTAAAATCCATGTCTAAAAATTGAGACAGATCAGGGTGCGGCTGAAAATGAAAAGCCACCGTTTGCGATACGACCATGCCGCTGAAGCTTTCCGTACAAACAGAGAGCAGAATAAAAAAGATCCAACCCGCGAGCAATAGACGGTTCATGACATAACCTCCTTTATAACGAACGCCCTATGTGTAACTACATAGACGGTGAAACAAAGCAAAAAGTAACAGAAAAAAAACGCCCATCACACGGATAGACGTTTTCTACATTAAGACTGTTCAGTGTCTTCTGTTGTGCTGCTTTCTTTAGATCCAGATTTGTCAGTTGAATCATCCGTTTTCTCACCGGATTTTTCTTCTGTTCCTTTTTCAGGTGATCCATCCTTTTTCTCGGAAGATTGCTGAATGGATTCTTCTGTTTCTTCAGTGGCAGTTTTTTCTTCAGCTGCTGCTGCTTTTTCAATAGAAGAAACCGGCTTGTCCATAAAGTTCAGCGGGTTCATTGCGACTCCATCTTTACGGATTTCAAAATGTACGTGATTTCCGCTGTCTTCGCTGTAAAGGTTCTTGCCAGACTTTCCGATCACTTGGTTTTGTTTTACTTTGTCACCTTGCTCAACACTTACTTCAGAAAGAGATTGGTACACAGTTGATAATCCGTCGGCATGTTCTACTTCCACAACATATCCCAGCACCGGATCTTTTTCAGCTTTAACAACCGTACCGCTCAGAGAAGCAGAAACATCGAAATCTTTTCCGTCTTTCTCAGCTAAGTCAATTCCTTTGCTTAGGCTGTACGTGTTATTATAGGTAACGAGTGCTGCTTCTTTTTCTTCTTTTGCGGCATCGGTTTCATAGAACTTTTTCACAACAGAAACGTTTTCAGAATCAACAACCGGCATTGCGACATTTTCCATTGACTTTCCTACTTCAACTGCATCGTCGTTGTTGTCATACGCGGAGTTTCCGCCGTTATCAGCTAACTGATCCTTCACTTCATCGTTTGATACAGATTGATACCAAAGGACAGCTGTTAAAATGACGGCCGCACTGACTAAGTAAATTGCAGGGAACACCCAGCGTTTACGAAAAAACTGCTGAAGTTTTTTGACTTGAGAAGTTTTCTTTTCTTCCTCTCTCATTGTTTATCACCTCAGCAACATTCTGAACACTTTTCTGAAAATATATACACCTATCCAAAAAAACTTTTTTTTAGATGTAGTTTGCGCAGACTGATACGAAAATATGTCTTTTTTTTGAGAGGAGTGCCAAAAACGTATGAACATGACATTGCGTCTTGCTGAACATAAAGATCTGGAGGCTGTTGTTGCGATTTATAATTCAACGATTGCTTCTCGAATGGTAACAGCCGATACCGAACCGGTAACTCCTGAAGACCGGATGGAATGGTTTTTGGGCCATACAGAGGCACGTCCCCTCTATGTTGCCGAGGACGAAAACGGGAACGTCGCTGCCTGGATCAGCTTTGAAACATTTTACGGAAGGCCCGCCTATAATAAAACAGCGGAGGTCAGCATATACATTGACGAAGCATGCCGCGGCAAAGGCGTTGGATCGTATTTGCTTCAGGAAGCGCTCCGCATTGCGCCGGATCTTGGAATCCGCTCACTTATGGCCTTCATTTTCGGACATAATAAACCAAGCCTGAAGCTGTTTGAAAAGCACGGGTTTGCAGAATGGGGACTATTCCCCGGCATTGCCGAAATGGACGGCAAAAGATATGATTTAAAAATTTTAGGGAGAGAGCTGTCATGATTAGTCTGGATAAAGATGAAAACGAGATTGAAAATCATAATGAAGAAAATAGCCCCGCTGAGCAGGAGATTGAACCTGCAGAAAGTGAGAGCCGCCAGCTGAGTGCCTCTGCTGTCAAGTCGCTATCAGACATTGCCAAGTGGGGCAAAATTTCAGGCATTTTGCTGATCATTATGGGATCGCTGGTTACTCTGTCTACCTTAATGACAGTCATCGGCGCCATTCCGGGCGTACTGCTCATTATTTCGGGCGTCTTTCTGATGCGTTCAGCAAAAGCAGCCGCGGAAGCCGAAGGAAATCTTAGCGGCACCGCTGGCGAAAGCATGCTTGAGAATTACGGGACATTTATTAAAATGCAGCTGTTTTACGCAGCATCCAGTATCGTCACTGGCCTGATCGGAATCATTTTGGTCATTTTCGTGCTGGTGGTTATCGGCATTGCTGCTTTTGAAAACACCAATACGTATGAGGATCCGGATTCTTATTATTATGAGGATGATCCAGTTTTTGAATAAAGCCATTGAACAGTACCGGGCATGTGTTCCAGACAAAGCGGAACCATGCCTTTTTTATTTGTCTATTTTTCACCCTTTACCTCAATTTGACGGATATTTGCCAATCAAAGCAGGCAGGTGCAAACACTAAGTTCTTAAGCAAGCATACAATCTAATAAAACG
The DNA here is from genome assembly GCF_000227465.1 of Bacillus spizizenii TU-B-10. GTDB lineage: Bacteria > Bacillota > Bacilli > Bacillales > Bacillaceae > Bacillus > Bacillus spizizenii. The sequence goes on from NC_016047.1 coordinate 3,742,812, forward strand.
ACTTGGTCTTTTTTTTAGAAACAGCTTTCAAAAGTGGCACCTGCCATATCACTGCAGGATTGTCCCAATAAAAATAAAGGAGTGGGGCATTTGGAAAGTAACAGCATTTCGGAAAAAGTAAAAGTCATTGCTGAAATCGCAAACGCCCATCAAGGAAAAGAGGAGAACCTCAAAGCACTCATCAAGGCTGCTGCAGAAAGCGGAGCAGATGGTGTGAAATTTCAGTGGTTCAAGTATGACCGTATTGCAACACCGTGTTTTTTTGCTTATGAGTCATATATCGAGCTGTTTTTGAATGAAGATGTATGGAAAAATTGTGTCGCTTATGGAAAAAGACTTGGATTAGAAATTTGGGTGGATATTTTCGATTCATGGGGGGCAGGTCTCTTTTTGCACCTGCAGCATGACATTGATGGCATAAAGCTTCCAACAACCATCCTTCAATCCACGGAAATCATGAAAACGATCGGTATGACAGAGAAGCCTGTGCTCATCGGAGTTGGGGGATGGTATGAAGAAGAGATCGATCAGATGATGTCGCTTGTAAAACAACATATGGCAAATCAGCTCATTCTCATGCACGGATTTCAAGGGTATCCGACAAAATTAGAGGATATTAACCTAAAACGGATACAACATCTACAAAAAAGATACAAGGTTCAAATTGGATTTGCGGATCACATTGACGCAGATCATCCGCTTGCAGCCGATCTCCCTGTCTATGCATTTTTCTCAGGGGCAGCTGTTATTGAAAAACATATTACCCTACATCGGGCAGCTAAAGGGTTTGATTATTATTCTTCACTAGAGCCGAACGAATTCAAAGTGATGACGGAAAAGCTCCAGCAGGCCCAAATTGCAGATGGTTCAACTGAAGTAAAGGAATCCGAAAGAAAGTATTTGCATGATTCATCATTACGCGTAACAGCCAACCGGGATATAAAAAAAGGAGAAATCATTACACTGGATAAAACGAGCTACAAAAGATGCGGAAATGAGAATGCATTAATGCCCTTACAAGCCGAGGACGCTTTTCCTCAAGTAGCAACTGCTAATGTATCGTTAAACCAGCCAATTACACTCAACGAAATAAAAAGTCCAAGAATTGCGATTGCAGTGATATGCCGGCTAAAATCGACTCGTTTGCCGAAAAAAGCGCTGCTCCCTATTTACGGAATACCATCTGTTGAGCGCTGTTTAATCAATTGCCTGGCTGTCCCTGGTGTTCATGAAGTTGTATTGGCAACGTCAAATCTTCCTGAAGACGACCCGCTTGAAGCTTTCACTCTAAACGGAAAGGTCAGAATCGTGAGAGACGCCCCCGAAAATGTGGCAGAAAGAATGCTTGAAGCCGCAGCTTTAACAAAATCCGATATTATTATCCGTGTGACAGGTGATTGTCCAGCGGTTTCACCTGAAGTGCTTCAATATTTAATTGACCGGCACTTGCAAAAAGGAGCAGATTATACTCAGGAGCTTTCAAGTTCAGCAGGAATTTCCGGTAATGTCATTACTGTTGAAGCCCTTCAGCGGCTTGTGCAGCAGCCAAAACCGTTAACCCATACAGAATATCTTTCTTTTTATTTTTTAAACAACCCTTCCCTATTTTCCATCAATCAAGTCAGCCTGCCAGAAGAACTCCATTATCCATCTTGGCGTTTAACACTGGATGAACCTAAAGACTTAGAGTTGTTTGAACAAATATATCGAAACCTGGATGTCAAAAACGAACCGCTCTATTTCAGCCGGATAAGAGATTATTTATCAGAAAACCAACACGTTTCAAAAATAAATCAGGATGTGTCGACCAAATGGATCGATCAGACATCTCTAGTGAAGGAAATCAACAAAGCAACGCTGTTGCCATCGGAGAACAAATAATATCTTGCTAAAAAACGGTGCATGAGTTCGGGACCATTCCGAAACCGTGCATTTTATTACGACTGCCCACATCCCTAGTGTCTAAAAAAACACCCGATTGTCAGGCAAATCCCAACATTCCGGGTGCAGTTCTTATTTAATACATTTTCTTGCGTCTGTCTTCCTCAGTCAAAAATTCTACAAAACTTCGCATCGCAAACGGTTCTTCCTTAATCTGTCGCGTATAGGAGTCTTTTCTCTCTTCTGAAAGGATTTCGCTCTTTTTGATCCTGTTCAGCATATAGATGTGAACCGTTTTTTGGATTTGTTTATGCTGATAGCCTGCTTCTTTGAAAAATGCCAGCCCAAGCGCCGCCAAAAGGGCGAATATACCTGCGCTGATTAAGGACTCCCTGTCAGCTGAAGCGTGAAATAGAAAAGCAGCTAAATTAAAGAGAGAGAATGCAGCAAGCGGAATAGCAAGAAAACGGTAAATGACGGTTTTTTTCATGAAAGGCTGTACGGCCTTTTGAATTTTTTGCATTTCTGTTTTAATGAACCCCGGCATTTGTTCGACTCTGTAAAAGTTCATGTAATCCTCCCCCTTTATTTTGTTGCAAGGCTTCACGGACGTTATGATATGTGTTTATTTTAACGCAGGTGCAAGCTGGTTTTAAAGAAATCTGCCCGTATTTTTCACGAAGAATCTGGATCGCCGCTCTTTATTCTTTTAAAATGTGAGTGTTATAATTTGTAATGGGAATCAGATCGCTGTTAATCATGGAATACTAATGGCAATCTTCTTGATAAATATGAATGAGCGGGGTTACAAAGTGAGTATTTCTTCCATCCTTTTATCACTTTTTTTCATTTTGAATATTCTTTTGGCTATCATTGTCATTTTTAAAGAACGGCGCGATGCCAGCGCATCTTGGGCGTGGCTGCTTGTTCTTTTCTTTATTCCCGTTTTAGGCTTTATTTTATACTTATTATTCGGCCATAATCTCAGGCGTAAGCATTTGTTTCAATGGGAGGACCGAAAAAAGATCGGAATTGAAAAGCTGCTGAAGCATCAGCTTGAAGACTTAGAAAACAAGCAATTTCAGTTCAACAACCGGGCAACCTTTGATAACAAAGATTTAATATATATGCTTATCATGAATAATCATGCTGTGTTCACTGAGGATAATTCAGTTGACGTCATTACAGATGGACGGGATAAGTTTCAGCGGCTGCTGAATGACATTTCAAAGGCTAAAGATCATATCCACTTACAATATTATATTTATAAAGGTGATGAATTAGGCAAAAAATTACGGGACGCTCTCATCCAAAAAGCGAAAGAAGGCGTTCAGGTCAGGGTGCTTTATGATGAACTCGGGTCCAGAACGCTGCGAAAAAAGTTTTTTAAAGAGCTCCGCGAGGCCGGCGGGCATGTGGAGGTCTTTTTCCCTTCAAAACTCAGGCCAATTAACTTGCGGCTGAATTACCGGAACCACCGCAAGCTTGTCATCATAGACGGAATAATCGGTTATGTCGGAGGATTTAACGTCGGAGATGAGTATCTCGGGCTTAATCCGAAATTTGGTTATTGGCGTGATACGCATATCCGGCTCCAGGGGACGGCCGTGCATGCCATCCAGACGCGTTTCATCCTTGACTGGAACCAAGCTTCCCATCACCATACGCTGACATATATTCCGAATCACTTTCCTGATTACGGCCCAAAAGGCAACGTCGGGATGCAGATTGTCACAAGCGGACCGGATTCCGAATGGGAACAGATTAAAAATGGCTACATTAAAATGATTTCGAATGCCAAGCGTTCCATTTTGATTCAAACGCCTTATTTTATCCCGGACGCAAGCCTGCTGGATGCTTTGAGGATCGCGTGCCTATCGGGGGTTGACGTCAATATTATGATCCCGAACAAGCCTGATCATGCCTTTGTATACTGGGCGACACTTTCGTACATCGGCGATCTGCTGAAAGCCGGAGCCACTGTCTATATTTACGATAATGGCTTTATTCATGCGAAAACCATCGTGGTGGATGACGAAATCGCATCTGTCGGCACAGCGAATATCGATGTCCGAAGCTTCAGGCTGAATTTTGAGGTTAATGCATTTATTTACGATATCACCATTGCGAAAAAACTGGTTTCTACATTTAAAGAAGATTTGCTCGTATCCAGAAAATACACCTATGAAGAATACCTGCAGCGCCCCTTATGGATTCGAATTAAAGAATCCGTCTCGCGCCTGTTGTCGCCGATTTTATAAGATGTGCCAAAACCCCGGCCTTTATAGCCGGGGTTTTTCCTGTTGGTCACAGTAAATGATGATCGCCTCCCGCAAAAAAGCGGCAAGGCCTTCTCCATATTGATTGATTGCATTTGTAAATCGTTCGTCAGTGATATACACTTCTCCAAGCCCTCTGAAAATGTCGAGTGTGCAATCATAATGATATTGGCAAATATGATCACGAAACGCCCCCACAGCGGACTGAACCTCTGCATCATTGGGGCCGTGTACCATTCGTGCCGCAATTTGTCTGTAAATCGAATCAAATTCAGCCATGATCGCGCGCCAATCGTCCGCTGAGTATGCGGATGTCCTTTTCTCTGTTTCTTCTGCAATTTCCCTTCCATACAGCTTTCTGACTTCATCAGCGTATGTCTGCTGGTGCTCTTCAATGTCTTTCATGCTTAACCCGGCAAATAAATCCCGCTTATCCATATGTTCTCCTCCCTCAATAGATTGAAGCGTCCTGTCAACCGTTTGAATCATCTCTTCCATTCTTTGTTTTTTCTTCATCAACATATCCTTTTGCGACTGAAGTGCCGCTTTCCGGTCAAAATTCGGATGATCCAGCATCTCTTTAATATCATCCAGACGAAACCCAATTTCCCTAAAAAATAAAATCTGCTGGAGTCTTTCCAGATCTGCATCACTGTACAAACGATACCCTGCGTCAGTAAGCGCTGAAGGTTTCAGAAGCTGAATATCATCATAGTGATGAAGCGTCCGAATGCTGACACCAGCTATGTCCGCCACTTGTTTGACTTGGTATTTCATAAATAACACCTCCTCTTCTTCTATCGTAAACAATCACGCAGCGTCAGGGTCAATCCCAAAATGTTATTTTTTATATACAAAACTTCTCACAAATAGTGTATAAAAGAAAAGTGAGTATTTTTTTGTAAAGGGGAGCCAGTGTACATGAATCCTGAAACCATGAACAAAACCCTCATTAGCATTTCGAAATGGGGAAAAGCAACAGGCATTTTATTTATTATTATGGGCGCAATTACCGCGCTTTCAGGCGCGTTCTTTTTTCTAATCGGTGCCGTGCCGGGCGTACTGCAAATTATTTCCGGAATCTTTTTGATGCGTTCCGCTAAAGAAGCAGGGCAAATGGCTGAACACCATAGCGGACAGTCTGAGGACTTAATGCTGGAGAATTACGCGAAGTTTGTAAAGATGCAAGGGATTTATTTAATCGTAAGCATTGCTGTATCCATTCTTGCGATTATCGCCTTCTTCGTCTTCTTAATGCTTGGAATTGCTGACGGCCTTTTCAGCGATTATGATACGTACAACACTTATTAATGAGAAAAACCCGGAGGAAGCTCCGGGTTTTTTATTATTCCGCTTCGCTTACCACTGTGAAGCGTTCATTTTTGTGTGCAGGTTGTTCAAGCTCATCCAATACGGCAATGGCATAATCTGCATAGCTGATATAGCTGTCGCCTTTTGCATTTACGATGACATTGTCTTTTCCTTTTTGGTAAGAACCCGTCCGTTTTCCTGCCGGATCAAAAAATGCCGCAGGGCTGAGGAACGTCCAGGAAATGGAGTCTGTCTGCTGCAAATCTTTCAGGTTCTCCCCTTGATTTGATGCAGTCGGCAAATATTCTTTCGGGAATTCCGGTGTATCCATTAAACGGGTTGTTTTGGCTTCATCAACAAACAGGCTTCCTGCTCCGCCGACGACAAGCAATCTTGTGTTTTTCGCATTCTTTAAGATGCTGATTAGCGCTCTGCCTGCCTCAACATGAAGATGTTCCTGGCCAGGCGCTGCTCCAAAAGCGTTTACAACCGCATCGAAAGGCTTGATGTCTTCTGCAGTCAGTTCAAACACATCTTTCTCCAAAATCGCTATGTCCTGTTCCTGCACTTTTGAAGCGTTTCGGACGATGGCAGTCACTTCATGGCCTCTTGTTTTCGCTTCTTTCAAAATCTCGTTTCCTGCTTTTCCGCTTGCGCCGATAATTCCAATTCTCATTTTTCATTTCCTCCTTATTTGTAACAATTTTAGTTACATGTTAGCGGTGAGAAGTCATCTCTTTTGATTAAAAGAGATGATTCATAACATCTTTTAATGACTTGCTTGCCAGTTCATCTTCCATCGCTTTTTGCACACTTTCAAACGTTTCATCCAATGCGTTTTGAATTCTTTTCCCTACCGGACAGTTCGGATTCGGGTTTTCATGAATCGCAAAGAGTTCATCTTGCTTTTGGACAGCCCGATAGACTTCTAAAAGAGAAATATCAGCCGGATCTTTTTTGAGGCTTGCACCCGGCACCCCAGCGCGGGATGTGAGAATATCCGCTTTTTTCAGCATGCTGATCATTCTTCGCACGACAACCGGATTGGTGTTGACGCTGCCAGCGATGGTTTCTGAAGACTCTTTTTCATCCATCGAAATGAGGGATAAAATATGAATGGCAACAGCAAGACGGCTGTTAATCATGTTTTTCACCACCGTTGTAACTATAATAGTTACATTTGATTCGTTTGTCAACATCTAATATACACTAAATACGGGGTTCTTGTGCACCGTTTTTAGTCAATAGAACGGCCGGATGCACTCCGGCCGCGTCTTGTCAGAATAAGAAATATCTTTGTCCAAGCGGAACATAATCGACAGGCTGGCAAGACAATTCCTCTCCGTCAGCGAAGACCTGATAAGTTTTTGGATCAACCTCAATCTTCGGCAATGCTGAGTTCAATTTCATATCCAGCTTGCTCAGCTTTCTGATATTTTTGACAGGAGAAATTCTTTTTTCCAACCCTAAGCTTTCCGCCACACCCCGCTCAATGCTTGCTTGAGACATAAATGTAATGGAGGTTGAGCGATTGGCTTTTCCGTAAGACGCATACATTTGGCGCATAAACACCGGTTCAGGAGTCGGGATGGACGCGTTCGGATCCCCCATTTGCGCACGTGCAATCATGCCGCCCTTTAAGACAAGTTCAGGTTTTACGCCGAAAAATACCGGGTCCCACAGAACGAGATCTGCGAGCTTCCCTTTTTCCACCGAGCCGACTTCATGGCTGAGCCCGTGAGTAATCGCCGGATTAATTGTGTATTTGGCAACGTAGCGTTTTGCACGCACATTGTCGTTTCTGTTTTCACCGGCAAGTGCGCCGCGCTGCTTTTTCATTTTATCGGCTACCTGCCATGTTCGGATGATCACTTCACCGACACGCCCCATCGCTTGGGAATCCGATGATGTCATGCTGATCGCGCCGATATCATGGAGTATGTCCTCTGCCGCAATGGTCGCAGCCCTGATTCTCGAATGGCTGAACGCCACATCTTCAGGCACTTTCGCATCTAAATGGTGGCAGACCATCATCATGTCAAGATGCTCATCCATCGTATTAACGGTATAAGGAATGGTTGGCGTTGTGGATGACGGCAGAATGTTTGCGTAAGAGGCGAGCTTCATAATATCCGGGGCGTGGCCGCCGCCTGCTCCTTCAATGTGATAGGTATGAATGACCCGGTCCCCGATCGCATCGAGCGTGTTTTCCAAAAAGCCCGCTTCGTTAATCGTATCGGTATGGATGGCGACTTGAATATCCGCCTCATCCACAACTTCCATACACGTTTTGATGGCGCTTGGCGTCGTGCCCCAGTCTTCATGAAGCTTAAGGCCGATGGCGCCTGCTTCCACCTGCTCGATCAGCGGCGCTTTATCGGATGCATTCCCTTTTCCTAAGAAGCCGACATTAATCGGAAACTCCTCGGCCGCTTCCAGCATCCTTGCCATATACCACGCGCCGGACGTACATGTTGTCGCTTTGCTTCCTGTAGCAGGTCCTGTTCCGCCTCCCAAAAGGGTCGTCACACCTGAAGAAAGCGCAACTTCCATCTGCTGAGGACAAATAAAATGAATGTGAGTGTCCACTCCTCCGGCTGTTAAAATTTTGCCTTCACCGGAAATCACCTCTGTACCCGCGCCGATGACCATATGCGGATCGACTCCGTCCATGATATCAGGGTTTCCGCTTTTTCCGACGCCAACAATCCGGCCGTCTTTCACACCGACATCCGCTTTGACAATGCCTGTGTAATCCAATAGGACGACGTTTGTGATGACCAAATCCAAAGCGCCGTCTTTGGCTGTAATTCTGCCGTTTTGGCCCATGCCGTCGCGGATCGTTTTTCCGCCGCCAAAGATCATTTCTTCACCATATACAGTGAAATCCTTTTCGACTTCGATCCATAAATCCGTATCGCCCAATCTGATTTTATCGCCCGTTGTCGGGCCAAACAGCTCCGCATATTCCTCCCGTGACATTTTCATCGGATTACACCCTCCATCCAGCCGGCTTGTTTTAAGTTGGCTAACGTTTTTTCTTTGCCGCGTTCATCGATAAACGTGTCGGCCATTCCGTTCAGGCCTCTAATTGTCTTTCGTCCGCCGATTTCCACAAGCGTGACTGTTTTCTGCTCGCCCGGCTCAAAACGTACCGACGTGCCTGATGGAACATCAAGGCGCATGCCGATCGCCTGCTCACGGTCAAATGATAATGCCCCGTTGGCTTCCGCAAAATGAAAATGCGAGCCGACTTGAATGGAGCGTGATCCGGTGTTTTTTACCGCTACCTCCCGTGTCTCACGGCCTTCATTAATCGTAATCGTTCCCTCAGCAATTTGGAATGCTCCCGGCTTCATGACTTCACCTCCGCAGAAATTGGCTGATGTACCGTAACAAGCTTCACTCCATCAGGAAATGTGGCCTCCACCTGAATGCTGTCTAGCATCTCAGGAACACCCTCCATCACATCTTTTTCTGTTAACACATGGCGGCCGGCTTCCATCAGCTCTGCTACTCCCTTTCCGTCACGTGCGCCTTCCATGATAAAGCAGGTGATATAAGCGGCAGCCTCAGGGTAGTTGAGCAGAACGCCCCGCGCCTTTCGCTGTTTGGCTAATTCCCCCGCTGCAAAAATGAGCAATTTCTCTTGTTCAACCGGTGTCAGTTTCATCTGTAGTCCTCCTTCTTTTGTCGTATAAAGCGGATGCGGTTACTGCGAATTTGCGGAACATGCAGGCGGGACATCACCTCCCTTTCTTCAAGTACCGGGTCATACGGTAAGATGCCTTTCAAAGCGGCGTGCCGTTTCTTCATCGGCCTTTCCATGGTCGACAACCGTTCCCCTGTCGATCACATAAAGGTAGTCAGCACATGTTAACGCGTTTTCTAGACTGTGCTCGACTAAAACAACGGAAATGTCTTTTTTTCTGGAAATTTCTACGATAACTTGTCTGATTAGTTCGATAATTGACGGCTGAATTCCTTCCATTGGTTCATCAAGTAAAATAATTTTTGGATTTCCCATCAGTGCTCTGGCAATTGCAAGCTGCTGCTGCTGGCCTCCGCTTAAATCGCCGCCTTTGCGGTCAAGCATCTCCTTTAAAACAGGAAACCACTGAAAAATGTCTTCCTTGACCTGCCCCGTTCGCTCCTTCTTCGGAAGCGGCTCTTCCCCAAGCAGCAGGTTGTCACGAACGGTTAAGGAGGAAAAGATGTCTCTTCCCTGCGGAACGTACGCAATTCCCGTTCTTGCCCGTGTTTCCGCCTTTTCGTTTTGAACAAACGTTTGATTAAAACAAATATCCCCCTGTTTTGCCGGAAGCAGGCCTATGATTGTTTTCAGCAAGGTAGATTTGCCGACTCCGTTTCGGCCTAATACAGCGACAATCTGCCCCGGGCGAACCTCCATGCTGAGGCTGTGCAAAACCATCGATTGATCGTAACCGGACGTTACATTCCTGACGGCAATCATGACACACCGCTCCTTCCTAAATACACCTCTGCCACCTCTTCATTGCTTGTGATGTCATCCATCGACCCTTCACAAAGCACTTTGCCTTCATGCATGACCGTGACTTTTCTGGAAAACGAGCGCACAAAATCCATATCGTGCTCGACAATCAGAACAGAGCACGTTTTTGCAATTTCTTCAAGCAGGGCTCCGGTTTTTTCCCGCTCCTTTCCTGTCATGCCGGCAATCGGTTCATCCAGCAGCAAAAGCTTCGGCTCCATGGCGAGCTGCATGCCGATCTCAAGCCATTGCTTCTGTCCGTGTGACAGGCTGCCAGCTGTTAGATCCCATTTGTCATCTAACCCAATCAGCCGCAGGATGTCTATGATCCTGTCACTTTGCTCTTTTGTCATACGAGCTGTCAGCAGTGAAAGGATCGTTTTTTTCTGTTTCATGGCAAGTTCGAGGTTCTCAAACACAGTCAGCTGCGTAAAAACACTCGGAGCCTGAAACTTTCTGGCGACCCCCAGTTTGGCGATCTGATATTCCCGCGCTTTTGTCAGTTCACTCGTTTCTTGAAATAGCACTTCGCCCGAATGCGGCTTCGTTTTTCCGCAAATGATGTCCAGCAAAGTCGTTTTTCCGGCGCCGTTCGGCCCAATTAAAAAATGGATATCACGTTCCTGCACGCTGATATCAGCGCCCTGCAAGGCCCAAAATCCGTCAAACTCAACCTTCACGTCACGGCAGGTAAGTATCGGTTTCATAAGCAGCCGCTCCTTTCTTTTTCGAGGAAGAAAGCTGGGTTCTAATCTTCTCGAACAGCCCGACAATCCCTTTTGGCATATAGAGCACGACGATAATAAACAGCGCGCCGAGGAAGTACAGCCAAATGTCAGGGTAATATTCGCTTAAATAGCTTTTCAAGCCGTTCGTTAACAGCGCGCCAAGCACCGCCCCGAAAATGGAGTGCCTGCCGCCGATTGCGACCCACAGCACCATTTCCACCGAAGGGATGATGCCCATCATTTCCGGCGAGATCATCCCATCCTGAAGCACAAACAGCATCCCGGCAATCCCCGCCATCGCAGCAGATAGACAGTAAATAAACACTTTAAAAACGGTGGAGTGATACCCGAAAAAACGAACCCTGTTTTCTCCGTCGCGCACCGCCTGCAATAGCCGCCCAAAACGGCTTCTTGTCAGAAACAAAGCAAACATGACAGAAACACCGAGGAAAAAGACTGTCGTAAAATACAAAATCTGCTTTATTGCAGGATCGGCCAGAGCATATTGAAAAACGGTAAAGAAATTCGTGAGGCCATTCGTGCCGCCAGTGATGTCCTGGCTGCCGATGAACAGTGTGACAACAACCACCACAACAGCCTGAGAGATCAACGAAAAATAAACACCCTTTATGTTGTTGCGGAAGGTAAAGTAACCGAGTAAAAAGGCCAAAAAAACAGGCACAATAACGGCTGCAGCAATCGCACTAAAAGGATTACTGAACATTGCCCAAATCCACGGCAGTTCACTGACGCCGGTCCACTCCATAAAATCAGGAATGCCTGACGGTGAGGCTTCTATTTTTAAGTACATGGCCATGCAGTAAGCGCCCAATCCGAAAAAGACGCCATGTCCCAAACTCAAAATGCCTGTATATCCCCAAATCAGGCAAATGCCGACCGCCACAATCGCGAAGCATAAAAACTTCGCCAACAGCCCTAATCGAAACTCCTGCAGAAAGAACGGAGCGGCGATAAAAAGGGCAAACATCACCAGATACGGACTGAATTGTGAAAACCGCTTCATCCGGTTCCCTCCTAATCAAGTAATCTCGTTCTGACACTCGCAAGACCTGAAGGCCGCCATTGCAGAAAGAGAATAATAAATGCAAACACGACTACCTTTGCAATCGTAGCGCTTGTGGAATACTCAACGAATGTGCTCAGCAAACCGACCGTCACCGCGCCGATAATGGTGCCTTTTAATTTTCCAATTCCGCCTAATATGACGATCATGAAGGCATCGACGAGGTACGACGAACCGAGAGTAGGCCCGATCGAACCAAGCAATGTGAGTGAGCTCCCCGCGATACCGGCCAGTCCGCTTCCGAGCGCGAAAGCCAATGTATCTGTTTTTCTCACAGATACGCCGAGACACGATGCCATGCTCCGGTTCAGCGTAACCGCCTGCATCCGCCGCCCCGCAGAGGTTTTAAATAAATAGAAACCGAGCAGTGCCAGCGTAAAAAGAACGAGCGCCAAAATAAACAGCCTTTTATACGGAAAGGTAACCGAAAACAGCGTCACCCCTCCCGTCAGCCACTCAGGTGACTTGACGGCTACATTCGGCGCGCCAAAAATCGATCTTGCTGCCTGCTGCAGTATCAAGCTCACCCCCCACGTCGCCAAAAGGCTGTCGAGCGGACGGTCATATAATCGCCTGACAATCACTTTTTCAATGACAATCCCAATAAGCGCCGCAACCGCAAACGCCATGATGATTGCGAATAAAAAATAGTAAGAAAACAGAGAAGCCGGCAAATAGCTTAAAAACAGCTGCTGAACGACATATGTCGTGTAGGCTCCTGCCATAATCAGCTCACCGTGCGCCATATTAATAATGTTCATCAAACCGAATGTAACGGCTAATCCAATCGCAATGAGAATCAAAATAGAACCGAGACTGATCCCGTTAAATAATTGAGTAACGACGACAGACATGCTCCGCCTCCTCCCCCGCAAACGGCTTTGATTTATTTAGATAACCCCTTTGCCCAGTCGTACGTTTTTAAATATGGATCAGGTTTTACCGGTTCACCTGAGTTCCATACTTCTTTAAACTGTCCATCCCCCGTGATTTGCCCGATTCTGACCGTTTTGTAGAGATGCTGTGTATCCCCGTCAATTTTCACTGTGCCGCCCGGTGCCTTGAATGCAATCCCGTCAGCGGCTTTCTTCACCTTATCGACATCAAAGGATTTGGCTTTTTCAACAGCCGCCGCCCAGAGATAAACCGCATTATAGCCGGCTTCAATCGGATCGCTCGTCACCCGGCTATCACCGTTCATCTTTTTATAGTTTTTCACGAATGTTTGATTTTCGCTCGTATTGGTTGTCTGGAAGTAATTCCACACCGCATAATGTCCTTTTAACACATCAGAGCCGATCCCCCGAATTTCTTCCTCAGCGACACTTGCCGACATGACAGGCATATCATCAGCCGATATCCCCGCATCTTTCAGCTGTTTGAAAAACGCCACGTTGCTGTCGCCGTTTAATGTGTTAAAAATGACATCGGGCTGTTTTTCTTTGATTTTGCCGACGAGCGTACTGTAATTGGTGTGGCCTAGCGGCGTATACTCTTCACCGGCAATTTCTCCTCCGTCCGCTTTTACTTGTGCTTTAATGATTTTATTGGCTGTTCTCGGGAACACGTAATCTGATCCGATCAGAAAGATCTTCTTACCTTTATTTTTCAGCAGCCAATCGACAGCCGGCACAATTTGCTGATTCGTCGTTGCTCCGGTATAAAAAATATTAGGTGATGTCTCCATTCCTTCGTACTGCACCGGATAGAACAGCAGCCCGTTGTTTTGTTCCACAACCGGAAGCATGGCTTTGCGGCTAGCAGATGTCCATCCGCCAAAAACAGCAGCCACTTTGTCTTGCTGAAGCAGCTTTCTCATTTTTTCCGCATATGTAGGCCAGTCTGAAGCGCCGTCTTCCACGACGGGTTCAAGCTTTTTGCCGAGAACTCCGCCTTTTTGGTTGATTTCTTGAATCGCCATTAACTCTGCATCATGGACGGACACTTCGCTGATCGCCATTGTCCCGCTTAGTGAGTGAAGAATCCCGACCTTCACTGAATCCCCGCTTGTGTCGATATCAACTGTTCTTTTCGCACTTCCGCTGGCTTCTGACACTTTCTTCGGTGCAGCACACCCCGTCATCAACACCATGATCAGAAACAACAGAAAAACAGCCTGTATTCCAACCCCTTTGTTTTTCATTCAGAACCTCCCTTTGTCATGTGATGTTACAAAAGTTAACAACTCATGTCATTATTATATAGAAGAGGTTCATTGATTCAAAGAATATTTCAAAAATTTAGATACTTTAACCAAATCGATTGCTTTTTTTGTTACATTTATTCACATTCAAAAAAGCACACAAAAAAAGACAAGAAACATATCGTTTCCTGCCTCTTTCGTATGATTAATCTTTATTTGTGAATGTATCCTTGGCTTTCCCGATATCCTTTTGGATCTCGCCTTTTGCCTTATCCTTTTTGCCTTCAGCCTGCATGTCCGTTTTATCGGTCATATCTCCGACTTTATCCTTCGCTTCTCCTTTGGCTTTATTTAAGCCGCCTTTCATTTTATCTTTTACACTATCGTTACCCATGTTGATTCTCTCCCTTCATTATGTGTGTACTTGTTACCTTCCCGATCTGAGAGGCGGTAAACATTTGAATGTTACTTATCGATTTCGTAGCGCTCTCCGTAGCGGAGCACCTTGTAAATCGCCAGACCGTCTGATGACTTTTTCTCTGAATATCGAACCGGCAGCAGGGCGAAAAACACATAATACGTAGAAAAATAGACAAACTGATAAAAAAACATATTCGGTTTTAATACACTGTGTATAATTAGCAAATTGACTATAAAAATCGTTATCAGGTTAAACAGGCTGCCCCCGGCATACACAAGTGCATGCGAAAACCGATTGTCGGTTTTCAGCTCACCAAACCTGCAAAAAGAATCTATGAAATAGATCGCTCTGATCCGTATCGGCCCAATCTTGAACAGCGTTTTGCCCATCCCAATATCCAACGATCCTTTTCCGCCAAAAATAAGTGCCATGAAGCTGTGCCCTGAAACATGTATGATCTGTACAAGCGGCAGAACAATGAGGAAAGACCATAGAAACTTCACCATATCATTGAAACCGAACATCGAATTCCCCCTCACGCCTGTCATTGACCCAGGCACCGTCTAAACCCGGCTATTTTGAATTTGATCAAAAGCATATGTAGCGAATTTTCCTGTTCTGCCCGAAAATAAACGTTCCGATGCTCTCCTTTTTTTGTATATAAAAAAACCATCTGGCAGCAGATGGTTTCGTCTTACACTTGATATAAACAGTCGTTTCTTTGGATCATTTCTCTCATACTGACTGCTTTTTCATAAAAATACACCGCTTCTTTGTAGTGTTCGCGATGACTGAAATAGGAGGCAGCATCCAAAGCGAATTCTTCAATATATACGTAAAGGGCTTTTTCTTCCATATAGTCAAATACTTCTTGAATCATATCTACATTAACAGATTCCACATATAAGGCCTGCAGAAATTTATATTTCGCCAGACTGAAGAAGTCGTTTCGTTTTTGGGCGATGGCAATCCCTTTTTCATAGTACTGCATCGCAGCTTGGACATCTTGCTTTTTGAAAAGAACGCGAGTCAGGCTGAAGAGCGCTTTTGGAAGCTGTTCCAGCTGATGCTCTTCAAAGACAGGAAGCGCTTTTTCAAAGTATTCCGCGGCTTGATCCAGCTCTCCTTTGTCATCATAGCAATTCCCGATATTATAGAGGGCTGATCCGATCAAACGGGGCTGTCCTTCCAATAAAGCCAGACGATACGCGTCATCCAGATGCTCAAGCGCTTTTTCATAATGTCTGTAGTCAATGTAGTTTCCTGATATGACGAAATGGCATTGAATTCTTCTGACTCTGTAAAAGTCGTGAGCCTTGTATGTCTCAAGCGCCTGTACGGCGTGGTTCATGGAAAAGTGCGTCTGCTTCATGATATAAAAGACTTCCGCCACTTTAAAATGAAATTCCGCTCTTTCAATTTCATCTTCTACAAACGCGAGCATCTTCTCAGCTTTCCGATAAAAGGATATAGCCGAGATGTAATTGTTCTGTTCAAATTCGTACATTCCTCTGAACAAGTGAAAATAATACTCAGATAATCCCGAGATGCTGTCCTGATTGCTTTCCAGCGTTTTGATCAATTCACGATATTGAAGCTGAGATTCCTCGTGCAGGTCAGGCTTTACATAATCCAGCATAATTTGGTGCCGGTAACTGATCAGCTGATAATACAGGAGAAGCAGCTGATCCTCTTCCATCTGTTCTATGTCTTGATCAATCTCTTCCTTCAGCTTAACGGCATCAGCCACTTGAAATGCTAAAATGTGCTTGTACCACTTATTGATTTTCACTCCTACTTGAGATGACGGGATCTCGTACGCGGCCATGCCCCTCCAACCCTTTCTATTTTCTAATTGGTTATATTTTATCATAATGTATGGCTTTGGAATTAAAATTTCTTACAATGATTCCTTCCTTATGCCTATCTTTATATATTTCGGTTTTTGTAAGTATTTTTTGCACTTGGATGTTTATAAAAAAAGCTTATCGGACAGTGCCGATAAGCTTTTTATTTCATATTAACCGCCAATATAAGACATTTCCACTTTCTTTTTGTCTGATGCTTTTGATAGAGTACGATCGACCGAATACTGATCGATCCGATTTTTCCATACGGTGCCGATCATCTCTGCCAGTTCGTCATCACTTAATTCCTGACGAACTGGCCCTCTGAGGTCAAATCCGCTTGAAGCGAATAAGCAGGTAAACAGCTCCCCTCTCGCAGAAAGACGGGCCCTGTTGCATGATCCGCAAAATGCATCAGATACAGATGATATGACGCCGATTTCTCCAGATCCGTCCAAGTAGCGGAATCTGGAAGCCACTTCGCCTTTATAATTCGGCGCTATTGGTTCAACCGGCATGTGTCCATTGATCAAATCAATGATTTCCGCCTTTGTCATGACGTCCTTCTTTTCCCATTGGTTGGTGTTGCCCACGTCCATAAATTCGATGAATCTCAGGATATGGCCTTTTTCTTTAAAATAACGGGCCATAGGCAGTATATCTTTTTCATTGACGCCCTTTTGGACGACCATGTTGATTTTAACACCGAGCCCCGCTTGCTTCGCAGCTTCAATGCCTTCCAGCACCTTGCTGACAGAAACCCCGCGTCCGTTTATCTTTTTAAAACGCTCGTCCTCTAAGGAATCAAGGCTGATCGTGACCCGTTTCAGCCCTGCTTCCTTGAGCTTCTCCGCATAAACAGGCAGCAGTGATCCGTTTGTCGTCATCGCAATATCATGGACACCCGGAATGCGGGCCAGTTTTTTGATTAATTCCGGCATATCCTTTCTCATGAGGGGCTCTCCGCCGGTTAAGCGGATTTTTTCAACACCGAACCTTGTGACAAATAGCGTCGCAAGCCGTTCCAGCTCTTCAAACGAAAGCAGCTCCTCTTTCTGTAAAAAAGGATAATCCGGGCCGAATAATTCGGCGGGCATACAGTACGTGCATCGGAAGTTGCAGCGGTCTGTAACAGAAATGCGAAGGTCTCTCAGCGGTCTGTTCCTCTTATCCAACATCTGACGCGATTCTGTAATCATAGCTACAGCCCCTTCCTATCCCCTGATTCTCTCAGGGTGTGTATATACATTAAATGATCCGTTTCTGACAAATCCGATCGCTGTGATATTTAATTCTTCCGCCATTTGAATCGCAAGCTCCGTCGGGGCCGATTTGGAAATGACGATCGACACGCCGATTTTTGCCGCTTTCAACAGGACTTCTGATGAGATTCTTCCGCTGAACACAATCAGTTTGTCGCGGACGGACATCCCGTTCAGAAGGCAGTGTCCGTATAATTTATCAAGCGCGTTGTGCCGGCCGATATCTGTGCGCATTAACAGCAGTTTCTCTGTGTCGCAAAGCGCCGCATTATGAACGCCTCCCGTATCCTGAAACGTTCCGCTCCCTTGTTGCATGTCTTTCATAAGCGCCAGACATGCTTCAGGCGATATCTTGATTTGGCTGACAGCCGTTTTGGCGGTTTTGACATCCTGCTGAAAATAAAAATGGCGGCCCTTTCCGCAGCATGAGCCGATCACCCGTTTCGTATAATCCTTTTGATCCAATGTCTCAGGATGAACAAGATCGACATAAACAAAACCGAGACTTTCATCTATTGTAAACCTTTTAATCTCTTTTTGAAATCGTATAACACCCTCTGATGCGAGAAATCCAATGACAAGCTCTTTGATATGCTCCGGCGTACAAACGAGCGTCACAAATTCACTTCCGTTCAGTATCACTGTCAAAGGGTATTCCGTCACCATCCGGTCTTCTATTTTGCTTATTTCCCCTTGTTCATAGCGCCATACATCCCTGACCGCAGTTACTTTATCGTTCAATGTCTCTTCCCCTCCGCAATGTTCCTGCCTTTATATTTTTTCACACTCCTCGGATTTTGTCGAATTCTGAGACACAAAAAGAGCCCTCTATATAAAGGGCTTTCACAGGATGTGATGACGGCGGTGTTTAGGCAGGACGCCTAAACATTTAGCCGCCGTTCCTTTTATAACACGTGAGCACCAATGTGCATTGACAACGAACGCGGGGTTTGTCGACACGCTGAGAGCCCTCTATATAAAGGACTCTATGTTTGATTATGCTGATTTTTTTTCAGGATCGTAAACAGCACAATAGCTGCGATCAAAGTGAGCATGCTGACAAAAAAGAAGGCTGCCAGTTTTAGAAAAACACCGAGCAATATGAATGCCACGGCGGCAATAAGAAAAATCATTCCTAATAATTTCATATGTTCAACCCCTTTTAAGGGTATCATTCCCGCCCAAGCTGTTTTTAAACCAATTAAAAAAGGCGCCTGGGGGAGCGCCTAATCGTTAGGTTCTTTACTCAGTAAATTTTTGTGCTTCTTTTTCCCAAGCCTGTTCGAACTCATCCGCACTGTTCGCTGAAATATATTCTCCGCCGCCAGCAACAGCCGCTTGTTTCATCTCTTCATTACCTTTGATATCAAAGTTGAAGCCAATGATGTTTACAATGGTATCCACATTCGATTCACGAAGCTTTTCAATTTCCGCTGCGGGGTCTCCGCCGCACGTTTCTTCACCGTCAGTGATTAAATACACCACGTTTTTCCCGTCAGCGTCAAATGCTTCAAATTCTTTTCTTGTATCTGAAAGTGCTTTGGCAATCGGTGTCCAGCCAGTCGGCTTGATCTCACTCAATGAATTGTCAAACAGCGATCCTTCATATGGATGAAGGCCGTAAATGGTTTCCGTCGTACTGCATGAAAGAGCTTTGCCGGACAATTTATTGTTTCCAGCATGTCCGAAAACGCGAAGCATGAGATTTGTATCCTTCGGAAGAAGCTCGGCAAAAGACTTTACTGATTTTTTGGCAATGTCTATTTTGCGCTCTCCCCCTGTTTTTTGAATCATACTTCCGCTTCCATCAAACAAAACAGCTACATTTGTGTCAGCCTGTTTCTCAGCGGCAAAAGACGGGGACGCAAAGGAGACAGTCAGCAACCCAATGATACCGGCAGCCAGCAATTTTTTCATATTATTCTTCCTTTCTTTATCATATTTTCCAACTATAGTTGGATTCCTCTTTATGCTAGAATATGAAAATGCAAAAAGATATAGGGCAAGCTGCCTTTTGTGCCGCTTTCACTTTCTATTCAAAATCGCTTGAAATGCCGATGATATTTAGCCTTTTTCGCCCAGAAAGCATATACAGTTTGTGACATCATTCATTCTTTTTTCGCCTGGATCATCACAGAAAAACGGAAATCTGCTACTATGCTACAGGCTGACACCTGATTACTTTTGAACATTATGTTACATACAAAAAAGAGGCTGACCACTATCAGCCTCTTTTTTCTTATTTAGATAGCATCAATGATTGCTGAGTGAAGATTTTCTCAACATCTTTTTGAGTATAAGCAGGGAAGTATTCACCGCCGCCTACTTTCGCAATTGCGTTCAGCTGGCCTTTGTATCCCTCTTTATAATCAAAACCGATCACATTAACAGTGATATTGTCTTTATGCAGTTCTTTTGCTGTTTTAATTGGATTTCCTCCGCACGTTTCCTCACCGTCTGTCAACAGATACACTACTTTTTCCCCTTTAGTATCAAGCTGGTCGAAAGAAGATTTCGCCTCGTTCAGCGCTTTGGCAATTGGCGTCCAGCCAGTCGGCCCAATTGCATTGAGAGAATTGAGGAAGCTTTGCTCGTTAAAGCTTTGGAAGCCGTATACGTTACGGATGGATTCACAAGATTGAACCTTTCCGGAATTTTTATTGTTTCCTTCTGAACCAAACACACTCATTTTCACCTGAGTTCCTTCCGGCAGTGAGCTTGCAAACTTAGAAATTTCTTTTTTAGCCGAATTAAATTTAGATACACCGTCTATTCTTTTCGCCATACTTCCGCTGGCATCAAGCAAGACTGCAACGTTTGCCGGAGCTTCAGCCTCCGGTTCTTTCTTTTCAGCCGCAAAAGCAGGTGAAGTTAATCCAAATAGCAATCCTGTCATCATGATCAGTGAAAATCTTTTCTTCATGTTCGTACCCCTTTACAAGTTTGTTTCTGCGTGCAGATGTTCAACGCTGAACATAACTTATCGTAATCGACAAAAACAGAGAAATAAATAGGGCGGGCTTCCCCATTGCTGTTGTTTACTTTTGCATAGAAACCTTTATTTTTATTAGTGATTTCCGCCTAACACTACTATGAAAAAAGAAGATTGTCGGCCTTTCGGCTTTCGTTATATGAGTCTGTCGAAGTCTGTCGATACATGTGGATTACTTTACCACAATCTCAAAGTCATAAATCAGGAAAAAGGGCCTTGTCGCTCTAAAGACTGTCAGGAGCTTCTCTAAACAGTTTTAACCGCTCTTAGATAAAAGACATTCAGGAACAGAAAAAGACGCTCATTGAGCGTCTTTTTTACTTCTTCGCCATATATTTATTCAAAAACGAATCTGCGTCTGAAATTTGTGTGCCTTGATAATAATACTTCACAATTTGATCAACCGTTTTGCCTTCTTTCGCCATAAAATTCGCGCCATATTGGCTCATCCCGACACCGTGGCCAAATCCTTTCGTCGTGACTGTAATCGTGTCTCCGTTTCGCTCCCATACAAAATCGGCTGAATTGAGGCCCAGCTTTTCACGGATGTCTCTACCTTTCAGCGTCTTGCCGTTAATAACGGCTGTTGCGACCTGGTGGCCCGGCGTCTCTCCGGTAATCTTTCCGACTGTGCCAGACCCATCCAGCTTGACGCCAAGCTTTTGCTCAAATTCTGAGGCTGTAAAGGTTTTCGTTGCCTTATATTTCGGAGACTTTTTATCCCATGAGCTTTTGACACTTTTTAAATATGGGATGGCACTTGTCCAATAGGCTTCTGCGTTTTCAGTGTAGCCGTTGCTTGTGGAGAAAAAAGAGGCTTCAATCGGCTGGTTGTTGTACGTTAAAATTCTGCCTTGTGTGCTGGCTACCGCATCTGTGATTTTCTTCAGTTTTCCCTCATAGCTCGCGCCCCACTGTTTTTTCAGCTCCGCTTTGCTTTTATACACCTGGAACATCTGTGTATCATCCACCAGCGAGCCTTTAGGAGCCTCCACTGCTGAATTTGAGACCATCAGTCTGACAATAAACGTTCTGGCGGCGAGAGCCTGAGCTTTCAGCGCTTCAGATTCAAAGGTTGCCGGCATTTCGGAGGCGACGACTCCAATGACATACTCTTCAAGCGGAATGTCTTCTACGGATTGATTTGCGGTTCGATAGACGGGAATAGAAACAGGCGATGCTTTCAACGTTTCCGCTCCTTTTGATGCTGGTTTCGTGCTGACTGCTGTCTTTCCTGATTCTACGCTGGCCCCCGCTTCTTTGTTATGCTGGAACGGAATGACCAAGAGTGTGGGAATCAAGAGAATCAATGCACATAGTACAGATAGTGTGATTACGAATTGTTTCATATTCAGCTGCCTCCTGCTCGGGATTCGACTCTAGTCTAGTCTATGGGCAGGGACAAGCTAATATGACTCTCGTTTTGGACAGAAACTTTATTTGTCATTTACGTATTCTTTTTTGCTATTTTGCGCATAATGATGATAATACACAAAAAATAAAAAACCAGTATGCCAGAATGACATACTGATTTTTAGGTAAGTTTATGCGTTTAAGTCAGAAACGACTTCTTTGTTCTCTTGCTCAGAAGCAGACTCATCATATACACGTTCGATGTCTGCGCCAATAGCTGCAAGCTTCTTATGGAAATCAACGTAACCACGGTCTAAGTGCTTCAGTTCAGTAACACGTGTATGACCTTCAGCCACTAACCCCGCAAGAATCAGCGCTGCACCTGCACGCAAGTCAGTCGCTGCAACTTCAGCTCCCTGAAGCTGTACAGGGCCATTAATGATGACAGAACGTCCTTCAATCTTGATATCGCCATTCATACGGCGGAATTCTTCCGCATGCATAAAACGGTTTTCAAAAACAGTTTCTGTAATCATGCTTGTGCCGCTTGCACGAAGCAGAAGCGCCATCATTTGTGACTGCATATCAGTCGGGAAGCCCGGGTGAGGCATTGTTTTAATGTCGATCGGTTTGAGTTCTTTCGGGCCGATGACACGAAGGCCTTCACCTTCATCCTTAATCGTTACACCCATCTCTTCCATTTTGGCAATTAAAGAAGTGAGATGTTCAGGAACCGCTCCTTTAACTAATACGTTTCCTTCAGTGATTGCAGCAGCAACCATAAATGTGCCCGCTTCAATGCGGTCAGGAATAATATGATGTTTTACACCGTGAAGCTTTTCGACTCCTTCAATTTTGATGGTGCCGGTGCCAGCTCCGCGGATTTTTCCGCCCATGCCGTTGATATAGTTTGCTAAATCAACGATTTCGGGTTCTTTCGCCACGTTCTCCAGCGTTGTTGTTCCTTCAGCTAGAGCGGCTGCCATAATCAGGTTCTCTGTAGCTCCTACACTTGGGAAGTCCAGATAGATTTTTGCGCCTTGCAGACGGCCTTTTACTTCAGCTTCGATGAAGCCATTGCCGACTTTGATTTCTGCGCCCATTGCTTCAAAACCTTTTAAATGCTGATCGATCGGTCTGGAACCAATTGCGCATCCGCCTGGAAGCGCAACTCTTGCATGACCAGTACGCGCAAGAAGCGGCCCCATGACAAGCACGGACGCACGCATTTTACGTACATATTCAAAAGGTGCTTCAGTTTGCAAAGCGTATGAAGCATTTACAGTCACTTCATTATTTTCAAAATGCACATCTGCTCCTAAATGACGCAACACTTCGTTAATTGTATATACATCGGAGAGCGTAGGTACATCACAAATTACGCTTTTTTCTTCACTTGCTAATAAAGATGCAGCGATAACAGGTAAAACGGCATTTTTAGCGCCTTCAACTTTGACTGTGCCGTTTAACTTTCGACCGCCGCGGACGATGATTTTTTCCAAGGTATTCCCCTCCGCGTCCCTAAATTCTCTATATTAATATTCAGTCGTAACGATTGGTGTGCCAACCGTAACGGTATGTTTTCCGCCCATTCCTGCACTTCTAAGTGCAATTTGCAAATTCATTTTATGTTTCGAGGTCATGATGTACTCTTTCCACTCATCTGTAAACGCAGAAATAGAAACGAAATTTGGCTCAACTACATGTTCAACAGATCTTGCTTGAAATTCATTTAATAACTGATTTGCTTTTTTTTGCAAAACAATATTCATATTATCATCTAAATGACCATTTAGACAAGTAAAAACAACTACTTTTTCTTGGAATATCCCGAGTGTCTCCCGTTCAAACTGTTCATATGTATCATTCCAGCTATCCGGTGTCTTAAGACTCATTTGCTCATATAGTAAATACGAAGTTGGGTTGTGTTTTTTGAGGGTTGTGACAAGCTGTAGTCTAAAAGAAGTGTGATTTTTTTTGTCAGTATACGTTCCAACTGCCTTTACGATTTTATCTTCCTGTGCAATCGCCCAATCATATTGACGATACTCTGATTTTAAACGTTGCACTTTTTGATAAAATTCTTTTTCGGTCAGTGACATGTTTTGTTTTGCATGCAATGCCCACTTATCTATTGACACATCTTGGCGTTCCATCCCCTCTGCCATTTGTGCTAACGGCGTTAACTCACTCGCATGAATGGTATGGAAAACAGCAATGACGAAGCTTAACATTACGGATATGATAATGGCGTGGCTTACTTGTTTTTTCTTCATGTTCATCTCTCCCCCTTATCCCCAGTTTTACCGGAGGCAAGAGGCGCCATACGTAAAAATCTTCGTCAAAACTCGCGTTATATGCTTCAACCCGCTTCCCAAACCATTCCCGTGATTATAATGTTCAAAACCTATTAAAATAGGTAGGGAAGCTGCTGTGAATAATTGAGATAATCTAAAAAGAAATTCGCAACAGTCGTTCCAATAGCGATTGTCAGTAAAATCATCAGGAGTCTTGCCTGCACGACTTTGCCTTTTTTAATTAACGGATCGATATTGACGGCTTGCAACGCCCACCAAGTCACAGCTATAAAAATCAGATGAACGACAATACCAATTGCAGCCTGCTGTCCCAATACACTCATCTATTCCACTCCTTTCATCCTTTCTCCGCGTTTATACCCTTTCTTATTATATAAGAAGTACGGATAAAGATGATACATTTTATACAGAACGGAATAATCAGCCAAATCTAGGGTTAATCCCCACTTAAAGTGCGATTCTTTTACATGATATACTTTATTGGAAAGGAGCTGGCAAATGTGAATCATTCTTTTTTTCAGCCTGAAGAGCAATACGGTGAGAACCTGCCAATTTTTGAACAGGAATGGGAAGCAATTGCATTCTATTATGATTATAGACAGTCACAGATTGAAGAACTGAATGAATTGTGTCAGTTTTATAACATTTCTCTTACCTATACGAGAGAAAGCCTTGAAGAGCTTGAAAACCTTTATTTTCAAAGTATACAAGAGCTTTTGCTTGCTGATTGGAATCTTCCTATTGAAGAATTCGAGAAAATGATCAGTGTTTATCTTATAGATTGCGTGATTGCCCAACATGAAGATGCTGAATGGATCGTAAAGCCTTACCCATACACAGACGGCGCTTATACAATGGGCTTTAGAAGACATCGCAAATCATGGCATACAATGAATTGCTGTGATCGTTTATACTTGCAGCAAAAAGAGGATAAGCCGCTTCTGTCGCTGTTTGATTCTCTTGTGTGTTCATAAAAAAATCCTTCTCATACATGAGAAGGATTTTTTCTTATTTCCCTGCTACATCCAATCTGTTCAAAGCCCGCTGTAACGCAAGCTCAGCCCGACGAATGTCAGTATCATCTGATTGAGAATTCAAACGCTCCTGCGCCCGCTGACGTGCAGCTGCAGCGCGCTCTTTATCAATGCCTTCCGCTGTTTCAGCAGCCTGGGCAAGGATGGTAACCTGATCAGGACGGACTTCTACAAATCCGCCGCTGACCGCAACCAATTCAGTCTGTCCGTCTTTTTTCAGACGGACAGCGCCGATTTTAAGAGGAGCCACGGTTGGAATATGACCTGGCAAAATACCGAGATCGCCGCTTTCGGCTCTCACGCTCACCATTTCGATATCCGCATCGTATACTGGGCCGTCGGGAGTAACGATATTGACTTTAACGGTCTTCATGCTTTTACCCTCCTAGGACCAGATTAAACTTCTACACCCATTTCTTTTGCTTTCTCAACAACTTCTTCGATACGGCCTACAAGACGGAACGCATCTTCAGGAAGATGGTCGTATTTGCCGGCTAAGATTTCTTTGAAACCTTGAACCGTTTCTTTTACAGGCACGTAAGAACCTTTTTGTCCAGTGAACTGTTCAGCCACGTGGAAGTTTTGAGAAAGGAAGAACTGAATACGGCGTGCGCGTTGAACGACAAGCTTGTCTTCATCACTCAATTCATCCATACCGAGAATCGCAATGATATCTTGAAGCTCTTTGTAACGCTGAAGCGTTGACTGTACTTCACGGGCAACTGCATAATGCTCTTCTCCAACAATTTCAGGAGCAAGGGCGCGTGATGTAGAAGCCAACGGATCAACCGCAGGGTAAATACCCATCTCAGTTAACTTACGCTCAAGGTTTGTTGTCGCATCCAAGTGAGCGAACGTTGTTGCCGGCGCCGGGTCAGTGTAGTCATCGGCAGGCACGTAGATCGCCTGGATAGATGTAACTGATCCAACGTTAGTAGACGTGATACGCTCTTGAAGCTGACCCATTTCTGTCGCAAGCGTCGGCTGATAACCAACCGCTGAAGGCATACGGCCAAGAAGGGCAGAAACCTCTGAGCCTGCTTGTGTGAAACG
This sequence comes from Bacillus spizizenii TU-B-10, assembly GCF_000227465.1. Taxonomy (GTDB): domain Bacteria; phylum Bacillota; class Bacilli; order Bacillales; family Bacillaceae; genus Bacillus; species Bacillus spizizenii. The sequence continues at coordinate 3,769,031 of NC_016047.1, forward strand.
GAAAATGTTATCGATGAAGAACAGTACGTCCTGTCCTTGTTCATCACGGAAGTGCTCAGCCATTGTAAGACCTGTCAAAGCAACACGCATACGTGCGCCCGGCGGCTCGTTCATTTGTCCGAATACCATGGCTGTTTTGTTGATTACGCCAGAGTCGCTCATTTCGTAGAAAAGGTCGTTCCCTTCACGAGTACGCTCTCCTACACCGGCGAATACAGAGATACCGCCGTGCTCTTGCGCGATGTTGTTGATTAATTCCTGGATTAATACGGTTTTACCTACACCGGCACCGCCGAACAATCCGATCTTACCGCCCTTGATGTAAGGAGCAAGCAAGTCAACAACTTTAATACCTGTTTCAAGAATTTCAACTTCTGTTGAAAGCTGATCAAATGAAGGCGCCTGTCTGTGAATCGGATCCTTTTTCGCATCCGCAGGAACTGGCTCATTCAAATCAATATTTTCTCCGAGTACGTTAAATACACGGCCAAGTGTTACATCACCAACCGGTACTGAGATTGGCGCTCCTGTATCTACAGCTTCCATTCCGCGCTGAACACCGTCCGTAGATGCCATTGCGATTGTACGGACTGTATCATCACCTAAATGAAGAGCGACCTCAAGCGTTAAATCAATACCTACTTCGTTTTCACTTGCAGCTGGCTGTGAAATTTTAATCGCATTATAAATTTCAGGCAAATGACCGTCTTCAAAACGCACGTCGACGACCGGTCCTAATACCTGGCTAACGCGTCCTTTCTTCATCGCTATCCCTCCTGACAAAATCTTTCTATTCTAAAGCGGCTGCTCCGCCGACAATTTCCGTAATTTCTTGTGTAATGGCTGCTTGGCGAGCGCGGTTGTAAGAAAGCGAAAGTGAATCGATAAGTTCCTTCGCGTTGTCTGTCGCGTTTTTCATCGCCGTCATTCTTGCTGCATGCTCACTTGCTTTACTGTCAAGAAGCGCACCGAAGATTAAGCTTTCTGCATATTGAGGAAGCAAAACCTCCAGAACCTCCTCTTCAGACGGTTCAAATTCATAAGACGCCGTTCTCTTTCCGCCGCCGCTGCCCAAATCAGATAACGGCAGAAGTTTTTTCTCCGTTACTTCTTGAGAAATGGCGCTGACAAAATGGTTATAAACCAGGTGCAATTCATCAAACGCCCCGTCTATAAACATTTGGATCGTTTGTCGGGCAAGATCCTTAATTTCTGTAAACGTTACTTCATCTCCAAGTCCTGTTAACTCGGAAATGATCGGAATCTCACGTTTCTTAAAGAAATCACGGCCCACTCTTCCGATGACGATTACCGCATACTCATCCTTAGATTGATGACGTTCTTGCATGGCCTGATAAGCACTTCGTAAAACCGAACTGTTAAAAGCGCCGGCAAGACCGCGGTCAGACGTAATGACAAGGTATGCTGTCTTTTTCACTTCTCTGCTGAGAAGCATCGGATGTTTCACGTTGCCGGAAACTCTCCCGACATTTGACACAACCTCTTGGATCTTATCCATATATGGCACAAATGATTTTGCATTGTTTTCAGCACGATTCAGCTTAGCCGCAGATACCATCTGCATGGCTTTTGTAATCTGGCTCGTTTTTTTCGTTGACGTGATCCTTGACTTAATATCGCGTAATGAGGCCAAAGATTTCACCACCTTTTCTCTTCATCTGCGTAAAAAGAGAGAAAAAGAGAACCTTTTTCTCTCATCAGCATTCGAGTTAGTTGCTTGGTGCAAATGTGCGTTTGAAGCCTTCGATTGCAGCTTTGAAGTCTTCATCAGCAGGAAGGTTTCCTGTTTTCGCAATTCCATCAAGCAGTTCTTTATGGTTTTGGTCAAGGTACATGTAGTACTCTTCTTCAAAACGTCTGATATCCGCTACAGGAATATCATCAAGATATCCTTTTGTCAGCGCATAAAGAATGGCTACTTGCTTTTCAACCGGAAGCGGCTTGTTCAGATCCTGCTTCAGCACTTCAACTGTACGCGCACCGCGGTTCAGTTTCGCCTGAGTCGCTTGGTCGAGGTCAGATCCGAATTGAGCGAATGCTTCCAGCTCACGGTATGATGCAAGGTCAAGACGCAAAGTTCCTGATACTTTTTTCATCGCTTTGATTTGCGCTGAACCGCCGACACGGGATACAGACAATCCGGCGTTGATCGCTGGACGTACGCCTGAGAAGAACAAATCAGATTGCAGGAAAATCTGTCCGTCGGTGATGGAAATGACGTTCGTCGGAATATAAGCAGAGATATCTCCGGCTTGTGTTTCTACGAACGGCAGAGCTGTAATTGATCCTGCGCCTTTCGCGTCACTAAGCTTTGCTGCACGCTCAAGCAGACGGGAATGAAGGTAGAATACATCCCCAGGGAACGCTTCACGGCCTGGCGGACGGCGAAGAAGCAAGGACAGCTCACGGTAAGCAGCCGCTTGTTTAGAAAGATCATCGTATACAACAAGAACGTGCTTGCCGTTGTACATAAATTCTTCTGCCATTGTAACCCCTGCATATGGAGCCAGGTACAGAAGCGGTGCCGGCTGTGACGCAGACGCCGTTACAACGATTGTATAATCAAGCGCGCCGTGCTTACGCAATGTTTCTACTACGCCGCGGACTGTTGATTCTTTTTGACCGATCGCAACGTATACGCAGATCATGTCTTGGTCTTTTTGGTTCAGGATCGCATCGATCGCAACAGAAGTTTTACCTGTTTGACGGTCACCGATGATCAGCTCACGCTGGCCGCGGCCGATTGGAATCAGTGCATCGATCGCTTTAATACCCGTTTGAAGCGGTTCATGAACGGATTTACGGTCCATAACGCCTGGTGCAGGGCTTTCGATCGGACGTGTTTTACTTGTGAGGATCGGGCCAAGTCCGTCGACCGGCTGACCTAATGGGTTCACAATACGGCCGATTAGTTCCTCACCGACAGGAACCTCCATGATGCGGCCTGTTCTTTTTACTTCGTCTCCCTCACGGATCTCACTGAAAGGTCCTAAGATGACGATACCTACGTTTGATTCTTCAAGGTTTTGAGCCATACCCAAAACACCGTTTGAAAATTCGACAAGTTCACCGGCCATACAATTGTCAAGGCCGTGTACACGAGCAATACCGTCACCGACTTGGATGACTGTACCTACGTCTTGAACTTCAATATCAGATTGATAATTTTGTATTTGCTGTTTTATCAGCGTGCTAATCTCTTCAGCTTTGATGCTCACTTAGGTTTCACCCCTTCTATCGATTTTCCCCGGCTAGTTGACGTTCAATGCGCTGAAGCTTTCCGCTTACGCTGCCGTCAAAAATCCGGTTACCAATGCGGACTTTAATGCCGCCTATTAAATCCGTCTGCACTTCATTTCTGATTCTCAGTGAAGCGACTCCGGCTTTTTTTGCAAACACTTGTGATAATGATAAAATTTCTGCATCCGTCAGCGGTTTCACTGAATATACGGTCGCGTCTTCTATTTGACGAGCCTCATTTGCGAGTTTGATAAACTCATCTGTGAGCTCAGGCACAATCGCGGCACGATGGCGGTCAATCAAAAGAAAAATCGTATTGAGCACGGACTGCGACAAAGAGCCAAATGCATTTTGAATCAGCTCTTTTTTCTTCGCAGCCGGCACCTTCGGATGGTTTAACACGTCATTAAACGCTTTTTCATTTTGAAACACTTGTTTTACAACGGTTAGCTCTTCTTCAACTTGATTCAGCTGAGCGGACTCATTGGCAATATCAAAAAGAGCTGACGCATATCGTTTAGAGACAGCTGATCCACTCATCGGCTTTCTCCTACCTCTTTAAGATAGTCCTGGATCAATTTCTCTTGAGCTTGTTCATCCAGTTCTTTTTCGATCACTTTCGACGCAATCATGACAGAAAGAGACGCTACTTGCTCGCGGAGAGCAGAAACCGCCTGTTCTTTTTCCTTCACGATTTCAGTTCTTGCTGCTTCTTTCAGACGTTCAGATTCTGCACGTGCAGCCTGAATAATCTCTTCTTTTTGCTTATCTCCCAGTTTCTTTGCGTTTTCGATAAGAGTTTGGGATTCCTGTCTTGCTTCTTTTAAAAGAACGCGCTGCTCTTCAATCAGCTGCTGCGCTTCTTTATTTTTTTCTTCAGCAGACGTAATTTCTCCAGCGATGTGGTCTTCACGCTGTTTCATTATGTTTAATAGCGGCCCTAAAGCGTATTTCTTCAGAAGCGCTAATAAGATTAACATAGCTAACAGTTGGAACAGGATATCTCCGCCGTTAAACGAAAATCCTAGTTCAAGTGGTAATTGAGACATCTACTACGGCAACTCCCTTCTGCAGGTTTTTCTTTGCTGATCCAGCAGCCGCACTTGTCTCTTTTCAGCCGGCAAGGCGGGATGCTTATCAGACATAAAGCAATGGCGAAGGTTCTCTTGGAATGATCTTCGCCATTTTTAGTTCATATAAGGCTTTTATGCTTAGCCAAAGAACGCTAAGAATGCGATAACGACAGCGATAATAGGAAGGGCTTCAACTAATGCGATACCCATGAACATAAGAGTTCTAAGTTCTTTACCTGCTTCCGGCTGACGGGCAATCCCCTCTACCGTACGTGAAACAATCAAACCGTTACCAATACCTGCACCAAGTGCACCTAAACCAATTGCAATCGCAGCTGCTATTAAATTCATGAAAAAGTTCCTCCTTTAAAATGTTATCCGTTTGGATATAATGTTTTAATGATCATGACTGATTTTATGAGACATGTACACCATCGTCAGCATTGTAAAGATAAACGCTTGGATGGCACCTATAAATAAACTGAATGCTTGCCATGCCAGCATTGGCAGAATGGCGCCGATTGTACCAACAAGACCGAGAGCCACGCTTTGTGAGTAATGGCTTGTCGCTAATCCCGCAAGCAGGCCGAGAAGAATCTCACCGGCGAAGATGTTACCATAAAGCCGCAAACCGAGAGTCAGCGTATTCGCAAACTCTTCGATGATTTTCATCGGGAGCATGAATGGAACAGGTCTTAAATAGTCTTTGGAATATTCCTTGAGCCCTTTCATCTTCACACCATAGTAGTGAGTTAAAGCAACAACCATCACGGCTAGCGTTAATGTAATGGCAGGATCGGCTGTCGGAGATTTCCACCAGAGCTCATGTCCGATTGTAATAGAGAACGGCAGCCCCAGCATATTCGACACAAATATGTACATCAGCAATGTGACACCAAGTGCCAAGAAGTTAGCCCCTGTTTTCAAATCCATTGTACTGCCGATAATATTGCGGACGAAATCCACAACCCATTCCATAAAATTCTGGGCTTTTCCGGGACGGATCGAAAGCGTTCTTGTCGTTAATATAGCAATCAATAAAACAATTACACTCGCCACAGTAATCATCAGAATGTTTGTCAGATTAAAAGTAAGACCTAGAAATTCAATAGTTCTGTATTCATGATTCAAAGGGTTTTCACCTCTCTTCCATTGATGAACGTTTAAGCTGGATAAAGGAATCTATCATAATGACAGGGTATATTGTCATTAATCCAATAACTGTACTTGCCATATGAAAATGCTCGGGATTTTTATAGGCAACAGCCACAGCAAGAATCGCATTGCACCACCGCGCTGCGCTCCCAAGAGATCGTATGGACTTCCCTTTCTCAACGGCTCTGTCAAAAGCGTTCATTCTCCTGACGAGCAGTAAAAAATTAAACAAACTGAAAACAGTTCCCAGAATAAGGCCTAAAAAAACGGTTTTATACGCTGTTAAACCATAACCCAGTACATACACTGCCAAAATGAACAATAGATATTTACGTTGTCTGCTAAATGTAAGCTTGGGATCGTCCATCAATTATCTGTCTCCTGATGAAAAAATAATGTATAGCTTAGATACGGCATAAATCAGCGGTTAACCCTAGTAGAAGACCTTTTTTGACCGGCAAAACGGGCCTGTTCGAAAAAATCATTCATCCGCAAGCCTTGCAAGGATGCTGTTTCATTCGCTTAAATAAATCCTCATAATACGGGTTTACTGAGAGGATTTACATTGAGGATGAGGACTATAATGAAAGCTATGAAAACCTTCTCATAATACCCTCGTTTAGCATACAATAGCCCCTAACATGTGTCAATCTGTTTAAAGTTAAAAAACTTTTTATACTGTACGCCTCCACAGAATGTTCACATTTTCACCTATAATTGTATACAAATTGACCGAATAGCAAATAACTGGATAAAAAAAGAAAACCCTTTTTGGGGGTTTTCTTTTTTTATTTTGTTCCAAACATACGGTCTCCCGCGTCTCCGAGACCTGGAACAATATAACCTTTTTCATTTAGTTTTTCATCAAGTGCCGCGATGTAAATATCCACGTCTGAATGATGCTTCTGCAATTCTTCCACACCCTCCGGTGCCGCTACAAGACACATGAAACGAATATTTTTCGCACCGCGCTTTTTGAGGCTGTGAATAGCTTCAACTGCGGAACCGCCTGTGGCCAGCATCGGGTCAACCACGATGAATTCACGCTCTTCCACGTCAGAAGGAAGCTTGACATAGTATTCCACGGGTTTTAAGGTTTCAGGATCACGGTACAGGCCGACATGTCCCACTTTTGCTGCAGGAATCAGTTTTAAGATACCGTCAACCATTCCCAATCCCGCTCTGAGGATAGGAACCACTCCAAGTTTTTTCCCTGAGATGACTTTCGATTTCGCAGCCTGAACCGGTGTATTGATATCCACTTCTTCTAAAGGAAGATCGCGGGTAATTTCAAACGCCATAAGAGTGGCTACTTCGTCTACAAGCTCTCTAAAATCCTTCGTACCTGTATTTTCATTCCGTATATATGTCAGCTTGTGCTGAATTAAAGGATGATCAAATACATAAACCTTTCCCATACTGTGTTTCAGCTCCTTTTTTATTGTCCCATCAACAATTACACACTTCTATTGATTCTACAAAAAAAGACATGGAGTTTCAAGAACATCGTCAAAAAACCCGCCGGGCATTGGCCCGAGCGGGTTTTAGGATCTTAGTAATCTAATTCTTTATATAGAGGAAATTTGTCAGTCAGAGCAGCTACACGCTGTCTCGCTTCTTCTAGTTTTCCTTCATCTTCGTGGTTTTTCAATGCAAGCCCAATGATGGCACCGACTTCATCCAATGCGTCTCCGTCAAAACCGCGGCTTGTCACAGCAGCTGTACCAAGACGGATACCGCTTGTTACGAAAGGTTTTTCCGGATCGTATGGGATTGCGTTTTTGTTAGACGTAATACCGATTTCATCAAGCACGTGCTCCGCAACCTTACCAGTCAGTCCGAGAGAACGAAGGTCAACAAGGATAAGGTGGTTGTCAGTTCCGCCTGAAACGAGCTGGATGTCCTCTTTCGTTAACGCTTCAGCCAAGCGTTTTGCATTTGAAATAACGTTTTGTGCATATGTTTTGAAATCGTCCTGCAATACTTCGCCGAATGAAACTGCTTTTGCGGCAATAACGTGCATCAGCGGGCCGCCTTGAATTCCAGGGAAGATTGATTTATCAATTTTCTTGCCGAACTCTTCACGGCAAAGGATCATACCGCCGCGAGGTCCGCGAAGTGTTTTATGTGTTGTTGTTGTCACGAAATCAGCGTAAGGAACCGGGTTCGGATGAAGGCCTGCCGCAACAAGTCCTGCGATATGCGCCATATCCACCATGAAGTAAGCGCCGACTTCATCAGCAATTTCACGGAATTTTTTAAAGTCGATTGTACGAGGATACGCACTTGCTCCTGCTACGATAAGCTTCGGCTTATGAGCGAGGGCTTTTTCACGCACGTCATCGTAATCAATATATTGAGTTTCTTTATCTACGCCGTACTCAACAAAGTTATATTGAACACCGCTGAAGTTGACTGGACTTCCGTGTGTTAAATGGCCGCCGTGGGAGAGGTTCATCCCAAGTACAGTATCGCCTTGCTCCAAAATCGTGAAGTACACTGCCATGTTTGCTTGTGCGCCTGAATGCGGCTGAACGTTTACATGCTCCGCTCCAAAGATCTCCTTCGCGCGGTCACGAGCGATATCTTCAACGACATCGACGTGCTCACATCCGCCATAGTAGCGTTTGCCCGGATATCCCTCAGCGTATTTATTTGTCAAAACAGATCCTTGTGCTTCCATAACCGCTTCACTTACAAAGTTCTCAGAAGCAATCAATTCGATCTTAGTCTGTTGGCGTTCACGCTCATTTTTAATGGCGTTAAACACTTGTTCGTCTTGCGCAGGTAAATGTTTCATCAGCGAGATCCTCTCCTATCCGTATCCTGTTCTTTGTTTTTACCACCACTATTGTACATGGTTTTTTAGGCCAATGTAAAAGATTATTTTTAAAAAATCAAAACTTTTATTGGTAAAAACGAATATTAATAACTTAAATTTAAGTTAAAGTTCGGAATTTATTTTCTTCCTTAAAACAAAAGAAAAGACTGGCATGCAGTCCTTTCATTCGCACTCATAAACGGCCCGTACTCCGCCGATCAGTTTCGGCCGCGTACGCGCTAATGTCACATGGGCTGCACCTAGACTGTTTTGAGAGACTCGTACAGGGACAGCCACCGGCTTCAGATGCATGCCGATAAACGTATCGCCGATGTCTATCCCGGCATCAGCCTGAATGGTTTCGACAAGAACAGGAGACTTCATCTGCTTAAACGCATAAGAAGCCATCGCCCCGCCCGCTTTCGGAACGGGTACGGCAGAAACGGTTGGAAGCCTTAACAGCCGGGCCGTTTCTTCCTCGATGACAAGTGCTCTATTCAAATGCTCACAGCATTGAAACGCGAGATGGATTCCCGTTTTTTCCTTAAGCTCGGCAAGCCCGCTATAGATGCTTTCCGCGATGTCTACATTGCCCGATGTTCCGATCCGGCTGCCGGCCACTTCGCTCGTGCTGCATCCAAGGACAAAGAGCTGATCTTGTTTCAATCCCGCTTGTTCCTGAAATTCAGACAGCATCGTACTCCACGTTTGCTTGATCTCATTCATTGAACAGCACCCCTACAGGTTTTTCTCTTCATAATCTGAGATTTTTCCAATACGGGTTTGATGTCTTCCGCCGGTAAACTCAGTGGTCAGCCAGATTTTCGCAATTTCCCGCGCCAAACCGGGGCCGATCACTCGTTCACCCATCGCGAGGATGTTTGTATCATTATGCTCTCTCGTCGCCTTTGCGCTGAATGTATCGTGCGCCAGCGCGCAGCGGATGCCTTTGACTTTATTGGCGGAAATGCTCATGCCAATACCTGTCCCGCAAATTAAAATCCCTCTGTCAACTTCGCCTCTAACCACTTTTTCGGCCACCGGAAAAGCATAATCCGGATAATCGACAGATCCGCTGCCACAGTCACAGCCCATATCAATATATTCAATTTGCAATTCGTCCATTAACTCTTTGATTTCATTTCGAATGTGAACGCCGCCATGATCCGATGCTATGGCTACTTTCATCTGCTTTTCCTCCCAGCGTGTGTGATACGGCCCCGCCCGCTATGTTGACCGCGCAGCCTGTCCGCTCTTTCATTCACACCATATGATGTGCTTTTCACTATATTCTACTCCTTCACGCAGGATTTGCAAATGACCTGTTTGCAGATTTTCTGACAACTTACCTACCGTCTTTTTTCAGTTGTTTTGCCAGCTGCCGAAGAAGCTCTTCAAGCTCATCTCTCGTTTGTTTATAGATGTCAATTGAACCGCCGAACGGATCGATGACATCCCCATGGCTGCCTGTGGCATATTCTTTTAGCGTAAACACTTTATCACGATAACGTCCAAATTGGCTGGCAATGATCTGTTTGTGCTGATGGGTCATAGCCAGAATCAAATCAGCTGATTTCATATGTTCTTCAGTTAATGGAGAAGACACATGATTCAGGGCAATGTGTTTTTCAAACAGCGCTTCGACCGCTTGAGGCGTCGCTCTCCCATTAGGCGAAGCAAACACGCCTGCCGAGCGGACACTGACATTCAGCCCTTCCGTTTCTGCAATTGATTTAAAAAGCGCCTCAGCCATTGGGCTGCGGCACGTATTTCCAGTACAGACAAAAATAATATTCATGTCAGTCACCCCTTATTTTTCTCTATTATATATGAAGAAAAAAGAAACGGCGACTTCGTTTCTTTTATTGGTATATTAAATTGGCAAAAGCAACTTTAGGCCGAATACGATTAATATGATGCCCCCGAGCGCTTCGCTGTATGTGCCAAGCCATGACTGCACTTGTTTTCCGATCAGCAGGCCCAGCCATGTCAAAATCATGCTGAAAAGCCCGAACAGGGTAATTGTAAGGAGCGGATGTGATCCGTATATCCCCAAGCTCAAACCGACGGAGAAGCTGTCAAGGCTGACGCCGATGGCAAACAGCAATAAGCCCGGCCCTGTCGGCGACATGAATCGTTCTTCTGACTGTTTAAAAGAGGCCATAAGCATTTGAACCCCCAGAACAAATAGCAGCGAACCCCCGATATAAACCGCTAACACACCGAGGAGCCCTGACAGCATGTTACCGGCCGCCATCCCCCCGAGAGGCATGATGACGTGGAAGAGGCCGATGATGAAACCAATATAGAATATCTGCTTTTTCCTGAGTTTGACCATGCCCATTCCGAGACCGACAGAAAAAGCATCCATCCCTAAAGCAAACGCCATGATGCTTAAAGTAATCAGTTCGCCTATGAACAAATCCGACATACATGAATAACCCCCTTGGACACGCCCCGCTTTTTTAGCCTATGCGTGTCCAAAAAGGGTTAGAACATCTGACTGTGTTCAGCGAATCACTCTTCCTCCGGCGGCTTTCATCAGCCTGTTCATAATGGCGAGACCCACGCCCGTGTCTGGAAAGGATTCCGCGATAATAAAATCCACCTTATTCTCATCGAAGCTGCGTAAAGCATCGTACAGCGCAGCCGCAACAGTCTCAAGCTGAGCCCGTCTGCCGCAGCTCTTCACATAATCAGCGGAATAAACACCCGCGTTTTCTTCTGTCGTCAGGACACCGACCCGTCTGCCGCCCTGTTGATATTCTTGAATGAGATGCTGAATGCGCTCTGGACCGCCTTCGCAAATAGCAAGCGGCGCTGTCGGCGCATAATGTGTATATTTCATCCCTGGAGAAATCGGCTTCTCATTTTGATCGCTGAGTCCTTTATCCACAAGGATCGGCCCGATCTCCGCTTCAATTTGTTCTTTTGTAATGCCACCCGGGCGCAGGAGAACAGGGATGTCGCCTGCACATGAAAGTACGGTTGATTCGACCCCAATCCCAGTAGGGCCTCCGTCCATAATTCCAGCTATTCGGCCATCCAAGTCGTGAGCCACATGTTCCGCCTTTGTCGGACTTGGCTTGCCTGATAGATTGGCGCTAGGTGCCGCAATCGGCAAACCCGACTCGCGAATCAATGCTAGGGCAAGCGGATGATCCGGCATCCTAATGGCAACCGTTTCAAGCCCTGCCGTTACACGAGGTGAGAGCGCACCAGATTTGCAGGGCAGAATGAGCGTAAGTGCTCCAGGCCAAAACCGTTTCATCAATGTTTTCGCCTTTTCGGGCGCCGGACCCGTTAAACCGTTCAGCTGACCGATGTCCGCAATGTGGACAATCAGGGGGTTATCGCTCGGCCGCCCTTTTGCCTCATATATTTTTTTGACAGCATCTGTGTTTTTCGCGTTTGCGCCGAGACCGTATACCGTTTCTGTCGGGAACGCAACGACCTCATTTTCCCGAAGCAAAGCAGCTGCTTGTGCAATTTGTGGATCATTTGTGGATAACTCGCCAGTTACATCCACAAACCATCTTTTCGTTTTCATTTTCTGACCAAACTCCTTATTCACAACAATAAAACGATTGTTTTACGCGTGTAATCCTTTTGAAAGTATAAAAGATGTCCTGTAATAAAACAAGCGTTATCCACAAATTGTGGACAACGCTAATGAAGAAGTGGATAAGCATGTGTATAAATCACACTTATCCAGACGCTTTTTTCATCAAGACGGCCCCTTCGGTTTGCCGCGATTCACAGAAGTGATCAGAAGAAAACAGCTCTTCAGGTACGCTTTCAGCTGGTTCAAATCCCAGTGCCGCCAGGAAGTCAGCAGAGGAATGCTGATTCGCTATTAAATATACTGTTTTGATCTGGTGCTTTTCGCACAGCAGCTCCATGCTCTGAAAGAGCGTCACAACATGGCCTTGGTGAAGCTTGTCCGATATCACAAGTGATCGCAGCAGCCCTTGATCACAGCTTATTTTTTCAATTCCGAGACATCCGGCAATGTTTTTCTCGCTGTCCTCCAGCATAAGAAACTGGGTGAAGCCTTCTTTCACGCCTTCATGATTGGTTTTCGCCTGTTTTAAAAATTCCTCGAGCACGTCTCCGTCTTTTTCCCTTGCCACCCGCAGTTGATAAAACATCCGTTCACCCCGTTTTTGCATTCTTTCTTCCAATCTATGAGGCAAATCTATTTTTAGACCAGGTGTTTAGGAAAAAAGGTCGGAAATCCATTCGACTAAGAAGAATTTCACTTCTGTGCCGTCTTCCTTCTCTTCTTTCTCTGCTTTTTTGGCTTTTTCCGCTTTAGCGGTTACGTCCTCAAGCACTTTTTCAGTCTGCTTTTTTGAGGCTTCTTTATCTTCTTGTTCTTTGACGGCTTCCCCGTTAGAAAAATCGAGAAAGCAGAGAGGTGGGAACAGCACACACCACCAGTTGGCGCCATCACCGTTTCCAAGCGTAATCAGAATCGCTTCATACTCACCAGCCGGATATACCATGTTGCCGTAAAGCTTTGTCGGAAATGAGATTTTGTCAAAATCAACGGATATCGATTGGTTCGCTCCTTCTTTCTCCATTGTTTCCTTTGCAATTGCTTTGATTTCAGGGAGCTTTGAGCGAATCACACGCCGTGCTTCTTCAATAGAAGTAATATCTTTTACCCAAGTTGTGATTTCTTTATTCACTGCGTCTCTTATATGACGTTTTAATTGCTGATCTTTGTCACTGTCGCTATTTGCTAATATTCTCAGGCGAATCGCCTGATCCGGTATGACCACCGGCTGATTTTCTGATCGCTGTGCCGTCTCCTCTTTTGCCAGCCCTACAAGCGCTCCGGATAATAAAAGAAAGATATATATACATATGATTACTGTTTTTTTCATCGGTCCCCACCGTTCCTCTCCGTGCTTTGTTTCTAGCCCTATTATGGACAAGGAGAGCCTAAGGTAAACGTACAGGGTGAAAAAAATCTAGCAAGCTGTTAATCTAATTTATGGTACGATAGTGTTTTAGGAGGTTTAAAATGAAATATAATTATACAGTGCTGTTATCAGCATTCACGATGTCGGTTCTTTATTCGATTATCTATATTCATTCGTTTATCATTGCCGCTGTCATCACGATGGCATTTTATTTTCTGTTTCCTTATTTGGTATTTGCGCTGCCGCTTCAATTCATGATGAATAAAAAACCGAAACGGTTCAGCCCTTTGTATCTGCTGTATTACCTTATTGCGGCTTTTATTGCCAACGCAATCATTTTCGGCGTGTTGCAGCCTTCGGGACAATCTCTGTTTCAAAATACAGCCTTTTACATCTTCGCTGTATTAACAGCTCTTGTCTATTGGATATGGGATTCTGTTTTACTGCAAAAAAAGGAAGCCTAAAGAGGCTTCCTTTTTCATTAAAACAAAACCGTCAGCAAATAACATAGAATAGAAGGTATCGCCGCAACAAAGAAAGCAGCCGCCATTTTCAAGCGGGCTGTACGGCCTTCTTTGGTTTCTGAATGGTAGTTTGCCCGCTGATCGCTTCCGCTTACAGCCAAACCCGATGTGATGATCGCAAGCCCAATCAAAACGAGAGACGCAACGCCAAACAGCGTTTCATATGAAAGAGCCTGCGGAAAAATAGTGCCAACCATGCTCTCAATCGCAATGAGCAAGATTCCTGCTGCCAGGGCTTTTTTCATCTTTTACATCCCCTTTGCCGGTGTTAACACAGCTTGATTCATCAACTCGCCAGCAAGCTGCTTATATATCTTTATGAATCACGGCGCATATGGTTCTGTCTTTTCCGTTAATATCTTTCAGCACTTCCACTTCCGCACCCTTAAACGCCTTGAGGATCAGCTCTTTGACCGCTGCGCCCTGTTTCCATCCGATTTCAAAAACGACAAACACTTTATCCTTCATGACAAGCGAGAGGTCTTCCATAAACCGCTTATAGAATTTCAGCCCGTCTCCGCCATCGGTGAGAGCGTGCAGCGGCTCATGAAAACGGACAATCTCTGATAGATCAGCCATTTCTTCTTCTGAAATATAAGGAGGATTCGAGACGACAATATCCGCTTTTTTGCCCGCCTTAATAAAAGGCTCAAGCAGATCGCCCTGATAAAAGCGCACATCTGCTCCGAGCGTTTCCGCATTGGCGGAGGCGACTTGCAGCGCCTCTTTCGAGATATCGACAGCCGACACAGAAAAGTTTTTGTTTTCAAGCGCAAGCGTGACGGCTATCGCGCCGCTCCCTGTACCGACGTCAACGACTTCGAGCCTGCTGTCTTCAGAAAAGACATGCCGATATTTTTCAAGCAGATGATAGACAACCTCTTCTGTTTCCGGCCGTGGGATCAGCACATCATCATTCACCATAAATTCCCGTCCGTAAAAAAACTCTTTTCCGATAATGTACTGAACCGGCACGCCCTCTTTATGCATCTCAACGTGACGCTTAAAGCGATACAGTTCGTCTTCGCCAATCGGTTCCTGTAAGCTGGCGAGCAGCTTGCTTCTGTCCATTCCGGTATCATAAAGCAAAAGAAGCTCGGCCGCATTTTCTTCTCTTCCCGCTTCGGTTAAATAAGAAGAAGCCCATTTCAGGGCTTCAAATATCGTCTTCATCTTAACCTTCCGACTGCTGAAGCTTGCTTGCCTGATCTTCAACGATCAGCGCTTCAACCACTTCGTCAAGTTTTCCTTCAAGAATCTGATCAAGCTTTTGAATCGTCAGGCCGATTCTGTGATCCGTCACACGGTTTTGCGGGAAGTTGTATGTGCGGATACGTTCAGAGCGGTCACCTGATCCGACTGCTGATTTCCGTGTTTGATCATATTCAGCCTGGGCTTCCTGCTGAAATTTATCGTAGATTCTGGCACGGAGAACCTTCATTGCTTTTTCTTTGTTCTTGATTTGAGATTTTTCATCCTGGCACGAGACAACAACACCTGTCGGCAAGTGCGTCAGACGAACGGCAGACATTGTTGTGTTAACGCTTTGTCCGCCCGGTCCGCTTGATGCAAACGTATCAACACGGATATCCTTCTCATGAATGTCAACCTCTACCTCTTCTGCCTCAGGAAGACATGCTACTGTTGCAGTAGATGTATGGATACGGCCGCCTGATTCTGTTTCAGGAACACGCTGTACGCGGTGGGCGCCGTTTTCATATTTGAGTTTAGAATATGCGCCGCTTCCCGTAATCATAAAGATGATCTCTTTGTAGCCGCCCGTTCCGGTTACATTCGCTTCCATGACCTCTGTTTTCCAGCCTTGCAGCTCGGCATAACGGGAATACATTCTATACAGGTTACCCGCGAATAAAGCGGCTTCCTCGCCTCCCGCAGCTCCGCGGATCTCCATGATAACGTTTTTGTCGTCATTAGGATCTTTCGGGATCAGGAGCACTTTCAGGCGTTCTGACAGTGTTTCCGTTTCCTTCTGAAGTTCAGAAATCTCTTCCTTCACCATGTCGCGCATCTCAGCGTCCAGCTTCTCTTCAAGCATCGCTTTTGCATCAGCCAGCTGTTCTGACGCATCTCTGTATTGTCTATATACGTCAACTGTTTCTTGTATATCAGATTGCTCTTTTGAATATTCTCTTAGCTTTTTCGGATCATTTACTACTTCTGGATCGCTTAAAAGCTCATTTAATTTTTCGTATCGTTCTTCGATTGACTTTAAACGGTCTAACACGGTCTTCACCTCTGTTTTCCTGTGCGTAACATTCTCATTATAGTATAGTGCTTACCCCCAGTCAAAAGCATTTCAATCCCAGCTGGAAAAGCCTTCTCTGCTATACTGGGAATCAAGGAGGGATGATGTTGCTGAAATCCATACATCATATTGCAATCATATGTTCAGATTATGAAAAGTCGAAAGCTTTCTACGTACATAAGCTCGGTTTTCAGGTAATTCAAGAAACGTACCGCGAAGACCGCGGTTCCTATAAGCTTGATTTGTCACTTAACGGCTCGTATGTCATTGAGCTGTTCTCGTTTCCCGATCCGCCCGCACGCCAAACACGGCCTGAAGCTGCAGGCCTGCGCCACCTCGCCTTCACAGTCGGCAACTTGGATGAGGCCGTTCAGGAGCTTCATGAAAAAGGAATCGAAACAGAGCCGATCAGAACAGATCCGCTGACCGGAAAGAGGTTCACCTTCTTTTTTGATCCTGACCAGCTTCCTTTAGAGCTGTATGAACAATAACGGTTTTTGAAGAAAAAAAGGAGATACCCACTTTCTTTGCCGAATCTTTTCTTGTTTTGTCTAACAAGAAGGGAACCGCATTCTATGGTCGAATACCTAGCTAAAAAGGAGGTATGGGATCATGAATACAAATATGGTAGCAAGTGAACTCGGCGTCTCCGCAAAAACGGTGCAGCGATGGGTGAAGCAGCTGAATCTTCCGACCGAACGCAATGAGCTCGGGCACTACTCGTTCACTACAGAAGACGTGAAGGTTCTAAAATCTGTTCAAAAACAAATCTCTGAAGGCACGGCGATTCAGGATATTCATGTGCCGCATAGCACTAAAAAGCGCACAGGCTTCATTGTCCAAAAAACAAATGGCGATACAGAACGGCGAATCGAACAGCTCGAACAGAAGCTGGACACCCTATTACAGCAAAGGCAGGACGAAACTGAACTGCTGACAAGGATTTCGGAACTGGAACGCCAGCTGAAACAAAAAGCCGATGAGGGTGTATCTTATCAGCTGCTTCAGCACCGCAGAGAAATTGATGACATCCTTGCAGACCTGCAATCACTGACCTCACAAATGAAAGAATTCACCGCTCAGCCGATCCCCGAGACTGCTGCTGCTTCTGAAAAAACCAAAACAAGAAAAAAACCGCTGCTATCACTGTTCAAATTTCAAACCTAAAGCAAAAAGCTCCCCGTAAAGGGAGCTTTTTTGATCACGCAGTAAGCGCGATAATGATCGGAAGTGAAATCAATGACAGAATCGCACTGATCACAAACGCAGAAGCTGTTTCTTCCTCTTGTTTCTCGAAACGAGTTGCAATCATGGCCGCAACAGCAGAACCAGGGAATGCAACAAGAAGGATTGCTTTTGTTGTTTGGTCAGCTGGAAGTCCGACTGCAAGAGCAATCAGGAACATTAACGCAGGCTGAACCGCAACTTTGAGTAACGCAATACCAAATGCCGGTACGCTGAGTTTGATACTGCGGATACCAACGGTAACACCGACAGCAAAGAGAGCAACACCAGATGTTGTGCTTCCAAGCTGATCGAGCATTTTAACACCCAGCTCAGGAAGAGTGACCCCGCAAAGCACTAAGATCATACTGATTAACGGAGCAGCTGCAAGCGGCTCAGAAAGACCGTGCAGGATTGATTTTCCTGTCATCTTCCAGAAGCTGTCGCCGCCCTCTTCGTTTTTCTTAGAAGACTCACCAACAGTAGCAACAATAATCGCAAGCGGATCAAGAATCGCATTAACAACGATACCTGTAACCGCGATCGGAATCGCAACCTCTTGCGCACCGAACAAGCTTCCCAGTACAGGAATACCCATAAATGCGAATGTCGGCTGTGCAGAGTTCAAAGAAAATACGGATGAGTTCGTTAAATCATATTTAAACACAAATCTGCAAAGCAATAAAATAACGATATAGAAACCAACAATCCCAATAATTAAAGAAACCATTAATGGAATTTGAGATAAAAATTCACTTCTGGAAGTTGTCAAAATACCAGCGATAAAGTGAGCTGGAAGTGCGTATTTCGTTACTAACGTACTTACCCCTTTTGCCGACTTGGCATCATAACTTCCAAAATGTCCTGCAAACCAACCCAGCACGATAACAAAGAAAATCGGCGCCAGGAGGATTAAGATATCTAAGATGCTCAAAATATTCTCCTCCAAATCCTATGTCCGTATACTTTAGCTTTACAAAAAGCTTTCCCTCGGACGAAAAAATTTACTCGCTAATTATTTCGCGATGACTTTTTTGTATTCCGGTGTCCACATTGCATCAAGAACCGCTTGTTTCACATCTTCAGGCTGACGATTTGCTACGCCGTCTTTAATTGCTGCTTCAGCAACGGCAATTGCAACTTGAATAGAAACTTCTTGAAGCTTGTCAATGCTTGGAAGCAATCCTGCCCCAGGTGTTTCAAGATCAACCATTTCAGCAATCGCATCAGCAGTTGCAGCAAACATAGCAGGCGTAATGATACGCGCTTCAGCTACAATTGAACCAAGTCCAAGACCAGGGAACGCGAATGCGTTGTTAGATTGTCCGATTTCATAAGAAACACCGTTGTATTCTACATTGTCAAATGGGCTTCCTGTTGCAATAAGCACTTTTCCGTCGGTCCATTTGAACAGATCTTCAGGAACTGCTTCAGCAAGGTGAGTCGGGTTAGACATCGGCATGATAACCGGACGGTCTACGTGAGATGCCATCTCTTTCACAATTTCCTCTGTGAACGCACCTGAAACCCCTGAAGTACCAATCAAGATAGTTGGTTTCGCTTGGCGAACCACTTCATCGAATGGAATTTGGCCTTTTTCATCGCGTTTCCAGTCTTGTACTTCATCTGTACTGCGAAGGTAAGGTTTTTGGAAATCAAGGATGCCTTCGATTTCTTCAGTCAGCAAGCCTCTGTAATCAATTGTGTAGAAGCGTTTGTTAGCTTCTTCTTCAGATAATCCAGCAAGCACCATTGTGTCACGGATTTGGTCAGCAATACCGATACCAGCAGAACCAGCACCGAAGACAACAACACGCTGATCTTTAATAGAAGCGCCAGTTTTCTTCATAGCAGCAAGCACACCAGCGAGTGTGATCGCGCCTGTACCTTGGATATCATCATTAAATGTAAGAACTTCATGGTTGTATTTTTTCATGATATTGCGTGCATTTTTGTTACCAAGGTCTTCCCAGTGAAGAAGCGCTTTAGGGAAGAATTTCAATGCTGCTTTTACATAAGCGTCAATGAAAGCTTCATAGCGTTCGCCTTGAACACGTTCATGCTTGTTACCAATATATAAAGGATCATTCAGAAGTTTTTCGTTGTTTGTACCGACATCAAGCACTACCGGGATAACACGGCTAGGGTCAATGCCTGCTGCAGCAGTGTAAACCGCCAATTTACCGATTGCGATGTTAATACCGCCTACACCCCAGTCACCGATACCGAGAATACTTTCAGAGTCAGTAGCAACGATCAGATCAATATCCCCTGCTGTCGCATGAAGGTTTTCAAAAGCTTTTTCAATACCGTCAATATTGTCGATTGACAAGTAGATACCTTGAGGTCTTCTATATTCATGGCTGTATTCCTGAATCGCTTCACCAACTGTTGGTGTGTACACAACAGGAAGCATTTCGCGAAGATGGTTTTTCAGCAATTTATAGAAAAGAACTTCGTTACGGTTTGCAAGATCACTTAAGTAAACATTTTGACGAAGGCGGTCAGGCTGCGCTTGGAATTGCTCGTATGCGCGTTGTGCTTGTTGATCAAGAGAAAGTACAGTTGGCGGCAGAAGTCCTTCTAAGCCAAGTTCTTGTCTTTCTTCTATTGAAAAAGCAACACCTTTATTTAAAGTAGGAATAGATAAAACTTCTTTTCCTCTAAGAGTTGTTTCTAAGTGGCCTTCTTTCGTTTTTTTTATGTTATTCAAGCAAATCTCCTTCTTTCTTGAAATAGTTAACCAAGTTAAGTAATAACCCATCTAAAAAATACCGATCATGATCTTTATGCGACTTTGTGACAATTATTCGAACAATGTCTCAAAACTATTTACATTACGTAAGCTATTGTATGCCTGTCCAAATCAAAATTCAAGGGAAGAAAATTAGTTAATTTTTTAATACACTTAATTAAATTTTTTAATTATGTATTATCAGAATATAAAAAAAACACCGGTGTTTTTAGCCGGTGTTTTCTATCTTTAGACCCATGTTTTGGACTATTTTTTAAATTTTCCTGGGACTTCGTGGTGATGTCTGCATCTTGCTTCATACGATTCGGATGCGCCCACCAAAATGACCGGATCATCGTAAGAAGCAGGTTTACCGTCAATCAGGCGCTGTGTTCTGCTTGCCGGTGATCCGCAGACAGAACAGACGGCTTGCAGCTTCGTCACACTTTCCGCAATCGCCATAATACTCGGGACGACGCCAAACGGCTCTCCCCTAAAATCCATATCAAGGCCCGCCGCAATCACACGGTAGCCTTTATCGGCAAGAGATGATAAAACCGCAACAATTTCCTCATCAAAAAACTGCACTTCATCAACCGCAATCACATCCGTACTCTCACTGATGTGATCCCAAATGTCCGCAGCAGAAGAAATGGCATAGCTCGTCATGGATGTTCCATTATGGGAGACAACAGCATCTTCGCTGTATCGATGATCAATCACAGGTTTAAATACCCTGACTTCCTGCTTGGCGTAAGTCGCTCTCTTCACTCTTCTGATCAGCTCTTCAGATTTCCCCGAGAACATGCTGCCACAAATCAGCTCAAGCCACCCGCTTTGTTTCATTATGTACATAGGCTTCGCTCTCCTCTCTGCCAGCTGTGTGTTTTAGACAATATAAAAAACAGGCAAGAGTGCTTCTTGCCTGTTGAAAAATCTATTATTACTTAAGACCGTATTTTTTGTTAAAGCGATCAACACGACCATCAGCAGAAGCGAATTTTTGACGGCCAGTGTAGAATGGGTGGCATTCAGAGCAAATCTCAACGCGTACCTCTTCTTTTACTGAGCCTGTTTCAAATTCATTTCCGCAAGCGCATTTAACTGTTGCTTTTTTGAAATTAGGATGAATTCCTGCTTTCATTGTATCCATCTCCTTCCGCCCTGAATCCCGTGTGGAAACAGAGTTATTATTTCGGAGCATTGTCCGAAACGCATATGAGAAAATTATATCAGTGATTTACTTCTTTTGCAAATACAATTTATCGTCTAGCAGATGATAGATTTGCCTGTTTCCATTCTTGATTGAGAATATCGAAAAATTCCTGGTTTGTTTTGGTTTTTTTCATTTTTCTCATGAATTTTTCTGCGAAATCAGGTGAATCAGACATCGTTTTGCGGATAGACCATAAACGATCAAGGTGCTCTTTAGGCACAAGCAGCTCTTCCTTGCGCGTTCCCGAACGGCGGATATCGATGGCCGGGAAGATGCGGCGCTCTGCCAGAGAACGGTCAAGGTGAAGTTCCATGTTGCCTGTTCCCTTGAATTCTTCATAAATGACATCATCCATACGTGACCCTGTATCAACAAGAGCCGTAGCAAGGATAGTTAAGCTTCCGCCCTCTTCGATATTTCTCGCAGCCCCGAAGAAGCGTTTCGGACGGTGGAACGCTGCTGGGTCAATCCCCCCGGAAAGCGTTCTTCCGCTCGGCGGAATCACTAAGTTGTAGGCGCGGGCAAGGCGTGTGATGCTGTCCATCAGAATGATGACATCTTTTTTGTGTTCCACGAGACGCATCGCGCGCTCAAGCACAAGCTCGGCTACTTTAATATGGTTTTCCGGCACTTCATCAAACGTTGAGCTGACGACATCCCCAGCTACAGAACGCTCGATATCGGTCACTTCCTCCGGTCTTTCGTCGATCAAAAGCACGATCAGCTCTGCTTCAGGCTGGTTTGCTGTAATGCTGTTGGCAATTTCCTTCAGCAGCATCGTTTTTCCGGCTTTTGGAGGCGCAACAATCAAACCGCGCTGTCCAAATCCAACCGGCGCCATCATGTCCATTATTCTAGTAGACAAGAAGTTCGGCTTTGTTTCAAGCACCATTTGACGGTCTGGATAAAGAGGTGTAAGAGCCGGGAAATGCACACGCTCTTTTGCTGATTCGGGATCATCCCCGTTTACTGCTTCAACGTGCAAAAGTCCATAGTAACGCTCATTTTCTTTTGGCGGGCGAACCTTGCCTGATACTTTGTCTCCGTTCCGCAAATCGAAACGGCGGATTTGTGAAGCTGAGATGTAAATGTCTTCTGAGCTTGGAGAGTAGTTGATCGGTCTCAGGAAGCCGAAACCTTCAGACTGGATGATCTCAAGAACGCCTTCCATAAACAGCAGATCTTCCTGTTCTGCATTTGCTTTCAGAATGGCGAAAATGAGTTCTTTTTTTGTCAGTTTGCTGTAGTAGGAGATTTTATAATGTCTTGCAAGTTCATAAAGCTCTTTCAATTTCATATTTTCCAAAGAGGAAATAGATACGTCTTTCATAAAAACACCACGCTTTTCATAGTCAATATCTTACTTGCACATGTAATCTGCTGCTTTTGCACAACATCCGCCAAAGCACATTCTTTTTTTAACATAAAGGAACTTCTATCGGTAACACTTCCACCCATGATCGGCGCTTTTGTTAAAAGGATTGTCTTAATGAGTTTTGAAGGAAGCGAGGACAAAAACATGAGAAGATCAATACTTATATCGTCTGTATGCGGTAGAAATTGAAACTTTCCTAGTGCTTAAAAGAAGGAATTACGCAGTAAAATTCGCAGCACTCTTTATTTTTACCTTATTTCAAAAAATTATTCAACTGAAATAAGGTTTTGACACGGAATTGATAGAGTTGACGCTTTTCTGCAAAGGAAAAGCGGGCTCACACCCGCTTTTTCTGTTTGTTATGGACGGATTACAAGATTTGGTTTCTTTTTCAGGCTGTGTCTGCCGTCAACGAAGCGGACAGTGCCTGATTTTGCACGGATAACTAAGCTTTCAGTTGTGCCGACAGAGCCTTTGAATTGAACGCCTTTTAACAGCTCGCCGTCCGTTACACCGGTAGCTGCAAAAATCGCGTCATCACCCTTCACAAGGTCTTCCATGCGGAGGACTTTGCTTAAATCAAGGCCCATTTTGTGACAGCGTGTGATTTCTTCTTCGCTTTGCGGAAGAAGTTTACCAATAATTTCTCCGCCGAGCGCTTTTAACGCAACAGCGGATAGCACACCCTCAGGAGCTCCACCTGATCCGAACAGGATATCAACGCCCGTGTGGTCGAAAGCCGTGTTGATGGCGCCTGCGACATCGCCATCATTGATCAATTTGATTCTGGCGCCGGCCTCACGAAGTTCAGAAATAATTTTTGCGTGTCTTTCACGGTTTAAGATTGTGGCAACGACGTCCTCAACGTCCTTGTTTTTCGCTTTTGCCACCGCTTTAAGGTTATCAATGACGGGTGCTTCAATATCAATGCAGCCCACCGCTTCCGGACCGACTGCGATTTTTTGCATATACATGTCAGGAGCGTTCAGAAGCGTGCCGTGGTCTGCTACCGCAATAACCGTCAGTGCGTTCCAGCCGCCGCTTGCTAGGATGTTTGTGCCTTCAAGAGGGTCAACTGCGACATCGACGCGCGGGCCGTACCCGTTTCCGAGTTTTTCCCCGATATACAGCATCGGCGCTTCGTCCATTTCGCCTTCACCGATCACAACGGTCCCTTTCATCGGAACTGTATCAAAAACGTCTCTCATTGCGCTCGTTGCCGCTTCATCAGCCTCATCTTTTTTTCCCCGGCCCATCCATCTTGCAGATGCCAATGCCGCAGCTTCGGTCACACGTACCAATTCCATTGATAAACTTCTTTCCATTTCAACACGATCTCCTCTCACAAGAAACCATTATGAATTTTGAAGCTGTTCTATTTCTTCGTCAGTCATTCTTTCACGCCAGATTGTCGCTCCAAGCCCCTCAAGCTTCTTCTCAAGGCTGCTGTATCCGCGGTCAATATGCTCCAGGCCCGTAATTTCCGTGACGCCGTCAGCCATCAGGCCGGCTACCACCAGACAAGCTCCGGCACGCAGATCGCTCGCCTTCACTTTTGCGCCTTGAAGCTCGACAGGACCTGTGATGATGGCAGATCTGCCTTCTACTTTCATATTGGCACCCATTCGTCTCAGCTCATCAATGTGCTTGAATCTTGCCGAGTAGATGGTGTCTGTTACGACGCTTGTCCCTTTTGCCCTTGTCAGGAGCGCCGTCATCGGCTGCTGCAAATCAGTCGGAAAGCCCGGGTATACAAGGGTTTTGACATCAACC
The DNA here is from genome assembly GCF_000227465.1 of Bacillus spizizenii TU-B-10. Lineage (GTDB taxonomy): Bacteria > Bacillota > Bacilli > Bacillales > Bacillaceae > Bacillus > Bacillus spizizenii. The sequence continues at coordinate 3,793,384 of NC_016047.1, forward strand.
GGCTTTAAGTGCTTCTGCCCGCCGACAATGAGAAGCTGGTCGTCGCTTGTTTCGATATGATAACCCATTTCTCTCAGCTTTGCCGTTAACGACTCAAGATGAGTGGGAATCACATTATCGATAATAACTTCCTTTCCCATTGCAGCTCCTGCAATCATAAATGTCCCGGCCTCAATTCTGTCCGGTATGATCGTATGCTTGCAGCCGTGCAGTTCCTTCACGCCGTCAATTCGGATCACATTGGTTCCCGCACCTTTGATTTTGGCTCCCATGCTGGTAAGCAGTGTCGCGACATCAATGATCTCAGGCTCCTTGGCAGCGTTTTCGATGATCGTTTTTCCTTCTGCCAAAACAGCGGCAAGCATAATGTTAATGGTTGCCCCTACGCTTACGACATCTAAATAAATACGTGCGCCTCTCAGCCTTTCAGCACGCAAATAAATAGCACCCTGTTCATTGGTCACTTCAGCCCCTAGCGCTTCAAAGCCTTTGATATGCTGATCAATCGGACGGGGCCCTAAGTGGCAGCCGCCGGGCAATCCGATGACGGCCTGCTTGAAGCGGCCGAGCATCGCCCCCATTAAATAATAGGACGCGCGAAGCTTTTTTACTTTCCCGTTAGGAAGCGGCATGCTGATCATCGACGTGGGGTCAACAACCATTTCCCCATTCTCAAAATGCACGTTGCCGCCGATTTCCTTTAACAGGTCACGCAGCGTTTCAATATCTGAAATCTCTGGAAGCCCTTCAATTGTCACCTCGGAATTTGCCAAAATGGTTGCAGGTATTAATGCAACAGCACTATTTTTAGCGCCGCTGATATGTACTGTACCGTTTAACGAGTCACCGCCGGCAATATTCAACTTTTCCATGATAGTCTCCTTCCATAAGAAGATAGCTGCGGAGCTAAATAAAATGTCATTTTATTCTGTCTCTGCAAATAAAGCTCATGTCCAAAATCTAGCCAATTCGAAGAGAAAGAATACAACACATTGTAAAATATCAGGAAGAAAATAGCGAAGCTTTGCGGGGTACAGGTTTCGAAAGTTGCACAGAGACCCGCCGGCTCAAGAGACCTCGTCTTCATCCGGCAAAAGCAGTACGCAAACCCTTCATTCCGATATCAGCTTCTGCAGCCCAATGATTCCTTCTCTGTAAAGCGGCGTCAGCATCTGTAGGTCCGCTGTATCAGACGGTGAAAAACAAAGGCCGCGGCAAACAGGCATAAAGCTGTTTGCCGCCCTTTGCAATTATTTATTCCAGTCTGCCAGGAATTGTTCAATTCCTTTGTCTGTTAACGGATGCTTAGTGAGCGCATGAATGACTTTCAGCGGCATTGTGCCGATATGAGCCCCTCTTAGAGCGGCTTCTGTCACGTGCTGCGGATGGCGGATTGACGCTGCAATGATTTGCGTGTCAAGACCGTGAATGTCAAAAATCGTCTTGACGTCTGAAATCAGGTCAAGTCCGTTGTGGCCGATGTCATCTAAACGTCCCAGGAATGGAGATACATACGTTGCCCCAGCTCTGGCAGCGAGAAGCGCCTGGTTGGCATTGAAGATCAATGTGACGTTTGTTTTGATGCCTAAGTCAGTAAGTGCTCTTACCGCTTTTAAGCCATCAGTCGTCATCGGGATTTTCACCGTAATGTTCGGAGCGATTTTCGCCAGTTCTTTTCCTTCCTCGATCATTTCCTCAGCTTTCAAAGAAATAACCTCTGCGCTTACAGAGCCTTTCACGACATCTGTGATCTCGCGAAGACGGTCGTGGAATGATACGTTAGCTTCTTTTGCTACTAAACTAGGATTCGTCGTTACACCGGCGAGAATTCCTAATTCATTCGCTTCTTTAATTTCATCGATATTGGCTGTATCAACAAAGAATAACATTTTCAAAAAGCCTCCCTGATTAAGAAATTTTCTGAACTGTGAATATGATTGCGCTTTCTAAAGATAGACGGAAAACCGCCTGTCAAGCTGTCAGGCGGCTATAAACGTTCCAATTGAATTAAGCTTGGTTTGAAGAACCAAATTCACGCATTTTACCGATAACTGTTTCTTTGATCGCTTCACGAGCTGGTCCAAGGTATTTACGTGGATCGTACTCGTTAGGCTTAGCTGCCAATGTTTCGCGAACAGCTTTTGCAGAAGAAATTTGGTTTTCAGTATTCACGTTGATTTTAGCTGTACCAAGTGAAATTGATTTTTTGATGTCATCAGTCGGAATTCCAGTACCGCCGTGAAGAACTAGCGGAAGACCAGTTGATTTTCCGATCTCTTCCATCTCTTTGAAACCAAGGTTTGGCTCACCTTTGTAAGGGCCGTGAACAGAACCTAAAGCAGGTGCAAGGCAGTCGATGCCAGTGCGCTCAACAAGCTCTTGGCACTCTTTCGGATCAGCGTAGATTACGCCTTCAGCGATAACGTCATCTTCTTGTCCGCCGACTGTTCCAAGCTCAGCTTCTACAGATACTCCGTGGAAATGAGCAAGCTCAACAACTTTAGAAGTTGTTGCTACGTTTTCTTCAAATGGATGGTGAGAAGCGTCGATCATTACAGATGTGAAACCTGCATGAATCGCTTTCGCACAAGATTCAAAGCTTGAACCGTGGTCTAAGTGAATCGCAACAGGAACTGTCACTTTGTACTCTTCCATAAGTGCTTTTACCATAGCAACGACTGTTTTGAAGCCGCCCATGTAGCGTCCCGCACCTTCGGAAACACCAAGGATCACTGGAGATTTTTCTTCTTCAGCTGCTTGTAAAATCGCTTGAGTAAACTCAAGGTTGTTTAAGTTAAATTGTCCTACAGCATAACCTTTTTCTTTAGCTGTATTCAACATTTCCGTCATAGAAACTAAAGGCATGTCGAATGTCCTCCTTATGTAGCCTGATTGTCTTCTAGCGAAAAAAGCTTTCCACCCTAGCATGACCCATCTATTGCTGTCATATGTAAATACCAGATCGCTTTTTCTCCATAACTAGAATACCAACTTTTCGACAAATCGGCAACACAATGACATCATTCATTTGTTTCTTCTTTTTGTCAATTAGACTTCAGGGGCAGATATTTTTTCACGGCGTCTCTGATTTCGTCGATGTCAAACGGCTTCGCAAAGTGCGTCAAGGCGCCCAGTTCCTTTGATTCCTGGATCATGTCGAGCTCTCCGTATGCCGTCATGATAATCACCCGGATGTTTTCGTCAATGACCTTCATCCGTTTTAAGATTTCGATACCGTCCATGCCGGGAATTTTCATGTCCAGAAGCACAAGGTCGGGCCGTTCTTTTGTCACGATGTCAAGCGCCTGCAGGCCGTTTGCAGCCTGAAACGTCTGGTAGCCTTCTTTATTGAATACTTCATTAAGCAAAATACGTATGCCGTATTGATCATCAACGATTAAAATTTTTTCATTCATCATTTTACACCCCAATATTATGATTTTCGTCAAAAGTAAGCAGTAGTGTATGTATTCTGTTTGATTTTCCTATTTCCTTTAATTATAATAGTCTACTTTACGACATTTTCTGAGCATTTTCTCTTTTGTTGTATACTGATATTGTACGTTATAAAGGAGGATTCACTTATGTTGAAAATATTTACGACGCAGTTAACAGGTATTTTTTCCCGCATTCAGGATAAGGAATCTGACGCGATTGAAGATGGGGCGCGGCTGCTTGCACAAGCGGTGATCAGCGGGCATTCCATTTATTTATACGGTGCTAATGAGCTTCAGGGCGTCTTTTATGAGGCCACCGAAAGCAGCGAACCCTTCCCATCTGTCAAAGCCTTTCCACAAAGCGCTGAGGAAGTGACAGAAAGCGACAGGATGCTGATGTTTTGCTCCGGGACGGGGACAGCCGAAGAGCAGGCGCTCGCGAAAGAGCTTTATGAAAAAGGTACGGGAGTCGTATGCGTATCGCCGGCAGCTAAAGACAGTGCGGGGATGGAACAATATTGCGATGTGCATATTGATTCTAAATTAAAAATGCCGCTCGTTCCCGATGAAGACGGCACCCGTTACGGATTTCCCTCTTTAATGACAGCACTGTATGTCTACCATGCTTTATCGTTTACATTAAAAGAAATTCTGCAAGAGTATGCATAATATCTTATTGTACATGCTGTATCTTGCAGGAAACAAATAAAAAAGACTTGCCCGCTTTTGACAAACGGCAAGTCTTTTTTGATTACTTCTGATTTGCAGCTTCGACAGACGCTCCGATAAAGCCTTTGAATAGAGGCTGAGGTCTTGTCGGTCTTGACTTGAACTCTGGGTGGAACTGAGAAGCCACGAACCAAGGGTGGTCTTTCAGCTCGATGATTTCAACAAGGCGTCCGTCCGGGCTTGTGCCTGAGAATACGAAGCCTTGGTCTTCCATTTGCTGTCTGAATTCGTTGTTGAATTCATAACGGTGGCGGTGACGCTCGTACACCACTTCATCCTGATACACTTCAAAGGCTTTCGTGCCTTCTTCAAGCTTACATGGGTAAAGGCCGAGACGAAGCGTTCCTCCGAGATCTTCAACATCCTTCTGTTCAGGAAGAAGGTCAATGATCGGGTATTGAGTTGACGGATCAATTTCCGCAGAGTGAGCGCCTTTTAAGCCTAATACATTACGTGCGTATTCAATAGACGCAACCTGCATGCCCAAGCAAATACCCAAGAATGGAATGTTGTTTTCGCGCGCGTATTTTGTTGCAACGATTTTACCTTCAACACCGCGGTCTCCGAATCCGCCCGGCACGATGATGCCGTCCGTTCCGCTTGTGAGCTCTTCGATGTTGCTTTCTGTCACTTCTTCTGCGTTGATCCATTTCACTTTTACATCTGTGTCAAACGCATAGCCCGCATGGCGGAGAGACTCGACAACAGAGATGTATGCGTCAGGAAGCTCAACGTATTTACCGACAAGGCCGATCGTAATTGTTTGAGACAGATTGCTAACCTTGTTAACAAGCTCTTTCCACTCTGACATTTCAGCCTCTTTGCATGCCAATTGCATGTGCTCGCAAACAAGCTTGTCTAGTCCTTGTTTTTGCAGCTCAAGCGGAATGGAGTATAGGTTGTCCGCATCCTCACACTCGATCACCGCTTTTGTATCGATGTCGCAGAATAGCGCAATTTTATCTTTCATATCTTGAGAAATCGGCATTTCTGTACGCACGACGATGATGTTTGGCTGAATGCCCAAGCTGCGTAATTCTTTTACGCTGTGCTGTGTCGGTTTTGTTTTCAATTCGCCCGCAGCTTTAATGTAAGGAACAAGCGTACAGTGGATGTACATTACGTTTTCACGGCCGATGTCGCTCTTCATTTGGCGGATCGCTTCAAGGAATGGCAGTGATTCGATGTCCCCGACAGTACCGCCAATTTCTGTAATAACGACATCCGCGTTTGTTTCTTTCCCCGCGCGGTAAACACGGTCTTTCAGTTCGTTTGTGATGTGCGGGATAACCTGTACGGTTCCGCCAAGGTAGTCTCCGCGACGTTCTTTTTTAAGAACTGTTGAATAGATTTTACCAGTTGTCACGTTGCTGAATTTATTCAGGTTGATGTCGATAAAACGCTCATAGTGACCAAGGTCCAAGTCTGTTTCGGCGCCGTCATCCGTTACGAATACTTCACCGTGCTGGTATGGGCTCATTGTTCCCGGGTCGACGTTGATGTATGGATCAAATTTTTGGATCGTCACGTTCAGTCCACGGTTTTTCAGCAAACGTCCCAATGAAGCTGCTACAATACCCTTTCCAAGTGAGGATACGACTCCCCCGGTTACAAAAATATATTTCGTCATTTCGTTTGCTCCTCTCTTCGCTCTTAGCTACATTTTTAAAATGTACTGTTTTATAGAAAATCATTTAGCATTTTAAATGATTTATAAGAAAAATGAGGGGTGAAAATAAGAAAGCTCCCTTTCAATTTCTTGAAAGGGAGCATAACGCACTATGTTCTCTCTTCGTTTTTGAAGAGCCCAAAATACATACTACATAGTTCGACTTTGAAAGTCAAGATGGTTTTGAAGATGATCTATTACTATTTGAGATCCTCATCTTCATCATCAAGATCTTCATCATCTTCATCAATAATATCCTCTTCGATCTCAAGATCATCATCGTCTTCATCAAGATCTTCATCGTCAAAAATCGTCGGTGTCAAGATCAAGTTCTTCCTCGACTTCATCTAAATCAATGTCGTCTTCGTCGATCACTTCAAACTCGTCAAGGTCAAGATCTTCTTCGACTACTTTCTTCGCTTTTTTCTTTTTCGCCTTGACGGTCGGCTGCGTTTCTTCGTCAAGCTGATCATACGGATACCAGCTGCGAAGCCCCCAAGTCTGGTCAGAAAGCGCCAGGAAGCGGCCGTCAATGTTTAAATCTGTATAAAATTGAGCGATGCGGTCTCCAAGCTCTTCTTTTGTCACGCCGAGCAAAGATGCAATTTCATTTAAAAGCTCCTGAAAAGGAACTGGTTTTTTATGTTCTTCAAATAATTCGTGAGCGATTTCAACTAAAGCCATTTCCTTTAGCTCTTCCTGTGAATATTGTTTGATACCCAAGGTCGGACACTCCCTTTCTATTACTTATATGTATCTGTTTTATCAATAATGAAAGCGATTTTGTATCGTTCTTATACAAACCATACCTCTCATTATAAACAAAATAAAACAGAATATGCTACCCTTAACAGCGTTAATTTAAATAATTTTACAAGAGTGTTCCGACTGATAGATGTTTTGCGTCAATCCGCGAGCATTCTGGAGATGACAAGTCTTTGAATTTCTTGAGTGCCTTCATAGATTTGCGTGATTTTTGCATCACGCATATAGCGTTCAACCGGATAATCTTTTGTATAGCCATAGCCGCCGAAAATCTGCACGGCTTCGGTCGTCACCTTCATCGCCGTATCCCCCGCCAGCAGTTTGGACATGGCGGAAGCTTTTCCATATGGAAGGCCTGATGATTCCAGCCATGCCGCCTGATAGGTCAATAGCCTTGAAGCTTCTATCATTGTAGCCATATCCGCGAGTTTAAAAGCAATGCCCTGCTGCTCGGCGATTGATTTTCCGAATTGCTTTCTCTCTTTTGCGTATTGAAGCGCCGCATCAAGCGCTCCCTGAGCGATGCCCACGGCTTGAGCGGCAATGCCGTTTCTTCCTCCATCAAGCGTCTTCATCGCGATTTTGAAGCCTTCCCCTTCTTCTCCAAGACGGTTTGCTGCGGGCACAACACAATCTTCGAATGTGATTTCTGTTGTCGGAGACGAACGGATGCCCAGCTTCTTTTCTTTCTTGCCTGTCAAAAATCCTTCGAAATTCTTTTCTACAATAAAAGCGGAAATGCCTTTTTTCTTTTTCGCGGGATCGGTGACTGCAAAAACAATGTAAATATCCGCGATGCCGCCGTTTGTGATAAACACTTTTGAGCCATTTAACACATAGTCATCGCCGATTCGTTCAGCAGTTGTTTTCATGCCGCCGGCGTCAGAGCCGGACCCTGCTTCGGTCAAAGCAAAAGCGCCGATTTTCTCTCCTAGGGCCAGTTGTGTCAAATACTCTGTCTTCTGTTCTTCCGTCCCAAAGGCAAACAGCGGCCAGCTGCAAAGAGAGATATGGGCGGAAAGCGTCACACCGGTGGAGGCGCACACTTTTGACAGTTCCTCCACCACGATGACGTAGGCCAGATAGTCACTTCCGATTCCTCCATAATCTTCAGGCCACGGAATTCCCGTCAGCCCCAGATTCGCCATTTCCCGAAACAGCTCGCGGTCGAAGCGTTCTTGTTCGTCGCGTTCTGCGGCTGTCGGGGCCACCTCATGCTTCGCAAAATCACGCACCAATTTTTGTATCATCTCGTGTTCTTCTGATAATGAAAACTTCATGGCTTCTCCCCCATTTTCATATCAGCACCTAAGACAGATTGAGCCAGAAGCTCGGCGACATCATACGTTTTGACTTGGTCTTCGGCTTCTTTCGCCTTTGTGCCATCTCCGAGCATCGTGAGACAGTACGGACAGCCTGAGCTGATCACCGATGGGTTGACCGCGAGCGCTTGCTCTGTCCTGGCGACATTAATCCTATTGCCCGTTTCTTCCTCCATCCACATTAATCCCCCGCCGGCGCCGCAGCACATGCCGGTTTCCCGGTTTCTCTCCATTTCAATCAGCTGTACGCCAGGAATGGCTTTCAAAATCTCCCTCGGCTGATCATAGACTTCGTTGTACCGGCCCAAGTAGCATGAATCATGGAAGGTAATCACCTCTTGAAGGGGGTGCTGCGGTTTTAGTTTCCCGTTCCTCACCAGCTCGGCCAGCACTTCTGTATGATGATAAACCTCGCCTTCAAAACCGAAATCAGGGTACTCATTTTTAAATAAATTGTATGCATGCGGATCGATCGTAACGATTTTTTCCACATGATTTTTTTCAAATTCAGAGATATTCTTCTCAGCCAGCTCTTGGAATAAAAATTCATTTCCGAGGCGGCGCGGCGTGTCTCCTGAATTTTTTTCTTTATTACCGAGGATCGCGAAGGACACGCCCGCGTGATTGAGCAGCTTGGCAAAGGAAATCGCGATTTTCTGGCTTCTGTTGTCGTATGACCCCATAGAACCGACCCAGAAAAGATACTCAAATTCTTTTCCTTCTTTTTTCATTTCTTTCACGGTCGGAATCTCAGCATCCGGCGCCGCGTCACGCCAATTTTCACGTTCCTTGCGGTTGAGGCCCCACGGATTTCCCTGCCGCTCAATACTGGTCATGGCGCGCTGTGCGTCACTGTCCATTTTTCCTTCTGTCAGTACGAGGTAGCGGCGAAGGTCGATGATTTTATCCACGTGCTCGTTCATGACCGGACATTGATCCTCACAATTCCGGCAAGTGGTGCACGCCCAAATTTCTTCCTCTGTGATGACGTCGCCGATCAAGCTCGGATTGTAATCTAGCGCTGCCGCGGCTTCCTGCGATCCGCTGCCCGCTGACGCCGCCGCCAGCTGATTACCTCTCGTATGCCGGAACGCTGCCGCGGGCACCCATGGCGAACGCGAGGTGACAGCGGCGCCTTTTTCAGTAAGATGGTCTCTGAGACGCAAAATCAAGTCCATCGGCGACAGCATTTTTCCGGTGCCTGTTGCAGGGCACATATTGGTGCAGCGGCCGCACTCGACACACGCGTACAGATCAAGCAGCTGAGTCTGCCGAAAATCTTCAATTTTCCCCGCTCCGTAGCTTTCTTTCGTTTCATCGGTAAAATCAATTTTTTCAAGCTTTCCGGCTGATTCCATTCTATTGAAGAAGACATTGGCAGGTCCGGCGATTAAATGGGCATGCTTCGACTGAGGCACGTACACTAAAAAGCTCAGCAAAAACAGAAGATGCGCCCACCATGCGATATAGAAAATCACCGCCGCACCTGTTTCCCCGACCCCGCTAAGCAAAAACGCAATACCTGATGCAATCGGCTCGCTCCAAGAAAGCCCGTGCTCATGCCAGATCAGATTCATCCCGTTTCCAAGCAGAACCGTCAGCATTAATCCCCCGATAAAAATGAGAACGAGCCCTGCTTTGAAACCGCGTTTCAGCCTGACGAGCTTTTCAATATAACGTCTGTAGAATGCCCAGCCTACAGCAATTAAAATAAGAAATGTAACGATTTCCTGAAAAAAGGTGAAGGCGGGATAGACAGGGCCAAGCGGCAGATTCCGATCGGGAGCCAGTCCTTTGATAATAAAGTCAATTGCTCCGAACTGAACCAATATAAATCCGTAGAAAAACATGACGTGAATGATTCCGCTTTTCTTATCCTTGAGCAGTTTTTTCTGTCCGAATACATTCACCCATATGGCGCGAAGCCGTTCCTTGATCCGTTGATCAAAATGTTCTTTCTGCCCGAGCCTGATGTAGGCCAGTCTCGTTTTAACCAAGTAGACAAACAAATAGACAGCGTAAGCGGTTACAATCAGAAATAACAATGCATTTGCGATGAGAAAGCCGCTCATTCTAATTCCCCCTTTTTACTGATAAAGACCGCGATCCCCTACCCTCGAATCTGTATAAGATTATCTTTATGATAAATAATGAATGAGTGTTCAGTCAATAATTAAATTCCAGCTGATCGGGCACACTACCTTTACTACGGAAAGGAGTGCCGGGATGAAGGTATTTTTCGTGATTATGATCATTGTCGTTATTCTTTTTGCTTTGATTCTGCTTGATATCTTCATGGGCCGCGCAGGATATAGAAAGAACGCGTACGAGCCTGTTTTTTCAAAAAAGAAGAGTGACATCGAATTGATCCACTGCGGCGCTGATCTTGTCGAACGGATGATGGAAGACATCCGCCAGGCTGTTTCCTCTGTTCACGTGATGTTTTTTATTATGAAAAATGATGAGGTCAGCCACAATATGTTTACGCTGCTGAAAGCAAAAGCTAAAGCCGGTGTTTCTGTTTATTTGCTGCTGGATTGGTCCGGCAGCCAAAAAATTAAAAAACTGGCGCTGAAGACGATGAAAAATGCCGGAGTTCATGTTCATTTTCTTAACAAGCCCCGTTTTCCTTTTTTCTTTTTCCACATACAAAAACGAAATCACCGAAAAATCGCTGTGATAGACGGGAAGATCGGTTATATCGGCGGGTTTAACATCGGTGAGGAATACCTTGGAAAGAAGGCGAAGTTCGGCAATTGGGAGGATTATCATCTGCGCATGAAGGGAGAAGGTGTCCGCGATCTTCAGACGCTTTTTACAGCCGATCTAAAACGAAATACCGGATCAGCTGAACTGGCCCCGGATGTTTGGCCGGAGCTTCCGCAAGGGAATATCTCTCTTAAGATTTATGCGACTGATGGTTATGCTCTTGAAAAAACGTATTTGGCAAATATCGCGCAGGCAAAAGATCGCATTACCATTTGCACACCTTATTATATTCCGACAAAACCGCTTCAGCAGGCATTGGTCAAAGCAAGAAAAAACGGTGTAACTGTTACGCTCATCGTGCCGATGAAATCAGATCATCCGCTGGTCAGAGAGGCAGCTTTTACGTATTATTCAGAGCTCTTGGATGCCGGCTGTCTTATCTACCGTTTTTACCAGGGGTTTTATCATGTGAAAGCCCTGATCATTGACGATCACTTCAGCGTCATCGGCACCGCCAATTTTGATCAGCGAAGCTTCTTTTTAAATGAAGAGGTGAATGTTGAAATCGATAATAAGGCTTTTACAAAAGAAGTCTATGCCACGATTGAAGAGGATATTAATAGGTCGGAGCTGCTGACAAAGGAGAATTTCAAAAAGCGTACGTTCAGACAGCGCCCGGCGGAATGGCTTGGCAGAGCATTATCTTATTTTTTATAAAGGAGAGTTCCTATGATTTTCAGATTCGGGTTCGTTTCAAACGCGATGAGCCTTTGGGATGCGTCTCCCGCTAAAGCATTGACATTCGCGCGTTATTCCAAGCTTTCAAAGGATGAAAGAAAAGAAGCCCTGCTGACTGTGACAAGAGCCAATTTGAACAATACGATGAGAACCCTTCACTATATCATCGGCCACGGTATTCCTTTGTACCGTTTTTCCAGTTCGATTGTGCCGCTGGCCACACATCCCGATGTAATGTGGGATTTTGTAACGCCGTTTCAAAAGGAGTTTCGGGAGATTGGAGAGCTTGTTAAAACACATCATCTGCGAACAAGCTTTCACCCAAACCAATTCACTCTGTTCACGAGCCCGAAGGAAAACGTCACAAAAAATGCGGTAACCGATATGGCGTATCACTACCGCATGCTTGAAGCCATGGGCATTGCTGATCGCTCCGTTATCAACATTCATATAGGCGGCGCTTACGGAGATAAAGACACCGCCACTGCTCAATTTCATCAAAATATGAAGCAGCTGCCGCAGGAGATCAAACAGCGGATGACGCTGGAAAACGATGATAAAACCTATACGACAGAAGAAACGCTTCAGGTCTGTGAACAAGAGGATGTTCCATTTGTCTTTGACTTTCATCATTTTTACGCCAATCCAGATGATCACGCCGACCTGAATGAAGCACTGCCCCGGATGATCAAAACGTGGGAGCGGATAGGGCTGCAGCCAAAGGTTCACCTGTCTTCCCCAAAATCGGAGCAAGCCATACGCAGCCATGCCGATTATGTTGACGCCAACTTTTTGCTGCCGCTGTTAGAGCGCTTCAGACAATGGGGAACAAATATTGATTTCATGATTGAAGCAAAACAGAAAGACAAGGCACTTCTCCGCCTGATGGATGAATTAAGCTCCATCCGCGGTGTCAAACGCATCGGCGGCGGCACGCTGCAATGGAAATCATAAATGTGCAATATCAGGTTTACAGTTCGTCCGCTCTGGGAACATACGCTATATAAGACAACAACCGATGGAGGAGAAAGATTATGAAAAACATCAAGTCTCTGAAAGTAGCCGCACAGGCATTTACTTTAAGAAATTTGATTCATCTTTATAAAATGTGCCATTCCGGAAGCCACGAGGTTTATATTTATTCAAAGAAAACAATGTGCAAAATCAAAAGCTTAATTGAGCTTGAGACGTTCCGTATGGCTCATGATGAAAAGGAATATCTGATTGTAGTGGAAGGAACTAAAGCATCACAGCTGATTGAAAAGTTCCAAAATATTATCGAGCCTGCTGAAAGAGAAGCGCTTTAACTTACATATAAAAAGGATAGACATCTTGTCTATCCTTTTTCTTATGGTCTTACATAATGAAGCTGAACTGCCTGCCCGAATTGTTTCATCCCTTTTAACCGCAGCTTTGTTTCATTCGTCAGTTCATGAAACAGCGGGATGCCGCTCCCTAAAACAACAGGAATAACAGTGAAGATGAATTCATCGATGGCATCTTCTTTCATAAAGGCATTCACCAGCTCTGCCCCGCCTGCTATCCAGATGTTTAAGCCTTTATCCTGTTTCAAACGGTCAGTGAAGCCCTTGGCTCCCTCATTGATAAACGTCACGTGTTCATCCCGATAGCTGCCGGGCGTTCTCGTGAAAACGTAGCATGTTTTATCCTGGTACGGGAAAACCGGTGTAAGAATTTTGACGTGTTCATATGTGCTCCGGCCTAAGATGACGGTATCGACAGTCTGATAAAACGCGCTGTACCCGCTATCGCCTTCACCTTCAAATTCATCCAGCCAATCGATGCTTCCATCTTCTCGTGCGATCATCCCATCCAATGAAACAGCAAGGTACAGCACATTTTTTCTATTCATATTCTCCTCCTATTGCTGCATTTGCCCGAATTGCGCTTGATGCAGCCTGCTGTATAGGCCTCCGGCTTCGATCAGGTCTTGATGGCGGCCTTGTTCTTCAATACCGTTGTTTGTGACGACGACAATTCTGTCCGCGTCTTTGATCGTCGCCAGCCTGTGAGCGATGACGAGCGTCGTGCGCCCCTCGGACAATTCTTGAAGCGCCTTTTGGATCGCCGCTTCTGTTTCTGTATCAAGCGCTGAGGTCGCTTCGTCGAGAATCAGGATCGACGGATTTTTCAAGAACATCCGTGCAATTGACAAGCGCTGCTTTTGTCCGCCGGAAAGCTTCACGCCCCGTTCGCCGATGATGGTATCCAGCCCATCCGGCATGTTATGGACGAGCTCTTCCAGATGCGCTTGCTTCACAGCCTGCCAAATGTCTTCTTCTGATGCGTCTAATCGGCCGTAGGCGATATTTTCTCGAAGCGTGCCCGAGAACAAGAAAACGTCCTGCTGTACGACGCCAATCTGCCCCCGCAGCGAAGACAGCGTCATGTCTTTAATGCTGATGCCGTCGATGGTAATGTCACCCTCCGATGCTTCATAAAAGCGCGGAAGCAGACTGCAAAGCGTTGATTTTCCCGCGCCTGACGGACCGACGAACGCAACCGTTTCCCCCGCTTGAATGGACAGGTTAATGTCATTGAGGACATTGTGATGGTCATCATATCCAAATGAAACATGTTCATAGCAGATATTGCCCTTCAGGCCGAAAACGTCTCTCGCATCAGGAGAATCCTGAATATCCGGCTCTGTCTCCATTAATTCCATATAGCTTTTAAAACCGGCGATTCCTCTCGGATACATTTCGATAATGGCGTTAATTTTGTCAATGGGCCTGAATAGCACATTCGTCAGGAGCACAAACGCCACGAATTCCCCGTACGATAAGGAGCCGCGAATGACAAACCACGTTCCGCACAAAAGCACAAACAGCGTGACAAACCGAGTCAGCATATAGCTGATTGAGCCGTTTTTCGCCATGATTTTATATGAGGAAAGCTTTGTGACACGGAAGCGCTGATTGTTGACAGCGAAGCGCTCTTTTTCAAATGATTCATTGCCGAACGCCTGCACGAGCCGGATGCCGCCGATATTATTCTCTACACGCGCGCTAAAGTCACCGATATCTTTGTTCAGCGTGGTAAACGCTTTGGTCATTTTTTTGTTGAAATAAAGCGCTAGCCAAATGACAATCGGCATGATGATAAACGTTAATAATGCAAGCTGCCAGTTAATAAACAGCATGACCCCGAACGCTCCGAGAATGGTCATGATGGCAATGAATAAGTCTTCCGGGCCGTGATGGGCAACTTCGCCGATGTACATTAAATCGTTCGTCAGCTTCGACATCAGCGTTCCCGTCTTGTTGTTGTCGTAAAATTTGAACGAGAGCTTTTGCAAATGGTCAAAAAGCGATTTTCTCATATCGGTCTCGATATTGATCCCGAGCATGTGTCCCCAGTATGTGACGATATACTGGAGAGCCGAGCTGAGCGCGTACACTGCAAATAAGCCGACTGAGGTCGCGATGATCAGCCCCCAGTCCCTGCCCGGAAGCAAGGTGTCAATAAAATAATTGACGATCAAAGGAAAACTCAGCTCCATTAAGCCTCCCGCGATCGCCGAGAAAAAATCGAGAAAGAACAACGTTTTGTATGGTTTATAATACGAAAAAAATTGCCGCAGCACTCTATCTTCCCCCAATGCCTGAATAACTGATAATATTTCTCAATTATACTATACACCGGCGGTTTTTAAAGATCAGATTTCCTTTTTTTACAGAACACCTGAAAACAGACGGGCTAAGGATTCTTTTGTCCGGTCGGTCATTCCCCTTTTATAAAAGCCAACAGGGCTGAGTTGTTCACTGTCCAGCATATCCTCTTCGAAATGGGCTTCAAGGGTGCGGATCGCTTCGGCATCCGTGAAGAACACGTTCACTTCAAAGTTGAGCTGGAAGCTGCGCATGTCCATATTCGCGGTGCCGACGGAGGCGAGATCGCCGTCAACGATCATGACTTTTTGATGCATGAAGCCTTTTTGATAGGAATACACTTCAATTCCCTCAAGTAGCAGCTCTGGGAAATAGGATCTTGACGCGTATTGCGTCAAAAAGCTGTCGTTCTTCTCCGGCACCATGACCCTTACCTGTACGCCTTTTGTCGCCGCTGCTTTGAGCGCCGTGCGAATGGATTCATTCGGGACGAAATAGGGCGTGGCGATCCATATTGATTTCTGCGCTGAAGAAATCATTTCATAATAAAGATCGCTCATGCTTTCCTTCATGTCAGGGCCTGTCGCGACAACTTGGTAAATGCCCTCTCCTTCCACGGGAACCGGGGTATTGTACTCCTCTTGATCAATTAACACTTCATTGGAGACGTATTCCCAATCGAGCATAAAGATGGCGTGAAGCGTTTGCACAATTTCTCCTTCCAGCCGCAGGTGAGTATCTCTCCAAAATCCGATGTACGGATCTCTGCTGATATATTCCTCCCCGACATTTAATCCGCCCACAAAACCGGTTTTTCCGTCGATGATCACGATTTTCCGGTGATTTCTGAAATTCAGCTTCTGGTTGAAGAACCCGTATTTCAGCGGAGAAAACGGAACGATGTCCACTCCCGCTTGTTTCATTTTCATGATATCTCTTCTTGCCAGCTTGATGCTTCCTGCAGCGTCATATAAAAACCTCACCTCGACACCTTGGCGCGCTTTTTCCATCATAATGTCCATCATGCCGCGGCCAAGCATGTCTGACTTAAACATGTAGTATTCAATATGTATATAAGATTCTGCTTTCCTCATCGCTTTGAAAATGTCCGGAAAGGTTTCTTCGCCGTTTTTCAGCACTTTGATATTGCTTTTCGTATTGATATTCATATGGGCAGCCCTGATGGAATACGTAAAGAACCTCTCCTGATTGTCCTTCAGCCCTGTCACTTCCGGCGTTTCTTCCATGTCAAACAGCTTCCTGAGCTTTTCCCTGTTGTGCATTCGTTTTGTCTTGAACAGCTTTCCTTTTACATAAAGCTGTCCGGAAAACAGATAAAACATGTAGCCGGCGATCGGAAAAAAGACAAGAATGTGGATCCATAACAACGTGTGCTGCGAGGTACGGTTTTCAAGAATTAACGAATAGATGCTGAACAAAATAATGCTTACATAGCAAAGCAATCCTCCGTAAAACTCAAGCCTGGAAACCGGAAAAAACCATATGACATATGCCCCGATAAGCATCATATATAAAAAGAAAAATTCCAGTCTCCTTTTCAGCATCCTGATTCTCTCCAATCTGATTCAATTACCTCCGTATTACCTCTTTTTTCTAATCGGTAAACCTTCTATGTAAAAAGCCTCTCCGCAAGATGCGGAAAGGCTTATGATGAAGCTTCCTGAGATTGGCCGGGTGTGATGTTCTGGAGCAAGGCCGGCTTGAGGGAGTAGCTGCTTTTGATTTTATGTTTGAAGAAGCTGACGATCAGGCCCGTGACCGCAATCGACACTAAGGAAAAAAGCCCTTTCAGCAATCCGACGAAGAAAATGCCGACCAGCACTACGCCAAAATCGAAGAGGAAATTAACCGTACCTGGATTCCATCCGTAGCACTGTTGCAGAAATAAAGCGAGAATATTGGCGCCGCCGAGCGAAGCCTGATGATAAAACATGAGCGACAAGCCGATTCCAATCAGCGCCCCGCCACCAATCGCCCCGGCAAGCGGTGAAAAAGAGACAGACGGCAGCCAGTGATCCGCGCTTGTAAACAGAGTCAGCGCTGTGACTGCAAATACAGTAGATAGGGTGAATGTGATGCCCATTCTGATGAGAGAAAATACGTAAAACGGGATATTGATCAGAAAGAAGATCATGGCAAACGAGGAGTGAAACAAGTATGTCAGGCTTAGTGACAGTCCGGCTGTCCCGCCGGTTAATACGTGAGAATGTCTGAGTGTCAGGACCCCCGCGCTTGTCAGAAGACAAGCAGTTAAAATGAGTAAAATCCGCTTCATTCTTCACTCTCCCTTTTAGAATGTTATTTCCAAATACAAACATAACAGGATTTCTGGCCGCCCAGCCATTACCTTGGCAGAAAATATCTTGCGTTTTTATTTTTTTATCAAACTGTTTTGTAAGACTTGTTTCCATCATCATAAAAAATCCCCCTCTTTCAAGGGGGATTTTTACGAGCGTTTTCGATACACGACATAGCTTCGTGTCAAATACTTGAGTGGCAGACTGAACACGTGTACCAATCTCGTAAACGGCCACAGGATAAAAACGACGTATCCTATCATGATATGAAGCTTAAACCATAGCGGGACACTCTCCATCAAAGAGGCGTCAGGGCTGAACAAAAAGATCTCCCTGAACCACGGCCCGACTGTTGTCCTGTAATCAAATCCTTTCGAATCAATGTTCAGAAACGTGGCGGCAACGCCTGACAGCAGCATGAACAGCAGCAGGATGAGGATAAGGATATCCGATGGCGAGCTGGTGTTGCGGATTCTTTTGTCAAACAGCCTTCTGTACGTCAGGATGAAAAGTCCGGTACATGCCACAATCCCCGCCGGCAGGCCTGCGCCAATTGCCATTTTGTGATAAGCATGCTCTGAAATGCCAATGGAGGTGTACACAGCTTCCGGGATCAGAATTCCCATGAGATGCCCGCCGATAACGCACAGCATACCCCAGTGAAAAAGTGTGCTGCCCGCAACGAGTTTTTTCTTTTCTAATAGCTCGCTGGATTTCGCCGTCCAGCCAAATTGGTCATGCTGATAGCGGTAAATATGGCCGCCGATAAAGATTGTCATTACAATGTATGGCATCACGCCCCACAGGATTTGCCCGCTCATGCCTGAACAGCCCCTTCAATGCTTTCACGTACGCCGATGTTTTCCAGCGCGGCCAGTAGCACGTATAGCAGCTCCGCATATATGCTGTCATTTTTTTCAAGGCGGGATGCCAGCTCCCTCACATTAGACAGATATTTCTCAAACACGCTTCTCGCTGCTTCAATCTCTGCAACCGCGGAAAATTCCAGCATAAACGGCAGATAATCAGGCAGCTCTTTCTCTGTCGGCAGGAAACCGGATTGCTGGTACGTGCTTTTTAAATGCAGTAATTCAATCCCGCGTTCCCTTTGCTCGCCTGAGTTAAAGTAAGTGACGTACATATTCGTTTTTTTCCCGAAGTCGAACGTATAGACATAGTGTTCAATCAGTGCTTCTTGAGAAAAGCTGGCTGACGCTTCGAAAAAGTGCAGCAGCTTCTCCCGGATTTGCTGGTTGCTGATTTCATGGATAAGAGCCTTCCAATCGGGAAGCTCGGCTCTCCACTCTTCATCCGGATAGGAAAGAAGACAGGAAAGAGCGGAGAACGTGATTTGCCGGTCTGTGGTGTTCATCTTGTTACACCTCGTTTATCAAAAGTTACAAACAAGAGCCGGGGCCGCCTGAAAATGATAAGCCGCAGCTCCCTTGTTCAGCGTATAAATCAGACACTTCTTCTCGGTGGCTGCTCGGAATTACAAAGCGGTCATCATATTTGGCAATCGCAAGCAGCCGATACATGTCTTCAATTTGCTGTTCTGTTAAGCCGACACTGGAGATCAGTGCCGGGTCGATGGATTTATTCGTCTGGACTGCTCTCATATACTGGCGCATGACAGACATTTTCTTTAACGTTGACCGAATATGATCCGTATCACCGGCCGTTAATAGCTGCGCCAAATAGTCAATTGGAATTCTCATTTGGTCGATAGCCGGAAAAATATCTTCCGCAGATTGCTGGCTGCCTTTTCCTTCAAAGAGATTCATAATCGGGCTCAGCGGCGGAATGTACCAAACCATCGGCAGCGTACGATACTCAGGATGAAGCGGCAGCGCAATCTTCCAGTCGATGATCATTTTATAGATCGGCGATTGCTGTGCAGCCTCTATCCACTCAGCCGGGATGCCTTGTTCTTTTGCCAGTTTGGCAACCTCAGGGTCCTTCGGATCAAGAAAAACGTCCAATTGGGAATGGTAGAGATCCTTTTCATTTTCAACAGATGCCGCTTCCTCCACTTTGTCCGCGTCGTACAGCATGACGCCGAGATAGCGGATTCTACCTACACAGGTTTCGGAGCAGATGGTCGGCAGTCCCGCCTCCAAGCGCGGAAAACAGAGGGTGCATTTTTCCGCTTTGTTCGTTTGCCAGTTAAAATAGACTTTTTTATAAGGGCAGGATGAGACACAATATCTCCATGAACGGCATGCGTTTTGATCCACAAGCACAATGCCGTCTTCCTCGCGTTTGTACATGGCGCCGGACGGACAAGAGGAAACGCACGCCGGGTTGATGCAGTGCTCACAAATACGCGGCAGATACATCATAAAGACCTCATCGAATTCTGTTTTGATCGATTCCTCCATCTTTTGCACGTTTGGGTCCTCAAGCCCCGTAATGTGGCCGCCTGCAAGATCATCCTCCCAGTTCGGGCCCCATTCGATATTCATGAAATCCCCCGTCAAGGATGATTTCGGGCGCGCCACAGGCTGGTGCTTTTTCTGTGGGCTGTTTGTTAATGTTTCATAATCATAGTTCCAAGGTTCATAGTAATCATCAATCGACGGCTGATTCGGGTTATAGAAAAGGCCAGCAAGCCGATTGGTTTTCGGGCCTGATTTCAGCTCGAGCTTTCCTTTTTTCAATGTCCAGCCGCCTTTATATTTGTCCTGGTCCTCCCATTGCTTCGGGTAGCCGATGCCCGGCTTTGTTTCTACATTATTAAAGTACATATATTCCGCACCGGCACGGTTTGTCCACGTGTTTTTGCAGGTAACGCTGCACGTGTGGCAGCCGATGCATTTATCCAAGTTCATGACCATACCGATTTGCGCTTTAATCTTCAAGCCAATCGACCTCCTTCAGCTTGCGGATGACGACGTTCAGGTCGCGCTGATTCCCTGTTGGACCGTAATAGTTAAAGCCGTAGCTGAGCTGGGCATAGCCCCCGATCATCTGAGTCGGCTTGACGTGTATCCTTGTCGGGCTGTTATGGGTGCCTCCTCGGTTATTCGTTAGTTTTGTGCCGGGCACGTTGATGTGGCGGTCCTGGGCATGATGCATAAACGCCATTCCTTTAGGAATCCGGTGAGACAAAACCGCTCTTGCGACGACAACACCATTTCTGTTAAAGCATTCAATCCAATCGTTATCTTTGATATCTGTGTCCTCTGCATCATCTTTATTCATCCACACAGTCGGCCCTCCGCGGAATAGCGTCAGCATCGGCAAAGAATCAAAATACATGCTGTGGACAGACCATTTATTATGCGGCGTCAAATAATTGAGGACGATTTCTTTGCCCTCTTGATCAGGCCGCTTGCTCAGAAACGGACGATGCTGGAGGATCGGTTTAAATGTCGCCATTGTTTCACCGAATTCCATCATCAGTTCATGATCGACATAATAAGATTGCCTTCCGGTCAGTGTTCGCCACGGGATTAATTTTTCTACGTTCGTTGTAAACGGCGAGTACCTGCGTCCGCCTTTTTCTGAGCCTGTAAATGCCGGAGACGTGATGACCGTTTTCGGCTGGGCTGTAATTTGCTCGAACGTAAAGCATTCTTCCTCCCGTTCTTCCGCCAGGTCTTTCAGCTTCAGGTTTGTGATGTCTTCAAGTGATTCCCATGCTTTCACGGCGACTTTTCCATTTGAAGTGGACGAAAGGGTTAAAATCGCTTCTGCCGCCTGCTTTGCTTCACTTATATTCGGACATCCCTTTGCAACGCTGTCCGAGGTGATTTCTCCCAGTCTCTTTTTGAGTGATTCATATTCATCGGCTATCGACCAGCTCATCCCTTTTGTGCCGCTCGGTTTTAAACCGGCCTGAGGTCCGAGCGCGGTCATTTTATGAAAAATGTGCTTGTAATCCCGTTCAACGACTTGGATGTTCGGCATCGTTTTTCCCGGAATGGCTTCACATTCACCCCTGCTCCAGTCATTGATTTTGCCGAACGGCTGGGCCAATTCCTGCATGGTGTCATGGAGGAGCGGTGTCGCTACAACTTCTTTCACCGGCTCCATATCGACTTCTTCTGCCAGATCAGAAACGGATTTTGACAGTGCTTTAAAAATATCCCAGTCTGACTTCGATTCCCACGGAGCCGAGATCGCCGGAGCAAAAGGATGAATGAACGGGTGCATATCTGTGCTGCTGAGATCGTGTTTTTCATACCATGTCGCCGCCGGCAGCACGATATCGGAATACAGCGCCGTACCGGCCATTCGAAAATCGAGATTGATTAACAAGTCGAGCTTTCCTTCCGGTGCCTGCTCCCTCCAATTGATTTCTTCAGGGCGGATGCTGTCGCTGTCGTCATTCATCAAGCCATTCGTCGTCCCCAGCAGGTGCTTGAGAAAATATTCATGCCCTTTTCCTGAGCTGGAAATCAGATTTGCCCGCCATACAAAGAGATTTCTTGGGAAATTCACTTCATTGTCAGGATCTTCAATTGCAAATTTCAGCTTTTTCTCTTGAAGCTGTGAGGCCACGTACGCACCAACGTCTTCAGGTGTTGTTGCACCCGCTTTTTCAGCTTCTTTGTACAGATCAATGCCATTTTGATTGAACGTCGGATAAGACGGCAGCCACCCTAATCGCGCTGCCAGCACATTGTAATCGGCGTGATGCTTGTAGCGGGATGAAGCAGCGATCGGTGAAGCCAAGTCACTGATCGGCTGGTCCTCGTAACGCCACTGGTCTGTCGCAAAGTAGAAAAATGAGGTGCCGTTTTGCAGCTTGGGCACGCCCTCCCAGTCCTTTGCATTTGCAATCGTCTGCCACCCTTCAGCAGGACGGAGCTTTTCCTGCCCCACATAATGGGCCCAGCCTCCGCCGTTTACGCCTTGGGCGCCTACCAGTAATACGAGATTTAACACTGCCCGGTAGATCGTGTCGGAGTTGAACCAGTGGTTAATCCCCGCCCCTACGATAATCATGGATCGGCCGTCTGTATCGATCGCATTTTGGGCAAACTCTCTGGCTATCTTAATGACGGCTTCTTTTTTGATTCCTGTCATCTGTTCCTGCCAGGCAGGTGTGAACGGCTCAGGATCATCATAAGAGACAGCTGATTGTTCGCCGAAGCCTCGGTTCACGCCGTAGTTGGCCAGTATCAAGTCAAACACGGTCGTGACACAAACCTCTTCGCCGTTCAGGTTCAGTTTTTTTATAGGAAGATCCCGCTCAAGCACTTTGTTTCCGTCATTTGAAAAATATGGGATGCGCACCGTGCCGATTTCGTCCTCTATTCCCAGCACAGAGAGACGGGGTTCAATCGGGTCCCCGGTTTCTTCATCGATCATGTGCAGGTTCCATTTCTGCTGTCCGTCCCAGCGGGAGCCCATTGTCCCTTGCGGTATGGCAAATGCGCTTGTCTGTTCATTCCAGACCGCAGGCTTCCACTGATCATGCTTTGTCTGCCGCCCGATGTCTTTCGCATGCAGAAAACGCCCCGCTGTGTATACGCCATTTTCTTTTGACAGGGTGACGAAGAACGGAAAATCCGTGTATTGCTTTGCGTACTCAATGAAACGTTCCGTCTCTTGGTTCACGTAAAATTCCTGTAAAATGACGTGGCCCATCGCCATCGCAAGCGCACCGTCAGTCCCTTGGCGGATACTCAGCCAGTCATCCGCGAACTTTGAGGATTCCGCAAAATCCGGACTGATCGAAATGACTTTAGCGCCTTTATAGCGGGCTTCCGCCAAAAAATGCGCGTCAGGCGTTCTCGTTAACGGAACGTTGGAGCCCCATGTGATGATATAGCCTGAATTGTACCAATCACTGCTTTCCGGAACGTCCGTCTGGTCCCCCCAAATTTGCGGGGACGCCGGAGGAAGATCCGCATACCAGTCATAAAAGCTGAGCATAGGGCCGCCGATTAAAGACATAAAACGGGAGCCTGACGCGTGGCTGATCATGGACATGGCCGGAATCGGGGAAAAGCCGACGTTCCGGTCAGGCCCGTATTTCATGACTGTATAGAGCAGAGAGGCTGAAATCAGCTTCAGCACCTCCGGCCATTCAGCGCGTACAAAACCGCCTTTCCCTCTCGCCTGTTTATAGGACTTTGCTTTTTCAGGATTTTCAACGATCGATTTCCAAGCATCCAATGGATTTTGATGGGCCTGCAGTGCTTCCCGCCATAAATTGATCAGCACACCGCGCACGTATGGATATTTCACACGGAGCGGGCTGTAGATGTACCATGAAAAACTTGCCCCCCGCGGACAGCCCCTCGGTTCGAAATCAGGCATATCCGGGCCTGTTGATGGATAATTCAAGTTTTGTCCTTCCCACGTGACAATTCCGTTTTTCACATAAATATTCCAGCTGCAGGACCCCGTGCAGTTGACGCCGTGGGTGGAGCGAACGACTTTGTCGTACTGCCATCTGTTTCTGTATACATTCTCCCAATCGCGATCTTCGCGGGTGGTTTGGCTATGTTTATTTGAATGGTGTTCTATAGGAGAGAAATAGTTCAATCTCCTAAACAACGGACTCATTTTCTTTTTCTTCATGAGAGTTCACTCCTTCCGAGTCAGGTGATGCTAAGTTCACTATAAACAGAGACAGCGTGTTTCCTTGTGAACTATGTCACACACTTTGCTTTTTTCACAAAATGTTCACATAAAGGAGAAGGAAGGGCTTTCACAGCATGTGATGAAGGCGGCGTTCAGGCAGGACGCCTGAGTCATTAGCCGCCTTTCATTCAAAGATCAAAAAAACCGGCTCTGTTTAAGAACCGGGCTCGGCATTTTCATCCTGTGATGTGTGCAGATAACGCAAAAATAATTGATAGGAACAAAAGACATTTTGCTGAAGCATGCCCAAAAAATTCATTTGCAGCTGCGGATTGTAAGACATCATTTTTTTAAATGTGCAGTAAGGGATATTGAGAATCAGAATGTCTGAAGTGGCATTGACTGAGATAAAAGGCGATAAATACAGCCCGCCTTTTTCATCAATCGGAAACACATCGCCTTTTTCCCACAGCGCAACGGTTTTCGATCCTTCAGGGAGCCTGCTGTCCATAAAACGGACACTGCCTTTTAATACAATATAAACGGATTGAGAATGAAGAAAGGATGGAGACTGCTCAGATGTTCCGCGGATAAACGTCCCGTTTTTCAGCAAGGTTTCGACAATGGATAGAGGCACTTCATTAAACATAGGAAGTTGTTTCAGAAATAATAAATAGTCACACTGATTCATAGGAAAGCCTCCTGTGCTAAGGATAGCTTTAGTGTAGCTCGATTGAGCCTGTACAGCAGTGATGTATTTCACAGCCTGTATGATGAATGTCACTTATCGGGAGGATGACTGCATCTATAATGAAATAAAAAAGGAGGATTTCGATGAAGGCGCTGATTCCGAAGCAGCACGGCGCATGGGCAATGCTGCTGATTCCATTTTTACTCGGGATGATCAAGGGAGGCCCCGTTTTCTGGCATATTCCGCTCTTCTTAGGCTGGCTTTTCCTTTACTTGGCAGTTTATCCCATCACGCTTGCTTTGAAAAAGAGGCAGATCAAATCCTATCAAAAGTGGATATATTATTACAGTGTTCCGGCCTGCTGTTTTTTGATTATTCCTGTCTTTCATAAGCCGCCGCTCATCTGGGTTGGCGTTTCTTTATTGCCGCTGTTCCTCATTCATATGTATTATGCCCGCCGAAAAAACGAACGGGCGCTAGTGAACGATATTGCGGGTGTCTTGTTCTTTTGTTCAGGCGGGCTTGCGAGCTGCTGGCTGGGGACGGGAACCCTTGACGGCTGGGCTTGGTTTATTTTTTCTCAATCTGCTTTATTTTTTATCGGAAGTTCCTTTTATGTGAAGTCGGTGATCCGGGAGAGAAAAAACAGCGTATTTGCATACTGGTCATGGGGATACCATCTGCTGCTCCCCTTTCTATCCGCTCTTCTCGGAGCAGGATGGGCATTTCTTGCTTTTATCCCAAGCAGTTTGCGGGCATGGTTTTTTCACGGAAGGGACTGGCCCGCGAAAACGATCGGCATTCTAGAAATCGTGAATGCTTGCTTCTTTTTTGCCGTCATTTGTATGTTTATCACTAGATAAAAAACCAAGGACCGCCGGCGGTCCTTGGTTTTTTCAGTCAATATTGCAAATCTCCAGCGGACAGTTTTCACACTCGATCTCGCATCGCAAATAGTCCCGCTTGTGCAAAATAATTTTTCCGGATTCTTCTATCGAAATCACCCCTTGTTTGCGGAGGTCCCCCAGCATACGGTTGACGCTTTCCCTTGCCGCTGCGCAAAACTTTGCCAAATCTTGATTTGTCAGCACAATGTTAATCAGAATGCCATCGCTTCGTTCCACACCGTAGCTGTTTGATAAGCGGATAAGGGTGGAGTAGAGCGCCCCCTTTTTGCCGTGAAGAAGCAGATCCCTTATTTTGGACTGGATTTTCCGGAGGTGAGTGCTCATCCATTTCATAAATTCAAATGTCAAAGCACCGTTTTGGATTAATTCCTTTTCCAGCTTGTTTTTATTAATGACGAGCACCTCGCCATCCTCTAGCACTTTTGCACTGAGCATATATCTCGGCTCTTCAGTGAAAAGTGTTAATTCCCCGACGATATCATGCTTTTGGCAGATTCTAAGTGTCAGGTCTTTTCCGTCAGATGTCAGCTTGCCGATTTCAATGAGTCCTGATTGAATCAGATAAAGCTCTTCTGCATCCATTCCTTCCCGAAACAAATACGTGTGTTTTTCCATTTTTCTTTTCGTACTAATCGATTCCAGCAATTCATGCAGATCGCTGGAAATAAGATCACTATCAGATGGTCGAACAGAGAGAAAATTCATGAGCTCACCTCGAAGAAAGTCACGTTGTGTATTTATTGTAACGTGAATTGATTTGCACCCATCCAGAAAAAACTAACAATCTTGTGAATGCCCAGTGTTAGTTGACGCTCTGACTGTTTCTCTCCGTGTGCGTTTTCATTCTTTCCTGCCAATACATCCATATGACAAGGACAAAGCTGGCTAACGCCACTTCCGAAAGCGCCATAAAACCGATCGCGTATTGGCCTGTTGCCTGAAATACACTCGCCAATATCAGCGGAGGGAAAAAACCGCCTAATCCGCCCATAGCAGACACAATACCATTGGCAATCCCCGCTTGCTTCGAAAAATAGAAAGGCACCAGTTTAAAAACGGTCCCGTTTCCTATGCCTGAGCAGACGGCCACCGTTAATGACCCAAACGTATAAAGGCCGATCGTCGGCGAGAACGATAAGATAATGCCTGATAATGTAAGTCCCGCAAAAACGAACATCAAGATGCGGAGCGGGCTCATTTTATCAGCCAAGAGTCCTCCCACAGGCCTGAGCAGCGTTGATACGGCAATAAAGCCAGCCGTCCGCAAACCGGCGTCCGCAGGATTCAGCCCAAAGTACTCCACCAGAAAGTTCGGCAGATAGATGGTGAAGGCGACAAAGGCGCCAAACGTAATAAAATAAAACAGGCTCAAAAACCACAGGATATGATTTCGGTAAACGACTTTGATTTGAGTTTTTACGGAAACATTCACTTTCTTCTCATGCCGGTCGCCGAACAATACGTGCAGCAATGCAAAGACAGCCAGCAGAACCATATACATCTGCACGGTTGCTTTCCATCCCACAGCTTGAGCGATAACCGGCGCCGCAAATGTGGTAATGGCGGTTCCGATGTTTCCGGCCCCGTAAATCCCATTGACGACACCGTGCTTTTCTTTCGGATAATATTTCGGAAGGGATGTCACCCCAATGGAGAATACCGCTCCCCCGATCCCTAAGAAAAAACCGCCCGCGATTAAATCAAACAGAGAATCCGCGATACTGATCCAAAAGACAGGAAACAAAAGCAGGATGAAGCTGATCATAAACATCAGCCGCGCGCCAAACCTGTTCGTTAAATACCCTAAAGGAATGCGAAGAAGCGACCCGAGGATAACGGGAATCGCCGTCACCAAAGAAATCTCGCCTTTGCTTAAATGAATATCTAATGTAATTTGGGAAATGAGTGATGAAATCAGCACCCAAACCATAAACCCTGCCACCAAGCTTAATGACTGTAACGATAATTGAATGTGTTGACGGTTGATCATTTGGCTTGCCCCTTTCAATGATTCAATAATCAGTCTTATCATACAAAAACTCAGCAAACAGGATTGTGAATTACATCACACGTTTTACGCATAAAAAAAAGACAAAGTCCGAAGACTTTGCCCTTTGATCATGATTACATTTTTTCCGGAGCCGATACGCCGATCAGCTGAAGCGCATTGTTCAGCGTAATTTGCGTTGCCTTCATTAAAGCCAGGCGCGCGCGGCTTTTCTCTTCATTTTCAGGGTCGATGACTTTCTCTGCGTTGTAGAAGCTGTGCAGTGAAGAAGCCAGATCATAAATATAGTTTGTGACACGGTGCGGAATTCGTTTTTCCGCTGCTTCCGCCACCGCCTCTGGGAAGCCGCCGATTGTTTTCAGCAGGTCATACTCTTTTTCTGATTGAATATGGCTGAAATCAAGGTCCGCCGCAGGCTTAAGTCCCTGCTCTTCCCCTTGGCGAAGCATGCTGCAAATACGGGCATGTGCGTATTGTGCATAATACACAGGGTTTTCGTTAGATGTTGATACAGCAAGATCTAAGTCAAAATCCATATGCGTATCAGCACTGCGCATCGCAAAGAAGTAACGCACGGCATCCAAGCCGACTTCTTCAATCAGGTCGCGCATCGTTACCGCTTTACCTGTCCGTTTGCTCATTTTCATTTTCTCGCCGTTTTTGTAAAGGTGAACGAGCTGAATGATTTCTACTTCAAGCGTTCCATTTTCATAGCCCAGCGCTTCAATTGCTGCTTTCATACGCGGGATGTAGCCGTGGTGATCGGCGCCCCAAACGTTGATCAGCTTATCAAAGCCGCGGTCAAGCTTGTCCTTATGATACGCGATATCAGGCAGCAGGTACGTATACGTGCCGTCCTTCTTGATCAATACGCGGTCTTTATCATCGCCAAACGTCGTAGAGCGGAACCAAGTCGCGCCGTCTTCTTCATAGACATGGCCTTTTTCGCGGATCGCTTCAAGCGCCTTATCGATTTTTCCGTTTTGGTACAGAGACGTTTCGGAATACCACACATCAAACGGCACACGAAAGTTTTCCAAGTCCTTGCGCAGCTTTTCTAGCTCGTATTTCAGACCGTATTCACGGAAAAATGCGAGGCGTTCGCTTTCCTCTTCATTGACGAAACGGTCGCCGTATTCCTCAGCGAGACGCTTTCCGATCGCAATGATATCCTCGCCGCGGTAGCCATCCTCAGGCATCGGTTTTTCCAAGCCGAGCGCTTCAAAGTAACGGACTTCAACAGATAGCGCCAGGTTATTGATTTGGTTTCCGGCATCGTTAATGTAGTATTCGCGGCTCACATCGTAGCCCGCTTTTGAAAGCACATTGCACAAAGAATCGCCGACAGCCGCACCGCGGGCATGGCCGAGGTGAAGGTCTCCCGTCGGATTCGCTGATACGAATTCCACCTGGACTCGTTCACCGTTTCCGATGTTCGTTTCCCCGTATGCTTCCCCTGCTTCTAATACAGACGGAATCAGCTTCGTTAAATATTGATTGTTCATATAAAAATTGATAAAACCCGGGCCAGCGATATCTAGTTTTTCAATCGAAGCCTTTCCTTTATCAAAATGAGAGACAATCTCTTCAGCAATTTGGCGCGGCGCTTTTTTTGCGATTCTTGCCAGCTGCATCGCCATATTTGTTGAATAATCGCCGTGTGTTTTATCTTTCGGTGTTTCTAAAACGACATTAGGAATCTGGCTTTCTTCAGCCAGTCCCGCTTTCAGAACGGCCGCTTTGATTTCTTCTTTCAGCACGTCCTTCATTTGTTCCGCAATGTTCATGCGTGAGTTCCTCCCTCATACGTGATCGTCATATTATGTAAATGCTGCTGTTCGTCTCCGACATGCATGTCATATGCGATGCTGACACGGCCTTTTTCTTCACCGAGATCAGATTGAATCGATTTTGTGCTTGTTTTCAGCTCAAGCTCACCAAATGACATTTTATATTTAGCAATTGTGGAAGCTCCCGTTACGAAACGCTGATTCATTTTGACAGCGCCTGACCTCATGACCAGGACTTCGCCTTCGCTTACTTTCACAATCGTTTTTACTTTGCCTAAGTCGTGTTCTTCATAATAAGATAGATACACTTTATTTTGTTTTACATAGTAAAATCCGGTGGTGCGGAATTCGATGACTTCCTGGTTTCCGTCATCCTCGATCACAGACTTCACATGGAGTGTTATCGGTGTCTCTTGCTTCATTTTGACACGTCCTTTTCATCATTCCACTTTGACTTGAATAGTATAATCATTCCGTTTGTAAACTTCAACTGCTTCTATCTTACCATCATTGCTCAACAGATTTGAAGATAAACCTCATAAAAAGCATTTCCTTAATAGAAGAGAAAATGATATCACTAATTCCCTTTAGGAAATGTTACATTTTTCCGAAATCTATCATTTCTATTTCACATTTTCTTCAAAATATATGTATTGAATTGGTAATTTAATAGTTTTATCATAAAAGTACAACATAGATCTGCTAGAAAAAACAAAAAAAGGGAGGATTCAATTATGAAAAAAGCTGTCATTGTAGAAAACAAAGGTTGTGCAACATGCTCGATCGGAGCCGCTTGTCTAGTGGACGGTCCTATCCCTGATTTTGAAATTGCCGGTGCTACAGGTCTATTCGGTCTATGGGGATAAGATTCTCCAAAAGGGCATAGTCATTCTACTATGCCCTTTTTAGTAAATTACAATTTTTAACTAAAATCTACCTCTTGGTTATACATACACAATCGTTTTTTATTTGAATCATATGTATAGGGGATGGTATTTTGTTTATAGAGCAGATGTTTCCATTTATTAATGAAAGTGTAAGAGTTCACCAGCTCCCTGAGGGCGGCGTGTTAGAAATCGACTACTTGCGCGATAATGTCTCCATTTCTGACTTTGAGTATTTGGATCTTAACAAAACGGCTTACGAGCTCTGCATGCGAATGGATGGGCAAAAAACGGCTGAACAGATTTTAGCGGAACAATGCGCCGTGTACGATGAATCACCGGAAGACCATAAGGATTGGTATTACGACATGCTCAACATGCTCCTGAACAAGCAGGTCATCCAGCTTGAAAATCGGTCTAGCCGTCATGCGATCACCACGAGCGGAAGCAACGAATTTCCGATGCCGCTGCACGCCACCTTTGAGCTGACGCACCGCTGTAATTTGAAATGCGCCCACTGTTATTTGGAAAGCTCGCCGGAAGCGCTCGGCACCGTGTCGATTGAGCAATTCAAGAAAACGGCTGATATGCTGTTTGACAACGGTGTATTGACATGCGAAATCACGGGCGGAGAAATTTTTGTCCACCCGAACGCCAATGAGATTCTTGACTATGTGTGCAAAAAGTTCAAAAAGGTCGCTGTCTTAACAAACGGAACACTCATGCGAAAAGAGAGCCTGGAGCTTTTGAAAGCTTACAAACAAAAAATCATTGTTGGCATTTCTCTCGATAGTGTGAATTCCGAGGTCCATGACTCCTTTAGAGGGAGAAAAGGCTCTTTTGCCCAAACTTGTAAAACGATAAAATTGTTGAGTGACCACGGTATATTTGTCAGAGTCGCCATGTCTGTTTTCGAAAAAAACATGTGGGAAATCCACGATATGGCCCAAAAGGTTCGGGATCTCGGGGCAAAGGCGTTCTCTTACAATTGGGTTGATGATTTCGGAAGAGGCAGAGATATTGTCCACCCCACAAAAGACGCCGAGCAGCACCGCAAATTTATGGAGTACGAGCAAAATATCATTGATGAGTTTAAAGATCTGATTCCGATTATTCCTTATGAGAGAAAACGCGCGGCAAATTGCGGCGCTGGCTGGAAGTCCATTGTGATCAGCCCGTTCGGAGAAGTACGTCCGTGCGCGCTCTTTCCGAAGGAGTTTTCATTGGGAAATATCTTTCATGATTCATATGAAAGCATCTTTAACTCCCCTCTCGTCCATAAACTGTGGCAAGCGCAGGCGCCGCGGTTCAGCGAGCATTGCATGAAAGACAAATGCCCGTTCAGCGGCTATTGCGGAGGCTGTTATTTAAAAGGGCTGAACTCTAACAAATATCACCGGAAAAACATTTGCTCTTGGGCGAAAAATGAACAATTAGAAGACGTGGTCCAGCTTATTTAGGAGGGAAACGATTTGTCACCAGCACAAAGAAGAATTTTACTGTATATCCTTTCATTTATCTTTGTCATCGGCGCAATCGTCTATTTTGTCAAAAGCGATTATCTGTTTACGCTGATTTTCATTGCCATTGCCATTCTTTTCGGGATGCGCGCGCGGAAGGTTGACTCGCGATGAGCATTTTGGATATACACGATGTATCCGTTTGGTATGAACGGGACAACGTCATCTTAGAGCACGTGGACTTACACTTAGAAAAAGGCGCCGTTTACGGATTGCTTGGGGTAAACGGTGCCGGAAAAACAACACTGATCAATACGCTTACAGGAGTGAACCGCAATTACAGCGGGGGCTTTACGCTGTGCGGCATTGAAGCGGAGGCCGGCATGCCGCAGAAAACATCAGATCAACTGAAGACTTACCGTTACTTCGCCGCAGATTATCCGCTGCTGTTTACAGAAATTACGGCGAAGGACTATGTGTCTTTCGTCCATTCGCTTTATCAAAAGGATTTTTCAGAGCAGCAGTTTGCCAGTTTGGCTGAGGCCTTTCATTTTTCAAAATACATCAACAGGAGAATCTCGGAGCTGTCCTTGGGGAACAGACAAAAGGTTGTGTTGATGACAGGGTTATTGCTGCGGGCTCCCCTGTTTATTTTGGATGAGCCGCTCGTCGGTTTGGATGTGGAATCAATAGAGGTCTTTTATCAGAAAATGCGGGAGTACTGTGAGGAAGGCGGAACCATTTTGTTTTCTTCCCATCTGCTCGATGTCGTGCAGAGATTTTGTGACTTTGCGGCCATTCTTCACAACAAACAGATCCAAAAGGTCATTCCGATTGGAGAGGAGACCGATCTGCGGCGGGAATTTTTTGAGGTGATCGGCCATGAATAACATATTCCCCATCATGTCTTTGCTGTTCAAACAGCTTTACAGCCGGCAAGGGAAAAAGGACGCTATCCGCATTACTGCAGGGCTTGTGATTCTCGCCGTGTTTGAAATCGGGCTGATCCGCCAGGCCGGCATTGACGAATCGGTGTTGGGAAAAACATATATCATACTCGCGCTTCTCTTGATGAACGCATATATGGTGTTTCTTTCCGTGACATCTCAATGGAAGGAATCCTATATGAAGCTGAGCTGCCTGCTGCCGATTTCTTCACAGAGCTTTTGGGTCGCCCAGAGTGTCGTTCTGTTTGTCGATACCTGTTTGAGAAGAACGTTATTCTTTTTTATTTTACCGCTGTTCTTATTTGGAAACGGAACGCTGTCAGGGGTGCAAACATTGTTTTGGCTTGGCAGATTTTCGTTTTTTACCGTTTACTCGATAATATTCGGAGTTATGCTAAGCAACCATTTCGTCAAAAAGAAGAACTCGATGTTTCTGCTGCATGCGGCGGTATTCGCCTGTGTATGCCTCAGTGCCGCTTTTATGCCGGCCGTCACGATCCCGCTATGCGCGGTTCACATGCTGTGGGCAGTGATCATTGACTTTCCGGTCTTTCTGCAGGCGCCTCCGCAGCAGAGCAAGATGCATTCTTTTATGCGGCGATCTGAATTTTCGTTTTACAAAAGAGAATGGAACCGATTTATTTCTTCTAAAGCGATGCTGTTAAATTACGTGGTGATGGTGGCGTTCAGCGGATTCTTTTCGTTCCAGATGATGAACACCGGCATCTTCAATCAGCAAGTGATTTATATTGTGATTTCCGCCCTTTTGCTAATTTGCTCGCCGATCGCCCTTTTGTACTCTATTGAAAAAAACGATCGCATGCTGCTCATCACGCTTCCAATTAAACGAAGAACGATGTTTTGGGCGAAATATCGCTTTTATTCAGGCCTATTGGCAGGCGGATTTCTCCTTGTCGCTATCATTGTGGGCTTCATCAGCGGCCGCCCGATTTCAGCCCTAACTTTTGTGCAGTGTATGGAATTGCTGCTGGCGGGCGCGTTTATCCGGTTAACCGCAGATGAAAAAAGGCCGTCCTTCGGCTGGCAGACGGAGCAGCAGCTCTGGAGCGGATTTTCAAAATACCGGTCTTATCTATTTTGTCTTCCCCTTTTCTTAGCCACATTAGCCGGCACCGCTTTCTCCTTGGCGGTGATTCCAATTGCGGCGCTGATCATAGTTTATTACCTGCAAAAACAGGATGGTGGTTTCTTTGATACAAGCAAAAGAGAACGGCTTGGAAGTTAACCTGCTGAAGACTCATCAATTTTCAACAATCTCAATCGCCGCGAGCTTTCTGAAGCCGATCGAAAGCGCGGCGGAGCCTGAAGAAGAAACAATCTATTTTTACGGCGCGGCTGCACACCTGAAGCAGCAAATCATTGACGCTTTCGGTTACGCCGCCGGCAGCCGCTTTATGTATTCAGCGAATCTCTTTTTTGACCAGCAGCTAAAAACCTGCGGAACCCGTTTGATTCACCCGTCATTTAACAAGAATCTTCAAGTTGATGCCCTGATGAAGACATTTGCAGACATGACTTTTCCTTCTTCTCTTTCAGCAGATGCTGTTGAAAAGTCAAAGGATGAACTGCTGCTCAAAATCGAAAAGAAATTCGCTGACCCCTTCTCCTACTCGGCCGCCCGCTTGGCGGAGGAAGCATTCGGAAACCCGATGTACGGCACAGCCATGTTTGGCCGAAAAGACAAGATACAGGCAATCCATCCACAACGGTTTCTTAATGCAACGGATTTCATCGTTGATTTATTGTCCCAACAAAAACAGCTGAACATATTGGGACATGTACAAGCATGTGATATTCCGGGACATGCATCGCAAACGTCCGCCGTAACGGCCGGAAGATTCCTCGTGAACCGGCATGTTTTTGAAACAGAGACACGCAGCGCAACAGGTCCTTCCGTCTTGACTCTCGGATTTGACTGCGGGGAGTTGAAAGATGCCAGCGATTATATCAAAATCCAGCTAATAGACGGATTGCTCGGAAAGTACGGACATTCCGCTTTATTCAAGCATTTCCGCGAAAAGGATCTGGCAGTCTATCATGTCATCACCCGATACGACATCATGAACAATTTGCTGCTTGTTTCAATATGTACGGATCAGCTTCATGAGAAAGAGATTCCCCCGCGCGTTTTGGAAGCTGTCTCACATTTTTCAGCCGATGAGCGGGAACTAGAACAGGCAAAGCAATTTTTACGCAATGAAATGCTGCTGCAATTCGATTCTCCCGAAGGGCTTTTAGCCTATATGGGAATCCTGCGCCGCTTCTCCTGCACGAAAGAAGACTTGCTGGATGGCATCTCAGCGGTTACGTGCCGCGATGTATTGCCATTCATAGCGACTATCAATTATATCGGAGCTCATGTAGTAAGGGGATGAAGAGATGGAAAAGAAAGCCTTTTTTCAACAACTGGATGAACGAACCGATATCAGATACACAGACAGCGGGCTGAAAATATTCAGATTGAAGTTCCCCCGCGCCCATTTGCGGCTGTGCAATGTGAAAATCGATTTTGGAAGCCGGGATATCCGCTTACAGGCAGAATCAGGTGACACGCTTCTCCCGTATGGCACAGCGCATTTTTTAGAGCATCTTCTCTTCTGGCATAATGGCCGCAATCTGTACAGTGATTTTTTTGCGCATGGCGCGCTTTTAAACGCGTTCACCACCTACACCGATACCAATTTCATGTTTACCTCATTGCCGGATCGGCTCAGACAGACGATCCCCATCCTGCTTGATGCGTTATGGAACCACTCATTTGACAAGAAGATGATCACTCAGGAAAAAGCTGTGATTACAAGTGAAATTCAAACAGCACACCTCAATCATCGACTCTCTTACCATTATCAGCTGATCAGCATGCTTTCTCCCGCCTCACCTGCTGCCGTCTTCCCCGCAGGCAGAATCGAGGACATTAAGGCGCTGGACATCTGTGATTTACAAAAAGCCTACAATGCCGCCTATCAGCCCCAGCGGATGACGCTGTTTTTGATCGGAGGCTCAGAAGACACGGAAGCCCTTTTGCCTCCTCACCTCCGGCTGGAAAAGCGTCCAGATCATAAAGCAGAAAGAAAAATCATCTCCGTTTCCTCTCCACCAGCACTCTCACAAAAAATGGTGCTTGGTAATGAGGAGCGGATGGAAGACACATGGACCGGATTACAGATCGGCGCAATTCCCGGGGAAAACAATCTGTTGACGTTAAAGCTTTATTGGGACATCGCGTCTCGTATTCTATTTCAATTAGATTCACCGTTTTTTCAAGAGATTCAGCAAACGTACCGTCTGGAAGTCGATCGCTTATCGGCCGAGGCTCACATGTATGAGAATGGCGGTTTTTTGATCCTTCACAGTCAAGGGGCGCATTCTTCGGCTTATATTGATGTCGCTTCCTACTATGTCACACAGCAAAAACAACAGATTGAGGCCTGGCTCCAATACGGCAAGGATTCTTTGACTGACGCGATCATTTATGACAGCGATTATGTTCGTAAATGCTTCGAATGGGCGGCAGAGTGTGACAGGTGCGATTGCACGTTTCTCGACATGTACCGAATCATTCACGGTATGAATAGTCAAGATTTCTTGTCTCTCATTGATGCATTGGCATCTTCTAAAAAAGCGGTCATTCATGTTTCTCAGAAAGAGGCGATCGGACAATGAGAAAAAGCAATGTCTTTACCGTGTTGCTGCTGCTCTTAGGTATGGCGGCTTATTCCTTCGGCTGGGTTCAGGCCGTCGCCGAAGCCGCAGCGCAATATGTACAGATATTTAATAACGATGCTTTGCAGCTCGGACTGCTGGCTTGTATCGCTGCCGTTCTGATGCTGCCTGCTTTTCTCTATCTTCACTATGTCATCCAATCCGTAAAAAACATGACAGCAGCTTTTCAGAAACTCACACAGTCTCATCAAAGCTGC
Organism: Bacillus spizizenii TU-B-10; assembly: GCF_000227465.1. Taxonomy (GTDB): domain Bacteria; phylum Bacillota; class Bacilli; order Bacillales; family Bacillaceae; genus Bacillus; species Bacillus spizizenii. The sequence continues at coordinate 3,829,872 of NC_016047.1, forward strand.
TGTGACTTCCAGCATCACAGATTGTGCAGCCGCTATGCAGAAGACGTCAAATCGCTGCGTGACAGCTATAAAAATGTCCGCCAAACATACGTGATGGCTGCTGTATTATGTCAAGTCATCATATTCGGCTGCATGTTCGAAATCGTTAAAGCCGTCCCTTTCCGCCTTCACACGCCCCCTGCCGTTTCAATGGGACTGGCATTGTTGCTGATTTTATATTTATTGTTTTACATGCGAACATACTTGCTGCAGCTTTTCCAGCATGGTACCCTGTTCAAAAAAATTCTTGCGGGAGTGCTGACAGGAGCCGGCATTTGGTGGATGCTAAGTTTCACCATAAGTGAACTGCTGTTTCTGATCTTCCTGGCTGCCATCCAGCAGATCGGATCATTTATTTATAAACGATTCTCTAATCGCGGATTCGCTTCTCTCGATCTGTGAAATAAGCTACATCACAATCACAGACGGACCCGTGCCAACCAGAATCACCGTCACAGCTGTATCATCACTTGTGCGGTACACGGTTACGGTATTATCGTTAGGCTGTGCCGCATAAATATACTGATTGTAGGTGTTGATTAAATTGCAATGGCACCCGGTGAAACCCCAAGAGATATCACAGTTTCCTCAGAATAATCATCTGTGTTGTAAACAATGATGCTCTGCTCTATAAAACGAGTTGCATACAGAAATTCGCCATTCGGGGTAAACGCATAGTCTGTTGCTGATTGCGGAAGATTTCCAATTACGCCTGCTCCATTCGGACTGACAGAATATAAATTGCCAGTGAAGCTGTCATGTAAATACACCTCTGATCCACTCGTAAACATTACATATAGCCCGTCAGGCTCCAGCTCTTGGGTATTGCTGATCGTAAACGTATTTAAATCAATAACCGTCAAATAATTGAATAAGAATTCTTGTTCTAATACATACGCATACCGCTCCGGAGAATCTGTTTCTATGGATGATACGATAAGCTCTCGTTCAATCGTTCCTGTGACTTCGCCGGTGAATAGGTCCACTTTTTGCACTAAACCAAAATTAAGAACATAGGCGAATAACCCATTGGGATCAATTGCAATATCAAAACCTTCTACAGGAATAGACCTCTCGACAGCCAACGTATCAATTCTAATCACATAAATGACAGTGCCGGCGAAAGCATAAGCAAATTCATGATTAGGGATAAATGTAATCGATTGAGGCTGCTGATCCAGCAAAATAGATGCTGTCACCGTTAATGTCTCATAGTCGATGACAGAAATCACATTATTGTTGAAATGCAAGACAAACACAGCGCTTTTATCCGGAGTTATTTCAATACCTGTCGGCCGGTACGGAAGAGCAATCGTTGTCACAACAGTATGAGTGTTTGTATCAATCACAGAAACTGATTGATCATTTGGATTCGCTGTAAACGCATAAACAGGCTCCGGTTCCGGTACAAGCACAATCGTCCCCGTCACCGATAAAGGACTGCCGTAGAACGGCGGAACGACAACAAGGTTCTCGATCGTGATGCCACTGAAATCCGGGCAATCATCCGGGTTATCAGAATAATAGACGACTTGATCGATCTCTGCATTGTGAATGACAGAAACGGCCCCGTCCCCTTGTCCATATTGATTTCGCACTGGTGAGACACTGACGAGAAGCGTAACGGTTCCCTGCAGGCGTACTGCAAATTGAACACCGATTTCATCAGGCTCAGGCCCCGTCTCAATTAAGCAACGTTCACTGACACAAGAAAGGCTGTCTGCATTCCACGTGACGTTTGCAACAGCTTCAGCCGGATCAACAACAAACCCCTCAGGCAATTCAATCGGCGCTTGAAACATTGCTTCACGGCTAGCTTCTTCCTCACAAAAACATAAACATTCTTCTTGTGTGGCTCTTGCTTTTTCTTTAAAGGAAAGCTTGTTTTTTCTCATACCTTCACTTCCTTTTCAGAAATACACTGCTCACGCAGATACAACAGAATATGGAAGGTGAATGTGTTTGCTTGTACAAATTGCTGAGGGCAAAAGCAGTTTTTGAAAAAATCCCCATCAATGCGGTGTAACGAAAGAAAAGATTGCGGTTTTTTTGCGCTTCTCACAAGAATGATGATGATAAAATATGACATATATAGAATAATGAAGGGAGGGATTTACAAACGTGACAGGTGTCATATCTTCTTCTTCCGTCGGAGAAAAGATTAACGAATGGTATATGTACATACGCCGATTCAGCATACCCGATGCAGAGTATTTGCGAAGAGAAATCAAACAAGAGCTGGATCAAATGGAAGAAGATCAGGATCTTCATTTGTACTATTCACTGATGGAATTCCGGCACAACCTGATGCTTGAGTACCTTGAACCACTAGAGAAAATGCGGATCGAGGAACAGCCGAGATTGTCAGATTTGCTGATTGAGATTGATAAAAAACAGGCGCGTTTAACTGGAGTCCTTGATTATTACTTTAATTTCTTCAGGGGCATGTATGAGCTAGACCAGCGGGAATATCTGTCGGCTATTAAATTTTTTAAAAAGGCCGAAAGCAAGTTGGTATTTGTTAAGGATCGGATAGAGAAGGCTGAGTTTTTCTTTAAGATGTCTGAATCTTATTACTATATGAAACAAACGTATTTTTCAATGGACTATGCACGGCAGGCATATGAAATATACAAAGAACATGAAGCTTATAATATAAGATTGCTGCAGTGTCATTCTTTATTTGCCACCAATTTTTTAGATTTAAAACAGTATGAGGATGCCATCTCACATTTTCAAAAAGCTTACTCTATGGCAGAAGCTGAAAATCAGCCCCAATTAATGGGAAGAACATTGTACAATATCGGGCTTTGTAAAAACAGCCAAAGCCAATATGAGGATGCCATAACTTATTTCAAAAGAGCAATAGCTGTTTTTGAAGAATCAAATATTCTTCCTTCCTTACCTCAAGCGTATTTTTTAATTACACAGATCCATTATAAATTAGGAAAAATGGATAAAGCCCGTGAATATCATAGTAAGGGAATGGCTTATTCTCAAAAGGCCGGAGATTTAATATATTTATCGGAGTTTGAATTTTTGAAATCTTTATACTTATCAGGCCCTGATGAAGAAGCAATTCAAGGATTTTTTGATTTTCTCGAAAGTAAAATGTTGTATGCTGATCTTGAAGATTTCGCTCTTGATGTGGCAAAATATTATCATGAACGTAAAAATTTTCAAAAAGCTTCTGCTTATTTTCTGAAGGTGGAACAAGTGAGGCAACTTATTCAAGGAGGAGTGAGATTGTATGAAATTGAAGTCTAAACTATTACTCTCTTGTCTGGCTCTAAGCACTGTGTTCGTGGCAACAACTATTGCAAATGCACCTACACACCAAATTGAAGTTGCACAACGAGGAATGATTTAATGATAACAACCGGTTTTTACCGGTTGTTTTTTGTTAAATAAAAGGCCAAAACAAAAGTTTTGTAAAATATTAATTACTAAGTTATTTTAAATTGGTTTTCCAACCCAGAAACATAATATATAAGATAATTTTTATTATCATAAATGAAAAACCTGTTTACTTTTCCTTTTTATTGAATTATTATATATAAGACTTAAGTTCAGTACAACTTCAATTGAAGGTTAAAATGGAGGATTTATTTTGAAAGTTCAATTCAAAAAAAGGATTAGTTTACTCATCATCATGTTTGGGCTTGCTGTTTCCTCACTAGGTGTTTCACAGGTGGTTCATGCAAAAGCCAATACGAGCGATTCAAGGGTACATTTTACTTTCAGATGGTACAGCCCTTACGACTATACAACTGCTCGAAGAAAACAAAATAGAAGTTACATGTATATGCATCTCCTAAAGAAAGATGACGGAGGTAAATTTGATGTATGGGCAGAGGCAGATAAAAACGTTCACTCTGGCGGGCGCGACTGGCACAACGTATCCGGTGGTGGAACTCACGAAGGAACAGTACACCCGGGTCATACATACTTATTTTCCAACACTGCTGTTGAAGATTACGGGAGAAATGTACCCGTAAGGTTTGGTGGCTACAGCCGCAGCAATGATTCCTTTTCAACTGATTGGAGTCCTGACAGCGTAAAACCTAAGGGAAATTACACAATCTATTAATACCTTTCTCAAAACAAAGCGATCTTACATTAAACAGTAAGATCGCTTTTTAAGGTAAAAATAATATCCATTCTTAAAAATTTTTTATTAAAATAAAACTATCCAAAACTCACATAGAGTTTTAATAAAAAAAAACAGGAGCATTGCACATGATTTCTTTCTTTTTAAAGCGTTTATTAAAAAATAAAGAGATTTATTTCTCTTTATTCATTAGTATCGTTCTTATGATCGTCAGTTATCTAGGTATTCTCTTCTTTCATAAGAAGATCAATCTTCCTTATGAAATACATAACTCACCGTTTTTATCGAATATTGCAGAAGGAAATACAACCTCAGCTCAGACTGTCTGGATTCTCATTCTTCCGTTATTAGCATCACTTCCAATGTCCGGTATGTACCGTGAAGATAAAAATACCGGATTTTTTATGAATGTTATAACAAAAACAACTAAAAAGAAATACTTCACAGTATTATTCGGGTTCAACTTTGTAATTTCGTTTTTCGTCATTATCTTACCATTATTATTAAATCTTTATTTGCTATCGATGACATATCCTTCGGTAAACCCAGACGGGATCGTCAATTACATGGACCCAATCGTTACAGGCGGAACAGACTTAGCAAATCTGTATTACGAACACTCATTAATATATACTCTTATTCTTTTTGCATTAAATGGGATGTATGGAGCTGTTCTTTCTTCCATTGGATTGGCTTTATCATTTTTTATTAAAAAGAAATATTTTGTTTATATCACACCTTTCTTAATCAATTTAATAGGCTTTACTTTACTCAACAACAATTACAATCCAATGAAATATATCGTTAATGATGGAGGGTTTTTGAGTTTAGATAAGTTTATATATTTGAACCTTAGCGTGTTCATTGCAACTACTTTACTTTATATGTGGGGAAAAAAACGCCGTGTTTTATTATAATACTCTAAAATCAACATTAAGAATGAAGTGGCCGGGTATCATCGCCGCTTTACTGTTACAGTTAATTGCTGTTTATTTCTTTTTTTATCAAGAAAATGGTAGTGGTGATGGTTTTGTACTGGAAAATATTTTTTCCTATTGGCATCTCGTTTCTATTTTATGCCCTGCTGCCGTTGTATTTTCTGTTTTGATCTCATCCGATTACTTTTCAATTTATACTGTAATTCGAGTAAACAATGCACCTTATCTAACACTAATATACCTGTTCAAAACACTTTTATTTTCAACAGTATATGGGATTATTATTATGGGTGAATTGTATACTTTATGTGTATTCAATAATACGGGACTATTGTATTTAACCCCTATATCTTTTATCACTCATGTGTTTGCATTTATTTTCATTTGTTATGTTGTTTCATTTACTTTACTGTACTTGAATCAAATCATCGTAGTTTTTCTTTTCATTCTTTTATTTTTGATTGATTACCTTGTATGTAATGGTATGCTCTTTTTAAATGGTTTTGTGCTGGAATTTAGTGATTTGGCTGAATTATTATTGTTTAGATTAGGGATTATGTTGTTATTATTCGGAATTTCTATAGAATCTGTAAAGCGACGTAATTATTTACAGCAGGTTGAAGAGAAAGGAGCAAACTGATTGTCTTTTATGAATATGCTTAAACGTGATATTGTCATGCGTTTCAATGAAAGTAAGATTACATACTTTGTCATTAGCTTAGCTATCGCCCTCCTTCTTTTATGCTTCCTCTGGAATAGCAATAAGACGGGACAGCTAGGCCATCAAAGTTTTTCAGACAGCCTGACCACACTATTTCATTCGATGAATTTCTTTGATCTACATATCTTGTATACACAGCATAGATTATCTATCCCTCTACAATGGATTAGTTTTCAAGTGCTGCCTTTGATGATTGTGGGTAATTTTATGTTTCGTGACATTCAAATTTCTGGAGCTTATATCCTTCCGAAACTCCCCAAAAAAGGAGTATTTATATTCAGCAAACTTTTATCACTGTTTGTTCTGATTGTATCTTTATGGTGCGTATGGCTTTTTATATACATTATGTTATTTACCTCATTTAAAGGCTTTACAGCAGAACTGAACAGCAAGGTAATATTATTTATGTTAATTCAAATCTTAGTCTCGTTTATGTATGCAGTTTTGCTAGAAACCTTAACTTTCATGATATCTTTTATATCAGCATTTATTATTATTGTTGCTTATGTTGTAATATCTATTTTTTTTCACAGCTCTTTATTCATTGCTTCATTTGCTATGGCTGGAAAGTGGGCTTTTATTGATTATTCGCGCATGAACATTAACTACTCAGATGGCCGTTTTTTTCATGCCTCCGATTTTTTATTAATTGCATTTATTTTCTGTGCAGCTTGTACCTTTATCAGCCTAGTTTTTATTAAAAAAACAGATATTTTAGGAGAGTAATTATGACGTCGTATATCGAATGTAAAAATATAGTTAAAAAATTGAAGGGAAATCATGTATTAAATGATATCAGTTTTTCAATTAAAGAAAACGAATTTGTCGTGTTAAGAGGCCATAACGGATCTGGAAAGACAATGATTTTAAGAGCCATCGCCGGACTGTTAACATTAACAAAAGGCGAAGTTTCTGTTAACGGCCTCGTGATCGGAAAAGATATTGACTTCTCTGAACATACAGGTCTGTTAATTGAATACCCAAGCTTTATCCCTGTCTATTCAGGATTTCAAAATCTGAAATTCCTTGCTTCAATCAAGAAAAAAGTATCTGATGAAGAAATAAAAGAAGTAATACGAAAAGTTGGGTTAGACCCTGAAGATAAGCGTAAAGTCAAACGATACTCATTAGGAATGAAGCAGCGCTTAGGAATTGCTCAGGCAATAATGGAAAAACCCAAATTACTTCTTTTAGATGAACCGACAAATGCCTTAGACAAAAAAGGGATTAATCTTATACTGGATATTCTAAAAACCGAAAAAGAAAACGGCACAACAATTGTAGTGGCTAGTCATGATGATACACTATGTGAAAATAGTGTTGTCGACAGAATTATTGATATTAGTGAAGGTAAACTGGAGGATGCAGATGAATAAGCGTTGGATTTTCTTTATTGTTTTATTAATAATAGTAACATTCAGCTGTGTTCGTATCTATACAGTGAACGCTCAAAATGATAAATACACTCCAAAAAATATTAATATTGTTGCAAACCAAACAATCGATACAGGGAAAGGAATAAAATTACATATACTAAAACCATTAAAGCCAATCAAATCATTTGATAAAGAAACAAATTCCATAAAATATATATACATTTTGCCTTTTAATGCTGAAAATACTTCTAATCATAAAATTACTCTAGAGGAGCTTTCACCGGACGGAAAAAACTTTTTATTTTTTGGTCAGTATCAATATAATAAACAATTGATGCCTTATAATTATGATTTGCCGGATAAGTATCAATTCAATACAGAGATTCCATCAGGGAAAACAGTACTAGGATATGTAGGATTAAGTTTGTATCCCGACGAAAAAGTAAATTATAAAAATTTCAATCCTGAATCATCAAAAGTATTTGCTTATTATACTGTAATAGACGACGAATCTAATAAAAGAATTTCTTATAAAATGACTTTAAATAATTAAAAGATGAAAAAGGGTCTGAATTACATTCAGGCCCTTTTATTAAAAACTATTTCACAAACCCAAGCAGCATTTCACGGATGATTTTGCTGGCTGTGTTTGCCGTTTGTTCTGAGTGGTCATACACCGGTGCGACTTCCACTAAATCAGCGCCTTTCACGTTTACCTCTGAACGCGCGATTTCATGAACAGACGCAAGCAGTTCTTTAGACGTGATGCCCCCGGCGTCAACGGTGCCCGTTCCCGGTGCGTGTGCAGGGTCTAATACGTCAATGTCGATTGTGACATATACCGGACGGCCCGCAAGCTTCGGAAGCACTTCTTTCAGCGGTTCAAGCACTTCAAATTTTGAGATGTGCATGCCGTTTTCCTTCGCCCATTCAAACTCTTCCTTCATGCCGGAACGGATTCCGAATGAATACACATTTTGCGGTCCGATCAATTCTGCCGCTTTGCGGATCGGCGTGGAGTGAGAAAGCGGTTCTCCCTCATAGTCAACGCGAAGATCTGTATGTGCATCAAAATGGATAATCGCAAGGTCTGGGTATTTCTTGTGCATTGCTTTAATGACAGGCCATGACACAAGGTGCTCCCCGCCCATGCCCATTGGGAACTTCCCTTTTTCTAAAATACTGTCCACATATTCCTCAATCATATCAAGGCTTCGCTGCGGATTTCCGAACGGCAGCGGAATGTCGCCGGCATCAAAGAAGTTCAGATCGGCCAGATCACGGTCTAAATACGGGCTGTACTCTTCAAGGCCGATTGACACCTCGCGGATTCTGCTTGGGCCAAAGCGTGAGCCCGGGCGATAGCTGACCGTCCAGTCCATCGGCATGCCGTAAAGGATGGCGTCCGCCTCCTCCCACTCGGGACGGCTCGCAATAAATACTTTTCCTGAATAAGCTTCATCAAATCTCATCTATAATACCCTCGCTTTCCTGTAAAAAAGCGCAAGATTCGCTCCTGCGCCATACCAACATTATTTAATCAGGTCACTCACAAATTTCGGCAGAACAAAGGCCGCTTTATGAATATCTTTTGTGTAATATTTCGTATCGATTTCAAAGAAACGGCTATCTTCTACTGCAAGTGGATCATATTTTTTCGAACCGATCGTAAATGTCCACAAACCGCTTGGGTATGTCGGAATGTTCGCCGTATACAGCTTCGTAATCGGGAAGATTTCCTTCACGTCTCGCTGTACATTTGTGATTAATTCCGGTGTAAACCATGGGTTGTCCGTCTGAGCGACGAAAATACCGTCTTCTTTCAGCGCCTTCGCGATTCCCGCGTAGAATCCTTTTGTAAACAGATTTACAGCTGGTCCGACAGGTTCAGTTGAATCTACCATGATCACGTCATATTGATTTTCAGATTTCGCAATGTGCATAAATCCGTCATCCACCTGCACGTCAACGCGCGGATCATCCAGTTTTCCTGCAATAGAAGGAAGGAACTTTTTAGAGTATTCGATGACCTTGCCGTCAATATCAACTAGTGTCGCTTTTTTCACGCTCGGATGCTTCAGGATTTCTCTGATGACGCCGCCGTCACCGCCGCCGACTACAAGAACGTGCTCCGGATTAGGATGCGTAAATAATGGGACATGCGCTACCATTTCGTGATAAACGAATTCGTCTTTTTCAGATGTCATCACCATGCCGTCCAAAAACAGCATGTTGCCGAACTCTTCTGTTTCCACCATTTCTAAATGCTGAAACTCCGTTTGTTCTGTATGTAACGTTTTGTTAACCTTCATTGTAATGCCAAAGTTTTTCGTCTGCTTTTCTGTGTACCAAAGTTCGCTCAATTGTCATCTCCCTTTCAAGGCTGTATTTATTTATTGTAAGCGTCTTATCAGCTTTTATTCTCGGTTGAAATCTCATTTTCACCTAAGGAAAAAGTATAGAGGATGGCGGGGAAAAAGTAAAGATACGTCCTGTTCTGCGATGTTTAAAAATGATCTTTTTTTCTCATAATAGTAGAAACATAAAAAAAGGGGGAACCCGTTGTGGATGCAATGACAAATAAACGGCTGAGACTGACGCTGAAAACCGTTCGCGCCTTTATCTTTTTAGGGGCTTTGGCGGCCTTAGCGGCAGCTGCTGTGTTTATGACTGTCATTTTGATAGCCAAATACCAGGGCGCTCCCTCCGTGCAAGTGCCGCAATCCACGATTTTGTATGCGAGTGACGGCTCAAAGCTCGGGGAAACGAATTACGGTGAAAAGCGCTATTGGGTCCCCTTAAAGGACATGAATCCGACGATTGTAAAAGCGACAGTGGCGGTTGAAGACCAGAATTTCTACGATCATCACGGCTTTGATTATAAACGCATGGCCGGTGCGGCGCTTGCTGACCTGAAAGCATTTGCCAAGGTTCAAGGCGCAAGCACCATCACCCAGCAATATGCGAGAAACTTATATCTTGAACACGATAAAACGTGGAAACGAAAATGGAATGAAGCGTTCTACACGATCCGTCTGGAACAAAACTATTCTAAGGACGAGATATTAGAAGGCTATTTAAATACGATTTACTACGGCCATGGTGCCTACGGCATTGAAGCCGCTTCCCGCCTGTATTTCGGCAAGCATGCGAAAAATCTGACAGATGCGGAGGCGGCGCTTTTGGCGGGTATCCCAAAAGGCCCTTCCGGCTATTCGCCGTATGTCAATGAAACAAAGGCCAAGGAGCGCCAGAAAACGATTGTGCGGATGATGGAAAAGCAGCGGATGATCAGCCATAAGAAAGCGGATGAACTGATGAAAGAACCTCTTTCCTATCAGCCTTTGAATAAACAAGTTTCCAAGAGAAAGGCCCCTTATTTCTATGACAATGCGATGAGAGAGCTGGAGAAAAAGCTCGGCCTGACGAGGGAGCAAATTGAAACGAGCGGGTTAAACGTCTATACGACAGTAGATAAACGGATGCAGCGCATCGCCGAGGAGACCATTACCGAAACGGTTAACGCCGGCTCTGACATTCAAGTCGGATTTTCAGCTATTGATCCCCGCACAGGAAACGTTCTCGCCCTTGTCGGCGGCAGGGATTATCAAAAAAGCCCGTTTGACCGGACGACGCAGGCGAAGCGCCAGCCTGCTTCGACGATCAAGCCGTTACTGTACTATAAAGCGATCCAGAGCGGATTTACACCAGTCACCTTGATGAAAAGCGAAGAAACCGAGTTTCAAATTGATGCAAAGGGAGAAACCTATTCTCCAAGCAACTATAACGGATACTACGCCAACAAGCCGATTACGCTTCTGCAGGCGCTGGCGCTTTCCGACAACATTTACGCTGTGAAAACACATCTCTTTCTTGGCATGAACAAGCTCGTACAGGCGGCAAAGGAATTCGGTATCACTGCGCAGCTTCAAGCACTGCCGTCCCTGGCGCTCGGCACCGAACCCGTGCGCCCAATTGAGATGGTCAATGCCTATGCCATGCTCGCAAATGGCGGGAAGCAAATCGAACCGACCTTTATTTCGAGGGTCACGGACGCAGCGGGACATGTGCTGTATGAAAGCCCTAATCAGCATAAACAAGTGCTCGATGAAAAAGCCGCTTTTGTCACGGCGAGTATGATGACAGGCATGTTTGATACGGATTTAAACGGCTATACGTCGGTAACCGGACGGACGATCGCCAACCGCCTGACAAGAACGTATGCGGGAAAATCAGGAACCACCAGCGCAGACAGCTGGATGATCGGCTTCAATCCAAAGCTGGCTGCAGGTGTTTGGACGGGCTATGACAAAAACAGCACCATCGACTCGGTCGAAGAAAAGAGCTATGCCAAAACGATTTGGGCTGACTTCATGGAGAATGCGCTCAAAGGAGAACCGGAAACTGCATTCAAACCGCCAAAAGGCGTAACCGGCGTGTACATTGATCCGGCAACGGGCTACACGTCCGGCCCCGGCTGCACAGCCAAGCACTACACGTATTTTGTGAAAGGCACTGAGCCATCAAACGTATGCTATGGGGCAGAACCTGCAAAACAAACAAAAGACCTGCATCCAGTCAAAGAGAAGCCTGCTTCACCGAAAAAGTGGTGGGACAAATGGCTGGGGCGAAATCATTGAAAATAACCCGTCTCCTCGGAGGCGGGTTATTCGTATGGTTCCTTCATAATGGATGGAAGCAATGTTACGCAATCGAGCTAAACAATCAGTTCCGGGAATCCTTCGAGGATAAAGTGGTGATTTCTCATTTCTTCGACGTCGGCTTTAATCTCCCAGTCACCGACTCGAATGGTTTCGTACATCATCTTACACTTGAAAATGAAAAACCCCGAGTCTTGTTTCGGCTCGGGATTTTCCATGTCCTATTTCTGTATCACCAGTTTACTCAATGTTTACGAAAAATAGTTCAAATTTTCTAAAAGTTCACAGAAAGTTCACAAATTAATTGTCTTCCGGAAGCAGGCCTGTTTTTAATTCATCTGAGGACCGGTCCCATAGGTCCTGATCATGATTTTTCAGAAACTCGCCGAGCACACGCTTCGAGCTGTCGTCCATTTTATCAATGATAATTTTCCGTTTCATTGATTTATCCATTAGATTCACATGCTCAGGCAGCGATTTGTAGCCTCTTCTGATGCTTCTGTCGACCGTCAGTTCACAAGCTGTCACCCCTGCGTAATAAGGCCCCTCTTCTCTTCTGTCAATCGTCACCCACACAAGCCAGTATGGTTTGCCGTTTGGAACTTCTTCTTTATTCGGCAGAAATTTAATTCCTTTTTCAACGGTGCTGCGGGCGTGCATAGCACCGATGTCAACGAACGCTTCTTTTTCCTCTACATCGACGAATACAGGGGAAATGTTATCGAGGCTGAGTGCCCCTACACCGAAACCGCCGTGTCCGTCTGTCGGATCACTTTTGATAATATTAAACCCGATTGATTTTTTCTTTTTTTCTTCCATGAGTTCTACCTCCTACAAAAGCGGTTGAAATATCGCTGAAAACAGCTCTAAAATCGAATCTCTTCCGGCATTGAGCATCGGCCAAAGCACGTAAGATCCGAGCGGTGTCACAAACAGAACCAAAAAGACGATAAAGCCGTAGTTCTCCGCCTGCGTCATCTTGGCACGCACCCCCGGCGGAACAAGATCTTCGATTATTCGATAGCCATCGAGCGAAGGAAGCGGCAGCAGATTAAATAAAAACAAAACAAGATTCAGCTGTATCCAAATGGAAAAGAACTGATCAAGTCCCGTGCTGAATGCCGCAAGCAGCTCCATTCCGTATGCATGCATCAACACTAACAAAAAGAAACCGATAAACGCAAGAATCAGGTTACTGACGGGTCCGGCAATAGATACAAGCACGCCGGCAAGCCGCGGTTTCTTAAAGAAGCGGCGATTGACGGGAATAGGGCGCGCCCATCCGAAGCCGGCCACCAGAATCAAAATGGTTCCGAACGGATCAAGGTGTTTAATGGGATTGAGTGTCAGTCTTCCTTGTTTTTTCGCCGTATCGTCACCGAACTTGTATGCGACATAAGCGTGGGCAAGCTCATGCACCGTAAACGACACAATTAACGTGATGACGAGGTATGGCATTAAAGATAACGGATAATATAAAAAACGGTCCAAGTGAGATATCCCTCTTTCTAAAAATGCAAGAATTTACTTTATTCAGTATACTATAAGAAGCCTCTTTTTCTAAAGAGAGGAAACGAGATAAAGGAGGATTCAGCACCCATGCCATACGTAACCGTCAAAATGCTCGAAGGCCGTACAGACGAGCAAAAACGCAATCTTGTCGAGAAAGTAACAGAAGCCGTAAAGGAAACAACCGGTGCTTCTGAAGAAAAAATTGTTGTATTTATAGAAGAAATGAGAAAAGACCATTATGCCGTCGCAGGCAAACGCCTGAGCGATATGGAATAATCTCTATAAAGCCGGCGCTTCGCGCACCGGCTCTTTCTATCCCTATTGGGCCAGCTTCCCAATAATCGCTAGGAACGTCTTTTTCTCTTCGATTGTTAAACGTTCAAACATGCTGTCAATCAGCTGCTGGCGGTTTTCGATCATTTGCTCAGCTGTTCCCCGGCCCGATTCAGAAAGCGTAATCCATACAGTACGGCGATCATTGTTATTTCTGGATCTCTTAATAAACCCCTCCTGTTCTAAATGATTCAGGGCGGTGGTTGTAGCAGAGGGAGACAGTGTGACCTCCTTCAGAATATCCTTTATGGTGCAGCTCCCATGTCTGTATATAATCCGCAGAATAAATCCTCTTACATTATTCACGTGTTTCGGAACAGTGGCTTCATCTAATTGCTTCGTGCTTTTCAAGTATTTTGTAAGTGCGTGATCCAGCAAATTTGCTTCCAGTTTGTCATGGTCCATGTAGATTTCCCCATTTCGAGATGCATTCATAACATACGAACGATATGATTTACTTATTATTTTACTGATTCCGGATAGGGAAAGTCAAAAAAGCAAAATGAGAATTTACAGCTTTTCTCCTAGATACTGCGATTTTTCACCTGTTTGACCAGTTTATCTTTAAACGACTGAAAAGGAACGTGTTTATTCTGCTGATCTCCGAATTGGCGGACGTTTACCGCACCTTCCTGCTCTTCATGATCCCCAAGCACCAGCACGTACGGGATTTTCTGCACCTGCGACTCTCTGATTTTGTAGCCCAGCTTCTCATTGCGCTCATCTATGCAGGCTCTTATCCCCAGCTGCTTCAGCTCTGCCTGCACCTTTCTGCAATAGTCCAAATGAACGTGCGAAACCGGTATGATTTGAACCTGGATCGGTGCAAGCCAGACTGGGAATGCCCCGCCGAAATGCTCGATCAAAATGCCGAAGAACCGGTCGATCGAGCCGAATATTGCTCTGTGTATGACAACAGGACGAACTTTTTCATTGTGTTCATTGATATATGATAAATCAAATTTTTCCGGCATTTGAAAATCAAGCTGTATTGTCGCGCATTGGTGGCTTCGTTTCAGGGCATCTTTTATGTGAAAATCAATTTTCGGCCCGTAAAACGCCCCGTCACCTTCATTAACCTCATAAGACAGGCCAAGCTCCTCAAGGACGTATGCTAAGGCACGTTCCGACGCTTCCCAAAGGCTGTCATCGCCTAATGAATCCTCCGGGCGAGTCGAGAGTTCGACCGAATACTCGAAGCCAAAAGTACGATATACCTCGTCAATCAGCCGAATCGCTTCTTTGATCTCACTCTCAATCTGATCCTCTCGAACGAAGATATGGGCATCATCCTGGCAGAACGTCCGGACGCGAAGCATTCCGTTTAAAGCACCGCTGTACTCATGGCGATGCACCTGGCCGAATTCCGCCATTCGAATCGGCAGATCCCGATACGAATACAGGCTGTTTTTAAAGATGAGCATATGGCCGGGACAATTCATCGGCTTCATTGCGAATCTTGTATCATCCACTTCTGAAAAATACATATTGTCGCGATAATGATCCCAGTGGCCTGACTGCTCCCATAACCGCTGATTCATCATAAACGGCGTACGGACCTCCTCGTAGCCAGCCTTTGTTTGCAGCTCACGCGAGAAGCATTCCAGCTCATTGCGGATAATCTGCCCTTTCGGCAAATAAAACGGCATCCCCGGCGCTTCTGCAGAAAACATAAACAGCTCTAATTGTTTGCCCAGCTTGCGATGGTCTCGTTTTGCCGCTTCTTCCAGCATATGAAGATGTGCATCGAGATCTTTTTTCTTATGAAACGCAACCCCGGACACCCGCTGCAGGACTTCATTTTCGCTGTCTCCGCGCCAATAAGCGCCCGATACTCTTGTCAGTTTGAACGCCTTGATCATTCCTGTAGAAGGAAGATGCGGCCCGCGGCACAGGTCAACGAATTCTCCCTGCTGATACAGCGTGATATCCTCTCCGCGCGGAATATCCTTCAAAATCTCCAGCTTAAACGGCTCGCCTTTTTTGGCAAACAGCTCTTCAGCCTCTTCGTAAGAAACCTCAATTCGTTTGATTTCAAGGTTCTCATTTATAATATTCTTCATTTCTTTTTCGATGGCCTCTAAGTCTCCTGATGTCAAGCTTTGCTCCAGCTTCATGTCATAGTAGAAGCCGTCTTCAATCACTGGACCTATCCCCAATGACACTTCTCCGTACAGACGTTTCACTGCTTGAGCCAGTACGTGCGCTGATGTGTGGCGAAGCACCTGCAAGCCTTCTTGGGAATCAAGTGTGACAATCGAAAGCTCAGCATCCTCCTCCAGCTTAAAGCTGAGATCAACGAGCTTGCCGTTGACCCGGCCCGCAGCCGCCTTCTTTTGCAGACTGGAACTGATAGAACCAGCCGCTTCTTTGATTGTGATGCCTTTCGGATATTCCTTGATCTGTCCGTCCGGAAGCTGAATGTGCACTTGTTTACTCATTTTTAAACACTCCTTCATAATTGTTGGATATAAAAAAACACACCCGTCCCGCTGTAAGGGACGAGTGTGTGATGTACCCGTGGTTCCACCCAAATTCCCGACAAACGCTATGTTGTCGGCTTGGTGCTGTAACGCAGCATAGACGGCATTGGATACTTCAGTTCCCCAATGCTGCTCCAAGGCGGTAAATGATCATCCTAAGCTGGGAAGCTCCCACCTTTCCTTCCCTCTCTGAAAACCGTAACGATCATTCATGTCCTTTTCATCGCATGTATTCAATTCATAAAAAAACACACCCATCCCTCTAAAAGGGACGAGTGTGTGATGTACCCGTGGTTCCACCCAAATTCCCGACAAACGCTATGTTGTCGGCTCGGTGCTGTAACGCAGCATAGACGACATTGGATACTTCAGTTCCCCAATGCTGCTCCAAGGCGGTAAATGATCATCCTAAGCTGGGAAGCTCTCACCTTTCCTTCCCTCTCTGAAAACCGTAATGATCATTCATGTCCTTTTCATCGCATGTATTTAGTTCATAAAAAAACACACCCATCCCTCTAAAAGGGACGAATGTGTTTATCATCCGTGGTTCCACCCAAATTCCCGATCAACACACATGGTGTATCGGCTTTGAGGTGCTGTAACGCAGCATGACGGTATCAGATACTGGATTTCCCCGATACGGCTCAAAGGCGGTAAGCTGCTTCCCCTGCGTTAGGAAGATCTCAGCTGTCCTTCCCTCTCTGGAAACCGTAAAAAGCATCTCATGTCCTTATCAGTGCCTGTATACATTACTGATTGTTTATGATTTCATATATTTTACAATACATTTTCTGAGACCGCAATCTGTTTTGTAAAAAAAGCAAAAGAAACGGTTCATTTCTTTTGCTTGGTATGGTTAACAAATCTGCTTCAGTTCTTCTATGTATTGAAGCGCTTCGTCATATTCTTCATTTGTATATTTTTGCTTGCTTTTGATTGTAAAGACTTTTTCTTTCTTTTCCTCAGCCTCAAGCCCGTCAAAGTAAAGGATCGTGGAAACCAGCTCTAAAAACCGTGATGAACGGCTGTTTACACTGTCGATATAGCCTTTGATATCCGGCATATCCAGATCAGCATGGTCTAAAAATGCAGAGCCTGTCTCAGTCAGCGAATAACGGTATTGAAAGTAGCCGCCCTTTTTTTCCTTCACCTCATGCAGAAATCCAAGGTTGCACAGCTCTTCAATCTGGAGCGTCAGTTCCTCTGAATACGGTCCATAAAAGTGAAAATCATATTTCTCATAGAAAGGAAACTGCATTTTCTTTGCGATATAAATCATTTTCTGCAGCTTCTTCCGCCCGATGATTTCTCCAGAATCCGAGAACACCTTCATCAGTTTTGCATGTTCTTTCAACAAATTCCCGACATCTCCTTTTTCCTTCTTTCCAATTTCTATGTCAGTCCCAGCAGCTGCCGGATTTTCATTTTCGTTTCCGGATGTTCAGAGCCGTCACAAATCAGGTCCTTCGGATAGTACAGCTTGTGGTCCGTCCGACGTTTCCCGGAGATGGATTCCACAATAGCCGACTGTCTGGACAGCTCTTTAATTTGGCCGTTTTGCGTCAAGAGATGGATCGGCAGACGCTCCTCTTCCTCTCCAGGACGGTAAAAATCGTATGGCAGATCTGAAGAAGAATCGACGACCAAATAGTAACTCGGATCGATTCCCGCCTCTTTGAACAATGAAGTCAGCTCAAAATAAGCCGACATTTCTTCATTCGGATTGAATTCAACGTATTGGAACAGCTGGCGGTTAATGAATCTTCGGCACAAATCAGATAAAATCGCGTCTTCTTCATCCTCCCAGGCCTGGAAGTAATACAAAATAATAGATTCATCAAGCTTCAAATAATCCTCCAGCGTCAATTTCCCTTCAAAAATAGAATAGAAATGAACCGGAGCATGAGTGAAGACATAGCCTTCATCGTGCAGCTGCTTCGCCCTGTGAAGAATCTTCGTTAAAATAACCTCTGCGCTTCTTGTCACAGGATGGAAATACACCTGCCAGTACATTTGGTAGCGGCTCATGATATAGTCTTCGACAGCGTGCATCCCGCTTTCTTTAATGACGATCTGATCCTCGCGCGGTCGCATCACCCGAAGAATCCGCTCCATATCAAAATGGCCGTAGCTGACGCCCGTATAATATGCGTCGCGCTGCAGGTAATCCATGCGGTCTGCGTCTATCTGACTCGAAATCAGGCTGACCACTTGCTTGTTTTTATATGTTTTGGCAATGACTTCAGCAACATCCTGCGGGAAACGCGGGCTCACCTTTCTGAGCACCTGATTGACCTCTGTGTCCCCCAAAATGATATCTCTTGTAAAATCTTCGTGGTCAAGGTGAAAGACTTTTTCAAATGAATGCGAGAACGGCCCGTGCCCGAGATCATGAAGCAGCGCCGCGGCCAAACAGAGTTCGCGCTCACTGTCATCCCATTCAGGGCGGCCTTTAAAGACGTCATCAACCATTCTCCTGACAATTTCATAGACACCGAGAGAATGGTTGAACCGACTATGCTCAGCGCCGTGGAACGTCAAATATGTCGTGCCGAGCTGCTTAATTCTGCGGAGACGCTGAAATTCGCGGGTTCCGATCAAATCCCATATCAGCTTGTCCCGAACATGAACATAGCGGTGCACCGGATCTTTAAACACTTTTTCTTCTGATAATTTTCCATTTGGATACGCCATCGTCATTCCCTCTTTTTTTTAGCCGTGTTTCTATTATATCGACTCTATTCTTTGAAAACATCCTTGAATTTGCCCGGCGATTTGTTCCATCTTTACGAAAAACACGTTATGTGAAGCAAAAAAGCCTGACCTGAGGGCCGAGGCTATAAAAAATATGTTTTTACTTTTTTATTTTCTTTTTTACTTTGTCAATCAGCTCATCCTCTGTCGGAGCTGACAGCGGGCGATTGTTCACAAAAGCAAATGATTTTTTCCGTCCGGGTCCGCAATAAGATTGGCATCCTACCTCAACTTTTGCGTCCGGGTCCACTTCTTTTAAACGCGGCAGCAATGTTTTGATATTAGTGGCTTGGCAATCATCACACACTCGAAATTCATTAGCCATGACGTACGCTTCCCTTCATTTCTATGTTCATCTATGTGAATAACCTAAAATCGCTTTTCAAAAAAAATCACATCACTCTTCATTTTACAAGGATTCGACTGTTCCTGCAAGCCGCTCCATCCTTCGTATCTCCTATTCTTTCAGCCAACTTGTATAAATATTTTCCAAACTGGACATTCTAATACCATGAAAAGAAAAATGGGAGTTGAGATAAATGACAAAACAGCGACAAGACGCTTGGTCAGAAGAAAATGATCTGCTTTTAGCCGAAACAGTGCTTCGGCATGTGAGGGAGGGCAGCACTCAGCTGAACGCCTTTGAAGAAGTCGGTGATAAATTAAACCGGACATCTGCAGCCTGCGGATTCAGATGGAACGCGGTAGTCCGCCATCAATATGAAAAAGCGCTTCAGCTTGCGAAAAAACAGCGAAAACAGCGGATGAGAGCGCTCGGAAACGGGCAGCCTGCGAAAAAAAGGCTATTATATCAGCCTCCTGCGGTTGATCCTGAAATCGTTCAAGAAACCGCTGCAGAGGAGCCGGTTAAAACAGACGCACCATCAGCTGAAAATGAGCAGCAGCCTTTCATGTCAGGCGAACACATGCCTTTTGTGGATGAAAGCTTTAAGGAAGAGTTAGCTAGTCTATCACACTTATTGTCTCCCCAAACACCTGCAGCCGCGCCAGAGATGACGATGAATGATGTGATCCGCTTCCTGCAGAATTACGAAGGCAATAACGAGCAATCATCGGCATTAAAAATGGAAAATGAGCGTTTAAAGAAAGAAAATCAGGAATTGCAAAGCAAAACGGAACAGCTTGAGGCAGAAGTACAAAAGCTTGAAAAAGACCAAAAAACGATCCAAGAAGATTATGAAACCTTGGTGAAAATTATGAATAGAGCCAGAAAGCTAGTTTTATTTGAAGAAGATGAACATGCCTCTCCGTCCTTCAAAATGGACCGAAACGGCAATTTAGAAAAAATGGCAGAGTAAGTTAGAAAAATCCCAAAACAGCTGTTGGTTTTGGGATTTTCACCATGTACAAAATCCCCTTTTCCATTGAGAAAAGAGGATTTTATTATTTTGCAGCCGGCTCCGCTATTCTTGTAAAATGAGGCCAAGCTTATGTGAATCTATCAAGACATGTGAGCTGCCCCGGCCGTTTTTTGTTTCCGAGGCGCAGCGGAAATGACCAGAAGCCCTAGCATCATCAGTGCAATGCCGAGCCACGAGGAAAGTGAAAGCATTTCCCCTATGAAAAACACGCCCAGCAATGAGGCCGTCAGCGGTTCAGCTAAAGACAGCGTGACCGCCGCCGAGGCCGGAACCCCGGTAAGCCCTTTCGCAAACAAAAAGTATGCGGCGCATGTTGCAATTAACCCGATGTAAAGGCTCGTTCCCAATCCTCTCGGTGTCAATATCCACGAGATATCTGACTGCCATAAAAGCGGCGTCAGCAGGATGGCACTGATCATAAAGACAACGGCTGAAGTCGCTCGCGGAGGCTGGGTTTTCATCATCGCTTTACTGATGAGCGTATAGCCCGCAAAAGAAGCACCCGCTCCGAGCGCCATAAGAACGCCAGCCACATCAATCCGAACATTCGAACCGTCGGAAAACAGGAGCCAGCAACCGGCTAAAGCCAGTACAGTCGCGATCCACCAAGAGTTTCGCGGACGTTTTTTCAATACGGCCCATTCCATGCTTCCGGCAATGATAGGTGCACTGCCGATCGCAATCACTGTCCCCACTGCGATTCCGGTTTCTTTAACGGCTGTGAAAAACAGCGGCTGGTAACACGCCATACAAACTGCAGCTGATAATACGAGCGGCCATGACCAATTTTTCACGTGAAGCTCCCGGCTGATCCAAACCGCAAGCAGCATGGCGCTTCCTCCTATTAATAATCTGAACGCTCCGAATGCCAGCGGTGTGGAGCTTTCTGGAGCCATCGCCTGAACGGTTCCCGTGGTTCCCCAGAAGAAAGCCGCGATCAGCACAAACAGGCTGTAAAAATTCCCTTTCATCTGCCTCTCCCCTTTGTATATGGATGCTGAGGTCATTTTATCGTTTTTCTTTTTGTCAGGGTTATCTGAATGTAAGAAGGATTTATCTGAAAATAAGATTGTTGAGGATAAAATACCGCTTGAAATAAAAATTGCATGCCGGCCGATACAGCTGGCATGCGAAGAACGTTCACCCAAATACCTTTGCATTCCGCTCAGCCATCCGGACGAGGTTTTTCTCAAATGCCATTTCCTCATCAATGGACAGTCCGGCTGAGTATAGATGGGTGCTTAACGCTTTTAATTCTGTCAGTAAAGCGAACATTAAGTCTTGTACGGAGATGTCTGTTTGCAGTAGCTCGCTTAAGGACGCCATCGTTTCGGGACGTATCTCAGGATAGACGCCTTTTTTATCGTTTCGTTTGTCCTTCAGCGCCGCTTGGTAGAATCGTCTGATCAAATCGGCTCTTTCACTGCCGCTTTTATCTGCGCAGAGATAAATTTGAACAGCAACTCCGCCGCGAACGCGTCTTTGAGAAATGCCGGCGAATTTTTTGCCATTTATGCTAAGGTCATAGCTGCCGGGACAATAAGATCCTTCAATTTCATAGGCTTCGATCTTTGCATTGTACGGTTTTAGCATTCGTCTCATCAGCTCAACCATCGCTTCATATCCTTTGTCTATATCGATGCCTTTCTTTTCGTCTTCGAATATGAGAGAAATATTTAAAACGCCTTCATCCAAAACGACGGCAAGACCGCCGGAATTGCGTACAATCACACGGTATCCTTCGTTTTCCAGCAAGGAGATTCCATCCTGCAAAAACGGGAGACGCGTATCCTGTATTCCAAGGACAATTGTATTGTGATGAACCCATGAGCGCGCTGTCGCCGGCGACACGCCTTTTCCGACGGACATGCACAGCGTATCATCCATTGCGAAGGATTGCTTCGCATCAAATAAAGGGCCGAGACTGGATTGGTCAATGACTCTCCATGTCGGCTGCATCAGTAAATCAATCGGTTGGTTTGCCATCTATGTAAAACCCTTTCATGTTAGGCTTATAAACGAATACTATTATATCATTTCAGCCGCTGTGATTGATAATTGCTTTTCAGCATCGTAATGAAAATTTCTTTATTTTTTGTATTCTCCATGAGAGGAGAATGAATGTAAGACAGCTTGCGCTTTAACGAGAAATCTTTTATATGGAGAATTGAAATTTCACGGTGGATCAAATCCTTATGCAGCACGCTTCTGGATAAAACCGACAGTCCCATGCCGTTGATCACCGCTTCTTTTACACCTTGATTGCTGCTGATGGTGAACATCGACTTTGGCCGCAGCCCGTTTGAGCTGAGAACATGATCGAGATATTCTCTCGTCCCGGAGCCTTTCTCTCTTGTCACCCATGCTTCGTTTTGCAAATCGCTGATCGAAATATCTCTCCGTCCGGCCAGCGGATGCTGATTCGGCGCGGCAATGCACATTTCATCCTCCATGAACGGTTCAATTTCCAGTTCATTCTCGTTTGTATGTCCTTCAATCAGTCCGATATCAGCCTGAAGCATCCGCACACGCTCGCTAACCTCCTCCGTATTGCCAATCATGACATCGAGATTCAGCTCTGGATACAGCTTTTGCAACTGGGCCAAGAGCGGCGGAAGAATATACTCTCCGATCGTAAAGCTGGCAGCAATTTTCAATTCGCCTTTCACATAGTGATGATGCGCATAGATTTCAGCCTTTGCTTGCTCGTAGAGAAATACCATTTGCTTTGCTCTTTGATACAAAATGTCTCCTGTCGGCGTTGTCGTAAAGTGTTTTGGCGACCGATTCAGGAGAGCCGTTTGAAATTCTTTCTCAAGATTTTTGATATGCAGACTGACGCTGGGCTGGGAGATCATCAGCTTTTCCGCCGCTTTTGTGAAGTTTTTTTCTTCTACTACCGCTATAAACGTTTTCAGCACGTCGTAATACAAAAACCCCACCCCTGTCATTAATGAAATATATGGTTATGATCAGTTTTCTTTATTGTACTCATATCATCTGTCTTGGTAAAGAAGGCTATACGGAGACGCAAAAAAGACAGCCCTCCGGAAGAGAGCTGCCATCGTCTTCATTTTTCTTACAGTGCTTGCGCCGCTGTAATTAATGCAAGATTGTAAACATCTTCAGCGTTACATCCTCTTGAAAGGTCGTTTACAGGCATATTTAAACCTTGCAGGATTGGTCCTACCGCTTCAAAGTTGCCCAAACGCTGAGCGATTTTATAGCCGATGTTTCCTGCTTCAAGGCTTGGGAATACGAATACGTTAGCATCCCCTTTGATCTCGGAATCCGGCGCTTTTTTCTCAGCTACAGATGGAACAAATGCAGCATCGAATTGGAATTCGCCGTCAAGTGTCAGTTCAGGCGCTTTTTCTTTCGCGATTTTCACCGCATCCGCTACTTTTTCTGTTTCATCAGATTTTGCTGAGCCTTTTGTAGAGAAGCTGAGCATTGCCACGCGAGGCTCAATGTCGAACATTTTTGCCGTATTGGCACTTTCGATCGCAATCTCGGCAAGATCTTGGCTGTCAGGCGCAATGTTGATCGCGCAATCTGCGAATACGTATTGCTCTTCTCCGCGAGCCATGATGAAGACGCCGGAAGTCTTTTTCACGCCTTCTTTTGTTTTGATGATTTGAAGAGCCGGGCGGACAGTGTCGGCTGTTGAATGAGCCGCTCCGCTTACAAGTCCTTGTGCAAGGCCTTTGTACACCAGCATTGTACCGAAGTAGTTCTCATCTAATAATGCTTTACGAGCCTGTTCTTCTGTTGCTTTGCCTTTACGGCGTTCTACGAATGCTTGTACAAGGTCTTCCATGCCTTCATATGTATGAGGATCATAAATCTCAACGCCATCTAGCGTCAGGTTCAGTTCTTTTGCTTTTGTTTGGATCTCATTTTCATTGCCGATCACAATCGGATTCAGCACTTTGTTTCCTGCAAGCTTGCTGACCGCTTCTAAAATACGCTCGTCTAAGCCTTCAGGAAATACAATTTTAACGTCTTTTCCAGCTACTTTTTCTTGCACTGTTGAAAATAAATCTGCCACAATAAAACCTCCTCAAAAAGTTACAAAAACGCTTTCTTTTACTAGCATACTCTTCTTCCAATCAAATTCAAACAGCCAACTTTCATTATAGCGCTTTCATAAAAAAATCTTATTTTTCTAATTAATTTAAGTGACTCATTCTTTCCTTATAGCTTCTCTTATTTTTATGGAGTTATACGAAAGGGATGTTCAAGGTTTCTCCACAGTAGAATCGGATAAACTATGGTATAGTGAAGGCAACAATGAAAAGATAATAGGAGTGAAGATAAATGAGTGAACAGCAAATGACCAATGAAGCGGCGAAAACGCTTGACGGCTGGTATGCGCTTCATGATTTCCGCACAATGGACTGGACTTCCTGGAAGCTGCTGTCCAGTGATGAGCGCCAATCTATCATACATGAATTCACAGGATTGCTTGAAAAATGGGGCGTTGCCCAAAAAGAAGGAAAAGGATCGCAGACCCTTTACAGCATCGTCGGCCAAAAAGCTGATTTTATGCTGATGATTCTTCGCCCTACAATGGAAGAATTAAATCAAATTGAGCTCGAATTCAACAAATCAAGACTTGCTGAGTTCACCATTCCGGCTTACTCCTACGTATCAGTGGTAGAGCTGAGCAACTACTTGGCAAGCGGCGACGGCGACCCTTACGAAAATCCGCATGTGCGTGCGCGCCTTTACCCTGAATTGCCTGAGTCAAAATATGTATGCTTCTATCCAATGGATAAAAGAAGATCCGGCAATGACAACTGGTACATGCTTTCAATGGAAGAACGCAGAAACTTGATGAGAAGCCACGGCTTAATCGGCCGCAGCTATGCGGGCAAAGTCAAACAGATCATCACCGGCTCCGTCGGTTTTGACGATTACGAGTGGGGCGTTACATTGTTCAGTGATGATGTGCTCCAATTCAAAAAGCTTGTGTATGAAATGCGTTTTGACGAAGTCAGCGCTCGCTACGGCGAATTCGGTTCATTCTTTGTCGGCAACCGCCTTTCGCTTGATACACTTCCTCAATTCCTATATGTATAATATCTCTCCCGCCCAAGCCGGCGGGAGTTTTCCGATCCTCCTTTATCAGAATTTAAATAAAATTTGCTATTTTCTCTGTTTTTTCTTACGATGTAGTTAATAATCCATTTTTTTCAAAGGGGTGCTGTTATTTGTCAAAACGAACCGCATTTATTATGGGAGCCAGTCAAGGGATTGGAAAAGCAATTGCTCTGAAGCTAGCAGACCAGCATTTTTCCGTCGTCATTAATTCGCGAAACTTGGACAATATTGAATCTGTCAAAAAAGACATTTTGGCCAAGCATCCTGAAGCGAGTGTCATTGTCCTTGAGGGTGATATGTCTGACCAGCATACGAGAGCCGATATTTTTCAAAAAATCGAATCTCAATGCGGACGGCTTGATGTTCTGATTAATAATATCCCGGGCGGCGCGCCTGACACATTTGATAATTGTAATATAGAGGATATGACGGCCACGTTTACACAGAAAACCGTCGCCTATATTGACGCTATCAAGCGTGCCGCTTCACTGATGAAACAAAACGAGTTTGGCAGAATCATCAACATTGTCGGAAACCTGTGGAAAGAACCCGGCGCCAATATGTTCACGAACAGTATGATGAATGCTGCTTTAATTAACGCCAGTAAAAATATTTCCATCCAGCTTGCTCCTCACAACATTACTGTCAACTGCCTGAATCCTGGTTTTATCGCTACAGACCGTTACCATCAATTTGTGGAAAATGTGATGAAAAAGAACAGCATATCCAAACGGGAAGCAGAAGAACAGATTGCTTCCGGGATTCCGATGAAGCGTGTCGGATCAGCTGAAGAAACCGCAGCACTCGCCGCGTTTCTTGCCTCTGAAGAAGCCTCCTATATCACCGGACAGCAAATTTCCGCTGATGGCGGAAGCATGAAAAGCATATAAAAACATCCCGCTTTTTAGCGGGATGCTTCTTGTAATGATGCAAACGGCAGGTTCAGCTTTTGAATCCGCATGACAAACTCCCGCAAATCCTCCTGCTTCGACACCATCGATATTCTGACATGCCTTTTTCCGTTGCTTCCGAATATTTCGCCCGGTGTGACAACGACATGGGCATGCTCCAGCAAGTAATCGGAGAATTGGTGAGATGTCTCAAACGTTGTCGGAATTTCAGCCCATACGTAAAACGTTCCTTTTGGCTTTTCCATCTTCCAGCCCAGTTCCTTTTCACACAGCTCCGTAAAAAAGTCAATTCGTTCCTCGTAGATTCGTTTTAAGGATTCCGTTTGCTCCGGATCTCCTGAAAGCGCGGCACTTGCCGCCTGCTGCAATCCGCCGAACATGCCGACAAATACATGATCCTGAAATTCATTGACGGCCTGAATGATCTTCTCATTCCCGACGGCAAACGCCATTCTCCAGCCGGCCATGTTAAATGTCTTTGAAAATGAATAAAGCTCTGCTCCGACAGCTATGGCATCCTCTGCCTCAAGAAAGCTGGCCGGCTTTTTATCGAATTCAAACGCGCCGTACGCAAAATCATGAATCAAGTGGATGTTGTGCTCTTTCGCAAAAGCAGCCGCTTTTGCATAAAAAGCTACATCGGCCACAGCTCCCGTCGGGTTATTCGGATAGTTCAAAAACATGAGCTTTGCTTTTTCCAGCACAGCGGGATCGATCTTTTCAAAATCCGGCAGATAGCCATTTTCTTCATACAGCGGCATTTCGTGCAGCTCAGCTCGCGCCATCGTAATTCCTGACAGGTATTCAGGGTAGCCTGGATTCGGGACCAAAGCGATGTCTCCCGGATTAAGCAGGCATTGTGTCAGCACATATAAGCCGGCTTTTCCGCCGCCGAAGAGCGCAACTTCCGTTTCAGGATTGATTGACACCCCGTATTCTCTTTTATAGAAAGCAGCGATCGCTTCCTTCAAAAAAGGATAGCCTCTGAATGGGCCGTATCCATGAAATGAAGGATTCAGAGACGCCTCCCGCAAAGCCTCCACAATATGCGGCGGAGTCGGAAGATCAGGGTTTCCCTGTCCGAGATTAATGATATGGGCCCCCGTTTTTTCCAATTCCTTCACCTTTTGAAAAACGAGAGAAAACTCTTGCTTTGGAAGTGTCTTGATGACGTCGGACGGTGTTATTTCCATCTAAAAGACTCCTTTTTGCTCCGTTTTGTTATCCCGTTCCAAAAACGATTTGTTGACGAGCTTCGTATGCAGAAACAATCCGCTTACGATCACAACAATCAGCCCCATAATGACTGGAGCGTTAAAGACGTTGATTAACATCGAACCAACAGAAATGCATAATCCGATCGACGCTTCCGCCACCGAAAAAATGCGCCCTTGAATCTGGTTCGCCGCGTTCTCCTGAACCTTCACCTTTGCAAGCACTTCCCCGTATTCCATCGCGATGAAAAAGAGGATTGCGGCGATGACAGAGACAGCGAAGATCGGCGTGAATAAAAACAGCGTCAGCGAGACAATGGATAAAACGGTAAAGTACGTCAGGCCTCTATTGTTGTTAAAGCCCCATTTGCTGACAAGCGCTGCCCCAATGAAGCCGCCGAAGCCGATGCAGAATGTGAGAATAAAGTTGCCGATTTCCCCGTCACCCAAAAAGCGGCTGACAATCGGAAAATAGCTGTACACAATTCCCCACAGCAAAGCCATCGTAATCATCGTAAACATGGCGTTTAATACGAAAGCATTGGTTTTGATTTCCTTGAGTCCTTCTTTAAAAGACTGAAAGGCCTCTTTTATGTTTTCAGATTGAATCGGCACGAATTGCAGCTTAATGCGGCTGATAAAAATGGCCGAAATCAAGTATGTCACACCGTTAAAGGCAACAGCCAGCTCTACAGAACCGCCTAACAGAAAAAGCCCTCCGGCAGCTGCCCCGACGATGATGGAGATGGTCGTCGCTTTTGCAAATAACGTGTTGATGCTTTTAATATCTGATTCCAATGATGACATGACAGCGAGACGGGCCGGGTTAAAAAACACGCCGCTTCCATAAGAAATAAACAGCAAGGCCAGAAAAATCAGCGGATACTCGCCTTTTGGAAGAAATGTGAGCCCCAAAAAGATGATGCCCCTGATGATATCCGTCCACAGCATGATCTTAATTCTGTCTAACCGGTCGACCAGAACCCCCAAAAATGGCTGGAACACCATCGGAATGCTTCTGACCACGATGACCCCCGACGTCACCCAATAATCGTGATAATATGTAGACAAAATGAGCAGTGCAGGGAGAACACAATAGTCTCCCATAAACGATAGCGCCTGCCCGTAAAGCAAGTATTTAGAGTTGGGTTTTAACTGTTTCATACTGGCAGCACATACTTTGCCGTCAGCTTCGCATGCTGCTGAATTTGTCTGATTGATTCAGCCACATCCTGTGAATTGCTGCCTTTCAGTTCAAATGCAGCAATGGAGTTGAAGGCTTCAAACAGCGTCAAATCAACTGATGTGCCTGGTGCCGCAGCCGAAAAAGAAACGATTTCTGTATCACCCTTCAATAGCCCGTCCGGAATATCGATCGCTTCGATCACCAAATCCTCAGCAGTTTCAGGGATCTGGCCATTTTGTTTGAAATGCTGAGGGTACAGATGGCAGTCAGCAACATAGTAAGGCTCTTGATCCAATAACCCGTCCGGCAGATCAGCATCTTTTCCGAAACAGAGAACATCTAATAATAATTGCGCCATATCAAGGCCGAAAACCTTTTTAATGTTAGGAATCATATTCCAGCCGGCGAATCTGGCTGCCGACTCTATTAAACCCGGTTCTCTGTTTTTCATTAGCTTGATTTCTGTATGTGTTGCGCAATTTTGCAGTCCAAGCCCTTCATTTGCCTTTTTAGCAGCTTCGACAATTTTCTTTTTCGCCTTTTCATCCAAAATGGACGGCGTAATATGTGATGTTTCTGTAAATCCAATTTGCGGCGTTTTGTCATGAATGGCGATTGGAAAATACTCACCATCAGCCATAATGCCTTCTATGCTGATATAGTCGGAGTACCCTTCTGTTTGATACCAGTCTCCGTACTCACCCTGTAAAAATTCTTCAGCAATAAACGGCGCTTCAAATGTGACCGCCTTCGGCACGTTAATCGATTTGAGATAGTCATTGACTCTGTTAAATTCATCTTCTGCCGTCTCCGTGTCGGTTATCAGCGTTACGCCGATTGAACTCGCTAAGTATGTAGGCTTCAAGATAAGAGGTGTGCCGATCTCTTCAAGTGCAGCACGAAAATCCTCAAGAGTTGTGACTCGTTTGTTTTTGATCGATTTGACTCCGGCCGTATTAAAAGCGTCCCTCATTTTATTTTTATCTCTGGCATTTTCGGCTGCCTGCACGCCGGCGCCCCTCAGGCCCAGGCGTTCACAGGCTTTCGCCATCGGAGCAATGAATAATTCATTGTTTGTTGTGATGGCGTCCGCCTCAAACATTTCGGCAACCTTGACGATTTGCTCGACAACCTCTTCTTCAGGCTTGTCATGATCCTCATGCGCCCAATAAATGGAGTCAGGATGCTCAAAATCAGCTAAACTCTTAAAATAGTCTTTATCTTTTATGACCGCGACCGAGTATTTTTCAATCAGTGCTGCATGGGAGGCTGTAATTGCAAAAGGTCTTGGAATAAAGCTAACCAGGTTATATTTTTCAGCAGCGCTTTTATAAAACATGTGTGGCGGGCAGCCTCCAAGATCAGCGATGACCAATACTGTTTTTCTCTCCATATGTAAAACACTCCTTCTTTATTGTGCGGTGTATCCTCCGTCTGCGGTGATGGCGCTTCCGGTCATATAGCTTGATAAATCTGAGGCTAAAAACAGCATCACGTTTGCAATTTCTTCGGGTTTCCCGAGCCTCAGCAGCGGATTTACCTTTGCCTTTTCTTTTTTGATCTCTTCAAGTGTGCCTTCATTATTTTCAAGGAATGATTTTTCATTTAGCGGTGTGTCGATAATTCCCGGGCATACGCAGTTGACGCGAATTTGATGTTTCGCATAATCAACGGCCATTGACCGCGTCAGCTGCAAAACGCCTCCTTTGCTGGCGTTATAAGCAGGAATATCAGGCCATGCCACGAGTCCGCCGACTGAGCACGTATTAATGATGTTGCCCTTGCCGGCAGCGAGCATATGCTTGAGTGCGTGCTTGCTCATTAAAAACATGCCGGTCAAATTGACTTGCAGCACCTTGTTCCAATCGCTGAGCTCCATCTCGTGAATGGGAGCCACGATTTCAATGCCCGCATTATTAATCAATACATCCAGCCCTCCAAATGTATCGACCGCCGATTGAACAGTGTGCTGACAGGCAGCTTCGTCTGTGATGTCTGTTTGCACAAAGTGCAGCCTGTCATTATTTTCTTTCCGGATCATTGCTTCTCCCTGCGCCTCGTCAATATCCGCCACAACCACGTTGGCCTGCTGGTTCAAAAAAGCTTGAACCGCCGCATAACCAATTCCTGATGCGCCTCCTGTTATGAGGACAGTTTTATCGATAAGGTTCATGATTACTCATCCGCCTTTATTTTTTTTGCTTTTGCTCTGTTGTAGCGCGGCGGGAAGAAGATGTTAATTGATTTTGATTCTTTTTCGGAACGGTTGATGGCGCCGTGATCCTCCCGAGGCTCGCAGAAATAGGCTGTTCCGAATTTCATTTCCACCGTGCAGCCTTCGACCGTCATGTCGTAACCTCCGCCGATGCAGATGCCGATTTGTTCATTCCGATGTTTATGGAAAGGCATCTCTCCACCGTTTCCAGGGATTTTGGCCAGCATGATTTCCACCCAGTCCTCAACAAAGAACGTGACTTCCATGCCAGGCAATAGGTCTCTTGTTTTAAAAATATTCAAAAAATAGTCCTCAGGACTTGTATATGTTTCATCAGCTTTCAGCCGCTTGATATCGATCGCAATGACTTCTTGGTCTGTATCGTTTCTTGCCCCGTGAGGCACATGAGGCGGCGCAATATAGGCAGATTCCAAGGCCGTCATTTTTCTCGTCACATCTCCGACAGTCATCATCAGCTCGCCAGAAATGACCATGCCGATTTGGACTTCTTTATGCTGATGGGGTTCAACGTTGGTATGCGGCGGAACGTAAGACATTAATACCTCAGTGTCGCCGCGCACGGTTGAATACTGTCTCACTCCATTTTCCCATTCTATTAATTTCGGTGTCGGGAAATAAAGCTCCTGCATATCTTCTTTAGTTTTCATAATCAACGTCTCCTTTTCCGAATAATGACCAGCTCATAGGAATGCTTTTAAATGTTTTCACAAATGTAAGCCCGTACTTTTGCCGTGCAAGCTCATTGGTTAAGGCAATGTCATATAAGCCTTCTTTTACTTTTCTTGCAGCTTGACTGGTCGAATTGACCAGTTTGAAACGTACATCTTTGCGGGTAAAATATTTGATTAAATTAATGGGTGAAGGATGTGAAACGATAACAGATGAATCAAGCATATCGTCGCTGAATTCAAAATCAGGACGAACAGCCAGGCCGTACATCGGTGTATCGCACCTGAAGATCTGCAAAAGCTGCAAATCCGGCCTCATGTAGAAATGCTTAATGCCGTCATAAGCGTGTGGGACGATGGTATATTCTAGCGGGCTTTGAAGCGTCCTTTCGATACATGATTCAAAAGTATCATGCAAGGACAATTTACTGTTCAGCCCCTGAAGAAGAGTAAAATTGGAAATGAAATGTTTTGCTGCGTACTCACTGCTTGTCCCCTCAGGGCCGAGCGTGTTGACTGTAATGAGTTTGGATATTGAATCAGTTCTTTTTTTTGTCTGAATGCTATTATCCAATATAATCATGAGCACCAACCAATCTTTTAAATTTTAAGTAAATTTTATCCAGCGACAATTGAACTGTCAACATTTTTTGAAAATATTGATAATTATTCCTATACAAACAAAAAAACCCTCAAAGAAGGGTTTTTTATTATAGGAATTTAGAAACTTTGTTTATTGGGATAAGGAATGATCAGCTTTCTGCTCATACTTGCCGTACTTTTTATATGCGAATACACTGAGCACAAATCCGAGCACTGTGATGGCGGCGCAAATCAATCCGACGGCTGCAAACCCGTACCCTACATATACAGGCCCCATCAAAGCAGATCCTAATGTCACAGCCAGATTCGAGGCGAGGCTGTAAAACACCATGATTTTCCCACGATGATGCTCTGAGCAGTCACTCAAAATGGTGCTAAGCAGTGTCACCGTCAAGCTTTGCATTAATCCCCAAATAAACAGGCTGACAATTAACAGAATCATTGAAGCCGGCGCATAGGCTAAACATGCCAGCAGCACGCTGATGACCCCCAGTGCAATCAAAAGGGAGCGCATTTTTCCGATGCGGTCGGCAATCTTTCCTGTAATGACACTCATGGAAAATCCGATGCCGTAAATCATGATAAATAAGCCCGCAGCTGTATTTCCTCCGGTAAAAACGTCCTGAAGATAGGAGCCTAAAAATGAATACATACCGTAAAAACCAATCATATTACAAAAGGTTATCGTGATATAAACGGGTACGCGCGGGACTTTCAGCGCGTCCCGGAATGTTCCAGCCGGCTCTTCTTTTTCTTCCTTGCCACTGTTTTTATGTTCGGCATGACGACGCATTTCAAACAGGATCAGCAGAACAACCAGAACGCCCATCAAGGCGAAGATCCAAAATGTCCATCTCCAATGCAGGACACCGCCGATAAATGATCCGATCGGCACACCGAAGATCAGTGCCAGCGACCAGCTTGAAACAATCAGTCCCATCACCTTGCCCCGATATGTATAAGGAACACGGTCTCCTACAACTGCATAAGCGGTCGGCACAAACGCTCCCGCAGCTAACCCCGACAGCGCACGGCCTAAAAAGAAGAAAAAGATATTTTGAGCCAAAGCGCATATCACTGTTCCTATGATAAAGATCATAAGCCCCGCCATTAAACTTAGTTCTCTGGAGTATTTATCACCTAAAGGAACCAGTAGCGGCGCACCGATAAAAATCATAACGCCGTAAATACTGATAGATAACGCAAGGACACTGACATCTGAATTGAAGGCTTTTGCCAAATCCGGCAGCAGCGGTGAGATGACAAGTTCTTCAGATCCGGCAGCAAATACCCCCATCGTTAAAGCCAATGCTAACAATAGTGGAAAATGATGTTTTGTTTTGATGTCATTGTTTTGTTTGCTGTTCATTCTTTATCAAACACCTCTTCCATAATCTTCTTATCATAAAGTTGAATTATAGTTTAGCATTGTTTTTTCACAATTCACAATACGAACGAAATCTTTATCATTTTTATTATTTTCATTTAAATATCAATATAGATTTATATATTTCATTTAAAAAACTGTTTTCTTGTCAGACGCAACACGTAAAAAAGCTCTCCGGTTTTCCGGAGAGCTTTTTTATTGGACCTCTGCCTGCTCTTGTTCAATCGGTTCATGATTTATGCGTTTTTTGATGCTCAGATGGTAGTACGCATAGCAAAAAATAATGATCGGCACGCCGCAGTACAAGCCGATTCTTTGATCCGGAATGAAAATGAGGCTGATCAACACGCATCCGTATAAACAAAATCCGAGAATCGGGACTAGCGGATAAAGCGGCGTTCTGAACTCCAGGTCATTCACGTTTCCGCCTTCAGCGAGGAAACGTCTGCGAAAGAAAAATTGCGACGCACAAATGGACATCCATGCGACAACTGTCACCATACCAGAGATTGAAATACACCATAAATACACCGTTTCTGCAGCCATGACACTTGTCAGCAGCGAACATCCGGAAATGCCAAGTGTAATCAGCAAGGCATTCATCGGCACGCCTTTTTTTGTCAGCCTGGTAAGAAAGGAAGGGCCCATTTTATTTGATGAAAGTGACCACATCATGCGCGACGCAGCATACAATCCTGAATTGGCAACAGACAAAATCGCCGTTAAGATAACAAAGTTCATGATATCAGCTGCAAATGGGATGCCGATTTGATCGAGCACTAC
Source organism: Bacillus spizizenii TU-B-10 (assembly GCF_000227465.1). Lineage (GTDB taxonomy): Bacteria > Bacillota > Bacilli > Bacillales > Bacillaceae > Bacillus > Bacillus spizizenii. The sequence goes on from NC_016047.1 coordinate 3,864,276, forward strand.
TACAAACGGGCTTTCAATAACCCCCGCCGTTTTGTAGGGAAGAATGGCAACCAGGACGAACATCGCGAGCACAAAGAAAAACAGTGTGCGCCAAATGACATTTCGAATGGACTTTGGCAGTGTTTTTTCCGGATTTTCACTTTCCCCTGCCGCAATGCCGACAAGCTCCGTCCCTTGAAAGGAGAAATTCACCATGACCAGCGTAAACATAACGGCCAGCACCCCATTAGGGAAAAGCCCTCTATCAGTCATAAAGTTAGACAAAAATGGCGTTTCCTGTCCGCCTTTAAAGTCAATCAAGCCAAACACAGCGGCTCCGCCGATCACGATAAATAATACGATCGCTGCCACTTTGATGCTTGAAAACCAAAACTCCATTTCGGCAAAGCTTCTGACAGACAGCGCATTAATCAAAAAGATGACGATGCCAAACAAAAGACACCATATCCAAATAGGAACGGAGGGCAGCCACCTTTGCATCAAAATGCCTGCTGACGTCAGCTCCAAGCCTACTGTATTCGCCCAACTGAACCAATACAGCCACCCGATCATAAAGCCTGTCGACGGTCCCAGAAATTTAGTGGCGTAGGCCTGAAACGATCCGGCCACCGGCATGGCAACAGCCAGTTCTCCTAAACAAAGCATGACAAGATACATTAAAAATCCGCCGATGATATACGCGGCAATGGCACCGAGCGGTCCCGCCTGGCTGATGGTAAAGCCGGAGCCTAAAAACAGCCCGGTTCCAATCACCCCTCCTAATGCAATCATAAACAAATGCCTGCTTTTCATGCTGCGCTGCAATTCATTATGATGATCCTGCATCATCCTTCCCCCTTTGGTTCTTTTGCCGTGATGGTCATCCGGTAGCTCTGCAAAAGATGAACAGTGGTCTGCTGTATGAGGTGAGGCAAAACGTGAAATGTGTACGGTTTATAGACTCGTTCCGTCCATTTATGGCCGTCTTTTCCGTAAACGCCCATGTTAATGGATGGAATATTCAGCTTGCGTATGTCTTTGAACGGAATGGTTCCAATCATATTCCACCCAGGGAAGTTTCTGATAAAGGAATCAATTTCGCCATCGGTTTCGTGCAGCGATAAGAAACTGCCGTCTGCCAAGTAGGGGAAAAACTTTTTGAAGACAAATGTTTCGCCTGTCGATTCAGCGGTTTTGTCAGCCGCTTCTTTAATCACATGCTCCAAAAGCTGATCTCTTGTGCTATCTTCTTTTAAATAGTTATGCGGCAGGTAAGGAGGTGCGTAAAATAGAATGACTTTTGCGCCTTGATCGGGGTCAAGCTTTTGAAGCTCTTCGATTGCCTGAAAGCATCTCATACGAAGTTCGAGGTGCTCATTGGCTTTGAATGCCTGCTCGATACACTGCTCGGGATCTACGCCGCGGCTTCTCAGCTTTTCTAAGTATTGCTCCAGACTGTACACTTGAATGTCCCATGTTAAGTGTTTCTTCGGCAGATTGGTTCTCTTTACATATTCTTCATAATAATCTGATAATTTTTGTTCTGTGTCCCGGCATGCTTCCTCAGTAACTTCGATAAGCAGATCCATAATTTCCTTTGCTGTTCTTTCATAAATAAAATAATTGAAATACAAGCAGCTGCTGACAGCCGTTTGCACATTATAGGATTCCTTATTATCGCGCTGATACAAACAGGATGGGGGCAGTACCAACTCTCCTTCGATCTTTTCTGCCAGCTGAATGTTATTGTGGAGACAGCGTGTGATTTCTGATGAAATCAAATTTGGATCAATGCCTGCCAGCGTATCGCCAACATGTACTTCTCGCCCGTAGATGTAAAAGCAAGGCAGCAGTTTCCCCGCGGCTCCGGTGTAGATATACCTTGTCTTATCACCATCGTAAAGCGGCGTAATAAAATCCGTATTAATGGCAGCCAGATAATGAAGCTGTTTTTCTTTTTTTAGCCGGTTCAGCTCTGAAATGCTGGCGAGAACGCCGGAATGCTGACTCTCCTCATCCGGATTTGCCATAAACAATAGGTTTCCCGGCAGTGTATGGAGGTTCTCTGAAAAATGCAGAAGGTTGGCTAAATGAACAGCGATGCCGCTTTGCATATCGACAGATCCTCTTCCGAACATCCACTCACCTGATTCGGCATCCCGCTGAACATCTTGATCGAATTCATAACGGCTGAAGTACTCGGCCAATTTCTCGCAATCAAAAGCAATATCCTTTAAAGGGCCGAAATCTTCTATTCCGACTGTATCCAGATGGGCATGGTAAATGACAGTATTTCGGCTTTCTCCATGTCCTTCAATAAATGCAAAAATATTTTTACGATTGTATGGGTCGTTAGGAATAGCCTGTTCCCACACATGTTCAGGATTTTCCTGAAAATAAGGATAGCTCATGATCACTTCTTTGATAAAATTTGCCTTTGTCCCCTCTCCGACAGTGCCGTTCACACTGCTGAGACTGACCAGAGACGTTGTCAGCGCCTCCACTCTTTCAGCCGGCTTCATGTGACTGATTTTTGTATATAGCATAAATTGTCCTCCTGATCAAAAGTTGAAATCGTGCGATCCGCTCAAGGATCGCACGATTTTATTTCTCTCAAATCAAAAAGCTTCGGACGTTGTTTTGGCCTGCATGTGAAGAATTAAATAATCCGGGCCGCCTGCTTTTGAGTCTGTTCCAGACATATTAAAACCGCCGAACGGCTGATAGCCGACAATCGCCCCGGTACAGCCTCTGTTGAAGTATAGGTTTCCGACATGGAAATCCTCACGCGCCCGTTCAATGTGTGCGCGATTTTTCGTCAGCAGAGCGCCTGTTAATCCGTATTCCGTGTTATTTGCAATCTCCAGCATATGATCGAAATCACGCGCTTTGCAGATCGCCACAACCGGGCCAAAAATTTCTTCCTGCATCAGGCGCGCGTTTTCATCAACATCTGCAAAGATCGTCGGCTGAATAAAGTAGCCTTTTGAATCATCGCCTTCACCGCCGGTCAACAGCTTGCCTTCAGATTTGCCGATTTCAATATATGACATGACTTTATTGTAGGACGCTTCATGGATCACGGGACCCATATACGTATCAGGATCTTCCGGATTGCCTACAGCCAGCGTTTTCGTCAGCGCTACAGCTTTTTCCACCACTTCATCATAAACATCCTGATGGATGACCGCGCGGGAGCCTGCTGAACACTTCTGTCCTGAATATCCGAATGCTGAATACACGATAGAGGAGGCAGCAAGGTCAAGATCAGCGTCCTTGTCGACAAGCACCGTGTCTTTTCCGCCCATCTCAGCAATCACCCGCTTCAGCCATTTTTGGCCAGGCTGCACTTTGGCGGCACGCTCATAAATCCGGCAGCCGACTGCACGGGAACCTGTAAATGAGACAAACCGCGTTTTCGGATGCTCCACTAAGAAATCACCGATCTCCGCTCCATCTCCCGGGATGTAATTCAGAACGCCGTTTGGCAAGCCCGCTTCCTCCATGACCTCGACAAATTTTGCAGCTACTACTGGGGCTGCGTCAGCCGGTTTTAAGAGAATCGTATTCCCTGTCACAATTGCAGCCGCCGCTGTACCTGCCATAATCGCAAGCGGGAAATTAAATGGAGAAATGACGATGCCGACGCCAAGCGCTTCGTAATGGTATTGATTGAACTCGCCTGCACGGCTCTTCACCTGAGACCCTTCCTTGAGGCTTAACATTTGCCGCGCGTAGAACTCTAAAAAGTCTATCGCTTCAGCCGTATCCGCATCAGCTTCCTTCCACGGTTTTCCTGCTTCCTTTACAAGATAGCTTGAAAATTCATGCTTTCTTTTGCGCAAAATAGCCGCTGCTTTAAAGAGGATATTCGCGCGGTGCTCCGGTCTTTGTTTTTTCCAAGATTCAAATGCCTGCAGTGCAGCTTGCATCGCTTTTTCAGCAAGCTCTTGATCCGCTGTAGACGCGTACCCAATGATCTCTTCTTTATTTGCCGGATTAATGGAAACAATTTTGCGGTCCGTTTCTATTTTTTCTCCATTTATGACAAGCGGATAATGCTTGCCGAGCTGAGTGTTTACAAATGCCAATGACTCTTGAAATGATGTTTTATTCTTTGCTTCCGTAAAATCAGTAAATGGTTCGTGTGCGTATGAAACTGTCATATGTAGTCCCCCTTATGTCATGAAATATGTTTTCGTATGAATAAAAATGCAAGAACCATGCCATTTTTTTGTCTTTTGCTGAAAAAACTTGTTGAATCAAATGGAAATTTGTCTATTAGCCGACACCTTTCTCTTTCTCCGACCATGAAACGCAAATTTTATTTGCAGGTCTCACTCTTCCTGCAAAGGATAAACGCAAAATTTCTTTGCATCAGAAGAGGATATCTCCCCTTCCGAATTTATACCCACCCGCGGAATCGCGATGCCTCTGCCGATTTTCTGATGCCTGTCATGTAAGCCGCCAAGCGCATATCGACTTTATGTGTTGCCGCTGTCTGATAAATTGTTTCGAACGAATTGACCATGACGTTTCTCAGTTTTTCTGCGACCTCTTCTTCTGGCCAATAATATCCTTGGTTGTTTTGCACCCATTCAAAATAAGAAACCGTGACGCCGCCGGCACTCGCCAGGATATCAGGCACGAGGAGCACGCCTCTTTCATTCAGGATCTTCGTGGCATCAATGGTTGTCGGACCATTTGCCGCTTCGACGACGATTGACGCCTGAATGTTATGTGCGTTTTTGGCTGTGATTTGATTGGCGATTGCCGCAGGCACTAAGATATCGCAATCCTTTTCAAGCAGCTCCTCATTTGTGATGACGTCTGTAAATAAGTTGGTGACCATGCCGAAGCTGTCCCGCTTATCGAGCAAATAAGGGATATCAAGACCGTCCGGGTTGTAGAGACCGCCATGGGCATCCGAGATCCCGATCACCTTCGCGCCCGCATCATGCATGAATTTCGCCAGAAAGCTTCCCGCATTTCCAAAACCCTGTATGATGATCCGCGCGTTTTGCAGCTTAATCCCTTTTTTCTTCACCGCCTCTTCAATACAAATCGTGACCCCCTGTGCCGTTGCTGTTTCCCGGCCTTGCGATCCGCCTAAAACGAGCGGTTTTCCTGTGATAAAGCCCGGAGAATCGAATTCCCGCAGCCGGCTGTACTCATCCATCATCCAGGCCATAATTTGCGAGTTGGTGTACACATCGGGAGCCGGAATATCCTTTGTCGGGCCGACGATCTGGCTGATGGCACGGACATATCCTCTGCTCAGCCTTTCCAATTCTCCAAAAGACATTGTCCGCGGATCACAAATAATACCGCCCTTTCCGCCGCCGTAAGGAAGATTGGCAATCCCGCACTTGAGCGTCATCCATATGGATAATGCCTTGACTTCCTCTTCATTGACTTCAGGATGGAAACGCACGCCTCCCTTTGTCGGACCGACCGCATCATTGTGCTGCGACCGGTAGCCTGTGAACACTTTGACGCTGCCGTTATCCATTTTTACCGGAATGCGGACAGTGAGCATTCTCTGCGGCTCTTTCATAAGTTCATACATATCGCCCGGATAGCCCAGCTTTCGAAGGGCTTCCTTAATGATCGTTTGGGTAGACAGAAATAAATTAAGAGCTTCTTTTTCCTTATCTTTCGAGACTTGCTTTGCTGACATCTTTTTTCACCTCATTGTTTTTTTGACCAGCCAGAAATGTAAGCGCTTTAAAAATTCAACCGGCCAATTCCTTTCTACATTGGATTCACCCTTATTATCATGCAAGATCCGTACCAGTTTTTTTAATCAACAAAAAAAAGAGACTGAAAACATCTCAGTCTCTGATCACATCTATTTATTAACGAGGGTCAATCACCAGCTGCGTTTCAGCATAAAAACTGCCGATTCCCAAACCGTTTACAACATCGCCTTTAATTGTATAAGTGCCTGCGCGCGGAAGGGTTTTACGCACCATGACGAGGTCAAATTCAGTTGCGCCTAACAAATCAAGCGTAAGCGGGAGTCTGACTGTTTTTCCATCGTTTAATATCTGTGTTTCTTTCAGTGTTCTTCCATTCACTGAATCTCTTGTCGTTGCATGAAACCCGTCAGGAAAACGAAATTCTACCGCTCCGAGAGAAAGCACCGCATTTGGTTTATATGTTACCTCAATATCAGAAGTGGTCCACTCTTTTGTGCTGTTGATCGTTTTAGCCTCAATTGATGCAGACTGCGCATGAGCTTGGCCTGAAGGAAGCAAGATTGATAGTAAGACAGCTGAACTGATGAATAATGAAGATACAAATGAAGTTCTTTTTAACATGACATTTCCCCCTCAATTAGTTGTCGGAATTGGCCAGAGCGTCCTCTGCAGAAAAAGTGTTTTGCCATAATTCGCGAATTATCTTACTTTTTCTTAAAAATTAATCTATCATCATTTTCCATGGAAGTAAATGCTTTTTTAGGAATATAAACACTTGGGATTCTTTGAGAATTTCATCCTGTATATACAAGGGTCGAATGGACGATTTACTCTCTTTTTCTAGTCACATCCACCTGTTGATTTCTACCTTTTATCCTATTTTGAAAAAAGGACAAAAAAAAGGCGAAGATGCCTCCGCTCTTCGATTGATCATGTTCCTATCTTTATCTAAATTCGGTATTCCAATTAAAACCGATCGTCTCATCATTCCACGGAATTCTTTTTTCATCAGGCTGATCCGGATTATACGACATGGTGGTGAAGTAGATAATCGTCAGCGGCGTTTCTCCCAGCACTCTGTACCCGTGAGCGACCCCTTTTGGGATCAATAACAGCATCGGGTTGTCTTCGCCCATATAATAGACGTCAGTTTCTCCTTTTGTCTTTGAGTCCTCGCGCAGATCGTAAAGGACAACCTGAGCGTGGCCGGTTGGGAAGAACCAGAGATCATCCTGCTTCTCATGATAATGAAATGCTTTAATCACACCCGGATAGCTTTTCGACCAAGAGGCCTGCCCGAAATGCTCAAGAAGGTTCTCATCATCCCGAACCAGCTCAGCAAAAAAGCCCCTGTCGTCACTATGCTTCGTCAATTTTTTCACCTTGACTCCATCAATCACGCGCACTGCTCCTCTCCTGCAAATACTCCCGTAGCGCTTCCCGCCAATGGCGAGGGCGAATACCGGCTTCTTCAATGGCCCGATGGCTTAGCACAGAGTAAGCCGGACGGGGCGTTTTGTTTCCGTATTCTTCAGTCGTGACAGGCAAAATGACTGTGGCCAGTCCGCTTTCTTCCATAATGGCCTTCGCGAATTCATACCAGCTGCATATGCCTGAATTGCTGACATGATAGATGCCCGGCGGATGGCTGAACAGCTTGATAACCGCTTCTGCTAAATCCTTCGTATAGGTCGGCGAACCCATTTGATCGCTTACAACCCGCAGCTCTTGTTTCGTTTCAGCAAGCCTCAGCATGGTATGAACGAAATTGCTGCCGCCATGTCCGTACACCCACGACGTTCTGATAATCGTGCTGTCTTTTGTTGCTAATCGAATCAGTTCTTCTCCGAGCTTTTTGCTTTTGCCGTAGATGGTGTTCGGATCGAGGGGATCGTCTTCCCTGTATGGCTGGGTTCCTTTCCCGTCAAATACATAGTCCGTGCTGATATGAATATATTGAGCGCCGATGCGGGTTGCCTCCAGCGCTGTATAATAAGCGCCGATTCCGTTAATCGAGTACGCTTTATCAAGTTCTGTCTCGCATTTATCAACCGATGTAAACGCGGCCGTATTGACCACGATATCCGGCTGATAATGGCCAAACGAATGCCGTACTGAGCGCTGGTCAGCAATGTTCATCATCTTCTTTGTTAACGCAATGACCTCATACCCGGCTTGCTTCAGCTGGCGGCACAGTTCCAGGCCAAGCTGTCCTCCCGCACCAGTCACCAATACCTTTGTCAATCGGATCACCTTCTCATCGGTCATTGTCTGTATACCAGCGAATCGTACGCGCAATGCCTTCTTCAAACGGCACTTCCTGCCGCCAGCCCAGTTCGTTTTTCAGCTTTGAAGCATTGATCGCATAGCGCCGGTCATGCCCTTTTCGGTCTTCCACGTGGGCGAACAATTCCTCACAGTCCAGATGCTTCATGATGATGCTCGCCAGCTCTTTATTTGTGCGTTCATTTCCGCCGCCGATGTTATACACCTCGCCGTCGGTTCCTTTTTCTAAAATCAGCTTGATGGCGCGGCAATGGTCCTCCGCAAACAGCCAGTCTCGGATCTGGAGCCCATCGCCGTACAGCGGAACCGGTAGGCCTTGCTTCGCATGACGGATAATCGTCGGAATCATTTTTTCGCTGTGCTGGTAGGGGCCGTAATTGTTGCTGCATCGTGTAATAATGGCTGGTAGCTTGTGGGTTTTTACGTACGATAACACGAGCAAATCAGAGCTTGCTTTGCTGGCTGAGTATGGGTTATTAGGGGAAAGCGGCGTCGTTTCAGTAAATGCGGGATCATCCGCTTCTAAATCCCCATACACCTCATCTGTTGAAATATGAATCAGCTTCTTGGCTTTTCCCTGCAAGACCGCTTCCGCCAATCGGTATGTCCCCATGACATTCGTGGTGATAAACGGCTCCGCTTGGGAAATGCTTCTGTCCACATGCGATTCCGCAGCAAAATGAATCACACCGTCATAGGTCTCATCAAACGCCCGGTCGATATCCTCCTGAACGCTGATATCCCCTTTTACAAAGCGAAATCGGCTGTTTTCCTTTAGTTTTTCCATTTCCTCCGGGTGGCTGGCGTACGTTAGTTTATCTAAAACGGTAATGCGTGCATCCGTTTCCTTCAGCATGAGCTTTGTAAACGTGAGCCCGATGAAGCCGGCTCCGCCCGTAATTAAATATGATTTTGCCATCACTTTTCGTCCTGTCCTTTCTGTAAAGCCTGATGTACAAGCTGAGAGGCGAGATGAAGCGATTCGTGAGTTCCGGCATCGACCCACCAGCCTGATAACACATCATACGTAAGCTGGCTGTTTTCGATGTATAGATTATTCACATCGGTAATTTCCAGCTCGCCGCGCTTCGACGGTGATATTTGTTCAATATACGAAAACACCTCCGCATCATACATATAAATGCCGGTTACACAAAGGTTGGTCGGCGGATGTGCGGGCTTCTCGATAATGGAACGAATCCGCTTGTTTTTCTCATCAATCTCAGCAATCCCGAAGCGTTCCGGATCATCAACTTCTTTCAGCAGCACCTTTGCTCCTTTTCCCTGCTGTTCAAAACGCTCCGTAAAAGGCTTTAATGAATCTTCGAATATATTATCACCTAATAATAAAATGAAAGGCTCTTTTTTCGTAAAGCGTTTTGCATAAGACAGACCATCCGAAATGCCCGATGCGGCAGGCTGGACCTGATAAGTGATTGTGACGCCAAGCTCTTCCCCGTTCCCAAGCAGTTTGAAAAATTGCGGCATATGCTCTTTTTGGCTGATGAGTAAAATGTCTTTTATTCCGGCTTCCTCCAGCTTCATAATCGACCAGTAAATCATCGGATACGGGCCTACAGGAAGCAAATGCTTGTTGACGGCTTTCGTTAAGGGCATAAGGCGTGAGCCGTTTCCTCCGGCTAAAATAACACCTTTCACATTAACACTTCCTTACATGCATTTTTATGCCTTTTGATCATACAAATCTAAAAGAATAGCTGATACCCGTTTGATGCCTTTGCCATCCACGAGCAGCCTTCCTCCTTTGTGCAATGAAAGGCGAAGAGGATAGCTGCTGATGATTCGTGACATCTGATAGATAAGCGTCTCATCCGATACAAGCTCTCCCAAGCCAAGATCAAGAGCGGCGCCTAGCTCAGCGAATGTTTTGGCTGTTGCCGTTTGGTGCTCAACCTGAGAAAGGACGAGGCACGGCACGCCGATGCAAATGGCTTCGTACAGGGAGATGCCGCCGGCGACAATGGCTGCATCCGCTTGTTTCATCATACCCGCCATATCATTTGTTTGCCCGATCACCGTGTACTGCGGCTTCTTTTGAATCTGCCTTCGGACCGCCTCTTGGTGCGGTGAAGCGCTCCCCATCACAAACATCATGTTTTTGTCTTTCATGGCGGGGACTTGGTCGGCTGCAGCCAGCACTTTAAAAACAAGCTGCTTCGGATCACTTCCTCCTAATGCAACAACGATATTGCGGCATTTTTTCTTAAGTGTGTAATCATTTCTTGCGGCTCGGAAGGCGGGGTGAAGAATAAGATAATCCGGCCCTTCATAGATGCGGGTGTTTCCCTGATCGTACACCCTGCTTTTGATATCGCCGTAAATTCCGTTGATGACTGCGTCACTTTGATGAATCGCTTTGGCGTTTTTCTCTTCAAAAAGTACAATTTTTGCATCTGTTTCCGCCTTTATTTTCTTTAACAGCTCAACAGGTGCGCCGAGAATATCAAACAAAACCAGATCAAGTTTCTTGCTTTTTATTTCCCGGAGAATAAATTCGTGCTGCTGCAGCTCCGGCTTTACGATGACATGCCAATGCTCTTCATGAAGAAATGGTTCAGACTCCTGATTCGTATAAAACGTAATCAAGCAGCACTGTTTGAGTTCATCCGCAAGTCTCTTCATCCGGACAACATGGCCCATTCCCTTTTCATAACCCCCGTCTGCGACAATCCCAATATGCATGGCTATTCAGCCTCTCGTTCGTTTGCCGCACCAAGGTTCCGGTTCAGCAGACTTATGAGCTCTGAGGCGGATATATCTGGGCGCTCGCCTGCTTTTTGATAAAGAGCCTTTATCGATTCATAGTCTTCCTTTGTGTCAATGGTCAGCCGGTATTGAGGGCCGCGAAATTGTTCCGGCGCCTCTAAAAATTGAACGTGATAAAGATCTGGATGATCCCTTATATATAACGTGACATGCTCCTGATATTGATCCCCCAACGCCTGAATCCGGCTGATGTCTGTTAACAGCTTGGCGCTGACCGCTTCGCCGCAAATCCCTAACGGGGTATTCAGGATATACGTATAATCCGCTCCTTGATCAAGATGCGCCTTAATCATCATATCGAGCAGCTCTGGATCAACAAACGGATTTTCACCTGTTAACCGGATGACAACTGTCGGTTTGACAGCCTCAATGACCTTCACAAACCTGTCGAGAACACGTTCCTCACTGCCGCGAAAAACGCGAAAGCCATGTTTAACACAGTGCGCCTCTAATATGTCGTCAGTTTCTTTATCAGACGTGGCGATGACAAGATTATCCCGATCCTTTTGATAAAAGGCGCTTTGCCGGACGCGGTGAACGATCATATCGAGTAAGCGATTGGATCCGAGCCGACGCAGCACTTTTCCCGGAAGCCGTGTTGACCCCATTCTGGCTTGAATGATAAAGAGAATGTCATTCATGAAACGGGCTGTCCTTCACTAAAATGTCATCCCAGACAATGCCTGTGTCGGCCGGAATGTCTCTTACAGCCCGAACGCCGCAAGTCAGCAGCTCAAAAAATCTCGGGTGCATCCCCTGCGGCTTTTGCCCGGGGCGAAGCACTGCGATATTGTCTTCACTAAAAGCTTCACCTTTTTGAATCGGAGCCGTTGTAAAAATCCCTCTGTATGCAAAATTTCGGATTTCTCCTTCGATGGCGGTCGTTGTTTTGTATGAACTGCCAAGCAGTTTTTCAGAGACCGGCTTCCTGATTCCTTGTTTCATCTCAGCCTCGGTTTTCCTGATGCTTTCGACCATTTCTTTCAATTCGTCCGGATTTAACGCAAACGAGTGGTCGGCGCCCGGCAGGTTTTTATCGATCGTAAAATGTTTTTCTATCAGTCTTGCTCCGAGCTGAACCGCGGCACACGGCGCTTCTGTCGGATGCTCGCTATGATCGGAGAAGCCGATCACCGCATCAGGAAAAGCGGCGGCAAGCATCGGAATGACGCTGAGGTTGCTGTACTCCGGCGGCGCAGGGTATTTCGCCACACAATGCATAATGGCAATTTGATCATTGCCTTCTGTCCTGATGGTGCTCCAAGCTTCGTGAATATCAGAAATCTCCGCTCCGGCTGTTGAAAATATCATCGGCCTGTTCATACGGGCGACATATTTGAGCAGCGGAAGATGGTTAATTTCATAGGATGCGATTTTAAAAGCGCTCGGCGAGGTGGAATGAAGCAGGTCGGCTGACCCTTCGTCACATACTGTGCTTAAAAAAATTACCTGCTTTTCTCGGCAGTAATCCAATAGCGGAGAAATCCAATCAGCTGGCATTTCCATTGATTGAACCAAAGAAAAAATAGAGACGTCCTTACCCGCCGCTGTTTTGTACAAACCAGGATCTTTCTGGTACATCTTATCAGCCTGGAACATTTGAAATTTCACGGCATCCGCTCCAGCTTCCGCCGCTGCATCAATCAGCGCAAAGGCCTGATCAAGCTTTCCATCATGATTAATTCCTGCCTCGGCGATAATAAATACAGGCGCGTCTTTGCCTACAGTTTTATTCGCGATCTGAAACTCTGCCATTATTTCGCCTCCTTGCCCGGCCAAATATGATAATAATAGTATGATTGTTCAGCGGTGAAGCCCATTCTTTCATAAAGGCGGATCGCCCTTACATTGTGAAGCTGCGTCCCCGCTGTTACCGTTTTATGCTTCTGTGTCTCCGGTTGTTCTATGAGATTCGCCAATAAATGAAACGCGATACGTTTTCCTTCAAACCCCGGCTTTACAGCCATCAAATCGAGAATACATTCATCGTCTCTTGATAAGCCCTGAAGATAGCCGATGACCTCGCCATTATGCTTAGCGGCAATATTTATAGCCGCCCTTCCATTCAGGTTGTTTCGTGTCCACTCCTGAAAAATTTTGTTTGCTGCTTCACGGCTGAGATGAGGATCTTGAAAATATCTGCTTTTTGTAAACGAGTCTCGGGCCAGCTCACATATCGCTTCTGTGTCTCCAGGCTCAGGCGGGCCCAGTTCAAAAAACGGCGCTGTTTTGTCATAAAAAGACGGGGGCTTCGCCAGCTTCAGCAAACTGCCGACAAAGTAAGAGGATGGCTGCTGCTGTATCACATGCGCCGCTCCGATATCTTCAGCCGGAACACGAACAAAGATAAAATCCGTTTCATCCATTTGGCGTACAGAATAAAAAGCTTCAAACAGCCTCTTCAACTGCCCGGCGCTGTTTGCCGCAAGAAGTTTGACGTTCATGACTTTCTTCTGAAGCATCTGGCTTTCCCACAGAGAATCTTCGTAAAGCAAGACGCCTTGGAGCCTGCTGTTTTCAAAAAGGCCGAGGGAGAATTGATACGGAACGTCCAATGTAAGCTGCCTGCTTTGGAGAAGACTCTCAATCGCTTCTTTGGAGACATTTTCTTTTACCGTGTACACTTTAACCAGCCCCTTTTACGATATCCCGCACAGCGTCAATGACATCATCTACATCCTCGTCAGACATTAATGGATAGAGCGGGAGTGACAGGGTTCGTTTATAGTAATTCATGGCGATCGGGAAGTCCGCTTCCTTAAACCCGAATTGCTTTTGATAATACGGATGGGTGTGTACCGGGATAAAATGAACGCTTGTGCCGATATTGTATTCATCCTTTAAAGCCGTAATCATTTCGCCGCGCGTGACACCGGCCTGTTTTTCATCAACTTGCAAAACATATAAATGCCAGGCGTGCCTTCCGTCATCATGAACAAACGGCGTGATCAGCCCCGGAATCTGCTGAAAAGCGGCTTGGTAGCGGCCGGCAATCTCTTCTCTCCGTTTCTGCATATCATCTAACCGTTTCAGCTGATGAAGACCGAGAGCCGCCTGCAAATCAAACATGTTCATCTTATAGCCGGGCGATTCGACTTCATAATACCAGCTGCCATTTGAAGAATAACGGTTCCATGCGGCTTTGCTCATGCCGTGAAGGCTCAGCACCCGGATGTTATCGGCAAGCTCCTCATCGTCTGTCGTCAGCATGCCGCCTTCGCCTGTCGCCAGGTTTTTAGTGGCATAAAAGCTGAATGCCGTCGCGTCCCCGATAGAACCGATCATTCTTTGCTTATAAGTCGTATACACCGCATGTGCTGCATCCTCCAGCACGAATAAGCCATGCTTTTGGGCAATTGCCAATATCGCATCCATATCACAGGACTGCCCGCCGAAGTGGACGGGTACAACTGCTTTCGTTTGCGGTGTGACGGCCGCCTCAAGCTTTGCCGGGTCAATATTGAGCGTGTTTTCGTCAATGTCCGCAAACACAGGGGTCGCTCCTGTATGAATAATCGTATTGGCGGTCGAGCTGAACGTAAGCGGAGAGGTAATGACCTCGTCACCCGGCCCGATCCCTTTTGCTTTCAAAGCCAAAAATAAAGCAGCGGTACATGAATTCAGCGCCACGGCGTGCTTTGCCCCGACAAACGCAGCAAACTCTTTTTCAAACTGCTGAACCTTCGGGCCTTTGGAGAGCCATCCCGATTCAAGCGTATCTGTAACCTCCTGAATTTCTTCCTTGCCGATTAACGGCAATGAGTAAGGAAGAAAATGATTTCTCTTTTGCACCATTTTCTTTGCGCTCCTATCATTTTATTCAGTATCTTCCCGCCTGTAATCAACCCCTGTTTTGGCTTTCAGTACCGAAAATAAAGCGTTTGTTGATTCTGCCACCGGATAATTAGCAGCTGTGAATGCCATACGCGCCTCTTCTGCTTTTTGATGCACGGCGGGACTTCGAAGAACCTCAATCAAGGTGCGCGCCAGTTCATCCGGCTGATCAAACATAAAATCGCCAAGAGACTCATAATACGGATACGAGCGGTTTCCGGATGATTTCCCGATCAGCACAGGCTTTTGAAACAGCATGGCTTCAAGTCCGACTGTTGAGGTTTGCGTCACTGCCGCGTCAGCATACGGCAGCAAATCATACAGATCCAGCTCCTTTTTGATGACTCTGCATGCGTTATGTTTTTTCGCCGCAGCGTGATATAGATCCAGCTTGTTTTTTCCGATTTCCCAAGGATGAGGTTTAATGATAATTTGCAGCTGTTTCTGATCAGAAAGCCCTTCTAGCACACCTGAATAAAAATCTTCTGAAAAGGGCTGGGTCGCAATGAGCACGATTTTTTTAGATGGATGAAAAGCAAGTTTTCGATAGAATGTGGACATGTCCATAGGGGTTCTGTTAAAAATCTGATCGAAGCGGGGATGTCCCGTTACGAGAATCTGCTCAGGTTTACAGCCTTTTCGTTTGAACCACTCCGCTTCATACGCACCAAAAACAGCTTGATAGGTTGTAAAAACAGGAATGAAGGCTTCATCTCCCATCAATGCGCCATGCTGAAGGCAAATGCTGACGGCCCCTTTTCTTCGACACATGAGAGCGAGCACCCTGCTGTAAATATCTTCTGCCGTTCCGACGACAACGGCCGAAATCTTCTCCTGCTCAAACAGCGTATCAACCGTATCAATGGCTTCCATAAATAAAGGAATATCTTTATAAAGCCGGTCGCGAAATGCTTGATCACCGAATGCCGGGTGGTCTTCAAAAGGGGCGAGAATCGAACAGGCTGTTTCGAGATACGGCTTCGGATCGCCTTTTTGGCATGATTCGGCAATCTCACGCTTGCTAATCACAGGCAGATCACAATAATGCGGCAAACTCCATCTGGCCAAAACAGCCGTTTTTTCAGGGTCAAATTGATAGTAATTTTCGTTTGAAAAACGCAGGTAATCAAAGTGCAAAATGACTTTCCCCTTAACAGGTTCATCGTTTGTTTTGACTATATTTTTAATTTTTTCTTCAAAAAACGGCTGAATCTGCCCTTCATCGATATGCTGATCCACCGGTCCGAATAACTCCGGTTCTTCTTCCATCATCACCCTTAGCTCAGGGCTGATGTATTGATAAAAATTACTGATAAGCCCAAGCGGAATCCCCTTGTAGCGAAGTCTGTCAAAAAGCTCCACATACTTCCGGTACAGCACCCAATAGTTGCTTAAATAGGCCGACAAGCTCTCACCCCATTCCAAGCTTTTTTAATGATTCCCGCAGCTCGCGGCAATTGCGTTGCGGAGGAAGGTTCCTGACAAATTCATTTTTTTCTGATTCAAACAGCTGAAAGTGAATCGATTGGTCGGTAATATAATTCAGATCCAGCTCCTCAGCCAGCGGGTAAAACGGATAAAAATGATTGACTCTCCAAAAGAACCGGGCATCCCCAATCCGGTAAAACGCCGGGCTTTCATCCCAATAGGAGCCAAACTCCTCCTTTACCTTCTCAAGCACTGAATACCTGTGCATCACCGAACAATGATCGATGGCGCACGGCGCGTTCCATGTCACTTGGGCGGCAGGCCTGACAGTTTCTTTTATGATGTCGCGATGCTCGTTTAAATGATAGGTTTTGGATGCTGAGTAAATCACAGCCTTTTCAGGATGAGCATCGAGCTCCTGCACCATTTTCAGGAGCCGGTCCGGCATATAGATGTTATCATCCGTTGCATAGGTGATATATTCACCCTCCGCCATCTCAATCGCCTGATTGATCAGCGCCGCGTACCTCGTTTTTTCCGTTCTTTCCTTTACTCCAGATACATCACTTTGATAAAAACGCACTCGGTTATCATTCAAAAAAGGACGGATTACATTCAGCGTCTCTTCATTGGAGTTGTCATCCATAATAAACAATTCAAAATCTGAAAACGTTTGTGAGAGTATGCTAGAAATGGACTTTGCCACATAATCGCTTTTGTTATAGCTCGTCATAATGACTGATACTTTCGGCAAATCCTACACCTCCTTCTTGAAACTTCACACCTGAAACTAACGTTATCTTATGTTGCTTATGCGCAAGTTGCGCTAGGGATACAAACCAATATGCAAAAAGTTTGTGTATGTCTACGAAAAACAGCAGCTGCCCAGATCAAAATCTGTGCCGTCTGCTGCTCTTTTTCCGCATATTCCAAGCATCAGCCTCATAAGGTGAAAGAGATAAAAATCGCACCAGCGACTAAGATCGTTTTCCATCGGAGGTGAGTCATCGCGGAGCGTTCATCTATACATCCGGAACATGTTTTGATTGGTTTTCATAAAAAGGAGGAACGATATGAAACCGAAAAAAAATCAATATCAGCAAATGCAGGGATTTGATAATATGCAGGGGTATCAGCCTCAGTACGGTGCCAATCCGTACCCGCAGCAAGGCCAAGGCGGACAAATGCAGATGATGGGGATGCAGCCAATGATGCCAATGCAGCAGGGGCAGCAAGGACAGCAGGGCTTCGGCTTCCCGGGCCAGCAGCAGGGCGGCGGGTTTCAAATCCCATCGGGGCCGACACCGTCAGCGCCGGGCCAAAGCGTTCCCGGCATGCTGCCTGTTGAGGAATCTTACATTGAGAATATTTTGCGCCTGAACCGGGGAAAAACGGCTACCATTTATATGACATTTGAAAACAGCAAGGAATGGGGCTCGAAGATCTTTCGCGGCGTCATCGAGGCTGCGGGCCGGGATCACATTATCCTCAGCGACCCGAAATCAGGAACACGCTACCTGCTCCTGACAATCTACCTCGATTACATTACATTTGATGAAGAAATTGCGTATACGTATCCATACTCCATGTCGTCCTATTCGCCAAGATAAAGAAAAAGCCAATCACTCATATCATGAGGATTGGCTTTTTTGTTTATAGATATTTGACGGCTGCGACAACGATCATAATCCAAGAAATAATAAACGCCACACCGCCGAGCGGGGTAATCGCCCCAAGAATGGAGACTTGCGTCACACTGAGAATATATAAGCTTCCGGAAAACAGCACAATTCCCGCGAACATCAGCCAGCCGGCTGTCGTGACACTGCCGATGCCGGATAATTTATCGGCGAGAAACGCGACAACGAAAAGCCCAAGGGCGTGATACATATGATACTGGACGCCTGTGTGCCACACCTGAAGATATTTATCAGGAATTTTCCCTTCTAATCCGTGAGCGCCAAATGCCCCAAGTCCCACGGCAAGCAGAGCGTTAATAGCCCCTAATATGATAAACACTTTCATCTATCTCTCCCGCCTTTTCGTTAAACTCATATCATTTATCTTATCGCACCTGAACCAAAATTCAACGTTTGTTCTCCGATGACACGAGATTGTCGGATTTTCTCCTGCGCCAAAGCTGAAACTGGTCTGCCGCTATTGCAGCAAGCGTCCCTAATACGAGCCCATTGCTTAACAGAGAAATCAATACCGGATGCAATCCCTTTAATGCAGTTTCAGGAACAAACATGATACCGACCCCTGTCAGCAGCGAGATGCCGATGACAGACCGCACCCTTTTTAATTCTGCTTTCTCATATGAATCAAATTCTGCAAAGGCCAGACCTCCCATTGCGGAGAACACAACAAAGTTTACCGCAAATCCAACGGGTGACGGCAGGCTCGCAAACGCATTCATAAAAAACGGGATCACGCTGATCACGACAACCAAAATACTGCCGATCATAAACGGTTTTTTAGAAGACATTTTCGTCGTCTCAATAAAACCTGCGGCTCCCGAAATCGGAACCGGAGCAATGGCTCCTGTCAAACCGCTCAGCAGATGGCTGAATGAGGCGGCAAAACCGGCATGTCGTTCATGATGCTGTTCATCCGGCTGTTTGCCGAATTTCTTCACAGCGATGTCCACAACCTTCATGCTCGCCAGCATATTTACGATCAGCAAGATGGTAATAAAAATTGAGGTGATGATCAGGCCGCTGTTAAATAACGGGGCGCCAAAAGGAAACAAGGAAGGCAGCTGAAACAGCCGATCCGGCATTTCAATCGGCTTTGCCGCTCCAGCAGCCGCAAACAGCACCCACCCGCCGAACAGGGCCAATAAAATAGAATATTGCTTGAAAAACATGATGTTCGAATTTGTCATCATAAAGGCGGCAGCGATCACAACAAGTGCCAGGCCAAATACAAGACCGTCCACCCCGTCCTTACGATAGCCGATTCCGAGAATTCCTTTTATAATGGGCTGACTCAGCTGCATCACCAGCAGCAATAAATAGACACCCGTGACAACCGGAGTAAACAATTTTGCAAGCCGGTCAATGACCTTGAAAACACTTAACAAAAAGAAACATACAGCGCTTACAAGAAGAGCTCCCTGCAAACCGCGCAGTGTGTCCCCATATGTCGCAAACACAGTTCCCGTCAGCCCGGCGTAGATCGTATACACTCCCCACCACAAGCCCGCGGGGCTTTCATTGATCGGCAGTCTGTGGCCTTTCAAACACTGAATGACGGCGGCAATTCCCAGCACAAAAAAGGTGCTTTGGATCAATCTCGCAGAATCTGAGTGATCCAGATGAAACGACTGGGCAACCGCCACCGGAACAACAATCGCCGCAGCAATGATAAACGCTGTCCATTGCAGCGCACCAAGAACCAATTTCACGTAGCTCAACCTTTCTCATTAAAAATCAAATAAAGACTCTCCGTTTCCGTCCTCTTCCTGCTTCTCTTTTTCCTGCTTTCGATATTTGTTTAATCCCGCGCTTCCCATCATTTTTTCCATCATCAGCTGGTCTGTCGATGGCGGTGCGGCAGGACTCGGCGTGCTGCTCGGCTGTATGCGGGGCGCGCTCGCGGTCTCCGGCTGATCCAGCACGAGGTCACACAACGAACGGACAACTGCTACGTAACGCTTCAGCTCCTCATCCCGTTCAGCTGTCTTTGCCTTTTTCAGCTCCTCTTCCATCTTTTGAATCAAAGCAGATATATGAATGTTCATCAAGAACCCTCCAAAAAATAAATGTCGTCTTCCTGCATTTTATCAAATTCCTGCCGCGAACGCAGATATGAGTTTGTTATTTTTTCTGACAAACCTTGCGCATTTGACAAGCAGAAGAGATTTTTCACATAATAAATCACCATACCTTACAAAAAAGGAGCGACGGCATGAACAGCATCCCCTCTATCGTCAGCAAGCATAAAGCCTATTTTGCGGCGGGGCATACGAGACCGCTAGAATTGAGACTGGACATTTTGCAGAAGCTGAAACAAGCCATCAAAACACATGAAGCCGATTTAACAGCCGCTCTCTATCAGGATCTCCACAAATCTGAACAGGAGGCGTACACGACAGAAATCGGAATTGTGTTGGAGGAAATCAGCTTTGTGATGAAACGGCTGGGGAGATGGATCAAGCCAAAACGAGTCAAAACACCGCTGACTCATCTAGGCTCCAAGAGCATCATCATCCCTGAGCCGTATGGAACCGTTTTGGTGATTGCGCCTTGGAACTATCCCCTGCAGCTGGCGCTTTCTCCCTTAATTGGAGCTATTGCCGCCGGGAACACGGTCGTTCTCAAACCGTCAGAATATACGCCGGCTGTTTCCGCTGTTCTTTCCAAACTCATCAGCAGCGTTTTTCCGAATGATTATGTCGCTATGGCGGAAGGCGGGCCCGACGTCAGCACAGCATTATTACAGCAGCCCTTTGACTATATTTTCTTTACCGGCAGCGTTGCCGTGGGAAAAATCGTCATGGAGGCTGCCGCCAAACAATTAATTCCCGTTACCTTGGAGCTCGGCGGCAAAAGCCCCTGCATTGTCCATAAGGATGCTGACATACAGCTTGCCGCCAAACGCATTGTCTTCGGGAAATTTACAAATGCGGGACAAACCTGCATCGCACCAGATTATTTATTTGTCCACGAAGACGTCAAAATGAAGCTCATAGAAGAAATGAAGCGTACAATCATTAAATTTTACGGCCCTCAGCCCGAACGTAATCCGCAGTACGGCAAAATCGTCAGCGAACGCCACTATCAGCGGCTGCTCAGCTTTCTGAATGATGGCGTTCCGCTCACAGGCGGACAGTCTGATCCTGATCACCACAAAATAGCCCCGACGATTCTTGAGCAAGTGAAAGATGACTCTCCAGTGATGCAGGAGGAGATTTTCGGGCCGATTCTTCCACTCTTTACATACGGCGATATCGGCGAAGTCATTGAGAAAGTCAAATCGCGCCCAAAGCCGCTCGCTCTGTATGTCTTCACCACAAATAAAGAAATCGAGCGGGCAGTTTTAGAAAACCTGTCGTTTGGCGGAGGCTGTGTCAATGATACATTAATGCACGTCGCGACACCGTATTTGCCATTCGGCGGCGTCGGAGAAAGCGGCATCGGCAGCTATCATGGATTTGACAGCTTCAACACATTTACGCACAAAAAAAGCGTCGTCAAACAAACGAACCGCTTCGACTTCGCATTTCGTTATCCTTCCTCCAAAAACGGACTGCAAATAATTCGGAAAATACTTAAATAAAAAGCGCAGAATATCTGCGCTTCTTTTTTACAAATCCGGTATACACCAATCAATCGGGGCCTCTCCCATTTTCTCCAAGCACGCATTCGCCCGGGAAAACGGCCTGCTCCCGAAAAATCCGTTTCTTGCAGAGAACGGGCTGGGATGCGTGGATTCAATGATAAAATGCTTGGACGTGTCGATCCGTTCTTTTTTCATTTGAGCATGCCGCCCCCACAAAATAAAGACAATCGGCCGCTCTCTTTCATTCAGCACGTCAATAACCCGATCCGTCAGACGCTCCCAGCCTTTTCCCTTATGGGAATTCGCCTGTCCGCGCCTTACTGTCAGCACAGTATTCAGCAAAAGAACCCCTTGCTTTGCCCAACTCACAAGCGATCCGTGATTCGGGATGCTGCACCCGATGTCCTGCTGCAGCTCAAGAAAGATATTTTTTAATGAAGGCGGCTGCTTCACACCTGGCTTTACGGAGAAGCTTAAGCCTTGAGCCTGTCCTGGCCCGTGATACGGATCTTGGCCGAGAATGACGACCTTGACATCATCGTATGGGGTATAATGCAGCGCATTAAAAATATCCCGGCTGTCCGGATAAACCGTTTGCTCCGCGTATTCCCGCTTCAGCATTTCTCTGAGCTCTTGATAATATGGTTTCTCAAACTCTTCCTTCAGCTGATTCCACCAGCTGTCTTGTAAAAGCTGTTTCAAGATTCAGGCCTCCCTTACGAACGATGAAGTCTGGAATAGACAGGTTTGCCATCCCAAACGATCTCACTTTGTGCTTCCCGTCTTTTCATCTCAGGCTCTTCAAGCAGGACGGCAAAGTTCTTCGTCGGCAGTTCCCCGAGTCCGTGCTTTTCACTTAAACGATCCAAATATTGTTTCCGCTTGGCGCCAAGGTCCGCGGACTGATTGTCTCCCGCGTCACTGAAGGCATAAATCACACTCGCACAAGGGACACGCTTCACCCGGTACTCCTTCGCCGCACGCAAATAAAAATCCCAGTCCCAATAATTGTGCACATCAGCATCGAAATACCCGATTTCATCATGCAGAAAACGTCTGTACATGCTGCCCGACGGCACGTATGTAGAGAACACTCTCATATCCTCGTAGTCAGCGGTATAAGCAAATAGCTTCCGCGAAACTGGATATCTTGTTCCGTTTTTCTCTTCAAACGAGACGATTTCCGCATCAGCATGAACAAAATCTGCCGTTTCTATTTCCTTCGCCATTCTCTCCACATGCCCCGGCGTAAAGAAATCATCGTCATCACAAAGCATAATGCAATCGCCAGACGCCTCTTTTACACCGGCATTTCTCGCAGCCACATGCCCCGAGTTCTTTTCTAAATTGATGACAGCAATCGGCAGCTCCGGATACAGTGCTTTGACCGGCACGACCGATTCCCCGGCATCATTCACAATAATAATTTCATACGGCTTCAAGGTCTGCTGCGAAATCGACTCCAGAAGCTCACACAAAGCCGGAATCCGATTATAGGTCACAATTACGATAGAAATCTTCATGATGCTCTCCTTCTCATTTTCATAGTCATGTACTATTAAAACATATATTGGACAGGAGATCAGTGGGAATATCCTACTGAAACGGGATACTAGAATGATAGAAACAGTAATGTGGCTCCGATCAGAAGCACCATGATCAGTATCAGATCTCCAAAGACAGGAAAAAGATCTTTCAGGCGGACGCCATTCGGAAGGATGAGATGCCACAGCTTAGATTGATAGACCGGAAGCAGCACCAGCGCATAAGAAAGACACAAAAAAGTAAAAGCCGGCGGAACAAAAGCACAGCCTGCATCGTCCCAATTCATCACGATGTCTTTCATACTAGATCCATCCAATAAAAACAAAGATATCATGAAGGCAAGCAACACAAAGGACCCCAATTGAACCTCGAACAGGCGCATTTTCTGGTTATATGCAAATCGGACCGCCCAAAACCAGACATAAGCATATGAACATAACAGCATAAGAATGGCACCGGCTGTAAAGACGACATCAGGCAGCCAATCAAGCAGAAAAACAAAAGGCAAGCTGGCTAACATAGCCAAGAGCATGCAGCCACCAGTAAACAAAAATACTGCCCCATGAGCGACAAAACCATATAAACAAGAGCTAATCCTCACGACATACACCTCCCTTACATAGAATTTCTATGTATATACCTAAAAAATCAGGCAAGCTGACGCCTGCCAATATAACAGCCCATTCGGCCGAATAACGGAAATAACAGCGTTGCACAAGCACAAGTTCCGACAAACCAAGGTGTCAGCAAGGATTGAAACAGCGCAGCAGGAATTACATTGAACAGAAAAACAAGCATAAAAATGACGTTTGGCACCATTGAGATCAGAATCGTATGGAAAACAAGCTTTTCTCCGCGTTTTCCAAACTCCCTCACCCCTTGATACCCAATCAGGACCCAGTAGATAATATATGCAGCTAAGATCAGCCACACAGAAACAGAAATGCCTTTCCATATAGCATGAACAATGGGTGATTCAAGCCAGGCATACATCATCGTAATGGCGATGCCGACAGCGAATAGTGCGCTGTTACAGAAAAGATGGAACATCAAAAACGCACGGAACGTTACAGGCTGTTCTTTTTTAAACGAAGAAACAATGTCAGCAGGCGTTCCGAATGCCAGTAATAAAGTCTGCATAGCTTCCGCCTCACTCTTCCCTTCTTGAAGAGAGTGAAGCAGATGATGTTCAATATGGCTCTCAATCTCTTCTATCACTGCCTCGCCTTCAGGAAGCTCCTTAAGCCCGTTTTTGATTTCAGATAAATACGTTTCTTTATCCATTCTGCCCGCTCCGTTTCAGCAATCGGTCCATCATAGCGGAAAATACGCTCCATTCCTTCGTACGTTCCGCCAGCACCTCTTTTCCTTCATCTGTAATCCGGTAATATTTGCGGTCCGGCCCTTTCTCCTGCTTTTCCCAATATGAAGAAATAAACCCTTGGCGTTCAAGCTTGTGAAGAGAAGGATACAAGGTCCCTTCTTTCATCTGCAGTTCATTTCCGCTGCGGCTTCCCATTTCTTTTACAAGCTCATAACCGTACATCGGCCGCTCGTTCAGAAGCGTCAATACCAATATAACAGTGCTGCCCTTCACCAGCTCACGATTTAACATCACAAAACCCCTACCTAGTATTCTTATGTAGCATTTTACGAAAGCCTCTTGATATTGTCAAATGATTCCTATCGTTCTTCTATATTGTGATACAGAGAAAATCTAACTATAATGAAAGACAAAACATGATGGAGGTTCAAGACATGTCTATGCATAAAGCACTCACCATTGCCGGCTCAGATTCCAGCGGCGGTGCTGGGATTCAAGCTGATTTAAAAACATTTCAAGAAAAAAACGTATACGGGATGACCGCCTTAACGGTGATCGTTGCGATGGACCCGAATAACAGCTGGGACCATCAAGTGTTTCCGATCGATACTGATACAATTCGTGCCCAGCTTGCAACGATTACGGACGGCATCGGTGTGGACGCCATGAAAACAGGAATGCTGCCAACCGTTGACATTATCGAGCTTGCAGCAAAAACGATCAAAGAAAAACAATTAAAAAATGTGGTGATTGACCCGGTCATGGTTTGCAAAGGAGCTAATGAAGTCCTTTATCCGGAGCACGCCCAAGCCCTGCGTGAACAATTAGCGCCGCTAGCCACTGTCATTACGCCGAATCTGTTTGAAGCCAGCCAGCTCAGCGGCATGGATGAACTAAAAACAGTTGACGATATGATCGAAGCCGCGAAAAAAATTCACGCACTCGGCGCCCAATATGTTGTCATTACAGGCGGAGGCAAACTCAAACACGAAAAAGCCGTTGATGTTCTCTACGACGGAGAAACAGCGGAAGTCCTTGAAAGCGAAATGATCAATACGCCTTATACACACGGCGCAGGCTGTACCTTCTCAGCAGCCGTGACAGCGGAGCTCGCCAAAGGTGCGGAAGTCAAAGAAGCCATTTACGCAGCGAAAGAATTCATTACCGCTGCTATTAAAGAATCCTTCCCGCTAAACCAGTATGTCGGACCTACGAAGCATTCTGCGCTGCGCCTGAATAAACAATCATAAACAAAAAAGGCTGCCTTACAGAAAGGCAGCCTTTTTTATATGACCGAATACTTTTCACAGAAAAACTGCCGATCCCATCGGCAGCCTGTTTATTTGACTTTTAAATTGTTCGCAGATTTCCTCAAAAATGCTTCGATCGACTGAACAAAAAGTGCATATTCCTTCATTTGCTCATATGCTCGCGAAAGAATTTCCGCCGTTTCACTGTGCGGTGTTGTCCCGCCAAGCATTTTTTTCAGCTGCAGCAGCACATCCTTATATTCTTCCCGCTTATCTTCAACTTGGTCCGCAGCCTTTTCCAAACATTCCGGTGTTATCTTCTGTTCATGTATATTCAAGAAAACAACTCCTTTTACAGAAAAAAATAATAGGTTATCGTTGAAGAATAGCACAGATGGCACAGATTTCACATAAGAAAATAGAAGTATTTTCTACATAAGTGTCCAAATTCCGACGTTCATTTTAGATTTCCCGGTCGAACTGGCTGTTACTTCTTGATTTCCCGGGAAAGGAAAATATCTCGCACTAAAGACCTCTTCTCCGTTATTGATAAAGATTTCCACAGATGACGCGTCGAGAAACATGTGTACGGTATGCAAATCCTTGATGTGGCAATGTCTCGCTTCTGTTCTTTTTCCGTCAAAGCTCTTTCGTTCCAGCGTAACAATCCCCTCGTCTTTTTGGAAGGAAAACGTAGCCGTTCCGCGGATACTGATTGAAAAGCCAGACTCCGTATGAATGTCTTCCAGCAGAATCTCAGTTCTTTCAGGGTTTTCAACTGGAAGCGTACCAGATGATCCATGCATGTTGATTTGTATGTTCTTCTCATTCCTGCGCATGGCTTTCAGCTCAGGCAGCGGCTGCTGAATCAGCTTCTGCCCTGATAGCGTCAGCTGTCTCGGCAGCGTCATACAGTGGATCCAGTGATAGTCAATCGTCGGATGAGACCCTTCATCCTGATCAGGCACAGCCATCCATGCAAACAAAATCCGCCTTCCTTGATCATCTTCAAGTGTTTGCGGCGCATAAAAATCAAAGCCTTGATCAAGCTCCGTAAAATCACCATGCTTCAGTTCAGGCTTGTTAAAATCGAGACGTCCGACAAAATAACCTGATTGATACACGTTCTGATAACGAAAACCATCAGCCTCAAGCCCTTGAGGCGAGACTATCAGCACGTCGGACCCCTGAAGGGAAAACAAGTCAGGGCATTCCCACATGTACCCAAAATCGTCCAACCCGTTGAAGCCCGCGCCGGTTATCGGGCCGAGAAACCTCCACTCTGTCAGGTTATCAGAAGCAAACAACACAGCGTGTCCTTGCATATTCTCCGTTTGCGCACCGATCACCATAAACCATGTGCCTTCATGCTCCCATACCTTCGGATCGCGAAAATGCGCCGTGTATCCCTCTGGGAGGCGGGCGACGACACCTTTTTTCTCAAAGGACAATCCGTCGTCAGATACAGCAAGGCACTGATACGTTTCCCGATTCCCATCCTGATCCCTGACATTGCCTGTGTAAAACAGATAGAGCTGATCGTCTTTCGTGACAGCGCTGCCCGAGTAGCAGCCGTTTTTATCGAACCAATCACTTGGAGCGAGCGCAATCTCTTCCCGCTTCCAATTCACAACATCCTGACTCGTATAATGTCCCCAGAATTTCGCGCCGTGCCCCGTCTGAAACGGCTGCCACTGGAAAAACACATGATAGCTGCCCTTCCAATATATCACGCCATTCGGGTCATTCAGCAGACCAACCGGCGGCATAATGTGAAAATGCTGGCGGTGCGGATCGCTATTAGCAATAGGTTCATTTTTCTCCACTTCTTCATAAGCCCGGCGACGAAGCTCCTGATCATGTGCTGTCATTTTTTTCTCCCCTCATCCTCATTAATTTTCATGATAAACGCTGCAATGAACGCTGACACTGCCGCAATCGCCATTCCAATCAGATAGTTGATCAAGTTGCCAAAGCCAAACGGCGCCGCAATAGCGATCATCGGAATACCCGTTAACCCGTAAGCGTTTGCAGCAACATGTGTAAAGACGACATATGCACCGCCCAATGCGCCTCCGATCATCGCGGCGATAAATGGTTTTCGGTAGCGAAGATTGACTCCGAATATAACTGGCTCAGTAATGCCGAGAAAAGCGGAAAATGCAGCCGGAAGCGCGATTTCTTTTGTCTTTGCCTTTTTCGCCATAAAGAAAACGGCAAGGCCGGCCCCGCCCTGTGCGACATTCGCCATTGACCAGATCGGCAGCAAGTAGTTTTTGCCTATATCTGCAATAAGCCCTGCCTCAATCGCATGGAAGCTGTGATGAACACCTGTCAGCACGATGAGTGAATACGTGCCCCCGAAAATCAGACCCGCAACAAAACCGGCATGGTCATATACATAAGTTAAAGCAACCGTAATGCCGGAGCCAAGTGCTCTGCCCAAAGGACCAATCGCGATAAAAGCGACAAACCCGGTGACAATCACTGTAACAAAAGGTGTAACAAGCAAATCTACCGCATGCGGAACCACTTTTCTTGTCCATTTCTCTACCTTGCTCATCACATAAACCGCCAACAGGACAGGGATAACAGTTCCCTGGTAGCCGAGAAGCGCGATATCAAATCCGAAAAGATGCATATAATCAGGTGTTGCTTCCGCCAAACCCCATGGATTCAAAAGCGTCGGATGAATCATGATACCCCCGATGACCGCTCCCAAGTAAGGGTTGCTGCCAAACTCTTTTGAAGCACTGACCCCGATTAAAATCGGCAAGAAAATAAATGCCGCACTTGAGAACATATCGAGCAGCTGCAGCAGTGCAGAATCCTTGCTCATCCAATGAAACGCATTGATCATACCCAGTAATCCCATTAATAGGCCGCTGGCCACAATAGCCGGGATGATTGGAACGAAAATATTAGAAAGCGTTTTCGCAAATCTCGCAGCGGGATTCAGTTTTTCTTTTGCTGCATCCTGATGATTTACGTGTTCTTCACGCTCAGTATCGGCTTCCTTAGAAAAAGCATCGTACACCTTATTGACAAGGCCTGTTCCGAAAATGATCTGGTACTGGCCAGAGCTGCTGAAAGCGCCTTTTACGCCATCAAGCTCTTCTACTTGTGCTTGATCTATCTTTGATTCATCTTTCATCACTAAACGCAGTCTTGTTGCACAATGAGCCGCGCTGATAATGTTATCTTTCCCCCCGAGAAGTTCAATGAGGCGTTTGGCAGTCTCTTTGTAATCCATCTGTTTCTCCCCCTTTTATTTAAACAAAAAAGACCTAAAATTCGCCAACGAATAAAGGACACAGCGATCCTTTTTCATTTACGCAAATTTTAGGTCTTGCCTGCTTTACCAGTCACAATCCCGCTTATTTAGATTGAGAATACGCTTTCATCATAAATCATGACAGCGTTTTCGTCAACTATTTTTTTAGTTAAAAAGTTTGATAAAACATTTAGACAAAAATTCGTAAAAATTATTTGTGAAACATTTCACAATATCATGTTATACTATGCTCAACCACAGAGAAAGCAGGAAAAAGACAATGGAAACTCAAGCATTGCAAAAGGTTGAACAGTACGCTTTGAACAAACAAAACATATTTGTTTCTAGCAAAATCCGTTATGTGCTCAGATCCATTTTGGCCAGCATGTTTATCGGATTCGGCATTACAGCCGCAAGCAAAACAGGCAGCTATTTCTCTATGGCGGATTCTCCGTTTGCTTTTCCGGCAGCCGCCGTCACATTCGGGGCCGCTATTCTGCTGATTGCTTACGGGGGCGGAGATTTATTTACCGGCAACACCTTTTATTTCACATATACCGCGCTCCGAAAAAAAATCCGCTGGCGCGACACTCTGTACCTATGGATGTCAAGCTATGCCGGCAATTTGATCGGCGCCATTCTATTTGCCATTCTGATCAGCGCGACAGGACTTTTTGAGGAGGCTTCTGTTCATTCCTTTTTGATTCATCTGGCAGAGCACAAAATGGAGCCGCCCGCTTCCGAACTGTTTTTCAGAGGAATGCTGTGCAATTGGCTTGTGTGCCTCGCCTTTTTCATTCCGATGTCTCTCAAAGGGGAAGGAGCAAAGCTGTTTGCCATGATGCTTTTCGTTTTCTGCTTCTTTATTTCCGGCTTTGAACACAGCATTGCCAATATGTGCACATTCGCCATCTCACTTTTGATCGAGCACCCTGATACAGTGACAGTAATGGGAGCAGTCAGAAACTTAATTCCCGTTACGCTCGGCAATCTGACCGCGGGAATGGTAATGATGGGCTGGATGTACTACACGCTCAATCCCGATAAATAAAAAAACTTCCAGAGATCACTCCCTGCAAGTCAAAGCGGTTATTCCGAGAGATCTTGAAGACGCTGGACATGCAGCGTGATATAACCGGCCTCGGAGTCCGGCAAATGTAATTGATATTCACTTTTCAAAAACTCCGCCAGCTCCAGCGCACATTGATAGGCAAATGAATACTTTTTTTGGATGAAATAAAGCATCTCCTCGTCCATACGATGGAGCGCTTCATTTGATTCCAACCGGCTGACCGCGTATCGCAAATGCGTGACAAGGCGTTGATAGGAAATGCTGTTTTCATCCACCTTTCGATTAAAGTATTGTTCTATTTTCTCTATCATTTCTTTGATCATGGTCGTATGCTTCAGCGCTGAATACATGCTCTCCGCATCCATTTTCGCCGTATGGATGTGAAGGGCAATATAACCCGCTTCATCTTCAGGAAGAGACACGCCCAATGTCTCTTTTACATGTCCGATCGCCCACAGGCCGATCTCGTATTCTTTTTTATAGAGCGCTTTTATCTCATGCAGCAATTTATTCTGCACAAGCAGCCCATTTTGAATCCTTTCGATCGCAAAGGACAAATGGTCAGAAAGCGCGATATGAATGTGGTCGCTCAGCGGCGCCACGAGCTCTCCTTCCGCATGGCTGATGATATCCTCAGCTATTTCAATATGCTCCTCCGGCAGCGTTTGCAGAATTTGTTTAAACTTTTCATTCTCGTCGTGCACGACAAAGATCTTTTCCACTTTATTCATAGGGATGAGGTCATTTTTCTTTTTTTGAAAAGCGATCCCTGGCCCCATCACGATTTTTTCCTGATCATCCTCTTTTATCAAAGCCGCATTGTTGTTTAGTACTTTATAGATTTTCAAGAGGCTATCTCTCCCGCCAATTAGCTTTTGACTGGGATTTTACCTCCTTTTGACCGCCATGTAAAGATGCGGGCCAGCTCTCTCCTGCTTTGGCGATTCCTTGAAGGCTTGCAAACATCTTCTTTTATAAAGCGCGGCGGCTTTCGCTTTCTGCTTTTCTTCCTCATTCACAGCCATCCGCCACTCATAAAACGAAACAAGTCCCGCGGCCTGCACCGCCGCTTTTCTTTGGTATGTACGCTGAGCCGAATAGACTGCGGCAGCCGCAGTTTTTCTGTCCGGCGTCACCCAGTTCATTAAAAAGACCATCCACACCCGTAAAGATACAAGCAAACGTTTCATAGAAAAACATCCCTCCGCTTCTTTTTGGCAGGCAGCCTTTTAGCAGCCCGTTTTCTCAGCCGCAGCCCACGGGAAAAGACGGCCGATTTCTTTTCTCGCAAACTAGCGGCTCTAGCAAAACTCATGACTCTATAATAGACTGCGGAAAGAGAATTCTTTGTCACAATATGAGTGAAAAAACCAACTAGTTTTTAGAAGTTTTGTTGAAAGCTGAAAGAAATGAAATGAAAATTGGAGAACTGCTTTAAAAACTTTATACACAAGTTATCCCAAAGA
The DNA here is from genome assembly GCF_000227465.1 of Bacillus spizizenii TU-B-10. Taxonomy (GTDB): domain Bacteria; phylum Bacillota; class Bacilli; order Bacillales; family Bacillaceae; genus Bacillus; species Bacillus spizizenii. Next base: position 3,895,509 of record NC_016047.1, read on the forward strand.
TAAGAACAACTTAATCACAATAGATATCCACATGTCCACAAACCCTATCTATATTTTGTATAAGAACATATATTCCCAACTATATATATACACAGGTTTATTCACTTATACACAGGGTTCTGTGTATAACTCCTTCCTTATACACAAACAAAATCCAATAAATGGTCCAAATGACACAAGGATTTTTTTGAATTTTCAAGAAATATATACTAGATCTATAACATTTTTTCTAAACACAAAGGGGGAAACACATTGAAAAAGGGGATCATTCGCTTTCTGCTTATAAGTTTTGTTGTATTTTTTGCGTTATCCACAGGTATGACAGGAGTACAGGCAGCTCCGGCTTCTTCAAAAACGTCGGCTGACCTGGAAAAAGCCGAGGTATTCGGTGATATCGACACGACAACAAGCAAAAAAACAACCGTTATCGTGGAATTAAAAGAAAAATCCTTGGCAGAGGCGAAGGAAGCGGGAGAAAGCCAAACGAAAAGCAAGCTAAAAACCGCTCGCACCACAGCAAAAAACAAAGCCCTCAAAGCGGTGAAAAACGGGAAAGTTAACCGGGAATATGAGCAGGTTTTCTCAGGCTTTTCTATGAAGCTCCCAGCTAATGAGATTCCAAAACTTCTCGCGGTAAAAGACGTTAAGGCAGTATACCCGAACGTCACATACAAAACAGACAATATAAAGGATAAAGACGTCACGATCTCCGAGGACGCCGTATCTCCGCAAATGGATGACAGCGCGCCGTATATCGGAGCAAACGATGCATGGGATTTAGGCTACACAGGAAAAGGCGTCAAGGTGGCCATTATTGATACCGGGGTTGAATACAATCACCCTGATCTGAAGAAAAACTTCGGACAATATAAAGGATACGATTTTGTAGACAATGATTACGATCCAAAAGAAACACCAACAGGTGATCCGAGAGGCGGAGCAACTGACCACGGAACACATGTAGCCGGAACTGTGGCCGCAAACGGAACGATTAAAGGGGTTGCGCCTGATGCCACACTTCTCGCTTACCGCGTGTTAGGTCCTGGCGGAAGCGGCACAACAGAAAACGTCATTGCCGGCGTGGAACGTGCTGTACAGGACGGAGCAGATGTGATGAACCTGTCTCTCGGAAACTCATTAAACAACCCGGACTGGGCGACAAGCACAGCGCTTGACTGGGCCATGTCAGAAGGCGTTGTCGCTGTTACGTCAAACGGCAACAGCGGACCGAACGGCTGGACAGTCGGATCACCTGGCACATCAAGAGAAGCGATTTCTGTCGGTGCGACCCAGCTGCCGCTCAACGAATATGCCGTCACTTTCGGCTCCTACTCTTCAGCAAAAGTGATGGGCTATAACAAAGAGGACGATGTCAAGGCGCTCAATAACAAAGAAATTGAGCTTGTTGAAGCGGGAATCGGCGAAGCAAAGGACTTTGAAGGAAAAGATCTGACAGGAAAAGTCGCCGTTGTCAAACGAGGCAGCATTGCATTTGTGGATAAAGCGGATCATGCTAAAAAAGCCGGCGCCATCGGCATGGTTGTGTATAACAACCTCACTGGAGAAATTGAATCCAATGTGCCAGGCATGTCTGTGCCAACGATTAAGCTTTCATTAGAAGACGGTGAGAAACTCGTCAGCGCCATAAAAGCTGGTGAGACAAAAACAACATTCAAGTTGACGGTCTCAAAATCGCTCGGTGAGCAAGTGGCTGATTTCTCATCACGCGGCCCTGTTATGGATACGTGGATGATTAAGCCTGATATTTCCGCACCAGGCGTCAATATCGTCAGCACCATCCCGACACACGATCCTAACAACCCATACGGGTACGGATCAAAACAAGGAACCAGCATGGCATCGCCTCATATTGCCGGAGCGGTTGCCGTTATCAAACAAGCCAAACCAAAGTGGAGCGTTGAACAGATCAAAGCCGCCATCATGAATACCGCTGTCACCTTAAAGGATGGCGACGGAGAAGTGTATCCTCATAACGCCCAAGGTGCAGGCAGCGCGAGAATCATGAACGCGATCAAAGCCGACTCGCTCGTCTCACCTGGAAGCTATTCATACGGTACATTCTTGAAGGAAAGCGGAAACGAAACGAAAAAAGAAACGTTTACGATTGAAAACCAATCTTCCATTAGAAAGTCATACACACTTGAATACTCATTTAACAGCAGCGGCATCTCCACATCCGGCACAAGCCGTGTTGTGATTCCGGCACATAAAACCGGAAAAGCCACTGCAAAAGTAAAAGTCAATACTAAGAAAACAAAAGCTGGCACCTATGAAGGAACGGTTATCGTCAGAGAAGGCGGAAAAACCGTCGCTAAGGTACCTACATTGCTAATTGTTAAAGAGCCGGATTATCCGAGAGTAACATCTGTCTCCGTCAGCGAAGGGTCTGTACAAGGCACCTATCAAATTGAAACCTACCTTCCTTCAGGAGCAGAAGAGCTGGCATTCCTCGTCTATGACAGCAACCTTGATTTTGCAGGCCAAGCCGGCATTTATAAAAATCAAGATAAGGGCTATCAATACTTTGACTGGGACGGCACGATCAATGGCGGAACCAAACTTCCTGCCGGAGAATATTACTTGCTCGCCTATGCCGCAAACAAAGGCAAATCAAGCCAGATTCTGACTGAAGAGCCTTTTACCGTTGAATAATAAGAAGCCCTGCCGAATCGGCAGGGCTTTTTTCAGATTAATTGGCAAATGCTTCCTGCAACAAGCGGTAAGAACGGAGCTTATCTTCAAAATGATGCGTAATGGTCACCGCCATGATTTCCTCAGTTCCATACGCCTTACTCAAAGCTAACAGCTGCTCCTTAACCTGTTCTTTCGTGCCGACAATCATTCGATTTCGGTTATCCGCAATTCGTCTCTGTTCATAGGGGGAGTACGTATTTTCCCGAACAGCTTCATACGAAGGAACTCCTTTTAAAGGAATGCCCTGCTCCCCTGCCAAAAGCGTAAAATCAAGCACTGCCGCAAGCTCCTCTGCCTTCTCCTCCGTGTCAGCACAAAGAACAAAAACAGCGACTGCCGCTCGGGCTGTGTCTCCTAACACAGACGGTTTAAATCGTCTCTTATACTGTCTAACCGTATCCTCTCCGCCCTCTCCATTGATAAAGTGGGCAAACATATAGCCAGCGCCTGAATCAGCGGCGAGCAGTGCGCTTTCTCCAGATGAGCCGAGCAGCCACACATCCGGCGCGGTAGAAATATGCGGCGCAGCCGTCAGATTCGGAAAACGGTGTTTGTCATCCGCCAAATCATGTAAATACATAGTCAGTTCCTTGATTTGCTGCGGATACTGATCAGCATTGCGTTTTCCTCCGTCATTCAGCGCCCATGATGCAATCGGCATTCCCCCCGGTGCTCTGCCAACCCCAAGATCAATTCTTCCCGGTGTCAGCCCCTCCAGCACACGGAAATTCTCAGCTACTTTATAAGCGCTGTAATGCGGCAGCATGACTCCGCCTGATCCAACACGGATTCGCTTCGTTTTCGCTGCTATATGACTGATTAGCACCTCAGGGCTTGACCCTGCCAGCCGCCTTGAAAAGTGATGCTCAGAAACCCAAAATCTCTTATATCCAAGGTCCTCAGCAGCCTGTGCAAGTGCAACGGTTTGCTGTAAGGCTGTTTCTGTACTGCTGCCCTCTGATACTGGAGATTGATCTAATATACTCAATGAAATCATCCCTACCACCTCATCCTCATCGTATCACTGATCCCTTATTTTTTCTCCAAAGCCGCTCACACTGCTTATCAGTGTTTCCCGATCATTCGCCATTTATTTGTGATAACATGTCTCTATTTGTCGGAATATGTTACACGTGAAACATAAAAACCCCTCCGAAGCGGAGAGGTTTGCTTTAGTTTTTATTAAAGCCTTTTTCTTTCACATAGTCATTTAAATAGGTACGCGGTTTCTGCTTCATAAAGTTCAGAATCTGATCAGACCACGTTTCTTCCCGCTTTCCGTTTGTTCTTTCTCTATAATAATCAGAAATGGTTTGGTCATACGCATTCATGGTTTCGCGGAAATCATCTGTGTTTACATTATACGTATTCTCATGATAGACAGCCTGCTTTGGCAATCTCGGTTTTTTGCCGGATAGGTTTGCAGGATGGCCTACTGCCAGACCGAAAAGCGGAAGCACATGGTCAGGCGTTTGCAACACCTCTGTCACCTTGTCCAGTTCATTCCGAATGCCGCCGATATAGCAAATGCCAAGCCCCATAGATTCAGCGGCAATGCTCATATTTTGCGCTGCCAGCGCTGCATCAATCAAGCTGACCATAAACATTTCCGTATTCTCGAGCAGCTCAGAAATATTTTCGCCTTTTTCCTCAGCCAGTTTTTGGTGGCGGTGCAAGTCCGCGCAAAATACAAAAAAGTGCCCGTTGTTCTCAACGTAAGGCTGATTTCCGGCAAGCACAGACAGCTCACGTTTTTTCTCAGGATCGGAAACCCCGATAATCGAATACGCCTGCACATAGCTGGACGTAGACGCAGCCTGCGCACTTTTCACTAATATATCAATTTCTTCAGCAGTCAAAAGCTGATCAGTAAAAGACCGGATCGACCGATGATTTAAAATGGTTTCGATTGTGTTATTCATCACAAGAACCTCCTTATCTCTATTTATCATATCCGAAAAATAGTGAACTCAAAAGCGAAATGCTCTTTAATAAAAAAGACAGCCTCTGCCAAGGCTGTCTTCATATTAAGAATTAAAGAGATAACTTCTGTATCTCGTCAGCTGCACACTTGCGTTATACACAATCCCGAAGCCGATTAGCGTGGAAAGCGTCGAGCTTCCCCCGTAGCTGACAAACAGCAGCGGAATCCCGGTAACAGGCATAATACCGATGTTCATTCCGATATTCTGGAATGTATGGATCACTATTAACGCCGTAAAACCAACGCAAAAGAAAGATGCGAAACGGTTATACGGATGTATTTTGTCAATCAGAACGACAAGCCTGTAGATTAAGAAGAAGAACATAATGACGACAATCGCACAGCCTAAAAAGCCAAATGACTCACCTATTATAGAAAAGATAAAGTCAGTTGTACTTTCTGGAACATAAACCTTTAAATTAGAAATACCATTTCCTATAATGCCGCCAGATCCTATTGCCATAATGGCTTGATCAACTTGCCAGCTGTCATTTGAATCTTCCTGCGTCTCATTAGAAGCTGAAACCCAAGAAGTGACCCGCTTAATTTGATAATCCTGTATCCCAACTGATTTAGCAACGTCAGGAAAGTTTATTATGACTAATAAAATAAGTGAAATGAATAAGATACCTGAACCAGCAATGATCGTTATCAGTTTCCAATTTATACCCGACATGAAAATCATGACAAGAACGATAAACATACATATTCCTGCTGTCCCTGCATCTTGCATCAGGATAAGGCCAACAGGGATAACTGCGACACCCGCAATCTTTAATAAGAGGTGAATATCATCCCTAAGCGTCCGAACTCCTTTAGGATTGGCTTTTCCGATGACTGAAGCAAGCATCATAATCAAACCGACCTTCATGAACTCTGAGGGCTGTATTGTTATTCTCCCAATCCTAAACCAACTTTTTGCTCCTTTAATGACCGGTGCAATGGACTCAGGACTGATCTTAAGAATAATCAAAGATAAAATACCTATGATAAAAATATATAAACTTAACTTTTCAAGTTGCTCTAAATCAAAGTACAACAGAACTGTAATCGCAATAGCTCCCAAAAGATAAAAGACAATTTGCTGTATCCAATCCGTGTTCCCATACTGCCCAAATTGACCGGCAGCATAAATTGATACTACGCTTATAATAAAAAACACACCAAATATAAAAATCAAATCCCCCTGATAAAAGGGGTTTTGCTGCTTCTTATATCGACTCATTCTATCCCGCCTTACATTTTCATCGGAAAATCACTAATGTTTATTATACATGAACCAAGTTCAAGATGACACGTGAAGCTCGCTTCCTTTTCAGTTTTTTGCGCATTTGCGGCGCTTTTTCAGCTACACGAAATATGACGTATCATAAACCGAAATGTTTCGATTGACACAAAACTTTTCAAATGAAAATAACCCCTTTTAAATAAGGGGTTAAAAGAAATCCATAAGAAATGGAGGTTTTGACTGAAAAACATCATCAAGCCGTTTGATTTCCGATACCGGCCCATTTATCATGCCTGTTTCATAAAGGAAACGGGCATTTCTGGCGCCTAGAAAGAAAGCGGTTAAAGAAGATATGCTGCATTCTATTAGATGGTCTGATGACTCTTCTGGAATGATCTGCACTTGCTCCGAGTCGACGCGGAAAGTCTGTTGATTCCATGGGGCCCATTGATCCGTAACCTTAAAGTCAAAGGGTGCTGTCATGCGAGATTTTGGATATTCCCGAAAAAAACCTTCAACGTCAACAATGCGCGCCATACTATAAGGATATATGTCTTGTTTGACTCGGGGTTCGACAGTTAAAAAATCAAGATCTTCCTCCATCCGTACAGTCAGTTCCACTTCATTCAGCATCGAATCATGCTGGCAAATAAAATTCCACAAGCCTCTCTGTGCCTCTCTGTTCAAATAAACAAATTCCTTAACTCGCATCGTTTTATTTTTGATGTCATACACAAGATATCCACAGGGCACCCCATCTTCAGAGATATACATCGCTTTCATCCCATGGACCTTCTCTGTCCAATGCTCCTTTGAACGTTTCATCAGCCCATTATGCTTCGTTCTGTACTGATTATAGATAGCATTCACTGCATCTGTTTCATCTTTTTGAAGCCTCTTCACGTACCCAGAGACATCGCCTAGCTTTTGAAACTGTTCTTTGAGGTAGCTCAGGCGTTTTTGATAGAAACAGAGCTCCCAGCCAAATTTACGGTAAAAGGAGATCAGGAACGGATGCAAAAAGCTGATGATTTGGTTTTCTTTCTTCATGACCGTTAAAGCGTTTCGAATAAGCTCCTTTACTGTACCTTTTCTTCTGTATTCAGGCCAGGTTGCCACCCCGGCAATACCGCCCATCTTCATCTCCTGTTCCTCCAACATCACAGAAAAGGGAATGATGTGAAGCTTAGAGAGGAGTTTCTCTTGTTCTTTGATTCCGATGATATAATGGTTCTCTAAAGCTTTTACTTTCTCTTCTCGTTCCTCATCACTGAGTTCTTTCTGAAAAGCATATTCAGACATGCGGATCACTTCTCGCCAGTCTTCTTTTTCAAGCTTGACTACCTGATACATCTGCATCCCCCCTGTTTTTTTAAAAAAGCTCCGTACATTCTCCTAGCGAAATGAACTTAAAAATAAGACGATAGGTCCAGACCAATTCCACAAAAACCTGTATCAATTTCTGGAAAACATGGTATAATAATTGTAACAAAATGTTCAAAAAACAATCACAAAAAAGACACAACTCAGTTCCTCTATTTCATTTTTGTAAACGTTATCACAAAATGAAAGGAGACGGGTATGATGGACATGTTTTTTGCTTATTTATTGGTTGCCAGCGCAACACCTCTCTTTATATGGCTTGATAACAAAAAAGTCGCACTCTCAGCTATTCCGCCAATCATCTTAATGTGGGTATTCTTCTTCTTTTACGCAACAGAAAGCCTTTCTCCACTCGGACACACTCTCATGATTATCTTGTTTGCCGTCAACGTCATTGTCGCTCATATCGCCGCATTTATTATTTACGGTCTTCCGTATCTTCGCAGAAAGCGAAGCAGCTGAGGACAGCAAAAAACCCTCTTCTAACGAAGAGGGTTTTTGTATTATTCGTTGTGGCCTGAATGCTCTGAGTGTTCAGCGCCTCCAGGAGGATTTCCGTCCATATGGTCACCATGGTGATAGTGAGCCGCGAAAATCCAGATGGAACCAAGTACGATAACGATCGCACCGAAGAATCCGAACAGCGTGTTTCCGACTTGGATACCGCCGTTTTCGCTCTCTGTCATGTGCATGAACATGAGAAGCTGCAGCGCCGCTTGGATGAAGGCGAAGCCGAAAATGATCCAAAGTTTTGCTGATGAGCTCAGGTCAGTATACACTGCAACCCATAGAGCCAGCAGGGTCAAAACGATAGACAGTGCAAAACCTACAATGTGCTTCCATGGAAAGTGACTGTGTTCAGCAGATTTGTTTGCCATTTTACAGACCCCCCAATCCCATGAGATAGACACCTGTAAAGATGAAAATCCATACAACATCTAAGAAGTGCCAGTACAAGCTTGAGATAAAGATTTTAGATGAAGTTTGCGGAGTTAAGCCGCGTTTCTTCAACTGAATCAGAATTCCTGTAATCCAGAAAATACCGATTGTTACGTGAGTTCCGTGAGTTCCAAGTAAAACAAAGAATCCAGACCAGAACGCACTTGTACCGAGAGATGCTCCTTCATGTACATAGTGGACAAACTCGTTGATCTCGCATCCGACGAAGCCGGCGCCGAGAAGAAGAGTGATAATTGTCCAAATGACTACGCCTTTTAAACTTCCGCGGCGCATTTCATGAACAGCGATCCCGCAGGTAAAGCTGCTGATAAGCAGCAAGAACGTCATAATCATTACCAGATTCACTTCAAACAGTTCGTCCGGTAAGACACCTCCTGCTGTTCTGTTTTGAAGAACGAAGAAGGTTGCAAATAGTGTTGAGAACAACACAATTTCTGCCCCTAAAAAGATCCAAAACCCGAGAATATTAAGTCTGCCGGTTTCAGATTGATATTCCATAGGCGCGTTAGAATTGCCGTGTTCTGCATGTTCCATAACTCACGCCTCCTTATTCGGAAATCTTTCTTTCCGTCTCTTTTATTTCATCAACACTAATGTAGTAGCCGTTGTCGTATTCGAATGAACGCAGAACCATGCAGAGCAGGACTCCGATCAATCCGACTACGCCCATCCAGTACCATTCAAAGACAAGTCCAAAGCCGGCGATACCGAAGGCAACAGACATAAAGAACGGTCTGCCTGAGTTGCTTGGCATATGGATTTTCTTGAATTTGCTTTCAGGGTATAACTCGATTTTTTCTTCTTTCATATGATGGAATGCATCCTTAGATTTGACTTCAGGAAGCACCGCAAAGTTGTAATGCGGCGGAATCGCAGAAGAAGTCGCCCAATCAAGACTGCGTCCCACACCCCATGAATCTCCGCTGATTTCACGAGTTGAGTAGCGGAAGCTGTAGTAGATGTTATAGCAAAGGATTAAGAATCCTACACCCATCATAAAAGCTCCGACAGTTGAAATAAAGTTCAATGTTGTCCAGCCGTCATTCGGTCCGTATGTGTAAATACGGCGAGGCATGCCTTGAAGCCCCAAGAAATATTGCGGGAAGAAACAAATATTGAACCCGATCATAAAGATCCAGAAGAACCATTTTCCGATTCTTTCGTTCAGCTTGTGGCCGAACATTTTTGGATACCAGAAAATAAATCCGGCGAAACAAGCAAATACAGTACCTGCGATCAGCACATAGTGGAAGTGAGATACAAGGAAGTACGTATTATGGTATTGATAATCCGCTGCTGCCATCGCAAGCATAACCCCTGTAACCCCGCCGATTACGAAGTTAGGAATGAACGCAAGCGCCCACAGCATAGGCGTTGTAAAGCTGATTCGGCCTTTATACATGGTAAAGAGCCAGTTAAAGATTTTAACCCCGGTCGGAATCGAGATAGCCATTGTCGTAATTGAGAAGAAAGAGTTAACGGACGCACTGTTCCCCATTGTGAAGAAGTGGTGAGTCCAAACTAGGAAACTCAATACGGAGATGGCGATAATAGAACCAACCATCGCTGTGTAACCAAACAATTGTTTTCTTGCAAAGCTTGAGATAATCTCAGAGAAAATACCGAATGCCGGAAGAATAACGATATATACTTCAGGATGTCCCCAAATCCAGAACAAGTTTGCCCAAAGCATCGGCATACCGCCTGCTTCCAATGTGAAAAAGTGAGCACCGAACAAACGATCAAATGATAAAAGTGCTAAAGCTACTGTAAGTACAGGGAACGCAAACACGATAATAACCATTGTGATCAGTGTTGTCCATGTAAACATCGGCATACGCATCAGTGTCATGCCTTTTGTTCTCATTTTTAAGATTGTTACCATAAAGTTGATCCCTGTCATCAGCGTACCGATACCGGCAATCTGAAGTCCGAGGAGATAGTAGTTCTCACCCGGTCCAGGACTCATGTCATTACTTGCAAGCGGCATGTAACTTGTCCAGCCTGCGTTCGGAGAACCTCCGATTACGAAAGAAATATTGAAAAGCATTGCTCCTACGAAGAACGTCCAGAAGCTCAGGTTGTTCAAGTAAGGAAATGCAACGTCGCGAGCACCGATTTGAAGAGGTACAACAACGTTAATAAGACCGATCAAAAACGGCATCGCCATGAAGATGATCATGATCGTACCGTGAGTCGTAAAAATTTCATTATAGTGGTTTGAGTCTAAAAAACTGTTATTCGGAAGCGCTAGCTGGGCACGCATCATCAGACCGTCGACACCGCCGCGGAATAGCATAATTACAGCAGATATAATATACATGATTCCGAGTTTTTTATGGTCAACAGTTGTTATCCATTCAGACCAGAGCCATTTCCATTTCTTGAAGTAGGTAAGAACAACAATGATGGCAATGGTAGATAGTGCAATGGAAACTTGTGCGCCAAGAATTAATGGGTCACCAGTTACAAAAAATTCATCCCATTTAAATTTCATGCGGGCTTCCTCCTTTCCTGATCAATATCATTCTTCTGTATCATCAGACTTCTTAAATTCATTTTCTTTTACGTTTTCAAACGGATCTGTTTTAGAGTGAGGTGAAACGGCTTGGTAGCCAAGGCGTTTGCGGGCCTCCATCGCGTATTCTGCATCTTGTCCGTGATCAACGTATTTTAAGTGGGTAGAAGAGAACGTTAATTCGTCCACATTTTCAGGAAGCATTAATTGATCATACTTCTCTTTTGTCAGCTTAGGAGCCTCATTTTGAGTCTTTTTCACCCAGCTGTTAAAGTCTTTTTCTGTTACAGCATTCACATCAAACTCTTGGTCGGCAAAATGTTCGCCTGTGAAGTTCGCGTTGCGGCCTTCATAAGTTCCCACTTCATCAGCCTGTAAGTATTGATCCATCAGCATTCCTGCCATCGCGTATTTTTGTCCTCCAAGCTGAGGAATCCAAAGCGAAGCCATTGAATCTGCAGATGAAATTTTGAACAAGATCGGGCGGTCGACAGGAATGTTTAAGTAGTTGACCGTTTCAATATCCTGTTCAGGGTAGCTGAATACCCATTTCCAGTCTACCGAAGTAGCATAAACAACAAGAGGTTCTTTGTCTTTTGTTGCTTCAGGAGCTTTTTCTAACGAATATATCGTCTGTACGGTTGGCACAGAAAGTGCAATGACGATTAAAATTGGGATCACTGTCCAGACTACTTCTAAGAACGTGTTACCGTGAATTTTTGGGTTATAAGATCCATTATCTTTGCCTTTACGGTCGCGGTATTTTACTAAAATAATGGTAAATAGAACAAAGACAACCCCGACGATAAACAGCATAAATCCGATAGATAACAGGATTAAATCACTTTGCTGTTCAGCTACAGGCCCTTTCGGATCTAGTACTGAAGCATTGCTGCATCCCCCAAGGACGAAAACCACAGTTAACAGCGCTAATACAAGTAACGGTTTTAATGCTCTGAACAAGAAGATCACCATCCTTCCTATTGATGTAATAAATCTGAAGTGCATACTTCCTCAAAATCTTTTCTCTACTTTGTTATGCTATCAAAAACTTCACTTATTAGCTTTATTTTTTTATAAACTTCATCCCATTTTCGCTTAAATGTCATAAAATCGACAAAAATTGCTCCAACTTTATTCACATCTATCGCTTAAGATGAAAAGTTTCTAGTTATTTCCGCATATAAGTAAAGAAAGATGATGAAGAACTAATTCTGACAAATAAAGGTTTACCACAATAAAAAACTTAGGTCAATCAAAAGTTTCATTTTGTTAAACTTTCTAGAAAGGAATTATTTTTTCCTTGTCTAGCATCTTTTCACACGGCTACCATTTTAACGCAACCAATTTTGAAAGAAAAGGCTTATTAAAGCGGCGATATGTTCTGAACTGTTCCCATTTTTTATGAGAGCATCCAATTGTTTATCTTATACAAAAAAGAGGAATGATATAAGCAAATAAATATAAAATAGGATGTGTTGTATGATGAGTTTTATTATTTCCCTTATCGTCGCAATTATTATCGGATGGCTTGGCAGCCTGTTTGTTAAAGGAGATATGCCGGGCGGAATTATCGGGTCTATGATCGCGGGTCTTATCGGTGCGTGGATCGGACACGGGCTGCTGGGTACATGGGGCCCGAACCTAGCCGGATTTGCCATTATTCCAGCGGTGATCGGCGCAGCCATTGTTGTATTTCTAGTAAGCCTGTTAGCCAGAAAAAGAGGATAAAAGTAACAGTGCCCAAAGCATCAGCGTTTTGGGCATTTGTTTTGCAAAAAAATCGGAAAAGCCTCAACCCTAACGGTTGAGGCTTTTGACTGGTTTGACGCCTAAATGATCGATAAACCTTCTGAAGGCCTGTTTTCCTTCCGTTGTCTGTTTAAATACACCGGCGTGTTCAAGAATACGCGCGAATACATGTCCAAGCTCTTCCTTTATGACTAGATCCACATTCTCTTTTGTTATCGTTCTTTTTTCCATCATCCGAAGAGCCCACTCCTTATGCTTTGCTGTGAGCGGATTTTGTTCTAAAGCGGATTTCGGATCAGCGGAGCATAGCGCCGCTGCCGTTTCTTTCATTTCTTTCTGTAAACGGCCCGGCAATATCGCCAATCCCATGACCTCAATCAGGCCGATATTTTCTTTTTTAATATGGTGAACTTCCTGATGAGGATGGAATATTCCTAATGGATGCTCCTCATCTGTCCGATTGTTTCTCAGCACGATATCGAGTTCATACAAGTCTCCCCTGCGTCGCGCAATCGGAGTGACCGTATTATGGGGCGTATCGCCTGTATAGGCGGCTATGCCGGCTTTTTCATCGGAATACGTTTGCCACGTGCGGAATAGATGATCAGCAGCTTCGGCGACATGATCCGGTTTGTCTCCTTGGAGCCTGAGCACGGACATTGGCCACTTCACTAAGCCCAGCGACACGCCGGGATAATCATTTAATTCATAAACGTCTTCCGCTTCTGCACGCGCCATCGGAAAATCGTGTGCCCCTCCCTGGAAATGATCATGGCTTAGGATGCTGCCGCCGACAATCGGCAGGTCCGCGTTTGAACCAATAAAATAATGCGGATATTGTCCGAGAAATGACAGCAGCCTTTCAAATGTTTTTCTGCTGATCTCCATCGGTTCATGCTCACCCTTTAAGACAATGCAATGCTCCGGATAATAGACGTATGGCGAAAACTGCAAGTACCATTGTTCGTCTTTAAGGATGACCGGAATGATTCTGTGGTTTTGGCGGGCTGGATGATTCACGCTTCCCTCAAACCCAACATTTTCTTTACAAAGCAAACACATTGGGTAATTTGTCTGCGCCTGTTCTTTTGCAGCTGCAATCGCTTTCGGGTCTTTTTCGGGCTTTGATAGATTAATAGTCATTTCCAACTCGCCATATTCGGTCGGCACCGTCCAATGAACATTTTTGGCGATCCTGTCAGACCGGATATAATAGACATCCTCTGAATATTGATAGAATTCCTTTGTGGCCTGTTTTGGGCCGTATAATGCTTTTGTCTCTTCAAACTTGCGTATGACCTCAGACGGAGCAGGTACGAAACATCCCATCAGCTTTGCGCTGAGCAAGTCACGGTATGTGTCTGTATCCGCTTCCATCCGACCGGTTTCCGCAGCCCATTTGTAAATAGGAGCAAGCAAATCCGGCAGGCTTTGTGCCTGCTTGATGCAAGTGTGGGAAACCGGCTCGGGGTGTTTGATGTCCAACGCTTCATAAAGGCGGTTTCTCGTATATTCCCGATCCCAGATCGAAATGAGTTTTCGTTCCAGTCCATACTCCAGCAGCTGTTCCAGATGTTCAATGATACTCATGTGTCATTCCCCCTTTAGCTCTCTCGCTCCCTCTCCGATATCAGCGACATAAAAATCCGCTTTGAGCCCTGTTTTTTCTTGATATCTGTCTCCAACCTTTTGGATAAAATCATCAACAAACGCATCTTTTACAATGCTGATGGTGCAGCCGCCGAAGCCCGCTCCCGTCATTCTTGAGCCAATCACACCTTCGTGGTCCCACGCCGCAAACACAAGCTCATCAAGTTCAAGGCATGTCACTTCATAATCATCCTTCAGTGAAAGGTGGGATTCCTTCATTAACCGCCCGATTTCATCTACATTATTTTCCTTGAACATATGAGCCGTCTTGATAGCACGGTGATTTTCGTATACGGCGTGCTTTGCCCGGCGTCTGTTCGTTTCATTTTGGATCAAGCTGGAATGCGCGTCGAAATCAGAAGGCTTGATGTCGCCCAGCGAGGCAATATCAAGTGTTTTTTGCAGATCAAGCAAGGCGTCATGGCACTCTTGGCGTCTCGTATTATAGCTTGAGTCTGCCAATGTCCTTTTTTTGTTCGTGTTCGCGATGACCAGCGCGAGGCCTGAGACATCGAGTTTGCTATATTCATAGTCCAGCGTGTCGCAGTTCAGCAGCATCGCATGGTGTTTTTTCCCCATTCCGATTGCAAATTGGTCCATAATCCCGCAATTAACACCGATAAATGTGTTTTCCGCATGCTGCGCCATTTTCACAAGCTCAAGCGCATCCACTTCAGGATGAAAATAGCTTTGGAGCACAACTCCCATCAGCAATTCAATAGAAGCGGAGGACGACAGTCCCGCTCCGTTTGGAATATTCCCTGAAAACACAATGTCAAAGCCATGAGGAACTGAATAGCCCCTTTGCTGAAATTCATAAATGACGCCTTTCGGATAGTTCGCCCAGTCGTCTTCTTTTTGATAGCGGATGTCGTCAAGGCAGCATTTCTTGATCCCTGCGTCTTTAAAGTTGTCTGAATACATCCGTACAACCCCGTCGTTTCTTTCTGCAACAGCAGCATATGTACCCATAGTCAGCGCGCACGGAAACACATGCCCGCCGTTATAATCTGTATGTTCCCCAATCAGATTCACTCTTCCAGGTGCGAAAAAAAACCGTAACCCCTCTTTTTCTCCGAATACACTTGCAAATATCCCCTTTAGCTCTTCCCGCATGTGCAATCACCTTTCATTGTTTTATTTTTTTATTTCCCCTTATTTCTTCAGTGAAAACTGTAGATCATACGCTGCTGTCCCCTGTTATACCCCTTCCTCTTTTGTCTTTTTAAAGACGAGCCATTTGCTTGCGGCATAGTTAACGACAACAATCACCGCGTTGTCGAGTATTTTGGCAAGAGTTTCATTTGTATTGAACTGGCCGACAAGAATGATCATCATGCCTAAATCTATGCCAAGAGACAGGACCCGAACGCTGAAAAAGGCAGTGATCTCTTTTATCAGGCTCTGCAGGTCATGTGTTTTTTGCTGAAATACATATAATTTATTTGTTATGTAAGCAAACAGCACGGACAAAATCCAAGCGGCTATAGTAGCGGCTTTGTAATCCATATTCATGATCTCTACCAATATATAAAAGCTGGCGATGTTCACAATGGTTGTGAAAACCCCCATAATGATATACATAATCATTTCTCTATACTTCACTGATGTTCCTCGCTTCCTGAAAAACTTTTCAAAATTCTTGGGCTCACTTGCTCTCTGTCCAGAGTAAAAAAAACAGAGAGTGCGTCTAAAAAGCTGCGGAATGTGGCGGGCTGACCCAATACATACGATTGTTTGATGATTCCGTCGAGCACTGCACATATTATTTTAGCCGTATATTCCGGATCAATACAGGCGTCAATCAGCTTTCTCTCCTTCAGCCACTTAATATATAACGCGTTTTCTTCCACCCACAATTCGTACAGCCGGACATAGGCCTTGCATTTCTGAAGGACTTTGTATGTCGGCATATTCATGGCAAATGAGGTAATCTCCCACGACGGCTTATTTATGTAATAGGAATAAAGCAGCTCTGCGGCATGTTTTGCAGCCTCGTCCAATGTCAGCGGTTTCACTGAGACCTGCTCCATTTGATCAAGATACCCTATGATGATCTCTTTTTTCATCTGTCGTTTTTCGAGAAGATGCTGCAGAAAATCCTCCTTGCTGACAAAATGAACATAAAACGCTCCTTTGCTGTACCCGGCTGCTCTGCTGATATCCTCTACAGAAACCGGATCATACGCTCGGTCAATCAACAAATTCAAGCCAGCGTCTATAAAACTTTGAAATGTTGCTTCTCTTTTCATTTGAAATTTGTTTTTTTTCATATTTTTCTCCAGGCGGTATGATTACCCTTATCTTACAACGGATCAATCTTTAGCGGTATTTATTTCTTTGGACGCTTATGCTATTCGGTTTTCCCGGGGTCATTTTTAATAGGCTGAATGATTTATTTTCATTTACATACTATCCAGTCAGTATTTAATTGTTTATTATTATAAATAAGATTCATTGGTTATATTAGTCATTTTTTTAGGGAATAGGTAGGTGGTTTTTCCTTCAGTTTGTGAACACCGAGCAACTATGTGTGAAATTTGTTGTACTCGCCTCATCATCGCGCCGGCTCATCTTTATTGCCCGCATGTTGCAGGAAAACATTTTATACAATTGGAGGTTACTATGAAAACTCATGTTAAAAAAGATTTGGACAAAGATTGGCATATGTTAATGCAAGAAGCTAGATCCATTGGGTTAGGCATTCGTGATGTGAGGCAGTTTTTAGAATCTGAGACAGCATTGAGAAAGAATAATCACAAAAAAACCGTCCGCCAAGACTAATCCGAACAGGCGGATCTATTACCTCTGGCTTTTCTATCATCTGATCTGAGTTTTCACCATTTCCTCTATTCGAAAGCGATTGCTGCGCCGAGCTTGAGGACAAACGGTGTGTCAGCTAACATACGACAGACAGCCGGTGATGCAATCACCTCTTGGCACATGCATTGTCATAAAGAGGTGATGCGAACATCTATTAACCGGGCTCTGGTAAACAGCAGCTTTGCTGAGAACAAGCTGCATTCGGTGAGGTTTTGAAAGCAAACGCGTTTTATACGCTGCCGAGCTGGAAAACCTTCGCCTGTCTTTATACCTCTATGTTCACCTCTTCACGACTTCCTTCTTTTTTCATCCTCCAGATGTTATTCAGCATAAATCAGACTTTCAGTACATACCTATTGGTGTACCTTTTTGCTTACGTTTAGCGAATAAAAGGAGGAAAGCCATGTACAAAGCTGATTACAAACAGATTGCTGCAACGCCGTCTTTTCAAGCTTTTTTAAAGCAGAAACGCGCTTTTATTGTTCCTTCAGCGATTTTCTTTTTTGTCTTTTATTTTTCACTTCCTGTTTTGACGTCTTATTTCACCTTTTTGAATGCACCGGCCATTGGAGCTGTTTCATGGGCTTGGCTGTTTGCCATCGCCCAATTCGCCATGACTTGGATACTGAGTACGGTGTATTCCCGAAGGGCGGCTCATTTCGATCGGTATGTAAGCGCTTTAAAGGAAGATCTGAAGGGTGAACAGACATGAATATGACTGCTTTTCTATTATTTTTAGCAATTGTCGGCCTGACGCTTATCATCACGTATTTTGCCGCGAAGAAGACGAAAACGACGAGTGAGTTTTATACGGCGGGCGGCGGGCTCACCGGTGTTCAGAATGGACTGGCAATTGCCGGCGACTACATGTCCGCGGCCTCGTTTCTCGGGATTGCCGGAATGATTGCGTTATATGGATTTGATGGATTCTTTTACAGCATCGGTTTTCTGGTGGCTTATCTCGTTGTCTTGTACATCGTGGCGGAACCGCTTCGGAATCTTGGGAAGTACACGATGGCGGACATGATTGCGGCTCGATTTAAAGAAAAGAAAATCCGCGGCGTCGCGGCTCTTAATACCATTGCCATCTCTACTTTTTATATGATCGCCCAACTCGTGGGGGCGGGCGCGCTGATCAAACTGCTGCTGGGGCTGGATTATACCGTGGCGGTCCTCATTGTCGGAGTGTTGATGACCATTTATGTCGTGTTTGGCGGCATGATCGCGACAAGCTGGGTTCAAATTATTAAAGCCGTTTTGCTGATGGCCGGAACACTCGTCATTTCAATCATCGTGTTTTCGAAATTCGGCTTTAACCTCAATACCATGTTTGAGCAGATGAAAACGGCAACTCCGCTTGGCGCTGATTTCTTAAACCCCGGAAATAAGTACAAGGTGCCGCTGGAGACCTTGTCGTTAAACCTGGCACTCGTGCTTGGAACTGCCGGGCTCCCGCATATTTTGATCCGGTTTTATACTGTTAAGGATGCCAAGACTGCCCGGACATCCGTTGTGTCAGCGACATGGATTATCGGTGTGTTTT
The DNA here is from genome assembly GCF_000227465.1 of Bacillus spizizenii TU-B-10. Lineage (GTDB taxonomy): Bacteria > Bacillota > Bacilli > Bacillales > Bacillaceae > Bacillus > Bacillus spizizenii. The sequence goes on from NC_016047.1 coordinate 3,914,065, forward strand.
ACATTATGACGGTGTTTCTCGGCTTTGGCGCCGCTGCGTTTGTCGGTTTTGACGCGATTACGGCGGCTGATCAAGCGGGAAATATGGCGGCTCCGCTTTTAGCGAAAGCGCTCGGGGGAGATTTTCTGTTTGCTTTTGTATCAGCCATCGCCTTTGCTACCATTTTAGCTGTCGTGACAGGATTGGTGCTGTCTGCCGCCTCAGCATTTGCCCATGATATTTACAGCCAGATTATCAGAAAGGGAGAAGCAACTGAAAAAGAACAGATGAAAGCGGCCAGATGGGCTTCTGTCGCCGTGTCAGTTCTCTCGATTCTCCTCGCGATTTTTGCACAGTCCTTAAATGTGGCGTTCCTTGTCGCACTTGCGTTTGCGGTGGCGGCCAGCGCAAACCTCCCGCTGATTGTGTTTACGGTCTTCTGGAAGAGATTCAATGCTACAGGCGCTTTGTGGGGCAGCCTGACAGGCCTGATCAGCGCGCTTGTGCTTGTATCGATGAGCCCTAGTGTGTGGGACCCGTCCGGAGGAGCTATATTTACCGGCGATCCGCTTATTCCGCTTTCTAATCCGGGCATTATTTCCATCCCGCTCGGCTTCCTCGGTGCATGGATCGGAACGGTGCTGTCGTCAAATAAAACAGTTGATGAAGAGACGTTTGCGGAAATACAGGTGAAGGCACATACTGGCATTCATATGGAACAGGAGTAGGAGTAGGAGTAAAAAAGCTCTCTTGTATAGAGAGCTTTTCCTTACTTTTTCTGCTGTTCGTCAGAAATCGCTTTTTCAAATACGTCCTTGCCGGCAGCACCCGGTATCACAGTGTCGCCAATGATAAAGGTTGGAACGGCAGTGATGTCGGCCTCTTCATAGGCGTGCTTCAAGGCTTGCCGCTGCACGTCCTGATATGTTCTTGTTTCAAGTGCGGATTTGAATGAGGCTCCGTCTAACCCCACTTCCTTGGCAAGCTTCGTCAAGATGTCAATGTCGCCGATATTTTGGCCCTCTTGGAAAAATGCCTGAAAGACACGGGTGTTGTATTCATGTCCTTTATTGTATTCCTTTGCAAAGTGGAAGCCTTCAAACGCCAGATCTGTATATGGATGAGGCGAGACGTTTGGAAAATTGATCTCGACTCCTAATTTGTCCGCCATTGGCTGAATCGACGTCTGCCACATGTACTGTTTGGAAGGATCATTGACCGGGTCAAGCTGTGGAGATGGGCTTGGGCGCAGCTCAAACGGCATCCACTCGACTTCAACATCCTTTCCTTTTATCGCTTCTTCAAAAGCGGCTTTTCCAATGAAACAAAATGGGCAGACGTAATCTGAATAAACTTTGATGTGTACTGTCATGATAATCTCCTTTCGTATAGGTTGATTTTAAACTGTAACAATGAAAGTTACAACTGTTTTTTTAAAAAGAAGCCGATAAAGGCTTCTTTTATGATTCCAGCAAACGCTGGGCAATATATTCTCCTTTTTTGCAGCCGCCTGGGCATGCATATAAAGCAGAACCGATTGTTTGCGTATATTCGTTTAATGCATCCTTTGCCGAAAGGGCCTTAAGCATGGGGATGAACTGATTGTCGGGATTTTTTTGAAAGCTGATAAACAGGAGACCCGCATCCATATAGCCGGTTTTGGGATCAAGTCCTTCTGTGAAAGAGAAAGCTCTTCGCAAAATTTGTTTTCCCGTAGATTTCGCAAGGCTGACGTGTGAATTTGCTGGGATTTGATTCAGCTTCACGGGGTCTGTTTCCTTTTTCTGACCGAAAGGCGCCCCCGAGCTTTTTCTGCGGCCGAAGGTATCTTCTTGGTCCTTGAGGGAAGAACGGTCCCATATCTCAAGGAACATTTTGATTTTCCGAAAAGCCATATAGGTGCCGCCCGTCATCCAGTCAGGCTCACCGGACTGAATCCACACAATGGAGTTCATCAAGGTGTCATCCTTCGTGCTCTGGTTGCCTGTTCCATCTTTAAACCCGAAGAGGTTGCGCGGGGTTTCGCCATTTTTTCCTCCGCTTAAAAAGCCTTTGTTCACAAAGCGGACCTCACAGGTGCCGGTCGCTTGATTCAGCAGATTTCTCAGCGCGTGAAACGCCACTTGTTCATCGTCTGCGCATACTTGAATGCAGATGTCTCCGCCTCCCTGTTTTTCATCCAGGTTGTCATTCGGCATTGCTGGAAGAGCGGCAAGGTGCTTCGGTTTTTTGTTTTTCAGCCCAAAGCGGTCCTTTCCGTCTTTTTCAAAAAAGCCAGGCCCGAATCCGAATGTAACCGTTAAGTTCGAAGGGGATAAATCAGCAGATTCACCTGTATCCTGCGGCGGCAAATATTGATTTTTTTGCTCAGCCGACATTTTCTTTCCAGACGTCAGTATCTGTGTCAGACTTGTCCAGTTTCTGAATAATGTAATGATGTCGCTTTTCTCTTTTGCTGTTACATCCAGCGCGGCAAAATAGACATACGTTTGATGGGCAGTTGTGATGCCGGCCTGATGCTTTCCGTAAAACGGAACGACCTGCTCATCCTCTTTTTCATCCTTATTTGATGACTTAGCCGCAGTCTGCACAAGCGGAGCCAGACCGCTGAGTCCGCTGGCGCCGATCGCAACAGCTGCACCTGCCATCGCCCCCCATTTTAGGATATCCCGTCTATGAATTTGTTCTGGCTTTTTTTGTTCATCGCTCATGCTGTTACAAAACTCCTTTTATAGCACATTCGCAATCTTCGACATGGTTTCAGAAAGAGTCGTCAGCTTTGTGCTCAGCTCTCTGATTTGATCTTCACTTAATTTATCATAAGACGTATAGGACTGATCATTTGTTTTGTATTTTGCCATTAAAACTTCAAATTCGCTGAACTCCGTATCCAGTTTTTCCGTCAGGTCAAAGTGATCTTTAACAAGCGCGCTTTTTACTGTTTGATAAACAGCTTCGGAGCCTTCTACATTCGCCATGAGGTCGACTAAATCGATTCGTGAGTAGCGCTCTTCTTCTCCCGTGATTTTCGAAATGCCGGCTTCGTTCAGAAGCTCCATCGCGCCTGCTACAATTTGTTCAGGTGTTAATTTCAGTGATTCAATTGAACCGTCAAGCTCTTTTACATCCTTGAGAAGCTGGTCAGCTGTTGCCTTTTCCCCGGAAATATCTTGATCCTTCCAAATGGCTTTCTCAAGCTTATGGAAACCTGTCCATTTGTCCCCTTCTTCTACGTCGTTTTCACGGGCATCAATTTTTGGATCAAGATCTCCGAGGCTTTCAGCGATCGGTTCGATTCGCTCGTAATAAACACGTGCTTTTCCATATAATGTTTTAGATTTTTCGATATCGCCGGATTTGACGGCGCTTGTAAATGCTTCAGTCGCTTTGACAAGCTGATCGCTCTGCTCTTTGACATAGTCTTTATATTCGTCCGCTGCTTTTGCCAGCTGATCGCTTGCCTTTTTGCTGCTCTTCTTCGCTTCTGTCAAGTCCTCTAAGGACGCTTTCAGCGACTCGGATTCTGTCTTGATTTTGTCTGTATCCGGTTTGTCTTTCTGCGCTTCTGTATAGATGGGCTGAAGGTGCTTTTCGATCTCTGTATATTCGAACGGATAGTCGCCGCGAATATCATTTTCAAAGGAAAGCCAGTAGCTGTTTAACTCTTTCCCCTTCTTTTCAATCTCTTTTTGGTCGCCTTTTTCCGCTGAATCATTCAGCTTGGAAATGATGGTCTCCATTTTATCTACGGATGCGGTGATCTCTTTAGTGACCCCGCTTTTTTCAGATGAAGCTTTTTCTTTGGATGAAGATGTGTCATTGGCTCCGCAACCTGCACACAGCGCAAGGATGCATCCGGCTGATACAGCGATTTTTGTGAAATTCATTTTGTCAGTTCCTTTCCGTTTGTAAAATGTTTTGCCATTTCTGAGACAAGCGCAATCAGTAAAAAGAGTAAAATCAGCAATTGTGGAATCGTACTGTACACGGACGGATAAATTCCAAGCACCGATACAGACGGCAGCCAGCTCTCCGCATCAGACGGGAGAATGCCCGCCAGCTGAAGGCTGTGAACGCCTGTTCCGAGAAATTTCACGCACATATACAGGACGACCGCCATGGACAGCAGGAAAAACGGCTTTAATGGAATACGCATTCCGAGCTTGATCATTAAAACACCGACGATGACGAGAACAATAAGCCCCGCGGCAGTTCCGCCGATCAGTTCAGTGAGCGGAAGCTTCCCGACAAGCCCGATGAAAAAAATGACTGTTTCGAGCCCTTCTCTTACAACTGCCAGAAATGCAATGAGCGCAAAGGAAAGCAGGCTTCGTTTTTTCAGTGCCTGTGACTTCTGGATATTGATTTTTTCTCTCCATTTATCCATTGAGGCGTTTCTGTGCAGCCACACCCCGACATATAAAAGCATGACAGCCGACAGTACGCCGGTAATTCCGCCAAGCAAGAAGTTGTTTTCTCCGAATACGCTGGAAGAGAATAAAAGCGTGACACCGATGCCGGCTGTCAGGGACACAACCATTCCGGCGGACGCCCCGCCCCAGATCCATGCCGAGGAACGCGTGACACGGGCTTTCTTTGTCATGGTTAAAAGCGCCCCGATGACTAGCAGGGCCTCCATCCCTTCACGAATCGGGATCAGCGCAGCATCCCACCAGCTGTAGCTGCTTGAAGCGATCGGCTCGAGCAATTGAATCATTTCGTCAATTTGCTTTGATACCTTTTCGGGATGGCTGCCGATCTCAGCTTTCATCAGCGCCAGGTTTTCCTCTGATCTCGTATAGGCTTCTTTCGATTGGGAAACGACGTCTCCCTCAACAGCGAGCCAGGATGTAATTAAATTGTCGATTGCAGATGACGCTTCATCCAATTGTTTTTTTTCTATTAACTGTTTTGTGTCTTTCAGGCTTTGTATATAGGCTGTTAAGGACGCCCTTGATTGACCCGAGGATGTCTTTTTCAGCACGACAGCCTGCTGATAGGTTTCTAAATGGGAAGAAAGCTCTTCAAGCTGTGTTTTGAGCTTGTCTGCGTCTTGATTAATAAAAGAAAGAGAAATCATCGCGATATTTGAGTCCATTTTGCTGTGGGAAGATAGATTTTCTTTCTTAATAGAAGGTTCTTCTTTTTTCCACTTTGCCTTGAATGTTTCAAACGTTTGTTGTGCCGAGTCCATATCTCCGCCTTTTACGGCTTCGATCATTTGCTTGTTTAATTGAATCAGCGCAGCAATCGGATCGTCTTCCGCATGTGCCGCAGAACCGAAAACCATCAACAAGCTAAATAAAATAAGCGCCAGCCCCCGAGTCATCATGCTCCTCCTATAATTGAAAATGATTATCATTGTATAACATAATCATAGCCAGTTCCTGTTCTTTGTCAATTAAAATTTGAAGGTCTGAAAACCTTGATATAAAGCAAAAAGGCTGTCCTTTATAGAACAGCCTTTTGAAGGAAGAAGAACGTTTATCTTCTTGTTTTATACGTTTGAATTTCTTCATGAAACTTGCGTGCGGCACCCTCTGGATCCTCCGCCTGACTGATGGCGCTGATCATACTGACACCGTCGGCCCCCGCTTGGATAACAGGTGCGGCATTTTCGATTGTGATGCCGCCGATGCCCACAATCGGAATGTCGATACCTTGACGGCGGACCGCTTCGATGAGAGATACACCTTGTACAGCCCTCGTATCCTTTTTCGTTTCTGTCGGGTAGATTGGCCCGAGTCCGACATAATCCGCGCCATCTTCTTCGGCTTGCTTCACCTCAGACATTGTATGGGTGGAAACGCCAAGAATCATATCCCCTATAGCGTCTCTTACTTCTTTTGCGTTGGCGTCTTCCTGGCCGATATGGATACCGTCAGCCTCCAGTTTCAGAGCCAACTCCACATCATCATTGACAATGAAAGGAACACCGGCTTCACGGCAGGCTTCTTGCACTTTTTTAGCAAATTCAATCCTCGCCTCTCCTGTCAGCGCATCCCCGCCCTTTTCACGAAACTGGTACAGAGTGGCGCCGCCTTTTAACGCTTTTTGTACGACCGTGACAGGATCGGCTTTCGTATTGTTTGACCCCATAATGAAGTAAACAGATAATAACTCTTTCATCATTTCCCGAGAAATACGTGTCATGAGACAGTCACCCTTTCTATTGTCGCCAGTTCTTGGACGTCTTGTTCAGTAACAGATGAAAGCTTGTTCAGCAATTCAATCTGAAAGCTTCCCGGACCTTTGTCAGCTGTCTGCTGTGCGGCAAGCTGAGCTGCGACCCCATACGAAGAAATGGCAGCGATAGCAGCAAACATTGGATTTTCTTCCACAGCGCAAAACGCACCGACAACAGAAGTCAGCAGGCATCCGGCGCCTGTCACTTTCGTCAGCAGCTTGTGGCCGTTATGAAGGGTATATACGTTTGACGTGTCGGCAATCACATCCACTTCACCGGTAATCGCGATGACTGTGTTTAGCTTATGTGCCGCCTGCTGGGCGAGCAGGATGATGTCTCCTCCGTCTCCTCCCGCATCAACACCTTTGATCAGCCAATCGGTCACACCAACGGTATTGGCAATTTCCGCAGCATTTCCTCTGATCGCAGAGAGGCGCACCTCACGAATGATGTCACGCGCCGATTGAGTACGGAACGGTGTTGCTCCGGCGCCGACAGGGTCAAGAATGACAGGAACACCATGTTCATTAGCTGATTTTCCCGCGATGATCATCGCTTCGACAGACTCCTTGCTCAGCGTTCCGATATTTAAAACAAGTGCACCCGCAATCTTCGCCATGTCCGCGACCTCTTCTTTCGCGTACGCCATAACAGGTGATGCGCCGAGGGCGAGCAGGCCGTTTGCTGTAAAATTCGTTACGACATTATTGGTTATGCTGTGCACCAGAGGGCTATGCTGGCGGACAGCAGTAAGACATTTTGCTGCTGATTGTGCATCCATGTTTGCATCATCCTTTACTCTCTTTTTTTGGGTCCCATAAATACGATTTCGTATGTTCGAGCCAAGCTCTGGCCGCAAAGGACAAGTAGCGGTCTTTTCTCCAAATAATGGCGAGGTGCCAAGGGATGACCGGATCGACAAGCGGAATGACTTTCACTTTTTCCGGGTCAAGTCCGCGGCAGATTCGTTCCGGCAAAAGCCCGATTCCAAGGTTGGCTGACACCATCTCACTGATAAAATCCCATTGTGAGGTTTCATAAATGATATGAGGCCGGAATCCAGCTTTGATACATTCTGTCATAATTCGATTGTGCAGGACAAAATCCTCCCTGAAGAAAATAAAAGGCTCGTCCTTCAACTCACGCAGCCTGCACTCTTTTTCGCCTGCCAGCCGGTGGGAAGGATGAACGACAAGCATTAAGGTTTCTTTTACGATTGTAAACGAATGAAAGATGTCTTCGTTTGCAGGAAGAACGACAACGCCGATATCAAGTGAACCGTCCCCGACACCTTCTTGGACTTTTATAGAACCGTCTTCGACTAGCTGAAAGGTGATATTCGGATAGTTTTCACGGAAATCGCCGAGCACTCTCGGAAAAAATCCCGATCCAATCATCGGCGGCAGTCCAATCCGTACGTGCCCTTTCTTGACCTCCATAATATCATTTAATTCTGACGTCAGGTTTTGAAATGATTTAATAATTTCCTGCGCCTGCACATACATGCTCTGGCCGGCGTCAGTCAGATCCACCTGCCTGCCGTTTCGGTAAAACAGTTCAATCCCGAGTTCTTCTTCTAAATTTTTGATCATTTTTGATATCGTCGGCTGAGAAACATAAAGGGATTGGGAAGCCTTCGTAAAGCTTTTTAAACGGGCGACTTCCAAGAAATATGTTAAATGGCGGATATCCATGGGTTTCACCCTTTCTATAGACAAAAGGAATACTTATTATTCTTTATATATATTTTACCTATAGAGAGACCTTATGTACAATATGAATATAAGGGAGGCATCAATATGAAAAAACTGTTGCTAACCGTTATTCAAATCGCTCTGTTATTTATATTTGCTCGGCTGATTAATTGGGTGACAGCCCTTCTTCATATAAATATTCCCGGCAGTATAATTGGGATTGTGATACTCTTCACATTATTACACTTTAAAATCATCAAGCTTGAATGGATAGAGCTTGGCGCGGCGTGGCTTCTCGGGGAGCTGCTTTTATTTTTTATCCCGTCTGCCGTCGGAGTGATTGAATACGGAGACATTATGTCGAAATTTGGTGTCAGCATTCTGCTTGTTGTCATCATCAGCACATTTGTCGTGATGGTGTCTACAGGAACGCTTACACAAATCATTGCAAAAAGAAAGGAGAAAAAACATACGTGTTCATCGGAATTGTAAGTTTGTTTTTAACGGTTTTGGTGTATTTAGGAGCAAAAAAGGTATATCAACGCTTTCCGCGTGTCTATACGTCGCCGCTATTGGTGACGCCCGCTGTGTTAGTCGGTCTGCTGCTGCTGGTGAATGTCCCGTACGAGTCATATAATCTCGGCGGCGGATTGCTGACCGATATGCTTCAGCCGGCCACCGTGGCATTCGCGATCCCGCTTTATAAATATTTCCCTGTTTTAAAGAAATACGCAGTGGAAATTATTTTGAATGTGGCCGTCGGTTCATGTATCGCGATTATTTCAACCGCTCTTATTGCGAAATGGCTTCACCTCGGCACCGGCTTAATTGACAGCCTCGTCCCGAGATCAGTGACAACGCCGATCGCAATGAACGTATCTGAAATGATCGGCGGAATGCCTGCCGTTACAGCCGTGTTTGTGATTTTAACCGCTCTGTTCGGCACAGTGATCGGCCCGATAGTCATCCGCTATTTCCGCATTGATAATGAAATTGCGCGGGGCGTGCTGCTCGGCACAAGCGCACACGGCGCGGGAACGTCAAAAGCATTTGAACTCAGCTCTGTGTCCGGTACGATTTCCAGCGTGTCAATGATCTTAGCTGCGATTATGACGCTTTGCGCAGCGCCGTTTTTACTTTCATTTATGTAAGAAAAAACTGTCCTCTTAAGGGCAGTTTTTTTTATGTGCTTCCCCTTATTGAAAAGCTGGCGGATTCCAATATAATGTAATTTGTGGATACCAAAGGAGGCACCCCATGCACAACTTGCAGGTGAGACGGCATTACGCCGCGTTAAGAGGTTTTTATTTGTTTGCTTTTCTTGGCACGGGCAGCATTATTCCCTTACTCAGTATGTATTTAACGAAAGAACAGCATGTAAGCGGATCACAGGTCGGCTTGATCATGTCACTCGGCCCGATTGTGATGATTTTCTTTCAGCCGTTTTGGGGCATGCTGAGCGACTATACGCAAAAAACGAAAAGCCTGCTGGCGGTTTGCACATCAATCACAGGCATCATGGGATTAGGCTATATTGCATTTGACCGCTTTCCTATGTTTATTTTGATTGCAGCCTGTTTTGCAGCCTTTCAAAGCACGATTATTCCATTATCGGACAGCATTTCACTAAGGTACACACAAGAAACAAACGGCAACTACGGCGGAATCCGCCTGTTTGGTTCTCTCGGCTTCGGCGTCGCAGTGTTTGTCATGGGACAAGTGACGAATCAGCTGTATCCCATTCACGTGATCTTTATCTTTGGCTGTGCCTTTCTGTGCATTGCCGCCATATTGGCCTCACAAATGCCGGGCCAGCAGAAAAAAAAAAACAAAGGTCAATATCCGCAAAGGATTCCGGGAGCTTATCACTTTCCGCTATCGGCATTTTATTTTTCATCGGCGTGATTTCGGAAATTCCATTTATGCGATTTGCCCAAACATTTATAGATAAAATGAGGCTTTTAAACGTCATTATGCTGTCAGGCGGGGTCTCATTATTCAGGTGGGCGCTCTATTTCACAGCGCCTTCATTATGGCTCATTTATGCGACGGTCTTTCTTCAGGGAGTGGCCATCGGTTTATTTATCCCCGCGGCGCTTCAATACGTAAAAAAGATTACTCCTAGCCACGTTGAAGCGACGGCGCTGACCATGTACGCGGCCATCGGCAATGGATTCGGCAACTGGTTCTGTACATTTGCAGGCGGCTACATTTTTGACTACGTGTCCATCTTCGCAGTCTACTTGCTTTTTGGCATGCTGAGCATAGCAGGCTTTGGGCTGACATTATATTTAATGAAGGCAGAAAAAAACAAAAATACACTTCATCAGCCGGCTGTTACTTTTAAACCATAATGACTATAATGAAAAAAGAAAGGATGTGCGCTATGAACGGGCAAGAGCGAAGCAGCATTTCAAAAGGATTACAGGTGGATATTGTATTGAAAGCAGATCAAAAAACAGGAAAACTGACGCGAGGGACAGTGAAGGATATTTTGACGAAATCGAGCTTTCATCCGCACGGCATTAAAGTCCGGCTTGAAGATGGCCGCATCGGCCGCGTCCAGAAAATCATTTCTACATAGAAAAAAGCTGCTCCTGAACAGGGCAGCTTTATTTTTTCTGCAGAAAGACCACTTTTAGGTAGTTGCCTTCCGGAAACGCTGAAATCGTTTTAAAATCCTCCGGCAGCGTAAATTCCTCAATGATTGTGTAGCGTTCATTTGTTTCTTTAAAGGCGGCATCAATAAAGCCTTTGAATTTCTTCATGCTGAAGGCGCTGCTGTTTGTGGAAGCAACGATGATGCCCTTGTCAGCTGTGATGGCGATCGTTTCTTTCAGCAGGTTTTTATAATCCTTGGCCGCGCTGAAGGTGCGTTTTTTTGTGCGGGCAAAGGAAGGCGGATCGAGAATAATCAGATCAAAGAGCAGGTCCTTTTTCGCCGCATACGAAAAATACTTAAACACGTCCATCACTTTAATGTCGTGTGCCTCGTAATCCAGCTTGTTCACGCTGAATTGTTCGATCGTTTTGGCCAGGCTTCGGTTTGCCACGTCCACGCTTGTTGTTTTCTCCGCTCCGCCAAGCGCCGCTGCCACGGAAAATGCACCCGTATAAGAAAACGTATTTAACACTGTTTTTCCTTTTGCATAGCGGTCTCTAATGGCCTTGCGCACATGTCTTTGATCCAAAAAGATGCCCGTCATAGCGCCTTCATTCAGGTCCACCGCGTATTGAATGCCATTCTCCTGGATAATGATCGGGAACTCGCCTCTTTTCCCTTTCACGAAGTCATCATCTTCAACGTATTGTCCAGCCGTGTCGAAGCGTTTTTTCTCGTAAATCGCTTTATAATCAAGATCCAGCTCATCCAAAGCGGAAAGCAGCATGTCTTTAAAGGTGTAAATGCCTTTGCTGTACCATTGAACCAGCAGGTAGCCGTCATAATAGTCGATCGTGACGCCGCCGACGCCGTCTCCCTCACCGTTGAACAGGCGGAAAGCCGTTGTATCTTGGGCAGCGAATAGTTTGGCGCGTGCTTGGACCGCTTTTGATAATTTGCTGAGAAAAAATGCTTGGTCAATCTGTTCTTGTTTATTGCGGGTAAGCGTCCAGCCGACCCCTTTGTTTTGCAGGCCATAATAACCTCGCGCGAGAAACTCGCCGCTCTCTGACACGATATCAACGAGGTCTCCTTCTTTCACGTGCCCCGCACTCCCTGCGAGAGCTTCCTTATCGATGAGCGGATAGCCTTTTTTGATTTTTGCAGTATGCGCTTTTTTTAGGGTGAGTAGCTTCATATCTATTCGTCCTCTTTCTGTATGCTTTCTCTTATCGTACCACAAAACGCCAAGTTGTCTGCATTGACAGAAAGGAAAGGTTTTTCTACGATAGACAAATAAGAGTTACGAGGAGGAGCAGCATGGCAAAACGAATTGATCATACAGGCATTATGGTAAGGGATATCAACGCGTCCATCACATTTTATGAAGAGGTTCTCGGCATGAAATTGAAGGATCGCATCACACACACGAACGGTGTGATTGAGCTTGCTTTTCTCGGTTTTGAAGACGGTCCGGAAACGGAAATCGAACTGATTCAAGGTTACAGCAGCGAGCTTCCTGTCGAAGGAAAAGTGCACCACATTGCCCTGCTGACGGATGACATCGCGGCTGAATATACAAAAGCGGAAAGAATGAACGCGAAATTTATCGACGAGGAGATCACAACACTTCCAAACGGGTACCGTTACTTCTATATCGAAGGTCCTGACGGTGAGTGGATTGAGTTCTTTCAGAGATAAAAATAAAGAACGTACATTATGTAATGTACGTTCTTTTTTATCTATACCAACTGATATACGTTGACTCATCGCAGATCATGGCTTCCCAGCCCATACGCTGAACCAACTCATTGATATTTTCACCTTTCGCTAAAAAGACATTAATAAATGAGTCATATACACTCATAAACACAAAGTCCATTTTCTTATCAGTTAAAATGAGCTCTGCGGCGGCATCATCAAGAACCGTCCGCAAGTTAGCCTCAGTTATGTCCAGAAAGCCGCTGTTTTCCCAAATCGGTTCTGAGTAATAAAACTGATTGGACCCGTTGTAACTAAGCACTTTCATCAAACTGGGAATATGAAAATTTGAAATATGGTCCTCGCTAGGATAAAAGAGATCTCCTTTTACGTTTGCATGTAAAAGTTCAGCCAAATCTCCTCTCGCGCACTCATCCCTTAAGGCGCCTATCGATGTCATTAACGCAAGCGCCAACTCAGCATGCGTTTGAAAGCCGCAAGAGGACATAACCTTCTTCCATGAAACGGCTTTGCCTTTTTCCCTTATTTCCTCATCATTTGGATAAATATGCTCATCATTATTTTTTCTCTTTGCTTTTTCCCATCCTTCAGGCATTTGAATAAAAGGAGAAAATAAAATAACAGCTGATGTATATTCAATTGGTATTTGTTTCAAGATTGGTGATTCGTCATCTAACCATAAATATTCTAGCATGTGCACCTCCTTTACATATTCTAACATTTACTTACCTTTAACAGCTGATGATCTATAACAGCTTACATCACGACACATTTTCATCCCCCGGATTCAACCGCACTCTCTTCCTTCCATTTCTGATGATCCCATATTCTGAAAAACGGATAGTAGATGGCACAGGTGATCAGCAGATTCACCAGCTGCATAACGGCGCCCGATACCTTTCCGCCTGTCGCCAGGTAGCCTGATATGAGCGGCGGCATCGTCCATGGCACGGCGATTCCGGCCGGCCTTGCTACCAGTCCAGTGCTCATGCCGATATAAGTTGCTGTAATCGTGAGGAGTGGTGCGATGATGAATGGAACAATGAGGAGCGGGTTCATGACAATCGGCATGCCGAAAATGATCGGCTCGTTGATATTAAATAGCGCAGGCCCAATCCCTAATCGGCCAAGCTGCTTCATTTGTTTGCTCCGGGAACGCACAAGCATCGTCAGGACAAGCGCCAGCGTCGCTCCGCTTCCGCCGACATTAATCCAAATTTGAAAAAACTGGGTTGTGAAAATACTTGGCAGCGCCTCTCCCGCTTGGAACGCGAGACGGTTGGCATCCATCGCGCCATACCAAATCGGCGCCATGATTCCGCCAATGATTGAAGCTCCGTGAATCCCGCACGACCAAAGCAGCATCTGCACAAATTCAGCAATCAGGCTCCCGCCGAGACTGCCGCCAAGAATGGAAAGCGGTGTGCCAAGCAGGTCTCCTACGACATTGTGCAGGCTCTGAAAAGGCGTCATTTCAATCAGAAGACGTGCCAGCCACACGAGAAACACAATGATAAAGCCGGGAATCAGCGCGACAAATGATTTACTTACCGCCGGCGGCACGCCGTCTGGCATTTTAAAGACGATATTTTTTTGAATAATGCACCGATACATTTCAGTTGAAAACAAAGCGATCAGCATGGCAACAAATAAACCCTTGCTGCCAAGCAGTGTAATCGGGATTCCGCCACCGACCAAGATGGATTCCGTTGAGCCATCCGGCGTAAACGGCACCTCGAACGGCGTTGCCAATAGAAATGCGGCAATTGATATCGCTCCGGCAGAAAGGGCATCGACACCATAGCTTTCCGCAAGACGATAGGCGATTCCAAAAGCGGCGATCATCGCCATAATATCAAATGAAGCATTAACGGGATAACCGAGCTTATCCGCCCACTCTTTCCCAAACACACTCGTCATGAAATCCGCATAACCGGGAATCGGCAGGCTCGTTAAAATCAAAAAGACAGACCCGATAATAATCAGCGGCATGGTCAGGATAATTCCGTCACGCAAAGCGCTGAGATGCCGCTGCCCGGCAATTTTCCCAGCGACAGGCATTATTTTTTCTTCCATCACCCGAGTGAATGCGCTCATCTGAAAAGCCCCCTTTTTTCATTGCTTTGTGAACAACCTTCGCAATGTTTTCTTTATCTTATTTTGAAAACGCTTACAAATTCATTTGGAAAATTTCCTCTTCCTGCGGAAAAAATCTACATGCTGCTGAACAATCCAGTCCATGAAAATATTTTTCCTCCTTACTGTCAAACTCTCTTTTTTCCTCCGATATATATATCAAACATCATAGAAAAAGGAGATGAATCATGAAAAACATGTCATGCAAGCTTGTTGTATCAGTCACTCTGTTTGTCAGTTTTCTCGCCATAGGCCCTCTCGCGCATGCGCAAAACAGCAGCGAAAAAGAGGTTATTGTGGTTTATAAAAACAAGGCCGGAAAGGAAACCGTCCTGGACAGCGATGCTGAGGTTGAACAGCAGTATACGCATCTTCCGGCGGTAGCGGTCACAGCAGATCAGGAGACAGTGAAAGAATTAAAACAGGATCCTGATATTTTGTATGTCGAAAACAATGTCTCATTCACCGCAGCAGGCAGTACGGATTTCAAAGTGCTGTCAGACGGCACTGACACCTCTGACAACTTCGAGCAATGGAACCTTGAGCCCATTCAGGCAAAACAGGCTTGGAAGGCAGGACTGACAGGCAAAAATGTCAAAATTGCAGTCATTGACAGCGGGATCTCCCCCCACGATGACCTGTCGATTGCCGGCGGGTATTCAGCTGTCAGTTATACCTCTTCTTACAAAGATGATAACGGCCACGGAACACATGTCGCAGGGATTATCGGAGCCAAGCATAACGGCTACGGAATTGACGGCATCGCACCGGAAGCACAAGTATACGCGGTTAAAGCGCTTGATCAGAACGGCTCGGGGGATCTTCAAAGCCTTCTCCAAGGAATCGACTGGTCAATCACCCACGGGATGGACATCGTCAATATGAGCCTTGGCACGACGTCAGACAGCAAAATCCTTCATGACGCCGTAGACAAAGCATATGAACAAGGCATTCTGCTCGTTGCCGCAAGCGGTAACGACGGGAACGGCAAGCCTGTGAACTATCCGGCAGCATACAACAGTGTCATTGCGGTTTCAGCGACAAACGAAAAGAATCAGCTTGCCTCCTTCTCAACAACTGGAGATGAAGTTGAATTTTCAGCGCCGGGAACAAATATCACGAGCACATATTTAAACCAATATTATGCAACTGGAAGCGGAACATCCCAAGCGACACCGCACGCCGCTGCCATGTTTGCTTTGTTAAAACAGCGGGATCCTGCCGAGACAAACGTGCAGCTTCGCGCAGATATGCAGAAACATATCGTTGATCTTGGAACCGCAGGCCGCGATCAGCAATTTGGCTACGGCTTAATCCAATATAAAGCGCAGGCAACAGATTCAGCGTACGCGACAGCAGAGCAAGCAGTGAAAAAAGCAGAACAAACACAAGCACAAACCGATATCGACAAAGCGAGAGAACTCGTCAGCCAGCTGCCGGATTCTGACGCCAAAACAGCCCTGAAAAAAAGACTGGATAAAGTACAGTCATACAGAAATGTAAAGGATGCGAAAGACAAAGTCGCAAAGGCAGAAAAGTATAAAACACAGCAAACTGTTGATACAGCACAAGCTGCCATTAACAAGCTGCCGAACGGAACAGACAAAAAGAACCTGCAAAAACGCTTAGACCAAGTAAAACGCTACATCGCATCAAAGCAGGCGAAAGAGAAAGTAGCGAAGGCGGAAAAAAGCAAAAAGAAAACAGATGTCGACAGCGCACAATCAGCAGTCAGCAAGCTGCCAGCAAGTTCAGAAAAAACGTCCCTGCAAAAACGCCTTAACAAAGTAAAAAGCACCAATTTGAAAACGGCGCAGCAATCCGTATCTGCAGCTGAAAAGAAATCAACTGATGCAAATGCGGCAAAAGCACAATCAGCAGTCAACCAGCTTCAATCAGGCAAGGACAAAACGGTATTGCAAAAACGGTTAGATAAAGTGAAGAAAAAAGTGGCGGCAGCCGAAGCAAAAAAAGTCGAAACTGCCAAAGCAAAAGTGAAAAAAGCGGAAAAAGACAAAACAAAAAAATCAAAGACATCCGCTCAGTCTGCAGTGAATCAATTAAAAGCATCCAATGAAAAAACAAAGCTGCAAAAACGGCTGATTGCCGTCAAACCGAAAAAGTAGCCAAAAAACCTGTAAGACTTGTATTCTGGGTCTCACAGGCTTTTTCCATTCCAAAAAACACCACATACAACCTTTTTCCCATTCAACGCACAGGCTTTTCCTACTATTGCTATCCGGCCATGAACAGCATAAAATGAACGTTATTACAGTTATCACCACATATGGAGGGATTGTGACTGGCAGGCAGGCAAGACCCAATGATGCAAAGGGAGTATTAGTGCCTAAAAAACAGGGCATTTTAACTCTTCTTTTCGTGTTGGGCTCATAACGGCGCCATGGACAACCCCCTATTCTAATGCTCCGTCACCGACGCGGGCATTTTTTGTTGTCCTTGCACGTTTTGTCATTTTCAGCCGGTATTTCTCACTTTTTTCATTTTGATTGTCAACTTTTCATTTGATACGATGAACAAGCCGACTTTTCTTCAGCAAAGGAGGTTTTGATTGCTTGCAAAAAGAGATTGCAAAAGAACTATTGCTCCTCGCAGGAGGAAAAAGCAATATTATCAGCATCAGCCATTGTACAACCCGTCTTCGTTTTGAGGTAAAGGACGAGACGAAAATCGATATACATGCTATTGAAAATCTGCAAGGTGTGCAGGGAACCTTTTTCCGATATGGGTTATTCCAGATTATCTTCGGAGCAGGCGTCGTTAACAAAATACATAAAGAAGTCGTTCACGTGTGGGAGGCCGCGCCTTCTGAAGAGCCTGTTCAGCAGACACAGGCCAGCCGGAAGCTGAGCCCTGTCGCCGTATTTGCGAAAACACTGTCCGATATTTTTGTGCCGATTATCCCGGCGATAACAGCAAGCGGCCTGCTTATGGGGCTGATCGGAATGATTAAGGTGTTTCACTGGTTCGCAGCCGACAGCCCATGGATCAAAGTGCTCGACCTCGTGTCCAGCACAGCCTTTATTTTGCTGCCGATTTTGGTCGGTTTCAGTGCCGCACGGCAATTTGGCAGCAACCCATATTTAGGGGCAGTCATAGCAGGGCTCCTGACGCATCCTGATCTGCTGGACCCGTCTATGCTCGGCAGCAAAACCCCCGCTTCCTTAGACATCTGGGGGCTGCATATTCCAATGATGGGCTATCAGGGCTCCATTATACCAATTCTTCTGTCCGTGTATGTCATGAGCCAAATCGAGAAGCTATTAAAATCAATTGTGCCGAAGTCGCTTGATGTCGTCATCATTCCTTTTATTACGGTCATGGTGACAGGGTGCCTCGCGCTGATTGTGATGAATCCCGCCGCGTCCATCATCGGCCAAATCATGACACAGTCGATTGTCTATATTTATGATCACGCCGGCATTGCTGCCGGAGCCCTGTTCGGCGGCATCTACTCCACTATCGTTCTATCCGGCTTGCATCATAGCTTTTATGCGATTGAAGCAACGCTGCTTGCAGATCCGCATGTCGGCGTGAACTTTTTAGTGCCGATATGGTCGATGGCGAATGTGGCCCAAGGCGGAGCGGGGCTTGCGGTTTTCTTCAAAACAAAACAATCAAGCCTGAAGAAAATTGCGCTCCCCGCTTCCCTGACCGCGTTTTTAGGCATTGTAGAGCCGATTGTATTCGGGGTTAATGTCAAACTGATCCGTCCCTTTATCGGAGCTGCCATCGGCGGCGCTATTGGCGGAGCATACGTGGTTGCGGTACATGTCGTGTCGAATTCCTACGGGCTGACAGGCATTCCGATGATTTCAATCGTACTGCCGTTCGGCGCCGCCAATTTTGTTCATTATATGATCGGTTTTTTGATCGCGGCCGTCTCTGCTTTTATAGCTACATTGTTTCTCGGGTTTAAAGAAGAGACAGAATAAATGGATTTATTCGTTTTCATTCATAAAACGGGGGATGAAAGGACAAAAAAGCTATGAAAATTAAAAGAATCTTAAATCATAATGCTATCGTCGTAAAGGATCAAAATGAAGAGAAGATTCTCTTAGGTGCAGGAATTGCGTTCGACAAAAAGAAGAATGATATTGTCGATCCATCAAAAATAGAAAAAACCTTTGTCAGAAAAGATACAGCTGACTATAAGCAATTCGAAGAGATTTTAGAAACATTGCCGGAAGACCATATTCAGATTTCTGAGCAAATTATCTCCCATGCCGAAAAAGAGCTGAACATTAAAATCAACGAGCGCATTCACGTCGCTTTTTCAGACCATCTATCTTTTGCGATTGAACGCCTGAGCAATGGGATGGTCATCAAAAATCCGCTGCTGAATGAGATCAAAGTCCTTTATCCGAAGGAATTCCAGATCGGCTTGTGGGCCAGAGCGCTGATTAAAGAGAAACTGGGGATTCACATTCCTGATGATGAAATCGGCAATATCGCCATGCACATCCACACAGCAAGAAACAATGCCGGTGATATGACACAGACGCTTGATATTACAACAATGATCCGTGATATTATCGAGATAATTGAAATTCAGCTGGCGATCAATATTGTTGAAGATACCATCTCTTATGAACGGCTTGTGACCCATCTCCGCTTTGCCATTCAGCATATCAAAGCGGGCGAATCCATTTACGAGCTGGATGCAGAAATGATCGACATTATTAAAGAGAAGTTTAAGGATGCCTTCCTGTGTGCCCTAAGCATCGGCACTTTTGTGAAGAAGGAATACGGCTTTGAGTTTCCTGATAAAGAATTGTGCTACATTGCCATGCATATTCAGCGGTTTTACCAGCGGTCAGTCGCACGCTGAGGCAAACAAAAAAAACGCTTTTGAGATGATCAAAAGCGTTTTTTATATTCAATTTATTGGTTGATGGCCGGGTTCCCGATCGTATTCCACTTCGTATAGGACATGTAATGGAAATACTCATCGCGATACGGATGTTTTGTATTGGAGTTCCAAGGCTTTTCTCCGCCGCAGAAGTGCACGATTGCCGGGTTTTCTCTCGTTTCATTATATTGCTTCCGTCCTAACAGTGTCGGAGGTGTTTTCAGTTTTAACATGATGTATGTTTGAGCGTTCCAGCGCGGGTGAAGCTCATACCACTTATCATATAAGATCGCATTCAGTGCATCTTGGTCGTGCAGCACAAGAAAGTCTTCAGACGGGTTTTCATTGATAAAGTTGATGACTTTTTCTGTGATGTTTTGCTTTCTCCAAGGTTCAAAATCAATAATCATGATACCTGAGTTAAAATACTTCCCTGTATCAGTGACGTTCATTTCTTTCAGGCGTTCATGCTGCCCAGCATCCTCAACAGCAGCAACCGTATATGGAGCAATATCCAAGTCCCACAGTTTCGAAATATCCTCAAGAATAATCGCATCACAATCGATATAAATCATTCGTTTGATGCTCTCATCCTTAATTAAGTCAGGAATCGAAATGCGGTAATACGCCGCTTTTGTAATATGGCTGCTCTCTACCGCATGTTCATACATATTGGTATCCACTTCTAAAAACTCAATCGGCACGCCGAATTTCAATGTGGTTTCTTCCAGTCTTTTTTTGTTATCAGGCTTAATTCCGCCATCAATGACGTATAATTTTATCTCTCTCTCCTGATCCATATTTGTCAATAAAGAAACGAACATCCCACCTAAATGACGAGCATAATTATCATCTGCGCATGATACGATATGCATAACTTCATCTTTCTTCAATGATATTCATCTCCCTTTGTGTTGTACAAATTACATTCCCGATTTCAGAAAATTAAACACTATTCTTCAATATTTTTTTAGACAGAATGTGCTATACAACAAAAAAGGTGTCACTTTTTGAACATGCGATATAGCCAATAAAGGACAAAAAAGCTTGCGATCGTAATGGCTTCAGCAGAAGCGATATACCACGGCCACGGCCCGAGAACATCCAGGAGAGAAGAGCCGCCCGGTTTTTTTGTCAAATACATATAATTCGCGCCAAGCCAGCGGTCAAGCAGATAAATGCAGACTCCGTACACATTGACAATCAGGACTGTCACCCATAAAGAGCGCTGGCCCATTCTGTAAGTGCCGACCACCGCCATCAGCAGGCAGGATAAAAACACAGACCCATGCGAAATAAAAAAGAGGATATATCGCACATGCGGAAATGAAAACATACCGAGGTCAGGTGTCAAAAGAGCCTGAATCGAGCTGCCGATGCCGACAAAATATAAAAATACAAACAGCCTCCTGCTTTTGGTCACCAGCATGATGGCTGACAAATACACCGACAGGTCACTAAGCTGGAGAGGCAATGAAGTGCGCACCGACCATCTGCCCGTGGCAATCATCCATATTTGATAGCCGATTTGCGAACCAAGCAACAGAAACACAAACAAATAACGCAAAAACTGGCTGACCTTAGGCCGCTTGACCGCCTCGCGGAACAGAAACAACAGAATGGCCAAAAGAGCAATGATTGCTAACGTCACCACATGCTCTGCTGAAAAAAGGTGAAACGGATCATGTTTATAGATGGATTGAACATATTTTTGCAAGATTGCACCCCCGTTTGCGGGTTTTTGTTTATTTTGGTGTAGTTAGGGCCTTTTTTATTCAACCGATATATAGGCTTGAAGTTCACATCAGACTCTGTTAGAATTCATTTCATAGCTAATGATTCTGATAATTTAAGGCAGGCTTAAAAAAATGGAACGTTCCTATCAACATCAGCAGCTTCGGAAAGAAGAACACGACACACTTTCTAAGCTTAAACAAATGCCCATTGAGTCACTGAACCTGGAAGCCATATCGATTGCGACGAATCTGTATCGGTCAGCGCAAAAGCTCCGTGTCAAAATGGAGACTGAGGTTCTTTCTTCCTATAGCCTTTCTTGGACAGCTTTCTCCATTCTTTATGATCTATGGGTATGGGGAGCGCTCGAAACGAGAAAAATTGCTGAGCTGTCAGGCATTTCAACAGCTACAGCAAGCAACGTGATCAAAACGCTCGAAAAAAAGAGCTTTTGCCGTAAAAGCATCGACACAAGAGATCGACGACTCGTGTTTGTCTCCATCACTGATTCCGGCAAACAAGCGATAGAAGAGCTTTATCCGGAGTTTCACAAAGGGGAAACAGAACTCATTGCGGGGATGACGAAAGACGAACAGAAAACACTGACAGAGCTGCTTAGAAAGGTAGCTGACAATCTTCATACAGCATAAGCTTTGACGGGAATCCAGTAGCGGTTTGTCTCCCTGTTTCAGAGAGCCGGCGGAAGGTGCGAGCCGGCGCACAGGCAAACGTGAATTACCTCCCCGAGCTTTCTTTGTGAACCTTAGTAGCAAAGAACGGGAAACCGTTATTCGAATGAGCGGAAGACGATGTCTTCAACCAGGGTGGTACCGCGTGCATTGAGCCACGTCCCTTATCGGGATGGGCTCTTTTTTGTGTTTTTAAAAAAGGAGGAAGAAAGATGAAAACATTTGAACAGCTCACAGCAGCACAGCAAAAAGAAGTCGAAAGACAGCTACAGCTATACATGACAGGCGCCCAAGAAGTCATACCGCCGGAGGAATTAAGGGCGAAGCTCGTTAAATCGATTTCGACAGGCACACCGCTTAAAATTAAGCTCGGATTAGATCCGTCTGCACCGGATGTACATTTGGGCCATACGGTTGTGTTAAACAAGCTTCGCCAATTTCAAGAAAACGGCCACATAGTCCAGCTGTTAATTGGGGATTTCACAGGAAAAATCGGTGATCCGACCGGAAAGTCAGCAGCCAGAAAGCAGCTGACTGATGAAGAAGTTCAGCACAACGCCAAAACATATTTTCAGCAATTCGGAAAAGTGCTGGATCCTGAAAAAGTCGAGCTTCACTACAACTCGAAATGGCTGAAAACATTGAATCTGGAGGATGTCATTGAATTGGCAGGCAAAATAACCGTAGCCCGCCTGATGGAGCGCGACGACTTTGAAGAACGCATCGCTATGCAAAAACCGATCTCGCTTCATGAATTCTTTTACCCATTGATGCAGGGATACGATTCCGTCGTTCTGGAAAGCGATATTGAACTTGGCGGAACAGACCAGCATTTCAATGTACTGATGGGACGGCACTTCCAAGAACGGTACAACAAAGAAAAACAAATCGTCATCCTGATGCCGCTATTAGAAGGCTTGGACGGTGTTGAGAAAATGTCGAAATCGAAACATAACTACATCGGCATTGACGAACATCCAAACGATATGTACGGGAAAACGATGTCACTGCCCGACAGCCTGATGAAAAAATACATCCACTTGGCAACAGACTTAGAGCTTGAAGAGAAAAAACAACTCGTGAAAGACTTAGAAACCGGCGCCGTTCATCCAAGGGATGCCAAAATGCTTTTAGCCAAAACGCTCGTCCGAATGTATCACGGAGCGGATGCCGCTGAAGCCGCCGAACACTCATTTAAAACAGTCTTTCAGGAAAACAGCCTGCCAGAGGATATTCCGGCTGTGAACTGGAAAGGCGAGAAAACGATAGCGATTATTGATCTGCTCGTCAAGCTAGAGCTCCTCTCTTCGAAGAGCGAGGCGCGCCGCATGATTCAAAACGGAGGTGTCCGAATTAACGGAGAGAAAATAACAGATATCCACGCTGATGCAGTGATAAAGGAAAATATGATTATCCAAGTCGGCAAACGCAAGTTTTTAAAACTCCAATAGTCTGATATCCCGAAGCGCTTATGACCTGTCTTTCATAAGCGTTTTTTTGCAGGTATAAAGCACTGTCTTTTCAAAAACGCTCTCCCTTTTGCAGGAAATTCTTTTAGCATCCCGAAATATTCCCCATCCATACATTTAGGGGAGGTTTAATTCTGATGAAAAAGCTTTTGACTGTAATGACGATGGCCGTTTTAACTGCTGGCACGATCATCATGCCGGCACAGAGCGTCACCCCTGCCGCGCGCGCTGTTCAAATATCAGATAGCGAGCGAGAGCTCCCATTCAAAGCAAAGCGTGCGTATTCAACCATTTCTCAGCTTAGTGAAACAATCGGTCCCAGAATAGCCGGAACTGCCGCTGAAAAAAAGAGTGCCCTGTTAATCGCTTCATCCTTGAGAAAATTAAAACTTGATGTGAAGGTTCAACGTTTCGGTATCCCTGACCGGCTTGAGGGAACGCTGTCTTCAGCAGGACGCGATATTCTTCTCCGAGCGGCATCCGGCTCTGCCCCGACTGAAGAACAAGGGCTGACGGCTCCGCTTTACAATGCCGGCTTGGGCTATCCAGAGGACTTCACCGCTGACGTTAAGGGCAAAATTGCCTTGATTTCCAGAGGAGATCTTACATTTTACGAGAAAGCCAAAAATGCCGAAGCCGCCGGAGCCAAGGCTGTCATCATTTATAACAACAAAGAAAGCCTCGTGCCTGTGACGCCAAACCTGTCGGGAAATAAAGTCGGCGTTCCTGTCGTCGGAATTAAGAAAGAAGACGGTGAAACCCTTACTCAGCAAAAAGAAGCAACTTTAAAACTAAACGCAATCACAAACCAAACCTCCCAGAACATCATCGGAATCAAAAAACCAAAGAACATCAAACATCCAGACATTGTGTACGTGACGGCCCATTACGACAGTGTTCCTTTTTCGCCCGGAGCAAATGACAACGGCTCTGGAACCTCTGTCATGCTGGAAATGGCGCGCGTCTTAAAAAGCATTCCTTCTGACAAAGAAATCCGCTTTATCGCTTTCGGCGCTGAAGAGCTCGGCCTGCTCGGCTCCTCTCATTATGTAGATCACCTATCGGATAAAGAGCTGAAACGAAGCGAAGTGAACTTTAACTTAGACATGGTAGGCACAAGCTGGGAGAATGCGTCTGAGCTGTATGTCAACACATTGGACGGCCAATCTAACTATGTTTGGGAATCCAGCCATACGGCCGCTGAAAAAATTGGGTTTGACAGCCTGTCTCTCACACAGGGAGGATCATCTGATCATGTGCCGTTCCACGAAGCCGGCATTGATTCCGCCAACTTTATTTGGGGAGACCCAGAAACAGAAGAAGTTGAGCCGTGGTACCACACCCCTGAAGACTCGATCGAACATATCAGCAAAGAACGCCTTCAGCAAGCCGGTGATCTTATAACCGCCGCTGTCTATCAAGCTGCGAAAAAAGAGAAGAAACCGAAAGCCATTAAGAAACAAATGAAGGCCAAAGCCTCCGACATTTATGAAGATATCAAATAAAAAAGACGGCGCATTGCTGCCGTCTTTTTTTAATCCACTTCTTTCTTAATCCCCAGCATTTTCTCATCTAGATAATGGGCAATCTCCGCCGCTTCCTTCAGCTCATCTGTTAATTGCTTAGGAACGTCATTGTTCAATTTATAGTAAATTTTATGTTCAAGGCTCGCCCAGAAATCCATCGCGATCGTCCGGATTTGAATTTCTGCTTTGACGTATTCCACACGGTTCGTTAAATTCACAGGCATCTCAATGATTAAATGCAGACTTCGGTAGCCGTTCGGTTTTGGCGTCTGGATATAATCCTTCACTTTTACAATTCTCAAATCTTCATGCTGCTTTAGCACGTTAACGACATTATAAATATCAGAAATAAAGGAACAAATGATACGCACACCGGCAATGTCATTGATGTGCTCCTTCATTTCCTTCGTCGTAATTTCGCAGCCCTTTCTCATTAACTTATTCACGATGCTTTCAAAGCTTTTAACACGGGATTTCGTATGTTCAATCGGGTTGTGTCCGTGAATGAGGTTATATTCCTGGCTGATAATTGAGAATTTTGTATCCAAGGCATCGAGCGCAAATTTATAAACTAATAATTCATTTTTCCAATCTTCCATTACTGTTTTTAAATCGTCCATATGTGTTACAGATAAATCCATTTTCGTCATCTCCTTTAACGGATCTTTATCCGCTGTCCATGTACTAGACGTGCCTGCCTGCAGCATGGTTTTATGAATTTTTTTACAAAATGCGGTCGAATGTAACAAAAAAAGACCGCAAGAAATAAGCGGTCTTTCTTTTTATCGGAAATAGCTGATCAATAATCCGATCGAGAGCAGGAATCCGAAAAATGTATTCGTTTGGGCTGTTGATTTCATTGCGACAATCATATTCATCGGCATTTCTTTTTGGACGAAGCCCTTCACTGCCTGAACCGGCTTAGGCACGCTCAAAAAGACGACAAACAGCCACGGGCTTACAGCACCGGTAATAACCAGGCCGACAACCCAGATATAAGCGACGGCAAACGACGCAGCTAACAGAGTGACAGCACCCTTATGCCCCATCAAAATCGCCAATGTTTTGCGTCCGCCTTTTTTGTCCTCTTCAATATCGCGAATGTTGTTCGACAGGTTAATCGCGCCGACAAGAATCGCAATCGGGATCGAAATCAAAATGCTTTGCAAATTGATCTTATCTGTCTGAATGAAAAACGAAATCAGCACAAACACCGAACCCATGCAAATGCCTGAGAATAACTCACCGAACGGCGTGTACGCAATCGGCAGCGGCCCGCCTGTATACAGGTATCCGATCGCCATGCCGACAAGGCCGATTAGAGCGAGCCACCAGCTGCTGCTTGCACAAATATAGACGCCGAGCAAAATGGCAATCCCGTATGATGCGAGAGCTAATTGCAAAATCGTCTTAGGCTTCATTCCGTGGCGTACAATCGCACCTCCGATTCCAACAGATTCTGCTGTATCTAACCCGCGTTTAAAATCATAGTATTCATTAAATAAGTTCGTCGCGATCTGGATCCATAGGCAAGAAAACAGCATAGCCAGAAACAGCAGCAGATCAACCTTCACATAAAACATCGCCAAAACCGTTCCGAGCAGCACAGGCACAAACGATGCGGTTAACGTATGAGGACGGGTTAACTGCCAAAGGATCTGCCCCATGCTTTCTTTTTCCGGCGCTGTCTGACCCTCACCCTTATTTGTTTGGTTCATCTTCCCTCTTCCTTTCTATTAAAAGGCTTACTTTTTTTCAGCCGGCAGCTTGATAAAAACTCCTTTTGCTTCCTTATCTATCATAATGACTTCTCCCTCATTTCACAAGATACCGCAAGAAGGCGTTTTCTTTCTTATTATACGCTTTCTGCCCCGATTTCATGAGGTTTCTGCTTTTACCTGAACAAACAGCTACAGAAAAATTTT
Organism: Bacillus spizizenii TU-B-10; assembly: GCF_000227465.1. Lineage (GTDB taxonomy): Bacteria > Bacillota > Bacilli > Bacillales > Bacillaceae > Bacillus > Bacillus spizizenii. Next base: position 3,940,598 of record NC_016047.1, read on the forward strand.
TTTAAGTGCAATACGCTTTTTAAAAGTTAAGAAAGATCTTTTGTCTCCATAGATCTTTACCTTTTATGAATCAGCCCAAGCTCTTGCAGGTATAAAGATTCATTTTCAAAAGAAGACGCCGATATATTAATCTGAGGGAGATTAGGGAAAAAATGAAACTTTTTGAGCATCTAATCGTCAAATACTCATGTGATTGTCGAAAAAACGGGAAGGGAATTTTTGATATGCTGCAATTGATGAAACAGCTGTATGAAAAGCCCGCTGTCAAGTGGACATGTCATACAGGATTTTATTTGATGATACTGCTTGTTTTGTTTTTTATGTATGGTTTTCACACCGCGAATACCGGTTCATATATTTATAACGATTTCTAATTGGAGAGAGAATAATGATGAAACTTTTACATGCTATTCAAACACATGCGGAATCTTATCCGCAAACCGATGCCTTCCGCTCTCAAGGCCAGTCGCTCACGTATCAGGAATTATGGGAGCAGTCTGACCGCGCGGCTGCCGCGATTCAAAAACGCATTTCCGGAGAAAAGAAATCTCCTATCCTTGTGTACGGCCATATGGAGCCGCACATGATCGTTTCCTTCTTAGGGAGCGTCAAAGCGGGTCATCCTTATATTCCGGTTGATCTGTCCATTCCGTCCGAGCGGATTGCGAAAATTATCGAAAGCTCTGGAGCAGAATTGCTGATCCATACAGCCGGACATCCAATTGACGCAGTCAGCCAGCAGATTCAGACGGTATCAGCAGAAGAACTGCTGGAAAACGCAGACGGCTCTGTCAGCCAAGATCAATGGGTCAAGGAACACGAGACGTTTTATATCATTTACACTTCCGGAAGCACAGGAAATCCGAAAGGCGTGCAGATTTCCGCTGCGAATCTTCAAAGCTTTACAGACTGGATTTGTGCAGACTTTCCAGTCAACGGAGGAAAAACATTTTTAAATCAAGCGCCGTTTTCATTTGATTTATCAGTCATGGATCTTTATCCGTGCCTTCAATCAGGCGGGACTTTACACTGCGTGACAAAGGATGCGGTGAATAAGCCGAAAATCTTATTCGAAGAGCTGAAAAAGTCCGGGCTGAATGTGTGGACATCAACACCTTCCTTTGTGCAGATGTGCCTGATGGACCCGGGTTTTTCACAGGACCTGCTGCCTGAAGCGGACACATTTATGTTTTGCGGAGAGGTTCTTCCGGTTTCTGTTGCAAAAGCGCTGCTTGAGCGTTTTCCGAAAGCAAAAATCTTTAATACGTACGGTCCGACTGAAGCGACAGTGGCTGTCACATCCGTTGAAATTACAAGTGACGTCATCAGCCGCAGTGAATCGCTTCCAGTGGGCTTTGCCAAACCTGATATGAACATTTTCATTATGGATGAACAGGGACAGCCGCTTCCTGAAGGAGAAAAAGGAGAAATCGTCATCGCAGGGCCGAGCGTAAGCCGAGGCTACCTTGGTGAACCTGAGCTGACGGAAAAAGCGTTTTTCTCTTATGAAGGCCAGTGGGCATACCGGACGGGTGATGCTGGTTATATGCAAGATGGTCAGATTTTCTGCCAAGGGCGTTTGGATTTCCAAATTAAACTTCACGGCTACCGAATGGAGCTGGAGGAAATTGAGGTCCATGTCAGACAGTCTCAGTACGTTCGCTCTGCTGTCGTGATCCCGTATCAGCCAAACGGAACAGTTGAGTACCTGATCGCTGCTATTGTGCCTGAGGAGCATGAGTTCCAGAAGGAATTCCAGCTGACAAGCGCCATTAAAAAAGAGCTTGCCGCTTCCCTTCCGGCGTATATGATCCCGAGAAAATTCATTTATCAGGATCACATTCAAATGACGGCTAACGGCAAAATCGACCGGAAACGCATCGGCGAAGAGGTTCTTGTATGACGCCTTACAGCTCGTTTTTATTCTTTATACTGCTTGGCATTCTTCTTCTGCCGACGATCATTCTCGGCCTGAACGGAAAAAGATTTCAAGCATACAACATGTTCATATCTATCATTATATTGGCTTTAATTTTTTCGCACGACTTACACGGGGTCATCGCACTGTGTCTGTTTACGATATGGCAGGTGCTTTTGATCAGCGGCTATCTGGCGTACCGGCAGAAAGCGAACAGCGGCTTTGTCTTTTGCGGAGCTGTTATCGCTTCGATTCTGCCTTTATTTCTGTCAAAAATATGGCCGTTCCTTTCACACCCGCAGCCGCATCATCCGCCAGATAACCTGATCAGCTTTTTAGGGATTTCGTATTTAACCTTTAAAGGCGTTCAGCTGATTATGGAAGCAAGAGACGGCCTGCTGAAAGAACAGCTGCCGCTGCACCGCCTGCTGTATTTCATCCTGTTTTTCCCGACGATTTCCTCCGGTCCGATCGACAGATACCGCCGATTCGTCAAGGATGAACAGAAGGCTTGGACGAAAGAAGAATACGCCGACCTATTGTATACAGGGATTCATAAGATCTTTATCGGTTTCCTGTACAAGTTTATTATCGGCTATGCAATCAATACGTACTTCATCATGAATCTTCCCGCGATCACGCACAATAAGATTCTTGGGAACCTGCTGTACATGTACGGCTACAGCATGTATTTATTCTTTGATTTCGCCGGCTACACGATGTTTGCCGTCGGGGTCAGCTATATTATGGGGATTAAATCACCGGAAAACTTTAATAAACCGTTTATCAGTAAAAATATTAAAGATTTCTGGAATCGCTGGCATATGTCTCTGTCATTCTGGTTCAGAGATTATGTGTTCATGAGATTCGTATTTTGGATGACAAAGAAAAAGTGGATCAAAAACCGTATGGCCGTTTCAAACATCGGGTATTTCCTGCTGTTTATGCTGATGGGGGTTTGGCACGGGCTCGCGCCGCAATATATCATCTACGGCCTCTATCACGCCGTGCTGATGACGTGTTACAACTTTTTCGAGAAGTGGAATAAGAAATACAAATGGCTTCCGTCCAATCGCTGGACAACAATTCTTGCGATTGTGATCACGTTCCACTTCGTTTGCTTCGGGTTTTATATTTTCTCAGGAAAACTATTTCATCACCACCATTAAAGGAGATTAGAAAGCTATGGATTTTAAACAAGAGGTATTAGACGTTTTAGCAGAGGTTTGTCAGGATGACATCGTAAAGGAAAATCCTGATATTGAAATTTTTGAAGAAGGTTTGCTTGATTCTTTTGGAACAGTAGAATTGCTGCTTGCGATTGAAAACCGTTTTGATATTTTAGTGCCGATCACTGAGTTTGATCGGGATGTTTGGAATACGCCTAACAACATTGTAAATCAGCTGTCTGAGTTGAAATAATGAAAAAGCGTTTTTTCGGTCCAATTATTTTGGCGTTTATTCTATTCGCAGGCGCCATCGCAATTCCATCTTCATGGCTGACAGGCTTCATCACTGATAAGCAGGTGAAAGAGTCAGCAACCGCCTTGAACCCGAGTATGTTTCAAGGGCTATATTTACAAGATCAAATGCTCAAAGATCCGGCATATCTTCCGATTTACGGGTCTTCTGAGCTTTCCCGGCTGGACGAGTTCCACCCATCTAATTATTTTCAGGTAAACAATGAGGGGTTCACGCCATACCTTGTCGGCAAAGGCGGGTCCCAGTCATTGATTCATTCCTTAAACTTCGCTGCCCATATGGATCAGCTGAAGGGCAAAAAAATCGTATTCATCGTGTCTCCGCAATGGTTTATTAAGCGCGGGTCTGATGAACAGCATTTCGCGCCGAACTATTCTGCGCTGCAAGGGCTTGATTTGGCATTTAACGAGCAGATCGACCCTGATGTGAAAAAGAAAATGATGAAACGCATGCTGCGCTTTAAGGCCGTACAAAATGATGCGATTCTTTGCGAGCTGTATAAAGCAATCGTAAACGGCCAGACGTGGAAAGTGAACGCGCTGAAGCCGGCCGCAAAAGTATATTACAGCATGCTCGAAAAGAAAGACCTGTATTATTCAACGACGGAATCATCCGGGCCAAAGCGTTATATCTCTCAGTCTGTAAAAGGTAAGTCATGGTCTGAATTGAATAAACTCGCAGATCAATCAGGCAAACGCCACTCCGGGTCTAACGATTTTCACATTGACAATCCTGTTTATAAAAAGCTGAAGCCGAAAGTGCCTAAGCTGAAAGGGAAAAACAAAGGAAAATCGTATGCGGTGTCACCGGAATACGGCGACTTTGAAATGATGCTTGATATCCTGAAGGATGCGGGTGCAGAGCCTATGTTTGTCACCATCCCTGTCAACGGAAAATGGTACGACTACACTGGCTTCCCGAAAAAAGGCCGCACTGCTTATTACAAAAAAGTAAATAAGCAGATTAGAGCGAAGGGCTTCCAGGTTGCTGATTTTTCAGGACATGAATATGACCCGTATTTCATGAAAGATACCATCCACATCGGCTGGAAAGGCTGGGTGTATGTCGATAAAGCAATTGACGAGTTTTATAAAACCGGAAAAGTGACGTCATCCTGAGCATCTCATAGGACGCGGCTGCATATTTCCTGCTAAGATTTGAAATAGTAAAGGAATCACAGCCAACTAGTAAGAGGTGGTACATCAATGAAGATGACAGGCAATACGGTTTTAATCACAGGGGGGTCCGCTGGCATCGGGCTTGAACTGGCCAAGCGCCTGCTGGAACTTGGCAATGAAGTTATCATTTGCGGACGCAGCGAAGCGCGTCTTACAGAAGCGAAGCAGCAGCTCCCAAACATCTATACAAAGCAATGTGATGTTGCAGACCGTTCGCAGCGGGAAGCATTGTATGAATGGGCTTTAAAGGAATTTCCGAACCTGAATGTTCTCGTCAACAACGCTGGCATTCAAAAGGAAATTGACTTCAAAAAAGGGACGGAAGAGCTTTTTGTGGACGGAGATGAAATTGAACTTAATTTTCAAGCGCCTGTCCATTTATCAGCCCTTTTCACGCCTCATTTGATGAAGCAGCCCGAGGCAGCAATCGTTCAGGTCACATCCGGGCTTGCATTTAACCCGTTAGCTGTTTATCCGGTGTACTGCGCAACGAAAGCGGCGCTTCACTCGTTCTCGCTTACGCTGAGACACCAGCTCCGCGACACGAGCGTGGAAGTGATTGAAATGGCACCGCCTATGGTTGACACGGGCTTAAACCAAAAATCACGCGATAAACAAGGCCTGACGTACCGCGGCATTTCAGCTGAAGAATATGTTCAGTATTTCTTGGACGGCTTGAAGGAAGGCAAACAAGAGATTACAAATGAACGTGTTGAAGGTCTTCGAAATGCCACTCGGGCCGATTATGACAGAGTGTTCGAGCAAATGAACACGCAGGAGAATTAATTTCTCCTGCTTTTTTCTTATGAATTTCTTACAAATTTGAGCAAACCTATTGCGAATATTTGTTGAAGGTATACAATAGAATATAAATTATTTTCAAATAAGTTTGATAATATAAACAATTTAACAGCAGGGAGATTGACCATGACTAAACAAACGATTCGCGTTGAATTGACATCAACAAAAAAACCAAAACCAGATCCAAATCAGCTTTCGTTCGGGAGAGTGTTTACAGACCACATGTTTGTAATGGACTATGCGGCGGATAAAGGATGGTACGATCCAAGAATCATTCCTTACCAACCCATTCCAATGGACCCGGCCGCAATGGTCTATCACTACGGCCAAACCGTGTTTGAAGGGTTAAAGGCCTACGTGTCAGAGGATGACCATGTCCTGCTTTTTAGACCGGAAAAAAATATGGAGCGTCTGAATCAATCAAACGACCGCCTCTGCATCCCGCAAATTGATGAAGAACAGGTTCTGGAAGGCTTAAAACAACTTGTCGCGATCGATAAAGACTGGATTCCGAATGCGGAGGGCACGTCCCTTTATATCCGTCCGTTCATCATCGCAACCGAGCCTTTCCTCGGTGTTGCGGCATCTCATACGTATAAGCTCTTTATCATTCTTTCTCCGGTCGGCTCTTATTACAAAGAAGGCATCAAGCCGGTCAAAATCGCTGTTGAAAGTGAATTTGTCCGTGCGGTAAAAGGCGGAACGGGAAATGCCAAAACCGCAGGGAACTATGCTTCAAGCTTAAAAGCTCAGCAGGTAGCCGAAGAGAAAGGATTTTCTCAAGTACTCTGGCTGGACGGCATTGAGAAGAAATACATCGAAGAAGTCGGAAGCATGAACATCTTCTTCAAAATCAACGGTGAAATCGTAACGCCGATGCTGAACGGAAGCATACTGGAAGGCATTACGCGCAATTCAGTCATCGCCTTGCTTAAGCATTGGGGCCTTCAAGTTTCAGAACGGAAAATTGCGATCGATGAGGTCATCCAAGCCCATAAAGACGGCATCCTGGAAGAAGCCTTCGGAACTGGTACAGCAGCTGTTATTTCCCCAGTCGGCGAGCTGATCTGGCAGGATGAAACACTTTCGATCAACAACGGTGAAACAGGTGAAATCGCCAAAAAACTATATGACACGATTACAGGCATTCAAAAAGGCGCTGTCGCAGACGAATTCGGATGGACGACCGAAGTTGCAGCGCTGACTGAAAGCAAATAAGTAAGAAAAAAGCCGGCCTTCAATGGCCGGCTTTTTTTACGCTTCAATTTTGTTAAAGAACTGCGGCAGATACGCTTTGTGCGCCTCCAGCATTTCGTCTAAAATCTGTTTAGCCACAGTGTCGGACGGAACGAGCGGGTTAATCGTCATGGCGAGGAGCGCTGTTTGGTAGTCGCCTGTGACCGCCGCTTCTGCCGCGACACGTTCAAAGGATTTGATTTGCTGAACGAGGCCCCGGACAGACACCGGCAAGTCGCCGACAGCAATTGGCTGAGGGCCGTTTTTCGTCATCACGCAGTTCACTTCAACCGCGGAATCGTCTGGAATGCTGGCGATTGCCCCGTTATTCATCGTGTTCACCGGCTGAATGTCGTGTTTATCATTGTAAATAGAGCTGATTAAATTACACGCTGCATCGCTGTAATACGCACCGCCCCGTTTTTCCAGCTGCGGCGGTTTGATCGCAAGGTTCGGATCTTTATAGAGCTCGAACAGTTCTTTTTCAACCTTCTGCACAACTTCAGCGCGGGTGCCCTCCGTTTGTGATGCTTCCAGTTCGTGCTCCAGCATCTCTTTTGTTTTGAAATAGTAACGGTGGTAGCCGCAAGGGATGATATCGAGTGCTTTTAAAAATTCCGGCTCCCACTCTGCGCCTGAGATGTTTTTCATCGTCATCGCGTTTTTCGGGTCACCCATCGCTTCGATGACTTGATCCTTCACACTTACGCCATCCAAGAAAACATCCAGCCCGAACACCATATGATTCAGTCCGGCGAATTGGACTTCTACGCGGTCCACATCTACATCAAGCGCTTTGGCTACGCCCATTTTGATGCCGATCGGAACGTTACAGAGACCGACGACTTTCTTCAGGTTGGAGTAGCGAAGCAAAGCTTCTGTCACCATGCCGGCAGGGTTTGTGAAGTTAACGAGCCACGCGTTCGGGCAGAGTTCTTCAATGTCCTTTGCAATCTCCAGGATAACTGGAATCGTGCGCAATCCTTTAAACAGGCCTCCCGGGCCGTTCGTTTCTTGGCCGATGACGCCGTATTTTAATGGGATGCGCTCATCCTTGGCTCTTGCCTGCAGAAGCCCGACACGGAACTGAGTCGTGACAAAGTCTGCGTCTTTTAGCGCTTTTCTCCGGTCGAGCGTAAGGTGAATATCGATCGGGACGCCGGCTTTTTCAACCATCCGTTTGGCGAGCGTGCCGACAATATTCAGCTTTTCTTCGCCCTCAGGGATATCGACGAGCCATAATTCACGGACAGGCAGCTCATCATACCGTTTAATCAACCCTTCCACTAACTCGGGCGTATAACTTGAACCTCCGCCAATCGTTACAATCTTTAATCCTTTTGTCATATGCTTGCTCCCCTTTGCTCGGTGATTTTTTCATATAACTCAATGATCTCCGCCGCCAGATCCTTCACTGTCATTGCATTCATTAAATGATCCTGTGCATGCACCATCAGAAGCGTCATTTCTGTTTTTTCTCCGCCAGCTTCATTTTGGATCAGCTCTGTCTGATAATGATGGGCTTTTGATAATTCTTCTGCCGCGTCTTGAAGCTTTTTCCGCGCTTCTTCTGCGTCACCGCTTTTGGCAGCGGCAATGGCCTCCATTGCGGAGCTCCTTCCGTTTCCTCCGTGAAGGATAATTTGAAAAATGATTTGCTCCATTTTTTCATTCACGCGATTCACTTCCTTTCTCTACAAAGCCGCTTCTTTGTCATCTGATGCTGCAGGCGTTTGGACCAGTTCCAAATCGTTTTCTTCTTTCAGCTTCTGTTTATCCCACATTCTGAAGAACGGATAGTAGACAACAAAGGATACGGCGATATTAATGGCTTGCATGACCGCGCCTGAAACTTTCCCCCCTGTCGCCAAATAGCCTGAAAAGATTGGCGGCATGGTCCACGGCACTGCGATCCCCGCCGGTTTGGCGACAAGGCCGGTACTCATTCCGATGTAAGTGAGTGTCAGTGTGATAAGCGGCGTGATGATAAACGGAAGTAAAAGCATCGGGTTCATGACGATCGGCATTCCGAAAATAATCGGTTCGTTAATATTGAAGATGGCCGGGCCGATCGCAAGCTTCCCGAGCTGCTTCATTTGTTTGCTTCGGGCGCGCAGGAACATCGTGACAACCAGCGCCAATGTGGCGCCGCTTCCGCCGATATTGACCCAGATATCGAAAAATTGCTGGGTGAAAATCTTAGGAAGCTCCTCACCGGCTTGGAATGCGATCCGGTTGGCATCCATTGCGCCATACCAAATCGGTGCCATGACGCCGCCGACAATGTTGGCGCCGTGAAGGCCGCAGGCCCATAAAAGCATTTTCACGGCTTCTGCGACAAGGCTTCCCCCGAGGCTTCCTCCCAGAATGGAAAGCGGGGTTCCCAGTAAAACGCTTACAATATTATGAAGGCTTTCAAACGGCGTCGCTTCAACTATCAGCCGGGCTGCCCAAATCAGAAAGATGACGGCAAAGCCGGGGATTAACGCGACAAATGACTTGCTGACTGCCGGCGGAACACCATCCGGCATTTTGAAGACCAAATTGCGCTGGATAATGAGACGGTAAATCTCTGTTGACACCATCGCGATAATCATAGCGACAAACAGGCCTTTGCTTCCCATCAGCGAGAGCGGAATTCCGCCGCCGACCATAATCTCTTTCGTCGAACCATCAGGCGTGAACGGCACTTGATAAGGTGTTGCTAACAAAAATGCCGCAAGTGAAATGGCTCCAGCCGACAAGGCATCAACGCCGTATTTCTCGGCGAGCCGGTAGGCGATGCCGAACGCGGCGACCAAACCCATAATTTCAAAGGTGGCGTCAACTGGATAGGCCAGCTTTTCAGACCAGGAGCTGCCAAACGTTTTTGCCATAAACTCAGCGTATCCCGGGATCGGGAGGTTGCCGATGATGAGGAAAAAGGAACCGATGATAATCAGCGGCATCGTGAGGATGATACCGTCACGCAACGCCTGCAAATGACGCTGCCCCGCAATTCTTCCCGCTATAGGCATGACCTTTTCTTCTAAGATCTGATTGACTTTATTCACATAGCCCGCCCCTCTCTATGACACATGTCCAAGCTGTTCAGCTGATTTCAGCACTTCCGCCCCGTTGCATGTGCCATAATGGACGGTATTAATGACGTCTACTGGTACCCCCTTTGACTCTCCTAATTTTTTCAGCTGCGGAAGCATATAACGTACTTGCGGGCCGAGAAGCAATACATCCGCTTTATCAATATGACTTTGTACAGAATCGCCTGAAACTGCCCAAATGGTATAGTCTTTTCCTTGTTCCTGCGCACTTTTTTCCATCTTGCTCACCAATAAGCTAGTAGACATGCCTGCTGCACATACGAGTAATATATTCATGTAAAAGACCCCCTAGAGTTTGATCAATTTTGTAATGTCCTGCTGTTGATATCATCATATTATGAAATCGCTTTCATAAACACTCAAGGTTTTTCCGCAGGAAACGGAAAAAAGGTATATACAGGCTGTCAGCTCAGCATTTTTTGGTCAAACACGTCCGAAAGCTCTTGATACGAACGGCATTTGATCAGCTGGTTCACCGCTGCCGGGTCATCCAAAATGCTGCCAAGCAGTTTATACATGCTTTGCAAATCCGCTTTGTTCTCCTTTTCGACACAAAGCAAACAGACAAATTGAACACGCTGGTCCTCCCAATCTATCGGTTTTTTGAGCGTACAGACGGCCCAAAACGTTGTTTTTGTCTGCGGAACGAGCGGGTGCGGGATGGCAACCAGATTGCCAAAGCACGTTGGCGACATGTCTTCTCTTTCAAAAATGGAATCTATGATTTCTTTGTCGGCATAGCCGCAATCAACCGCTTTCTGCCCTAAAAATTGAATCACTTCTTCTTTTGAGCGCAGATCCTCCTGGAAAAAAACGAGTTCTTTTTTCAGATAGCGGGCGGCTTTTTCTTTTTCATCACTCAGAATGGATTCGATTTTTGTAAAGTCAGTCCCGCCTAAGAGTGTGTTGACCTTTAGCACTGGTACAGGGAGCTCTTTTTTTATCGGGATGGTGCTGATGACAAAATCAATGGATTCATAGGACATTTGGTCAAGACTGTAATACTCAGCCGTTCCAAGAATATCGAGCCGCTTGCCGAAATGGGAGCGGAGTTTTTCACGCAGTAGCTGGGCGCTTCCGGCACCTGATGCGCACACAATGATACAGCGTTTCGGCGGGCTTTCTGTTTTTTTCCGTTCAATCGCAGCGCCAAAGTGGAGAGCCAGATACCCAATTTCGTTTTCATGAATATCGATGCCCGTCTGTTCCTTTATGACCATCCCCGCAATGATCCCGGCTTCAAAAGCGAGAGGATAATGTTCCTTGATCGCTGTCAGCATCGGATTTCGAAGGTTCATGCCGTATCGGTTGCGGCTGACCGCCGGCTTCACATGTAGCGCCAAGCCGATTTTCAGCTCTTTGTCATGCAGGATGCCGAGCTTCATTTCGCGATCAACGGCTTCAATCATCGCAAATGTCAGCTGATCGGTTTCCTCGTCTATTGAAAATGTGTCCTCCCCGCATTGTGGTTGTGTCATTCGTTTTGTGCCGAGGAGATGCATGGCGATATAGGCCGTCTCGTCTTTCGGAAATGTAACGGCAAGTGCTGATTCCAGCTCTTTTACAATGGCTTCGGCAGCCTGATATTCTTTTTGATGCAGGATGTGATCCATATCTTCCGGGAAAAGAGATACATAGTTTTCCGTTCTGATCCGTTTACAGGCAATGGCGATATGGATGATGAGGTTATTCAGTCCCAAGTTGGACAGAGGGATGCGGTCGTTTTTCATTTTTTTCAGGATGGCGGAACGGATGATCTCGATTTCTTCATTTGGCAAAATATCAGCCTTTTCATTCAAAATATCAATCTCCGTTTCTCTTTCATCGACAATGTACTCCGCCATACAGTACCTCATCTGCACCTCGTCCCCGCGCAGCTTGAAGCCGTAATTTGGGCGTGTTTCCATGACGATGCGGTACGGCAGCAGCCGTTTCTTTACTTCTTTTAAATCCGTTTGGAGTGTAGATTTTGAGATAAATAGTTCTTCAGCCAGTTCATCGAGCTTGAGGTAATGCTCCGCCAGCAGCAGCCGTTTTGTGAGATAGGCCATTCTCTCCTCCGGCAATACCGGCAGGCTTTTTTTTTGCTGAAACACATCTTGCAGCAGCGTTCTGAATGTCTGCTCGTCATGAATGCGGAGTTTGTAACCTGAGCCTCTTACCGATTGGACATAGGCGCCATAGCCGCTTAGCGCACCTTGCAGTTCCTTTATATCATTGCGGACCGTCCGCGTCGTCACATTTAATTGCGCGGCAAAAAACGAGCTTGTCACCGGGGCTTCAGCCGCCATCAGCAAGCGCAGAATATCACGAAGTCGCCCATGAAGCATGAGAAAAACCTCCTATCAAGTAGATGCAGGGATAAGTGAATAGGCAGAAAGGATGATGAAGGAATGCGAAATGTATATAAATTCTATAATGGCGGGAATGGCAAGTCAATGAACATCGGGAGGGCTAGAGGGAAAACTGACCTATAAAAAACAGCCGGGGTCAGCCGGCTGTTCGGGATGCGGACATATTCTTTCGTTTAGACGCCTTGCGATCCTTCATGATTTTTCGCACAATCGGGTAAATGACCGGCGCCCATTTGATAACGGATTTGATCATCTTTTTCAAAGCTCCGATTCTCCCTTCTTTTTTCTCAACCATTCCCCTGATTGCCTTTTGCTTAAACATGCTACCGCGACACGTACCTGTTTCCCGTCACCCAGAAACGCCACGGATAATCGCGCGCCTCTCCGCTGTTGTCGATGCCGATACGCGGGCCGGTTGAAATTTCTTCCGGTGTATACCCGCCTTCGATGTAAAGCGGCTGTTCCGTGATCCAGCGTCCGTAGTCATTCATCGTGACGCCAAGCGCTTTCGTCAGCTTTCCGGGCCCGTTTGTCCATTCCCTCGGATGCCGGCCCGTCCTCCTCTCCTCCATTAACAGCTGGCCTTCATGAGGCTCAATGGCCCTGATTAAGACCGCTTGCGGGACATCTGCTTCTGCGGCAACGACATTCAGCAATGTATGGGTGTGCATCACGTATGTATACACCCGCCCAGCTTCTGCAAACATAATCTCAGTCCGTTTCGTCCGGCGGTTATTAAAGCTGTGGGCCGCTCTGTCTCCGGCGCCCATATAGGCTTCTGTTTCCACAATATAGCCTGACGCTGTGCCTTCGTCTGTTTCTTTTACCAGAAGGCAGCCGAGAAGCGCCGGGGCAAGCTCAAGGGCGGTTCTTTGGTAAAACGTGATGGGCAGCGGATTTTTTTCTCTCGTCACGAATCGACCTCTCCTTTTACCGATTTTTGTACATTGTACCATTCCCGACCCCGATAAAAAAAAACGGCTGTTTTAAAATCTTTCCATTAAGGGAATATTGTTACCGTTCTAAAAAGGAGGGTCAACCAATGAAAGATAATCATCAAAACAAACATCACGGAACAAATGCCCAAAGCAGCGAGGATGCGCTTTCTCATAAGACATCCGGGGAAAACGAATCAGAGGATACCTTAACGAATAGACAGGGGCACCCTGTCACTGACAACCAAAATGTGAGAACTGTCGGGAACAGAGGACCTACAACACTTGAGAACTACGATTTTCTCGAAAAAATCAGCCACTTTGACCGTGAACGCATCCCTGAGCGGGTTGTTCATGCCAGAGGAGCGGGTGCACACGGGTATTTTGAAGCTTACGGAAGCTTTGGAGACGAGCCGATTTCAAAGTACACCCGGGCCAAGCTTTTTCAGGAAAAAGGCAAGAAAACGCCGGCATTTGTCCGTTTTTCTACGGTAAATCATGGAAAACACTCACCAGAAACATTGAGAGACCCGCGCGGTTTTGCCCTTAAGCTTTATACCGAAGACGGAAACTGGGATTTGGTCGGGAACAATCTGAAAATCTTTTTTATCCGCGACCCGCTTAAATTTCCGGATCTTGTGCACGCGTTTCAGCCTGACCCAGTGACCAATATCCAAGATGGTGAACGTATTTTCGACTTCATTTCTCAGTCTCCTGAAGCGACACATATGATCACCTTCTTGTTTTCGCCTTGGGGCATCCCAGCCAACTACCGGCAAATGCAGGGTTCGGGCGTACACGCCTATAAATGGGTGAATGAGGAAGGCAAAGCCGTTCTCGTGAAATACCATTTCGAACCGAAGCAGGGCATCCGCAACCTGACACAGAAGGAAGCGGAAGAGATTCAAGGGAAAAACTTTAACCATGCTACACAGGATTTGTATGAAGCGATTGAAAATGGAGATTATCCGGAATGGGAAGTGTATGCTCAAATCATGAGCGATGATGAGCATCCTGAACTGGACTTTGATCCACTCGATCCGACAAAGCTATGGTATAAAGACGATTTCCCATGGAAACCGATCGGCAAATTGGTGCTTAACAAAAACCCGGAAAACTACCATGCAGAAGTGGAACAAGCTTCATTCGGAACGGGAGTGCTTGTTGACGGACTTGATTTCTCAGATGATAAGCTGCTTCAGGGGCGGACGTTTGCCTACTCAGATACGCAGCGCTACCGTGTAGGTGCAAATTACCTGCAGCTTCCGATCAACTCGCCGAAAAAGCATGTTGCCACCAACCAGGAAGGCGGGCAAATGCAATATCGGGTCGATAGAGCAGAAGGCCAAAATCCGCACGTCAACTATGAGCCATCGATTATGGGCGGGCTAAAGGAAGCGAAGCAGGATGGAAAAGATCATACTCCGCATGTCGAAGGTGATGTAAAACGTGAAGCGATCGACAGAACGAACAACTTCGGACAGGCCGGAGAAACGTACCGGAGATTTACCGAATTTGAACGGAACGAATTGATCACGAATCTAGTTAATACGCTTTCTACATGCCGAAAAGAAATCCAGGATCAGATGATTGAAAATTTCACAAAAGCTGATCCGGACTATGGAAAACGCGTGGCGGAAGGTCTGAAAAAAGTCTCAGAAAACAACAGCAACGGACCGATCGGCACAACAGAGACTGAACAGGCTGCAAGGCAGGCTGAACAGGAAAGCCATCCGTCTGATCCGTATTAAAAACAACAAACAGGGCTTTTTTGAAGTCCTGTTTTTTTGTTTTTCTATTGAAACGCTTTCAGCAATTGTGTTGTACTGGAAGGAAAGGGGTGGAGAGAACGATGGAATTACAGCAGGACATGATTCCTCAGAAAAAAACAATCGGCGCTTTAGATCACGCCGTTTTTTTATGTATGGTATTTTGCTTTTGGTTCTCAGGTTATATTTATGTTCCTGTATTCAGCCTGTATTTGGAGGATCTGCACTTTTCATACGGCGCAATCGGCATCATTCTCGGCAGCTACGGCGTTACGCAAATCCTTCTGCGATTCCCGCTCGGCCTTCTGTCAGACATCCTGTTTTCTCTGCGCAAGCAATTGTTAATTGCCGGGTTTGGGTTTTCTGTCCTCAGCAGCCTGCTTTTTCTGATGTTTGATTCTTTCTTCTTCGTGCTGGCCGCCCGGCTGTTTGCAGGGATAACCGCTTCCATGTGGGTAATGGCGACCATTTTATACGCGCATTATTTCAACAATGACAATGCATCAAAAGCAATGGGCATCATGCAGTTTTTCACCGTCATGCCTCAGTTTGTCAGTATTGTGTTCTGCGGGCTTGCGGCAGCCCACTTAGGCAGGCAGGTTCCATTTTGGATGGCGCTCGCAGCCTCTGCCGCCGGTCTAGTGATCTGCTGTTTTATTAAAGATCCGTCGGCTCCTCCCGCGAACCGTGATACAATCCGTGTGCCGCAATACCTCAAAGACACATTCCAGCTGCCGAAGCTGAAGCTTTTCACCATTCTATCCATGACGGCCCATGCGGTATTATTTATGACAGTGTTTGGATTTACGCCGCTTTTCATTAATCAGCTCGGAATGGGCGACGCGGAGATGCTTTGGGTGATGAGCGCCTTTTTCCTCCCTCACGCAGCCGCCACATTAAGCTTCGTGTTTCTGCGTTTCACAAGCCGAATCGCTTACTCGGTGATGCTCATCAGTTTTGCTGTCATCGGAGTCTGTTTGCTATTCGTTCCTTTTTCAGCTACATTGTTCACAGTTTGCATCACACACGCCTGCATCGGGCTGGCGCTCGGTTTCGTATTTCCTCTGCTGCTAAGCCTTGTCGTCGATATCAGTTCTGCCCGTTTGAAAATGTCGGTTATGGGGTTTTATCAATCGTTTTATGCGCTGGGTATCTTCCTCGGTCCCCTTCTTGCAGGAAAAACCGCACAGCTTTTCGGGCTGTCCGAGGTTTTTTATGGAGCCGGGTCGCTGGCATTGGCCGCCTTTCTTGTAATGCTTGTGCAAAAGCGCAACATGATCAATTAATAGCTTTCATACCGCCGGAAGCGCCATACTGAAAACATGGCCAGAAGCACGATGCACAAAATGGAGAATGTGAGCGACCATCCGAAAAAATCCGCCCGCTCTCCATGAAGAAGGATATGCTCCGCCTGCTTGCAAAGCGCAGCCGGAAGCCATTTCGCACCATCAGGAAATAGCGAAACAGCAAAGGAAACTGCAGCTGTCAGCCCGATCCCGACAGCCGCGGCTGCTCCGAGAGACCGAAACATCGTGCTTCCGGCAAGGCCGGCTGTCACAATAAACATGATCCAAAGAGCGTAGAGGCCAAGACTTACGGCAAAACGGCTGAATGATGTGTCCTCAAACAGCAGCCGGACGTAATAATAAGCAAGCCCGTATCCAGCTGCAAATGACGCAATGCCGATCACGCTTTGGGTGAGCCATTTGCTCACGATATAATGGGCTGCCGTCACAGGCCGTGACATGATCAGCGACGTTACGCCTTGATTTCTTTCATTCGCCACGCTGCCCATGACGCTGAAGATGACCAGAGCCATGCCAAGCGTGTTGAATTGAGAAAGCGTGCTGACCATCACTTCAGACCCAGAAGGCATCGTAAAACTGATTTTCATGCCGTCAGGAAGGTTTCCTCCGTGTTCAATGATTTCCGGCATATAATAAATGGTCAGCGGCTGTGTCAACCCGACAATCATCATTGCGATCGGCAGCCAGATCAGCTTGCCGCTTTTCCACCCATCGAGCCATTCTTTCTGCAATAGCGTTATCATCACCTTCATGCGTGCACCACCTTTAGATAGACGTCTTCAAGCGACTCCGTTTTCTGTTCAAAATGAGTGACAGTCAAGCCCGTTCGGATACAATCACTCAGCAATGTCCGGCCAGCCTGTATATCAGGCAGCTCGAAAACAGCTTGAGACGGATTCATATAGACAATAGCTGAGACGTAAGGCTTCTCTTCAAGCCAGCCCTTCAGCTTCTCTTTCACTGTAAGGGTGAAAACGTTCGTTTGATGCTGTTTCTTCAGCTGCTGTAATTCGCCTTTCCATGAAATCTCCCCGTTTTTCATGATCACCACCTGATCACACACCTGCTCCGCATCGTGCAAAACGTGTGTAGAAAACAGGACAGCCATATGCTTCTTCAGCTCCCGCATCATGTCCAGCACCTCGAACCGTCCTGATGGATCAAGAGCAGACACCGGTTCATCCAATATCAACAGCTTCGGTTTATGGAGCAGCGCCTGTGCCAGCCCGAGTCTTTGCTTCATGCCGCCTGAATAGCCGCCGATTCTTTTGTGCGCGGATTCCTGCAAGCCGACAAATTCCAGCATCCCGCCGATCTCCTCTTGGCATTTTTTCTTCGAAAGCCCGGACAGTCTCCCGGCAAAGGTTAAAAATTCATTTGCGGTCATCCACGAATAAAAAGCAGGATACTGCGGGAGGTACCCAATCAAACGCCGGTCGGGTTTTTTCTCCCCTAACAGCTTGATGGTTCCAGAGGTTGGCGAAAGCAGCCCGGCCAGCATTTGCAGCGTTGTGGTTTTACCGGCTCCATTGGGACCTAAAAGTGCAACACACTCGTTTTCATTCACGTGAAAACTGACATTCTTTACAGCTTGATGATGCCGATACGATTTGCATAATGACTCAATAGACAGCATGCCCTCTCACCTTTGCTTTCTGCCGACGGTAAAAAATAAAATCGGCCCGATAATATTGATACATACAATAATTGCAGCCCACATCCACTTTGGCCCGTTTGTCCGCTCTTCCTTTATACAGCTGATGAGAGCGAACACCGCCAGCACAAGCTGCAATACAATTAGCGGCAAAATCATTTCCCAAGAAATATTCATTGCTTGATCCCCCTTTTCTTCCGGTCCGGCCTAATAACAAAAAAGTAATAGCAAACCAGAGGAATCGGTGCTTGAATCAGTCCGACAATTCCCCATACCCATGCCAAACGATCTCGTTTTTTCGCATCAATAAATAAAAAGATTCCCTGCGCCAATACGATGAGATAAGCAACCACCGCCACGACAATTTCTGATTGTGTCATCGGCGCTCCACCTCCCATTCACCAAGATGTCTTTTTTTCTCAGCCGCAATCAAAATCGGCAGCACCGCGAACACACAAACCTGAAGTACGATAAATACAGCGGGAGCTTGAGTGAATGCCAGGATTGCCGCACTCACAACCATCAGCGCGCAGAATACAAATAAGATGATCTCTTTCAGCAGTTTTTTTCTGCGTTCAGCTTTCATTTGTAACAGCTGGTAAAGCAGTTCTTTTTGATCTGGTATAGAGGGATTGGCTGTTTGATCAATTTTCTGCAATTCTGATTTTAAATGAATAGAAAGCTTTTCTTTATTCATCGTCCCACTCCTTTCTGATTTGCTGGAGCCCTTTATGGACTCTAGACTTTACCGTTCCTTCTCTGATCTGCAGCATCAGCCCGATTTCAGCATAGGTATAGCCGTAGTAATGCCTTAATAAAACTGGCGTGCGCAGTTTAGGGTCCAGCTTTGAAAACAGATCAAGCGCTTCGCTCCATTCTTCCGCTTTCGCTGACACGTCCCACTTGATCTTGCGGATTGCTTCCTCCGTAACCGCCTGATTCCGTTTCCATTCTCTCTTTCTCTTTTTCTGGTGATCGAGATAGAGCCTCGAAGCAATAGAAATCAGCCACGTGGAGAATTTGGAACGGCCTTGGAAGCTTCTTAAATGAATGTATCCTTTGAGAAAGGTTTCCTGAACAAGTTCCTCGCTGAGATCAGGGTGAAGAGAGAGCTTCAACAAATATTTATATAAAAAAGAATAATGATAGTGGAAAAGGGCTGTAAACGCCTCGTCGTCTCCCTCTTTTGCCTGTTGAATCAGCTGGTGTTCTTCATGTGTATCCAATAGCCGCGATCCCCCCTTTTTTGTTTTTCTGCCTTATGAGACGACACCGGATTCAAAAGCGTTCATTTTTTTTATAATTCTTTTGATCTATTGACTTCACTGGCTTCTCATCGGTTTTCGTGAACATCTAAATTTGTAAAGCGAGGTACAGTCTGTTAAGCTATGTTTTTATGTCAATTTCAAAATTTCATTATATATGGAGGACGATGCATTGAAAGTAGAAAGGCGAACGATTGAATATATTCCGAATGAAGAAAGACATGGTAAAGCGAAAGATTTATTTCCCGTATGGTTCGGGGCTAATATGCATATCACCACGTTAGTGACTGGCACGATTCCCGTTGCAATGGGACTTAATCTGTTTTGGAGTGTTGCCGCTATTATTTGCGGAACCTTAATCGGTGCCATATTTATGGCGTCTCATTCCGCGCAAGGCCCTCAGCTTGGCATCCCGCAAATGATTCAAAGCCGTGCCCAATTCGGCGTAATTGGAGCGATTCTTCCCCTCTTCTTAGTTATGTTTATCTACCTTGGTTTCTTCGCAAGCAGCACGATTCTGGCGGCTGGAACCTTAAGCAGCTTTGTTCCCATCCCGGGATCATGGAGCATTATAGGCTTAAGCGCCGTATGTTTTTTACTCACCATTTTCGGCCATGATTTGATTCACAAAATGCAAAAAATCCTTTCTTGGACCTCTTTTGCTGTATTTTTTGCTGCAACGATACTCATTTTCCAATTGCCGATTCCGGCAGGCAGCTGGATTCCCGGAGCGGTTGATCTGCCAATTTTCTTGGTGGCGGTCAGCGCAGTCGCGACGTGGCAGCTTGCATACGCACCGTATGTTGCCGATTATTCTAGATATCTGCCAGTTAAAACACCGGCTTCTCAAACATTTTGGTACAGCTATGCAGGTACATCTGTCAGCTCCATCTGGATGATGCTGCTCGGCGCTTTGCTGACGACAGCACTTCCTGACTTTACGGCAAACTCAGGCAGCCAGATTGTCCAATTGTTTGGCCCCTTCTCGTTTATTATGCTAATCATTGTGTTATTTGGGCAAATGGCGATCAATGTCTTTAACCTGTATGGAGCTTTCATGTCTACAACAACAACGCTTGAGCCGTTTCTGAAGTTAAAAGTCACGCCCAAAGTCAGAATCATCATGATCCTCGGCGTCACGCTTGTCGGCACAGTCTTAAGCCTTCTCGGGCAAAGCAATTTTATGGAGCTGTTTTTGAATTTTATCTTTTTCATCAGTTATTTCTTAATACCTTGGACGGCAATCAATTTAGTCGATTACTACTTCGTCCGCCACGGAAACTATCAAGTCAAAGCCATGTTTGATGTGAACGGGCCGTATGGAAAAATCAATTGGATTACCACGATTGCGTTCGTCCTGTCCATCTTGCTTGAAATCCCGTTTATCAATACGTCCTTTTACATTGGACCGCTTGCCAAAATGTTTGGAGGCGGAGATATCGCATGGATTGTCGGCTTGGCCGTGCCTTCTGTTCTTTATTATGTATTGATGAAACCGCGTCTGAAAAAACGGAGTTATCAAGAAAAGCTGTCTTCTCTATGAAGACAGCTTTTTATCATTCAAATCGCTTCCACACACGAGGCAGCACATCAGAAAGCTCGTGAGCGAGCAGCGTATGAGCGGAGTGCTCGTCCGTCCAGAGCTCAGCGCACGCACCGTGCAGATAGACTGCGTTTAATATGGCATGCTTCGGGTCTTCGTGGCAGCAAAGCATGCCTAATATCATGCCCGTCAGCGTGTCACCGGTTCCGCCTTTGGCGAGTGCCCCGTTTCCGGTTGGGTTGCGCCAGCAGTCACCATCGGGAAATGCGGTAACGGTTTGATTCCCTTTTAACACAATGACAGCCTGCAGCTGAGCCGCCCATTCCTTTGCATATTCCGCTCTTTTGTTTTGCAATTCCTTCACCGGTACCCCTGTCATGCGGGAAAACTCGCCCGGGTGCGGCGTGAGGATGACGGGCGCCTCCCGTTTCGGATATGTACGCTTCGCCAGCGCTCCGGCATCCAAAATAACGGGGCAATCCGCCGCCAGCACATGATCAACTGCCTGCTGAACACTTTCGGTTTGCGGAAGCCCCGGTCCGATGGCAATGGCCCGGTACGTCTCTTCAAGCTGAGCGTCAGCCGCTTTTTTCCAGCCGTCACGCCAATAGGTCGCCTCCGGCAGAACAGGAACAATCAGCGGGATCACGCTTTCAGACGTACCGATGACAAGCTTTCCAAGCCCGCTCCGCATGGCCCCAAGCCCCGCAAGAAGCGCTGCGCCCGGCATGTCGTCGCTTCCCGCCAGCAGCAATGCAGTACCGTACGTGCCTTTATGGCTTTCCGTCTCTCTTTCAGGGAGTGAGGCCCTCACATGCTCCTCCGTCCAAATTGGAATATTCATCTCTATCCCTCCTCTGCTTTCTCTTCCTATTTTTCCTGCACCTTTTCTATTTCAAACAAAAAAAGACAGCCTTAGGGGCTGTCTTCTATTTTACAGGAACGTCAAGATGATACAGTCGGCGATATCGTTCGTTTGCCGCCAGCAGTTCTTCATGGGTTCCTTCCATTTCTGTTTTGCCATTTTCGAGAAACACGATTTTATCGGCCGCTTCCACTCCCGCAAGGTGGTGCGTAATCCATAGAATCGTTTTTCCTTTCAGCACCTCAAACACCGTTTCCATCAATTCACGCTCAGTGATGGGATCGAGGCCGACTGTCGGCTCATCAAGGATGATGATCGGCGTATCCTGCAGCAAAATCCGCGCAAGTGCGATCCGCTGGCGCTCTCCTCCGGAAAACCTAATCCCGGTTTCCTGAACAGAAGTATGATATCCGTCAGGCAGTGACTCAATGTAGTCATGCAGCTTTACCTGTTTTGCGGCGCGGCGCACATCCTCGTCACTTGCTTCTCCGTTTCCAAGCCTGATGTTGTTCAGAATGCTTGTATCGAACAGGTGCGGTTTTTGGTTTAACACGGCCACCGCATCAGCAATCTGATCCTTTAACAGCGATGTCTCCACACCGTTTAACGTCACAGATCCTGAGCCCGGTTTCAAAGCGCCCTCGATTAATGCGAGCGATGTAGATTTCCCGGACCCGCTCCTGCCGAGCAGCGCCATCTTTTCTCCTTGGCGCAACGTAAAGGAAAAGTTGTGCAGCACTTGGCTGCTGTTGTCATAAGAAAACGCCACATCACGAAATGACAGTGTGACATCATGGAGATCGAGCGTTTCAGCCGCTGATTCTGTTTGTGACGCCTCCGGTTGAGGAACCACCTTGTTCATGCGTCTGATGGAATCCTGATAGCCAGGCACTTCGCCCAAAGCATCTGAAAGCGGCAGAAAGGCTTCCGTCAGCGGGAACACCACAAGGACAAAAGCCGCAATCATCGTTTTGGCGAGTTCGCCGTCTGCATGCTGCCCCGCCGTCCAAAACAGCATCAGCAAAATTAGGCCGGCGACAAGGCATTGCGCAGCAAAGTCCCGCCATCTTGTAAAGCGTTGTTTTTTCCGTTCAAGCTCAAACCAATCATGTTCCTCTTTTTCATAGGAATCAATAAACGCATGCCGGCGTCCGCTGAACATCCAGTCGCTGACACCCATCACAGCATCTGTCAGACGGCTGTACAGCACATTCCGTCCACTTTTCAGCTTCGCATTCTTCGCTCTCGTCACGAGCAAAGACACAACCGGAAACAGTACAACAAGAACAAACAAATAAAGCGCAAGCAATATGGCAAACGGCCAAGAGAAGAAGCCGAGCGCAATCACTGAAACAGCATACAGGAGCAAGGCCGAGATGGCAGGAAAAATTGTTTTTAAGAAGGCATCCTGCAAATGCTCAATATCCTCAGACAAAATGCCGAGCATATCCCCCGTGCGAAAACGGGAACGCAGCAGCAAGGCACCCGGCTCAAGCATGTTGTAGAGGCGGACGCGCATGTCGGACACGATTTTCAAAATGATGTGATGGCCGACGAGGCGTTCCACATACCGTGACACAGACCGTGCAATCCCAAAGGTGCGCACAGCGACAATCGGCACATAAATAAGCAGGATGTTTTCCGGTCTTGTCGCCGCCTTAGAGATCAAAAACCCTGAGGTGAACATAAGAAAAGCAGCAGAAAAAATTGTCACCGCGCCCAAAAAGATAACCAGAACGAACAGGCGGGCATTTTGC
Organism: Bacillus spizizenii TU-B-10; assembly: GCF_000227465.1. Classification (GTDB taxonomy): domain Bacteria; phylum Bacillota; class Bacilli; order Bacillales; family Bacillaceae; genus Bacillus; species Bacillus spizizenii. The sequence continues at coordinate 3,963,763 of NC_016047.1, forward strand.
TTGATATACGGCAGAATCCATTCTTCTTTCTTCATGCTCTTTCCCCCAGTTGTGCCTCCACGAGTTTGGTGTACACACCGTTTTTCTCCAGCAATTCATCGTGAGTCCCGATTTCCGCAATCCTGCCCCCGTCCAGCACGATAATTTCATCCATATCGAGCATCCAGTGAAGGCGGTGAGTCGCGAGAAAGACGAGCTTATCCTCAAATAAATCCAACATCGTTTCTTTTATTTCATATTCTGTTTCGATATCTAGATGGGCGGTCGGCTCATCCAGCAGCAGGATCGGGCGGTTTCCCAAGAAGGCGCGGGCCAACGCGACACGCTGGGCTTGGCCGCCGCTGAGCGCCCGGCCGCCTTCCCCGATCCGTCCCTCTAATCCGTCCGGAAGGTTGTCCACCAGCTCCGCCAGTCCCGCCGCGGCAGCTGCGCGGGCAGTATCCTCAGCCGAAGCGCTTGGATGATAGAAGCGAATGTTGTTCGCCAGTGTATCATCAAAAATGTACGGATGCTGCGGGATATAAAGGAGGTTTTTCTGCCAGCTGCCGTCCTGCAAGTGGGACCGTTCTGAACCATTGACCTCTATCGTACCGCCATTCGGCTCCAAAAAACCGCCGAGGATATCAATTAAAGTTGATTTTCCCGCACCGCTTGCACCAATGATGCCGATTTTTTTCTTGCCTTTGAATGACAGATCAATATCGGACACCGACCGGCCGACTGACACACCTGACAGCTTCAGCTCATCCTGATCGGACCAAGCCTCAAGCTGAAGCGGCGCCTCTTCTTTAAAACCAGGCTGCGACAAAATCTCTTGAATGGTTTTGCCTGCTTCCTGTCCGTTCAGCGTTGCATGATAATCATTCCCCACTTCCCGCACCGGCAGAAAATATTCAGGTGCGAGAATAAGCGCCGTTAAAGCCGGGCCAAGCAAAATATCGCCGTCAATGAGGCGCAGGCCCAGAAACACTGCGACTGTCGCCACCGACAGCATCGTGAAAAAATCAAGGGCGAATGAAGATAAAAATGCCACCCGAAGCGTGCTCATCGTTGCTTTCCGATACCGCTCACTAACATAGAAAATATTTTTGCTGTGCGACTTGCTCAAACCTAGGAAACGCAATGTCTCCAGCCCGCGAAGAGAATCAACAAAATGATTGGAAAGTCTCTGATAGGATTTCCACTGACGATCCGCTTTTCTCTGTGCGACAAGGCCGAGGAGAACCATAAAGATGATCAGAATCGGCATAGCAGCAACTAAAATGACGGCTGATGTGCGATCCTGAAAAAACACATAAATGACAACCGCCGCAGGCACAATCGCCATACTGACCATTTTCGGCAGAAACAGCTCAAGGTAGCGGCGGAACTGGCTGATGCCTTCCATCGCTAGGGTCACCATTTGCCCCGTCCCCTCTTTCTTTGCAAAGCGGGGGCCTAATCGGAACAGCTGATCAAGAAAACTTTTTCTCAAATCTGCCCCTGTCCGGGCGGCATATTGATAGACGATTTTCTGGCGCGCCACCGTCACCCCGTGCCGGGCGACAAAAGCGATAAGGAAAAAGCCGATCACCGGAAACAGGGAGGCAATGCTCTTCCCGTTGAACAGTCCGGTTACGGCTTCACTCAGCCACTCTGCCTGCATAATAATAGCGGCTGTCTGAATCAGCGTTAAACAAGTAATCACGGTGAGAATCCGCTTCATTCCTTTATATCGAAACAGGTCTTTTCCCATTAATAAGTCATAGGCTCCTTATGGCTGACGCGCTTCCGGAAGACATAATAGCTCCAGATCTGACTGCCGATGACAAACGGCAATAGCGTTAATGCTGCAATTGACATGACTTTAAGCGAATAATCACCGGAAGAAGCGTTAGCTACTGTTAAATCGTACGCGCTTTGAAGCGAGCTGACCATCACCCGAGGGAATAATGAAATAAAGATCATTCCTACAGTCAGCGCCAGCCCCGCGCCTGTCATCCCAAATGTCCAGCCGTCTTTTTTCTTACGGATAAATACAGCCGCGAGCATAAAGCAGATGACAATCAAAACAACGAGCGGAATGGTAATCTCGCCGCGGCGAGTAAACATGTCTGTCTGATAGGCAGAAAGGGCCGCGAAGGCAAGAACCGCTACAAAAACAACACCCATTATCTTTTGCGCCATTTTCCGGGCGCGATTTTGCAAATCACCAATCGTACGCAGCGTGATAAACATTAATCCATGCTGGAAGCAAAGAAGTGTTACAGTCACACCGCCAAGTACAGAGTATACATTGATATAATCGGATAGATGTGCGTGAATGTTCATATCGGCATCAATCGGCATCCCGCGGAATAATGTCGTGAACAGCACACCAAGCACAAATGGAGGAATCAGACTGCCGAAGAAAACGACCCAGTCCCAAACCTTTACCCATTTTAAATGATCAACCTTGCCGCGAAACTCAAACGCAACCCCGCGGCCCATTAACGCAAGCAGCACAATGACAAACGGAATGTAATAACCGCTCAGCATCGTTGCATACCAGTTCGGAAACGCCGCGAAAATGGCGCCTGCACCAGTCAAAAGCCATACTTCATTCGCGTCCCAAAACGGCCCGATCGTGTTGATCAGCACTCTGCGTTCTAACTCATTATGGCCAAGAAAACGGGTCGCCATGCCGACCCCGAAATCAAAGCCTTCCAAAAAGAAAAATCCTACAAACAATACAGCAACGAGTATAAACCAAAGATCATGAAGAGATGCCATGGTATACCTCCTGACTAAATGGATCTGTTGTTACAGGAACATCGTGATGATCACTATGCTCCGCACCTTTTTTGATCTCACGGATGAACAAGAAGACAAGCAGTGCACCCAGAATCAAGTACATCACACCAAATGCGATGATTGAGAATAACAGGGAGCCCGCCGTTACGTTAGGCGACACGGATTGAGCAGTTGTCATCAAGCCCATGACCGTCCACGGCTGACGCCCGATTTCTGTCATAATCCAGCCCGCGGAGTTCGCAAGAAACGGGAAGGAAATCAATGCGATCATAATGCGCAAATACCATTTGCTGTTTTCAAGCTTTTTGCGCCGGTTTAACCAAAGGCCGCCTAACGCAGCAAGAATCATGACAACACCTGCGCCAACCATGATGCGGAAGCTCCAGAAAGTCGTTTTGACAGGCGGAATGTAGTCGCCTTTTCCGTATATTTTTTCGTACTCAGCCTGAAGTGTTTTCATCCCTTTGACACTTCCGCTGAATTTCTGATAAGCCAAGTAGCTCAATGCATAAGGAACTTTGATTTCGTTTGAGCTTTTTTCATTTTTTGTATCAATCGTAGCAAAAGCCGTCCAAGCAGCAGGGTCGCCGCTGTCTTCCCAAAGTCCTTCACTGGCAGCCATTTTCATCGGCTGTGATTCCATCAAGTGCTCAGCCTGCATGTGTCCGCTAAGGCCGACGCCAAGACCGGCACAAAGGCCGACGATCATTGCGAGTTTAAAAGATTGTTTAAAGAACGGCACTTCTTTTTTCTTCAATAGTTTAAAAGCACTCACTCCGGCAATAAAGAAAGCCCCGGTGGCAAGCGCACCAAAAATGACGTGCGGGAATTCAACCCAAAGCTGAGGATTTGTAATCAGCGCGGCAAAGTCGTTCATTTCCGCGCGGCCGTTTTTGATCGTAAAGCCGACCGGCTCCTGCATAAAGGAGTTCGCTGTTAAAATCCAGAAAGATGACATAATCGTTCCGAATGACACGAGCCAAATGCAGAGAGCGTGAATTTTTTTCGGCAGGCGGTCCCAGCCGAAAATCCATAATCCGATAAAGATAGATTCCATGAAAAACGCCAATAATGCTTCAATCGCAAGCGGAGCGCCAAATACATCTCCGACAAAACGGGAGTAATCAGACCAGTTCAACCCAAACTGGAATTCTTGCAAAATCCCCGTTACAACACCGACTGCGAAATTTATTAAGAATAAGTGCCCCCAAAACTTTGCCATTTTGAGGTACAGCTCATTTTTCTTCACAAGATAAAGAGTCTCCATCAACGCAACCATAAACACAAGCCCGATAGACATCGGCACAAACAAGAAGTGAAACAACGTTGTTGATGCAAATTGTATACGGGCTAATACCAATTCACTCATGCTTTCTCCTCCATTTCCGGTTAAAACTGTTAATTTGCTCACTACTTCACAAATAGAACCGAGACTTTGATCAGTAATTCACAAAATAGACGAAAAAAATATTGTTCAATATTTCACAAATGTGTCAATAAGTCGTTCAATATGATGCTAGATTGCCAGACTGACCAAATGACACATTCTCTGACTGGTTCATATTAAGTACTTTACAACGATTCATTTTAAAAATAAAGCCTAAAATACCTAAAAAGCCCCACACTATGTGACGAATTATTGTCTATTTTGTTGCTGATTTATGACGGCCTCCTAGGATAAATGACCCTTTATTATCGTACATCAACACATCGTTCCTTGCGAATAAAATGCTTGTCCGGCACCAACACCCGTTTCTCGGCACTCCGTCATAGACCGTTTTTAGTCAGAATGCCTCTTTCCATTTGAACCGGGAAAATTCGAAAAGCTGAATAGTAAATTTTTAATATATTAATAATTTCAATTTTTTAGTATACTTAACGTAGTGAATAATTTCACTGCATCAAGAATAGGGGGAGGTTTTTCAATGGGAGAGCTTCAAACACAAATGCAATTGCAAACGGATACAATTCACGAAGGGGTTCGAAAAGAGAATTGGTTTGCGAAAGCCATGAATATAAAAGTAGGCATCATACCGCTTCCTGTGTATGTCTTGCTGTTTATATTAATCACTGTTTTTGTTATGCATCACGATGTAAAAAGTGACATCTTGACATCCATTGCCGTCATGGCGTTTTTCGGGTTCACCTTTGCCCAAATCGGCAAATCGGTACCGATTGTTCGTTCTATCGGCGGCCCGGCCATCCTAGCTACTTTTATTCCGTCCGCTGTCGTCTACTATCACCTGCTGCCTAATGATATCGTCAAATCCACCACAGAATTTACAGAAAACTCAAACTTTCTATACTTATTTATCGCTGGGATTGTCGTCGGAAGCATCCTTGGCATGAAAAGAGAAACACTCATAAAAGCATTCATGAAAATCTTTATTCCGCTTATTGCCGGTTCTGTCGCAGCCGCTATTGTCGGACTGGCTGTCGGCACTTTGCTCGGGCTCGGATTTCAGCATACATTGCTGTACATTGTCATCCCGATCATGGCAGGGGGAGTCGGAGAAGGCGCTATTCCGCTGTCCATCGGTTATTCTGACATCATGCCCATGTCTCAAGGGGAAGCGTTTGCACTTGTTCTGCCGTCTATCATGCTGGGCAGCCTGTGCGCGATCATTCTAGCGGGATTGCTGAACAGAATCGGAAAGAAAAAACCGGAATGGACAGGCAACGGCAAAGTGGACCGCTCTGAAGAGGAGTCCCCTGCGCTGGAGGAATCGCAAAGCGGACAGCAAATGTTCAACCTTTCCTTATTTGCTTCAGGCGGTATCCTTGCTGTTTCTTTATATTTAGTCGGCATGCTCGCTCACGACTTTTTTGGATTTCCGGCACCCGTTGCCATGCTGTTACTGGCTGTTCTGATTAAGCTGTTCAAATTGGCGCCTGCCTCAATTGAAAATGGCGCGTTTGGGGTGTCCCGCTTCTTTTCAACCGCTGTGACTTACCCGCTGCTCTTTGCGATCGGGGTGTCCATGACCCCGTGGGACAAGCTTATCGCTGCCTTTAACCTCAGCAATATCATTACGATCCTGTCTGTCGTTGTGACCATGATGGCCGTCGGCTTCTTCACTGGAAAGTGGCTGAACATGTATCCGATTGAGACCGCCATTATCAATGCGTGCCACTCAGGACAAGGCGGCACCGGAGACGTCGCCATTTTAAGCGCCGCAGAAAGGCTTGAGTTAATGCCATTCGCCCAGGTGTCTACCCGAATCGGGGGAGCGATTACAGTGTCCTTAACCTTATTGCTGCTTCACCAGTTTTATTGATACACCGCAAGCAAGTTCTTCTAAAACGAAAGAGCTTGCTTTTTTGCATGTCCGTGTTTTTGCAAGTTCCCGCAACATGCTATAGTAATAGTTGGAAATACCAGATAGAAAGGACTCTAGCATGCCTATGGGAACAGATCTATTTCTCTTTATGATTCTCGGGCTGGGACTTTATTTTATATCAGCCCTGGCAGCAAAACTCATTCCGGCCATAGATTTCTGGATTGATATCGTTCTTTGGGTCGGCGCAGCTGTTTACATCTTCTCTCATCAATCATTCATAGACGGCATTGTCTCGATCGCGACAATGTTCTACTGCTATTGGACTGCAATGGATCTCACTGTCTCCGAACGTGCGGTAAAACCTTCGGGAGACTGGCAGGAAATCGAGCTTGCCAGAAACAAAACACGCCTCCTGTCAGACATCACGCTGACCGCCGTTGTGTTTGCGGGCGCCGTCATCTTTTTGATCTATGGACCTGACCCAAGCCCCCTCAAATATGTGATCCTTTTCGGCATGATCTCCGGCGGAGGGGCAATGGTGAAACGAATATTGAATGTTTTCAGCGTGAACGTTTTGTATTCAGCATCCTTAGAAAAATTGCACATCAGCTCACGTTATGAAACCCGTACATACCCACTTTCTGATTTGAAAGATATTCAGCTTGAATCAACGGCTGATCTCTTAAAGCTTCATCCGCTTCTGACGATGTATTCGTCCCGTTTAGATCTGACAACAAGCTTTCAGCAAGTCATCAAACTGTCTCTTCCCGGTGAAACGCTGTTTCTGACGGTGAAGGAACCGCAAAGATGGAAAGCGATCCTCCGTGAATACACAGAATCGGAAAACAACGATGACACTGTGATTTTTGTTTTACCGTTTTATCATAGAAAAAATCTGAAGCGGCTGCTTGGGAAGCTATATTTTGCCGCCAGCGTAAAGGGCGTATCAGCTTACGCCTTATTGGTGCTCGCGTTATATGCATTACATGCCTCTCCATGGGCCATGGCCGTTGCCGTGATGCTGTACTGGATACTCAACATGTATCTGTCAGACCGTGTTTTGCGGGCGGCAATGGATGCCAAGCCTTGTCATCATCCGCATGTACAGGCAGCGGCCGACAAGATTTTCCGCAAGGCCGGCATTTCCCATGTCCGCATATACGAAACGGAAAGTGATGATTACAACGGAATGGCAGTCGGCATGAATGTCGGAAGGTCGATGGTCATTCTGACAAGTGCCACACTAACCCTTCCGCTGCGTGTCATCGAAGGCATTCTGGCTCATGAGGCGATTCACATTAAAAAACGTGATGTTCTGTCATCACAGTTTTTACGTTTTCTATATCTTGGAGCCGTCGTTGGGGTCATCCTCTTATTTGAACAGCATATCGTCCATTCCGGGGCCCACAAAATTGTGCTTTGGGTCTTCATCATGGCGATCATCATCCTGTTTCAGCTCTATCAATCCTTTTGTTCACAATGGATGGAGGTGCGCGCTGACAACCTTGGCGCATCACTGCTGGAAGGCGGGTACAAACAAATGGCCGAAGCTTTGAGGATCTTGGCGGTTCGGCAGGATGAGGACATACAGAAACAAAGTGCCTACAGTTCCGAAGCAGATGAAGACGAGCTTCAAATTGACTCTCTCACCCGCGATAAAAGCTGGCTTTTCAGATTGATTGATTTTCAGTTCGCTCCTCATCCCCCTATGTATTGGCGTGTTAGCACTCTATTGTCAAACAAAGGACACGGGGTACTGAAACGCTGGCTCAGAGACCGTCTGAAAGAATCGATCTCTTTGAAGTGAAACCGATCTGCGTTTCACCCGTATAACAGATATGGTGAAAAAAGGGAGTGATCAGAAGTGATTGTGATCATCTTATTGATTATAGCTATTATTGTTTTTCTTTCAGTCATTCAGCCGCAGCCGCCGGAAAACAAAAGCCGCCAGCATGCGGACAGCGGTTTTTTCGGTTATTCAGATCATGGCTCGCACCATGATGGATGCGGCAGTGACGGAGGTTTCAGCGATTCCGGCTGTGGCGGCGGAGGGGGCGGCGATTGAGCGCCGCCTTTTTTTATTTCATTGATTCGATGTACGCGCCAAAAGCCGAGCCTGACATGCCCGGGGACACGCGCACGCGATGGAGGGCGTACATTCCCTGGTCTCTCGATGCCGCGCCCAGTTCTGTCGTCACGCCCATTTGATAGCCCGTTTCTTTGGCAGCCTTCAGCGTCTCCTCATTGTAGCGTCCTACCGGATAGCTGATGATAGAGGTTTGCTGATGAAACATGCCGTCAAACAGCTTTTTCGAATCAGCCATCTCACTGTGCTGCTGTTCAGGCGTTAACCCGTTCAGCTCAAGGTGGTCAATCGTATGGCTTTCAATGGATATGCCATGCTTCGCCATTTCTTTCATTTGGTCCTCTGTCAGATGGTGTTTATGTCCGATCGATTTGCCGATCATAAAAATCGTCGCCTTCATCCCGTACTTTTTTAGCACTGGATACGCGTCTTGATAATTGTCGGTGTATCCGTCATCAAACGTAATCAGCACGCATTTCTCACTCGGCTTTTTATCCTGCGTCAGCATGAGATGCGCCTCTTTCGGCGTTAATGTCTGATAGCCGTTTTCGTGCAGCCACTTCATATGCGCTTCGAATTCTTCCTTCGGGACACGGAGGCTGTTTCCAGAGGAAATGCTGTGGTACATCAAAATTGGCAGCTTTGCCGGTTTCTCTGTTTTGATCCATGCGGATGTATCGTTTTCTTTTTTCTGAACATGTACTGTCTTTTCTTCCGGTTTCTTTTGTTCGGCTTTCGGCATCTGCTGCTCCGCGTTCGCCTCTTTATCAGCGCAAGCCGCGAGAGCCAAGCAGCTTCCCAAAAGAAAAATGCTTAGGATAAAACGTTTCATCAGTTCCCTGCTTTCTGTCTATTTCTTCCTCCTTTTTCATCGGTTGATTTGTAGGTTTTTCAAGTACAAAAAACCACTTCCAAAAGTTCATAAATAATTTACATATATTTACAAGGGTAATTAATTATGTAAATCGAATAGTTTACTTGCAATAAAAAATGATATTAGGAGGAATTGATATGAAAATGAAGAAAACGATTGTTTCTTTACTTTCTGTTTCAGCTGTTGTTTTATCAATCGGAGGTCAAGCTTCTGCTAAAGAGGCAACTCAGAATTCTGTAATGGTTCCAGAAAGTCAAACTGCTCCTGCATCACTCGCTCCTATTGAGGCGAAATTAGCCGACTTTAACATACAGGTGGGTCATGCAAAACCACTACCAAGCCATTTATTGGGATCAGGATTTTCATATCATAGTGACAACAAAGCTGTTTTTACTGTAGATGCTTATGGGATCGTAACAGGTCAAAGTGTTGGTCAGGGGAAACTTACTGTTTTTAAAAATGGTTCACTTTATGGACAATTAAGTGTTTCAGTTTATCGATAATGCGAACAAAAAGAGAGTGGATAAGCCACTCTCTTTTCAATACATTTAATAAAAATAACTTAAGAAAACTGATTCAAAACCAGCGAGGTTAACAGGCCAAGTGCAGCGATCAAACCTGTCATTGGACCGCTGTCTTCGTACGCCTCAGGCATCATCGTCGAAGCAACCATCGCAATGATCCCCCCGCCTGCAAATGCTGCAATCGCTGACATCACTTCTTCTGGAGCACCGTCGAGAAGGAAGTATCCTGACCATGATGCGAGAATTGATATCACGAGTACCGCAGCCCAAAGCAGTACAATTTTCGTTCTCGAATATCCGCTGTTTTTCATTCCTGTTGTACTGGACAGCCCTTCAGGTATGTTGCTGATAAAAATGGCGATCACCAAAAGGAAGCTGACCGATTGTTCTTCGAGAAGGCTTGCGCCAATCATAATCGATTCCGGAACAGCATCCATAATGGTGCCGATAAAAATGGCTATTCCTCCGCCGCCGGCAGCTGCTTGTCCCGATCTTTTTCTTTGCGACGCGCCTCTTTTGGAAACAGCATAATCAAAAACCGTAAACACGACAGCTCCCGCAATAAATCCGGCGCCTGTTGCTACAATTCCGCCTTCTGCCACTGCATCCCCGAGAAGTTCGTAAGCAGCCGCGCCAATTAATACCCCTGTGCCAAAAGCCATAATATAGCCGATGATCTGTTTGCGAATCGAAAAAAACATGGACGCCAGCGCGCCCAGCAATACAGCAGAGCCTGAGATCCCGCCCCACATTGCCGCATGCCACATCTCTATCTCCCCTTCCTTACCAACCACTACCCGCTGCGTTTTTTTCTGTAAACCTTAAAAAGAACACAAAAAAACCGGACATGTCTCCATGTCCGGCTTTTGTGCTTAACGAATTCTCACTTCTGTCTCACTGTCAAAGAAATGGCCTTTATTCATATCAAACGCAACCGTCAGCTCATCACCTGATTGAATATCGAGACGGGCGTCGATCCGCGCAATAAAGTCTTGATTATCAATCTGCGAATAAATCATGATTTCAGAACCGAGCAGCTCTGCGACATTGATTTTCGCTTTAATCGAAGAATTCTTATATGACTCCACGACAATCAATTCATCATGAATATCCTCAGGACGGATGCCGAAGATGACCTCTTTGCCGATGTAGCCCTTTTCACGCAGCACCTTCATTTTTCCTTCCGGCACGGTTAATGCCGCAGAACCAATTTTGATGAGACCGTCCGTCAGCTTTCCTTTGAAAAAATTCATCGCCGGTGAGCCGATAAAACCGCCGACAAAGACGTTTTCAGGGAATTCGTATACATCCTTCGGCGTCCCGATCTGCTGGATTTTTCCGTCTTTCATGACCACGATCCGTGTCGCCATCGTCAGCGCTTCTGTCTGGTCATGCGTCACGTAAATTGTTGTGGTTTGCAATCTCTGGTGGAGCTTAATGATTTCCGCCCGCATTTGCACCCTCAGCTTCGCGTCCAGGTTTGACAAAGGCTCATCCATCAGGAACACTTTTGCATCCCGCACGATTGCCCGTCCAAGCGCGACCCGCTGTCTCTGCCCGCCTGACAGCGCTTTCGGTTTACGGTGCAAATATTCCTCCAGCCCGAGAATTTTAGCGGCTTCCTCTACCCTTTTTTTGATTTCAGGCTTCGGCATTTTCCGAAGCTTCAGCCCGAATGCAATATTATCGTAGACAGTCATATGCGGATAGAGCGCGTAGTTTTGAAATACCATCGCGATATCCCTGTCCTTTGGCGCTACATCATTTACACGTTTTCCCTCAATATAAAAATCGCCTTTCGAAATTTCCTCAAGCCCTGCGACCATCCGCAGCGTCGTTGATTTCCCGCAGCCAGACGGGCCTACGAATACGATAAATTCCTTATCGTCAATGTGAAGGTTAAAGTCATCAACAGCCGCTTCCTTCTGATCATAATATTTATAAATGTGCTCCATCCGCAATTCAGCCATGTAATTTCCCCCTTTGTCTTGTAAACGCTTTCTTAAATTGAGTGTAACAGCATTTCCCTATCGCTGAAATGGGCAGCGTTCATAAAATCAGCAACCATTTTTCGTGCATATTTCCAATTTATTCTTAAACTTCGCTTTGCAGGCAGATAAAATAGGCGAGCAGCGCGCCTTTATACGTTTTAATGTCTATCCCTGACCGCTCAATAAATTTATCAATTCGATATTGCAGGCTGTTGCGGTGCAGATGCAGCGTTTTCGCCGTTAACGTCACGTTTGAGTTGTTTTCAATAAAGAGCTTGATTGTCTTCCTCAGCTCAGATTCATCTCCGAATAAAAGCTCAGCTTCTTCAGATAGCAGCGTTTCAAGCTTTTCTTTTTCTGCTTCTAATAATAAAAAAGGAAAGATCATCTCAAAGGTCACACTCTGCATCTGAGGCAGCCGTTTTTCAGCAAAGAGGAAATACGTCTGTTCACGGGCATAATGTGTTCGCAGACTCTCATCGGGCTCGTAAAATCTCCCGGCGTAAAAACGGACACTGAAGTAGAAATCACTTTCAAGAACCTTGGCGAGTGATTCCAGTTCGTCCTTCCCCGCCGCCGCTTCACTTTCCTGCTCAACAATCACGCCTCTGTCTTCATGCATCCACACAATCACAAAAGGCACCGGCCAGAAATGGCGAACCGCTTCCGCAAAAGACGCACGCTCTATTTTACCGAGCAAATGAAAATGAACAAATCTCGTTCGCTTCTTTATGCTCGCCGGCACTTCCCCTCTCGAAAAAAGAAACGCAAACCACTTGTTCTCCTCCGGCGACTTCAAAGACATTTGATTGGCCTCATCTGCAGGTGTCAAAAATGACCGCAGCAGCAACGTCTCTTTTTCGCTAATCTCCGTTTTCGGAATGGTGATATATCTCTGACTGTTCTCATCAAAAAAGCATAGACAGCCTTCCTTTACGCAAAGCTCCTCAGACACAATCGAACCGGGATAAATAGCCAGCAGCGATTTCATAGGGTCTCCTCTCTCATGTAAGGATCTGTATATTCAGTATAAGGCGAAATGCACATGTTCTCCAATAAAAAAGAGTATATCCGGCATAGATAGACGAGAAACTGAAAGGGAAACCTCGTTCGTTTACATATTGGCTTCAGCGGAAATAGAAGAGGATATGCACGACCAAAGGAGGACGATCATTAATGGGTTTAGAAGCGTTAAACAAAAGTTTTATCAACGGAAAATGGACAGAAGGGGAAAGCGGACGTACGGAGGACATTTTGAATCCGTATGACCAGTCTGTGATAACAACCGCATCTTTGGCAACAAACAAACAGCTTGAGGATGCATTTGACATTGCACAGCAGGCGCAAAAAGAGTGGGCCAAGAGCACAGCAGAAGAACGAAAAGCAGTCCTGCAAAAAGCACGCGACTACCTACAGGAAAACCGTGATGACATCATCATGATGATCTCCCGCGAAACCGGCGGAACCATCATTAAAGCAACGATCGAGCTTGAACAAACAATTGCGATTTTAGATGAAGCCATGACATATACCGGAGAATTAGGCGGCGTCAAAGAGGTTCCATCCGACATTGAAGGGAAAATCAATAAGATTTACCGCCTTCCGCTCGGTGTTATTTCATCGATTTCTCCATTTAATTTTCCGATGAACTTATCAATGAGAACGATTGCGCCTGCGATTGCGCTGGGAAACAGTGTTGTTCACAAGCCTGATATTCAAACCGCTCTTTCCGGCGGAACCATCATTGCAAAAGCATTTGAACACGCCGGTCTTCCTGCGGGTGTCCTCAACGTCATGTTGACGGACCTAAAGGAAATCGGGGACGGCATGCTGACCAATCCAATTCCGAAATTAATCAGCTTTACGGGATCAACCGCAGTCGGGCGCCATATTGGTGAAATCGCCGGGCGTGACTTTAAGCGAATGGCCCTTGAGCTCGGCGGCAACAACCCCTTTGCCGTCCTTTCAGACGCGGATGTCGATCGTGCTGTAGACGCCGCGATTTTCGGGAAATTTATTCACCAGGGACAAATCTGCATGATTATCAACAGAATCATCGTTCATCAAGATGTGTACGATGCGTTTGTTGAAAAATTCACCGCACGTGTCAAACAGCTTCCGTACGGCGATCAAACTGATCCGAAAACCGTTGTCGGCCCGCTGATCAACGAGTGCCAAATCGAAAAAGCGCTGGAGATCATTGAGCAGGCAAAGGCAGACGGCATTGAGCTTGCGGTTGAAGGAAAACGCGTCGGAAACGTGCTCACACCTTATGTCTTTGTAGGTGCAGACAACAACAGCAAAATTGCCCAAACGGAGCTGTTTGCCCCGATTGCCACCATTATCAAAGCCTCCAGTGATCAGGAAGCGATCGACATGGCTAATGATACCGAATACGGCCTCAGCTCAGCGGTTTTCACTTCTGATTTAGAAAAAGGCGAAACGTTTGCCCTGCAAATTGACAGCGGCATGACCCATGTCAACGACCAGTCCGTTAATGACTCGCCGAATATCGCCTTTGGCGGAAACAAAGCCAGCGGTGTCGGCCGCTTCGGAAATCCATGGGTGGTCGAGGAATTTACTGTGACGAAATGGATATCAATCCAGAAACAATACCGCAAATATCCGTTCTAAACGAACAAATCCCTCTGCTTTAAGTGCAGAGGGAATTTCATTATTTAGATATATCAACAAAGCCTTCGCCAAACACATCGCGTACGTCATGAACGATCACAAACGCTTTTTTGTCACAGCTTCTGATGATTTTCTTCAGCATGGACAGTTCCTGTTTGTTAATGACGATATACAAAATCTCTTTTGACTGGCCCGTATAGTTTCCCTTCCCTGATAAAATCGTCACGCCCCGATCCATCAAGGTATTTACCTGCTCTGCAATCTCACTCTTATTTTCTGAAATGACGGTAATCGCTTTTTTCGTGTTCAAGCCTTCAATAATGAAGTCCATCACCTTCGTTCCGATATACAGCATCACGATCGTAAACATCATTTTTTCCGCACCAATAATAAAATAAGAGCTAAATACCACGATTAAATCAAAAAACAAGAGCGCGTAGCTGATATTCCAGTCTAAATATTTATTAGCAATTCTGGCCAGAATCGCAGAACCGGCTGTCGTTCCGCCGACACGAATAATCATGCCAATACCGACTCCCGCAAATACACCCGCGAAAATCGTATTAATGATCAATTCATCAGACGGAGTGCTCCACCCGTGTGTCAGGTGGAGGAAAAGCGAATTCGCCGCTACGGCAATGATGGTATAGACAGTGGTCTTACCGTCTAGAAACTTGTAGCCGATTAAAAGCAGAAATGCATTTAAGATAAAGTTCGTTACCCCGGGAGACCATTGAAACAGATAATACAAAATCAGCGTAATCCCAGTGACCCCGCCTTCCCCAAGGTCATTGGGAATCGCAAACAAATTCACTGCAAGCGCAAAGAAAAAAGCGCCAATCACAAGCATCAGCACATCAAGCATTTTCTTTTTCATCACAAAACACTCCTTCTCCAGATAGTATCAACAAAAAAACCCAGGAGTACGCTCTCGCAAAAGAGCAGAAACTCCTGGGCTTTTATCCCACCGTGTCATAACAGCCGGGCTGCTATGTGTTTTCTCTCGGTCACAGTCCAATTTGCATTGCGGAACCCTAGAAAACCACTGTTTTTATCATATCATTTTTACTTTCCAATATTAGCATTATAAGGGACGGTTTGAATTGGTTCAAGAGGTATTTGCGGAGATTCAGATGAGCTACAAGAAAAAAAGATTTATCTATTAAAAAATAGTAGATATGACCGATAAGAAAAAAAGCATATATTTCACAAGTAAAATTAACTATAAATGATAATAATTATAAAAAATTCATAATTTTATATTGACTAAGTGAAATAATATAGGCATTATAGTACATATGTTTTGTACATTTAATTACATAGGAGGAAATAGAATGGCAGGAAAACTAGTACCCTGTAAAGCTTGCGGTCAAGAAATTGCAAAGGGTGTAAAAAAATGTCCTAACTGCGGTAAGGATCAACGTAACTTTTTTATGCGACATAAAATCATTACGTTTATTCTCGCAGTTGTAGTCATCATTATTATTGGTAATGTTATTGGCGGTGGAGGCGGTTCAGAAGCCACTTCCAAAACATCAAGCAGCAGCAAAGCAGAAACTGAAAAAACATACAATATCGGTGATACTGTAAAAACTGAAAAAACTGAAGTGACAGTTACGAAGGTAGAGGACAGAGATACTGTCGGTACTCAATATGTTGAAAAGAAAGCATCTGATGGAGGTACTATTGTAGCTGTTCAATATACAATTAAAAACGTATCTAAAAAGCCAATAAGTTCTTTTTCAATTCCAACTGTTAAATTAGTTGATGCTGATGGCACTTCTTATGATTCTGATATTGATGCTTCTGTAAACTATGCAACTGAGACAAAAGTTGATAACTCTAAAATTTTGAGTGATCTAAATCCTAATATTAAAGTAACAGGTGTGAAAGCATTTGAAGTTGACAAGGAAGCTTATGCAAAAGGAACTTGGAAACTCAAATTCAGTAATGATGTTATTGTGAAAATCAAATAATAACTGAAAAGGGTGCCCTTAACAGGCACCCTTTTTCTCTAAAAAAGCCTTCTCTGTTGAGAAGGCCTCCATTCTTATTCCGCACTCTTATACCCATTCACATTAGAAGACTGCCATCTCCAGGAATCAGCACACATTTCCTCGAGGCCTCGTTTTGCTTCCCAGCCTAGTTCCCGCTTGGCTTTTGCAGGATCTGCAAAGCATGTGGCGATGTCTCCCGGGCGGCGGTCCGCAAAACGGTACGGAACCTCTTTCCCTGACACTTTTTCAAAGGCTTTGACCATTTCAAGCACGCTGTAGCCTGTGCCTGTTCCGAGGTTGTATGCATCTGCTCCTGTGGAGTTCAATACTTTTTCCAGCGCCTTGACGTGGCCTTCTGCGAGATCAACAACGTGAATATAATCGCGTACGCCTGTCCCGTCTTTTGTCGGATAGTCATTGCCGAATACGCTTAACTGTTCCAGCTTGCCGACGGCGACTTGCGCCACATATGGCATAAGGTTATTCGGAATGCCATTCGGGTCTTCACCGATCCGTCCGCTTGGATGCGCGCCGAATGGATTAAAGTAGCGCAGCAGGGCAACGCTCCACTCATTATCGGCCGTATGCAAGTCACGCAATATTTGTTCAAGCATGAGTTTCGTCTGCCCATAAGGGTTAGTCGCACCTAATGGAAAGTCCTCCGTGATCGGTGACGTTTCCGGAACGCCGTATACCGTCGCAGAAGAACTGAATACGATTTTTTTGACGCCGTATTTCTCCATGACCTCACATAAAATAAACGTTCCTGTGAGATTATTATGATAATATTTGAGCGGAATCGCAACAGACTCACCGACTGCTTTTAACCCCGCAAAATGAATCACAGCTTCAATCTCGTTTTCTGCAAAAACCGAATCTACCGCTTCCCGATCCAATAGATCCGCTTCATAGAACGTTAAATCTTTTCCCGTAATCTCCTTGACGCGGTTCAGTGCCTCAGCTGAACTGTTGGACAAATTATCAAGAACGACAATCTCATAGCCGCTGTTCAATAATTCAACACATGTGTGGCTTCCGATGTACCCGGCACCGCCAGTAACAAGTATTGCCATGATGTAAACCCTCCTAAAAAATGACCTGCTATTATTATATAGTGTTTGGAACCGGGCTACATCCATTTTTAAGAAGTTTAATAGTTTATTAATGGTTTTTTCATATTTTTGCGGGCTATCCGATACAGGTTTTCAGCATTTTCACGCCATATTACATGACTTTATGCACCGCAAACAAGTATGGCAGCTGAAAAATCAATCTGCCGGTTGACGTTTTCTTTTCCAATTTTCGCTATGCTTAATGCTGAAAGGATTTGATGACATGGCGATGAGCCCCTACATTTTTATTGTATTTATTCTTATTATTTTATCGATGTATCGAGAAAGAACGGTAAAGCCCGCGAAATTGCTGATCATTCCGCTGCTGCTCTTATGGGGTGTATCAGCATCATTTCAGCCGGTGTATTTTCATTCTGTTTTACATGTGGCGATCAGCTGCATTTTATTACTGATCGGGCTGGCCTGCGGGTTTGGCATTGGGAAGATGGTAAACGTGCGGATTCACCCGGAAACCGGAAAGGTCACTTCACGCGGCTCCCTTGGAAGTGTTATCCTCATTCTAGTGATACTTTCTTTGCGTATGGCTGCGAGAACATGGCTGCCTGAGAGCAACGAGATTTTTATTGCCATTATACATTCTATGTTCTTCATTCCCCTCGGCACTATCACAGCCCGTAACATCATGCTTTACAAAGCATACAGACGGCTGGCCTCTGGCAAAGTAACCATTCAATAACTGAAAGAAGGACCAGCGTGAACCAACAATCTCCGGCTCGGCACTACAAGAAGCTTGTGCCGAGCCTTATTCTCATTTTGAATTGCATACAATTTTTATCTCACCCAGCCAAAGCTGACCCCATTTTGTTAGCGTTTGTATTTGCGGTGTATCTAGCATTCATTTGGATCATTCCCTTTGTGGCATCCGCTGCTGTCAATTTGGGCATATTCATCGGGCTTTGGCTCCTGACCGTTTTCCTTTGGGCTATTTCCGGCCAAGAGCAGGGAGCCGCCTTTTTCTTAATCGTATTTTTAATGGTTTTCGCAGCCATAAAGCTTCCTGCACGGCTGTCCTTGATTTTTACAATATGCCTAATTGGGGGCAACGTTTTCTTTCTATACACCCTTTTTGACAGCAGCTTGGATGATATCATTAGTAACATCTCTATCATGATCGGACTGTACGTCTTCTTCTCCTCCATGCGTTTCAGGCGAGAAGCGAGAAGAGAGGCTGAACGAAATCATGCTGAATTGGCAAAAATGCACTTGCAGCTGGAGCAAGCCCACGAAGAACTCCAGAAAGCACATGCAGAGCTGCAGGAGGCTTCTGTTCTTTCTTTAAGGTACGCGGTCCTTGAGGAGCGTACAAGAATTGCCCGAGACATTCATGACAGTATCGGCCACGAGCTGACTTCTGTGATTGTTCAGCTTCAATCTCTTCCCTATATCCTGAAAAGCAGCAAGGATGATTCAGAAAAAGTCATTCAAAATGTACTGACTGTCGCCAGAGAATGTCTTCAGGAAGTACGGTCTGTCGTTCACCAAATGGGCCGAAGTGAATCGATGGTTGGCCTTACCGCTTTGCGGGGGCTTATCCACCAAGTGGAGGAACGAAGCGGCTTGCACGTTTCTTTAGACACTGCCGGCCTTTCAGAAGAGTCTTGGCCTCAAAACGTAAGTGAAACGATCTACCGCACCTTGCAAGAAGCGCTGACCAATATCATCCGTCACGCTCACGCTACCCATGCGGCTGCCGTCATTTCTAACGACGAGACCCACCTCTATGTCACAATCACCGACAACGGACATTTCACCGGCAATCTTACTTGCGGATTTGGGCTGACAGGAATGAAAGAGCGCGCTGAAAAAGCAGGCGGTTCCCTTTCTTTCAGCGCCGTGCAGCCGAGCGGCCTGCAAATTGAGCTGGCATTGCCGCTCACGACAACGAATAAGGAGCAAAAAGATGAACAAAGATAAAATACGCGTCGCACTTGCCGATGATCAGCCGCTTGTGCGTGAAGGCTTCCGCTATGTCATCAACGCACAGCCGGATATGGCCGTATCTGGTGAGGCAGGCGACGGGCACGGCATTATTGCACTGGCAAAGCAAACAAAACCCCACGTCATCCTGATGGATGTCCAAATGCCACATTGCTCAGGTATCGAAGCGGCAAAAGACATTATGTCCGCACTGCCAGATACAAAGATTGTCATTTTAACTACCTTTGATACCGAGGAATATGTATTTGAAGGCATTCGCGCGGGCGCAGTCGGCTATCTGCTGAAAGATACGCTTCCTGAAGAATTGATTGACGCCATTCGCGCCGCGGCCAGAGGCGAAGCGATTTTCCGTACAGCCACAGCTGCTAAAATTATCAGCGAGACATTTCGCTCAAAGCAACAAACTCAAGCCGAAAAACTGGCAGATCCGTTTACAAAAAGAGAGCTCGAAGTTCTTCAGCAAATGGCCTATGGGTTGAGAAATGAAGACATTGCTGAAAAGCTTTTCGTCAGCGAAAGCACTGTGAAAACTCACGTGCACCGCATTCTGCAAAAATGCAATGCCCAAGACCGGACACAAGCAGTCGTTTTTGCTATTCGAAACGGTATTGTGCAATAGAAAACTCTCATCCCGTCATGATAAAATAAGACAAAGGAGATGATTGGAAATGAAAGAAGAAATCATTGAACGGTTTACTACATATGTAAAAGTGGACACACAGTCCGATGAATCCGTCGACACCTGCCCTTCCACACCCGGCCAATTGACGTTAGGAAACATGCTCGTTGATGAATTGAAATCCATTGGCATGCAGGATGTAGCCATTGATGAGAACGGCTATGTCATGGCGACTCTTCCCTCCAATACTGAAAAAGACGTGCCGACTATCGGCTTTCTCGCTCATGTCGATACTGCCACAGACTTTACCGGCAAAAACGTGAATCCGCAAATCATTGAAAGCTACGATGGAAAAGACATTGTTCTTAATGAACAGCTGCAGGTCATCCTGTCACCTGATCAATTCCCTGAACTGCCCGGCTATAAGGGCCATACACTCATCACCACAGACGGCACAACCCTTCTCGGCGCAGACAATAAGGCCGGTATCGCCGAAATCATGACAGCCATGGATTACCTCATCAAACACCCTGAAATCAAGCATGGAACAATCAGAGTCGCCTTTACGCCAGATGAAGAAATCGGAAGAGGGCCGCACAAATTTGATGTAAAACGGTTTAATGCGTCTTTTGCCTACACAGTTGACGGCGGCCCGCTCGGCGAGCTTGAATACGAAAGCTTCAATGCCGCTGCCGCAAAAATCACGATCAAAGGCAACAACGTACATCCCGGAACGGCAAAAGGGAAAATGATCAACTCTGCGAAAATCGCAATGAAGCTGAACAGCCTGCTGCCGGCAGACGAAGCCCCTGAATATACAGAAGGGTACGAAGGCTTCTACCACCTGCTGTCGATTCAAGGAGATGTAGAGGAAACAAAACTCCACTACATTATCAGAGACTTCGACAAAGGCAACTTCCAAAGCAGAAAAGAAACAATGAAGCGTGTCGTTGAAGAACTTCAAAACGAATACGGGCAAGACCGGATTCAGATTGATATGAACGATCAATACTACAACATGAGAGAGAAAATTGAACCTGTCATCGAAATTGTCAACATTGCCAAGCAAGCGATGGAAAACCTCGGCATCGAACCGAAGATTTCTCCAATCCGCGGTGGCACGGACGGATCCCAGTTGTCCTACATGGGACTCCCAACGCCAAACATCTTTACCGGCGGGGAAAACTTCCACGGCAAATTTGAATACATCTCAGCCGATAACATGGTGAAAGCCGTAAATGTCATCGTTGAGATTGCAAAACTGTTTGAAGAACAGGCATAATACCAAAAGCCAGTCTTAAAAAAAGACTGGTTTTTTTTTGTGAAAACGAAACATTTTGAATACGTCCTCCGTAAAACAAGTATCAACAGTTGAGGAGGAAAAACAATGACAAAACATGCAATCGCTGCAAAGAGTCTATTGAAAAAATGGATGATGACAAGGCCGCTTAACATGCAAAAGAAATCCAGCCCCTTTCAAAAAATCAGAAAAATGTTCAAACGCTTCTTCAAATAAAACATTCAAATCCCCAAAACATAATCCGCAATCACTCGTACCGCCCAAATGCTCCGTAATTTGGGTTTTTTGTGTTTGATTCCGCAAAATAGGGTATAAACCAAACAAGCAAGAAAACAGCAACCAAAAACAGGTAATTTGAATTATGAAATTTTAGGTTAAAAGTTATATAAAGGAATTTATTTTATCGTCGATAGTAACTATAGAACCAATCATCAACCAGAACAATCATCATGTTGTAAGACTATTTTCAGGTCATCAGGTTAGACTGTTTTTGAGGGGCAGTTATTTATTTTTAATGGATTTAGAATTTTTTGAATACTTTTTGACATTTTATCCGTACAATAGAGAATACCAAAACTTTTTTTGGGAGGTATGTAAAATGATCCTATTTATTATCATCGCATTATGCGGCTATCTTCTTTTTTCTTTCAGCAAGGACAATCGCCGCAAACCGCAAAAGACAAGCCCTCTGCCAGCAGCCGCACCTCATCACAACAACCTAATCGACCTTGACGCCATCCGCCAAAAACGCCGGATGCCTCTTTCCTAATCCTATATTTCAAACGAAAAGGCTGCTGAATCATGCAGCCTTTTTCAATTTTAGAAACATTTATTACTCGGGAAAAACAATCAGCAGGGTTTCTGATCACTAGATTTGGAACTTGAAACCTTTTTGCCGCCTGTCCGTAATCTCTTACAAGGCAAATCCAAAAGGAGACTTCAGCAATGATCGAATTATTTATGAAACAAAAAATGTTCTCGTTTAAAGATGCATTTCACATTTATGACCGAGATGAACAAGAGACATTCAAGGTCGAGGGCCGGTTCTTTTCGTTAGGAGACTCGCTACAAATGACAGATTCATCCGGAAAAACACTCGTTTCCATAGAACAAAAAGTAATGTCTGTATTGCCGCGATACGAGATTTCAATTGGCGGGAAAACAGTTTGTGAGGTGGCAAAGAAATTAACGTTTTTTAAACCAAAATTTGAAATTTCCAAGCTCAACTGGGAAATTGACGGTGACTTGTGGAAGGATGAATTTCAACTGACGGACGGGGAGAATGTCCGGATGTCAGTGAGCAAAAAGTGGCTTAGCTGGGGTGATTCCTATCATTTGCAAATTGCAAACGAGGAAGATGTGCTGATCTGCACAGCCATTGCTATCGTGCTGGATATGGTATTATATGACGACGAAGATAATAGTATTTTCTAAAAAGGTGTTGACAATTGATCTAAAAGTAATAATATTAAGATAATTAAAATCTGAATATGAAGATGTACCTTATCAAGAGAGGTGGAGGGACTGGCCCTATGATACCCGGCAACCGCTGTTTCAAACAGAATGGTGCTAAATCCTTTAGAACATTGCGTTCTTGCAGATGAGGCGGAGATTTGATCATTCAAGCTCTTCCTTACTCAAAGGAAGAGCTTTTTTCATGCACAACACATTTCAGAAAAGAGGCGAATGACATGGCTCAACAAACAAATGTTGCAGGACAAAAAACAGAAAAACAAATTAACGCTCCTTTTCGTGCCGATCATGTTGGCAGTTTACTGCGATCTGCTCCGGTGAAAGAAGCCCGGCAAAAAAAAGCGGCTGGCGAGA
The DNA here is from genome assembly GCF_000227465.1 of Bacillus spizizenii TU-B-10. Classification (GTDB taxonomy): domain Bacteria; phylum Bacillota; class Bacilli; order Bacillales; family Bacillaceae; genus Bacillus; species Bacillus spizizenii. Next base: position 3,986,739 of record NC_016047.1, read on the forward strand.
TCACTGCGGAACAGCTTCGTGATATCGAAAATCAAGAGATCACCCGCATTGTGGAAAAACAAAAAGAAATCGGTCTCGATGTGGTAACAGACGGGGAATTCCGACGTTCCTGGTGGCATTATGATTTCCTGGAAGGGCTTGACGGTGTGGAACCGTTCATCCCGGCTGAAGGGATTCAGTTCCATCATGCGAAAACAAAAGCACGCAGCATCAAAGTGACGGGAAAACTCGATTTTACGAGCCACCCCGCGCTTGCCGATTATCAATTTTTACATGAGATTGCCGGTGACGCGACACCAAAGCTGACGATTCCGAGCCCGAATATGCTGTTTTTCGGTGAAAAAGCCGATAAAGGGATTTATGACGACCAAGAGGAATACTTTCATGATCTGGCCCAAGCGTACAAAAAAGCAATCAAAGCCTTCTATGACGCTGGATGCCGCTATCTTCAGCTTGATGATACGTCATGGTCTCTCTTCTTTGAGGAAAAAGGCAGAGAGGTCGTCCGAGCGCTTGGCGGCGATCCAGAAACATTGCCTGCCTTATTCGCCAAAACGATTAACGATGCAGTGGCAGACCGACCTGATGATTTAGCAATCACGATGCACATTTGCCGCGGCAACTTCCGTTCAACTTGGGCGGCATCAGGAGGCTATGACGCTGTAGCGGAAACGATTTTGGATGGCTTACATTTGGACGGCCTGTTCTTGGAATACGATGATGACCGCTCCGGTAACTTTGATCCGCTCCGTTTCGTGAAACGCAAGGATCTGCAAATTGTACTCGGTTTGATTACATCGAAATACGGCGAGCTTGAAAATCCTGAGGATGTGAAGCGCCGAATCAATGAAGCGGCGCGCTTTGTCAGCCTGGATCAGCTGTGCCTCAGCCCGCAGTGCGGTTTCGCCTCTACAGAAGAAGGCAATCTTTTGACAGAGGAGCAGCAATGGGCGAAGCTGCGCCATGTGATCGACATCGCCAACGATGTGTGGAGATAATCTATCATTGACAGAAACATAAAATGTGTGAATAATATATACTATCAGAAAATTTCATAAAAAGGTTTTCCTTATCAAGAGAGGTGGAGGGACTGGCCCTGCGATACCCGGCAACCGCTGTTTAACAGAATGGTGCTAAATCCTTTAGAGCAATGATTGCTCTTGAAGATAAGGTTGAGATTGTCACACAAGCTCTTCCTTATCCAAAGGAAGAGCTTTTTTATATTCGAATGGAAAGAAGGAATGGACAACATGCCACAACAAACAACACCCACAGAACAAAAATCACTTCAAAGAAAAAAACCGCCGTTTCGCGCGGATCAAGTCGGAAGCCTGCTGAGATCTGAGCCCGTTAAAAAAGCGCGGCTGCAAAAAGCGGCCGGCGAGATTACGGCTGAGCAGCTTCGCCAAATCGAAAACGATGAAATCACCCGCATTGTGGAAAAACAGAAGGAAACCGGCCTGAACGTCGTGACAGACGGTGAATTCCGCAGAGCGTGGTGGCACTTTGATTTCCTTGAAAACTTAGATGGCGTTGAGCCGTTTACTCCTGAGCAGGGCATTCAATTCCATAACGTACAGACAAAAGCACGCGGCATAAAAGTGACCGGTGATATCGACTTTTCAACTCACCCAATGCTTGAAGATTACTCCTTTCTCCATAGCATTGCCGGTGACGCGACGCCAAAGATGACAATCCCAAGCCCGAATATGCTGTTTTTCCGCGGAAAGCTGGAAAAGGATGCATACAAAAACGACTATCACCTTTTCCAGCACGATGTATCCAAAGCATATAAAAAAGCGATTCAAGCGTTTTATGACAGAGGCTGCCGCTACCTCCAGCTTGATGATACAGCATGGGCTGTTTTCTTATCTGAAAAAGGCTTAAAACAAATCGAAGCGTTCGGAACAACGCCTGACGAGCTTCGCCAGCTATTTGCGAAATCCATTAACGACGCAATTGCAGACCGTCCGGATGACTTGACCGTAACAATGCACATTTGCCGCGGCAACTTCCAGTCCACTTGGACAGCGGAAGGCGGCTATGACGCAGCAGCAGAAACCATTTTTGACGGCTTGAACCTGGACGGGCTTTTCCTAGAGTATGATGATTCACGCTCAGGCGGATTTGAACCACTCCGTTATGTGAAGCGCTCTGATCTTCAGCTTGTCCTTGGCTTAGTGACATCTAAATTCGGTGAGCTTGAACATCCAGACGATGTAAAACGCCGTATCGAAGAAGCGTCCCGCTATGTGAGCTTAGACCAGCTTTGCCTCAGCCCTCAATGCGGATTCGCTTCAACTGAGGAAGGCAACAAGCTGACTGAAGAACAGCAATGGGCGAAGCTGCGCCATGTGGTTGAGATCGCTAACGATGTTTGGAAATAAACAAAGAAAAAACACACTTGATTCCCTGGCGGAGCAAGTGTGTTTTTTATGTTATTGAGCGGTATAGCCTCCATCAAGGACGACAGCCTGCCCGGTGACACCCTTCGCTTTCTCGCTTGCCAAAAACGCCGCATAATCCGCGATTTCCTTGACGGAAAGCAATCGTTTTTGCGGCACAAGCGGAAAAATGACCTGTTCAAGCACGGAGTCGTAAGGGACATTTCTCGTTTTCGAAAGATCGCTCAGCTGATTGCGGACAAGCTGTGTATCGACATAACCCGGACAAAGCGCGTTGACTGTAATGCCGTGGGGCGCGCCTTCCAGCGCCCCGACCTTTGTCAGTCCAATGACGCCGTGCTTGGCACTATTATAAGCGGATTTCCCCGCAAAGCCGACTAAACCATTAACAGATGCGATATTAATAATTCTGCCAAACTGCTGTTTTTTCATGATCGGAAAAACATACTTCATCGCGATGAAGGGCGCCGTCAGCATAATCTTGATCAGCTGTTCAAAGGTTTCTGTCGGAAACTCTTCAATCGGGGCGACGTGCTGAATACCGGCATTGTTCACCAAAATATCCAAGCGGCCGTATCGTTTTTGGATGGCGTTTACCGTATCAGCGACTTGCGCTTCCTTTGTCACATCACACGGAATGGCTGCTGCGTCAAAACCTTCTTCTGCAAGCTTGGAAGCGGTCTTTTCGCATGCTTCCTGATGAAGGTCCGAAACGATGACACTAGCTCCTTCACGGGCGAATTCCCTCGCGATTTCGAATCCGATTCCGCCGGCTGCCCCAGTCACCAAGGCGACTTGTTTTTTCATGTCAAACACCTTCCCATTAAGAATTTTGTTTGATCACAGACTGGCTTACAGCGAAAGCGGCTTCTGTTTTTTCATAAACCTCTTCAATTGTGACACCTTCCTGAAGCTCCGTCAGTGTCATGCGGCCGTTATCAAAATCAAAAACAGCCAAATCCGTAATCAGCCTGTGTACGACTTTCTGGCCTGTCAGCGGAAGCGAGCATGTTTTTTTCACCTTTGACTCGCCATGTTTATTGACATGTTCCATGATGACAACGATCCGTTTCGCCCCGTTGACGAGATCCATGGCGCCGCCCATCCCTTTTACCATTTTCCCTGGGATCATCCAATTGGCCAAATCGCCCTGCTCAGAAACTTCCATGCCGCCGAGGATAGCCAAATCGATATGCCCGCCTCTTATCATTGCGAATGACTCAGCGCTGTCAAAATAGGAAGCCCCCGTCACTTCAGTGATTGTTTCCTTTCCTGCATTGATCAAATCCGCATCTTCCGTTCCTTCCACAGGATACGGACCGATCCCGAGCAAGCCGTTTTCTGACTGAAGCATGACGTGAACGCCATCGGGTATCTCATTTGCGACAAGCGTTGGCATTCCAATCCCAAGATTGACGTTCATGCCATCCTTGATTTCTTGTACAGCCCGTTTGACCATTCGTTTTCTCGCTTCTTTCATTTCGCCTCACCCTTTCCCGCCGCTTGTCGGACTGTTCGCTTTTCAATCCGTTTTTCATGGCTCGCGCCAAGCACCACATGCTGTACGTAAATTCCCGGCGTATGGATATGATCTGGATCGAGCTCTCCCGCTTCCACGATTTCTTCTGCCTCGGCAATCGTAATCTTCCCTGCCATGGCGGCAACGGGATTGAAATTTCTCGCCGTTTTCCGAAAAACCAAATTCCCCATGGTATCCGCTTTCCACGCTTTGACAATCGCCACGTCGCCGGTGATGCCTCGCTCCAGTACATATGTCCGGCCGCCGAACGTTTTATGTTCTTTTCCCTCTGCTATTGAAGTACCAACGCCTGTCGCCGTGTAAAATCCCGGTATGCCCGCGCCGCCTGCACGAATTCTCTCAGCGAGCGTTCCTTGGGGAACAAGTTCAACCTCAAGCTCTCCGCTTAAAAACTGCCGCTCAAAAATTTTATTTTCACCGACATAGGATGCGATCATTTTCTTGATTTGCCTGTTAGCCAAAAGCAAACCAAGCCCCCAGTCATCAACTCCGCAATTGTTGCTGACAACGGTTAAATCCTTTACTCCCTGATCTCTTATCGCCAAAATGAGCTGTTCAGGAATGCCGCACAGCCCGAATCCTCCTGCGATCAGTGTATCTCCATCATGAATCAGTTCCGCAGCTTCCTTACTTGATGACAGTACTTTTCCCATATTGATGCCCCTTTCGTTTTCTCTTACACTAGACCGGTCAGGCTGTAAATCGCGATCACAGCAAATACGGCAGCCGTTTTAATGAGCGTGATTGCAAAAATATCCCGATACGATTGCCGGTGAGTCAGTCCTGTCACGGCCAGAAGCGTGATAACAGCGCCATTATGCGGCAGCGTATCCATGCCGCCTGATGCCATCGATATGACTCGATGCATCACTTCCGGCGGAATGTTGTAAGCCTGAATCGCCTGCAAGTATTGATCCGACATCGCGCTTAGTGCAATGCCCATACCTCCTGAAGCCGACCCGGTGATCCCCGCCAGTGCAGTTGTCGTGACGGCCCCGTTCACAAGCGGATCGGTAAAGGTGTGCGAGATTCCGCTGCTCAGCTTGTGAAACCCCGGCAGCGCGGCGATAACGCCGCCGAAACCATACTCGGCACCCGTATTCATAGATGCCAGCAAGGCACCGCCGATCCCTTCATTCAGCCCTTCCTTCATTTGGGCAAACACCCTTCTCCAATCAAATAAAATCGTTGTAATGATGCCAATCACCAGAGCGAGCTCCACCGACCAAATAGCAGCCGCTGAAGAAATATCGAGCTTGCCGAACTCCTTTAATCCGATCGATGAAAAATCAAATCCATTCGGATACCACTTTGGAAGGTATATGGTGAAACATTTATTCACTGCACCTACGAGTATAAGCGGGACAAAGGCAAGCGCATGCTGCACCGGGCTTTTGTCCGGTTCGGCCGTGAACTCAGGCGATTCAAGATCAGCAGTATTCTCCGAATCAAAACCGCCGTAGCCTTCGCCGGATGTCTGCGCTTTTTTTCGCCTCGATTCCAAATACATCATGCCCGCTGCCAGCACAATCACTGCGCCGAACAAGCCAAGCCAAGGAGCGGCATAAATGTCTGTTTTGAAAAACGTCGTCGGGATGACATTTTGAATTTGCGGCGTCCCCGGAAGTGCGTCCATTGTAAACGTAAAAGCCCCTAAAGCAATCGTTCCCGGGATGAGGCGTTTCGGTATGTTAGCTTCTCGGAACAGATTTTTCGCAAACGGATACACGGCAAACACGACAACAAATAGGCTGACGCCGCTGTACGTCAAGATAGCGCCCATCAGCACAATGGCAAGTATCGCTCTTTTTGCCCCGACAAGCCTGACAATCGTTTTCGCAATCGATGCCGCAAGCCCGGACATTTCAACGACTTTTCCAAAAATCGCACCGAGTAAAAATACCGGGAAATACAGCTTAATAAAACCCGCCATCTTCTCCATAAAAATCGATGAGAAAAAAGGAAGCACATGGCTTGGATCTGTCAGCAGCACCGCAAATAACGCGCAAATCGGCGCAAATAAAATGACAGAAAATCCCCGATACGCCGTAAACATCAGCAAGCCTAACGCCAATAGAATGATGATCAGTTCCACACACATCCCCCATTTCCACGGATAGGAAAGCGTTCACAAAGACTCTCCGCATCGACCGTTCCCGTCCCCTTTCCATATGTACGGGAAGCGGGGGCCAACTATTCCGATTAAAAAAAGGAAAGCTCCTTTTTTCGGAGCTTTCCTCTGCCATTCATTTCATTCCTATTAAGATATCAACATCAACCGTAATATCGGCTGATTTCATCTCTTTCAGCAGCCTGACTCTGTCTTCCGGCGCAGACCAGGCGAGCGGCGTCATCTGGAGCAGCCAATGTATCGCTTGGCGATCAAGCGTTTTGACATAACGCAGCCTCACATGATGGCTGTGTTCAACATTCGCTGTAAAACGCTCAACAGCTGCCATATTGGAATACGTACGCCTTGGTGAATCAGTATATAAAAATTGCCTTAATTCTATTAAATAATCTTTTCGCGGCACTACTTTTATGAGCATGCCATCATCCTTCAGCAGCCTATGAAACTCTGCATAATTGGATGGTGAAAAAATCGACAGGACAACATCGAATTGGCGGTCATGAAAGGGAGCACGTGCCACATCGGCAACCGCCCACATCTGATCTTTGAATGTCCTAGAAGCTTTTACAATCCCATCCTTCGAAAGATCGATGCCGGCTCCCGTCGCTGTTCTCCCCGCATAATCAAACCCGCAAAGCGCATTCAGATGAGATCCCTCACCGCACCCGCTGTCCAAGATGGTGAATGCTTCTTGACCAGATTTGGGATAACTAATGAGATTTGCAATCGCATGATGGAGCGGCTCAAAAAACTGGCATTCTCCAATCAGCCTGCTCCTCGCTTCAAAAAGCACGGCATCATAACCGGTTTTGACCGGCTTCGTCAGGAAGTTCACGTATCCGTGTCGAGATCTATCAAACGTGTGGCCTCGTTCTGTACAAATCAAGCTTCTTCCTGAATTCGCATCCATGGAAGAGCCGCAAAGCGGGCATCGAAACATAGGGGCGAATTGGCTGAAATCAACTATTCGTTTCATGATAAAAACACCTCATTCATTCATTTTTAGATAAATGAAAAAGGCATAGACAAATAAACCTGGGCCTATCCCAAAAGTTTGGCCAGGTCTGGCAGATTGTCTATACCTGTCATTATCTATAACGAATGAATTGGATAATCATGAAAAAAACTCCCTTTTTGCTGTATGGGTTTCCCCATTTACATCATACAACAAACCTCTAGGAGCTGAAACCATATGTTGAAGAAAAATCAATGCCATACCGCTTTTGTCCCCATCAACATCATATCAACATAGCAATCCAGCATATTTTCCCTTTATTTTCTCATTTCAAAATATAAATTTTATTATTGTGAAAATAGTTAAAAAGGTTGATTTTCAAAAAGTGAAAGGATAAAATACTGCTATCATCTTAGAAAAAAGACATTCTTGTATATGATCAGTAATATGGTCTGATTGTTTCTACCTAGTAACCGTAAAAAACTAGACTACAAGAAAGTTTGAATAAATTTGAACGAGTTGAAAAGGACAAGTTCTTTTCTGTTTGCTCTTATTTTTCACACTTTCTGCACTTCCAGAATTTGTGAAGGATAGGGGCTTTTTTTGTTTCCATAATAAACCTCATAGGAGTTGCTATCATGTACTTTTTATTAAACCTTGTCGGTCTCATTGTGATTATGGCAGTTGTATTCCTATGTTCTCCGCAGAAAAAGAAAATCAAGTGGCGCCCGATCATTACGTTAATTGTTCTGGAATTGCTGATTACTTGGTTTATGCTGGGAACAAAAGTCGGGAGCTGGGCCATCGGTAAAATTGGTGATTTCTTCACTTGGCTGATTGCTTGCGCCAGTGACGGTATCGCGTTTGCCTTCCCGTCAGTCATGGCGAATGAAACAGTAGACTTTTTCTTTAGTGCACTTCTTCCAATTATCTTTATCGTCACATTCTTTGATATTTTAACATATTTCGGCATTTTGCCTTGGCTGATTGATAAAATCGGATGGGTGATTTCAAAGGCTTCCCGCTTGCCGAAATTAGAAAGCTTTTTCTCTATTCAAATGATGTTCCTGGGAAATACTGAAGCACTTGCGGTCATCCGCCAGCAGCTTACGGTACTAAATAACAACCGCCTGCTTACATTCGGCTTAATGAGCATGAGCAGCATCAGCGGCTCCATTATTGGATCTTACCTGTCAATGGTGCCGGCGACATACGTGTTTACAGCGATTCCGTTGAACTGCTTAAACGCGCTGATTATCGCAAACCTGCTGAACCCTGTTCATGTGCCGGAGGATGAAGATATCATCTATACACCGCCTAAAGAAGAGAAGAAAGACTTTTTCTCTACGATTTCTAACAGTATGCTTGTCGGCATGAACATGGTTATCGTTATTTTGGCAATGGTGATCGGATATGTAGCATTAACGTCTGCAGTCAATGGCATTCTTGGCGTTTTCGTACACGGCCTGACCATCCAGACGATTTTCGCTTATCTCTTCAGTCCTTTCGCTTTCCTGCTTGGGCTGCCAGTACATGATGCAATGTATGTTGCTCAACTGATGGGCATGAAATTGGCAACGAACGAGTTTGTTGCGATGCTTGACTTGAAAAACAATCTCAAATCACTTCCGCCTCACACAGTTGCGGTGGCGACGACATTCCTGACGTCATTTGCCAACTTCAGTACAGTCGGCATGATTTACGGAACGTACAACTCGATCCTTGACGGCGAAAAGTCAACGGTCATCGGGAAAAACGTGTGGAAATTGCTTGTCAGCGGAATTGCGGTATCTTTACTGAGTGCTGCGATTGTCGGCCTGTTTGTATGGTAGAAACATTGAGCCATATCCCTTTGCGGATATGGCTCTTTTGATTATTGATAAATAGAGGAAGGCACCTGCACATCCCGGATTCCGGCTGCATATGGTCCTAAGTCATACTGGCCGAAGACGATGGCGATTCCGTTTTTCGTAAAGTAAAACGTTGTGTCTTGATTAAGGGTAATATCCTCTTTCTTTACATCAGGGAAAAACAGCTCATCGTGTTTTTTGATATAGCTATACAGATAATCTTGCGTTTTGCTGACTTTTGTTTTGGTATTCAGAATCTGGTTCAGTGTCACCCGCTTTTGTGTTTTCAAGTCATAGTTGAAGGACTGAACAGACGTTAAACCATGGGCGCCGCCTGAATATATATAATTGAGTGTTTGAATGCTGAGCTTGCCCGCCGCATTGTATTTGACGCTGAAGGATGTTTGGTATTCCGCTTTGAATCCCTGCTGTTCGCCTGCTTTTTTGTTTTTCAGGTATTCCTGATATGATTGTTCAATGTAGGCTTTCAGCTCTTGATTGATTTTCTTTTCAAACGCGGCATTCCCGATGTGATGCACCTGAGGATACTTTAGCTCCTTGATCTTTTTGTACGTATGGCTGCTGACAGTCGGTGTTTTCGCTTGAACCGCTTTTAAAGATGGGGCCGCATATGCCAATACAGAAAAAAGCAAAACAGCAATCCCCGCGGCTTTCAGCATGTGATTCCATTTCATACGATCTCCTCCTTTGATGTCGTTGCTTATCATTCCCTCTTTTAAGCAATACACACTTTTATAGACTGATAAAATCAAAAGAAGTTTCTAGGTCTAACAGCTCGATTTCCCCAATAAAAAAAGAGACAACACATGTCTCCTTTTATTGTTTACGCTCAGCAATGGCTTCGTGAACCGCTTGGGCCAAATCTATATTTCCAAACATTTCTAATACCGCAATGACGGCTTGGTCCGGAATGTGCTCTGATTCGTGTTTCGGCACGACCAGTTCGTCCATGGTTTTTTTCAAGCTTTCATTGAGCTTTTGCTGCGGATACGCTTTGGCGTACAGCTCCAGCGGATCAAGATCATGGTTCACGCACCATTGGGCAAACACCAAAATCATCATATTTTCATCGCGTTCGTAAGCTTCAGCGAGCTGTTTTTCGTTCATCTGTCATGCTCCTTATGAAAAGTATCTTCCTTTAAGATACAGGAGCGGATCAAATTCGTCTATCCCAATGGCGGTGAGCGGCGACCGCCTCAATAAACGCCTTGCTGAAGGCGGTGTAGTCAGCTTCATCTTTAGCAGTCACGATGCCCGAGCCTTCTGTTGTCCCGACAGAGGATTGAAGAAGATCAATTCCTTCATTTGCCGCACCGATCGCCTTATAGTGATTATAGGCTTCTCTGATAAATGACATCGCTTGTTTGTTGTCTTTTAACTCTGGTCCTCCTGCGGCATAGACGGAATCATACAGAACTGAATCAGCCGTCAGGAACGTGCCGCTGGCCTCAAGCTGCTGTCCGGTGCCGCTTGTGATGTACCCCAGCGTTTGGCTGATGATATCTGCTGTGATCCCTTCATGCTTTAAGGCGTTCAGCACTGTTTGCAGCTCTTCTTCATGAAATCCGTTTCCGGCGAGAACGGCGACTTTTCTCGTTGACGCTGTTTTCACAGTGCGGGCCTGGCTTAACGCAGGTGAGGTAAGAATTTCTTTTGATGCTTTTCGTTTCGCCGGCGGCGCCACACCTACTCCATTGGCGATTTCTTCCGCTAAGCCTGTATCGACATTGCTGAAGACGTCAACAACCTGCCGCTGCACGTCCTTGCTTTTGACCTTTCCGACCTCGAAGCAGAAAGCAGAGATGATATGCTGTTTTTCGACAGGAGACATGCTGTTCCAGAAAAGCTTCGCCTGTGAGTAATAATCGTTGAAGCTGTCGCTCCGCTGGCGGATTTTTTTGCCCTCGACTTTCTCCTGATAGTGGACGTAGCCGCCTTCTTCAGCTGGCGCAGGCGACGGGTCATTGTTTTGCAGAGAGTTTTTATGATAAGCGACCGGCCCCTTATTAATCGTCATCCGGTGATAGCCGTCGTATTGGTTGTTATGGAATGGACATACCGGCCGGTTAATCGGAATCTCATGGAAGTTCGGGCCGCCAAGACGGATGAGCTGTGTGTCGGTATAAGAGAAAAGCCGTCCCTGCAATAGCGGATCATTTGTAAAATCGATGCCTGGCACAACATTTCCCGGGTGGAATGCGACTTGCTCTGTTTCCGCAAATACATTATCCTGGTTGCGGTTCAGCGTCATTTTCCCAATGACTTTCACCGGTACAAGCTCTTCCGGCCATAGCTTGGTTGGGTCAAGAATATCAAAATCAAATTTGAATTCGTCTTCTTCATCAATCATCTGCACGCCGAGCTCATATTCAACCGTGCCGCCGTTTTCAATCGTTTCCCACAAGTCGCGGCGGTGGAAATCGGGATCTTTCCCGGCAATTTTCTGCGCTTCATCCCATACAAGAGAATGCACGCCGAGCACAGGCTTCCAGTGGAATTTCACGAAACGTGCCTTTCCTTGTTCATTGACAAAACGGAACGTGTGAACGCCGAAACCTTCCATCATTCTGTAGCTGCGAGGGATGCCTCTGTCAGACATCGTCCACATCACCATATGTGCCGACTCAGGGTTATTGGCGACAAAATCCCAAAACGTATCATGAGCAGTCGCGGCTTGGGGCATTTCATTATGAGGTTCAGGCTTAAACGCGTGAACCAGATCCGGAAATTTGATCGCATCCTGAATGAAAAACACTGGGATATTATTTCCCACAAGATCATAGTTTCCTTCTTCAGTATAAAATTTTGTCGCAAAGCCTCTGGCATCCCGCACCGTGTCTGCGGAGCCTTTAGAACCCGCGACTGTAGAAAACCGGACAAATACCGGCGTCTTCACCGAAGGGTCCTGAAGAAATTTGGCCCGTGTATACTCGGTCATCGGTTCGTAGACCTGAAAAAAACCATGCACGCCATACCCTCGCGCATGCACAACACGCTCCGGAATCCTCTCATGGTCAAAGTGCGTCATTTTCTCCCGGAAGTGAAAATCCTCCATCAGCGTCGGGCCCCGGACCCCGGCCTTTAACGAGTGCTCATCCTCTGACACCCGCACGCCTTGGTTTGTCGTCATTTTCTTCCCGCTGTTATCGGCCCTGTACTGCTCAAGCTGCTCGTCCTTTGCGTGTTCATTTACACGTTTGTTTTGATCATCATTCATGTCTGCTCCCCCTTTTCAAACGAAACATTCTACAGCACATTTACCCGTGGCATCCTTCATATAAACTGCTAATCCGCTCAATAGGATTTTAGGTCTACATATACATATGTGGTCATACATATTTGAAATAAGCCTTCTTTTCAGAAAGAAAAAGTGGAAGCGCTTACCAAAAAAATATGCTATTGAATGGGGGAGGTCATATCGTGCTTGCCATACTCGGTTTTGTGATGATTATTGTCTTCATGTACCTTATTATGTCTAACCGGCTTTCCGCTCTTATTGCTTTAATTGTCGTTCCTGTTGTGTTTGCCCTGATCAGCGGATTTGGCAAAGATCTCGGCGAGATGATGATTCAGGGCGTTACAGACCTCGCTCCTACCGGTATCATGCTGTTATTCGCCATCCTGTATTTCGGCATTATGATTGACTCAGGTTTGTTTGATCCTCTCATCGCAAAAATTTTATCACTTGTCAAAGGAGATCCGTTAAAAATCGCCGTCGGCACAGCGGTTCTGACGATGACCATTTCGCTGGACGGAGATGGGACAACAACCTATATGATTACCATTGCGGCGATGCTGCCTCTGTACAAACGGCTCGGCATGAACCGTTTAGTGCTAGCGGGAATTGCGATGCTCGGTTCCGGGGTCATGAACATTATACCGTGGGGCGGACCGACGGCGAGGGTTTTGGCTTCCTTAAAATTGGACATGTCGGAGGTCTTCACGCCGCTGATTCCCGCTATGGTCGCCGGCATTCTCTGGGTGATCGCCGTTGCTTATTTCCTTGGAAAAAAAGAGCGGAAGCGTCTCGGCGTCATTTCGATTGAACACGCACCGTCCTCTGATCCGGAGGCAGCGCCGCTCAAGCGTCCCGCCCTCCAATGGTTTAATCTGCTGCTGACTGTTGCTCTGATGGCCGCTCTGATCACCAGCCTGCTGCCGCTCCCTGTTCTTTTTATGACCGCATTCGCCATCGCCTTGATGGTCAACTATCCAAATGTCAAAGAGCAGCAGAAACGGATATCGGCACATGCAGGAAATGCGTTAAACGTTGTCTCAATGGTGTTTGCTGCAGGCATATTCACAGGCATTCTCTCCGGCACAAAAATGGTGGATGCGATGGCGCATTCTCTCGTTTCACTTATCCCTGATGCCATGGGCCCGCACCTGCCATTGATCACCGCCATCGTCAGCATGCCATTCACCTTTTTCATGTCAAATGACGCCTTTTACTTTGGTGTCCTGCCCATCATCGCCGAAGCCGCATCCGCTTACGGAATAGATGCCGCTGAAATCGGAAGGGCCTCCCTGCTGGGACAGCCAGTGCATCTTCTAAGTCCGCTTGTGCCTTCCACCTATCTATTGGTTGGAATGGCAGGCGTCAGCTTTGGCGATCATCAAAAATTCACCATCAAATGGGCAGTGGGGACAACGATTGTGATGACGATTGCGGCGCTTTTGATTGGGATTATTTCGTTTTAATGAGAAGAGGATTTCCGCTGGCGGAAATCCTTTCGTTCTGTATAATCCGAAAACCCAAGATCATACTATGGAAAAATCAACACAAAAAGGTGATTGCATGAATTTTGCTTGGGAAGCACTCATTTTAATTATATCCGGCATTATATTGCTCAGAATTTCTGGCAGAAAATCGATCTCTCAAATGACGTTAGCACAAACTGTGGTGATGATTTCAATTGGAACGATTATTGTCCAGCCGATTATAGAGACAAGTTTATGGAAAACCCTTGTGGCAGCCAGTATTTTTACTGTGGCGCTAATACTCATGGAATGGTTCCAGATAAAAGCCAATTGGATGGAAAAGTTCATAACAGGCAAAGCAAAGTTAGTCATTGAAGATGGCAAACTCAATATAGAAAATATGAAAAAATTGAGGCTGACAGTTGATCAGCTTGAAATGCGAATGAGGCTTCACGGAATCTCCAGCATAAAGGACGTTAAGAATGCAACGATTGAGGCAAACGGCCAATTAGGATATGAATTACGTGATGACAAGAAGCCGCTAACCATGGGTGATTTTAAGAAAATGATGAATGTTCCTGATGCAAATACAATGAATCGGCCTGAACCTGATAAGCAAGATAACATTTTTGAAGAGTTAAAAAACTCTAGTCATTCCGCTAGCCAATTAAAATAAGGCTATTTCATTGTAATGAAATAGCCTAAGTGAATTCTTATTGAATATACGAAATGACCGGCAAGCTTTCAACGCCTGATGCATAGTAGTAATTTAAAACACTGAAAAAGTCGATTGCTTTGCCGGTTTTTACATCAACGATTAAAATGTGATCACCATAGTTTTGATCATCTGCATCAAGTCTTCTAGGTGTTTTTTTGCCTAATGTATCAAGAAAAGAGTCATCGTAACCTACCCCTGATTGATACGCTGATACATGATGCATAAACAGCGTTCCTGTATCTAAGTAAACCATCACTGCCGCATTTGAGCTCGCATAACTTGAACGATAAGTTACAGGATCAGAAACATTTTTCACCTTCACATCGGAAATAGAATGGGTGCGCTGATTATACCCGCCGCCATACGAAAAATAATATTTTCTTTCCCAGCTTAATGAAGATGTTTTTGTGCTGGTATTGTACAACAATGTTCCGTTTGCATAGACAGAACCATCTGCGTACTCAGCAACAAAGGCTTGCAAATTAGAGGTGATCGACTTCACACTTGTGTAATTTGAAGGGTTTTTGGCATTTAACTGAATGTTGTATGAATCTCCCAGCGTTCCTTCAGAATAGACCCGAATCATATAATCGCCGGCCGGAAGCTCTTTTAAAAGCACTAAGTTCCCCGCATCCATTGTAATATTAGTCGGCTGTGCTTCACCCGTATCCCAATTGACAACATACAGTTTTAAATAGTACTGACTGTTGCCAGACAAAATCCGTGTGATCAGAGTTCGATTTGACGAAGTGCTGAAGAAATACATATCGTCAGGGTTATTATCGTTAAGTACAGATGAAGTATCGAATACTTGGTCTTCGGAGTTGTACATGGAAGTTGTTTTAAAAACATTCTCATTGACAGGCTTCTTCACTTTTATTGTTTCTGCTTTTTTATCCTTTTTAAGGCTCCCTGCATCTGCTTGCTTTAAAGAAACATCCTCCATTTCCTTATGGTTTTTCAATGTTTCCTGCTGTTTCGTGATTGCTTTCTCTTTTGGCACATTTTGCGCTGCAGCAGCATTTGAATTCAGACAAAAGCTAAAGGCCACAATCAAGACAACACACAATAGGGGTAATGAAAATATTTTTTTGTTCTTCATATACAAACTCCTTCCAGGTTTTATACTGTACATATCGGCAGGAAACTCCAGCCAGTTTACATTTATGACTCAATGTTCATAATTTGTATATATTTAACTACTCATTCGAAATTTCACCATTTGAAGCAATCAGCTCTTTATACCAATAAAAGCTTTTCTTCCGGATACGGCACAGATCCTTCAGATCAAATTCATCACGGTTGACGTAAATGAAGCCGTAGCGTTTCGAGCAGCCTTGGTGTGTAGAAATCAAGTCAATGGCTGACCATGGGGAGTAGCCGAACACATCGACGCCGTCTGTGATGGCCCACTGAATTTGTTCGATGTGCTGTTTTAAATAATCAATGCGGTAATCGTCATTGACCGTATCGTTTTCTTCTAGTTGATCGAAGGCGCCAAGCCCGTTTTCTGTGATGATCAGTGGCAGCTGGTAACGGTCATAGATTTCTCTTAGCGTGGAGCGGAAACCGACCGGATCAATCTCCCAGCCGAAGTCATTTTTCTTCAAATGCGGGTTGCTGCTTCCGCGGTAGACGCCAGCTTCTCCCGTTTTCAAATGCTGGTCACCTCCGCGCGCCACTTCGTCCGATCCGTCGCCTTGGCTCGCTGCCGCTGTTTGAGAGGTATAGTAGTTAAAGGCGATAAAATCAGGTTTCGCGGATTGCAGAATCTCCATGTCACCATCTTCAATAACTGGCGTATAGCCTTTTTCTTTCATATAAGCCCACGCCGTCGTATTGTAGCGCCCATGAACTGCCATGTCTAAATAGAGCCAGTTCCGAATCGCATTATAGTTAAAAGCCGCCACAATATCCTCCGGTTTAGAAGACGCCGGGTAGATGAGCGCGATATTCGGAGCAGGGCCGATTTTTGCGCCCGGCAGCATGTCGTGGCAGAGGTTCATGGCTTTTGCCTGCGCCACCAGCATGTGGTGGTTTTGCTGATACAGCTCTTTTTTCGGATTTTTAAGATTCGGATCAAGTGTACCTAAAGCGCTTCCGTGAAGGATCATCATGTTTTGTTCGTTGATGGTCAGCCAGTACTTCACGCGGTCGCCGAAGTGCTCAAACAACACTTTGGAATACCGTTCAAACGCATCTATTGTGGCTCTTTGCGACCAGCCGCCTTTTTTCTGCAGAGCATTCGGCAGATCAAAGTGATACATCGTGACGATCGGCTCAATCTTATATTTGAGCAACTCATCAATCAGATTGCTGTAAAACTCAATTCCCTTTTGATTGATGTCTCCGTCGCCATCAGGAATAATCCGCGTCCATGCGATAGAAAACCGGTACGCTTTAAAGCCCATTTCAGCAAACAAGGCAACGTCTTCTTTATAGCGATGGTAATGGTCGCTGGCGACTTTAAAATCAGTCGTTCCCTCAGGATAGCTGTCACGTGCGTCAATCACTGACGGGCCTTTTCCGTCTTCGTTCCACGCGCCTTCAACTTGATAGGCAGAAGTCGATGCCCCCCACAAAAAATTCTCCGGAAATGCTGCAAGTGTTTTATAGTTCATCGTCTGTTCCTCCAATGGTTTTAGATTAAAGAAAAGATTCTTTCTTCTATTTTGACTTGCTTTTGATCTGTTTGAATGACGTCGGTATATTGATCTGCGTTTGTGATGACGATCGGTGTGTTCATATCAAACCCCGCCTTTAGTAAGTCATCCAGGTCAAATTCAGCAAGCAAATCACCTTGTTTGACTGCTTGCCCTTGCACTACTTTAGGATAAAAGTGTTTTCCTTCCAGCTTCACCGTATCAAATCCGAGGTGAATGAGGATTTCCGTTTCCTGATCGGTGACCATGCCGAATGCATGGCCCGTCGGAAAAACGGTTGATATCACGCCATCAGCTGGTGCAACGAGTCTGCCTTTCTCCGGAAAAATCGCTATTCCCTTTCCAAGTGTCTCAGATGCAAACACTTTATCCTTCACTTCTGTTAGCGGAACCACTTTTCCTTCTAACGGACTGCTGATCTCTTCACGCCGGACTGAGGGTACAGGTGGTTCTGCTTTTATTTCTATTTGTTCCGCGGGATCTTCAAACCCGACAATGTACGTTAAGATGATTGATAGAATAAAAGATACCGAGATTCCCAAGATAAAACCGGCAAAGCCCTGTCCGTAGAAAATCGGGATCGTCAATAGACCGGGTGCGCCAGAAGCGATGGCCACGCTGTGAGCCTGTCCGATAATCGCCCCGCCAACAGCAGCACTAATGACACCGCATACAAAAGGTTTTTTCAGCCTGAGCGTCACGCCGTAAACGGCTGGTTCTGTGATGCCAAAAATCCCTGTGACAGCGGCGGAACCGGCAAGCGCCTTTAATTTTTTGTTTTTCGTTTTCAGCATGACACCCACAGCAGCTCCTGTTTGTGCAAACACGGCTGCCGCTGTTGCCGGTTTGATCGAATCCTGCCCATTGACCGCAATGTTATTTAAAATGACCGGCACAATCCCCCAGTGGATGCCGAAGATGACAAGAATCTGCCAGAGTGCCGCGATCACGGCGCCGGCCAGCATCGGGTTAAAGCTGAAGATTGCCAGAATCGCAGACGCAATGGCATTTCCCGCGTTTACACCAAGCGGGCCGAATACAATTAATGTGAGCGGCACAATGGTTACCAGACAAATCAGCGGGGTGATGAAGGTTTTCACACTGTCATGAATCACCCGGTTCAAATACTTCTCAACGTAACTCATCACAAAAATCGCCAGAATGATCGGGATCACAGTTGACGTATAGTTCATTAACACGACTGGAATGCCGAAAAAGTCCGTTTCTGTATTACCATTCTTCAACTCAATGATCGTTGGATAGATAAGCGCACCCGCAACTGTGACAGAAACAAATAGATTCGCGCCAAATTTCCGGGCAGCAGTAATGGCCAGCAAGAGCGGAAGAAAGTAAAACAGGCTGTCCGCAGCGGCATACAGTATCGTATAAGTGGTTTCCTCTGTTTTGAGCCAGCCGGCATTTGTACATATCATCAGCAGGCCCTTTAAAATTCCCGCTCCCGCCATCACGCCAAGTAAAGGTGTAAAAATGCTCGATACGATATCAACAAGCCGTCCGAACAGATTCCCTTTTTGGGCAGACCGTTCAGCTTGGTCATCATTCAGCAGATTAGACATTCTCCCAATCTCTTGATATACCTCTGAAACGTGATTGCCGATCACGACTTGAAACTGCCCGCCGCTTTCCACTACAGTTACGACATCATCCAAAGCTTCGATTTTATCTTTATCCGCTTTCGACCGATCGTTCAGCGTAAAACGCAGGCGTGTCGCACAATGTACTAGAGAACGCACATTTTCTTCCCCGCCGACCAGCTGTAAAATCTCTTTTGCCGCTGCTTGAACCCCCATTTTCCTCTCATCCCTTCTGCTAAAAAATAAAAAACCTAAACTACCCCTATCGCAATAGGAACAAGTAGTTTAGGTTTTGCCTGCCTGACCAGTAACAATCCTATGAAACGCCATCATTCGGTTTTTTCTGCGAAACGCCATCATCACCATCCCTCTGAAAAAAATAAAAACCTAAATTACCATCAGCACAGACAGAGATCATCTGCACTCATTGTAATTTAGGTTTTGCCTGCTTATCAGTAACAATCCTAACATCATCATATATGAATGTAAGAAAAAATTAACACAAGGAAATGAAAATGTCAACGCTTTCATTATGTTTGTTTGACGACCCTTTCTATGTGAATCGTTAAATACAGCAGCTCGTCACTGGTGAGCTTGTGTTCATACTCCTGCTCAATATAAGTTTGGATTTTCTTCGTGCATACATACGCGCGATGATACTTTTCTTTCACCGTCTCCAGCAAAAAATCGTCCTGGCTTTCCATATGTGTGCCGTTAAATAGACGCTGCGCGAAAAACTTTAAGTGGGTGACGAACCGATAATAGTGAAGCGATTCTTCGTTGAATTCAATTTTAAAATGGTATTTTACAATACTCAAAATCTCTTGCATGACTTTTGTAATGTTGATGATATTAGGCATCTCTTCGTTCAGCTCGGCATTTACGATATGCAGGGCAATAAAGCCTGCTTCATCCTCCGGCAGAGACACGCCAGTTTTGTTTTTCACCATCTCCAGCGCTTCTTTGCCGATCGCAAACTCATCTTTGTACAGCCGCTTTGTTTCCCACAGCAAGGCGTTTTTGATATCAAGCCCCTTCTGATTGCGCTGGATGGCAAAGTTAATATGGTCGGTCAGCGATACATAGATGCTGTCGTTGAGCTTTTTGCCGAGCTGTAATTTCGCATAGCTGATAATCTCTTCGGATACTTCCATACACTCGATCGGTATATCATACAAAAGGGTTTTGAATTTTTCTGATACATCCTTGTTATCGAGCGTGAACACCTTCTCAATGCGGTCTTCATCGACATCATCGCCGGTCTTTTTCTGGAACGCGAGCCCCCTGCCCATGATGACCAATTCTTTTCCCTGTTCATTGACCACGCTGATCACATTATTGTTGATCACCTTCGCAATTTTCATGACATGTCCCTCCAATCAACTAAGAACAGACTACACCTTGATTGTACATTCTTTTTGTACTAGGTCAATATCATCAGGGAAAGACGGGAACAGGTTAATACAATTCACTCAGCATCGGCTGCCCGGGCTGTTTTTGAAGCATTGTCTCCAGATGGCGTTCAAATGATGCCTTGTCAGCCCCCTGCTTCTTGACAATGCTGTTCATGATTTTGACGCTTTCGGCGCTGTATTGCGTATATTGTTTTTTCAGCTGATCCAGCTGCTGTCTTGTCTTCTTCGCGTTTTTCGGTGTGACTTGGCTGATAAGTTTGATCATGCTTTCTGTGACCTCAAAAAAAGCGGTTCTATTCTCTTTCAGCTGTTGCATTTCGTTGTGGCTCATTTCTTGATTGTGGGTTTTTTGGAGCAAAGCAACTGCCTCGTTGTTTTGCTTTTTGAGCTGTTTATTTTCAAATTGAATCGATTCAAGGTTCTCCTTCGCAATGTCTGCTTCTCCTTCAGTCATGCTGCTCCGAACGAAGTATTCAGGATTGCCGATTCCATAATCAAATGCTTCGCTTACACGTATCATGGAACTGAATACAATGGCCAGCTGCATATCGTTTGGGAGTGTCTGGAAGTCCTGCTTATTCTTATTGCTCATCGGTTTGACTGTGGTATGTTTTACTGTCTCTTGATCACGATCTGCAAACGTCTGAGCCTCATCTTCACTTTCGCATGCGCTCATCACAAAAACTGTGACCAGCAGGCTTATACACAAGCCTATTCGCCTCATGCTCAGTCTCCTCTCCGCTGCACCTCTTCTGGAAAATACGGCAAAATATAGTTAAATGGTACCAGATACACCTATTCCCATCAATAAACCAAAAGTATGATTTGAAGCACAAAAACATAAATATTTTGTAAAAATTGACGTTCATTCCATTCTTTTCAGGCCCATTTCTCGTACAATAGAAGTATCGTTACCGGAGGAGGGCGCTGATGATGAAACGTTTTACGAAACAAGAAAACAGCTGGGTTTTATATGACTGGGCAAATTCTGCTTACTCGATTGTCGTAACCACCGCGGTATTTCCGTTATTTTATAAATCAGCGGTTGCGGAAAGCGGTATCGGCGCCGCTCAATCGACTGCCTATTTAGGCTATACCATTGCGATTTCAACGTTTATCCTTGCCATGCTCGGGCCGATTTTAGGCACGATCGCCGACTATGAAGGGTGCAAAAAACGGTTCTTTGGTTTCTTTGTGTCAGCCGGTGTCGCCAGCACCGCGATCCTTGCCTTTATCCCGAGTGAACATTGGCTGCTTTTATTGCTGTTTTATACCATATCGGCTATCGGTTTTTCCGGCGCCAACGTGTTTTATGATGCCTTTCTCGTTGACGTCACTTCAGAAAAACGGATGAATATCATCTCTGCACGGGGTTTTGGCTTAGGGTACATTGGAAGCACGATTCCATTTATCATCAGCATTGCTGCCATCCTGCTTGCACAGGCTGAAACGATTCCGATGTCTGTATCGGCCGCAAGCCAGCTGTCCTTTTTCATAACGGCTGCCTGGTGGGGGCTGTTTACCATCCCGATGCTGAAACATGTCCATCAGCGCTATTACATCAAAAGAGAACCTCATATCGTCATCAACAGCTTCAAACGGCTCGGCCAAACGGTGAAACGGATTAGGCAGTACCGGGCGCTGTTCCTCTTTTTGCTTGCTTATTTCTTTTATATCGACGGAGTTGGCACTATTATTACAATGTCGACATCCTATGGATCTGATTTAGGGATCAGCCCCACAAGCCTCCTGATCATCCTGTTTGTCACCCAGGTCGTCGCCGCGCCGTTTTCCATTGTATACGGAAAACTGGCAGAACGCTTTACGGGAAAAACAATGCTGTACGTTGGGATCGTTATTTATATGATTGTCTGCGTGTACGCCTATTTTCTGGAGACAACGCTTGATTTCTGGATACTGGCCATGCTTGTCGCCACCTCGCAGGGCGGCATTCAAGCCCTCAGCCGTTCTTATTTCGCGAAGCTCGTGCCAAAACGCCACGCCAATGAATTCTTCGGCTTCTACAACATTTTCGGGAAATTCGCTTCGATTATGGGACCGCTGCTCATCGCCGTTACCGCCCAGCTGACCGGGAAATCCTCGACTGCAGTGTTCAGCCTGATTGTTCTTTTTATAATCGGCATTGTGATTCTCGCGTTCGTTCCGGAGGAAAACCGTGCCGATGTCAGTAAACACCAAAATGACCTGCCCCTTTAACTGGAGCAGGTCATTCATCATTTATTCGCTTTATTCACCTTCAGCTTTTTCCCTTTGACGGTTGTATTCTTCATCACTTTGAGAACATGAGGGCCCTTTCCGTTTAAAATCTCCACGTAAGAGGCGTTATCCATGATCGTGATAATGCCGATGTCATCAGCTGACACACCGTCAATTTTGGCAATCGTTCCTACAAAATCAATGGCTCTGATTTTCTTTTTCTTTCCGCCGTTAAAATACAGCTTCATAATGTCTTTATTCAGCTCTTCGCTTTTGTCCTTTTTGAATTCCGGACGGTCATTCAATTTAGATAGAAAATCAGGTTTCTTCTTGGCCACTTCTTCTTGAGAAGGGGCTTCTATTTTTTGAATCTCAAACCCGATATATTCTTCAATGTCGGCTAAAAACCGTTTTTCGAAGGCCGTGACAAACGAAATGGCCTTTCCTTTGTTCCCTGCGCGCCCTGTCCGGCCCGTGCGGTGAACATAGCTTTCCTTTTCAAGCGGCAGATCATAGTTAATGACGAGGGAGATATTTTCAATATCAATCCCGCGCGCGGCGACATCTGTCGCGACGAGGTACCGGTACTCGCCCCGTTTAAATTCATTCATAACGTCGAACCGGTCTTCCTGAATCATTCCGCCGTGAATTTTATCGCATGGATATCCTAAGTCATCCAATTCATCGGTCAGCTGATTGACATGCTCTTTCGTCCGGCAGAAAATGATGGAGCTGTCGGGATTCTCCGTCATCAGTACATCTTTCAGCAAAGAAAACTTATTCTCTTCTCTTACCTGAATCACCGCATGATCAATATTCCTTGTGGTTAGGCCGGCCGCTTTGATTTCGATATGCTCCGGGTTTTGCATATATTGACGGCTCAATTTCTCAATATCCTCCGGCAGCGTCGCCGAAAACAGCATCGTCGTGCGCTCAGTCGGCAGATGCTTGATTATCGCCTCTACTTGCTCGATGAAGCCCATATTCAGCATCTCATCGGCTTCATCAATGACCAAATAGGAGAGACGGTCTAACGGCAGAGTGCCCTTTTCGATATGATCCAGTACACGTCCCGGCGTGCCGACAACAATGTGGCTTTTTTGTTTAAGTTCAGCCTTTTGTTTGTCAAAGGATGATTTTCCAAACACAGCTGTCGCTTTGATTCGTTTAAATCGTCCGATGTTCGTGATATCCTCTTTTACTTGTACGGCAAGCTCACGGGTCGGTGTTAAAATAAGCGCCTGCGGCTTGTTTTCATCCCAATCCGCCAGCTCACAGAGAGGAATCCCAAACGAAGCCGTTTTCCCGCTTCCCGTCTGTGATTTGACAACAAGATCTTTTCGTTCAAGGGCGGCGGGGATCACGCTCTGCTGCACCTTGGTCGGTTCTGTATATCCCAGTCCTTCTAATGCTCGTAAAATGTCATGACTGATTTGATAGTTTTTAAAATGACTCATGTATAAACTCCTGTCTCTTGCAGATGTTCTCATTATACTCTAATTGGCGAAGGCATATGTGTTTTGTCGAAAAATGACGTATTAAAAGCCATCGATTCCCAGGCGTTTTAACTCCTGAACAGCTAGTCGCGCCAGTGCGTCGGCTCCCGCGCGGTTTGGATGCAGCGTATCTCCGTCCATATATAATGCGAGCGTTTTTTCCGGGCCGATTGATGTAAAGTAAGCCGAGCTGAGAACATTTAAGTCAATGAGGTGTGTTTTTTCCTCTTCGGCCAAAGCCAAAATAGAAGCCCTGTACCATCGGTTTACAGACGAATGGATGCCTTCAGAAGTAAAATCTGTCGCCCGTCCCTGGGGTGTTGAAAGAATGACTTCCGCACCCTTTGCTTTCACCTGGTGGATCATATCACGCATAATCTCCTTAAACTCCGCTTCCGATTCATTATGCTTCGGGTTTGTGTCATTAATGCCAAGCTGCAACATAAAATAATCCCCCGGCTTAATATACTTCAAGATCGCCTCCAGCTGTCCATCATTTCGAAACCCTCTCGCAATCTGCCCGCCGGACGCCATGTTTCTCACTTGGAAGGTGTGTTTGTCGATATAGTGAGGCAGCATCTGCCCCCAGCCCGCCTGCTTGCTGCTGTTGAGCGGATAATAATTGCACACCGTCGAATCGCCGCCGACATAAATGGTTCGATTCGTCACAGGCTGATCAGACAATTTCTTGATTTTCAAAGCGCTGAGCGTAAAAGCGGTGCCTGCCTTCCCCTCTGTCACCAGCAGATTCAGCTGCCCGTCGGTGACAGGAATTTGGAACGTATCCTCCGCACCGTCCCCCGTCATATTGATGACCTGAAACACACCCTCCGCCGCCACACTGGCCCTTGCCGTATTGCCAAGCGTCACCTTTACCTCATAAAGGCCGTTCGGAAGATCCACATGAAACGTGTTGTCGCTTTTCGTCCCATACGCCAAAAACTGAACCGCATCACTCTTCACACCAGTCCCGGATGCCGCCACATCCTTCATATTCTCCGGCGTCTGAAAACCGTAGCCCTTTGACGGGTCATAACGCTCAGACGCCCTGACACCAATGTAACCAGGCTCAACTGAACCGCTCCCAAAGTCAAACTGATACACCTTCGGCTCCGCCGCCTTCACACTCTCAATCCCGCCGAAACATAATATCAACATCATCACAAAAACCGCAGCCATCCATTTTCTCATCAAGACTCCTCCTCTATGAAAACGTATACATTAATGCATACTCGGTGATTGTTTCTTTATGATGACTGAATGCAGAAAAAAATGGCGTTGACAAACAGAAAGGAAGATTTTATTATATCAATAGTTGATATATCATTTATTGATATAGGAAATGAGGTGACCACTTGCCAAAGCAACGTCCGCAGGAAATGGATCAGCTTACCGATCCAGCCTATTATATTGTCTTAACATTGCTGGAACCAAAACACGGATATTCGATCATGCAAGAGATTGAAGACATGACCGATGACTCCTTCACGATCGGCCCGGCTACCTTATATACATTGTTAAAGAAATTACTGCAAGAAGAGATCATTGAGCTTGTCAACAATGACAACCCGCGCCGCAAAGTGTACCAAACCACACGAAGCGGCCAAGAATTACTGAAAAAAGAAATTCATCGCAGAAAATGGATGGCTGAACACGGAGAACGCGCTTTTCAACAATTGAAAGGGGACTAGTCATGAAACAGAAAAATATATGATGTCTGAAGGATTGGCGTTTTCAGAGGAAAAGGATATGAAGAGACTAAGTGATATGGCCAGCAAAGGCTGGGTGCTCGATTCATTTGCGTTTATGGGGTATAAACTTAGAAAAGCTGAACCGCGGAATTTGATTTACAGCTTAGACTATCGTGCCGTCAATGATGACAGCATGGATGAATACCTTGACATATTCGAAAATGCTGGATGGGAGCATGTTTGTTCTGAATACACCACACATATCTTTGTCGCTGCACCCGGAACGAAGCCGATTTACTCCGACCGTTCAACCATGATTGATAAATACAAACAAAGTGAATATACCCTTCGCTATATCACATTGTTTATGCTCTGTCTTACTGCGGCTTTCACTGTCATCAGGAGTATGCTTTTTTCTGCTGAAGCTACCGTACTTCATAACACCATACACATCCTTTTTATCTTTCTCATCGCCATTACTATTCCGGCTTCCCTCACTTACGCAGCCGCTGTCTTCAGAATTTGGCGAGTCAAACGCAGAAACCCCAACCTTGAGTGAAGGCTGGGGTTTTGCTTTTTAATAAAGAGAAGCGAATGTATAATTAATCGTTTTTTTAGTTCCTGTATTACTGAATTTAAATCTGTATTTTGTTTTATAGCTCTTAGATGCTTTACTGTAGCTCAAGTTGGTATAACCCTTTTTCTTTGCATAAAAAGTTTTAATGGTTTTCCATCCTTTACTTGTCTTCTGTTGCATCTCGGCTTTTATATTCCCGCTTCCAGATCCGTTTGCATTAATGCTTGCATTCGTTCCTTGACCTGAATAAAAAATCTGAAATGTAGGTGAGTACGTATAGTTTTTGAATGAGCCTGAATGGTAATGGGTAGTCCAAATACTGCCTCTTTTCACCCAATCTTTTGCTTGTGCTTTGTTATCAGCAAGATCAATAGCTGTAAAGCTTGTCAAGGCGATAACAAAAGATGCGAATGTCATGATCAATTTCTTTTTCATTATGCAATTCCTCCTACTCTATTGTAGTTCTTTATTCATCTTTAATTATGATAATTGTGATCAAAAAAAGATGCATCCTTCTAAAATACTAAATTATGACGATAAAAGATGCATTTCCCATATACAGTGACTATAGACTCATTTCTTTAGGTTCATTTCTCAAAGTGATATACGCTATGGGGAATCTGTATCGAAAGTACATTTGGAAATAAAATAAAAGCAGCTGTTGAAAACAGCTGCTTTTATCATTTCGATATTCTTTTCATCAGGCCTATATTTGAGAATTCTCAGCAACCACATCCGCCTTCCCACGCCTCCTGACAAGCGTCAAAGCCATGCCCGCAAAGATCATTACGATGCCTAGTGTTTGATAGAGGTCTGGGCGGAAACCCGTAAAGACGGTATCGAGTACGATTGCGACAGCCGAGTCGAGGAAGACAATAATTGAAATAAATTTTGTTGATAAGAATCGCAAACTGTCAAAAAACAGCAAATAGACAATACCAGTATGGATGATACCGGTAGATACCACCATGATCCAGTTCCTCGGAGATTGTTTCTTTACGATGGCTGAAGGCAGAAAAAAATTGCGTTGAAGAATAAAAATGAGGTGGGGGGTCTCAAGCAAAAAGGGGAAAATCAGTGTGACTTCTTGTCACACTTGATCACATCCCATCCTCCACAATAGAAACTCATTTGGTTTTCTTGATCATACACATAATAGCGAAGCCTTTCCCATTGATCGTCAGTCGGTAAAATCTCAAATTCAACCCATTCGATGGATTCAAGGTCATCCAGCTTCGATGCACTGATGTCATCAAACCGCAAATGAATGTCACAGGTTTGAGCTGAGAGTTTTAATTCAAACACAGGAATATGAATATAACGATCATCTTCTTTCATATAGAAAGAAAACTCTTTTAATGTATATGGACCCGTATCCGCATCAGAAAGATGCTTTTTCAATTTCTCGTATTGTGTAATATTCAAATGGATTCCTCCTATTTGTATGTTCCATCTAAATTTCTCACTTTCACTGCTTACCAAATTTGATGAGTCTACTTGTTGAGCATCCCCTTTTATAAGCTTTGATTATTTAACAGAAAAAGCTTATTATTATGATCAATTCCTGCAACCTTATCTTTATAGGAAGCTACTTGTGTAAAACATAGACTTTCTCCATTGTTTTCATTTGAAATTTTTTGTTCTACATAATTTTGCATGTCATTCGTCTTGAATACTTTTTCAATATTGTAAGAGTCATCATCACGACTGAAAAGATAAATAGATGATCCATTTTTGATGCATGAACTACACTCTATTCCAACCTCAACTCTTTCTAATGTTTCTCCAAGTAAATTCAATTTTTGTAAATAATCTTCACCCATCGATCTGTAATACAAATAGATGGCATCCTCACTTACAAAAGTAGAAAAATATTGGTCAATCACATAAGAACTAACACCGTGGAAATACAATTCATATTTTCCATTTTTCAAAACGAATTTATTAATCCCTCTCGTGCTTATTTCCTGATCAACGCATGAAAATATACCCGTTTCATCATAGCCGACCCATAAATTCTTATTTTGATCTATTATCATTGAATTAATGTATCGCCCCGCATAAAAAGATTGATGGAATCCTTCAATCGGATTCCACAAATATATATTGGGTTCAACGTCTCTAACACTATCCTCGTACTCTTTATCAATTAAAAACAAGAATGAATCATCAACTTTTTGTACATTTATGACTTGTTCGTTTGTTTGTATGCTAAAGCTATTTAAGAATCGTCCATCAGTGTTACAGTAGAGAACAATATGATTTATATATTTAGCACCATAATCGATTTCCTTTTTAGTCAATACAATTATTTCTGATTCAGTCATCGATAGTAATACTGTATCTTCCTCATTTACTTCGACATTCAAATCTCTAAATTTTAGTTCATGCATAGATGACATCCTTTCTATTTTTAAAAAGGAAGAAAGAATCATCCCTCTTCCTTTTATTCACTTTTTAATAAGGGTAACTCGTTACAACATACCTTCCAGACTTAACAACCTTTACAGTATAAGTATGCCTACCATTCGTTTTTCTTCCAATAGGCTTTTTAAACTTCTTAAAGTGAACTGTTCTACCATCTTTTTGGACGTATGCCGGTCTAGTTCTTGCTGTTGCCTTAGTTGTTCTTCTTAAAGTTTTAGCACTTCTAAACTTGCTTTTTGGTTGCCCATTTGGCATTCGTGCCTTCGACTTAGGACCATGATCTTTTTTGATATGTTTCCAGTTGAAATTTTTACCTGATTTCGCAAATCTATAAACTCTCTTAGCACCCTTAAATATCTTCCCAGGCCCAAAGTTAGAAGCAGCCGCCCAAGCAGCACCTTTCCATCCTTTACCTGATTTATATGCCTTGTACCCATCATAGGCTGCAAACCCGGCATTTACCACAAGCCAAACCCAATGCCCATCCGGATCAACATTCATCACCGGGTTATTATTTCCATAAGCATACCCATTCTGATCCAATGAATCTCCGTCGCTACCCGGGTCTGGGTCGAGCGATAGGAATACGCCGTTTCTTGGCTCGTAGTAGCGGGCCATGAGATAGTACAGGCCGGTTTCTTCGTCATATTGGTAGCCTGCGTAACGGTAGCGGTTATCTTTTACTTCGTCGCTTGCTTCGGTTTTTGTTGGATTTCCCCATGCATCGTACTGATATTTGGCAAGAGTTTTTCCAGAGCTGTCTGAGATCGCGATGACGTCGCCGTGTGCGTTGTAGTGATAGAAATATTTCTTGCCATTCTCTGTGTAGGATAACAGCTGGCCGCTGTCCCCGTACGTGTACGATTTTGTGACTTTGTTGTCCGCGTCTGTTTCATACAAGACGTTCAAGCTGTCTCCGTCGTAGAAGTAGTTCGTGACGTTTCCGTTGACGGTTTTTTGGATTCTGTTTCCTTTCTCGTCATACTTATATGTTGCGAATGGCTTGTCTTCGCCTTTTTTTGTAACGGCTGTCAGGTTATCTTCCGCATCCCACGTATATGTGAATTTGCCGTCGGATGTGCGGTTGCCGTTTTTATCGTAAGAGATGCTTTCATCATTGACTTTTGTCAGCTGGTTCATGATGTTGAAGGAAGCGTTCACCGTTTTGCTTGAGCCGTCTTTTACAGTTGTAACGGTTTTCCGGTTCCCGAATCCATCATATGTGTATTCAATGACAGTACCGTCTTCATGGGTTTCTTTGACAAGCTGATTCAGCTTCCCATACTCATATTGCACCTTGCCGCTTGCTGAGCTGTTTATCGTTGTGCGATTGCCGTTGGCGTCATATTCATAGCTTTCTGTCAGAATGCTTCCGCCGTTTTTGTCGCCGATATGCAGCGAGCTTACAAGGTTTCTTTCGTCATAAGAAAAACTTGTTCCGCCACCGTTGCCTGTAATAAAGGTTTGGACGTTGCCATTTTCATCATAATCAAATGAATAGGAAGATGTACTGTCTTTCATCTCAATCATTTGATCCAGTTTGTTATACGTAAATTGATTCGTTCCTTTTTGATCCCCATGGCTCCATGAGAAGGTTTTCAGCTTATCGGAGTCACTAGGATATGTCCAAGTTTGGCTGCCGCCGCGGTCAGTCAATTCGGTTAAACGGTTTTTGTTGTCAAATGTCCGTTTCTTTGTGGTGTTCTGCTCTTTATTGACGACTGACGTTTCATTTCCATTTTTGTCATACGTGAAATTGTACTTTTCTGTACCGTTATATGATTTTGATTTCACCCGGTCTGTTCCATCATAAGAAAGAGACACTTCGTTGCCATTCGGTGAAATGGTTTTGGTCAGGTTGCTGTTGGCATCATATTCGCTTGCTAACACATTGCCGAGAGGGTCAGTTGTTTTGACAAGCTTGCCCATGACATCATATTCGTATTTATAGGTTTGATCTGCTCCCGCCCGGATGGTTTTGCTTACCTCATTGCCTTCCTTATCATAGCTGTGAAGGATAGAAGTGCCGTTGGAGAGCGTCATGTTTGTCAATTGGTCTGCCTGATCATACGTATAGGTTGTTTTTTCACCTTTTGCATCCGTTTCAGCTGTTTTCTTACCAGTTTCATCGTAATCAGTTGAAGTGGAGAAACCTAGTTCGTCCTCTTCCTTGGTCACATAGTTACCATTACTGTCATACGTGCTTTTTGTCAGAAGGCTTCCTTCAATCAGGCGGATATCATCAAACCAGACTGTTCCTGTCGCACTCTTTTGGAACAGAATGCTGATATCGACTTTATTGATCGGCTTTGTTTTTGGTATAACGACAGCTGCCCGGTTCCATTCCTGTGTTCCAGAAGGGAATTTGGCATTGTATACACCTGTGCTGCCGTCCGCGTAAGTGACATTAGCCTGCAGAGAATAGTCTTTTTCATCTGTAAATTTGACGCTGCTGGCTTTCGACATTCCTGTCAGTGTGAGATAAACTGGTTTGTCGTTTGCGTTTTGCCCTAAGACAACGGTTTGTTTTGTTACTGATCCGGCTTGGGACGCACTGGTCCGGGCAGCTTTTAATGATACGTCATCATTAAAGCCTTCCTCAGAATCAACGGAGGCCCCGCTTACGCTCCAGTTTTCCGTTGCTGCTGTGAAACTGCTGTTTTGAACTGGGTTATAGCTTGACGAAACTTCGCCTTTTTCCAGCTGGACTTCACCAAACCATGCTTTTCCTTTGCCATCTTTATCTCTATGATCGACTTCCATGTACACAACAGCTTTTCCTGCATTTGCCGGAGTCGTAAAAGTGATTTGCCGTTTTGTCCAGTCATTTTTTCCGGCTAATGCACTGTATTCATTGTGAATCCATTGAATTCGTTTTTGATCTTTGTCTCGCAAATCAATGTTAAAGTAGGCTCTTGATTTCGCTAGATCTGTTTTGATTTTCCCGCTTAATGTATAGGTTGTATTCGGCTCCAGCTCAACTGTTTGAGTCGCTGACGAATACCCGTGATCTGTTCCGGCAGACGTTGATTGACTCAAGACTTCCAATGCCTTTGATCCGGAAAGAACCCCGCTTTTATCGGCAATCACTGAGATTTTGCCGCTGTCTTTAGATGCAGTCAGATTCCAGCCGGATTTCTGCGCTTCAAAGCTTCCGTCTTTCAAAATATTAGTTGAAGCTGATAAATCTTTGCTGGATTGAATCTGGTTTCCATATTTATCATAAACAGCTGCTGACGATGACTTTCCACTCTGATCGGTTTCGGATACAGCATCCAGTCCGTCATAGGCAATATCCGTGACATTCCCCTCGGTATCCTTCATCTTTGTGACATCGTTGTTTTTGTTGTATTCGTACGTCTCAGTTCCATACGCGTCTTTAACCGACGTAACGTTGCCATCTTTGTCATATTGATAGCTTTCCGTTGCTTTTCCGGTTCCGACATCGTTTGGATCTACATCTTCTACGACATTATTGCCTTCATATTTTGTATTTGTTGTAATTTTTAGCCCTTCCGCATCATCAATAACCTGAATCGGATTTCCCGCTTCATTATAGCCATACTGTACTTTCCGGCCATTTGGCTGTGTCATAAGAAGCGTCTTTTTATCAGCATCATAGCTATAGACATATGTTTCTTTTTTAGCGTTGATCGCTTTTTCGAGACGGTGTCCGCTATACTGATATTCGGTAAAGACAGGCTTTGCTTCGGTGCTGTTGGCTGAATATTGTTTGACAAGACGCCCTTCCGCATCATAGTCAAAGCTTGTGACAGTCCCGTCTGTATCCGTGACTTTCTTCAGCAAATCACTCTCATATGAGTAGGTTACTTTCTTATTCTTAGGTCCGGTGATGGAGGTCACATGGCCATTTTCGTCATATGTGAATGTGAGCTTGCGGCCTGATGCGTCTGTAATGGCTGTCAGTTGATTTTTGTCATTGTAAGTGTAGACAGTTGCATTGTTATGGCCATCCACTACCTTTTGGAGTTTGCCGCCTTTTTTATTGAAATAAGCGTTGGTTTGATCCTTTGTTTTTAATATGAACTGATCAGCTGTTTCTGTTAATTCAAGATATACACCGGTCGGCGGCTGATACGTGCCATCGGCTTTTTTCGTAAATCGATGTGTCGTAGCGTCTTCATCGATATACATTGCCCCGCCATCCGTCGAGATGACAGATGTTTCTGCATCAGCATACCAGCCTTGCCCAAATAAATGATCAGAGGTGTCAAGACTGTTGTAGGTTCTCGATAAGCCAAGTCCCGGTCCGCGTCCGTCAATTGACAGGTCTTCTTCATTCACAATAACATTGCCTGTCGCACCATTTAACTGGCCGCTTGGGATATCAATGATAGACCAGTATTCTTCTGTTCCAAGGAATTCTGCGCCTTCATGGAACGTTGGGTTAAAGGGTGCCGTCGGAATCGTTTCACCATTTGCATTATAGGCGGAAAGCGTGAAAGAATAATTCTTCTTCCCTTTGTAATTCCCATTTGCATTGTTATAGACAGGTGATGGATCGAGTGCCAATTCACGGCCCTTTCCGTCTGTATGCAGCTTATAGCTTCCGGCTTTTATTTCCTCAGGCGTCGGCCAGATGTTTTTATTTTGGGTTGTCCAATGATCCACGTCACCCACATCATAGGACTGATATTCTTTCCCGTTATAGATGTTAACTTTATAGCCTTTCGCATTTTGAACCTTTTCCCATATCAAATTCACATAGCCCGTTTGACTCGATTTTGTGTTTGTATACAAATAGCCAGTTAAATTCTTTGGCTTAGCGATATCAGGAAGTGTCGGATTAGCAGCCGGTGATGCAATGGCTTCGCCGTCTTTGTTATAGGCGATTATTTTAAATGAGTAATTTTTTTTGGCTCCGTCTCCTCCGGCGTTTTTATAAGTTGGGCCAGGATTGATCGGCAGCTCTGCTCCGTTTCCGTCCTTTAGATGAAGAGCATATTTTCCCGCTTTGATTTCTGCACTTGTCGGCCAGATCTTTTTCCCCTTGGTGGTCCAAGATGTCTGATTTCCCAGATCAAGTGTCTCAAAGCCTTTCCCATTGAATACCTGAACTTTATAGCCGGTGGCTCCTGATACAGCTTTCCAAGAAAGATCAAAATATCCTGTGGCATTTCCATTATTATAGCCCTTGGTTGACGGTGCTTGTGCTTTTCCTACATTAGGGATAACGGGCTTTGCCGGTGCAGACATCGCACCTTCACCTTGGTCAAATATCGCACTGACGCCAATCCAATAGTTTTTGCTTGTGGCATAGCTTCCGCCAGAATTCTTATAGACCGGGGATGGGTCTAGTGCCAATTCGGCTCCGTCCTTGCCGTCCACATGCAGTTTATATCGCTTGGAAGCAATTTCTGCGCTCGTAGGCCAGATCTTTTTTCCTTTAGTACTCCACGATGTGACGTTGCCTGCAGAGATCGCTTGATACTCTTTACCATTGTAAATCCATACTTTATATCCTTTCGCACCTTCAACCTTTTTCCAGCTGATATCAAAATAACCAGTGGAGTCTCCGTTGTGATACGCTTTAATGGAAGGGGTGTTTCCCTTTGGTATGGTATACGTCACTTCAATATACGGTTTATTCGCGGAGTTCGCTGAGGAAATTAGTTTTTTCCAATATTCCTTGCCGTTTCCGTTTGTATGAAGCTTAAATCCATAGTTGGCCCCACCGGAGTTCCATGACTTTACAGCAGCAGTCACATCGTAACTTGCCCACTGTCCTTTATGAACCTCAGCTTTTCCGATATTTTTCGATGCTGGTTTGGTGTTCCATGTCACTTTTCCATTATCGTAATTGCTGTTGACTGTATCCAGCCAAAGACCGGTTGCCTTTGTTCCATAATAGGAATGGGCTACGTATGTTTTTAATGTAGCTTTGGTGACAGCCATATTTTGAATCGGTTTTAGGTTGTTAAATTTCATGAACGCATAGTTTGTGCCTGTCGTTTTGTCATAGTAGCCCGTTTTCAGCACATAAGACTTTAAGTTAGCATCCCATTTTTGCGAGGACGCCGAATAGTTCGTCGTCGGATAGGCACTCATGACAAACGTATCTGATGATACAGATAAAGATGTTGACGGGTCGATAGATACTGGATATACGCGTTCCGGGTCTTTCAGCCAGTTCTCGTCTGCTGTGAGGTGAAGCAAATACCCTTCTTCATTCTTTTCCAGCTTATAGCTGACTTTGTCTGACCGTTCAACCTCGCCAGAAAGCTCATCTAACTTTGAATCCGTCATAAAAGGTTTAGGCACAGAAAAAACAACTTTTCCTTTTTCATCAGAAAAATCAATGGATCCATCCTCTTGTTCTTTAGCCTGCAAATCGGTTTTTACCTGAAATGTAAATGTGTTGTATCCATCATACTGATGAAGGACTAAATCTTCTTTGATGTTTTCGTTGAATGTGAAAGTCTGAAGATCAATATTCGGAAAAACATCCGGATAAACAATCTCATTACTGTCAGTCTTATAATCTGCTGAGGTATCTTTCGGAGTAAGTGAAGTTTTATTTGGGCCTTTCGCTTCTACAAGTGAATATGTAACCTTATGGTCATTGTGCTCAAAAGTCGCATAAAGCCCGTTCTTCATTTGCTTTTGAAAATCTGAATTCAAAATGGCATTCTCTGTCTCGACTTGTTTGCTTGTCGATTCTTTTAACTCAGGAGAAATGTCTTCCCAGTCAGCATTCGGTGTTTCCTTTGTATGAATAGGATCAAGGTATACTTCCTGTTTATAGACACCGTCTCCTTCATAATAAAGCTTTGTATTTTCTGTTCTTTCTGAGGTGATCTCTCCCTCTTTGTTTATATCTTTTGAAGGAAAAGGTACGGCTTCCTCAGTTTGTTCATTCCGAGGAGTTTCTTCTGGGTCATCAGAAACGATACGATTTCCAGCCTCTTCTTCTGTGGTTTTTGCCAGTACATCTGCCGGCAATAATGAAATCATTAAAGACAACACTAAAAATGCTGCAATGAACCTTTTAAAGGTCCGCCTCTTTCTTTTTTTCATTTCCTCTCTCCTTTTGTAATAAAAGTAATATTTACTCAATAATCTTAACTAGACTGAAATATTATTACAATATTTTTCTAGAAAGTTTATCTTATTTTAAGGATTAGCGAGAGTAAATTGACCTAAAACAAAAAAGGCCAATTAGGCCTTTTTACATTCTTTCTATCATTATTGAATTTGTTCCATATCCTTACCCTCAGCAACCACATCCGCTTTTCTCTGCCTCCTGACAAGCGTCAAAGCCATGCCCGCAAAGATCATCACGATACCTAGTGTTTGATAGAGGTCTGGGCGGAAACCTGTGAAGACGGTATCGAGTACGATCGCAACAGCCGGGTCGAGGAAGACAATGATTGAAATGAATTTCGTTGATAAAAATCGTAAACTGTCAAAAAACAGTAAATACACAATACCCGTATGGATGATACCGGTAGATACCACCATAATCCAGTTTCCTTGAGACAGGTCAGCAAAAGCGCCGAAGTGAATAAATGGAATCAGGATGATAACCCCTAAACCCGTTTGCAAGAAGGTTGTCGTGTAAGGACTGAGGTTTTGAATGCCTTTTCCCAATAAAGTGGTGAACGCATAAAACAGTGCGGCGAGAACGGCCCATATGATCCCTGATCCCATCAGCTGTGTCAATGAAGTGCTGCCGTTAATTCCGGAAATCAGCGCAGTTCCCAGAAAGCAGATGATAATGGAGCTGACGGAGATCACATTTAATTTCTCTCTGTAGATGATGCTCCCCAGAAGAAGAACAAGCACCGGTGCAAGGTGATAAACGGAGATGGCGATCGTGACAGATGTTTCTTCAAAAGACTTAAATAAAAACACCCAGTTGAATACAAGAAAGAAACCGCACGCCAATGTTTGCAGCACTTCTCTCTTGCTCCACTTTTCAGTTTTATACTGGCCGGACGCCAGCCAGCAAAAGCTTAAAAATAGCGTCGCGCAAAGGCAGCGGACAAAGACCAATTCAAATGACGGCAGATTGGTATGCTCTGAGAAAAAGCCGATGGAACCGAAAATCACCATGGAGATGACCATTTTGATTACGGCTGTTGATTTTTGTTTTGACGATATGGAAAGATCCTGTTGCATCAAGCGTAATCTACCTCCAGTACCCATAGCATATTTTTTATAAATTCAGAAATCTACACATGGAATTCCTCTTTTTTACATGCAGATATTATAACACTTCTATTCTAAATAGAAAAAAGCGCCCGAGAGGCGCTTTTTTAACAAATCTATCGAACAATCAAAACCGGGCAAGTTGATAATTGAGACACTTTATGGCTGACGCTTCCTAGCATCATTTCTTTCAAGCCGCTGATGCCCCGGCTGCCGACTACGATCAGGCCGACGCCTTTCTCTTTTGCGGTATTTAGTATCTCATGAGCCGGCTCGCCCTGCGCGTAAAATATTTCAGCTTGAACACCGTTCTCGGCTGCTTTTTCTTTTGCATTCTCAAGGATTTTGAGACCCTCTTTTTTAACCTCGTTCCTGATTTCATCAATAAAATGTTCAGGCACATAGACAATTCCCGTCAGAGAAGAAGTCGTGACGACGGCTTCTCTCCCCACATGAAGAATGCTTAGTTCCGCCTGCTGCTCTTTGGCCAAATGCACTGCGGCATCAAGCGCTTTTTCACTCATATCTGATCCGTCAATCGCAACTAACATTTTGTTAAACATGCTCTTCCCGCCTTTCGGACTGTGGGTGGTTCATCTTTCTCTTTTATTGTCCGCCTGCTTTTAGTTATTGTCAATTGAAGCGCATGAGTTTTCAAAAAATTGTCAGAGACTCTCTCCGTTTGTGGCGATGACCTGCTGATACCAGTTGAAGCTTTTTTTCTTGATGCGGTTTAATGTTCCGTTTCCTTCATTGTCCCGGTCCACATAAATGAAGCCGTAGCGTTTTTTCATTTCCGCAGTAGATGCGCTGACAAGGTCAATTGGCCCCCATGATGTGTAGCCGATTAAATCAACGCCGTCCGCAATCGCTTCGCGCGCTTCAATTAAATGATCACGCAGATAGTTGATTCTGTAATCGTCCTGGATTGTGCCGTCCTCCTCAACTTTGTCTACAGCGCCAAGGCCGTTTTCAACGATAAATAGCGGCTTCTGATAGCGGTCGTATAAGGTGTTGAGCGTGATGCGCAAGCCTTTCGGGTCAATCTGCCAGCCCCATTCTGATGATTTCAGATAAGGATTTTTGACTCCGCCCAGCAGGTTGCCCCCTGATTTTGCAAGATCTTCAGGATCAGTGCTTGCCGCCATTGACATGTAATAGCTGAATCCGATGTAATCCACCGTATGTTCTTTCAAGAGCTCTTCATCGCCTTCAGCCATTTCAATTTCAATATTGTTTTCTGCCAGATAGCGTTTCATATATCCCGGGTACGCACCTCTTGCCTGCACATCTGAGAAGAAAAGTGTTTTGCGCTCATTCTCCATTGCCGCGAAGACATCCTCCGGCTTAGAAGTCATCGGATAGGTTGTCGTTGCCGCTATCATACAGCCGATTTTCGAATCAGGAATGATGTCGTGACCCGCTTTGACAGCAAGAGCACTGGCCACAAATTGGTGGTGTGCCGCCTGGTACATCGCGTTTCGCTTGTTTTCTCCTTCTTCAAAGACAAGACCGCCTCCGGTAAACGGCGCATGGAGCACCACGTTAATTTCATTGAAAGTCATCCAATACTTCACTTTGTGTTGATAGCGTTTAAAAACCGTTTTGGCATAGCGTTCATAAAACTCTATGACTTTGCGATTCTTCCAGCCGCCATAATTTTTCACTAAACCGAGCGGCATTTCATAATGAGAGATGGTTACGACAGGCTCAATATGATGCTTTAACAGCTCATCAAACAGATCATCATAAAAGCTGAGGCCTTCTTCATTGGGCTCCTCTTCATCGCCATTCGGAAAAATTCTCGTCCACGCAATCGATGTGCGGAACGCCTTAAATCCCATTTCTGCAAATAAGGCGATATCCTCTTTATAACGATGATAAAAGTCAATCCCGTTGTGATACAGATTCAAGGAAGTCATTGATTCATCAAATGGAGACATGATCCCGTTCGGCGATACATCAGCTGTCGAAAGCCCCTTACCGCCCTCGTTATAAGCACCCTCAACTTGGTTGGCAGCAACTGCGCCGCCCCATAAAAATCCTTCTGGAAATCGTTTTGCATTTGAACTCATATTGATCACCCCATCAGTTTTTTAAGATAAAGCAAGCAGCGCTTCTTTTGTCTGCACTTTGCCGATTTCTTTCACCGGTGAAAACGAATATTGGTCTGTGTTGGTCACGATCACCGGGGTAATGACGTCATATCCCGCGGCTTTGATTTGTTCCAGATCAAAGGACACGAGCGGATCTCCCGGCGCGACCTTGTCGCCTTCTTTGACGTGAGCTGTGAACCATTGTCCCTCGAGTTTCACCGTGTCCAATCCAATGTGTATGAGGATTTCAGCCCCCTGATCACTCGTAATGCCAATTGCATGTTTTGTTTTAAAAATGGTGGTAACGCTTCCATGAACAGGTGAAACAACTTCTCCTTCTTCAGGCTCAATGGCAAATCCTTTTCCCATGATCCCGGCAGAAAACACCCCGTCATTGACTTCGCTTAATGCTTTCACTTCCCCTTTAATCGGGCTGTGAATGATTTCTCCGCTGCTCTCATAGCTTTTTCCTGCAGCCGGCTGCTGGCTGCCGTCAGACGGTACATCCTCGAATCCAAGCAAATACGCAGCTGCTGTTCCTGCCGCGAAAGCAATCACAAGACCGATCATCGCGTAAATAAACGTTGGGCCGATAAAGACAGGGATACTCGGCAGACCCGCATTCCCCCCGACAATATAGGAAGCAACACCCGTCATCCCGTAAAAAGCGCCACCGGCCGCACCGCCAATCAAAGCGGCCGCAAACGGTTTCTTCAAACGCATATTCACGCCGTACATCGCAGGTTCTGTAATTCCCATCAACGCCGTTATGCTTGTGGTAAGCGCGAGTGATTTAAACTTTTTGTTTCTGGAGCGAAGGAAGACGGCAAATGATGCCCCGGCCTGCCCCATATTCGCCAAAAACATAGCCGGCAGTAAATAATCGTGGCCGTTTTGAGCGATGTTGTTGATCATAATCGGCACAAAGGCATAATGCATGCCTGTCATAATGATTAAAGAGAACGTTCCCGCCAGCAAAATCATCGCTACCAGCCCTGCATGATCAAATAAATAATTGACCCCAGCAGACAAGTATTCTCCTAAAATAGCGCCAAGCGGACCGACAGTAATCAATGTCAGCGGCACGACAATCAATAATGTGAATGTCGGAACCACAATCAATTTGAGAGACGAGTGTGTAAAACGGTCAATCCACTTTTCCACGTATGAAGCAATCCAAATCGCCAGCAAAATCGGAATGACTGTTGACGAATAAGTGGCAGCGGTTACAGGAAGCCCGATAAAGGAAATCGGTTTCCCCGCACCAAGCAGTGCCGTCAAATCCGGGTGCAAAATCGCCGCCGCAATGGCTGCCGCTACATACGGATTGCTTCCGAATTTTCTCGCCGCACTCATCGCAAGAAGAAGCGGCAGGAAGTAGAACGCGCCGTCACCGACAGCCGTTAAAATGACATGAACCTGACTGTTCTCAGCCATCCAGCCAAACGTGACCGCTAGCGCAACAAGCCCTTTGATCATCCCCGCTCCCGCAATCGCAGGCAGAATCGGGGTAAACACACCAGAAATCACATCAAAGACCGCACTCAGCACATTCTTTTTCTGAGAGGATGAACCAGCGCTCTTCTCATCACTGAGATTGCTATGCTGCAGCATCGCCTGATACACCTTCGGCACATCGTTTCCGATAATGATTTGAAACTGCTCGCCGCTGATATTGGTGCCCATCACACCCGGCAGCTGCTCCAACTGACTGCGATCCGCCTTTGAGTTGTCATGAAGATTAAAACGAAGCCTCGTCATACAGTGAATCACGCGCTGCACGTTGTCTTCACCGCCTACGAGTTGTAATATGTCTTTCGATAATTTATCATAATCCATGTGTATACCTCCTTTTTATGGGGGGACTGCTGGATGAAAGGTGGCCGCCTTTCACCAGCTTTTTTTGTATCAAAAAACGCATCACCTCCTAAATGAGAATAAAAAAAACCTAAATGACGCAGATTGCCAGAGTCTCCTCCTGCACCTGCACCATTTAGGTTTTGCCTGCTTTCGCAGTAACAATCCTGACGGGTCGCTGTATTTGTTTGTAGGTATACTTTAGCACTAGATTTAGAGGATGTCAACGCTTTCATTTTTGGTTTTTGAACTACTAATTTACTATTTAAATAACATTGTTTTTAATTTATCTAGCGCTCTACCACAAGAGGTTTTTGATAGCTATCAACTAGAAAGTTTTCAAAATATGCACGTAAAGCTCCTTTTACAAAAGTTTGTTGTTTTATTTTTTCTATGTTCTCATTATCATTTAAAAATTCGCCTACAAACTTCTTAAAAAGAGTATTTAAATAGTTATGATCTTCTTGATTTACTAAACTCTTTTTTTCTAATCTAAATCAATAACTTTCTCGACCTGTTTTTTAAGCTTTGTTTCGCTACACATCGCTAACTTCTACTCTCTGAAGTTTTATCTCATTACCCAAAACTCGAAAGTATAGTCCACAATCTTCTTTGCTAGTTTCATCAAATTCAGTTTTTAATAAAACCCCTCACTTATCATTTTGAGTTTTTAAAACTCAAGATAGGACTTGCTTTGTCCACCCAAAAGTTATTTTAAAAAACCTTGAAAGGCACTTTGCCAATCAAGGTAAAACAGTTACTACTCTAAAGCTGGATTTACTAGGAAGCAAACCGTAAGGCCCTGAAAACTATTCAATTAAAATATAGTTTGAAGTGAGATATTTATAATCAGGAATATCTTCTAACTTGAAAAACTCTTAGTTATTTTATCTTAAATTATCATATAACATTTGTATTAAGTCCGATATAGATCTCAGTTTCGATATCTTCATATTCTTTTAGTATAACTATAAGCGAATGTGTTTCTATGCCAACAACTCTTTTGGTGTTATCCTTGTAATTTAAAATATTGAGATAAATTATTCACATACTTATCATAGTCATCGTCTTTACATTTATTCATAATAGTCTCTACAGTAGAATTGACAGTTTTTATATTAAAATCTCTCATTATGAAATATCCATGCCCTAATTCAATTTCAGTACTTTCAAGTATCTTATCCAATCTTTTAGGGCTAAGAACGTTAAAAGTAAACAAATCAGAAGCACCTGGTATATCGTGCAATCCTACATCAAGTTCAAATGAAACGTAGAAATCATCAGCGTCTTCACCCCAATTTTCATAATCCTTAGTTAAAGCTTTAATTTCTAACATAATTATATCCCACCTTTTAATCTAAAATATCAACATGTACATTTCTTAATTCTGTTTTTGATCCTACAACCGTAATTTCATTTTCAGTAAAGTTTGCTCTCCACATTTTTTCTTTTGGTTTATATTGCAATCTAAAAGCTCTCATTTTATCTACACTTTTGTACCCTAAAAAATTTCCTGCTTTATCATACATTTTTTCTGCTCCTTCACCAACCCATCCTTTTCCTGCATCTAGTGCATTCTGACGTGTTGAACTACCAAGGGTTGATAAACCTTTGGGTGAATTTTTTATTCCTATAACAGTTTGGGAAGAGCTTAAATTATCTACATATCCGGGATGCCACCACTTACTATTAACGCTACCCTTAGGAGTTTTCTTCTTTACATCTCCCTTTATATCTTTCTCCGCAACATGCTTAGCCACATCTGTGACAACACGCTTCCCGCCTCGAACCGCCAATTTTTTAACAGCGCCCTGAGGACTTACCCACTCAATAAATTCATACTGCGTTCCAGCCAGAAATGAATCCAATGACTTAGCTCCGCCTACTTTATCCTCTGGTATGTAAGAAACTTCTTCTAGCCGCTTTTTCCCTCCAGCGTAGAATTCTCTCACAATTTGGCCGTTTTCATATACAAAATATTTGCCGCCGACGTAGTCGATGCTTGCAGTATCACGAGTTAGTTCGTCAATCACTTCTATCGTATCTATCTTTTTTAATCCTTTATGATTATATAGTTTATCATTTATCACCCGTATGTCTCCATAGACTTTCGGATGGGCTGCTGCTTCTTTCTGTAATACAGTTAAGTTACTATCATCAGCATGAATCTCACGCTCGATCTTCTGTTGTTTGCCATCCTTCATCACGGTATCAACGTTGGACTGCTTATGTTTCTCCAGCTTCTTCAACATCAACTCCATCGGTGAATCATCCGCCTGCTTCATTTGCGAGTTTATGCCGCCGAAGGTTTGGTTGATCTTTTCTTCTTCCTGTGATTTCAAAATCGAGCCGCTTTTGTACCCTGTAATTTCAATTTTCGGCCCTGTGTACATCGTTTCGAGCTGATCGATATACTTTTTCATCGTTTGAAAATCTGATTTTGCGGTTTCTAGTGCTTGGGTTTGCTGACCGTCAAATTGAAAGAGCTTGTTCAGGGTGTCCGAAATCAGTCGCTCAGCCTGTTCTGTTTCCATTCGGAAAAAGGTATCATTGACTGTCGGCAGGCTGACGATGTGGTCGATGGCTGATGTCTGGCGATTGACTGCGTCAGTGAGCTGCTCTGTCACTTCTCGTGCATGCTTGACCCCGTGTCTCGCATCGTGTGAGAGAAAAGCCTCTGCGATCATGCCATGGGAGTCAGATTCTACAGAGGAAATCGCATGCTGTGTTTGTTTCAGCACTTTTTTATATTCGTCGATAAATATGCCAAAGAAAAGGAGAAAAGGCTTGTGGCACTCCTCGTAAAAAGTCCGGATCGCATCTCCGCCTTTTCCTTTTAACGCATCCTTCATGCCTGCCAGATGCTCAACGCTTTTTTCCAGCTTCTCCAGCTGCTGTTTTTGCTTGTCCAGTTTCTCAATCGTATGCTGAATGCCCTCGTGAAGAGCGTGGACATCTAATGTTTTCAATCCCTTGTCCTCCCGCGCTTTATTTCATGGAAGATGATATGTTTTTATCCGTTTCCTTCATGGCATTTACTGCACTTTCAGTTTGTGCAATATGCTTGGCCAGAACGGACGCATATGCTTCAGTGAGCTCTTTGATGTCCTCATTTAATTGCTCGATGGACTTCACAACATTCAAATGATTTCTGCCTGAGATATGGCCGGGCAAGGAGGATTTGAGTTCAGCTGAATTCTTGAGCTGAGAGAGCCCTTGCTTCACTGTGCCATAGATCATTTTAATTTCCTGTGCCATTTGTGCTCACCTCACTTTTTATGTTTGTCCTTCTCTATTTCATGCTCTATCCTCGTAATTTGGCGTCTTATGGAATAGACATCGCCCTCTAATGAGTGGATTTTCCCTTCGATGCTTTCGATAATTCCACTGACCTGTTCGCTTTTAATTTGATGATATGCTTTGTTCATTCCTTCACGAATATCTTCAAACCGCTCAGCATGTGTTCCTCTCCATGCATCCGGGGTGAGATGAGGCCGGTGAATGAGATGCTGGGCCTCAGAAAAATCGTGTTTGATTTGCCTGATTTCGTGCAGCACTCGTTTTAACTGATGGATCTGTTCCTGCTTTTCATGTAAGTCGGCTTTTACCGAATGTAACAACATTTCACTATGCATGCCGCAACACCTCATGTTTCTATCAAACTGTGTCAATTCTTTACAATACAGACTATTTTCATATTACATGATGGGTCATATTGGATAAATA
This sequence comes from Bacillus spizizenii TU-B-10, assembly GCF_000227465.1. GTDB lineage: Bacteria > Bacillota > Bacilli > Bacillales > Bacillaceae > Bacillus > Bacillus spizizenii. The sequence goes on from NC_016047.1 coordinate 4,030,992, forward strand.
GGTAAAAGGGTCTGTCTTAAGGAGAGTTATCCCGGTTCTAAATTGCTAAAAATTCGATTTATATGATTTTATAAGGGGGATGATAATCATAAAGGGGGTCTTTTTGTTTAGGCCTTCAACCTCACTACCATTTCTAGTTTTTTCTCACTCTTAACCGTTACTTATAGTCAATAAAGATCATAAAAAACGCCTTCTCTCGAAGGCGATTCTCCATCTTATTTAGATCCCCAAACAGTCTCACCGCGCACATTCAATACACTAAACGTCATCACGTTCTTCTCTCTCACCGAATCCCACTGCTGTAAAAACACTCCGCTATACTTCTTGCCGGCTAACGTAAGTTCAGCTGTATTTTTTCCGGTTTTCTGCCATGTTCCGGTCATGTCCCCGGAAATGGTATGGTTTTTGTTGAGCTGGATGTTGATGGTTTTTTTGATGTCGGCTGAAATGTCTTTTCCGTGCTGGATGAGTTTGTATGTTCCTGTGATGTCTTTTTGTTTAACTTCTTTCAGTGTTTCTCCTGCGTAACGATATGGCGCTGTTACCGGCCAGCCGTCTTTGTTCATGAACATTTGGTGGACTCTGACTTCGTGTTCTTCACCTCTGCCCGGGAAGCGGGTGTGGAAGATTAAATAGGAGCGTCCGGTTTTTTCGTCATAATATGCGGAATTGTGGCCTGGTGAGACGTAACCGGTTCCTTTTTCTTTTTCTGTCTCAAATGAATAGCTGCCCATGAGTTTGACGCCGTACGGTTCAATGGAACGGTCGTCGAAGAATGTTCCTTCTTTTCCGCGGACGTCAAGCATCGAGTTGCCTTCTGCGTCATAGTAAGGGCCGTCCGGTTTTTTGGAGCGGGCCACACGGAGGTTGTAGCCGCCTGTTGCGTCGAGACCGCCATATGATAGGTATAAATAGTAGTATTGGGTGTCTGGATTGTAGAGAACATATGGGCCTTCAATTCTGCTGTGGTTGCCGCCGAGCAGTTTTTTCCCGTATCCCTGCCCAGGAAGCGGGAAGCCCGTTTTCGGATTCATTTCAAGAATGAAAATGCCGCCTGAGTATGATCCATACACCATCCACAGCTTGCCGTTTTTATCAAAGAAGGTATGCGGGTCTACGACATTCGGATGTTTGGTCGCGTCATACGGTGTTCCATCATCGCTTGTTCCTTCCATGCCTGATTTCAAAAAGATGCCTTTGTTTTTGTATGGGCCTTCGATGTTATCTGCGACAGCGACACCCATGGCGGATCTAGGCGAGTCGCCGCGGCAGGCGTTGTAGTACATGTAGTATTTTCCATCCGCCAGCTGTGTGACGTCAGCCGCCCACAGGGTATCAGATTGCGCCCATTCGAAGGTATCTTTTAATTCTTCGTAGACATTCGGAATCAGAGGATTGTCGTTGCTTACACTGGTGGTCAGCTGCTGCCATTGCATGAGGTCATTTGTTTTTGCTGAAGCGAGATGAGATCCAAATACATAAAAGGTGCCGTTTGTCTCAATGATGGAAGGGTCATGGACGCTGACTTCTGTAAATACGGGTTTTTCTGCCTTTTGTGCATAGACGGGGTTTGGCAGGGTGAAGGCCATGATAAGGGCTGCAAGAAAACATACACGGAACAATCGATTCAACATCTACACAATTCGCCTCTCTTTTTCATTAAATTTTTAAACGCTTACATTTTTCTATGAAGGAACCCCGGCCCGTCATAAAAGCCGGATGTTTTCATATTCAAACGGGTAGGTAATTCCCCACTGTTCTCTTACATTGTCCATGATGCTCATGACATCCAGGGAGAGACTGATGGTCTGGCTGTCTGTTTGATGCAGGACTGCTGCTTGCATATCCTCTACTTCATAGTTCAACCCTTTTGCCGTTTCTCCTTCTTTCATCATCTCTGTTTTTCCATTTGCGTACGTAATGAACGCTTTGTCCGGCCTTGTCAAGTCGTCGACTGTGATAAAGCCATTTTCTCCGGCAACTACGCCTCTTTTTGGCATTTTCGCCCTCATTGTCAGTGATATGACAGCCATTTCGTTGTCTGCGTTTTTTAGAATCATGCCTGACTGCTCGTCTACACCTGTGTCAGTCGGCTTGGCCGTGCTGAGGATCTCATTTGGCTGGCTCGTGAGAAAGTACCTTGCGAAAGCGAGCGCATAGGCTCCCGTGTCTAGTAGTGCGCCGCCAGCCAGTTCTTTATTAAAGAACCGATTTGTGACGTCGTATGGCTTGCGCGTTCCAAAGGAGACTTGAACCATTTTAAGAGGCCCGATGCGACCCGCCTTCACAATCTCACGGAGTTTTTTGTATAGCGGCATATGGTAGATGGTCATCGCTTCAGACACAATCAGCTGTTTTTCTTGAGCCATGCTGATGATCTCCTTTAGCTGTCTCGCATTGACGGTAATGGCCTTCTCACAAAGAACATGCTTGTGATGCTGAAGGCATTTCATCATATATTCATAGTGATTGGAATGCGGAGTGGCAATGTAGACAATATCGACATTCTCATCTTGCAGCAGTTCTTCATAGCTGCCGTATGCTTTATCGACATGATGCTCCTTGGCGAACTTCTTTGCTTTGTCTAAGTTTCGTGACCCTGCGGCATAGACCGTTCCGTTTACTTCTCTCAGTGCTTTGGCGAAATCTGAAGCGATTGCGCCAAGTCCGATGATTCCCCAATTTAAGCTCTTCACTGCACTTCGCTCCTCTTTTATTGAAATTTATATCTAGAGTACGACAGCAGCCGCCCGCACTCCTGTCTGGCTACGGTGTGCAATGTGCTGAAAGAAAACCCGTCCTGCTTTCTGCGTCACGCTATTACAATAGCAATCTAACTTGTTAAAGACTGTAAAAAACCTTTTGACTTCTGCTGCTGAACCAATTAATATAATACTCAGTTAATAGTTATCAGAATTTTTAGGAATTGAGTGATTCATATGACACTGCATAAAGAGCGTCGGATCGGCCGGCTGTCTGTTCTTCTGCTGCTGAATGAGGCGGAAGAGAGTACACAGGTCGAGGAGCTGGAGCGAGATGGATGGAAGGTCTGTCTCGGCAAGGTAGGATCAATGGACGCGCATAAAGTAGTAGCCGCAATTGAAACCGCTTCCAAAAAGAGCGGTGTCATTCAATCTGAGGGTTATCGCGAGTCACATGCGCTTTATCATGCGACGATGGAGGCTTTGCATGGCGTGACCAGAGGTGAAATGCTGCTTGGATCGCTGCTTCGGACGGTGGGCTTGAGGTTTGCCGTTTTGAGGGGAAATCCTTATGAAAGTGAAGCAGAAGGCGATTGGATCGCTGTCTCGCTTTATGGAACAATTGGGGCGCCGATCAAAGGACTTGAGCATGAGACATTCGGCGTTGGAATCAATCACATATGAAACAGCCCATAGATCTTAGGCGATAGGGGGCTATGCGTGAAAACAGATTTTCACAGCATAGCCCCTTTTTGTATGGGCGCTTTACCAAAGTAAAGACAAAGGAGTTGGACTTATGGTGATTTTAGACGGTTCTTCATTGACAACAACCGACGTCGCGCGTGTGCTGTTTGATTTTGAAGAAGCAGCGGCTTCTGAAGAAAGTATGGAGCGCGTAAAAAAAAGCAGAGCGGCAGTGGAACGGATTGTTCACGAAGAAAAGACAATCTACGGCATTACCACCGGATTTGGCAAGTTCAGTGATGTCCTGATTCAGAAAGAAGACTCGGCGGCGCTGCAGCTGAATTTAATCCTTTCTCATGCCTGCGGTGTCGGCGACCCTTTTCCTGAATGTGTTTCCAGAGCAATGCTGCTTTTACGCGCCAATGCGCTGTTAAAAGGGTTTTCCGGTGTACGTGCTGAGCTGATTGAACAATTGCTTGCTTTTTTAAATAAACGCGTCCATCCTGTCATCCCCCAGCAGGGATCACTTGGCGCAAGCGGGGATCTGGCACCGCTTTCCCATCTGGCACTTGCGCTGATCGGCCAAGGAGAAGTCTTTTTTGAGGGGGAAAGAATGCCAGCAATGACGGGATTGAAAAAAGCCGGTATTCAGCCGGTAACGCTGACATCCAAGGAAGGGCTTGCCTTGATTAACGGGACTCAGGCCATGACCGCTATGGGTGTGGTCTCATACATTGAAGCTGAAAAACTAGCCTATCAAACTGAGCGCATTGCCAGCTTAACGATTGAAGGGCTGCGAGGAATTATAGATGCCTTTGACGAGGATATTCACTTAGCCCGCGGCTATCAGGAGCAGATCGATGTCGCAGAACGAATACGTTTCTATCTATCTGACAGCAGCCTGACAACCTCCCAAGGAGAACTGCGGGTACAGGATGCATATTCATTGCGCTGTATTCCGCAGGTACACGGTGCGACTTGGCAGACGTTAGGCTATGTCAAAGAAAAATTAGAGATTGAAATGAATGCAGCTACGGACAATCCTCTCATTTTCAATGATGGTGACAAAGTCATCTCTGGCGGAAACTTTCACGGACAGCCGATTGCCTTTGCCATGGATTTTCTGAAAATCGCAATTTCAGAGCTTGCGAATATCGCAGAGCGCCGGATCGAGAGACTTGTAAATCCACAGCTGAATGACCTGCCGCCGTTCCTAAGCCCTCATCCCGGTCTGCAATCCGGTGCAATGATCATGCAGTATGCCGCGGCCTCACTCGTTTCTGAAAATAAAACACTGGCCCATCCTGCAAGTGTGGATTCTATTCCGTCATCCGCAAACCAAGAGGACCATGTCAGCATGGGAACCATCGCCGCTCGGCATGCTTATCAGGTGATCGCGAATGCAAGAAGAGTCATTGCGATCGAAGCGATTTGCGCATTGCAGGCGGTTGAATACAGAGGCATAGAACATGCAGCGTCCTATACCAAACAGCTTTTTCAGGAAATGAGAAAAGTCGTGCCGTCCATTCAGCAGGACCGTGTGTTTTCGTATGACATTGAACGCTTGACGGACTGGCTGAAGAAGGAATCTTTATTACCAGATCATCAAAATGAAGAACTGAGGGGGATGAACATATGACTGATGTAAAAAAATCAATCCGTGCCAACAGGGGAACAGAGCTTGAATGCTTAGGGTGGGAGCAAGAGGCGGTGCTTCGGATGCTTCGAAACAACCTTGATCCGGAAGTCGCCGAGAAGCCGGAGGACCTCATCGTATACGGCGGGATTGGCAAAGCCGCACGGGATTGGGACGCTTTTCACGCCATTGAGCATTCCTTGAAAACACTAAAAAATGATGAAACATTGCTCGTGCAATCCGGAAAGCCCGTTGGCATGTTCCGTACACACCCGCAGGCCCCGCGCGTGCTTTTAGCAAATTCTGTTCTTGTTCCGAAGTGGGCGGACTGGGAGCATTTCCACGAGCTTGAGAAAAAAGGGTTAATGATGTACGGGCAAATGACGGCAGGCAGCTGGATTTACATTGGCTCACAAGGCATATTGCAAGGAACCTATGAAACCTTCGCTGAGCTGGCGAGACAGCATTTCGGAGGAAGTTTAAAAGGAACATTGACGCTGACAGCCGGGCTCGGCGGAATGGGAGGCGCCCAGCCGCTGTCTGTCACGATGAATGAAGGAGTCGTCATTGCCGTTGAGGTTGATGAGAAACGCATCGACAAGCGCATCGAAACAAAATACTGCGACCGTAAAACAGCCTCGATTGAGGAAGCATTAGCGTGGGCTGAAGAGGCAAAGCTGGCAGGAAAACCTTTGTCCATCGCTCTTCTCGGAAACGCGGCTGAGGTTCATCACACACTTTTGAACCGAGGCGTCAAAATTGATATTGTGACGGATCAGACATCTGCCCATGACCCTTTAATCGGTTATGTTCCCGAGGGCTATTCACTTGATGAAGCTGACCGTTTGCGTCAAGACAATCCAGACCTTTACGTGCGCCTTGCGAAGCAAAGCATGAAAAAACATGTGGAAGCCATGCTGGCCTTTCAACAAAAGGGCTCTGTTGTATTTGACTACGGCAACAATATCCGGCAAGTCGCAAAGGATGAAGGGCTGGAGAATGCCTTCGATTTTCCGGGGTTTGTCCCTGCCTACATTCGCCCCTTATTCTGCGAAGGAAAAGGACCGTTCCGCTGGGCGGCGCTTTCCGGTGATCCGGCAGATATTTACCGTACGGATGCGTTATTAAAAGAACTGTTCCCGGAACATAAAGCCCTTCACCGCTGGATTGATATGGCACAGGAAAAAGTCACGTTCCAAGGCTTGCCGTCCCGTATTTGCTGGCTTGGATATGGAGAACGAAAAAAGATGGGCCTCGCCATTAACGAGTTGGTTAGAAACGGAGAGCTAAAAGCGCCTGTCGTCATTGGAAGAGATCATTTGGACTGCGGGTCTGTCGCCTCTCCAAACCGGGAGACAGAAGCGATGAAGGACGGAAGTGATGCTGTCGGCGATTGGGCTGTGCTAAATGCGCTTGTCAATACGGCGGCGGGTGCAAGCTGGGTTTCCTTCCACCATGGCGGAGGCGTTGGAATGGGCTATTCCCTGCATGCCGGCATGGTCGCGGTTGCTGATGGAAGTGAGCTGGCTGACGAGCGGCTTGCCAGAGTCTTAACGAGCGACCCGGGAATGGGCATTATCCGTCATGCGGATGCGGGTTATGAACGTGCCGTTGAAGTAGCGAATGAACAGGACATTATCGTGCCGATGCAAAAATAAAGGAGTGATGACATGCCGAAACAAATTGATACGATGCTCATTAACATTGGTCAGCTTTTAACGATGGAAAGCAGCGGCCCCCGTGCGGGCAAAAGCATGCAGGATCTTCATATGATCGAAGACGCTGTTGTCGGCATCCATGAACAGAAGATTGTGTTCGCCGGAAAAAAAGGGGCTGAAGCCGGTTATGAGGCAGACGAAATCATTGACTGTTCGGGACGGCTTGTAACGCCGGGCCTCGTTGATCCGCACACCCATCTTGTATTTGGCGGATCTCGGGAAAAGGAGATGAATCTTAAGCTTCAGGGCATCTCCTATTTAGATATTCTGGCGCAGGGCGGCGGGATTCTGTCTACTGTCAAAGACACTAGGGCGGCTTCAGAGGAAGAGCTGCTGCAAAAAGGCCATTTTCACCTGCAAAGAATGCTGTCCTACGGCACGACCACGGCTGAAGTGAAAAGCGGCTATGGCTTGGAAAAAGAAACAGAGCTGAAGCAATTGCGTGTCGCAAAAAAACTGCATGAAAACCAGCCTGTTGACCTTGTCTCCACGTTTATGGGAGCCCATGCGATACCTCCCGAATATCAACACAATCCGGATGAATTTCTGGATCAAATGCTTTGCCTTTTGCCGGAAATCAAAGAGCAAGAGCTCGCCAGCTTTGCAGATATTTTTACAGAAACAGGCGTTTTTACCGTCAGTCAATCCCGCAGATATTTAAGAAAAGCGGCTGAGGCGGGATTCGGGTTAAAAATACACGCAGATGAAATCGATCCGCTTGGAGGAGCTGAATTAGCGGGTGAGCTAAAGGCTATCTCAGCCGACCATTTGGTAGGTGCCTCAGACGAAGGCATAAAGAAATTGGCTGAGGCAGGAACGATCGCCGTCCTCTTGCCGGGCACGACATTTTATCTTGGCAAAAGCACATACGCCAGGGCAAGAGCTATGATTGATGAAGGTGTATGTGTCAGCTTGGCAACGGATTTTAATCCTGGCAGCTCGCCGACTGAAAATATCCAGCTGATCATGTCGATTGCCGCGCTTCATCTGAAAATGACTGCGGAAGAAATATGGCATGCGGTCACAGTCAATGCCGCACACGCCATAGGAAAAGGAGAAGAAGCCGGTCAGCTCAAAGCCGGCCGATCAGCTGATCTTGTCATTTGGCAAGCCTCGAACTATATGTATATTCCGTATCACTACGGCGTCAATCATGTACACCAAGTCATGAAAAACGGAACAATTGTAGTCAACAGGGAGGGAGCCATTCTTGGATAAATACCCTTTTCTCAGAGAGGCAGGTTCTTCGTTTAAAGACCGGGATGTCACAAAAATGAGCGACCTGATATCAAAATGGGACGGCCAAAGCATTAAAGGGCCGGCATTGATAGGTGTCCCTCTATCAAAATCCTCTATCAGTCATTCAGGCGCTTCCTTTGCTCCCGGAACAATCCGCCAGGCACTAAAACATTCATCGGCCTATTCTGCGGAGCTTGAAGGACATGTCGTATCAGATTTTCTTTACGATCTGGGGGATATCGATATTCATGTAACTGATATCGTAAAGTCACATCAACAAATCTTCCATACCATGCACGCTCTGCTTTCGGACCATCCAGATTGGGTGCCGCTCATACTCGGGGGAGATAACTCAATCAGCTACTCCACCATAAAAGCGATAGCACAAACAAAAGGAACGGCAGCAGTGATTCAATTTGATGCCCATCACGATGTTCGAAATACGGAGGACGGGGGGCCGACAAACGGCACCCCCTTCCGCCGCCTTTTGGATGAAGAGATCATTGAAGGCCAACATTTGATCCAGCTGGGTATCAGAGAATTCAGCAACAGTCAGGCATATGAAGCATATGCAAAAAAACACAACGTGAACATTCACACAATGGGCATGATTCGTGAAAAAGGACTAGTCCCGACGATAAAAGAGATTTTGCCTGCCATTCAAACAAGAACAGACTCCATTTTTATATCCGTTGATATGGATGTCTTAGACCAGTCCCATGCACCCGGCTGTCCAGCGATTGGCCCGGGCGGCCTCTATACAGACGAATTGCTCGAAGCAGTCAAGTACATCGCACAACAGCCCAATGTTGCCGGGATTGAAATCGTTGAAGTTGATCCTACCCTCGATTTTCGAGATATGACAAGCAGAGCCGCAGCTCACGTTCTGTTACACGCATTAAAAGGAATGAAACACTCCCCATTCAAGTGATCTTCTGGCAGGTTGTATTTTGGGTATGAGAAACTCATCTGCCTAATGAATGGCAGCTAAAAGGAGGGCGAGACGGTGGATCTTCAGGAGAACAGCGGCCAACAGCTAAAACGCACGATGAAAAGCAGGCACTTATTTATGATCTCATTGGGAGGCGTCATAGGGACAGGGCTTTTCCTCAGCACGGGTTATACGTTAAACCAAGCTGGACCCGGCGGTACGATACTCGCTTATTTAATCGGCGGGTTGATGATGTACCTCGTCATGCAATGTCTCGGTGAATTGTCGGTCGCCATGCCGGTGACCGGATCTTTTCAAAAATATGCTACCACATTCATCGGGCCATCTACCGGTTTTATGGTCGGCATCATGTACTGGGTGAATTGGGTGGTGACGGTAGGTTCTGAGTTTACCGCATCAGGTATTCTTATGCAGCGCTGGTTTCCTGACAGCAGCGTATGGATGTGGAGTGCGGTTTTTGCAGCTCTCCTTTTCATATGCAATGCATTTTCAGTCAAGCTATTTGCGGAAACCGAATTCTGGTTTTCCAGCGTGAAGATTGTCACGATCATTTTATTTATCATTTTAGGAGGAGCCGCCATGTTTGGTTTGATCTCTTTAAACGGGACGGCAGATGCTCCTATGTTGTCAAATTTCACAGGTCATGGAGGGTTGTTTCCGAATGGTTTTCTCGCCGTTTTTATCGCCATGATATCTGTGAGCTTCGCCTTTTCCGGTACAGAATTAATCGGAGTCACAGCCGGAGAATCAGCAAATCCTCAAAAGGATATTCCGCGATCCATCCGTAATGTTGCATGGAGAACAGTCATTTTTTTCATTGGCGCTGTCTTCGTATTATCCGGGCTGATTTCATGGAAAGAAGCAGGCGTGATTGAAAGCCCGTTTGTAGCCGTATTTGCGGAGATCGGAATCCCTTACGCCGCTGATATTATGAATTTCGTCATATTAACTGCCTTGCTGTCCGTCGCCAACTCGGGCCTATATGCTTCAACCCGTATGATGTGGTCGTTAGCAAACGAAAACATGATCAGCTCCCGTTTTAAGAAAGTCACATCTAAAAGCATTCCCTTAAATGCCTTAATGATCAGTATGGCCGTATCTTGTTTATCTCTCGTTTCCAGTATCGTGGCGCCCGGAACTGTATATGTGGTGATGGTAGCGATTGCTGGATTTGCAGGAGTCGTGGTCTGGATGAGTATTGCGTTGTCTCAACTCTTGTTTCGAAAGAGATTTCTTAAAAAAGGGGGGAATGTAAAAGATCTGACATTTCGCACGCCGCTTTATCCTCTTATGCCTATAGCCGCTCTTTTATTATGTTCAGCTTCTTGTATCGGTCTTGCTTTTGATCCCAATCAAAGAATCGCACTATTCTGCGGAATTCCTTGTATCATCCTATGCTATCTCATCTTCTATTTCAAAAGAAAGGTTGAGAAAGCAAAAAAAATCAACCAAGAAGAATATCAGATCGATCATATCCTTTAATCAAAATAGCACACCCCACTCAGATGGGATGTGCTTTATTTTTATTCCGTAATCAACGTATGAATCAGTTTCGGCGCCTTCGCTTCCGCTGCGATACGGATGTTGTCATAGACTTTTGCGATGACTTCATCGACGTTTTCGCGGTTGGCGTAAAGCGTAACAAGAGACTCGCCTTTTTCTACCTTGTCGCCGACCTTTTTGCGGAGCATGATGCCGACGGCTAAGTCAATTTCATCTTCTTTTGTGGCGCGTCCGGCACCTAACAGCATTGCTGCGACGCCGATTTCGTCCGCGACAATTTCGGAGACAACACCGGCTTCTTTGGCAGGCACATCAATTTGGTATGCAGCTTGCGGAAGCTTAGATGGATCGTCAACAATCGAGCTGTCGCCGCCTTGGTTTTTGAGGAAGTCCTTGAATTTTTCAAGCGCTTTGCCGTTTTTCATGACTTCTTCCAGCTTCGTTCTCGCTTCGTCCAATGTATCAGCTTTTTTCGCAAGCACAACCATTTGGCTTCCGAGCGTTAAGACAAGCTCATGAAGATCCTCAGGGCCCTCGCCTTTGAGCGTGTCGATTGCTTCTTTGACTTCAAGCGCATTTCCGATCGCAAAGCCGAGCGGCTGGGACATGTCAGAAATGACAGCCATTGTTTGGCGGCCGACGTTATTGCCGATACGAACCATCGCTTTGGCAAGTTCAGCTGCGTCTTCTTCTGTTTTCATGAAGGCGCCCGCTCCCGTTTTTACGTCAAGCACGATAGCGTCCGCCCCGGCAGCGATTTTTTTGCTCATAATCGAGCTTGCGATCAGCGGAATGGAATTGACCGTTCCCGTTACATCACGAAGCGCGTACAGTTTTTTATCAGCCGGCGTTAAATTGCCGCTTTGGCCGATGACGGCGACCTTGTCGCGGTTCACAAGCTTAATAAATTCGTCCTTCGACAGTTCCACATGAAAGCCGTCGATTGCCTCTAATTTATCAATCGTACCGCCCGTATGGCCGAGGCCGCGGCCGGACATTTTAGCAACCGGCACATCAAGAGCCGCAACTAGCGGGGCGAGAACGAGTGTTGTCGTGTCGCCGACGCCGCCGGTGGAGTGTTTATCCACTTTAATTCCTTCAATGGCAGAAAGATCAATCGTTTCACCGGAGTTCACCATAGCCATCGTCAAGTCCGCACGTTCACGGTCACTCATATCCTGGAAGAAAATCGCCATAGCAAGCGCGCTTGCTTGATAATCAGGAATGCTTCCATCTGTATAACCTTTCACGAAAAATTGAATTTCTTCAGTGGTGAGTTCTTTTCCGTTTTGTTTTTTGATGATGATATCTACCATTCTCATGTTTGGTCACCGATCCTTTTCGATTAAGTTCAGTAAATTAAGCCCACAATTGCTGCTGATAAAAAGCTGACAAGCGTAGCGCCGTATAATAATTTCAGGCCAAAACGAGCGACAACATTTCCTTGCTTTTCATTCAGTCCTTTTACGGCACCGGCAATGATACCGATCGAGGAGAAGTTCGCAAATGACACAAGGAATACCGATACGATCGCTGTTGTACGGCCGCTGAAATGGAAGCCGTTTTGCGTTAGCGACGTCATGGCAACAAATTCATTCGATACCATTTTTGTTGCCATAATGCTTCCCGCATTAACTGCTTCGTTCCATGGGATACCCACAAGAAAAGCGAATGGAGCAAACACATATCCAAGAATGCCTTGGAAGGAAATACCGAATACTGCATTAAAAATGCCGTTAATTAAGGCAATAATCGCAACAAATCCGATCAGCATCGCAGCGACGACCACCGCTACTTTGAAGCCGTCAAGGATGTATTCTCCGAGTACCTCGAAGAAGGATTGTTTTTCTTCTTCTTCGACACGAAGCATATCCTCTTCTTTTTTTACATCATAAGGATTAATAATTGAAGCGATGATGAAACCGCCAAATAAGTTCAAGACCAGTGCCGTTACGACATATTCCGGTTTCAGCATCGTCATATACGCGCCGACGATTGACATTGATACGGTTGACATCGCAGAAGCGCAAAGCGTGTACAAGCGCTGCTGGTTTAAAAGACCGAGTTCTTTCTTCAAGGAGATAAATACTTCTGACTGCCCTAAAATGGCTGAAGCAACTGCGTTATACGATTCCAGTCTTCCCATACCGTTTACCTTGCTGAGGGCAAGGCCGATATATTTAATAATAAACGGGAGGATCTTCCATTTTTGCAGAATCCCAATCAAGGCGGAAATAAACACGATTGGCAAGAGAACGTTCATAAAGAATGTCGTTTGATCCGCATTCACCAAGCCGCCAAACACAAAGTTGATTCCTTCTGCCGCGTATTCAAGCAGGTAACCGAATCCTTTTGCAAATCCTCCTACGAGGAAATTCCCTACCCCGGTATTGAGGAGAATGTAGCCGAGAATAAATTGCAGAATGAGCATAACAACAATTGGGCGGATCTTAATTCTTTTTTTCCCGCTGCTTGCGATCCACGCAAGGCCTAAAAACACGATCAAACCGATTATCCCAATCAAATACTTCATATGTGTTTCTCCTTTGTTTGTATTCGCTTACAATAACTACTTCCCCAGAAAAGATAGAAGAGTAACGGAAAGCAATGTGCCTTCCGTCTACTTCTTAATAGTTGTCTCCGCCTGATGCGTTTTCGCCTTTTACAATGGAAACGCCTGCACTTGCGCCGATTCGGCTCGCTCCCGCCTCGACCATTGTGTCTACATCTTCTTTCGTTCTGACGCCGCCGGATGCTTTCACGCCGATATCAGGGCCTACTGTTTTGCGCATTAAGGCGATATCTTCCTTCGTTGCGCCGCCTGTAGAGAATCCCGTTGATGTTTTCACGAAATCCGCTCCCGCAGAAACCGCTAAACGGCACGCGCGTTCTTTTTCTTCATCAGTCAGAAGGCACGTTTCGATAATGACTTTGACAAGCGCTTTTCCGGCTGCAGCTTCCACCACACCGCGGATATCCGCTTCAACTATATCGTCTTCTTTGTCTTTCAACGCCGCAATGTTAATAACCATGTCCACTTCAGTGGCGCCTTTTGAAATCGCGTCTTTTGTTTCGAACGCTTTTGTTTCAGTTGTGTTGGCACCGAGCGGGAAGCCGATGACCGTACAGACGTCAACTCCAGTTCCCTCAAGCTCTTTTGCAGCAAGCTCCACCCATGTCGGATTGACACATACTGAAGCAAATTTGTATGTTTTTGCTTCTTGAATTAATGTTAGAATCTCCGCTTTTTGTGTATGCGGTTTCAAAGCTGTATGATCAATTATGTTAGCTAATGACATCCTTCGCACACTTCCTTTTTTGTTAAGATATTTTTTAGCATAACCGACTTTTGAACATATGTAAATTGGTAATTGAAATTTTGTTCAACGATCGGTTTGCAGGTGTCACAAATCATTAACAAGCGCCCTTGCAGTATGCTGGTCAATGATCAAAACGTTGGCATATTTTCCGGTTAATGCACCGTGTATGGAGGACACTTTTCTGCTCCCGCCGGCCACTAAAATCGAGCGTTCCTTCAGCCTAAGGTCTTCAAGCTCAACGCCGATGGTCCGGTCATTGATGGCTCTGCTGCAAATATTTCCTTTCGCATCAAAAAAGCGTGAACAGATATCCCCGACGGCCTGTTTTTTCAGCAGGGCTTTCTCTTCTTCGTTAAAGTATCCGAGCCGGAACAACAGCGCTTCGTCACGGACAGTTCCCACCGTGAAGAGAGCAATATTCGCCTGCTTGCCCATCTCGATGATCCGCTCAATATGACGGTCTTTCTCCACCATTTTCTTCACATCAGCATTATCAAACACGACGGGAAGCGGGAGATAGCGCGGCATCGTTTGAAATGCCTCTGCAAACAGCTGAATTGTTTCAGCGGAATACGTGTTTACCCGGGAATGGCTGATGCCGCCTTTCAGCTGGACGACCTCGACGCCTTTTACCTGCTTCGGCTGCATGTTTTGCGCAATTTGATACATCGTGGTTCCCCAGCTGACACCGACAATGTCGCCGTCTTTCACCGTTTCATGCATATATTCTGCACCATAGCGGCTTAGGTCATGTGTAATTCCTGCATAATCAGGTGTCGGAGAAAATACAACATGCGCCTCGAGAAGCCCGTATTTCTCTTCAAGCATGGAACCGAGCGCATCCAAATCCTCAAAAGGGTCCAAGACGCGAATCTGGACAAACCCTTTTGCTTTTGCATATTGCAGCAGCCGTGAAACGGTCGGCCTTGAAATGTTGAGCTGCTCAGCAATTTGCTGCTGACTGTAGTCTGACTGATAATAAAGCCTAGCCGCTTCTATGCTTAATTGCTGTTTTTCCCGATCCATTCTGCACCTCCCTTTGGATCAGTTCATGATGAAACTGCTTTCGATTTGCTTTTATTATACAGGCTGGCCCCAGCTTTCATCCACCTGATTTCTGAGAAACTGAAAAACGCTCTAAACACGGACCTGTCCAGAGCTTACTTCTCCCATGTCATATGCTGATAAATCCCTTTCATAATGGCGTAAAGTCCATATAGGATCAGCCCGCACGCTAATATAGACAGAATCATTTTGCCATGCGGCTGCTGCGCGAGTTCGGCGAGCGCACCGTCAAAGCCTCTTGTATCCTCTGGTTCAGCGGTCATGGCTGTCTTGATGAGAAAATAGCCGATAGCTGAGAAAATAATGGCCCGGGCGATATTGCCTGCGCGCCCGGTGTTTTTCGCGATGCATATCATGTGTTTGTTCATTTTCGACGTATCGAATTCTTTCATAAAAGCAGCCCGGACACCCTTCACAAATTGAACGATCGCAAATAGGATAAAACCCGCACCCGTAAGCCCTGTGAGCCATTGGCCGAACGGCTGGGCCAATACATAAGCGGACCACGTCTGTTCTGAAGTGCCGCCGTCTCCTTGGCCAAACACAAAGCGCAAGGCATTCCAAGCAATGGATGCATAAACGGCGGCGCTGAAAAAGTTTCCTGTTCTCCGCGTCAGGCCGCGCCTGCTTGTTCCGTGGCCTTCCGTGTCCTTGAGCGCGCTCAGCACCATCCAGATCACATAACCGACGAGACCGACGCCAATGAAAAAAAGCAAGAATGACCCGTACGGCATGCGTGATAACGTTTGGAGCGCTCCGCTCGAATCTTTTGCGCCACCCGCCCCAGCTGCCGTCATACATGCTAAAATCCCGAGCAGGATAAACACGCCGCCGAATGCAAAATAACCAAGCCTCCCGAATCGCTTGACCCAAGGCTTGGTTTCCTGTTTGATTTTTGACATGTACTGGTCTTTCACGGCCATGTGTCCAACCCTCTTTCACAGAATCCTTACTGTAACATTCCCGATTGGACAAAATTGAAACAGCTGCTGCCTTAGCTATGGCTGGCTGAGACATGTTTTTGCTGGTCAGCTGACTGTGCAGGCGTCATCCAAGCAGCCGCTGCGGCTGCTGTGATTCCGCCCGCTAATTTTCCAATGATCATAGCAGCCGCCATTTCTTTTTTCATTCCGGCTACAAAACCGAGATGGCTGCCAAGCACAAAGGCTGCGCTAACCGCAAACGCGACATTGATGACCTTTCCTCTCGGCGTCATATCTTTTAATGAAGCCAGCATGGGAATATGATGAGCCAAAGAAGTCACCAAGCCTGCTGTTGCTGTCTCATCTAAATGAAAGCATCTCCCCAGTGCCTGAAGAGGCTTTTTAAAGACTTTTGTGATAAAGGCGGTCATCGGAAACGCCCCTGCCAACGCAATGGCGATGGTCCCTGTCGTTTGTATCCCTGTTTCGACGTTTTCCATCCCTGGAATCAGCACAATGCCAGTCATCGTTTCAACGGAGACAGCTGCAAGCCCGATAATTGCAACCATACTGACAGCCTTCCCGAAGAGATGAAATAACCGAATGATGATATCGGTGTACCGCCATAATCCAAAAGCGATCACAGCAGATAAAAGACTCGGAATCAGGAGGTTTTGACCTATCATGATGATGTTAAGGCCTGCGCATAATCCGCCGGTTAAGCACCCGATCGGCACTGTACACAGCCCGATTAAAATGCCTTTTGCAAAGTACGGGTGATCCTCTTTTTCGATGATGCCTAGAGCGACGGGAATTGTGAAGACAATAGCCGGTCCCATCATCGTTCCTAAAAACACCCATGAAAACAATCCGGCCTGTGGATCTTTCGCCATTTCTCCAGCGAGCGCATATCCTCCCATATCAATGGCCAAGATAGTGTTCGCAAAGGATGAAGGATCGGCGCCAATCGCTGTATAAACCGGAGAGACGATGGGAATCAGGATAGCTGCTAGCACGGGTGCCAGCGACACAATTCCGATCATGGACAGCGCCAGCGGCCCCATGGCCTTGAAGCCGTCAGCAAACCGCTCGCCAAGCCCCCACCTGTTTCCCAAACAATAATCCGCCGCTCCCAATAGTAAAAAGGCAGCCAAAATGAATACAACCGCGTCATTCACCGTCATGGTTTCTCCTTTTTCAAACGTATGATTGGTTTTATCATATCATCTGAAATCGGTTAGTAGAGCTGAATCTTATCCAATATGCGCTAAAAATTCTTTTATATCGGCTTTCTCAACGGCTGTTATGATGTGCCGTGCTTTTTCATGTGGAACCGTTAATGTCAATTTTTCTTTTATGTCTTCTTCAGACAGCTCGTTTCCTGGGGCTCCTTTTGGACAGTCCACACGTGCTTCGCAAATCCGGCCGTCTGATAAATAGGCCCGGACAATCGTGAAACGGCCTTTTGGAACGGCATGAGGAGCCGCCTGAATGGCATTGTCATATACTCGCTGAATATGCCCTATTGTCGTTTGAATGACGCTTGGGATCGGCTGGCTGTTGAAATGCTCAGCGTTCAGCTCATGTCCGTGCAAAGCAAGAGCAATCACATATTCAACGCTGAAACGGCCTTCCTCTCCAGTCTTCGGCGATCTTTCCGTCAATGCAGCATCTCCGCCTGGCGGAAAAATCACTTCAATCCGCTCGGTATTGGCAGCAGAAATAGCTTCTTCAGAGACAAGCTTTCGTACCGCATCTGCAGCATGGTGTGCCGCAGAGCAAAATGGGTAAATCTTAAACCATAGGCCAGGCTTCACGATTCTCCATGGTGCGCCCCAACGGTTTAGCAACGTGTTTTGTGCTTTTTCTAAATCGCCGTACAGGCCGAAGAAACCTGTATCTCCATCAAGTGCCGTACGGGACCCGCCGAATTCTGAATGGGCCAGCTTAACGGCAAGCAAGCCAGCCTGAGCCGCCAGCCCGGCGTGCAGCGGTTTCATTTCTGTCCCAAATTGCACCCTCATCCCGGCAGATTGCGTTGCTGCAAAACCAATGGCTTTTTCCAGCTCTTCCTGAGTCAGTTCCTCTGCGTAACCTGCGGCGCAGGCAGCAGCGATCGCGCCAAGCGTTCCTGTATTATGCCAGCCCTTTTCATAGTGGCGGCCGCCAATCGATTCTCCCAGCCTTGCCATCACTTCAACACCAACAATATAAGCGCCAAGAAGCCGCTCGTCATATCCGCGAGCGGCAGAAGCCATAAGAGCCGGCACGATGACAGCACTGGGGTGTCCTCTTACATCGGAGTGGACATCATCAAAATCCAATGCATGGGCGATAAATCCATTGAGCATCGCGGATTGTAATGGCGCGGCCTTTTTTCCTTGCCCGATAATAGGAACAAGGGACGCGCCTCCTTCATCCTCTATCAGGCGGAGGAGCTTTTGAATTCCTTTATCTTCTCTTCCTGCGAATGAAGCGGCTGTAAAATCGAGTAACCCTTTTTTTGCTTCACGCATCGCGGCAATTGCACGCTCAGGCTGTGACGTTCTCACAGCCTCCGCGAGACCTGCTGTCAGCCCTTGTCTGCTCATTTGATGGTCTCCAGTACGATAACAGCCAGCTCAGCGAAATATTGAGATGCAACCGTCAAGGCTTCTTCATCCAATGTAAAGGCCGGGTGATGCCACTCCTCCGTACCGTTCGTTCCCATCCACACAAAAAATCCCGGGATCTTCTCTTGATACAGAGCGAAGTCTTCTCCGCCCGGAGACTGCTCAGCGTGAACAGTTTGATAGCCAAGCCGTTCCGCAGCTTCGGATGCCGCATTCAAAAATGTGCCGTCATTCTGAACGGAAGGCAAATAAGGAAACCACTTGAATTCTGCTTGTGCCCCATAGCCCGCGGCAATTCCTTCAGCCACTCGTTTCATATGTTCCGGAACAGCCTGTCTCGCTTCTTTTTGAAAGGTTCGAACCGTCCCCTCCATTTCAGCCTGGTCCGGAATCACGTTCCACGAAGTGCCCGCCTGTACTCTTGTAATACTGACGACCGCGTTTTGCAATGAGCTGATGTTGCGGCTGACCACAGATTGCAGGCCGCTGACGATTTGTCCGGCTGCAGCGATTGGATCAATACTGTTATTCGGGATGCCGGCGTGTCCGCCTTTCCCTTTGACGACGATCTCAAATCGGTCAACACTTGCCATGAGCGGACCTTCTCTTACACCTATGGTCCCGACAGGCAGATCCGGCTTATTGTGCATGCCGAAAATCGCGGAAACGTCATCAAGTACGCCAGCTTCTATAACCTTTCTTGCTCCTGCGGCAATTTCTTCAGCTGGCTGAAAAATAAAGCGGACAGTACCTTTCAGCTCGGCTCTTCTTTGATTCAGCAAAATGGCCGTGCCGATAATGGAAGCTGTATGAAAATCGTGTCCGCACGCATGCATCGTGCCGTCAACCTTAGATGCAAACGGCAGATTCGTCTGTTCTTGGATCGGGAGTGCATCAATGTCCGCACGTATCGCGATGACGGGTCCATCTTCCTGCCCTTTGATTTCTGCAATTACGCCTGTTTCCAATAGAGGAACGTCAAGAATCTCAATATGCTCTGCCTCAAGCCAGCGGCGGATTTTTTTTGTCGTTTCAACCTCTTGAAATGACAGTTCAGGATGTTCATGAAGATCACGCCGCATATTGATTAAACGGGTATGAAACGTTTTGTCGGCCATTGTTCTTCTCCCTTTCTTATATAAGCTCTGCAGGCTCTCCCACCTGCTTGATAAATCTTTTCGTCCGTTCGTTTTTCGGATGATCAAACAGTTCTTCTGGCGTTCCCTGCTCGATAATATGGCCGTCTGCCATAAAAATCACTTTATCAGCGACCTCTTTCGCAAACGCCATTTCGTGTGTAACAATGATCATCGTTGTTTGTTTTTCCGCAATGGACTTGATGACCTGAAGCACCCCTGCGACGAGCTCAGGGTCAAGCGCCGAAGTTGGTTCATCCAGCAAGATCGCATGCGGATTGACCGCAAGTGCCCGCGCGATGCCGATTCGCTGCTGCTGGCCGCCGGACATTGTGATCGGATAGCTGTCAGCCTTATGCTCTAAACCAACTTGTTTCAGAATATCCATTCCAATGCGCTTCGCTTCGTCGCGTGATTTGTGTTGAGCCACGATTAAAGCTTCTGTAATGTTTTGCAGAGCCGTTTTATTTTTAAACAGATTGTAGTTTTGAAAGACCATGGCCGTTTGCTGGCGAAGCCGGTGTGCTTCCTTGCGTGTGAACTTTTCCGCGTTCAGTTTGGCTTCTCCGATTTCAATGTGGCCTTGATCCGGACGTTCTAATAGATTTAAGCACCGGAGAAGCGTTGATTTTCCAGAACCGGACGGACCGATGATCGCCACTACTTCTCCGCGTTTCACTTCTAGATCGATTCCGTCGAGCACGACGAGATCTTTAAACGCTTTGCGAATATTTTTTACTGTTATCAACTGATTTCACCTCTAAGTCCGGTATGGCTTGCTCATGGCGCGTTCAAACATGTCCTGCAAAATGCTGTAGATAATGGTAAGAACCCAATAGACAATCGCAACCGCTAAGTACGTCTCAAAATATTTGAGGTTTCCTGAAGCGTACATCTTCCCTTGGGCGAACATCTCCATGACCCCTAATGTAAAGGCCAGTGAGGTTTCTTTGAGTAGTCCGATAAATGTATTTCCCGTTGCCGGGATCGCATTTCGGACGGCTTGCGGCAAAATAATCCGTCTGTATGCCTGAAGTTTTGTCATGCCGACAGACAGGCACGCCTCCAGCTGCCCTTCATCAACAGAATTGAGGGCGGCACGGAAGATTTCTGCCAAATAAGCGGCGTTTTTTAAGCTTAACCCGATGATGGCAGCTGTGAGAGCTGTCATTTTGCTCATCTCCGGAAACAGCTGCGGCAGTCCGTAGTAGATTAAGAACAGCTGCACAAGTGTCGGCACGCCCCGGAAAAAGGATATATACAGCTTTGACAGCTGATGAAGAACTGGAATTTTGTTCTTTGTGATGAGTGCGAGAATAAGTCCTCCGATAATGGCAAAAATCATAGCCGCTATGGCCATAAACAAGGTGATCGGAAGGGCCTGAATTAAAGTCGGGAATGCTGATATCATGAATTCCCAATCAATTGTGTTCATTCTGGTGATTCACCGCCGTTTCTTAATGCTTCTGTTCTACTGTGATATCTTCATTAAAATATTTTTCGGAAAGCTTTTTCAGTGTCCCGTCTTTACGCAATTCATCAAGCGCTTTATTAACTTTTTTGCGGAGCTTATCGTGTGCGTCGTCCTTGGCAAATGGGAATGCAACTTGTTCGTACACAATCGGATCTCCTGCAAGCTTTAACGGCAAGCCTGTTTTCTTCATTTGCGCGATCAGCACAGTTCGGCTGTTGACATAAGCGTCTACACGGCCGTAAGCGACATCCTTTAGCGTGCCTTCTTGTGTTTCGTATGTTTTGATATTGATTTTTTTATCAGGATCTTTGCTTTCAAGATTTTTTGCGTGATTTGAACCGAGAACGGCAGCGACTGTCTTCCCTTTTAAATCGTCTACTGACTTGATGTCATGATTGTCTTTTTTGACGACAATCTGTGTTCCCGCATAAGCGTATGGTTCAGTAAAGTGATACGTTTCCTTACGTTCATCAGTCACAGCTACCTGGTTGGAAATGGTATCAAGCTTGCCTGTTTGAAGCTCTCCCATCAGCCCGCTGAATTCAAGCAGCTTCCAGTCCAGTTTCATGTCAATTTTCTTCGCGACCGCTTCCATCACTTCCACATCAAAACCTGTCAGCTTTCCGTTTTCTTTATAAGCAAATGGGTAACTTTGTCCTGTCGCACCGACATGAAGCACATTGTCATCCTCTTTACTGCTGCTGTTTCCATTGCCACAAGCTGAGAGCACCGCTAATAATGCAGCAACGAACAGCACAGTCCATTTTTTCATTTTCATTTGATTTCCCGCCTTTTCTATTTTATAGGTCATTTCGCAATTGTTTTTTCATATAGATTGTCATATGCCCTTTGCCAAGGTCTTGTTCACCTGAGCGGACATACCCTTTTCGTTCATACATCTCAATCAGCCACGGATGCTTATCCGCTGTTCCGAGTGAGACAAACGGAACCTTTAACGTATCGCGGAGGATTGTTTCCTCCAGCCATTGAAGCAGCTTTGTTCCGACTCCTTTTTGACCGGTGTCAGGGTCCACAGCGAACCACCAGATATGCGGAACGCCATACGGTCCCGGCTGCTGTCCCCAAGGCATTCTTAAGGTAATGGTCGCGATGATCCGCCCGTCCTCTTCCATGACGTAGCAGGCGTTTTTCCGGATATTATTTAATACCAAATCCAGATCCGCATGAGCGGCAGCAAAACGAATACCGAGCTTTCGAATCGGTTCATAAGCCCGCAGTGTCAGCTCTAGAAGCTGTTCGACATCACGTTCAACTGCAAGACGATATTGTGCCTTCATCTAGCGTTCCTCCTTACTTTGCATAACGGTTTACCGGCTTTTCCAAACCGAAGTGGTCTCTCAATGTAGTGCCTTCATATTCTTTTCTGAACACGCCGCGCTCCTGTAAAATCGGAACCACTTTCTCAACAAACACTTCAATTCCTTCCGGAAGAAGCGGAGGCATGATGTTAAACCCGTCACACGCTTTCTTATCCACCCATTCCTGCATCTTGTCAGCGAGCTGTTCCGGCGTGCCGACGAAGATATGGTGGCCTCTGGAGCCTGCAACGTATTTGTAAAGCTCGCGTATCGTCATATTGTCACGTTCAGCCATTTCCTGAACAAGCTTGAAGCGGCTCTTCACCGCATTGGAAGCATCTGCGTCAAGCTTCGGCAGCGGCCCGTCAAGCGGATATGCTGACAAATCAATTCCGCCTAAATAATTTTGGAGAATTTGCAGACCGACAGATGGAATAATCAGATCTTGAAGCTCCTTGTATTTGGCTTGCGCTGCTTCTTCGGTATCAGCAATGATCGGGAAAATACCCGGCATGATTGCAATTTTTTCTGGATCACGTCCGAATTCCGCAGCCTGCTCTTTAATCGATTGATAAAAATCTTGAGCTGATTCCAGGTGGTTTTGCGCTGTGAAGATCACTTCTGCTGTTCTGGCAGCCAGTGCTTTTCCGTCTCCTGATGATCCTGCCTGGATAATGACCGGCTGGCCCTGCGGCGTTCTTGAAACGTTCAGAGGCCCGCGAACCGAGAAATATTCTCCTTTGTGGTTCAGCTCGTGCATTTTTTCCTTCTCAAAGAATTCACCTGTTTCTTTATTGCGGATAAAAGCGTCCTCTTCCCATGAATCCCAAAGTCCCTTTACAACCTCGACAAATTCCTCTGCCCGCTGATAGCGCAAATGGTGTTCAAGATGCTTTTCACCACTGAAATTCAGCGCTGTTGATTCAATAGACGAAGTGACGACATTCCATCCGGCACGGCCGTTAGACAGATGATCCAATGACGCAAACTGTCTGGCAATGTGAAACGGCTCGCTGTATGTAGTGGAAGCTGTTGCTGTCAGTCCGATTCTTGATGTTACCTGCGCCAAAGCAGAGAGCAAGGTGAATGGCTCAAACCTTGTTAACACATTTGGATGAGACTTGCTGTCAATTGATAGGCTATCCGCTAAAAACAGCATATCCAGCTTGCCCCGCTCCGCTGTTTTCGCAAGCTCTTTAAAATAATCCAAATTCATGCTCGCATCGGCAGGCGCGTCCGGATGCCGCCAAGACGCCACATGATGTCCTGTACCCGCTAGAAAAACCCCTAATTTGATTTGTTTCTTTTTGCTTGTCATGACGTTACTCCTTTTATCATGTTTTAGGCTGAAAAATCCGAAAAATAAACACCTATATTCCTAGTCGTTTAATATGAATAAATCAAAATGTACCCTTGTCTTAGGCGTTTGTCAATGAGTTAAGATCAAATTTTTCATATCTCGTGGAATCATGGGGCGGCATTTGTGCAACCTGTGTACTCGTAAAACTAGTCTGATGATGCTGAGACTCAGTTTTGATCCAAAGTTTATATAAATATAGCTTGCGCGTGA
Organism: Bacillus spizizenii TU-B-10; assembly: GCF_000227465.1. GTDB lineage: Bacteria > Bacillota > Bacilli > Bacillales > Bacillaceae > Bacillus > Bacillus spizizenii. The sequence continues at coordinate 4,054,845 of NC_016047.1, forward strand.
TCGGCGTTGTAGATTTAGCACGGTCCATTTTGCCAATGATTCAGAAGCTGTGACATCGTACAAAAAAATAAGCTGATCCCGGATTCATACCGGAATCAGCTTATTGAATCTTAATTAAGCTCTAGAATATTTTCTTCTGCTTTAGCAGAAAACACTTTAGGCTCCAGACAGTCAAGGTCTTCATGAAATAAACTTACTTTTTGGATTTGCCGATTGTCGTAGTGGTGAAAGTAGTAGTTTCCCGTGTCGTTGCACATCACAGAAGTATATTGCGTATAATCAATCTCGTCTTCTTCCGTTATCACAGCACCCTTGGGTATCGCCATGTTTGCCAAAAGCTGAAAAGCAGCTGATACACCTCTCGTTTCATCTGCTGCTGGCTCTAGATGTTCTTTCAGAAAAACAGCTCTGACAAACCGTGAAGGCGGTGTATAATCTCCCGGCAGACCCACTGTACCCGAGCCTTGGCCAAAAGCGGATAGCATCAAGCCGCCCATCTCCTTGCTCTCGAATTGTTTCGGCCTTATTCCTATATATTGCCGAAGATTGGTCACATGCCATAAAAAGTCGGGACTGTTCGTCATGACACCTGGTTGATTGTCATAGATTTTGATGCCGTCTGCTCTCGGTTCTATCGTCAGGCTGCGTCCCGTCCGGTCTGACAATATCCAGTGTAGCGGTAAAACGGTATCCAATAGCTCTAATTTCTTCTCCACAATCGTTAAAGAGCGGATCTTTTCTTTTACGTCTTCCAAAGACTTACAAACTGACAGCGCCCATGTTACAAACTCATGCGGGGCAATTTGAACGCCGTCTTCCCGTCTCGTTTTTTCGTACTCCGCATATCCCATAAAATAAAGCGCCGCACAAGATAAACCGCTTTCATTAACACCGTCGGCAAATAATATATTTCCAAGTTTTCTCCCCATACCGATAAACGCGTACTGTGTTTGATGCACCTTTCCGTCAGCTTCACTCGTCCAGCTGTAACGGCGCGGATAGAGAATGACCTCCGTCCCCAGCTGAAATGCAAAATCCATTGTTCTCGCTAATAAATGATTCCGGTCAGCAGTTTCCAATGTAAGACTTGTGCACATCTGATTCAGTCCCCTTTCCAATCAGGCTAAAATCATACATTTTGTGAACAACTTGTTTTATCAGCATAACGAAAGTCAAATAGATTCGTCAAAAGATTAACATTAATCAAAACGAGGAATCCACCCCAAAGCAAAGAATGACAAGAAGATCAAAAATGTACGATGCTGATGTTTATGGTGATTGCTTCCTTTTTATTTCTACAGCAGCAGAGCCAATAAGAAATTATGCAGGTTCATAATTCATCGCTGATGTTCTAAAAGGGCAGCAGGAAAAAGAAATCTTAGCGTCCATTACGCAAAAAGGGCTGATGATGATTACAGACCAGACAGGCACAATAAAGCCGCCATAACAAAAAAATCCAGCCTCCTAAAAGGCTGGATTTCATTATTTCGCCAAAACAAGCTCGTGAATCGCATGTGCAACACCATGTTCATTGTTGGAGCGTGTTTGAAAGTTTGCGGCTTCCAATACTTCTGGGATGGCGTTTGCCATGGCAACGCCGCAGCCCGCCCATTCAATCATTGTCAGGTCGTTCCCGTTGTCCCCTATGCTCATGACTTCCGCTTGTTCAATTCCAAGCAGCTGTGCCAGCTGGCGTACGGCATTTCCTTTGCTGGCTTCCGGATGCAGAATTTCATAAAAGAAAGGCGCGCTTCTGACCATTGTATATTTTTCTCTCACGTCTTTTGGAATCGATGTAATGACGTGGCTTAAGTTCTCCGGTTTATCAATAAACATCACTTTCGGGATGAGGATATCTTTTGGCACCTCGTCAATCTCGCGGAAATGAAGCGGCACTTGCGTCACATAGGATTCGTATACGGTAAATTCGCTAATATCCCGGTTAGGCGTATACAAATTAGATGAGTCAAAGAAATGCATCGGCGTCTTCAGCTCTAAGCTCAGATCATATAATGAAGTCAAATCATCATAACCGAGAGAGAGCTCCGTGACCACTTCGTTTGTATAGGTATTTTGAACAAGCGCTCCATTATACGCAATAACATAGTCGCCTTCTTCAATTAAATTCAGTTCATCTAAATATCTCCGCACACCTCCGATCGGCCGGCCGGTGCAAAGCACAATTTTGACGCCTTCCGCTTTAGCCGCGTGAAGAGCGTTGCGGACTTCCTCTGTTACTTCATGATGATCATTTAAAAGTGTTCCGTCCATATCAATTGCAATTAGTTTGTACATCCTGCATCTCCTTCGTGTCGTTTTCAGGCTATAGTCCCATCATATCGTTTTTTCTTTTTGATATTCAACTGGAAGAGATGATTTTCTCCGGATTCTGTTTAGACGTCGGCCTTGTCTTCGAGTACGCGTGCGCGGTTTCCGCTTTCTTTTTGTCTCCATGCCGCCGTTTTCTGTTTTTTCCTGTTTCATCAGCAGGATGCCGGCAGCTAAAAAAGGAATGCCGGTTATATTCAAGATGGCAAGCTTCACACCCGCCGCCGTCAAAAAGAATCCCCATGAAGATGCAGGATTCCGCCTGATCATGACGTAAGCCGTCATTTCCAGAACAATCAAGATGGCATGAAGAACTACACAATACATAAGCCATACAAGCGCAAAAAACAATACATAATTCACGATTGCCCCTGAGTACATCATAGCGCGCATCATTTGTATAAACGATAAGGACTGCATGGATCCGCTGATAACATTAGGGTTATAGATCGTATAATCACTAAATAAGTCTTTGATCTTGAGAAAAGCCCATAATATAAATATCCACTGAATGATATGTAAAATAAGTCCTGTTAACACCAGTCTTTCAGCTTTCTTATTTCTCATATTTCTCCTCCTTGCCGGTCTTTGATGTGATTCTTGTCATCGTTTTTGTCTGGCCATTTTGCTCCCATATCAGCGTCCCATTTTCTCCTCTTTTCAGCGTGCTTTTGAGCGGATAATAAGGTCCGAGATACTGAATCCCGATAGACCCGTCAGTGCTTTGGGAAATCACCTTGTATGCCATAAAAGGCAGCTGTACCTCTCCTCTTCCTTCAATCACTTCCGTCTCCATCACCTCGTCTTTGGTAAAGGTGACTGTTGCTGATTTCACGCCATCCATGGGTCCCTGGGCAATTCCCTTATCCCACGTTCCGTAATAAAACGGCGTTTCCTCTTTTTGTTGTTGGCAGCCCGATATCATGACGCTTACAGCGGCCAGCAGCAAAGCGATAAGACCTTTGCTGCGCAACTTCATCACCGCCCTTTCTCACCTTTTTAGGCAAATGCCGTGGCACTGTGCCAATGACTACATAAGTTATAAGGAATTCACCCACATTTTATTTTTAAGGAGATTGATTACATGAATCCATATCAATATTACAGCCCGCAGCTGCCTCAGCAGGAACCTTACTATAGCCAACATGAATACAATCCTTATCCGCAGCAGGATTATTATGATCCTTACCAGACGGACAGACAGCCGCCGGCGTTAGAAAGAAGAGTTGCGGCACTTGAACGGCAAAACGAACAGCAATCAAGAGAGTTAACACGCCTTACGAATGAAGACCGCCGTCAAAATCGGGAAATTGCACGGATTGCCGAACAGGTCAATCAGTTAAGCCAGGCTGTTGAACGCCATACACGCCGTTTAAACCGGCTCAATCAGCGCCTCCGCACAGTAGAAAACAGGCTGAATATCCCATTTACTGCTGGGGAAGGCGGTTTCTGAAGCAGGCAAAGAAAAAAAGCGGAATACGATTCTCCCGATTTCAGGGTTTCGTTTTCCGCAATTCTTATATTATAAAACGGAACATTTACATAAAAAGGGTTTGTACCCAGTATACAATCTTTACCGTTTTCATTCAAAGATAGAGGAGCTGAGGAAAATAATTGTAGTTCCACTTTTACAGAATTTCTTTTCATTCAAGTTGCATGATAATACCGACTCACATCAATCGATCACATGGAGGAATGATTCATGCATCATACACAACACGGCTTGCAGCAGCTGAACCAATGCCGCCAGACTGCTCAGCAGCTCATTCAGCAAACACAGCAAAGCAGCCAGCAATATCGCCAAATGCTTCATCAGGAGCAGCAAAACATCCAAATGCTGCAGCAGATTCTAAACCACGAACAACAAGCGGCACATACCATTCAGCAAGCGCTGCACGGACATGACATGGCCATTCAAAAATGCCAGCAGGTTGTCAACATGTGCAACCAAATGCAGCAGGAATTCACTGGACAATCCAGCGTGATGAATACGAATGTGTCTACACTTCCATTCGGCCAAAATACGCCATTCCAGCAGCAATCCTACCAGCAGTAACATATAAAAAGCTCAACACAATGCTAGTGTTGAGCTTTTTTCTTACTGTTCTTTGCGAATATGTATATCTTGAATTGACTGTTTCGGGGCATGAAATCTGCTCTCGGCTTCACTTCTTGCCTCGGCAAAAGCCCGCGCCTCCACATGATCTTTGTAGACATCCAGCTGAATCAAATACAGCGGGCGTACTTTAAATCCATGAATAATGGTCACCGCCCATAACGGGACCACAATAAAAACACCGGGCAGATCGGGCAAAACAAAACCAAACGCAAAAATGAAAAAATAAATGATTCCGTACATGATCCACTTTCTATTTCTAACCTTGATGCCAATAAATAAAAAGGCAAAAAAACTGGTAATGGCAAAAGGCATGAAAATAAACAGCATCCACCAGCTATGCAGCCATTCCCAAGCGGCACCTCTTTTTGTAATTCCCATATTTTTCTCCTCCTATTTACCTATAATAATCGATTAGGCATACCGCGTCACCCATAAACGGGAAAAACTTTCTCCCTTTAAAATTGTGATAGACGGCGAACAGGTTTCTTGCTATATTATTAATTGATAATGATAATCATTACTAATCAATTAAAATACATATTGGAGGGTTCTTGATGAAAAAGAACACATTGCTCGTGGGCATGCTTGTGCTGCTTCTCATGTTTGCCAGCGCTTGCAGCGGCACGGCTTCGAAAGGAAGCTCAAGTGATTCAGCTTCCGAAAAGACAGAAATGAGAACATACAAATCAACAAAAGGGAACGTCAACATTCCTGCACATCCGAAACGCATTGTCACTGATTTTTATGCCGGTGAATTGCTGTCTGTCGGGGCCAATGTGGTCGGCTCAGGCTCATGGTCATTTGATAATCCGTTTTTAAAATCAAAGCTGAAAGATGTGAAGGATGTTGGTGATCCGATCAGCGTTGAAAAAGTGATGGAGCTTCAGCCTGACTTAATTGTTGTCATGAATGAAGAGAATGTCGATAAATTAAAGAAAATCGCTCCAACTGTTGTCGTTCCTTATAACACAGCGAAAAACGTAGAAGACACAGTCAGCATGTTCGGAGATATCGCCGGAGCGAAAGACAAAGCAAAATCATTTATGGCTGACTTTAACAAAAAAGCGGAAGCTGCTAAAAAGAGAATTGCCGGCGTCATCGACAAAGATGCGACCTTCGGCATTTATGAAAACACGGACAAGGGCGAATTCTGGGTGTTCAATGACAATGGCGGACGCGGCGGCCAAGCTGTATACAATGCACTCGGGTTAAAAGCGCCTGAAAAAATTGAACAAGATGTTATTAAAAAAGGAGAAATGAAACAGCTCTCCCAAGAGGTTATACCTGAGTATGCCGCAGATTATATGTTCATTACGGACTACAACCCGAAAGGCGAAAGCAAAACACTCGACAAGCTGGAGAATTCCTCTATTTGGAAGAACCTGGACGCTGTCAAACATAATCGCGTGTTTATCAATGACTTTGACACATTTTATCCGTACGATCCGATTTCTGTCAGCAAACAGGTGGATATCATCACCGACATGCTGATCAAACGGGCCGAAGAAAATAAAAAGTAAAGAAAACGGCACAGTCATGACGCTGTGCCGTTTTTTATGATTCACTTTAATGTTGACTGTACGGAGTCCGGCATATCTTCAAACCTGACTTCTTCCCAAGTCTCGACATACTTTCCTTTCGCCTTCACCTTCAAATACGCGTTCTTCCGAAGCTCTTTGCCGGCGAAAAAGGTCACTTCTTCTTTTTTCCCGTATGCATTATATCCGTCTAATGTATATTCAGTACCGCCCGGGCTAAGATGTCTGCCATCTCGATCAATCTGAACATAGACATCTTGCTGGTGAATAAACGGATTAAATCTGTCTGTAACATCGTTATGAAAAAAGAGAAGCCCGCATATTACGGCAGCAGCCGCCAAGACGGCCAGGATTGCCATTGCTTTTTTCATCTTTGCACTCCCCTTACTTGTTCATTTTTTTCAAATAGCTTGACCGCACCGCGAGGAAGAATAGAAGCTGAAAAATGAAAAACCCTCCGATGGTGAGACTGAGCGGCCCCGCTACATCGGAATAGCCTTCCACAGCCAATGTTCTCAAGGCAAACAGCGTATGCATGACGGCAATGACAAATGGAAAGAAGAAAAGAATTGCCAATTGTATCGTTACGCTTTGTGCCATTTCACGCTCACTCAGGCCGATTTTGGCCAGTGAACGGTAGCGCTCCCGGTCTTCATCTAAATCAGTGAACAGCCTGAAATATAAGAAACTTGCTGCCGCGACAAAGAATACAATTGCGATAAACAGGCCGATAAATAAACTCAGGCTCGGCAGCTGCACCGTATCATAGTAGGTGCCGGCTTTTGACATAAAATCAGAATGCACGTCGATATAGTTGCCGTAGATCTCATCTTTCAGAGATTGGCTGAACCCAAGACTGTCTTTCCAATGATCGTAGCTGTAGCCGTATAATGACGCTTTATCACCGAGTGATTTGAGTTGATCAAAGGTTTTATCGTTCACCGCGATGATGGCATTCAATGAGATCAGCGGTTTTTTGACTTCTTTTACTGACAGTTTTTGTCCGGACAGCTTGCCTTTTTGGTTCAGCAGCTTCAGCTGATCCGGCGCTTTGTTTTTGAAATTGCGGTCATACGTGCCCGGGAAATAGACAGCCTCGTCTTCTTTCAGGCCGTTCACTTTGACATGGAAGTATTTTACCGCATCCGATTCACTGATCATGTAAACAGGCGGAACAGTATCCCCTGCCTGATAGCGAATATTGGAAACATCTATTTTGTCTTTCTTATACGTAAAGCCGTGTGTTTTCAGTTCATGGTCAATTTTTTTCAAATGAGTCTGTTCTTTTAGATTGTTGCTGTAAGATAAATACTCCATTTCATAAGCGGACTCTTCCGCCCCGACGGTCGATTTGTACATCGCGAGCACACCCGTAGCCGTAAACGCAACCGCGGAAATAATGCTGACAATAAAGAACAGGCGGGCGTTGTCTTTTAAACGATAGACAAGGTCAGAAACCCAAATGACATTTTTCCCGCGCAGATAAAAGGTTTTCCACTTCTTCAGAGCGCGCAGAATCCATATGCTGCTTTGGCTGAAAAAGAAATACGTTCCGATGACGGTGAGCAGTAAAATGATAAACGGTTCGGTCCCGTGGACATTGCCTTTAAGGACCATGCCGTACCCGCCGCACAGACAGGCGATGCCGAATAAGGACAGAAGCACGGACGGCTTAGGCTCCGGCTTAATCTTGTCAGTGCCCTTTATTAATTTGATAACCGTATTTGATCTGACAAAAAGGATCGTAAACTGCGATAAAAGGAAAAATAAGAGCAGAAATCCGCCGGCCGTAATACCGAGCGCTTTCCAAGGCATATACAAAGGCAGCGCGTCCATTTCTAAAATATAAGCGCCAACCGTAAAGAACGTCTTTGAAAAAATGAATCCTCCGATTATGCCGGCTGCAATTGACATGACGCCGATGATCATATTTTCCGCAGTAATGAGCTTTCTCAGCTGCCCCGGCGTGATGCCCTGCATGAGCAGGATGCCGAATTCTTTATTTCTCGATTTCAAAAACGCATTAACCGAATACAGAACAAATAAGAAAGAAAAAACAAAGATCATCCATTCCGCGGCGGTTAAGCCTTTTTTGGCGATGTTATTCAGGTAGCCTTCCTTTAATGCCGGATGAAACAGGAACATCGCAAAGGTAAAGAAAATCAAAACGGAAAAGGCGCTGCTTAAAAAGAATGCAAGATAGGCCCTTTTGTTTCTCGTGACGTTTTTATAAGCGAACTGAAGAAAGGTCATTTGCGTTTCCCCCCAGCATAGACAGCACATCGAGAATTTGTTCATAAAATACTTGGCGGTTTTCCCCGCGGTAAATCTCATTAAACAGTTCGCCGTCTTTTATAAAGATGACGCGGCGGCAGTAGCTTGCCGCAACAGGATCGTGGGTCACCATCAAAGCCGTGACATGATCATCCTGATTCAAGCTCTGCATCGTTTCCATGACGTCTTTTGACGCTTTGGAATCAAGGTTTCCCGTCGGTTCATCGGCCAGAATGAGTGACGGCTTATGAATGACCGCTCTTGCAATGGCGGCACGCTGGCGCTGTCCTCCGGATACTTCAAACGTCCGTTTGTTGAGCAGGTTTTCGATACCGAGCTTTGCCGCGATGCCTTGCAGTTTTTCTTCCATTACAGACGGCGCTTCTTTTTCAAGCGTTAACGGCAGCATGATATTTTCACCGATTGTCAGCGTGTCCAGAAGGTTGAAATCCTGAAACACAAATCCGAGCTGCTTGCGGCGGAAATGAGCGAGCTTTGTCCGCTTCAGGCGATGCGGGTTTTCTCCATGAATCAGGATATCACCTGAATCCGGACGGTCGATCGTTGAAATGATATTCAAAAGCGTTGTTTTTCCGGACCCGGACGGCCCCATCACCGCCGTGAACTCGCCTTCTTCTATTGAAAATGAAATTTGCTTTAAGGCTTGATAGGACACTTGTCCTTTATAGGTTTTATTTATATGTTTAACTTCAAGCATATTCGCCATGAGAATCCTCCTTATGGTTTTATTCTTGTTGATCTGGGCTGCTTTCATGTAGTGCCGGGACGTTCAACATAAAAATCCCCTTGACATAAATCCATGTTATCAAGGGGAAACAAAGCGAGCTATGTTGTTTTCTTAACGCAGCCTTACATTTTTGTAAGAAATGAAAATCGAACTGATGTCCCTTCACCGGGAGACGAGCTGATGTCTACCGTATGATTGAGCTTACCTGTAATTTCTTTGACGAGATGGAGGCCGATTCCCGTAGATTCTTGGTAACGCCGCCCGTTTTCACCGGTGTAATAAGGGTCAAACACCCGCTTGATGTCTTGGGAGGGAATCCCGACGCCGTAATCTTTGACTTCAAGCACCGTCCTGTCTTCATCGCGGAAGACATTCAGCTCAAGTCTGTCACTCTTGCCCGCTGAATACTTGACCGCATTTGTGACCACTTGGCCGATCGCAAATTTGAGCCATTTTGCATCGGTGTAAATCTGATGATCATCGCAAATGTCCATTTTCGGATAAACGCGGTATTGAATAAAAAATCGTTTATAGCTTTGAATAACTGATTGGAGAAGCTCAGACAGGGAAACCGCTTCGATTTTAAAATCCCGTTCAAACAGGTCGAGCCTTGAAGAATAAAGAAGCGTCTCCAGCCCGAATTCAATCTGCCGGACTTCTTTTTTGATTTGTTCAAAAACGGGCTCATCCTCTTCTTGAATGATTAAATTAATAACCGACAGCGGCGTCTTTACTTGGTGCACCCATTGATTCATATACGTCACCCGCGCGTCAAGCTTGGCTTCGGTCTCATGGAGCTTTTGGTGCTGCAGCCGGATCAGCTCCATCTGCTTTTCATACAGCTCTGAACAGAACACTGAAGAACCGAGATACGGGATATCCGTCCCTTCCTGCCCCGAGCTGAGCCATTGATACACGCCGCGGTCTTTGTACCAGCGGTAGGCAAGATAGCCCGCCAAAATGAGAAGCTGCACGCCCAATATGTAAAACAAGTGAGAAAAAGAATGAAGACCCGCAAACCAGTAATAAAAGAAGACAAACAGCCCTTGAAGGAGAAATAGCAGAATCAGGACTGTATGAAACCGGAGAAACAGCTTCATGACTGCGCCCTCAGCTGGTAGCCTTCGCCCCGCACCGGTTCAATAGAAACAGGCGCATTCAGCTCCCGCAGTTTTTTTCTGAGCCGCGTGATATACACGTTAAGTGTATTATCATCGACGAAAATGTCGGTGTCCCACGTCTTTTCCATGAGACGGTCCCGACCCGTCACCTTTTCTCCCCGCTCCAGCAACACTTCCAAAAGCTTACTTTCTTTTTTAGAAAGCTCGCTTTTTTCATCCTGAAAACGCAGTTCAAACCGTTCTACAAAGAGCTGAACGCCGGCATATTCAACCACTTTCTCCCCCTGCTTTGCGGCGTACTCCCCGTACGCCCTGCGGATCTGGCTTTTGATTTTCGCCAGCACAATATCATAAGAAAACGGTTTTTCGATATAATCGTCTCCCCCGTTTTCAATCGCCATCACCTGATCCATTTCCCCGCTTCTGGCTGAAATAAAAATGATCGGGCTGGTGGAATGCTGGCGGATCTGGCGGCACCAATAATATCCGTCATATGCCGGCAAATTGATATCAAGCAGCACTACATCAGGCTTTTCCTGCAAAAAAACATCAAGAACAGCCGTGAAATCCGCGGTGACCACTGTTTGATATCCGTATTTTTCAAGGTAATTCTGCAACAGTCCACGAATGTCTTCACTGTCTTCCACAATCATGATCTTATTCAAACTGAACCACTCCCGTTTCTTACACTGCTGCCATCATCATAATCGTTTTGGGCGTATGGACGCAACACCGCACAAAAAAACCGCCATCTCGGCGGTTTTTGGTCTCTTCAGCCGACCTGCTGCTTAGCTGCTTTACCGGCTGATCCGAACTCTCTCATTTTGCTTCGCACTGTCTCTTCCACGGCTTCAATGCCTGGTGTCATATAGCCGCGCGGTTCGTACAGATCGCTGTTTTCCTGAAACATGCGGCGTGTTTCGTCTGTCCAGGCTACCATACATTCCGTATTGATATTGATCTTCGCGTGGCCGAGCGTGATGGCTTTTTTGATCTGATCCTGCGGAATCCCGGATGCCCCGTGAAGAACGAGGGGAATATCAGTCATGCGGGAGATAGCCTCCATTTCCTTAAATCCGAGATTCGGCTCACCCTGATATTTGCCGTGTACAGAGCCGAGGGCGGCGGCCAGCGCGTCGATATTGGTTTCTTTGACGATCCGCTCACATTCCGTGATATCGGCATAGCGTACCCCGCCGACCAGTCCGTCTTCCATTCCGCCGACCGTGCCGACTTCGGCTTCTACTGACACGCCGTGCTTTGCGGCATAATCGGTGACTTCTTTTGTCATCGCGATATTCTCGTCAATCGGCTGATGGGAGCCGTCAATCATCACTGAGCTGAATCCGGCATCAATGGCCTGTCTGCAGCGTTCCGCACTGCTTCCGTGATCAAGATGAAGCACCACGGGAACGGTAATCGCCATGTCCTCCATTAACGCGCCGACCATGGCGGCAATCGTTTTAAATCCGCCTAAATAGTCGACCAGGCGATCGGAAGCCGCGGCGATGACCGGTGATTGCTCCTTTTGCGCAGCCTGCAAAATCGCCTTCGTCCACTGCAGGCCGTTGATATTAAACTGGCCGACTGCGTATTGCTCCCGCTTTGCATCTTCAAGAAGCTCTTTCATCGATACAAAAGCCATGTCCACCCCTCCTTTATCCATTACATGTTGAAGTATTTTGATACGATATCAACCGTTGTTTTTTTCGCTGTTTGAATGGCTTCCTCAGCACTCAGCTTATAGTATTCAGGCCGGAAGAGCTCAACTGATACAACATCAGAGAAGCCAATTTCCTTTAGTGCTGATAAGTGGGCATCTAAGTCAATCGCCCCTTGGCCCGGCCATACACGATCCTCATCCGTTAAAAAGCCGATTGGGAAATCTTCGGTATCGTCGATATGATAGATGAAAATTTTCTTTCCGTCCGCCTGCTTTAAGCTTTCAATATTTGACCCCATTGCATGGAAGTGGAAACTGTCAAGGACAAGCCCGACATTGTCACGGTCGACTGTGTTTACGATGTCGTACGCCTGTTCAAACGTATTAACTGTACACTGCGGATGGCCGACAAATTCGAGCGCGATTTTTACGCCATACGGCTCCGCGATATCTGAAAGCTCAGTCAGCACCTCAACACTGCTCTTTTTGATCTCTTCTTTTACAATCTTCTGCTCAGTCACAAGCGGGACGGCCACGACATATTTCACACCGAGGGTTTTGCACGTTTCCATCATGTCTTTAAATTCAGCGATGATCTCATTGTGGCCCTTTTCATCACGGTTGTTGAAAAAAACGAGTGCGTTTAAGGCAAGCGGCTTGATGTGATGGGTTTGAAAATATTCCGCAAGATCAGCCAATGAATGGTCTTTTAAGTACTCTGGCAGCTTATCCATTGTGCGGATTTCAATATAATCATAGCCATGCTTTTCGCATAGTTCTAAATCCTGTTTAAGGTTTGAGTTTTCCAATGTTGTTGCTTCATTGAAACAAAGTTTCATGTCAGACTCCCCCATCTGCGTTTTAGATATGAAGGGAGTTCGGCAGGAAGGCTGTTCGCCATATCCCGCCGAACTCCATGCTCAGCTTATGCCAGACCTAATTCTTCTTTCATTTTTTTAAGCATAAATCGGCTTGATTCATCTGCTCTTTCGTCGACCCAAGCAAATACTGCATTCGTCGCAATTCCGTCGAACTTCATCTCTCTCAGCTTTCTGAAAATCGTATCAAAATCAACCTCGCCTTGACCAATGTCCAAATGCTGGTGAACCGTTACTTTCGCGTCAGGCGGATTGACGATGTAGCGCAAGCCATGAGCCGCTTTATGATTAAAAGTATCTGCAAATAAAACATGTGTGAGGCGGTCGCCGGCTTCGTCAAACATTGTCTCAATGTCGCCTTTGCCGTCATCATAGAAGAACGTATGCGCAGTCGAGTAGACAAGATTGATCCAATCCTTGTCAAGCGCGCGGATCATATCCATCGCACCTTTGTGCGTTTCGATAAAATCGTATGGATGGGCTTGAAGATTGAGTTTAATGCCTTCTTTTTCAAAGACTGGCAGAAGCTCATCCATGGATTTGATAAATTTTTCTTCACTTGTTAAAGGATCATATTTTGAACCGCTGAATTCGCTGTTCATCAAATCCACTTCAAGTTCAACTGCAATTTCGATCGCCCTTTTCCAGTTGCGCACCGCAGCCTGGCGGCGGTCTTCATCAGGACCCGCCCAGTGGTAAAGAGGAAGGAGCGATGATAGCTTAACACCTGTATCCTTTAATAGACGCTTTAATTGTTTGATCTTTGCTGAATCGACTTTCGGATATTTATAGAATGGACAAAAATCCTCGCGCGGCGATAGCTCAATATATTCATAGCCAAGCTCCGCTGTTTTATAAACCATTTCCTCCAAAGTTAAATCATCACGATACATCGATGGATCCAATGCTAATTTCATATTTTCACTCCTCTATTTTTTTAATTTTTAACTGTTGTAAACGATTGATAGAATTCCGGTTTTTCCTTCAATTCAACCTTTTCTTTTTGTCCAGATTCCTGGGCTTTTACACACGCGTCAGTCGTAACAGCAGCAATATAGCCGTCCCATGCCGTCGGCCCGCTGACCTCGCCTTTCTTTTGAATCGAATCAATGAAGTCTTGGATTTCCACATCGTACGCAGCCACAAAGCGTCTCTGCCAATCCATCAGAATATCTGTGCTGAATTTGCCTTCTTTTCTCATGCTGATGCTTGATGGTTCAGGAAGCTTGATGACGCCGTCTTCTCCTACAATTTCACATTGAATGTCATAGCCGTATTTACAGTTCACATAGATTTCAGCATTGATGACGATGCCGCCTTTCGTTTCAATCAATACGATTTGCGGATCTTTCAAATGCGGAAGTGCATTTTTCGATTTTTTTGGATAGATGACTTGAACGGACTCGTAGTCATCATTGACGAGCCAGTGCAGTACATCAATTTCATGAACAAGCGTGTCGACTACGGCCATATCCGTTGTGTAGTTATCTCCCACAGTCGGGTTGCGGTGCGCGCAGTGAATCATAAGCGGCTCGCCAATAACATGATTATCGAGTGCTTCCTTTAGCTGTACGTAACCGCTGTCATAACGGCGCATGAAGCCAACTTGAACTAGGCGTTTGCCCACTTTGATTTCCTCTTCGACGATGCGCATGCATCCTTCAGCCGTTGTCGCGAGCGGTTTTTCACAGAACACATATTTCTGGGCTTTAATCGCTTTCAGCACACTCGATTCATGCGCAGGACCCCAGCTTGTCACTAAGACAGCATCTACATTTTCGTCTGCAAGCAGGCTGTCATCATTCGGATAAACCGTCGCGTTTAATTGGTATTGCTCAACGACCTTTTGTGCAGCTTCTTGATTGACATCCGTTACAGCAACGATTTCTGCGCCGGACAGCTTGTTCGTAATACGGTTAATATGTTCTTTTCCAATTGCTCCAGTTCCAATTACGCCAATACGTAAACTCATTGACAGCCACTCCTTCTGTTGGTTACATCATTTTGCTTTCTGTTCCTTGCTTTACTTGGCTCTGAGGAGATCCGTAGAGTTCCTCCTGAATTTGTTCAAGCGACTTGCCAGACGTATTCGGCGCGAAGAGAAGCCCGATGATCATACTGGCCGTCACACATCCGAGGAGAATTGCAGCCATCGTTCCAATGCCGAAATTGGTCATAATCATTGGGACAAACAGACTCCAAATCCCTATTGAAATACGGACGAGGAAAAACATCAGTCCTTGTGCAGAAGCACGATATTGCGTAGGAAAGATTTCACTGGCCCATAACTGATAGTTGGCTTGCTGCCCGGCTCCGTTATTGATGCCGATCACGACAATAAACAGAAGCAGAACAGGCAGGCCTTCAACCGGCAGCAGAAACAGCGTCCATCCGATCACTGCCATAAAAGCGGCGATTCCAAATACGGTTTTTCTATATTTGTCGGCAAAGGGCATGAAGATTAAAGCGACCCCCAACCCTGTGAAGATAAACAGTCCCATTTGCAAAAGGTTTGCCATGTTGGCAGATACACCGCCGACCTGCTGATAAATGTATGGCATGAAGAAGCCCATCACCCCGGCGGCTAAATTCCAAACCAGGTACACACCCATCAAAAACAGTATGCTTTTTAGATACATAGGCTTGAGCAAATCAAAATACGATGTTTTGTTCAGTACGGCCGGCTTCTCTTCCTGAGCATCTCCCGGCTGATTTTTTGCCTGCCAGGCGTCTGACTCCGGAAGCCTGATTCTCAGGATGTACGTAATCAGCGCAATGACAAGCAGATGGGCAAATACGATTTTATTCCCCAAGAGGCCTAAATCACCGACCAGTACGGAGAGAAGCAGCACAACGACTGCCCCTGCTGCCCAAGCGACTTGTGCCACGCCGCAATGACGGGCCCGATTTTTCTTTGGCGCATTTTCTGCAATAATGGTCCATGATGCGGTAATATCAGCTCCTACTGATAAACCGATGATCATGTAACCGCTTAACAACATGGGGAAATTAACCCCAAACAGAACCAAACAAATCCCTATTGCATAAACCAGCATGCTATTGGTATAAACAGCCTTCCGCCCGACTTTATCAGCTAGATACCCGCCAAGCAGTGCGCCGACAGCGGCAGAAATTGCGTTTGCGCTTAGCGCGCCGAGCAGCCCGATTTGCGTATCAGATAGCTTTAGGTAACTGACCCATAATGATAAACCAGCAGAGCCCGCCACAATGGAACCTGCATCAATATAGTTGGCCAATGCTGCTGCGATTGTCCGTTTATTGAAGGCCGAATCTCCATTGGTATTACCCATATATTCAGTCCCCATTAAGCCAGATCCAACAACTGCTCATCAATATAGTTTCTCGCGATCAATGCATACTCAAGCGGGTTTGCAACATCGGGGTCCTGTTCAGCTTCAACGACAATCCATCCGGAATAATCGTGCTTCAACAGCTGCTGATATACTTCTCTAAAATCAATGCATCCATCACCGGGAACCGTAAACATGCCTTTTAAAAACGATTGCTGAAACGATTTCCCTTCAAGCCTGCATTGTTCCATGACATTCAGGCGGGCATCTTTAAAGTGCACATGCTTAATGCGGTTGATATGCTTCTCAAGCATCCCCAAGTAGTCACCGTCAGAAATATACGCATGGCCTGTATCATAAAGGAGGTGTACATGCGCAGGGTCTGTTCCTGCCATCAGGCGGTCGACTTCTTCTGCCGTTTGGACGCCAGTACCGAGATGGTGATGATAGACGAGCTTCAGGCCATGCTGGTCAGCAATTTTGCCAAGGTGATTCAGCCCTTCGCAAAGCCGTTCCCATTCATCATCCGTAAAGTGCGGCTTCTCTGTGAACACGTTTTTCTCCAAGCTTTGCACGCTGTAGGTTTGTTCAGAGACAACTGCGACATCCGCGTTTACTTGCTGCAAATACTCACAATGCAGGGTAAATGCTTTTGCCGCTTCACCAAGTCCGTCACGCAAAATAAAACTGCTGAACCATTTTCCCGCAATGCGTAAATTCCGAAGCTTCAGCTCTTTGTTCAGGATGGCAGGTTCGGGGAAAAAGCCCCCGACCTCCGTGCCTTGAAAACGTGCGACAACAATATCACTTAACAAATGCTGAAGTGTATTTCCCGCTCCAATTTCAGGCATATCATCATTCCGCCATCCAATGGGAGCGATCCCCCACAGGATTTCATTTTTGCCCATCTATGGTGCCTCCCCTCTAATACTGCTTCGCAGATTCCAGCATTTTCTCTTTTGCTTCGTATGCTTTCTGAACGCTTTCTTGTTCAGACACCTCTGCTACGCCGACATGCCACCAGCTGTCATAGCCGTCAGTCATTGTTTTTGGCAGAACCTTCATTTCAATTAACGTTGATACGTCTTGTTTCTTCGCATCCTCTAACGCCGCTTTTAATTCTTCTACTGTGTTTGCACGGTAGGTTTTCGCGCCGTATCCCTCAGCAACTTTCGCATAATCGACATTTAAAATCTGGTTGTCATCTGTGCGGAACTCACAATAGTAGCTGCCGCTGCCATGATCCATTTGCAAGTTGTTGATACATCCAAAACCAGAGTTATCAAAGAGCAGCACATTGATTTTCTTGTTGTACTGAATCGCCGTAATCAGCTCGGAGTGAAGCATCAGAAAGCTGCCGTCTCCGACAATGGAATACACTTCTCTGTCAGGGTGGGCCAGTTTCAGACCCAGTGTCCCGGACACTTCATAGCCCATGCAGGAATACCCGTATTCCAGGTGATACGTATTCGGAACATTTGAATGCCACAGACGCTGCAAATCTCCTGGAAGGGAGCCTGCTGAGCAGATGATCACACTGTCTTCAGGGATCGTCTCGTTGATTGTCAGCAATGCCGTTGTTTGCGGAAGCTCAGTATTCAACGCGTCAGCGTATTCATTTAGAACCTCTTGAGAGAAATGATTTTTGATTTCCGGATCAAATGCTTCCCGTTTAAACGTCACTTTGCTGAGGCGTTCGCGTTCAGCGAGCCATTCGTCCTTCAGCTCCTTAATCGTTGAGCCGAATTCACTCTTATAGCCTTCAAGCAGGCCGTGCAGTTTGCCAAGCGTCACTTTCGCATCCGCTACCACTTGGAACGCATCGAGTTTATACGCCTGCATTCGGCTGACATTGATGTTTAGAAACTTCGCTTTATCAAAATCAAAAGCAGTCTTAGAGGATGTCGCAAAATCCGTATATCTTGTGCCGATACCAATAATCAAATCAGCTTGGCGGGCCGCTTTATTTGCCGCGAGTGTACCTGTGATGCCCATTCCGCCAAGGTTGTTCGCAAAATCAGCTTCAACTGTCGACTTTCCTGCCTGCGTTTCAACTAACGGAATGTTATACGCTTCAGAAATGGCAACCAATTCATCGCGCGCACCGGAGTATTTTGCGCCTCCGCCGACGAGGATTACAGGATTTTTGCTGGCTTTAATCAGCTCCGCCGCACCTTGAAGCTCGCGCTCGCTCGGCTGCATGCGATCAATATAGTGAACCCGTTTGACGAAGAAACTTTCATCAAAATCGTATGCTTCTCCTTCGACATCCTGAGAAATACAAATCGTTGCCGGACCTGCTTTTGCCGGATCAGTCATGACTTCAAACGCGCGCAGCAAACTGCTCATAAGCTGCTCAGGGCGCGTAATGCGGTCCCAGTATCTCGATACAGGTTTCAATGCATCGTTTGTTGTAATCGCCGCACTGTATTCTTGCTCCATTTGCTGCAGTACAGGGTCTGGCTGTCTTGTCGCAAATGTATCTGCCGGAATCAAGAGAACCGGGATATTGTTTGCCAATGCAGTACCGGCTGCCGCCACTAAGTTGGCCGCTCCCGGTCCGACGGATGTAGAGACCGCATATATTTTTCTTCTCAGCATTTGTTTGCTGTACGCCATTGCGGCATGCGCCATTCCTTGTTCATTCTTCCCTTGATAGACTTTCAAATGGCCTGCATCCTGCTCAAGCGCCTGGCCAATCCCTAACACGTTTCCATGACCGAAAATTGTGAAAATCCCTTCTACAAAAGGCTCTTCCTTTCCATCTACATGGATGTACTGCTGGTTTAAGAATTTAATCAGCGCTTGTGCTGTTGTTAAGCGAATTTTCTTACCCACAAACGATCCCACCTTTACTCGATCTTTTTCAATTATGACTGTGCTTCAATAAGCTGTACGATTTCATCCGCAGTCGGCATCGCTTCTGACGAACTGTGCTTGCTCACCACAATGGAGGCTGAAGCGCTGCCGTATTTCAATGCCGTTTCGATGTCTTTTCCGCGGACAAGGCCATAGATAAAGGCTGACGCATAGGAATCACCGGCTCCAAAGGTTTTCAGCACTTTTGTCTTGTACGCTTGGGCGCGGAATACCTCGCCTGATTTGCTGTATGCATAAGAGCCTTCGACGCCGTGTTTGATGACAACGAGGTCGGCTGAATGGTCAAATAAATGATTGACGGATTCTTCATTGCTTCCGCCTGTGCGGTTTTCCATCACATCAAATTCATCGCGTGTGCCGATGACGATATCAGACTGCTCGGCAACCAAAGAATAGTAAACGGCTGTTTCATCTGCTGACTGCCACGTATACGGGCGGTAATCCAGTTCGAACACCACTTTGACCTGATGCTTTTTCGCATATTGAACAGCTTTTAACACCGCTTCCCGTGACGGGCTTTTGGCGAGCGCTGTCCCGGAAACAAGCAGCATTTTCGCATTTGCGATATAGTCCTCGCTTACCTCTGAAGGCTCAAGATAAAGATCCGCCACATCATCGCGATACATTAAGATGCTGCATTCTTCAGGACTGAGGATTTCTGTAAATGCAAGACCTGCTTTGTGTCCATCTTGATCAACAATCATCTGCGTTGTATCAACGCCGGTATTTCTCATATAAGACTCTATGAATCTTCCATGCTGGTCATCTGGAATTTTGCCGATAAAGCCCGCTTTTAAGCCAAGCTTCGCGCTTCCGATCGCGATATTCGCAGGTGAACCGCCGACATATTTCGAAAATGTCATCGTTTCTTCCATTGGGCGGTTGTATTCGACTGCGTTCAGATCAATACATGCCCGGCCGATGGCAACAATATCAAAAGCCTTCTCTTCATTGAATGTATACTTCATCGTAAACAGCCACTCCTCACTTGTTAGCGTTCTAAAATCCACTCATGCGCCAGGTCATTATGAAACTTCCATTTCCGCGTCGGCCCTGCCATGACATTTAAATAGTAGGATGTGTATCCGTCCGGCACGCCTACCGGGTGGTATCCAGCAGGAACAATGACAACGTTTTCATTTTCTACAGTCATTGTCTCGTCAATAGAGCGGTCATCTGTGTATACACGCTGAAACACAAAGCCCTGTCCCGGGTCTAATTCATGGTAGTACGTTTCTTCTAAGAAAGATTCCTCCGGCAAGTTGTCTTGATCGTGTTTATGAGGCGGGTAGCTGGACCAGTTGCCGCTGTCTGTATAGACTTCAACTACTAATAGGCTGTTAGCTGAAGGGTCTGAATCCGGAAGAATGTTGTGAACAGTACGTTTGTTTGAAAACTTCCCGCGATGCTCAATTCCGTTGTCTTCCGCTTTGATCAGCTTTGTCGGAAGCTGTTTTTCCGATGGAGAATAGCAAAGCGCCACTCTTGCGTCGCTGACCGCTGTGATCTCAAATGCACGATCATTTGAAATATAGACGCTGTCTGTCGGTTTTCGTTCGAATACGCTTTCACGCGTGCCGATATTCTCAAAAGTTGACTCATGATCGGTGACTGTAATTTTTCCTGTGACCGCAACAATACAGATTTCTTGTTTTTTCAATTCTTCTGCATAGCTGGAACCGGAAGCGAGATCTAACACTTTAAACTCTACATAGGTGAGATCAGAGTTGGATTTTGTTACTTCGTGCACCAGTTTGACCCCATTAGATACTTCATTCGACTGCGGCTTACGCAACAAATAACTCATAGTGAAGCCCTCCTCTTTCTATTGTAAGAATGAGTCCGAACAGCGCACATGGACGCCGTTCGGATGTTCGTCGTTTAGTTGAAATCAGGTGCCGGATATCTTGCCGTAACCACTTTTTTACGTGTATAGAAGTCGACGCTGTCTTTTCCGTTCGCATGCAGCGTTCCAAAGAATGATGACTTCCAGCCTGAGAATGGGAAGAACGCCATCGGAGCCGGAACACCCAAGTTGATGCCGAGCATACCCGCATCAATGTTTTCACGGAAGTAGCGGATTGCGTTTGAGTTGGATGTGAACAGGCAAGCACCGTTCGCAAACTCAGACTTATTGGCAATCTCAATTGCTTCTTTTAGGTGTTTCACGCGGATGACAGATAAGACCGGAGCAAAAATTTCATCTTTCCAGATCGTCATCTCTGTCGTGACATTATCAAAGATCGTCGGGCCGACAAAGTAGCCGTCGTCAGACACATTTTCACGTCCGTCACATACGAGTCTCGCGCCTTCTTCAAGCCCTTTTTCGATATAGCTGAGCGTGCGCTGCTTGTTGTCTTCGCGAATAACCGGTCCTAAGAACACGCCGTCATCAAGGCCGTTACCGATTTTAATGTCAGCCACTTTTTCCTGCAGCTTCGCCATAAACTCATCAGCGATTCCTTCTTCAACCGTCACAACCGCACAAGCCATGCAGCGTTCACCGGCAGAACCGAAGGCTGCTCCAATAATGTTTGTGATTGTGTCTTCGAGATTCGCATCGTTCAGGACAATCGTATGGTTTTTCGCGCCAGTCAGAGATTGAACGCGTTTTAAGTTTTCGCTTCCTTTTTTGTAGACATATTCGCCGACCGGCTTGGAGCCTACGAATGAAATCGCTTTAATTTCAGGATGCTCGAGGATGCCGTTCACAACGTCATGCGCACCGTATACGACGTTGAATACCCCTTTCGGAAGGCCCGCTTTTTCAAAAAGTTCAACCAATTTCTCTGTTAACAGCGGTGTCCGCTCAGATGGTTTTAAAATAAATGTGTTGCCGAGCGCGATTGCCATCGGGAACATCCAGCAAGGAACCATCATCGGGAAGTTGAATGGCGCGATTCCGCCGACAACTCCGATTGGGTAGCGGTAGTTGGCCGCTTCAACATCTGTTGCAATGGAAGCAAGTGAGTCACCCATCATCAGGGAAGGTGCTCCAGCCGCGAATTCTACGTTTTCAATTCCGCGTCCCACTTCTCCAAGAGCTTCTTTTGTGTTTTTTCCATTTTCAATGGTAATCAGATGAGCAAGTTCTTCTCTATGCTGAGACAGCAGCTGCTGGAAGTTAAATAGGATTCTGGCACGGCGCGGAACCGCCACTTTTGACCAAGTTTTAAACGCCTCAGACGCTGTTTGCGCTGCGTAATCGATATCCTCTTTTGTTGAAATCGGCACTTGGCACAGCACTTCTTTCGTCGCCGGATTCACAACGTCTTCGTATTTATCTGTTTTGCTTTCAACCCATTCACCGTTGATGTAGTTTTTTAATTTTCTGATTTCTGCCATTCTTATTGCCTCCTTCATTAGTAAACACATACACTTGTATGGATGGTTCAGGATAGATTCATATCAATATCCACTGTTTCAGTAAGCCAAGAATTAAACGCTTTCAAAAAAACCAAAAAAATAAAAGGCGATGCAATTTTAGATACAAGCAACCAATTCATGCACAACAGGTTACTTTTTGGTCATTTCTTGGTTATATTCTAATCGCATAATACCCATAAGTCAATCATAAACACTAAATTTTTTCATTATTTTTATTATACTAATCTTTTAACTCATTAAGAGAGTAACGAGAAGTCCATCGAATCTTGCAAAAGATATACACCGATGTTATCATTTTTTAAGCAACTATTGATCAACTCTTGGGTTTTATTATATATTTATGTTACGTAAAGATTCAAGAAGGAGTTTATTTATATGAAACTGATGCGGATTCAGGAAATGGAGGAGTACATTTTATCGCATGGCACTGTTTCCTTAGATGAGCTGTGCCAGGTGTTCAATGTCTCTAAAAACACAGTCAGACGTGATATCAACAAGCTAACAGAAAAGGGTGCGATTGAAAAAGTATACGGCGGCGTAACATCTATTGAGAAAACCGCATTAGTTCCTTTTGAGAATCGCACCATTCAGCACCAAGATGAAAAAACAAAGATTGCTCACTATGCTTCCCGTTTTATTGACGATCACGATTTGATTTTCATTGATTCAGGAACAACAACAAAGTCTATTCTCGATACGCTTGATCCTGCCAAAAATGTCACCATTTTAACCAACAGTTTAGACATTATCAATGCAGCATCAGCTTTGAAGCATATCAACTTAATCATTATCGGAAACAATTATAAGAGAAAAACGCGCTCCTTTGTCGGCATGGACGACCCGGCTATGCTTGATAAGTACAATATCAACAAAGCCTTTATGTCTGCTACCGGAACGACGCTGACACACGGATTGACCAATTCGGATCTGCTCGAGTACGAAATTAAAAAAAGGATTTCGGAAAAAGCAAAAGAAGTGTATTTATTGGCTGACCATTCTAAATTCGGAAAATCAACGCTACTGACGTATGCGCCGTTTGACAGGCTGCATTGCATTGTGACATCCCAGCCATTAGATGACGAGTACACGCAGTATTGCAATGAGCACCAAATCGGCATTCATCTGGCCTAGCGGTTACAATAGTGTTGAGAGTCTTTCATCCATTTTATTCTAGGAGGCAGATCATGAAAAAAGCTACGCTCGGAAAATCAGACTTGCAGGTATTCCCTATCGGGTTAGGAACAAATGCTGTCGGAGGACATAACCTCTACCCGAACCTGAATGAAGAAACCGGAAAAGAATTGGTTCGCGAGGCGATCCGTAATGGCGTGACGATGTTAGATACCGCTTATATTTACGGGATCGGCCGTTCCGAAGAATTAATTGGTGAAGTGCTGCGCGAATTCAACCGTGAAGATGTTGTCATCGCGACGAAAGCCGCGCACAGAAAACAAGGAAATGACTTTGTCTTTGATAATTCACCAGAATTCCTTAAGAAATCAGTTGATGAAAGCCTGAAGCGTTTGAATACGGATTATATCGATTTGTTCTACATTCACTTCCCGGACGAACATACGCCTAAGGATGAAGCTGTCAACGCGCTGAATGAGATGAAGCAAGCCGGAAAAATCCGCTCCATCGGTGTATCCAACTTCTCTTTAGAGCAATTGAAAGAAGCAAACAAAGACGGATTGGTAGATGTATTGCAAGGCGAATACAACCTGTTAAACCGTGAAGCGGAAAAGACATTCTTCCCGTATACGAAGGAGCATAATATTTCATTTATCCCTTACTTCCCGCTCGTATCAGGATTATTGGCCGGAAAGTATACAGAAGATACAACGTTCCCTGAAGGAGACCTGCGAAACGAACAGGAACACTTCAAGGGCGAGCGTTTCAAAGAAAATATCAGAAAGGTCAACAAGCTTGCGCCGATTGCTGAAAAGCACAACGTAGACATCCCACACATCGTATTGGCTTGGTATTTGACAAGACCGGAAATTGATATTTTAATCCCTGGAGCAAAACGTGCCGATCAGTTGATTGATAACATCAAAACAGCTGACGTGACGCTTTCTCAAGAGGATATTTCGTTTATTGATAAGCTGTTCTCATAAGAAGCAGAAAACAGCCTTCCCCACTGGGAAGGCTGTTTTTATTTGTGCAAAATTGATCTATCATCCTATGATGCTTGATGAATTAGCAGCTTCAGTGAATAACTGATTTTGAAGCAAAAACTTACAAAAAGAGCCATAAATCCGATAAAATAAAGGTAGGTTATCTCAGAAAGAAAGTGATTGAAAAAGCAAAACAAGATATGAAACGTTAGTATCATCTAGAAATAAGAGACTCATGTGTTAAAAAAATCTGACCAGCTATTTTTATTTGCTGCTTAGAATAACGGGCCGTTTCGGCGGTCTATGGAGGAAACAGAATGAAACTTACATATGTAAAAGCTTTTGTTGCAGTAATCGTTGCTTTAGGTGTACTGCTGCCATCAACCATTTCTCATGCAAAAAGTTTTAGCGGCCGCTCATCATCTAGTTACAGCAGCCGAAGTTCAAGCTCATCATACAGCGGAAGCTATAAATCCAGCCCAAAATCAAACTATAGTTCAGGAGCAAGCTCTTCAAGCAAAAATCCCAAGACGTCTGACGATTCATCATCATCGATTTCTCTAAAAAAGAAACCTTCGGAAAAGTCTAGCTCATCAAGCGCTAAAAAATCGTCAGGCACATTTTCCGGCGCCACCTCAAAAGTAAGCGGAAAGACATACAGCGGAAAAACGTCTAAAGCTTATGTTGGCGGACGTTATGTTTCAGTCAATCATTACTACAATGCAGGATTCTCGCCATCGGGATGGTTTGGATATTATAGCGGATTTACAATGGGCATGTTCATGATCAGCATGATGCACCCTTGGGGTTACACCTATCATCCAGTCGGGGGCCCAGGCTATGTTTCTTATGGCGCTTCACCAATTGCCTGGATCGTTGACGTCATTGCTCTGATCATTATTTTACTCATTGTCATCGCATTGATCCGCGCATTCAAAACACCGAAGACGTACAGAAGGAGCTTTTAGGTAATGAAATTAGTATTAAATGAGCAAGAAGTTGTAGACGGGATTTGTGTGTATATTTCTAATGAAGAAGAGATTTACCCTGAGGACGTTGAAGTAAAAGAGCTGTCTTACAACAAGCGGACAGGATTCTTCGCTGAAGCCAAATATGGCCTGCACCACAAGCAGCTTGTGTCAGATGACATTTCAGAAGGCATTATTCAGTTCTTAGAGGAATACCACAACTTCAATCCAGACGTTACAGCAGTTGAATTGCAATTTGATAAGAAAAAAGGATTCTCCGCCTTGGTTTTCGTCAACGAGGGAGAATAAAAATCAAAACCTTACTCCGTGCGAGTAAGGTTTTTTATGATGATTTGTCCTGGGCATATGCTTTGAGATGCTTAGCATTCCCGTACTCACTGGATCTGTCACCTTACGTAAAAATCGCTAACTTTTTTAAAACAAATGTTTCAAATCAGATAGGAAAAGGGTACTACTCTATTAACTTTGTTAAACATAAGAGATACTCATTGGCCTAACAACTGAGGGGGAACATTTGTGAAGACAAACACAAGGAAATATTTGATCTACTTTTTTGGCGCTTTAGGAGGGCTGCTTTACGGTTATGATACGGGCGTCATCTCTGGAGCGCTGCTGTTTATCAACAATGATATTCCTTTAACGACATTGACAGAAGGATTGGTTGTCAGCATGCTGCTCCTTGGCGCGATTTTCGGTTCTGCCTTAAGCGGCACATGCTCCGATCGCTGGGGCAGGAGAAAAGTTGTATTTGTGCTTTCCATCATTTTTATTATTGGTGCGCTCGCTTGCGCGTTTTCTCAAACGGTCGGCATGCTGATTGCATCTCGGGTGATACTCGGGTTGGCCGTCGGCGGTTCAACGGCGCTTGTGCCCGTGTACCTGTCAGAAATGGCACCGACGAAAATCCGCGGGACACTCGGCACAATGAACAACTTAATGGTTGTTACCGGTATTTTATTAGCATATATCGTAAACTATCTGTTCACGCCGTTTGAAGCGTGGCGCTGGATGGTGGGACTGGCTGCGGTGCCTGCAGTGCTTTTATTAATCGGGATCGCATTTATGCCTGAATCACCAAGATGGCTCGTAAAGCGCGGGCGTGAAGATGAAGCGAAAGACATTATGAAAATCACTCATGACCAAGAAAATATTGAGCAGGAACTAGCAGATATGAAAGAAGCGGAAGCTGGGAAAAAAGAAACAACACTTGGTTTGCTAAAAGCAAAATGGATTCGTCCTATGCTTCTCATTGGCATCGGCCTTGCCGTTTTTCAGCAGGCGGTCGGCATTAACACGGTCATCTACTATGCGCCAACCATTTTTACAAAGGCCGGTCTCGGCACATCGGCGTCAGTGCTCGGCACAATGGGTATCGGTGTACTCAACGTGATGATGTGTATTACAGCTATGATTTTGATCGACCGCATCGGCCGCAAAAAGCTGCTGATTTGGGGAAGCGTCGGCATTACACTGAGCTTGGCTGCATTAGCAGCTGTGCTCCTGACACTGGGTCTCTCTACATCAACAGCATGGCTGACTGTCGTTTTTCTCGGAGTCTATATCGTATTTTACCAGGCAACATGGGGTCCGGTTGTATGGGTTCTGATGCCTGAGCTCTTCCCATCCAAAGTACGCGGAGCCGCAACAGGCTTTACTACTTTAGTGTTATCAGCAACCAACCTGATCGTGTCGCTCGTCTTCCCGCTGATGCTCAGCGCCATGGGCATCGCATGGGTCTTTACAATTTTTTCAGTCATCTGCCTGCTTTCATTTTTCTTCGCCCTCTACATGGTTCCGGAAACCAAAGGGAAAAGCTTGGAGGAAATTGAAGCAAGCCTGAAAAAACGGTTTAAAAAGAAGAAAAGCAGCCAAAACCAAGTGCTGAGTGAGCGTACATTATAAAAAAAGGAATCGTCTCAAGGGACGATTCCTTTTTTATTACACCATAACCTTGCAAATATTGTTCGTGAATTCCACAGGGTCCTGAATCGGTAAGCCTTCGATGAGAAGCGCCTGATTGTACAGAAGATTTGTGTAGAGGCTCAGCTTCTCTTTATCCTGTTCAAATGCGTCCTGCAGCGTTTGGAATACCTCATGATTCGGGTTGATTTCAAGCACTTTTTCCGCCTTTACATTTTGGCTGTCCGGCATCGCGTTTAAGATTTTTTCCATCTCGATTGTCACTTCGCCGTCAGCAGCAAGGCAGACCGGATGTGATTTGAGTCGTTTTGAGATTCTGACGTTTTTCACTTTATCTGACAGAATGTTTTTCATTTCCTCAAACAGATCCTTGTACTTGCTTTCTTCTTCCTCGGACTGCTTTTGGTCCTCATCCGTGTCTATGCCTAGGTCTCCGCTTGATACGGATTTAAACTCTTTTTCCTGATAAGATGGCAGCATTTTAATCGCAAACTCATCAATGTCCTCAGTGAAGTAGAGAATTTCATAGCCTTTGTCCGCTACCATTTCCGTTTGCGGCAGTTTTTCTATGCGATCGTATGAATCACCGGTCGCATAATAAATGTATTTCTGCTCCTCGGGCATTCTGGATACGTACTCATCTAAGCTGACCAGTTTTTTCTCTTTGGAAGAGTAGAATAATAAGAGGTCCTTCAATTGATCCTTATTCGCGCCAAAATCATTGTACACGCCGAATTTCAGCTGTCTGCCGAATGATTTGTAGAACGTCTCGTATTTCTCTCGGTCTTTTTTCAGCAGGCTTTGCAGCTCGCTTTTGATTTTTTTGCTGATATTTTTCGCGATCAGCTTCAGCTGGCGGTCATGCTGGAGCATTTCTCTGGAAATGTTCAGAGACAGATCCTCAGAATCGACCATGCCTTTCACGAAGCTGAAGTGGTCCGGAAGCAGATCCGCGCATTTGTTCATGATCAGAACGCCATTAGAATACAGCTCCAAGCCTTTCTCATATTCCTTAGAATAATAGTCAAACGGCATGTTTTCAGGAATAAATAAAATCGCGTTGTAGCGAACGGCGCCATCCACACTGATATGAACGTGTGTCAGCGGTTTATCAAACCCGTAATGCTTTTCAGCATAAAACTTTTCATAGTCCTCATCTGTCAGCTCGCTTTTGTTTTTTCTCCAGATCGGCACCATGCTGTTGACTGTCTGTTCTTCCTGTACCTCTTCAAATTCATTTTCGCTGCCTTCCTTCGGCTTATTAATGGTTGTATCCATTTTGATCGGGTAGCGAATGAAGTCGGAGTACTTTTTAATGATTGCTTTTAAACGATATTCTTCTAAGAACTCGTCATAGCTGTCATCTTCTGTATTCTCTTTGATTTTCAGGATAATGTCTGTACCGACAGAATCCTTTTCACACGGCTCAATCGTATAGCCGTCTGCACCCGCAGACTCCCATTTATACGCCTCTTCGCTGCCGAGCGCCTTACTGATGACAGTCACGACATCAGCAACCATAAACGCCGCGTAAAAGCCGACACCGAATTGCCCGATGATGTCATGGCCGTCTTTCAGCTCGTTTTCCTTTTTAAACGCAAGGGAACCGCTTTTTGCAATGGTGCCGAGATGCTGCTCAAGCTCATCCTTTGTCATCCCGATCCCCGTATCAGAGATCGTTAATGTTCTCGCACTTTTATCAGCTGCGACCTTTATGTAGTAACTGTCTTTATCAAACGTAAGCGCATCGTCCGTCAGCGCTTTGTAATAGATCTTGTCAATCGCGTCACTCGAATTGGAGATTAACTCGCGCAGGAAAATTTCTTTTTGGGTATAAATGGAGTTAATCATCATATCCAGCAGTCGTTTGGACTCTGCTTTAAACTCTTTTTTAGCCACTCTAGATCGCTCCTTTTTGATATGTTGTTACGCTATGTAAACTCTTTTCAGCATCTATTTATCATATGCTGTGACAATTGTCAATTAGATTGATAGATGCATATATATGTAAATTTAACACTATTTAGGTTTGCTTTCACTATTTTTTCTCAGTCATTCTCATAAAAAAGAGAGGCTTCATCATCCTCTCTTTTTTTCTGCATCATTCCAGCGGCCAAACTCCCGCTTCATCCATATATGCACCGGGTAGAAAAACAAACCGAACGGGATCAAAAACAATAGATTATGCCATGAGGCATTGAGAAATGCACTTGCTGCAATCGGAAACGTAATCTCTTTAAATAAAAAAGAGATGACAGTCAGCACAACAAACGCGGACGGAATCGTGGCGAAGCAATAAAACTTGAGCTCCTTCTTATGCTGTACCTTCAAAACACACAAACCTCCCAACAATTTCTAGTCCATCTTAACATATGCTGGCATTTCTTTTCTCGCATGTTTATCACTGCACGTAGCGGGAAGACAAATAGAAAAAGGAGGACTCGTGTAATGGGAAAACTTGAAAACAAAACCGCAGTCATCACAGGCGCCGCGACAGGCATTGGACAAGCGACGGCAGAGGTTTTTGCCAATGAAGGCGCGCGTGTGATGATCGGAGACATCAATGAAGACCAAATGAAAGAAACCGTTGAAGCGATCAGAAAAAACGGAGGAGAGGCGGACGCTTTTCACCTCGATGTGTCAGATGAAAACAGTGTGAAAGCATTTGCTGATCAAATCAAGGATGCTTGCGGAACGATTGATATTCTGTTTAATAACGCCGGGGTTGATCAGGAAGGCGGAAAAGTGCACGAATATCCGGTTGACCTGTTTGACCGCATTATCGCCGTCGACCTGCGCGGC
This sequence comes from Bacillus spizizenii TU-B-10, assembly GCF_000227465.1. GTDB lineage: Bacteria > Bacillota > Bacilli > Bacillales > Bacillaceae > Bacillus > Bacillus spizizenii. Next base: position 4,084,920 of record NC_016047.1, read on the forward strand.
ACGTTCCTTTGCAGCAAATACTTGATTCCGCTCATGCTCGAAAATGGAGGCTCCATCATCAACACCTCCTCCATGTCAGGCCGGGCCGCGGACCTCGACCGCTCCGGCTACAACGCTGCAAAAGGCGGAATCACCAACCTGACAAGAGCGATGGCGATCGACTACGCAAGAAACGGCATCCGCGTCAATTCTATTTCTCCGGGAACGATTGAAACCCCGCTGATTGATAAACTGGCTGGCACCAAAGAACAGGAAATGGGCGAAAAATTCCGCGAAGCCAACAAATGGATCACGCCTCTCGGCCGCCTCGGCCAGCCGAAGGAAATGGCGACAGTGGCCCTGTTCCTCGCCTCAGACGACAGCTCATACGTCACAGGAGAAGACATCACCGCAGACGGCGGCATCATGGCGTACACATGGCCTGGGAAGATGTTGATTGATGAGAAGTGGAAGGAAGAAACGAAATAGACATGGTCTGCGCAATTTTATGCGTTAATGATCAAATATGAATCAGCCATAGATATAGCTAAATAAAAGGGAGCTCAACCTGAATCATTAGGTTAAGCTCCCTCTTCATTTACTCTATTTCTTTTTTCCGCTGTCTGGCAGGAAAAAGAAATGAAAACTACATATTGCACTTATCCATATATATTTTACATATTGTTTATTATATCTTACAATAAATTTAGCATTTATTAGGAGTTGATAGAATGAAATTGCTATATACCTATATCATTTTAGGAGGTTTCATTAGCATATTTCTTTCTTGTTTTTTTGAGTTAGGTATTTTTAATCTTGCTTTATATCTTATCTATTTTAACTATGCACTTTTTTTATATAAACGAGCTAAAGCGCCAAAAGTTCAATGAAATACTTAGTATATCCCTTAATAGGTTATAGTCGTATTTATTCGTTCATTTTTCAGTATAATTATTTTAGTTTTTAGTATAATTCTAGTATTTGACAGAAAGGCACGCAATTTATGTCATAAAACAAACTACTATTTTTACTCTTTTCATTTTCTTCTATCGTTCACCTGCTCTTCAATACGCTTTTAGACCCTACTTCAAGCTGGAAATCTTGGTCGGTGAACATTGCTCGAATTCTTTTGGCCCTTCTATTTTTAAATCTCACCTTGAAAGAAAAGAAAGAAACTCAAAAGAACAAGTGACATAACGACACAGAGCCCGGACTGAGTGTATCCGGGCAAATTTATATCCGTTGTAAACGTTACCTCTCTCAGGTTTTCATTTCAAAAGATACTGAAGGTACTCCCCAGCCTCCCATTTCAACCGCAGGCTGATTTCTCTCGTTTATAGCAATACAACCTTATACTTCTTCACATCCAAAAACTGCAAAAACTCCCTTGCCAGCACTTCTGGCGCATGCGTCTTCCCTTCATCCAGCCGATACAAAATCAGCCCGATAATCATCGCGGATACATAATAGGCATAAAGCTTTTTCTCCGCATGAATCTCAGTCTGCTGATGCAGATAAAACGATTCCAGCGCTTTGAACATATCAGGTATCACATGAGGAACACCCCATTCCCGATTGAGAAAATGCACAATGGGCATGTTTGATAAAGCAGAAAGCAGACTGGCGAGCGCCTCCTCCGCATCCTCTAAAGAAAGCTCATTCGGACTTGGGGCAATCGTCAGGTGATCTATGATCTCCGCACATGATTGCTGAATCATGGTTTGCAGCAATTCCTCTTTACTGGCATAGTGATCATAAAAGGTTGCTCGGCGGATATTGCTTTTACGGGTAATATCCGAAATCGTGATGGCCGCGTAGTCTTGTTTCTCCGCCAATACGTCCAGCAAAGCCTTCTGCAGCGCCTCTCTCGTTCGAACCACACGCCTGTCGATTTGCTTGTCCTCTTGCCGCTCCCCTGACGCAGCCTGTCCAAACAGCCAATAAAACCTCTTTCGAGAAACAAGCTCCCATACCTTTTGGCTGATGGCTTCCGGAGAAGCCGCGGCATCCTCATTCAGCCAATACAGGATAATCGCGTACGTGTACAAAGCCCGGTAATGTCCGTAGATTTCCCGTTCGATCGGCGTCAAGTTCACATGGATTGGAGCCAGCAGGACATCCTGCTGAAACACATCCTTAAAAAAACGATGAACATTTTCTCTGTTCATCATCGTACCAAAAAAGGATCGATGCTCGTGAACAAAGGACAGAGTCGGATGCACAGTTTGCCGTTTTTTGTTCAAATGGAGGGTATCCATATGCCTGAAGGCCTCATAGAGCGCTTTGCCCAGCTCCTCCTTCATGTCTTCGATCACATCCTCAATGATTGAAAACTTGTCTTCATAATAAAGGTAGAGCGTCCCGCGGCTCACTTTGGCCTTCTCAGCAATTTCTTTCATTGTGATATGTTGAATATCCCTTTCTTCCAATAAGGCCAGCAGCGCCTGTTTCACTTGAGCTTCAGCAGATTCCGGCACAAAAGACACCCCCAATCATTAGACAGATGTTCGATATATGTACGGTAACGTATAGATGGTTCACCGTTGTCTTTCTTACAGAAAAGGTACCACTTTATAATAGGTCTGAGAAAAGAAGAAAGCAAATGAGGGGGATTTTACAATGGAACAGCAAGTAAAAGACGACATTCAGCGTGTCTTTCAGCTTCAGAAAAAACAGCAAAAAGCACTGCGCGCTTCAACAGCGGAACAGCGCATAGAGAAGCTTCAGCGCTTTTTAGATTCCGTCATTGCCCATGAAGAAGAAATCATCGAAGCGATTCGAAAAGACGTCCGTAAACCATATCACGAGGTCAAAAAAGCGGAAATCGAAGGAACGAAAAAAGCGATCAGAGATAATATGAACAATCTGGAACAATGGATGGCGCCTAAAGAAGTCGGTTCATCTTTAAGCCCTGACGCAAACGGAATTCTCATGTACGAGCCTAAAGGCGTAACGCTCATCCTCGGTCCGTGGAACTATCCGTTTATGCTGACGATGGCGCCGCTTGCCGCTTCTCTCGCAGCCGGAAACAGCGCGATTGTGAAGCTGTCTGATTTTACGATGAACACAAGCAACATTGCCGCAAAAGTGATTCGAGACGCTTTTGACGAAAAAGAAGTCGCGATTTTTGAAGGAGAGGTTGAGGTGGCAACCGAGCTTCTAGATCAGCCGTTTGACCACATTTTCTTCACTGGAAGCACAAATGTCGGAAAAATCGTCATGACAGCAGCGGCCAAACACTTGGCATCTGTCACACTTGAGCTTGGCGGCAAGAGCCCAACGATCATTGACAGTGAATACGATCTCACGGACGCAGCGAAAAAGATCGCCGTTGGGAAATTCGTAAACGCCGGCCAAACCTGCATCGCACCTGATTATCTGTTCATTAAAAAAGACGTTCAGGACAGGTTCGCGGGGATTTTACAAACAATCGTCAACGCAGGATTTATGGAGGATGATTACAACCCAGACCGCAGCAAATTTACGCAGATCGTCAATGACCGCAACTTCAACCGCGTCAAAGACCTGTTCGACGACGCCATCGAAAAAGGGGCGGAAGTCGTATTCGGAGGCGTGTTTGATGCCAGCGACCGCACGGTCTCGCCAACCGTTTTGAAAAACGTCACGCCTGACATGAAAATCATGCAGGAGGAAATCTTCGCACCGATCCTGCCGATGATGAACTATGAAGACATCGACGAGGTCATTGATTACGTAAATGATCGTGATAAACCGCTTGCGCTTTATGTATTCAGCCACAACCAAGACCTGATTGACAACGTCCTTCAGCATACGACATCAGGAAATGCCGCCATCAATGATGTTGTCGTCCATTTCAGTGACGTCAACCTGCCATTCGGCGGTGTCAACACAAGCGGAATCGGCTCCTATCATGGGGTATACGGATTTAAAGAGTTTTCTCATGAGAAAGGTGTATTTATTCAAGCCGCTAAATAATCACAATAAAGAGAATCTGCATCATTTTGCAGATTCTCTTTTATTTTTCACCAAACTCTTCTATTTTCCTATTAATCTACAATACAAATAGGAAAATAAAGCAATATACAACAGCAACAAAACACTATTGTTGTTAAAAGACAAAGTTCCTCTAGTATATTTCATTGAAACCCTATAGGCTCTAACATATAATATCCCAGAAAACTTCAAAGGAGTGAAATTCATACATGGAAAACCAGCAGGGTTTTGGATTCGGGCAATCGCTCTATAATTGATGATTTGATTATCTATTTTTTTGCTTTTATTATGATTCTCATTAACACTTTAATTGTCCTGCCTCTCATTGATTCAGCAAGCCTTTATATGACAGAAGAACAATATACATTTTCTATATTGATATTCGGGACAATCCCTGTTATTGCCATCATATATATCTTCGGTATTCTTTATTATAGCCTACTGACGTCTTCAAAAATGCAAGCAACACTGGGCAAAAAACTCATGGGAATAATCGTTGTCAATCAGTATGGCGAGCGAATTTCATTTTGGCACAGCTTCGGCCGTTTCTTCGCTTACACACTATCAGGAATTTTGTATATCGGTTATATCATGGCCGCCTTTCCCTCTAAACTGGCATTGCATGATTATATTTGCGGGACAGGTTATCTATAAAAATAAATATTTGGATTGACTAACCAAAAAAGGCTGCCGAGACCTTCTCGCCAGCCTTTTCTCACATTCGATTATTTCCCAAAAGCCACTATTTTTTGATAGATTCTGATCGCAATAGGTACAGCATATTATCCATTTTATGAACAGGAAAATATAGGGGATTACGTAAAACTTCTTGTAACGGGTTTTTTTGATGCTGAACGAAAAGCTGCAAAAAACCAAATGATGTTTACAACAGCCGCAGCGAGACAAACCCCAATCACAAGGATCACCTCAGAAAGCAGATGGTCACTGAACAAACTAAACATCAAGATAAAACCGGCCGAAGATAAATGAATCAGCAGCCCAAAGCCGCAAAGCACCGCCATTACATACCTCATCGCATCAACTCCAAGCATGTAAATGAGAAAAGGAATGAGATACAACACAAGGATCATACCGATAGCTGACCACATGCCGACTGAGTTAAACTGATTGGCCGCCCCTCCCGTTTCGGCCAGTGGCGAAAGTGAAGCAGCGGCAATCATGGCGCAAAAAAGGAACGCAGAAATGATTGTTACGATTGCCACGCTGTTTTTTCTAGACATCAAACCCCTCCTTTAAATAGAAATATTAACCTTTTCATTATAAATAAGCCGAATAGAAAATTCATTACATTTAAAAAAAATTCCAGAACACATGCGCAAACGTATGGTTCTTCCTAGTATATTTATATAGTAAAAAACAAAGGATAAAAGACTCATTTTTCAGGTATATCAGGATTTTATCACCATATCATATTGCACATGCTTTTTTTTCAAAGTATACTATTCCAGATTAATTCAAAGGAGAGAAAAAAATACATGGAAAAACCAGCAGGATTTTGGATTCGTTTTTTAGCTTATTTTATTGATGGCATTATTGTATCTGTTCCTAGTTATATTATTCTATTTATTATCAATACTGTTTTTGTAGCTGGATCCGTGGCAGCAGACCCTTACATGACGCAAGAGGAGTATATGGTGACATACATGACGCTTGCATTTTTGCCTACTATGCTGATCACGCTCGTCATCAGTGTATTATATTACGGTCTGCTCACTGCTTCTAAAATGCAGGGCACACTCGGCAAAAAAATCCTTGGCCTTAAAGTGGTCAATGAACAAGGCGAACGGGTCTCTGTCGGACAGGGAATCGGCCGTTACTTTGCATACATCTTATCTGGAATCATCTTTTATATTGGTTTTATCATGATCGCCTTTGGAGAGAAAAAAGGCCTGCATGACATCATTTGCAAAACACGTGTTGTGTATAAATAATAGAAAAAAGTCTAGACGCCAATAAGCATCTAGACTTTTGTTTTCTTTACAATAGGCTGCCACGCCAGATACGTAGCGCTCCTCCACAGCCACTCAAACGGCCCCATCCGAAATACCCGAAGCCAAAGATGGCTGAAGACCATTTGAACGGCACAAATAGCAATCGTGATGAGCACGCCGGCAGCAGGATACACTTTCCCGTACAACCCCAAGCCGTAATGATAGAAAATCCACGTACACACGATAGACTGCATCAGATAATTGGTAAATGCCATCCGTCCAACAGCGGAGAAAGATTGCAGCACTGTTTTCACTCTTGTTTTATGATAAAGATAGACAACCGTTGTGACATAGAAAAACATGAGAAAAGGCGCACCAATCAGCAAAAATACTTCCCTATCCGTTACACTGTACAGCACTTGGGCGCTGATGCCGATGACTAGCCCAGCCATCCACACCCTTTTTAATCCTTTGCGATGCTTTCCGGGTTCGTGCAAATATCGTGACTTCGCCGCCGCAGCTCCCAGCAAAAACATGCTGAAATAAGGAATGGATGCAAAGAAGAAGTTGAGCGGGTTATACGTAAGCATGCCATTTGAAGACATGTAAACAAGACGATCGTGGATCCGCTGTTCCGCAATGTCCTTCAAGCTGCCGCTTCCGTAAACATGGAGCGCTTGTTTTGCCTGCTGAGTTACCGCTTGTGCCCATTCCTGTCCGTTTGATGGATAAAAGCTGGTCAAAATAAACGGAATGCAAAACAAAAGATACAAAGAAACCGCCCATATCAACAGTGTTTTCGGCTTTGCTTTTCGAAATAAAAGCAGAACAAAGCCGAGCAGGGCGTATTCCGTTAAAATATCCCCGTCCCAAATCAAAAAGGCATGAATCGTTCCAAACAAGAGAAGCGCCGCTAACCTTCTCGCATATAGCGGAACAAACCGTTTCCCTTTGCTTACTGTTCTCTCCATCATGACAACCATGCCAAATCCAAATAAAAAGGAAAACAATAAAATACATTTTGTTTGGATGAAGAATTTCAGTATGGCTGCTGCTGCAAAATCTGCTTCAGACCACTTTTCTGTAAAAAAGTTCTCTTTTCCAAGCATAGACAAATACATATCCGGATAACTGAAATGTGCCAGATTGACAAATAAAATGCCGAAAATCGCCATTCCCCTTAGCACATCAAGCACGCCGATCCGCTCATTTGCCAAAGTCGGCTGTAATGAAGACATAGCCATCACGCTCCTTTTTTCTGTACTTTAAGGGTATGAAAAAAAGGAGCGCAGAAACATCGATTTAGGTGTCATGCAGACATGGAAACCTTACAATCTTGTCATTTTTATGGTTTCATCACCTTTAAATCTAATGCTTCGATATTCTGCAAAACGCGATCAAAGCGCAGCGCCTGAGGCTCACTTGGGAAGATGTGGCCTTCATACGGCTCACCTAGCGTCCGGAAAAACGGTTCAAATAAGCCGGGAACCAATACGCCCACCATTTTTGTATAATGGGAATCCAGGCGATAGGAGTGAACAGTATTCGCAGGAACATGCAGAAAATCTCCAGGATTCAGCTGGATTTCTTTGCCATCCGCCCACATGGTCATCTGCCCTTCAAGGCAATAAAATGTTTCTGTATGATGTTCATGGTAGTGATCAACGATTCGGTCGCCTTTAGGGCCGTCCGATACTACGACGATAAACTGGCCGTCTGTATTTTTTTGCGCAGCCACAATGCGGTGAAGCTGATCTCCCGTCAATAGACGGTCGCCTTCTCCAGACTCAAGCACGTATGGAACCGATCCATCCGGAAGCTCTGCAAGTTCCGCTAATTTTGCCGCACCGGCAGCCTTTTCTTCATCCAGAAATGTAATGTCCGCTACTGTAGCTGCTTCTGCAAATTGCCCGTTTGACACCTCTTCGCTTGCGTGCGGCGGATGTTCAGCGTGATCATATGGATTCCCAATAACGGAATACATGTGTGCCACATGTCCATTCATCGTGTAAGACACCAGTCTTGTTCTGTGGCTTTGCATTCGGTAGCTGTGCGGTGTTCCGGCTGGAATGTTCGCATAATCGCCTGACACTAATAAATAGCGTTCTCCGGCAAGCGTCAACTCAAGCTTCCCGTCCAAAACGAGAATCCCTTCATGTGTGTCCTTGTGGACGTGAAGCGGAAAGGCATCTCCTTTCCCCCCGGAAAGCAGCACGATCTCAAACAGATCGCCGGTGCTCTTCCCATTCGCCATCACCGTGGCAACCTGTCTGCCGAACAAATAGCGCTCACCTTCTCCGCTGCGGAGCAAATAAGGCATTTTTTCTTTAGGCAATGAATTTTCACATAATGATTTCATATATTGTTCCTCCAATTTAGACCAGTCTATATACTTTCATCTATCTGACTAGACCGTTCTATATAATTGTAGGAAAAAGGATAACAAAATGCTACCCTTTTTTTCTCACCAGCACTGGAATTTGTTCGGCAATGAGAAGAAGAGGCGTTTTGTCTTTATTCGTTAACGAAAGCATGATCCCGCCCTCAATCATCGAATTGATCAGCATTCCAAGCTGATTTGCTTCTTCTTCTGCAAATCCGTTTTCCACTAATTTTCTGGCAAAAACCGCTTCCCAGCTTTTAAACACCTTCATACAAACCGTCCGCAGCGGTTCACTGATTAACGCTGTCTCACTCGCCAGCAAACCGACTGGAATCCCTTTAATGCTTTCTGTGTTGTCAAATTGGCTGGCTGTTTTTTTGATAAATTGCTGAATCGCTTCTATTGGATCAGAGGATTCATCCATGCTTTGCTGTATCAGATGTTCAATCAATTTCCCTGTATATGTAACCGCTTCAATTGCTAATTCTTCTTTGCCATTCGGAAAAAAGTGATAAAGCGATCCCTTAGGAGCACCGCTTTCTTTCACAATCTGGTTCAAACCTGTCGCGTGATATCCTTGCAGCTGGAACAGACGTGACGCCGTGTGAAGGATTTTTTCACGTGAATCTCCTCTGCTAGTCATTAAAACATTCCCTCCTAGGTATGGTAGAGCGACTTATATAATATAAAAAAGAACCCTGTGATTGTCAAAAAGGGTAAGACCCTCCCGGATGGGGTAAATGTAGAAAAACAGCGTCTAGGAGGGATCTCAATGACAAACGATTATTCAGTCACGAATACAGAAAAGCTTGAACAACAGAACCCGGGCATGAAAATGAAGATCAAACTGAAAAAACTCAAGGATCAAGTGATTGTCATTACCGGCGCTTCAAGCGGAATCGGACTTGTCACTGCACGAATGGCAGCTGAAAAAGGCGCAAAGGTCGTCGCAGCAGCGCGAAATGAAGATGCGCTGAAGGAGCTCGCTGATGAACTAAAGGAAAAAGGGCACGACGCCATATGGGTGAAAGCGGATGTCGGAAAAGAAGAAGACGTCAACCGCATCGCAGAAACCGCAATCAGCACATTTGGCCGCTTTGACACATGGGTCAACAATGCCGGCGTCTCGATCTTCGGACATGCCATGGACGTCACCGTCGAAGACATGAAGCGCATGTTCGACGCAAACTTTTGGGGACCTGTTTACGGAACAAGAGCGGCCGTCAAACACTACACCAGCAGAGGCGTGCCGGGCGCACTCATCAATGTAGGAAGCCTGTTCGGCGACAGGGGAACGGTCATTCAATCCACATACGCCTCAGCCAAATTTGCGCTTCACGGCTGGACGGAAAGCATCCGAATGGAGCTCGAAAAAGAACAGGCGCCCGTCTCGGTTACGCTCATTCATCCAGGCAGAATTGACACACCTTACAACGAACACGCGCACAGCTACCTGGACAAACAGCCGGCTCATTACCGCTCGCTGATCTACCCTCCGGAAGCGGCCGCCGAAGCCATCCTTTTTGCCGCCGAACACCCGAAGCGCGACGTGTACATCGGCTCACAGGCAAAAGCCATTGCCATGCTGGGTGCTCTTTTCCCCCGGCTGACCGACAGACTGATGGAAAAAATCATGTACCACAGCCAGCATGCTGAAAGACCGTCCAAACAGCGGGAAGAAAGCGTGCTTTATGAAGCGGGCTACGGCATGCATGACAGGGGCACGAATAAAGGCTGGAAGCGGTCAAGAAGCTACTACACAAAGGCTACGAAGCGCCCGATTGTATCAGCGGCTGTTGTTGCCGGACTGGTCGCTTTAGCTGCCGTCAAACGATGCAGATAATCTCTGACCATAAGAAAAACCCATGCTGTTCCATCGAACACATGGGTTTTTAAATGTTAGTCGATAAAGGCCTTGTTCATACGCTGCAGTAGCTCGCCGAACATCTCTTTTTCCTTTGTTGACCATTCTTTCAGCATCTGTTCATAACGTTCAAGACGCTTTTGCTGATCGGCTTTTAATGTTTGTTTGCCGAGTTTTGTAATGGTAAATAGGCTGACTCTCCCATCGGAAGGGTCTGAGAAGCGATAGATGAGCTCCTTCGCCTCTAATGCAGCTGCTTGTCTTGAAAGAGTAGATATATCAAGCTTAAACGATTCTGCTAATTCCTTTACGCGGGCAGGCCCAAACTCATCCAATTGTCTCAGCAATAAGTACGAAGATCTCTCCAAATTACCTGTTCTTTTCTCAGATTGATCCAGATAAACAGCTCTCCTGATAAAAGTCGTCAGCTCATATTCAATTAATTCAACTGGATTTTGTTTTTGCAATCGCTCTCGCTCCCTATTCCAATCTCCGGCATTGACAACATCATATATACTTGTATAATACAAATGTATATTAATTGAATGAATACAAGTCGTTATATGACTAAATCAATCATTATACTTGTATAGTACAATCATATAAAAAGAAAGTAAAGCGATTCCTCAGAACCATCCTAGAAGCAAGTCACCTGAAAGGAGGAAGCTGTTCTCATTGGAGAGCGGCACTTGATGTGAAAGTCATTCGAATTATGTTGCAAGTGTTGATATTATATGTATTTTTTATGATCGGGGAAGCCATTCAGCATCTGTTTCATTTACCGGTGTCAGGTAGCATAGTCGGATTGGTATTGCTGCTGATCTGTTTAGGTCTCCGTATTGTTCCCGTCTCCTTTATTCAAGACGGAGCAGGGTTTTTATTGTCCTTTCTTCCATTGTTGTTCATCCCGGCTATGACAGGTGTAATGAAATACCCGTCGCTCATTTCATTCAATGGTTTGATGCTGCTGATTACAGTCGTTCTGAGCACCATCGTCACGATCATTGCGGCTGGATTCGCCAGCCAGCTATTAGAGAAAAAAGCAAAAAAACGTGAGGAGAAAGAGAAATGCAGCAAGCAAGTATCGCAATCATTATAATTCTTTTAACAGTTGCCGCTTACTTAGCGATGGTGAAACTCTATAAGCGATTCCCGCTTCCATTTCTTATCCCTGTTCTGACAACGACAATTTTGATTGTCGCGGTTTTGATGATGTTCCATGTCTCGTATGAAGGCTATATGATCGGGGGGAAATGGATCAATTCTTTGCTTGGGCCTGCTGTTGTGGCGCTGGCCTATCCGCTTTATAAACAATGGCATATCATTGTAAAACATTGTGTTCCCATCCTAGGCGGCGTCCTGGTCGGATTATGCATGGGAATGATCAGCGGTCTGATCTTCGCAGAAGCATTCGGGATTGATCATGATCTCTTATTATCTATTCTGCCAAAGTCGATCACAACCCCTGTCGCTATTCAGATCGCCGCCGGTCTTGGCGGTGTTCCTTCCATGACGGTCGTATTTGTCATGATTGCCGGCTTCTCAGGCGTCATCCTCGGGCCGCTTGTCTTAAAATGGCTTCGCATACGCAGCTCACTTGGCCAAGGCATCGCATTAGGCAGCGCCTCCCATGCACTGGGCACCTCCAAAGCATTGGAATATGGGGAACTGGCCGTATCCATGAGTTCCGTCTCAATGACGCTTTGTGCGGTGCTTGGCTCATTCTTTGGGCCGCTAATCGTCTGGCTGTTTCATATTTAACAAAGAAAGACTGCCCCGGAGGAGGGCGGTCTTTTCTTATCTGTTTTGCGCTGTTCTTGCCGGGCTGGTTTGGGGGATGGCCGAAGAGGAGGAAATAAGCTGAAAAAACAGACTGACAAAGGGCTGTCTTACATAAGATATGTTTATCATTCACAAACTGAGGGTAATTCTTCGTTGCACGATGAACAAAAGGAGGTCTCAATGGAACACTTAGACTTGCATCATATATTCGAACTAGGTTTTTTGTTAGTCATGATTGCAGCCGGGATCACCGCGATTGCCAAGAAGTGCAGGCAGCCTTATCCCATCGCGCTTGTGATTGTCGGAACGATCATTGGACTTGTACATATTCCGCTCTTTGAACCGCTGAAAGATTTTATTACTGAAGGAGAAGTCTTTAACTTCGTCATCATTACGTTGTTCTTGCCGGCTTTATTAGGAGAAGCGGCGCTGAAGCTTCCTTTTTCACACTTGAGAGAAAACAAACGGCCCGTTCTGGCATTGGCCTTCGGCGGTACGCTCATCTCTTTTCTGATCGTCGGCTTTTCTTCCATGTGGCTTATGCATTTGGCCATTCCGGCAGCGTTTGTCTTTGCCGCTCTGATGAGTGCGACAGATCCTGTTAGTGTGCTGTCCATTTTTAAAAGTGTCGGCGCACCGAAAAAGCTTTCGATCGTCGTTGAAGGAGAAAGCCTGTTCAATGACGGACTGGCGGTTGTGCTGTTCAACATTTCCGCTTTTTACTTGATGACCTATTTGGATCTCGGCATCCAAGGCGCCGGTTTAGGCTTGTGGGAGTTTGTCAAAGTCATTTCTCTCGGCCTTATCATCGGAGGCGCTCTTGGATATGTCTTTTCCCAGCTCACCAAGTATTTTGATGATTATCCTTTAGAAATTATTTTTAGTATCATTCTGTTTTACAGTTCATTTCTTTTGGCAGAAATGGCAGGTGCCTCCGGGGTAATCGCCGTCGTTGTCGCCGCGCTTATTTTCGGCAATTATGGCGCCAAAATCGGCATGAGCCCGACGACAAAGCTGAATATCAATAACTTTTGGGATGTCGCCGCCTTGCTCGCGAACTCCCTTGTCTTTTTAATGGTCGGGCTCGAGATCACGAGAATTGACCTGACTGATAAATGGGGATTGGCCATTATGGCGATTGTGATTGTGCTCATCGCCCGAAGTGCCGCCGTCTACATCAGTTTGGCCTTTATCAAAAAATTCCCGGTTACATGGCAGCATACCATCAATTGGGGCGGACTGAAGGGCTCTCTGTCCATTGCACTCGTGCTGAGCCTGCCTCGAGACTTCCCGGGACGTGAAGACATTCTGGTTTTCGCCTTCAGTGTCGTTTTGTTTTCCCTTGTTGTTCAGGGCCTCACCATCAAGCCGCTTCTGGAACGGTTAGGCGTGAATCAAAAAGAAGAAGGTAATCAGGAATACGAGGAATTGCTCGCAAAAGGACATCGCTTAGAAACCGCCATCCAAGAAGTCCAGCAAGTTAAACACAATTTGCTTATACACGAAGCTGTCTCCAGCGAACTGACAGACCAGTATAAAAAAGAGGTCAGCCAGCTGCATCAACAAACAAACAAATTATTCGAAACTTACCCGGAACTCAAAAACAAACAGCAAACCATCTTGAAAAAACACTCGTTATACGCCCAATACCAAGCGATCGAAAACTTATCAAAGGAAGATATCATCTCAAACGAAGTAGCTGAGCAAGAGCAAGCACAGATCATTGATGAAATCGTTCGTTTGGAAAACGATCATTAACACAAAAAAGCAGACTGTCATTAGTCTGCTTTATCTTTTATGATTTAAAAAAATCAACCAGCGGCTGAAAATCCTTTGATAAATCAACGTCATTCGGCTCTGCTTGAAGCAGGCGGTCAATCATGCGCTCCAGTTCCTTCATATCATTTTGATCTGTGTATTCAATGAAGTTTAAGCTTTCGAGCCAATCCCGATACGAATGTTTAGCTTTGCCGTAGCTGTTTCCAAAGACGAGGCAAGGCGTTTTGGTGATAATCGAGAAAATCATCGCGTGAAGGCGGTCGGTAATGACCAATTTACTTGAACCGATGCGGTCAAGCATCTCCATAAAATGCTTTTCACGATCGGCGTAATCAATCATGTCTACCGTATCCAGCACCGTATCAGTACGCTCCGTATAAGTTGTTTTTTCTGCCCATTTCCTCATGTGTGAAATAAAATCTTCGTCAGTCACTTTCTCCTTATCCGCTCTTAAAATAAAGAGAACGCCGTCCCGTTCGAGCTCTCGCGGCACAATATCCAAGGAAAGCACCATGTCCGGTGTAAAGATTACATTGGAGTTGAAGGTCTTTTTTACAACATCCTGTGTCTGCGTCTCACGCGCAGCAATCGTTAAGCTTGGATTTTGATGGTACGCATCCTGTGTTTTTTTCTTTTCTTTATTTCCGTCCTCTGTATCTTCAAAATAAACGGATTGCGGCAGAGAAATCGATTTGTAGTCTTTAAACGCCGAGAAGACCTTTCTTCTGTCTTCCTCAATATCGAGATAGAGGTTTCCTAAATTCCCTCCGCCTGTAAAGCAGACAATATCGTCTTCACGGATGATCTCCTTCACCAGTTCAATGCCCTCATCCGTCGCATAATCCATAATCTCAATGTATTCATAGTACGGAAAATGGTTTTTTATAAATTTCTCTTCCGCATACGCAATCGCTTGGTCACCAATGTTTGTGTAACTCGGGGAACCAAACAAAAATACTTTTCGTTTATCATTTAACAGAGCTTCTGGTTCTACATTTGGCGCAATGCCTTTTACTAGTTTTTTGCCTTTGATTTCTTGTACAGTCATGTCGTCCTCCTTCTGGGATGAATGCCTCATTGTGTGGTTAACTGTCTCTACCCAAAAAGGAGGATGACTATGCATCGGCATGTGCGCAGGCTATATCAGAAACATCGTTTTCGCCAATTTGATGGATGCCGCAATGTCCCGAGCCGTTCTTTCCATATATTCTGCGGCATGTTCAATCGCGTCTTCAAGAGGCACGGATCCGGGAACGATGCTGAAAAGCGCATCGATTCCGTGTTGATAGACGGCATCACTGTCTCGCGATATTGATCCAGCAATGCCAATGACGGGCACATCATATGATTTAGCCGCTTTGGCCACGCCGATCGGCGTTTTTCCGTAAATCGTTTGGCTGTCAATTCGCCCCTCACCGGTAATCACAAGGTCTGCATCTTGAACTTCATTTTCAAAATCAACCGCCTCAAGGACAATATCAATGCCTCTTTTCAGATCAGCATGAAGAAAAACCAACAGACTCCACCCGAGACCGCCCGCTGCGCCGGCGCCCTCTATTTCTCTGCAGGCTGTTCCGAGCACTTTTTCTGCCACATCCGCGAAATGGATCAAGTTCTGATCCAGCACATCCACCATGACTTCTGTCGCGCCTTTTTGCGGCCCGAAAACAGCCGAAGCTCCTCTTGGCCCTGTTAACGGATTGTCCACATCACAAGCGACCTCCAGTTTGACACTATGCAATCTGGAATCAAGCCCGCTTACATCTATTGAGGCAAGCTGAGCTAATGCGCCGCCCCCCGGCCCGATCTCACGGCCTGAGTCATCAAGAAGCCTTCCGCCCAATGCTTGAATCATCCCGGCTCCTCCGTCGTTCGTGGCACTTCCGCCGATCCCGATGATCAAACGCTCTGCGCCCGCATCAAGAGCCGCTCCGATTAATTCTCCCGTTCCCCTTGTTGTGGTGATGAGCGGATTTCGCTTATCAACGGGCACGAGATGCAGCCCTGAGGCGGCAGCCATTTCAATCACAGCTGTTTTCCCATCTCCCATCATGCCAAAAAACGCTTTCACCGGTTCCCCCATCGGTCCTGTGACAACCTGCTCTTTGAACCATCCGCTTGTGGCATCAACCAGAGACTGAACGGTACCCTCACCGCCGTCCGCCATCGGCAATTTTCTGTAATCAGCACCCGGAAAAACCGATTTGAAACCTCTTTCTATCGCGCCAGCGGCCTCCAGAGCTGATAAACTTTCCTTAAAAGAATCAGGTGCAATGATGATTTTCATCCAAATCGCCTCTTTCAAAACATGATTCACTTAACCTATTTATCTACAATGTACCACACCCTAACTGGGAATACATACCATGAATTATGGTAAAAATTTAATTAAAAATTAGTAATGAAAGTGTTTGCATAAACGAAACATTCACGTTATCATACTTGTATACAAGTATACTCCTTGAGTGAGGAAGGTGAGTGTATGCTAGACTCCAAGGACCTGTTGTATCCTGCAAAGTGGCTCTCAAAAGCGTCAACCGGTGTTCGTGTCGCATACGAGCTGAGAATGCGGATCATTTCAGGCATGATTGAAAGCGGTACCATTGTATCAGAAAATACGATCGCCGCTGAGTTTTCCGTAAGCCGTTCACCAGTTCGCGAAGCGTTAAAAATACTCGCATCCGAAAAAATCATCCGCTTAGAACGAATGGGAGCGGTTGTTATTGGGTTAACTGAAAAGGAAATCGCAGAAATTTATGATGTGCGTTTACTAATAGAAACGTTTGTCTTTGAACGGCTTGTCAAAATCGACACTGAGCCTTTAGTTAAGGATCTTAGCAAAATACTTGAAATGATGAAAGTCTCCATCAAATATGAGGACGCTGATGAATTTTCATTTCAAGATGTGCTGTTCCATGAAACGATTATCCGAGCTATCGATCATTCATACATTCAGATGATCTGGAACAATCTAAAACCCGTAATGGAAAGCTTTATTCTCTTATCAATGCGGGTACGGTTAAAGGAAAAATATGAAGATTTCACAAGGATTTTAGATAACCATGAGCTTTACATTCAGGCCATTAAAGAAAAGGATAGGGCGCTGATGATTCAGTCCCTTCACCAAAACTTTGATGATGTGCAAGAAAAGGTAGAAGACCTGTGGCTCTCACAACAAATGCTGGCAAAAGGAGCTGAATACAACAATGACTAGGTATATGTTAGGAATCGATATCGGCACGACAAGCACAAAAGCTGTGTTGTTCAGTGAAAACGGAGACGTGGTACAGAAAGAAAGCATCGGCTACCCGCTCTATACACCGGACATCTCAACAGCTGAACAAAACCCGGAAGAGATTTTTCAGGCAGTCATCCAAACAACAGCGAGAATTACAAAACAGCATCCGGAAAAACAGATCTCATTCATTTCGTTCAGCAGCGCCATGCACAGCGTCATCGCAATCGATGAAAAGGACCAGCCGCTGACGCCATGTATCACATGGGCCGACAACCGGAGCGAGGGCTGGGCGCATAAGATCAAAGATGAATTGAACGGGCATGAGGTGTACAAACGGACAGGAACACCGATCCATCCAATGGCACCTTTAAGCAAAATTGCCTGGATCACGAATGAACAAAAAGAAATCGCTTCCAAAGCAAAAAAATATATCGGCATCAAAGAGTACATTTTTAAACAGCTGTTCAATGAGTATGTCATCGATTACTCATTGGCATCAGCGACAGGCATGATGAACCTGAAAAGCTTGAATTGGGACGAAGAGGCACTGCGTATCGCAGGCATCACGCAGGATCACTTATCCAAACTCGTGCCGACAACCGAGATCTTTCAGCACTGCAGCCCGGAATTAGCGATACAGATGGGAATCGATCCGGAAACACCCTTTGTCATCGGCGCCAGCGACGGCGTACTGTCTAATCTCGGCGTCAACGCCATTAAAAAGGGCGAAATCGCCGTCACCATCGGGACAAGCGGTGCCATCCGCACAATTATTGACCAGCCGCAAACTGATGAAAAGGGACGGATTTTCTGCTACGCCTTAACGGACAAGCATTGGGTTATCGGCGGACCGGTAAACAATGGGGGTATCATCCTTCGCTGGATCAGAGACGAGTTTGCCTCTTCCGAAATCGAGACAGCGACACGGTTGGGCATTGATCCATATGATGTGCTGACGAAGATCGCCGAACGTGTCAGACCTGGTTCTGACGGCCTGCTGTTCCACCCGTACCTCGCCGGCGAACGTGCTCCGTTGTGGAATCCGGATGTACGCGGCTCATTTTTCGGCCTGACTATGTCGCATAAGAAAGAGCATATGATACGGGCGGCATTAGAGGGCGTCATTTACAACCTGTACACGGTGTTCCTTGCGTTAACAGAATGCATGGACGGCCCGGTAACCCGCATTCAGGCGACAGGGGGATTTGCAAGGTCGGAGGTTTGGCGCCAAATGATGTCAGATATCTTCGAATCAGAGGTTGTCGTTCCGGAAAGCTACGAAAGCTCATGTCTCGGCGCCTGCATTTTAGGCCTATATGCAACAGAGAAAATTGATTCATTCGATGTCGTGTCCGACATGGTCGGCAGTACGCACAGACATACGCCGATCGAAGACTCAGCCAAAGAATACAGAAAATTAATGCCGATTTTCATTAACCTATCAAGATCATTAGAAAATCAATATACACAAATTGCAAATTATCAGAGGGACTTAATCACACACAACTAGTACATGACATGAAGGGGAGGGCATTACCATGCCGTTAATCATCGTTGCACTTGGGATCCTAGCTTTACTACTTTTGATTATGGGCTTAAAGTTAAACACATTTATTTCTTTACTGGTCGTATCGTTCGGCGTGGCATTGGCACTCGGGATGCCGTTCGATAAAGTTGTCAGCTCCATTGAAGCAGGAATTGGGGGAACTCTTGGCCACATCGCACTCATCTTCGGACTCGGTGCGATGCTGGGCAAGCTGATCGCAGATTCAGGAGGCGCACAGCGCATTGCGATGACACTCGTCAACAAATTCGGAGAAAAAAACATTCAATGGGCCGTTGTCATTGCCTCATTCATTATCGGTATTGCGTTATTTTTTGAAGTAGGATTGGTTCTATTAATTCCGATTGTATTTGCGATTTCAAGAGAATTGAAGATTTCTATTTTATATCTCGGAATTCCGATGGTCGCAGCACTATCGGTCACACACGGTTTCCTGCCGCCGCACCCCGGACCTACAGCGATTGCTGGTGAGTACGGCGCAAACATTGGGGAAGTGCTGCTGTACGGCTTTATCGTTGCTGTTCCGACAGTGCTTATCGCAGGGCCTTTGTTTACAAAGCTCGCGAAAAAAATCGTTCCTGCCTCATTTGAGAAAAATGGCAATATTGCATCACTTGGTACGCAAAAAACGTTCAAGCTTGAAGAAACACCTGGCTTTGGAGTCAGCGTCTTTACGGCAATGCTTCCAATTATCATCATGTCGGTCGCGACCATTATCGATCTGCTTCAAGAAACAATTGGATTTGCGGATAACGGAGTTTTAGCTTTTATCCGATTGATTGGAAACGCATCGACTGCTATGATTATTTCGTTATTGGTTGCAGTCTATACAATGGGCATCAAACGCAACATTCCAGTCAAAACCGTGATGGACTCTTGTTCAACAGCCATTTCACAAATCGGCATGATGCTTCTGATCATCGGAGGAGGCGGCGCCTTCAAACAAGTGCTGATCAACGGCGGTGTCGGCGATTACGTGGCAGACTTATTCAAAGGTACTGCATTATCGCCAATCGTCTTAGCATGGCTCATCGCGGCGATCCTGCGCATTTCTCTAGGGTCAGCCACCGTTGCCGCGCTAAGCACAACAGGGCTCGTCATTCCGTTATTGGGACATTCTGATGTTAACCTGGCATTAGTCGTGCTAGCAACAGGCGCAGGAAGTGTCATCGCTTCACACGTCAATGATGCCGGCTTCTGGATGTTCAAGGAATACTTCGGATTAAGCATGAAAGAAACATTTGCCACATGGACGTTACTGGAAACGATTATTTCCGTTGCTGGACTGGGATTCATATTATTGTTAAGTTTAGTTGTATGAAATTGATGAAGGAGCTGTAACACATGTTCAATACGATTGGTGTCATAGGCTTAGGCGTAATGGGAAGCAATATCGCCTTAAACATGGCAAACAAAGGTGAAAACGTCGCCGTCTATAATTACACCAGAGATCTAACGGACCAGCTTGTCCAAAAGCTGGATGGACAATCTCTCAACCCATATTACGAGCTTGAAGATTTTGTTCAATCGTTAGAGAAACCAAGAAAAATCTTTTTGATGGTCACAGCGGGAAAACCCGTAGATTCCGTCATCCAATCATTAATGCCTTTACTTGAAGAAGGCGACGTCATCATGGACGGGGGCAACTCCCACTATGAGGACACAGAAAGAAGATATGACGAGCTGAAGGAAAAAGGCATCGGCTACCTGGGAGTCGGCATTTCCGGCGGCGAAGTTGGCGCATTAACAGGGCCTTCCATCATGCCGGGCGGGGATCGCGAAGTCTATGAGAAAGTCGCTCCTATCCTGACGAAAATCGCAGCTCAAGTTGGAGATGATCCGTGCTGTGTCTACATCGGACCAAAAGGGGCAGGGCACTTTACAAAAATGGTACACAACGGCATTGAGTATGCCGACATGCAGCTAATTGCAGAAGCCTATACGTTTCTGAGAGAAACGCTGCGTCTGCCGCTTGATGAAATTGCATCTATTTTTGAAACATGGAATCAAGGTGAGCTGAAAAGCTATTTAATAGAGATTACAGCTGAGATTTTACGCAAAAAAGACGAAAAAACAGGACAGCCTCTGATTGATGTCATCCTTGATAAAACCGGCCAAAAAGGCACCGGAAAATGGACGAGCATGCAGGCGATTGATAATGGCATCCCGTCCACAATCATCACAGAGTCCTTGTTCGCCCGCTACTTGTCATCCTTAAAAGAAGAACGGGTGGCAGCTCAAGACATGTTAGCAGGCCCGGAAGCCGAAGAAAAACATTTAGATAAAGACACTTGGATTGAATACGTCAGACAGGCTCTTTATATGGGGAAAGTATGCGCCTACGCACAAGGCTTTGCCCAATACAAAATGTCATCTGAGCTTTACGGATGGAACCTGCCGCTCAAAGACATCGCCTTGATTTTCCGAGGCGGCTGCATCATTCGCGCAGATTTCCTAAATGTGATCAGCGAAGCATTCAGCGAGCAGCCAAATCTGGCAAACCTGCTGATCGCGCCTTATTTCACAGATAAGCTCCAAGCCTATCAAACAGGCCTGCGAAAAGTCGTTTGCGAGGGCATCAGCACAGGAATCTCATTCCCATGCTTAACCACCGCGCTCTCTTATTACGACGGCTACCGCACAGGACGTTCCAATTCGAACCTCTTGCAGGCGCAGCGCGATTACTTCGGCGCCCATACGTACGAACGGACAGATATGGACGGCGTTTTCCATACGAATTGGTCTGAATAACAGTTATAAAAAAACACGGTCAGTTTCAACTGAACCGTGTTTTTTCATCTATGATTTCTTCTATCTCAAATAACAGGAGACATAAGCTATGTTTTAAATATCATAAACAGTGATACAATAATAGCTAGAAACAATCCCCAAGATCATCATGTGATAGCATGCTTGCTGTTCCGTTCTTTCTGCTATTTGTTTATTGAGAAAAATGATCAAACGATTTGCCCCTTGCTCATTGTGTCATAAAATGTTCAAATGCTTAAACGGACTGACATTCTGATTCACAAAAGTCCCGGAAAACCTTGTCTAATTGAGAATCAACCCTTATTAATATTCTCCTTTTCTATAAAAGGGATGCCTAAATCTTTCCTGTCACACCTTAAATAAAACGAAAAAAAGAATGATATTCATGGGGTTATGGCTTGACAAAAAATATATATTAATTAATAATTCATATATAATTAGAATTATTATTGAAAGCACTTATGCTTTCTAATACATTTTTAGGAGGAATATACATTATGTCTTTAATCGGTAAAGAAGTACTTCCATTCGAAGCAAAAGCATTCAAAAACGGTGAATTCATCGATGTGACAAACGAAGATTTGAAAGGCCAATGGAGCGTATTCTGCTTCTACCCAGCAGATTTCTCTTTCGTATGCCCAACTGAGCTTGAAGATCTTCAAGAACAATACGCTACGCTAAAAGAATTAGGTGTTGAAGTATACTCTATCTCAACAGATACTCACTTCGTACACAAAGGCTGGCATGACAGCTCTGAAAAAATCGGCAAAATCACTTACGCTATGATCGGTGACCCATCTCAAACGATCTCTCGCAACTTCGATGTTCTTGACGAAGAAACTGGTCTTGCTGACCGCGGAACATTCATCATCGATCCAGATGGCGTCATCCAAACTGTAGAAATCAATGCAGGCGGTATCGGCCGTGACGCAAGCAACCTTATCAGCAAAGTAAAAGCAGCACAATACGTTCGTCAAAACCCAGGTGAAGTTTGCCCGGCTAAATGGGAAGAAGGCGGCGAAACTCTTACACCTAGCCTTGATCTAGTAGGTAAAATCTAAGGAGTGCATTCCATTGGTACTTGATGCAAATATCAAAGCACAATTAAATCAATACATGCAGCTAATTGAGAATGATATTGTTCTCAAAGTTAGCGCAGGCGAAGATGACACTTCTAAGGACATGCTGGCTCTCGTTGATGAGCTGGCTTCCATGTCATCAAAAATTTCAGTTGAAAAAACTGAATTAAACAGAACGCCAAGCTTCAGTGTCAATCGTGTCGGAGAAGACACTGGCGTTACATTCGCCGGTATCCCTCTGGGCCACGAATTCACATCATTAGTCTTGGCATTGCTCCAAGTGAGCGGCAGACCGCCTAAGGTAGACCAAAAAGTCATTGATCAGGTGAAAAAGATCAGCGGTGAATACCACTTTGAATCTTATATCAGCCTGACATGCCACAACTGTCCTGACGTTGTACAAGCTTTAAACATGATGAGCGTGCTGAACCCGAACATTACGCACACGATGATCGACGGTGCAGCATACAAATCAGAAGTTGAAAGCAAAAATATCATGGCAGTGCCGACCGTTTACCTGAATGGCGAATCCTTCGGAAGCGGCCGTATGACGCTTGAAGAAATTCTTGCGAAATTGGGCAGCGGCGCAGATGCATCTGAGTTTGCTGACAAAGACCCGTTTGACGTTCTTGTTGTCGGAGGCGGACCTGCTGGCGCAAGTGCAGCCATCTACACTGCGCGTAAAGGCATCCGCACTGGTGTTGTCGCTGAGCGCTTCGGCGGACAGGTTCTCGACACAATGAGCATCGAAAACTTCATCAGCGTCAAAGCGACGGAAGGTCCGAAGCTTGCTGCAAGTCTTGAAGAGCACGTGAAGGAATATGATATTGACGTCATGAACCTTCAGCGCGCAAAACGCCTTGAGAAGAAAGATCTGTTCGAACTTGAACTTGAAAACGGCGCTGTCCTGAAAAGTAAAACAGTGATCCTGTCAACAGGTGCCCGCTGGCGCAATGTCAACGTACCTGGTGAACAAGAGTTCAAAAACAAAGGTGTCGCATACTGCCCGCACTGTGATGGGCCATTGTTTGAAGGCAAAGACGTAGCGGTTATCGGCGGCGGAAACTCTGGAATCGAAGCAGCGATTGACCTTGCAGGTATTGTCAATCACGTTACTGTGCTAGAGTTCGCGCCAGAACTGAAAGCAGACGAAGTCCTGCAAAAACGTCTCTACAGTCTGCCAAACGTCACTGTCGTGAAAAATGCACAAACAAAAGAAATCACAGGCGATCAGAGCGTTAACGGCATCACATACGTAGACCGCGAAACAGGCGAAGAAAAACACGTTGAACTCCAAGGTGTATTCGTCCAAATCGGTCTCGTGCCAAACACAGAATGGTTAGACGGAACGGTTGAACGGAACGACATCGGCGAAATCATCGTCGACAAACACGGTGCAACAAGCGTTCCAGGCTTATTTGCTGCCGGCGACTGCACAGACAGCGCGTACAACCAAATCATTATTTCGATGGGATCAGGTGCAACTGCCGCTCTCGGCGCGTTTGATTACCTTATCCGTAACTAATACAAGAAAGCCGCAATATTGCCAGATTGGCAGCATTGCGGCTTTTATATTTTGTAAAACAGAATACTTTACATAAACTGGTCTGAATCACCAAGGACATATTAAGAAGGCAGTATTTCTTCTAAACAATCTTCACTGATTTTATAAGATTTTGGTCTTCTGCTCGTAAGCTCCACAAATCCTTGCTCTTCTAAATAATCCATAACTTTATTAACAATATGTCTTGATTTACCTGATATTTTCATTAACTCTTGCACCGAAAGCATGACATGATCATTTACAAATACATTAATAGTGATGATGATATAGAAGAGTTCACGTTCATCCTTATAATCAACCCATTGATCACTTTTCATATAGTTTTTAATTCGATTAAGTTTCATTAAATTGAATTCAAGGTCTTCAATTATCCCTTTTTGTCCTGACAGAAGCAATTCCAGCATATTGATTAAATAAAAAGTCATCTCTCCTCGATTTAAAGGGGAGGGAATTTCCTCTAAAGCTTTGTAGTACTTTTCTTTATTCTTATTCACTGCGTAAGAAAACGTAATAGCTGAATACTT
This sequence comes from Bacillus spizizenii TU-B-10, assembly GCF_000227465.1. Lineage (GTDB taxonomy): Bacteria > Bacillota > Bacilli > Bacillales > Bacillaceae > Bacillus > Bacillus spizizenii. The sequence goes on from NC_016047.1 coordinate 4,109,372, forward strand.
TTCCAAATAACTGGATAAATAACTCCCGACGATTAGTCGTCCTGTTCTACCGTTACCATCATAGAAAGGATGAATATATTCATAATAATAATGTGCAACCATATAACGATAAAGCTGTGGATGTGATTCATCATCCAAATAATCAATTAATGCATCCAATGCTTCTGTAATTTTCTGTTCGGAACTAATGCCAATATGAGTAGTTCTATTTCCGTCATTTACCTCAACATATCCTCTCCTAAAAAGCTCTCCATCCGGAGCATCCTCTGCCACGATCTCATCAGCTACCAATTCATCATATAATTTTCTGAAGTCACGAACACTCTTAAAAGAATCAATCTGATCTATAAATTGATATGTCTTCATTAGCCCTACAAATCGCTTATGTTGTGGTTCAGATTGTTCTAGCGCATTAAGAGCTTCTTTCAATTCTTTTTTTGTACTTCGAATCCCCTCAATTTCATTATTGCTCTGTGCTTCATTAATAATTAATTTATTAAAATAAGGTTTAACAACAAATTTAGGTAGTTGTCTAATTAGTGAAGAGATTTTAGAACTATTTAATAACACTTCATTATTCAACTTCATGAGTTCATGGGTATTTACATAAAATAATTCGAATGAATCATTAGTAAGATGACCTTTACGGAATCCGCGTACTGTTAATGATGTAGAATAGCTGCCATAGCTGCTTTTTCTTTTTATGAATTCCTTATCATATGAGTCAGCATCAATTTTATAAAAAAGTTTTGATAATTTCTCATAATTCATACTATCCATCACCTCTCTAATTTAAAATTCATCCCTTTTTTAAATTATATACTCATTATAGACTCTTTTCTAATAAATATTCTTTATTCCTCAAAATAAATCTCTCTGTTTGCTGTTAGTCTGAGAAAAGAACTAAATTATAATCAAAGTATTGAGTCCTAAACAGATACTTTGAACAAAAATGGAATACATTCCTTCAAAGATTTGAAGAAAAGGGGCTGCCGTTAAAAACAAGGCAGACCCCTCAAATGAAATGAACCAACTTGACTGATGGTTGCACAAACAATACGAATCTTTGGGATCAGGTGCAACTGCCGCTCTCGGCGCGTTTGATTACCTTATCCGCAACTAATACAAGAAAGCCGCAATATTGCCAGATTGGCAGCTTGCGGCTTTCTTTTTTATTCCAAAAATATTGCATGTTTTATACAATTGTAATATAGTTGTAATGTTAGTGAATGGTCACTTCACACTCAGCATATTTGCTGTTTTTAAAGCGATACGCACTGATTTCCTATTTAAAGTGCCCTGATACTTTTTGACCTTTTTTTTCAGATCTTTAATGGTTTTTTCCTTTTTGGCATTTTCTAATGCCATAAGCGCTTCCCAGCGTTTCGCTGTTTCTGTGGAACTGCAGCCGCTAACTGTAGTCACAGGCGGAAGAAACTTCGTGTTAGATAGTTTTTCGTCAAAAGGAACGGTATCAGGAATCGCTTTCTCTTGATAAATATGATCCAATTGATTTTGATTCAGGAAGCTGATGAAATGGTCAAAGTTTTGCGCTTGCCGTTTCTCAGGCTGATGAAAATCAAGTGTTTCAATTAATTCTGACAGTTTTGTCTGATCTGTTATCTCATTTGCCATGACATGCGTTAACTGATGGTACTCAGCTAATTCCCGCATTCTTGCATCTTTCGGAAGCAAAAGGCTCGGTGTTCCGGCAATCGTTGCTGCGATATTCCCATGCAGCCTTGCGCCAAAGCTTAAATCAGCTTGTCTCAGGAAATCCAGCCATGTCGGCACATTTAAAAAGAAACGGACTCTATCATTCTGATAAGCTGGGTCTTCCATGCTGACCGGATAATTATCAGCAGGCTTCGCTATCGCAGGAGCACCTGCATACGTCAGAATCATCTCTTTTCGCCATTGCGGGATAAAGTAATGATTCGGGAACTCTTTCATGCTTCTCGTAATGAAGTCCAGTACATGCTTAGGAGACAGCCTTGATGAGTTAACCGTCACCATTGAACCTGGTGTAATATGGGTTTCTCTTATCTTCAGTTCTCTTCCAAACGCATACATAGAAGGACAGCCAATTACCGTATGGTCAATACCTTCACGGAATCCTAATCTGGAAAGGTATTTCGCTGTGATTTCACCGCGGACACCGATCATATTTGATCTCTCCAGCACGGCACTCACAAACGCCTTCACATCTTGATCAAAAGGAAAACCCTCATTTAATTTTGGTTCAAACGGAGCACGCAAACCAACCCCAATCACAACAACCGGAATGGTTAGTTTCTTAATTAATTGGGTATATTTCCGTAAAGAAGGTACAAAATCCTCGCGGAATGCATCTGCCAGCGGAATAATATACATATCATATGTTTTATTAATTTGTTCAGCATCTGCCGGATTAATCCGATAATAATCTGGTGTAATCGTCGTTTCTTCTGTCATCAGCGTACGAAACACACTGTAGGCATATACTAAGTTTCCTACGTTGCCGCCAATGGAGTTGCGAACAATCATTTCAGCTGCATTGAATGTATCAAATGGGGATATGCCAGCTCTTATTAAAATGTTTTTCAATGTGATGTTGCCCCTTCCTCGCCAAATTTTTGTCAGGAGATTTGCTTAGGGAACTCTATCATAATCTTAAAATCTTCAGCCGGACACCCGCTTTCATCCCTTTTTACTCACAAACTCCCTCCCTTTTTTCCGTTCTAATATTAAATTATACAAAAAAGCATCTTACAGGTGAAATCATAACATAGCAATCAGCACTGGTAATCTATTCCCATCATTGGATGTCAGTTCATATCACACCAAAAAACCCGAATCAGGCACTTCAGTAAAAGTACTCGATTCGGGCCAGCAGCTTATAATTCCTCGCCGTTCGTTTGAATGACGTTTTTGTACCACTCAAATGAATCTTTCTTATATCGCTTCATGGATCCGTTTCCTTCATTATCACGATCAACATAGATCATGCCGTAGCGTTTTTTCATTTCCCCTGTTGTGAAGGAGACGATATCAATAATTCCCCACGGCGTGTAGCCAATTAAATCTACACCGTCGTAAGTAACCGCTTTTTCCAATGCTTCAATATGTGATTTCAAATATTGAATTCGTTCCAGATCATGAATCTTGCCGTCTTCCTCCAGCGTATCCACCGCGCCAAAGCCGTTTTCAACGATGAATAACGGGATTTGGTACCGGTCATAAAAACGGTTTAACGTATATCTCAGCCCAGTTGGATCAATTGCCCACCCCCAGTCACTCGATGTGATGTACGGATTTTCGACACCATTCGGCAAGCCGCCGTTGACGATATCGCCCGTATTATCATTTTCCACATCGCTTTTCACAGTTGTGGACATATAATAGCTGAAGCCTAAGTAATCAACGGTTCCGTTTCTTAAAATCTCATCATCGCCGTCTTCAAATGTGATATGATAGCCTTCCCGTTCAAATTCCTTCAACGCGTAGCTTGGATAATAACCGCGAACCTGCACATCCGGGAAGAAATAGCGCTGTCTCATTTCTTCTTCAGCCAGCATCACATCTTCAGGATTGGAGGAGAAAGGATAAATCGGCACGTGTGACACCATGGCCCCAATCTGGAAGTCTGGATTGATGTCTTTTCCTTTTGCCACTGCTAAAGCGCTCGCCACTAATTCGTGGTGCGCCGTTTGGTACATGACTTCCTTGGCGTTTTCGTTTTCTCCAACCACCACACCTGAATTCGTCCATAGGAACAGCGGATTGTTCACGTCCATTTGGTTGTTGATCTCGTTAAATGTCATCCAGTACTTCACTTTATCTTTGTAACGGTTGAAGCAAGCCTCTGCGAAGTTGACGAAGAAGTCCACGACTTTCCGGTTTCTGAAGCCGCCATATTCTCTTGCCAAATGCAGCGGCATTTCAAAATGAGACAGGGTAATGACCGGCTCGATCCCGTGCTTCAGCAATTCATCAAACACATCATCATAGAACTGCAAACCCGCTTCGTTCGGTTCAGCCTCATCGCCTTTCGGAAAAATCCGGCTCCAGCCGATGGACGTCCGCAAGCATTTTAATCCCATTTCTGCAAACAAAGCGATATCTTCCTTGTATCTGTGATAGAAATCAATGGCTTCATGATTCGGATAAAATTCGTTTTCTTCAATAGTGTCAGTGATTTTTCTCGGCACACCGTGCGCACCCGCTGTCATGACATCGACGACACTCGGCCCTTTACCGCCCTGATTCCATCCGCCTTCAAATTGGTGGGCAGCTAAAGCACCGCCCCATAAAAAATCCTTCGTCATGTTTCCCATGTTTCATTCCTCCTCAGCTTACGACTGTAAATAATTTTTGGTCTATCGTACTTTCTTCAAGATCCTCAATGAGAATTTCCTGATACGCATGTGAATTCGTGATGATGACTGGGGTAATCGTTGTTAACCCTTTCTCTTCAATGAAAGCTTTATCAAATTCAACAAGCACTTCGCCTTTTTTGACTGTATCGCCCTCTTTCACCTTCAAGGTAAAAGGAGTGCCGTCTAATGTCACCGTATCCAGTCCGATGTGCACAAGCAATTCGACGCCAGACGCCGAACGAAGGCCGATCGCATGCTTTGTAGGCGCGACCATGACGACGGTTCCGTCAAACGGGGCAAACAATTTATTATCGGATGGCTCAATCGCCAACCCTTGTCCCATTGCACCTGAACTGAATACCTCATCAGGCACGTTAGAAAGCGGGATCACCTTGCCGCTAAACGGAGCATATACGGTTTCTTCATTTGCCTGTGCCGTTTGACCATTTTCCTTTTCCGTCTGTGCAGCAGTATCTTCACCGTAGCCAAAGATCTGAATCAGCACAACAGGGAGAATCATCGCAATCGCAGCACCGATTAAAATGCCCCAAATGGATGTCGGGAATTGTTCATTGATACCATTCACGATCGTCAGCGGTCCCGGAAGTCCCGCATAGGCAAAGTAATACGGATGAAAGAAGCTTGCCACGATTGCGCCAACCGCGCCGGATATACAGCCAAAGATAAACGGCTTCTTAAATCTCAAGGTTACACCATAGATCGCCGGCTCTGTAATGCCAAACAGTCCCGTGATTCCAGCAGAGACGCTGACTTTTCTCGTTTCCTTGTTTCTCGCTTTCAAAATGACGCCAAGCACGGCCCCAACCTGCGCAATGACCGCAATCGTTTGATATGCCTGGAATGAATCTCGACCGTATAAATCAAAGTTTGCCAATACCATCGGCGTGATGCCCCAATGTACACCGAAGATCACGATGACCTGCCAAAAAGCGCCGATGATCGCCCCAGCCAAAGCCGGCACGTTTTCCGCCAAAAAGTTGTAACCGTTTGCAATTCCATTTGCGCCTAATGTTGTCACAGGGCCAATGAGAACAATCGTTAACGGCACCATGATGACCATGCATAGAAACGGAACAAACAACGGTCTGACCACTTCGTTCATTCTCTTATTCAAGAATCGTTCAACATAAGACAACATCCACACTAAAAATAATGGCGGCAGCACGGAAGACGTGTATGTCGTTTGCGATAAAGCAATCCCTAAGAAAGAAATGCTCTTTCCGTCTGCAATTTGAGCCGCCATCTCCGCCCATGTCGGACTGACTAACGCGGCACAGCACGCTACAGCGATATACGTGTTGGTCTTAAAATGCTTTGATGCCGTAATCGCGATAAAAATAGGCAAAAACGTAAACGGCGCCCAAGATATGAAACTGAAAACCTGATAAACTCCTGTTTTCTCAAAACCAGAAAACAATAAGTTAATGATAATTAATGCCCCTTGCAAAATACCAGCAGCGGCCAGAATGTACACAAACGGCGCAAACACAGCTGACATCGTCGCAATAATCCGGTTCAACATCGTTCCTTTATTCTCGCTCTGTTCGCCGGAAAGATCAATATTGACCAGCTTAGAAAATTCCTCGAAGACTTCCCCTACATGCTGTCCAATGACAACCTGGAATTGACCGCTGTTCTCTACAACCGTAATGACGCCGGGCATCGACTTCACGATATCCTTCGCTTTAGGGTTAGATCGCTTCAGCACCAACCGAAGCCTAGTAGCACAGCGAGAAGCTCCTATTACATTCTCTTCCCCGCCTACGGCCTCCAAAATGTCTTTCGCTAGTCTTGTATAATCTCTCACTTTCCCCGACATTTTCACCCACCCCTTTGTTTGGTTACGCTTTCATTATAATTGTACCGGTATAATTTATCAATACCCAAACAAAATATTTGTATACTGACTATGATTGTAAGCGGTTTATGCTATAATTTTGACAAGTGAAACTAAACGAATAAATGAGGAATGCGTATGTTAAAGTACCAGCAAATCGCAGAAGAAATTGAAACATATATAGAAGAGCACGACCTTCAGCAGGGAGATAAACTGCCAGTGCTAGAAACCCTCATGGCCCAATTTGAAGTCAGCAAAAGCACAATCACAAAGTCCCTGGATCTATTAGAGCAAAAAGGCGCAATCTTTCAGCTCAGAGGAAGCGGCATCTTCGTCAGAAAACATAAACGAAAAGGCTACATCAGCCTTCTGTCAAATCAAGGATTTAAAAAAGACCTCGAGGATTTCAATGTCACCTCAAAAGTCATTGAGCTGGACGTGAGAAAGCCGACACCGGAAGCGGCAGAAAACCTAAACATCGGAATTGACGTGGACATCTACTATGTCAAAAGGGTCCGCTACATCAACGGCCAAACCCTTTGCTACGAAGAATCCTATTACAACAAATCCATCGTGACGTATTTAAACAACGAAATCGTCTCCCACTCCATCTTCCATTACATCAGGGAAGGACTGGGATTGAAGATTGGTTTTTCTGATTTGTTTCTGCACGTGGGCCAGCTGAATGAGGAGGAAGCGGAGTATTTGGGGTTAGAGGCTGGACTGCCGAAGCTGTATATAGAAAGTATTTTTCATCTGACGAATGGGCAGCCGTTTGATTACTCGAAGATTTCCTATAATTATGAGCAGTCACAGTTTGTGGTGCAGGCTAATAGTTTTTTGCTGTGACATAACGATTAACCGGAAAGCGAAAGAGACCAAGAACAATTGATTCTTGGTCTTTTGATCAAAGCTGGAGGCCAAGATGCCGGACAAATAAGCTGTACAGTCAGTACACAATCGGTTAGAAAATGTATTAAGTGATGGTCGGAGCCGTTGTATCTTGTTCCAACAAAGGAAGGGAACAGACATATACAAAATCATCATTTCTACAATATTAACCATCCCTTGCCCTATGGATACTATTACAGGTTTCACTAGAGACGAGTATTGTTATGAATCCAATGAATTACTTCATCGTTTTCATTGGCTTTTACTCTATATATGAGAATGTTGAAAGAAAAACAGCGATGAGATTTGGAAAAGTCCAATGCACGAAAGCAAAAAGAGGCCTCTCCTTAACAAAATTCATACACGTAGCCTTTACATAGCATAAAAAAAGCTACTTCCCGAGAAGCAGCTTCCTTTACTAAATGCCCATTTTGATCCATCTAGTTTTAGAAAAGCGAAGTATAATCGCATTTATAATCATGATTGAAACTAAATATAAAATAATGTATAAAATATCATTATTCCCAAGTGTCATGTTGTCAGATTGTAATACTCTTTCTATACGAGGATACATAGTATTACCTGCCTCAAATGGAGCAATAAAACCAAACACTTTATTGCTTACAGCTACTAAAATAACAGAAGTCATCCAATAAACGATGCTTACCCCTATGCTAATTAATATATTTGGACATAGCATGCTTATCGTTCCAATGATGAAAATATACTGCAGTATAACTGCAGAAAATAAAAACAGTAGTAATGTAAAATGTGAAAAATCATGGTACATCAACGATATGATTAGCAGACCTAGCGCGATAAACGCAAAAGATTCCAAAAATAAAACAGCTATCTTCTTATAAAAGAAGGTATAGATGTTTTCCCCTATTAATTTGTAAAAGAGAATATTTTTATTTGAATACTCTCTATTAATAAAGAACGCTATAACAAATGAAAATAACATCAAACCAAACTGGGTTGCAACAGTATAGGAGCTAAAGAAAAACATCTCAGGTGTAACATGGCTGACTTTATCGATTCCAACAAGCAAAAAATACCCCAATAAAAATAAAAATGCGAACATTGATCCTAAAATAATGAAAACTTTGTTGCTAATACTTTTTTTAAACTCTAATTTCATCTTAAGCCCCCACTGTTTTATTACTCATTTATATACACTTCAATTAATTTATCCACCGAATGATATTGTTGGATTTCTTGGTGAGTAAATATAAAATAATCCCCTTCTATCGCCTTTAAATCAGACAAATCATGTGTAATATTAATGATAATCTTCTCTGGGTTCTCCTGAATATACTTGTTTAAGAAGCCATGAATCTCTATAACCGTTTTTTTGTCTAATGAATTCGTTATTTCATCTAAAACAATAATATTTTTATCCTCTAGTAAGAAGCTAAGCAGTTTTAATTTTTGCTTTTGTCCATCACTCAAATTCTTAATAAGCACTTTACCGTCGATATTATCAAGATTAAGTAAATGTGCAATCTTATTTATCTTTTCTGAATCAAACTTTTTACTCAAAAAGTTTAATAAAAAGTCCTTAGAAACATCATTAGGTATATTCGACGAGCTAGATATTAAAGATACATTTTGACGAATATCTCTGCCGATTCGTTTGCTATTATTCAACAAAAAGTCTTTAGCAAGCTGTGATTTACCGACTCCATTTTTTCCGACAACATGGTTGATTTTCCCACTCGAAAAATGTAAGTCAGTGTCCTGAAGTAACGTTTTGCCCTTCACTTTTAAAGTATAATTCGCTATGTTCATATGCATACCCCTAGGAAATATTTACATAAAGAAAGAGCCGCTTCTACTTTGTTAATTGGTAACTACTGTTTTCACTTTTGAGGTACCTCTTTCATTTCCGATTCAGCACTGGAAGAAATGTTTTTTTCGATGATTAATTTGGAGATCTTTTACTCTAGTTTACAATAAATAATATCCAATGTACAACGGAATTTACCGCAAGGCCAACTCCTATAATTTGAATAGTAAGGACTAACCAATGATTTGTTTTAAAGCGGCTATATTCGTCTAAGCCAAGAAAAGCCAAAAGAATTTTGTAACCATCAGAATTCAATATTGGAACTAAGTTCCACAGTAAAGTAGATGAGAATAGCATAAATGCCACCGTTAAGGGTTCACTGGAAATTGTAAAATGATTTATTAGTTCTAAAATATTAATTATAAAATAATTGATAAACAAGCCGAATAAATGAACTATTATCTTTTCATTTCTGGATAGCATGTAGGTTTCATTCAATTGGACATAAAAAGCAGGAAACACATAAAAATTCAGTTTAAATCCAACTTTGTCAAAGTTTTTTCCGAAAAATTTTAAAGAATAAATATGTCCCAGTTCATGAAGCACTATATTCATTATAAAGTAAATAGCTATAATTATCCACATTCCCCATCCAAATATTACAGTGGTTAACTCTTTTTGCAATTTTATCAAATGAATATAATTCAACATGAACATTGTAGCCGTAAAAGATAAGAAGAGGTAAAAAAACTTTGATGACACTTTCTCTTTATAAGTTTTAAAGTTTGATAATTGTTCATCTGTAAGAGAATCTAAGTTTTTCTTATAATAATCTCCACTTGTTTTATCTTTTATAAAAACGTTTTTTTGTACAATCACTTCATATTTTTCATCTTCATACTTCAAAATTTTCATAATAATATTTTTCCATGTGAGGATAAAAGTAGTTTATTTTTTCCGCGGAGTTGAATAGAGAACCACAAACACCACAAATCGAAGAAAATTCATAAGGTATATCAAATTCCTCTATTTTATTGTTTTCTTTTAAAATATCCAAGAACCATTTGAATCCTTCTTTCCTAAGAATAAATAATAGCAAATTTGAATTTAACTTTTCCACTGTTCTTTCAAAATTCTGATTATACTCTTCTCTTAAGGTTATTTTTGTTTCAAAAATAGCGGGTGAACAACACGGATAAATTTCTCCGTCATGATGATATACAATCTCATATCCGGGACAATATAAGGAATCCTCATCATCAAGATTGTAAAACTTATGTATATTTTCTTGTCTAATCCTAGTTCTGGCAGCACCAACTGATATCATTGGAAATTTTGTAATCTTTACACCTAAGATTGAATCACCTAACTCCTCCAAAATATGGTTTGACATCTTGTCTTTAGTAACTGCCATATTAAGGGAAATATCGATATCAGGGTATTTTCTGCTATGTTCTAATATGTTTTTAATACTGGACGATTTAACAAATGGAGCATGGTACTCATCATAACTTATAGTTAAGGCTACGACATTTAACGAATTCATATCATAAAAGTATTCTTGAACCCTTTTCCTGCTGACACCCCAAAACCCATTAGAAATCAAAGTTATTTGTTTTTCATATGGTTTAATGATTTCCATTAGTTCTTTTAAAAATATATAATCTAAAAAAATTTCCCCACCTGTAAAAGAAATCACTTGAATGGTTTTATTTTTTGCAAATTCAGTAACTAAGTCTCTTATATAATCCTTTTCCATCTTAATTGTAGAAGTTGGCGAACTAGAAAAACAACAATGATCACAAGACGCATTACACTTAGAATCTAAATTGATTGATACTGTTTTATCATACATGATTAACCCCCCTGAAAAATGGTAAAGGAGAGTTAAACTCTCCTTTATACCCCCTAATTAATGACCACTTCCAAGAATCCAGCGATTTTCTTTTGATTTCACAAAGTACCAAAGATCATTCACTTTTGCTAACTTCTGTGATTCGTCTAATAGACCCTTAAACTCTAAGTTTTTCACAGGCTCATTGTTTGTGTTTTCCTTTTTCATAATATCCCCTCCTTCTCTACTAATATAACCCAATTATTCCATATAGTCCAATATGAGTCAACACATTAGACTAAAAAATCAGAATAATTCTTCTAGTTCTAGGATATATCACTCATTCGCCATTGATATAGATCCACTGAAACCTATATCATATAGATTAAAAGTCATGTCTCACCTCCGAATCAAAACATCATTAAAAGACTACAACAGGTATACAGATCTTCAAGAAGATAGAAACAAAGACAACAATTACTCCCATTCTTAGTTAATCAAGTAGTGATTAGGGTAAACAAATGATTGTTATCACTATATTAATAATGCAAATTTGATAACAAGAATAAGGAGCTCTGTCCCTTTCAGCCTAACCCCGGACCAAATAGCTCTCTCCGTGAAGACTGTTGTTAAAGGTTTTTTTGAGCTCTCCTGCTTTCTCTCCTTCTTTTCTTAATTCCACGCTCATCTCTGCACCTCTCTCACTCGTTTCAATTGTTTCTAAAAGCAGTTATGCGGTACTATCATATAAAGGTCCAATGTTGAAAAACAATGTCATACTTTTAAATTCACCTTATCATGCAAATGCTCATAAATAGGGGTTTATTCTAAAAAGGGGATGGACGATTTTGGAAAGCAAGTACTTAGATCTACTCGCACAAAAATACGATTGTGAAGAAAAAGTAGTAACAGAAATCATTAATTTGAAAGCGATACTGAACCTGCCAAAGGGAACTGAGCATTTTGTCAGTGATTTGCACGGGGAGTATCAGGCATTCCAGCACGTGCTGCGTAATGGTTCAGGACGAGTCAAAGAGAAGATACGCGACATCTTCAGCGGTGTCATTTACGATAGAGAAATCGATGAATTAGCAGCATTGGTCTATTATCCGGAAGACAAACTGAAGTTAATCAAACATGACTTTGATGCGAAACCAGCATTAAACGAGTGGTATAAAGAAACGATTAATCGAATGATTAAGCTCGTTTCATATTGCTCCTCCAAGTATACCCGCTCCAAATTACGCAAAGCACTGCCTGCCCAGTTTGCTTATATTACGGAGGAGCTGCTATATAAAACAGAACAAGCTGGCAACAAGGAGCAATATTACTCCGAAATCATTGATCAGATCATTGAACTTGGCCAAGCTGATAAGCTGATCACCGGCCTTGCTTACAGCGTTCAGCGACTGGTGGTCGACCATCTGCATGTTGTCGGCGATATTTACGACCGCGGACCACAGCCGGACAGGATTATGGAGGAGCTGATCAACTACCATTCAGTCGATATTCAATGGGGAAATCACGATGTCCTTTGGATCGGCGCCTATTCCGGTTCCAAAGTGTGCCTGGCCAATATTATCCGTATCTGTGCCCGCTACGATAACCTTGATATTATTGAAGACGTGTACGGCATCAACCTGAGACCGCTGCTGAACCTGGCCGAAAAATATTATGACGATAATCCAGCATTTCGCCCAAAAGCAGCCGAAAATAGACCAGAAGCAGAGATTAAGCAAATCACAAAAATCCATCAAGCGATTGCGATGATCCAATTCAAGCTTGAGAGCCCGATTATCAAGAGACGGCCGAACTTTAACATGGAGGAACGGCTGTTACTAGAGAAGATTGATTATGATAAAAATGAAATCACGCTGCATGGAAAAACATATCAGCTGGAAAACACCTGCTTTGCGACAGTGAATCCGGAACAGCCAGATCAGCTATTAGAAGAAGAAGCAGAAGTCATAGACAAGCTGCTATTCTCTGTCCAGCATTCCGAAAAGCTGGGCCGCCATATGAATTTTATGATGAAAAAAGGCAGCCTTTATTTAAAATATAACGGCAACCTGTTGATTCACGGCTGTATTCCTGTCGACGAAAACGGCAATATGGAAACGATGATGATTGAGGATAAACCGTATGCGGGCCGTGAGCTACTCGATGTATTTGAACGGTTCTTAAGAGAAGCGTTTGCCCATCCGGAAGAAACCGATGACCTGGCGACAGATATGGCTTGGTATTTATGGACAGGCGAGTACTCCTCCCTCTTCGGAAAACGCGCCATGACAACATTTGAGCGGTATTTCATCAAAGAGAAGGAAACGCATAAAGAGAAGAAAAACCCGTATTATTATTTACGCGAAGACGAGGCAACCTGCCGAAACATCCTGGCAGAATTCGGCCTCAATCCAGATCATGGCCATATCATCAACGGCCATACACCCGTAAAAGAAATCGAAGGAGAAGACCCAATCAAAGCAAACGGAAAAATGATCGTCATCGACGGCGGCTTCTCCAAAGCCTATCAATCCACAACAGGCATCGCCGGCTACACGCTGCTATACAACTCCTACGGCATGCAGCTCGTCGCCCATAAACACTTCAACTCCAAGGCAGAAGTCCTAAGCACCGGAACCGACGTCTTAACGGTGAAACGATTAGTGGACAAAGAGCTTGAGCGGAAGAAAGTGAAGGAAACGAATGTGGGTGAGGAGTTGTTGCAGGAAGTTGCGATTTTGGAGAGTTTGCGGGAGTATCGGTATATGAAGTGAGGGATGTGGGGTTCAGAGATTATTCTCTGGGCTCTTTTATTAAATTTCTCATTTAGTACAGCAAATTGATAACAAGGTCTGTTTTTCTGCTGGTTGGCAATTGCTTAAATATCAATAAAAATATTGTAGATCGTTATTTTTTGAACAAAAAATTTGAAAAAATAATATATGATCTGCTTTCAAACTAACTAGTAAAGAAAAAAGCCCATGTACTTAAAACAACAATTACATGGACTGTTAAACAGTGATTTTTTCTATTCCTTGTTAAAAGTTAATGTAAGGTAGACTTATCAGGTTCTATACTATAACTTTTTAATATATCGTCTTTAAAAAACTCCTTTATACTAATAAATACAGGAGGAATTGATGAGATTCCATCAGTGACAAGTGCCCTATTAAATTCTTCGACATACCTAAAAGATAAGAGAGTTTTCTTTGATTCGATGAATGAAATAAAATTTTGTTTATTTTGGTTTGCCTCATATGTTTTACAAAACAAAAAATTTGTTTCTCCCCGAAGATTACTAAATATTGCATTTTCTTTTAACTCATACTCATCAAATAGTATATCTTCAAAATTATCTCGATTTTCATTGATTACGGATTGTATGACATTCTTATATATTTTAGGGTTAATTACATCTTCAATTCTTGTGACTGTATATTCTGCACCAGGATTAAAATTATCTAAGCTCATTAAATCTACTTTATTTTCCCTATGATTAATTTGTAAACGTTTCAACTGTATTTTACCAGAGGGATCTCTTCCAACATCTGAGTTATCGGTTATATTGGGATCTGTATCTGTTAAACACAGAACCTTCTTTACGCTATTTACTCTTTTGTCTATTTTCAACGGCATTACTAATAAATTGTACAGGTTTCTAACATTGTTTATTCCTCCAACTGGGAGAATCCTTACTTTAGATGAATCTATTAAAGTCTCGAGATATCTTTTATCAGTTCCGCCTTCGCATAAAATTAAGTGTTTGGAAGATTCTTTTCTAATGTATGTCGATAGACTTATAGCCAAATCATAAATGCTTTTAAGTTTAATTTCATCCGGAAAATGTTCTTGACTATCGAGATAATTATAAAAGTCAAAAATGGAGAACTTATTCTTATAGCTAGAGTCTTCTGTTTCTGATAGATGCAAAAGAGTCCCGTTTTCTATCACTGGGAGAATTCCATACCAGTGTGTTGTGACAAAAACTTGATTTCCAAAATTATTAGATAGTTTTTCCAATCTTTCAAATTGCTCAAAACAATGAGAAAGGTCTTGGGATACTTCTGGCTCATCAATTGCCAAAATTACATTCCTACCATTTGCTTCTTCCTCTTTTCCTCGATTCTTAAGGAATGCGTATATTATGTCTATCATTGCTCTACGTTGTTCCCCGGAACTCAATTCTTCTATCTCCTTCTGAGAACTTTTTAACGTTCTCTTAGAAAAATATCCTTGCAATATGTTATCAACAATATCAGAGGGAGTTAGATTTTGCTTTTTATTTCTTCTTGCCCTAAACTCGTATTCTGAGTCTACTAATTTGATAATACTATTTATATCCTCAATAAAAACTGATAATTGACCATTTATATGATCTATTAAGGATTGGTTCTTATCGTCTACTTTCAATCTCTCCTTCAAGAGTTCCTCAATCTTTAATATAACATTCTGATTCATTATTTTTTGCATTTGTATGTTTTCAATTCGTAGTGTTGACTGAGCTTGCTGTTCTACGGGAATATAAATATAATTATAATAGCTATCAATAACACTGTTTACCTGATCTAACGTTATTGATCCTAATTCTTTTATTACTGTAGAGAAAGGCTTACTTGTACTTTTAGAATCGACATTCCTACCTGATACTAATAAGTAATGAGATTTAGAATATTTATTTTTAATTTTCCCAATCTGATTAAAAAACTCTTTAATATAAGCTCTTCTTGTAGCACCTTTAAAAGAATCATCTGCTTCTTCCCAAAGATATGTACTTACACGTTCAAAGCCAGAGGTTATTTCCTCTACTTTTGATTTGAATTCTGAGGAGCCCTTCAACCATTTTTCTAAGGATGTTTTCTCTATTAAAAATATTGGAGAAATAAACATATCTTCTCTATTTTTACTTTGTCTATTAGTATTCCATGAACCCTGTTTGAAATAGCAATTTAATGCCTCAAGGATTGCACTTTTTCCTGTTCCATTTTTACCAACAATGGTTGTAAATTTATAGGTATCATTGTTACACAAGTGTATATATGCTGTTTGAGCATATGATTTAAACCCATTAATAAACACACCCAGAATCATTTGATTACCATCCTCCTAGTTAGAATTATCTAATCTTATATAAGATTAATATTGAAATAAACGGAAAATAGCTTAAATCTCACACACTTTCTATAATTTTTACATAGTGTATAAACCTCCCGCACTTATTATAAGGCTCTCCGTACTATATCTAAATGAGAAAACACTCAACTTAAACACCTAATATTAAAGTGAAATGAACTTTTATGTAAATTCAGGTGACAAGTCGTACTAAGAATTATTTAGAGAGCCAGACAATAATATCAGGCTCCTGAAATTATTAGCATTTCTAAAAGTTATTACAAAATATTTTCTCTAAGCATATAACCAGCAACTGATCCTTTCTCAACTAAAAAGTCTAATATGACCAGTACTTCTCGTTTTAATTTTGTTACTCTTCTTATCCTCTCACGGTTTTGATAAATATAACTCCTCATTAGATTTTCTAAATAATAAATTGTATATTCCTTTAACTTATTTTGTCGTATCTTTGGATACTCAATTAAGATCTTAGAAATCCAAGTAATTCCATCAGAAAGATATCTATGTCCAATTCCATTCAATAGCTTTGCTATTGAGTATAAAACAGCAGAAGATTCTCCCGTATTTCTTGCTACTTTATTAAAAAACTTTTTATTACCCTCTTTAAAAGTATCCCATTCAGTAACATTTTCATTCCACGGTGATCGGGCAAACAGGTAGCTCTCAATAATATCTTGATTGTAATAGCTGTGACCTTCACTCTTGCATAAACCAGTTACTTTGTCATAAAACATTTCCCATACTAACCAAAAATTATCATATGTTTTTAATATATCTTCAGCCACAATGAATTCTTTGAATAAATCGGCTAATGATTCATTGCTACTAAAACCTTCAATAAATGGTTTTAGATACTCAGAAATATTATTTCTTGGAGAAGTTAAAACAATTCTAACGAACTTACTTAAGAAATTATGACTTAATTGATAATCAACTTTTTCTTCTCTATCATTAGATAATAGTTTCTCTGCAAAAACCGATACAATTTCTTGAGTAATTATTTTATGAGATTCATCAAAAATATTTAAAGGAATTAATTGAAATGCTTTTCCAAGTGTAATTAAACTTATATTTTTTATATTTTTTATATCATCCAAAGTAATAGAGTTTGCAATAATCCTCTCAATCTCTTTTTCATAATTAATTACAAACTTTTCGATTATATCCCTCTGATACAATTGTTGGTTGTTTTTATTATAATTTTCTTGCCGCACTTCTTCTTGCATCACATCAAACTTCGGTTTTAAATATAAAAAACCAAGTAGTAAAGATTGAGCATCATCAAAATTTATACTCCATAAATTATTATAAATCGTATTCGCTGAGTAATCAGAGAATTTAGCGTTCATTCCCATCGGATGAGAATCGCACAAAGTTAATAGTAGAATCGCTTTTATATTTTCTTTTTCTAAAGGAAATTTTTCTAACATAAAAGGCAAAACAGAAATCGCTGATTCAACGCCATCTCCTATTTGATAAGAATAATTGGACACAAAAGAGGAAGATGAAATTGTCAATATTATATCTTTACATAGCTCCTTCTCAATTTCTGTTAATTCGTCAAAATATTCTTTTATCATTACAGCGCATACCAGAGGTGGAATTGATTTATAAAAAAAAGAAAACTCTTTCCTATTCCCCTTAAAAATTCCGATAATTTCCTCAACTTCCTTTAATGCACGTTTGGGGTTCTTTTCATATTGAGTATAGACTTTATAATTTTCATCACTTTTTAATTTGTACTCTGCCCATATTCTTAATGAAGTATACTTCATTGCTTTAGAACTTTCTTGAAGAGAAGATTCACTATATTCCTTTAAATCAGGCGCAATTTCTGGATTGAAATTTATCTGTAATCCCTCATCTACTTTTTCAACTGTAGGATTCATTTTTCTTCTATCCATTCTAGCAAGATAAAGTCTCCAAGTATTATGATCTTCCATGGAGTCGTTTTTAAGCTCCTCATAATATTTATCAAAAATAGACCATATAGTCTTTTGTCTTTTTTCTACTTCTTCATCTGTTACACTTTCTCCCTTGAAAAATTGGTACGATAAGCAAAGATGCTCGAGTGTTTTTTTTCTATGACCCATATTGTAAGAGTTCATTCTTTCTTCTTCATGAATTTTATTCTCTGTTATTATCCCAGTGAAAAAATGTTGAAATTTTAACGATTGCTCTGACAGCATTCTACGTGTTTCATATAAAAAAAATTCTTTCGTTTGAAATAAAACTTTGGCTACGTTGAAAGTTTTCTCCGGATAAGCTAAAACTATACTCAATACTATTGCTGTTATAGAAGCAGAAGTAGAATTTCTGATTAAGTATAAAAGATTACTTTCCAATATTTTAGAATCAGCGTTCTTTGCTGTTTCAAGAAGGAACTTTTCTAATGCCATATGAATTGATTGAAAAATATCAGGTGAATTATGATTACCCCTATATGTGTCCCAAAGTCTGGTATTTATATACTGTCTTACTAGCAGAGAGTCGGTAACAACCTCTACTTCTTCAACTTCTGATTCATCTAAATTTAATTTCACATAACATTCAACTGATCTGTTTATAAATTTTAGTAAGAAATCGATGGTTTCTTTATGTGAATAATGAAGCAACCAGTAAATAGGTGTTTGATATGCACTTGGAGGATAATAGTTCCTGTGATTCTCATCAATACAGAAATCATCTTCAACGCCAACACTATAATGAAATGGACGACGTTTTTCTTGAGGGTTAAACCAATATAAATCCGCTAGCCTCAGTATATATTCAGGGAGTGCTTTAAGAACTTCCTGGTTTTCACCCGTTTTCGATAAAATAGTATTTACCAAGTTATAATAAGGATCTCTATAATTTTTCCACTCATTTTTTATTACCTCGTCAAAAACGGTGATGAGTTCCTCCGTTATTTCAGCAGCTCCATTTAAAATTGTTTGGATAAGTCTTTTCTCAATATCTTCTTCTCTCGAAAGGTAAATGTCTTTTTCAACGATTTCTTGATAATGTCTTAAAGCAATTAAAGCTGCTAACTTTGTTGTTTGACCACTTTTAACTTTATTATTCCATTCATTTATTATCGGCAATAAGAAGTTAAGTTGCTCTAATTCAAATTCATTTTGATTTTTGTAAATTAACTTTATGATGCTTTCCCAGCCTTTTCCTTTAGGCTTTGTAAATATATATTTCATATAGGAAATGGAGTATTTATCCAAACCTACTTTTTTTAAAAGACATTCATCAACTTCTTTACACCCTATACGCAATAAAAACGTTACTCGTTTTAATAGTTTTTGGTTATTCTCAAGTAACTTTTCCTCGAACATATCAACAAAGTGATCAGAATATGGTGACAATAACATTGATACCAAAACTTCATCTTTCCAAAAATAGGATATGTCTTCATCTTCTATTACATCTTCTATAAAACTCTTAATTGAATTATCTTCACTTAGAAGCTTTTCTGATACCCATTTCCTTAAACTTCGACGAACGGGCAGAGATTCTCCAATTTTCGTGAAAAAATCATAATAGTTCTCTTGCCTGATAAATTCAACTTCTATCAGTTTTTCCAAAGCCCACTCTTCATAAATATCGTGAGTAATAAAGTATCCTGCTGTTTCATATCCCAAGATACCATCTTGTACTAAAGAACTAATAGCGGAGTCACTATAATTAGTTGAAACAAAAAATTGACCTTCACTTGCTCTTTGAAAAGCAATCTTCATAAAACATTGCTCTCTGTTTGGTTTTGACTTTTTTATTGTTTTATTCCATAGTTTCTCTTTAAAGTTTTTGTAATCAATTACTTCGTCTTTACTATAAAATTTCAAGTATTCATTTAAATAAAAAATGTTTTTAAGTAACTCCAACAATTTTGTATCAGTTGGCAAATTAAAATTATAAGCTTGAGAGTTTGCTATCAGTTCTTCCATGCTCAGAGTCTCAATATAAAATTTAACAGGTTTCACTTGATATTGGTCAATAAACTGCATATCTAAATCAGACAGATAATTGCTTCTCGCTGTAAATATAATTTTCCATTTATTTTTTAGTAGTACAGAGAGAAATTCTTTGAATGGATCTGTATTTTCCAGATCCAACAACTTTTCAGCCGAATCAATTACAATTAGTTTTTTCTCTTCTTTATGGACTTCAGTAAAGTCCTGCAAACTATACCCACCAAATAAGTTATCTATATTATTTGTTTCAAACTCACTGGCCTTAAAAATATAAATAGGAATATTTGTTTTTTGATCCTCATATAACCTTTTTATGACTGCAGTTTTTCCAACTCCACCTAAACCAGTTACCATCAATACGTGCTCATTTTCAATTGCGCTTAATATCCCATCAAGAAAATTATCTCTATCAATTTCTATTTTCTTCCCTTGGTAGTTCATGGATGTTTGAATGTTCTCTAAGATTGTTTCGGCATGAGCTTGTTTTTCCGATAAAAGTTGAACGATACTCTTTTCAAAACTAAAGAAATGTCGGACCATTAATTCGTTTTTCACGGTAACAAAAGGTGACTCAAAGAAACTTGCTGTCCTCCATTCAATTTGGAGATCAAGTTCCCTAGCCTTATTTTCAATATCTACTTTTGCTTGAGGATCGTTTTGTTCAGGATTACGAGGATTATGACTTTGACCCCATTCTCCGTTTGTATAAAAGATAATTTTGCTTAAATCTGTATAGTCTCTTTTACTTTTAATCAAAGTACTAATCAAGTCGCTTTTATGATCCGATAAAGTTGTTTCATAAAATTTCGCTTGCCATCCTATAACATCTTTTTCTACAGAAATTGGATTGGTTTCAATACCAGATTGATTTTTATATCTAAAAATACCAAACTCTTTTCCAAACTCTTCACAAAATAAAAGATAGCAAAGCCATTCAAAGTTATTTTGAGGATTTTCGCTAAACTTAGCTTTAAAAATGTTCCAATCTGGTCTGATCATAAATTTTTCTCCTCCTGTGTCAATAAATCATCTTTTGTAATTATTTAATATGACATATTAAAAAGAATAACTTATTTAAAAAGTAGCACTCGTTTTTGCGAAGGTTTTCAAATCAAAACTTGTCATAAATAGATACTTTTAAGGATGATTATATTTTACTCACTAGAGACATATGCCAGCTTAATTACTTAGTTAAAATTAAAGAAAAAAACTCACTCACTTATGATACGGCTCCCCACGGTTAATCCGAAAAGCCCGATAAATCTGCTCAACTAGTATGAGCCGCATCAACTGATGGGGAAACGTCATTTTCGAAAACGACAGCTTCTCATCCGCTCGCTTCATCACTGCGTCGCTCAATCCGAGTGATCCGCCGATGACGAAGGTGACTTTGCTTTTTCCATAAGTAGCCAGCTTATCTATTGTATCGGCTAGTTCTTCGGAGGTTTTCATTTTTCCTTCGATGGCGAGGGCGATGACGTGGGCGTCGGGGCTGATTTTTGCTAGAATCCGGTCGCCTTCTTTGTCTTTTATGATTTTCATGTCCTGATCACTTAGGTTCTCCGGCGCTTTTTCGTCCGGGAGTTCGATGATGTCGATTTTTGCGTAGGCCGAAAGTCGTTTCGTGTATTCTTCAATGCCTTGCTTGAGGTATTTTTCTTTTAGTTTTCCGATTGTCACAATATTGATATTCACAGGTCATCCCCACTTTAGAAACAAGTTATTCATATATATTGTCCACAATTGTGGATATCTTTTCTGTATTTTGTGTAAGATCATTCGTTCCCCACTATATATACTGCGGGGTCTCCACATAATTCACAGGCTGTGGATAAACTGTTAGTATGTTCGATTTTTCTGATTTCGGGCGGCAGTTCGTGGTCGTCTATGTACATATCTAGCACGGTTTCGATGTGTTCTTCACAGGAATAATACGTTTGTTTCATGTTCAAATCCTCCGATGGTTTCTTGCATTTTTGCAAGTATTCTCTTCCCAATATAACCTATTTATTCACATGTTAGTAGTGCTTCGGGCTGAGTTTTATCCACAATTCGACAAACAAGCTGTTGATGACTCTATTTCGCCCGTATATTAGTTTGGATGTAACCGATGTTTGGGGAGGTCTGCATTTGCGCTCCAGATGGATTTGGCTTTTTGTGATCATGTTGCTGCTTGCTGGGTGTCAGCCGTCTTATTGGGTATTAGAGAAGGATCGAATCGGTGAAGGCAGTCCAGACCTAGAAATATACGCTAATTATCTTCAAATGCATGATGACGTAAAAGGGTATCAAGTCTTCACCGTTTTAGAAGGCAGAAAGATGGTGATTGTCTCTCTCGGAAGCAGCGAGAAGGATAAGAAGCTTGAGGTGTCAGGCGTCAAATACTCGCCTAAAGAAACGATTGTAACTGTGAAGCGGAAACCTGCTTCCAAAGCAAATGAGAAAAACCCTTATATTCTGATTGGACTGGACAAAATCGAAGAGGAATTCATCGTACAGGATGAAACGGGAAATCGATTTAAAGAAACAGATTACCAGCAATAAAGCCGGCGTTCTGAGAACGTCCGGCTTTTTCTTTTACTTCAATGTACCATGCGGGTCGATGACGAATTTTTTGGCTGAGCCTTTGTCGAAGTCGCTGTAGCCTTTTGGAGCGTCGTCCAGAGATATAACGGTGGCGTTGACAGCTTTTGCGATTTGCGCTCTGCCGCTCAGGATCGCTTTCATCAAATTGCGGTTGTATGTCATGGCGGGTGTTTGTCCGGTGACGAAGGTGTGGGCTTTGGCCCAGCCGAGTCCGAAACGGATCTTTAGTGAGCCTGTTTTAGCTTCGGCATCCTTTGCACCGGGATCTTCGGTCACGTATAAGCCCGGAATGCCGAGGCTTCCGCCGACCTGAGTGACGTCCATGATCGAGTTCAGCACGGCGGCTGGCGCTTCCCCTTGGTTGCCGTGTCCGGATGCTTCAAAGCCGACACAGTCCACTGCGGCATCAACGGTTGGTTCACCTAATATTTGTTCAATTTGCTCGCCGAGGCGGTCGTGTTTTTGCACGTTAACCGTTTCACAGCCGAAGCTTCTCGCCTGTGCCAGTCTGTCTTCGTTCAGATCGCCGACAATGACTGTAGAAGCGCCAAGAAGCTGGGCGGAGTGTGCAGCTGCTAAGCCGACAGGTCCCGCTCCTGCGATATAGACGGTCGATCCTGTTTGCACGCCCGCTGTGTACGCCCCGTGGAAGCCGGTCGGAAAAATGTCGGACAGCATGGTCAAATCGAGAATTTTTTCTAGCGCCTGTTCTTTATCCGGGAATACCAAAAGCTGAAAATCGGCGTACGGTACCATGACGTATTCAGACTGGCCGCCGACCCAGCCGCCCATATCGACGTAGCCGTAAGCCGATCCCGGCCGGTCCGGATTGACATTCAGGCACACATGCGTTTTCTGCGTTCTGCACATCACACAGCGTCCGCAGGCAATATTGAAAGGAACGGATACAATGTCGCCTTTTTTGATAAATTCGACGTCCCGCCCCGTTTCAATGACTTCTCCGGTAATTTCATGCCCGAGCACCAAGCCTTCAGGCGCCGTTGTGCGGCCTCTGACCATATGCTGGTCGCTCCCGCAAATGTTGGTTGTAATGACTTTGAGAATAACCCCATGCTCACATTTTCGATTCACATTCGCCTTCGGGACGC
Source organism: Bacillus spizizenii TU-B-10 (assembly GCF_000227465.1). GTDB lineage: Bacteria > Bacillota > Bacilli > Bacillales > Bacillaceae > Bacillus > Bacillus spizizenii. The sequence continues at coordinate 4,132,886 of NC_016047.1, forward strand.
CGGGCCCGTCCTTCAAGATTAACTCCGGATAACCGATATCCTCCACCGCTACAGTCCCTTTGCCTTTGTACACAACCGCTTTGTTTCCAGTCAACGCCATTCCTCCCATTCATGTTTTTGGACTCTTCGCCCTATCACATGACTTCGGTTCGGCATGACCCTTTCCCTGTTTTACGTTTGTTTTTTCTGCATTCTTAAAACAACAAAAATGCCAAGAGTGCAGCCGATAATGGTTCCGATGAGGTCAAACCAGTCCGCTTTTCCTCCATTCAGCAGGAACACAACAGCCGTCGAGATTATGCCGATGATCACTGCCAGAAGAATGACCCGTTTGGTGTGCATGTAATTCCTCCTTTACATTCGTTTCCTATACCTTACCCGCAGTTAATTGCAGACTCATACATATATATGTATCAAAGAAAAAGAGACTTCACCAGTCTCTTCATAAACAGCGATCAATTAAATCATTTCCTGAGAAATAATGTGACAATACTAGCCACTAACGCAATCGCCGTATAGATCACAACCCAAAATAAAAATGAACTGTTGCCAGATGCTAATGTAAACAACAAAATGATGCTAGCCATTAGGACAATGAGCGGCGCCACCCAAAATCTCTTAAATAAAAAATGACCCGCTATACCAAATACACCTGCGATGATCGGAAAACCAAAAACGATAAATAAAACGGCGATGGCTCCCATACTAACCTCCTTGCCTTAAAACCCCTTCATCACCTCAAAATCATACAGCTTCAAATGACTCTTCGGTGTCACGACATCCTTTACCTTCCTAATCTCTTTTTCTTTCACTTTCTTTCCGGTTTTCAGGCTGTATTGTTCAATGGTTGCAGGCTGGTTGTAGGTGTACGTGAAGAAATAGAGGCTGTTGTCTTTTAGGGTGATTTCTTTGAAATCAGCTTTCATTTTTTCCGGCGAAAGGTTGAATGCATTGCTTGTTTTTCCTGTCTTTTCATCGATTTTATATGCCTTTCCGAAGCCGTCAATGAAGTACAGGTACCCATCATAAGAGAAGAAGCTTTTTTTGAAGCTGAAGGGCATGGAGCTGTATATCGTTTGTTCATCGTTTTTGTATTCGGCGATGTCATGAAGCTCTACTTTTCCGCTTTTCTTGTTGATCTTGACCATTTGATAAAGATTGCGCGCCTTTTGGCCGCGAACAATGGCATAAACAGCTTGGTCGTCCACAGCAAGCTGGGATTCGACTGAGGCTCCTTCCCGGTATTGCCATTCCGTTATGGTGTGATAGGTGAGCTTCTTTTGATCTGCTTGAATCTGAAGGAGCTGATAGCCTTTTTCGTCATCTGTCGGAACGAGTGCGTAAATGGCGCCGTCATGAAAACCGGAGGCTCGGATGTAGTAGGGGATGACGTCTTTTTTCCACCCTCCGTCCATCTGGCGGTACAGCTCTGAGCGGTATCCGTCTGCTTTTTTGTCGTAACCGGAGTTGTAGAGTGTGTAAAAGCCGTTCGTTTTATGCAGAAAGCCCGCGCTGTCACCTGTGTGCTGATAGGCTCTTTTATAGGAGCGTAAGCCATTTTTGATCGTGAAAATCGTGTTTTTATCCTCCAGCATCACACTGTCGCCGTGTACCTTGGCTGACCCTAGCTCAAGGCCCTTCATCTGAAATGAAGACAGCGACCCGTCTTGGCTGATAAACAGGGCATAGCTTTTCCCGCCGCCAAATGCATCTTGATCCGCAGAGGATGAGAAATACAGCAGGACTTCTTTATCAACAAGAAAATCGGGGTCTCTGAGATCCTGCTGACTCACGGCTTTATGGCTTTTGAGAGGAGAAATGAAGACAAATAGTGCGACTCCTGCGAGAATCAGCATGGCAATGGTGATCATCCACTTTTTCATATCCTTCTCCTTAGTAAATGGTCATGATGGTTGTCATATACGAAGAGCTTGTGATGTCGCGCGGATATACGCCTAAGCCTCCGTTGCTGTCTATATCAATGCCTGCTTTCAGTAAAAATGCAGACCATAGGAGCTTCGAACAGTTTTTCGCGCCGTCATGGCCGGTATTTCTATTATTGACGAAGTTAAATGAGTATGGGTCGCCGACTCTTGATACCGCCCAGTCGGCAGCGGATGTTTTCTGTGAAGAAGTGACATTGACTGTCTGTACGATGGAGTTATCTTCCACGTCTCTGGCATTATAAGCGATCTGCCTGACGCCGTCGCTCGGAACAGATTCAACAATTTTGTCAGCGGCGGAGTACATGCCGACGTGGCCATGATTGTAGTAGGCTGTGTAGGAGTTGGTGTAATAGATATTGCCTTTCGCGCTTGTCGGGAGTTTTTTCGTGCCGGATGAGCCGCCCATGATAGACATGCCGCTTTCCTTGGCGAGTCTATCGCCTTCTGCTTTATCTGCTGTGATTTCTTTATAGAACTGTTTCAGAATAACGTCTTGCTTTACGTGCTGCTGTTTGGCAATCTGGCTGGCGGACTTCATGATTTCCTCTGGTGTCGTGTCTGGCTGCAGTGCGGCGATTTCTTCAGCATAATTTGTGGTCTTTACGGCTTTGGCGGGAGAAACAAACAGGCCGCCACACATTGTAAGCGCTACCAAAAACATTGACAACCGTTTCTTCAACTTCATTACATCTCCTCTTTTCTTGTGAATGTAGGAAAGGTGATTTCCTCACCCACATTATATTAGGGAAATAAGGAAAGTAACTAGGTGATTTACAGAATTTTTAGAAATCATTTACAGAAGTCTGTCCGCAAAAAAAGGCCTTTTTCAGGCCCTTTTTATTAAAGCTTCTTGCTCATGACCACGTCCGTTTCTTGAAATCCGGTCCGCTCATATAGCTTCCGTGCTGTGTGATTATGGGCAAAGACGTGGAGGGACAGCTTCCGGATTCCCATGCTTCGTGCCGTTTGTTCTAAAGCCGTTAATGCTTGCTTTGCGTAGCCCTTGCCACGGTACGGTTCATATAACCCGAAATCGTAAATAAACGCTTCCTGCTGCGGATGCTCCGGTTCAGCATGTATCCAGAGCCACCCAACGATTTCCTTTTCATTCAGCGTAAGGCTCCATAAATGATGATGGGGTGTTTCCAGCCCTCTCGGAAGCAGATCAGAAAAGGTCTGCTTAGACAAAAGCAATGCGTCTTCAGGCAGCCATGTTCCCGCCTTCAACTTTTCTTCCGCGTAATGCTTGGCCGTGTATGTGAGGTAAGACCGAAATTCTTCTGTCTGCATAGGGGTCAGCATGATTGTCATCTCATCTCTCCTTTATATATTGACTAGAGGATTTTACATAAAATAGAAAGAGGTGTTACTATCAGAATAAGCAACTGAGATTGATAAGTCACTAGAGAAAGGAGTTTCAAATGAATAAGATTGCACCCGCAGAAATCGCTAACATGCTCAACGATTGGTACCTTGCCATCAAGAAACATGAAGTTGAAGAGTCCTCCCGTTTATTTGAAGAAGTAAAGCCTTTATTGGATGACATGGAAGAGGATCAGGAGGTTCTTGCCTACTTCTCCTTGCTGGAACTGCGACACAAGGTTTTGCTTCACGAGGCGAGAGGACAGGGCTTTCAGCATGAGGAGCCTTCTCATATGAATGCTACGTCTGACATGCTGAAATATTACTTTTTTCTGTTTGAAGGCATGTATGAGGCCTATAAGAATAATTATGACATTGCCATTGGGCTGTATAAAGATGCAGAGCAGTATCTCGACAACATTCCCGATCCGATTGAGAAAGCCGAATTTCACCTGAAGGTCGGAAAGCTCTATTATAAGCTGGGACAAAATATTGTGTCCCTCAACCATACACGGCAAGCAGTTAAAACGTTCAGGGAAGAGACCGATTATAAAAAGAAACTGGCTTCAGCGCTGATCACCATGTCAGGCAATTTTACCGAGATTGGGCAGTTTGAAGAAGCTGAAACATATTTGGACGAAGCAATTCGGATCACGAGAGAATTAGAGGATCATTTTTTTGAAGCCCAGCTTTTGCATAACTTCGGCCTTCTTCATGCGCAAAGCGGCAAGTCCGAAGAGGCGGTCTCTAAATTAGAAGAGGCCTTACAGAACGAAGAATACGCCTGCTCTGCCTATTACTATCATTCTGTCTACTTGCTCATACGAGAGCTGTTTAAGATCAAAAAGAAAGAACAGGCCTTATCTTATTACCAAGATGTGAAGGAAAAATTGACTGCTGAGCCGAATAGAATATGTGAGGCAAAAATAGACATTTTGTATGCCATTTATGCAAAAGGAGGTCATGCGGAAACGTTTCACTTATGCAAACAATATATGGATGATTTGGTGTCCGAGAAAGAGTATGACAGTGTAAGAGAACTTTCCATTTTGGCTGGAGAACGGTATAAGGAGCATGAGCTTTACAAAGAAGCTGCCCACTTTTTTTATGAAGCATTACAAATTGAAGAACTCATCAAACGAACGGAGGTTATATAAATGAAAAAATTTCTGATTGGTGCAGGCGTCGCAGCGGTGATTTTATCAGGATGGTTTATTGCAGATCATCAAACCCATTCACAGGAGATGAAAGTCGCTGAGAAAATGATTGGATAAATGAAAAACCCCCGCGGGATGCGGGGGTTTTCTTATTACAGCAACTTTTTCCCTAGCAGGGATTCTACGAGCTCTACTGCTGTTTGGCCAGTCTTGTTTTCGTGATCAAGAATCGGGTTGACCTCAACGAATTCAGCTGAGGTAATGATACCTGCGTCATACAGCATTTCCATAGCCAGGTGGCTCTCCCGGTAGCTGATGCCGCCCACGACAGGGGTTCCGACACCCGGTGCGTCGTTTGGATCAAGTCCGTCCAGATCAAGGCTGAGATGGACGCCGTCACATGCTGATAAATAATCAAGGGTTTCTTCGATCACCTTTGTCATGCCGAGACGGTCGATTTCGTGCATCGTGTACACCTTCATGCCGCTTTCCTTAATATACTTACGCTCCCCTTCATCAAGTGACCGGGCGCCGATGATGACGACGTTTTCCGGTTTGATTTTAGGTGCATAGCCTTCAAGCTTAACCAGTGACTCGTGGCCGATGCCGAGGCTGACGGCAAGCGGCATGCCGTGAATATTTCCTGATGGTGATGTTTCAAGTGTATTCAGGTCGCCGTGCGCGTCATACCAGATGACGCCGAGATTATCGTAATGCTTCGCTGTGCCTGCCAGCGTGCCGATCGCAATACTGTGGTCGCCGCCCAGGACAAGCGGGAATTTTTTCTCTTCGATGACTTTGTTGACCTTTTGAGCGAGCTTTTCATTTCCCGCCAATACGGAATTTAGGTTTTTTAATTCTTCATCGTTTTTGATCTTTTCGCGGCTGATCGGAATGTCACCGAGATCTTCAACCGTATAGCCCATGTCTGACAGCCTCTCGATCAAATGGGCGTACCGGATGGCACTCGGGCCCATGTCCACTCCGCGTCGTGCTTGTCCTAAATCCATTGGCATTCCAATAACCGAAATCGTTTTATCCATCTGTGATTCCACCTCAACATATAAGATAATGTCCTATGCGGGTTATAACAAAGATGACTTGCGGACAACGTTTTTAAAGCTCTAGCTGACGATTTGCCTGCTGGCGTTTTTTAATGACGACATGATAAATGATGTAGCAAATGACCATAAACGGTATGCCGCAATACAGCGCGATACGCTGCTCTGGATCAAATGCAAGGCTGATGAGAACGACCGTATTTAACGTCAGGCCAACCAGCGGAAGCACCGGATACAGCGGTGTTTTGAATTTCAGGTCTTCTGTCTTGCCGCCTTCACGGATATATTTGCGTCTGAACATGATTTGGGAAAGCGAAATCGTAATCCAGCCGACCTGTGCGCTCATGCCCGCCAATGATAATAGCACCATATATACGGTTTCAGCCTGCGCAAATTTTGTCAGAAGTGACAGGCAGGCCACAGCCATCGTTACGATTAACGAGTACATCGGCACACCGCGTTGATTTGTTTTGCCCAGCGCTTTGAAGGCCTGTCCTTCATTCGCCATCGCGTACAGGATACGTGTCGATGCGTATAAACCTGAATTCGCAACAGATAAGAGCGCAATCAATATAACAAAGTTCATGATATCAGCAGCATACGGGATTCCGATTTGCTCAAATACGACAACAAACGGACTTTCCACGACTCCAGCCTGTTTCCACGGAATCATGCCGGCAATGACAACGATGGAAAGAACAAAGAAGACAAGTGTTCTCCATACTGTCTGTTTGATGGACCGCGGAATTGTTTTTTCAGGGTCTTCACTTTCTCCTGCTGCAACCCCGATCAGCTCAGTTCCCTGAAACGCAAAGTTCACGGTAATCATCGTAATCAGCATTGCCTTTATGCCGTTCGGAAATAACCCGTCTTCATAAAAATGTGTCAGAAACGGCGCCTGCTCTCCACCCTTCAGGTTAATCAGGCCAAACATGGCAGCTCCGCCGAGAATAATAAATAAAAGGATAATCAAGATTTTAATCCCGGAAAACCAAAATTCAGATTCTGCAAAGGCTTTCGCGGTTATCGCATTTAGTAAAAACATCAGTGCCGCAAATACAAGACACCAAATCCAGACCTCCACATGCGGAAACCAACGCTGCATCAGCTGTCCCGCTGATAAGAATTCAATAGCGCATGTAACTGCCCAGCCGAGCCAGTACAGCCAGCCGAACGCAAACCCGAAGGCCGGGCTGATAAATTTTGTCGCATAGGTCTGAAAGGACCCCGACACAGGAAAGGCGACCGCCAGCTCCCCTAAGCAAAGCATGGTCAAAAACATGATAAAGCCGCCCACTAAATAGGACAGAACCGCGCCGAGCGGTCCCGCCTGGTTAATGGTAAATCCGGTTCCAAGGAAGAAACCGGTTCCGATCACTCCGCCCAATGAAATCATGAACAAGTGGCGTGATTTCATTGTCCGCTGGAGCTGATTTCCGTTATCTTGGTTTGTATTCACATTCTGCACCCCTTCAGCAACTTGTATTGGATCTAAGCTGGAACATCTACATGGTGCGTATCCCAGTTTGCTGTCCAAAGAGTCTCTATCTATTTAATATAAAATTCACTTCTTCTCATAAAGATACATTATACTAAAATACTGTAGCTGAGCAAATAGGGAGTGCTTATTTTTCTGTTGTAAATTTATACAAACGAAGTGAATATCCCGCCATGGTGCGGAATTATGCGTTTTGCAGCACGTGCTTAATTTTCTCTATCGCCCAATCTAAATCCTTTTTGGAAATGATTAATGGCGGTGCAAAACGAATGACTGTATCATGCGTTTCCTTGCATAAAAGCCCTTCTTCCTTCAAACGCTCACAATAAGGGCGTGCGGCTTCTTTCAATTCCACACCGATAAACAGCCCTCTGCCGCGGACTTCTTTAATGATAGGGTTGTCAATGCTCTCAAGTTCGCTTTTAAAGTATTCGCCAAGCTCAAGAGAACGATCCGCCAGCTTTTCATCCTCCAGCACTTCCAATGAGGCGATAGACACTGCACAAGCAAGCGGGTTTCCGCCAAATGTGGAGCCGTGTGAGCCAGGGTTAAACACGCCTAAGATCTCGCGGTCCGCCGCAATGCAGGAGATCGGGAACACACCGCCGCCTAGCGCTTTACCCAAGATGTACATATCCGGAACAATGCCGTCCCAGTCACAGGCAAACGTCTTGCCTGTACGTCCAAGACCCGTCTGAATTTCATCAGCAATAAACAGAACATTCTCTTCCTTACAAATCGCCGCCGCTTCCTGCAAAAACCCTTCAGGCGGAATGACAATGCCCGCTTCGCCTTGAATCGGTTCGAACAAGTATGCCGCTGTATTCGGCGTAATCGCCTGACGAAGCGCTTCCGCATCTCCGTACGGAATTAATTTGATTCCCGGAAGCATCGGGCCGAATCCTCTTTTATATTCCTCTTCAGAAGAAAGAGATACCGCCAGCATCGTCCGGCCGTGGAAGTTCCCGACACATGCGATAATTTCCGCTTGATTGTCGGCTACGCCTTTCACTTCATAAGCCCAGCGTCTTGCCGCTTTCACCGCAGATTCAACCGCTTCAGCTCCTGTATTCATCGGCAGAATCATCTCTTTGCCCGTTAGTTTAGCTGTTTTTTCGTAAAAAGGCCCAAGCTGATCGTTGTGAAACGCGCGTGATGTGAGGGTGATTTTATCAGCCTGATCCTTCAATGCCTGAATAATTTTCGGGTGTCTGTGACCCTGGTTTACCGCAGAATAAGCACTCAGCATATCCATATATTCATTGCCTTCCGGGTCCTTTACCCAAGCACCCAGCGCTTCAGAAATGACAATCGGGAGCGGGTGGTAATTGTTGGCTCCATAATGAGACGTCTGATCAATAATTTCTTTGGATTTAGATAAAGCTGGCATATTTGAATTCCCCCTTGTTTTCTGTTTCAACATGTTATCCTGCTTTCCCTTTTTATAAATGCAAGTTCTGTGCCAAATCAAGATTTCGTGTGTTTTCTACAAATTTCGTGGACAAGGTGCAAAAACATTCAGATATTTCGAGCAAAAATTTCAGCAAGTGCAAAATTCTTTTGCATATCCTCTCCATTCTTTTATAAAATAGAAGCAATATTAAGAAAATAATTGAGGGAGGTTCATACAGTGGTCAAAGACAGCGAGTTCCTCACGTTAGTGTTTCAAAGCATTTTGGATGAAATCGATGTTGGCCTGCACGTGGTAGACGAGCACGGAAACACGATCGTTTATAACAATAAAATGATGCAAATTGAAGATATGGAGAAGCATGACGTCCTGAATAAAAACCTGATGGATGTGTTTATGTTTTCAAAACAGCAGGACAGCACGCTTGTACAGGCCCTTCAGGAAGGCAAAACAATTAAAAACGTCAAACAGAGCTATTTCAATAATAAAGGGCAGGAAATAACGACGATTAATCATACATATCCCATCGTCAAGGACGGCAAGATCAGGGGCGCAGTCGAAATTGCCAAGGATGTGACAAAGCTTGAACGGCTGATCAGGGAGAATATGAACAAAAAAGGCAACACAACCTATACGTTTGACAGCATTCTCGGCACCAGTCCGGCCATTCAAGACGTCATCGAAAACGCCAAGCGGGCAACGCGGACGTCATCATCTGTCCTTCTCGCAGGCGAAACCGGCACTGGAAAAGAGCTGTTTGCGCAAAGTATCCACAACGGCAGCGATCGTTCAGGAGGCCCGTTTATTTCACAAAACTGCGCGGCACTGCCAGACAGCCTTGTGGAAAGCATTTTGTTTGGAACGAAAAAAGGCGCGTTTACCGGCGCTGTAGACCAGCCCGGCCTGTTTGAACAAGCGCATGGCGGCACGCTGCTGTTAGATGAAATCAACTCGCTGAATCTCAGTCTTCAGGCGAAGCTGCTGCGCGCCCTTCAAGAACGGAAAATCAGGCGCATTGGTTCGACAAAGGATACACCGATTGACGTGCGTATTATTGCCACGATGAACGAAGACCCGATTGATGCGATTGCGGGCGAACGAATGCGGAAGGACTTGTATTACAGGCTGAGCGTCGTGACGCTCATTATCCCGCCGCTTCGGGAACGAAAGGAAGACATTTTGCTTCTCGCGTCGGAGTTCATTCAGAAAAACAACCACCTGTTCCAAATGAATGTCGAACACATCAGCGAAGATGTGAAGCAATTTTTCCTATCCTACGACTGGCCGGGAAATATACGTGAGCTTGAGCATATGATCGAAGGCGCAATGAATTTCATGACGGACGAGCAAACGATTACGGCTTCTCATCTGCCCTATCAATACCGCATGAAAATCAAGCCGGCTGACATCCCGGAGCCTGAAACACCAAGACACCAGCCGGCCGCAGACTTAAAGGAAAAAATGGAGAGCTTCGAAAAATACGTGATTGAGAACGTGTTAAGAAAACACGGCCATAACATCTCGCAAGCTGCTCAGGAGCTTGGCATCAGCAGACAAAGCCTCCAATACAGGCTGAAGAAATTTTCTCAACCGCCTGCCGAATCATAACCCTATTCCGGCGCAGGAAGCCTGATCAGAAAAACAGTGCCTCTGCCGATTTCACTTTTTACTTCAATCGTCCCATTGTGGCTGTCGATAATCGACTTCGTAATGGCAAGCCCCAGTCCCGAACCTCCATATTTTCGGGAGCGGGATGGGTCTGCCCTGTAAAACCGGTCAAATAAATGCGGCAAATGCTCCGGCGCGATGCCTGTGCCGTTGTCCGCTATCATCAGCATAACGCCATCATGGTCTTTTTGCAGCGAGATGGTGATGGCGCCGGTTTTCTCATCTGTAAACTGCACCGCGTTGTAAACCACATTCAGAATGACCTGTTTCATCTTATCCCGGTCAAAAACGGCTTCAGCGTGATCCTCAAGCAGCAGCTGCAGTTTTCTTTCTTTCGCAAGCAGACTGAGCTGCGGCTCCATTTCCCTTATGAGCAAATCGAGATCGCCTCTCTTCATTTCAAAGCTCGGCACCCGATCGATTTTTGCCAGAAACAGCAGGTCCTCTATCAGCCGAGTGGCTCTCTTCGATTCTTCATACATACTATTCAACGCTCTATCTCTCTGCTCCGGCTGAAGCGCCGCGCCCCGCAGCAACACTTCGATAAAGCCATGTATGGACGTTAATGGCGTTCTCAGCTCATGCGAAGCGTCTGATACAAATTGGCGGATGCGCTCCCTCGCTTCTTTTTCTGCTTTAAATGATATTTCAATCCGCTCCAGCATGTGATTAAATGAAATAGCCAGCGCATCGATTTCCATTTGTTTTCGATAAACAGGAAGCCTTTTATTCAAATTTCCCGCATTGATATGCCCCATCATATGTACTATTTGTGATAACGGTTTAAGCGTATGTCGGACCACGGGCAAGAATGTAAAAAGCCCGAGCAGGAGCGCGACAAGCGAGAGCGTAGAGTAAATGCTGATTTGCCTGAGGAGCACGTCCTTCAGCGGTGATGTTAAAGCACTCATTTGGATCACGCCTGCTTCTTTTCCATCAATATTAATAGCCTGAAACACAACCAGTACTTCTTCGCCAAATTCATTTTTTGTCATTCTGTAGTGCAAGGCCATCGTATCTTCCAACGCCTCATCATATACACTTTTTTTAAATGTTGGCGGTGCTCCCGCATATGGGTCTGTCGACAATACCGTGCGGACTTTTGTTTTTTTATCAATAAAAACGATTGTTACACCTGGATAAATAAAGGCGGGACGGACAGCACCATCTGACTTGTCCGGGCTGTCGGAATTGCTTTTGTATCTTTTAATGTTTTTCCATATGGTCGGCTCCGTCGAGTTGATATAACTCTGAATGCTGACAGCGCGGTTTTCATATAAGAGGCGTTTTCCAAACACATATTGCATGGCGCCGACAAAAAACAATAGAAGAACGAGAATGCACAACGAGCGGAATAAAAGCTGAAAGCGCAGCGTTTTGAATCGTTTCTTCATTCAATATCCACCCGATAGCCCGCACCGCGTACAGTGCGGATCACTTCATGCGTTTTGTCATTCAATTTTTCCCGCAAGGAACGGATGTACACTTCGACAATATTTTCTTCGCCGTAAAAGTCATAGCCCCATACTTTATCCAGAATCCTCGCTTTACTGAGCACAAGGCCGTGATTCAGCACCAACAATTTCAGCAGCTCATATTCTGTTGCCGAAAGCTTCAGCACCTCTTCCTGATAGCGGATTTCTCTGCGTCGGTCATCAATCCGAAACGGGCCGAGCGCGACTTCTTCGAACAGGTTAGGGAAGTGATCCCGAATTCTTGCATAAATACGCGCCAGCAGCTCTTCAAAGCTGAAGGGTTTGATCATATAGTCATCAGCACCCTCTGTCAGAGCTTTTACCCGAATCCCCACCTCATCCTTTGCCGTGAGCATAATAATGGCGGTATGGCCGTTTTTTTTCATCATTTTCGATACTTCCAGCCCATCCATTCCGGGCATCATCACATCCAGGATGGCCACATGCGGCTGAAATGTTTTTGCGGTGTTCATTGCTGTCATTCCGTCAGCCGCAGTCTTAACCTCAAAGCCTTCATTTTCAAGACCCATTGTCAAAAAATCTAATATTGCCGGTTCATCGTCCACGAGCAAAATCTTGATGCCTTTCATCCTATTCATGCTGTGCTCTCTCCTTAGTTGGCATAAACCTCTGATTAGTTTTTTCCCTTCCCTTCCTATTATTCGTTTTTATCTGAAAACCAACTGAATCTTCCCTAAAAATCAGCTGAATTCAGCAAGTTTTCAGCCAGCCCTCATTTGATTTTCAGCTTCGGCCTATACAATAGCCTTAGTTGGTTCAGCCAACAATGAAATAAAGGAGGAACATCATATGAATATCACTAAAGTTTTATCAGGAGCCGCGCTGGGAACCATTATCTCAATCAGTTCTTTCACTTCCGCCCATGCCGCTGTCATTCAGAAGGATGATGCATCAGCGAAGGTCGAGACGAAGCAGCAGGCTTCCATCACAATAGCAAAAGCAAAGCAAGTTGCTTTGAACAAATGCAAGGGTACTGTTCAATCTGCCCAAATGAAGAAAGTGAACGGCACTTACGTATATGTAGTCAAAGTTCTCGGTGAGGACGGCAAACAGCATACGATGAACGTTAACTGCGACAGCGGTAAAGTTGTGAAACACGACGTTCAAAAGAAACAAAGCTACATCAGCAAATCAAAAGCTCATTCGCTCGCTTTGAAAAACTGCCAAGGCGCGGTTCAATCTTCTGAGCTGAAGAAAGAAAACGGTGTTTACGTTTATGTCGTGAAAGTATTGGGTGAAGATGGAAGCCTTCACTCGTTCCATATCAATGGAGAAAACGGCAAAGTGGCAAAACACGAGCAAAAGAAACAAGCACATCTTTCAAAAACAAAAGCGCATCAAATCGCACTGAACAAGTACAAAGGCGCAGTTCAATCTTCTGAACTGAAGAAAGAAAACGGCGTTTACATCTACCTTGTAAAAGTGCTGGGCGAAGATGGCAGCACCCATACAATCCATGTCAACTGTGACAGCGGTAAAATCGTAAAACAAGAAGTGCAAAAGAAAAACGCAGCCATTACGAAAACAAAAGCACATCAAATCGCGCTAAACAAATGCAAAGGCACAGTGAAATCTTCTGCTTTGAAGAAAGAAAACGGTAAATACGTTTACGTGATTAAAATCACTGCCCAAAACCACACTGAGCAAACAGTGAAAGTGAACGCTGAAAACGGAAGCATTTGCAAATAAAAATTGATACTTGCCAGCAGTGAAACAACTGCAATTCAACGTATAACACCAGTCTTGTTTTAACACGAAGTTCTAAGTTCATGTCTACCTTTTTCTAAATACTCTTTTAAACTGAACGTGCGTGACCCGCGTTCAGTTCTTTTTACATCATCATCTAAGGAGGACGTAAAAATGAATGTGAAAATATTATCAGCAGCTGCTTTAGGCGCTGTCATCTCAATCAGTTCTTTATCTTCCACGCACGCGGCTGTTCTTCATAAAGAAGACACTGCTAAAGTCCAAACACAGCAGCAGGCTTCTATTACGCTTTCCAAAGCGAAAACAATTGCATTACACAACTGCAACGGCGCGGTTCAATCGGCTCAAATGAAGAAAGTAAACGGGGTTTATGTCTATGTCATTAAGGTGCTCGGTGAAGACGGAAAAGTTCACACCTTCAACGTCAACTGCAGCAACGGAAAAGTCGTCAAGCATCACGTTGACAACAAACAAGCCGCAGTCACAAAAGCAAAAGCACAAAGCATTGCGCTGAACAAATGCAAAGGTACAGTCAAGTCTTCTGCATTGAAGAAAGAGAACGGCATCTATGTGTACATCATTAAAATCACAGCCAGCAACCACACAGTACAAACCATTAAAGTCAATGCTGAAAACGGAAGCATTTGCAGTTAACAGGCATTGCCTGCTGTTTCACGTGTAACATCCATCTTGTATTTTTCTTCATATTCGATATATCCTTGTTCAACTGAACGGGCGTGACCCCCGTTCAGTTTTTTTGCATAAAAAACAGTCTGGCAACGGTGCCAGACTGTTTTTAACTAACTTCCTAATTGATCTGCGGAGGAAAGCTTGATGTCAACGGATTTTTCTTTACCGCTGCGGTAAAACTTCACCTTCACCCGGTCACCGACTTTTTTCTGATAAAGCCGTTTCCGCAGATCAACAATATCATTTACTTTGTATCCGTCAAATTCCGTGATGACATCCAGTTCCTTCAGCCCTGCTTTTCCGGCAGGTGAGAAGGCATCTACACCCATCACAACCGCTCCATTGGTGACATCCTTAGGAAGCTTCAATGTTTCATCCCAATGATAGCTTGCAATATCGCTTAGCGATTTCATCTCAATGCCAAGGAACGGACGTTTGACTTTGCCGTATTTCTCTAAATCCTCTATCACAGGGATCACAAGCTTAGACGGAATCGACAGGCCAATCCCTTCAACCGCCGATTCGGCAATTTTCATTGAATTGATACCAATGACTTTCCCATCCATATTTAACAAAGCGCCGCCGCTGTTCCCAGGGTTAATGGCCGCATCTGTTTGCAGGACTTCTGCGTTCCAGTCAGGCTGTCCGTCATCGTTTGAATCCACAGGAATTGCCCTCTCCGTACCCGAGATGACGCCCTGTGTGACAGAACCTGCAAACTCAAGGCCTAACGGGTTCCCGATTGCGATAACCGGCTCACCAGATTGGACTTTATCTGAATTACCGAAGTCGGCGACTGCTTTAATTTTATCGCTTTTCACCCGTAAAACGGCAAGATCCATCAGCTGGTCACTGCCGACAAGTTCAGCCGCTACACGCGAGCCGTCTTTCAAGCTGATTTCAATTTGGGAAGCGCCCTCGATGACATGATGGTTGGTCACGACATAAGCAGAGTTGTCATTTTTCTTATAGATGACGCCGGAGCCGCTCCCAGCCTCACCGCTCTCTCCCCAAATGTCTGATTTTTGGATGTTCACAACGCCGACAACGGCAGGCGACACATTGCTGACAATCTTGGTGACCGCATTGTTGACACTGACATTCACCGTCCTGATTGATTCCCGGCCATTGTTGTTGTTCTGCTGCTGATCTAAGGCACCCGTATCTAACCCTTCATTTGAAAAGTACGGCATGAGAAACGCCATTAATACGGCACCGACAATCACGCCAATCAGACTAGAAAGAAAATATCCTTTTTTGCTTCTCTTTGGCTGTTCAGGAGTAGTATGTTCTTCCTCACGATCGTAATCCACCATATTCCATCCTTTCCAAGAACGTTAATATGGTTATATTGTGGGTTAGAAGCTCCTATAATAGTCATGATTTACATAGAAAAATTATACAGCGCAAAGCGGAGTGGCCTTCTTCGGATCGGTATCATACAAATCAAATGTCTCACCCGTCACAAATCCTTTAGTAGCCAATGTCTGCTGCACAGACATTCTCGCCAGCTCCTTCATGTTGTTGTCCTGGCTCAAATGCGCCAGGTATATACGAGACGTCTCGTCGCCAATGACATCAGTCATCGCCAAGGCAGCATCTTCATTGGAAACGTGCCCGACGTCACTTAAAATCCGCCGCTTAATGCTCCATGGGTATCTTCCCATTTGCAGCATCCCAACATCATGATTGCTTTCAAACACAAACACATTCGCTGAGCGGATGATGCCTTTCATCCGGTCGCTGACATATCCCGTATCTGTCATTAATGCGAGCTTTCGGCCGTTATAATGGAATACATAAAACATCGGTTCCGCTGCGTCGTGGGAGACGCCAAACGATTCGACATCAAGTCCGCCGAACGACTTCACCGTCTCCATCGGAAACACAAACTTTTGATCGGTGTCTATTTTGCCGATCTGATTCTCCATCGCTTTCCATGTCTTCTCATTCGCATAGATCGGAAGCTTGTACTTTCTGGCGACCACGCCGAGGCCCTTAATATGGTCACTATGCTCATGCGTCACAAAAATGCCGTCTACATCATCCAGCTTACGCCCGATTTGCGCCATTAGCCCGTCCATGGCTTTCCCGCTCAAACCGGCGTCCACCAAAAATGCGTGATCCTCTGTTTCAAGATAAAACGCATTTCCCGTACTCCCGCTCGCAAGTACGCTAAATTGCAAGCTCATGTTTGTCTCACTCCATTATTTTCATTGATCTGTATCTAAAATCGTACTCTCCAAAGCATTCACAGTAAAATACTCTTGTACTGTCTTTTTCTCGCCGTTCACTTTTTTATCGTACTCGACCGTAATTCTCCATACCGGCGCCAGCACCTGCGTACTTGTCAGCGGATATTGTGCAACGTAGCCGAATTTACAGCTCTTCACAGTGCTGTATTCTTTTAATTGATTTTGATAGTACAATAGCTCAACCGCATCCATTTCAGTAATTAAGCTTTCTTTCTGAATTTGCTTGAACGTCTCGAGCGTTGTCTGATCGTATGACACAACCTCGTTTTTAGCGTTTAAGTGCAACACCACTTGTCCGATCATATTAGAAGAATTATCGGTCTTCTGGTATATATAATCGCCTTCATACGTTTGGAAGAAAATAATTTCTTTCTTCGATTTGTCAACCTTCCAAAGCTTATATTTTTCACCATCTTGGATTTTCGAAGAAACAAGTGCCTGGGCATCGTCCTCGATATTCTTCTTTGATAGGGCGATCGGATTCGTAAACTTCATTTTCAGGCTCGTTACTTTATGATCATCACTAGGCATGTCCATCAAAGGCTTTTGATCCTTGAGTGCCTCAATTTCCTCCTTGGTAAAGGCCTTTTGATTTGCTGTGATCCGGTAGCCTTCTATTGCATCCTTATTCAGGCCTTCATACGTGATATGGTCGGCTTTCATGTCATGCTCGACATCATTTTTAATGACTTCATATTCTTTGCTGGTAGCCTGCCATTTTTGAAAAAACTGATAGCCTAAGAATATATCTAAAATGAGGAAGGCAACGATGAAGATTGATTTTGTCTTATTCCACTCCACTGTTTGCCCCCTCCTTCGTCAATAAGTCCTTTGTAATAGGCACCATTTTTCCGTTTATTTTCATCGCCCAAACTGGTTCAAGCTCAACTAGAGGGTCATCATTAGTTGATGTTGATACCAATTGATAAGCAAGGAAGATCTGATCAATTTTGTCCATATCATATTTGGTTTGTTTAGAAAGCAGCATCTTCACTTCGCTGCCGCTCATCAGCTCTGTCTCGCTTGTTTTGATCGGATTCGTTCCGAGACTGTAATTCGGCCGCTTATAACTAAGAATATCATCGTTCGCCCATTGCACCGTAATCGCCGATGTCGCTCCGAACGGTTTGGCGGTGCTGTTAATGACCGGCATCTGATCCATAAAGATATAGAAGCTCAGCTGCTGGCTGTCATTGATATTGAAAAATTGATAATTATCCGTCCAGCTTCCCGTATCCTCTAGGTATTTTTGGCTCTTTTTGATTAACTCACCTGTTTGATAAGATGTGCTCTGGACTAAATTGCGCTGCTGGAATTGCACCTGGCGCTGGCTTAGATTCACATCTAAACGGCTGATCCCATCTGTCAGTACATTTCTGTTGTTGTAATTCGAATCTTCCCTTACAATGCTCGGATCGCTGAACAAAGCCTGCTTAAAGGTGTTTGTTTTAATCGATTCTGTGACAAACTCTTTTTTGTCCATCGTAAGCGGTTTGTTCGGCAGCAGGAACTCTTTCTTTGAGCCGATTGAGAACAAACTGTACGCCGGCATGTTTGATTGCCTGTTTTTCAAGTCGTTCATAATGTTCCGGTAGTTTGCCGATTCAACGGTCACTTCCAGAATGAGCTGTTTGCTGTAAGACACCAAATAAATTTTCTTGTTCGCTTTTGTTTCATTGAACGGAATCAGAATATGATCAAACGAACTGTATTCAAACGATTGATTGGACCATTTAAACAGCGTTTGGAAAATATCAATCGGAATCGTGTCATTGAATTGCAAATCAAGCTTCGCTTCATAACCGCCTATTCCATAAAACCAGCTCTTGAATCCAACCTTGTCATACTGATCAGAAATATCTTTAATTCCTTTTACATCCCAATGCGGCAAGTCAGACCAGACTTCTTCATAGAGGGTTTCATCACCCACTTTGTAATGAGCGCCGTCATCATGGATAAACATGTCCCTCGGCCTTACCGTTTCAGACAACTTCTGGGTATTTTTTTCGATTTTATGTTTCTCACGCACAGTAGACTCTGTTGATGATGAGCCTTCAGAAAAGTTTGGCTGGAACGTCCATATCCCCCACGTAAACACAAGACTGATGATGACGAGTACCGTAAGTAATATCGTTTTTATATTTTCACGCTTCATCCCAATCATCCTCTTGTTCCTCTTTATATGGAAGAGTAAATGTAATCGTCGTGCCTTTTCCTTCTATGCTGTCCGCCCAAATATCTCCGCCGTGCGCCTGAACCATTTCCCTGGCAATCGCCAATCCCAGACCGGTGCCGCCGAGCTTTCTCGTTCTCGCTTTATCAACCCTGTAGAAGCGGTCAAAGACTTTTTCGACATCCTTTTTCGGAATTCCAATCCCTTCATCCTTGACGCTGATATAGAGGAGTTCTTCCTCTTCATTGACATCAATTGAGAATGTGACATGTCCGCCTTCCGGTGAGTATTTTAAAGCGTTGGAAATAATATTATCGAGTACCTGCGTAATTTTATCCTGGTCAATCTCGACGTACAGATTTCTGTCCGGCAGATTTCTGATAAATTCCACATGCTGCTCTTTTGTCATTTCAAAACGGTCAATAATAAGCGACATAAACCGGACAATCTGAATCCATTCCCGGTTAAATTGATAATCCTTGCTGTCAAATTTCGAAAGCTGAAGCAGATCATTGACAAGCCGGATCATACGCTCTGTTTCATTTTGCGTCACCATTAAGAAACGCGGGGCAATGTCTTTATTTTCCCACGCGCCTTCAGCTAACGCCTCTAAATAACTGCGCATTGTCGTGAGCGGCGTCCGCAGCTCGTGTGATACATTCGCAACGAATTCTCTGCGTTCTTGATCCATTTTCTCTTGCTCGGTTACATCGTAAATGACAGCGATTAAACCATCGATTTTGCCATGTTCCCTTTGGATCACAGAGAAATTCACGCGAAGCACCGTTAGTTGATCATCGCGCTTAATCTCAAGCAGCATAGAATCCTGCTGCTCCACTAAATCTTCAAACGTATAATTCTCTTGAATCCCCAGCAAGCTCGTAATCGGCATTTCTAAGGCTGTTTCACGTGAAACGTTCAACAGCTCCAGCGCCGGGCTGTTTAAGAGAATAATCGCTCCGTTTCGGTTTGTGGCGATAACGCCGTCTGTCATATAGGCAATAACGGAGGCAAGCTTTCTGCGCTCTCCTTCTGTCATCGCCTGGGCATCTTCAAGCTCTCTCGTTAAGTGATTAAACGTAGTGGCGAGCTGCCCAATTTCATCATGCCCGTACTTTTTAACCTTCCTCGAGAAATTCCCTTTCGCAAGCTCCATCGCCTGCTTTCTCATATCCGAAAGCGGATGGGTAATGGTTCTTGCCAGAAAAATACCGAGAAGGGCCGTCAAAACAAGTGCCAAACCTGTGCCGGATGCCAGTATCGTGTTGATCGTCTTCATTTGGTTAAAGACATCTTCCATACTCGCGACAACATAGATCGCGCCGACAACCTCTTGGTTTTCAGTCATGACGGGCTTCGCGGAAATGAGAACTCTGATTTTGCTTTTCGGGTCATAATACTTTCTTAAATACGATTGTTTAGTAGAAAAAATTCTTTTAAAGATCAGATCGGTCGTTTGTTTCCCTGCCACTTCCTCACCATACGGTTTTGAAGAACCGACCACTTCATAGCTCTTATCTACAAAACTAATTTCCCGAACCTCATCACTTTTCGTGAAGTCATTCAAAATACGGCTGACGTCATCCTTGATAACAGTGCTGTCGTTATCACTTTTATATTCTTGTTCGATATAGTAAGAAAGGTTGTCGATTCGCTGATTCAACGATTGTTCATACGAGCTGATCAGCGACTTCTCTACCTGATTGACAAAATACACACCAATGATTTGCATTGCAATGATAATCAAAAGCACATAAATCAAGGTAATCTTAAATTGGATCGACCGAAAAAAACCAACCTTATTCATAGGGGCATTAGTCCTGTTCTGGGTTTCTCAAGTAATAACCTACGCCGCGGCGTGTGACAATCCAATTTGGATGGCTCGGGTTGTCCTCGATTTTTTCACGAAGCCGGCGGACTGTTACGTCAACCGTTCTGACATCGCCGAAGTAATCATAGCCCCAAACAGTTTGAAGCAAATGTTCACGGGTCATCACTTGTCCGATATGTTTTGCTAAATAATGAAGCAATTCGAACTCACGATGAGTCAACTCAATTGTTTCATCTCTTTTTGATACGACGTACGCGTCAGGGAAGATGACGAGAGAGCCGATATGAATCTCGTTAGAGGACGGCTCTTCCTCCGCCGGCGCTGTTGTCAGCTGGCGGCGCAGGTTCGCTTTTACACGTGCCAGGAGCTCGCGTGTGCTGAAAGGTTTTGTGACATAGTCATCAGCACCGATTTCAAGCCCGATGACCTTGTCAATTTCTGAATCCTTAGCCGTCAGCATAATGATCGGCATATCGTATTTCTTTCTGACTTCACGGCACACTTCAACACCGTCTTTATTAGGAAGCATGATATCTAAAAGAATTAAATCAGGCTGAAGCTCTTCTACCATTTCAACGGCTTCGTTTCCGTCGTGGGCACAGTGCACTTCATAGCCTTCTTTTCTTAAGTTAAATTCCAATATATCTGCAATCGGTTTTTCATCATCCACTACAAGGATCTTTTTATCCATCATTTTGATTTTCCTCCTGCCGAATAACTTCATTTCATCTATATAACATTCGTTTCATCATTTATGGCCCATGTAAACAATGGGTCCTTGTCTATTATAACGGTTTAAGGTCAAAAGATAAAAAAAATAAAGGTTTGGAAAAAAACACATATTTCACCTTTATCCGCCCATTGTTTATCTTTTGTCATGCTGGTCAACTTTTTTTAAAATAGTTAACTTTACTGAAACCTCCCCTCACCGGAGTGCGTCTTTATCAATGACGTCTTCTTCTTTGAACCGGCCGCAGGGCCGGTTCTCCCTTTTTCTTCTATTATAACACTCTTCATGTTTGCCTTTTTCCTAAAAGAAAAAACGCACCTACGATTGCAGATGCGTTTGGTAAGTGGCTCGGGACGGAATCGAACCGCCGACACACGGATTTTCAGTCCGTTGCTCTACCAACTGAGCTACCGAGCCAAATGTTTTATTTTTCTCTACTAAGTAAAGTAAAATGGCGGTCCGGACGGGACTCGAACCCGCGACCTCCTGCGTGACAGGCAGGCATTCTAACCAACTGAACTACCGGACCTTACAGTAATTTGCCGCGAGAGCTGTCGTGTCAGCCCTCGCAGACAAATAAGGAATTTAGCAATAACGCTAAAGTAAATCAATGACCCGTACGGGATTCGAACCCGTGTTACCGCCGTGAAAGGGCGGTGTCTTAACCGCTTGACCAACGGGCCTTCACGAAATGGTGAGCCATGAAGGACTCGAACCTTCGACCCTCTGATTAAAAGTCAGATGCTCTACCAACTGAGCTAATGGCTCTTAAGATGTCGGAATTTCCATAGAGCAAACGACTTGGAACAAGTTCTATCTTGTACTCTATTGAAGCAGTTTCCGTAACAACGAGATTTATAATATCACGAACAAATAGAAGTGGCAATAACTTTTTTGGTTTTTTTTCATATTTTTTTCTCAGACCAACTTATATGCGGCTTTCAAACAAAAAATAAGCCCCTGAATTAGGGGCTTATAAGCAAATTCTATTTAGTTCGCACGGTACACGCTGCGAAGGACATTTGTCTGTGAACGGTCTGGACCGACAGAGAAAATAGAAAGCGGAATGCCTGTCAGCTGAGACACGCGCTCAAGATAGTGACGCGCGTTTTCCGGAAGCTCGCTCAAGCTTTTCGCGCCTGTGATATCCTCAGTCCATCCTGGCATTTCTTCATATACCGGCTCACATTCCGCAAGTGCTTTAAGACTTGCTGGGAATTCTTCAATGATCTCGCCTTTGTAGCGGTACGCCACACAGATTTTCAGCGTTTCAATTCCTGTTAAAACGTCGATTGAGTTCAGAGAAAGATCCGTAATTCCGCTCACACGGCGGGCGTGGCGGACAACAACGCTGTCAAACCAGCCAACACGGCGCGGACGGCCTGTTGTTGTTCCATACTCGCGGCCGACTTCACGGATTTGATCGCCGATTTCATCTTTCAGCTCAGTCGGGAAAGGACCGTCGCCGACACGAGTCGTATATGCTTTTGATACACCGACAACGTGCTGAATTTTGGTCGGGCCGACACCGGAACCGATCGTGACACCGCCGGCAACCGGGTTAGATGATGTAACAAACGGGTATGTTCCTTGATCGATATCAAGCATAACCCCTTGCGCGCCTTCAAACAATACACGGCGCCCTTCATCAAGAGCATCATTTAAGACAACAGATGTATCGCAGACATATTTTTTAATCTGCTGGCCGTACTCATAATATTCGTCTAAGATATCCTCAATTTTAAACCCTTCTGTCTCGTACATTTTCTCAAGCAGACGGGTTTTTTCTTCAAGATTGCGCTCAAGCTTTTCTGCAAACGCGTCACGGTCTAACAGATCCGCAATGCGAATTCCGATGCGGGCTGCTTTATCCATATAAGCAGGGCCGATTCCTTTTTTCGTTGTGCCGATCTTGTTAGCCCCTTTTCGCTCTTCTTCCACTTCATCCAATTTCAAATGATACGGCAGAATGACGTGAGCTCTGTTGCTGATTCTCAGGTTGTCTGTACTGACGTTGCGCTCATGAAGATACGCAAGCTCTGTGACTAATGCTTTTGGATCTACAACCATTCCGTTTCCGATCACACACGTTTTATCCTTATAGAAAATTCCAGACGGGATCAAGTGAAGCTTGTATGTGACTCCGTCAAACTTGATTGTATGCCCTGCGTTATTTCCGCCTTGATAACGGGCGATCACTTCTGCATTTTCTGATAGGAAATCTGTAATTTTACCTTTTCCTTCATCGCCCCATTGCGTACCTACTACAACTACTGAAGACATGTCCGTGCACCTCCGTTAACCTTTCAAAACGATTCTATTCAAACAAATCAAGTTTATCAGTGAAGAAACAGAAAGTCAATTGTAAATCCGAACATTAAATTAATGTAAATCTATATTCGTTCGCTTCCATTCATTTTATAAGCGTTTTCTCATCGCTTCGCCATAAAAAGCTTGTGAAACTTTTGTCCTTTAGCATGAAAAAGAGTTGCTAGCCGGATATCCCTTTTGTATTCATAAAAACGACTCGCCAGCCGTCCGGATCCTCTATCGTCACGCCTCCATGGCTCCAGTACGGGTTCTCAGATTCAACCTCTTGATAGCCCATGCGTTTTAGCTTTGAAGTGATTGCTGTCAGTTCATCTGCATTCGGCACATAAAAAACGAGGAGACTGTCGGGATGGGGAACGGGAGCAGTACTTTCCCCCTCATACTGGGTGAATTCCAAATGATAATCGGCATGAGGGAGTCCGAACATGACACCGTCATACCCGTTATGCTGCGAAAATTCTCCAATTCGTTTCAAGCCCAGTCCCTCTTCGTAAAAACGAATGATCTTATTGAGCTGGCCTGTAGGCCGCGCAATCCGGATTTGCGCTGCGTGAAATAATGAAAAAGGGTTTCCCATGTTACCATCTCCTTTTTGCACCATTTTATTAAAACGCTTTCAAATTTACATCCGCTGAGCGAACGGTATTTTTTCCATCTTTCGAATGAAAAAACCCCAAGATCAGCTCTTGGGGTTTATGCGCCGGGCGGAACACCTGCGTCATCAAAACGCCGTTCCAGGTTGACGAATTTATTGTATTCTTTTACGAACGCAAGAGACACGGTTCCTACCGGGCCGTTACGCTGTTTGGCAATAATGATTTCGATAATATTTTTATTCTCGGTTTCTTTGTCATAGTAGTCATCACGATAAAGGAACGCGACAATATCCGCGTCCTGCTCGATACTTCCTGATTCCCGGATATCAGACATCATCGGACGCTTATCCTGACGCTGCTCAACACCCCGGGAAAGCTGAGAAAGCGCGATAACAGGGACTTGCAGCTCCCTGGCGATCGCCTTCAGTTCACGGGAAATTTCTGATACTTCCTGCTGACGGTTATCCTTTGAACGTCCGCTTCCCTGAATCAATTGCAGGTAGTCGATCAAAATCATGCCGAGACCGCTTTCCTGCTTCAAGCGGCGGCACTTGGCTCGGATTTCACTCACGCGGATACCCGGTGTATCATCGATGTAAATCCCGCTGTTTGACAGGCTTCCCATCGCCATCGTCAGCTTGCCCCAATCCTCTTCCGTCAGGTTACCGGTACGAAGATTTTGGGCATTGATGTTTCCTTCGGCACAGAGCATACGCATAACGAGCTGCTCTGCACCCATCTCAAGACTGAAAATCGCTACGCTTTCGTCGGTCTTGGTCGCCACGTTTTGTGCGATATTCAGGGCAAAGGCCGTTTTCCCCACTGACGGACGGGCAGCCACAATGATCAAGTCGTTGCGCTGGAACCCGGCAGTCATCCGGTCAAGCTCTGTAAACCCTGTCGGAATTCCCGTAATATCGCCTTTTCGATTGTGAAGCTGTTCGATATTGTCATAGGTTTGGACAAGGACGTCCTTAATATTTTGGAAGGCACTCGTGTTTTTGCGCTGCGCCACTTCCATAATCGTTTTTTCAGCTTCACTGAGTAAATCCTCGACCTCATCCTCACGGGTATACCCGTCTTGAGCGATGGTTGTCGCTGTTCTGATTAATCGGCGAAGAATTGATTTTTCCTCTACGATTTTCGCGTAATATTCTATGTTAGCCGCTGTCGGCACCGAGTTTGCGATATCTGTCAGATACGAAATGCCACCCACTTCTTCCAGCAGGTCTGTATTCGCAAGCTCTGACGTTACCGTCACTAGATCAACCGGTTCACCTCGGTCACCGAGCACCAGCATCGCATTATAGATTTTTTGGTGGGACATTCTATAGAAATCATCTGGAATCAATACTTCTGAAGCCAGTGTTAAAGCAGACGGCTGCAAAAAAATAGCGCCTAACACGGCTTGTTCGGCTTCTATATTTTGCGGAGGAAGCCGATCATTCAGAACGTCTGTCATGCTAAGCACCGTCCTCTCATTAAAAAATCTCCAAACTCCATTCTACCATTTCTGCAGAAAAAAAATAGAAAAATTGTCTATTTCCTGTTTTTTTCAGCTAGCCGATTGGATCGTTTCGGACAGTAACTAGGCGGGAAAAATGCAATAAAACTTGAGGGAGGAATGAATGATGATGAAAAAATATGCAGTTACACCTAATGTTGATGCGGACGGCTGGTTTATTAAGGTGGAGAATGTGGCGCCGACAGCTTTGTATACATCTAAAGACGCCGCAATTGAAAAAGCCAAACAGGTGGCAGAAGAAAACAGTCCAGCAAAGCTTGTGATTTATGACCAGTTTAAAAATGTGGAAGAAGAATACTCATTTTAACGAATGAAACCCTTCGCTGCAGCGGGGGGTTTTTGGCGGATCGGCTTATTTCATCCATTGGAAGCTTGTGTGCATCATCAGATCCGCCGCTTTTTGATACAGATCCCACTCCTCAAACGAAGCAAATTTCCCCATCAGCTCCTGAAGTTTCAGCCTCACAGCTATATACTCCTCAAAGGTGACAGCTTTCTCAGTTTCTTTCTGATGCTCAGTCAGCATTTGTTTTAATAATGACAGCGGTGCGTGCATAAGAACCCTCCTTTCCTCTTTTATAACGGGCATTTACGGATTGCTCCATTCCTTTGTGACATCTTCTTACATTTCACATCTGATTCTTGTACAATGGACAGAAGAGAGGAGGGATCTTTTGTGAGACCTTTGCAAATTTCTGCTGAAACTGCCCAAAAGCTTGCAGAGTCCTTAAATCTGCCGCTTGAACAGATCATGCATATGCCTCAGCATATTCTGCTTGCCAAAATGGCTGAATTGCAAAAAGAGGACAAATCATAGCCTTCATTCACATACTTGCTTACCTGTTTCGGGATAATATGATGTATATGTTAGAAAAAAGGAGTAACTGCTTTGCCACATCCACAAAATAAAAAAATCCAATCGTTTTGGCTGATCGCCGGCATTATCTTTATCGCGTTTAACTTACGGCCCGCGATTACTTCAGTCGGTCCGGTCATCAGCTCTATCCGGGCAGAGCTGCACATGTCCAATGGGGCAGCCGGTTTTTTGACAGCACTGCCGCTGCTTTCGTTTGCAGTTCTTTCTCCGCTTGCGCCTAAGCTCGGACAGCGCCTCGGAAATGAGCGAACCTTATGGCTTGGTCTCCTGATACTGTTTATCGGCGTTTTGATTCGTTCTGCCGGCTACACTGCCGCTTTGTTTTTCGGAACGGCACTCATCGGAGTTGGAATTGCGATCGGAAACGTTCTATTGCCAAGCTTAATCAAACATAAATACCCTGAAAAGTCAGGAATCATGATCAGCCTGTATACGACATCAATGAATATATTCGCTGCTTTGGCATCGGGTGTCAGCGTACCCCTGGCCGCACAGATGGGAGGCGGATGGAAGCAAGCCTTTCTCTTATGGGGCGGGCTGGCGTTACTTGCATTGCTGATCTGGATACCTCAGCTGCGCCACCGGGATACAGCAAACAAGGCGGTGAAGCTTCAAAACAGTTCCATTTGGGCTTCCAAAATGGCATGGTTTGTCACCATCTTTATGGGACTGCAATCATTTTTATTTTACAGCAGCATCGCTTGGTTTCCTGAAATTCTCCGTTCACACGGGATTGATACATCAACAGCCGGATGGATGGTGTCACTCATGCAATTTGCGAGTCTGCCTTCCACTTTTCTGACACCGGTTTTAGCTGACCGTGTGAAACAGCAGCGCGTTATCGTTGCGGCGCTGGCCGCAGTCTATCTGATCGGCCTATGCGGATTATTAGCGGGCGGCAGCCATACAATGCTTGCCATCTGGATGGTGATTATCGGTATCGGACAAGGCTCCAGCATTAGTTTGGCACTCGCTCTTATCGGTCTCCGCAGTGAAAATGCACAGCAGGCCGCTGCGCTGTCAGGCATGTCTCAGTCATTCGGCTATCTGCTTGCAGCCGTCGGTCCAATCTTTGTCGGCTATCTCTTTGACCAGACACATTCATGGACAACACCGATTGTGCTTCTTATTGCTGCCCTGATCGTAATGGGAGCAGCCGGACTGGGAGCCGGACGAGATCGATACATTCTTCAGTCAGCGAAACAAAGAAACTCAGCATAAAAAGCGGGGAAGATATCTCCGCTTTTTTCTTTGAAATTCTTCGAATATTTATGGTTTATTCATAAGTTTTTCATATTTGTTTTTTACAATTAAACATCATAAAGAGGTGAAAAACGATGAAAACCAAACGATTCGACGTAGTCCTTATTCTCATTTTGCTTACAGCGGCTTTTCTGAATGCGTATAACATTTGGCAGGATGACACAGCGAACCAATACTATTTGGCGGCTGTGAAAAGCATGACGCAAAGCTTCCACAATTTCTTTTATGCATCATTTGACCCTTCTGGATTTGTGACAGTAGATAAGCCGCCTGTTGTGTTATGGATTCAAACGATTTTCGCACTGATTTTCGGCGTTCACACATGGAGTGTAATCCTTCCCCAGGCTCTCGCTGGAGTTGGATCTGTATTCCTTCTCTACAGAATGATCAAACCGACTTTTGGAATTGGAGCGGCCCGCATTGCCGCACTTGTCATGACACTGACGCCTATCGCAGTAGCCGTCAGCCGGACAAACAATATTGACAGCATGCTTGTCTTTACCTTATTGCTCGGTTCAGCTTGCCTGCTTCGGGCCGTGAAACAAGGCAAGCTGGTTTGGCTCCTGACGGCATTTGCCCTGATAGGACTCGCCTTTAATATGAAGATGATGCAAGCGTTTATGGTATTGCCTGCATTTGTGTTATTCTACCTGATTGCATCTCAGGTTTCTCTGAAGAAAAAAATCGGGTCTCTGATTCTGTCTCTTGTCCTACTGACAGGCCTTTCCCTCTCATGGGCGGTTGTGGTGGATTCGGCCTCATCCTCCAGCCGGCCTTATGTAGGAAGCAGCCAGACCAACTCAGTGTTAGAACTGGCCTTCGGCTACAACGGCACAGAGCGGCTGCTTGGACAAACCACCGGCCTTGCAAGGAGTGATATGAATGCCGCTGGCGGCCGTAACATGCAGAATCATAGCACCATGCAACCGCCAAACAGCAACGGATCATCTTCTGACGGAAACAGCAAGTCTGACGGAAGTGCCGCCAATCAAAACGGCAATCAATCATTCGGAAACAATTCACAGGGGCCTCAGCCGCCTAACGGACAAAACGGCGCTTTAAATGGAGGCGGAGGCACACCTCCAGCAGGCAACGGAACTGGAAACGGCGGGCCTGGCGGCGGAAATGGAGGACCTGGCGGTAGCGGCGGAAAAAACATGAATATGTTCGGCACCGGCGATGCAGGACCGCTTCGTCTCTTCCAATCGGCACTTTCCGGCCAAATCAGCTGGATGCTTCCATTCGCATTGATCGGATTGCTGGGCGGAATCGTCAGCTGGTACCGTGATCGCCGCGGACAGGCTGCTGAAATGAAAGAAACGCTATTCTGGACGGCATGGCTCGTTCCGGTCGCTGGTTTCTTCAGCGTTGCAGGATTCTTCCACCAGTATTATTTAATTATGCTGGCACCTCCGATTGCCGCACTTTCCGGTATCGGATGGTACACAATGTACCGTTTATACAAAAACAATAAAGACTGGGCCAGCTATCTTCTGCCGGCAGCCGTTCTAATCACAGCCGCGTTCCAGGTTTATATTCTGAGCGCTTATACAAGCCAAATCGGCAGTGTATGGATGTACGTACTAGGACTCTTAGGACTCGTCATCACCCTTGCGCTTCTGATGCTTAAACGCAGCCATCCATTCAGCAAGCAGCTGACGATCATCAGCTTATGTGTTCTGCTGCTCACACCAGTCTACTGGTCAGCAACGCCGCTTCTATACGGAGGCAACAGCGTCCTTCCTGAATCCGGCCCGCAGCTTAATAGCTCAGCAAACGGCGGAAACATGTTCTCTTCAGAGGTCGACACCGGACTCCTGTCCTATCTGAGAAAGCATAATACCGGCGAAGAGTATCTATTTGCTACTTTGACAACCGTAACGGCTGCGCCATACATCATTAATGAAAATGAATCTGTTATGGCAATGGGCGGATTTAACGGCACAGATCCAATTCTGACTGTGTCCGAACTGAAAAAACTGGTCAAAGAAGGCAAAGTAAAATACTTCCTTCTGTCAGGAAATAACTCAGGCAACAGCGAACTTGTTTCCTGGATTAAGAAAAACGGAAAAGAAATAACATCTGACGAATATAGCAGTTCTTCCAGCAGCACAAACAGCAGCCTGCAAAGCATGAGAGGAGGACCTGGCGGAGAAAGCCAGCAAACTCTTTATCTCGTGGAATAAAAAAAGAGGCTTGGATTGCTCCAAGCCTCTTTTCTATTAAACTTCTTCTTTCACATGTACCTTTAACACAGCCTGCACCTCAGGATGCAGCTTCACAGGCACGTTTGTATATCCTAATGCACGAATGCCGTCCGGCAGTTCAAGCTTCCGCTTATCTACTTTAATCTTATGGTCTTTTTGGAGCTGTTCAGTAATTTGCTTGCTTGTCACAGAACCAAATAAACGGCCGCCTTCCCCTGATTTCGCGCTGAGCTCAACTGTCAGTTTTTCTAATGTTTCTTTTAAGCTCTTTGCTTGCTCAAGCTCGGCAATAGCTTCTTTTTTCTCTTTTTGTTTTTGTCCGTTCAGCGCGCTGATGTTTGACGCGTTCGCTTCAACCGCGAGGCCTTTTTTAATTAGAAAGTTATGCGCATAACCGTCTGCTACGTTTTTGACTTCGCCTTTTTTTCCTTTTCCTTTTACATCTTGTAAGAAAATAACCTTCATCTCTGTACGCCTCCCTCAAAATACTCATCTATGGCGTGCTTCAGCCGTTCCAGCGCTTCAGAAACTGAAATGCCGGACAACTGAGTCGCCGCATTTGTTAAATGCCCTCCGCCTTCCAGCGCCTCCATGATGATCTGAACATTGACCTCGCCAAGTGACCGCGCACTGATACAAACGGTTTGTTCATCCCGTCTCGCCACCGCAAATGAAGCCTCAACTTCACTCATCGACAGCAGCGAATCGGCCGCCTGCGCAATGAGCACTTGATCGAAGTATTCCTCCTCATTTTCAGGAAGAGAAGCAATCGCAATGTTCTCTTTATAGAGGGCTGTATGCTGGATCAGCTTCGCCCGTTTAATATAGGAATCAACGGTTTCTTTCAGGAACTTCTGCACAAGCACCGTGTCGGCGCCTTTTGCCCTTAAATAAGAAGCCGCATCAAAAGTCCGCGAGCCCGTGCGGAGAGAAAAGCTCTTTGTATCCACTATTATACCAGCTAATAGGGCTGTTGCTTCAATCATATTGATTTTTAAGCGCTTCGGCTGATATTCAAGCAGTTCTGTCACCAATTCCGCTGTCGAAGAAGCGTACGGCTCCATATAAACGAGCAGCGGGTCTCTGATAAACTCCTCACCCCTGCGGTGATGGTCGATAACCACGATATGTTCAATTTTATTGACCAGCCGTTCCTCCATAACAAGTGACGGTTTATGTGTATCAACGATCACAAGCAGCGTGTCATCATTGGAGATTTCCATCGCTTCTTCAGGCGTAATAAACCTTGACCACAGCTCTTCATATTTTTTGATTTCCTCAATCAAACGCTGCACACTTGATCCGATTTGATTTGGATCAATGACGATAAAACCATCTTTGTTATTTGCCTGAGCCACCTTTAAAATCCCGATCGCTGCGCCGATAGAATCCATGTCAGGGAATTTATGCCCCATGATAATCACATTGCTGCTTTCAGAGACGATTTCCTTTAAGGCATGAGAAATGACGCGGGCCCGCACCCTTGTTCGTTTCTCCATCGGGTTTGTTTTACCTCCGTAAAACTTCACCTTGCCGTTCGGCAGCTTAATGGCTACTTGGTCTCCGCCGCGCCCCAACGCTAAGTCCAAGCTGGATTGCGCCAAATCGCCAAGTTCTTTCAGCGAGGAGACTGACGCCCCTACACCAACGCTTAACGTCAGTGCTACACCGTCAAATGAGGTTTTTTCCCGCACCTCATCTAGAATCGAAAACTTCGAATTTTCGAGTTCAGTTAAGATGTGTTCATTAAGTACAGCAATAAACCGTTCTGAAGACGTCCTTTTCAGGAAGATCCCGTACTCCTGCGCCCAGGCGTTCAGCAAAGATGTTACCTGGCTGTTCATCGTGCTTCTCGTCTGGTCATCCAATCCTTGGGTCACATCATCATAGTTATCAAGGAAAATATACGCCAGCACGGTTCTTTCGTTTTCATATAGCTTTTCAATCTGGATTTGTTCCGTTATATCAAAGAAATACAGCAGGCGCTCATCCCGTTTGATGACAACCTTAAACTTACGGTCGTTCAATGTAACCGTTTCCGATTCCACCTCTTGTTTGATGAGCGGCACAACCGACTCACAAGTATCGTAAAGGGACCTCCCCACTAATGTGCTTTCATTAAAGCAAGAAGAAAGAAACGGATTTGCCCATTCTATATAATATTGGTCATTAAAAAGCATGATGCCGATCGGCATTTCCATCAATGCCTCTTCACCGACTTTTTTCAACCTGTAGGATAACGTAGAAATATAAGCATCAATCTCTTTTCGAATAAGAGAATCAGCACGTTTAATAAAAAACAAAATAACTGCGAGCAGCAGTACTTCGACGGTTCCTAATATCCAGTTAAAATAAAAGCTGATGAGGATTGTAATGATTGACAGAGCAATCAATGCATAGATGGGATACCGAAACAGCGGTTTTTCATAAAAGCTTGGCATTTCTATCACTCCCCACCATGTGAGTAAAACTTCATGTTCACTTCACCTTATTCCTTATATTAAAGCCCATATCTATAACGCCTAAAATGCGAATGGCTGCCATAAAGATCGGATGTATAAACCCAAGAATCACTGCAATTACAGCCGCAGCCTTCGGATATTGTTTCTTATGGCAATAGAAAAAGATAAATGATAAACCTTGGATAAAAATCAGAAACCCGAGTATAAACTCCCCATTTAAAGCGATAGAGTACAGCATTTGGCCTTTTTCTAAAGGCAAAAATGAAAGTATGACGATCATTAAATACAGCACTACAACACTTTGCGGAAACTTCAACTCTCTAAAAGGCTTTAGATTAGGAATATCGGGGGAGAATCGCCTTAAGAGCGGCTTAGCGATAAGGTAACTGAGGAAAGAAAAAATAGCTCCTACCATCACAATAGCTGTTGGAAAAAGATATTGAACGATACCCAATTGTTCTTCCATCAGTTTCAATTGCTTCTCAAGCTGTTCAGCATTGCCCGACTGCTTCACTACAGTTTCTACAATATCAAGAGATTGCCGGTATTGTGTCATCGCTTCATCAATGATATTGATACCCAAAAACTGAATGCTTATCACAAAATAGAAGACAATACAAAGCATATAAATAAGAGCGCCCGAAATAATGGCGTGCCCGGGTTCTTTCTTTTTGAAATAGTGCCCCATGGCAATGCCGGCGCAAGCTGACATAAAAGCTACAATAAGCCCGGTAAAGGACCCAACAATAAAAACAACCGGAAGACTGACAATGCCCATCCATATCCCTAACTTCAATCCATGTCTAATCGTATACAGGATCATGGGCAGCGGCAGTGCAAATAACAGAATTGTTCCAATCACAGGAACATAAACGACCAAAAGCGTGATGATCGCAAACAGACTGATTAAAATAGCACCTTCCATTAATGCTCTCGTTTGTTTCACTTAGTCACCTCGTATCATCCTGAACATACGAATAGAAAAGAGCAGCATAAACGACTGCTCTTTTTTCATCGCTGCAACATGCTTTGCACCGAATGTTTTTTTATATCATCTCTAAATTTTACTTTTATATTTTAACATAAGTCCAAATCGCAAGTAAAATGACGCCAATGTTTCATGTGAAACATTGCAAATGAAAAGACATTCTTTGAAAAGAATGCCCATCACGGTTAATGTTTATCATCCATAAAGCCAGAAGATTCCTTGTTTTTCTTTTTCGTTTTTCTGACATACATAAAAATTAAGATCACCAGTAAAAGCGTTGTTGCTTGCAGAACGCCGCTGCTAAACAAGAAAAAGTTCTTTATCATCTCCCACATCGTGTTTCACCTCTTTTTGCATGTTCTCAACCCGTATCCTATATAAGGTGAATTTCCCTTTTTAAAAACTTCAAAACATCATGAACAACATTGAGCGTTGGGCATATGCTGATATGGAATCTGATTGATAAAGGAGAATTGTTACATGGATGAACGCAGAACATTGGCTTGGCATGAAACATTAGAAATGCACGAGCTGGTTGCTTTTCAATCAAATGGACTCATTAGGCTGAAGAAAATGATAAGAGAAGTAAAAGACCCTCAGCTCAGACAGCTTTATAGTGTGTCTATTCAGGCTGTTGAGCAAAATCTAAGAGAGCTTCTTCCATTCTTTCCGCAGGCGCCGCACAGAGAGGATGAGGAAGAAGAACGCGCGGATAACCCATTTTACAGCGGTGATCTTCTCGGGTTTGCCAAAACGTCTGTCCGCAGCTATGCCATCGCGATTACAGAAACAGCAACACCTCAATTAAGAAACGTACTGGTCAAGCAGCTGAATGCTGCCATCCAGTTGCATGCACAAGTTTATCGATACATGTATCAGCATGGATACTATCCGTCTTACAACCTTTCTGAACTGTTGAAAAATGACGTCAGAAACGCCAACAGAGCCCTTTCAATGAAATAAAACAAGCAGCAAAGGAGTTCCCTTTGCTGCTATTTCTGCTGATCCTTCAGCAAGCCGTTCGACCGATAAGATTCCAGCACATCTCTGTTGGATTCTCCCCATTCTTTCATTTGCAAAACAATCGGTTCAAGCGTTCGACCAAATTCCGTCAGAGAGTATTCAACCTTGGGCGGCACCTGATGGTAAACCTCACGATGCACGATGCCGTCCGCTTCCAGCTCCCGAAGCTGAAGGGTGAGCATTCTTTGGGTGATACTCGGGCAAATTCGACGAAACTCATTAAACCGTTTCTTGCCATCTATCATGTGATAAAGAAGAATCCCTTTCCACTTTCCGCCAATCACATCTAGTGTAAATTCAACTGGACAGCCTTCTTTGTTCGGGTATATATTCTTTTTTTCACTCATTCTTGACCCTCCAATAGTACCTTTTTTGATACTACATCACATTTCGCAACTAATCTACCCAGTATTTTACACACCTTTTCTTCTCAGCTCAAAGAAAATGCTTCTTATTCACATCAATTTTTACGGGTTTGTATGATTACACCTGCAGCAAGACGTGTTAAACTATATAAAGATTACACTACTTAAAAAATAGATAAGGAGCTATCATGGAAAAAATACTTATTTTCGGACACCAAAACCCAGACACAGATACGATTTGTTCTGCGATTGCTTATGCTCATTTGAAAAACAAACTCGGCTTTAATGCTGAGCCAGTCCGTCTTGGACAAGTCAACGGCGAAACACAATACGCGCTTGACTATTTCAAACAAGAAAGCCCGCGTCTTGTTGAAACAGCCGCAAACGAAGTAAACGGCGTTATCTTGGTTGACCATAACGAACGCCAGCAAAGCATCAAGGACATTGAAGATGTTCAGGTTCTAGAAGTGATCGACCACCACCGCATCGCTAACTTTGAAACAGCTGAGCCGCTTTACTATCGTGCTGAGCCTGTAGGCTGTACGGCTACAATCTTAAACAAAATGTATAAAGAAAATAACGTGAAAATCGAGAAAGAAATTGCCGGCCTGATGCTGTCTGCGATCATTTCTGACTCACTGTTATTCAAATCTCCAACTTGCACAGACCAAGACGTAGCGGCAGCAAAAGAGCTTGCGGAAATCGCCGGCGTAGATGCTGAAGAATACGGCTTGAACATGCTGAAAGCTGGCGCTGATTTAAGCAAAAAAACAGTGGAAGAGCTGATTTCTCTTGATGCGAAAGAATTTACACTCGGCAGCAAAAAAGTCGAAATCGCACAAGTGAACACAGTAGACATTGAAGATGTAAAAAAACGCCAAGCTGAATTAGAAGCTGTGATTTCTAACGTTGTGGCTGAGAAGAACCTTGACCTGTTCCTTCTTGTCATCACAGACATCTTAGAAAATGATTCACTTGCCCTTGCGATCGGTAACGAAGCAGCGAAAGTGGAAAAAGCGTTCAACGTTACATTAGAAAACAACACGGCCCTCTTAAAAGGCGTTGTTTCCCGTAAAAAACAAGTCGTTCCTGTCTTAACTGACGCAATGGCTGAATAATAAAAAAGCATCCCGTCGTCGGGATGCTTCATATTACTGACAACATCCTAAAACGGTTTATCGTTTTAGGATGTTGTCATCTTTTCAGCGTGATTGAAAACCCTTGAAGTCTAGGAAGGACGAGCATCGGAGCACAGCGAATGTTGGAATTCGTGAGCACTGAAGCGCAGGCCTGACAACGAATGCGAGGGTTTGTCGACACGCTGAAGCATCCCGTCATCGGGATGCTTTTTCTTATTCGCCCAGCTTTTCAATCTGGCCCATCACATCAGTAATTTGCTTTGCGTTTTGGACAAGGTCTAACTGCTCCCATTCTTCAAGCGATACCTTGCCTTCCTCCACTTGTTTCAACACATCTTCAGCACTTTTTTGCAAGGTTTCGTTATGCTCCTGAACGGTTTGATGAATCTCCGCCGCAGCATCAGGCGGTGTTAATTCATTAAAATCAGCGGCAGCCTGCTGAATCGACTCAAGCTGTGCTTCAAGTTTTTCTTTCGCCTCAGTGTCATTTACAGCTTGCTCAGCCAATTCAGGCGCATCCTCTGCAAATGTCTTCACCTTCTCCACATAGCCGGCGGCTTCACTTGTATAATTCAATCCGTCATTCACCTGATCAAGCATGCCGCATCCGCCTGCACTCAAAAGCCCCACTCCGCCAAGAACAGTCAAAATGATTTTCATCGTCAGCCTCCTCATCGCTTCTTCTTCATTTTTTCTTTTAAGATCGGGATCAATTTCTCTTTTGCTAACGGCAGCCCTTTCCTCACCAATTCTCGCTTCAGCCACTTTTTCAGCTTAGACATCCTGACGCTCCTCTCCCTTTTTGATAAAAATGAAAAAACTCCACCGACTTGGTGAAGTTCCGAAACAAAAAGACCTTCACCAAATCAGATTTGGCAAAGGTCTCGCTAACAATTAGATTGCCAGCAAAGCCGAGGGCATCTTGCCCCGTAATGACGACTTTACTGTGAAAGCTACTCCCCTTTGGAGTGTTCATTTTTATTACTTTCATTCTAAAGCACCGGGCTTTTCCAGTCAAATTCCTGCTGTCCGTTTACACAAAAGTCCACTGTGGTATTTAAAATTTGAATGGTATTTCCATCAGGAGATCATGCTATGACAGAGGAGGTTTTCATCATGAGTCAAGAGCGCGTGAAACGGCCTGGACATACCAGATGGTACATATCTTCGTTACTCAGCGGCATTATTATTCTTAATTATTTTGACCGAGTGGCCATCTCTGTAGCGGCCCCTGCGATACAAGATTCGTTTCACCTTACAGCAACCGAACTCGGCATCGTGTTTTCCATTTACACCTATTCCTATACACTGATGCAGCTGCCTGTCGGAAGTTTGCTGGACCGGTTTGGCGTGGCGTGGGTCACGAGGATTGGAATGACGATATGGAGCTTATTAACGATCCTTCTTGCTTTTTTGCAAGGAAAATTGCTGCTGTATTTGTTCCGGTTTCTCATTGGGCTGACGAGCGCCTCTGCGTTCCCTGCCGCCTCCAAGGCAACCGCACTATGGTTTCCTCCAAGTGAGCGGGGATTGGCAAACTCACTGTTCGACTCGGCCGCCAAATTTTCAAACGTAATCGGCGCGCCATTGGTCGCCTTTCTTGTCACAACTTTTGACTGGCGTGTCGCTTTTTTGACGATTGGATGCATCAATGTGCTGTTTACGATCTTTTTCTGGCAGTATTATGAGCAGCCTGAACGGCACAAACGCATTTCCAAAAGTGAGCTAAACTATATTCAAAGACACAATTCAATTACAACAGAGCAAATCCCTTACAAAACGGGTCCGCTTTTAAAAAAGCTTTTCTCCAACCGGAAAGTATGGGGCTTAATGATCGGATTTACAGGGTACGGCTATACATTCAACCTGCTGCTCACCTGGCTTCCGACTTTCTTTAAACATACATACGGAATGGATCTCATGTCGTCCGGTTTATTTACAGCCGTGCCATGGCTGATCTCAACCATTTCCGGAATTGTAGTCGGGGGATGGCTCGTCGATTACTTTATTAAGAAAGGTTATCCTAACACCAAGGTATACCGAACCGTAATCATTGTTGGAATGAGCTTCGGCTTTTTCTTTTTAGGCTCCATTCTGACGAACAATATCACCATCGCGATTATCTGTATTTCAATCGGCCTTGCCGGTATTTCTGCAACCGCTCCAGTCGGCTGGTCCATCTCCGCAGAGCTGGCGCCGATCGGTTCCGTATCCATGCTAAGCTCCATGGTGAACCTGGCAAACAACCTGTTCGGAGGCATTATTGCCGCTTCACTGACGGGGTATTTGTTTGATGTGACAGGCTCCTTTACGCTCAGCTTTCTGGTAGCTGGTTTTGTGCTGTTGCTGGGATTGGTTTTTTATGTGTTTGTGTTAGGGGATGTAAAACGAATTAAGCTGGAATAAAGAGTGCTTGCTGAAAGCACTCTTTTTTGATCATAAATAAGAAGCGGCCAGCTTTTGAACGGCTTCTCAGGATTATTTCAATCTAGGGCGTGCCACTTGTTTAGTGATTCAAATAAAACTTCTCCCATATTCACCGATATTCTATTCTCTCCGGACGCCAATACCACCATTTTATCCTTGACTCCAACCAAAGGTAAGGCCTCATAGTGAAAGAAGAAGGAGGAATTGGATTGTGAAATTAACAGTAAAAGAATTATCCCACATTGCGAACGTGACAATCAAAACGCTTTATCATTACCACAAAATCGGCCTGCTGGCTCCAAAAGAAATAAGTGAAGCCGGATATCGGTACTATGGTGCTGACGAACTAAAAAGACTGCAGGAAATCCTTTTTTACAAAGAATTAGATATTCCTTTATCAGAAATAAAAACATTATTAGATAAGGATGCTGAAAGAACTAGTACATTAGAAAAACAAAAAAAGCTGTTTGAAAAGAAAATTGAAAAGTATCAGCGCCTCATTCAAACAGCCAACACGTCTTTAGAATACACGAGAAAAGGTGAGAATATGGATCATAAGGTCATGTTTAAAGGATTTGAAAGCGCGGAAGAGTGGAAACAATCTTTAGCAGAACAAAATGGCTATTTAAAAGATCATTACAATTTTGAATTAGATACTCATGCGATCAATGTAGATGAAATGAACAAAATGGCGATAGAAGCAAAACATTTTCTTGATGGAATGGCTGATTTTTTAAGGAGCGGCGTGACGTATCATGACCCTGCCGTGCAAGAGCATGTCATAAATCATCTTAAGTTCCTAAATCAGAACGGGCATCCGACAAGTAAAGAAGATTACGTAAAACAAACGCGATTTTTTGTGCAAGATGATTTCCATAGAGGAATGCTAGAAGAGCAGCAAACAGGTTTATCTTATTATTTGACCGTCGTTGCAGAACACCTGTAACGTGAGTCTTTGTCACTCTATCTAGGGAGACAGCCTTCGTGATGACGAGACAGCACCGCCAACAATTGATACATTCTGCCGGTCAACGGCAAAATTCCGCCCGTTCCATTTCAATACGGTTTGAACATATCCCAGCGAGTCAGCGTTATACCTCCCGGCGATCCGCTGATACGCCACAAGTTCGTATGTGCCGTCTCTGTCAAAATCAACCGGATACAGGCCAGACAAAGGATTGACCCAGCCTTCTATCGGCATTTTTAACACACCCTGGCTGGTATAAATCTCATTCAAATATTCCCTGCCCTTGTAAGTAAGATCGAGGATATACGTTTCATTCTGATGATGGCTGATGACACTTGCTTTATATTGATTTTGATAGCTCACACTGTACTTAAATTCATCATTAAACACATCCGAGTTAAAAATCTGTCGGAACTGCCGATTTAGATAGGCAAAAATATACGCATATATAGTGCCGCCGCTTCCCCCAGTGTCTATTACCACTGCCACATCATCAATCTTGTCGCCTGTCATATCCCCCAGAAAAAGTGACGGATTGTATCCCAGATTGTTTTGGAGCTGGATTCGCTGTTCCTGATGGGTTCTGCCGTCACGGATTACCAATGTGATATTTCTCCATAAAGGGCTGCCAGTCATTTGGCTGCCAGTGAGAAAGACTTCGTCAATTACGCCGTCTCCCGTTACATCCCCGCGGGCTGATGCAATGATTGCACGAGAGGAGACAGGCTGCCGAAAAACGTATGGATGTGGAACAAGTCCTCTGCCTTCATAAAACCAATAAGGAGCCATTCTGATGTCATACAGATTCATTGGCGTCACCTTCCCTATTCAGCTGAATGAATTATTATATGCAGGAATGGCACATCGAAGGACGCTAAACACCAATTAAATCCGTACCATATGAATTATCGATTGCACAAAGCCACTCGCCTTGCGCATTCTTCTTAAATACATAGGTCGCTCTTCTTTCCATCGCATACTCGGAATTCTTTTTATCCGAATCAAGCAGTGTCTGAGAAAGGACGAGTACAGTGTCACCTGCTTCCAACATGATCATTTCCCCTTGTGTCGGGACAATACGATGATTGAAATAGTTCGCGATCTTGATAAATGCTTTCTTGATTTCTTCTTTGCCTCGCGCGATCATGCCAGGCTTCACAACTAAAATGGCATCTTCCGTGTAGTACGTCATCAGTGTATCAAAATCTTCATTTTGGATTGCCAAATCACACGCAGAGATAATGTCTTTAATTTGCTGTTCCAAGAGGGGTCCCTCCCAATCATCATGATTGGATATATTATACATCGTTTGACCCGCTGAAACCGTAAAAACAAAATGAAAAGTATTCCTATTTCCTATATAATCAAATAGATATATTTAACAAAGTACCCAGTGAAGGGGTGGACAATATTGTCTGCGGAAGTAACGTTACATGACAATATACATCATGATTTACGTGCGGATTGCCAGCATTGTTTTGGCCTGT
Source organism: Bacillus spizizenii TU-B-10 (assembly GCF_000227465.1). Taxonomy (GTDB): domain Bacteria; phylum Bacillota; class Bacilli; order Bacillales; family Bacillaceae; genus Bacillus; species Bacillus spizizenii. Next base: position 4,173,528 of record NC_016047.1, read on the forward strand.
GCTGTGTCGCCTTGCCTTATGCGAAATCAGCGGATTTTGCTTTTGATAAAGACGGGGGCACGCCTTGCCGCAACTTACAATCAAACTATCAATGTTCTATACATAAAGATCTCAGAGAAAAAGGATTTCGAGGCTGTTCTGCATATGAATGCTTTGGCGCCGGCCAGAAGGTATCCCAAATCACTTATGAGGGAAAGGATTGGCGAAATAACCCGGAAACAGCCAACGAGATGTTTGACGTTTTTCCCATCATGCAGCAGCTGCACGAAATGCTCTGGTATTTATATGAAGCTCTTTCTATAGATATAGCCAAGCCGATTCATCCTGAACTGAGAACCAGTTTCGAAAAAATAGAAAGGCTCACCAGACTCAGCAAAGAACGCTTGCTGACACTGCAGGTGGACGAGCATCGAGCTGAGGTCAATGAATGGCTGTTAAAAACTAGTGAGCTGGTGCGTGCCCAAGCCCGCAATCCAAAACTCCCGAAAAAAATCAGCCGGGGAAGTGTTCTAATCGGCGCGAAACTGAAAGGGCTTGATTTGCGAGGAGCAAACCTAAGAGGGGCGCTGCTCATAGCCGCCGATCTGAGAAATGCTGATCTGAGAATGACAGACTTTATCGGTGCAGATGTGAGAGACGCTGGTCTCAGCGGCGCCGACCTGACCGGCAGCATCTTTCTGACGCAGGCACAGGTGAATGCCGCAAACGGCGATTCAAACACAAAACTTCCACCGTCTCTGCAAACCCCTGCCCATTGGAAATAAAAAAGGACCCGCCTGCGGTCCTTTTTTTTGCTGCCATCATTCATCTTTAACAGCAGTTGGTGAAAATGAGTAGTGCTAATCTTATAGTTACCTTTTATTCTGTGAAATGTCGGGTACCAAACATCAGTCATAATGCTTTATCCGGCATTTTCACACTTTTAGCCAAGTATCCCGACAGCCATAACGCAGCCAGCAGCATGAAGGTGATCATACCGATGACGCCCAGCCAGTGAAAAGCAGACCAGAATAGCCCGCCGACTGTTCCGCAAATACTTGAACCGGCGTAATAAAAGAACAAATACAGCGATGACGCCTGCGCTTTGTTATGAAGCACTCTCCTGCCCACCCAGCTGCTGGCGACTGAGTGCCCGCCGAAGAAGCCGAAGGTAAAGAGGGCAATCCCCAGAATTTTCACTGCTAACCCACTGTTTATCGTTAACAAAGCACCCGTGATGACGATGAAAATATTCATCACCAGTATTTTCGGATAGCCATATTGATCAACCATTCTTCCAATGAAAGACGAGCTGAAAATCCCTACAATCATCACAATAAAAATCCAGCTGACAAACGCTTTATTAAACGAATATGGCGGTCCCAACAGCACATACGCAATGTAGTTAAACAATGCAACATTGCTTCCGAGCAGCAAAAAACCAATGAGGAACAAGCTTAATAGTCTCCGGTCCTTCAAGTGGCTGATGAGAGACATTCCCAATTGCCCGAGCTCCAATTTTCTCGGCGTGAAGTGCCTGGATGGAGGCAAATTTATAAAAAATATAATACTTGCGATCAAACTAATCACACCAATTGACCCCATCGCCATATGCCAAGTAAAGTACTCGCTCAGGAGCCCTGACACGATCCTTCCAAAAACGGCGCCGATCGCGTTTCCGCTAATATACAGCCCCATCGCCGATCCAAGGCTTCCGGGTTCAATTTCTTCTCCGAGATAAGCCATCGCAATAGAAGGAAGGCCAGCGAGCGCAATCCCTTGAATGGTTCTCAATACGAGCAGCGTATGAAAGTTCGGGCTGAAGGCCGACGCCAGACAAAGAACGGATGCGGCCAACATGGATACAGCCATAATCGGCTTGCGTCCCCACACCTCGGACAATGAACCAAAGACAAGCATACTCACAGCTAACAGCATTGTTGTAACGGATAAAGAAAGACTCGCCGCAGTAGGTGTCACATGAAATTCCCGCGTGAATTCCTCCAGAAGCGGCTGTACGCAATAAAGAATTGCAAATGTATTGAAACCCGCGGCAAAGAAAGCAAACGTAATTTTCCGAAAAACCGGTGTGCCTTTTTGAATGTATGTCATCGGGACTTTATCGGTCCCTTAGCATGTTGTTGAGCACTGCCATTCATAAACAACCATCCTTTATTTCTTACGAATTCAAACATCCTCGAGTCTGTTTATACATTTATCTTAGCACCGTTAATATATGTTGTATAATGCATATAAAATATCCTTTTCATGCTTATATGTAATTTAGGAGGGATGAGGGTTGGAATGGGAACAACTTGAATATTTTCAAACACTGGCCCAGATGCAGCACGTGACGAAGGCGGCAAAAAGCCTCTCCATCACACAGCCTGCGCTTTCACGCTCTATCGCCAGACTGGAAAACCATTTAGGCGTCCCGCTATTCGACAGGCACGGACGATCCATTACCTTAAATAAATATGGGCACATCTTTTTACGGAGGGTAGAGGCGATGACGAAGGAGTACACCGAGGGAAAACAGGAAATCCAAGCCTTATTAAAGCCAGACCAAGGCGAAGTATCTCTCGGCTTTTTGCATACTTTAGGGACAACGCTCGTGCCCGATCTCATCGGCTCCTTCCAGCAGGAATACCCCAACATTTCCTTCCAGCTGAAACAAAACCATTCCTATTGGCTGCTTGAACGATTAAAATCCGGAGATCTGGACCTCTGCCTCCTCGCTTCGATCAAGCCTGAAAAGCCGATCCAATGGATCAAGCTGTGGAGTGAAGAACTTTTTGTATTTGTGCCAAACGATCACCCATTAGCCAATCGTGAAAGCATTACCCTGAGTGAGATTGCCGGGGAGCGTTTTATTTTATTGAAAAAAGGCTACGCACTTCGGATGACAGTCGATGAGCTGTTTGAGAAAGCCGATATACAGCCAAACATTATGTTTGAAGGGGAAGAAGCCGCCACCGCAGCAGGTTTTGTCGCTGCCGGGCTCGGCATATCCATTCTGCCCGATCTGAAAGGCTTAGACCAAAGCAAAATTACAAAAATCCGCGTCAGCTGGCCAGAATGTCAGCGTGTCATAGGAATCGCCTGGATAAAAGGCCGATTTTTATCACCGGTTGCTGAGACCTTTAAACAATATGTCATCAGCCATTTTTCTGAGTAAGGGAGGATCACATCGTGAATGTGAAAAAAATAACGTCAGAACATGATTTACATATCGCGTTTGATATCAGAAAGGCAGTATTTGTAGAGGAACAAGGCTGTCCTGTTTCCGACGAATTCGATGAGTTCGATACACTCCGCGAAGATTGCCGGCACATCTTGGTTTATCATGAGAATGAGCCCGTTGGCACAGCCCGTGTCCGTATCGTTGATCACGCGGGAAAACTGGAAAGAATCTGCATTCTGAAGCCCTATCGCAAATTCGGGCTGGGCATAGTGATGGTCGATGCGTTAGAACGCATTGTGAAAGAACAAGGCATTTCTGCCTTCAAATTGCACGGCCAGACACAGGCGGCAGGCTTTTATGAAAAGCTCGGCTATCAGACAGCATCAGAAGAATTTATACTGGACGGCATTCCGCATGTGCTGATGACAAAAAAAGACAGCTTCGCCCTATAAAAGTTCACAAATTTGTCACTTATGAGCATGAGTGGTTCATTGGTATACTAATCACCGATTATGGAGAGAAGGATTGATTGTATGCCAACAAATAAAAAAGAAGGTCTTATATTTGGCGTGATGATGTGCTTTGGAATGGTCTGCATCATGTCGATTTACAATGCCATCATCAACGGAGCCATACATGATTTTTCATTGGTGACAGCTTTTGAAATGGTCATCGGTTTTATGGTCGCCCTGCTGTTAGATTTACTGTTAGTGGGTCCCCTTGCCAAAAAGATTGCATTCAGCATGCCGTTCGACAAGTCTAAGAAATTATATGTCATCCTCGCCATGTCTACGTGTATGGTGATCGGCATGGTGCTTTGTATGTCTGTGTTCGGTTTAGTGACAGCCGCTTTATCAAATGGAATTAACGGGGACAGCCTCTTCAGCACTTACCTGATGATTGTATTGAAAAATTTCATCTTAGCTTATCCCTTGCAATTACTGATTATGGGTCCATTAGTCAGAGGGGTTTTTATGAAATTTGTAAAACCGAAGCTCACAGCTGCTGTTTAAATAGAAAAGGAGTGAGCGTTACACCCACTCCTTTTCCCAATGATTTTCAGCACACCGCCTCACAAATCGAATGTAAAACAAGCTCCGCAAAAGCCTCCGCGGCAGGCAGCTGCCATTTTTTCTTTGTGATTAACATATGAGAGTAAAGCGGATCAAAGGTTTCAGCATGATGAAGGATTTTCAGCTTCCCCGCCTCCACTTCTTCTTTCACTGTGATATAAGGCAAAACAGAAAATCGGGATCTGCCGATTTATGTTTGATCTCTGATGAGCCTATTAATATCAGAAGCTCATTGAGATATCTGAGTATCTTTAAATTTCTCTCAAAACATATCAATATTTGTTTGGTATGTTTTTTCTTACTTCAATTAATCCCTATACCTTAACACATAGTTTTTATACAATTCTTTGTTATAAAGAATTTCTTCGCCATGTGAAGAGCAAATGAGCGCTGGTTTGATTTGATCTATGATTGCACCGCTATCGATGTTCTCATTCATATTAATGCTGAATTTTCTGATAGGGGGATGTAAATCCTCCTTGCTTGTGATAAAAAGGTCTCCTGTTAATAGGGTACGATCGATTTCATGATGATACACGACATGCCCCGGGGAATGTCCGGGTGTTAAATAGTATTGCAAAGGCAAGTGAGCCAGCGTTTGCGCCGTCAGCGGCTGGACAATATGAGCCACCCCTGTGTTCTCCACTTCATCTTTGTTCGGATAAGGCGCTTCCCCATTGATATACACTAGCTCTTTTTCATGGGCATAAATCGGAATATCAAATCTCTCTAACCATTTTGATGCACCTCCGATATGATCACTGTGGCCATGGGTAAGCAAGATGGCTTTTGGATTGCCGATCGCTAACGCTGCCCTAATTTGAGCATCAGCAAAACGTTCTATTCCCGTATCAATGATATAAACATCATCACCATCTTTGATAAACCAAATATGAACCGGAATACGAAGAGGCACATCAAGCTCAAATTCACATTGAAAGACATGTTCTGATAGTTGTCTCAAGTTCATGCAAACCACTCCCTTTGGAAATTTTTGATATCATTACTATAATACATCTGAGTTAGATATGTAATGACGCACATTTTTGTAACTTACATTGTGAGGTGACAAAGATGGGAAACCGGTTAAATGGATTTGGCGCTTGCAGTGCAGAAGTAGAAAAGGCTTGTCCCGTGGAAATGACGCTGCATATTATCTACGGGAAATGGAAAGGAATCATCATCGATATCCTGTCTCACAAATCAGTCCGGTTTAATGAGCTGAAACGGACCATACCAGGCATTACACAAAGAATGCTGACACTGCAGCTGAGAGAACTGGAAGCAGATGGTGTTGTGAAGAGAAATGTAGAGAACACTGTCCCCAAGAAGGTGGAGTATTCTTTGACAGAACTAGGTGAAAAGCTTTCTCCTATTATTGCATCCATGAGGCTGTGGGGGAATGAGTATATGAGTAAAAATGAGTGAAAATGACTTTAAAGATTTTACAGAAAACAGAAGGGTTTCCTTTTAAGTGAACGGAACATTTTCAAGGCAGATTATCTTGAAAATGTTCCCACAATGCAGCAGACTGGTATTCTTGAGAATCAGAAGCAGGGTTCTCGCCAGCTTGGCTCGACTTGTTGTCCATTAATAATCCCTTTTGTTCCCCTTCTTCACATATTCCCAATCACGTTCTATATTTTTCCTGACTCTGTGAACGAGTTTAAAAATGGTTTCCTTTTCCTCAGGCGTAAAACCAGACAAGGCCACTTCCATGGAATGTTCTCCTTCTCTTCTTAACAATGGATACACCTTTTTTCCTTTCTCAGTCGGGAACAGTTTTTTTATTTTTTTATTTTGCTCATCCGGCTGTTTTTGAATAAATCCCTGCATTTCTAATTTCTTAATGGCCCGCGCAGCCGTTGTTCGGTCCACTTTTATCATTTCCGCCAATTTTTCTTGAATAATTCCCGGATTTTCGTATATACGTACGAGATAGAGATACTGCCCTCTTGTTAAGTCGAAATCTTTAAATTCAATATTGCTTATGGAATCCAACGCTCTTGCTATCATGCCGATCTCACGCAAAATGTCATTCATTCCTAAAACCCCTCACGTATTTTTGTTGCAATTACAACAAAATTGTTTTAACCTTACTATTATAAGACCACATGCATGCTGTACAGTCCAGACTAATATCAGAAAAGGATTGATCAATTATGAATATAAAAAGAATAACAACAGAAAATGATTTACATGTTGCTCTAGATATTAGAAGAATGGTATTCATTGAGGAGCAGCATGTATCTGAATCGGATGAGTTCGATGAATTTGATACGCTCCAAGAACAATGCCAGCATATTTTGGTATATCATGAAAATCAGCCCGTTGGCACAGGTCGTGTGCGCATCGTTGACCATACAGCAAAGCTGGAAAGAATCTGCATTCTAAAACCTTACCGTAAGTACGGATTGGGGAAAGTCATCATAAGAGGATTAGAAGAAATCATGAAAGAAAAAGGAATGACTGCATTTAAGCTGCATGGGCAAACACAAGCAGCAGGCTTTTATAAAAAACTGGGCTATCAGATTGCCTCACAGGAATTTATGGAAGACGGCATCCCGCACGTCTTGATGACAAAAGAATGATCACGAATAAAATGAAATATGTTTATTACGTGTTAGGTATCCTCATATTAAGTTTAGGCATTTCTTTAACGATACAATCAGGATTAGGCACATCGCCCTTCGATGCCCTTTTGGTTGGCCTTTCAAAAGAAGTCGGTCTTACCGTGGGAAGCTGGGAGGTCCTTATTTCTGTGATCCTCTTAATCTGTAACTCTATATTAACGAGAAAAAAGCCTATGTTGCTGGGGTTGGTTACAGCATTCATTACTGGGATAGGCATTGACCTATGGTTGTTTGTTGTAAAAAATACCATTTATCTAAACGCGTTGTTAAGCAAACTGATTTGTTTCGGAATTGGTTTGGTGTTCATCGGTCTTGGAACAGCCATCTATCTTCAGACGAAATTTGCATCAACTCCTATCGATCATTTAACACTCATCATCCGAGATATCTCCAAAAGAACGATCTTATTTTCAAGAACATTGGTATATGCTCTTTTCTTCGTATTAGCTATTATATGTAAAGGCCCTATCGGCATCGGAACGCTTTTAACTGTTTGTTTAGGAGGAATAATCCTTCACTTTTTTATGCCTTTTGTTGAAAGACGCTTCTTATCCTCAAAAATGTAAATTGATGGTTGAATACCAGTTTCTTATAAAAAAAAGAAAAGAAGAGGTTAAAAAAACCTCTTCGTCTTCAAAAACCTTGCTATCATTAATGCTGCTGAGGAGATGGGAGTTGAACCTCTACCTCCGTCTATTAGATCCCCAATCAAGAGGAAGCCATCTTGTTTTTTAAGCTTTCTGTGTTTGTGCTTCCTTGCTTGAACGCTTATTCCCCTTATAGATAAAATAAAGGGAAATAATCATAAATAGCAATGCGAAGACACGTTTAATATCTAGTTCTATGACTAAACTATTAAACCATCCAAAATGATCAATCATTACCCCAATTACAAGTTGGCCAGCTATACCAGCAATATTAGTTGCAATAACCCCTATTCTTGGAACGGCTATGACAGTTAGCAGCAAATATGCCGTACCCAAAAATGCTGCACTTAATTGCCATTTAGGCGCTTCTAGAAGTCCAAGTACATTTCCGCTGCCAAAAAATAAAATGAAAATAGTAAGAAACATTGTTCCAGTGAGAAAGGTTAAAAATGTTGTTTCAATTGTTCCAGCTTTCCTACTAAATGTACCATTAATAGATGATTGTGCGCTTAATGTGACACCGCCAATCAATGTGAATAAAATCATAAATAGCCCCATTATTAAAGACCTCCTAGTTTATTAATATAAGTGCAATAATCATTGAAATTACGGCAAAAATCTTTTCTTTATTAACCCTCGTTTTCTTACTTCCAAGCCATCCAAAATGTTCAATAACCATACTCATTACCAATTGCCCGATAATGACAGCAACCATGGTGATACCAACACCAACGAATGGAACACTTACAACGATTGAGGTTAAATAAACAACACCCATGACACCACCAAGTAATGACCATTTAGGTGCTTTCAATGTATAGGAAAGCTCTCCTTTTCCAAAAAAGAGCCACAATAGCCCCAAAATAATTGAGCCCATAAAGAAGTTATAAAAACTAGTTTCTATTTGTCCAATTGTTTTTCCCAGTTCAGCATAAATAGCCCCTTCAAAGCTAAGTGCTGCTCCAGCAAATAGAGCAAGTAAATAAGATATAAAGCGCATATATAATATCTCCTTTTTCGAATAATTAAATATCTAGAATATTAGATATTTGCTGGTAAAAAAACAGAAACCAACATAAAATTAGATCTCTGTTTTAAAATATTTAGCTAACTGTTGAATAAATTCTTCGTTACGCCTGTAGTAAGTCCATTGGCCATGACGGATTGATTCAAGCAGACCAGCTTTTTGCATCATGCTTAAGTAGCTAGAAATTGTTGATTGAGAAACTTTGGCTTTTTCTTGAATATCCCCAACACATACTCCGCCTTTGTAACTTACCTCCTTTGGCAGGTGAGCGCCTTGTTTCGGGAAATGTTTCTCGGGTTCCTTCAGCCACTCTAGGATATTAAGTCTTGTTTCATTGGATAACGCTTTGAATACGTTAATAGGTTCCATGGCTGCAATTGTATATCTAGATATACCGATATGTCAAGTTGAATAAAAAATACGATAAATGTATAAATCATTAACAAAGACAATGAGATTCTGACTTGAAATCGATGGCTCGTCGGAATACTTTAGATAAAAATAAAAGATGTACTATAAACTATCCATTCCAAATACTTTAGTTAACCCTATAGACTATAGACTAAGGTATTTTTTTTATTATCTGTGGTAAGGTTAAATATGTTATCAAGTTTATAAAAGAAAAACACGAAAGAAGGTGATCCCATGCCAAATAACAATAAACCCAATAGATTAATCAATGAGAAGTCTCCTTACTTACTCCAACACGCCCACAACCCCGTAGACTGGTTCCCTTGGGGAGAAGAAGCCTTCGAAAAAGCAAAACGCGAAAACAAGCCGGTTCTTGTCAGCATCGGCTATTCCACATGCCATTGGTGCCACGTCATGGCCCACGAAAGCTTTGAAGATGAAGAAATCGCGCGTCTTCTCAATGAACGGTTTGTGGCGATTAAAGTCGACCGGGAAGAGCGGCCGGATGTAGATTCTGTTTATATGAGAATCTGCCAGCTGATGACCGGACAGGGCGGCTGGCCGCTGAATGTGTTTATCACGCCTGATCAGAAGCCATTTTACGCGGGTACATATTTTCCAAAGACGAGTAAATTCAATCGTCCCGGTTTCGTTGATGTCCTTGAGCATCTGTCTGAGACGTTTGCGAACGATCGCGAGCATGTCGAAGATATTGCAGAGAATGCCGCTAAACATTTGCAGACCAAAACAGCCGCAAAATCAGGCGAAGGCCTTAGCGAGTCAGCGATTCACCGGACATTCCAGCAGCTTGCCAACGGGTTTGATACGATCTACGGCGGTTTCGGGCAGGCGCCGAAATTTCCGATGCCCCATATGCTGATGTATTTGCTTCGTTATCATCACAATACGGAGCAGGAAAATGCTTTATACAACGTGACGAAAACGCTGGACAGCATGGCAAATGGCGGCATTTATGATCATATCGGCTATGGATTCGCCCGCTACTCGACCGATGAAGAGTGGCTCGTTCCTCACTTTGAAAAAATGCTGTACGACAATGCGCTGCTGCTCACTGCTTATACAGAAGCCTATCAGGTTACGCAAAACAGCAGGTATAAAGAGATTTGCGAGCAGATCATCACGTTCATACAGCGGGAAATGACCCATGAAGACGGAAGCTTTTTCTCCGCTTTAGACGCAGATACAGAAGGAGAAGAAGGAAAGTACTACGTGTGGTCAAAGGAAGAGATTCTGAGAACGCTCGGAGACGATCTCGGAACGCTGTATTGCCAAGTGTATGACATCACTGAAGAAGGAAACTTTGAAGGCAAAAATATTCCTAACCTCATTCACACAAAGCGGAAACAGATTAAAGCTGATGCCGGGTTAACCGAGGAAGAGCTCAGCCTCAAGCTTGAGGGCGCAAGACAACTGCTCTTGAAGACTCGCGAAGAAAGAACCTATCCGCATGTCGATGATAAAGTGCTGACCTCATGGAACGCGCTGATGATCGCAGGTCTCGCCAAAGCGGCAAAGGTATATCAGGAACCGAAATATCTCAGCTTAGCGAAAGACGCCATCACATTTATTGAAAACCATTTAATCATCGACGGCCGTGTGATGGTTCGGTATCGGGACGGCGAAGTGAAAAACAAAGGCTTCATCGATGATTATGCTTTTCTCCTATGGGCTTATCTGGATCTCTATGAAGCTTCGTTTGATCTTTCTTATTTACAAAAAGCGAAGAAACTGACGGACGATATGATCGGCTTATTTTGGGATGAGGAGCATGGCGGATTCTATTTCACCGGACACGATGCTGAAGCCTTAATCGTCCGGGAAAAAGAAGTGTACGACGGCGCCGTGCCTTCCGGAAACAGTGTGGCAGCCGTTCAGCTCTTGCGTCTCGGACAGGTCACAGGCGACTTATCGCTCATTGAAAAAGCAGAAACGATGTTTTCTGTGTTTAAGCCGGATATCGATGCGTATCCGAGCGGCCATGCTTTCTTTATGCAAAGCGTGTTAAAACACGTGATGCCTAAAAAGGAAATCGTTATTTTTGGCAGCGCAGACGATCCAGCCAGAAAACAAATCATCACTGCACTTCAAAAAGCCTTTAAGCCCAACGACTCCATTTTGGTGGCAGAGCATCCTGATCAATGCAAAGACATAGCACCATTTGCAGCAGACTACCGCATCATAGACGGCAAAACAACTGTGTATATTTGTGAAAACTTCGCCTGCCAGCAGCCGACAACAAATATCGAAGAAGCCCTCCAAACGTTAATAAGCAGCAGGGATTAAGACCCCTGCTGCTTACTTTGTGATTTCTTATGGTACCATAAAGCGATGCCCGCAAAAACAAGATTGACCGCTATCGTAAATAAAGCCTCCCACATCGGGTTCCCCCGCGTAACCGTAAATAAAGAAGGAATTCCTCCATACACACTGTTTTTTTCTGTGATAAACATACACAAAAACATATTATTCGCGGCATGGGCGCCAAGTGATATTTCAATACTGCCAGTTTTAATCGTGTAATAGGTCCACACAAAACCAAATGTTAAGTACTCAATTCCTGCCCAGACAGCGCCATTGTTCATTTCTGGATTAGCAAAATGCAATACGCCAAACAAGCCCCCGACAATCAATGTCAAGATAAGTGGATTTTTCGTTAATCTCCCGAAAGCTTGAAGCAAAAATCCTCTAAAAAACAATTCTTCCGCTGATGTTTGAAACGGAACCAAAATGAGGGCCGCCGCTAGCAGCCATATAAACCGTGAAGCATCAACATCTTGCATTGAATAGCTGTCAGGATGGATCGCAAAATCAATCAATTGTACGGCGATCATCAGCAGGAAATAAGCAATAAAGCCAAAGAAAATTCTCCGCCAATTGATCTTTGCATTCGGCGTAATGACCGTTCGAAAAGGCCGCTTTAGAATAAAGCGCACAGCCAGCCATACTCCTGGAATCGCAAATAAATAAATGACATGAGACAAATAAAGATCTACCAGAGGATCACTCAGCACAGCTTCATCCAAATCAAACGTGATATCGGGATTCACAATAACCGTAAACAGTATAGCGAAAAGGTAAGCAATATTCCCGAATACATATAAACCTACCATCACCAAAAAGGCGAAAAAGTATCTCCACAACGTATTGTTTCCTTCTATAGGACGGATAAATGGATTCATTCCTTCTATGTCTCTTCCTTTCAATGAGAATATTACTATATATTTGCATAAATTGGTCTATGAATCTACTGTTTTGGAAATCTTTTATGCAAAATTAAAATATAAAGTGTGAATTTAGTTCTTCCATCTAGTGATTTGAACTCTGTCACCAATGAATCAAGATACTTATAATATTCCCAAGAGGGGAGTTTTCAGTCTTTTCTTACTACTTAAAAGGGGGTTTTTTATGAATACGATCTTCAAACAGAAAAACACACATCCTTTCTCAAACGCAGCGAATCGTTTAGACCGCCTTCCGATTTCTCGCGTTCACTTCCAAGTATTAACCGCTCTCGGCATTGTTTATTTCTTTGATCTTGCAGATTTATTTACCCTCAGCAATGTAGCGCCGGCACTGATCGAGCATTGGGGCATCCCGCTTTCAACCATTGCCAATGTAACGGCGGCTTCGTTTTTAGGCATGTTTTTAGGCGCATCACTGGGTGGAAGGCTGTCCGATCGAATTGGCCGCAAAAGAGCCTTAAATCTATTTGTGTTTGTTTTCTCAATCGCATCGCTATGCAATGCCACGGCATGGGACATCCCGTCTTTAATGACATTCCGTTTTCTTACCGGATTTGGTGTCGCAGCGGCCATGGTCATTACCAATAGCTATCTGGCAGAATTTTTTCCTTCCAGTGTCCGCGGGAAATATATTTCTTTCTGTGCCATGATTGGATTGATCGGCGTTCCGATCACCAATATTGTGTCTGCCTTTGTCATTCCGCTCGGTTCATGGGGATGGAGGCTTGTATTTGTATGGGGTGCCGTCGGCCTTATTTATTTTTTCTTTATCCGCCGTCTCGAAGAGTCACCTCGCTTGCACGAAAATCGCGGTGAATATGCGAAAGCTGATGCGATCCTCAACAGAATTGAGGCGCAGGTTGAACAAGAGAAAGGCCCGCTTCCGGCACCAGCTCAGCCTAAAGCAAACAGTATCGTTCAGAAGCATGCCGGTTATGCAGGGTTATTGAAAGGAAGAAACCTTAAAATCACCATTGTGTTATCTGCTGTATGGATTTTTGAAACGTTTGGATTTTACGGATTTGCCTCATGGGTTCCCAGCCTGTTAAAAAGCAATGGAGTCTCCATGGAAAATACATTGTGGTATAACGTATTGCACTCCGTCGGCGCTCCGCTTGGCGCATTGCTCGGTTCCATGATTTCTGAAAGATTTCAGAGAAAGTGGATTTTAGCCGCCAGCGCATTTTTGACAGCCATCGCCGGTCTCTTATATGGCATGACTTTTATTCCGATCATGATCATTGTGTTTGGTTTTATCGTGAATATCACGGAACGGGTTTTCACCTCGAACTTATACGCCTATACGTCTGAACCTTATCCGACTGAATACCGTTCGTCTGGCAGTGGTTTAGCCTACGGCCTCGGCCGCTTTTCAAACATTTTTGGCTCATTGCTCGTCGGATTTATCGCCGTTCAGCTCGGCTATGTCAGCGTCTTCTTATTTATCGGCGGCTGCTGGCTCGCATGCTCCGTGCTGTTAATCTGCTTCGGCCCTAAAACGAATGCGAAACAGATTTAAAAAAGTCAGTGCGGATCTGCCGCACTGATTTCATTTCAATTCCTTCAACATCCTCGCAGGGTTTCCGCCTACAACCGTATTAGCAGGTACATCCTTAGTCACAACAGACCCTGATGCGATCACTGCGTTATCGCCGATCGTCACTCCCGGGTTAATCACTGCCCGGCCTCCGATCCAAACATGATCTCCAATTGTCACAGGCTTACCGAACTCCTGCCCGGACTTCCTTTCAATCGGATCAAGAGGATGACCGGCCGTATAGATATGTACACCTGGCGCAATCAAACAATGACGTCCGATACGCACTTCACACACATCTAAAATGACACAGTCAAAATTAACAAATGTATGGTCTCCAATATGAATGTGATAGCCATAATCACAGCGAAATGTCGGCAAAATCGTGACTTGATCACCAATCGAACCGAGCAGCTCCTTCAAAAACTCCGTCCGCACTGTATCATCTTCTGGTGTTTCGTTATATTGTCTAGTCAGCTGTCTCGCATGTTTGCGTTCTAGTAGCAGTTGTTGATCTTCCGGATTGTATAATTCTCCGGCTGCCATTTTTTCTTTTTCTGTCCTCAGCATTCAAGTCACTCCAGATGTCAGATTGTAATCTCGATCAAATTTCCTTCATCATCTTCAATCACACTTTCATAGTAGCCGTCTCCTGTTGTCCGCGGACCGTTTACTACTGCGAAACCATCCTTCTTCAATTGATCAGTCAGTTCATCAACCTTCTCCCGGCTTCCAACGGAAAAGGCAATATGGGCCCAGCCTGTCATCGTTTGTGAAGGCGGATCAGTCACATTTCCTTTTTTCATAATTTCCAGCCTTGCTCCGGAATCAAACGTAATAAAATAAGACTTAAAATCTTTTTTCTCATTATGGTATAGATCATTCGCTTTGCCGTTAAAATACGTTTCATAAAAAGCCTTCATTCGCTCTAAATCGTTGACCCAGATCGCTGTATGTTCAATCCGCATTTCTTCCTCCTCCTTCACCTTCAATGAAGTTATAAAGTATGAAATGCATTTCAGTTCAAGCTTTTTTCTCGAATTGATGCTGAATTTTGATATCAATGGGTTCATCCTGCATAAATAGAGAGAATGCTGCGATGCCGAGTTGCTCAAGATTCAAATCAAGCGACGGAAAACCAAGAACACGGCTGATAGAAGAATTCCCCTCGCCAATGATTTCAACATCCCATTTATTCTTTTGGGCAAATACATAAATTCCAGCTGCCACTTCATCACTATTTGCATAAATAGCAGTCGGAACCCGCTCGCTCGTATAATAATGTTCAGCTGCCCGCGCACCGTCATTCATCCCATTGCAACCAGACAGCATATGACGGTCTTCCAGCCTCCCGTAAACGGCTTTATAGGCCGCAGCTTTATCAGACGTGCTCGGACTCCTGTCGGCTTCTCTGACGCACGTAAAAGCAATATTTTCATGCCCACGGCTCTTTAGATAGCGAAAGCTTTCTGTATAAGCAGCTTTTCTGTCATTGTACGCACATGGGACATCAATGTCTCCGGTATCCTCACAAGCGATGATCGGCCCATACTCCTGATAAGCGATAATGCTGTTCCAGTCATTGGCGCGGGATGTAATGATGAGACCGTCTATTTTCTTCGTTCTTAACAGCTCTAGATATTTGATTTCAATAGCGGGGTTATAATTGGTGGGGAGGAGGGTCGTTGCATACTCTTGCTGAAACGCCGCCTTAGTGATTCCATTTACGATTTTATCAAAGCAGGGATGATCGCTATAAGGCAGGATCACACCGACCGTATGGGTTTTCCCGCGAATGAGATCGATTGCGGTTCGATTTGGTGTGTAATCTAATTCCTTCATGACTTGATGAACAAGCTTTCTCTTTTCTTCAGACACATATGGATGATGATTCAACACACGCGAAACAGTCGAAACAGATACATTGGCCAGTCTTGCAATCTCTTTTATGTTCGCCATCTCTTTCTCCTTTTTCATATAAAAAAGCAGTAAGTGTAAATTCCTTACTGCTATCTCATCATATATTGATCATAAGTTCAACAGGACAATGGTCAGAACCCATGACGTCCGCTGATATGCTGGCATCCTCAATCTGTTCCTTAAGCCTTTCGGACACAACAAAATAATCGAGACGCCATCCGATATTTCTGTCCCGGGCCCCGGCACGATACGACCACCAGGAATAAGCGCCTTCAAGATCAGGATAGACGTGGCGGAATGAGTCAACAAAGCCTGCTTCTAAGAAACGAGTGAATGCTCCTCTTTCTTGCTCAGAAAATCCGGCGTTATTTCGGTTCGCCTTTGGATTTTTCAAATCGATCTCCTGATGGGCTACATTCAAATCGCCGCATAAAATGACCGGCTTTTTCTTATCCAATTCAAGAATATAAGATAATAAAGCCTCTTCCCATTGCATCCGATAATCG
This sequence comes from Bacillus spizizenii TU-B-10, assembly GCF_000227465.1. Classification (GTDB taxonomy): domain Bacteria; phylum Bacillota; class Bacilli; order Bacillales; family Bacillaceae; genus Bacillus; species Bacillus spizizenii. The sequence continues at coordinate 4,189,708 of NC_016047.1, forward strand.
ATTCGCTCCAATCCTCTTTTGGAATTGGGCGTGTAAACGGTCATCACAAACAAGTTTTCAAATTCCAGCGTAATCACTCTGCCTTCTTGGTCATGCTCTTCTATTCCGATACCGTACATGACATGCAGCGGCTTTTGTTTTGAAAAAACAGCTGTGCCGGAATATCCTTTTTTCACTGCATAATTCCAATACACATGATAGCCTTCAGGCTGGAGATCAACCTGGCCGTCCTGTATCTTTGTTTCCTGAAGACATATAATATCTGCATCCTCTTCTTTCAGATAAGAGAGGAAATCCATCTTTCTCATGACAGCCCGCAGGCCGTTTACATTCCAAGAAATCAGCTTCATGTTTCATCCCCCTATAAAAAAGAGCAAGAACCCGAAGGTCCTTGCTCTTTACGTATCAGCTTACTCACCGCTTACGTACGGAAGTAAAGCCATTTGACGAGCGCGTTTGATCGCTGCAGTCAATTTACGTTGGTATTTAGCGTTTGTTCCAGTTACACGACGTGGTAAAATTTTACCGCGCTCAGAAACAAACTTTTTAAGAAGATCTACATCTTTGTAGTCGATGTGCGTGATACCGTTAGAAGTGAAATAACACACCTTACGGCGTTTCGCACGACCGCCTCTGCGTCCTCCTGCCATTGTCATTTCCCTCCTTTCTTTTTCAATTTAGGTGATAATCTCATTAGAATGGAAGATCGTCATCCGAGATGTCAATCGGTTTGCCGTCGTTGGCAAATGGGTCATCATTAAAGCTGTTCCCCTGATTGCGTTTCTGGTTGTTTTGATTTCCCCCGAATGGATTATCATTTTGGCCTCCGCCAAAGTACTGGCCTCCGCCGCTATTTCCTTCGTTGTATCCACCTGAACCAGAACCGCCGCCGTTTTTCGGCTCAAGAAATTGAACACTTTCAGCTTGGACCTCAGTCACGAAGACACGCTGTCCTTGCTGGTTTTCATAGTTTCTTGTTTGTAAACGGCCATCTACGCCTGCAAGGCTTCCTTTTTTCAGGAAGTTTGCAACGTTTTCGGCTTGTCTTCTCCAAGTGACACAATTAATGAAATCGGCCTCACGTTCTCCGGACTGGTTCGTAAATGTACGATTCACAGCAAGAGTAAACGTAGCAACAGCCGCACCGTTTGGCGTATAACGAAGCTCTGGGTCTTTTGTCAGTCTTCCGACTAATACAACTCGGTTAAGCATAAGAAAGACCACCTTTTACCATTATATATTTCAAAATTGCTTATTCTTCTTCTTTAACAACAATGTGGCGAATGATATCGTCACTGATCTTAGCTAGACGGTCAAATTCTTGAACTGCCGCAGCGTCAGCTTGAACGTTTAAGATTTGGTAGAAACCGTCGCGGAAATCGTTGATTTCGTAAGCAAGACGACGTTTACCCCAATCCTTTGTTCCAGTGATCTCCGCACCGTTAGAAGTCAGAACGTTGTTGAAACGCTCGATAACTGCTTTTTTAGACTCATCGTCAATGTTTGGGCGGATAATGTACATAACTTCGTACTTTCTCATCTGTTTGCACCTCCTTTTGGACTAAGCGGCCCATAATGGGCAAGGAGCAATAATTCTATTACTCACAATTTTATATTATACCAAAGCTCTTGTCCCTTTACAACTGCATCCTATACATTAAATCGGAAATGAATAACGTCTCCGTCTTGAACAACGTACTCTTTTCCTTCGAGACGGACTTTTCCTGCTTCTTTCGCTCCTGTCATACCGCCGCCCGCAAGAAGATCCTCATAAGCAACAGTTTCAGCACGAATGAAGCCGCGCTCAAAGTCACTATGAATAATTCCTGCACACTCAGGGGCTTTCATGCCTTTTTTGAATGTCCAAGCTCTGACTTCCTGTTCTCCGGCTGTGAAATATGTTGCAAGGCCAAGAAGGGAGTATGATGCTTTGATCAACTGATCAAGCCCTGATTCTTCAATGCCAAGCTCTTCAAGGAACATTTGCTTTTCATCGCCTTCAAGCTCGGCGATTTCGGATTCGATTTTCGCACAAACAACGATAACTTCTGCATTTTCGCCGGCAGCGTACTCGCGAATCTTCGCTACATTTTCATTGCCAGACGGATCAGCTACTTCATCTTCACTTACGTTTGCAACGTACAAAATAGGCTTCGAAGTCAGTAAATGAAGCTGCTTCACAAGCTTTTGCTGCTCTTCAGTGAACTCAACAGAACGAGCAGGCTTTTCACTTTCAAACGCTTCTTTCAGTTTAGACAGAATCTCAAACTCAAATACAGCTTCTTTATCTTTTTGCTTCGCAAGTTTGCTGACGCGTGTAATCCGCTTTTCAACTGTTTCCATATCAGCGAGGATCAGCTCAAGGTTGATCGTTTCAATGTCATCAATCGGATCAACTTTTCCAGAAACGTGTGTAATGTTGTCATCAGAAAAAGCACGGACAACGTGGCAAATTGCATCAACCTGGCGAATGTGAGAAAGGAATTTGTTACCGAGTCCTTCTCCTTTAGACGCACCTTTTACGATCCCTGCAATATCAGTGAATTCAAAAGCAGTCGGCACAGTCTTCTTCGGTTTGACCAGCTCAGTCAGCTTTTGCAGACGATCATCAGGTACTTTCTACAATTCCCACGTTCGGATCAATTGTACAGAACGGGTAGTTGGCTGATTCGGCACCGGCCTGTGTAATTGCGTTAAATAGCGTTGATTTCCCGACGTTTGGCAAACCAACAATTCCAGCTGTTAAAGCCATTCTTTCATCTCCTCTATATAAAACCGTCATTGTATAAACGTATTTTGAACCTAGAGCAATTATAAGGAGGTTCACTGGAAAAGACAAGCTGACAAAAAAGCATTTTCAGCCTGCCAATCCCTTTGGTTACGCTTTTTTCAAGCCTACTAAACAGTCAAAAAGCGTGCTTCCCATTCCATTATCAGAATTTGTATCATTTGTCAGTGCATTGACTGAACCTCCAAAAGCCGCCCACATGCCTTCATCTATATTAATCGTCTTCGGGTGAGCCTGCTTCATCACTTTCACCTTGCCCGTCAAGCGCCCGCGGTCATTAAAGATGGCAACCTCGTCTCCGTCCTGAAGGTTCTGCTCCACCGCTATGTCTGGAGAAATATCGACTTGAATATGCTGAAGCTTTTCAATAAACGGCACATGCTGAGAATGATTAGAACGCTGTGGATGAATGGACAACAGCGTGTAAGGATACTTTCCAGCTAAATCCTCATTATGGAAAGCAGATTCTTCGGGCACATTTAATTGAAGCAAGCCGCTAAACCCTTTTTCCTCAGCTAGCGACGAAGTAAATTCAAATTTTCCGCTCGGCGTCAAAAACTGATAGTCATCCCACGGCACTTGCTTGACTGGAAGAGGGAGATGGCCTTTTTCTTTCAGTCGCTCTAGCGTCACATCCTCTGCCTCCAATGAAGAAAGCCCCATTTCCAAAAATTCTTCAGTGCTGTGTTCAAACAACTCGCCAAATCCAAGGCGTTTTGCAAGCTCTGACCAGATCCAGCTGTCCGACTTCGCTTCACCCTGCGGCTCCACAAGCTTTTTCCCGTATTGAACGTAATGGTGATACATGCTGGAATAGTAGATATCCTCTTCTTCAAAAACAGTGGCTGTCGGCAAAACATAGTCACATAGCTTTGCCGTATCCGTCATGATAGAATCAATCGCTACCGTCATCGGAACCTTTTCAAACGCTTGTCTCACTTTATGTGTGTTTGGCACCTGGGTCAACGGGTTTCCGCACGTCACGATAATCATCTCGATCGCTGGATCAGCAGCCGTTAGTACCTCTTCAGCCTGCGTCATCATTGAAAACGAACGTGATGTTGTTTTTAACTCCGGGAGCGTCAGCTTCGTTTTCGCAAAGCTCTCACCTATTTGGACATTCCCGAAATTCGCGCCGCCACCTTTAATTCCGACATTTCCGCTTGCCGCAACGAGTGCATCAATCCAGCGAATCGTTCCGCCCCCGTTTTTATAGCGCTGCATACCAAGCCCCATAAAAGTAGACACCGGGCCATCGGCATACAAACCGGCCAGATACTCCAGCTCCTCCATAGAAGTTTCTGTTTTTACAATAAACTCTTCTAGAGAAACGGTGTTCAAAAGCTCTTTTACATCATCAAAACCGACAGAGTGCTCAGAAATAAATGTCTCATCCGTTCTCCCTGTCTCAATCAGAACCTTCAAAACAGCTGCCGCAAGCCAGCCATCCATTCCCGGCTTTACAGAGATATAGCGGTCTGCAAGCTTGGCAGTCGGATTGAAGATCGGGTCAATCACAGTAATTGTGGCGCCCTTTTTCTTCACCTGCTGCAAGTGATGGTATAAGTGCATATTCGTTCTGGATACATTTCTTCCCCACACAACAACATGTTTGCTGTTGTAAATATCAAGCGGGCCGTGCCCATACGAACGGCCGAAATCCCAGCTTTGTGCCTCGATACCGGAGCCCCAGCATATGCTTCCGACGATTTCAGTCACGCCGCCATACCCATTAAAAAAACGCTGGTCTAGCGCTTTTAACAAACCGTTATTCGCATAATCGTGGCTGTGCAAAACAGCAGTTGTCTCCGATTTTTCCTTGATCTCCCGAAGTTTGCCGGCAATTTCATCAAGTGCCTGATTCCAGGAAATTCGCACAAACTCGCCATTTTGTTTTTTCATCGGATAGCGGAGCCGCTGAGGCGAATTTGTTTTTGTCTCAAGCATTCTGCCGCGGCCGCAGATTTTGCCTTCCGTAATCGGATGGTTCGGATCTCCGTCCACCTTTGTTACCTTTCCGTCTTCAACAGTCACCAAAAAGCCGCAGCTGTCCCAGCAATTCAGCGGACATGCTGACTGATGCACTTTGCTCATCGCCGTCTTCTCCTTACCTTCTATATGAAAAAGCATGAGTGCCGGCCTTTTTACGAAGTAGGCTCCTCATGCTTGACAAGTACTTTTTTTAGTTTTCTTTCAAATTCTTTTCTCGGAATCATTACACTGTGAGAACATCCCTCACACTTAATTCGAATATCCATTCCCATGCGTATAATTTTCCAGCTGTTCGCTCCGCATGGATGCGGTTTTTTCATTTCTACGATATCATTCAGGCCAAAGTCTTTATCCGCCAAGACCCTTCACCTCTTTTCATAAACTGCTGTATCTATTGTACAAAAAAACTGATCATAAGAGCAATCAAGATATCTGAAAAGAAAGGTATCCTCTTATTTCCATTTACTCAAAATAGGATATAACAGCAGACAAACTAACAAATATAAATTCAGCATCCCGTATATCGGATACAAGAACGCGATCAAATCAGAAAACCCGAAAGAGGTAAATGGCACCATTAACACTAACAGAATCAACACAATCATCCATCTTGGCATATGAACAAACGCCATCAACCGGCTGGACAGCCCCAGCAAACCAGCTACCGTCGTCGTGTAAATCGCCAGACAAAGCACCGCCGTCATACATAAAAAAAGGAGATAAGGCGCCCCCTCCAAAACGGCAAACAACGGTATTTCAAACTGGGAAAGGGAGCCCGCCAACTCCACTAACGTTTCATTATAAACAAAAGAGATCACACCAAAAATAAGTCCGCTTGCCACACTGGCGATTTTCGCTTCTCCGAGTCCTTTCATTTCTTTCCCAACGGAGGATAAAATCGCGACAACTGAAAGAATGTTTAAAGAGGTAAACGTAATGCTCGCAGGCCAGTTATACTGCCGAGTCAAATCAATCGTCCACGTATGATGATGGGTGCTCTGAAAGGAGATCAGCGCATACAGCAGCCCTGCTACTAAAACAGGTATTAAAAAACCATTTACTGATAATATTCCTTTCACATCCCAGAAAAACAAACACACGGTCACGATACAAATCAGCGCGATTCCCCACCAGAAAGGAAGCTTGTACATTTGCAAGGTCACACCGCCTCCGGCAATCATCACCATAGTCGTCGAAAACAAATAAAAAACGATGAGGACATCATAAATTTTCGCCAGCCATGGTCCCATCAAATGTTCCAGAACCGGCAGAAAATGAGTGGATTGAACCTTAAAACTGATTTTCATCACAATATAAGACGAGAAAATGAACATGATTGTAAACAGCACAATAGCAAGTCCGCTTTCCGCCCCAAAAAACTGCCATATCTCCTGACCGCTCGCATATCCGGCCCCGATCAGGCTCCCTAATATGAGCAGCATCCACTTCATTCCGGCTCTCCACAACATCATCACCTCATAGCACAGAGTTCAGCTTTTTCCCGTTATTGTTACTATATAAATAACTGAAAGCAAACATGCCATATTTTCATAGACATTGACCACAAGGTAAAATTATCATACGAAATACACATAAAAAAGACTGCCAATGAAGGCAGTCTAAAACAAGATATTAGTTTGGCCGCGGAAATAAGGAAAGAACCTCTGTATGCATCTTCACCCCGATATCCTATACTGCCGAAATAGATAATGTATTGTATGACAAGAAACAGACGGATTGAAATCACTTCTGATCCCAGAATCCTAAACTTTGTCGGTATTGCCCTTCCAATGTAGACATCTATGCATTTTCAACTGTTTTGTAAGCAGACCACAGCTTGATCATAATAGAGGCATTGGAGCACAATACTTATAACCAACCCCTCTAAGCACTCATATCAATCCTCTATTTTTGAAAATATCCGGTGTCTACACAAAGCATAAAAAATCATACTGCTGGATATACTGTAAACAACCTTACATAACTAGGCACACACCATAGCAATTCTGTTACCTACTATAACAAGGAAGTGAAACCTATGAATCGAAAAGGCGGGCTTTTTTCCTCTCAGGAACGAGTAAAGCAATATGTTTCACATACAGATGCAGCAGCAGCAAAACAAATCCAAACCATCCTTTCTTCATCCTTACGTAAAGCTGCCGGCAAACCAATTGTCGTGGTTTGTATCGGAACAGACCGTTCAACCGGTGATTCATTAGGCCCGCTCGTAGGAATGAAACTCAAACAAATGCCACTCACCAGATTCCATGTCTATGGAACCCTATCTGATCCCGTCCATGCTGTGAACATGAAGGATAAAATCAATGACATTCAAAAATTACATAAAAACCCATTTATTATAGCGGTCGATGCATGCTTAGGACGCGTTAAAAGTGTAGGATCGTTTCAAATCGGAGAAGGGCCATTAAAGCCTGGGGCTGGTGTGCAAAAAGACCTTCCTGAAGTGGGAGATCTTCATATTAACGGAATTGTGAATGTGAGTGGTTTTATGGAATACTTTGTATTGCAAAATACAAGGCTACACTTAGTCATGAATATGGCAAATGTTCTTGCAGAAGGATTGAGTTTAACAGATCGAACAGAGTGGAGGCAGGAACGCCTTAACCCGCTGCAAAGGCTCACTGGACGAATATAAAACAAAAACCATCTTCGCTTGAAAGATGGTTTCTTTATTTATGATTCTCGTTCAGACAAAAGTTCTAAAATCCGGTCAAGATCTTCATTAGAGAAAAATTCGATTTCGATTTTACCTTTTTTCTTTTGTCTTTTAATATTAACCGTTGTTCCAAAATAATTTTGGAGATAAGATTCCCGTTCTTTTAGAACCGCGTCTTTCACAGGTTCTTTTTTCTTTGTTTCACGTGAAACATTCTCATTTAACTGCTGAATCAGCTGCTCAAGCTGGCGAACATTGAGCTGCTCCGCAATCACTTTTTGTACAAGCGGTTCAAGCTTATTTTTGTTTTTCAGGCCAAGAAGCGTGCGTCCATGCCCCATGGAAAGCGTACCATCGGCAATAAGCTGCTGAATGTTTTCTGGCAATGTCAGCAATCTTAAATGATTCGCAATATGCGGTCTGCTTTTCCCAAGACGTTTGGCAAGCTGTTCTTGCGTGAGATCTAAGTGTTTCAGCAAGGAGTCATAGGCCTGAGCCTCTTCAAGCGGCGATAAATCTTCACGCTGAAGGTTTTCCAATAAAGCAATTTCTCTCATTAAAGCCTCTGATAATTCACGGACAATCGCCGGAACTGTGTCTAAACCCGCCAGCTTTGCCGCTCGAAAACGCCGTTCCCCCGCAACAATATCATAGCCTTTTAAAGATTTTCTGACGATAAGAGGCTGAAGAATGCCATGCTGCAGCACAGATTCTTTTAGTTCAGCTAATGCCTCGTCGTCAAAGTGTTTTCTTGGCTGATAAGGATTAGGGCGTAAATCGGCAACTTTAATTTCTTCAACTGTCTCTTCAGACAAATCGACCTGATTAAACAACGCATTAATCCCTTTTCCAAGGCCTTTAGCCATTCGCAGCCACTTCCTTTGCTAAATCTAAATATACTTCCGCACCTCTTGACCGCGGATCGTATAAAATGATGGGTTTTCCGTGACTCGGTGCCTCGCTCAGACGGACATTACGCGGAATAACCGTCTTATATACTTTATCTCTAAAATATTTTTTAACCTCTTCAATGACTTGAATACCGAGATTCGTCCGGGCATCAAGCATTGTCAGCAATACACCTTCAATCATTAAATCAGTATTCAAATGCTTTTGCACAAGACGTACTGTATTTAATAACTGGCTGAGCCCCTCCAGGGCGTAATATTCGCACTGTACAGGAATCACAACGGAATCTGAGGCAGTAAGCGCGTTAATCGTCAGCAACCCCAATGACGGCGGACAATCAATGATAATATAATCATAATTCTGCTTTACTGCTTCAAGCGCCCTCTTCAGTCTCACTTCTCTTGAAATCGTCGGAACCAACTCGATTTCAGCTCCGGCAAGCTGAATGGTCGCAGGAATCACGTCCAAGTTCTCTACTGTCGTTGCTTTAATAATATCTATTACATCTGCATCATCTACTAAAATATCGTACACACACTGCTCTACATCGGCTTTTTCAATCCCTAATCCGCTTGTCGCATTCCCCTGCGGATCAATATCTACCAGCAGAACCCTTTTCCCTATGTAAGCTAAGCATGCCCCAAGGTTGACAGACGTCGTTGTTTTGCCCACTCCGCCTTTTTGGTTCGTAATTGCTATGATTTTTCCCACGATGTCACCTACTTTCACATGAACATGTACTATCTTGCTTCTATTCTATCAAAAAAAGATTAAAGCGTTTCATTTTTTTCATCATTTTGTTCCGATTCAGAAGGGAAATAATTGAAAATTCAAGCTTGTCATATGCTTTCTCTTATAAATTCTGCAATTTCTATGTTTTTTTGACTTAAAAAAGGAATTTCTTAAAGAAAAAAAGAAGAGGTTACAGTGCAGAACGTACAGGACGGTGAGAATATGGTTTATAAAACAAAGAGAGATATACCCGTTACGCTGATGATTGTGTTCCTTATATTACTGATACAAGCAGATGCCATCGTTCCTTTTGTGATGGGAAATGTGAGGGTTTCAGGCTGGATCATTTTTACTCTGCTGACTCTTTTAAATGTGCTCATCATTTGGAGCTTTATTGATCTGAAATATGTATTAAGGGAACATCATCTGATCATTAAAGCCGGACTGATCAAACATCAAATTCCTTACGAAAAAATCGACAAAGTGGTTCAAAAAAAGAAGCTGTGGTCAGGTTTTCGTCTGATCGGCTCTCGTCATGCCATCACGATATATTATCAGAGAGGCTGGGGACATGCAGTGATTTCTCCGCAAAATACTGAAGAATTTATCCACAAGCTCGAAGAAAAGAATTCTAATATAACATTATCGACTAAAAGTAATTAATTTCCTTTTACAATAAGAATAAAAGCTCTCCTGCTTTTCAGGAGAGCTTTTATTTTGGTATGCGAATCGTTAATTGAATATATTCTTCAAATTCTTCTTCTTCCGTATTCAATTTTACACCGCTGTCTTCAACCATTGATAGTGACTGGCGAATCGTGTTCATTGCAATTCTTGTATCTCTGCTGAACGCTTTGCGTCTCGGCTTTGGTTTTCTCTGGCCTTGCTCCAGCATTTTCACCACGCGGTCTTCCGTCTGCTTTACATTTAAACTTTTCTCAATAATCTCTGTGAGCAGTGTGACTTGGAGCTCAGGCTGCTTCAGCGGAATCAGCGCTCTGGCATGACGCTCAGTGATTTTCTTCTCCATAATCGCGTCTTGGACCGGCTGAGGCAGCTTTAATAACCGCAGCTTATTCGCAATTGTGGATTGCCCTTTTCCTAAACGCTGTGCGAGTGCTTCCTGTGTTAAGTCATGCAGCTCAAGAAGCCGAGCATAGGCATGCGCTTCCTCAATAGAAGACAGTTCTTCCCGCTGCAAGTTTTCAATTAACGCCACAGAAGCGGTTTCCGTGTCGGAAAAATCCTTAATAATAGCCGGAATCTTTTCCCACTCGAGCGATTGTACCGCTCTCCAGCGTCTTTCACCTGCAATGAGTTCGTATTGGCCCTCTTCTTCTGTATGCCTGACAACAATCGGCTGAATAATGCCGTGTGTATGAATGGTCATTGCTAACTCTTTGATTTTTTCATCTGAGAAAATGGTGCGTGGCTGAAAACGGTTGGGAACGATAGCATTTACCGGTATTTCCAGAATCTCTTCTTTGTTTGTCTCATGTTCAGCAATCTCCGGTTCCTGTTCCTTCTCACCAAGCCCGAAGAAACGAGAGAATGAATGCTTCATGTACCTACACCACCTTTAAAAACTGCCATTTTTATAATTCTATTTTCTCATGGTTTTTCCTGCTGTACATCCATCAATTTTGATGAAAATATGATGGTATTGTCATATCAGGCTGTCTAAATTACCCTTCAATTGGCGATTTATTAGGAGTTCCCGGTTTTCTTGGATACTTCTTAGGTGTATTTTTTGTCTTGCGTATCACCATAATATTACGATCGCTTTCTTCAATAGGCAGCTTAAAGGAATGGATATTCTCAAGTTCTCCTCCAAGCGTCGTGATTGCTTTTTTGCCGGCATTCAGTTCTTCTTCAGCTGATGCGGCTTTTAAAGCAACAAACAAACCGTTTTTCTTCACCAGAGGCAGACAAAGTTCGCTCAAAACAGATAGTCTTGCAACTGCTCGCGCCGTCACAATATCATAGCTTTCCCGTACGTCTTTCCGCTGTCCGAATGTTTCAGCTCGGTCATGGCAGAATGTCGTATTCTCCAATTGCAAAGCTTCAGACAACTTTTCTAAAAACGTAATCCGTTTGTTTAGTGAATCCACGATTGTGACATGGAGGTGCGGAAAGCATATTTTAATCGGAAGACTCGGAAAACCCGCTCCCGCTCCGACATCACAAATCGTGTTCACTTGATTGAAGTCGACATAAAAAGCAGCTGTAATGGAATCATAAAAATGCTTAAGATACACTTCTTTTTTCTCTGTAATTGAAGTCAGATTGATTTTTTCGTTCCATTCAACCAGCATGTCGTAATACAGCTCAAATTGCTCCAGCTGACGGGGAGAAAGGGAGATCCCTTTTTCCGCCAAACTAGAAGTGAATTCTTCAATATTCATGCCGTCATCCTTTCTACTCGGCTATCTTCGCAATGCGTCCCTGCTCTAAATACACCAATAGAATTGAAATGTCCGCCGGGTTTACACCGGAAATACGGGAAGCTTGGGCAACAGACAAAGGACGCACATTTTTCAGCTTTTGACGCGCCTCAGTCGCGATCCCTTTGATTGCGTCATAATCAATTCGATCCGGAATTTTTTTGTTTTCCATCTTCTTCAGTTTTTCCACTTGTTGAAGGGATTTTTCAATATATCCTTCATATTTCACTTGGATTTCTACTTGTTCTGCCACGTCTTGCGGAACCGGCACTTCTGGCGGCGCCAGTTTTGTGACTGTTTCATAGTTCATTTCAGGACGTTTCATCAAGTCTGTGCCGCGAACTCCATCTTTCAATTCGCTTCCGCCAAGAGAACGGATATATTCTTGATTTTCCGGTGACGGCTTGATAATCACAGAGTGCAGACGTTTTTTCTCCGCTTCAATCGCCGCTTTTTTCTTCTCAAAAGCTGCATATCTCTCATCAGAAATCAATCCAATGCGGTGTCCGATTTCTGTCAGACGCAAATCAGCATTGTCATGGCGAAGAAGCAATCTGTATTCAGCACGTGATGTCAAAAGACGGTATGGTTCATTGGTTCCTTTTGTTACAAGGTCATCAATCAGAACACCAATGTAGGCGTCAGAACGGCTTAGAATCACTTCTTCTTTTCCAAGCGCTTTTCGTCCTGCATTGATTCCCGCCATAATCCCTTGTCCCGCAGCTTCTTCATAGCCTGATGTTCCGTTAATTTGGCCTGCAGTGTAAAGGTTTGCGATTTTTTTCGTTTCAAGTGTCGGCCATAGCTGTGTCGGTACGATCGCATCGTACTCGATCGCATAGCCGGCTCTCATCATTTGCACGTTTTCAAGACCAGGAATCGTTGCAAGCATTCTTTGCTGTACATCTTCTGGCAGACTTGTAGATAACCCTTGGACATAGACTTCCTGCGTATTTCTGCCTTCCGGCTCAAGGAAGATCTGGTGACGCGGTTTATCATTAAATCGGACAACTTTATCTTCAATGGACGGGCAATATCTTGGGCCCGTACCTTTGATCATACCCGAATACATCGGTGAACGGTGCAGGTTGCTGTCAATAATCTCATGTGTCTCAGGGCTTGTATATGTCAGCCAGCAAGGGAGCTGATCTGTAATATATTCCACTGTTTCATATGAGAAAGCGCGAGGCACATCGTCACCAGGCTGAATTTCCGTTTTGCTGTAATCAATCGTGTCGCTTTTGACGCGAGGCGGCGTACCTGTTTTAAAACGAACGAGGTCAAAGCCCAGTTCCTCCAAATGCTCAGAAAGCTTAATAGAAGGCTGCTGGTTATTCGGACCGCTTGAGTAAGACAGATCACCAAGAATGATTCGTCCTCTTAAATATGTCCCTGTCGTCATGACAACTGCTTTCGCACGATAATGCGCGCCGGTTTGTGTAATAACACCGCGGCATTCGCCGTCTTCAACAATCAGCCGTTCCACAATTCCTTGCAGCAATGTTAAGTTTGGTTCTTTTTCAAGCGTATTTTTCATTTCGTGCTGATATTGGAATTTGTCTGCTTGCGCACGCAATGCACGGACCGCAGGACCTTTTCCAGTATTCAGCATTCTCATTTGAATATGCGTTTTATCGATGTTTCTGCCCATTTCTCCGCCGAGCGCGTCAATTTCGCGGACGACAATCCCTTTTGCGGGACCGCCGACAGACGGATTACATGGCATAAATGCAACCATATCTAAGTTGATGGTCAGGACAAGCGTTTTGGCGCCTTGGCGTGCTGATGCGAGGGCAGCCTCAACACCGGCATGCCCGGCGCCAATCACAATCACATCGTATTGGCCTGCTTCATACCCCATGATTCTAGTTCCTCCTTTTATTATTTTCCTAAACAGAATTGAGAAAAGAGCTGATCAATTAAGCTTTCGTGGACAGAATCTCCGATGATTTCACCCAAAAGCTCCCAGCATCTTGTAAGGTCGATTTGCACCATGTCGATCGGGACATCCTGTTCGATGCCGCTAAGCGCATCTTCAATGGCACGTTTTGCTTGCTGTAAAATAGAGATATGACGTGTGTTGCTGACATAAGTCAGATCTCCGCTTTCAATGGCACCCGTGTAGAACAGCGATTGAATCGCTTCTTCCAGATCATTGACGCCTTCCTCTTTTAATAGAGATGTCGTGACAACAGGACGTCCATTGGCAAGCTCACGGACACGCTCACTGTCAATCTTCGCCTCAAGGTCAGTCTTATTCATAATCACGATAACGTCCATGCCCTCAACGGCTTCAAAAAGCTTCACGTCTTCTTCAGAAAGCTCTTCACTATAATTAAGCACGAGTAAAATCAGGTCCGCTTCCTTTAGAACCTGGCGAGAACGTTCAACACCGATTCGTTCAACAATATCCTCTGTTTCACGAATACCTGCTGTATCAACCAGACGAAGTGGAACGCCCCTTACATTAACGTATTCCTCAATTACATCCCGAGTCGTTCCGGGAATATCGGTTACAATGGCTTTTGCCTCATGAACGAGGCTGTTCAGAAGAGATGATTTTCCTACATTCGGCCGGCCGATAATGACAGTAGAAAGACCTTCCCGCAAGATTTTTCCTTGCTCAGAAGTCCTCAGCAGCGCCTCAATTTCTTTTTTCACGGCGGTTGCCTTTTCAACCAAAAGCTGATGCGTCATTTCCTCTACATCATCGTACTCCGGATAATCTATATTTACCTCAACGTGAGCCAGCGTTTCTAAAATCTCACTGCGTAAACGGCGCACCAAAGCAGAAAGACGCCCTTCCATTTGATTCATGGCGACGTTCATTGCCCGGTCCGTTTTCGCTCTGATTAAGTCCATAACCGCTTCCGCCTGTGAAAGATCAATTCGGCCGTTTAAAAACGCGCGTTTCGTAAATTCACCAGGCTCTGCCAGTCTCGCTCCCTCTCTCAATGCGAGCTGAAGCACTTGGTTCACAGTCACAATTCCCCCGTGACAGTTAATTTCGATGACATCTTCACGTGTAAAAGTTCTCGGTGCCTTTAACACTGATACCATTACTTCCTCTACGACACGATCCGAAGGTCTGTCTACGATATGACCATAATGAATCGTATGTGATTCGACCGAGCTGAGTGTTTTCCCCTTCGGCCCTTTATAAATTTTATCTGCGATTTGAATTGCTTCTGGTCCGCTCAACCGTACAATCGCAATCGCGCCTTCTCCCATCGGAGTGGAAATTGCTGCAATTGTATCCATGCTGTTCACCTCTCTTTACTTATACTTTCATCTATATAAAAAAATTTTTATTATGCCAAAACTAAAAGATAACATAGTTTGGTTCGAAGTGGAAGATATGTTATCCACAGAATTAGGAATTCGCCTCCTATTACTTTAACTTATCCACATGTGAATAACAATTAATTTTATTTCCTGAACTTCCTTTTTATCAACAGGATACACCTAAAAAGAAAAAACTTAAACGGCAAAAGCTTGATATGACTAGGAAAAATAGATTTTTCTCATACAAAAAAACCGAAATCCGCTTTTTATCGGACTTCGGTTTTATGCTATCTTTTATGGGAAATAACGAGATGGCGATTTTCGCCTTCACCCATTGAATATGTTTTGATCTGGTGATTTGCATATCCAGAAAGAGTATCATGAATGATTTTTCTTTCACTGGACGGCATAGGTTCAAGATGAACTGCTTTTTTCGTTTTCAAGACCTGGTCTGCAAGCCTGATGGCCAGCTGACTCAGTGTATCTTTTCTTTTCAAACGATAGTTTTCTGCATCCACCGTCACATTTTTATATTGGCCTGGATAACGATTAAGGACAAGCTGTGTCAAAGTTTCAAGGGCATTTAAGGTTTGTCCTCTTTTCCCAATCAACAAGGCCGCTTTTTCACCTGTTATATGGAAACTCACTGTCTTTTTGCTTTCTTGAACAGTCACATCAGACTTCCCGGCAATCTCTTCGGCAATTGTTTGAAGATAAGACTTCGCTTGCTGAATCGGATCAATCTTTTCAACCAGCTTTACGACCGCCGGCTTTTTACCGAAAATACCGAGAAACCCTTTGTTTCCCTCTTCAATAACGGTAATTTCTACCTTATCCTTCGTTAATTCCAGCTCTTGCAATCCAGACTGTACTGCTTCATCGACATTTCGCCCTGCAGCAGTCACATTCCTCACTTTTTCTTTCCTCCGGCTTTTTCCGGCTCAGGATTTTTTTTAATATCTGGTCCTTTAATGAGGAAAGTTTGTGCAATCATAAATAAGTTACCGACTACCCAATAAAGAGAAAGAGCCGCCGGGAAGTTGATCGCAAATACGATAATCATAATCGGCATAATCCAAAGCATCATCGCCATTTGCGGATTTTGCTGCGCATTTCCCGCCATCATCAGTTTTTGCTGAACAAATGTAGCAACACCGGCAACGATAGGAAGAATATAAAAAGGATCTTTTTCTCCTAAGTCAAACCATAAGAAACTATGCTCTGAAATCGCCTGTGTTCTCATGATCGCATGATAGAATCCAATTAAAATCGGCATCTGGATTAAAATCGGGAAACATCCCGCCAACGGATTGACACCATGCTTTTGGAATAAAGCCATTGTTTCCTGCTGAAGCTTTTGCTGTGTTTTTTGATCCTTTGAGCTGTATTTTTCTTTAAGCTTTTGCATTTCCGGCTGTAAAGCCTGCATCGCTTTCGAACTTCTCAGCTGCTTAATCATCAGCGGTAAAATTAATAAACGAATTAAAATGGTAACAAGAATAATTGATAGTCCATAGTTATCTCCCGTCAATTTCGCTACATACGTAATGAGCTCAGACAATGGATATACTACGTACTTGTCCCAAAAATGCGGACTATCTGCAGTGATTGGCTCCTTCACACTCGAGCACCCAGCCAAAAGCATGAATACGCCAACCATACTTAATAGCAACCCTATTCTCCTTTTCAACAACATTTCCTCCTATAATTAATCTTTACACTCTTTTATTGCAAAGCATACTTGTATGTATTTTAGCATCTTTCAGTTTTAAATGGTGTCTTTTTCTGATCAACCAGAAAGGAAGCGCTTTTAAAAGTTGTAAGAAAGCAGTGACAATGCCTACTTTGACGAAGATTTCTTATATAAAGAAGACTTCCTGAATAGATGCTGCAGACTTTTTTTCGTTTCCTCATATGTCAGCTGGCTCGCCGGTTTTCTGGCAATAATGATGTAATCCTTTTCCTTCAGTCTCTCTTTCTCTTCAAGAAAAGCCTGCCGAATCAAACGTTTGATCCGATTTCGCATCACAGCGTTGCCAATTTTTTTGCTGACGGAAAGCCCGACGCGCAGCTCATCGTTTTCAGGCTGATCAAGCGTATATAAGACAAACTGGCGGTTCGCTATTGATGTCCCATGCTTAAACACTTTTTGAAAATCTTCATTTTTCTTTAAACGATTTCGCTTCTTCAAATGACTCACTCCGATACTGGCTGGCAGAAACTTTTGAAATTTATTATGAAAATGAGATGCACTAGAACCAGGGAGCATACCCCGGTTCATCATGCATCACATCTATCTTTTCCCATAAAGTGAAAAAAGACCACTGACATTATTCAGTGGCCTAAGCTGATAATACTTTTCTGCCTTTACGGCGACGGCGTGCTAAAACTAGACGACCGTTTTTTGAACTCATACGGCTTCTGAAGCCATGAACTTTACTGCGTTTACGGTTATTCGGTTGGAATGTTCTTTTCATTTATGACACCTCCCTCGAGGAATAGCTGTTAAAGACAGTCTTACTTATTATATTTGCGTTACCTATTCATTGTCAACTTCACTAGTGCTTTTATTTCTTGCAACCATAATAGGATACCACACCTTCCCGACTTTCGAAACCTTATTTTTTAGATTCCTTAATTTAACGAAAAAAAGTCAGAAAAACTGCTCTAAAGATACGAATGTGGATA